>NZ_JBDFLN010000001.1:0-515000 GCF_047237745.1 Brevundimonas phoenicis
ATGACACCGCCGGAACCCTCGGGACTGTAGGCGGCGGATGGATTGGTCATCACCTCGATGCGGGCGTAGCGGTCGGCCGGCAGTTGCAGCACCGCATCGGCGCGGTTCGGGCCCGACAGGATCGCCGAGGGACGGCCATCGACCAGGATGGTGACGTTCCCATCGCCGCGCAGGGAGACGTTGCCCTGAGGATCGACATCGATGGAAGGCACATTGCGCAGGGCCTCGGCCAGGGTGCCGGTCGCCGCCTGAAGATCGTCGGCCAGGCTGTAGCTGATCGAATTGATCGAGGTGCGGACATCATTGGCGCGGGCGCTGACGACGACGTCGCCCACGGCCGCGGGTTGATCGTCCTTGTCTGCCTTCTGGGGCGGGGTCTGCGCCGGCGGGCGCTGGGTCTGCTGTGCGCCGACGGCGGGCTGCGCCGTCTGCGCCAGAACGCCCGTCGCAGGCAGGGCCAAAACCACCCCCAGCAGGGGCGCGAACTTGTATTTCGTCATGGCTGGGCGTCCTCGCACGGACGTCCCTCAACGTCCTTCACAGTCGCCGATATCAGCCCCTCGACGTATAACCGAGTTACATCTTTTTCATCCCGAAGGCGGGTCTGTGGCTTCGATTTGGAACCCCAAGCGTAGCCGTGCGTTGGGGGCCCATGCTGACATCCAAAATGAACCCTCGAGTTTTCTGGGGGGCCAGCGCCATTGCAGGCGGGCTGTTGCTGCTCGCCCTGACGGCGCCCGCCACGTCCGGCCTGCTGTTCGGACGCGCCCAGGCCTGGGTAATCGACACCTTCGGCTGGTTCTACGTGGCCTCCGTGGCGGGGTTCCTGCTGTTCGTGGCGGTGCTGGCCGTGGGGCCGACCGGGCGGCTGAAGCTGGGACCGGACGACGCCGAGCCGGACTTCCCCTATGTTTCATGGCTGGCCATGCTGTTCGCAGCGGGCATGGGCATCGGCCTGATGTATTTCGCCGTCGCCGAGCCGGTGCAGCACTACATCGCCCCGCCCGAGGCCCAGCCCGGCACCCTGACGGCCGCGCGCGAGGCCATGGTCATCACCTACACCCACTGGGGCGTCCACGCCTGGGCCATTTACGCCGTGGTGGGCCTCAGCCTGGCCTATTTCGCCCACCGCAAGGGCCTACCGCTGACCATGCGCTCCAGCCTCTACCCCCTGCTGGGCAAGCGGGTGAACGGGTGGGTCGGCGATGCGGTCGACATCTTCGCCATCTGCGGCACCCTGTTCGGCATCGCCACCTCCCTGGGCCTGGGCGTGGCGCAGATGAACTCAGGTCTGCACTACGTCTTCGGCCTTCCCAGCAATGTGATGATGCAGGTCGGGCTGATCGCCGTGGTCATGGGAGCGGCGACGATCTCGGTCCTGACGGGCGTGGACAAGGGGGTGCGGCGACTGTCCGAGCTGAACCTGGTCATCGCCGTCTGTCTGATGCTGTTCGTGCTCGTGGCGGGACCGACGCTGTTCCTGCTGCGGGCTTATGTGCAGAATTTCGGCCTCTACCTGGATCATTTCTTCGTCCGCACCTTCACCCTCTACGCCTATGAACCGCGTGCCTGGATGGCGGACTGGACTCTGTTCTACTGGGCGTGGTGGATCGCCTGGTCGCCGTTCGTGGGCATGTTCATCGCCCGCATCTCGCGCGGGCGCACCGTGCGGGAGTTCCTGATCGGCGTGTTGCTGGTGCCGACAGGCTTCACCTTCCTGTGGATGACGGTCTTCGGCAATTCGGCCATGAGCCTGGACCTCGGCATCGCGGCCGGGGCCATTTCCGAGGCGGTGCAGGCGGACCTGTCGACAGCCCTGTTCCGCTTCCTTGAGTATCTGCCGGGGACGGCGATCACCTCGATCCTGGCCATCGCCCTGGTGGCGGTCTTCTTCGTCACCTCGGCGGATTCCGGCTCCCTGGTCATCGACACCCTGGCCTCGGGCGGAGCCGAGGAGACGCCGCGCTGGCAACGGGTCTACTGGTGCGTGCTGCAAGGACTGGCGGCGGCCCTGCTGTTGCTGGCCGGGGGCCTCGGCGCCTTGCAGGCGGCGACCCTGGTGGCGGCCCTGCCCTTCGCCGTCATCATGATCCTGGCCTGTTTCGGACTGGCGCGACAAATGAACGCCGACCTGAGGGGCGAAGCCGTCGAGACCGAGGCGCCGCCGCTGCGCGAACAGCTCAAGCGCATCCTGGCCCCCGCCAGCCGCCGCGACATCGACCGCCAGATCGCCCGCCACGGCGCCCCGGCGCTGGAAGAGGTGCGCGCCGCCGTCGCTGCCGAGGGGCTGGAGAACAGCGAGGTGCAGAGCGACGACAACGGCGTCTGGCTGAGGGTCGAGCACGCCAACGGGCGGGACTTCCTGTATCGGCTGGGCGCCCGATCCAGACCCCTGCCCGCCCTGACCGCGCTGGAGGCCCCCGAGAACCGTCGCGCGCTGGAGTGGCGGCTCAGCGCCGTGACCGGCGACGGCATGCGTCCGCGCGACGTGACCGGCTTCACCCGCGCCCAGATCGTGGCGGACGTGCTGGAGCATCTGCAAAGGTGGCGGCTGGCGGCATAGGGCGCGCGACGCCCCTTGGCCCCGCGAACGGGCGGCGTTAGCGTCGCCATTCAGTCTTCAGGAGCGTCCTTGATGTCCATCCGCCTGTCGCGCCGCGCCGCGCTGATCTCTTCCGCCGTCGGCGCCGCCGGCGCGGCCCTGCCCGCTACCGGCTGGGCGCAGACCAGCGCGGACACGCGCACGGATGAGCAGATCGCCGCCGCCGCCGACGCCTGGGTGCAGCGGTGCATGGCCGCCTGGCCGGACCAGCCCGCCGTCTCCCTGGCCCTGGTGCGCGACGGCAAGACGGTGCTGGCCAAGGGCTATGGCGTGCGCCGTCAGGGCAAGGCCGAGCCCGCCGACGAACACACCCTGTTCGCCATCGCGTCGAACTCCAAGAACGTCACCGCCGCCTGCCTGGCCATCCTGGTCGATGAGGGCAAGGTGAAGTGGGACGAGCCGATCCGCACCTATCTGCCCGGCTTCACCCTGTCGGACCCGATGGTGGGCGAGCGCATCACCGTGCGCGACACCCTGAGCCACCGCGCCGGTTTCGGCCTGGGCGCCGGCGACCTGCTGTTCTGGCCCAACAGCGACCGGACGCGGGCCGAGGTGCTGGCCCAGGCCGCCTTCGTGCCGATCGAGGACGGCTTCCGCGAGGACTACCACTACTGCAACCTGATGTTCGTGGTGGCGGGCGCGGTGATCGAAAAGGTCTCGGGCCTGTCGTGGGAGGACTTCGTCCAGACCCGCATCTTCAACCGCGTGGGCATGAGCGAGAGCGTGCCCCTGGCGCGTCTGGCCGACCCGAAGAAGAGCGCCCTGCCTCACGGCCGCGTCGGCCCGCCCCTGCGCTATCAGGGGGCGATGACCCAGATCGCGGAGTCGATCGTCGAGGTGTGGAACTGGGATTCGGCGGCGGCGGCGGGCGGCATCTGCGCCAGCGCGACCGACTGGGCCAAATGGATCACCGTGCGCCTGAACGACGGCAAGCTGGCCGACGGCTCGCGCCTGTTCTCCGAAGCCGCCGCGCGCGAGATGTACAAGCCGAACATCGTCGTCTCCTCGTCCAACGGGCCGACGGCGGCCCTGCCGAACCGGGCCGTGGCCTCGACCTACGCCATGGGCTTGCAGGTTCAGGATTATCGCGGCGAGCGACTGGCCACCCACGGCGGCGGCTCGCCCGGCGGCATCTCCGCCACGGTGCTGATCCCCGGCCGCAAGATCGGCTTCTCGGTCTTCACCAACGCCGAAGAAAGCTTCCTGCTGCGCGCCCTGCGATCGGGCCTGTCGGACATCGCCATGAACAAGGTTGACGTCGACTGGATCGCCGATTCCAAGCGGATTGAGGCCGAAGGAACCGAGAAGTCGCTGAAGGCCGCCGTCGAGATCGACGCCAAACAGGCGGCGGGCGCGGCCCCGTCCATGCCGCTAGACGCCTACGCCGGAACCTGGCGCGACCCCTGGTACGGCGACATCGTCATCGAGCCGAAGACCGAGGGGCGCGGCCGCAACCGCAAGTCCGGCCTGTGGCTGCGCTTCACCCACACCCCGGCGTTGCAGGGCTGGCTGGAGCCCTACGACGGCGAGACCTTCCGCACCCGCTTCCCCGACAAGCGCGAGGAAGACGCCTTCATAACCTTCAGCATCGGCACGGCCAAACCCGCGACCGCCACGGTCAAGGGCGTCTCACCCGACATCGACTTCAGCTACGACTATCAGGATCTGCGGCTGACGCGAGCGTGAAGCCTCGGACGCCGTCCAGGCTCACCCTTCGCCCGCCGCCTCCAGCCGGGCGATGCGGCGGTCCATGTCGGCGACCTGATCCTTCAACCGTTGCGCCTCGGACGCCATGTCGACCGGCGTGCCGTCGTCATAGGTCAGTTGCGCGCCCTTCTCGATCAGGTCGAGACGGTAAAGGGCGGTGACGCGGGTCGCTTTAAACCGCTCCAGCTCGCTTTCCGGGGAGGTGACGCGGGCCATGTCAGCGCGCCGCCACGACGATGACTTCGACGAGGTAGTCGGGCGTGGCCAGCTTGGCCTCGCAGGTGGCGCGGGCGGGCGGATGGGCCGGATCGACCCAGGCGTCCCAGACGGCGTTCATCGCCTCGAAATCGGCGATGTCGGCCAGCCAGACCTGGGCCGACAGGATCTTCGTCTTGTCGCTGCCGCACTCGGCCAGGATCGCCTCGACCTCGGCCAGAGCGGTGCGCGTCTGGGCGGCGACGTCCTCGCCCGGCTCGCCGACCTGTCCGGCCAGATAGAGGGTCTGGCCGTGGACCACGGCCTGGCTCATGCGGCTGTCGGGCTGGATGCGGGTGATCATGGCGGCTCCTTGCGGTTGACGCCGGACTTATACGCGGCGAGACGAACGCTCCAAGGACAAACGCCCGGCGCCTCCGCATCTTCCTAAACCCCAAAAGCCGTGTCACAGGATGCGGCCATGGAAACGATCCGCATCGAGAACCGCATCGGCGTGCGCGCCCCGGCTGAACGCATCTGGGACGTGCTGACTGATTTTGCAGGGTGGAGACGCTGGAACCCGCACGAGACGGACATCGAAGGCGTCCTCGGTTTCGGTGCGGCGATCCGCCTGACCGAACGCCTGCCGGACCTGGGGGAGCGTCGGATCGAGGCCCGGTTGGGCGAATGGCAGCCGAACGCCCAACTGGTGTGGGCCGAGCGACGCGGCTTCCTGTTCCGCACCCTGCGCTACTATGAAATCGACGAGTTGGAGCGCGGCAGCTGCATCCTGTCTCACGGGACCATCTTCAGGGGCCTGCGCGCCGAGCTATTCCATGACAAGCATCGGGCGCGCATCCGCCCGGCCTATGAAACAATCGGTGAAAATCTGAAGCGGATCGCCGAAGAGGGCTGACGTCGCCGAACGTCAACCGCCCTTGATCGTATCGGTGATGTTGATGATCGCCGGTCCCAGGATGACGACGAACAGCACCGGCAGGAAGAACAGAATCATCGGCACGGTCAACTGGGCCGGCAGGGCCGCCGCCTTCTTCTCGGCCGCCGCCAGACGCAGGTCGCGGTTCTCCTTGGCCATGACGCGCAGCGCCGAGCCCAGCGGCGTGCCGTAGGTCTCGGCCTGGGTCATGGCCGTGGCCACGGCGCGGATGCCCGGATGCTGAGTCCGCTTGGCCATGCCCTCATAGGCCAGTCGGCGTTCGGGCAGATAGCTCAGCTCGGCCGACAGCAGGGACAGCTCCTCGGCCAGTTCGATGGACTGACCGCCGACTTCCTGGCTGACCTTCTGGATCGCCGCCTCGATGGACATGCCGGACTCCACGCAGATCAGCAGCAGGTCCAGCGAATTGGGGAAGGCCGCCACGATCGACTGGCGTCGCTTGTCGATCAGATTTTTTAGATAGATGTTCGGCGCATAGAAGCCCACGCCCGCCGCCAGAATGACGATGGAAAACAGGGTGAAGCCCGGCAGGTCCGGCTTGATGACGACGAACAGGTAGAAGGCCGTCAGCGCCATCAGGATGAACGGCAGCGAAAAGCGGAAGAAGTAGAAGGTGTTCAGCGGCCCCGGCCCACGGAAACCCGCCTGGATCATGTTCTCGGCGACCTTGGGGTCTTCCAGCAGCTTCACCAGATTCAGCCGCGCCACGACCCGACTGCGGAAGCTGTCGTCCGTGCGGCGCAGGCCGCCGCCCGTCTCGCCCGCGCCGCCGCGCATGGCCTGACGCGAACGCCGGCGCAGTTCCTCGCGACGCTCGGCCACCGCCTTCATCCGCTTGTCCAGCCGCGCCCCGCCGCCGATGAAGGAGCCCAGCATGGTCAGGACGCTGGCGAAGACGGCGACGCCCACGCCGATGCTCAGCAGGTTCTGCGGGTCTGTGATGAAGCGCATGAAGGCGTTCATGATCCGGGTTCCCCCCTCAGAACTTGAAGTTGATCATGCGCTTCATCACGAAGACGCCGGTGGCCATCCACAACACCGCGCCCAGCAGCATCACATGACCCCGAACATCCGTGAACAGCAGCATCATGTAGCTGGGGCTCGTCACCGTCACCATGATCATCACCGCCGGCGGTAGGGAGCCGATGATGCCGGCCGACGCCACGGCTTCGGACGACATGGCCTTGATCTTTTCGCCCATCATCCGGCGGGCGCGCAGCACCGAGGTCAGATTGCTCAGCGCCTCGGCCAGGTTGCCGCCCGACTTCTGCTGGATGGCGATGACGATGGCGAAGAACTTCAGCTCCGGCGTCGGCATGCGCTGATACATCTTGTCCAGCGTGTCGGCGAGCGTCAGCCCCACCCCCATGCCTTCGACCAGCAGGCGAAATTCCCCGCCCAGCGGCTCGGGGCTTTCACGCGCGATGACCTTGAAGCAGTCGTGGACGGGCAGACCCGTCTTGATGCCGCGCACCAGAACGTCCACGGCGTCGGGGAAAGCCAGGGAGAACTTCTTCATCCGCGCCTTGGCCTTCATGTTCACGATCCAGCGCGGCACGCCCAGACCCATGGCCACGCCGACGCCCAGCACGATGAAGATGTTGGCGCCCAGAACAAAGGCCAGCAGCGAGCCGCTCAGCCCCATCACCACGCTGATGATGACAAAGGTCCGCATCGACAGGCTCAAGCCCGCCTGCTTCAGTTTTGCGCTGGTGGTCATCCGCGCCTTGCGCTCGCGCCGGTCGACTTCGCGCAGCTGGACCATGATCTGCTTGCGGCGCGCTTCGGGCGTATTGGCGGCCGCGGCGCGCTTGGCCGCCGCCACGGCCTCGGTCCGACCGGCCGCCAGGCCCTTGGCGCGCTTGACCGCCTGCCCCGAAGAGTCGTCGCCGCCGACCAGCACCCAGCCGACGCCGCCGATGGTGATGAAGGCCAGGACCGCCGCGAGGATCGGAAGAAGCATCGGCCCTACTCCGCCGCGTCCAGAGCTTCGGCCAGTTCCCGTTCCAGCCCGTAATAGCGGGCGCGGTCCCAGAAGCGCGGGCGGGCGATGCCGGTCGAACGATGGCGGCCGGTGATCTTGCCGTGCGTGTCTTCACCGGTGATGTCGTAAACGAACAGATCCTGAGTAACGATGACGTCGCCTTCCAGCCCCACCACCTCGGTGATGTGGGTGATGCGACGGCTGCCGTCGCGCAGGCGCGCGGCCTGAACGATGACGTCGATCGAGCCGACGATCATCTCGCGGATGGTCTTGGACGGCAGACCGTAGCCGCCCATGGTGATCATGGATTCCAGACGGCTGATCGCCTCACGCGGGCTGTTGGCGTGCAGCGTGCCCATCGAGCCGTCGTGGCCGGTGTTCATGGCCTGCAGTAGGTCGAAGGCCTCGGGGCCGCGCACCTCGCCGACGATGATGCGTTCGGGGCGCATCCGCAGGCAGTTCTTCACCAGGTCGCGCATGGTGATCTGGCCCTGCCCCTCCAGGTTCGGCGGGCGGGTCTCCAGCCGCACGACGTGGGGCTGCTGCAACTGCAGCTCGGCGGCGTCCTCGCAGGTGATGACGCGCTCGGTCGGGTCGATAAAGGCCGTCAGGGTGTTCAGCAGGGTCGTCTTGCCCGAGCCGGTGCCGCCCGAGATGACCAGATTGCATCGCGCCGCGCCGATGACGCCCAGAACGCGCGCCCCCTCGGGACTGATGGAGGCGAACTCCACCAGATTGCGCATCGTCAGCTTGTCCTTCTTGAACTTCCGGATCGTCAGCGTCGGTCCGTCGATGGCCAGCGGCGGGGCGATGACGTTGACGCGGCTGCCGTCGGGCAGGCGGGCGTCGCAGATCGGGCTGGCCTCGTCCACGCGGCGGCCGACCTGGGACACGATCCGCTGGCAGATGTTCATCAGCTGGGTGTTGTCGCGGAAACGGACATTGGTCAGTTGCACCTTGCCGCCGACTTCGATGAAGACCCGCCCGGCCCCGTTGACCATGATGTCGGCGATGTCGTCGCGCGCCAGCAGCGGCTCCAGCGGGCCGTAACCGAGGACGTCGTTCAGGATGTCCTGGACCAGGTGCTCCTGCTCGGCCACCGACATGGAGACGTTCTTGATCGCCACAAGCTCGGCGACGATGTCGCGGATTTCCTCGGACGCCGCCTTCTGATCCAGCTGGGCCAGCTGGGCCAGGTCGATGGTGTTCATCAGGGCGTTGAAGATGGTCGTCTTCGTCGCGTGATAATAGTCGCTCTGCTCGCGCACGATTTCGGCGACGGCCTGGGCGTTCTTCAGCTGGGCCAGCCCCGCCGTGGCGCGCGGCCCCGCGCCGCCGGACGTCGGACGCGCGACCGGATCACCCTGCCCCAGCGCGTGCTCGAACGGGTCTGGCCGCTTGGGAGTCGCCGGCGTCAGCGGGTCCAGTTCCTCAGGCGGGAAGGCGTCGACGGGATCCAGCGCCCTGTGCGACGACCGTTCCGCAACCGCGGCCAGGTCCGGCTCTGGCGAAGCGGCCGGACGCAGCGGCGCAACCGCAGCTCCCGATGCTGTCCGTTTCCCGAACACCTAGCCGCGCTTCTTGCTGAACAGGCCGGCGAACAGGGACGATCCCCCGGCCGAACCCTTGGCGGCGCGCGCCTGTCCGGCGGTCGTGGGCAGTTCACGATGGGACACGATCTGGGCCAGGGTCTCGAACGCCTCGGCCGCCTTGGTTCTGGCCGCCGAGTCCACGATCATCTGGCCGTTGTTGGCGGCCGCGCCGAAGACCTTGGCGTCGAAGGGAATGACCAGGCTGGGGTGAACGCCCAGCGCGGCCCCGAAGTCCTTGACCGGGATCTCGGGACGTCCGGGAACGCCGACCTGGTTCAGCACCAGACGCGGCGGCGCGTCGTTCGGTCGCCCCTGCCTGATCAGATCGATCATGTTCTTGGCGTTGCGCAGGGAGGCCAGATCCGGCGTCGCCACCACCACCACCTCGTCCGCCGAAATCAGCGCCCGACGCATCCAGCCCGACCACAGGTGCGGCAGGTCCAGCACGACAAAGGGCGCCGTGGAACGGATGCGGCTCGTCACCTCCTCGAAGACTTCGGGCCCGAAATCCCAATCGGCGTCCAGGGTCGCGGGCGCCGCAAACAGGCTCAGCTTGTCGGTGCAGCGAACCGTCATCCGGTCCAGCAGGGTCGCGTCCAGGCGCTCGGGCTGCTTCAGGGCGTCAGCGACGCCGCCCAGCGGATCCTGGTTGAAATCCAGCCCCGCCGTGCCGAACGGCAGGTCATAATCGACGATGACGGTGTTGACGCCGATCCGCTCGCTCATGGCGTAGGCGGTGTTGTGCGCCACGGCCGAGGCCCCCGCCCCGCCGCGCGCGCCGACGAAGGCGATGGTACGCCCGACGAAGGGCTGGGCCGGATCGGCGAACAGGCCGCCGATAGCCGCGATGAGCTGCAGCGGTTGAATCGGAGCGACCAGGTACTCGCTGACCCCGCGCCGCATCAGTTCGCGATACAGCAGGATGTCGTTGGCCGCGCCGATGATCACCACCTTGGTGCCCGCGTCGCAAACCTGGGCCAGGGCGTCGATCTCAGCCAGAAGGCTCTGCGCGTCCTTCAGACTTTCGACGATGACCAGGGGCGGCGTCGGTTCGCCCTGATAGGCCTCGATAGCCGCCTGAACGCCGCCGAGACGGATCTGGGTGGCCGCCCGCGCCATGCGGCGATCCTGGCCAGCGCGTTCGGCGGCGGCGGCCGTGTCCTGGCGCTCGGCGAAGACATGGACCCCGATACGCGGAATGGAGACCTCGACCGTCGCGCCGATCGGGCTAAGGCCGGACGACGTCGCCAGGGGCGCGGGCGCAGCGTCCACGACGGGCGACGCGGCGGGTTCAACCGGCGCCGGCTCGATCTCGGGCCGGACCGCCTCAGCGGCCATCGGGGCCGCAGTGTTCATGGAAACCGCAGATCCCGCCCCCGGAGACGCAGCAGCGCCGCCCCGGTCGTTGCGAAGGTCCAGAAACTCGTCGTCCAGATCAAAACCATCCAGGGCATCGAACACGCTCGGCGCTTGGGGCTTGGCCAGGTTGCTCATTGAATGGCCTGTGAGATGCGCATCTGCGACAGCAAAGGCTCTCGCGTCGCTGAGGTGGCGGAGCCCTTGCGATAGGCGTCGAACACGACAGAGCGGCGCCCGGCTTCGGACGGCGTCATGCCGCGCGGCGCGACAATGTCGCGCGGGTCGGCGATCTGGGCGGCCAGGTTGGCGGTGACGGCGCAGCCGAAGTTCGAAGCGGACTGGTTGTCGCCGCTGCGGCCAAGATTGCCCCACTGCGTCCCGCACTGCGGAACCACGGCGCGGACCGTCTCGAAGCCGACCAGCACCGGCGCACGCGGGTCCGGCGCGGCGTAGGCCGCGACCTTGATACGGTTCTCGGGCACGCCCGCCTGGTGCAGAGCCGCCTTGACGCCCCAGGCCGCTTCGCTCGCCACCGGGTCGCCGCCCGACGGCGCCTCGATCACCAGCACAGGCGCGCCCTCCATAGCGAAGCGGTTGACCAGATCGCCCAGCGCCGCGCGCTGATTGCCGGACAGGCCCGTCTCGTGAACCGCCAGGGCGATACGCTCCAGCCCCGGCTCGACCTGGAGCGAGAAGCGCGATGTCGGCGTCAGGGGCGGCTCGCCGCCCAGACTCGCCGGGCCGCCGACGCAGGCCGACAGCGCCAGCCCGCCCAGGGCCAGGGCGATCAGGGGAAGAAAACGCGAGGCAGGTCGGGTCATGGCGTTCACTCGATCACATAGCCGACGGGTCCACGCCATCCGGCGCCCGCCTGGGCGGTCGGCGCAGGTGAGCCGTAGACCTGGTTCAACTGGCCGAAGAAGATGGTCTGGGCGTCATGCGCGATGCGCAGGCCATCGGCCGGCGTCTGCATCCGGCCCGGCGCCGTCGGCGTGACGATGTAGGGTTCGACGATGACCACCAGCTCGGTCTCGCCCATCAGATAGTCACGCGATCGGAACAACTGGCCCAGCACCGGGATGTTGGTCATGCCCGGCAAGGAATCCACCGCCTGACGCGTGCTTTCCTGCAACAGGCCTGCGATCATCATCGATCCGCCCGAGGGCAGCTCGACGGTGTTTTCACTGCGCCGCACGGACAGGCCGGGCAGGGTGACGGAAGAGGGCGTGCCGGCGCCGATGGTCAGGCCGCCGCTGGGCGTCAACTCCGACACCTCCACCTTGACCTGGAGACTGATACGTCCGCCGGAAAGCACCACCGGCCGGAAGCCCAGCGCCACGCCGTAGGGTTTGTACTGAACCACGATCTGACCATCGCGATCACGACCCGTGGGAACCGGAAACTCGCCGCCGGCCAGGAAACTGGCGGCCTCGCCGTTAACCGAGGTCAGATTGGGCTCGGCCAGGGTGCGGACCAGGCCGACCCGCTCGAACGCCTTCAGGGTCGCCGAACCCTTGTTCAGGCCGTCCGAGCCGGGCCCCGTACCCGGCTGGGCCGTCTCCCAGTTCACGGGATCACCCGGGCCGCCATCGACGATGACCGGAC
Organism: Brevundimonas phoenicis; assembly: GCF_047237745.1. Classification (NCBI taxonomy): domain Bacteria; kingdom Pseudomonadati; phylum Pseudomonadota; class Alphaproteobacteria; order Caulobacterales; family Caulobacteraceae; genus Brevundimonas; species Brevundimonas phoenicis. The sequence goes on from NZ_JBDFLN010000001.1 coordinate 12,003, forward strand.
ACATGGCGCCGTCCGGCCAGCCCGGCCCGATGCACGGCGCCTCCATCTGGAAGTTCTTGGTGGTGTCGCGGGCGATGCCCCCGGCGATCCCGCCCAGAAGAGAGCCGTTGACGCCCCAGGTCGCGTTGTTGCCCAGCAGCCACTGGGTGTCGCCGACACGACCGATCACGGCCTGGGTGTCAAAGCCCAGTTGCTTGATGACGTTGCGCTGCACCTCGACCACGCGGACCTTCAGCGTCACCTGGTCCGAACCGGCGACCGTGATCATGTTCATGACCTTCTCGGGCGCGGTGACGAAGGCGCGCGCCACCTGGGCGGCGCGGTCGGCGTCGGCGGGGCTGGCGGCCACCCCGGTCAGGATGATGCTGTCGTTGACCGCCTCGGCCTGCAGGTTAGAGCCCGGCGCGACGCGGTTCAGCGTATCCTGAAGGGCGCTGACGCCCGCATCCACCCGTACCCGCAAGGCCAGGATGGCGCGCCCCGAAGCGTCCAGGAAGACCGCGTCCGTCTCGCCGCCCTCCAGGCCGATCATGGTGATGCGGCGCGGCGTGTGCAGCATGGCCTCGGCCACGCGCGGATTGGAGATGATGATGTCCCTTGCGTCGGCGGGCAGATCGACGGCGAAGGAGGTGCCGCGCGGCAGGTTGACCAATTGCGGGGGCGAGCCCGCCGTAACCGCGGCGCGCGTCGTCTGGGCGTCGGCCTGATCCATGGGCGCGCTCGCCCCGCTCAGGGCGAGCGCGGCGACGCAGGCGGCGGCGGCGAAACGGTTCATGCTGGAGATCCTCATGGCGTCGCCACGTCCTGGGGCGCGCCGCCGCCGCGATAGACCTTCACCACCGAGCCCTGTCGTTCGCCTCCGCGTCGCACGGCGCCGGGGACATGACCCGAAGGCCCCGCCGTATCGGCGTAGGAGCGCAGCACCAAGGACAGATCGCCCTCGGACCGCGCCAGCGCCAGTAACTCGGCGTCGCGCTCGCTGACCGCCAGGGTGGCTGTGGCGCCGACCACGGCCTGCTCGTCCTCGGCGGCGCGGGTGCTCTGGTCGATGGCCAGAACCTTCATGTTGCGCATGATGGTCGCCGTGGTGAAGCGCGGCCCGGCGCCGCTGTCGTTGTTCTTGATTTCGCGCGTCATCAGCACGTCCACCCGGTCGCCGGGCAGGATGAAGCCGCCGGCGGCGGTCTCGACGGTGACGCGAATGGCCATGGCGCGCGTGCCCGGCTCCAGATAGGCGGCCATGTAGCCGCTGTCACCGGCGCGGACGATCTTGCGCGCCACGATAGGCTCTCCGGCCAGGATGGGTTCGCGCACCACGGCGCCGATGTAGTCGGCCTTGGCGCCAGGGCCGTTCAGTTCGGCGGCGGCCTTCATGGCCCGATCAACCGCCTGGGCGCGGGCCTCCTCGCGGGTCGGCTTGTCCTTGGCCTTGCCATCGACCGCCGCGTTCTCTGCGGCGGCGCCTTCAGGCTTGGCCGGAAGCGGGGTCGAGCCGTCGGTGATGAAGAGGGGATTCAGCTCCTCGACCGGCCAGTCCTTCCAGCTCAGGTCGGCGTCGGCCAGGCGGCGCCCCGGCTCCAGATCGCGCGCGGCGACCAGCACCTTGGCCATCGGCCGCGCCTCGACGGCGGCCGCTACGGACGCGGCCGGTTCGCGGCCGGGCGACCCCATGGCGCGCACCACCAGCGCCAGGCCGACGGCGGCCAGGGCGGCGATGCAGATGACGGCGATTTTGGCGGGCTTCATCGACGGTCTCCGGCAGACGCGGATCCGCGCGGATCGCCCCCTGCCGTTAACAATGATGAGGGATCGAGGTTAACGCGTCCCTAAGCGGGACAGGCCTTGGCGAACATCGATCATCCGGCGATGAAGGCGGCCATCACAGGGCTTTCCGGATAGGCCAGAAGCGCGCCGATGGCGATGGCGACGCCATAAGGGATGTCTCCCTTGGGCTGCATCAGCCGCATCATCCAGCCCGGCCCGGTCTGGGCCAGAATGGGCAGACGGCTGCGCGCCGTCAGCAACAGCATGCAGAACGCCCCGCCCGCCAGGCCCGTGTAGAGCAAAAAGTGCAACGTGCCCGACAGGCCCATCCACAGCGTGGCCGCGGCCAACAGCTTGGCGTCGCCGCCGCCGATCCAGTTCAGGGCGAACATGCCCGCTCCGATGAACAGGCCCGCCACAGCCATCCCGGCCGAAACCCCGACCACGCTCAACGGAAACCCCAACGCCAGCGCCGTCGGAAAGAAGCCGACCACCAGGGCGATCGAGATCCAGTTCGGAATCTTCATCGTCGTCAGATCGTACAGGGCCGCGACGACGGCTAGAACCGGAAGAATGGCGAGGAGAAGAAGCGAAAGCTGGTCCATGCCGTCAGCCTGACCTCAAGTCTTTAAGACTCTGTTTCCTGGTGAAGTTCTGCAAGATGACTCTCGGTCAAAGGAAAACGGCCGGAGCTTTCGCTCCGGCCGTCGCAACCAAACCTGGATAAGGTCTTAGCCTTCCTCAGCAGGAGCAGCCTTGTCCAGTTCGGTGTTCACGCCGTCGAACATGCCTTTGACCTTCGGGCCAATGGCGACAAGCGCGCCGATGATGATACCCACCGAGATCAGGGCGGCGATCAGGCCGTATTCGATGGCCGTGGCGCCGGATTCGTCCTTGGCGAAGCGGTTGATGAAATTACGCATGAGATGTCTTCCTTTGTTATAAGCGAGCAACAGTTCCACCATTCAGGGTCACCGGCTTTGCCCGCTTGACCCCCGTTTGCATGACGACAATGCCGCCTCGTGGATTAAGGACGAGTAAAATCTACCAGCCTCCCGCATGAATATGATGGTTACTTTGATGTTTACTATAAAAGTCCCTGCCGACCGGCATTCTCTGGAATTTCAGGAAATCTTGACCTTTGGGTCGCACCTTTCGTGCGCGGCGTCGCGCGCGCCGGTTCCTTTGACTCCGGAGGCCCCGACATGCCGGCATCGGCCAAGCCCAAGGGCGCAAGCCTGATCCGCACCCTGTTCGTCGCCTTGCCGATCGCGCTGGGCGCAGCGCCGGCATCGGCGCAGGAGCGGCCGCTGGAGGTTCGAATTCATCAGGCGACGCGCGTCAATCTGAGCGCAGCCGCCGGATCGGTCATCGTGGCCAACCCCGGTATCGCCGACGTGGCGGTGACGGACGCCCGGACCCTGTTCATCACCGGCAAGGATTACGGCGTGACCGAGATCATCGCCGTCGACGCCCTGGGTCGGCCCCTGTTCCAGCGCCAGGTCGTGGTGGCCCCCGCCGGAACCGGCGCCGTACGAGTCTGGCGCGGCCGCGAGGCGACCGAAGTGACCTGCGGCACGGCTTGCGCCCCCGCCGGGCGCGGCTCATAGGCCCGGCCTTGTCAACGCGCCGCCAGGCTCGGGATCGACGCGAAGGCTCGACGGCGATCGAGTTCGGGCTGGTTGCGATCCCGTTCTTCCTGCTGCTCTTCGGCATTCTGGAGATCGGCCTGATGCTGCTGGTCGACGCCCTGGTCGAGACGGCCGCCTCGGACGCTGCGCGGCAGATCCGCACCGGCCAGGCCCAGGAAGAGAAGCTGACGCCGGAACAGTTCAAGACCCACTTCTGCTCTGAAATGGGCTTCTTCTCCAGCAACTGCGGCAGCCGCGCCTTCATCGATGTGCGCGTCATCGACGATTTTTCGCTCAACGATCCGAACAAGCAGCCGCCTGACCCGATGAGCGGCGCGCGGTTCGACTCCAGCCAGCTCGGCTTCGAACCCGGCGCGCCGGGCGAGCGGGTTCTGGTGCGCATCTGGTACGAACAACCGATCTTCACCCCGGTGATCGCCCAGGCCGTATCGCGCACCAAGGATAACCGGGTGATGCTGACGACCACCCTGGCTTTCCGCAACGAGCCCTACCAATGAGCCGGCGCCCGCGCTTCACCCCCCTAAGGCGTCTGCCTCGCGACCAGGGAGGCGCGACAGCGATCGAATTCGCCCTGATCGCGCCGATCATGATTCTGCTCTATTTCGGCCTGGTCGAGTTCAGCCAGGGCTTCATGGCCCAGCGCCGCGCCAGCCACGCCGCCTCGGTCGTGTCCGATCTGATCGCCCAGAGCGAGCGGACCAGCCGCGCAGGCATCGACGCGGTCTTTGCGGTCGGCGGACTGATCATGCGCCCCTTCCCCGCCAGCGAGCTATCGGTCCGGGCCTCCAGCATCGCCGTCGACGCCAACGGCAAAGCGACGGTGGAATGGAGCCACGGCAACGGCAAGGCGCTGGCCCCGCTCCAACGCGACGATCCGATCACCGACCTGCCGTCCGACGTGGTCGAGAAGGAACAGACCATCATCATGGGCGAGACGGAATACGTCTATCAATCGCCCTTCGCCGCGGTCCTGCCCAAACCGGTCACGCTGTCTCGCCGTTACTTCTTGCGCCCGCGAACCGTCGATCGCGTCGTCTGCACCGACTGCTGACCTAACCGACCAGAGCCTCCTTCAGCGCCAGGATCTTGGCCTCGGTCTCCAGCCGCTCGGCGTGCGGGTCGCTATCGGCGACGATGCCCGCGCCGGCCTGGGCGCGCCAGCCCCAGCCCGCCGCATCCTGCACAAAGGCCGCCGTCCGGATCAGCACAGACGCCGTCAGCGCCTGATCACCGTCCAGCCCCAGGCCGAACAGGGAGCCGCACCACGGCCCGCGCGGCGGCTCATGGCCCGCGATCACCTTCATGGCCTGATGCTTGGGGGCCCCGGTGATGGAGCCGGGCGGAAAGGCGGCTTCCAGCACGTCGGCCGGGCCGAAACCGTCCGCCGCCTGGGCGCTGACCGTCGAGACCAGATGATGCACGGTCGGATGACGCTCGACCTCGAACAGGCGCTCGACCCTGACCGAGCCCGGTCGCGCCGCCCGCGCCAGATCATTCCGCATCAGATCGACAATCATCAGGTTCTCGGCCCGATCCTTGGCGCTGGCGGCCAGTTCAGCGGCCAAGACGGCGTCGATGGCCGGATCGGGATCACGCGGACGCGTGCCCTTGATCGGCCGGGTTTCCATCCGCCCATCGACGCCGTCAAAGGTCAGGAACAATTCGGGCGAGTTCGACACGATGGCCCGCCCGCCTAACCGCCAGAAGGCGCCGTAGGCCGCGCCGCGCGCCGCCGATAGCCGAAGAAAGACGTCGAACGGGTCTCGCCCGGCCTCCAGCCGCCCGGACCAGGCGCGAGCGATATTGGCCTGGAACAGCTCGCCGGCTGCGATACGCGCCACGACGTCCGCCACCGCCGCCTCATAGACCTCAGGCGGCGCCTCGCCGTCAAAGGCGGATGCGGGCGCGGACGGCGCATCGGGCGCTTCGGTCAGCGTCAGCCATCCCGCCGCCCGGCGGACCTGCTCACGCGCCTCCGCCGCCGTGCGCCCGCGCCCCACGGCGTGGACGACCTTTTTCTGATGATCGAAGGCCAGCACGGCCGGATAGCGGGCCAGCATCAAGTCCGGCCAGGCCCCGCTCCGCTCGCCCGTCGCGGAACGCGCGCCGGCGTCATAGCTCATCAACCCGACAACGCCGCCTCCCGCAAAGCTCAGATCACGCAGAGCCTGGAACAGGGCCGCGTCATCCGCCCGCCCCGCCACGCTCAGATCCGGCTCGCAGGCGACAAAAGACAGCCTCCCGCCGTGCGCGGCGGGATCGCCCGCCCCGGCGATCAGCGCCAGCGCGCCCTCGCGCCGGTTCAACCCCGCCGCGACAGCCAGCGGATCGACCCAGCCGCACGGCTCGATCTGCAGAGCTTTCAGCGACACAGCCGCGCCCGTATACGATCGGCCCGGTCCGCATCCACGCCCAGAGCCTGATCCAGATAGGCGCGGATCGAGCCGTGCCGCATCTCGATGGCGGTGAAGGCGGCGTGCAGATAGCCGCCCTCCACCCCGAGAAAGGCGACGACGGCCCCGTGCGAAGCCATGCGGCCGGTGAAGGCGGTCAGCTTGCGCGCCATCTCCTCGGCCCGCTCGTCCAGTCTCACAGCCTGATTGGTCAGCAGGTAGTCGGCCATCAGATCGTCGCGCGATACGCCCAGCAGGCTGTGGGTCAAGGCCGCCAGCAGGCCGGTCCGGTCCTTGCCCGCCGCGCAGTGGATCAGCACCGGCCCCTCGACCTCGGCCAACAGGCGGAAGTAGCGGCCGAACAGGTCGACATGAGCCGCTTCGAAGGGCAGGCGGCGATAGGTCTCGGTCATGAAGGCGCGACCGGACGCCTCGGTCAGGTCGGCGGTCTTCAGAAAAGTCAGGTGCGGCGCCTCGCCGCCGTCGTCATGGTCGCTTTCGATCAGCGTCCCGGCCCAGCCGACCGGACGGCGCGAAGGTTGGGCGCGGCGCTCGCTGGGCCGACGCAGGTCGACCACGGCAGCCAGCTTCAGCGTCTCCAGTTGCGCCACGTCCGCCTGCGTCGCCCGCGCCTGATGCGCCGAACGATACAGCCGCCCGCGCGCCAGAAGACAGTCATCCACGGCGTAGCCGCCATAGTCGCGGAAGTTGTCGATGGCCTCGAACGGCGAAAGGCGGTCGCTCATGACCGCCTTCCTTAGACTGTTCCTCGAACGACGCCAGTCGCCTAACGCCCCGCCACCAGGGCCGACATGGCGTCCAGATAGGTAAGGAAGGCGTCGCGGCCTATCTCTGTCATGCTGGCCCGCGTCAGGGGCTTGCGGCCCTGAAAGCTCTTGGACACGGCGACGAAGCCCGCCTCCTCCAGCTTGCGCAAATGCACCGACAGATTGCCGTCCGTCGTCTGCAGCCGGGCCTTCAGTTCGCCGAAGTCGGCGCTCTCCACCCCGGACAGATAGGCCATGATCCCCAGACGCACCCGGCCGTGGATCACCTCGTCGATGCGGGCGATGTCGAAGTCGTCGCCCGCATCAAGCGCCGGTTCAGAGGCCGCCATGTTAAACCACCTCCGTCGGTTCCTGACGCACCAGGATCAGGCCCGGGATCAGCGCGAACAGGAACACTCCAGCCGCATAGCCCAGCCACATCAGGGGACTGCCGATCAGAAAGGCGATCAGCGGCGTCGCGATCCAGCAGCCGATGGCCAGATACCACTGCCACTTCTGGCCGCTCATGGTCGCCGACACCGCCCAGGCGGAGCCGTAAAGAGCGAAGATCAGCGAAGGGAAGATCATGGCCGGCGCCTCGCTTTGCGTCTTCCATCCGATCACCCCCATGGCCAGGGACATGACGAAGATGCCCAGACCGGCGCCCATCCAGCCCGCGCCGGAGGCGCGATTGCCCGCCGATTGCGCGCCCGGTTTGCGATCCGCCTGCCGGATCCCCACGACCAGAGCGCCGAAGAAGATCAGCATGGCCGTTCCCCAGACAACCGGGTAGGCGACAGGCGAAACGCCTATCAGGCCGCTGTCGACGCCGTAGTGAACGATAGCCGCCACGCCGAACACCAGGCCTGCGGTGATCAGAATGCGGCCGCCCACCAGCGGCGCCTGCCGCCCCTCCTGGGCGAGGGCCTTCATATAGGCGATGTCGTCGTGAACGGATTGAACCTGGTCGCGGGTCATGGCGTCTCTCCCTGCCTGTTGAAAGCGAGAATGGGCCAAGAACTTTATTCTGTAAAGTTCTTTCTTGAAATTGCGCCGCACGACCCTTCACCCTGCCCAGCGCCCAAGCAAAAAGGGCGCCGGGGGAGCCCCAGCGCCCTCTTCAGGTCAACGGGTCGTCTTACCGGAACGGCGGCTCGTCGAAGGCGCGTAGCTTGCGCGAGTGCAAACGGGCGCCTTCGGCGCGCAACAGGTCCACCGCCTGAATGCCGATCTGCAAATGCTCGGAGATCGAGCCTTCATAGAAGCGGTTGGCCTGGCCCGGCAGCTTGATCTCGCCGTGCAGCGGCTTGTCCGAGACGCACAGCAGCGTCCCGTAGGGCACGCGGAAGCGATAGCCCTGGGCCGCGATGGTAGCGCTTTCCATGTCGATGGCGACGGCGCGGCTCTGGTTGAAGCGCAGGGCCGACTTGGAATAGCGCAGCTCCCAGTTGCGATCGTCGGTGGTGACGACCGTGCCGGTGCGCAGCCGCTTCTTCACCTCTTCGCCCGGCGCGCCCGAGACCAGCTTGGTCGCGTCATAAAGGGCGCGCTGCACCTCGGCGATGTTGGGGATGGGGATGTCGGCGGGCAGAACGGCGTCCAGAACATGGTCGTCGCGCAGATAGGCGTGGGCCAGCACATAGTCGCCGATGGTCTGGCTGCCGCGCAGGCCGCCGCAGTGACCGATCATCATCCAGGCGTGCGGACGGGTGACGGCCAGGTGGTCGCAGATCGTCTTGGCGTTCGACGGCCCGACGCCGATGTTGACCAGGGTGATGCCCTGACCGTCCGGCCGCGTCAGATGATAGGCGGGCATCTGATGGCGACGCCAGGCCGCGTCCATGATGGCGACTTCCGGGTTCGGCGTGGCGCGGTCGATGACCACGCCGCCGGCGCACGACAGGGTCTCATAGGGGCTGTCCGGATCGGCCAGCTGGGCGCAGGCCCAACGCACGAACTCGTCGACGTAGCGATGATAGTTGGTGAACAGCACATAGGACTGCACGTCCTCGACCGGGGTGCCGGTGTAGTGACGCAGGCGGGCCAGCGAGAAGTCGGTGCGCAGGCCGTCGAACTGGGCCAGGGGGAAGTCCTCGCCCGGCTCGAACAGGCCGTCCGAGATTTCATCGCCGATGTGGGCCAGATCCGTGGTCGGGAACCAGCGGGCGATGGCCGCCGTCATGGAGCTGTCCAGCACCACGCCGGAGCCGTCCAGCACATAGGGGAAGGGGATTTCCTGTTCCGACGGCTCGACCGTGATCCGGGCGCCGTATTCGTCGGACAGCAGCGTCAGCTGCTCCAGCAGATAGGCGCGATACAGGTCGGGGCGGGTGACGGTGGTCGTATAGACGCCGGGGCGCGACAGGCGGCCGAAGGCGCGCGTCTCGAGATCCTGCGGGCGATCACCGAACCAGCTGATGGTCAATCGGGGATAGGCGAACAGGCCGGCGGCCCGGGCTTCGGGATCGGCGCGCTCGCCGGTCTCGAGAAAGCGCTTCACTGCGGTGCGCAGGTTGGCGACGGATTGGCTGTAGAGGGTTTCGAGGCGGTCCAGCGCCGCCTGGGGGGTCATCTTGTCTGTCATGGCTTCCTCTAGCGGAAAACCGTGACCTTGGCGAGACGGGGGAAACACGCTGACACGACAGTTGACCGCAGACGCGCCCGCGCGCTTCCTCGTGCAACTGGAGGATTTCCCATGGTTCGATGCTCGTTTCCGCTCATCGCCGCCGCCCTGCTGGCCGTCATCACTGTTCCGGCGCCCGCCTGGGCCGAGGTGAAGTCGGCCGCGCCGCATGGCTTCGAGGTCGGCGGGGCGCTGACCCTGAACGCGCCGCCCGCGCGGGTCTGGGCGCTGTTGACCGCGCCCGACGCCTGGTGGAGCCGCGACCACCGCTGGTTCAAGAACTCCGCCCTGTCGCTGGACCTGTCGCCCGGCGGCTGCTGGTGCGAGCGGGCGGCGGACGGCCGCGTCTCGCGCCATCTGGAGACGGTGCTGGTCGAGCCGGGATCGAAGCTCGTGCTGCAGGGCGGCCTCGGTCCGCTGCAGGGCCAGGGCGCGGCGGGCGGCCTGACGTTCAGCCTGAAGCCGGAAGGCGACGGGACGACCCTGACCTGGACCTATGTCGTCGGCGGCTACGCGAGCGGCGGGCTGGAAGCCTGGGCCGCGCCGGTCGACGGAGTGCTGTCGGCCCAACTGGCCAATCTGAAGACGCAGGCCGAGCGGGCCGACTGACGCCTCAGCCCAGCGCCTCGCGCAGGAAGGCGATCGCGCCCGTCCTATCGCCCGCCGCTCCGCGCCAGACCGACGCCGCGTCGGAGGCGCCGCCATAGGCGGACGGGTCGGTGAAGGTCGCGTCCGGCCGCTGCGGCGCGCCCAGGGCCGCCGCCGCACGCACCGCGCCGGGCGCGCCGGCCGCCGCCAGATAGCGCCGGTCCAGCGCCAGCATCAGCGCTGCACGACCGCCCTCGCCCTGGCCCAAAACGCCGATCCGCCTCGCATCGCCTCCCAGATCATCCGCCCGCCGCGCCGCCCATGCGACCGCCGCCGCCGCATCGGCGATGTAGGCTGGATAGGGACTGCCCGGCGCCGCGCGGCGGTCGGCCAGAACCACGACGAAGCCGCGCTCGGCCAGATCGCGCGCCGTGCGTTCATCCGCCGCCTCGGGCGCGCCGTCCGGCAGCAGGACCAGGATCGGCGAGCCGCCCGCCCGCGCCGGGCGATAGAAGCGCAGGCTCTGACGCGGGTCGGCGCCATAGGTCGCGCGCGCCGTGCGCCAACCGGGCGGCCCCAGCGCCACAGACGGCGCCACGCCCTCGCCGACGAACGGCGCGCAGGCGGCCGTCGCCACGGTCGCCAGCAGCGGCGCCAGAAGCCCTCGTCTCGTCATTCCGCCTCCCCGAAAGCCGAAGGGGCGCGGCCCTGTCGAACCGCGCCCCGAAGTCAAGCAGAGCCTTACTTGGCCAGATGCTTATCCAGCCAGCCGAATACCTCATTGTGCCACTGCAGGCTGTTGGCCGGCTTCAGCACCCAGTGGTTCTCGTCCGGGAAGAAGACGAAGCGGCTCTCGATCCCGCGCCGTTGCAGGGCGGTGAAGGTCGACAGGCTCTGCGAGGTCGGGATGCGGAAGTCGAGGTCGCCCTGAACCACCAGCATCGGATCGCGCCAGTTCTGCACATGGTTGGCCGGGTTGAACTTCTGATAGCCCTCCGGATTCTCCCACGGCGTGCCGCCGTATTCCCATTCGGTGAACCACAGCTCCTCGGTGCCGTAGCCCATGCCGAAGGTGTCGAAGACGCCGTCGTGGTTGACCAGGCATTTGAACTCGCCCGGCCAGTTGCCGGCGATCCAGTTGATCATATAGCCGCCGTAGGAGGCGCCCAGGGCGCAGGCGTTGTCACCGTCCAGGAAGCCGTACTTCGACTGGGCGAAGGCCCAGCCCTTCTGCAGGTCTTCCAGCGGGCGGTCGCCCCAGTGCTGGCTGATGGCGTCGGTGAACTCTTGGCCGTAGCCGGTCGAGCCGTGGAAATCGATCATCACCACCGCATAGCCCGCGCCCGCATAGGTCTCGGGGTTCCAGCGGTAGGACCAGCCGTTGCCGAACGAGCCCTGCGGCCCGCCGTGGATCAGGAACGCGACCGGATACTTCTGGCCCTCGACATAGTTGGCGGGCTTGATGACGTAGCCGTGGACCGTCTCGTCGTTCCAGCCGGGGAAGCTGAACTGTTCGGCCTCGCCGAAGGCCTTGGTCGCCAGCTGCGGGTTCACGTTCGTCAGGCGGCGCGGCATTTCGCGGCCGCGATAGGTCTTGAAGAACAGGTCGCTGGGCGAGGTCAGGGTGTCGACCGCCATGACGAAGCCCGAGGGCGTCTGCTGGAAGGCGCCGACGTGGCCCTCGCCCGTCAGCGGCGTCACCACCCCGTTGCGCGCGTCGATGGCGAACAGGCGGGTCTGACCGACGTCGCCGGCCGTGGTGTAGAGGGTGTTCCCGTCCTTCGACCATTGCAGGGTGTCAGCCGAACGGTCCCAGTTGGCCGCGATCTGGCGCGTCTGGCCGGTGGCGACGTCGCGCAGGAAGATCGAATATTTGTCGGCCTCGAAGCCCGGACGGGCCATGGCGCGGTAGGCCATGGTCTGACCGTCGGGCGAGAAGACCGGGCCGGTGTCCCAGGCCGGGTTGGCCTCGGTCAGATTGGTCAGTTGGCCCGGCGCCGAGACGGCGACGCTGTAGAGGTCGAAGTTCGTGCTCCACGGCTCGCTGTTCCCGGCCTTGCGCGCCGAGAAGACCAGCGACCGCCCGTCAGGGGCGAAGGTGAACTCGCTCTCGTCGCCGAACGGCTTGGAGGGGGTGTCGCCGTCAAAGCCCTCGGTCACCCAGACCGGCTCGCCGCCCGCCTTGCCGTCGGCGCCGATCGACTGGACGAACAGGTGGTTCTGGGTGTGGTCGTTCCACGTATCCCAGTGACGCACGAACATGCGGTCATAGACCTGGCCGGTCGACTTGCGCTCGGCCTCGGTCTTGCCGCGCGCGACCGAGGCGTTCAGGTCCGCCGCATCCGGATAGACGGCCAGAGACACGGCCACGGCATCGCCCGCGCCATTGATGCGATAGGCGTTGACGTCGGTCGGCAGGGCCGTGACCTGCGTCGCCGTCGCGCCCTTGTCGGCCGAGACCCAGACCTGGCTCGAACCCGAACGGCCCGACAGGAAATACAGCTTGCCGTCGGCGCCCCAACGGGCGGTGTTGGCGCCGCCTTCGGAGATGGCCAGCTTCTGCGGCTGGCCCTCGCCCTTCAGGCTCAGGATGTAGAGGGCGCTGGAACGCTTGTTGGCCGCCACGTCGGTCTGGGTCAGGGCATAGACCACCCACTCGCCGTCCGGCGACACCTGGGGATCGCCCAGCCGGTTGGCCGAGATCATGTCCTGATAGGTGAAGGCCGTACGGGCCTGGGCCGTCGCTGGGGCCGTCGCAGCCGCCGGAGCGACCAGCGCCCCCTCAGCCAGGGCCGGCAGGGCCGTGGCGGTCAGCAGGGCGGCGGCGCTGAGGCCGGACAGGAGATGGGGCAGGCGGCGCATTCAGGCGCTCCTCATGCGGATGTGAAGTCTGGCCGAAGGCCTAACACCGCCGCGCGCCGCCCGCAAAGTCTCCTGTTCAGCTCGCGGTTTACTGACCTTCCTTCGTCCAGTCGGCCGTCCAGTCCAGGATCTCCTGCTGCCACTCGACCCAGGTCTGCGGCTTCAAGACCCAGTGGTTCTCGTCCGGCACATGGACGAAGCGGCTGGGGATGTTCAGCCGCTGCAGGGCCGAGAAGGTCGCCAGCCCCTGCTCCATCGGCACGCGGAAGTCCTTGGAGCCGTGCAGCACCAGCATCGGCTTCTTCCAGTCGCCCGCATAGGTCTCGGGATTGTGGGCGTCATAGACCGCCTTGCGGTCCCAGGTCGCGCCGCCGAACTCATGGATGAAGGTCGAGATGTCCATGGCGTTCATCAGCTGGGGCACGTCGAACACCCCGGCGTGGTTGACCAGACAGCGCCACGGCTCGTTCCACTGGCCCGCGATCATATTGACCATATAGCCGCCGTAAGAGGCGCCCAGCGCGCAGGCTCGCTGGCCGTCGATCCACGGATTGGCCGACAGCGCCGCCTGCCAGCCCTTTTGCAGATCTTCCAGCGGACGGTCGCCCCAGTGGTCGTTGATGGCGTCGGTGAAGGCCTGGCCGTAGCCCGGCGAGCCGTGGAAGTTGACCATCACCACCGCATAGCCCGCCGCCGTATAGACCTGGGGGTTCCAGCGGTAGGACCAGCTCTCGGTCCAGGGCGACTTGGGCCCGCCGTGGATCAGATAGACGGCCGGATATTTGCGGCCCTCGACGAAGCCTGCGGGCTTGAACACCCAGCCGTGCGCCGTCTCGTCGTTCCAGCCCGGGAAGCGGATCTCCTCGGGACGCGGCAGGTCGATGCGGGCCAGCAGCTCGGCGTTGTGGTGGGTGGCCTGACGCGCGGCCTGGCCGTTCCGGGCGATGAAGACCTGCGTCGGGGCCGTGAAGCTCTCATGAGCGTAGGCCAGGACGCCGCCGACCTCGTCGAAGTCGCCGACCGAGCCGATGTCGGTCAGGGCCTTCACCGCGCCGCTGCGGGCGTCGATCTCGAACAGGCGGTTCTGACCCTCGTCGGCGGCCGTGACATAGAGCGCCCGGCCGTCCGAGCGCCAGGTCAGGCCGCTGGGGCCGCGATCCCAGTTCGTCAGGGCGCGAGCGTTCGCGCCGTTCGCATCGGCCACCATGACCACCGGCTGATCGCCGCCGACGTTCTCGCGCGGGGCCGCCAGCCAGGCCAGACGGCGTCCGTCGGGCGACAGGGCGGGCGCCCCGTCCGGTCCCGAATGGCCCTCGGTCAGATTGACCGGCGCGCCGCCGTCCAGGCTCAGGCGATACAGGTCGCTGTCGTTGGTGAAGGCGGCGCGGTCCGCCTGCTTGCGCGCCGCATAGATGAAGGCGCGCCCGTCGCGTGCGATCGTCAGTCCGCCCTCGCCGACGCTGACGTCGCCGTCCAGTCCGGCGGTCAAGTCGCGCGGCTGACCCTCGGCGAAGCCCGAGCCGTTCAGCGGCTGCAGGAAGATGTGGCTCTGGCGGCCGTCGGCCCAGCGTTCGAACACCCGCAGCGGCATCCGGTCATAGACCTGCTGGTTCGACTTGGCCCGTTCGGCCAGACGATCCTTGGTGCACTCCAGAGTCTCACAGTCCGTATAGACCGACACGCCCAGCACCAGGGCCTTGCCGTCCGGCGTGAAGCGGAAACCCGACAGGGACACCGGCAAGGTCGTCACCTGAGCCGCCGCCATGCCCTCGCGGTCCGTCCGCCACACCTGGGTCGATCCCCCGCGCGGCGACAGAAAGTAGATCGACTGCCCGTCCGGCGCCCAGCGCGCGCCCGAGACGCCGCCCTCAGAGATCGGCAGGCGACGCGGCGCCGTCGCGCCGTCGACGTCGGCCATCCACAGGCCGGTCAGGTTGCGGTTGCCGTCCCAGTCGGTGCGCGTCACGGCGTAGATGACGCGGCGGCCGTCAGGCGAGACGCGCGGATCGCTGACCCGCTCCATCATCGCCAGATCCTTCAGGCCGAGGCGGTCCGAGGCCTCGGCCGGAGCCGGCGCAACCGCCGCGGCCGGCGCTTCCTGGGCCAGAACCGGCGTCGCGGCCAAGCCGCCCGCCAGCAACAGCATCTGGACGGCCGCAGCCGTCATCCAGTGTGATCGGGTCATTACGCTACACTCCCCCAAAGAATGGTCAGGCTTCCTGCATAGGCGGCGATCCGGTCCTAGCCAAGCTGGATGGCGCTTGCCCGACGCCGCCGCCTCGGCGACAAGCAGGCGATGAGTCCGGCTCCGCACATTGTCGACATCCTGATCGCCGAGCGCGCGCCCCGCCTGACGGGATCAAGCGCCTGGCCCCTGGCGCGGCCCGCTCTCTACGGCCTGCTCGACTACGCCAAGGCGCGGCGCATGGCCGACGCCATCGGCCCCATGGGCGGTCGCCAGGCGCTGGACTACGTCTCCGACCTGCTGGAGCTGACGGTGCGGACGGCGCATCTGGATCGCCTGCCCGCCTCGGGCCGCTGTCTGGTTGTGTGCAACCATCCGACCGGCATCGCCGACGGCCTGGCCGTGCATGACGCCCTGCGCACGGTGCGAAACGACCTGATCTATTTCGCCAACGCCGACGCCCTGCGCGTCTCGCCTCGCCTGGCCGAGACCGTCGTCCCCGTCGAATGGGTCACGGCCAAGCGCACGCGCGAAAAGACCCGCGCCACCCTCCAGGCCGCGAAAGAGGCGTTCGAGGCCGAACGCTGCGTCGTCATGTTCCCGGCCGGACGCCTGGCCCGCGTCGGCCCGGACGGCCTGCTGACCGACCCCGAATGGGCCGCCACCGCCGCTTCGCTGGCCCGCAAATACGAGGCGTCGGTGATCCCGATCCACGTCGCCGGTCCGACCAGCCGCCTGTTCCACCTGTTCGACAAGGTGTCGCAGGAGTTGCGCGACATCACCCTCTTCCACGAACTGCTGAACAAGAAGGGCCGCGCCTTCGACCTGATCGTCGGCCGCCCCATCCCGCCGCTGGCCCTGGACGTCGACGCCCAGGCCGCCACCCTGAAACTGAAAACCTTCGTCGAGCGGACCCTGGCCGCCGATCCTGATGCGACCTTCGCCTGATGATTTTCGATCTTCCCGACGCCGACGCCACCACCCGCCTCGGCGAAGCCGTCGCCCCCCTGCTGGCGCCGGGCGAATCCGTCCTGCTCTACGGCCCGCTGGGCATGGGCAAGTCGACGCTGGCGCGCGGCCTGATCCGCGCCCTGACGCGCCCTGACGAGGACGTGCCGTCGCCGACCTTCACCCTGGTCCAGTTCTATGAGAGCGACCCGCCCATCGCCCATTTCGACCTCTATCGCCTGACCCGTCCGGAGGAGGCCTTCGAGGTCGGACTGGACGAGGCGTTGGACGAGGGCTGCGCCCTGATCGAATGGCCCGAACGCCTGGGCGACGATCCCGGCCGGATGCTCGGCCCCGACCGGTTGACCATCGAAATCTCCGAGGACGGCAAGGGCCGCCTTGCGACCGTAACTGGCGCAGGCTCATGGGAAGCCAAACTGAAGGAACTCCATGTCTGACCGCGAAGCCCTCCGTCTCGATTTTCTGCGCTCGGCCGGGCTGGCCGGGGCCGTCCGCGCGCCTCTGCCCGGCGACGCCTCGACGCGGCGTTACGAGCGGCTGACCACGCCGTCCGGCGCATCCCTGATGCTGATGGATCAGGCCCCCGCCGCCGAGAGCCGGCCCTGCGATCCGTCGTGGACGCCGGACCAGCGCCACGCGCACGGCTGGAACGCCGTCGCCCGCCTGTCGGCCGGACGCATCGAGGCCTTCGCCGCCGTCGCCGCACATCTGAAGTCGCTGGGCCTGTCCGCGCCCGAGATCATCGCCGTCGACGCCCCGAACGGCCTGGCCGTGATCGAGGATTTCGGCGACGCCCTGTTCGCCCGCGTCATCGAGGACGGCGCCGATCCCGCCCCCCTCTATCGCGCCGCCGTCGAGGCTCTGGCCGTCCTGCACGCCGCCCCGACGCCCGATGTCCTGACCGGCCCGGCGGGCGACTGGCCCCTGCTGACCTATGACCAGACGGCGCTGCAGGGCGGGGCCGACCTGTTCGTCGAATGGCTGCCCAAACTGATCCCCGCCCTCAGTTTCGACGAGGCCGCCGTCGCCGAATGGCGCGCGGCCTGGGCGCCGATCACGGCGATGGGCGAGGCGGGCGCGACCGTCATGGCACACCGCGACTATCACGCCGAGAATCTGATCCGGCTGGACGGCAGGACCGGCGCCGCGTCGGTCGGGATGATCGACTTCCAGGACGCCGTGAAGGCCCACCCGTCGTGGGATCTGCACTCCCTGCTGCAGGACGCCCGCCGCGATGTGGCGCCCGAGTTGGAGGCGCTCGCGCTCGACCACTACTTCACCCTGCGCCCCGAGACCGACCGCGAGGCCTTCATGGCCGCCTACGCCGGTCTGGCCGCCCTGAACGAGGCGCGCATTCTCGGGATCTTCGCCCGCCTGATCGCCCGCGACGGCAAGCCCCGCTACGCCGCCTTTATGCCGCGCATGTGGGCGCACCTGAACGCCAATCTGACGGCGCCCGGTCTCGAAGCCGTCGCCGCCTGGATGGACCGCCACGTGCCGAAGGAAGTGCGTCGATGACCGCCCCCACCACCGCCATGGTCCTGGCCGCCGGGCTCGGCACGCGGATGCGCCCGCTCACCAACGACCGGCCCAAGGCTCTGGTCGAGGTCGGCGGCAAGGCGCTGATCGACCATGTGCTCGACCGGCTGGCCGAGGCGGGCGTGACCGACGTCGTGGTCAACGTCCACTGGTTCGCCGACCGGCTGGAAAGCCATCTGGCCGCCCGCACGCGGCCGAGCATCCGCATCTCTGACGAGCGCGCCGAACTGCTGGAGACCGGCGGCGGGCTGAAGAAGGCCCGCCCCCTGCTGGGCGACGATCCCGTCTTCGTCGCCAATATCGACAGCGTGTGGATCGACCGCGGCGACGCGCTCGGCGATCTCATCCGCCTGTGGAATCCCGAACGCATGGACGCCGCCCTGCTGCTGGCCCGGCGCGAAGGCTCCATCGGCTTCGAGGGCGGCGGCGACTTCTTCCTGTCCGACGACGGCGCCCTGGCCTTCCGCGGCGAGGCGGCCAGCGCGCCCTACGCCTATATGGGCGTCCACATCACCCGGCCCGACTACGCCGACCACGGCCCTGACGGCCCCTTCTCGCTCAGCCCCCTGTGGCGCGCCTCGGCCGCCGAGGGCCGCCTGTTCGGCTGCGTGCTCGACGGCGACTGGATGCACGTCGGCGACCCGCAGGCGCGCGATGGAGCCGAGGCGCGGCTGAAGGCGGAGATCTGACCATGACGGGGGGGCGCTTCGATCCTTTCTCGGGTGACGGCCCGCGATGGCGCGCCGTGCCCGCCTGGCGCCCCTTCCTCGAAGACCTGGCGGCGGGGGTGCTGGACTGGCTGGGCGACGCCCCGCCCGAGACCCTGACCGACGCCACCATCCTGCTGCCCAACCGCCGCGCCGCCCGCGCCTTCTCCTTCGCCCTGGGCAAGCTGGCGGGCGAGCGCCCCGTCCTGCTGCCGCAGGTGCGGCCGCTCGGCGATCTGGAGGAGGACGAGCCGCCCTTCGCGCCGGGCGAACTGGGTCTGGACCTGCCGCCCGCCATCGCCCCCCTGACCCGCCGGTTCGAGATGGCGCGGATGATCGCCGAGGACTTCGAGCCGGGGATGAAGCCCCTGCGCGCCCTCGAAATGGCCGATGCGCTCGGCGCCTTCCTCGATTCCTGCCAGCTTGAGGAAGTCTCCGACCTGTCGCGCATCGCCACCCTGGCCGAACAGGATCTGGCCGAGCACTGGCGCGAGAGCGCCCGCTTCCTCGGCCTCGCCGTCGAGGCCTGGCCCAAACGGCTGGAGGCGCTGGGACTGGTCGATCCCGCCTGGCGCCGCGCCACCCTGCTGCGCCGCCTGGCCGAGGCCTGGGATGCCCGCCCGCCGCAACAACCCGTCATCGCCGCCGGCTCCACCGGCACCGTCCCGGCCGCCGCCGATGTGCTGAGGGCCGTGGCCAAGTCGCCGCAGGGCGTGGTCGTCCTGCCCGGTCTCGACCTCGATCTGGCCGCCGACGCCTGGGACCGCATCGACGACCAGCACCCGCAGGCGGCGCTGAAGGCGCTGCTGGCCCGCGCCGAGGTCGCGCGCGAGGCCGTCCAGCCCTGGTTCCAGCCCCCCCTCGAACCGGCCGACGAGGCGCGCGGTCTGGCCCGCCAGCGCCTGATCAACGAGGCCCTGCGCCCCGCCGAGGCCACCGACGACTGGCGCCGCGAGATCAAGCGCCTGCGCGCCCGCTCGGCCGAGGCGGGCCGCGCCGCCGATCCCATCGCCGAGGGCCTGTCGGGCCTGACCGTCCTGTCTGTCCGCGCCGAGGAAGAGGCCGCGACCGCCGTCGCCCTGATGATGCGCGAGAGCCTTGAGCACCGCACGCCCGACGGCCGTCCGATCACCTGCGCCCTGGTGACGCCGGACCTGCAGCTGTCGCGCCGCGTCGAGGCGCGGCTGACGCGCTGGGGCATCGTCGCAGACTCCTCCACCGGCCAGCCGCTGTCGCGGATGACGGCGGGAGTGCTGGTCGACCTTTGCGCCCGCTTCCTGGCCGAACCGCTGAAGCCCCAGACCCTGCTGGCCCTGCTGAAGCACCCGCTGGTCCGCCTCGATCTGGGCGAGACGTCGCTGGTCGACGCCGCCGAAGCGCTGGAGGAACACGCCCTGCGTGGCCCTCGTCCACGCCGCTGGCCCCAACTTCACGAACGCCTGCTGAAGGCGGCCGAGCCCCGACGCGGCGGTCTTCCGTTGGCCGACTGGAAGCTGGCCCGGCTGAAGGGCGCGCAGGCCCTCGCCGACCGGCTGGAGGCGCTGGCGGCCGCCCGCCCCTGTCCGCCGGACGAGGCCGCCCAGACCCTGACCGCCCTGATCGAAGTCCTGGCCGGTCAGAACGCCTGGGCCGGGCCCGACGGCGAAGCCGCGGCCTCCCTGCTGTCGGCCCTGGTCGAGGGCGGCGGCCCGCTGGGCGACACCACGCCCGCCGAATTCGCCGATCTGATCGCCGCCTTGCTGGCCGAGACCACGGTGCGCACCGGCGGCGCCACCCATCCGTCCTTGCGGATCCTAGGCGCCATCGAGGCGCGGCTGGCACGAGCCGACCGCATGATCCTGGCCGGGCTGGAGGAAGGCGTCTGGCCCAACGCCGCCCCGGTCGATCCCTTCCTGTCGCGGCCGATGCGCGCCGCCCTGCCCCTGCCCGCGCCCGAGCGGCGTCTGGGCCAGACGGCGCAGGACTTCGTCCAGGCCGCCTGCGCCGACGAGGCGATCCTGGTCCACTGCGAACGGCGCGGCGGCCAGCCTGCCGTGCGCTCGCGCTGGCTGTGGCGGCTGGAGATGCTGACGCGCGGCGCCCATGCCGATGACACGCCGGTCAGGCTCAGCGCCCCGGCGGGCGTCTCCGACTGGACCGAAGCCCTCGACGTTCCGCTGCACGGCCCGGCCCGGCTGGCCCCGCGCCCCGCACCCACGCCCCCGGTCGAGCGCCGCCCGCGCAGCCTCTATGTCACCGGGGTCGAACGCTGGGTCCGTGACCCTTACGCCCTCTACGCCCGCCGCATTCTCAACCTCGAACCGATGAACCGCCCCGGCGCCTCGGCCGAAGCGCTGGATCGCGGCAACGCCGTGCACAAGGCCATCGAACGCCTGACCGAGGACTGGCCTCACCATCTGCCCGACGATCTCGACGCCGTGATCGAGCGCCTGCTGCTGGAAGAACTGACCGCCCACGGCTTCGAGGACGCCGCCATGGCCCGCGAGGCGCCGCTGGCGAGGAACGCCGCCCGTTGGCTGGCCGGGTTCGAGACCGAGCGCCGCGCGCGCGGCGTGGCCCTGCTGATCGAGCAGCAAGGCGCATTAGAGTTTGACGCCCCTGGCGGCCCCTTCACCGTCAAGGCCTACGCCGACCGCATCGAGATCGGCGCCCTGACCGCCGCCGTCATGGACTTCAAGACCGGCCAGGTTCCCTCGGCCAAGCAGATCAAGGAGGGCTTCGCGCCTCAACTGACCTTGACCGGCGCCATCCTGGCCGCCGGCGGCTTCAAGGCGACGAACGGCCCCGTCCCGCCCGAAGAGCTGGCCTACGTTCGCGTCATCGGCCGCAAAAAGGCGGGCGAGGTCGCCGTACGCGCCGCCGGACCTGAGGCGCAGGCCCTGTCCGACGACGCCCTGCAAGGCCTGATGGCCCGCGTCGCCGAGTTCGACCGGCCGGAGACGCCCTATCTCTCGTGGGCCGCGCCGCATCTGATGGGCAGCTACAGCCCCTACAACCTGTTGGCCCGCGTCTGGGAGTGGCACGTCATCGGCGGCGGCGAAGAAGGAGAGGCGGAATGAACCTCCACGTTCGGGGCGCCCTCAACCCGCAGACCCGCGCCGCCGATCCGGCGCGCTCGGTCTTCGTCACCGCCAACGCCGGGTCGGGCAAAACATCGACGCTCGTCAGCCGGGTGGCGCGCCTGCTGCTGGGCGGCGCCGCGCCCTCGGCCATCCTGTGCGTGACCTACACCAAGGCCGCCGCCGCCGAGATGCAGGCCCGCCTGTTCGAGACGCTCGGCAAATGGGCCGTCATGGACGACGGCGAACTGTCGGCCGAACTGGCGAAACTGGACGACAGCGACCCCGCCGCCCTAAATCCCGCCCGCCTGTCCGAGGCGCGCCGCCTGTTCGCCCGCGCCCTGGAGACGCCAGGCGGGCTGAAAATCCAGACCATCCACGCCTTCTGCGAAAAGCTGCTGCGGCGCTTCCCCATCGAGGCGGGCGTGTCGCCGCGCTTCACCGTGCTGGAGAATGAGGCGGCGATCGCCCTGTCCCACGCCGCGCGCGAAGACCTGGCCCGCGCAGCCCTCGCCGACGCCGAGGGGCCGGTCGGCGAGGCCTACAGCCATTTCGCGGTCGAACTGGACTGGGGGCGGTTCCAGGATCTGCTGGCTCTGATCGAGAACAAACGCGCCGAACTGACGGACTATGTGACCCGCGTCGCCGACGGCCGCGCGCCCGGCCCCTACGTCCTGACCGGCGCCGATCCGCAAAAGACGCCCGAGGACATCGAGGCCAATTTCCTGCGCTGGCTGGACCGGGGCGAGGTCCGCCGCATGGCCGAGCTGATGGCCACCGGCTCCAAGACCGACAAGGACCGCGCCGCCGAACTGATCCACGCCCTCGACCACGACTGGAGCTTCCACGGTCTCGGCGTCGTCTTCCTGACCGGCTCGGGTTCGCCCCGCAAGTCGATGGCGACCAGCAAGGCCCCGCCCGACGCCGCTGAGTGGATGACCACCCTTCAGGACAAATTCCTGGCCGCCCGCGACCAGTTGCGCGCGGCCAAGGTCGCCGACGACACCATCAGGCTGCTGACCCTCGCCAACGCCCACGCCGCCCTCTACGAGGCGGCCAAGACGGCGCACGGCGCGCTGGACTTCTCGGACCTGGTGGCGCGCACGGTCGAGCTGCTGACCGTCCGCTCGACCGCCGCCTGGGTGCTGTACAAGCTGGACGGCGGCGTCGATCACGTCCTGATCGACGAGGCCCAGGACACCGCGCCCGAACAGTGGGCCATCATGCGCGCCCTGACCGGGGAGTTCTTCACCGTCCCGGACACCGACCGCACCGTCTTCGCCGTCGGCGACGAGAAGCAGTCGATCTACTCCTTCCAGGGCGCCCGGCCCGAACGGCTGCGCCAGGAATCCCAGGTCTATGACAGCCTGATCAGCGGGGCGGGCGGCGCCTTCGAGGGCGTGCCGCTGGAGACCTCCTACCGCTCGACCGAGGCGGTGCTGACCTTCGTGGACGCAGTCTTCGGCACGCCCGAACGCGCCCGCGCCCTGGTCGGAGAAACGGGCGAGATCCCGCACCATACCGCCGCCCGCAAAGGCCAGCCCGGCGCCGTCGAACTGTGGCCCCTGTTCATCGACGAGGCCCCGCCGGAGCGCGACGCCTGGACCGACCCCGTCGATCAGGAAGGAACCGCCAGCGCCCGCAAGCGCATGGCCCAGACGCTGGCGTTCGAGATCAAACGACAGGTCGAGACCGGCGCCGTCGTCTTCGACAAGGGCGGCGCCGCGCGTCCCTGCGGCTACGGCGACTTCCTGATCCTGGTCCGCCGCCGCGATGCGACGTTCGAGGAGATCATCCGCGCCCTGAAGGCGGCGGGCGCGCCGGTGGCGGGCGCCGACCGGCTGAAGCTGTCGCAGCACATCGTCTTCGACGACCTGAAGGCGCTGGCCCGGTTCGCCCTCTTCCCCGGCGACGATTTGACGGTCGCCGAGGTGCTGCGCGGTCCCTTCTGTGACGTGGACGAGGACAGCCTGTTCGATCTGGCGGGCCGCGAGAAGCGCGACAGCCTGTGGCGCGAACTGAAGCGCCGGGCGGAGGAGCGGCCCGAGTGGGGCCGGGCGCTGGACCTGCTGCGCGCGGCGCGCAGCGCCCGCGACCTCGATCCCTTCGGCTTCTTCTCCAGCCTACTGAACCGGGTCGACGCGACAGGCCAGTCCGGCCGCGCCCGCATCCTGACCCGCCTGGGGCGCGAGGCCGAGGAAGCCGTCGACGAGACCCTCAATCAGGTGCTGGCCGCCGAGGGGCGCGGCGGAACCGATCTGGAGACCTGCCTCGCCCTGCTGGAAGCCGCCGACGTCGAGGTGAAGCGCGAACTGGAAGGCCCGCGCGGCGAGGTCCGCGTCATGACCGTCCACGGCGCCAAGGGGCTGGAGGCGCCGGTCGTCATCCTGCCCGACACGACGATGAAGGCGAAGGCGCAGGGGCCGTCCCTGATGCCGGTCGCCACCGAGAGCGGCGAAGCCTGGCTGATGTGCCCCGGCTCGTCGAAGGAGGACTGCCCCGCCTCGGCCGACGCCCGCGCAATCCGCGAGGCGCGGGTCGGCGATGAATCCCTGCGCCTGCTCTACGTCGCCCTGACCCGCGCACGGGATCGGGTGATCGTCATGGGACGCGGCTCCAAACGCGCGCCCGAGGCCGGGGACTGGTGGTCGGTGCTCGAAGAGACCTTCGACCGGCTGGGCGATCAGGTGCGCGAACTGGACGGCGGCGTCCGTCGCTACGGCGCCGATCCCGACAACCTGCCCGCCGCCGTCGCCGCCGCCGAGATGCGCGCGGAGGCCCCCGCGTGGGCGCGGACCAATCCGCCGCGCGACGCCGCCGCCCGCTTCGCCTCGCCCTCGCAGATGCAGGAGCAGAAGCGCATCCCCGCCCCGTCGCCTTTGGCGCGCGGCGAAGGGCCGGGCGCGGGGCTTGGCCGGTTCCGGCGCGGCGACCTGATCCACCGCCTGCTGGAGCGCCTGCCCGACCTGCCCGCGCCCGACCGACCCGACGCCGCGCACCGGATGCTGGCCCGCGAGCGCGACCTGACCGAGGACCAGCGCGCCGAGATGATCGCCGCCGCCTTCGGGGTACTGGACGACGCTCGCTTCGCCCCCGTCTTCGGTCCCGGCAGCCGCGCCGAGGTCGCCCTGACCGGGACCGCGCCCGACCTGCCCGACGGCGTGTCGATCTCGGGCCGCATCGACCGGCTGGTGGTCACGCCGCAGCGAGTGCTGGTGGTGGATTTCAAGTCCAACCGTCCGGCCCCAGATCAGGCCGAGAACGCCGATCCCGCCTATATTCTGCAAATGGCGATCTACGCCGCCGTCCTGCGCCGCCTCTATCCCGACCGCGCGGTCGAGGCGGCCCTGGTCTGGACCGACGGGCCGAAGCTGATGGTGGTCCCGCAAGACCTGATGTACGCCGCTCTCGAAAATGCGCGTTGATTTGTCCGGGATTCGCACCCACATCTGTGGCCGAACGCTGGCGCCATCGTCAGCGCGCGATTATCAAATGCGCTCAAGCAGCGAGCCGCCGCGCGGCGAGCGATAGCGCTCTTAAGGAGATCATTCATGGCGACTGTGAAAGTCACCGACGACAGCTTCGACGCCGACGTCCTGAAGTCCTCGACCCCCGTGCTGGTGGACTTCTGGGCCGAGTGGTGCGGCCCCTGCAAGCAGATCGGCCCGGCGCTGGAGCAGATCGCCGACGAACTGGCGGGCAAAGTCACGGTCGCCAAGGTCAACATCGACGACAGCCCCATGGTCCCGTCCAAGATGGGCGTGAAGGGCATTCCGACCCTGATGCTGTTCAAGGACGGTCAGATGACCTCGATGAAGGTCGGCGCCATGCCGAAGGGCAAGATCGTCGAATGGCTGGCCGAAGCCGGCGTGAAAGCCGACTGAAAATCTCCCTCCCCTTCATGGGGAGGGCGGCTGAGCCCGCAGGGCGAAGTCGGATGGGGGCGGCGTTTCGAAAGAGGCGCCGCCTCTTTCTTTGTTCGCTTCGCCCAAGCCCTCCCCACCCGGTCGCTTCGCAACCATTCTCCCCATAAAGGGGAGGGAGAGGCGGCGCGTTT
This sequence comes from Brevundimonas phoenicis, assembly GCF_047237745.1. Classification (NCBI taxonomy): domain Bacteria; kingdom Pseudomonadati; phylum Pseudomonadota; class Alphaproteobacteria; order Caulobacterales; family Caulobacteraceae; genus Brevundimonas; species Brevundimonas phoenicis. The sequence goes on from NZ_JBDFLN010000001.1 coordinate 37,168, forward strand.
GCTTATACGGGCCAGGTCTCGCGGCTGGCGCCCAGCACCTCGCCCGCCAGATACAGCGAGCCGCAGATGACCACTCGTCCGGCGCCCAGGGCCAGGGCGCGGTCAAGCGCCGCGTCCACCGATCCCGCCGCCAGGGCGCCGAAGCCCCGTCCCTGCGCGACGGCGGCCAGGGCCTCCGGCTCGGCGGCCGCACCCTCGAAGCCGACGGTGAAGACCTGGGCGTCGATCCCCTTCAACGCCTCGAAGAAGCCGCCGGCGTCCTTGTTGGCCAGCATGCCGACGATCAGAGCCGTCGGGCGCGGCGCGCGCGCCTGGCGGTCGGACAGGGCGCGGGCCAGCGCGCGGGCGGCGTGCGGGTTGTGCCCGCCGTCCAGCCACAGTTCGGCGTCGGCCTTCTGAGCCTTGTCGGCATAGGGACCGTTGGTGAGCCGCTGCATCCGCGCGGGCCAGCGCACGGCCTTCAAGCCCTCGGCGACAGCGGCTTCGGGCAGGTCCAACTCCAGCGCGGCGGCGATGGCGACGCCGGCATTGTCGAACTGGTGCGCGCCGGACAGGGCGGGTGCGGGCAGATCGAGGAACCGCTCCTGATCCTGATAGACGAGGCCCCCGCGCTCGGCCCAGGCGTCGAAATCCACGCCCATGACGGTCAGGGGCGAGCCGACCTCGGCCGCGCGGCGCGCGATCACGGCCATGGCCGCCTCGGACTGGCGCGCCACGACGCCGCGCGCGCCCGCCTTGAGGATGCCCGCCTTCTCGCCCGCCACGCCCTCGATGGTCGTACCCAGAAACTCGGCGTGGTCCAGATCGACGGGGGTGATGACGCTGAGCAGGGGCCGGGCGATGACGTTGGTGGCGTCCAGCGATCCGCCGAGGCCCACCTCGACGACGGCCAGATCGGCGGGCGTCTCGCTCATGGCCAGAAGGCCCGCCGCCGTGGTGCTCTCAAATACGGTGGCCTGGCCGCCGGTTTCGGCCATCGCCGCCTCGACCCGGTCGAGAATGGCGTTCAGCGCCTCATCGGTGATCAGCGTCCCAGCCAGCCGGATACGCTCGTTGAAACGCACCAGATGCGGCGAGGTATAGGCGTGGACGCGCAGTCCCGCCGCCTCGGCGATGGCGCGGATCAGGGCGACCGTCGAGCCCTTGCCGTTGGTGCCCGCGACATGAACCACCGGCGGCAGTTTATCCTGCGGATTCCCGAGCGCGGCGCACAAGGCCCGCATCCGATCCAGCGACAGGTCGATGCGCTGGGGATGCCGGGCGCGCAGGCGTTCCGAAATCGGGTCCATGGCAAAAGCCTGCGGTTAGGCAGCCTTCTTCTGGGCCGCGCCGCCCATCAACATGGACAGGATCAGGCCCAGCATCGTCGGCAGGTCGCCGCGCGACACCACCTTGTCCACCATGCCCTTGTCCTTGAGGTATTCGGCGCGCTGGAAGCCCGGCGGCAGTTTCTCGCGGATGGTCGTCTCGATCACGCGCGGACCGGCGAAGCCGATCAGGGCGCCCGGCTCGGCCAGGTGGACGTCGCCGAGCATGGCGTAGGAGGCCGTGACCCCGCCCGTGGTCGGATCGGTCAGCACCACGACGTAGGGGAGCTTGGCCGCCTTCACTTCCTGAACGGCCAGGGTGGTGCGGGCCATCTGCATCAGGCTGAGCGCGCCTTCCTGCATCCGCGCCCCGCCGGCGGCGGTGTAGCAGACAAAGGGCACATTGCGCTTCACCGCCTCACGCGCGGCGGCGATGAAGGCCTCGCCCGCCGCCATGCCCAGCGACCCGCCCATGAAGGTGAAGTCCTGAACGATGACCACGGCGGGCGCGCCGCCGATGCGGCCATAGCCGATGGCCATGGTGTCCTTGCGGCCCGCCGCCTTGCGCGCCGCCGACAGACGGTCGCGATAGGGCTTGCCGTCCGAGAACTTCAGCGGGTCTTCGGGCACGTCCGGCGTGTCGATGTTCTCGAACAGGCCGTCGTCGAAGGTGGCCTTCAGGCGCGTCGGCGCATTGATCCGCATGTGACGGCCCGACGGCGTGACCCACAGGGCCGCCTCCAGGTCCGAGCGGAACAGCATCTCGCCCGTATCGGGATCCTTGACCCACAGATTGTCCGGGGTGTCGCGCGGGCTGACGATCTTGCGCACGCCGGGCGCGAAACGCGACAGCCAGCCGCCGCGAGCCTTGTTCTCGGGATTTTTATCGACCATGGGCGGGGCCTTTAAACGGTTTCCGTCACGGAAGCACTAGTTCTCGCCGTCTTCACAGCATCGGCCAGGGCCTTCACCTTGGCCAGAACGCGAGGAACGGCGGGTTCGTTCGCCTCGAGAGCGGCGGCCACTTCGTCGACGAAGACCGAGCCGGCGACGACGGCGTCGGCGACGCGGGCGATCTCGGCGGCGCGTTCCGGCGTCTTCACGCCGAAGCCGACAGCGACGGGCAGGTTCGTTGCGCGGCGCACGCGCTCGACGGCAGGCGCCACATCGGCGGCCACGGCCTCCTTCACCCCTGTCACCCCGGCGACCGAGACATAGTAGACGAAGCCCGAGGTGCCCTCGGCGATGACCTTCAGACGCGCGTCGTCGGACGTCGGCGTGGCCAGGCGGATCAGCGACAGATCGGCGGCCTTCAGCGCAGCCAGCAGGGGCGCCGCCTCTTCCGGCGGGCAGTCGACGACGATGATTCCGTCCACCCCGGCCTCGGCCGCATCGCGGGTGAAGACCTCATAGCCGTAGGATTCCACCGGGTTCAGATAGCCCATCAGGATCAGCGGCGTGTCCTGATCGCCCTTGCGGAAGTCAGCGACCAGATCGAGCGTGCCGCGCAGGGTCATCCCCGCCTTCAGCCCGCGCAGGGCGGCGCGCTGGATCGGCGGCCCCTCGGCCATCGGGTCGGAAAAGGCCAGACCCAGTTCGATCAGATCGGCCCCTGCGGCGGGCAGGCCCTTCAGGATTTCCAGCGCCTCATCCCGGCTGGGATCGCCGGTCATGACATAGGGCACAAAGCCGGCCCGCCCCTCGGCCTTCAGCTTGGCGAAACGGGCGTCGATGCGTGCGGTCGTCATTGCGGCAGCGTGCCCGCGACCGGCGACGCCGTACAGACGTCGCCCGGAATGACCGCGAAGCCCAGATAGCCCGGCGCCGTCGCTTCGGCCGGCTTTTCCTGATCATAGAAGGCGACCATCTGCATGCCGTCGCAGCCGCCGCCCTCGCGACGCTTGACGAAGATGACGCGGTTGTCGTCGCCGTCGGCGGGCAGCCAGCCCTGCCCCTGCAGATGCGTCGTATAGGCTTCGGCCAGGGCGCCGATCTGATCGATCTGAGCGGTCACGCAGAAGGCCGCGGTGCGCAGCAGGCCGCCGCAATCGGCGGATTCCGTCGCCGGAGGCAGTACCGGCACGCCCGTCGCCGGCGGCCCGGGCGGAATGGTCGGCGCTGTCTGCACCGGCGCCTGGGCCGCGGGCGCTTGTGGCGCAGGCGCCGTGTTCTGCGCCAGGCTCAGGGTCGGCGAAACGGCCGCCAAAGCGGCGGCGATCAGCAAGGTCTTCATCATTACAACTCCACGCCCAGGTGTTGCGCCACGGTGTTAATGTCCTTGTCGCCTCGACCCGACAGGACGACCACCAGATCGCCGCCCTTGCCGATCTGCTTGGCGACTTCGCCCGCACGCGCCAGGGCGTGCGAGGACTCCAGCGCCGGGATAATGCCTTCCAGCTTGCACAGCGCCTGGAACGCCTCCAGCGCCTCATCGTCGGTCGCCGACAGATACTCGGCGCGGCCCAGATCGTGCAGCCAGGCGTGCTCCGGTCCGATGCCCGGATAGTCGAGGCCCGCCGAAATGGAGTGGCCCTCAAGAATCTGGCCGTCGGCGTCCTGCAGCAGATAGGTGCGATTGCCGTGCAGCACGCCCGATCGCCCGCCCTTCAGGCTGGCGGCGTGTTCGGGGGTGTCCAGGCCGTGGCCCGCCGCCTCGACCCCGATCAGGCGCACGCTCTCGTCTTGAATGAAAGGGTGCATGGCGCCGATGGCGTTCGATCCGCCGCCGATGCAGGCCATGACGGCGTCGGGCAGGCGGCCGATCTGGCGCTGGCTCTGAGCCTTGATCTCCTTGCCGATCACCGACTGGAAGTCGCGCACCATGGCCGGATAGGGGGCCGGGCCCGCCGCCGTGCCGATGATGTAATAGGTGTCGGCGACATTGGTGACCCAGTCGCGCATCGCCTCGTTCATGGCGTCCTTCAGCGTCGCCGCACCGGCCGTCACCGGGTTCAGCTCGGCCCCCAGCAGCTTCATGCGGAAGACGTTCGGCTGCTGCCGAGCCACGTCGACGGCGCCCATATAGACCGTGCAGGGCAGGCCGAAGCGGGCGCAGACGGTGGCCGAGGCGACCCCGTGCTGACCGGCGCCGGTCTCGGCGATGATGCGCGTCTTGCCCATGCGGCGGGCCAGCAGGATCTGGCCCATGCAGTTGTTGATCTTGTGCGCGCCCGTGTGGTTCAGGTCTTCGCGCTTCAGCCAGATCTTGGCGCCGCCGAAATGCTCGGTCAGCCGCTCGGCGAAATAGAGCGGGCTGGCGCGGCCGACGTAGTGCTCCAGATAGCCGTCGAGTTCGGCCTGGAAGCTGGGATCCGCCTTGGCCGCCGCATAGGCCGCCTCCAGCTCGTGGATCAGCGGCATCAGGGTCTCGGGCACGAAACGACCGCCATAGGGGCCGAAACGCCCCTCGGCGTCAGGCCAGGCGTAGGAATTCGAGAGAGCGTTCACGGTCTGGGGCACAACGTAAAGTCTTCAGGGAGGAAGGCGACGAAATCAGGACCGCGATGCGGCGTCCAGAAAAGCTTTGATCAGGGCCCGGTCCTTAACACCCGGCGCGCTTTCGACGCCAGAGGAGACATCAACCATCGACGCCCCCGAAATCCGCACCGCCTCGGAAACATTTTGCGGATCCAGCCCGCCCGCGAGGAACCAGTTTGCCGCAAGCGCCCGGTTCTGCATCAGCCTCCAGTCGAACGAGGCCCCCACCCCGCCGGGCAGGTCGGCACCTTTCGGCGGCCTGGCGTCGAACAGCAGATGATCGGCGACGCCGGTCCAGTCGGCGACGCTGGCGAAGTCCGCCTCGTCCTGAATCGGCAGGGCCTTGATGACCCCCGCTCCCGTCAGCCGTCGGGCCTCGGCCGCGCGCCCAGGCGTCTCATGGCCATGCAACTGGATGAAGTCGGGCCGCAGGATCAGGGCGACCTCGCTCAGCAGGGCGTCGTCAGGATCAACCAGAACGGCGACCACCTTCGCTTTTCCGCGCGCCCTGTCAAACAGGGTCGCAGCGTGCAGCGGCGGGATGTGGCGCGGGCTCTTGGGAAACACCACCGCCCCGACAAAGGCCGCCCCGCCCTGAAGCGCCGCATCCAGCGTATCCGGCGTCGTCAAGCCGCAGATCTTGGTCAGTGTCATGGCGGTGAGGTGCGCGAGCATGAGGAAGAGGTCAAGCACGCCCTTCTTCTCCCCGCTCACCCCGGCGGACGCCGGGGCCCAGTTCTTTGGCGGCAAACGCGGCGCGTCAGGCTCTCACTGGATCCCGGCGTCCGCCGGGATGAGCGGAGTTAGGAGACGAAGATCGAAGCGATCTCATCCTCGCTCAGCAGCCGCCACGCGCCCAGCGCCAGATCATCCGGCAGCACCAGCCCGCCCAGCCGCTCGCGGTGCAGGGCCTCGACGTGGTTGCCCGCCGCCGCGAACATCCGGCGCACCTGATGATAGCGCCCCTCCGTCACCGTCAGCAGGGCCTCGGTCGGCGACACCCCCTCCAGCACGGCGGGCGCCAGCGGCTTGTCCTCGCCCTCCAGCACCAGCTCGCCCGAGGCGAACAGCGCCCCTTCCGTCCCGTTCAGGGGCCGCGCCAGCGTTGCGCGATAGACCTTGGCCACATGGCGCTTGGGCGAGATCACCCGGTGCAGCAGGTCGCCGTCGTCGGTCAGCAGCAGCAGGCCGCTCGTCTGCTTGTCCAGCCGCCCGATGGTCGAAATCGCCGGATCGCGCCGCCGCCAGCGGTCGGGCAGGACGTCATAGACCAGCGCCCCGTCCTCCTTGTGCGAACAGGTCATGCCCAGCGGCTTGTTCAACAGGACGACCAGACCGGCCACCGGGTCCAGCGGCTCGCCGTCGATCTCCATGCGCGTCGGCAGGTCGGGCGTCACCGGGATGCGCTTGGACACATCGGTCAGGTCGGCGCCGTCCAGCACGATGCCGCCCGCCTTGCCCAGCCGCGCCATCTCGGCCCGCGAGCCGTAGCCCATCGACCCCAGCAGCTTGTCCACGCGGGAGGTAAGGGTCTTCTTGCTCATGCGCCTGCTCCCCCTGCCGTCATCCTCGGGCTTGACCCGAGGATCCAGAGACTCGACGTCGCCGTCGGCGTGCAGCCTTCGACGCTCGGCGTATATGGACCCTCGCGACAAGCCCGAGAGTGACGATGAAGAGGGAAGTTCACTTCACCGCCTCGAAAACCTTGTAGCCGCCCTGATCGACCACCATCCGCACCCGCTTGAAGGCGGCGTCCAGTTCGGCCTCATAGGGCAGGTGGCGGTTAGCGACGATCCAGGCCGTCCCGCCCTTCCGCAGCATCTCGGCCGCCTTGCGGATGAAGTTCTGGCCCAGCCGCCGGTCCTCGGCGCCGCCGTCATGGAAGGGCGGATTGCTGACGATGAAGTCCAGGTCGCCCGCCGCTTCCAGCGTACGCACATCGGCCCAGTCGAAGCCGGCCCGCGCATCCTCGACATTGCGCTTCGCCGCCTCGACCGCGCGTCGGTCGATGTCGATCAGCCGCAGGGCCGTCACGGCGGGCGCGCGCAGCACCACCGTCGACAGCGCCCCGAAGCCGCAGCCCAGATCGGCGCCCGCCCCTTTCAGCGACGGCAGCACCTGCGCCAGCAGCGCCGTGCCCGGATCGATCCGGTCCCAGGCGAAGACGCCCGGCTGAGACCAGGCCTCCAGCCCCGACACCACGCGCGGCGCGCCCGCCTCGATCGTCGCGTCCAGCCCCTCCGCCGCCTCGGGCCGAATGACGATGCAGCGACGATGGTGGGCCTTGGCCGTCTCTGCGACCTCCAGCCCGAAGCCCTTCAGCTCCTTGCCCAGACGCGAGCCGCCCTTGTCCTTGGGCGCCATGACGTCCAACCGACCGCCGGGCTTCAACGCCTTCAGCGCCAGCGCCAGCGTATAGCGCCGCTCAACCGCGCCGGGCGGCGCATAGAGCATCACCCCGTCGGCCGATCCGGGCGCGACCGTCTCCAGCGCCGTCGAGCCGGGGATCAGGGGCGAGGTCTGGGTCGCCGTCGAGGGCGGATCGAACACCGCGGGCGGGCGGCCATAAAGAAGCATGGTCATCCGCTGCCTATAATCCCTTCTACCCTCGCCCGAGAAGCCGCCCGCGCCTAAGCTGACGCCCATGCCCGAATTACCCGAAGTCGAAACCGTCCGTCGCGGCCTGGAGCCTGTGCTGGAAGGCGCGCGTCTGACCGCGCCGCGCCAGAACCGGCCGGACCTGCGCTTCCCTTTCCCGGAGCGCTTCATCGAGCGGCTGGAGGGGGCGACGATGCTGCGTCTGGAGCGGCGGGCGAAATATCTGCTGTTCCCCCTGTCGACCGGCGAGACCTGGATCACCCACCTGGGCATGACCGGCCGCTTCACCCTGGAAGGCGTCGCCCCCGGCGCGTTCAAGACGGACGCCCCCGTCGTCGGCAAGCATGAGCATATGAGCCTGACGGCCGACCGGGGCGGGGTGCTGACGCGGCTGGGCTACGCCGATGCGCGCCGTTTCGGCTTCATGGGCCTGATTCCGACCGAGCCGGTCGAGGGCCACGCCTGGTTCGCCAGGCTGGGGCCCGAGCCACTGGGCAACGCCTTCTCCGGCGCGCATCTGGCCGAGGCCTTCGCGGGCAAGGCGCAGAACATCAAGGTCAGCCTGCTGGACCAGAGCATCGTGGCGGGTCTGGGCAACATCTATGTGTGCGAGGCCCTGTACCGCGCCCGCATCTCGCCCCTGACGGCGGCGGGCAAGGTCAGCCGCCCCCGGCTGGAGCGATTGGCGGTCGAGGTCCGCAACGTCCTGGCCGACGCCATCGCGGCGGGCGGCTCGACCCTGAAGGACTTCGCCAATGTCGAGGGCGGACAGGGCTATTTCCAGCACCGTTTCGACGTCTATGGCCGCGAGCATGAACCGTGCCGCACCGAGGGCTGTCGCGGCGTGGTGAAGCGCATCATGCAGGGCGGCCGCTCGACCTTCTTCTGCCCGGTCTGTCAGAAGAAGTGATGTCTAAAAATTTGGACTCTATGTAAAAAATAATAGACAATACGTCCGCTTTGTGTGACATTGCTCCGCGACAGCAGCCAGGGAGCGCGTCATGAGCTTTCGCGAGAAGCACCTGTGGGTGGCCATCATCGCCGGGTTGGCGGTCTGGGGCGCCTACGCCTGGAGGTTCGGCGAGCGGGTGCTGGCCGGAGGGCTGAAGCAGGCGGACTTCGCCGCCGACATGGGCGGTCTGTTCATCCTGGGCCTGATCGCTGTGGTGGTTCTGGAAAGCGGGCTGACGGCCCTGGCCATGCTGACGACGTCCAAGGCCGAGCGCCGGGCGCGCGACGAGCGTGAAGGCGCAGCGACGCTGCAGGCCAGCCATGTGTCTCTGATGCTGTTGATCGGCCTGCTGGTGACGATCTCGGCGGTCGCCTATGGCGTCGGCTTCTGGGGCAGCCTCAAGCCTGAGGGGTTGGCGCGGTGGATGATCCCCGGCAACGGCCTGGTGCTGGCGGCCAATGCGGTCCTGGGCTGCGTCATGGCGTCGGAGCTGGCGCGCTGGGCCCTGTCCCTGGCCCTGTTGAAGCGGGGGCGGTGATGAGCAAGCCGCCGCCGCCCATCCGGAACCGCATCCGCGAACTGCGCTTCCATGCCAATGAGATGACTCAGGCCGACCTGGCCGCGCGCATCGGCATGACGCGCCAGACCATCGTCGCCATGGAGCAGGGCAAGTACTCGCCCAGCCTCGAAGCCGCCTTCCGCATCGCCCAGGTCTTCGGCGTCGAGATCGGCGAGGTGTTCCAGTGGGAGGGCTGAGGCGCTAGACCTCCCTGCAACGAGCATAGAGGAGCGCCTGATGGCCGACGCCTATTCCACCCTGCTGATCGAACGCCACGCCGACGGCTATGCGGTCGTCACCCTGAACCGGCCCGAGGCGCTGAATGCGCTGAACACCACCTTGACGGGCGAGCTGGGCGACTTCCTGGAGAGCGTGGCTGATGACGACAGCGTGCGCTGCATCGTCCTGACCGGCTCGGTGAAGGCCTTCGCGGCGGGCGCCGACATCAAGGAGATGGCGGATCAGGCCTATGCCGACATGTATCGCGGCAACTTCTTCGCCCGCGCCCACGATCGGGTGGCGAGCTTCCGCAAGCCGATCATCGCGGCGGTGTCGGGCTATGCCCTGGGCGGCGGCTGCGAGCTGGCGATGCTGTGCGACTTCATCATCGCCTCGGAGACGGCCAAGTTCGGCCAGCCCGAGATCAACCTGGGCGTGGCCCCCGGCATCGGCGGCTCGCAGCGCCTGACCCGCGCCGTGGGCAAGGCCAAGGCGATGGACATGTGCCTGACCGGCCGGATGATGGACGCGGCCGAGGCCGAGCGTTCGGGTCTGGTCTCGCGCGTCGTGGCGTCTGACGCCCTGTTGGACGAGGCGCGCGCCGCCGCCGCCAAGATCGCCGGCCAGTCGATCCTGGCCGTCATGGCCAACAAGGAACTGGTCAACGCCGCCTTCGAGACGACCCTGGCGCAAGGGGTGGTGTTCGAGCGCCGCCTGTTCCACTCCCTGTTCGCCTTCGATGACCAGAAGGAGGGCATGGCCGCCTTCGTCGAGAAGCGCAAACCGGCTTTCACGGGTCGCTGAATCCGTGTCGGGGCCGGACGCTTCGGGGCGCAAACCCCGGCCCCGACTCAATTCGCGCCGGATCGCGTTGACCGTTCGGGGGCTTTCCGCTATAGCCGCCCGCTCTTGAGATTTTCTCGCCGTGGACGTGTGGTTTGCGGCGTTTTCGTTCGAAGGTTTTTACCCGATGGCCAACAATGCAGGCGCCCGCAAGGCGATCCGCAAGATCGAAGCGCGGACCGAAGTGAACAAGGCCCGCCGCACCCGCGTGCGCACCTACCTGCGCAAGTTCCAGGAAGCCCTGACGGGCGGCGACGTCGAAGCCGCCAAGGCCGCCTTCATCACCGCCCAGTCGGAACTGATGCGCGCCGTGTCGAAGGGCGTGGTTCACAAGAACACCGGCTCGCGCAAGGTCAGCCGTCTGGCCGCCCAGCTGAAGAAGCTGTCGGCCGCCTGATTTCGCAGGGCGCTCGGACGGGTCTTCACGGCTTCGTCAAACGGCGCAATGTGACGGCTACGGAGGGCCTGTAACGGGCATTTCGTAAAAGAATGTAAGAATTTCAACGGCGAGGAAGCGCAAGCTCCCTCGCCGTCTTGCTGTCTGCTCCTAAGTCGCGCTTACGGATTCGGGTTCTCGATTGAGGCGAAATCGCCATTTTCCCAAGCCCTGCCGAGGTTTGCCGGAGTCAATCAATTTAAGTGCGAATCTCGACTCGAATCAGCGTTGATCTCCGCCGCGCCGGGGGTAAGTTGAAGGGGTAACGCGCTTCCGTCCTGTTGGGATGAAGACGAGGGAAATCAATGGTTTCCCTTGGCGCGAGATGTCTGTCTGTGAGTACGACCCCGCTTGCGAAGCCCCGCTTCGCGAGGCGAGAGAAGTCGTCCCTGGACGTGGCGTCTCGAAGGGCGTTCGTCGGTGATAACTCTTGTGGCGGGTGTTCTGAATGATCGGGGGCGCGGTAATGGCGGGAATGACGGATCCCAACCGTATCTGGACCGAGGCGGCGGACCGCCTGAAGGCTGAGATCGGGGATGGTCCCTTCAGCTCCTATATCGCGCCTTCCGCCGTGCGCGTGGATTCCCAGGGCAATCTGATCCTGGTGACCCCGACGGCCTATGCCCGCGACTGGGTGCGCAAGAACGCCCTGCGTCGCATGAACGAGCTGTGGCTGGGCCTGGACGGCCTGTCGCGCCGCCTGGAGGTGCGCTGCCGCGCCGAGATGGGTTCGGCCCCGCCGTCGGGCCTGCGCGACGCCCCGCGCCTGGCTTCGATCAGCCCCGCCCCGATCGCTCCGGCCGCCGCCGCGCCCGCCTTCGCCGCCGCGACCGACGGCGCCCGCGCCGTGCGCGCCGCCGGTCTGCAGGAGCGTCTGACCTTCGACAGCTTCGTCGAGGGCCACGGCAACGCCTTCGCCCTGGCCATCGCCAAGCAGGTGGCGACCTGGGCCGACGGCCACTTCAACCCCGTCTTCTTCTGCGGCCCCTATGGCTACGGCAAGACCCACCTGCTGAACGCCATCGCCTGGGAGGCGCAGCGCCTGCGCCCGGACGCCAAGGTGGTCTATCTGACCGCCGAACGCTTCCTGTCGACCTTCGTGCGCGCCATGCAGGACCGCTCGACCGCCGCCTTTAAGGAAAGCTTGCGCTCGGCCGACATGCTGCTGCTGGACGACGTCCAGTTCGTCGGCGGCAAGACGAGCACCCAGGAAGAGCTGCTGAACACCCTCACGGCCCTGATCGAGGACGGCAAGCGCATCGTCCTGTCGGCCGACCGCGCGCCCATGGCCCTGACCGACGTCGAGCCGCGCCTGCGCAGCCACCTGGCGGCGGGCCTGACCTGCCCGGTCGAGGCGGCGGACCGCGACCTCAAGGTCGCCGTGGCCCAGTCGCGCCTGAACGCCCTGGCCCAGCTGGGCGTCGTCACGGGCGAGGCCCGCGCCGACGTGCTGGAGCATCTGATAGACCGCACCCCCGGCTCGATGCGCGAGCTGGAAGGCGCCGTGAACACCCTGGCCGCCGTCGCCGGCAGCCGCCTGTCGGCCCTGACGGTGGACGAGGTCCAGTCCCTGCTGGGCGCCGCCCTGCGCACGGGCCCCGAGCGCCGCATCACCGTGGACGAGATCCAGAAGACGGTGGCCGAGCACTTCAACCTCAAGCAGGCCGACCTGCTGAGCGAGCGCCGCACCCGCGCCATCGCCCGTCCGCGTCAGGTCGCCATGTATCTGTGCAAGCAGCACACGACCCGCTCCTATCCCGACATCGGCCGCCGCTTCGGCGGGCGCGACCACACCACCGTCCTGCACGGGGTCCGCAAGATCGAGGAGCTGATGCCCAAGGACGATCAGATCGCCCGCGACGTCGAGGCCCTCACGCGCAAACTGCGCGGGTAAAAGGAAAGCGGCGCGCAAACTGCGCGGGTAAGCTCTCCCTCCGCTCGTCCCGGCGAAGACTGGGATGAGCGGATTTCCGGGGCGCCCAGCCTGTGGAAATCGGGGGCAAGCGCCTCTGCCCGTTGCCCCCCGCGCTCAATGCGCTAGTGTTCCTGCCCATATTTACGGCGACGCTGCTTCGGCGGCGTCGCGACCGGGCGAGACCAAATGCAGCTGACCATCGAACGATCCGCGCTTCTTCGGGCCCTGGGGCACGTCCAGAGCGTGGTCGAGCGTCGCAACACCATTCCGATCCTGTCCAATGTGCTGCTGAGCGCCGGGCGCGACCGCCTGTCGTTCGCCGCCACCGACCTGGACATGGAGATGGTCGACGAGGCCGAGGCCCAGGTGAACGTCGAGGGCCAGATCACGGCCCCGGCCCATACCCTGTATGAAATCGTGCGCAAGCTGCCGGACGGCGCCGAGGTGTCGCTGACCTATTCGGGCGACGATCCGCGTCTGGTGGTGGCGGCGGGCCGTTCGCGCTTCAACCTGCCGGTGCTGCCGGCGGGCGATTTCCCGGTCATGTCGACCGAGGCTTCGGGCGCGCGCTACACCCTGCCCAAGGAAGACCTGGCCCGCCTGATCGACAAGACGCGCTTCGCCGTCTCGACCGAAGAGACGCGCTACTATCTGAACGGCCTTTATCTGCACACCGTGGCTGACGGCGGCATTCCGCTGCTGCGCGCCGTGGCCACCGACGGCCACCGCCTGGCCCTGGCCGAGACCCCGGCGCCGGAAGGCGCGGCGGGCGGCCCCGGCGTCATCGTGCCGCGCAAGACCGTGGATCAGGTCCGTCGCCTGCTGGACGACGGCGCCGGCCCGGTCGAGGTCCAGGTCTCGGCGCAGAAGATCCGCTTTGAGTTCGGCGAGGCCAGCCTGACCTCCAAGGTCATCGACGGCGCCTTCCCCGACTATTTGCGCGTCATTCCCAAGGGCAACGACAAGCAGGCCGACATCGACAACAGCCTGTTCGCCAAGGCCGTCGACCGCGTGGCCACCATCTCGGCCGAGAAGAGCCGCTCGGTGAAGCTGGCCTTCGACAACGACCGGGTGAAGCTGACCGTGCGCAACATGGAGGCCGGTCAGGCCGAGGAAGAAGTCGAGATCGGTTATTCCGACGAACCGTTCGAGATCGGCTTCAACGCCCGCTACCTGCTGGACGTCGCCGGCCAGATCACCGGCGAGACGGCCCACTTCAAGTTCGCCGACCCGGCCAGCCCGACGCTGGTGCTCGACCCGGCCGACGTGGGCGTGCAGTATGTGCTGATGCCGCTGCGGGTGTAACCACACCGCTCACCCCGGCGGACGCCGGGGGCCAGTGAGAGCCGCGCCGGGAGGTTGGATGTATTTCTACACCTACATCCTGGCCGGTCGCCGCAACGGCACGCTTTACACCGGCTCGACCGATAACCTGCTAAAGCGGGTCGTCGAGCATCGCGAGAAGCGGCGCGGCGGTTTCACGGCGAAATACGATGTCTCCCGCCTCGTCTGGTATGAGCACCACGGCACGCGCGACGAGGCCTTTCGCCGTGAGCGCCAGATCAAGGAATGGCGCCGTGAATGGAAGCTAGACCTGATCGAGCGGATGAACCCGGCTTGGGATGATCTGCTGCCGACATTGTTTTGATGTGTGCTGGATCTATACCCCGCTCATCCCGGCGGACGCCGGGATCCAGTCCTTTGGCTTCAAGCGCGCAGAGCGTGGTTCGCACTAGGCCCCGGCGTCCGCCGGGGTGAGCGGTTTCTTCTTCAGCGCCTCTACGCCAAATCGGTGTATCTGCTGATCAACGCATGATCACCACCCTCGCCCTCACCGACTTCCGCTCCTACGCGGGCGCGACCCTGCCGGTTTCCGGCGGAACCGTCGTGTTGCATGGGCCGAACGGGGCGGGGAAGACCAATCTGCTGGAAGCCGTCAGCCTGCTGACCCCCGGCAAGGGGCTGCGCGGGGCGACGGCGGCCGAGATGGGGCGGCGCGAGCCGGGCGAGGCGGTCGGGCGGCCGTGGGCCGTGGCGGCGACGCTGCGAGCCTCGGACGGCGACGAGGTCCGCCTGGGCACCGGCGTCCAGACCATGGGGCCGTCGGCGCGGCGCATCGTGCGCATCGACGGCGAGACGGCGCCGCCGGGACGGCTGCTGGACCATCTGCGCCCGGTCTGGGCCACGCCCGAGCAGGACCGGCTGTTCTCGGACGCGCGGGCCGAGCGGCTGCGCTTCTTCGACCGGCTGGTTTTCGCCGCCCATCCCGATCATGCGGCCGTCGTTTCGACCTATGAAAAGGCCCTGCGCGAGCGGTTGCGGCTGCTGACCGATGAGACGCGCCCGGCCGATCCCCTGTGGCTGGACGCGCTGGAGGCCCGGTTGGCCGAGAGCGGGGCGCGGGCGGCCGTGGCGCGTGCCGGCGCGCTGAAGGCGCTTCAGGCCGGGATCGACGCCCGCGCCGACCGCCCCTTCCCCCAGGCCGATCTGGGCCTGGCCGGTCCGGCCGAGGGGATGGCGGCGGCGGGCGCAGACGAGGCCGACATCGTCGAGGCGCTGGGCGAGGGGCTGATGCGCGCCCGCGCGCGCGACGCGGCGGCGGGACGCAGCCTGTTCGGCCCGCACCGCTCGGACCTGACGGCCCTGCACCGCGAGAAGAACCGCCCCGCCGCCGAGGGGTCGTCCGGCGAGCAGAAGGCCCTGGTGCTGAACCTGATCCTGGCCCAGGTGGCGCGTCTGGCGGATCAGCCCGCGCAGCCCGTCTTGCTGCTGGACGAGGCGCCCGCCCATCTGGACGAAGCCCGCCGCGCCGCCCTGTTCGACGAGATCGAGGCGCTGAAGCTGCAGGCCTTCATGACGGGCACCGAGCGGCCGCTGTTCGCGGCGCTGGAGGGGCGCGCGCAGTTCGTGGCGGTGGAAGGCGGCGGCCTGTCCGTCTAGGGCTTAAAGGCTCGCTTTTCCCGTCGAATTTCCTATATATCGAGGACTTCGGGGCGCGCTGATTTGCGCCCCTGAGACGGGCGGTCGAAGGGCCGCCTCTTCCCTGTCCGCCCACGGACCCTGAGCCGACGTTTTCATGACCGAACAGACTGCTCCCTCGCCTGAGTACGGCGCCGATTCCATCAAGGTTCTCAAAGGCCTGGACGCGGTGCGCAAGCGCCCCGGCATGTATATCGGCGACACGGACGACGGCTCGGGCCTGCACCACATGGTCTATGAGGTGGTGGACAACGCCATCGACGAGGCCCTGGCCGGCCACGCCGACCTGGTGACGGTCACCCTGAACGAGGATGGTTCGGTCACCGTGACCGACAACGGCCGCGGCATCCCGACCGCCATCCACGCCGAGGAAGGCATTTCCGCCGCCGAGGTCATCATGACCCAGCTGCACGCCGGCGGTAAGTTCGACCAGAACTCCTACAAGGTGTCCGGCGGCCTGCACGGCGTGGGCGTGTCCGTGGTCAACGCCCTGTCGGACTGGCTGGAGCTGGTTATCTATCGCGACGGCAAGAAGCACAGCGTCCGCTTTGAACGCGGCGAGACGGTGCGCTCGCTGGCCGTCGTCGGCGAGGCGCCGATGCGCGAGGACAAGGGCCGCCTGCTGACCGGCACCGAAGTCACCTTCTTCCCCTCGGTCACGACCTTCAGCCACATCGACTTCGACCTGAAGACGCTGGAGCACCGCCTGCGCGAGCTGGCCTTCCTGAACTCGGGCGTGGTCATCAAGCTGTCGGATCATCGCGGCGCTGAGCCGATCGAGATCCTGCTGCACTATGAGGGCGGCGTCGAAGCCTTCGTGCGCCACCTCGACAAGTCCAAGACCCCGATCCTGAAGGACGTCATCGTCATTCGCGGCCAGAAGGACGGCATCGAGCTGGACCTGGCCCTGTGGTGGAACGACAGCTACCACGAGACCATGCTGTGCTTCACCAACAACATCCCGCAGCGGGATGGGGGCACCCACCTGTCGGCCTTCCGCGCCTCGCTGACCCGCGTCATGGGCAGCTATATCGAGAGCTCGGGCCTGGCCAAGAAGGAGAAGGTCGCCCCGACCGGCGAGGACGCCCGCGAAGGCCTGACCTGCGTCCTGTCGGTCAAGGTGCCGGACCCCAAGTTCAGCTCGCAGACCAAGGACAAGCTGGTCTCGTCCGAGGTGCGCCCGGCGGTCGAGAACCTGTGCTCCGAGGGGCTGTCCGAATGGTTCGAGGAACACCCGGTCGAAGCCAAGCTGATCGTCTCCAAGATCATCGAAGCGGCGTCCGCCCGTGAAGCCGCCCGCAAGGCGCGCGACCTGACCCGTCGCAAGTCGGCGCTGGAGATCAGCTCCCTGCCCGGCAAGCTGGCCGACTGTCAGGAACGCGACCCGGCCAAGTCCGAACTCTTCATCGTCGAGGGTGACTCGGCCGGCGGCTCGGCCAAGCAGGCGCGCAACCGTGAAAACCAGGCCGTCCTGCCCCTGCGCGGCAAGATCCTGAACGTCGAGCGCGCGCGCTTTGACCGGATGCTGTCGTCGGACCTGATCGGCACCCTGATCCTGGCGCTGGGCACCGGCATCGGCCGCGACGACTTCAACGCCGACAAGCTGCGCTATCACAAGATCATCCTGATGGCGGACGCCGACGTCGACGGCGCCCACATCCGCACCCTGCTGCTGACCTTCTTCTATCGTCAGATGCCGGAGCTGATCGAACGCGGCCACGTCTACATCGCCCAGCCGCCGCTCTATAAGGTGTCGAAGGGCAAGCAGCACCGCTACGTCAAGGATCAGGCGGAGATGGACGCCTATCTGATCGAGGAAGGCAGCGCCGAGGCCGCGCTGGAGCTGGCCTCGGGCGAGGTGCGCGCCGGACGAGACCTGCAGGAGCTGGTGCGCGAGGCCAAGGGCTTCAAGGCGCTGGTCGATCGGCTTGCGACGCGGGCTCCGGCCTTCGCCATCGAACAGGGCGCCCTGGCCGGTCTGTTCAGCGAGAACGCCGGCGAACTGGCCGACCGCGCCGCGCGCGCGGCCGAACGGCTGAACCTCTACGCCGAGGAAGGCGACGGTCCGTGGAGCGGCGAACTGGCCGCCCAGGGCGGGGTGGCGTTCAACCGCGTGCGCCGCGCCGTCAGCGAGACCATCGTGCTGGACGAGGTGCTGGGCCGCTCGCTGGACGCCCGCCGTCTGGCCGAACGCGCCGCCGCCTTCGACGGCCTGTTCTCGGCCCCGGCCGTCTATCGCCGCAAGGACAAGACCACGACCATCCGCGGCCCGCTGGACCTGCTGGCGGCCGTGCTGGACGCGGGCAAGAAGGGTAGCGCCATCCAGCGCTACAAGGGTCTGGGCGAGATGAACCCGGAACAGCTGTGGGAGACCACCCTGGACGCCAACGCCCGCACCCTGCTGCAGGTGAAGGTGGAGCATGGCGACGACGCCGACGACCTGTTCGCCAAGCTGATGGGCGACGTGGTCGAGCCGCGCCGCGAGTTCATCCAGGACAACGCCCTGGACGCCGCCGTCGACGCCTGATCTCGTAGGCGGTTCGCGGCGCCGTCAGGCGCCGCGACGGTCCAGTTCGACCCGGTTCCGGCCGTTCTGCTTGGCGCGGTACAGGGCGTCGTCGGCTGACTTGATCAGATAGTTCTCGTCCGGGTGGCCGTAATGTTCGGCGACGCCGACCGACACCGTCACGTTGAAAGGCGCCAAGCCCGCCGCCGTAATGGCCTTGGCCGCCAGGGCCAGGCGCATCCGCTCGGCGATGGTCGCGGCTTGGTGCAGGCTGGTCTCGACCAGGACCACCAGGAACTCCTCGCCGCCGTAGCGGAAGACGAAGTCGCTGGGGCGGACGTTTTCGGTCACGGCCTCGGCCACCTGGCGCAGCACCTCGTCGCCGACCGGGTGGCCGTGCGTGTCGTTGATCCGCTTGAAGTGATCCACGTCCAGCAGCAGCACCGACAGGGGCGTGTGATTGGCGTTGGCGAAACCGATTTCGCGGCTGAGGATCGACGAGAGGAAGCGTCGGTTCAGGGCGCGCGTCAGCGGGTCGCGGCCGCCCTCCATGCCCGCCAGCCCCTGGAACATCTCGTTCAGCAGGAAGGCGACCTCCTCGACGGCGGCTTCGAGCGCCTTGAGGGGCGCGGCCAGGTCGGCCGGGGCGGCGTCCGGCGTGAAGCGGGGCAGAAGCTCGCTGTCGATCCGCTCCATGGTCGCGTTCAGCCGCGCCAGATGCGGCGAGCCGTCGAACAGGAAGTCGGCCCGGTGGCGGATCCACAGGCCGAACGGCGAGGCGCCCAGCGCGCCAGCCCCATCGACGCCGCCTGATCCCAGGATGCGGAACAGGGTCTTCTGGCTCCACTCCATCAGGCCCGCACGCTGGCTTTCGCGCTCGAAATGAATGTCCTGATCCAGGGAGAACAGCCGATAGGCTTCGTCCAGGCGCGCGCGGTTGCTGGCGCCCTTCTCATAGGACTGGCTCATCAGGCGAAGGGCGTGGTCGATGCGTTGGTCCGCTAGCCGCAGCAAGTCGAAGGCCGCCGGATCGTCGGCCAGGTCGTCCGCCAGCCGCGTCTTCAGCACCGCCGCCCCCGCCATGACCAGGTGCATGGGAATCTTGATGCGGGCGTGGACCTCGCCGATCTTCATCTGCCGCGCGATGAAGGCCGCTTCGGCCATGTCGGCGCCGGGCGCGAACAAGTCCACCAGCCAGTTGCGCAGCGACGGACTCAACCGCTCCTGCACCACCGAATGATGCAGGAAGGTCCGCGCCTCCTCATGCGCCAGAAGCGTCTCATAAAAAGCCGCCACAAGGGCGTCGGCGCGGTTCTGGATCAGTTGGCGAAGACGGTTCGACAACGCCAAGTCAGCGGCGTCGACCAGATCGGCGACCACGAGAGAGGAAAGCTGCAAGGGATTACTCGATACTGTACTGGGCTTCGCGGCGACGCCACGGCGGCCTTAGCCCCAAGCGGCCAAGGGAACAACCCGAAGTCGGGCCCAAACACGCCCTGGCGGATCAGCGCGAGTCGGGTCGCCCCGCTTCGACGAAGGCGCGGATCGTCGGAAAGGACGCCGCCCCGCGCTTGCTCTCGCAGACGATCTCCTGGACGTAGGAATCGAGCGAGTTGCGGGCTATCGGCTCGAAATCATAACCATCGTCGATCCGCTCCTGCTCGGCGCCGTCGGGACCGTAATAGACTTCCTCGCCGGATTTCGATTGATTGGCGGAGCAGCGGAAAGAGACAACACCGACGCTGTGCGACAGGTCGCCCGGGGCGCCCGTCGCAGGCACGCGCGCCAATCGGGCGCTGGTAACGCCGTCGGCCTGGGCGATCGAATCCACATCGACCATGAAGGCAGTGGCGGCGCTGCGCGAAATGACGTTCCAATTCTCAGCCAGGGCGGGTGATGCGGCTAGGCCCAGAACAGCGGACAGGATGGTGATTGATTTCTTCATGAGAACCTCCCCAGGTCGGACGATTTCACTCCTGATCGAAAAAAATTACAATCCAAGTCCGCTGCGTGACGCTGTCGAGGTTTCGCCGCTATCTGTCGGCAGGTTGCCGTCATGAGCCGGTTTTTCGCTGTCCTGACCGCCCTGTCCCTGAGTCTTGCGACGTTCGCCGCGCCTGCAGACGCCCGCGCGCCTGCGGTCGCCGCTACGGCGGAGCCAGCCTCGTTTCAATCGTCGCGTATCCTCGTCGAGACCCGCGGACAGGGGCCGGACGTCGTTCTGATTCCGGGCCTGGCTTCGACCTCGGCGGTCTGGAGCCGAACCGCCGACGCCCTGCAGAACCGCTATCGCGTGCATCTGATCTCGGTGCGCGGCTTCGGCCAGATTCCGGCGGGCGGCAACGCCGAGGGACGCATCAGCGGCCCGGCGGCGGCCGAAATCCTGCGCTACATCGACGAAGAGAGCCTGACTCGCCCGGCCCTGATCGGCCACTCCATGGGCGGACAGGTCGCCCTGCGCGTCGCCGCCGACGGCGGACGCCGGGTCGGGCGCGTCATGGTGGTGGACGCCTCGCCCTTCTTTCCGTCCCTGATCAGCCCAGGCTCGACCGTAGGCGATGTCGAACCCCTGGCGCGACTGGCCTATCAGGGCCTGATGCTGCTGGGCGACGAAGCCTTGCGCACACAGGCCGCCTCCATGGGGCTGGAGCTGGGCGGCGCCGCCGACAGCCTGTTCAACGGCCTGGGCTGGCAGGGCGGCGACCGGCGCGTCCTGGCCCAGGGCCTGTACGAGGTGATGACCGTGGACCTGCGTTCGCGCCTGCCGCTTATCCAGGCGCCGGTGACCGTCGTCTATGGCTGGAGCCCCGACGCCGAAAGCCCGCGCGGCCACGTCGACGACCTGTTCCGTGCGGGCTACCGCTCCCTGCCGCGCCCCGCCGCCTTCGAGAGGATCGAGGGAGCCGAACACATGGTCATGATCGACCGCCCCCGTCAGTTCCAGCAGGCGGTCGAACGCTTCCTGCGCTGAGGCGTCAGTTCGGCTGAAGCCGACGGATCGAGGCCAGCAGGGCCGCGTCGTCGCCCATGTCGCCCTCGATGACGTACTGGGGGCGTTGCGGCTCGTTGTTGCCGCGCGCGCGGCCGCGATAGACCTTCATCGGCACGGCGATCTCGGCCAGGCCGCTGGGCAGGGTCGGCTCACGGATCTCCATGTAGACGGTGTCGGCCGAGGTCTCGCGCCCGACCTGGACGGCGCCCACGGTCTTCCACAGATCGACGGCGTCCAGGCAGGCCGAGCCGCAGCTGGAATCGGTCAGGACATAGACGCGGCCCTTCATCAGTTGCGGCGCGGGCGGCGACGGAGCGGCGTCGGCAGGCTCATCATTGGCGCTGCGCCAATAGACCTGGCCGGCGGCCTTCGCCGCCTTCATTCCGTTTATGGCGTCTTCGGCCCAGGCGATCAGTTCGGGCGAGCCGTTCGAGGCGCGCAGCTTGTCGAGGAAGGCGGAGATTTCGGCGATGTTGCCGTCCGAGGCGCGCCAGTCGACGCCCTCGATCGCCGGTTCAGGGTGGGCGGCCATCCAGTCGTCGCCCCACAGAACCTGGGCCATCAGCTGGCTCCAGTGCGAGGAGCCGCCGCCGTTGCCGCGCAGGTCCAGCACCACATAGGGGGCGGCGCGCAGGGCGTCCTGCTTGGCCTTCATGTCGGCGACCAGGGCGGTCAGTTCGGCGTGGGCCTCGCTGGCGGGATCGCCGTTGAAGGTCGGGGTCGAGATCCAGAAGCCCCCGTCGTCGAAATGCTTCACGGCGAAGTCGGGCCGGGCGCCGGACGTCAGGCGGGCGCGGCGATCGCTCAGATCATCGGGCGTCGCGCGCCAGTTGAGGGCGTAGGTCCGGGTCGCGCCGCCCGTCTCGAACCGGCAGGTCGTCATCTCGGTCTGCCACGGGTTTTCCGCGCTCAGGAACATCCAGTCGCCGAAGCGGGTCTTGATCGCCTCCA
This sequence comes from Brevundimonas phoenicis, assembly GCF_047237745.1. NCBI lineage: Bacteria > Pseudomonadati > Pseudomonadota > Alphaproteobacteria > Caulobacterales > Caulobacteraceae > Brevundimonas > Brevundimonas phoenicis. The sequence goes on from NZ_JBDFLN010000001.1 coordinate 58,902, forward strand.
GGAACCAGCGCCCCCGGAACTGGCCGATGCGCTGTTCGGCCAGGGACGCGGCGTCCACCCCGTCGCAGTCGATCAGCCGGGCGCCCAGAGGCGGGGCGGCGGCGTCGGCTTCATCGCGATCCGCCACCACCTGATCGGCCCCGCGATAGACGGTCAGGAAGCCGGGCCAGCGGGTCGGGAAGCCGAAGTCCCTCTGGGTCATGCTGATCTGAACGTGCCCGTCCTCGAAACTGGCGACATAGGCGCGCATCGCCCACCACCAGCCGCCTCGATCCGTAGTGGTCTTCGCCCGCTCCAGCGCCGTGGCCAGGCCTTGATCCAGGCGGGCGCGGAAGCCGGGATTGAGCGGATCATGCACGCCCGGATGGCTGTCGATCATGACGGCGTGCAGAGCGGTTGCATCCTGGACCAGAGTCGCAGACCAGTCGCGCGGCTGTTCCATCGGCTTGGGCGACGCATCAGGCGCCTCCTGAGCCTGAGCCGCGCCGGTCATCGCCAGGCAGGCCACGCCCGCCGCCAACAATCGCTTCATGTGCATCCCTCGTCTCTTGTCGCCGCAAGGGGTGACAGGCGGAGGGACGGCTCGCCAGTTAAGCTTTGGTCATGGAGATCGTCAGGTGACCGCCGCCAACGCCTCCAGCACCGCCCGGCCGTAACGGTCCAGCTTACCCGCGCCGACGCCAGGAATACGGGCCAGATCGTCCAAGCCGCGCGGCTCCTGCACCGCGATCTCGACCAGGGTCTTGTCCTGGAAGATGACATAAGGCGGCACCCTCTGCTCGACCGCGCGGTCACGACGCCAGGCGCGCAGCGCCTCGAACCGCGTGCGCACGTCGCCGTCCAGCGCCTCGGCCGCCAGATTGCGACCGGCGTTGCGGCGCGGCTTGTCGATCGCGACCGCGCGCACAGGCGCCTGGCGCACCCGCACCGGCCGCTCGCCGCGATAGACGGCGCGCACGGCCTGAGCGTCGCCCAGGCGGATGATCGGCTTGCCGTCATTGGGATCCTCGACCAGCAGGCCCTCGAACAGCAGGTGATCGATCACGTCGCGCCAGGCGGCCAGCGACAGGTCGGCGCCGATGCCCCAGGTCGACAGCCCGGCCTCCCACGGCTGGACGTCCTTGGTCTTGCCCAGCAGATGATCGACCACGCGCGTCCGGCCGAAGCGTTCGCCCAGACGCTGGACCGCCGCCAGCGCCTTCTGAGCGGGCACCACGGCGTCGAAGGTGGCGGGCGGGTCGCCGCAGATATCGCAGACGCCGCACGGCTGGGCGTCCTGCTCGCCGAAATAGCGACGCACCGCCTGGGGTCGACAGGTCGCGCCGTCCAGCATGGCGAACAGCTGGCGCACCTTGCGAGTCTGGACCTTTTTGACCTCCTCGGCCATCGGGCGGCTGTCGAGGCGGCGCAGGGACCAGGCGATGTCCGACGGGCCATACAGGGTAATGCCCTCGGCCGGTTCGCCGTCGCGTCCGGCGCGGCCGATCTCCTGCCAGTAGGCCTCCAGCGAGCCCGGCGGATCGGCGTGGATGACGAAGCGGACGTCCGGCTTGTCCACCCCCATGCCGAAGGCGATGGTGGCGACCATGACGGCGCCGTCCTCGGCCAGAAAACGCTCCAGCCGTCGGTCGCGCTCGCGGGCGTCGAAACCGGCGTGATAGGCGATGGCGTTGCTGCCGGCGTCCCTGAGCGCATCGGCCACCCGCTCGCAACCGTCCCGGCTGCCGCAATAGACCACGCCCGACTTGCCGCGCCGCTCGCGCACCAGTTCGATGACGGCGGCGTCGGTGCGGGCGCGCGAGCCGTTGATCTTGCGCTCGGCCGACAGCTGCAGATTGGGCCGGGCGAAGCTGTCGACGAAGACCCGCGCCTCGCCCAGCCGCAGCGAGGCCAGGATATCGTCGCGCGTGCGGGCGTCGGCGGTCGCCGTCACCGCGATGCGCGGCACGCCGGGAAAGATCTCGGTCAGTCGGCCCAGGGTGCGGTAGTCGGGCCGGAAGTCATGCCCCCACTGACTGACGCAGTGCGCCTCGTCGATGGCGATCAGGCTGATGGGCAGCTCGGCCAGACGTTCCAGCATGGCGCCTGACGCCAGGCCTTCCGGCGAGACGTAGAGCAGGTCCAACTCGCCCGCGCGCGCCGCGCGCCACACGGCCGAACGTTCGTCCATGGTCAGGCCGGAATCCAGCCGGGCGGCCGCCACGCCCTGCTGCTTCAGGGCCTCGACCTGATCGGTCATCAGGGCGATCAGCGGCGAGACGACCAGGCCGACGCCGGGCCGCAGGATGGCGGGCACCTGATAGCAGACGCTCTTGCCGCCCCCGGTCGGCAACACGGCCATGACGTCGCGCCCGGCCAGAACCTCGGCGATCACCGACGCCTGCAGGCCGCGAAAATCAGCATGACCCCAGACCCGCTCCAGCAGCTTGCGCGCCTCGTCCAGGGTCGGAGAAGCGGCGTCGGTCGGGCGGGGGTCGAACATGGCGGGCGTTGTGCCGCATTCGCTCCGAGGTGTCATCCCGTCATCCGCGCACACGACGGATACGCCGCGACCCGTTGTCACGGCCGCGCTTTCAGGCTTACTTCCGCGCAACAGCTGAAAAGAGCCCCGCATGACGGACAAACCCGCCGGAACCGGCAAACGCATAGAACTGACCATCCGCGCCCTGATCCTGGGCTGCTTGCTGGCGGCGGTCTTCACGGCGGCCAACACCTATCTGGGGCTGAAGGTCGGCCTAACCTTCGCCTCGGCCATTCCGGCGGCGGTCATCTCCATGGCCCTGCTGCGCGCCTTCCGGGGCTCGACCATCTGGGAGAATATGACGGTCCAGACCGTCGCCTCGGTCGGCGGCGCCATGAGCTCGATCATCTTCGTCCTGCCCGGCCTGGTCATGATCGGCTGGTGGATGAACTTCCCCTTCTGGGAGTCGGTGATGATCTGCATCCTGGGCGGCGTCCTGGGGGTGACCTTCTCCATTCCCCTGCGCCGGACCCTGGTCGTCCAGGGCGGCCTGCCCTACCCCGAGGGCGTCGCCGCCGCCGAGGTGCTGAAGGTCGGCTCTCCCGGCGCCGAGCAGACCGAGGAGGCCGTGCGTGAGAACAAGTCCGGCCTGTTCGTCGTCGTCGGCGGGGCGATCGCCTCGGCCGTCTTCAGCTTCCTGGCCTCTGCCCGCGTCTTCGCGCATGAGACCACCGCCTTCCTGCGACTTCCGGCCGCGATGGGCGGCGGTGCGACCGGCGTCGGCTTTTCCATGCAGTTCGCCCTGCTGGGCGCCGGCCACCTGATCGGTCTGGCGGTCGGCCTGACCCAGCTGTTCGGCCTGATCTTGGCCTGGCTGATCTTCGTGCCCATCCTGACCTCGCCCGAGTTCGTCGCCTGGGCCGCCGCCAACGGCGTGCCGTCCATCGCCGCTACGGTTCCCGCCGGCGCCGACGCCGAAGGCCTGGCCATGAGCGTCTGGTCCCAGGAGGTCCGCTTCATCGGCGCAGGCGTCATCGGCGTCGCCGCCCTGTGGACCCTGGCCAAACTGGCCAAGCCCCTGGTCGCGGGTCTGGCCTCGGCCGTCTCGGCCCAGTCGCGCCGCGCCCACGGCGAGATCCTGGACCGCACCGAACAGGACATTCCGATCAAGATCGTCGGCCTGCTGTCCGTCGCCGCCCTGGTCGGCATCGCCGTGCTGCTGGCCGTCATCGCCCAGGGCACGAGCCTGGCCGCCTCGGCCCCGCTGCTGGTGATCGGCGGCCTGGTCTATGTCGTGGTCATCGGCTTCGCCGTGGCCGCCATCTGCGGCTACATGGCCGGTCTGATCGGCTCGTCGAACAGCCCGGTGTCAGGCGTCGGCATCCTGGCCATCATCATCGCCTCCCTGCTGATGCTGGGCGTGTTGGCGGTCGCCGGCGTGCCCGCCGATCCGTCGGTCATCGCCTTCGCCCTGATCGTCACCGCCATCGTCTTCGCCGTGGCCGTCATCTCCAACGACAACCTTCAAGACCTGAAGACCGGCCAGCTGGTCGAGGCCACGCCGTGGCGTCAGCAAACCGCCCTGCTGGTCGGCGTCGTCGCCGGCGCCCTGGTCATCCCCTTCGTGCTGGACATGATGAACCAGGCCTTCGGCTTCGAAGGCGGCCCGCCCGCCATCGTCCAGGGCTCCAAGACCCTGGCGGCGCCTCAGGCGACCCTGATCTCGGCCCTGGCCAAGGGCGTCATCAGCGGCGACCTGCGCTGGGATCTAATCGGCATCGGCGCCGTGGTCGGCGTTCTGGTCATCATCCTCGACATCGTCCTGCGCCGCACGACGAACAATAAGATCAAGCTGCCGCCGCTGGCCGCCGGGATCGGCGTCTATCTGCCGGCCGCCGTCACCACCATGCTGGTCATCGGCGCGGTCTGCGGCTGGCTGTACGACCGGGCGGTCAAGTCGACCCGCTACGCCGATGTGGCGCGCCGCATGGGCGTCCTGCTGGCGTCCGGCCTGATCGTGGGCGAGAGCCTGTTCGGCGTATTCACCGCCGCCGTCATCGTCAGCACGCGCAACGAGGCGCCTTTCGCCCTGTTGCCTGAAAAGAGCGCATGGCCGGCCATGATCGCGGGCGTTGTCGCCTTCGTCGTCCTGACCTACGCCCTCTACGCCTGGGTGCGCCGCCGTTCGGCGCAGGTCTAAGCCAAAAACTATAGGGCGGCGGCGAAGGCCTCCGCCGCCCGGCTGGCCCCGCGCTCGCGATGCCGCAGCCGATAGAAGGGCCGCTCGGGCAGTTCGAGCGGCAAACGAACCAGCCGCCCCGCCTCGATCAGGGGCCGGGCGGCCAGTTCCGAGGTCGCCGTGACCAGGCCGCCGCCGTCCCCGGCGCTGGCCGCCACCGCCGTCAGGATCGCCTCATTGGACGGCAGCACCAGCGCCGTCTTCAGGTCCGACGCCGCCATACCGCGCGGCAGGGCCGCCTCGAACTCACTGCGGGTGCCCGATCCCGCCTCACGCAAGGCCCAGTCCAGCGCCTTCAGATCAGACGCCGCCAACTCCCTGTCTCGATCCGCCAGCGGATGCCCCGGCGCCGCCACGACGATCAGCCGGTCGGCGGCGATGCGCGTCCGCTCCAGTCGGGGCGCGTCCTCGGCGCCCTCGATCAGACCCAGCTCCGCCTCGCCCGCCAGAACCGCCTCGACCACCTGATGGGTGTTGCCGATCGACAGATGCAGTTCGATGCCCGGATGGCTCTGGGCGAAGGCGGCCATGCGCGGCGGCAGCCAATAGGCGGCGATGGTCTGACTGGCGAACAGCCGCACCGAGCCGCGCTTCAGCCCCGCCAGTTCATCCAGCAGCCGCTCGGCCGCCTCGGCCCGCGCCAGCACGGCCCGCGCCTCGGGCAGGAAGGCCGTTCCCGCCGCGTTCAGAGCCAGCCCGCGCCCGACCCGGTCGAACAACCGCGCCCCGTGCCGCGTCTCCAGCGCATTGACCGCCGCGCTGACCGCCGACTGGGTCAGGTGCAGCGCCTCGGCCGCCCGCGTCATGTGCAGACGCTCGGCCACGGCGACAAAGATGCGAAGCTGTTCCAGCGTCATGCGGTCATTGATCGATTAAGTCGATCGTTAAGTCCATAACTACGCGTTGGATCGATCGAAAGGCGGAGCGGATAAGAACCGCATGACCGTCGCCCTCGACCCCGCCGCTTCACCTCGCCGCCTAACCGGCCTGGCGCGCCTGTTGCCCGGCGTGGCGCTGTCGGCCGCCATCGGCGCCGTCGCCTATGGGCTGCAGATCGTCGAGACCCGACTGTTCGAGCATCCGTGGATCGAGGGCCTGGTCCTAGCCATCCTGATCGGAGCGGGGCTGCGCCTGGTCTGGACGCCGTCGTCGCTGTGGACGCCGGGCGTCGCCTTCAGCGCCAAGACCCTGCTGGAAGTCGCCGTGGCCCTGCTGGGCGCCACGGTTTCGGGCGCGGCGGTCGTGGCGCTCGGTCCCTGGCTGCTGCTGGCCATCGTCGGCGTGGTCGCCGTCGCCATTGTCGGCGGCTACGCCCTGGGCCGGGCGTTCGGCCTGCCGCACGCCATGGCCCTGCTGGTCGCCTGCGGCAACGCCATCTGCGGCAACTCGGCCATCGCCGCCGTCGCCCCCGTCATCGAGGCGGAGGGAGAAGACGTGGCCGCCGCCATCGGCTTCACCGCCGTGCTGGGCGTCGCCGTGGTGCTCCTGGTTCCCGCGGTCGGGGCCATGATGGGCTATGACGCCACGCGCGTCGGGGTGCTGGCGGGCCTGACCGTCTATGCGGTGCCGCAGGTGCTGGCCGCCGCCGCGCCCGCCGGTCTGGCCGCCGTCCAGACGGGCGCCGTGGTCAAGCTGGTGCGCGTGCTGATGCTGGGGCCGGTCTGCCTGGTGCTGGGCCTGATGCGCTCGAAACAGAGCGAAGCCGGGCGCGGACCCAGGCTGCACCAGATGGTGCCCTGGTTCATCCTGGTCTTCCTGGTCCTGATGGCCGTCCGTTCGCTGGGCTGGCTGCCCGAGGCGATCCTGCCGCCGCTGCAGGCCTCCGTCTCGGCGCTGACGCTGATCGCCATGGCGGCGCTGGGGCTGATGGTCGATCCGCGCGCCGTGGCGCGGGCCGGACCGCGCGTCGCCGCCGTCGCCGCCCTGTCGGCCCTGCTGATCGGGCTGCTGGCGCTGGCGGTGATCGCCTTCCTGCCGCTGGGCTGAAATCTGGCGGCGGCGGCCGCTGAACGCGATTACGCACTGGACTGGCGTTTTGGCCCGCATCCCTGTAAGAGGCGCCCCGAACCCTTCCCTTCTCTGCAACCTTCTTGCAGCGGCGCGGCCCATCCGTGACCGAACACAGTCCGCCCGAGCCCGAAATGAACCTGCGCAACATCGCCATCATCGCCCACGTCGACCATGGCAAGACGACCATGGTTGACGCCCTCCTCGCCCAGTCGGGCCTGTTCCGCGCCAATGAGGCGACCACGGAACGCGCCATGGACTCCAACGACCAGGAGCGCGAGCGCGGCATCACCATTCTGGCCAAATGCACGTCGGTGCTGTGGAACGGCAAGGCGGGCGAGACCCGCATCAACATCATCGACACCCCCGGCCACGCCGACTTCGGCGGCGAGGTCGAGCGCATCCTGGGCATGGTGGACGGCTGCGTCCTGCTGGTCGACGCCGAAGAAGGCGTCATGCCGCAGACCAAGTTCGTGCTGACCAAGGCCCTGCGCATGGGCCTGCGTCCCATCCTTTGCATCAACAAGGTCGACCGCGCCCACGCCGATCCGGACCGCGTTCTGAACGAGACCTTCGACCTGTTCGCCGCCCTGGGCGCCAATGACGAGCAGCTGGACTTCCCGGTCATCTACGCCTCGGGCCGTTCGGGCTGGGCGACGCTGGACCTGGCTCAACCGAGCGAGAACCTGCACCCGCTGTACGACCTGATCGTCGACCACGTCCCGGCGCCGGCCGCCCAGGCGCGCGTCAACGAGCCGTTCCAGATCCTGAACGTGCTGATCGAAAGCGACCCCTTCCTGGGCCGTCTGCTGACCGGCCGCATCCACTCGGGCAAGGCGGTTCCGGGCATGGCCATCAAGGCCCTGTCGCGCGACGGCAAGACCATCGAACAGGGCCGCATCACCAAGGTGCTGGCCTTCCGCGGCCTGAAGCGTCAGCCGATCGACGACGGCGTCGAGGCCGGGGACATCGTGGCCATCGCCGGCATGTCGAAAGCCACCGTGGCCGACACCCTGTGCGCCCTGGAAGTGACCGAGGCCCTGCCGTCGCTGCCGATCGACCCGCCGACCATCTCGATGACCGTGGGCGTCAACGACAGCCCGCTGGCCGGCCGCGAAGGCGACAAGGTGCAGTCGCGCGTCATCCGCGACCGCCTGCTGAAGGAAGCCGAAGCCAACGTCGCCATCCGCATCACCCAGACGCCGGGCTCGGACGCCTATGAAGTCGCCGGCCGCGGCGAACTGCAACTGGGCGTGCTGATCGAGAACATGCGCCGCGAAGGCTTCGAACTGTCGATCTCGCGTCCCCGCGTGGTCTATCAGACCGACGAGAACGGCCAGAAGCTGGAGCCGATCGAAGACGTCATGATCGACGTGGACGAGGAATTCTCGGGCGTCGTCATCGAGAAGCTGTCGGCCCGCAAGGCTGAAATGACCGACATGGGCCCGTCGGGCGCCGGCAAGACCCGCATCCAGCTGAAGTGCCCGTCGCGCTCGCTGATCGGCTATCAGGGCGAGTTCCTGACCGACACGCGCGGCTCGGGCGTGCTGAACCGCGTGTTCTCGCACTATGAAGAGCACAAGGGCGCCATCGAAGGCCGTCTGAAGGGCGTTCTGGTGTCGAACTCGGACGGCGACACCGCCGCCTTCGCCCTGTGGAACCTCGAAGATCGCGGCGTCATGTTCGTCGGCGCCGGCGAGAAGACCTATCAGGGCATGATCATCGGCGAGAACAGCCGCTGGGATGACCTGGACGTCAACCCGATCAAGGGCAAGCAGCTGACCAACGTCCGCGCCTCGGGCAAGGACGAGGCCGTGCGCCTGACCCCGCCGCGCAAGATGAGCCTGGAACAGGCCATCGCCTATATCGAGGAAGACGAACTGGTCGAGGTCACGCCCAAGTCGATCCGCCTGCGCAAGGAAATCCTGAACCCCTCCTTCCGCAAGAAGCGCGTCCGCGCCGACTGATCCGGCGACCCGCCGAAATGAAGAAGGCGGCCCCTGCGGGCCGCCTTTTTTGTGCGCGCTCTCCCAGCGTGAAAGAACTTCGCCCTACTTCTTCAGCCCCAGCAGGCCCAGCCAGCCGCCGCTGGTCAGCAGGGCCACGTCCAGCAGGGCCAGCGCCAGAGGCGTGGTCGTCGGGGCGGCGATGAATTTGGGCCGCCAGACGGGGCCGAACTTGGCCTTGTAGGCGCGCAGGCCCTGGAAGCCGTAGACGGCGCCCCCCTCCTCGAACACCAGGGCGCCGACGCGGGCGAAGACCGGCGCCATGCGGCGATCCTCCAGACCCGACAGGGGCGCCATGCCCAGGTCCAGCCGCTCCATCCCCTGCTCACGCGCCCACTGGGCCGTGCGGGTGAACAGATAGTCCATGATCCCATGCGGTCCCTCGGGATCATGACGCATCAGGTCGATCATCGCCTCGCGCCCGCCGGCCCCGACCAGAAGATTGGCGAAGGCGACGATGCGGCCGTTCTCGCGCACCACGGCGACCGGCGAGCGGTCCAGATAGTCGAGGTCGAACCGGCCCAGGGAGAAAGCCTTCTCCGAGCCGTTGTGATGCTGGAGCCAGGCGTCGGACACGGCGCGCAACTCGGCCCCCAGCGCCCGCGCCGCGCCGGGCGGGACCACCTCGAAGCTGGCGCCCTCGCGCTCGGCCCGGTTCACGGCGGTGCGCAGGTTCTGCTTGCCCTTGCCCTCGGTCGTGAAATGGGCGGCGTCGATCACCGCGGCCTCGCCCACCTTGCGCATGGCCAGGCCCAGCGTCGCCAGGTCGGCCAGCAGCCCTTCGCCCACCGAATAGAAGACCGCCGCCCCGCCATAGCTGTCGGCCATCTCCGCGAAGGCCCAGAGAAGCTCCAGCCGCTCTTCCTTCAGCCCGGCCGGTTCGCTCATGGCGATCCAGCGTCGACCGCGCACGCGATAGGCGATGAAGCTGCGCCCTGACGGGCTGAACAACAGGGCCTTGTCGCCCAGCAGAGCCAGGCCCGCCTCGGGCGTGGCGATCTCGGCCGTCTCCAGCGCCTGACGGGCGCGCTCGACATCGACCGGCGCGGCGGGGCCGTGACTGCGGGCGCCCGGCGCCGTCAACAGGGAGCGCACTCCGACCGCCAGGGTCAGCAGGGCCAGCACCGCCCCGGCGCGCAGGAAGCCCGAGGCCTGCTTGTCGACCAGGAAGGTCCACCACAGCTCGTCGGTATAGGCCGTGTCGCGATAGGCGAAGAGGCCCAGCCACAGCATGGCCGCCACCGCCGCCGCCAGCATCAGCAGCCAGCCCGGCCGCAGCGGCTCGCCCAGGCGCGAGCGACGATTGAAGGCCGACCGGCACGGCGTCAGCAGGGCCGCCGCCAGGGTCAGCTCGATCGCCTCCTCCCAGTCCAGCCCCTTCATCAGCGAGAAAACCGCCCCGACCATCAGGACCGCCAGCGCCGCGTAATAGGCGCCGCGCCGCCGCCGCCACAGCCCCGCCGAGATCAGCAGCAGGACAAAGCCGGTCACGCTGGCCGCGAAATGGGACAGATCGATCAGCAGCGGCGGATAGAAGCGCCCGATCGCGCTCAGCCGGTCGCTGAAGGCGGGCGTCACCGCCGACAGCAGCATCACCCCGCCCAGCAGGAAGGTGGCGACCGCGAACATCTGGGGCGTCAGCTCATAGGCCAGCCCCGCCAGTCGCCGCGTGATGCGCCAAGGGTCGTGTTTTGCGCTCGATTTGGTCAATCGCTCTCCAGAGAGCAAGAATCGGTCGTTTGGGGCGAGTAGAAGGTCATTTCAGGGCAGACGAAACCAACCTCCATCACGCGGGTTCATTTTTTCGCGAGCGCCGGGCTCGCGCTTCCAGGAGTTCCTCATGATCCGCAAGACCGCCCTGCTGACCGGCATCGCCGGCGCCCTGTTCATCGCCGCCCCTGCCTTCGCCCAGGACGCGCCCCAGACGCCCGAACCGGCCCCCGCTGAGGCGCCTGCGGCTCAACCCCAGAGCTTGACCCTCACGCCGGGCTCGACCGTCAAGGGCAGCGACGGCGCCGAGATCGGCAAACTGGTCGGCGTCCAGAACGGCGCCAACGGTCAGGAACTGACCGTCCGCACCGCCGATGGCCAGGTCCGCCCCGTGCCGCTGGCCGGCATTCGCCAGGACGGCGCCGACATCGTCGTCGACGCCAGCGCCTCGGACATTCAGTCGGCCGCTCCGATCGCCTCGGACACGGCTGAGCCGACCCCGGACGCAGCGGCTGACGCCCCTCCGGCTGACGCGCCGCCGGCCGATGAGCCGACCAGCGACAAACCGCATGGCGATGAACCGCACTAAGGGTTCATCGACCTGAAGAAAAGGGGCGGTCCCTAGCGGGCCGCCCCTTTTTACATCCTAAAGCAGGACGTCAGCCTCGGCGCTTGATGAGGCCCAGCAGGAACAGCAGCACCACGGCGCCGATAGTGGCGACGATGATGCCGACGATCCAGTTGCCTGCGGCGTCCACGCCCAAGAGGTTGTTGGCCAGGAACCCGCCGATCAGGGCGCCGACGACGCCGACGATCAGATTGGTCAGCAGGCCATGCTCCCGCTTCATGATCTTCTCCGCCAGCCATCCGGCGACGATGCCGATGATGATCCAGGCGATAAATCCAAATCCACCCATGCTTCTTCCTTCCTGAAAGGCTCTCTGCCTTGGCCGTTAATGCGCGGCCGGCTTCGCGGTTGCCTTGACCGTCGCGTCTTCCCCGCTGAGGGGAAGTCGGCACGCCGTTTGCGAGGAGCCTTCTGTCGCGTGCCGAACCGGCACAGCATGAGAGACGGGAGAGCCTCATGGCCGCCGAGATCGACCTGCACCTGGGCCGCCGCCTGCGTCGTCGTCGTCGTCTTCTGGGCCTGACCCAGCAGCAGCTCGGCGATCGCGTGGGCGTCCGCTTCCAGCAGATCCAGAAATATGAATGCGGCGCCAACCGCCTGTCCGCCGCTCGCCTATGGGAGTTGGCCGAGGCGCTGGAGACGCCGGTCACCTATTTCTACGACGGCCTGGCCGCCGATCCCGTTCCCGTGCAGCAACCCGCCCCTCACGCCACGCTCAACGCCGCCTGAGACGGAACCGCCCACCCCTCTCGTCGCTGGCGGTCGGACAGTGTATCCCGCCGGCATGACCGAGTTGGAAACCTTCGCCGTCGAACTGTCGCATGAAGCGGCCCGCGTCGCCCTGCCCTTCTTCCGCGGCGACTTCGCGCAGGAAGACAAGGGCGGCCCCGGCGCTTTCGACCCCGTCACCGAGGCCGACCGCGCCGCCGAGGCGGCCATCCGTCGCCTGATCGCCGCCCGCTATCCCGACCACGGCGTCATCGGCGAAGAATACGGCGAGGATCGCCCCGACGCCGACCATGTCTGGGTGCTGGACCCCATCGACGGCACCCGCGCCTTCATCGCCGGCCTGCCCCTGTGGACCACCCTGATCGCCCTTCGCCACGAGGGCGCGCCCGTGATCGGCGCCGTGGGCCAGCCCTATCTGGACGAGGTTTTCCTGGGCGGCCCGTCAGGCGCGCGCCTGCTCAAGGGCGGACACGAAACCCTGCTGAAGATCCGCGTCTGCCCCGATCTGGGTCAGGCCCTGATCGCCACCACCGACCCCGAGATCTTCGTCGGCGCCGACCGCGCCGCCTGGGACCGCCTGCGCGCCTCGGCCCGCCTGGCCCGACTGGGGTGCGACGGCTACGCCTACGCCATGGTCGCGGCCGGGCGCATCGACCTGGTGGCCGAAAGCGAGCTGAAGGTCTGGGACTGGTCGGCGCACAAGCCTCTGGTCGAGGCCGCGGGCGGCCGCTTCACCGACTGGCGAGGCGGCGCGCCGCACGACGCCGACGGCCGCGTCCTGGCGGTCGGCGACGCGCGTCTGACCGATCAGGCCCTGCCCCTGCTCGACCTGTCCTGACGGATCAGGCCGGTTCGGCGGTCCGCGCGGCCGGAGAGGCCGAAGGCGCGGCGGCGCCCGGCGCCACATAGTCGGCCAGGGCGTCGAACTCGTGCAGGAAGACGCCGCGCAGGTCGTCGACCTCCATGATGACCTCATGCCTGGCGGTCGGCACCTCGACATAGCGGCCGCGCCCCATGCGCCGGGCCGCCCAGCGGTTGGTCTGCTTCCACACCTTGTCGTCCTCGGCCGCCTGAACCACGCAGACCGGGATTTTCACGCTCTTGAGCGCGCGGGGCTTCAGCGCCCGCTCGCCCGCGTCCAGGGCGAAGGCCAGCCAGCCCCAGGTCGGACCGCCGATGGCCAGGTGCGGGCAGGCGTAGAGCTGCTGCCGCCACAGATCGTAGCGCGCCTGATCCGAGGTCAGGCCGTCCTTCTCGAAGGTGTGGTCGAAGGGATCATCCGGATCGTCCAGCACATAGTCCCCGGCCTTGCCGTGACGCAGGGCCCAGCGCACCGCCAGCTTGACCGTCCACATCGACCGCTTGCCGGTCTTGATGCGCAGCATGGGACTGGACAGGACGGCCCCCGCGAAACGGGTCTCATCGCCTTCCAACGTCAGCAGATTTAGGGCGCCGCCCATCGAGTGGCCGACCATGATCCACGGCTTGGGCGCCCGCGCCTCATAGGCGTCCAACAGACGGGCGTAGTCGTCGAGGAATTCCTCGACCGCGCGGGCGTGGCCGCGCAGGCGGTCCGGCAGCAGCCGCGCCGACAGCCCCTGACCGCGCCAGTCATGGGCCAGGACGCAGAAGCCGCGCGCCAGGAAGTTGCCGATCAGCTCGAAATACTTCTCGATCGGTTCGGTGCGGCCGGGGCTGAGGACGACCGTTCCGCGCGGCGTCTTGGCCTGCAGGGTCGAGGGCGTCCAGAACCCAGCGCGCAGACGCAGGCCGCCGGCCCCGCGGAACCAGTCGCCCTCGCCTCCCGGCGGGCTGGCGGCGCCGGGCACTCCCATCAGGGGCGCATGGGCGGCGAAGGCGGCGGTGCGGCTCACTCGGGCTTCCTGAACTTCAGCGTCATGCGGTCGCTTTCGCCGATGGCGTCATACTTGGTCCGATCGAACTCGGGATCAGCGGGCTGCCCCAGGGGCGCCGTCAGGCGGCGCGGCGCCAGGGTCTCGACGCCGAAGGGATGGTCCTTGGTGTCGGCCGGATTGGCGTTGATCTCGGACGCCTCGACGAAGATGAAGCCGGCCTCCTGGGCCAACTGCTTGACGAAGGCCTCCTGCACATAGCCGTTGGCGGCGGCCGGATCCTGATCCTCGTCCGGCTGAAGGCGATGCTGCTCGATGCCCAGGATGCCGCCGGGGCGCAGGGCCGCAAAGGCGTCGGCGAAGGCCTTTTCGGCGATCCCCGCCGCCATCCAGGCCTGGATGTAGCGCATGAACAGCACCATGTCGGCCGTTCCCGCCGGGGCCACCGGCGGCGAGCCGGGACCGAAGGCGGTGAACTGCACCGGGCCGTACAGCTTCTTGTCGGCCAGGATGCGGGCCTTCAGGGCGTTGTTGATGGCCACCTGGGCCGGATCGGCGTTCGGCCCCTCGACGAAGCCCGCCAGATAGAGGGCGCCGCCGCCCTTGTTCAGATAGGGGGCCAGGATTTCGGCGTACCAGCCGCTGCCGGGCCAGAAGTCGACCACCGTCATCTTCGGCTGCAGGCCGAAAAACCGCAGGGTCTCGACCGGGTGGCGCCAGGCGTCGCGCGCCTTGTCGTCCGCCGGACGCCAGGCCCCGGCGACGGCCCACTCCAGCGAGCCTTCAGGCGGGCCCTTGGGCGCTTCGGGGGCGGCGGGCGTCTGCGCCTCTTCCTTGCGGCCGCAGGCGGCCAGGCCGAACAGGGGCGCGACCAGGGCCAGGGCGCCGGCGCCGGTCAGGACGGATCGCCGCGTCGATCGTTCTGTCATGCGCGCTTCCTCTCGCCGCCGGATGTCTTCGCTTGGGGCTTAAGGCGCTTCTGCGCCAGCGTCAAAACCACGCACTGCATTGTCATCGGGCCGTCAGTCCGCCGCGTAGGGCTTGCGGAAACGCAGGGTCATTCGGTCGCTCTCGCCGATGGCGTCCAGCGCCGCGCGCTCATCCGCCGTCAAGGTCCGGCCGTCGCGTTCCGAGGTGCGCGTAGGCTTCAGCGTCCAAACCCCGAACGGGTGGTCGCGGTCGTCCTTGGGGTTGGCGTTCAGCTCGCTGCGAGCCTCCAGCTCGAAACCGGCGCGGCGGGCGGCGTGGATGACCCAGCTCTCGGGCACATAGCCGTTCGGCGCCGTCTCCGTCACGTTCAGGCCCTCGGCCGCGCGGTGCTGCTCGACCGCCAGCACGCCGCCGGGCTTCAGCGCCGTGAAGAAGGCCGCCAGATAGGGCTCGGCCCGGCCGTCGCGCGACCAGTTGTGGAAGGCGCGGGCCACCACGACCATGTCCGCCGTCCCGTCGGCGACGCCCATGCCCTCGGTCGGGCGATTGACCGGGACGTACCGCCCGCCGGTCGCCGCCGCATAGGGCTCCAGAATGTTGCGCCACCAGCCGGCGCGGCCCGGCTCGATCTCCACCACCGTCAGGCCCGGTTGCAGCCCCCAGAAGGTCAGGGTCTCGAACGGATGACGCTCGCCGTCGCGGGCGCGGTCGGCCTCGGGCCGGGTCGTCGCGGCCACGGCCGCCTGAAGCGCCGCATCCTCGGAGAAGCTCGGCATCTCCATCGACAGGCCCTGGCGGTGCGGCAGCGACGCGGCCTCCGGCGGGCCCGATTGGGCGAGGGCGGGCGAGGCGAGCAGACACGCCGCGACGGCGCTGAGGGCGAAGGTTCGCATGGCGGGCTCCGGTCGATCCTGAACGAGGAAGGGTAAACCCTTACGGCGCTTCGCGGCCACGGCAAGGCGCAGAGGCCGAAAGCGACGATTTCGCGCGCCCCTTGCGCTCGGAAAACGGCCTCCTACCTCTTCATCCGAGAGCGCCGATCCCGGGCTCTCCAGACCTGACGGGGCCGATTTCGGATCGCCGGGACTGAAACCCTCCGTCGTCCGGGGCCAAATCGCCGGGCGGCTCAACCTTGCTGAATGTCAGAAGGATGACCCATGCGTACCTATGATTTCTCGCCGCTGTACCGTTCCGCCGTCGGTTTCGACCGTCTGGCCCGCCAGCTGGAAAGCGCCGCGCGCTCCAGCCAGGAAAACGGCTGGCCTCCCTACAACATCGAGACGACCGGCGAGGACGCCTATCGCATTGAGATCGCCGTCGCCGGTTTCTCGGCCGATGAGCTGAACATCGAGGCGAAAGAGAACCTTCTGACCGTCACCGGCAAGAAGGCGGCCAACGACGACGGCGCATCCGCCCGCACCTTCCTGCATCGCGGCCTGGCCGAGCGCGACTTCGAGCGCCGCTTCCAGCTGGCCGACTATGTGGTGGTCAAGGGCGCGGCCCTGGCCAACGGCCTGCTGACCGTCGAGCTGAAGCGCGAACTGCCCGAGGCCCTCAAGCCCCGCAGCATCGAGATCGCCACCGGCTCGCCCCTGATTGAAGGCAAGGTCGAGACCAAGGCCAAGAAGGCGGCCTAAAAGGCCTCACGCCTGACTGAAAAGTCGAAGGGGCGGCGTTCGCGTCGCCCCTTTTTCGTGCGCGCTCCCTAGGCCGCGTGCAGGTCCGCCGGGTCCAGCCCGCGCGCGCCGCTCGTCTGGGCGCCGGTGAAGTCGGCCTGTTTGGTCTGGGCGCCGTGCAGGGTCGCCCGGCTCAGATCCGCGTCGACCATCACGGCCCGGCGCAGGTCCGCTCCCGTCAGGTCGGCGCCGCGCAGGATCGCCCCGGTCAGGTCGGCGGGCAGCAGGCGATCCGCCGCCAGCATCAACGGCCCCAGCTGGGCCTCGCGCAGGTCCGACCCGTTCAGCCGCGCCCGCGTCAGCCGCGCGCCGCGCAGATCGGCCCGGCGCAGATTGGCCGAGCGCAGGTCCGCGCCCTCCAGCTGCGCGCCCTGAAGCTGCACCCCCTCCATGTCCAGGCCGTAGAAGACCGCCCCCTTGGCCGACAGGGCCGTAAGGTTCAGCCCGCGAATGGTGACCAGCGGCCGCAAATCCACCCCGTCGAACACCGAGGGCTGGCCCTCGGCCCCGCCCGTCTCGCACCATTGGGCGTGATCGCGCAGCATTTCGGCGGCGGGCATCTGGCTGACCGGCTCGCCCGCCGGGCGGTTGTCCACCAGGGCGCCGTCCATATTGGCCCCGTCCGTCCGCCACATGGCGGCCTTGACCCCCACCAGGACGGCGTCGCTGAGGTCCGCCCCCGACAGATCCGCGCCCGACAGGTCGGCTCCGGCCAGATCGGCGCCGCGGAAGCTGGCCTGTTTCAGATTGGCCCGGACCAGCTTGCAGTCCTTCATGACGGCGTCGGTGAAATCGGCGGCCACGGCGACGACGCCGGTCATGCGCGAGCGTTGCAGATTGGCGCCCGCCAGCACGGCGCCCTGCGCCTGGGTGTCGGCGCGCTTGCGCGCCTCGACGACGCGGAAGCCCAACTTGGCGTCCTTGGCGGCGATGGTCCCTTCGCGCAGGTCGGCCTCGAACAGATCGGCCCCCGACAGGTCGGCGCCGCGCAGGCAGGCCCCGCGCAGATCGGCCCGCCGCATGCTGGCGTCGATCAGAGTCGCGTCCTGCATGTCCGCGCCGAAGAAGTTGGCGTTGTCCAGCTTGGCGCCCGTCAGGTCGCAGCCGATCAGGCAAGCCGCCGTGAAGTCGGCGTCGGCCAGGTTGCGGCCGCGCAAGGACACGCCCGACAGGTCCATCCACGCGAAGACCGCCCGCGCCCCGCCCGGCCGCGCCTGCCACAGGCGGTCGTGCTTCAGGCAGACGGCGTCGACCTCTTCCTGGGTCAGCTTCCTGCGGACGGGTTCGACGGCCTCGCTCATGGGGGCGATCATGGCTTACGGCGGATTAAGGAAGCTTTGCGGAAACAACCATTTTCGCGTCGTTCCCGCCCGCCGTCGCCGCGTTCTACTCCGTCAGCAGGCCCTGGTCGCGCAGGGCTTCGGCCAGTTCGCCCTCCTGGGTCCACAGACGGGTGTAGCCCGCTTCGCCCAGCCGGTTCAGCTCGGTCGTCAGATCGGCGCGCGCGGAAGCGGCGAAGCGGCCGTCGAAGCCCGCTCCGTCGAGGCTGACACGCACCATCGGGCGGCCCGTCTCCAGACGGTGCAGGAAGCCTTCGCTCAGCACCGAGGCCTCTTCGCACAGCAGGCCGGTCTCGACCGTCAGGCCCGACTGGCGCAGCCGCTCCGTGCCCCGGCCCGAGGCGAAGGGCGAGGGATCAAGCGCGGCGATCACCACCCGCTCGACCCCAGCCTCGGCCAGGAAGTGGGCGCAGGACTTGCGTCCCGAAGAACGGGCGCCGCACGGCTCCAGCGTCACATAGGCGGTCGCGCCCTTCACGGCCTCGCCCGCCTCGGGCACAGCCTGCTCCTCGGCGTGCGGGCGCCCGCCCGGCGCCGTCGCGGCCTCGGCCAATACGACCCCGCCCTTGACCAGGACGCAGCCGACCGCCGGATTGGGCCAGGTCTCGCCCATGCGGCTGAGAGCCAGGTCGATGGCCCGCCGCATGAAGACGGCGTCTTGCGCCTGCCCGCTCACGCGATTTGCGGCAGGGCCTGCGCCCGCCCCTCGTCCAGATAGCGGGCGGCGACCGGCTTCAGGTCGGCGTCCAGGTCGATCTCCAGCGGATTGCCGGTCGGGATCTCGACGTCGACGATCCTGTCGTCCGGCACGGCGAACAACAGCTTGACGATGGCGCGCAGCGAATTGCCGTGGGCGGCGATCAGCACGTCCTCGCCGGCCTTCAGGCGCGGCGCGATCTCGGCGTCCCAATAGGGCTGCACCCGGTCCAGCGTGGTCTTCAGGCTCTCGGTGTCCGGGATGGCCTTGCCGGCGTAGCGAGGGTCCGCGTCGAAATCGAACTCGCCGCCCGGCGCCAGCGGCGGCGGCGGCACGTCATAGCTGCGGCGCCAGACCTTGACCTGGTCCTCGCCGTGCTTGGCCGCCGTCTCGGCCTTGTCCAACCCGGTCAGGCCGCCGTAGTGGCGCTCGTTCAGGCGCCAGTCCTCGATCACCGGCACCTCCTTCAGACCCGCCGAATCCAGCGCCAGGGCGCCGGTGCGCTTGGCCCGCTTCAGCACCGAGGTGAACATGACCGCAGGCTTGAAACCCGCCTCGGCGATCAGCTCGCCGCCGCGCCGGGCCTGGGCCTCGCCCTCCGCCGTCAGGTCGACGTCGACCCAGCCGGTGAAGCGGTTTTCCAGGTTCCATTGGCTCTGGCCGTGGCGCAG
Source organism: Brevundimonas phoenicis (assembly GCF_047237745.1). Taxonomy (NCBI): domain Bacteria; kingdom Pseudomonadati; phylum Pseudomonadota; class Alphaproteobacteria; order Caulobacterales; family Caulobacteraceae; genus Brevundimonas; species Brevundimonas phoenicis. The sequence goes on from NZ_JBDFLN010000001.1 coordinate 77,849, forward strand.
CAGGATCAGGCGGGTCATCAGGGTCTCCGGGAAACATCCGTATCTAGGCTCATCGCTAGGCCCCTGACGCGGGGGCGGTCAAGGTTTCACCGCTCGCTGAAATCATCCAATGACGCAGCGCAGCGATAACACCGGTCAAGCGTTGTGGCCTCTTGCCGGAGAGGGCGTTATACGGCCGCGTCGAACTTCGGCCCCGCGCCCTTCAAGACGTCACCATCAGGAAGACCCATGCAAAAGCCCCGTCAGGACATCCGCCCCAACACTGCGGAGTATGAAACCCTGCCCTTGGTCAAGCCGACCGGCTTTCGCGAATACGACGCCCGCTGGATTCTGGAAAAAGAGATCAACCTGCTGGGCATCCAGGCGCTGGGCCTCGGCCTAGCCACCTATGTACACGAAATCGGCCAGACGCCGAAGATCGCCGTCGGCCACGACTTCCGCGGCTATTCCCTGTCGGTGAAACAGGCGCTGATCCTGGGCCTGCTGGAAGGCGGCATGGAGGTGCTGGACATCGGCCTGGCCCTGTCGCCGATGGCCTATTACGCTCAGTTCGCGCTGGACTGCCCCTGCGTCGCCATGGTCACGGCCAGCCACAATGAGAACGGCTGGACCGGTGTGAAGATGGGCGCCCAGGCCCCCCTGACCTTCGGTCCCGACGAAATGGGCCGCCTGAAGGAAATCGTCCTGAACGGCCAGGGCGTCGCCCGCCCCGGCGGCAAGCTGGAACGCGTCGAGGGCTTCCGCGAGACCTACATCAAGGACGTGGCCTCCAAGGTGAAGCTGTCCCGCCCGCTGAAGGTCGTGGCCGCCTGCGGCAACGGCACGGCCGGAGCTTTCGCGCCCGAGGTGCTGCGCCTGATGGGCGCCGAGGTGATCGAGATGGACACCGACCTCGACTACACCTTCCCCAAATACAATCCGAACCCGGAAGATCACGCCATGCTGGTGCAGATGGCGGCCAAGGTGAAGGAGACGGGCGCCGACCTGGCCCTGGGCTTCGACGGCGACGGCGACCGCTGCGGCGTGGTCGACGACACGGGCGAGGAGATCTTCGCCGACAAGATCGGCCTGATGCTGGCCCGCGACCTGTCGGCCATCCACCCGAACGCGACCTTCGTCGTCGATGTGAAGTCGACCGGCCTCTACAAGACCGACGAAGTGCTGAAGGCCAACGGCGCGGCCACCGTCTACTGGAAGACCGGCCACTCCTACATCAAGCGCAAGACCGCCGAACTCGGCGCCCTGGCCGGGTTCGAGAAGTCGGGCCACTTCTTCCTGTCGGGCGATCTGGGCCACGGCTATGACGACGGCCTGGTGGCGGCGGGCGCGGTGCTGGCCATGCTGGACCGCAACCCCGGCAAGAGCCTGTCGGAACTGAAGACCGCCCTGCCCGACGCCTGGACCAGCCTGACCATGTCGCCGCACTGCGACGACGAGCTGAAATACGACGTCCTGGCCAGGATCGTGAAGGAATACGAGGATCTGGCGGCCTCCGGCGGCGAAATCCTCGGCCGCAAGATCGTCGAGGCCATCACCGTCAACGGCGTGCGCGTCCACCTGGAGGACGGCTCCTGGGTGCTGGTCCGCGCCTCCTCCAACAAGCCCGAACTGGTCGTGGTGGTCGAAAGCATGCGCTCCGCCGACGACATGCGCGACCTGTTCCGCAAGGAAGTGAAGCCGCGTCTGGCCGCCCACCCGGAAATCGGCGCCTTCAACCAGGAAATCTGATTCCGGTTTGACCGGCGGCGGCGTCGTGGACGATGCTTGTTCCATGAACGACGCCGCCGCCTCCCTCCCCGTAGTCATCGTCGGCGGCGGGTTCTCCGGCGCCATGCTGGCTGCACGCCTGGCCGAACGGGGCCAGGCCTCGGTCCTGATCGAGCGCGGCGAACAGGTCGGCCTCGGCGTCGCCTATTCCACGCCGCTGGACGACCACCGGCTGAACGTCCGCGCCGAGCGGATGAGCGCCCGCCCCGACCGGCCCGCTGACTTCACCGACTGGCTGGCGCTCCACGCCCCCGCCTTCGCCGATCCGAACGGCTTCGCCCCACGCCGTCTCTACGGCCTCTATGTGCAGGCCCGCCTGGCCGAGGCGGAGGCCCCCCATCCCGGCCTGATCCGCCACATCAGGGGCGAGGCCGTCCGCATCGAAGGCGAGACCGTCATCCTCGCCAACACCGCCCGCATCCCCGGCCGCGCCGTGGTGCTCGCCACCGGCAACCCGCCGCCCCGCCCAGCCGTCGCGGGCGAAGGCCCCCGCCGCGTCGCCGATCCTTGGCGGCCCGACGCCCTGGCCGCGATCGCCCCCGACGACGACGTGCTGATCCTCGGCTCCGGCCTGACCATGGTCGATGTCGTCCTGGCGCTTCAGGCCCAGGGCTGGCGCGGCCGGGCGACGGTCGTGTCGCGGCGCGGCCTGCTGCCCCAGGCCCACGGCGCCCATCACGACGCCCCGATCGACCTTCCGCCCGAAGCGCTGACCGGCGCCCTGTCCCGTCGCCTGACCTCAGTGCGGCGCCTGGCCCGCGACCACGGCTGGCGCCGCGTCATGGAAGGCTATCGCCCCATCACCGCCGCGCTGTGGGGCGCGGCGACGACCGCCGAACGCGCCCGCTTCCTGCGCCATCTGCGCTCCTGGTGGGACGTCCATCGCCACCGCATCGCGCCCGAGATCGCCGCCGTGCTGGAGACGCTGACGGCGGCGAACCGCCTGACCGTCGTCGCAGGCCGCGCCCAGGCGACGAAGGCCGATGGCCGGGGCGCGACCCTGACCGTCCGCACACGGAACGGCGAGACTCAAGTCTTCTCCGCCGCCTGGCTCATCGACTGCACCGGGCCCGGCCACAACGCCGCCCGCGCGCCCCTGACCGCCGCCCTGATCGCCGAAGGCCGCGCCCGCCTCGACGCGGTCGATCTGGGCCTCGACCTCGACGCCGAGGGCCGCGTGCTGCACGCCGACGGCGCCGCCGACCCCGGCCTGTTCGTGCTCGGCCCCCCGGCTCGCGCCGCCTTCTGGGAGACCATCGCCGTGCCGGACATCCGCCAGCGCATCGAGGCCCTGGCTCGCGCCCTCGCCGGTTGACGCGCGCCGTTCAGGCGGTCGGAATTTCCAAGACCCCGCGCCTTCCTCTGCGAGACTTAGCGTCTGGCGAGCCTTTCTCGGGTCGGCTATCACCGTCTCAGGAGAGGAAACACAAAAATGAACCGTCACCGCACCCGCGTACTTGGGGATCGCACCCTCGCGCCCGAAACCCTGATGATGGGCTACGGCTATGATCCGGCCCTGTCGGAGGGCGCGATCAAGGCGCCGCTGTTCCAGGCCTCGACCTTCGTCTTCAAATCGGCCGAGGACGGCAAACGCTTCTTCGAGGTCGCCTATGGCCTGCGCCAGCGCGATCCGGACGAGGCGCTGGGCCTGATCTATTCGCGCATCAACAATCCGAACCTCGAGATTCTGGAAGACCGTCTCGCCGTCTGGGACAAGGCCGACAAGGCCCTGGTCTTCTCCAGCGGCATGGCCGCCATCTCGACCGCCATGCTGGCGCTGGTGCGGCCCGGCGACGTCATCCTCTATACGGCCCCGGCCTATGGCGGCACCGAATATCTGTTCGACCGCATCCTGCCCCGCTACGGCGTCAAGGCGATCAGCGTCCCCGCCGCCGAGGGCGCCGACGCCCTGGACGCCGCCATGATCGCGGCGGCCGCGCAGGCCAAGGCCACCGGCGGACGCCTCGCCGCCGTCTATCTGGAGACCCCCGCCAACCCGACCAACCAACTGGTCGACATCGCCCGCGCGGTCGCCGGCGCCAAGGCGCTGGATCAGGCCGAGCCGCCCGCCGTCGCCGTCGACAACACCTTCCTCGGCCCCCTGTGGCAGAGCCCGCTGGAGCTGGGCGCCGACCTCGTCCTCTATTCCCTGACCAAATACGTCGGCGGCCACTCGGACCTGATCGCGGGCGGCTGCATGGGCGGGGCCGACATCATGGCCCGCGTCGGCGAGATGCGGACCATCTGCGGCACCACCGCCGATCCGCATACGGCCTGGCTGCTGCTGCGCAGTCTGGAGACCCTGCACATCCGCATGGAGCGGGCACAGGACAACGCCCTGATCCTGGCCGAGCGCCTGCGCGCCGATCCGCGCGTCAGCGCCGTCCTAACCGCCGGAGGGCCGGACGCCTCGCCCGAACAGCAGGCGATCTTCGAGGCCCAGTGCAAAGGCTCGGGCTCGACCTTCTCGCTGGAGCTTCCAGGCGGCGAAGCCGAGGCCTTCCGCATGCTGAACGCGCTGCGCCTGTTCAAGCTGGCCGTCAGCCTGGGCGGCGCCGAGAGCCTAGCGTCCCACCCCTCCAGCATGACCCATTCGGACTATACGCCCGAAGCCAAGGCCCGCAGCGGCATCGGCGACAATCTAGTGCGCCTGTCGGTCGGCATCGAGAACGTCGACGACCTGTGGGCCGACCTGGATCAAGCCCTGTCCGCCGCCTGACCGTCTCAAGGATCAGTCCGCCAGAAAAGCCTTCAGCTCGGCGGACTGATCCGAGGCCATGAACCGCTGCAGCAACACCACATTTGCGGCCAGGGGCGCCGACACCTGCGCCAGCCGCCCCGCGTCCCAGGCGATCAGCTGATCCAGCGGAAGGGCCTCATGCCCTTCCGTCCACAACCGCTCCTGTCGCGATACGCGGATGTCGGCGACCGGCCGTCGCAGGGCCGTGACCGCAAAGACCTCGGGCTTGCCCCCGCGGTAGAGATAGCGGCCGAAGCCCACCAGCACGGTCTTCAGCTCCGTCGCGCTGAAGACGCAGTCCGTCTCTTCAAACAGCTCGCGCTCGATCTCGCGACGGCAGAATTCCTGAAAGGTCAGGCCGGGGCGAACGGCCAGCTTCTGATAACGCGCCAGGTCGAACGAACCCGACCCGGTCGGCGCCAGCAAGCCCGAGCTTTCCGCGCTGGTGGCGGCTTGTCGGGTCAGATAAGCCATGCCCGACTGGTCGATCATGATCGTCGACCCGCCCAGTTGGTTCGACGCCGACGCCTGTTCCAGCCGGATCAGCTCGTCATCGCAGAGGAAATGGTCCCGACCCGCCCAGACCCGCCGGTTGCGCGCCTTGGCATAGACGTCGAACCGCAGCACCTCATTGGTTGTCCGGTCGAAGAAATAGGTCGTCTTCTGCAGCCGCACAGGCGCGTCGCCCTGAACGAAGCCGCTGTCGATCTCGGTCCGAAGCCCCAGCTTCTGCTCATTGACGACCAGGGGATTCATAGCCTGTTCGGCCAGCCGCGCCGCCTGCGCCAGTTCGTGCGGCCAGCCATAGATCTGCTTCATCAGAACCAGCCCGTGACGTCCCTGATCCAAGCGGGCGTCGACGCCCATGTTGAGCGCCACCGGCCCGTTGGCCCCGGTCACGGCCTGGATCACGTCGTGCGATCCTTCCAGACCCGAGACGGACGCCACCGGCCGGGCGGGCCTCAACTCATAGTCGTCCGCCGCCGGGCGCAGACGACGAATGAGGGCGCGCGCCAGTCCGATCAGTCCGATCACCGCCAAGGTGAAGGCCACGCCTTTGAACATCCAGCCCAGCACGGACCAGATCGGGCCTTGAAACAGATGATCCGTGAACGGACCGATGAAGTCGCCGAAACCGGCGAAAGCGCCCAGCGCGAACAGGACGGCGGCGTTGCGCGTCTTGAAGGCGCGGAACCAGAACTGCTCCCAGCCCGCCCGCAGACGTCGCCCGAGCTGTTCGCGGCGAAAACGAATCCGCTGCTTCAGGCCGTCTTCGCCGCCCCCCTGCGTCATAGTCGTACTAGCCCGCCGCCTTCACCGCCTCGGCGACCTCGTTGACCACGCGCTTGACCAGGGCCTCGTCGTCGCCCTCGGCCATGACGCGGATCAGCTTCTCCGTGCCCGACGGCCGGACCAGCAGGCGGCCCGAGCCGTTCAGCGCCGCCTCGGCCTCAGCCATGGCCGCCTTGACCTTGGCGTCCTCCAGCGGCTTTCCGGCGGTGTAGCGGACGTTCTGCAGCAGTTGCGGCACCGGCTCGAACTGACGCGCCAGCTCGCTCATAGGCACGCCCGCCTCGACCAGGACGGCCAGCACCTGCAGCGCCGCCATCAGGCCGTCGCCGGTCGTGGCGTGGTCCTTCAGGATGATGTGGCCCGACTGTTCGCCGCCGATGTTGAAGCCGCCCTCGCGCATCCGTTCCATGACGTAGCGATCGCCGACCTTGGTGCGCTCCAGCGTCAGGCCCTCGGCCTTCAGGCGGCGCTCCAGGCCCAGATTGGACATGACGGTGGCGACCACGCCGTTGCCGTTCAGCCGCCCGCGCTTGGCCCAGTCCAGCCCGATCAGGGCCATGATCTGATCGCCGTCGACCACATGGCCCTTCTCGTCGCAGATGATGACCCGGTCGGCGTCGCCGTCCAAGGCGATGCCGATGTCGCAGCGATAGCGCTTCACCGCCTCGGACACGGCCTCCGGATGGGTCGAACCGCATTCGGCGTTGATGTTCAGGCCGTTGGGCTCGACGCCTACGGGAAAGACCTCGGCCCCCAGTTCATAGAGGGTCGTCGGCGCCACGCGGTAGCCCGCGCCGTTGGCGCAGTCGATGGCGATGCGCAGGCCCTTCAGGCTGAGCCGCTTGGGGAAGGCCTGTTTGGCGATCTCGATATAGCGCGGCGGGGCGTCGTCGATGCGCTTGACCCGGCCCAGCTTGTTCGACGGCGCCAGATCCTGATCCAGGGCCCCGTCCATCATGGCCTCGATCTTCAGCTCGATCTCATCCGACAGCTTGTAGCCGTCCGGCCCGAACAGCTTGATGCCGTTGTCCGCATAGTCGTTGTGCGAGGCCGAGATCATGATGCCCAGATCGGCCCGCATCGAGCGGGTCATCATGGCCACGCCCGGCGTCGGCAGCGGCCCGAACGTCCGCACGTCCATACCGACCGAGGCCAGACCCGCGACGAGCGCCGGCTCGATCATATAGCCGGACAGACGGGTGTCCTTGCCGATCACCACCAGATGGCGGCGGTCGTCGTCGGTGCGGAACAGCCGCCCGGCGGCCAGGCCGACGCGCAGAGCCACCTCGGCCGTCATCGGATGGATGTTGGCCCGGCCGCGAATGCCATCGGTGCCGAAGTATTTTCTCTCGCCCAAGAGGCCGTCCTTCGCTGGCGGCCCCGGAATTGCAAAGAAACCTTCCGAAACCCATTTTTTGATGTCGTCGCCCCCGCGATTTCCTAGAGCGGAGATCAAGGGCGGAGGCTGAACCCTCTCGCTTACCTCAATTTCGCGGCCCTGCGCAAAAAGCGGCGGCTGCGTTCCGATCGGAGCAGACCTCATGTGCGGCATCATCGGCGTCACCGGAACCGGCCCCGTCGTCCCTCGCCTGATCGACAGCCTGAAGCGGCTGGAGTACCGCGGCTATGACTCGGCCGGCATCGCCGTGCAGAACGACGGCGGCGTCGAGCGCCGTCGCGCCAAGGGCAAGATCCGCGAGCTGGAGGCCGTGCTGGCCGCCGACTCGATCGCCGGGACCGTCGGCGTCGGCCACACCCGCTGGGCCACCCACGGCGCCCCGACCACGACCAACGCCCACCCGCACAAGGCCGGTCGCGTCTGCCTGGTCCACAACGGCATCATCGAGAATTTCGCCGAGCTGAAGGCTGAGATGGAGGCCGAGGGCCGCGTCTTCGAAAGCCAGACCGACACCGAGGTCGTGGCTCATCTGCTGGATCACAAGCTGGCGGCTGGGATGGCCCCGCTGGACGCCTTCAAGGCCACCCTCGACCGCCTGACCGGCGCCTACGCCCTCGCCGTCCTGATCGAGGGCGAGGACGAGCTGATCTTGGGCGCGCGTCGCGGCAGCCCTCTGGTCGTCGGCTGGGGCGAGGGCGAGATGTATCTGGGCTCGGATGCCTTGGCCGTCGGCCCCTTCACCCAGAAGATCTCCTATCTGGAAGAAGGCGACTACGTCGCCGTGACCCGCACCGGCGCGCGCATGTTCGACGCCTCGGGCCGCCCGGCCGACCGCGCCGTGGTTCAGGTCTCCGCCTCCTCGGCCCTGGTCGAGAAGGGCGAGTACCGCCACTTCATGGAAAAAGAGATCCATGAACAGCCCGACAGCGTCCAGCACACCCTGTCGGAATACCTCGATCTGGTCTCGGGCAAGGCCAAGGTTCAGGCCGTGGACTTCGCCGCGATCGAGCGCATCCAGATCGTCGCCTGCGGCACCGCCTTCTACGCCGGCCAGATCGGCAAGTACGCCTTTGAACGCTATGCGGGCCTGCCCTGCGACATCGAGATCGCCTCGGAGTTCCGCTATCGTCAGCCGGCCGTGAGCAAGGGGACGCTGGCCGTCGCCGTCAGCCAGTCGGGCGAGACCGCCGACACCCTGGCCAGCCTGACCTGGTGCAAGGCGCAGGGGCTGAAGACCGCCGCCGTGGTCAACGTCCACACCTCCTCCATGGCGCGCGAGGCCGAAATCCTGTGGCCGACCCATGCGGGGCCGGAAATCGGCGTCGCCTCGACCAAGGCCTTCACCGCCCAGGTCGCGGCCCTGCTGTCGCTGGCGGTCGCGGCGGGCGTGGCCCGCGGCAAGATCGACCCCGCCCAGGAAGCCGAACTGGTCAAGGCCCTGTTCGAGGCCCCGCGCCTGATCGCCGAGGCCCTGCAGATGGATGCGGGCATCCACGCCCTGACGCTCGACCTGGCCAAGGCGCGCGACGTGCTGTTCCTGGGCCGCGGCCCGATGTTCCCGCTGGCCATGGAAGGCGCGCTGAAGCTGAAGGAGATCAGCTATATCCACGCCGAGGGCTATGCCGCCGGCGAGCTAAAGCACGGCCCCATCGCCCTAATCGACGAGGCGACCCCCACCGTGGCCCTGGCCCCGCTGGACGACCTGTTCGAGAAGACCGCTTCCAACCTTCAGGAAGTCGCCGCGCGCGGCGGCCCGGTCATCATGATCGCCCCGGAAAAAGCGCCCGACCCGCACGGCGCCGGCATCCGCCGCGTCCACGCCCCCGACTGCCCGGCCCTAATCGCGCCTCTGGTCTACGCCGTGCCGATGCAGCTGCTGGCCTATTACACCGCCGTTCAGAAGGGCACCGACGTCGACCAGCCCCGCAACCTGGCCAAGTCGGTGACGGTGGAATAGGCGAACCCGAACCGTCCGGGGGCGTTTGGAAGCTTCACAAATTACGCCTATGACAGGCGCCCCAAGGCTGATCAGGACGATCCATGACGACCTCCCCCGCCCGCCTTCGCCCAGCCCCTCTGCGCAAGGCGGTCCTGCCCGTAGCCGGTCTCGGCACGCGGGTTCTGCCCGGCACCAAGACCACGCCGAAGGAGCTGCTGAACGTCGTCGACCGACCGATCCTCTCCTACATCGTGGAAGAGGCGCGCGAGGCGGGGATCGAGCACATCGTCTTCGTCACCGGCCGCGCCAAACAGGCGATCGAGGACTATTTCGACCACCAGATCGAGCTTGAGGCCCAGCTCCTGGCCAAGGGCAAGACCGAGATACTGGAGATCATGAACGCCGAACTGGCCCAGGCCGGCGAGATGAGCTTCACCCGCCAGATGCAGCCCAAGGGCCTGGGCCACGCCGTCTGGTGCGCCCGCGACATCATCGGCCACGAGCCCTTCGCCGTCATCCTGCCCGACGTCATCGTGGATTCTCAGCCCGGCGCCCTGAAGCAGCTGGCCGAGCTCTATGCCGAGGTCGGCGGCAACGTCATCGGCGTCGAGGCCGTGCCCGAGGCCGACACCCATAAATACGGCATCATCGACCCCTCGTCCCAGAACGGCCGCCGCTACGGCATGAAGGGCATGATCGAAAAGCCCGCCCAGGGCACGGCGCCCTCGAACATGTCGATCTCGGGCCGCTACATCCTGCAGCCGGAAATCTTCGACCTGCTGGAAACGCAGGAGCGCGGCGCAGGCGGCGAGATCCAGCTGACCGACGCCATGGACCGGCTGATGAAGACGCAAACCTTCACCGCCTATGAGTATGAGGGCGTGACCCACGACTGCGGCGACAAGATCGGCCTGCTGCGCGCCAACGTCGCCCTGGCCCTGAAGCGCCCCGACCTCGGCGACGCCGCCCGCAAGGCCATCGAAAGCCTGTTGTAACCTCCCTTCTCCTTTTTTGTGATCGTGAAGCGCTCAAGCCGCCAGCGCGGCGACACGCTCAAATCCTTCTCCCCTTGTGGGAGAAGGACGTAGGACGCCAGCATAAAGAGCGTCAAAAATCGCTTTGATTTCAAAGCCCCCTTCGCTGCAGACCGGCTTCAGCCCGCCTTACTTGCCCGCCACTTCATCATCGCTGGTCAGCCCCGATAACTCCTCCGAGTTCAGACGATTCAGACGAATTGGACTCTGTTTTTCCGCCCTGCGTCGCTTTCGCCGAGCGCCTCACGCCACGCTTTCGCCCCCTCGCGCGTTCGGCTAGGCAAGTTAGAGTGCTGAAAACGAGGTTCGACTGATGCGCGTGATGATTCTGGGCGGCGACGGCTTCTGCGGCTGGCCCACGGCCCTGCACCTCTCGGCGCGCGGCTGGGACGTGCTGGTCGTCGACAACCTCAGCCGCCGCAACATCGACAATGAGCTGGAAATCCGCTCCCTGACCCCGATCCGCACCATGGGCGAGCGCATCGCCGCGTGGCAGGAGGTCTCGGGCCGCACCATCGACTTCGTCAATCTGACCGTTGGCAAGGAGTTCGATCGCCTGGTCGCCCTGATCAAGGACTGGGCGCCCGACAGCGTCGTCCACTTCGCCGAACAGCGCGCCGCTCCCTATTCGATGAAGTCGGCGCGGCACAAGCTCTACACCGTCGACAACAATCTGAACGCCACCAACCACCTGCTGGCCGCCATCGTCGATAGCGGGCGGGACGTCCACCTGGCCCACCTGGGGACCATGGGGGTCTATGGCTACACCACGGCGGGCCTGCGCATCCCCGAGGGCTATCTGAAGGTCACGGTCGACACCGACCACGGCCCGACCGAACAGGAAATCCTGTTCCCGCCGAACCCCGGCAGCATCTATCACATGACCAAGACCCAGGACGCCCTGCTGTTCCAGTTCTACGCCAAGAACGACGGCCTCAGGATCACCGACCTGCATCAGGGGATCGTCTGGGGCGCCCAGACCGAAGAAACCCGCCAGGACGAGCGCCTGATCAACCGCTTCGACTATGACGGCGACTACGGCACGGTGCTGAACCGCTTCCTGATGCAGGGCGCGCTTGGCTATCCGCTGACGGTGCACGGCTCGGGCGGCCAGACGCGGGCCTTCATCCATATCCAGGACACGGTGCGCTGCGTCGAGCTGGCGCTGAAGAACCCGCCCAAACGCGGCGACCGGGTCAAGATCCTGAACCAGATGACCGAGAGCCGTCGCGTCCGCGACCTGGCCCGCATGGTGGCCGACATGACGGGCGCCCAGGTCCACAACGTCGCCAATCCGCGCCAGGAGGCCGACGAGAACGAACTGGTCGTCGCCAATGACCAGTTCCGCGAACTGGGGCTGAAGCCGATCACCCTGGCCGAGGGGCTGATGGCCGATGTGACCGACATCGCCCGCCGCTACGCCGACCGCGCCGACCGGACCAAGATTCCTTGCGTCACCGCCTGGAACGCCGGCCGCGCCGAAGCCCTGCGCGACGAGGCCGAAACGACCGCCCCTTCCCCCGTCCGCGTCCTGTCCGCCTGAAAGACCCAAGCCCGATGACCGAACCCGCCGCCGCCCCGTCCCTGCTGGTGTTCGGCGGCGGCTATCTGGGACAGGCGGCGGCGCGCGAGACCCTGCGGCGCGGCGGCCGGGCCTTCGCCACGTCGCGCGGTCTCGAAACCCGTCAGGCGCTGGCCGGGCAGGGGATCACGCCGGTCCATCCCGCCGACGCCCTTGCCCTGGGCGCAGCCCTGACTGCCGCTCAGGCCGTGCTGATCACCACGCCGCCGGACGCTCACGGCTGCCCCGCCCTGCGCGCCCTGACGCCGCTGGCGGGCGACGCCTGGCCCGACTGGATCGGCTATGTCTCCTCCACGGCCGTCTATGGCGACCGGGCGGGCGGCTGGGCCTTCGAGGGCGATCCGCTGAACGCCGCCACGCTGGAGGGCGCCCGTCGCGCCCGCGTCGAACGCGACTGGCTGGACGGAGCGCAGGGCATGGGGCTGACGCTGCAGATCTTCCGCCTGCCCGGCTTCTACGGCCCCGGCCGCAGCGTCATCGACCGCCTGCGCGCCGGAACCGCCCGGCTGGTCAGAAAACCCGGCCAGGTGTTCAACCGCATCCATGTGGACGATGTCGTCTCGGGCCTGTTCGCCTCCATGGACCGGCCGCGCCCCGGCGGCGTCTACAACCTGACCGACGACGAGCCGACCTCCGCCGACGTCGTCACCGCCTGGGCGGCTGAACGCCTGAAGCTGCCGCGCCCGCCTGAGGTCGACTGGACCGCCCCCGAGGTCAGCGAGGCCATGCGCCGCTTCTACCTGGACTCCAAGCGCATCTCCAACGCCCGCGCCAAGGCCGAACTGAGCTGGCGCCCGGCCTATCCCTCCTACCGTGAGGGACTGGAAGCGATTCTGGCGTCAGAGGACTGAGGCGTCAGAGCGGCTTGCGCGCAATCAGGTCGATCAGGGCCGAAACGCCCGAATGGCCCGGGCCTTCGTCCAGCTCGGCGTCATAGGCGTCGATCCGTTCGATCTCCAAATCGGCGAAGGCCTCACGCAGCAGGGCCTCGGCATAGAGGTTCTCCTCCACCCCCGGTCCGCCCGTGCCATAGGCCAGCTGCTCGGGCCGATAGCCTTCCAGCAACAGAAGGCCGCCGGGCTTCAGCGCCGTCTTCATGCGGGCGAACATCCGGTCGCGCGCGGCCGGGCCGACGAACTGGATGAAGACGCCGACGACCACGTCCATCCTCCCTTCAGGCCAGGCCCAGTCGTCCAGCCCGCCGATCTGGGCGTCCAGCGCGACTCCGCGCCGGCCCGCCAGAGCCTGCGCCTTCTCCACCGCACGCGGCGAGATGTCGAAGGTCAGGACGTCCAGCCCCTGCTGCGCCAGCCAGACGCCGTTGCGCCCCTCGCCGTCCGCAACAGACAGGGCCTTCAACCCCGGCTGCAGACGCTCCGCCTGCCGCGCCAGAAAGGCGTTGGGCGCCTCGCCGAAACGATAGACGTCATCGGCATAGCGCGCGTCCCAGAAGGCGCGCGTATCGGGCGCAGCGGTCATCAGCGATCTCCCTTGAGGCTCAAGGGGGATATGGCGACGCTGGCCGTCCCCGCAACCGGCCGCGGCGCGATCACGCACGCCACGCGCAAGCTTCAGCGCCGAGCTTCGCTCAAGCCGCGAGGGTCCGCGACCCGAGCATAGCGACACTTAAAATGGCAGGATGTTGCGCTGGCGGCTGTAGCTCATGGTGCCGACGTTGGCGCCCAGACGCACGCCGACGCCGGTGCGGATCGGGGCCAGGACGATGCCGTCCGCGCGCTGATAGTTCACGCCCAGACCAGCGACCAGATAGGCCGAGCCCTCGACGCCCGGATACCGGCGATAGAGCATGTCCGGGTGGTAGAGGCCGTAAACCAGGGTGAACACCCGGCTGGCGTTGCCGCCCCAATCCCAGCCGATGGAGGCGCCCTGCCAGAACACCTCCTGCGAGGCCGACAGATCCTTCATGTGCAGGGCTCCGCGGCCGTAACGCAGACCAGCCACCACGGCGCCCGCGCCTTCCTCGCCCGCGATATAGGCGGTGGGGCGGTCGCCCTGTTCGGCGAAGATGCGTTCGATGGCGCCGCCTACAGCCTCGGCGGCGATGCCCAGTTCCCGCGAGCCGGCGGTGACCAGTTCGTCAAAGGTGTAGGCCTGGGCCCGCTGATCGGACGCGATCGGATAGTTGGGATCGGCGGGCGGGCGGCTGGCGCAAGCGCCGAGACCGGCGGGCAGGACGCCGGCGGCGGCGATGCCGAGGCTGGTGCGAATCAGTTGGCGGCGGTGCATAATCAAGGCTCCCGGCTAAGGACGGTCCGCCCGTCGTCGCGGGCTTGGCCTACCGTCCCTGCCTTTTACGGCAGCCTTGGGGCTTTAAGGTTAACCGAAGATTGCCCGCGCCCCGTTAAAGCGTTCCGGCGGATCAAGCCTGCGTCATGCAGACCGGAAATCCGCCGGGCCGTCAGTGCTTGTCGGTCTTGGCCGCGATCCAGTCCATCAGCGCCAGAAGCACCCCCGAGGCGATGAAGGTCAGATGGATGATCACCGCCCACATCAGCGCCGCCTCATCCAGCGGATGGCCCGGCTTGCCGATGTTCATGAAGCTCTTGAGCAGATAGATGGCCGAGATCGCCACGATGGAGGCGATCAGCTTCATCTTCAGGCCCGAGAAATCCACCGAGCCCATCCACGGCGGGCGGTCCACGTGGTTCTCGTCCAGATCCAGCTTGGAGACGAAATTCTCATAGCCGGAATAGAGGACGATCAGCAGCAGATTGCCCGCCAGCGACAGGTCCACCAGGCTGAGGATGGCCAGGATGGCGGTGTCGGACGTCATGTGGCCGTCGCCGACGATGAAGGCCTGCGGCAGGTAGTAGAACAGCTCCCGCACGAAGACGACGAGCAGCATCACCAGGGCCAGCACCAGGCCGAGGTAGAAGGGGGCCATCAACCAGCGCGCGCGGAACAGGTTCCGTTCGAACTGGGTCTCGGCCCAGGGCTTCTTGTCCGTCATGTTCAGCTTCTCAGAGTTCCGCCGGCCTTGGTCGCAGCAGACGTGATCTTGGCCGTCAGGGCCTCGATCTCCGCTTCGGTCAGGGTGGCGGCGCGGGGCTGGACCTCGACCTCGATCGCCACCGACTTCTGACCTTCAGGCACGCCTTGGCCGCGATAGACGTCGAAGACGCGCACCTCGGCGATCAGGGCCTTGTCGGCGCCCGCCACGGCGCGGGTCAGGTCGCCCACGGCCTTGGCTTCATCCATCAGGAAGGCGAAGTCGCGGGTCAGCGGCATCAGGTTCGGCAGGTCCGCCGCGCCGCGCGCCTTGCCGCCCTTGCCGCGCGGTTCCGGTACGGAATCGAGCACGATCTCGAAGGCCAGCATGGGGCCGTCGGCGTCCAGGGCCTTCAGCACGCGCGGGTGCAGGGCGCCGAACTCGACGATGACGTTCTTGGGCCCCAGCTGCAGCCGGGCCGAACGGCCGGGATGCCACCAGTCGCGGTTCGAGCCTTGCGCCAGTTGCAGGGAGGCGACCGGGGCGCCGATCTCTTCCAGCACGGCCATCAGGTCGCCCTTCAGCGCGAACAGGGGATCTTCCCCCGCCCCGCCCCAGTGACGGTCGGCGTGCGGCGCCGCCAGGCCGGCGATGACGGTGCGCTGGCCGTTCGGCTGGTCGTCCAGATAGATGGGGCCGATCTCGAACAGGGCGACGTCGGCGTGGCCGCGCGCGGCGTTGCGCGCCGCCGCCTGGATCAGGTTCGGCAGGGCCGAGGGCCGCATGCAGTCCAGATCGGCCGCGATCGGGTTCTCCAGCACCAGACGCTCGTCCCCGCCGCCGAACAGGGCGGCGATCGACTGCTTGGTGAAGGACCAGGTGACGGCCTCGGCATAGCCCAGGGCCGCCAGAGCGCGGCGCGCCGTGCGCACGCGCGCCTGACGCGGGCTCAGCACCCCGCCCGGGGCCGGAGCGACAGGCGGCAGGGGCGCGTCGGGCAGGGCGGCGTAGCCCTCGATGCGGGCGACTTCCTCGACCAGATCGGCCGGGCCTTCGATGTCGCGGCGCCAGGACGGCGGCGTCACCGACCAGGGCGAGCCGCGCATGACGGTGAAGCCCAGGGCGAACAGGATCTCGAAGACCCGGTCCTCGCCCAGGTCCATTCCCGACAGCCGCTTCACATAGGAAGGGTCGAAGGCGAAGGCGGCCGGGGCGGCCGGGGCCTGGCCCGCCACCGTGACCATCGACGGCTCGCCGCCGCACAGGTCCAGGATCAGTCGCGTCGCCAGCTCCAGACCGGGGACGACCGAGGCCGTGTCGACGCCGCGCGCGAAGCGGTACTGGGCGTCGGAGCTGACGCCCAGCGAGCGGCCCGTCTGGGCCGTGGCGATGGGGTCGAACCAGGCGCTCTCGACGAAGACGTCGACCGTCTCGTCCGAACAACCCGTGGAGACGCCGCCCATGACACCGCCCAGACCGATGGCGCGCTGACCCTCGGCGTCGGCGATGACGCAGTCGGCGGCGCCCGGCGCATAGGTCTTGCCGTCCAGGGCTTCCATTTGGTCGGCGTCGCCGCGACCGGCGCGCACCACGATCCCGTCGCCCGACAGGCTCGCCAGATCATAGACGTGCAACGGCCGCGCGCGGTCGTAGGAAATCAGATTGGTGACGTCGACGAGGCGGTTGATCGGACGCAGGCCGATGGCCGTCAGGCGCTGTTGCAGCCACTCCGGCGACGGGCCGTTCCGCACGCCCCGGATCACGCGACCGGCGAAGACCGGGCACAGCTCGGGCGCCTCCAGCGTCACCGAGACGGGGCTGTCGAAAGCCCCGGCGACCGGCGCGATCTCCGGCGTCGTTAGCCTGCCGAGCCCGGCGGCGGCCAGGTCTCGGGCGATGCCCGCCACGCCCAGCCAGTCGGGACGGTTCGGCGTCACCTCGAAGTCGATGACCGGCTCGGCGCCGAAAACGCCCGCCGCAGGCTGGCCGACCTGCAGGTCGTCGGACAGCTCCAAAATGCCGTCGCTGTCGTCGGGCAGTTCAAGCTCCGCGCCCGAGCACAGCATGCCGTTGGACACCACGCCGCGCACCGGCTTCTCGACCAGGGTCACGCCCAGGCCGGGCACATAGGCGCCGATAGGGGCGTAGATGGTGGTCAGGCCCGCCCGCGCGTTCGGCGCGCCGCAGACGATCTCCTTCAGGCCGTCCACGGTCTCGACCTGGCAGACCTGCAGCCGGTCGGCGTTCGGGTGGCGTTCGGCCGAAACGATCTTGGCCACGGTAAAGGGCGCCAAGGCGGCGATGGGGTCGTGGACCTCTTCGACCTCCAGCCCGGCCATGGTCATGGCCTCCGCGACCTGATCGACCTCGGCCTCGGTGTCGAGGTGGGCCTTCAGCCAGGAAAGCGTGAACTTCATTGGGCCGTCCCAGGCTGAGAAAGGGCCCCGACCATATTGTCGAGGAAGGCCGCCGAGCCGGTGAAGCCGACGCCGAGGAAGTTGCAATTGATGAACTGGCAGTTTCGGAACGGAATCGGGCCGGTGACACGCTGCGGTCCTTGCGGGCTCAGCATCAGGTTGCGCGGGTCGCCCTGGGCGTCGCCCATGTCGCAGCCGTCAAAGTTGCAGCCTTCCAGCGGCAGCAGGACCGCCGGCCCCTCCATCAGGCAATTTTCAAAACGGCGGCCTTCGATAGCCGACAGCCCTGCGCGAGCGGCTTCCATGAACAACTGCGGCAGCCACACATTTTTGCGGACATAGTTCGGGCCAGGGCCAAGCGCCTCAAGTGTGATGGTGGTGTCAGTCATATCGATCTTTCACAAAACAGAAGGGACGAGCATCGCCGCATCGCGCGGCCGCGCGCACTATCCCTTCGCCTGAGCCTCCGCCTCGGCGCGCGCACTGAGCAGGCCCTGCTCCAGTTCGTCCAACGCCTCCTTGGCGCCGGTGAAGCCTACCTGGACAAAACGGCAGCGCACGAAACGGCAATTGGACATGCCGATCACGCCAGCGATCATATCGCCGCGCGGGTCCAGCAGCAGGGTGCGCGGATTCTGGGCCACGCCCATGTTGCAGCCGTCAAACGTCGTGCCGTTCATGATGGCCATGACAGCCGGACCTTCGATCAGGCATTCGGTGAAGGTCTTGCCGTCAATGAAGACCTGTCCGCCGTTCATGTGGTGCACGGCCAGGGATGGCAGCCAGACGGCTTCCTTCTCAAAAGACGTGCGGGCGATAATTTCGCGACCCAGCTTCTCTTCGGGCGACATCGCGGTCTGATCGGTCATCGGTATTTCCAGTTCAGCTGAGGCCCGACGCCGGGTTCGGCGCGGCGAAGGCGGAGAAGCCGTAGTGCGCCAGCCAGCGCGTATCGGCCTCGAACATGGGGCGCAGGTCAGGCACGCCGTATTTCAGCATGGCCAGGCGGTCGACGCCCATGCCGAAGGCGAAGCCCTGGTACTCGTCCGGGTCGATGCCCGCATTGCGCAGGACGTTCGGGTGCACCATCCCGCAGCCCAGGATCTCCAGCCAGTCCTCGCCCTCATTCAGGGTCAGCTTGCCGCCGGAGCGATCGCAGCGAATGTCCATCTCCGCCGAGGGTTCGGTGAAGGGGAAGTGGTGCGGGCGGAAGCGGGCGTGGACATCGTCCAGCTCGAAGAAGCGGGCGATGAAGGTCTCCAGCGTCGTCTTCAGATGGCCCATGTGGATGTCGCGGTCGATCACCAGGCCTTCGATCTGGTGGAACATCGGCGTGTGGGTCGCGTCGGAATCCTTACGGAAGGTGCGGCCCGGCGCGATGATTCGGATCGGCGGCTTCTGCGACATCATGGTACGCACCTGCACCGGGCTGGTGTGGGTGCGCAGCACCTTGCGCTCGCCCGTTTGCGGGTCGGGCTTCAGGAAGAAGGTGTCGTGCATCTCCCGCGCCGGATGCTTGGGCGGGAAGTTCAGGGCCGTGAAGTTGTGGAAGTCGTCCTCGATGTCCGGCCCCTCGGCGACCGAGAAGCCCATGTCGGCGAAGACGGCGACCATCTCGTCCATGACCTGCATGGTCGGATGCACCCCGCCCTTGCGGCGCGGGCGGCTGGGCAGGGTCAGATCGACGCGCTCGGCCAACAGGCGGGCGTCCAGCTCGGCGGCTTCCAGCTCGGCCTTGCGGGCGGACAGGGCCGACGACACCCGGTCGCGCAGGCCGTTGATGACGGGGCCGCGCTCGCGGCGCTCATCAGGGCTCAGCGCCCCCATGCCTTTCAGCAGGCCCGAGATCGAGCCGGACTTGCCGAGGGCGGCGACGCGGATGTCCTCCAGACCCGCCACGCTCTCGGCCGAGCCGATGGCGTTGATGAGGTCCAGTTCCAGTTGAGCGAGATCGGTCATGCAGGTCGTCTAGCCGCTAGGATCGAAAGCAAAAAGCCCCCCGGCGCGAACCGGAGGGCTTTTGCTTCATCCCGTGAGGGAGGAAAACTTAAGCGAGGGCCGCGCGAACCTTGTCGGCGATGCCCTTGAAACTGGCTTCGTCGGCGGCGATCGTCGACAGAACCTTGCGGTCCAGCTCGATGCCGGCCTTGGCCAGGCCGTGCATGAACTGCGAATAGGTGAAGCCTTCCAGGCGAGCGGCGGCGTTGATGCGCTGGATCCACAGGGCGCGGAACGAACGCTTCTTGTTGCGACGGTCGCGGTAGGCGTATTGACCGGCGCGATCCACCGCAGCCTTGGCGGTGCGGATGGTGTTCTTGCGGCGGCCGTAGAAGCCCTTGGCCTGCTTCAGGACTTTCTTGTGCTTGGCGTGGGACGTAACGCCCCGAGTGACGCGAGCCATTGTAATTTTCCCTTCGGGAAGTCCCTATCGCTCGGCCCGCTGGGCCTTGCTGCTTGAGGGACTTAGTTCAAATTCTATGCGGTTGAGAGATCGTGTCTGCGTGCGCCGATCAGGCGTACGGCATGTAGGACTTGATCTTCTTGGCGTCGGCGTCGGCCATGACCGAAGTGCCGCGGTTCTGGCGGATGTACTTCGAGTTGTGGCTGATCAGGCGGTGGCGCTTGCCGGCCACGCCAGCCTTGACCTTGCCCGTCGCGGTGAATTTGAAGCGCTTCTTGGCGCCCGACTTCGTCTTCAGCTTCGGCATTTTCACTCTCTGTCTTTTAGAGGGCTACCGCTCTTCGAGCTACTTGAGCCCGACCAGCGCCAGCCTGATTTAAGACCGCCCAGGCATGCCTGTTCGCCCGGCGGTCCGGTACGCGAAGGCGCGGCTTCTACGCCAAACGGCTGCCCGAGGCAAGAAGAGTCCGCTTCGACCGCTCAGACAGCGATCGCGCGACGACGCGCGGCGCGCCCGGCGTTGATCGCCATCATCGCCGCCGGAACCGTCAGCACCGCTCCGACCAGGAAGGGCCAATCCGGCCCCACAGCGGAATAGAGAACCCCCGCGACCATAGGGCCGACGATGCGCGCCATCGACCCCGCCGCCATGTTCAGCCCCAGCATGGCCCCCTGCCGATCCGGCGGCGACGAACGGCTGATCAGGGCCGAGATGTTGGGCATGGCCAGCGACATGCCGCAGGCGCCGATCCCCATGACGATGGGAATGATCCACCCGGCCGACACCGGAATGACGAACAGCCCCAGGTCGATCTGCGCCGCAGGGAACCAGGCCGGCGGCGCGACCACCTGCAAGATAAGCGACGTCCCGAACAACAGCATGCCCGCCGCCAGCACCCGCGCCTCGCCGAAGCGCCGCGCCAGTCGACCGGCCAGAAGCCCCTGGTTCACGGCCGAGACCAGGCCCACGATCATGAAGCTGAGCCCCACCTCGCGCGCCGTCCAGGCGTAGCGATGCTCGGCCCACAGGCCGAAGGCGGCCTCCATCGCGGAAAAGCCCGCCAGATAGATCAGGCTGACCACCAGGACGCGCGACACCACCTCGTCCGTGCGGGCGAACTGAATGCCCGACAGGAAGGCGGGACGCGGCGCCGCCGGATCGGCCTTGGCCCGGCTCTCGCGCAGGAAGAACATCACCCCCAGCGCCGCCAGCACCGCCGCGCCGGAGGCGGCGAAGATCGGCAGCTGATAGCCGACATGGCCCATCTGCGGCTGAGCCAGCAAGCCGCCCATGCCCGGCCCGACGATGAAGCCCAGGCCGAAGGCGGCGCCGATCAGCCCCATGCGCCCGGCCCGGCGCTCAGGCGGGGTGACGTCGGCGATATAGCCCTGGACCGTCGAGATGTTGCCCGCGCCCAGCCCGGTGAACATCCGCACCAGGATCGCCGTCCAGATGTTGGGCGCGAAGGCCAGCAACAGATAGCCCACGGCGTTGGCCGCCAGGGTGATCAGCAACACCGGCTTGCGCCCGATCCGATCCGACAGCCGTCCCCAGAAGGGCTCGGCGAAGAACTGGCCCAGGGAGTAGGCCGAGAACATCAAGGTGATCTGCCACGGCTCGGCCTGAAGGCTCTGGGCGAAGAAGGGCAGCAGCGGCACCACCAGGCCGAACCCGACCAGATTGATGAAGACCACGGCGAACAGCACCGCCAGGGTCGGCGCCTGGGCCTTGGGAGACATGGAAGCGGACATGATTTCGCCTTAGCGCGACACCTACGTATCGGAAAGCGCGACGATGCAGAGCGACCCGAAGCTCATGAAGGACGAAGCCATCAACGCCATGCAGCCATATCCCAACAATGTCAGTCAGCGGGGTTGTGCCGCTCCATGAAGGCGATCGCAGCCCGGAACACCGCCTCTCGTCCAGAACGCCGCGACAACCAATGGTCCTCGCCGCGCAACTCGACGACCTCGACGCTCTTCCCTTCTTTTTCCAGCGCGCGCCGGAAAAGTTCAGACTGCTCATATGGCACAACACTGTCATCGGTGCCGTGGATCAACAGAACCGGCGCCCTCACCCGGTCAGCTAAACGCGCCGGTGACACCTCGGCGATGGAGTTGTCGTTGATGCGTGACGCCCCCATGAAACGCTTCCAGTAGCGCATTACGTCTGTATCGCGCCCGCCGGTCTGATCACGCTCCCAAGCCAGCATTCTAGGCAAGTCCGACACGCCCGCGCCCGCCACGGCGCACCGATAGGTTTCCGGATCCAGCGTCACACCCGCCATGGCCGCATAGCCGCCATAGCTCCAGCCGAAGATGCAGACCTTGCCTGCATCGATCACCCCTTCGCGGGCCAGATGCGTCACGCCGTCCGTCAGGTCGGTCTGCATTTTGCGCCCCCACTCGCCATATCCCGCCTCGACATGAGCCAGACCAAAGCCGGTAGAGCCGCGGTATTGAGGCTGAAGAACGGCGTAGCCGCGCGACGCCAGCACCTGAGCCCAATAGTCGAACCCCGGAAGATCACGAGCCTGCGGCCCGCCGTGAGGCATGACGATCAGCGGCAGGTTCTTGGCCTCTCGCCCACGCGGCAAGGTCAGATAAGCGGGGATATCCAGTCCGTCGCGCGCCGAATAGGTGATGTAGCGAACCGGTCCCACCGCTTCGCCCGGCACGCCCGGATAACGCGACCCAACCTTAATCAAGCGCTCTTGCTTGATGTCCACCACGGCATAACTGCCCGGATCGGACGCTCCGTCCGTCAGGACGATCAGCCGATCATAGTCAGGCGTCGCGGATTCAATCCGAATGTTCTGCCCGGGAAACAAGCCCTCCAAATACCGCCAACGACGCGCCATATCCTCATCGGTGAACAGGAATTCCGCACGTTCTTCGCCTTCGGCCCTGAAGCCAAGAAGATTTCGGGTCAGCGGATGATAAATCGGCGAGGGCTCAACCATATCATCGATCCGGAGTCGCCGCGCCTCGCCGCCCGCCAGCAGCACCTCGTAAAGCTCGATATCGCCATCCCTGGGCACGGAGATCAGAACGGAGCCTTCAGTCGTGCCCGCTCCAAGCAGGGCAGGCGTATCGATCTTAAATCCTTCGCCGCTCCAGATTTCTCGCCAACCCACATCCGCCTTGGCCTGCAGCCACCACCGCCCCGTGTCACGGCTCCACTGAGCGCGCGCGACAGACTTCCCGTCTGGTCCCACCACGCCCTCGAAGTCCGGCCTGAGAACTCCCTGGCCACTGTCCAGATCGACCTCGAACACCGAGAGGCCATGGTCTCGCACATAGCTGCGTACAAAAGTTCGGATTCGCCCGTCCACCTCGCGCTGGAATGGAGGACCTGCGATGAAGTTGAACAGGCCCGTTCCCTGCGACTGTCGCGACCCGGCGACGCTACCGCCCCGAGAACTGGACGAACGCATCAAGGTCACGAAACGGCGCGTGCGGACGTCGAACGACTGAGCCGTGTAGAATTCCGCACGGTCAGAGACCCATGCGATATCCGTATACTCAGAGGTCGTGATCACGACATGATCGTTATCCGCCCAGAAGACATCTCGAACCTTCTTGTCGCCGAGATCGACTGCGCCCAGGGCCTCCCCGGCGAGCGAACGGACACCCAAGCGACGCTGCCCCTGTGGCGTCACGCCGATGAAGGCCAGCCGGGCTCCATCAGGCGACAGCACCACCTGATCGAGAGCTGGCAGTGAAGCATAAGCCTCCACAGGCGGCGCGGATGGCGGCGTCGCGTCTCCCGCCTCAACGCCCCCGGCCAACACCAAGGAAGCCGCAGCCGAGATCAGGATCAGCTTCATGTCCCCTCCAGAACAAAAAACGACGCTACACAGAAGCGTAGCGTCGTTATTCGTTCAAGTGATTTTCGCGATCAGCGCGGGGCCAGGATCATGATCATCTGGCGGCCTTCCATCTTGGGCGCGAACTCGACCTTGGCCTCTTCCTCGAAATCGGCCTGGACCTTGTTCATCAGCTTCATGCCCAGTTCGGGGTGGGCCATTTCGCGGCCGCGGAAGCGGATGGTCACCTTGACCTTGTCACCGTCGTCGAAGAAGCGGTGCATGGCCTTGGCCTTCACGTCATAGTCGTGCGTGTCGATGTTCGGCCGAAGCTTGATTTCCTTCAGCTCGACGACCTTCTGACGCTTGCGCGCCTCGGCCTTCTTCTTCTGTTCCTGGAAGCGATGCTTGCCGTAGTCCAGAATCTTGCACACCGGCGTTTCGGCGTTGGCGACGATCTGAACCAGGTCCAGGCCCGCCTCCTCGGCGGCCTCCAGCGCAGCCGACAGCGGCATGACGCCCTGTTTTTCCCCGTTCTGGTCGATGAGCAGAACGCGGGCGGCGCGGATATCCTGGTTGATGGGCGGCCCGTCCTTTACGGGCGGCGCTTGCATGGGACGGCGAATGGGCGTCGTTTCCTTATGTGATCAGAAGATAGGCGAATCTGGTGGCGAGGATTCAGCGCACACAACTGCGGCTGCGTTCCAAGCGGCCGGAATATGGCGACGCAAGGCCGCTATTTCAAGGGATTTCGGGCCCCCAGGCCTTTGCGGCCCCTTCAGCGACATAGGCGTCGTACAGGTCCAGCACCGCATCGAAGACATGATCGACGCTCAGATCCTCGATCGGGGCGAACTGGCCGCGCGTCTCATTGGACGCCGCGGTGCGCGTCTTCGGCCCCCACGGCCCATAGAGCCACCACTCGGTCGGGCCGAACAGCCCCAGCGTCGGCCGCCCCAGCGCCGCCGAGACGTGCATCAGGCCGCTGTCGTTGCCGACAAACAGGGTCGCCCGGTCGATGGCGGCGGCCGAACACAGGATGTCGCCCTTGCCCACGCAGTCGATGGCGCGCGGTCCCGCCGCCTCCAGCGCCGGGGTTGCGGGCGGCCGGTCGCCGGGACCGCCGACGGGCATGAAGCGCCAACCGTCGAAGCGCGGCTCCGCCTTCAGCTTCTCGACCAGTTGACCCCAGCGGTCGGCGGGCCACGACTTGCCCGGCTGGTGCGCAATGGGGGCGAGCGCGATGATAGGCCCGGCGCCCGGCCCGGCGGCCAGTTGCGGATCGATGACGGCGGCGGCCTCGACACGGGCCCGAACGTCGAGGAAGATTTCCGGGTCCAGCGGCGTCGGCGAACCCATCAGGCGCGACACCATCTCGACCTTGCGCAGGCCCGTCTCCCAGCGGCGGTTGTAGACGATGCGCCGCTTGGCCGGGATCAGATAGGCCAGGGCCGAGCCGCGGATGTCCACGACCATGTCCCACTGCGTGCCGCGCACCTGCTTCCACAGATCGATCCAGTGTCCGGCGGCCTTCTTCTTGTCGAGGATGATGACGCGCTCGACGTTCGGCGCCGAGCGGAAGAAGGGGGCGGGCGGGCGGCCGCAGGCGACGGTGATCTGTACGCCCGGCAACTGGCGCGCGATCTCGCGGATCACGCCCGAGGAGATGACGCAGTCGCCGATCCGGTTGGAGCTGACGAAGAGGGCTTTGGGTGCGGACAAGCGGGGGCTCTCGCGGCCTGTGAAGAGACCCGGTCTCTGCTAAAGCCATTCCGCGAGGAATGACAGTCCGAGGAGTTTTCATGTCCGACGTCCAGACGCTGCAACGCCCCGACGGTGAAACGCTGGCCTATAAGGCGATCAAGGGCGACGGCCCGACGGTCATCTGGATCGGCGGCTTCCGCTCGGACATGGAGGGGACCAAGGCGCTGGCGCTGGACGCCGCCGCCCGCGAGCGCGACTGGAACTATGTGCGCTACGACCACTTCGCCCATGGCGTCTCCTCCGGCGACTGGAAGCAGGCGACCATCGGCCGCTGGCGCGAGGACGCCGTCGCCCTTATCGACAGTCTGGAGGGCCCGGTGATCCCGGTCGGCTCGTCGATGGGCGGCTGGGTGGCCCTGCTGGCGACGCTGGCGCGGCCGGAGCGGGTCAAGGGCGTGGTGCTGGTCAATCCGGCGCAGGACTTCACCGAAAAGCTGATGTGGCCGGGTCTGGCGGATCATGAGCGTCAGGCCATCCTGCGCGAAGGCGAAACGGTCATCACCGAGGAAGGGCTTGGCTCCTACGTCCTGACCCGGCGGATGTTCGAGGAGGCGCGCGACTGGCTGCTGCTGGACGGCCAGATCGACATCACCGCGCCGGTCCATGTGCTGCAGGGCCGCGCCGACGACGTGGTGCCGTGGCGCCATCAGGTCGAGCTGGCCGAACGCCTGAGCGGCGGCGACCTGCGCCTCGACCTGATCGAAGGCGGCGACCACCGGCTGTCGAGCCCCGCAGAGCTTAAGCGGTTGGTCGAGGCGGTGGAGGCGATGCGGGGCTGACCCCGCACCGCCGCGACAGCGGATCAGCCCATCACAGGATGAACCGGCTCAGGTCGACGTTCTTGGCCAGGTCGCCGACCTTCTCGCGCACCTTGTCGCCGTCGAAGGTCAGGGTCTGGCCCGACAGGTCCGCGGCCTTGAAGCTGGTTTCCTCCAGCACCCGCTCCATCACCGTCTGAAGACGGCGCGCGCCGATGTTCTCGACGGTGGAGTTGGCGGCCACGGCGGCGTCGGCCATGGCCTCGACCGCGTCGTCGGTGAAGACCAGTTCGACCCCTTCGGTCGCCAGCAGGGCCTGGTTCTGACGGATCAGATTGGCCTCGGGCTCGGTCAGGATGCGCTTGAAGTCGTCGCGGGTCAGGGCCTTCAGCTCCACCCGGATCGGCAGGCGACCCTGAAGCTCGGGCAACAGATCCGACGGCTTGGCGACATGGAAGGCGCCCGAGGCGATGAACAGCACATGGTCGGTCTTCACCGGCCCATACTTGGTCGACACCGTCGTGCCTTCGATCAGGGGCAGCAGGTCGCGTTGCACCCCTTCGCGCGAGACGTCGGCGCCGCCGCCGCGATCCTGGCGCGCGGCCACCTTGTCGATTTCGTCCAGGAAGACGATGCCCTCGTTTTCGGCCAGCAGCAGGGCTTCCTTGGTCAGGCTTTCCTGATCCAGCAGCTTGTCGCTCTCCTCGGTGACGAGGGGCGCCAGGGCGTCGCGCACAGTCAGCTTGACCGTCTTGGTACGGCCGCCGCCCATCTTGCCCAGCATCTCCGACAGGTTCAGCAGGCCGACGTTGCCCCCGCCGCCCGGCATGTCCAGCCCCTGCAGCGGCGAGGCCGTATCGGCCAGGGCGATCTCGATCTCCTTGTCGTCCAGCTCGCCCGCCCGCAGCTTCTTGCGGAAGGCCTCGCGCGTGACGGGCTGGGAACCCGGTCCGACCAGGGCGTCCAAGATGCGTTCCTCGGCCTGACCTTCGGCGCGGGCCTTGACGCCCGAGCGGCGCTTGTCGCGCACCATGACCAGGGCGCTTTCGACCAGGTCGCGCATGATCTGATCGACGTCGCGGCCGACATAGCCGACCTCGGTGAACTTGGTCGCCTCGACCTTGAGGAAGGGCGAGCCGGCCAGACGCGCCAGGCGCCGGGCGATCTCGGTCTTGCCCACGCCTGTCGGGCCGATCATCAGGATGTTCTTGGGCGTGACCTCGTCGCGCAGGTCGTCCGGCACGCGCTTGCGGCGCCAGCGGTTGCGCAGGGCCACGGCAACGGCGCGCTTGGCGTCGTCCTGGCCGACGATGAAGCGGTCCAGCTCGGAGACGATTTCACGGGGAGACAGATCAGTCATGGTTCAGACGGTCCAGAAATACGCATATCAGGCGCTCAAGCAGCAAGCCGCCGCGCGGCGAGCGATAGCGCCCTACAGACTTTCAATGGTGAGATTGCCGTTGGTGTAGACGCAGATGTCGGCGGCGATCTTCATGGCCTTGCGGGCGATCTGCTCGGCGTCCAGCTCGGTGTGCTCGTCGATCAGGGCGCGGGCGGCGGCCAGGGCGTAGTTGCCGCCCGAGCCGACGGCGGCCACGCCGCATTCCGGCTCCAGCACGTCGCCGACGCCGGTGACGGTCAGAATGGTGTCCTTGTCGGCGACCAGCAGCATGGCCTCAAGCCGGCGCAGATAGCGGTCGGTGCGCCAGTCCTTGGCCAGTTCGACGCAGGCGCGGGCCAGTTGGTCCGGGTACTGCTCCAGCTTGGCTTCCAGCCGCTCGATCAGGGTCAGGGCGTCGGCCGTGGCTCCGGCGAAGCCCGCCAGCACCTTGCCGTTCGCCAGGGTGCGCACCTTGCGCGCCGCGCCCTTGACGATGGTCGGCCCCATGGAGACCTGGCCGTCGCCGGCGATGACGGTGCGGCCGTTCTTGCGCACCGCCAGAATGGTGGTGCCGTGCCAGTCGGGAAAGTTCGAGGCGCTCATGTTCATGGCGGATGACATGGCGAAGCCCGTCGCCCGCCGCAAGATCAGGCTTTGTCGCAACCGCCCGCACAAAGCTTAACCATAAGAGATTCTTAATCGGCCCATGACAGGGGAACGCCCCCGGCCGCCCCATCATCTCGCCGTCCGCGAGGCGGGGGAGGCTGCGCTTGCGTTTCGAGTTCCCTTGCCCCTGCACCGCGCCATCTATGTCAGCGACGCCGTCGGCGGCGCGGCGACCAGCCTTCTGATCCTGGCGGAGATCCTCGGCGAGTCCGAGCGCAACAACCGCCGCGAAGGCCTGACCAGCGCCCTGATGCGCCATGGCGGCCAGTTCCTTCAGCTCATCGAAGGCCGCCGGGCCGACATCGACCGCCTGATGGACCGGCTGCGGATCGATCCGCGCCATGAAAACCTGCGCCTGTTGTCCGACATGGCCGTGTCCGGCCGCCGGTTCGGCGACTGGCCCATGATTCTGGCTGATCTGACGCCCGAGGCGGCCCGCCTGTTGAACGGCGAGGCCCTGGACCAGCTCAGTCCCGCGCGCGCCGAGACCCTGCTGGCCCTGGCCGTCGGGGTCGCGCCCGTTCCGGCCTGACGCATCCGTCCGACTGCGCTAGACAGTCGGCGTGACCCAGCCTTCCGCCCCTCTCGCCCCCGTGCGCTTCTCCGACGAAGAGGTCGAGCGCTACGCCCGCCAACTGGTGCTGTCCGAGATCGGCGGCCCCGGCCAGCAGGCGCTGAAACGCGCCCGCGTGCTGATCGTCGGCATGGGCGGGGTGGGCAATCCGGCCGCCCTCTATCTGGCCGCCGCCGGGGTGGGGACGCTGGGCCTGATCGACGACGACACGGTCGCCCTGTCCAACCTGCAACGCCAGATCGCCTTCACCACCGACGACCCCGGCCGCGCCAAGGTCGAGGCGGGCGCCGAGCGCCTCAACGCCCTGAATCCACACGTCGCCGTCCAGACCTTCAACCAGCGCGTCACGCCGGACAGTGCGGCGGCTCTGATGCAGGACTTCGATCTGGCGCTGGACGGCACCGACGATTTCGAGACGCGACTGGCCGTCAACGCCGCCTGCGTGGCGGCGGGCAAGCCGCTGGTGTCCGGCGCCCTGGGCCGCTGGTCGGGGCAGGTGTCGGTGTTCGAGGGGCGACCCTGCTATCAGTGCCTGGTGCCCGAGATTCCTCCCGACGCCGAGACCTGCGCCCGCGTCGGCGTGGTCGGCGCCCTGGCCGGCGTCATCGGCGCCATGGCGGCGCTGGAGGCGATCAAGCTGATCACCGGCGCGGGCAAGCCGTTGACCGGCCGCCTGATGCTGTATGACGGCCTGGCCGGAAACAGCCGCGTCGTGAAGATCGCCGCCGACCCCGCCTGTCCCGTCTGCGGGTCAGCTCACGCCTAGAGCATCGCCGGGATGACGCGGTCAGGCGGGCGGTGCCCGTTCTGATAGGTCATGATGTTGGCGATCACGCGATCGCCCATGTCCTGACGCGCCTCAAGGGTGGCCGAGCCGAGGTGGGGCAGCAACACCACGTTCGCACGGCCGAGCAGACCCGGATGCACCTTGGGCTCGTTCTCAAACACATCCAGGCCGACGCCGAACAGGGCGCGGCGGTCCAGCGCCTCGACCAGGGCGGCTTCGTCGATCAGCTCGCCGCGCGCGGTGTTGACCACGATGGCGTGCGGCTGAAGCCGGGCCAGACGCTCGACCGACAGCAGGTGGTGCGTCTCTTTCGTCGCCGGGCAGTTCAGCGAGATGACGTCCATCCGCGCCAGCATCTGGTCCAGGTCGTCCCACCAGGTCGCGCCCAGCTCCTCGGCGATCATGTCGGGGACGGGCTTGCGGTTGTGATAGTGGACCTGCATGCCGAAGGCCTTGGCGCGGCGGGCCAGGGCCTGGCCGATGCGGCCCATGCCGACGATGCCCAAACGCTTGCCCCACAGCTTGCGGCCGCACATCCAGGTCGGGCTCCAGCCCTCGAAGCGGCCCTCGGCCACCACCTCGGCGCCTTCCACGATGCGGCGACTGACCGCCAGAATCAGGCTCATGCCCAGGTCGGCCGTGTCCTCGGTCAAGACGCCCGGCGTATTGGTGGCGATGATCCCACGCCCGACGGCGGCGTCGATGTCGATGTGATCCACGCCCGCGCCGAAATTGGCGATCATCTTCAACTGCTCGCCTGCGCCCGCGATCAGTTCGGCGTCCAGGTGATCGGTGATGGTCGGAACCAGCACTTCGGCCCGTTGCAGGGCGGCGGCCAAGTCGTCGCGCGACATCGGCCGGTCGGTCAGGTTCAATTCGGCGTCGAAAAGTTCGCGCATCCGCGTTTCGACGGCGTCAGGCAGGCGTCTGGTTAATACGACCTTAAGCTTGCGAGCGGACATAGGAGACCTGGGTTTTCCACGGGCGGCGCCCGTTCGGAACGGGTCGATATTCGGTGTCTAGCAAAGCTGCGGTCAGGATCAAAAGGGCGCCTCGCGTTGCGGCCCTCGCCGCTGTCCTCATGACCGGCGTTCTGTTGGCGGCGGGCTCGACCATGCCCGACGGCCGCCCGACCCCGACGGGGCTGGAGGTGCCGCGCTGGGTGACGCTGAAATCCTCGCAGGTGCGGGCGCGCCAGGGGCCGGGCCTCGACTACCGCATCCTGTGGGAATATCGCGCCGCGGGTCTGCCGGTGCAGGTGATCGCCGAGACGCGCGAATGGCGCAAGATCTGCGACCCGGAAGGGTCCGTCGCCTGGATCCACCGCACCGTCGCCTCGGGCCGCCGCAGCGTCTTCAACCGCTCGGACGAAGCGGTGCCGATCCGCACGGGCCGGTCCGAGACCGCCTCGGTCCGCGCCCTTTTGTCGCCGAACGCCCTGATCCCCCTGGACGAGTGCGAGGACGGCTGGTGCCGGGTGCGGGCGCGCAAGCTGCGCGGCTGGGTCGCCGAACGCGCCGTCTTCGGAACCCAGGAACGGGCCCTGTGCAACGCCGCCCGCCCGGCCGGCGCCGGCCGCGCCTCCTGATCCCATATGCTGACGCATGGTTGAGCGCGGCCTCTGGGTCGTGTAACCCGCCAGCAACACCTTTCGGAGCCGATTTCCCTTGAGCCAGTCGCAATATCCGTCGTCGTTCGATCACGAAGGCCTGCTGGCCTCGGGCCGGGGCGAGCTGTTCGGTCCGGGCAACGCCCAGCTGCCGGCCCCGCCCATGCTGATGTTCGACCGGATCAAGACCATCAGCGCCGACGGCGGCGACTACGGCAAGGGCTATGTCGAGGCGGAACTCGACATCAACCCGGACCTCTGGTTCTTCCAGTGCCACTTCATCGGCGATCCGGTCATGCCGGGCTGCCTGGGTCTGGACGCCATGTGGCAGTTGGTCGGCTTCTACCTCGGCTGGATCGGCGGACCGGGCAAGGGCCGCGCCCTGGGCGTCGGCGAGGTCAAGTTCACCGGCCAGGTGACGCCGGACGTCAAGAAGGTGGTCTATAAGGTCCACCTGAAGCGCGTCATCAACCGCAAGCTGGTCATGGGTATCGCCGACGGCGTGCTCGAAGCGGACGGCGAGGTCATCTATACTTGCGCTGACATGCGCGTCGGCCTGTTCGGCGGCGCGGCTCCGGTGGAACCGGACGCCGCCTGACCCCACTTGATGGATAGCCGCGGCCAACGCGGCGTCCGAAGACTTTGAGGATTGGAATCACCATGCGGCGTGTCGTCGTCACCGGACTGGGCATCGTCTCTTCCATCGGCACCGGCCAGGATCAGGTCGCGGCCTCCCTGCGCGACGCCAAGTCTGGCGTCCAGCACGCCGCCGACCACGCCAAATACGGCTTCCGCTCCCAGGTCTGGGCGCCCCCGGCCCTGGGCCACACGGCTGAAGACTGGGCGCCTCTGGTCGATCGTCGCGCCGCCCGCTTCCTGGCCAACGGCACGGCCTGGGCGCACATCGCCTTTGAAGAGGCCCTGAAGGACAGCGGCCTGTCCGCCGACGAGATCAAGAACGAGCGCATCGGCCTGATCGTCGGCGAGGGCGGCCCCTCGACCCAGGTCATCCTGCAGGCGGCGGCCACCACGGTCGAAAAGGGCTCGCCCAAGCGCGTCGGCCCCTTCGCCGTGCCCAAGGCCATGGCGTCCGGCCCTTCGGCCGTGCTGGCCACCTGGTTCGAGTTGAAGGGCGTCAATTATTCGATCAGTTCGGCCTGCGCGACCAGCGCCCACTGCATCGGCGCGGCCGCCGAACAGATCGCCTGGGGCAAGCAGGACGTGGTCTTCGCCGGCGGCTGCGAGGACATCGACTGGTCCATGTCGAACATGTTCGACGCCATGGGCGCCATGTCCTCCAACTTCAACGACACGCCCGACAAGGCCAGCCGCGCCTATGACACGACGCGCGACGGTTTCGTCATCGCCGGCGGCGCCGGCATCGTGGTGCTGGAAGAATACGAACGCGCCGTGGCGCGCGGCGCGACCATCTACGCCGAAGTCACCGGCTACGGCGCCAACTCGGACGGCTATGACATGGTGGCCCCCTCGGGCGAGGGCGCCGAGCGCTGCATGAAGATCGCGCTGGAGATGGCCGGTAATCCGAAGATCGACTACCTGAACCCGCACGGCACCTCGACGCCGGTCGGCGACAGCAAGGAAATGGGCGCGGTGCGCAACGTCTTCGGCGACGCCATGCCGATGATCTCCTCGACCAAGTCGCTGACGGGCCATTCGCTCGGCGCGGCGGGCGCGCAGGAAGCCATCTACTGCCTGTTGATGATGAAGCACGGCTTCGCCGCCGAGAGCGCCCACATCGAGAACCTAGACCCCGAGTTCGAGGGCATGCCGATCCTGCGTCAGCGCCACGACGGCGAACTGACGCATGTCATGTCCAACAGCTTCGGCTTCGGCGGCACCAACGCCACCCTGATCCTGTCCAAGGTCTAAGCTTCACCAATCGGGAAAATCCGAAACGACACGAAAACGCCCCCATTCGGTCCTTCGTCCGCCCGGAACGCTGATCAGAACTACATCATCGGCTCGTCGGAGTTCGGAAAAGTCCCGGATCCTGAACAGCCCCCCCAGCCCCCTGGATTTTTCCGCTTAGGGCTTCGGCGGGTCGATGCTTCCTCCAAGCGAGACGCCCGCGCCTGCCTCCCCTCCCCCTCCCGGCAGCGCGGGCGTTTTGCTGTCTGCTCCCTATCCGACGCACAAGACTTCGCCCGCGCGACGGGCGGTCACGCGGGCGATTCCGTAGAGCTTCAGACGGCGTGATCAGGCCGGCAGGTCGATCTCGACCCGTTCATTGTCGCGCAGGACGATAATCGGCACGACCGCCTCGCCCGCCGCCTGAAGCCGCTGGGCCAGATCCCTCATGTCCGCAATCTCGGCCCCGTTCGCCTGAACCACCACATCACCGGCCTGGAAGCCGGCGGCGGCGGCGGAAGACCCGGCCTCGACCACCGCGATCTGAGCCCCGCGTCCTGAAGCCGGATTGCGCACCGTCAGGCCGCGCGCCATGGCCGCTTGCGCGCCGACGCGCACCGGCGCCGGATCGGACGGCTCGATCGTCAGCCGGGTCGAGGCCTCTCGGCCGTCGCGCAGATAGACGACCGGCATCTGGGTTCCGGCGCGGGCGATGCCGACCGTGGCCTGGACCGAACCGGCGTTGGCCACCGGGCGGTCCTGGATGCGCGTCAGCACGTCGCCGGGCTTCAACCCCGCCTTCTCGCCCGCCGAGCCCGGCTCGACGTCATAGACCACGGCGCCGCGCACGATGTTCAGCCCGACCTCGCGCGCACGCTCGGCCGTCAGGGAGCCGAGACCGAGGCCGACGCGGCCGCGCTTGACCTCGCCGGTGGCGCGCAGTTGGTCGACCACGAACATCATGATGCGCGTCGGCACGGCGAAGGCGATGCCGTCGTTGCCGCCGCCGAAACCGCCCGACAGGATGGCGGTATTGATGCCGATCAAGCGGCCCCGGCTGTCCAGCAGCGGCCCGCCCGAATTGCCCGAGTTCACCGCCGCATCGGTCTGGATGTAGTCCTCGATGGCGTCGCCCATGCCCGAGCGGTTCAGGCCCGAGATGACGCCCATGGTCAGGGTCTGGTCCAGGCCCAGGGGATAGCCGACGGCGAAGGCCAGGTCGCCGCTGCGCAGGGTGTCGGAATCCACCGTCGCCACCTGCGCCAGGCCCGTGGCGTCGATCTTCAGCACGGCGATGTCCGTCGCCTTGTCGGCGCCGATGAGGGTGGCGTCGAACAGGCGGCCGTCGATCAGGTCGACCGTGAACTTCTGTCCGTTCTCGATGACGTGGTGGTTGGTGACGATGATGCCTTCGCGCGCGTCGATGATGACGCCCGATCCGCCCTGCGACGGCTTGGGATTGTTTTCCGAGCTGGGACCGCGCGACTGGCCCAGGGTCGTCACCTGGACCACGGCGGGCAGGCTTTGCTCCAGCCCGGCGGCGAAGGTGAAGACGCCGCGTCGGGCGTCATAGGGCATGGCCGCGACAGGCGACTGGACGGTGGTCGCCGTCGGGGCCACGGGCGCAGCCTGGGCCATGCCGCTGAAGCTGAAGATCGCCAGGGCGGCGCCGGCCAGCAGGCTGTGTTTGGTCATTCCGGTTTCCTTCAGGCGCCGACCGCCTTCGGCCGACAGACGGGCGAGCATCGCCGCCCCGCAGGCGAGACAAACGCGCGACAACGGCAAAGGATCGTCGCGTCGCGCGTTTTCTGCAACGCTTGGGATCAGAAGGCCGCTTCGCCCGTGATCGCACGGCCCAGGATCAGGGCGTGGACGTCGTGCGCGCCCTCATAGGTGTTGACCGTCTCCAGGTTCATGGCGTGGCGCATGACGTGCAGCTCGCCGGTGATCCCGGCCCCGCCGTGCATGTCGCGGGCCTCGCGCGCCACGGCCAGGGCCTTGCCGCAGTTGTTGCGCTTCATCAGGCTGATGGCCTCGGGAACCCAGGCACCCGTGTCCAGCAGACGGCCCAGGGCGTAGGCGCCCTCGAAACCCAAGAAGATCTCGGTCTGCATGTCCGCCAGCTTCTTCTGCACCAGCTGGCGCGACGACAGCGGGCGGCCGAACAGGGTGCGCTCGGCCACATAGTCGCGGCTGGCGTGGAAGCAGAACTCGGCCGCGCCCATGGCGCCCCAGGCGATGCCGAAGCGCGCCTTGTTCAGGCAAGAGAACGGCCCCCGCAGGCCCTGGACGCCCGGCAGCAAGTTGGCTTCCGGCACGAAGACGTCGTTCAGGCCGATGTCGCCCGTCACGGAGGCGCGCAAACTGAGCTTGTCGCCGATCTTGCCCGTGGTGAAGCCGTCGAAGTCGCGCTCGACGATGAAGCCGCGGATCACGCCGTCAAGCTTGGCCCAGACGATGGCCAGGTCGGCGATGGGCGAGTTGGTGATCCAGTATTTGCCGCCGTTCAGGCGATAGCCGCCCTGAACCGCGACCGCCGTGGTCTTCATCGAGGCCGGGTCCGACCCGCCGTCCGCCTCGGTCAGGCCGAAGCAGCCGACCAGCTCGCCCGCCGCCATCTTCGGCAGGAACTTCGTCTTCTGCTCTTCGGAACCGAAGGCGTAGATCGGATACATGGCCAGGGACGACTGCACCGACATGGCCGAACGATAGCCGCTGTCGATCGCCTCGACCTCGCGGGCGATCAGGCCATAGGCGACGTGCGACGCTTCGGAACCGCCGTACTGTTCCGGCAGCATGGCGCCCAGGAAGCCCATCTCGCCCATCTCGGTCATGATCGCGCGATCGAACACCTCGTCGCGGAAGGCGGCGACGACGCGCGGCAGCAGGGCCTCGCGCGCATAGGATCGCGCCGCATCCTGAACCATCCGCTCCTCGTCGGTCAGACGGCCCGTCAGGTCGAAGGGGTCTTCCCAGCGGAAGGTCTGGGCGGAAGTGGTCTTGCCGTCGGCCATGTGTCGTCCTCTTGAGCATCAGAGAGGAGGCTTCTCCGCGCCCGCGTCACGCGGGGTTGAAGCGGCGTGACGAAGCGCCCTCTGTTCCTGGCGCGGGTTTAGGCCAGAATGCGGCGGCCGGGTAGAGGGACCGGCGCGAACACGCTAGGCTGTCTTCATGTCGAACGCTTTCAACCGCCTGTTCCGCGATCACCCGCGTGAGGTCGATGAGACCTATCTCGAGCATATGGCCGCTTCGTCGCGCTTCGGCTTCAAGCTGATGCGCCTGGCCGGATGCGCCTTCATCCATGCGGTGACGCCGGGTCTGCACAAGACGACCGTATCTGACGCCATTCGCGGCATGGCCCACGACATGGGCGGCCGCGCCGCAGAAGCCCGCGAATGCCGCATGCGCGACGCGGGCGTCTGGGACGTCGGCCTCTAGCCCCTGACGCGCCGTCAGTCCGGCGTCTGGGTGCGGCTGTAGAAGCCCGAGATGTCAGAGCCCATGCCGCAGAAGCGGTTGGCGGCCGTGCTGTCCTCGACAAAGGCGCCTTCCGGACCCACGCGCACCTTCACCACCGGCGCGTCGGCGCCGATGTCGGCCGCCGTCAGTTCATTCAGCTCGCCTTCGAACGGGATCAGCTTGGCGTGGATGACATCGTCGCGGTCCTGAGCGCCGCGCGCCTGAAGCTCGCAATCGGCCGCCGTGGCCCCGCCGTTCGGAACGCCCCCGGCGCGGATCAGCACGCGCCATTCGGCGCCTTCCTCGATCAGCTTGAGATCGGCCTGGGCCGGATCGGTGCGGCGGAAGTCGGCGCTTCTCTCGGCGACAGCCGGGGCCGTTGCGGGGGCCGTCGCCGCAGCGTCTTCCGCCTTAGGCGCGGCGGCGGGCGCCTCGGCCGGGGCCGGCCCGCAGGCCATGAGCGCAGCCGCCAGGGTCAGGGCGCCGGACGCAGGGATCAGATTGAGACGCAAGCAAACTCTCCATCACAAGGAAGCGGGGCGAAGCTCCGTTATTTTCAATGCGCCCGTCAACCGCCCGCAACGCCTCAACCCAGGGCGCCGTTCACCGACGCCCATAAATAGGCGCTCCCGGACAGCAGCAGGATCGCCGCAATCAGCGCCAGGCCCGCCCACTGCAGCGCGTTGAAGCGCCGCGGCATGGCCGTGCCGACAAAGCCGGCCCCGGTCGCGAAGGCGAACAGGGCCAGTCCGCGCGACGCCGTGCGAACCGTCGAATCCGGCCCGTCCAGATCATCGCCTTCATCGGTCGCGAATTCCCCGTTCCCGGCGCGCGCCAGCAGGTCGCGCGCCCGCGCCGCCTGATCCGCCCGTCCCATCAGCCGGATGCCCAGGGCGCGCTGCATCAAGGGATCGACCGTGGTCTGGAACCGCTCGGTCACCGACACCTCGATGTCGTGCGACGACAGGAAGGCGGCGGCCAGATCGGCCTCATAGACGTCTTGATAGCGGGCGATCTCGACCAGGCTCATGGCGGCAGCCTAACACGCCTGCAGGACGCGCAATTGAAAACGGCGAGATCCGAAGATCCCGCCGTCGTCAGTCGTTCGCGTGGTGCGGAGCTTACAGGTCCAGCAGGGCGCGCGCCGGGTCTTCCAGCAGCTCCTTGATGCGGACCAGGAAGGTCACGGCTTCCTTGCCGTCGACGATGCGGTGATCGTAGCTGAGGGCCAGGTACATCATCGGACGGATCTTGACCTCGCCGTTGATGGCCATCGGGCGCTGCACGATGTTGTGCATGCCCAGGATGCCCGACTGCGGCGCGTTCAGGATCGGCGTCGACATCAGCGAGCCATAGGTGCCGCCGTTGGTGATGGTGAAGGTGCCGCCCTGCATCTGATCCATGGTCAGGGCGCCGTCACGGGCAGCCTTGCCCAGGGCGCCGATGCCCTTCTCGATGCCGGCCAGCGACAGGGCGTCGGCGTCGCGCAGAACCGGAACCACCAGGCCCTTGTCGGTGCCGACGGCGATGCCGATGTCGTAGTGGTTCTTGTAGATGATGTCCGTGCCGTCGATCTCGGCGTTGACGGCCGGGATTTCGTGCAGGGCCTGAACCACGGCCTTGGTGAAGAAGGACATGAAGCCCAGCTTCACGCCGTGGCGCTTCTCGAAGACCTCCTTGTACTGGGCGCGCAGGGCCATGACGTTGGTCATGTCCACCTCGTTGAAGGTGGTCAGCTGGGCGGCCGTGTTCTGGGATTCCTTCAGGCGACGGGCGATGGTCTGACGCAGGCGCGTCATCTTCACCCGCTCTTCGCGCGGTTGGTCGGCGCGCGCCGCGGCCGGGGCGGCCGCGGCGGGCGCAGCCGGAGCGGCGGCGCCGATGGCGGCGATGGCGTCGGCCTTAGTGATGTTGCCCTTCGGACCTGAGGCCGACAGCGAGGCCGGGTTGATGTTGTTTTCCGACACCACGCGCTGGACGGCGGGCGACAGATGGGTCGAGGTCGGAACCTGGGCCGAACCGGCGTTGGCCGGGGCGGCGGCCGGGGCCGGTGCAGCAGCCGCCGGAGCAGCCGCAGCGGCCGCGCCCGAGGCGGCGACCGAACCGATCACCTGACCAGGGGTCACGGTGTCGCCGTCGGCGGCGATGATGGTCAGGACGCCGGCGGCCGGGGCCGAGACTTCCACGGCCACCTTGTCGGTCTCGATCTCGACCAGCAGCTCGTCCTTGGCGACAGTGTCGCCCGACTTCTTCAACCAGGTTCCGATCGAGCCTTCGGCGACGCTCTCGCCCATGGTCGGCACGGCGATGTCGACCGCAGCGCCGCCCGAAGCGGCCGGAGCGGCGGCCGGAGCCGCAGCCGCCGGAGCCGGAGCCGGAGCCGAGGCGGCGGCCGCGCCGCCTTCGCTCACCGAGCCCAGCACCGTGCCGGGAACGACGGTGTCGCCGTCATTGGCGTTGATCGCCGACAGCACGCCGTCGGCGGGGGCGACGACTTCGAGTGAGACCTTGTCGGTTTCCAGCTCAACCAGGACTTCGTCCTTCTTCACGGCGTCGCCGACCTTCTTGGTCCACTTGGCGATGGAGGCTTCGGCGACGGATTCACCGAGGGCGGGGGTCAGGATATCGGCCATCTTCAGTGTCTTTTCGTGTCTGAACTTTGCTTGTCTTTTAGGTCAGGCGCGGCGGTCAGGCCATGGCCTCGGCGAGGAAGGTCTCGAGTTCCTTCAAGTGTCGGCTCATCAGGCCCGCGGCGGTCGAGGCCGAGGCCGGGCGACCGACGTAGCGCGCGCGCTTGGCCTTCACGTTCAGCTTCTCGAGCGTCAGCTCGATCCACGGATCGACAAAGGTCCAGCCGCCCATATTCTTGGGTTCTTCCTGACACCAGACCAGATCGGCGTTGGGGAAGCGCGCCAGCTCCGCCGAGATCGACTTGATCGGCCACGGATAGAACTGTTCCAGACGCAGGATGTAGATGTCGTTGACGCCCGCCTTCTCGCGCGCGTCCAGCAGGTCGTAATAGACCTTGCCCGAGCAGACGACGACCTTGCGGATGTCCTTGTCGGCCTTGAGCGTGACGCCCGCCACGTCCGGACGCAGCTCGGCGTCGTCGCGCAGCACGCGGTGGAAGGACGAACCCTCGGCCATGTCGGCCAAGGTCGAGACGGCCTTCTTGTGACGCAGCAGCGACTTGGGCGTCATCAGGATCAGCGGCTTGCGGAACGAGCGGTGCAGCTGGCGACGCAGGATGTGGAAGTAGTTGGCCGGCGTCGTGCAGTTGGCGACCTGCATGTTGTTCTCGGCGCACTGCTGCAGGAAGCGCTCCAGGCGAGCCGAGGAGTGCTCGGGGCCCTGGCCTTCATAGCCGTGCGGCAACAGCATGGTCAGGCCGCTCATCCGCAGCCACTTGCGCTCACCGGACGAGATGAACTGGTCGATCACCACCTGGGCGCCGTTGACGAAGTCGCCGAACTGGCCTTCCCACATGGTCAGGGTGTTCGGGTCGGCCAGCGAATAGCCGTACTCGAAGCCCAGCACCGCCTCTTCCGACAGGGCCGAGTCGATGACCTCGAAATGGGCCTGACCTTCGCGCAGGTTGTTCAGCGGGAAGTAGCGCTGCTCGGTCGTCTGGTCGGTCACGCCCGAGTGACGCTGCGAGAAGGTGCCGCGCACCGAGTCCTGACCCGACAGGCGGATGTTGTAGCCTTCATCCAGCAGGCTGGCGAAGGCTAGGCTCTCGGCCGTGGCCCAGTCGATGTTCGCGCCGCTCGACACCGCATCGCGACGGCCGTCGATGACGCGCTTCAGCGTCTTGTGCATGTCGACGCTGTTCGGGATCGTCGTCAGGCGGTGGCCGTAGTCGAGCAGCTTCGCGGCCGGAACCCCGGTCTTGCCGCGCTGCTGCTGATCATCGCCCGCATCGACGCCCAGACCCTGCCACTGGCCGTCCAGCCAGTCGGCCTTGTCGGCCTTGAAGGTCTTGCCGGCTTCGAACTCGGCGTCGAGGAAGGCCTCGAAACGGGCGATCTCGGCGTCGGCCTCGGCCTGGGTGAGGACGCCTTCGGCGACCAGGCGCTTGACGTAGATCTCCAGCGTGGTCGGCTGATTCTTGATCTTCGCGTACATCAGCGGCTGGGTGAAGGTCGGATCGTCGCCTTCGTTGTGGCCGAAGCGGCGGTAGCAGAACATGTCCACCACCACGTCCTTGTGGAACTTCTGACGGTATTCCGTGGCGACCTTCGAAGCGAAGACGACCGCTTCGGGATCGTCGCCGTTGACGTGGAAGATCGGCGCCTGGACCATCAGGGCGACGTCAGACGGGTAGGGCGACGAACGCGAGTTGCGCGGCGCCGTGGTGAAGCCGATCTGGTTGTTGATGACGAAATGCAGGGTGCCGCCGGTGCGGTAGCCCTTCAGCCCCATCAGGGCGAAGCACTCGGCCACCACGCCTTGCCCTGCGAAGGCGGCGTCGCCGTGGATCA
Organism: Brevundimonas phoenicis; assembly: GCF_047237745.1. NCBI lineage: Bacteria > Pseudomonadati > Pseudomonadota > Alphaproteobacteria > Caulobacterales > Caulobacteraceae > Brevundimonas > Brevundimonas phoenicis. The sequence continues at coordinate 118,528 of NZ_JBDFLN010000001.1, forward strand.
GCAGCGGCACGACCTTGGAGCGGTCCAGCACCCATTCGTTGTCCGGCTTGCCGACGTTGACCTCGGCCTCGCGGATGTCGAAGGCCTGCTTGGCGCGCGCCTTGCCCAGGACGACCGGGTTGACGATCTCGAGGTGCGAGGGGTTCGCGGTCAGCGACAGGTGGACCTTGTTGCCGTCGAACTCACGGTCCGACGAGGCGCCCATGTGGTATTTGACGTCGCCCGATCCTTCGATGTCCGACGGTACGGACGAACCGCCCTGGAACTCGTGGAAGATGGTCTTGTAGGGCTTGCCCATGACCGCGGCCAGGGTGTTCAGGCGGCCGCGGTGCGCCATGCCGAAGACGATCTCGTCGACGCCCAGGGCGCCGCCGCGCTTGATCACCTGCTCCAGGGCCGGGACCATGGCCTCGCCGCCGTCCAGGCCGAAACGCTTGGTGCCGGGGAAACGCTTGTGCAGGAAGCGCTCGAAGCCCTCGGCCTCGACCAGCTTCTTGAAGATGGCCAGCTTGCCTTCCTTGGTGAAGGCGTTCTGCTCGAACTTGTCCGGGCCTTCAAAGCGCTGCTGCAGCCAGGCCTTCTCGTCCGGCTCGGCGATGTGCATGAACTGCACGCCGATGTTGCCGCAGTAGGTGCGCTTGAGGATCTCCAGCACCTGGCGGACCGAGCCGGTCTCCAGGCCCAGGACGCCGTCCAGGAAGATCGGGCGATCCATGTCGGCGGCGGTGAAGCCGTAGAACTCGGGCGTCAGCTCCGGGTTCTGGATCGGCGGCTCGATGCCCAGCGGGTCGAGGTTGGCCTGCAGGTGGCCGCGCACGCGATAGGCGCGGATCAGCATCAGGGCGCGGATGGAATCGTGGGCGGCGGCGCGCACGTCGGCGGCCGAAACGGCGCCCGAGGCGTCAGCAACCGGAGCGGTCGGGCGAGGGCCGGGCTTGCCGGCGGCCTTGGGATCGACCTTGGGGGCGGGCCAGCGGCCGTCGAACACGGCGGTTTCCTCGGTCGGCTCGGAAGCGCCCGAACGACCCCAGGAGCCGGCGGCGGCCGACTGCTTCACCAGGTCGGCGTTGTCCTTCAGCTGATCGAAGAAGGCGCGCCATTCCCCCGACACCGAGCCGGGGTCCGCAGCCCATTTTTCGTGCAGGTCCTCAATGAAGGCGGCGTTCGCGCCATAGAGGAAGGAGGTCTCGGCAAAGACCTGGTTCAGCCGACCCGCATCGTCCGCCATTTTTCTCTCAATCGTCCCTTTACAACCGCCCGCGCACAGCCGCGCGGAGAGCAGCGCCGTTCATATAGGCCCTGTTTCCTTACTGGTCATGACCGAAGGGAGGCCGACCGGGTGGAAATTGGTCGAATCGGCAAGAAAAAACGCCCCCGGACGATTCCGGAGGCGTTACAAAAGGTCACACGGCGCGAAAAACACCCCCGGAACGCGGATAGATCAGACTTTGGTCCAATCCGCCGCCCGCCCGCCGCCGAACCCACCCTGAAGTGAATCCGGCGCTCAAGCAGCGAGCCGCCGCGCGGCGAGCGGTAGCGCCCGCACGCGCAGCGTGCGCCGCTGAAAGGCTTAGCCCTTCAGCACTTCCACCAGAGTCGTGCCCAGGCGCGCCGGCGACGGCGAAACGCGGATGCCCGCGGCCTCCATCGCAGCGATCTTGGATTCCGCATCGCCCTTGCCGCCCGAGACGACGGCGCCGGCGTGGCCCATGGTGCGGCCCTTCGGAGCGGTACGACCGGCGATGAAGCCGGCCATCGGCTTCTTGCGGCCCTTGTTGGCTTCGTCGATCAGGAACTGGGCGGCGTCTTCTTCGGCCGCGCCGCCGATCTCGCCGATCATGATGATCGACTCGGTGGCGTCGTCGGCCAGGAACATCTCCAGCACGTCGATGAACTCGGTGCCCTTGACCGGGTCGCCGCCGATGCCGACGGCCGTGGTCTGGCCCAGGCCTTCGTTCGTGGTCTGGAACACGGCTTCATAGGTCAGGGTGCCCGAACGCGAGACGATGCCCACGTTGCCCTTCTTGAAGATGTTGCCCGGCATGATGCCGATCTTGCACTCGTCCGGGGTCAGGACGCCGGGGCAGTTCGGGCCCAGCAGGCGCGAGTTCGAACGGTCCAGGCGGGCCTTGACGCGCACCATGTCCTGCACCGGGATGCCTTCGGTGATGCAGGTGATGAAGGGGATCTCGGCCTCGATGGCCTCGATGATGGCGTCGGCCGCGCCTGCCGGCGGGACGTAGATGACGGTGGCGTCGGCGCCGGTGCGCTCCTTGCCTTCGGCGACCGAGGCGAAGATCGGCAGGCTTTCGCCGTGCGAGCCGGTCCAGGTCTGGCCGCCCTTGGTCGGGTGCACGCCGCCGACCATCTGGGTGCCGTGATAGGCCAGGGCCTGTTCGGTGTGGAAGCCGCCGGTCTTGCCGGTCAGGCCCTGGACCAGGATCTTGGTGTTCTTATTGACGAGGATGGACATGTGTCTGTGCTCTGAATTCTGTGTGTCTGCTGGGCGGTAGCGGCGCTTACGCGACCGCCGCGACGATCTTCTGGGCGGCGTCGTCCAGGTCGTCGGCAGCCTGGATGGTCAGGCCCGACTCGTTCAGGATCTTCTTGCCCAGCTCGGCGTTCGTGCCTTCCAGACGCACGACCAGCGGCACCTTCAGGCCCACTTCCTTCACCGCAGCGACAACGCCTTCGGCGATGACGTCGCACTTCATGATGCCGCCGAAGATGTTGACGAGGATGCCCTCGACCTTCGGGTCAGCGGTGATGATCTTGAAGGCCGCCGCGACCTTGTCCTTGCCGGCGCCGCCGCCGACGTCGCAGAAGTTGGCGGGTTCCTTGCCGTACAGCTTGATGATGTCCATCGTCGCCATGGCCAGACCGGCGCCGTTCACCATGCAACCGATGTTGCCGTCCAGGGCCACATAGGCGAGGTCCCACTTGGAGGCCTCGATCTCCTTGGCGTCTTCTTCGGTTTCATCGCGCAGGGCGCGGATGTCTTCGTGGCGGTACAGGGCGTTGCCGTCGAAGCTGACCTTGGCGTCCAGAACGCGCAGACGGCCGTTCTCCATGACGATCAGCGGGTTGATCTCGAGCATGTCCATGTCCTTCTCGACGAAGGCCTTGTACAGGATCGGGAACAGCGACTTGCCGTCTTCGGCGGCGTCGCCCGTCAGTTCCAGCGCGGCGTTGATGGCGGCGATGTTCTCGGCGGTGACGCCGGCTTCCGGGTTGATGGCGATGGTGTGGATCTTTTCCGGGGTGGCGTGGGCCACTTCCTCGATGTCCATGCCGCCCTCGGTCGAGACGACGAAGGCCGTCTGACCGACCGAGCGGTCGACCAGCAGCGAGCAGTACAGCTCACGGGCGATGTCGGCGCCGTCTTCGATGTACAGGCGGTTGACCTGCTTGCCGGCCTCGCCCGTCTGGGCGGTGACCAGGGTGTTGCCCAGCATTTCCTTGGCGTGGGCGACGGCTTCCTCGATCGAGAAGGCCAGACGCACGCCGCCCTTGGCGTCGGCGCCCAGTTCCTTGAACTTGCCCTTGCCGCGGCCGCCGGCGTGGATCTGCGACTTCACGACATAGAGCGGGCCAGGCAGTTGCTTGGCGGCGGCTTCGGCCTGGTCGGCCGAGGTGATGGCGACGCCCGCCGCGACCGGGGCGCCGAAGCCCTTGAGGACTTGCTTGGCCTGATACTCGTGAATGTTCATGTCTGGATCCGCGCCGTTAGGGAGGTTTGTGGAAACTTTGGCCGCGCTTATAGGCGTCGCGCCTTCGCCTGCGCAACCGTCTGTCGTCTTATGGCCCGGCAAGGCTTTTCTTATGCACGGCGACCGCCCCTACGCCGCGACCGCCATTGGATCGACAACGGATCAGGATCAGTCGACCCAGTCCTTCTTCAGCGTTCGCGATGCGCCGAACAACAGGATGGAAGCCATGAGATAGAAGCCCATGCCGGTGTAGATGGCCCAGCGCAGGCTCTCGTCGCCGAAGGTCGGGCGCAGCAGGTCGCTCATCCAGCCGAAGTAGTAGAAGCCCACGGCCAGACCGAGCAGGTTGTTGATCAGCAGGAAGATGGCCGAGGCGGTCGAGCGCATCGGCGCCGGCGCCAGATGCTGCACCGCCGCCGTCACCGGCCCCAGCCAGGCCAGGTTCAACCCCGTTGGAATCAGGAAGATCAGGAAGGCCAGCGCAAGAGCCATGGCGTGACTGCCGCCGCCCGGGATCAGGCCGATCAGCCAGGGCGAGTTCATCGCCAGGATGAAACAGGGCGCCGAAATGATGAAGGCCACGGCCGGCACCAGCGGATAGGCTCCCTTGGACCGGCGCGCCATCTTGTCCGCCAGCGAACCGCCCAGCCAAATGCCCAGCAGTCCGCCGATCAGGGCGATGCCGGCGTAGTACCAGCTGACCTGCGCCAAGGTCAGGCCGAAGCTGCGCATGAAGAACAGCGGCAGCCAGCCCGCCACGCCATAACCGCACACCGAGGACGACGCGGCCCCCAGCGCCAGCAGCCAGAAACTGCGCTTGCGCATGATGACCGAGCCCGTCGCCCGCGCGATGAACAGGGAGACGCCGATCACCGCGAACAGACCTGCGCCGAAGAACGGAACAAGCGGGTTGTCGAGGCCCGCGCCGAACAGGGACAGCAGACCCAGCCCGGCCAGGACGCCAGCGACGCCGAAGCAGACCAGGGCGACCTTGCGGCCCAGGCTGACATCGCCCTCAATCGGAACCGAGGCCGGCGCCGCAACCGCGGCCTCAACCTTGGCGGCGGCGTCCGCACCGCCGCGCTGCGGATCACGCACCGTCAGCCGCAGCAGGGGCGCGACCAGGACGCCGAGCACCCCCACGACGATGAAGGCGGTGCGCCAGCCGTACTGCGCCGCCAGCAGGCCGCCGACCAGGGTGCCGCCCGCCGTGCCCAAGGGAATGCCGAAGGCGAAGGCGGCCAGGGCCCGCGCCCGCTGGTTGGGCGGGAAGTAGTCGGCGATCAGCGAGTAAGCCGGGGCCACCCCGCCGGCCTCGCCCACGCCCACCCCCATGCGGAACAGGAACAGCTGGCCAAAGGATCCCGCCACCCCGCACAGGGCGGTGAAACCCGACCAGACCGTCAAGGCGCCGGTCATGATCCACACCCTGCTGGCCCGATCGGCCAGCCACGCCAGGGGAATGGCCAGGGTCGAATAGACCGAGGCGAAGGCGATGCCGCCCAGCAGGCCGAACTGTTCGTCGCTGAGCTGGAACTCCTGCTTCAGCGGCGCCGCCAGGATGCCGATGATCTGCCGATCCACGAAGTTCAGCATGTAAACAAAGATCAGGATCGCCAGCACATAGTAGCGATAGCCTGGCGAGACGGCGCTTCCCTCGGCCTTTGCGGCTTCGATCTGGCTCATGGACGTTTCCCGACTGATTTACTTGCGACGACGGTAGCGGCCGCGCCGCTCTGCGCCACGAAAAAAGAAGGGCGGCGGCTCCAACGAACCGCCGCCCGCGACCAGATGATCAGGCGTTCAGGAGAAAGCTCCAGATCAGAACTTGTACTGCAGCGACGCCGTCACGGTGCGCGGCGGGCCGTAGTAGCCGATCACGGAGTCGTTATAGAAATCGCCGACCGGCGTCTTGGCGAAGTTGTAGCCGCCGACGCGGTATTCCTCATCGGTCAGGTTCTTGCCGTACAGGCCGACGGTCCACTTGTTGCTGGGGTCCGTCCAGACGATGGACAGGTCCACCAGGGCGAAGGCTTCCTGGTCCAGATCGGCGTTCGGATACTCGAACTGGCTGTAGTCGTCGCGATAGCTGACCGACGGCGTCACGGCCAACGCCCCGCCCGCCAACTGTCCCTGCCAGGTCAGGCCCAAATAGCCGGTCCACTTCGGCGCGTTCTGCAACACGACGAGATCGGAGATGTCCTCATACTGCTGGGTGACCAGATTGTAGCGAATGAACTTCTCGAACTTGGAGTCCAGGTAGCCGACAGCGAAGTTTGCGGTCAGGCTATCGGTCAGGATCAGCGAGCCCTCGAACTCCGCGCCATGGAACTTGGAGGCGCCGACATTGTCGACGAAGCTGGCGATGCCACCCGGCGCCGGAACCTGGGTCGTGATCTGCTGGTCCTGGTACTCGTTATAGAAGATCGCCGAAGCGAAGTTCAGACGACGATTGAAGGCCGACCCCTTCAGGCCGATTTCATAGGAATCGACGGTTTCAGGCTCATAGCCGTTGACGGTATCCGGCGTCAGGATCGCATCGCCGCGCATGTCGAAGCCGCCCGACTTGTAGCCCTTCGAATAGGAGGCGTATCCGGTGATGCGGTCCGAGAAATCGTAGGACAGCGAGACCTTCGGCGTGAACTGATCAAAGGACTTGGAGCGGGTGTAATCCGTGCGCAGCAGGATCGGATTGCGCGCCGTGCCGCCCAGCAGCGGGCTGCGCGTCGCGCCCAGATAGTTGGCGCGGAAGACGTGGCCGGTCTTGTCGTCGATCGTGTAGCGCGCGCCCAGGCCCAGGTGCAGACGGTCGGTCAGGTCCAGATTGACGTCGGTGAACAGGGCGACGCTGGTCGTCTCCACATAGCCGGCCGTGCCGATCACGATGCCGAAGTTCTGGGCGATCGTATCGAAGGCGCCCGACGCCGTACCGTCCAGATAGAAGATCCCCGCCACGCCCTGGATCCGGTCCGTGCTGAACAGCGCCTGGAGCTCCTGGGTGAACTGGTGGTCACCGTACACCGCAGGGATGTCCAGCGTCGGCGCTGGCGTGTTGTCAAAGTCGATCAGGGTGTCCGTGTCGCCCGTGCGATAGGCTGTAATCGATTTGAAGGTCCAGACATCGTTGAGGTCGACCTGCGCCGTCAGCGACACGCCCTCGGTCGTGACCTTGTTGCGATCGCCCAAGCCCGCATAGGTATCGTACACGCTGTCCGGCACGCCCGCGCCCGGGCCGACGCCCGGCCGCTCGCGGTGGCCGTGACGGGGGTTGGAGCGGTCCTCGACCCGATCATAAGCCAGGCGGAAGAAGGCGTTGTCGTAGGGCTGGAACTCGACGCTGACCCGCCCGGCGATGACGTCCTTGTCGTAATGCTCGGCTCCGGTGTTCAGGTTCTTGCCGAAACCATCACGATTGTAGCTGGCGACAGCCGCGCCGATACGTAACTTGTCGGTCACCGGCATGGAGCCCTGAGCCAGGAGATCGATCTGGTTATAGCTGCCGTAGGCGCCGCGTAGCGTCAGTTCCGGCATGTCCGGATCCAGTCGCGACGTCACGTACTTGATGGCGCCGCCGACCGTGTTGCGGCCGTACAGCGATCCTTGCGGCCCGCGCAGAACCTCAATCCGCTCGATGTCGAAGATGTCGAGCACGGCGCCTTGGGGGCGCGCCACATAAACATCGTCCACATACAGGCCCACGCCCGGCTCGAAGCCCCACAAGGGATCCTGTTGGCCAATGCCGCGAATAAACGAAATGAGGGTGGAGTTGGAGCCGCGCGCCACCTGCACCGTCGCGTTGGGCGTCTGCTGCTGCAGGGCGGTGATATCCGTGGCGCCGGTCTGTTCCAGGCGCTCGGCGCTCATCGCCGACACCGACACGGGCACGTCCTTCAACGCTTCGTCGCGACGGCGCGCGCTGACGATGATGTCATCGACCGATGAGGCCTGCTCGCCGGTCGAGGGCGCGTCCTGGGCCTGAGCCTGGACGGCCGAGGCCATCACGCCGAATGCGGCGCCCGCCAAGAGGGCGGTCTTCACGAGTCTGTTCATTTGCATCCCAATCCTGTTTCCAGCCCGAGCGACGCTTTTATTCAGCGTTCAATGATTTTTTGCATTGGTGACGATCTTTCGCCCGCCTGTCAAACAGCCAAGCCTGATTTTCGCCACGGAAGGGTCCGCCCTGTGGCGCCGTTGCACTAACCCCCAAAGCGCGACTAGCTTCCGGCCATGACGAAGAGCGACCTGCCGCCGCCCCAGATTCCGCCGCTGCCCCTCGCGCCCGCCCGGCGCGGACGGCCCAAGAAGTCCAAGGCGGCCGCGGCGGGCGAGACGCGCGAAGCCATTCTGAACGCGGCCGAGGATCTGTTCTCCAAGCACGGCTTCTACGGCGTCACCATCCGCGAGGTGGCGCGCGAGGCGGGCGTGGATACGGCCCTCGTCCACTATTATTTCGGAGCCAAGAAGGAGCTGTTCGACGCCGTCTTCAACCGTCGCGCCGAGGTGTGGAACGCCGAGCGCGTCGCCGCCGTCGATCGTTACGCCGAGGCTGCGGGCGACGCCATGACGCTGGAAGGGCTGTTCGAGGCCTTTCTGCGCCCGCCGTTCCAGTGGTCGCTGAAGGGCGGGCCGGGGTGGAAGCACTACGCCGCCCTGGTGGCCCAGACCAACGCCAACCCGGCCTTCGGCGGAGAGACCATGGCCCGCTATTTCGACCCGGCGATCCGTCGCCTGCTGGAGCTGGTCAAGCGCATCATGCCCGAGGCGGACGAGGCCGATCTGTACTGGGCCTATCACAATCTGTCTGGCGCCCTGACCCTGACCCTGGGCGAGACAGGGCGCCTGGACCGCCTGTCCGGCGGCCTGTGCCAGTCCGGCGACCTGGACAGCGCCTGCGACTACATGGTGCGGTTCGCCGCCGCCGGCTTCCGCGCCGTCTGCGGTTCGAGGCGCGCGTGACGGCTCGACTGGATTTCTCGCCGGGGTCCAAGGCGCGGGACTTCCTGCGCGGCCTGGCGGTGGCCGTCGGGGCGGGCGTCTTCCTGGCGCTGGGCGGCGCCTTCGGCTCCAACGGCGCGCCGCTGGCCCAGCGTCTGGCCTATTGGGTGCCCGTGCTCGTCGTCGGCGGCCTGTGGGGGCACCTATGCAGCCTGCTGGTCGAGCGCTTCATCGACGTGGACGCGCGCCCCTGGCTGGGCGTCGCCGCCCTGACCCTGGTCATCACCGGGCCGCTGACGCTCATGGTCTGGGCCATGACCGGCCTGATGTTCGAAGGTCGGCTGCGCCACGCCGACGACCTGCGCCACTTCTTCCCGCCGGTGGCGCTGATCACCGCCGTGCTCAGCATTCTGAACGTCTTCCTGGGCCGCAAACAGCCGGTCGAAACTCACGCCGCCGCGCCGGGCGCCGCGCCCGCCCGTTTCCTCGACCGCCTGCCGCCTCGCTTGCGCGGCGCGCGGCTGATCGCGGTCCAGGCCGAGGACCACTATCTGCGCCTGCACACCGACAGAGGCTCAGACCTGATCCTGATGCGGCTGTCCGACGCCCTGGCAGAGTTGGAGGGGCTGGAGGGCGCCCAGACCCACCGCAGCTGGTGGGCGGCCAAGGGCGCCGTGGCCTCGGTCACACGCGGCGACGGCCGCGCCGCCCTGACGCTGGACGGCGGCCCTGGCGGCGAACTGATCGTCCCCGTCAGCCGCCGCTACGCCAAGGCCCTGCGCGACGCGGGCTGGTGGTGAGGCCCTACAGCCAGCGCTTCTTGCGGAAGACGAGATACGGCAGGGCGGCCGACAGGATCATCGCCCCCACCGCCGCCGGGTAGCCGTACTGCCAGTGCAATTCCGGCATCACGTCGAAGTTCATACCGTAGATGGAGGCGATCAGCGTCGGCGGCAGCAGGGCCACGGCCGCGACCGAGAAGATCTTGATGATCTGGTTCTGCTCCAGATTGATCAGGCCCAGCGTCGCATCCATCAGGAAGGTCACCTTGGACGACATGGAGACGCTGAGTTCGCTCAACGCCGCCGCATCGCGTTGCAGCAGGCGCACGGTCTGGCGCGCCTCGCGGTCCGCCTTGCCCCCGGCGCGCGCGCCCGACAGCGCCGCGTGATAGGCCAGCAGTCGTTGCAGGCTGGACAGGCTCTCGCGGATCAGGGCCAGGAAGTCGCCTGCCCGACCGATATCCTGGATCACCAGCTGCAGGTTATGGCTCTCCACCGCCTTGGGATCGCGCTTGCGGAAAATCTGGCGCGAGATGGCGTCCAGTTCCAGCCCCTTCATCTCCAGGGCGTCGGCGTAGCGGTCGATGACGGCCTCGATCAGCCCCATCATGATGGCCTCGCCGCCGGCCAGCTTCTCTCCCGGCTTGTGGGTGGCGCGGGCGATGAACAACTGGAAAGAGCGCGGCTGGCCGTAGCGCACCGTCACCAGCCGCCCGCCCTTGAGGATGAAGGTCACGGGCGTCTTGACCGGATCGTGCGTCTCCAGGTCCGTGGCCACGGCGGCGATCATGAAGACGCCGTTGTCTTCGGCGTAGAGACGGGCGGACGGCTCGACATCGTCCATCTCGTCCCGGCTGGGGATGTCGATGCCGGTCAGGGTCTCCAGCGCCGCCACCTCGTCGGCGGTCGGGGAGACGAGATCGATCCAGCACGCGGGGCCGTGATCCACGGCCGTATCCAGGCGCACGAGCCGATCGGCGCGCCAGTCATAGGCGTTCAGCATAAGTCGCTTCCTTTCGCGAGGACGCCCTCGCGCGGAAGCGGAGCGTCCTCAGAGCGTCGAAGAAGTTGAAGACGGACTTCGGTCTTCGGGGTTCATCTGAGGGTTTCCAAAAAGACGCCGCCCCAGGATAGGCATCTGGGCGGCGAAGGGGTCTTGGCCCGTTCGGCGGCGGGGGTCAACCGCGCGCCGACGGGCCGCCGCGAGGCGATGGCGCGGTGTGGCTTTCACGCCCAGTTTCCATGAAACGCCGCCGGCAGGGCCACATCGGCGCGCCAGGTGGCGACCGGGCCGTCCTCGACGTGCATCAGGTCCAGGACGTGCAGTTCGCTGACCCCCGCCTTCAGGTTGATGGTCGGGCCGACCAGCCAGGCGTCGGCCTCGTGCGTCCCGCCGGGCTTGGGGACATAGACCATCTCGTCCGTCACATGGCCGGGGCCGAAGTCGAAGGAGCGGGTGCGCCCCGACGACCAGTCGGTGACGGCGACCGCCGAAGCCAGGGGTCGGCCGGCGCGCTCGCCCGTGGTGTGCAGGCTGAAGCGACGCGCCAGACCGGCCCGGCGCGGGTCGCTGCGCGGGAACTCGCCGACGACGCCGGTCCGCTCCAGCCGCCCGCGCCCGTTCGGCGACAGCACGACCATGGCCAACTCGGCCGGTTCGCCGCCCAGCGGCACGCCGTTCAGCACCTCCTGGGCGCCGCGCGCGGCGAAGTCCATGTCCTTGTGCGCGCACAGGTCGAAGCGGATCGTGCCGTCCGCCTCGTTCCAGGCGTCGCCGACGTGGAAGAAGCCGAAGGACGGCAGGTCGTAGATCCGCCGCTGGGTCAGGTCGGCCTTGTCGACCACCAGCACCTGCGTCCCCGCCTCGGGCGTCCAGTCGAATCCCGCCGACATCGGCGCGACGTTGCGGACATGCACCCAGGGCTGAAGCACGATGACCAGATGCCGGGCCGTGGCGCTGAAGTCGTGGATGTAGCTGGCGCGCGGCAGGGCGATCACCTCGGCGTCCTCCAGCGCGCCGTCCGCCGCCAGACGCCAGACCATGGCCTGACGACCGTTCACGCCCAGGTTCCAGATGCGGCCGTCCGGCTCGATACGCGGATGGGCCAGGAAGGGCATGTTCTTCAGATCAGGCCGCAGCGTGACGAAGTCCTCGGTCTCCAGCGTCTCGGGGTCCATGGCCAGGGGCGAGCCCGCCTCCCACAGCGCCCACAGCTTGCCGCCGACCTTGTGTACCGAGGTGTTGGCCGGGCTGGCGTCATCAGCCGAGCCGATGCGAGCGCGCGGATCGCCGACCGTGCCGAAGCCGGGCATCAGCATGGCGCCGACCTCGGCCTCCTGGCGCCGCTTGCGGGTGTCGGCGAAGCGGGCGGCCAGGCTGGCCTGACCGTCCTGCACCCGCCAGCGACGGATCAGGCCGTCGCCGTCGAACCAGTGCTGGGATGAACGGCCGGGCCGCCGGAACTTGGCCGGACCATTGCGATAGAGGCTGCCCGCCAGCCCCTGCGGCGCCCGGCCGTGCACCAGACGCAGGGCGCGCGGCGCCACGTCGCCCTCGACGTCGGCGGTGGCCAAGGACCAGTCGGCGGTCGCCGCCAAGGCTTGCAGAGCATAGGCCCTATCAGGGGCCAGGACGCGGGCGGCGGCGAGCGCGGCGGCGCCCATGAACAGGGTGCGGCGGGTGGGGGTCATGGCGGTCTCTTCAGACAACGGGGCTTAGCGGATGCGGATGGTCTGGGCCGTGGCGCCGGAAACGTCGAAGCGGGCGCGCTCCCACCTGGCCGGCCCCATGTTGCCGACGGCGTTGTTGGAGAAGGCGAAGGGTTCGGTCGGCATGCCGAACGGATTCACATCCATCTTTCCGTTGCCGTTGACGTCGTGGAACGCCTTCATGCCGTAGGCGCCGGCGGGCAGGTTCTCGAACACGACGGCGCGCTCGCCCGCCGCCACATCGACCCGCGCCGCACGGCTGGGCGCGCCGCTCTCATAGGCGGCCTCATCGGCGTAGAGGGCGACCATGACGGCGCCGGTCTCGGCTCCCGTCTCGAAGGTGAAGGTCAGGCGGTTGTCGGCGGACTGAGCGGCGACCGGAGCGGCGACGACCAGAGCGGCGACGGCGAGGGCGGCGGCGATAGGAAGAAGGCGGATCATGGCGGGCGTCCTTGAAAGCGTGGTGAAGAGGTCGCCGCCTTTCTTCCTCTCCCCGCCAGACCCCGCCAGCGGCCTTGCGTCCGCGACCGCCGCGCCTTCGTCAACGGCCACCGCCCGCCGTTCACGAAGCGCCAATGACCGGCTTGGACGCGGCCTGCGGCAGCAGCCCGGCTTGCTCCCCGCGCCGAGGGGCCGTAAGTCGCAGAACCATGACCCAGACGTCCGCGACCGCCGCCCCGCTGATCTGCCCCTCCATCCTGGCCAGCGACTTCTCCAAGCTGGGCGAGGAGATCCGCGCCCTGGAGACCGCCGGGGCCGACTGGATCCACGTCGACGTCATGGACGGCCATTTCGTGCCCAACCTGACCATCGGCCCGGACGTGGTGAAGGCCCTGCGTCCGCACACGACCCTGCCGTTCGACGTGCACCTGATGGTCGCCCCGGTCGACAACTGGCTGGAGGCCTATCGCGCGGCGGGCGCCGACATCATGAGCGTCCACCCCGAAAGCGGCCCCCACGTCCACCGCACCCTCGGCCAGATCCATCAACTGGGCGCCAAGGCGGGCCTCGTCTTCAATCCGGCCACGCCGCTGAGCGTGCTGGAAGAGGCGGTCGAACTGGTCGATCTGGTGCTGATCATGTCGGTGAACCCCGGCTTCGGCGGTCAGAAATTCATCGAGACCTCGCTGAAGAAGATCGAGCGCGCCCGCGCCATCCTCGACCGCGCGGGATCGAAGGCGCACCTTCAGGTCGACGGCGGCGTCGTCGCCGCCAACGCCGGGGCCTGCGTCGCCGCCGGGGCCGATGCTCTGGTCGCCGGCTCTTTCGTCTTCAAGGGCGGGCCGGACGCCTACGCCGCCAACATCCAGGCCCTGAAGGCCGCCGCCGCGTGAGCCCCCTCGGCCCCTTCGCCCCGCGCGACAGCGACGTCCCCCTGGCCGAGGGGCACATCCCCGGCCTGAAGGGCGCGCCCATGCGCACGCCCGTGCGCCCCGCCTCGGGCGCCCGGCCCGACCCGCGCCTGTGGGCCTCGGTCGCCAAGGGGCTGGCCGCGCGCCAGCTGTGGGTCGAGCTGTACGGCCTGCCTGGCTACGGCCTGACGCTGGGCGGCCCGACCGCCGAGGGCTTCGCCGTCAGCCCGCGCGACTTCCGCCCCCTGCCCGAAGAGGCCCCGCGCCCCCTGCTGTCGGGCAAGCTGACGCTGGCGGGCCTGAGCCTGGACGCCGACAGCCCGGTGGCGCTGTGGAACAGCCCCACCCCCAGCCGCGCCTTCGCGGTCGAGCTGCACAGCTTCAACTGGATGCCCGCCATGATGGCCCAGGGCGATCGCGGGACGCGCGAGGCCCTGGCCATGACCCTGGCCTGGCGCGAGGTGTTCAGCCGCTGGTCGCCCTTCTCCTGGGATCCCGACATCCTGGCCCGCCGCGTCTATCACCTGGCCTGCGCCGGACGGCGGCTGGCGGGCGCAGCGACCGAGGTCGAGCGCCTGCAACTGACCGACATCCTGGCCCATCAGGCGCGCCAGCTGCTGCGGCCGCCCGGCGGGATCATGGGCCGGGCCGAGCGTCTGACCGCCGCCGCCGTCGCCGGCTGCGCCCTGACCGGCAAGGCCGGCGCCGCCATCCGCAACAAGGCGCTGAAACGCCTGCCCGGCGCCCTGGCCGCCACGGTCGCCGCCGACGGCGCCCACGCCACGCGCGCGCCGGAAATGGGGCTGGAGCTGCTGCTCGACCTGCTGACGCTGGACGACGCCCTGGCCCAGCTGTCGGAGGTGACGCCCGAGCCGGTGGCCGAGGCCATCTCGCGCCTGACGCTGGCGCTGCGCGTCCAGACCCTGCCCGACCGGCGGCTGGCCGTGTTCCAGGGCGGCGGCCCCTCGACGCCCGAGCGCGTCGCCGCCGCCCGCGCCCATGACGATGCGCCCGCCGCCCCGCCCAGCGGCGCCGTCGGCGGCCTGCTGCGCGTCTCCAGCCCGCTGCTGACCGTCACGATCGATGTCGAGGCCCCGGCCCGCAACGCTTGGTCGGCCGCCGCCTGCGGCCAGCCCGCCGCGCTGGAGGTCGTCTGCGGCCGCGACCGCCTGTTCACCTCGGCCGGATGGACGCCGCGCGCCCTGGACCGCCAGGCCCTGCGCCTGACGCCCGGCGCCTCGACCCTGACCCTGGGCGAACAGCCGCTGGGCGAGCCCCTGTCCGGCTGGAAGAGCGAGCTTCTGGGCCCGCGCCTGGTCGGCCCCGCCCTGCACGTCACGCGCCAGCATCAGGACGGCGACGGCGCCGTCTGGCTGGAGGTCGAGCACGACGGCTGGATGCCCGGCTATGGCCTGATGCACCAGCGCCGCCTCTACATCGACCAGCGGCTGGACGAACTGCGCGCCGAAGAGCGGCTGCATCCGCCCGAAGGCCGACCCGAGGCGACCCGCGCCATCGCCGCTCCCTACGCCCTGCGCTTCCAGCTCGAGCCCGGCGTCCAGGCCTCCCTGGCCCGCGACCGCCGCTCCATCCTGCTGCGCGGCCCGTCCGGGCGCGGCTGGTGGTTCCGCAGCGACGGCCCCGACGTGGCCATCGAGCCCGCCGTCCACATTGACGAAGGCCTGACCCGTCGCTCCTTGCAGATCGTCGTACGCGGCTCGGCCCGCACCGACGCCGAGACCAAGGTCCGCTGGAAGCTGAGCCCGGCGGGCGCGAGCGGCGACCCCCACTGATGCTTCGCATGATCTGTCAGCGCTGGATCTACCGGGTCGGCAATTCGACAGTCTGCGTGGACAACGCCTTCAGCTGGGCCGGATGGGCGCAGGAACGCCTCAGGGTCAATGACGAGACGGTGCAGGACAGTCGCGGCATGTTCCGTACGCGCCAATCCTACGCGGAACCGTGGCTGACCACGATCGGCGAGGGCGAGCTGTCGGTGCGTATGTCCGCACGCATTATGAGCATCCAGTGCGAGCTTCTGCTGAACGGCGAGCCGCTGGAGCCCGAGGCCTATATGGCGGCCCGCTGGGCGGGCCCAAAGAACACCTGGCCTGTCGAAGAGGATTGGCGGCCTGCTCGGCGTGGGGACTTCATCGCCCTACCGAAGGCCGAGGCCGCCAAGGGCTGACGCCGCGCCCCGTTGGTGCTAGAGGCCCCGCCATCTCCCCGCCCCAGCTGTTAACGGACGCCGCCCATGCCCGCCGCTCCCGACTTTCCGCCCGCCCCGGACGCGATCAAACCTGTCCGCGCCCTGATTTCATTGTCGGACAAGGCGGGGCTGGAGGATGCGGCGCGCACCCTGGCCGGCCTCGGCGTCGAGCTGGTCTCGACCGGCGGCACCAAGGCGGCGATCGCGGGCTTCGGCCTGCCGGTCAAGGACGTGGCCGACCTGACCGGCTTCCCGGAAATGATGGACGGCCGGGTCAAGACCCTGCACCCCGTGGTGCACGGCGGCCTGCTGGGCGTGCGCAACGCCCCGGCCCACGCCGCCGCCATGACCGAGCACAATATCGGCGCCATCGATATCGTCTGGATCGACCTCTATCCCTTCGAGCAGACCGTGGAATCCGGCGGCGGCTTTGAAGCGGCCATCGAGAACATCGACATCGGCGGCCCGGCCATGATCCGCTCGGGCTCGAAGAACCACGGCCACGTCGCGGTCGCCGTCGATGCGGAAAGCATCGGCCTGATCGTCGCGGCCCTGAAGGCCGACGGCTCGACCTCGCTGGCCCTGCGCAAACAACTGGCCGCCCGCGCCTTCGCCCGCACCGCCGCCTATGACGCCGCCGTCTCCGGCTGGTTCGCAGCTCAGCTGGAAGACGCCGCCCCGGCCCGCAAGTCGATCGCCGGTTCGCTGGCCCAGACCCTGCGTTACGGCGAGAACCCGCATCAGACCGGCGCCTTCTACCGCACCGGCGAGAAGCGTCCGGGCGTGGCCTACGCCACCCAGGTCCAGGGCAAGGAACTGGGCTACAACAACATCGCCGACGCCGACGCCGCCTATGAGCTGGTGGCCGAGTTCGAAGCCCCGGCCTGCGTCATCGTCAAGCACGCCAACCCCTGCGGCGTGGCCGTCGGCAAGAATCTGTCGGAAGCCTACGCCCGCGCGCTGGAATGCGACGCCGTGTCGGCCTTCGGCGGCGTCATCGCCGTCAACCGGCCGCTGAACGGCGAAGACGCCCGCGCCATCACCGGCATCTTCACCGAAGTCGTCATCGCGCCGGGCGCCGATGAAGAGGCCAAGGCCGTCTTCGCCGCCAAGAAGAACCTGCGCCTGCTTATCACCGACGGCCTGCCCGACCCACACGGTCCGGGCGAAGTCTTCCGTTCGGTGGCGGGCGGCTTCCTGGTGCAGTCGCGCGACCGTTCGTTGATCAAGCCGTCCGACCTGAAGATCGTCACGCGCCGCCAACCCACGCCGACCGAGATTCAGGACATGCTGTTCGCCTTCACCGTGGCCAAGCACGTCAAGTCCAACGCCATCGTCTACGCCAAGGACGGCCAGACGGCGGGCATCGGCGCCGGCCAGATGAACCGCCGCGACAGCGCCCGCATCGCCGCCATCCGCGCCAAGGAAGCCGGCGAAGCCAAGGGTCTGGCCCACTCCCTCGCCGAGGGCTCGGCCTGCGCCTCCGAAGCTTTCTTCCCCTTCGCCGACGGCCTGTTGGAAGCCGTCGCCGCCGGGGCCACGGCGGTGATCCAGCCGGGCGGTTCGATCCGCGACGAGGAGGTCATCGCCGCCGCCGACGAACGCGGCATCGCCATGGCCTTCACGGGCGTGCGCGTGTTCCGACACTAGGCTGAAAGCGCACTAACGCGAGCCGCGCGGCGGCTCGCTGCTTGAGCGCAAAGGAAGAGGGCGCTGCCGGTCGTCGGCAGCGCCTTTTTTCGTGGCCGATTTTTAGCGCCGCACATTCAACTCCGCTCATCCCGGCGGACGCCGGGATCCAGTGCTTTGGCTTCAGGCGTCGCGCCCAAGGATAGAGCTCAAGATTGGCGCTCTCACTGGACCCCGGCGTCCGCCGGGGTGAGCGGGAAATGAAACATCAGTCCTCGATCACCTCGTGCGAGCCGGCGCGGCCCAGACGCCAGTAGCCGGCGACCTTCATCCATTTCTGGTTGAACGGCCGAGCCGCCAGCAACGCCGCCCGCATCGAGCGAGCGACCGAGGACTCGCAGGCGACCCAGACATAGGCGTCGGCCGGGTCGATCCGTTTCGCCGCCGCGACCGCCGCCGTCGTCAGGGCCTCCGGGCGGCCGCGCGGCCCGCCGTTGCGATGCACCCAGACGATCTCGACGTTCGCCGGACTGGGCAGATCCAGCTCTCCGCCGGCGTCGTTCACCTCGATGCAGGCGATGGCGCGCGTGGTCGCAGGCAGCTCCTCCAGGCGCCGAGCGATGGCGGGGATGGCCGCCTCGTCGCCGACGAGCAGGTGCTCGGCGAAACTGGTCGGGATCAGGAAGGAGCCGCGCGGCCCGCCCAGCCCCAGTTCATCGCCCGGCCGCGCTTCCTCGGCCCAGGCCGTCGCCGGGCCGCCGTGGCCGACGGCGAAGTCGATGGTCAGCCGACGATTGGCGGCGTTGAAAGCCCTCGGCGTATAGTCGCGCGCCACGGGCCGAGGCTCCGAGAACACCGGCCCGTCCGGCCCCAAACTCGGCAGCACCAGAGGCTCGCCGCGCGGTACGGGAAAGATCTTCACATGGTCGTCGAAGCCGGGGCTGAAGAAGCCGTCCAATTCGTCGCCCGTCAGGACGATCCGCTTCAGCACCGGCGTCAGCTGCTCCACCGCCTCAACGCGGGCGCGGCGGAACTTCAGCTCGTGCCGCACGCGGCGCGGTTGTCTCAGCAGGGCGTCGGTCATGCCTGTCTCACCTTTTCGGCTGCGGCTTCTATCAGATCGGCGATGGCCTCGACCTGGGCCTCGCTCAGCGGCGGCTCCTGGGACAGGCGCTCATGGGTCGCCGCACGGAAGGTCTCGATGGCCTGGGCGATACGGGCCGGACGGTCGGCGCGACCGCGCAGGGCCTTCATCTTGCGCTCGGCGTGGGCCAGGGCCTCGGCGTTCTCACCCAGCAAGCGGCGCCCCTCGTCGGTGACGGCGTAGCGTTTCTTGCCGCCCTCGGCGACGACGCTCACGGCGCCCATGTCCTCCAGCAGGGTCAGGCTGGGGTAGATGACGCCGGGGCTGGGCGTATAGGCGCCGCCCATGCGCGCCTCGATGGCCTTGATCAACTCGTAGCCGTGGGCGGATTTGTCCGCGATCAGCGACAGCAGCACCCAGCGCAAGGCGCCGTGCTCGAACATGCGGCCGCCGCCGCGACGGCCGTGGCCTTCGCCGCGCATCCGACCCTCGCCCATGCGTCGCCCTTCCGGCCGCATCGACCGAAAAGGGCCGCCGTGCCCGCGCGCAAAGCCTTGGCCCATGCCACAGCCGCGCTTTCCGATTCCCTTGAATCCTCTCATCTGCGTCTCTTCTCTCACTTCGATATATCTAATTTGCAAACAGATATATCGATATATCGAAAGCGCAAGACCCCTTTCTTCGGCGACGGGACGGATTAAGCTGCGCCGATGGACACCGTCGCCGCCCGCTGGGCCCTGCTGGAACCGCATGTGCATGTCGTCGGACCGGACGATGATCGCGCCCGTCCGGCGGTGCTTCTGTTCCATGGCTGCGGCGGCCTGCGCGCCCACCTGCCCCGCTACGCCGAGGCGGCCAAGGCGGCGGGCTGGCGCGCCTTCATCGTCGATTCCTACGCGCCGCGCGACTGGGGCCGGGCCTTCACCCTGGTCGCCGTCTGCACCGGCCTGGCCTTTCGCGGCTATGAGCGGGCGGGCGACGTGCTGGCGGCCATTCATGGCGTCTCGCAACGCCCTGACGTCGACGCCTCGCAGCTGGCGCTGGGGGGCTGGAGCCACGGCGGCTGGGCCATCATGGAGATGATGAGCGAGACGCCCGAGCCGGGCCGCATGGGCGTGGCCGATCCCGCAACCGCCGACCTGTCGGGCGTGAAGGCCGTCTGGCTGGCCTACTCCTATATCGGCCCCTGGGCCTTCAACCGGATGAAGCCGTGGCGTCATTGCCCGCGCGTCCTGGCGCTAACGGCCAAACGCGATCACCTGACCACCGTGCGCAACGCCGAACGGGTCAACGCCATGATCCGCGACTGCGGCTCGGAGGTCGAAAGCTGGGTCGCCGACGGCACCCACGCCTTCGACGAGCCGACCAACAACGGCCCGATGCGTCATCACCCGGAGCTGACCGAAGAGGCGCTGCGCCGCTTCACCGCCTTCCTGAAGGACAGCGCGCCCCACGCCTGAAAATAATCACGAGGCCGCGCCTTGACACGCGCCCCATCACGTAACAATTGAAGTTACATGAAAAGAGACTCCCGCCTCTCCAACATCCTGCACGCCCTGCTGCATATGGCCGAGCACGAACAGCGCTGCGGCCGACCGATGACCTCGGACATGCTGGCGACCTGTCTGTCGACCAATCCGGTCGTGGTCCGCCGCACCATGGCGGGCCTGCGTGAACAGGGGCTGGTCGTATCCGAGAAAGGCCACGGCGGCGGCTGGCGGCTGGCGCGCCCGCTGGAGGCCGTCACCTTGGGCCAGGTTCACGCCGCCCTGGGCGAACCCGGCCTGTTGCCGGAGACGCCGCCGGTCGAGGCCGAGGGCTGCCTGATCGAGGCGGCCGTCAATGACGCCCTGTCCGACACCTACGCCGCCGCGCGCGCCTTACTGGCCGCGCGGCTGGACTCCATCACCCTGGCCGATCTGGCGGCGGACTTCTCGCGCCGGCTGGCCGCCCATCCCAAGAGAGACCTGCTCCATGCGCACCAGCGAAAATCCGATGCCCCATGACGCCGTCGTCATCGGCGGCTCCTACGCGGGCCTGTCCGCCGCCCTGCAGTTGGTGCGGGCGCGCCGCCGCGTCCTGGTCATCGACGACGGCCGCCCCCGGAACCGCTTCGCCGCTCGCGCGCACGGGGTGCTGAGCAACGACGGCCGTCCGGGGGCTGAGATCGCCGCCGCCGCTCGCGCCCAGGTCGCGGCCTATCCCACCGCCGCCTTCCGCATGGCCGAGGCGGTGGACGCGGCGCGCATCGACGGCGGCTTCTCGGTCGCCTTCGCCGACGGCAGTCGCACCATGGGCCGTCGCCTGATCCTGGCCCACGGGGTCGAGGACGTCCTGCCCGATCTGCCCGGCGTGAAGGAGCGTTGGGGCCGCACCGCCCTGCACTGTCCCTGGTGCCACGGCTATGAGGTCGGCGGCGGTCCGATCGGCGTCCTGGGACGCGGCGACCATGCGGTCCAGTACGCCAGCGTCGTCGCCGAATGGGGCCAGGCCGTGCTGTTCATCGACCCGGCGCGCCTGAGCGAAGACGAGGCGCGCATACTGGCCCGACGCGGCGTGACCATCGAGCCGACGCCCGTCGAACGGCTGGAAGGCGAGGCGCCGACCCTGACCGGAGCGCGGCTGATCGACGGCCGCTTCATCCCGCTGAAGGCCGTCTTCGTCGGCGCCCATGTGCGGCAATCCGGCGGCTTCGCCGAGAGCCTGGGCTGCGAGATGACCGACACCCCCATGGGCCGCATCGTCAAGGTCGACGCCCAGCAGCAGACCAGCCAGCCGGGCGTCTTCGCCGCCGGCGACCTGGCGCGGCCGGCGGGCAACATCACCCTGGCGACGACGGACGGCATGACCGCCGCCTACGCCGCCTTCCGCTCCCTGATCGAAGAGGAGACGGCCTAAAGGAGGCTCAGCGCGGCTCGATCTTCACCTCGGCGCGAACCGAGTTGGCGATGTAGCAGACGTCATGGGCGCGGTGATGCAGGTCGGCGATGGCCGCCGCATCCGGCTGCTTGTCGCCCGACCAGGTCACGGCGGGACGCAGCACCACCTCGGTGATCGACATCTTGCCGCGCTCGTCCTTGCCCAGCGTCCCTTCCGCATCGTCGCGATAGGAATCGACCACGAAGCCGTCCTTGCGGGCGTAGGCCAGGAAGAACAGCATGTGGCAGCTGGACAGGGCGGCGACCAGGGCCTCTTCAGGATCCACGGCCGCTTCTTCGGACAGGGGCGGCGGGATCATGGGCGAGGGCGCCGACGACCCGCGCACCACCGCGCCGCCGTCGAAGCGCCAGTCATGGCCGCGGCCGTATTTGTTGTCGCTGAAGGGCTGATCGCCCCGGTTCCATTCGACGACGGCGACGTGCTGGCTCATGACAGGCTCCGAAACAAAGGGTCGAAGCTAAGCTAGGCGCCCTCAGCGGGTTTCGCCAGATCGCCCTTGACCAGATCTCCTTGGGCCAGCATCCGCATCTGCATCTGCGCCCGGATGGAGAAGCCCAGCGAATGATACAGGGCGATGGCCCCGGCGTTGTCGGCGTAGGAATGCAGGAAGGCCGTCTCGCCGCGCGCCAGGATGCGCGCGATCACCGCCCGCATCAGCGCCCCGGCGTAGCCCCGCCCGCGCGTGTCGGGATGAGCGCAGACGCCCGAAACCTCGGTGAAGCCGTCCGGCTTCAGCCGCTCGCCCGCCATGGCCAGCAGCCGCCCGTCCTGCTTGACCCCGAAGAAGTCGCCCAACCGGTGCGTCTTGTCGAAGAAGGGCCCCGGCTCGGTCAGCGTCGCCAGGGCCAGCATGGCGGGCGCGTCGGCCTCGGTCAGGGGCTCGATGGCGATGTCGCGCGCCTTGGCCGGGGTCAGGTCGACCAGCACCATCTGCGTCAGCACCGCCTCCTTCAGCACCGTCAGACCCGGCGGGACGGGGGTGCGCTCCGCCTCGACCGTGGCCAGCAGGCCCTCGGGCTGCTCCAGCGCCGAAATGGCCGCCAGGCTTTCCGGCGACTGATCGACGCCGGCGACGAAGACGCCGTAACCCGGCGCCAGCCGCAGCGCCCCGCCTGCGCCCACGGCCAGGGACGCCTGACGCGCGGACGTCAGGGCGTTCCAGACCGGACGGTCGAGCGGGTGCGCCATTCGGCTCAGCCCCGCCAGAAGCCGACGATCTTCTTGACATCGGCGATGGTCGGCTCGGCGATCTCACGCGCCTTTTCGGCGCCCGCGGCCAGGGCGCGGTCGATTTCGGCCGGGTCGTTCATCAGACGGCGCATCTCGGCGGTGACGTTCGCCATCGAGGACACGGCCAGCTCCGCCAGCTTGGGCTTGAAGGCGCCGAAGCCCTGGCCCGCGAACTCGGCCAGCACGGCCTCGCGCGTCGTGTCGGACAGGGCGGCGTAGATGGCGACCAGGTTCTTGGCCTCAGCCCGGCCTTCCAGACCCTCAACCGTTTCCGGCAAGGGCTCCATGTCGGTCTTGGCCTTGCGGATCTTGTTGGCGATGGCGTCGGCGTCGTCGGTCAGATTGATGCGCGACAGATCCGACGGATCGGACTTGGACATCTTGGCCGCGCCGTCGCGCAGGGACATGACCCGCGTCGCCGGACCCTGGATCAGCGGCTCGGGCAGGGGGAAGTAGCCCGGCGTGCCGAAGTCGTTGTTGAACTTCTGGGCGATGTCGCGGGTCAGCTCCAGATGCTGCTTCTGGTCCTCGCCGACAGGCACTTCGGTCGCCTTGTAGAGCAGGATGTCCGCCGCCTGCAGCACCGGATAGGTGTAGAGGCCGACGCTGGAGCGTTCCTTGTGCTTGCCCGATTTCTCCTTGAACTGGGTCATCCGGTCCAGCCAGCCCAGGCGACCGACGCAGTTGAAGATCCAGGCCAGTTCGGCGTGGGCGGGCACGGCCGACTGCGGGAAGATGACCGCCTTGGCCGGGTCGAGGCCCGAGGCCAGATAGGCCGCCGCGATCTCGCGCGTCTGGGCGGCCAGCTTCTCCGGCTCCTGCCAGACGGTGATGGCGTGCATGTCGGCGACGAAGACGAACAGGGGCGCGCCCGTCTCCTGCAGTTCGGTGAAGCGCTTCAGCGCGCCCAGATAGTTGCCTAGGTGCAGGGCGCCCGAGGCCTGGATGCCGGACAGGATGCGGCGCGGACCGGTGTATTGGGCCGGAGTCTGGTCAGTCATGATGATGGATCTCGGAAGTCGAAAGGCGAATGTCGGCGCGCGTCATCCCGCGCGAAAGGCAGGCGTGCGAAGGCACGAGGCGGCAGGTCAGCCGCGCCATCGTCCGTGAGCGAGTTTTCGTCCCGAAAGCGCCATGTCCTCGCGCTTATCGGTTCGGGGCGCGAAGGGCAACACTCCTGCGGCGGTTCGCACGTCGCCGCGATCATGGAACGGTGTTAGCCTCCTCTTCCATCGGCATGGAGGGAAGGACATGGACGAGTTCGAAGTCGCCCCGCCCGAGGGTTTCGACTCTCGCCTGGCGCTGACGCGGATGCTGGCGCTGCTGCGCCACCTGATCGACATGATCGCCGAGTTCAGGGAGACGCTGATCCTGACCAGCGGCGGCGATCCCGCCGACCCGGTGCTGGACGACGCCTTCCTGGCGGCGAGGAGCCTGGCGCTGGAAGACGTCGACGCCCTGATCGCCTTGGTCGATGCAGCGGACTTCACCGCCCCGGCCATGGTCGAGCATCGCCTTCAGGGCGAGGCGCTGCGCTTCAAGATGCTGGCGATCCTGGCGGCCTATCGCCTGGTCGTCGCCGCCCAACCCAGCCGGAATCCAGGCATGAGCCGAGGCTGGTCCCTGTACCGCCGCGCCCTGCGCACGACGCTGGCGGCCATCGACGGGCCGCTAGAATCCCTGACGGCGGCGCTCGGCGCCAAACAGGGTCTGGTGGAGTTCAAGAAGGCGCTGGAGGTTCTACTGGACCTATGACCGGGCCGAGCGCCGGACCAGCCCCTTGACCTCGGCCACCGTCACGGCGCGCGTCAGGAAGGCCAGGACGACATAGGCCAGACCGCCCGCCGCCACGACCAGCAGCAGCGTGATCTCCTTGGCGCCGTGGGTCGAACCCAACATGGCCAGCAGGTCCGCGACCGGCGCCTGCAGCATCGGCCGCGCCCAGGAGGCGACGCCGACCACCGCCGCCAGCCCCGCGCTGGCCAGGGCGATGCGCCCCAGACGCCAGACCGCGCGCGGGCTGGGCCGGTAATGACCGCGCCGCCACAGGGTCGCCGCCAGCAGGATGACATTGGTCCAGGCCGAGGCGCTGACCGCCGCCGCAATGCCCGACACCCCCATGCCCAGATAGAAGAGGCCGATCGCCAGCGCCGCGTTCACCGCCACGGACACCAGGGCGAAGACCATGGGCCTGCGCGTATCGCCGCGCGCGAAGAAGGCGGGCGCCAGGATGCGGATCAGGACGAAGGCGGGCACGCCCCAGCCGAAATGCAGCAGGGCGTGAGCCGTGTTGACGGCGTCGATCTGAAGGAAGGCGCCGCGCGTGAACAGGGCGTCGATCAGGAAATAGGGCATGGCCATCAGGGCCGCCGCCGCCGGCAGGGTCAGGGCCATGGACAGGATCAGCGCCTCGTCCATTGAGGCCTGCTGCTGGCCGTGATCCTGCGACGCCACCGCCGCGGACAGCTTGGGCAAAAGGGCGATGCCGATCGCCACCCCGACCAGCCCCAGCGGCAGCTGATACAGCCGGTCCGCCGTCGCCAGCCAGGTGCGGCCGCCGTCGACGAAGCTGGACAGGTTGCCGGAGATGAAGACGTTGATCTGGGTCGCGCTGTTGCCGATGGCGGCGGGAACGGCGGTGATGATGATGGCCTTCACCGCCGGGGTCATCTTCGGCAGGCTGAGACGGATGTTCGCCCCCGCCTTGCGCGCCGCCCACCAGCACAGACCCGCCTGGGCCACGCCCGCGACCAGCACGGCCCATGAGGCGGCGTAGGCGGCCTCGATCTGGTCGCCCTTCACCGGGATGACGGCGGCCAGCATGATCAGGTTCAGCAGGATCGGATAGGCGCCCGAGACGATGAAGCGCCCCCGCGCGTTCAGCACCCCGCTGAGCAGGGAGGCGATCGCCATACAGGGCAGGTAGGGCATGGTGATCTGGGTCAAGATCACCGCCAGCTTGAAGCGTGCAGGGTCGTCCAGAAAGCCGATGTTGATGACGGTCATCAGCCACGGCATGGCCAGTTGGGCGACCACGGTCAGAGCCACGGTGACGGCGGCCACGGCGGCCAGGGCGTCGGTGGCCACCTTGTCCGCCGCCGCCTCGCCTTCGCTTTTCAGCGTCTTGGCGTAGGCGGGCACGAAGGCGGCCGCGAAGGCGCCCTCGGCGAAGATGCGCCGAAACAGATTGGGGAAGTTCAGCGCGGTGTAATAGGCGTCGGCAGCCGGTCCCGCCGAGGCCCCCAGCGCCGCCGTAATGACCAGATCGCGCGCGAACCCGGCCAGACGGCTGAGCAGGGTCATGGCGCTGAAGATGGCCGAGGATCGCGCCACGCCGCCCGTCTTGGCTGTTGAAGCAGACGCAGGCGGTTGGACGACCGGCTCGACCGTGGCGTTTGCCGCAGAAATCGGCGCGGCCGGTTCGATGGGATCGGTCTTGTCGTTCACGGCTGTTCCTGCGCTCGGTCCCGAAACGCCTTAGCGCGCCTGCGAGCCGCTGGATACGGGCTTGCGGCCCAACGCGCCTTCCAGATCCGAGACGTCGCGCACGCTGGCGCGCACGGGGACGATGCGCCGTCCCGCCGGGCCTTGCGGCGCGCGATCCAGCACCTCCAGAAGATCTGTCTTCAGAGCCTCCAGCTTCGACTTGCTCCTGGGTTTCCGACCGTCGGCGTCGGTGATGTAGAAGCCGTCCACCGCCCGCTCGCCGAAGCTGGCGACGTGGGCCGAGCGGGTCGAATAGCCGTGCGTCGAAATCGTCCGCGCCAGGTCCGCCAGCAGGCCCGGACGGTCGGCGCCCGAGACCTCGATCACCACGGCGCTCGTCCCCGTATCAGCGTCGATCCGCACCACCGGCCGCACATCGAAGACGGCGCGGCGGGCGCTGACGCGCGGCGCCTCAAGCGTCGAGGTCCGCGCCCCCTTCAGCACCGCCCGCTCCATCGCCCGGACCAGAATGGCCAGTCGTCGCGGCTCGCGCCCGCCATAGGGCTCGCCCGCTCCATCCTGAATCTCGAACACGTCCAGCGCCATGCCGTCCACGGCCGTGGCCAGCCGCGCGCCCACCACGTCTGCGCCCGCCATCGACAGCGTCGCCGCCAGATCGGCGAACAGGCCGGGCCGATCGCGCGCCGCCACGGCCACCCGGGCGGTCGATTCCAGCGGCCCTTCGGCGGGCAGGGCCTCGACCGCCGCCCCTTCGCGCCGCGCCCGTTCGACCAGCGCCGGATGGTCGGTCAGAGGGTCTTCACGCGTCACGGCGTCGCCCCGGAACAGGGCCTCGGTCGCCTCGAACAGGGCGCGCATCAACTGCCCCTTCCAGCCGTTCCACACCCCCGGCCCCACGGCGCGGATGTCGGCCACGGTCAGCACCATCAGCATCCGCAGGCGCTCCGGATCGCCCACAGCCTCCGCAAACGCCCGCACGGTCGAGGGGTCGGACACGTCGCGCTTCTGTGCGTAGTCGCTCATCAGCAGATGATGGCGCACCAGCCAGACGACCAGCTCGATCCGGCGCGGATCGACGCCCAGCCGTTCGCAGGCTCGACGCGCGGCGATGGCGCCGTCCTCCAGCTGGCCCCGGTCGCCGCCCTTGCCCACGTCATGCAGCAGCATGGCCAGCATCAGGACTTCGATATCGGCGATGCGCGGAACGATGGCGGTCGAGGCCGGGTGGTCCGCCTTCAGCTTGCCGCGCGCGATGTCGTTGATGATCCCCACCGCCTGCAGGGTGTGCTCGTCCACCGTATAGGCGTGGTACATATTGAACTGGGTCTGGCCGACAATCCGCCCCCACTCGGGCAGGAAGCGGCCGAGGAAGCCCGTCTCGTTCATGATCGACAGGACGCGATAGGGCCGCTGGCCGTGGGCCAGCACCGTCAGAAACGCCTCGGCCGCGCGCGGGTCGCGGCGCAGGGCGGGCGTCACCAGCGTCAGCGAGCGGATCACGGCGGCGAAGGCGTCGGGGTGCAGGTCCAGGTCCAGCCGGTCCGCCTCGACGAACAGCATCAGCAGCCGCGCCGGATCGCGGGCGAAGACATTGGCGCCCGTCACCGTCAGCCGTCCCTCCTCCACCGCCAGACCGTCGAAGGCCAGCTTGACCCGGCGCCGCCGGATCAACCGCGACAGGCCGCGCGCCAGCCCTTCGGCCTTCTTCTGCTGACGCGCCTCCAACTGGGCCGAGACGGCGCGGGTCAGGGCGCCGACCTCGCGCGCGACCTGAAAATAGCGGCGCATGAAGCGCTCGACCGCCAGTTCGTCGCCGCGCCCGCGCCAGCCCATGCGCCGGGCGATCTCGGGCTGGACGTCGAAGGTCAGCTTCTCCTCGGCTCGCCCGGCGACCAGATGCAGCAGGATGCGCACCCGCCACAGGAAGCCGATCGCCTCGCGGAAGCTGCGCAGCTCGCGCGCGGTCAGCAGGCCCTCCAGCGCCGCCTGCCCCCGCTCGCTGTCCGGCACCAGAGAGCGGGCGATCCAGAACAGGGTGTTGAGGTCGCGCAAAGCCCCCTTGCCGTCCTTGACGTTCGGCTCGACGCGGTAGCGGACGGCGCCGGTCTTCTGCAGGCGCACGTCGCGCTCGGACATCTTGGCGGCGATGAAGGGACGCGGGTCGGCGCGGGCGACGGCGGTGCGGAACCGCTTCAGCAGGCTTTCGCCCAGGGCCGCATCCCCGGCCAGCACCCGCGCTTCCAGCAAGGTCGTGCGCACCGTCATGTCGTCGCGCGCCAAGGTCAGCGTTTCGCCGATGGAGCGGAAGGCCGAACCGACCTTCAGCCCCAGATCCCACAGGACGTAGTGGACGAACTCGACCACCGCCCGGGCGCGCGGACTGATCGCCTGGCCCGGCCGCAGGAACAAAAGGTCGAGGTCCGAGAACGGCGCCAGCACCCCGCGTCCGTAGCCGCCGACCGCCAGCAGGGTCAGCCGCTCGTCCGGAGCCGGATAGACTTGTTCGGTCGCGAACCGCCACAGGGTGGTCAGCAGGGCGTCGGCGGCCTCGGCGTAGAGGCGCGCGGCTTCGGCCCCGTCGGTGGCGCTTTCGGCCCGGCGGGCGGCGCGGGCGCGGTCAGCGTCGAAGCTTTCGCGCAGGAGCGCGGTGACGGCGGCGCGCGGGTCCGGCGCCGAGGCGGCGTCGAGAATGGCGGACGAGAGCGGGGACGAGGCGGTCACGGTGACGACCATAGCACGCCCTTTTCTTCCCGCTCATCCCGGCGGACGCCGGGATCCAGTAAGAGCTTCACCCTCAACGCCCAAAAAAGCGCTCCGTGTCCAAGCGCGCATTTGGGGCTAAAGGACTGGATCCCGGCGTCCGCCGGGATGAGCGGGGGTTTAGGTCTTCGCCAAGCCCTTGAGTCGATAGAGCGCCTCCAGCGCCTCGCGGGGGGTCAGGTCATCCGGGTCGATGGCGGCGACGGCTTCATCGAGCATGGACTTCATCGGCGGCGGGGGCGGCTCGGCGGCGGCGAACAGGGGCAGGTCGTCCAGACGGGCGGTCGCCGCCTTCTCATTCTCCAGCCGCTCCAGCACCTCGCGGGCGCGGCCGACGACGGCGGTGGGAACGCCCGCCAGACGCGCCACCTGCACGCCGTAGGAGCGGTCCGCCGCGCCGGGCGCCGCCTCGTGCAGGAAGACCAGTTCGCCGTTCCACTCGCGCGCCTTCATCGACAGGTTGCAGACGTGGTCGAGCCGTTCCTCCAGCTGGGCCAGCTCATGATAGTGGGTGGCGAACAGAGTGCGGGCGCGGTTGGTCTCGTGCAGAGCCTCGGCCGTGGCCCATGCGATGGCCAGGCCGTCGTAGGTGGCGGTGCCGCGCCCGATCTCGTCCAGCACGACGAAGCTGCGGCCGGTCGCCTGGGTCAGAATGGCGGCCGTCTCGACCATCTCCATCATGAAGGTGGAGCGGCCGCGCGCCAGATCATCGCCCGCGCCGACGCGACTGAACAGACGATCGACCACGCCCAGCTTCATCGACCGCGCCGGGACGAAGGCCCCGGCTTGAGCCAGCACGACCAGAAGCGCGTTCTGGCGCAGGAAGGTCGACTTACCGGCCATGTTCGGGCCGGTGACGATGGACAGGCGCGAGGCCCCGACGCCGTCGCCCGCCAGCTGGCAGTTGTTGGGGGTATAGGGCAGGCCCTGCGCCTTCACCGCCGCCTCGACCACCGGGTGACGGCCCGCCTCGACGGCGAAGCACAGGCTGTCGTCCACGCTGGGGCGCACGGCCCCGACCTCTTCGGCCCATTCGGCCAGGGCGGCGTGGGCGTCCAGTTCGGCCAGAGCCTCGGCCACGCCCTGAAGCGGTCCGGCCAGACGCGCGACCTCGCGGCGCCAGCCCTCGAAGGTCTCGGCCTCGATGGCGAGAGCGCGGTGTCCGGCCTGACTGATCTTGGCGTCGAGCTCCGACAGTTCGACGGTTGTGAAGCGCACCTGATTGGCCAGGGTCTGGCGGTGGATGAAGGGGCTGTCCGGTCCCGCCCGCAGCAGAGGTTCGGCCGCCTTGGCGCTGGTCTCCAGGAAGTAGCCGAGGACGGCGTTGTGGCGCACCTTGAAGGCGACGCCGCTGTCGGCGACGGCCTTGGCCTCCAGTTCGGCGATGACCTTGCGGCTGTCGTCGCGCAGGGTGCGGGCGGCATCCAGTTCGGGCCGATGGCCGGGGTTCACATAGCCGCCGTCGCGCGCCAGGTGCGGCGGCTCGTCCATCAGGCCGTCGGTCAGTTCGGCCAGCAGGTGCGACAGGTCGCCCTCAAGCGCCAACTGGTCCAGGCAGGCGGTCACGCGTGCAGGCGGCCCGGCCAGCGGATCATTGGCCGAGGCGGCGAACAGGGCGCTCAGACCCTCTGCCGTCTTCAAGCCCGAGCGGATCGCCGCCAGATCGCGCGGCCCGCCGCGCCCCAGCGCCAGCCGCGAGGTCGCCCGCGCCACATCGGCCGAGGCGCGCAAGGATTCGCGCAAGTTCCGGCGCAGATCGCGCCGCTCCAGCAGCCACTCCACCGCATCCAGCCCCGCGTTGATCGCGCCCGGATCGCGCAAGGGTCGCGAGACGCGCTCGGCCAGCGCCCGCGCCCCGCCCGAGGTCACGGTGCGGTCGATGGCGTGCAGCAGGGAGCCGTCGCGCTCGCCCCGCTGGGTGCGGTCGATTTCGAGGCTGAGGCGGGTCGCCGGATCGATGGCCAGGAAGCCGCTCTCGCCCGAGCGGCGCGGCGGGGTCAGGGCGGGGATCCTGCCCGCCTGCGTCGTCTCCAGATAGGCGGCGATCAGACCCAGCGCCGAAACTTCCGCCTCTTCAAAGGCGCCGAAGCCGTCCAGCGCCGAGACGCCGTAGAGCCGCTGCACCCGGTCCTTGGCCCCGACCGGCTCGGCCAGGGCCTGGGGCATGGCCTGAACCACCCCGCCGGACCCGTCCAGCGCCCCCTTCATCGTCTCGTCCGAGAACAGGCGGTCGGGGACCAGCACCTCGGACGGACGGAACGCCGCCAACGCCGCGCCCAAATCCGATAGGTCGCAGGCGACCGAATCCACCACGCCCGCCGACAGTTCGACCACCGCCACGGCGGCCCTTCCTTTACGGATCGCCACGGCCGCCAGCCGATTGGCGCCGCGCGCGTCCAGCAGCGTGTCCTCAGTCAGGGTGCCTGGCGTCACCACCCGCACGATGTCGCGGTGGACCACGGCCTTAGAGCCGCGCTTCTTGGCCTCGGCCGGGTCTTCCAGCTGTTCGCAGACGGCGACCTTGAAACCCTGACGGATCAGCCGCGCCAGATAGCCGTCCATGGCGTGGACCGGCACCCCGGCCATGGGAATGTCCTCGCCCTGATGCTTGCCGCGTTTGGTCAGGGCGATGCCCAGCGCGGCGGCCGCCTTCTGCGCGTCCTCGAAGAACAGCTCGTAGAAGTCGCCCATGCGGAAGAACAGCATGGCTTCGGGCTGTGTAGCCTTGACCGACAGATACTGGGCCATGACCGGCGTAGTGCCAGCGTCGGGCTTGAGGTCGGTTTTGGGCGGGTGGGAAAGGGGCGCGTTCATCTGACCCGCAGGGTGGCGGATCGCGGCGGCGGCCTCAAGCGCGGGCGGCGACGCTCATACACAGGCGAAAGGCGACCTGTGGACAGCTCTGTGGATCAGGCGGCGCTGACCAGCCGCAGACGTGGGCGCGAAGCCAGGGCGGCGGGCGTCTCGTCCAGCGCCAGGGCGTCCCAGTCGATGTCGGGGCGCGGGGCGTGGGAGGCGGCGATGATGGCGCGCAATTCGGCCGAGGAGGCCACGCTGGCGATGACGGAGGCCACGCCCGGCAGGGTCAGGGCGTAGGCCAGCGCCGCCTGCATCGGATCGACCCGCGCCTCGGCCAGACGGCGGCGCGTGCGCGACAGGGCCATGCCGTGCGCGGCCAGTTCGGGCGGCAGGCTGTCGCGGTTGGCGAACAGCAGGCCCTGGGCGAAGACCGAGGCCAGATGCACCTCGACCCCTTGGCTCGCCAGCTCGGCGATGACGCCGCATCGCGCCGCGCGCTGGTCCAGAATGTTGCAGGTCAGTTGCACCACGTCCGGCTGGAAACGACGGGCCAGCAGGCCGGGGCCGTCCTCGACCGTGGCGATGAAGCCGACCTTGCGGAAGACGCCTCGCGCCTTCAGGGCCTGAAGGCGGTCCCACAGGGCGCGGCCCTCGGCTCCCGCCAGATCGGCGGCGTTCTGCACCAGGACCGCGTCGCCGCGCGGCAGGCCCATCCGCTCCAGCGAGCGGCGGGCGCGCGCCTCGACCCGGTCCAGACCATCGGCCAGGGGCACGGTGCGCACCGTGACGCGGAAAGGCGAGGGGAAGGGCCAGGCCTGACCCAGCATCCGCTCGACGTCGCCTTCGGGCCGGGTGGCCACCAAGCCGATTCCGGCGTCGCCCGCGGTCTGGAGCAGGTGGCGCGTCGCCTCCTCCCGCTGGCCGGGCGGCAGCGGGCGGGACCGATCAGGCTCAACCACCAGGGCGATGGCGAGTTTGTCGGCCGGAGAGGGCGGAACGGCGAATCTCACACCGCCACTTTCGCCGTCAAAGCTTAAGGGAGATTGACCGAAATCAAGGTCGTTGGTGAATGAAGAGGCTTAATCCGCGTCCGGCTGGTTTTCCGGCAGGGCGGCGATGAAGGCCGGGTGCGCCTCGGCCCTCGCCTCGATCTCCAGCAGGCGCGGGAAGGCCGCCAGATCGACGTTGAACCGCCGCGCCGAATAGAGTTGGGGCATCAGGTAGCAGTCGGCCAGGGTCGGCGCGCCGCCGAAGCACCAGCCCTCGCCGTGACGCACGACCAGCGCCTCCAGCGCCGTGAAGCCGTCGATGATCCATTGACCGGCCCAGGCGTCGACCCCCGCCTGATCGGCGCCCAGACCGCGCACCGCCTTCAGCACTCGCAGATTATTGAGCGGATGGATGTCGCAGCCGATCACCGCCGCCATCGCCCGCACCTGCGCCCGGCCCGCCGTATCGCGCGGCAGCAGGGGCGGTTCGGGATGAGTTTCCTCCAGCCACTCCAAAATGGCCGGGCTCTGCGTCAGCACCAGGCCGCCGTCCGTCTCCAGCGCGGGAACCAGGCCTTGCGGATTGAGCCTGAGGTAGGCGTCGGACTTCTGCGCGCCCGTGCGCAGGTCCAGCGCCGCCTGCCGATATTCGACCCCTTTGAGATTGAGGGCGATACGGGTGCGATAGCTGGTGCCCGAGCGCCAGTAGCCGTGCAGGATCATGATTGCACCGTGAAGTTGAGCGAGGGCAGGCCCGCGATGACCGCCTCGACCTGATCGCCGGGGTTCAGGGGACCGACGCCTTCGGGCGTGCCGGTGAAGATCAGGTCGCCGGGTTGCAGCGCCCACAGTTCGGACGCCTTGGACAGGACGCCGTCCACGTCCCAGATCATGTCGGACAGGCGGCTGGACTGACGAACCTCGCCGTTGACCTTCAGCTCAATCGTCGCGTCGGACGCGGGCGGCGTCAGGCTGAGCGCGCCGCAGGGCGCAGACTGATCGAAGGCCTTGCCCGCCTCCCACGGCCGCCCCTTGGCTTTCGCTTCAGCCTGAAGATCGCGTCGCGTCAGATCGACGCCGACGGCCCAGCCGACCGGCCGGGCGTCCGCGCCCAAGGCTACGACCAGCTCGACCTCATAATGCAGGTTCTGCGTCGCCGACGGATAGGCCGGATGGGCCCCGTCCACGACCAGGGCGTCGCCCGGCTTGGCGAAGAAGAAGGGGGCGGGCTTGTCGGGATCGGCCCCCATTTCGCGGGCGTGGGCGGCGTAGTTCTGGCCCACGCACAGGATGCGTCGCACGGGCAGGCGGCGCGCCTCGCCTTCGATCGGCAGGGACGGCGTCGGGGCGGGCGAGAACAGCCATTCAGTCATGACGCCTGTTCTAGAAGCGACGCGCGCGTCGCGCCAGATGGCCGCATCTGCGACCTTTGCCCATGCTGCATTGCAGGAACCTTGATCGTCGGTGTGGCGTTCCGGGCAGGGCTTCTCTATTTAATCGTCAAGCTTACACAAGGAGCGGAGCGCGCATCATGGCCACGTCCAAGGCTCGTGAAGACATCAAGAACGACCTCAAGACCCTGAAGGAGGACCTCAAGGCCGGCGCCCGCGAGGAAACCCAGCGTCTGAAGGAAAAGGCCTCCGAGGCCGAAGCCCGCCTGCGCGAGCAGGGTGAGGAGCTGCGCGAGAAGGCGCGCGGCTACTACGACGACGCCAAGGTGCGCGGCCGCGAATATTACGACGAGGCCGCCGAGAAGTTCGACGAAGCCCAGCGCTATGTCGTCGAGCGCGTGCAGGAGCGTCCGATCCAATCGACCGCCATCGCGCTCGGCGTCGGCGTCGTCCTGGGCCTGCTGCTGGCCGGGCGTCGGCGCTGATGATTGGGCGGGGGCTCATCAACCGCGCGGTGGCGACCTTCGTCGCCGCCGGCGCGGCCTTCGTGGCCATGGTCGCCCTGGGGGCCACGGTCTATTACCTGCTGCTGCTGGTCGTGCCGCCGCTGATCGGCGCTGCCCTGACCGCTCTGCTGTTCGCCCTGATCGCGGCCATCGTCGCCCTGGTCTTCGTGCGACGAGCGCATGGTGATGACGAGGACGAGGAATACGACGAGCCCGAGGGCCTCGGCGTGCGGGCCTTCCGGCTGTTCCAGCAGCGTCCGATCCTGGGCGCTGCTGCGGCTCTGGCCGGCGGCTTCATCTTCCTGCGCAACCCGGCGCTGGCCACCATGGTGGCGGCCGCCTTCACCGAGAAAAGCAGAGTCCGAAACCGACGCTAAAGGAACAGCCAAGTCTCCGGGGCGTTGTTTCAGGCAAGCGGCGCTGTCGACGGGAGAGGTCGAAAGCTCGCTCCCGTCAACATTTCTCGGAGGGTTCCGCCTATGCTTCGTTGGGCTATTATTTTCTTCATCATCGCCTTGGTCGCAGCTGTGCTCGGCTTTGGCGGCATCTCGGGCATGTCGTTCGAGATCGCCAAATTCATCGCCATCATCGCCGTCATCCTGTTCGTCGTCTCCCTGCTGGTGGGCGGGCTGAGGGGCCGCGGCGGGCCGCGCATCTAGCCGAACGGCCAGACATCGAAATCAGGGCCGCGACCATGCCGTCGCGGCCCTTTTTCATGACTGGAACCAGGAGCCGTCAGGCGCGGCGACGCGGCAGACGCCAGGTCTGGTGATCGGCGAAAGCCCGACCATCCCAGGCCACGGCCGAAACCGTCACCGTCTCGGCGTCCCATTCGATACGGTTGAAGCTGGGCGGCGATCCGCGCTCGCGATGCGACAGCGTCCCGCAACCGACCGCATAGGAGCAGTGGTCCCCCACCCCGATCGGCAGGGCGAAGGGCACATGAACGTGGCCGGTGACGATCAGGTCGACACCCGCCTCGGCGAAGATGCGGGCGGCCCGCTCGCCGCGCTTGACCTCGCCGGTCATCGGCGCGCCGATCATCTCGACCAGGGGATGATGGCAGGCCAGGACGCGCAAGGCCCCGGCCGGCGCCTGACGCAGGGCCTCGGCCGCGCGGCGCGTCTGATCCAGATCGATGACGCCCTTGGACCAGTTGGGCCGCGCCTGCCAGCCGCGCGCCGTCGTCACGCCGCGCACCATCAGATCCTCGCGACGGAACTGATGGTCATGCGCCGGATGGCCGGTCGCCTGCTCAAACGCCCGCCAGGGCCAGAACAGCCGGGCCAGCACATCCCAATAGGGCACGTCATGGTTGCCGACGGTGACGAAGACCGGCTCGGGCAGGGCGCGAATCCACTCGCCCGCCGCCGCGAATTCGCGCGGATAGCCCCTCTGGGTGATGTCGCCGGTGATCAGGATCAGATCGGCCCCGGCACCGTGAGCGTAGTCAGCTGCGGCGGCCACCGCGTGTTCATGCTCGCATCCGAAATGAACGTCCGAGAACTGAAGGACCAGACCCACTAGACGCTGTCCCTGCCCGCCGGAGGCTTGGGCGCCAGAGCCATGAAGGCGCGTGGTACGAATTTCACCGCCGTCTCGCGGCCCAGCAGCATCGGCTCGCCGTCGATCACGGCGGGAATGCGCGAACGGGCCTCCACCTCGATCTTGCGCGCGCCGCGGGTGGTGACGGTCGGATCCTGGCGCCAGTCGTCGAACAGGGCGTGGGCGGCCAGACGGAAGGCCTGGGCCGCGTCGGCGGTGTTCATGGCCGCCGCCTCCAGCCCGTCGCACTTGACCATGGCCTTGGAGATCAGCGGGCTGATCAACACCAACGCTTCGGCCTTTTCCCGCGCGCCGCCGTCCAGCGCATAGCGCACCCGACCCGAGAAGGCCTTCTTCAGCGCCCGGCGGCCATAGGTCCAGGCCATCTTCAGCTTGCCCTCGCGGATGGCCTCGCGCGCCGGGGCCCACAGGGCGGGCGAGCCCAGGATGGCGGCGCAATAGAAGGCCTCGCCCTCGACCTCGCCGCCGGACACGCACTGGGGCGCGCCTTCTTCCAGCGCCAGCCGAAGCGCCGCCTTCCAGTCCGCCGTGCCGTACAGGGCCTTGGGCAACATGTTCATGGTGCCGCCGGGCAAGGGGGCGATCAGCGGCCCGTCCGGTCCGGCGCGGGCGGCGACCGAGCGCGCCGTCCCGTCGCCCGCCAGGATGAACAGGGCGTCCGGCCGCGCCGCCAGGGCTTCGCCGATCTGATCCGGAATGCGTGCGCCCTCCAGCACCACCACCTCGGCCTGCAGCGGATAGACGGCCAGCAGGGCGGCGGCTTCGTCGGCCGCCTGCGGCCCGACGCCGCCCGACAAGGGATTGACCAGGATGATGACCCGCTCCAGCCGGACCTCCCCGGTCAGAGGGCGAGGCTCCTCGACCGTGTCGTGCGACGAAGGGGCGGCGGCCAGGGCGCTCAGGAAATTCGGGGCGTCGATCATGGGCGGCGAACGCCTGCGCGGGCGGCCAGTTCCGCACCTGCGACAGTGAGGGAAAAATAAAGTGAAGCTTGTGGCGTTTTGCCTCGGAACCGCCCTCTTCGGACTGCGTTATCGAAGCTTCAGGGGTGCCCCCTAAGGGATGAAGGACAGAACCATGAACAAGGCGATTCTCGCCATTGCCGGCGCCGGTCTTCTGGTGACCGCCTGCGCCAGCGACCCGTATTACGGCGGCGGCGCCGGCTCGAGCCAGGCCGTCCGTCAAGGCGCCGTCGGCGCGGGCCTGGGCGCCGTGGCCGGCGCCATCATCGGCAACAACGTCGGCGGCGGCAACGCAGCCACGGGCGCCGCCATCGGCGCGCTGGCCGGCGGCGCGGCCGGGGCCATCCGCGGCTCGAACCAGGACCGCAACAACCAGCAGCGTTACCGCGACAACCAGGGCCGGTACTACTACTGCTACGACAACCGCCAGACCGAGTGCTACTGGGAGAACGGCCAACGCCGTTATTGATCCAGGCTTCTAGCCTCTGGCGCCCGAAGCGTTTTCGGGACACTCTGAAAGGGCGATCCGCATGGCGCGGGTCGCCCTTTTTGCTGGAGGGCGCGCACGCCGCACGGCGCGCGCGAGGGGCCTGACATGAAGCTTGTTTCCGTCGTCGTTCTGCTGACCGCCGGCCTGGCCTTAGCCGGGTGCGCCGCCACGAGCGGCTATAAGGAGCGCAGCGATCTGGTCAGCGACCCGTCCGCCTGCGCCGACAAGCGGTTCGAGGTCTATTTCGTGCCCGACCGCGCCACCCTGACCGACGCCGCCCGCCAGGCCATCGGCATGACCGCGACCCAGCTTCAGGGCTGCCAGATCAAGCACGTCAAGGTGACGGGCCTGGCCGACGCCCGCAGCGGCAGCGCCGCCGCCAACCAGACCATTTCCGAACAACGCGCCCGCGCCGTGGCCGAGGCCCTGGCCGGCGCCGGCCTGCCCGCTCCGGCCTTCGACATCGAGGCCGCCGGCGCCCAGGGCGCCGTGGTCGGCGGCGTCAACGATCCCCTGCGGCGCCGCACCGAGGTGCTGATCGAGGTCGGCGCCCCGCGCTGACGCCCCAGGCGGCTGAGCTGCGGCCCGCCGTCGCGGGCCGTGGATAGGCGCGGCTTGAGGGTCTAAGGTCGCGCCTTTCCCTGATCCTGTCCCCGGCGTCGCCCTTGCGCATCCTGCTTCTTCTGCTGACCTGGCTCGCCTTCGCCCTTCCGGCGGCGGCGTCCTCATCTGCGCCCACGACCGAGGCCGCCTTGCGCGACGCCCTGGCCGCCGGG
This sequence comes from Brevundimonas phoenicis, assembly GCF_047237745.1. NCBI lineage: Bacteria > Pseudomonadati > Pseudomonadota > Alphaproteobacteria > Caulobacterales > Caulobacteraceae > Brevundimonas > Brevundimonas phoenicis. The sequence goes on from NZ_JBDFLN010000001.1 coordinate 156,794, forward strand.
GCCGCGCCCGCCGCCAAGACGACCGTCGCGCCGGGGCCCCAACGCACCGAGCGGATCGAGGCTGAACTGGTCGCCATGGGCGCCTGGGCCACGCCCGGCTCAACCGCCGTCGTCGCCATCCGCCAGAAGATCAAGCCCGGCTGGCACACCTATTGGCGCAACCAGGGCGATTCCGGCGGCCCGACGACCCTGACCTGGGCCTTGCCCAGCGGCCTGACGCCCGGCGACATCCTGTGGCCCCTGCCCGAGCGTCAGCGGCTGCAGAGCCTGATGAACTACGGCTATTCGGATACGGTCTTCCTGCCTGTGCCGATCGAGATTCCGGCCGACACGCCGCCGGGTCGCAGCCTGCCCCTGCGCGTCACCGCCCATTTCTACGTCTGCAGCGACGAGATGTGCGTGCCGGAAGACCTCGACCTGGCGCTGGACCTGCCGGTGCGCGAGGGCGCCGCGCCGCTGGACGCCCGTTTCGGCCAGGCGGTCCAGGACGTGGTCGCCGGCGCCCCTCGTCCCGCCGGAATCGACGCCCGCGCCGCCCTGGTCGACGGCAAGCTGACCCTGACGGCGATCGGCGGCCCGCTGGCCGGGACCACGCCGAAATGGGCCTATTTCTATCCGTTCGAGGGCGGGGTGATCGACCACGCCGCCGCCCAGTCGGGCGAGCGCGGCCCGCAAGGGCTGACCGTAACGATCACCGCCGGACGCGGCCTGACGACCAATGGGCTGAAAGGGCCGATCGGCGGCGTCCTGTCCACCGATCTGGGCGCCTGGGAGATCACGGCTGAACCGGGCGCGGCCCTGACCGGCGTCACGGGCGATGGCGCGATCGGCGACGGCGAGGGCGCACAGGCTGGCGCCTCGACCACCGGCCTGCCCGACTTCGCCAAGGCGGCGTTGTTTGCCCTGCTGGGCGGTCTGATCCTGAATCTGATGCCCTGCGTCTTCCCCATCCTGGCGATGAAGGCCGCTTCACTCAGCCGCGCCGCCCATGACCCGGCCGAGGCGCGCCGCGACGGCCTGGCCTTCCTGGCCGGGGTGCTGGCGACCTTTCTCATCCTGGCGGGGGCGCTGCTGGCCCTTCGCGCGGGTGGTCAGGTTCTGGGCTGGGGCTTCCAGCTGCAGTCGCCGGGCGTGGTGGCGGCCCTGGCCCTGCTGATGCTGGCGGTGGCGCTGAACCTGTCGGGCGTCTTCCACGTCGGCGCCGGGCTACAGGGCGCCGGACACGGTCCCCTGTCGCGCCTGCCCGGCGCGGCGGGCGCCTTCTTCACCGGGGTGCTGGCGGTGATCGTCGCGGCGCCCTGCACCGCCCCCTTCATGGCCTTTGCACTCGGCGCCGCCCTGTTCATGCCCTGGCCGATGGCCCTGGCGGTCTTCCTGATGCTGGGGCTGGGCCTGGCCCTGCCCTATGTGCTGATCAGCCTCAATCCGCGTCTGTTGGCCCGTCTGCCGAAACCCGGCCCGTGGATGGAGACGCTGCGCAATCTGCTGGCCTTCCCCATGTACGGCGCCGCCCTGTGGCTGGCCTGGGTCTATGGCCGCCAGACCGCCGACGCCCTGGCCCTGCTGTTCGGAGCCGGGCTGATGCTGGCCCTGGCGCTATGGCTCTACGGCCGAGCGCAGGTCGCCGCACCCGGCAAGAGTCGGATCGCGGGGATCGCCGCCCTGCTGGCCCTGATCGCGGCGCTGGGCTTCGGCGTCCTGGCGGGGCGCGCCGCGCCCGCCGCCCCGGGCAGCGCAGGCGCTTCGACGCATCTGCCGTCCCAGCCCTGGTCCGAACAGGCGGTGAAGGCCGCCCTGGCCGAGGGGCGTCCGGTCCTGGTCAACTTCACCGCCGACTGGTGCGTGACGTGCAAGGTGAACGAAAGCACGGCCCTGTCCTCGGCCCGTACGGCTGAGGCGCTGGAACAGGCGAACGCCGTCTATCTAGTCGGCGACTGGACGCGGCGCGACGACGCCATCACCGCCGAGCTGCAACGGCACGGCCGCTCAGGCGTACCCCTCTATCTCGTCTATGCGCCCGGCCGGCCTGAGCCGCGCATCCTGCCTCAACTCTTGACCGAAGGCGTCGTCATCGACGCCCTGAAAGACGCCGCCGCCCGCTGACCTATCACCCCGAGGAGACCGCCATGTTCCGCCTGCTGACCGCCGCCTCCGCCTCTCTGCTGCTGCTCGCCGCCTGCCAGCAGCAGCCCGCCGCATCGCCTGAACGGTCCGAAACCGCCGCCGTCGCGCCCGAAACGACCGAGGCGCCCGCGCCTGGCGAAACGGCCCCGGCCTTCACCCTGGTAGACGCCGAGGGACAGCAGCGCTCCCTGGCCGATTTCCGCGGCAAGACGGTGGTGCTGGAGTGGACCAACGAAGGCTGTCCCTTCGTGAAGAAGCATTACACCGGCGCCATGCAGGCCCTGCAGCGCGAGGCGACCGCCGACGGCGTGGTATGGCTGACCATCATCTCCTCGGTGCCGGGAACCCAGGGCTTCGTCGAGGGAGAGGAGGCGCAAGCTTGGAAGGCCAAGCACCAGGCCGCCTTCACCCACCTGCTGCTCGACCCGACCGGCGAGGTCGGCAAACGCTATGACGCCAAGACCACGCCGGACATGCGCATCATCGATCCCGAGGGGCGGCTGATCTTCGTCGGCGGCATCGACGACCGGCCGACCAACAAGGTGGAAGACCTGGATGGAGCCAACAACTTCGTCCGCGCCGCCCTGGCCGACGCCAAGGCCGGGCGCGCGGTGCAAACCGCCTATGCCGCGCCCTACGGCTGCGCCATCAAATACCCCGAGACCATCGAGGGCTGAGGACGGCCTTTGCGGCCATCCTCCCGCCTGGCCTCAATTCGCGCGAAGCGCGCTAGCCCCGGCAATCCAACCCCAAGCCGAGGTTAGGCCTCGGGTTGAGGCGGCGAGATGATGACCTCGACGTTGTCGTTCAGCAGATAGGACAGCTCGTCGAGGGCCAGCTTGCGCGCGGCTGCGTCAGAGGCGCTCTCCAGCGCCGCGACCTTGACCGGAATGTCTTCCGAGATGCCGCGCAGAATGCACTTCAGATCGTTGTCGGTGCCGCGCTCCTTGAGGATCAGATGACCCTGCATGTCGCGCTGGGCCAGGTCCGCCGCCTGGGTCTTGAACGCTCCATAGGCCGCGCCGGTGAAGAAGCCGGCCTTGTCCGCCTCGCCCGAGGCCGCCCAGGCATCGACGATCGTCTTCAGAGCGCCCGAACGGGCCACCAGGTCAGCGAACAGAGGCTCCTGGGCCACCGAGACCGGAGCGGCGGGCGCCACCGGCGGCAGGGCGGCGGCTTCGGCGACCGCGGGGTCGGCCAGCATCAGGGCGACGGCGAGAGCTATTCCGCAGGACATGGCGTGCCTTTCACAAGGGACCGGAACGTCGGACTTCCACCAGGAAATCCTTGTTGACCCAGTCTTGGATTGAACTCTTCACGGCCTGGGCCGTAAACCAGAGCTTGCAAGCGCCGGGCCAAAAGGCCGGGACCGCCATAGGAGACGACGATGCCGCACGCCGCCTGGGCCGAACTCGAGGCCGCCGCCCGACGGGACGCGGATGCGCGAATCCAGGAGCAATTCACCGCCGACCCCGACCGGCTGACGCGGCTGACGCTGGACGTGGCCGGCCTGCACATCGACCTGTCCAAGCAGAGCTGGACCCAGGCGGGCCTGAAAGCGGCGCTGGCGCTGGCCCGCGCCTGCGACGTCGAGGGTCGTCGCGCGGCCCTGTTCAATGGCGAGGCGGTCAATCTGACCGAAGGCCGCGCCGTGCTGCACCCGGCCCTGCGCGCGCCGGACGGCGCCGCCTTCCACGCCCTGGGCGAGCCGGTCTCGGCCGAGGTCGAGGCCGTGCGCGCCGAAATGAAGGCCTATGCCGAAGCGTTACGGTCCGGGAATGAAACAGGCGCGAGCGGGCGCCCCTTCAAGACGGTGCTCCATATCGGCATCGGCGGTTCCGATCTGGGACCGCGCCTGATCTGGGACGCCCTGCGGCCCCTGGACCCGGCCATCGACCTGCGCTTCGTCGCCAACATCGACCCGCGCGAGATGGCTGAAGCCTTGGCCGACTTGGATCCCGAAACCACCTTGGTCATCGTCGTCTCCAAAACATTCACAACCCAAGAGACTCTCGCCAACGCCGCGCTCGCCAAAACCTGGCTGACCGCCGCCCTGCCCGCCGAGGGAATGGGGAAACACTTCATCGGCGTCACCGCCGCGCCGGAAAAGGCGGCGGCGTTCGGCTGCAGCCGCAGCTTCGCATTCAGAGACTGGGTCGGCGGACGCTATTCCCTGTGGTCGGCGGTCAGTCTGTCCTGCGTCATCGGCCTGGGCTGGGAAGCATTCCAGGGCTTCCTTGACGGCGCCGCCGCCCTGGACCGTCACTTCCTCGAGGCCCCGCTGGAGAGGAACGCGCCGGTGATGCTGGCCCTGGCCGAGATCTACAACGTCGACGGCCTGCACCGCCCGGCGCGGACGGTCGCTCCCTACGCTCACGCCCTGCGCCGTCTGCCCGCCTTCCTGCAGCAACTGGAGATGGAGTCAAACGGCAAGCGTGTCCGCTGCGACGGCTCGCCCGTCGGTCGCCAGACCTGCCCCATCGTCTTCGGCGAAGCCGGCACCAACGGCCAGCACGCTTTCTTCCAGCAGATCCATCAGGGGCCGCAAGTCGTCCCGTCTGAATTCATCATCGTCGCCTCCACCAACCAGAGAACCCTGGAAAGCCCTCTCTGGGCCAATGCCTTGGCGCAGGCCCAGGCCTTGATGCAAGGCAAGACCGAGACTCAGGCCCGCACTGAACTGATCGCGTCGGGCGCATCGGAAGACGAGGCCGACCGTCTGGCGCCGCACAAGACCTTCCCCGGCAATCGGCCCTCGACCGCCATCTTGATGGAACGGCTGACGCCCCAGACCCTCGGCGCCCTGATCGCCCTCTATGAACACAAGACCTTCGTTGAAGGCGTGCTGTGGGACATCAACAGCTTTGACCAATGGGGCGTGGAACTGGGCAAGGTTCTGGCCAAGGCCCTGCTGAAGGGCGCCGCCACGGGCACGCCTTCGGCGGATCTCGACCCCTCCACGGCGGACCTGCTGCGGCGGCTGACGGCGTGACCGTCGTCGCCCCGGCCTGGCAGCGGTTGGAGGGGCTGGCCCTGCTCGTCCTCGCCGCCTTGGCCTATGGCCGCTTCGGCCAGGGCTGGGCGCTGTTCGCCGTTCTCTTCCTGGCCCCCGACCTGTCCTTCGCCGGCTACCTGGCGGGTCCGCGCGTGGGAGCCTGGGCCTATAACCTGGCGCACAGCCTGATCGGGCCGCTGCTGCTGGCGGGCGCGGGCCTGCTGGCCGCCGCGCCCTGGGCGACCGCGCTCAGCCTGATCTGGCTGGCGCACATCGGCTTCGACCGCGCCCTCGGCTACGGCCTGAAGTCGCCGGAGGCCTTCGGCCTCACCCACCTGGGCCTGATCGGCCCGGCCAAGCGCGCCGCTCGCCCGTCATGATCGGCGGAATCGAAAACAGCGGCGCCATGGACATGACCGTCGAACTGCTGACCGCGACCGTCATGGTGCTGACGACCGTGGGTCTGCACGCCGTCGGCCTGTTGACCCTGGGCCGGGTGCTGGCCGCCGGAGACGCCAGGGCGGGGCGCGGCCAGGCTGTGCGTCTCAACCCTTTGTCGCCGCGCGGCGCCGCCTATACCGTCACCGTGGTTTTGGGACTGTTCATCCTGCACGGGGTCGAGATCTGGCTCTACGCCGCGCTCTTCTATCTGCTGGGCGCCGTGCCCGACCTGCGCGAAGCGGTCTATTTCTCGTCGATCAGCTACAGTTCCATCGGCTACGGCGACGCCTCCATCGATCCGGACTGGAAGCTGCTGGGCGCGATCGAGGGCATCAACGGCGCCATCCTGCTGGGCTGGACCGTGGCCTTCTTCGTCGCCGTCATGGGGCGGCTGCTGCCGACCGGCGAGCGAGGCAGCGGCTTCGAATAAGGCCGCCCATGAAAAAGGCCCGGCCGTGCGGCCGAGCCCTTCCTCATCTCACGCGCCGCCTACCAGCGACGGTCGTAGCGATAGTCGCGATCCCGATCGCGGTCGCGGCGGTTCTGATAGCTGCGCCATTCACCGTGGTTCCGCCAATAGCGGCCGTCGCGATAGTAGCGACCGTCGTTCCGCTCATAGCGGCCGTTGTAATAGCCGTCGCGGCTGTTGATGCCGTGCTCGCGCTCCCAGTGGCCCTGGTTTCGATAGCAGCGGCCGCCGCGGTAATAGCCGCAGTCGTCGTTGTTCGAGGACGAGGCCGCGCCCAGGGCCGCGCCCGCCAGGGCGCCGCCCGCGACATAGCGTCCGTCGCCTTGACCGATCAGGGCGCCGGCGACGCCGCCGACCACGGCGCCCAGGACGGCGTCACGGCCGGTGTTGTCGCGATCGCGGTCGCGATAGTGCTGGGCCGCAGCCGGGGTCGAAGCCAGCATCGTCAGGGCGATAGCGCCGACGCCGATCTTGGACAGGGTCTTCATGGCGGGCTCCTTTCGAAAGCCGGTTGATCCGTTGTCCCCCTTTTAGCGCCGCCTGTCTGAACGACCCCGGCGGCGTGCGTTCATTTTCGCTTCATCTTGAGACCGGATTTCGGGCGCCGTCGCCCTTGACGCCTCCCGCCCCCCTGCCTAACTCCCCGGTCGTTAGCACTCGGGGAGGGCGACTGCCAAAGTCGCGGGCTCCGAGGGCTGGAACCAACATCCTAACGGGAGTTACTCAGATGGCGTTTCGTCCGCTCGGCGACCGCGTGCTGGTCAAGCGCGTTGAAGAAGAATCCAAGACCAAGGGCGGGATCATCATCCCCGACACGGCCAAGGAAAAGCCCCAGGAAGGCGAAGTCGTCGCCGTGGGCCCCGGCGTCCGTGACGAAGACGGCAAGTTCGTCGCCCTGGAGCTGAAGGCCGGCGACCGCGTCCTGTTCGGCAAGTGGTCGGGCAGCGAAGTGAAGATCGACGGCGAAGACCTGATCATCATGAAGGAATCCGACGTCCTGGGCGTGCTGTCGTAAGACGCGCCTCGGTTTCCGGTTTCTAATTTAAAATCTTATAGATAGGAGCAGCCCGCATGGCCGCTAAAATCGTAAAGTTCAACACCGACGCTCGCGACAAGATGCTGAAGGGCGTCAACGTCCTGGCTGACGCCGTCAAGGTGACGCTGGGCCCGAAGGGCCGCAACGTCGTGATCCAGAAGTCGTTCGGCGCCCCGCGCTCGACCAAGGACGGCGTCTCGGTCGCCAAAGAGATCGAGCTGGAAGACGCCTTCGAGAACATGGGCGCCCAGATGATCCGCGAAGTCGCCTCCAAGGCGAACGACAACGCGGGCGACGGCACCACCACCGCCACCGTCCTGGCTCAGGCCATCGTGCAAGAGGGCCTGAAGGCCGTCGCCGCCGGCATGAACCCGATGGACCTGAAGCGCGGCATCGACCAAGCCGTCGCCGTGGCCCTGGACGAAGTGAAGACCATCTCCAAGCCGGTCTCCAACAACTCGGAAATCGCCCAGGTCGGCACCATCTCGGCCAACGGCGACGCTGAAATCGGCGAGCTGATCGCCCTGGCCATGGCCAAGGTCGGCAACGAAGGCGTCATCACCGTCGAAGAAGCCAAGACGGCCGAAACCACCGTCGACATCGTCGAAGGCATGCAGTTCGACCGCGGCTACCTGTCGCCCTACTTCATCACCAACCCGGACAAGATGGAGGTCGCCCTCGAAGAGCCGCTCATCCTGCTCCACGAGAAGAAGCTGACCTCGCTGCAGCCCATGCTGCCGGTGCTGGAAGCCGTGGTTCAGTCGGGCCGTCCCCTGCTGATCATCGCCGAGGACATCGAAGGCGAAGCCCTGGCCACCCTGGTGGTCAACAAGCTGCGCGGCGGCCTGCGCGTCGCCGCCGTCAAGGCTCCGGGCTTCGGCGATCGCCGCAAGGCCATGCTGGAAGACATCGCCATCCTGACGGGCGGCCAGGTCATCTCTGAAGACCTCGGCATCAAGCTGGAAACCGTCACCCTGGACATGCTGGGTAAGGCCAAGAAGGTCTCCATCACCAAGGACGACACCACCATCGTCGAAGGTTCGGGCGAGAAGGACGGCATCGAGGCCCGCGTCGGCCAGATCAAGCGTCAGATCGAGGACACCACCTCGGACTACGACAAGGAAAAGCTGCAAGAGCGTCTGGCCAAGCTGGCCGGCGGCGTGGCCGTCCTGCGCGTCGGCGGCTCGACCGAAGTCGAAGTGAAGGAAAAGAAGGACCGCGTCGACGACGCCCTGAACGCGACCCGCGCCGCTGCCGATGAAGGCATCGTCCCGGGCGGCGGCGTGGCCCTGCTGCAAGCCTCCAAGAAGCTGATCGATCTGAAGGGCGTCAACGCCGATCAGAACGCCGGCATCAACATCGTGCGCCGCGCCCTGCAGGCTCCGATCCGTCAGATCTCCGAGAACTCGGGCGTCGAAGGTTCGATCGTGGTCGGCAAGGTCATGGACTCGACCGACGCCTCGTTCGGCTTCAACGCCCAGACCGAAGAGTACGGCGACCTCGTCCAAATGGGCGTGATCGATCCGGCCAAGGTCGTCCGTTCGGCTCTGAAGTCGGCCGCCTCGGTCGCCGGCATCATGATCACCACGGAAGCCGCCATCGCTGACGCGCCGAAGAAGGCCTCGGCCGGCGGCGCCCCCGACATGGGCGGCATGGGCGGTATGGGCGGCATGGACTTCTAAGTCCAAGTCACCTCACGCTGAGACTGCGGAAGGGGCGGGATCGAAAGATCCCGCCCTTTTCTTTTCCTTCTCCCGCTAGAGGAGAAGAATTAACGCCCCGCCTCCCCGACCTCGCGCCCCGCCAGCCGCGCCCCCTCGACCACCGCCGGGTCGGTCCGCGCCGTGTCCAGCACCCAGTCGCGGAAGCGGGCGATCTTGGGGGTCAGGCGGCGGTCGGGCGGGTAGCAGAGCCAATAGCCCTCGGCCAGGGCGACCGTCTCCTTGAACGGCCGGACCAGAAGTCCCCGTTCGATCTCGCGGCCGTAGAGGATGGGCGAACCCAGGGCCACGCCCTGATCGCCCAGCGCCGCCGCCACCTCCATCGCCTGATTGTCGGCGGTCAGGCGCGGCGGCGCGGCGGCATCGGCGGGCGCCACCCCGGCGGCGGCGAACCAGGCCGCCCATTCCTGCGGCTCTCCGACCAGATGGGCGCGCTTCAAGTCCGCAGGCGTCTTCAGATCCAGCCGGTCGCGCATAGCGGGGGTGCAGACGGGCGTGAAGACGGCGGGCATCAGGAAACGGCTCTCCAGCCCCGGCCAGCGGCCCGAACCAAAACGCAGCGCCACGTCCAGCCCATCCGCCCCCAGGCCGGACAGGACCGGACTGGTGTCCACCCGCACCGCCAGATCCGGGTTGGCCAGCTGGAAAGACCCCAGCCGCGTCGCCAGCCACTGGGTCGCCAGGGTCTGCAGCGTGGTAACGGCCAGCACGCCTTGGTCGGTCTCGATCACTTCGGCCACGGCGCGGCGCAGCAGGGTCATCGCCTCGGTCGCCGCCGTGGCCAGCCGCTCGCCTTCGGGCGCCAGGGCCACCTGCCGCGTGCCGCGCGTGAACAGGGGCCGCTCCAGCCGCTGCTCCAGGTCGCGGATGCGCCAGCTGACCGCCGCCTGGCTCATGCCCAGAACCTCGGCCGCGCGGGTGAAGCTGAGCAGACGCGCCGCCGCCTCGAACACGCGAAGCGCGTCGACCGGGATGCGGGAAAGAGGATCAGACATAAGTCAACCTTATGGATGAACGCCGTCGTCTCGTTTGTGACAGTCGCCACCATGCGCCATTCTGATGATCTCAGAAAGGAGGACGAACAATGGAAGACATTCACCGCACTCATAAGGAACCCGCGTGGGGCTGGATCGGCGCCTTGCTTGACGCCCACCGCCTTTCACGCCGCGAAACCGGCGATGTCCGTCTCAGGGCCCGACCCTGCCCGACGCCCCCGCGTCCGGCGGCCTGCTGACGGCAGCCGCTGCGCCGGGCGCGGCCTCTAGCGCGCGACAAGCGCGACAAGGCGTCGCGCCCGGCGTCCTTCCGCCAGCGGAGCGGTTGCCCCCGCGCGGCGCCCCCGCCCATAAAGGCGCCTTCATCGTCACAGAGGGGGCCCTCATCGATGCGCCGCACCACCCGTATTCCGTCCTTCGCCGCAGCCGCGCTGATCGCCGCCGCCGGCCTGACCGTCGCTGTTCCGGCCGAAGCTCAATCGCGCCGCGCCGCGCCCGCCATCGAGCGTTCGGACTGGCCCGCGCGCGCCGCCTCGGCCCAGACGCGCGCCGTCACCTTCGCCGCATCAGCGGCCCCGTCGGGCGCCCTGGTTCTGCCGCTGTCGTCGGAGGCCGAGCTGGCCGCGCGCGGCGCCGCCCTGGACGCCGGGACGCGCCAGGCGATCGCCTCGGCCCTGACCGCCGCGCGCTTCGACTACAAGGCGCGCCAGACGTTGAATCTGCACGGCGTTGGCGGCTGGGACCGCATCCTGGTCGTCGGTCTGGGCGCAGCGCCCAAGGCCGCAGACATTCAGACCGCCGGGATCGTCGCCGGCCGCGCCCTGAACAGCCAGCCCGGCGCCCTGACCGCCCTGACCTCGGGCCTGTCGGCTGATCTGGCCTCGGAACTGGCGATCGGCCTGGGCATCGGCCACTATCGCTCGGATATCTATGTCACCACCGGCCGCGACCGCCCGGCGCCCGGCGCCCTGACCGTCGTCGCCGATGACGCATCGGGCGCCCAGGCGCATCACCGTCGCGGCGCCGCACTGATCGAGGCCATGGCCTGGACCCGCGACGTGTCCAACGAACCGGCCAACGTCATCTATCCGGAAAGCTTCGTCGAGCGCGCCCGCGCCGCCTTCGCCGGCGTGCCGGGGGTCGAGATCACCGAACTGGACGTGCCCACCATGCAGCGCCTGGGCATGGGCGCCCTGCTGGGCGTCGGCCAGGGCTCCAGCCGCCCGCCGCGCCTTCTGGCCGTGCGCTATCGCGGCCAGGGCGCGGCCAACGACGGCCCGATCGCCCTGCTGGGCAAGGGCATTACCTTCGATTCCGGCGGCATCTCCATCAAGCCCGGAGCCAATATGGGCAATATGAAGATGGACATGTCCGGCGCCGCCAGCGTCGTCGGCGCGGTCCTGGCCCTAGCCAAGGGCGGGGCGCCGGTGGACGTGGTCGCCGTCGCCGCCCTGGCCGAAAACATGCCCGACGGGAACGCCATCCGCCCCGCCGACGTGCTGACCGCCATGAACGGCAAGACCATCGAGATCATCTCGACCGACGCTGAGGGCCGCCTGGTGCTAGCCGACGCCGTGGTCTGGGCCGACACCACGCTGAACCCCGCCGCCATCGTCGATGTCGCCACCCTGACCGGCTCGGTCGGCGGCGCCCTGGGCAATGACTATGCCGGCCTGTTCAGCCGTCACGACGCCCTGGCCGACCAGTTGAAGACGGCGGGCGACGCCACGGGCGAGACGCTATGGCGCCTGCCGCTGCACCCCTCCTATGTGCGGGCCACCTCCTCGACCATCGCCGACATCAAGAACTCGGGCGACGGCGGGGCGGGCGCGGGCACGGGCGCCCACTTCATCGGCTATTTCGCCCGGCCCGAGACGCCCTGGGCGCATCTGGACATCGCCAACATGGCCTTCGGCGGCGCCAGCGACGTCAAGCCGGCCGGTTCTGCGGGCTACAGCGTGCGCCTGCTGGAGCGTTTCGTGCGCGACTTCCGGCCGGTGGCCAGAGAGAAGGGAACGGGCGGCTACTGAACCGCCGCATCCTCAATCGACGGCGACGATCTCGACCGACTGGCCCGCCACGGTCGCTTCGTCGCCGACCCGCTTGCCCATCAGGGCGCGGGCCAGGGGCGAGACGTGGCTGACGCTGCCCTTGGCCGGGTCGGCCTCGTCCTCGCCGACGATGCGCCAGGTCTGGCTGCGGCCGTCCTCGCGCTCGATGGCGACCGATCCGCCGAAGCGCACCCGCCCGTCCGACGCCGTCTCCAACAACTGGGCCGAGGCTCGGCGCGCCGACCAGTAGCGCAGGTCGCGCGTGGCGCGGGCCATGGCGGTGCGGTCCGCCTCGATCGCCCCCTGAGTCTGAGCGCGGGTATAGGCCGCCCGCGCCGCCGCCAGCTCGGCCTCGATCAGGGCCAGCCCCTCGGCCGTGACATGGTTGGGATGGGGCGAGATCGGGCGGTCCACCAGGTCGGCGGCCGTGGCTTCCAGATCTTCTTCTCGGGTGAAGGCGACGCTCATGATGATAGAGCCTATGCCCCGCGCAATCGTTCCGGTCTAGGAAGGTCGAATGACGCGCTCCCCGCACACAATCGCCGTGATCGGCGCCGGTCCCGCCGGACTGATGGCCGCTGAACGTCTGGCGCAGGCGGGCCTGCGCGTCGTCGTGCATGAGCGGATGCCCTCGGTCGCGCGCAAGCTGCTGATGGCCGGGCGCGGTGGGCTGAACCTGACCCACTCGGAGCCGCCCGAGCCGTTCCTGAACCGCTATGACGCCGCCGCGCAGGGGCGGATCAAGGGATGGCTGGACGCCTTTTCGCCCGCTGATCTGATCAAATGGGTCGAGGGGCTGGACCAGCCGACCTTCGTCGGTTCATCCGGACGGGTGTTCCCCAAGGCGATGAAAGCCTCGCCCCTGCTGCGCGCCTGGCTGGCGCGGCTGGAGGCGTTGGGCGTGGAGATCCGCACCCGCTCGTGCTGGATCGGCTGGCAAGACGAAGCCCTGACCTTCGACACGCCCGACGGCGAGCGAACAGAACGCCCCGACGCCGTGATCCTGGCTCTGGGCGGCGCCAGCTGGGCCAAGCTCGGCTCCGACGCCGCCTGGGTTCCCGCGCTGGAAGAAGCGGGCGCCGCCGTCGTCCCCTTCCGCCCCGCCAATGTCGGCTTCGACGTCGCCTGGTCGTCCATGTTCCGCGAGCGTTTCGCCGGAACGCCGCTGAAGGGGATCGCCCTGACGCATGAGGGCCGCACGGTGCGCGGCGAGGCCATGATCGCCGCCTATGGGATCGAAGGCGGCGGCGTCTATGCCCTGTCCGCCGGGCTACGCGCGGCGATCGAGCGCGATGGAACGACCACTCTGACGCTCGACCTGCGGCCCGATCTGAGCGTCGAGACGCTGACGCAACGCCTGTCGAAACCGCGCGGCAAGGACAGCCTGTCGAACTGGCTGCGCAAGGCAGCGCGGCTGGACGCCACCTCTGTCGCCCTGTTGCGCGAAGGCGGTCCGCTGCCCGCAGACCCGGCCGAATTGGTCGCCCGGATCAAGGGCGTCGCCCTGACCCTGACCGGAGTGCAGGGCCTGAGCCGCGCCATCTCCTCGGCCGGTGGCGTGGCGCTGGACGCCGTGGACGAGCGGCTGATGCTGAAGGCGCGGCCCGGCGTCTTTGCGGCGGGCGAAATGCTGGACTGGGAGGCGCCGACCGGCGGCTATCTGCTCCAGGCCTCCTTCGCCTCAGGCGTCGTCGCGGCGGACGGCGTGCGCGCCTGGCTGGACGGGCGCTGAGGCCTTTCAGGGTCGACAGCGACGCCCTCAGGGGGCAGCGTGACGCAAACCTTTCAGATGTCGAGCCTGCCCATGTCGCTGTCCCGTTCCATCGCCGTCGGCCTGATCGCTGTCCTGATGTGTTCGACCTCCGCGCTCGCCCAGACCGGCCGCGTCGATCCGGCCCGACTGAACGAGGCGACGCGCGTTCTGGCGTCAAACGCATTCGAGGGCCGCGCCCCGGTCACGCCCGGCGAGGACCGCACCATCGAATGGCTGACGCAGCAGTTCCAGGCGCTCGGTCTCGAACCTGGCGGCCCCAACGGATCATGGGTGCAGGTCGCCCAGGTCAGCCGCACCAGTCAGGACGGCCCCGCCGCCATCAGCATCACCGCCAAGGGCCGCACGACCGAGCTGCAGCGGGCCACGGACGTCATCGTCTCCTCCGACCGACCGGTGGAGCGCATCAGCCTGACCGACGCGCCTCTGGTCTTCGTCGGCTATGGCGTCGACGCGCCCGAGCGTGGATGGGACGACTACAAAGGCGTCGATCTGACCGGCAAGGTCATGCTGGTGCTGGTCAATGACCCCGACTTCGGCGCGCCCGAAGGCCACCCCGTCGCGGGCAAGTTCGACGGCCAGGCCATGACCTTCTATGGCCGCTGGACCTATAAGTTCCAGGTCGCGGCACAGCACGGCGCGGCGGGCGTTCTGGTCATCCACGACACGCCGGGCGCGGGCTATCCGTGGTCGACGCTGGAGAATTCCTCGACCGCGCCCAAGTTCGACATCGTCCGCGCCGACCCGGACAAGGAACGCGTGGCGGCGCAGGGCTGGATTCAGGGCGCGATCGCCGAACAGCTGTTCAGGGACGCAGGCCTCGATTTCGCCGCCCTGAAGGATCAGGCGCGCACGCCGGACTTCCGCCCCGTGGCGCTGGACGGCGTGACCATGTCCATCGACTTCGGCCAGAAGGCCGACCGGGTCGAGACGCGCAACGTCATCGGCCGCCTGCCCGGTACGAAATACCCGAACGAGACGGTGATGTTCGGCGCCCACTGGGACGCCTATGGCCGCGCCACGCCCAAGAACGGCGACGACATCTATAACGGCGCCGTCGACAATGCGACGGGCGTCGCGGGCGTCATGGAGATCGCCCGTCTGTTCGCCGAAGGGCCGCGTCCCGAGCGCTCGACTGTCTTCATCAGCTGGGCGGCCGAGGAAACCGGCCTGCTGGGCGCCGAATACTATGCCGCCAACCCGGTCTGGCCGCTGGAGACGACGGTCGCCAACATCAATATGGACAGTCTGCTGCCAGGGACCGAGATCGACCCCAACATCGTCGTCATCGGCGCGGGCAAGAACGATCTGGACGACCGGCTGGCGGTGCTGGCCGCGCGCGAGGGGCGCCGCCTGATCCCCGACCCGGCGCCGCATGCGGGCGCCTTCTATCGCTCGGACCACTTCCCGCTGGCGAGGAGGGGCGTGCCCGCACTGTTCGCCGCTGCGGGCTTCACCGGCCACAACGAAGCCAGCCGTGACTATGTCGCCAACCGCTATCATCAGCCTTCGGACGAATGGACGCCACAGTGGACGATGGACGCCGCCGCCGCCGATGTGCAGTTGCTGTATGAAGTCGGCCGCGATCTGGCCAATTCGCGCGACTGGCCCGCGTGGAAGCCGGGCGACGAGTTCGAGGGCGCCCGCAACGCCTCGGCGTCGGCGCGCCAGTAATCGGCCGCAAGTGACGTGAAGCCGCCAAGGCGCTAGACCGCATCCATGACCAACCTCCCCGACCTCCATGGCGTTTGCCCGCCGCGTTTCAATGCGGTGAAGGACGCCTTCGCCGCCAACTTCACCGAAGCCCCCGAAGGGCTGAACGAACTGGCCGCGCGTTTCAGCGTGACCATCGACGGCGAGGTGGCGGTCGACCTGTGGGCCGGTTCGGCCGATCTGGTGGGGAACACGCCCTTCGCCGAGAATACGCTGGTCCCGGTCTTCTCGACCGGCAAGGCGGTGATGGCCCTGATGATCGCGCGCTGCGTGGACAAGGGGCTACTGTCCTATGAGGACCGGGTCGCCGATCACTGGCCCGCCTTCGGCGCGGCGGGCAAGGACCAACTGACGGTCGGCCAGTTGATGAGCCACCAGTCCGGCCTGCCGGGCTTCGACGGCGGGGCCGAACCGGCCATCTGGTTCGACCGTCAGGCGGTGCTGGACAAACTGGCGGCGCAGACGCCGATGTGGGCGCCGGGCACGGCGTCCGGCTATCACCCGATCACCATCGGTTATCTGGCGGGCGAGTTGTTCCGCATTGTCGACGGGCGGACCATGGGGACGGCTCTGCGCGAAGATTTCGCCCAGCCGTTCGATCTGGACCTGTGGATCGGCCTGCCGGAAAACGAACACGGCCGCGTCGCCCAACTGCGCAAGCCCGCCGCCGCGCCGGACCTCGGCCCCATCGACGCGATCAAGAAGGCCGCCTTCCTGGACCGCGGCTCGGCCCCCGGCGGGCGCGGCTCGACCGAATGGCGCATGGCGGAGATTCCGTCCGCCAACCTGCATAGCACGGCCAAGGATCTGGCGCGGATGATGTCCATCGTCGCCACCGGCGGCGCGCTGGATCACCTGGCTGTGCTGTCGGAAGAGACCCTGGCCCAGGCCACGCGCGAGCGCATCCACGGGCCGGACCGGGTGCTGCCCTTCGACATGAGCTGGGCTGCGGGGTTCACCCGCAACCAAGGCCTGAACATCTTCGGCCCCAATCCCGAGGCGGTCGGCCACTGCGGCTGGGGCGGGTCGATGGCGTTTGCGGATCAGGCGGCAGGCGTCTCGGCCGCCTATGTCATGACGCGCCAGTCGCGCCACCTGCTCGGCGACCCGCGCGCCCTTCGCTTGGTCGAGGCGCTCTACACGGCCTTATAAGGCGGCGTCTTAGGCCTCTGGTCCCCAGGCCAGCTGGTCGTGGACGATCAGCCAGCCGTCGACCGTGCGGCGCAGGATGCGGGTGAACAGGCCGCGATGGGTCTTGCCGTCGCGCGTCATCACCGCACGGCCAGAGACCACCGCCGTATTGACGTCGAACTGCATGGTCTCGAACCACTCATAGGACAGCGCGCCCAGGCCGCCGGGCGCCGCCGCGCGGGCGTCCAGGGCGGCGCGCACGCTGTCGGGCCCCTTCAGCGGGGTGTCGCCCAGGAAGACCAGCAAGGGCTCGTCGTGGACATAGGTGGCCATGACCGCATCCACCTGCCCCGAGGTCCAGGCGGCGGCGGCGGCGTCCAGGGCGTCGCTGACCGCGTCAAAGGTCTCGGCCGTGGTCGGCGGGGCGGCCACGGCGACGGGCGCGCCCGGCGCGGCGGCCGGCGCGGCCTCGCGGCTGCCCCCGACGCGAGCGGTGCGGATCACTTCATCGCCGCCGGTCTGAGGCGCGCCTTGGGCGCAGGCCGTGGTCCCCCCGGCGAGCAGAACGGTTGCGGCGGCGGCGGCGAGGAAGCGGGAACAGGTCATCATCGCCTTCTTCTTTAGGACGGGACGGCGCCCGACCTCAACGCACAGGCGGCGGATTCTCGCCGAGGGCGTCCATGCGGTCCTCAGCCGGGTCGTCCAGCAGGCCCGGTTCGGGCGCCACTATGGTCTCGGCCGTGTCCGACGCGCGGCGCACCTTGAGCACGGCGCCCAGGGCGAAGACGGCGGCCCC
Organism: Brevundimonas phoenicis; assembly: GCF_047237745.1. Classification (NCBI taxonomy): domain Bacteria; kingdom Pseudomonadati; phylum Pseudomonadota; class Alphaproteobacteria; order Caulobacterales; family Caulobacteraceae; genus Brevundimonas; species Brevundimonas phoenicis. The sequence continues at coordinate 174,037 of NZ_JBDFLN010000001.1, forward strand.
GACCCAGATAAAGGCGAAGGAGGCGATGCGCAGGCTTCCCAGAGCCTCGCCCTGCAAGGCGCCGATGACGAAGACGATGGTCGGCGCCAGGAACTGCAGAAAGCCCATGCTGGACAAGGGCATCCGGCGCGCCGCCCAGGCGAACAGGGCCAGAGGGATGACCGTCGCCGGTCCCGCGAACAGCAGCCAGGCGGTGGCGGCGGGGGAGGCGGTGAAATGGCCCTGACCCGTCGCCTCGATGAAGACGACCCAGGCCAGGCCGGGCAGGGCCAGCAGCAGGCATTCCATGAACAGGCCGGTCTGGGCGTCGACCGAGACCCGTTTGCGGATGATGCCGTAGCCGGCGAAGCTGAAGGCCAGCAGCAACGACACCCAAGGCGCATGGCCCAAGGCGACCGCCTGAAGCACCACGCCGATCGCCGCCAGGACGATGGCGATGACGCCGAAACGATCGATCCGCTCACGGAACAACCAGGCCCCGGCGGCCATGTTCAGCAGCGGATTGAGATAATAGCCCAGTGAGGCGTCCAACGTCCGGCCGTTGTTCACCGCCATGACGTATGTGGTCCAGTTAGCGGCGATCAGCACCGCCGACAGGGCCAGCCAGCCCAGCACCTTGGGCTGGCGGAAGACGGCGACGACCTGCGTCCACTGGCGCGACAGCATGACCAGGATCAGGGCCCAGACCAGGCCCCAGAGGGCGCGGTGGCCCATGATCTCCCAGGCGTCGGCGCCCTGATGCGCCATCTGCTGGAACACCAGGGGAATGAAGCCCCACAGCAGGTAGCAGAGCACCCCCGCCGCCAGGGCGGCGCGGGCTTCGGACGCGGCAGGAGCAGGGGAGGCGCTCACACTGGAACCTTTCGATCCCCGCCGCATCGCCGACGCGGCGGGGGACAACACGACTGACGCCCCTCAAGCAGCCTCGCACCGCGTGCGAGGCGTTAGGGGCCCCTTCTTAGACAGTCAAAGTGCGGTAGCCGCTCTTGGGCGAGATGACGCCGGTCTCGTCCAGCAGTTGGGCGATCTGCACGGCGTTCAGGGCCGCGCCCTTGCGCAGGTTATCCGACACCACCCAGAACGACAGGCCGTGCTCGACCGTCGGATCCTTGCGGATGCGCGACACATAGACGGCGTGCTCGCCCGCGGCGTCGACCGGGGTGATGTAGCCGTCGTGCTCCTGCTTATCGACGACCAGGATCCCCGGCGCCTCGCGCAGGATTTCGCGCGCCTCGTCCGGTTCGATCGGACGGTCGAACTCGACCGTCACGGCTTCGGAGTGGCCGACGAAGACCGGCACGCGGACACAGGTGACGGTCAGCTTGATCGACGGGTCGAGCATCTTGTGCGTCTCGTCCCACATTTTGGCTTCCTCGTCGGTGTAGCCGTCGTCGCGGAACGAACCGATGTAGGGAATGACGTTGAAGGCGATCTGCTTGGGGAACTTCTTCGGCGTAGCGTCGCCCAGGCCGTAGATGGCCTTGGTCTGGTTCCACAGCTCGTCCATGCCTTCCTTCCCGGCGCCCGAGACGGACTGATAGGTCGAGACGACCACGCGCTTGATCTTGGCGGCGTCATGCAGCGGCTTCAGCGCCACCACCAGCTGGGCGGTCGAGCAGTTGGGGTTGGCGATGATGTTCTTCCTGGTCGCCAGCTTGGCGTCGTCCGGGTTCACCTCCGGCACGATCAGCGGCACGTCCGGATCCTGGCGGAAGGCCGAGGAGTTATCGATGACGATGGGACCGGCCTTGCCGATCTTCTCGGACCAGGCGCGCGAGACGTCGCCGCCGGCGCTCATCAGCACCAGGTCGACGCTCGAGAAGTCGAACTGTTCGATGTCCTGGCATTTGATGGTCTTGTCGCCGAAGGAGACCTCGACGCCTTTGGATTTTCGGGAGGCGATCGCGTGCATCTGTTCAACGGGGAAGTTCTCTTCCTCGAGAATGGTCAGGATTTCCCGACCGACATTGCCGGTGGCGCCTACGACGGCGACGCGATAGCCCATGATGAAATCATCCTTTGTTCGGGGGCGTTTGGGAGAAACGCTTCTGCATTTGGGTCTTTCGCAGTCGCGAAGCAACCAGAATCCTCCAATTCGGCGCCGGAATCCGCGAGCGCCTTCCCCCGGCCCCATCCGAGGGCTATCTGCTGGCCATGACCTCCCGTATCCGCAACGCTTACGACATCCGCGTGGAAGAGGGCGTGATCACGCCCGAACCGGCCCAGGCCGCCCTGATCGGCGCGCTGGAACGGCTGGAGACCGACCTGTCGAAGAAGGGGCTGTTCGGCGCCTTGCCCGAGGTCAGGGGCATCTACATCTGGGGCCCGCCGGGACGCGGCAAGTCCATGCTGATGGACCTCTTCTATTCCTCGACGCCCGAGCAGAAGAAGGTCCGCGCTCACTTCCACGCCTTCATGGCGCGCATCCACGACCTGGTGAAGCAGTGGCGCGACGGCACGCCGCGCAGCCGCAAGGACGTGTTCGGAACCAGCAAGGGCGACGACCCCATTCCGCCGATCGCGGCCCTGATCGCCTCGGAGGCGCGCCTGCTGTGCTTCGACGAACTGCAGGTGACGGACATCGCCGACGCCATGATCCTGGGGCGGCTGTTCGAGGCCCTGTTCGAGAAGAAGGTGGTGCTGGCCGTCACCTCGAACCGCGCGCCCGAAGACCTCTACAAGAACGGCATCAACCGCCAGCTCTTCCTGCCCTTCATCGACATCATCCGCCAGCGTTGCGAGGTGGTCGAGACGGCGGGCGCCCGCGACTTCCGCCTGGACCGCATGGCCGGGGCCAAGGTCTGGTTCTCGCCGCTGGACGCCGAGGCGCGGCAAGGCTTCGAGACCCTGTGGTCCGACCTCAAGGGCGGCGAGCCGGAAGAACCCATCGCCCTGCCGGTGCTGGGCCGCGAGGTGAAGCTGGAGCGCACGGTCGGCGGCATGGCGCGCGCGACCTTCAACGAGCTGTGCGGCCGCCCCTTGGGGCCGCAGGACTATCTGGCCGTCGCCCGGCGCTTCCACACCCTGTTCCTGACCGACGTCCCCCTGCTCAGCCCGGCCAACCATCATGAGGCGCGCCGCCTGGTGACGCTGGTCGACGCCCTCTACGAGGCCAAGACTCGTCTGGTCGTCCTGGCTGAGGCCGCGCCCGAGGCGCTCTATACCGAGGGCGTCGGCGCCTTCGAGTTCGAACGGACGGTCTCGCGCTTCAACGAGATGCAGAGCGAGACCTGGCTGGAGCAGCGCGAGGAAGCCGAGGCGGCCTGAGCCTTTCCACCAACAAGGTCATCCCTGCCGTAGCGCCGCCCCACCCTCCGTCATCCTCGGGCTTGCCCCGAGGATCGGGCCATCCGCCTAGCGCCCGCCGTCCAAGGGCCCGCGTCCGTTCGGCGCCCTCCCGCCCGCTAACCGCTCGATCCTCGGGTCAAGCCCGAGGATGACGGCGAAAGAGAGAGACCCCACGAAAAAGGGCCGCACTCGAAAATGCGGCCCTTTCCGATTTAGACGCCTAAGCGCTCAAGCAGCGAGCCGTCGCGCGGCTCGCGTCAGCGCCCTTAAGCCAGCGAAGGCTCAATGTCCTTACAGGCCTGGATCAGGCCCTGGACCGAGGCGACCGACTTGGCGAACATCGCCTTTTCGTCGTCGTTGGTGGTGAACTCGATGACCTTTTCAACGCCGTTCGCGCCGATCAGGGCCGGGACGCCGACGTAAAGGTCCGACAGGCCGTATTCGCCCGACAGCCACACGGCGCACGGCAGGACGCGCTTCTGGTCCAGCAGATAGGACTTGGCCATGGCGATCGCGCTTTCGGCCGGGGCGTAGAAGGCCGAGCCGGTCTTCAGCAGGGCCACGATCTCGCCGCCGCCCTTGCGGGTGCGCTCGACGATGGCGTCCAGGTCGGCTTGCGACAGGAAGCCCGCGGCGACCGCATCCGGCAGCGGCAGGCCGCCGACCGTCGAGTGGCGCACCATCGGCACCATGTCGTCGCCGTGACCGCCCAGGGTCCAGGCGTGGATGTCCTGCACCGAGACGCCGGTCTTCTCAGCCAGGAAGTAGGCGAAGCGGGCCGAGTCCAGCACGCCGGCCATGCCGATGACCTTCTCCTTGGGCAGGCCCGAGAACTTCTGCAGGGCCCAGACCATGGCGTCGAGCGGGTTGGTGATGCAGATGACGAAGGCGTTGGGGGCGTGCTGCTTGATGCCCTCGCCGACGGCCTTCATGACTTTCAGATTGATGCCGATCAGGTCGTCGCGGCTCATGCCCGGCTTGCGCGGCACGCCGGCGGTGACGATGCAGACGTCAGCGCCCGCGATGTCGGCGTAGTCGTTGGCGCCCTTCAGGGCCACGTCCTGACCGAAGACGGCCGAGGCTTCGGCGATGTCCAGGGCCTTGCCCTGGGGGGTGCCTTCGGCGATGTCGAACAGGATGACGTCGCCCAGCGCTTCGCGCGCGACCACGTGGGCCAGGGTTCCGCCGATCATTCCGGCGCCGATAAGGGCGATCTTCGCGCGAGCCATTCAGGTCTCTCCAGTCGATATTGCGTGTGCGAAACGGTAGTCGCTGGAACGGCGGTCTAGACCTGTCGGCGGGTCGCGGCAAGCGTTCCGCGTTGCGCCTTTCGTCGGGGCCTGCGAGGCTGCGGCCATGGTCAAACCCACGGACGCTCCCCCGATGACGGACGCCGCCTATGAGGCGCGCGCCCTGGCCGAGGCCCTGGTCTGGCGCGACCGCCAGCTGAAACGGCCCGGCCTGTGGGACAAGACCACCCGCGCAACCCAAGACCGCATCAACCGCGTCATTCCCGAACGCGTGCACGAGATCGTGACCGGCGCCGTCCAACAGATGACGCGCGGCCTGCTGGCCGGGTCGGAATGGACCACCGCCCGCCCCCTGGCCGAAGGCGCCCTGCAGGAGCGCGAAGCCAGGGTCCGCGCCCGCGTCGAGCTGTATCGCACCACCGCCAGCGTCGAGGGCGGGGTGGCGGGGGCCGGGGGCTTCCTGATGGCGGCGGCGGACTTTCCGGCCTTGATGGCCATCAAGGTCAAGATGTTGTTCGAGATCGCCGCCCTGTACGGCTATTCAGGCCGCGACCTGAAGGAGCGGGTGATCGTCCTGCGCATCTTCCAGCTGGCCTTCTCCAGCGCCCGGCATCGCCCCGAGGCCCTGGCCGCGCTGGAGGCCGCCATGCGCGCGCCGCATGATCCCGACGCCCTGAAGGTCTTCGACTGGCGCAAATTCCAGCTGGAGTATCGCGACTACATCGACGTGGCTAAGCTGGCCCAGCTGCTGCCCCTGGTCGGCGCGCCGATCGGGGCCGTGGTCAACTGGCGCCTGACCCAGCGTCTGGCCGAGACGGCGATGAACGCCTATCGCCTGCGCCTTCTCGCCGATCAGGACGCCGCATGAACTTCACCGCCGACCCCGCCTTCGAGGCCGCCTCCGTCTTCGCCGCCGACTGGCCCCTGTGCCAGGTGCGGTTTCAGGACGACGGCCGCTTTCCCTGGCTGATCCTGCTGCCCCGCGTCCGCGGCGCCGTCGAACTGGAAGACCTGTCGCCCGAGCAGCGCGCCCTTCTGGGCGAGGAGATCGTCCGCGCCGGCGCCCTGGTGCGTGAACTGGGCGCCCTGCGCGAGGCTCCCGTCGACAAGCTGAACGTCGCCGCCCTGGGCAATGTCACGGCCCAGCTTCACGTCCATGTCGTCGGCCGCCGCCGCGACGACCCCCTATGGCCCGATCCGGTCTGGGGGCGTCCCGGGGCGGTTCCTTGCACAACCGAAACGCGCGATGCGGCCCTAACGCACGTCGCTTCCTTCTGATCCGAGCCTTGGGGACCGACTTTCGTTCGGAATCGCCCCCCTTCGTTGACACCGGCCCGTCTGCGTCACTAAAGCCTGTTGCACTGCAATCCGGCCCTGAATTTCCTCGGGTTTTTTGAGAATCATTCGCATGTCGAACACTCCCCCGGCTGCGGGCGAAACTGGCGACCGGACGGGCCGCTACGTCCGTCACCCCAACGGGCACGTCGCACCGATGTCGCCCTTCACCGATATCTGGCGCTGGCACATGACCATGGTCGCGTCGATCCTGTTCCGCGTCACCATCGGCGCGGCCAGCGTGGGCGCCGTCCTGCTGCTGGGCTGGGTCGCGATCGTCGCCTGCGGCCCGGACGCCTTCGCCTCGCTCGCCGCCTTCTCGGGCTCGCCGTTCGGCCTGTTCATCTGGTTCGGCCTGACGTGGGTGCTGTTCTCCTTCCTGCTGAACGGCGCGCGCCACCTGATCAACGACGCGGGCAAGGGGCTTGACCTCAAGTCCGCCAACCTGATGGCCCAGATCGCCGTCTGGGGTCCGATCGTCCTGGCCGTCCTGTTCTGGGTCGTGCTGTTCGCTACCGGAAAGGTTTCGCTGTGAGCGCCGCGCCCAAGTTCAAGAACAATGTGAAAGTCTCCGAGCGTCACGGCGCCGGGGAATGGAAGCTCGAAAAGCTGGCTCTGCTGGCCCTGATGCCGCTGGGCCTGTGGGCTCTGTCGACCGGCTTCACCCTGGCCGGCGCCGACTACGGCGCGGTCGTCGCCTGGTTCGGCAGCACCCTGAACGCCGGCCTGCTGGCCGTGACGGCGGTGGTCTTCTGCCTTTTCGCCAGCCTGGCCTGGAAGGTGATCCTCGAGGACTACGTCCCCGGTCCCTCCCGCTCGGCCCTGATCCTGGTGTCGAACCTGGTCTTCCTCGTGCTGGCGGCCGCCAGCGTCTTCTTCATCGTGCGTCTGGCGCTGGGCTCGGCCCCGCTGCCGGCCGGAGTCTGATCCCGCCATGGCTGCATACGAGCTTATCGATCACGAATACGACGTCGTCGTCGTCGGCGCCGGGGGCTCCGGCCTACGCGCCGCCCTCGGCGCCGCCCAGCAGGGCCTGAAGGTCGCCTGCGTCACCAAGGTCTTCCCGACCCGCTCCCACACCGTGGCGGCCCAGGGCGGCATCTCCGCCTCCCTCGGCAACATGGGCGAGGATAGCTGGCAGTGGCACATGTACGACACCGTCAAGGGGTCGGACTGGCTGGGCGACCAGGACGCCATCGAATATCTGGTCCGCAACGCGCCGCAGGCCGTTTACGAGCTGGAACACTGGGGCGTGCCCTTCAGCCGCACCGACGAAGGCAAGATCTATCAGCGCGCCTTCGGCGGCATGACCCGCAACTTCGGCGAAGGCCCGGTGCAGCGCACCTGCGCCGCCGCCGACCGCACCGGCCACGCCATCCTGCACACCCTGTACGGCCAGTCGGTCCGTCGCGAGGTGAAGTTCTTCATCGAATACTTCGCGCTGGACCTGATCATGCAGGACGGCGCCTGCACCGGCGTCACCGCGCTTCAGCTCGACACCGGCCAACTGCACCAGTTCCGCGCCAAGATGGTGGTGCTGGCGACCGGCGGTTACGGCCGCGCCTATTTCTCGGCCACCTCGGCCCACACCTGCACCGGCGACGGCAACGCCATGGTGCTGCGCGCCGGCCTGCCGCTGCAGGACATGGAGTTCGTGCAGTTCCACCCGACCGGCATCTACGGCGCCGGCTGCCTGATCACCGAAGGCGCCCGCGGTGAAGGCGGCTATCTGACCAACTCGGAAGGCGAACGCTTCATGGAGCGCTATGCGCCGACCGTGAAGGATCTGGCCCCGCGCGACATGGTTTCACGCTCCATGACCATCGAGATTCGCGAAGGCCGCGGCGTGGGCCCGAACAAGGACCACATCTTCCTGCACCTGGATCACCTGGATCCCAAGATCCTGCACGCGCGTCTGCCGGGCATCTCGGAATCGGCCAAGATCTTCGCCGGCGTCGATGTGACCAAGGAGCCGATCCCGGTCCTGCCGACCGTCCACTACAACATGGGCGGCATCCCGACGAACTATCACGGCGAGGTGCTGACGCTGCGCGACGGCAACCCCGACAGCGTGGTTCCGGGCCTGATGGCCGTGGGCGAAGCCGCCTGCGTCTCGGTGCACGGCGCCAACCGTCTGGGCTCCAACTCCCTGACCGACCTGGTGGTGTTCGGCCGCGCCGTCGGCCTGCGCTGCGGCGAGGTCGTGGACAAGAACTCGGCCGTGCCCTCGGCCTCCAAGGCCCAGACCGACGCGCACCTGGCGCGCCTGGACCGCTTCCGCAACGCTTCGGGCTCGACCCCCACGGCGCACCTGCGTCTGGAGATGCAGCGCGCCATGCAGGCCGACGCCGCCGTCTTCCGCACCGGCAAGACCCTGGACGAAGGCGTCCAGAAGCTGCGTTCGATCGACGCCGCCGGCGCCGACATCAAGACCACGGACCGCGGCCTGATCTGGAACACGGACCTGGTGGAGACGCTGGAGTACGACAACCTGATCGCCCAGGCCGTCGTCACCATCGAAGGCGCGGCCAACCGCACGGAATCGCGCGGTGCCCACGCCCGCGAGGACTATCCGGACCGCGACGACGTCAACTGGATGAAGCACACCCTGGCGTGGAAGCGTCCGGGCGAAGGCGTCCAGATCGACTACCGTCCGGTGCACAAATACACGATGACCGACGAGGTCTCGTACATCGAGCCCAAGGCTCGGGTTTACTAAGGGGGATCGCAGATGGTTCAGCTCAACCTCCCGCGCGGCTCCAAGCCCACGACCGGCAAGGTCCACAAGGCTCCGGCCGGCGCCAAGAACGTCAAGACCTATAAGGTCTATCGCTACGACCCGGAGACGGACGCCGATCCGCGCTGGGACTCGTACGAGGTCTCGACCGACGATCACGGCCCCATGCTTCTGGACGCCCTGATCCACATCAAGAACGAGATCGACCCGACCCTGTCGTTCCGTCGCTCGTGCCGTGAAGGCATCTGCGGCTCGTGCTCGATGAACATCGACGGCCGCAACACCCTGGCCTGCACCAAGGGCTGGGACGAGTGCTCGTCGCACAACATCACCATCGCCCCCCTGCCCCACCAGCCGGTGGTCAAGGATCTGGTGACGGACCTGTCGCTGTTCTACGCCCAGTACGACTCGATCCAGCCCTACCTCCAGTCGGACACGCCCGACCCGGAGAAGGAGCGTCTGCAGTCGCCGGAAGACCGTGAAAAGCTGGACGGCCTGTACGAGTGCATCCTGTGCGCCTGCTGCTCGACCTCGTGCCCGAGCTACTGGTGGAACCAGGAGGAATACCTCGGCCCGGCGGCCCTGCTGCAGTCCTACCGCTGGATCTCGGACAGCCGCGACGACGCCACTCAGAAGCGCCTCGACGACCTGGAAGACCCGTTCAAGCTGTATCGCTGCCACACGATCATGAACTGCGCCCAGGTCTGCCCCAAGGGGCTGAACCCGGCCAAGGCGATCGCCGAGACCAAGAAGCTGATGGTTTCGTCGTCCCGCAAGAAGACGGCCGCCTGATCCAGCCGGTCCGAACGAAAAGAAAAGCCCCCGGCGCCGCCTGGTTCCGGGGGTTTTCCTTGGCCGGCGCGTAGCAAGGCTTGCCAACCCTGCATCCAGAGTTAAGACCGCTTCCATGCCCAAGATCACCTACATTGAACACGACGGAACCGAGCACACGGTCGAGGTCAAAAAGGGCCTGTCCGTGATGGAGGGCGCGATCCGCAACAATGTGCCGGGCATCGACGCCGATTGCGGCGGCGCCTGCGCCTGCGCCACCTGCCATGTCTATGTCGATGAGAATTTCGCCGCCGAGACGGGCCGCCCCTCGGCCATGGAAGAGTCCATGCTGGACTTCGCCGAGAACGTCGAGCCGAACAGCCGCCTGTCCTGCCAGATCCGTGTCAGCGACGATCTGGACGGCCTGATCGTGCGCCTGCCGGAAAGCCAGCACTGAGATGATCGACGCCCGGCTGCTGGACGCGGTCGGGTCTCTGGTCTCGGCGCACGCGCGTCCGGACCACATTCCCCTGATCGGCATCGCCGGGGCGCAGGGTTCCGGCAAGACCACCCTGGCCCGTGCGGCGGCCGAACGGCTGGGGGCCGCGCATCTGTCGCTGGACGACGTCTATCTGACCAGGGCCGAGCGCCAGGCCATGGCCCGCGAGGTCCATCCCCTGTTCACCGTGCGCGGCCCGCCGGGGACGCATGATCTGGGCCTGCTGGAGCGAACCCTGGCCGCCCTGCGCGCCGCTGGAGCCGACAGCCGCACGCCGCTTCCCGCCTTCGACAAGCTGGCCGATGATCGCGCGCCCAGAACGGACTGGCCTGTGTTTGCGGGCCGCCCGTCGGCGGTGCTGGTCGACGGCTGGTGCCTAGGCGCGACGCCGCAGGCCGAGGCTGACCTCGCCGCGCCGGTCAACGCCCTGGAGGCCGAACGAGACGGACAGGGGATCTGGCGACGCGCCTCCAACGCCGCCCTGGCCGGTCCCTACGCCGAAGTCTTCTCTCGCTTCGACGCGGTGCTGTTCCTCAAGGCGCCGTCCTTCGACGCCGTGCTGGACTGGCGCTGCGAGCAGGAGGCGGGGCTGATGGATCTGCCGCCCGCCGATCTTCCGCCCGCCCGACGCGCCGAACTGGCCGTCTTCATCCAGCATTTCGAGCGGATCACCCGCCATATGCTGGCAGGGGGGATACAAGCCGACATGACTTTTGCTCTGAACCGCAGCCGACGCCTCCTCGCAACCTGAAGGCTCAGTCCCGCATCGTCCGGAGCGCGCCCAGGCGAGCGAAGGCCAGGGTCAGGGCCTTGCGGCGCGCGGGCGCCAGGGGGGTGACGGGCGCGTCGCGCACCACCGCCCCGCCGAAGCCGTCAGCCACGATCAGGCCCGGCTCGTCCGGCAATACGCCCTGCGGAAACTCCGGGGCGACGGCGAAGTAGAAGGCGTCGCAGAAGGGGCCGTACTCGTGCCATTTGCGGTCGACGCGGTAGTCGTCGATGCCCGACTTCACCTCGCAGATGACGATGTCGCCCTTGGGCCCCAGGGCCATGACGTCGGCGCGCCGCCCATTGGGCAGGCAGACCTCCAGCAGGGGCGCATAGCCCATGTCCAGCATCAGCCGCGCCGCGCCCCGCGTGACGGACAGGGTCGTCTCCGGGCGGCTGAAGACCAGTTCGAGGTGAAGCGCGGCGGCGGCCATGCGCCTTTATGTTCCGCCTATGTTCCTACCGCAAGCGCTGCCGGTTCATGCGCCACTCGTCCCGAGTCTGGCCCCACAGATTGACCGCGTGCTCATGGAACGGCGGCGGCATGACGCCCGGCCCGCGATTGGTCGAGCCCAGCCGCTCGGCCACCTTTTCCGACGCCCGGTTATCCGGGTCGATGCAGTGGATGACATCCGGCCAGTCCAGCACGTCGCAGGCGTAGTCCATCGTCGCGACCGCGGCCTCGATCGCATAGCCCTTGCCCGTGGCGTCGGGGTGCAGGCTCCAGCCCACCTCGCGGCCCGGCCACTCATAGGGATGCAGCGGCCCGATACGGCCCATCCACAGACCGGTCGCCTTCTCGATCACCGAGAACATGCCCTCGCCATGCAGCGCCCACATCCCCGCGACCGAGGCGATGGTGCGCCACACCTGATGCTTCGACTGCGGCCCGCCGATGAAGCGCGTCGTTTCGGGGTCCGCCTGAAACTCGGCCCAGCGCGGGAAGTCATCCAGCGTCGGCGGGCGCAGGAACAGGCGCTCCGTCTCCAGCGTGGGGCCGAGCGGGGAGGTCGGAAGATCGATGATTTCGTTGAAAAAGGCGGCTGTTAAGATCGCCGCCAGTAATGGGCGCGACGGCTTGGTGCCGCTTCAGGCGACCGCCGGAGCTGCTGGCGGGATCAGTTTGGCGAGTTTGCGCAGGTTCTGGGCGGTGGCGGCGAGGAGGAACTCGTCTTTGGCGCCGTTGGGGCCTCTCAGGCGCAGTCGGTCCAGCTTCAGAATGCGCTTGAGGTGGGCGAACAGCATCTCGACCTTCTTCCGTTCGCGCCGGGAGACGACGTAGGCGTCGGTCTTGGCGATGTCGCGGGCGAAGTCCCGGGCGCCTTCGTGGATGGAGCGCGTGACCTTGCGCATCGGCGTGTTGGGGCAGCAGCGGGGCTTGAAGGCGCAGGCCCGGCAGTCGGCCGTACTGGCGCGATAGCGCAGGGTGTCGTCAGGCGGCGCCTGGGTCCGGGGCGTCGAGAAGACGCGCCGACCGTGGACCAGCGTCTTGCCCGCCGGGCAGCGGTAGAGATCCTGGGCGTGGTCATAGGCGAAGTCGCTGCGCGAGAAGGTTCCGTCGATCCGCTCCGACTTGTCGATGACGGGGATGTGGGGCTCGATGCCCTGGTCGTGGACCAGCCAGTCCAGCATCTCGGCCGAGCCGTAGGCGGTGTCCGCCGCCAGCCGGGCCGGCCACAGATCATGATGCTCGCGCGCCCGCTCGATCATGGTGCGGGCCGCCGTCACCTCGGCCTGGCGCACCGCCGTGGACGGCTCGACATCGACGATGATCGCGTGGTCCAGGTCGATCAGGTAGTTGGTCGCATAGGCGAAGAAGGCCAGGCCCTTGTTGGCGCCGGTCCAGCGCGAGGCCGGGTCGGCCGGCGAGATGAACCTGGGCGTCACCGGGGTCGCGCCGCCGAAGGCCGCATCATCCAGCACGGCCAGGTACTCGTCGATGGCGCGGCTGGCGGCCTCGGGCGGCAGACCTTCGTCGCCGGGCACGCAGCGCTGGCGATTGGCGTCGGCCTTGATCAGGCTGGCGTCGACCGCGAAACCCTCGCCGCCGACCAGGCCCTCGGCGATGCAGCGGCGCAGCACCGTCTCGAACAACTCGCGCAGCAGATCACTGTCGCGGAAACGACCGTGGCGGTTCTTCGAAAAGGTCGAGTGGTCCGGCACGTCGCCGTCCAGGCCCAGCCGACAGAACCAGCGATAAGCCAGGTTCAGGTGAACTTCCTCACACAGGCGCCGCTCCGAGCGGATGCCGAAACAATAGCCGACTAGCAGCATCCGGATCAGCAACTCCGGGTCGATCGAGGGGCGACCGATGGCGCTGTAGAACGGAGCCAGATGCGTCCGCAGGCCGTCCAGTTCCACAAAGCGATCGATCGCGCGCAGCATGTGATCCGCCGGCACATGCCGCTCCAACGAGAACGCGTAGAACAGGGCCGACTGATCGACCCGCCGCTCGCCCATCATCGCTGCACCTCCGGTCTCAACGACCAGAGTGAATCAGCGCAGCGCCCTCATGCCAATTGCCCGGGACGCCTTTTTCAACGAAATCCGATCACAACAGATACTCGCGTTCCAGGGTGTAGATGCTGCCGTCGCCGGTCAGGACGCTGGAATAAAGGCCGAAGCGATCCACGCGGATCGGCGGCGACTTCAGCAGATTGTGCCCGGTGATCCAGGCGCCGATGCGATCGGGATTCGCCTGGGGCTTCAGATAGGCCAGGGTGACGTGCGGCCGGTATTCACGTTTTTCCGGCGGAACGCCCGCCCGCTCGCCCGCCGACCGGCAGCGCCCGGCCAGGACGTTCAGCCGCTCGGACCGCTCCAGCCCGGCCCACAGGGTATGGCTGCGATGGGCGTCGCCAAAGGCGCCGACGCCGTTCAGGGTGATCTCGAACGCCCCGCCGCCCTCGGCGCGGGTCAGCTCCGAGGCCAGGTCGTCGGCCGTACGCTCGGACGCCTCGCCATAGAAGGCCAGGGTGACGTGCAGGGCGTCCAGCGGCCGCCAGCGCGCGCCGGGCAGGCCGGATTGACGCCGCGCCAGGGTCTCGGCGACATCCTCGGGAATGACGATGGCGGTGAACAGACGTAACATGCGACCCTTGGTAGCGGGCGGAACCGGCGGCCGGAAGTCCGGTTTTTCTTGCAAGGATGCGTCTGCATCCCGATATTTCAGCCAAAGGTCGGGACATTCCCGGCCGAATGGGAGACTTCTTTCGCGATGAGCGATTTCAACAACGGCTATGCGCGCCCGCTTCCGCAGTCGGCGGACATGTCCGTCGACGCCGGTCTGCGCGCCTTCATGCTGGGCGTTTACAACAAGCTGGCGATCGGTCTGGTCGTCGCGGGCGCCCTGGCCTACGTCACCGGCAACGTCCCGGCGGTGCAGCAGCTGCTGTTCGCCCGCACGGACGACGGCCGCATCGGCCTGACGATGCTGGGCATGATCGTCCAGTTCTCGCCGCTGGTCATGCTGTTCGGCTCCATGTTCTTCATGAAGAACCCGACCGCCAAGGGCGTGAACATGCTCTACTGGGCCGTGGTCGCCACCATCGGCGCGGGCCTGGGCGTGCTGTTCCTGCGCTACACCAACGGTTCGCTGGCCTCGACCTTCTTCGTCACCGCCGCCGCCTTCGCGGGTCTGAGCCTGGTCGGCTATACGACCAAGAAGGATCTGACCGGCATGGGCACCTTCCTGATCATGGGCGTGATCGGCCTGGTCATCGCCTCGATCGTGAACATCTTCATGCAGTCGGGCGTGATGTACCTGATCATCTCGGGCGCCGGCGTGCTGATCTTCTCGGGTCTGATCGCCTATGACACCCAGCGTCTGAAGATGACCTACTACGCCCTGGGCGGCGACAAGAACGCGATGGGCGTGGCGACGGGCTTCGGCGCGCTGAGCCTGTTCATCAACTTCATCAACCTGTTCCAGTTCCTGCTGGCCTTCATGGGCAGCCGCGAATAGAGGCTTTCCAAGGCGCTCTGGCCGTGACGCGGTCACGGCCGACTTGAGCGCAGGCCTCAAGCAGCCCGAAGGGCGATAGGCCAAAAAAGAATGAGGCCCCGGCAGCAACGCCGGGGCCTTTTTCTTAGCTGCGTTCACGTTGAGGGTTGGCGACTGCCTAGCTCCGGGCATCCCGGCGGACGCCGGGATCCAGTGCTTTGGCTTCAGAGCGCCCGGCTCAACGGCAAGGCCCCGGTGGCTCACTCTCTGGATCCCGGCGTCCGCCGGGATGCGCGGGAATGAAAGGGCGCCCTACTCCACCACCGTGAATTTGCGGCTATCGAAGACGCGCAGCACCTGGGCCAGGTCTCGGCCGCGCTTCAGCACATGGCCGCCCTCGCCGACCACGGCCCACTGTCCCTGTTTCAGGCGCAGGGCCGGACGCTTCTCGATCCGATAGAGCGGCGCGTCGCCGTGGCGGCGAAAGACGGCGAACTCAGCGTGATCCTTCTGGCCCGCCATGGCGTAGTCGCGCCATTCGCCCGCCGCCACCATCCGCCCATAGACCCGCAGCATCTGGTCCAGTTCGCGGCGGTCGAAGAAGACCGGCCCCGCCTCCGGTTGCGCATTCGGACTGTCGACGTCGAAGCTCATGACTTCAACTTAGGCCGCTCGTCGCGAAACGCCAGCGGCGGATCACGGGTCGGATCAGAGCCTGAACGCTTGTCACCCGCCGCGCGCCCGTCCAAAAGGCGGAACAAGTTCTAGATACGGAGACGAACCCATGGCGACGAGCGAAGGCTGGGACATGCCCACCGGAGACCTCATGAAGGGCAAGAAGGGCCTGATCATGGGGGTCGCGAACTCCAGCTCCATCGCCTGGGGCATCGCCTCGCAGCTGGCCGCCCAGGGCGCCGAGCTGGCCTTCACCTACCTGGGCGAGGGTCTTGAGCGCCGCGTGCGCCCGCTGGCCGAAAGCGTCGGCGCCAAGCTGCTGATCCAGGCCGATGTCACCGACGACGCCTCGATGGACGCCGCCTTCGCCGAGCTGGAGAAGGAATTCGGCACGATTGACTTCGTCGTCCATTCGGTGGCCTTCGCCAACAAGGACGAGCTGAAGGGCTCCTTCGTCGACAACACCACCCGCGACAGCTTCCTGCTGGCCATGAACATCTCGGCCTTCAGCTTCGTCGACGTGGCCAAGCGTTCGGCCAGGCTGATGCCGAACGGCGGCTCGATGATCACCCTGACCTATCTGGGGTCCGAACGGGTTATTCCGAACTACAACACCATGGGCGTGGCCAAGGCCGCCCTGGAAGCCGCGACCCGCTACATCGCCCGCGACCTGGGTCCGAAGAACATCCGCGTCAACGCCATCTCGGCGGGCGCCATGCGCACCCTGTCGCTGGCGGGCATCTCGGGCGGACGCGGCCTGCACTCCAAGTCGGCGCAGTTCTCGCTGATCAAGGAAGAGACCTCGATGGAAGGCGTCGCCGGCGCCGCCCTGTGGCTGTGCTCGGACCTGGGCCGCTCGACCACGGGCGAGGTCGTCCACGTCGACGCCGGCTTCCACGCCGTCGGCCTGCCGGACGACATGGAAGGCTGAACCCGACCGGGTTCGAACAGACAGAGGGCCGCCGGGCGAACCGGCGGCCCTTTTTGCATCTCCCCACTACCCACTCATCCCGGCGGACGCCGGGATCCAGTGAGAGCCAAGGATGCGCGCCTCAGATCAGCGCCTCAAATCCCGGCAACGTGGATGAGGCCAAAGAACTGGATCCCGGCGTCCGCCGGGATGAGCGGTTAGGGACAGGTTTCCTCTTTCAGGCGCCCGCCGCCCGCCCTAGCTTGGGCGCATGAGTTCCATACGCCTGCCCCCGCCCGCCAGTTTCCCCGCCGCCGCCGTGGCGACCGTCGTCGGCTTCGGCGGCACGGTCGCCCTGGTGGTGCAGGCCGGACAGGCCATGGGCGCGGCGCCCGCCCAGATCATCTCCATGGTCACCGCCTTGTGCCTGGGCATCGGCCTGCCCGGCGCGGTGCTGAGCTGGCGGTTGAAGATGCCCGTGGTGCTGGCCTGGTCGACGCCGGGCGCGGCCCTGTTGGCGGCCTCGACGCTCGGTCTCGGCTGGAGCACCGCCGTCGGCGCCTTCGTCATCGCCGGGCTGCTGATGGTGCTGACGGGGCTGGTCCCGGCGCTAGGGCGGCTGGCCGAACGCATTCCCGCCGCCGTCGCCTCGGCCATGCTGGCGGGGGTGCTGCTGCCCTTCTGCCTCAAGCTGTTCCTGGTGTTCCCGACCGATCTGATGTTGGCGGCGGGTCTGCTGCTGGTCTTTGTGGTCATGCGGCGTCTGGCGCCCGCCTGGACCCTGCCCGTCGTTCTGGTCGCCGCCTTCGCCGTGCTGGCGCTACGCGGCCAGGTCGCCCTGCCCGAGGGGACCGGCCTGTTCGGCGCCCTGTCGCCCGTCATGCCCGCCTTCGACTGGAAGGCGGCGGTCAGCCTGGCCCTGCCGCTGTATCTGGTGACGCTGGCCTCGCAGAACCTGCCCGGTCTGGTGGTGCTGAGGGCCGCCGGCTACGCCCCGCCCGCCGGCAAGCTGATCTTCTGGGGCGGGCTGACCAGCACGCTTCTGGCGCCGTTCGGGGCGCACGGCGTCAACCTGGCCGCCATCACCGCCGCCATCTGCACCGAACCCGACGCCCACCCGGACGCCGCCAAACGCTGGACCGTGGGAGTGATCTACGGCCTGTTCTACCTGGTCGTCGCCCTGTTCGCCGCGCCGCTGGCGGGCCTGTTCATCGCCATGCCGACGGGGGCGCTGGCCGCCATCACCGGCCTGGCCCTGATCGCGCCCCTGACCGGATCGCTGGGGGCCATGATGGGCGAGGCCAAGGATCGCGAGGCGGCCGTCCTGACCTTCGCCGCCACGGCGTCGGGCGTGGCCCTGTTCGGAGTCGGCTCGGCCTTCTGGGGTCTGGCGGTCGGCTTCCTGACTCTGGCGGCGCGGCACTGGATTCCGGCGCGCGGCTGAGCGCCCCACGGCCTTTTACATTTCGCGCCCTTTACGGCCCGAGCGGGACCGTGGCAGCTTCTTCGCCTCGGCCGACTGGCGGCCGTCAGAACGAGGCGATCATGGCGCACAAGTTTGAGGTTTATCAGGACAAGAAGGGCGAGTTCCGCGTCCGGTTCAAATACAACTCCGAGATCATCTTCTCGACCGAGGGCTATTCCGACAAGTCGGGCGCCAAGCGCGCCATCGAGTCGATCAAGAAATACGTCGGCGACGCCCCGACCGAAGAAGTCTGAGCGTGCGCGGGGGCGCGGCGCACCGCCCGCCCCCGCAACCTCGCCTTACGGCTGCGCCGGGACGTTCAAGCCCCGCTGCACGGCCGGACGGGCCAGCCCGCGCCCCAGCCAGGCGGCCACGCGCGGAAAATCCGCATAGCCGACCAGTTCGCCCGCCCCATAGTGTTCGACCAGGTTGCGCACCCAGCCCAGGATGGCGATGTCGGCGATGGTGTAGTCGTCGCCCATGATCCAGCTTCGGCCCTCCAGACGCCCCTCCAGCAGGCCCAGCAGACGCCGCGATTCCGCGACGTAGCGATCGCGCGGCCGCTTGTCCTCGAATTCGCGGCCCGCGTATTTGTGGAAGAAGCCAACCTGGCCGAACATCGGACCGATGGCCGCCATCTGGAAGAAGACCCACTGCAGGGTCTCATAGCGCGCCGCCGGATCGGTCGGCAGGAAACGCCCCGTCTTCTCCGCCAGATAGACCAGGATGGCGCCGGACTCGAACAGGGCCAGCGGCTTCCCACCCGGCCCGTCGGGATCGATGATGGCGGGGATCTTGCCGTTGGGATTCAGCGACAGGAACTCGGGCGTCCAGGTCTCGTCCTTGCTGATATCGACCAGATGGGCCTCATAGGGCAGGCCCAGCTCCTCCAGCAGGATGGAGACCTTCACCCCATTGGGCGTCGCCAGCGAATAGAGCTGCAGCCGGTCGGGATGCTGCGGCGGAAACGGACGGGTGACGGGAAAGGCGGACAGATCGGCCATGGGGCGCTCCAGGTCGGGTTGAGCCCCTAATGTCGGGAGCCCCAGCCAAACCGCAACCGCTTCGGCGTCAGTCTTCGTCGCGATCGCTGACTTCGGTCGGGCGGACGATGCGCAGCCAGCCCTCGCCGATGTGCAGTTCCGGCGCCGCCTCGCGGGTGAAGGGCAGATACCAGGTCGGGCCGCCCTCGGCCGGGGTGATCTCCAGCATGTCGTCGGCGCCGAAGTTCTGGACCGACTTCACCTTGCCCAGCACCACATCGGCCGGATCGCGGCCCTCCAGCCCGACCAGGTCGGTCAGGTAGAACTCGTCTTCATCAGGCTCTGGCAGGGCGTCGCGGGTGACGAACAGCTTCTGGCCGCGTCGGGCGTCGGCCTCTTCCTTCGTCGCGATCTCCTTGACCTTGGCCACCACGCCCGCCTTGTCCGGCCGCGCCGAGAGCAGGGTCAGCACCGGCTTGCCGTCGGCGCCCAGCAGCGGCGAATAGCCGACCAGGGCCATGGCGTCGGCGGTATAGGCGCTGATCCGCACCTCGCCCTTCACCCCGAAGGCGCCGCCGATCTGGCCGACCAGGATCAGTCTGTCTTCGCTGCTCATGGCCGGGCTCCGTTTGCCGATGCGATGGGTCCAGATAGCAGAAAAGCAGCGCCCCGGAAGGACGCTGCTTTCCCGTTTCAACCGGCCAGGGCCGGATGAGAAGATAAGGCTCAGGCCTGTTCTTCGGTCGCCTCGGCGGCGACTTCAGCCGCAGGGGCTTCTTCAGCAGGCGCTTCTTCCACGGCCGGAGCGGCGGCGGCGGCGGCGGCGGCTTCAGCGGCCTCGGCCTTGGCGGCGGCTTCGGCTTCCAGGCGGTCGGCTTCGCGCTGGGCGCGCTCGGCGGCGCGTTCCTGGGCCTTCTTGCCCGGCTCGCCCTTCTTCGGGTTGTTGCTCTGGGTCCACTTGACCTTGCCGACCAGAACTTCGTCCTGGCTCTGGCTGATGAAGCGGGCGACGCGGTCGGTCGGCTGAGCGCCCTTGGCCAGCCATTCCGAGATGCGGTCAGCCTTCAGGACGATGCGCGGGGTGGCGCTGTCCTTCGGCAGCATCGGGTTGTAGCTGCCGACGCGCTCGATGAACTTGCCGTCGCGCGGGCTGTGCGAGTCGGCGATGACGATGTGGTAGTAGGGGCGCTTCTTGGCGCCGCCGCGAGCCAGACGAATCTTCAGCATTTTCAGTCTCTTTCTAGAAAGGCGTTAGTTCTTTTTGGGGAAGCCCGGCAGACCCGGAAGGCCCCCCGGAAGTTGTCCGCCGCCCAGGCCCGCCAAGCGGTCCTGAATGGCTTTCATTTCATCGGCCGAGGGTTCCGGCATCTTGCCGCCGCCCAGAGCCTTCAGGCGGTTCATATCAGGACCGCCGCCGCCCATGCCGGGCAGGCCGCCCATCATGGAGGCCATCTTCTGCAGGTTCTTGCCGCCGCCCTTGGACAGCGACTTGACCATGTCGGCCATCTGCCGGTGCTGTTTCAGCAGGCGATTGATATCCTGAACCTCGACGCCGGCGCCCTTGGCCACGCGCTTCTTGCGGCTGGCGTTCAGCAGGTCGGGCTTCTTGCGCTCGGCCTTGGTCATGGAGCTGATGACGGCCAGCTGGCGGTCGATCATCTTGTCCGAGACGTTGTTCTCGGCCATCTGGTTCTTCAGCTTGGCCACGCCGGGCAGCAGGCCCATGATGCCCTGAAGACCGCCCATCTTCTTCATCTGGTTCAGCTGGCCCGCCAGGTCGTCCAGGTCGAACTGGCCCTTAGCCAGCTTGCGGGCCATCTTCTCGGCCTTGGCCTGGTCCAGCTCGCCCGCGGCCTTTTCGACCAGGGCGACGATGTCCCCCTGACCCAGAATACGACCGGCGACGCGGCGGGCGTCGAAGACGTCCAGCGCATCGACCTTTTCGCCCGCGCCCAGATATTTGATCGGCAGGCCGGTGACGGCGCGCATCGACAGCATGGCGCCGCCGCGCCCGTCGCCGTCGGCGCGGGTCAGCACCAGACCGGTCAGCGGCAGACGCTCGTGGAAGGCGGCGGCGGTGCGCACCGCGTCCTGACCGGTCAGGCTGTCGGCGACCAGCAGGGTCTCGATCGGCTTGGCGATCTCGGCGACCTCGGCCACCTCATTCATCAGCCCTTCGTCCAGGGTGATGCGGCCGGCGGTGTCGAGGATCAGGACGTCAAAGCCCTGAAGCTTGGCCGACTGCAGCGCGCGGCGGGTGATCTGGACCGCGCTCTCGCCCGCCACGATGGGCAGGGTCGCAACCTCGATCTGCTGGCCCAGAGCGGCCAGTTGCTCCATGGCCGCCGGACGACGCGTGTCCAGCGAGGCCATCATGACCTTCTTCTTGTCGAACTTCGACAGACGCAGGGCCAGCTTGGCCGAGGTCGTCGTCTTGCCCGAGCCCTGCAGACCGGCCATCAGCACGACGGCGGGCGGGGTCGCATTGGTGTTCAGCGGAACCGGCTCTTCGCCGCCCAGCATCTCGACCAGGCCGTCATAGACGATCTTGACCACCTGATCGGCGGGCTTGACCGCGCGGATGACTTCCTCGCCGGTCGCGGCCGTCTTGGCGCGGGCGATGAAGTCCTTGACCACCGGCAGGGCGACGTCGGCCTCGAGCAGGGCGACGCGGACCTCGCGCAGGGCCTCCTCGACATCCTTTTCGGACAGGGCGCCGCGGCCGGTGATCCGGTCGAAGACGCCTGTCAGCCGCTCGTTCAGAGCCTCGAACATTCAAACCCTTTCATGCGCCTGGGCCCTAAGCCTCCATGAGAAACGCCCATAGGCGGGCGACCTCTGCGAACGATCACGTCGACAGAGGCCCTCTCCCACCTCGTCCTGAAGAAAATCAGGGGTCGTGCGGGTGGAGGCGCAGGTTCAATTGCGCCGGAAGTCGCGGCTTATGGCGGAAAAACAAGCAAGAGTCGATAGGCGTGTCGCTATAGCCGAAACCCTCTACCGTCATCCCCGGGCTTATCCCGGGAATCCATAAACACGGCGTCCGATATCAAAGGCGCGGCGCGCAACCGACAAACGGCTGAGCGTCTGGATCCCCGGGACAAGCCCGGGGATGACGGAATAAAGAACAGGGCGGCGCCGCCGCACAAAGGGTTTGCGCGTTGCAGCATGGGCTGGCGCGTTCGGATCCCGCTGATACGGTTCCTGCCCGGCCTCCCCGCTGAGAGACAATCCACATGACCCAGACCTCCGAGTTTCCCCATGATCGTCTCCGCGACGAGGTCCGGCTGCTGGGCGCCTTGCTGGGCGAGGTGATCCGCGACGAGGGCGGCCAGGCGCTCTACGACCGTATCGAGGCGGTGCGTCAGGCCTCGGTGGCCTATCATCGCGATCCGGGATCGGACGGCGCCTCGGAGCTGGAGCGGCTGCTGGGCGAGCTGTCGCTGGATCAGGCCATCGGCCTGACGCACGGCTTCGCCGCCTTCTCCCTATTGGCCAATGTCGCCGAGGACCGGGCGGGCAAGCGCCGCGCCCAGGCCCAGGCCGAGGCGGGCGAACGGGCCGACACCCCCGAGGGCGCGCTCAAGCGTCTGGCCGAGGCGGGCGCCGACAGGGCGGCGGTGCGCGACCTGCTGGCCCAGGCCCTGATCTCGCCGGTCCTGACCGCCCACCCGTCCGAAGTGCGGCGCAAGAGCGTCATCGACCGCACCACGGCGGTCGGCGAGCTACTGGACGGCTGCGACCGCGACGGGATCGCCTGCGACGCCGAAACCCTGAAGGCGGCCCTGCGCCGTCAGATCGTCATCCTTTGGGCCACGCGGCTAACCCGCGCATCGGCCCTGGTGGTGCAGGACGAGATCGACACCGTGGTCGACTGGCTACAGCGCATCTTCCTGCATGTCGCCCCGGCCCAGCTGGCCGAGTGGCGCCGCCTGCTGGACGCGCCGGATCTGACGCCCTTCGTGCGCATCGGCTCCTGGGTCGGCGGCGACCGCGACGGCAATCCCAACGTCGACGCCGACACCCTGCGCGCCGCCTTCCGCAGCCAGGCCCGCGCGGCGCTGGGCTTCTATCTGGACGAGGTGCACGCCTTGGGCGCCGAACTCAGCCTGTCCATCGACCTGAGCCGCGTCACGCCTGAACTGGCCGCCCTGGCCAAGGGATCCGGCGACGCCTCCATCCAGCGTGCGGACGAGCCCTATCGCCGGGCGCTCAGCCAGATATACGCCCGCCTGTCGGCCGCCCACCCCGCCCTGACCGGCGAGCCGACGCCGCGCCCGGCCCGTTTCGAGGCCCCGGCCTACGACGGCCCCGACGCCTTCCGCGCCGATCTGAACGTGCTGCACGACAGTCTGGTGCGGACCCACGGCGCCGTCTTCGCCGATGACCGGCTGGCGCGGCTGATCACGGCGGCGGACGTGTTCGGCTTCCACATGGCGACGCTGGACCTGCGCCAGAACTCGGACGTGCATCAGCGCGTGGTCTCCGACCTGCTGAAGGTCGCGGGCGTCTGCCCCGACTACGCCGCCCTGGACGAAGTCGAACGGCTGGCCGTGCTGGCGCGCGAGTTGGCCAGTCCCCGTCCCCTCTTCTCACACTATGCCGACTATGCGGCCGAGACGCTGAAGGAGCGCGCCATCCTTCAGGCCGCCGCCGAGGCCCTGGCGACCTTTGGACCGCAGGCGATCCGCACCCATATCGTGTCCAAGACCGACGCCGCCTCGGACATGCTGGAGGTGTATCTGCTGCTCAAGGAGGTCGGTCTCTACGACCCAGCCGCCCCCGGCGCCTGTCCCATCCAGGCCGCGCCCCTGTTCGAGACCATCGACGACCTGCGCGCCGCCCGCGCCACGCTGGAGCGCGTCCTGGCCGAGCCTTCCGCTCGCGCCGTGGCCGAGGCGCGCGGGGTGCAGGAGGTGATGATCGGCTATTCCGACAGCAACAAGGACGGCTCCTACCTGACCTCGGGCTGGGAACTGCACGAGGCCTCGCGCGCCCTGCTGGAGGTCACGCGCGCGGCGGGGGTGCGGCTGCAGCTTTTCCACGGCCGGGGCGGCGCCGTGGGGCGGGGCGGCGGTTCCGCCTTCTCGGCCGTTTTGGGCCAGCCCGCCGGCACCGTCGCGGGCCGCATCCGCGTCACCGAACAGGGCGAGGTCATCGCCAATAAATACGGCGAGCCGGAGGTGGCCCAGCGCAACCTCGACGCCCTGACCTGCGGAACCCTGCTGGCCTCGTTGGGGCCGCAGTCCGACGCGGGCTACAGCGCCCAGCACGGCGCCACGGCCGCGCGCCTGTCCGCCGCCTCGATGAAGGCCTATCGCGCCCTCGTCTATGAGACGCCCGGATTCGTCGACTATTTCCGCGCCGCCACCCCCATCGCCGAGATCGCCGACCTGAAGATCGGCTCGCGCCCGGCCAGTCGCACGGCCTCCCCCGCCATCGAGGATCTGCGCGCCATTCCCTGGGTGTTCAGCTGGTCGCAGTCGCGGGTCATGCTGCCCGGCTGGTTCGGCTTCGGCTCGGCGGTTCAGGGCGAAGATCCCGCCGAACTGCGCGCCATGGCCCAGGCCTGGCCCTTCTTCCGCACCGTGGTCCAGAACATGGAGATGGTGATGGCCAAGGCCGACATGGCCATCGCGCGCCGCTACGCCGGACTGGTCCCCGACGCCGCCCTGGCCGAGCGCATCTATGACGCCATCCGCGCCGAATGGGACCGCACCGTCGCGGCCGTCCTGTCGATCACCGGCCAACAGACTCTATTGGGCGGCCAGCCCGAACTGGATCGGCTGATCCGCCAACGCATGCCCTATGTCGAGCCGCTGAACCATGTGCAGATCGAGCTGATCCGCCGACGTCGCGCAGGCGACGACGACCCACGCGTCAGCAACGGCATCCTGCTCGCCATCAACGGCGTGGCGGCGGGTCTCAGGAACAGCGGCTGATCACAGCCACCGGGTCCGCTTGAAGGTGACGTAAAGGCCGATGCAGATGGCGACGATCAAGGCCAGCACCGCCGGATAGCCATAGGTCCAGCGCAGCTCGGGCATGTAGTCGAAATTCATGCCGTAGATGCCCGCCACCGCCGTCGGCGTCGCCAGGATGGCGGCCCAGGCGGCCAGCTTGCGGGTGATCACGCCCTGGCGCTGTTGCTCCAGCAGGTTGGACACCTCGAACACCGAGGCCAGGATGTCGCGCAGACCCGCCGCCCGGCTGGCGACGCGACGCACATGGTCGGCCACGTCGCGGAAGTAAGGGCGGACCTCGCGGTCGATGCAGGGCAGGTCCAGCGACTGCAGCTTGACGCAGACCTCCTCCATCGGCCCCAGCACTCGGCTGAACTTGAGCAGTTCGCGGCGCAGCTGGAACAGGCGGGTGATGTCGGCGCGCGACAGGAAGCTGTCGAGGGCGACCTGCTCCATCTCCAGCACCTTGTCCTCGATGGCGTCGATGATGGGGATGTAGCCGTCGACGATGAAGTCCAGCACTCCGTGCAGGATGAAGTCCGGGCCGTGCTTCAACTGGTGCGGCGAGGCCTCCAGCTGGGCGCGCAGCTGGGTGTGGGCGCGCGCCGAGCCGTGACGGATGGTGATGACGTAGTTGGGGCCAACGAAGACGTGGGTTTCTCCGTACAAGATGCGATCGCCCTTGGCCTGGGCCGTGCGGGCGACGATGAAGAGCTCGGAGCCATAGACCTCAAGCTTGGGGATCTGGTGCGCCGTCAGGGCGTCCTCGACCGCCAGGGGGTGCAGGTGGAAACGGCGGACCAGGACGTCGAACTCATCGTCCGTCGGCTCATGCAGACCGATCCACAGGTATTCGCCCTTGGCCAGGGCCAGGCCCTGATCCGTCAGCGGCGCCTCGCGCACCCGCTTGCCGTCCTTGTAGACGTAGGAAGCGACGACGCTCATGGGCGCTCCTTCAACTGAATGGCCAAGGCTTACGCCACCCCGGCCGAAATAGAAAAGGCCCGGCGGATTTCTCCGCCAGGCCCCTTCAACTTTGTTAGCCAACGGCCTCAAGTAGGCCGAAGGCCGATAGGCCACTCAAAATGAGCGGTAGGCCCCCTCTTAAGAAGTCGGGAAGCCGCGCACCTTCAGCAGGGCCGCCACGTCCGGGTTGCGGCCGCGGAACTGGCGATAGGCGTCGCCGCGGTCCGTGGTGTTGCCCGGCGCCAGGATGATCGACTTGAAGCGGCCGCCGATGTCCGGATTGAAGACGTCGCCCGACTCCTCGAAGTAGGCCCAGGTGTCGGCGTCCATCACTTCCGACCACAGGTAGGAGTAGTAGCCCGCCGAATAGGCGTCCGAGGTGAACAGGTGATTGAACTGCGGCAGGCGGTGCCGCATCACGATCTCCTTAGGCATGCCCAGACGGCCCAGGGAGGCCTTTTCGAAGGCGTCGATGTCGGTCGGCGGCGTCGCCTGGGTGTGCAGATCCATGTCGACCAGGGCCGAGGACAGGTAGCTGACCGTGGCGTAGCCCTGGTTGAAGGTCGAGGAGGCCTCGATCTTGTCCACCAGCGTCTGCGGCATCGGCTGCTTGGTCTCGACGTGCTTCATGTAGCCGTCGAGGATCGGGCGGCTCAGCACCCAGTGCTCGTGCACCTGCGACGGATATTCCACGAAGTCGCGCGGCGTGTTGCCGAACGACGGATAGGTCACCACCGACGAGAAGTAGTGCAGGGCGTGGCCGAACTCATGGAACAGGGTCTCGGCGTCGTCCAGCGAGATCAGCAGCGGCTGACCGTCCGGCGCCTTGACGAAGTTGTTGTTGTTCGAGGCCAGGATCGGCTTCGAACCCGTCAGCTTCGAGAACGAGCGATAGGTCGTCATCCAGGCGCCCGAACGCTTGCCCGGTCGGGCGAAGTCGTCGGCGTAGAACAGGCCGATCAGCTTGCCGGTGGCCTTGTCGGTGACCTCATAGGTGGTCACGTCCGGCTCGAAGGTCGAGACGGTTCCCTTGGGCAGTGGCTTGAAGACGAAGCCGTACAGGCGCTCGGCCATGTAGAAGGAGGCCGCGCGCACGGCGTGCAGTTCGAAGTAGGGCTTCAGCTCGTTCTGATCGAGGTCGTACTTCGCCTTACGCACCTTCTCGGCGTAGTAGAGGTAGTCCCACGGCTCGATGTCGTGACCGGCGATCGCCTTCATGTCGGCGACTTCCTCGGCGACGCGGGCCTTGGCCGGGGCCCAGACGCGCTGCATCAGGTCCATCGCCGCGGCCGGGGTCTTGGCCATGGTGTCCTGCATGCGCCATTCGGCGTGGTTGCCGAAGCCCAGCAGGCGGGCGCGCTGCTGACGCAGGGCGACGATGCGGGCGATGGTCGACTTGGTGTCGTTGGCGTCGCCGTTGTCGCCGCGCTTGGCGAACTTGGTCCAGACCTGCTGACGCAGGGCGCGGTCATCGGCGAAGGTCAGGAAGGGATCGACGCTGGAGCGGGTGTTGACGATGGCCCAGCCCTGGACGTTGCGCGTGCGCGCAGCCGCGGCGGCGGCGGCCTTGTTCGAGTCCGGCAGGCCCTTCAGACCCGCCTCATTGGCGATGACGGTCCAGGTGTTCTCGTCGGCCACCACCTTCTGACCAAAGCCGGTGAAGGCGTTCGACAGGTCGGTGTTGATGCGGCCCAGTTCGGCCTTGCCGGCCGCGTTCAGGGCGGCGCCGTTGCGCACGAAGGCGTCGCGGCTGCGTTCGGCCAGACGCTTCTGCTGGGCGTTCAGGCCCGCCGCGTCGGCGCCGTCGGCCACGGCCTTGATGCGGGCGAACAGCTTCTCGTTGAAGGTGATCTCGTCCGAGGCGGCCGACAGGATCGGCGACAGCTCGGTCTCCAGCACGTCCCACTGCTCGCCGCCGATGTTCGAGGTCATGACGCTGAACACGTTCATGGCGCGGTCCAGCGGCTCGCCCGCCATCTCCATCGCCGCCATGGTGTTGGCGAAGGTCGGGGCTTCGGCGTTGTTCGCGATCGCGGCGATGTCGGCGCGTTGCAGTTCGATGCCTTCCAGGATGGCTTCGCGCATCTTGGGCGCCGTCACCTTGTCCCACGGCGGCACGCCCTCATAGGGGCCGGTCCAGGGCTGCAGCAGCTCGGCGCGCGGCGCGGCGGCCGGCAGGACGGCGCGGGCGATGCGGGCCTCATCGGCGGTCGTCAGGGCGCCGACGGCGCCGCTCACGGCGTTCTCCACGGCCCCAGCCGAGGCGCAGCCCGACAGGGCGAAGAGGCTCGCGCCCCCGATGAGAAGATGACGTCTGTGCATCCAGGTCTCCAACCATAGCTGTTTCGGACGTCCTTCGGCGCAGCGGCCCCCGACGTCGCATAAATCCGGTTTAGTCCTAACTATTGGACGGCGAAACCCCGCGAGGCTAAAGGCCGCTGCATGGCGATAGGCGTTTTCGACTCCGGCGTGGGGGGCCTGACGGTCCACCGCGAACTCACGACCCGCTTTCCGACGCGGGATTTCATCTATCTGGGCGATCAGGCCCACGCACCCTATGGCGGGCGCAACGGCGAGGATATCGTCGAACTGACGCGCGCCGGGTGCGAGCGCCTGTTCGAGGCGGGCGCCTCCGTGGTCGTGCTGGCCTGCAACACGGCCTCGGCCATCGCCCTGCGTCGCCTGCAGCAGACCTGGATTCCGGGGATGCGCGAAAAGCTGGGCCGCCCGGTCAACGTCCTGGGCATCATCGTCCCGACCATCGAGGCGGCCACCGGCCTGCCCTGGTCGTTCGAGGCCGAGCGCAACGGACGGCTGGAAGGCGAGAAGAAGCAGGCGATCGACATCACCGGCGTCTTCTGCACCGCCGCCACGGCCATGAGCCGGGTCTATGAGATCGAGATCGACAAGCGTCGCGACGACCTGGCCGTCTTCACCGAGGCCTGCCCCGGTCTGGCCGGTCTGATCGAGCTGGGCGCCCCGCCGGAAGAGCTGAAGGTGGTGGTCGACGACCACGTCGACGCCCTGCGCCGCCGCATCGGCCGCCACCCGGACAAGGCCATCCTGGGCTGCACCCACTATGAGATCGTCGCCGACCTGTTCGCCCAGGCCCTGCCGCCCGGCGTCCAGGTCATCAGCCAGCCCGCCGCCGTGGCCGACTCGCTGGAGCGCTATTTCGACCGCCACCCGGAATACGACCTGGGCTCGTCGTCGCGCCGCGACTTCCTGACCACGGGCGCGCCCGGCCCGCAGTCGGACCTGGTCGCCCAGTTCTGGGGCGCGCCCCTGACGTTCGATCAGGCCTGAGACAAGGCCCGCTATTCAGCGGAACGCGCCCCGTTGCGTCGCTGGCCGAAGGTCGGGGCCCGCTCCTTCTGCTGCGCCCAATAGGTCGGGCCGTCGTCCGGCTTGAACATGGTGCGCGGCACGCCGTTGCGGTCCACCACGGCGAAGGTGTTGGTCGAGGCCTGATAAAATAGAGTGTCGCCGTTCGGCCGCTTCACGGTCTCGGTGCCGGGCGGCGTGCTCTCGGTGAAGGCCTGAACCTTCTGCAGATAATCCTCGGCCGACCTGGCGCCGAAGTCCGCGCCGTTGCGCTCATACAGCCGTTGCACCTTGGCGTCGGCGGTTTCCCGCCGATTGGCCGTGACCGGCGGCTTGGCCGCTTCCAGCGGCGCAGCATCCGCCACGCCGTCTTGCGCCCCCTCTGAAACCAGGCCGACCGGTTCGGCCGCGCTGCGATCCCGCGTCTCGACCGCCGAGCCGCCGCTGTCGCATCCCGCCAGAACCAGAACCGCCGCAGCCAGGGCCGCAGACATCCGCATATGCATGGCATCCCCTCCTGAAAACCCGCCGAACACAGTTAGGCATACAATTTTTGTTCCGGCAATGTTCCATTGACAGAAACGTCAGCGACGTCGCTTTGTCTCGACGCCGTCACCCCGCCCGGCTACAGATTTCGCCATGACCGCACCCTCGCTTTCCGGCCGCAAAATCCTGCTGATCGTCGGCGGCGGCATCGCCGCCTATAAGGCGCTGGAGCTGATCCGCCTGTTCAAGAAGGCGGACGCCGAGGTGATGGCCGTGCTGACCAAGGCCGGCGCCGAGTTCGTCACCCCCATGTCGCTGGCGGCCCTGACCGGCCATCCGGTGCGGCAGGATCTGTTCATGCCGGAAGACGAGACGGCCATGGGCCATATCGAGCTGTCGCGCTGGGCCGATCTGGTGGTGGTGGCGCCCGCCACGGCCGGGCTGATCGCCAAGGCCGCCAACGGCCTGGCCGATGATCTGGCCTCGACCACGCTTCTGGCCACGGACAAGAAGGTGCTGCTGGCCCCGGCCATGAACGTGCGCATGTGGCTGCACCCGGCGGTGCGGGCCAATGTCGAGCGGCTGAAGGGCTTCGACGGCTTTCACGGCATGGCCGTGGTCGGGCCGGACGACGGGATCATGGCCTGCGGCGAGTTCGGGCCGGGCCGCATGGCCGAACCGCCGGTCATCTTCGACGCCGTCGCTCGCCTGCTGGCGGGACCGGACGGCCGCCCGCTGACGGGTCGGACCGCCGTGGTCACGGCCGGGCCGACCTTCGAGCCGATCGACCCGGTGCGCGGCCTGACCAACCGTTCCAGCGGCAAGCAGGGCTACGCCGTCGCCAGCGCCCTGGCCGAACTGGGCGCGCAGGTGACGCTGATCTCCGGCCCGGTGGCGCTGGACGCGCCCGTCGGCGTGACCCGCGTCTGGGTCGAGGCCGCCACTGAGATGAAGGCGGCCGTCGAGGCGGCTCTTCCCGCCGACATCGCCGTGATGAGCGCCGCCGTCGCCGACTGGCGCGTGGACGGCGTCGCTTCAGGCAAGATCAAGAAGAAGCCGGGCGGTCCGCCGTCGCTGGCCCTGATCGAGAACCCCGACATCCTGGCGGGCGTCTCCGCCCCCGGCCCGCGCCGCCCGAAACTGGTGGTCGGCTTCGCCGCCGAGACCAGCGACCTGGAGGCCAACGCCCGCGCCAAGCTGTCGCGCAAGGGTTGCGACTGGATCGTCGGCAACGACGTCTCGGACGAGGTCTTCGGTTCGGACGGCAACGCCGTGACCCTGTTCACGCAAAACGGCGACGAGCCGTGGCCGCGCCAGTCCAAGACCGAAGTGGCGAGGAAGCTCGCCCAACGCATCGCCGATCACTTCAAGGCCTAGAAGAGACCTCCCCGTCATGACCACCATCCGCGTCGAACGCCTGCCCCACGCCGAGGGTCTGGCCCTGCCCGCCTATGAGACCGCCGGTTCGGCGGGCATGGACCTGCGCGCCGCCATCAGCGAGGGCGAAACGCTGGTGCTGGAGCCCGGTCAGCGCAAGCTGATCCCCACCGGCCTGAAGATCGCCCTGGAACCCGGCTATGAGGCCCAGGTGCGCCCGCGTTCGGGCCTGGCGCTGAAGCACGGCATCTCGGCGCCCAATTCGCCGGGCACCATCGACAGCGACTATCGCGGCGAGATCGGGGTCATCCTGATCAACCACGGCGAGCTGCCGTTCGAGATCAAGCGCGGCGACCGCATCGCCCAGATGGTCATCGCCCGCTACGAGCAGGCCCGGATGGTCGAGGTCGAGGCGGTGGACGAGACCGCGCGCGGCGGCGGCGGCTTCGGCTCAACCGGACGTTGACGAAAGCGTCACTTTCATCCTTGCAAATATGGCTCTAGCGTGGCCGTCATGAACACGCTGGACCAGCTCGTCTATTGCAGCCGCTCGCAACTGGCGCCGGACGAGGAGGCGGCGGCGATGGCCGACATCGTTCACGTCGCCGCCTTCCTGAACGCCCGCAACGGCATCACGGGAGCGCTGACCCTGCAGGACGGCGTGTTCGTTCAATGTCTGGAGGGCTCCCCCACCGCCCTCGACATCCTGATGCTGCACCTGCATTTCGACGAGCGACACGAGGCGATCGAGATCGTGGCGCGCGGCCGGATCGAGCGGCGCGCCTTCCCCGCCTGGGGCATGACCGCCCCGACGCTCGGTCGGTGCGATGCGCTCAGCCGCCTGATCGCTCGGCGCTCCGACGACCTGATCGCCTGGCGCGAGGCCATGGGCGCCCTCCTGACCGAACCGGCCTGACACCGCGCTCAGGCAGCGAGCCGCCGCGCGGCGCACGATAGCGCAGGGGCGCGCCGGCGCCCCACCCAGCATCATGCTTGGCGGAAACCCAGCACGTCCTGCATGTCGTAAAGGCCGGGGCGGCGGTTACGCACCCAGGCGGCGGCGGCCACCGCGCCCTTGGCGAACAGACTGCGATCCATGGCCGAGTGCGACAGGGTCAGCATCTCGTCCTCCGAGGCGAACATGACGGTGTGTTCGCCGATCACTCCGCCGGCGCGAAGGCTGGCGAAGCCGATCTTGCCCGTTTCGCGCGGGCCGGTGATGCCGTCGTAAGGGGCGCTGCGCAGTTCCTTCAGATCGCGGCCCCGGCCGTTGGCGGCGGCCTCGCCCAGCATCAGGGCCGTGCCCGAGGGGGCGTCGACCTTGCGCCGGTGATGCGTCTCCAGCACCTCGATGTCCCAGTCGCGCGCGTCCAGCCGCAGGGCCGCGTGCTCGACCAGGCCGATCAGGATGTTCACGCCCAGCGAGAAATTGCCGCTCATGACGATGGCGATCTTCTCGGCGGCGGCCTCGATCTCGGCCTCCTGTTCCGGCGTCAGGCCCGTGGAGCCGACGACCAGCGCCGGTCCGCCCGCCTCGGCGCAGGCCTTGGCCAGGGCGACCGAAGCCTCGGGCGTCGAGAAGTCGATGATGACGTCGCACAGCTTCAGGTCGACCGTCTCGCCACGATCGAAACGAGCGGCCACCACCACGTCCTCGCGGGCGTCCAGAACCTGAGAAACGGCGCGGCCCATGCGGCCCCGGGCGCCGGAGATGCCGGCGTGGAAGATGTCGCTCACGCGGTCTCTTTCGGATTATCGGCGTCGCCGCCCAGGATATCGGCCCAGAAGCGCTTGGCCTTGCCGGCGAAGCTGGTGTTGCGCGGCGTCTGGGTCTCACCCAGGGAGTCCGCCAGTTCGGTCAACAGCTCCTTCTGACGCGCGGTCAGTTCAGTCGGCGTCTCGACGAACAGTTCGACCACCAGGTCGCCGCGACCGCGCCCGTTCAGGTGCGGCATGCCCTTGCCCTTGATGCGGACCGTCTTGCCCGTCTGGGCGCCCGCGGGCACATCGACCGCCGCCCTGCACTTGCCGTCGCAAGCGTCGGAGACCAGGCAGGGGGCGTCGACAATGCCGCCCAGGGCCGCCACCGTCATAGGCACCGGCACCGTGACCAGCAGGTCCAGATTGTCGCGCTCGAACAGTTCGTGCGGCAACACCGACAGGAAGACATAGAGGTCGCCGCGCGGTCCGCCGCGCTGGCCCGCCTCGCCCTCGCCCGACAGGCGGATGCGCGAGCCGTCGTCAACGCCCGCCGGCACCTTGAGGCTGAGCTTGCGGGTCTTGCGAACCTGGCCGTGGCCCCGGCAGTTGGTGCAGGGATCGGCGATCATCTCACCCGAACCGCCGCAGCGGGGGCAGGTGCGCTCGACCTGGAAGAAGCCGTTGGCCTGGCGCACGCGACCGGCGCCGCCGCAGGTGGAGCAGATGCTCGGCTTGGTGCCCGCCTTGGCGCCCGAGCCGTCGCAGACCTCGCAGGTCATCAGGGTCGGGATGGCGATCTCAACCTCGGCGCCCTTGTAGGCCTGCTCCAGCGTGATCTCGAGGTCGTAGCGCAGGTCCGAGCCGCGACGCGGGCCGCTCTGTTGCTGGCGCCCGCCGCCCCGGCCGCTGAAGGCGTCCCCAAAGGCGTCGCCGAAGACCTGGGAGAAGATGTCGTTGATGTCGTGGAAGCCCTGGCCGCCGCCCTGGCCGAAGGGGTTGCCGCCGCCCGCGCCGCCGCCGTTCACGCCCGCATGGCCGAAACGGTCATAGGCCGCGCGCTTCTGCTCGTCCGACAGGACGGTGTAGGCCTCGGAGATTTCCTTGAAGCGGGCCACGGACTCTTCGGAGCCGCCGTTGCGGTCGGGGTGGTGCTCCATCGCCAGCTTGCGATAGGCGCTCTTGAGCACGACGGCGTCCACCGTCCGCTCGACCCCCAGAATCTCGTAATAGTCACGTTGCGCCATCAGGCGTTCGTCCTCTTACTTTCCCGCCGCGCCAGGGTGCTGTTCGGCCTCTCTTGATCTGGAGGCGTTCCGTTCGCGGATGACCGACGGCCTGCCTGATGACATGGGCGCCCGGTCGAATGATGCAAGTTTCATGAAACGGCCCCGCCTGCCGTCTGGCAAGCGGGGCCGAACATTAGCGAGGCGCCGGGTTAGGCGTCCTTCTTCTCGTCCGTGTCCGAGACTTCCTCGAACTCGGCGTCGACCACGCCGTCGTCGGCCGGTTGGCCCTCGGCGTCGCCTTCAGCCCCGCCCTGCTGGGCGGCGTACATGGCCTCGCCCAGCTTCATCGAAGCCTGCGCCAGGGTGTTGGTCTTCTCGCGGATAGCCTCGGGGTCCGTGCCGTCCTTGGCCGACTTCAGGTCGTCCAGGGCCGACTGGATGGTCGCCTTGGTCGCGTCGTCGATCTTGTCGCCGTGCTCGGCCAGGGCCTTCTCGGTCGAGTGGACCAGGCTGTCGGCGCCGTTCTGGGCCTCGACCAGTTCCTTGCGGGCCTTGTCGGCCGCGGCGTTGGCCTCGGCTTCCTTGACCATGTTCTCGATGTCGGCGTCCGACAGGCCGCCGTTGGCCTGGATGCGGATCGACTGTTCCTTGTTCGTCGCCTTGTCCTTGGCCGTCACGTGGACGATGCCGTTGGCGTCGATGTCGAAGGCGACCTCGATCTGCGGCATGCCGCGCGGCGCCGGCGGAATGCCCATCAGGTCGAACTGACCCAGCACCTTGTTGTCGGCGGCCATCGGGCGCTCGCCCTGGAAGACGCGGATCGTCACGGCCGACTGATTGTCGTCAGCGGTCGAGAAGACCTGAGCCTTCTTGGTCGGGATCGTCGTGTTGCGCTCGATCAGGGGCGTGAACACGCCGCCCAAGGTCTCGATGCCCAGCGTCAACGGGGTCACGTCCAGCAGCAGCACGTCCTTGACGTCGCCTTGCAGAACGCCGGCCTGAACGGCGGCGCCCAGGGCCACGACTTCATCCGGGTTCACACCCTTGTGCGGCTCCTTGCCGAAGAATTTCTTCACGGCTTCCTGCACGGCGGGCATGCGGGTCATGCCGCCGACCAGAACGACTTCATCGATGTCCGAGGCCTTGAGGCCCGCGTCCTTCAGCGCCTTGGCGCAGGGCTCGATCGTGCGCTGGATCAGGTCGTCGACCAGAGCTTCCAGCTTGGCGCGCGACAGCTTGATGTTCAGGTGCAGCGGGCCCGAGGCGTTCATGGTGATGAACGGCAGGTTGACCTCGTACTGGGTCGTCGAGGACAGCTCCTTCTTGGCCTTTTCGGCCTCTTCCTTCAGGCGCTGCAGGGCCAGCTTGTCCTGGCGCAGGTCGACGCCCTGCTCCTTCTTGAACTCGTCGGCCAGGTAGTCGACCAGACGCATGTCGAAGTCTTCACCGCCCAGGAAGGTGTCGCCGTTGGTCGACTTCACCTCGAACACGCCGTCGCCGATCTCCAGGATCGAGACGTCGAAGGTGCCGCCGCCCAGGTCGTAGACGGCGATCTTCTGACCGTCGTTCTTCTCAAGGCCATAGGCCAGGGCCGCCGCGGTCGGCTCGTTGATGATGCGCAGGACTTCCAAACCGGCGATCTTGCCGGCGTCCTTGGTCGCCTGACGCTGGGCGTCGTTGAAATAGGCGGGAACAGTGATGACGGCCTGGGTGACCTTCTCGCCCAGATAGGCCTCGGCGGCCTCCTTCATCTTGCCCAGGGTGAAGGCCGAAACCTGCTGGGGCGAATAGTCCTTGCCGTGGGCCTGGACCCAGGCGTCGCCGGTCGGACCCTTGACGATCTCGAAGGGCACCATGCCCTTGTCCTTGGCCACCACCGGGTCATCGAAATTGCGGCCGATCAGGCGCTTGATGGCGAAGAAGGTGTTGGCGGGGTTGGTCACCGCCTGACGGCGCGCGGGCTGGCCGACGAGGATTTCGCCGCCGTCCTGAATGGCGACCACCGACGGGGTGGTGCGGGCGCCTTCGGCGTTCTCGATGACCTTGGGGTTCTTGCCGTCCATGACGGCGACGCACGAGTTGGTCGTGCCGAGGTCGATGCCGATGATCTTGGCCATGGGCTTGTCTTTTCACTCCTTGCGGCGGGCGATGCGGCGGCCTTGGATCAAGCGCCGCGCGTGACCGCCCCCAGATGGGCTTTTGTAATCATGCCGCGCCGGACGACGCCCGGTTCGGCGGTGGATGGGATCGGCGGACAAGCCCCTAACGAATAGGGGGTTATCGCCGGATTGGCTCGGATATGGGAAAGACCGCAGAGGCTGCAAGGCCTTCCGACCGGTTCCGGGCCGATTCCGCGCCTTATGGCGGACAAGGCGGCGCGGCGCCGCTAAATTCGGCCGATGATCCCGCAAAACCCCCTGCAACCGCCCAGAAAAGATATGAGGGAAGCGCCGACAGCCCTGCCCGGCTTTCGTCTGTGGCCCGGCCTGCTGGACGCTGCGGAACAGGCCGAACTGCTGGCCGAGGTGCGGCGAGGCCTGGAGGCGGCGCCCCTCTATCGGCCGGTGACGCCCGGCGGGCGGCCGTTTTCAGTGCGGATGAGCAATTTCGGCGCCCTGGGCTGGGTGTCGGACCGCCAAGGCTATCGCTATCAGCCGACCCATCCGGCGACCGGCGCGCCCTGGCCCGCCATTCCGCCCCGGCTTCTGAGCCTGTGGGACGCCCTGACCGGCTGGCCGAGCCCGCCCGACGCCTGCCTGGTCAACCTCTATCAGGGCGAGGCGAAGATGGGGCTGCATCAGGACCGGGACGAGCGCGATCTGACGGCGCCCGTGCTGTCGATCTCCCTGGGCGACACGGCGGTGTTCCGCATCGGCCCGGCCGAAGGCGGCGCCACCCACAGCGTGCGTCTGGCGTCCGGCGACGTCTGCGCCCTGACCGGACCGGCGCGGCTGGCGCGTCACGGGATCGATCGGCTGTTGGCGGGGTCGTCGCGGCTTCTGCCGGGCGGCGGGCGGGTTAACCTGACCCTGCGGGTCGCAGGCTAGACCGAAGGACTCGACGCGGCGGCGAAAGCCGGGGCACTGTCGCGGCTTCCACAGCGCCGACCGGAGACCCGAGATGACCCTGATCACCCGGCCCGAGGGCCTGAGCCCCGACCAGATCGCCCCCAGCCGCCGCAGCCTGGGCGTGGCGACGGCGGGCGGGCTGTTCTTCGCCGCCTACACCCCCGCCGCCCTCAGCCAGTCGGCCCAGCCGATCGCCACCGACACGGCGGGCCTGGTCACGGCCGACGCGACCTATCCGGCGCCCGACGGCTTCGCCCTGCCCGCCTATGTCGCCCGACCCGACGGCCCCGGCCCCTTCCCCGTCGTGATCGTCGTGTCCGAAATCTTCGGCGTGCATGAATACATCCGCGACGTCTGCCGCCGCCTGGCCAAGGCGGGCTATGCCGCCGTGGCCCCCGCCTTCTTCGTCCGCGTGCAAGACCCGGCTCCGCTCAGCGACATGCAGGCCATCATGCGCATCGTCGCCGCCGCCGGCTACGACCAGGTGATGAGCGATATCGGCGCCACGCTGGACTGGATCGGCGCCCAGTCCTGGGCCAAGGCCGACAAGGTCGGGATCACCGGCTTCTGCTGGGGCGGCAAGGTGGTGTGGCAGGCCATGGCCCGCTTCCCGACACTGGACGCCGGGGTCGCCTGGTACGGCCGTCTGTCCCCCGCCGACACGGCCACCGACGAGCAGAAGACGGCGGGCCGCCCCTGGCCCATCGACCTGACGGGCGAGTTGAATGCCCCCGTGCTGGGCCTCTACGGCGGTGCAGACAGCGGCATTCCCAACGACACGGTCAAGGCGATGAATGACGCCCTGAAGTCCGCCGGCCGGAACGACAGTCAGATCATCCTCTACGACGACGCCCCGCACGGTTTCCACGCCGACTATCGCGCCTCCTACCGCGAGGCGGACGCGAGGGACGGCTGGCGGCGGCTGCTCGAACTGTTCGATTCGAGATTGAAGGACTGACCTCTCCACCCGCTCGCCCCGGCGGACGCCGGGGCCCAGTGCTTCGGCCGCAAGCGCAGCGCGGGAAGCTAAGCAAAGAAAAACGGCCCGGCGCATCTGCACCGGGCCGTCGTCGTTTCAGCACGCGAAGACCATCAGGCCTTGGCGTCGAAATTCCCGCCGGTCGTGTTGGGATCGGCATAGGCGCCGCCCGCCGCCGCGCCCGAGCCCTTGGCCGCGACCACCACCATGGCCGCGCGCACGGTGCGGCCGAACAGGGCGTAGCCCGGCTGCAGCGTCTGGATGACGGCGCCGCCCGGCACGGTGTCCGAAGGCTGCTCCATCATCGCCTGATGCAGGTGCGGATCGAAGGCGTCGCCCGGCGCCGGATCGACGCGGGTCAGGCCGTTGGCCTCGAAGGCCGACAGCAGGGACTTCTGCGTCAGCTCCAGCCCCGTGAGCATGGCGGCCGCCGGGCCGTCGGCGTCCTTGGGCGCTGTCGCCAGACCGCGCTCCAGCGTGTCGGCCACGCCCAGCAGATCCTTGGCGAAGCGCTGGATGGCGTAGGCGCGGGCGTCGTTCTGCTGCGTCTCGGCGCGGCGCTTGACGTTCTCGGCCTCGGCCACGGCGCGCAGGGCGCGATCCTTCCACTGGTCGCGCTCGGCGATCAGGGCGTCGACCACGGCGGTATCGTCGCCCTCGGGCGCGAGGTCCGCCTCGTGGATGTCCTGCTCGAGTTGGTCCCGCGTCTCGTCGTTGATGTCGTTCACGTCTCTTGTCCGTCCAGAATCCGGCCCAGCACCCGGGCGGTATAGTCCACCAACGGTATGACACGGGCGTAGTTCAACCGCGCGGGCCCGATGACGCCGATGGCGCCCAGCACCCGCTGCCGGCCCGACATATAGGGCGCCGCGATCACGGCGGAACCCGAAAGCGAAAAGAGTCGCGTTTCCGCGCCGATATAGATGCGCACGCCCTGGGCCGCGCCGACGTCGTCCAGCAGACCGATCAGCTGTTCCTTCTGCTCCAGGTCGTCGAACAGGACGCGCACCCGCTCCAGATCCTCGGCCGCGCGGGCGTCCTGCAACAGATTGCCGCGCCCCCGCACGATCAGGTTGCGGTCATGCCCCCCGCCGCCTGCGCCGCCGCTCCAGGCCGCCAGCCCGTCTTCGACCAGGCGGGCGGCGGCGGCGTCCAGATCACGCCGCGCGGCCTCCATCTCGGCCTTCATCTCATGCCGGGCCTCGGCCAGCGGGCGCCCCTTCAGCCGCGCGCTAAGGAAGTTCGACGCCTCCTGCAGGGTCGAGGGGGTGACGCCGGGCTGGAGGCTCATCAGCCGGTTCTCGACCACCCCGTCGTCGGCGACCAGCACCGCCAGCGCCTGCCCCCCGCCCAGGGCCACGAACTCGACATGACGCACCCCGGCCTCGCGCACCGGGCTGGCGACGATGCCCGCCCCGCCCGCCAGACCCGACAGCAAGGACGAGGCCGCATCCAGCGCCTCCTCGACATTGCGTCCGCCGCCCTTGGCGCCCAGCACGGCCAGCCGGGCGTCGATCTCGCGCCGCTCCTCCTGACCGATGTCGCCGACCTCCAAGAGGCCGTCCACGAACAGCCGCAGCCCCGCATGGGTCGGCGCCCGCCCAGCCGAGGCGTGCGGCGAGGCCAGCAGCCCGGCCTGCGTCAACGCCTGCATGGTGTTGCGGATCGAGGCGGGCGACAGGTCCAGCCCCGCGCGCGACAGGGTGTGCGACCCCACCGGCTCGCCCGTCTCCAGATAGCTTTCGACCACCCGGCGGAAGATGTCGCGCGCCCGCGCATCCAGCGTCGCCAGGCCGGGCGAAGGATGCAGCAGACTCATGCCGCCATCCTCCGCGCCGCCCAGTCCGCGCGGGTCAGGCGATGGACCAGGCAGTCGTCCGCCCCGTTGAAGACGCGCCGCCCCTCCGGCCGGAAGCCCAACCGCTGATAGAAGCGATGCGCCTCGGTATTGGAGTTGAGCGGATCGATCACCACCGCCTCGATCTGCGGGCGGGCGAAACAGGCGTCCAACGCTAGGGTCATCATCTGCGTCCCATGGCCCCGGTTCAGGGCGTCGGCCTCACCGATCCAGATATCGAGGGCGCGCAGGTTCGGCTCGATCTCGCCCCAGTAGCCGTTGGGTTCGCCCGCCGGGTCGATGTCCAGCATGGCCCCGATCGGACGGCCGTCGACCTCGGCGATGAAGTAGCGAAAGACGTCGGACTGCACAGCCAGCTCCTCGTCCCAGTCGGCCGCCTCATGATGGTCGGGGTCGTCGGTCAGGCAGGCGACGACGTGCGGCGCTTCATCCCAGCGCGCCAGGAT
Organism: Brevundimonas phoenicis; assembly: GCF_047237745.1. Classification (NCBI taxonomy): domain Bacteria; kingdom Pseudomonadati; phylum Pseudomonadota; class Alphaproteobacteria; order Caulobacterales; family Caulobacteraceae; genus Brevundimonas; species Brevundimonas phoenicis. The sequence goes on from NZ_JBDFLN010000001.1 coordinate 214,055, forward strand.
CGCGGCATCGGCGGCCACGGCCAGGCGAAGACGCACGATAGACGGGTCAGGGCGGGACAGGCTCATGGTTTCAGGATAAGCACGCGCCATCCCGCTTCCAAGGAATTCCCATGCGCCCGTCCGAACGCACCCCCGAACAACTCCGCACCGTCACGCTGGAAACCGGCGTCAACCGCTACGCCGAGGGCTCGTGCCTGGTGTCCTTCGGCCACACCAAGGTGCTGGTGACGGCCTCGATCGAGGAGAAGGTGCCGGGCTGGATGCGCAACACCGGCCAGGGCTGGGTCACGGCGGAATACGGCATGCTGCCGCGCGCCACTCACACACGCGGCCGCCGCGAAGCCGCCGCCGGCAAACAGTCGGGCCGCACCCAGGAGATCCAGCGCCTGATCGGCCGCTCCTTGCGCGCCGTGGTCGACCTGAAGGCGCTGGGCGAGCGTCAGGTGCTGATCGACTGCGACGTGATCCAGGCCGACGGCGGCACCCGCACCGCCTCCATCACCGGCGCCTGGGTGGCGATGGCCTCGGCCCTCAACTACCTCAAGGACGAGGGCGTGCTGACGACCGACCCCATCCTGGATCAGGTGGCGGCCGTGTCGTGCGGCGTGTTCAAGGATCTGCCGGTGCTGGACCTCGATTATGAGGAAGACTCCACCGCCGAGGCCGACAGCAACTTCGTCCTGACCGGCGCGGGCCAGATCGTCGAAATCCAGGCCACCGGCGAGAAGCGCGGCTTCAGCCGGGCCGAGTTCGACCGTCTGTTCGAACTGGCGGAAATCGGCTGCACCGAACTGTTCGCCCTGCAGCGCGCCGCCGTCGAAGCCGCCCGCCGATAAGGCTTTTCGCGGAGCCGGATCGGGGTCATCGTCATTGACAGGCGAACCCCGATCCGGAGCCCCCGCATGACCCGACCGTCCCTTCTGGCCTGCCTGATCCTCAGCGGCCTGCTCGCCGCCTGCCAGCCGCGCCCGGAGCCGGCGGCCTCCGCGCCGGTCCCGGCGCCTGCGCCTTCCCACGCCCGCGAGCCCGAGGCCCGCCTGCCCGAAGGCCCGGACATGGCGCCACAACGAGTTCCGATCGACGCACGCCCCTGCCTTGAGACCCTGGGCGAAGCGGCTTCCGCCCGCTTGGTCCAGCGCTGCATCGCCGTCAGCCCAGCGACCCGCCCGCCCTGCCACGCCTCCAACCCTTGCGACCTGATCCAGGGCGAGATCGACCGTTCCTGCGCGATGTGGACCCGCGACGGCGAAACCCCTCCGAAAGAATGCAAGGGCTGATCTTCTCCCTTCCCTTCATGGGGAGGGTGGTCGAAGCGAAGACCGGGTGGGGAGGGCCAGCGATTACGAGCGTTGCGCCTGATTTCTCCTGCCGCCCCCACCCGACCTCGCCCTGACGGGCTCGGCCACCCTCCCCATGAAGGGGAGGGAGAAAGCGCGCTCAAGCAGCGCGCGACCGCGTCGCGAGCGATAGCGCACAAAAAAGACCCCGGCGGATCGCTCCGCCGGGGCCTTCTTCAGTTCAGCGATGACGCCGAGGCTTAGTCGCGACGGCGACGGCCGCGGTCGCCGCCGTTGCGGTCGCCCTTGGGACGGCCGCCGGTGTCTTCCGACAGCGGGGCTTCGCCGCGTTCAGCGCGCTCGGCGTTGATCTTGTCGGTGATGTCCTCGCCGGTTTCCTGATCGACGACCTTCATCGACAGCTTGGTCTTGCCGCGATCGTCGAAGCCCAGGAACTTGACCTTGACCTCTTGGCCTTCCGACAGGACGTCGGCCGGGTTGGCGACGCGCTCCAGAGCGATCTGGGACACGTGGACTAGGCCGTCCTTGGCGCCGAAGAAGTTCACGAAGGCGCCGAAGTCGACGACCTTCACGACCTTGCCGGTGTAGATCGTGCCGACTTCCGGCTCCGAGGCGATCGATTGGATCCAGGCCTTGGCGGCTTCGATCTTCTCTTGCTCGTTGGCGGCGATCTTGATGGTGCCGTCGTCGCCGATGTCGATCTTGGCGCCGGTCTTCTCGACGATCTCGCGGATGACCTTGCCGCCCGAACCGATCACTTCACGGATCTTGTCGACCGCGATCTTGATGGATTCGATCTTCGGAGCGAACTCGCCCAGCTCGGCGCGCGGGGCCTCCATCGCCTTCGACATTTCGTCGAGGATGTGCAGACGGCCGGCCGAAGCCTGCGTCAGGGCCTGCTGCATGATCTCCTTGGTGATGCCGGCGACCTTGATGTCCATCTGAAGGCTGGTGATGCCTTCCGAGGTGCCCGCGACCTTGAAGTCCATGTCGCCCAGGTGGTCTTCGTCGCCCAGGATGTCCGACAGGATGGCGAACTCGCCCGACGGCTCCAGGATCAGACCCATGGCGATGCCCGAGACCGGACGGACCAGCGGCACGCCGGCGTCCATCAGGGCCAGCGACGAACCGCAGACCGTGGCCATCGAGGACGAGCCGTTGGACTCGGTGATCTCCGACACCAGACGGATGGTGTAGGGGAAGTCTTCCTTCGTCGGCAGCATCGGGCGGATGGCGCGCCAGGCCAGCTTGCCGTGACCGATTTCGCGACGGCCCGGCGAGCCCATGCGGCCCGCTTCACCGACCGAATAGGGCGGGAAGTTGTAGTGCAGCAGGAAGGACTCCTTGTAGGTGCCCGTCAGGCTGTCGATGTACTGCTCGTCCTCGCCGGTACCGAGCGTGGCGACGACCAGGGCCTGGGTCTCGCCGCGCGTGAACAGCGACGAACCGTGGGTGCGCGGCAGGACGCCGACTTCCGAGACAATGGCGCGGACCTTGTCCAGGGCGCGGCCGTCGACGCGGTGGCTGTTCTCGATGATGTCGCGACGCAGGACGTCGGCTTCGCATTCCTTGAACGCCGCCGAGAACTTGGACGAGTCGACGCCCTCGGGGTTTTCGTCGGTCTTCACCAGGGCGGCGGCGGCGGTCTTCTTGGCCGCGTCGACGCCCGAGCGGCGCTCGTACTTGCCCGGATGGGCGTAGGCGGCCTTGATGTCTTCGCCGACCAGCTTCTTGATCGAGGCGACGACGTCCGAATGGTCTTCAGCCTGGAAGTCGAACGGCTCCTTAGCGGCGTGCTCGGCCAGTTCGATGATGGCGTCGATCACCGGCTGCATGCCGGCGTGCGCGAACATCAGGGCCTTCAGCATGGTGTCTTCCGAAAGCTCCTTGGCTTCGGATTCGACCATCATGATGGCGTCTTGCGTACCGGCGACGACCAGATCCAGCGAGCTTTCGCCCATCTGGTCGATGGCGGGGTTCAGCACCAGCTCGCCGTCGATCATGCCGACGCGCGCGGCGCCGATCGGGCCCATGAAGGGCACGCCCGAGAGGGTCAGGGCGGCCGAGGCGGCGACCATGCCCAGGATGTCGGGATCGTTCTCAAGGTCGTGCTGCAGCACGGTGACGATGACCTGGGTCTCGTTCTTGAAGCCCTTGACGAACAGGGGGCGGATCGGGCGGTCGATCAGACGGGAGACCAGGGTCTCCTTCTCGGTCGGACGGCCTTCACGCTTGAAGTAGCCGCCCGGGATCTTGCCGGCGGCGAACGTCTTCTCTTGGTAGTTGACGGTCAGGGGGAAGAAATCCAGGCCCGGCTTGGGCTGGCGGCCATAGACGACGGTGGCCAGAACCACGGTCTCGCCGTAGGTCGCCAGCACGGCGCCGTCAGCCTGACGGGCGATGCGGCCGGTTTCCAGCGTCAGCGGGCGTCCGGCCCACTCGATCGTCTTGCGTTTGATGTCGAACATTATTCTTCTTTCGTCTCCCGCGGGCGTATTCCCGTCGGGGGTGTGCGGAGCGGCAGGCCGTTCAGTCCTGCGGTCCCCATTAGCCAGGCCGCGTCATCGCGGCCGGACGGGTGATTGAGGACCGGATTTCAGGCCCTCGCGTCGGTTGCGCCGGTAAGACCCGCGGCGCACGGGAAAGCGTAGTCTAGGAGCGGAACGAGGCGCGGACGTGTCCGCCCGCGCCTCGTGGAATTATCCGATCCGCAACCGGGGGCGCCTTAGCGACGCAGGCCCAGCTTGGCGATCAGCGCCTGATAGCGGGCGCTGTCGGTCTTGTTCAGGTGGTCCAGAAGGCGACGACGCTGCGAAACCTGCTTCAGCAGGCCACGACGCGAGTGGTTGTCCTTCTTGTGGGTCTTGAAGTGCTCGGTCAGGTTGGCGATGCGTTCCGTCAGGATCGCGACCTGCACTTCAGCCGAACCAGTGTCGCCCGTCGAGCGAGCGTTGTCGGCGATGACTTCAGCTTTACGTTGAGCCGTAATCGACATCGAGAGTCCTTTCTTGCCCTATCGCTCGCCTCGCGGAGGCTCGCTGTTTGAGGGCGTTGGGTGTCCTATCGGCAAGCGTGTGAGCCTGCGTCAGGGGAGGTTGAAAACACGATCGGGTTCAAGCCGACCGGCCCTGAGATTGCCGAGCGCGACCAGGGTTCCGCCCTCGAAGACCGAAACCAGCCGCGAACCAGCAGGCAGCCGATCCTTGAGCGTTTCAATCTGTCGGGGGAGCAGAACGATCGGCCGTCCCTGCCTCAGAGAGAGGGCGTCCTGATCCGTCACGGCCAACTCCGGGATGTCGTCCAGAGCGGTCGAAACGGGCAGCAAGCCCTCAAAGGCGGCGCCCTTATGCGCCAACTCTTCCAGAAAATCCAGCGTTACGGCGTTGTCGACCGAGAACGGCCCCACCCGCTCGCGCCGCAGGTCCGAGACATGACCCTCGGCGCCCAGCATGATCGCCAGGTCGCGCGCCAGGGATCGGACATAGACGCCCTTGCCTGTGCGCATCGTGATCTCGACGTGATCGGCGTCGGGCGCGGCCGTCACCGCCGCCTCATGAATGGTCACGCGGCGGGACTGAAGTTCGACCTCCACCCCCGCCCGCGCCAGATCATAGGCGCGCTCGCCATTGACCCGTATGGCCGAAAAGGCGGGCGGCGTCTGGTCGATCTCGCCGACGAAGGACGGCAGGGCCGCCGCCACCGCCTCGACCGAAGGCCGCACGTCCGAACGGGCGATAATCTCGCCCTCGCGGTCGATGCTGTCGGTCGAAATGCCCCAGTGGATAGTGAAGCGATAGACCTTCTGCGCCTCCATCATGAAGGGCACCGTCTTGGTCGCCTCGCCCAGCGCGATGGGCAGAATGCCCGAGGCCAGCGGGTCCAGCGTCCCCGCATGGCCCGCCTTCTGGGCGTTGAACAGGCGACGGATCTTCGTCACCGCCTCGGTCGAGCCCATCTCATAGGGCTTGTCCAGGCACACCCAGCCGTTGACGAGATCGCCCTTCTTGCGTCGCGCCATAGCTCAGTCTTTCTCTGTGCCTACCGCGCCTTGCGCTGCTTGAGGCCCGTCATCCTCATCGTCAGCGTGTTCGATGTCGGCGCGCACGCGCGGATCGTTGAACAGACGGTCCATGTGGCTGGCCGCGTCGAAGCTTTCGTCGTGGCGGAATTTCAGGTCCGGCGTGAACTTCATGTCGATGCGGCGGCCCAGCTGACCGCGCAGGAATTTGGCGTGTTCGTTCAACGCCTTGATGATGGCGCTCTCGTGCCCGGCGGTTTCGGCCGCCTCGACGCCCGCGCCCAGAGGCTCGACGAAACAGGTGGCGTGGCGCAGGTCCGGGCTCATCCGCACCTCGGTCACGGTGACGGAGACGCCGACCAGGGCCTCGTCGTGGATCTCATGCTCGCGCATGACGTCGACCAGAGCGTGGCGGATCAGTTCGCCGGCGCGCAGCTGGCGCTGCGACGGCCCCAGCGGGCCGCTGGCGTTGCGGGTGTGTTGCTTACGGGCCATCGTGGGCTCCTCCTGCTCGCGCCGCCGGGGATCGGACGCCGGCTCTGAAACGCGAAGGGGCGGGGTCTAGTCGCCTGCGTCGTTCAAGTCCAGTTCCGCCGCACTCTGTTCCGCCTGCCGGACCGCCCGCATCACCGCGCCCGAGGTCAGGCTGCGGGCCATCGGCATAGACAGACCGCCCGCGTTCAGCACCTCGGCCGTCCAGTGGTTGCACAGATGGCCGACCCAGAAGGTCTCGCCGCTGGCGTAGAAGACGGCGTCGTCGCCGTCTCTCTGCGCCGAAACCACGGCCTGCCCGCCCTCATCCAGCCGCAGCGACGTCGCCACCCGCGCGCGCAGGGTGGCGAAGCCCTGAGGCGACAGGCGCAAGGTCGCCCTCTCCGCCTCGGCGAACAGCGCCGGATCGGTCGGATCGGGGTCCAGCATGACCACGGACGGATTGCCGCCGGGCTTGAAGAAGGCCCGCGCCCCGTCGGGCAGGCGGCCGCTGATCGCTCCCTGCTCGACATAGAAGACGGAGTCGCCCCAGCCGACCCGCACCCAGTCGCCCTGCGGCAGGGCCCGCACCGCCCGCGCCAGGGCGTCGTCGCCCGCCGCCAGCGCCGCGCGCGGCACGGCCAGGTCGGTGTGAAAGCCGTTGTCGAGCAGATGGACGACGACCGTCGTCTCGGATCGCACAGGTGGGAACAACCCGGGATCGCCTGGCCGTTCGGCGGTCCAGACAGCCGCTGACGCACCGATCAGAACTGCAAGGCTCCACCGAACCAGCATGTCCGTCGTCCGACTTAGTTGGAGCCGTAGGCGGCGGGAGCGTCGCGAGCGGGCGATGCGCCCTGCAGGCGCGACCACTCGCCGCGATAGTCGTAGTTCAGCGTGACGCAGTGACGGAACTCGCCGCCAGCCCAGCGACCGACCGTCTCAATGCTCAAGGGATGACCGGCTCGCACACGGCCGACCACGATCCAGGTCTCGTCCGCACCGGGACACAAGGCCCGAGCCAGGGCACGGCCGTCGCCTTCGGCCGAGATGGCGTAAACGCTTCCGCCGCCAGAGCCTTCCGGCAACACCTGCAACGCCTGGTTCGGCCCGCCCCGCTCGAAGCGCGCCGAACCGCGTGAAGTCGAGGAGAAGAGGTTCTTCAATGAAGTCGCGCCGAACCAGCCGCGCTCAACCTCCAGCGTCACGCCGCGCGTGAGCGCCTGCGTCGTGCGGTCGCGGGCGTCAAAGGACAGGAAACGAGTGTCGGCTAGCGCGGGCGAGGCGACGCTCGTCGCCACAGCGGCCAGGAGTCCCAGAGTCAGGATGGAGCGACGCATGACGGCCTCGTCTGTGAACACGCCCCCCGGCGATTTGCGAACCCTAGTGTCCTCAACGGCCCGGGTGAACCCCCAGAGGCGTCTTGCAGATGAACCAAGGGCGCGGCTCCTTGCAAAACCGCGCCCCTCAATGTCCTTCGTTGACGGATCCGGCACACCCTAGTCCAGGGTGCGCTTGATCTCTTCGACGGTGAAGCACTCGATGTAGTCGCCTTCCTTGATGTCCTGGAAGCCGGCGAACTGCATGCCGCACTCCTGACCCGAAGGCACTTCGTTGACCTCGTCCTTGAAGCGCTTGAGCGTGTTGAGCACGCCCAGTTCCAGCACCACCACGTCGTCGCGGATGATGCGGACGCGCGCGCCCTTGCGGACCACGCCCTCGGTGACGCGGCAGCCTGCGACCCGGCCGACCTTGGTGATGTCGAAGGCCTGCAGAACCTTGGCGTTGCCGAGGAAGGTTTCGCGCTGGAGCGGCGCCAGCATGCCCGAGAGCACGCCCTTAATGTCGTCCAGCAGGTCGTAGATGATCGAGTAGTAGCGGATCTCGACGCCTTCGCGGTCAGCCAGGTCGCGCGCCTGTTTCGAGGCGCGGACGTTGAAGCCCAGGATCGGCGCCCCGGCCGACTTGGCCAGGTTGACGTCGCTCTCGGTGATGCCGCCGGCGCCCGAATAGACGGTGCGGGCGCGGACCTCGTCGTTGCCCATCTTGTCCAGCGAGCCGACGATGGCTTCCGCCGTGCCCTGAACGTCGGCCTTGATGAGGACCGGCAGTTCATTGACCTTCTTGGACTGCAGCTTGGACATCATGTCGACCAGCGACAGCGAGCCGCCCGAGACCTGAGTCTTCTCGCGCTTCACGCGCTGACGGTATTCCGTCAGTTCGCGGGCGCGGGCCTCGGATTCCACCACGGCGAAGACGTCGCCCGGCGACGGCGCCTCGTCCAGACCGAGGATCTCGACCGGAACCGACGGACCGGCTTCAGGCAGTTGCTCGTTGCGCTCGTTCAGCAGGGCGCGAACCTTGCCCCAGGCCGAACCGGCCACGACGATGTCGCCGCGCTTCAGCGTGCCGCGCTTGACCAGGACGGTCGCGACCGGGCCGCGGCCCTTGTCCAGCTTGGCCTCGATGACCACGCCTTCGGCCGAACGGTCGGCGTTGGCGCGCAGGTCCATGACTTCGGCCTGCAGCAGGATGGCGTCGGTCAGACCGTTGAGGTTGATCTTTTCCTTGGCCGACAGCTCGATGATCTGGGTGTCGCCGCCCAGGCTCTCGGAGATGACTTCATACTGAAGCAGCTCGTTGACGACCTTCTGCGAATTGGCGTCCGGCTTGTCGATCTTGTTGACCGCCACGATGATCGGCGAACCCGCCGCCTTGGCGTGCTGGATGGCCTCGACCGTCTGCGGCATGACGCCGTCGTCGGCCGCCACGACCAGGACGACGATGTCGGTGACGTTGGCGCCGCGCGCCCGCATCGCCGAGAAGGCCGCGTGGCCCGGCGTGTCCAGGAAGGTGATGCGCTGACCGTCGGCCAGGCGCACCTGATAGGCGCCGATGTGCTGGGTGATGCCGCCGGCTTCGCCGCCCGCCACGTCCGTGGTGCGCAGCGCGTCCAGAAGCGAGGTCTTGCCGTGGTCGACGTGGCCCATGATGGCCACGACCGGGGCGCGGATCTCGCCCGCATCGGCGTCGTCGGCGTCGGCGATGAAGCCTTCTTCAACGTCGGATTCGGACACGCGCTTGACGGCCATGCCGTACTCTTCGGCCACCAGTTCGGCGGTGTCGGAATCGATCACGTCGTTGATCTTCATCATCAGGCCCTGACGCATCAGGAATTTGATGATGTCGACGCCGCGCACGGCCATGCGGTTGGCCAGTTCGCCGACAGTGATGGTGTCGGGAATGACCACTTCACGCGGACGGTTGGGCGTTTCGGTCGAACCGCCGCGGCGCTTTTCCTTCTCGCGTTCGCGAGCGCGGCGCACCGAGGCCAGCGAGCGCATGCGCTCGACGGCGTCCTCGTCGCCTCCCGCCACCGAATGGATGGTCAGGCGGCCTTCGCGGCGCTTGGGCTCGCCGCGCGTGCGGCTGACGGCCTTGCCGGGCGCGTTGTCGGCGAAACGCTTCTCGCGATCGTCCTCGCGGCCGGTGGCCGGACGGGCGAAGCCGCCGCCGGCGCGGCTGGGGCGCGCCACTTCGGGCTGGGCCGGAGGCTGGTTCGGAGCCGGACGGGCGCCGGGACGCGAGGCGCCGGGCGCGCCGGTGCGGGCGCCGGGGGCCGGACGCGGGTTCAGCGCCGAATAGCGGACGGTCTGGGCCGGACGCGCAGGACGCTCGGCGCCCTCGCGGCCGCCTTCGCGCGGCGCCTGTTCACGGGCCTGCGGACGCTCGCCGTCGCCCATGGCCTGTTCGCGGGCCGAACGGCCGCCGAAGGCGGGACGCTCCAGCGGCGCGCGGCCGGTCGGAATCTTGGGTGCGCGCTGGCCGAAGTTGACCGCCGGGCGCTTGGGCGCGGCCGGGGCGACCGGGGCCGCCGGTTTGACCGGCTCAGGCTTGGCTTCGACCTTCGGAGCCTCGACCTTGGGCGCTTCAACCTTCGGCGCGACCGGCTTGGCCGGAGCGGGCGCCGGCGCCGCGGCGCTCAGCTTGGCGGCTTCGACGCGGGCGGCTTCGGCGGCGGCCTTGGCGGCGGCGGCTTCAGCGGCGGCCTTGGTCGCAGCGGCTTCGGCGGCGGCGGCCTGTTGGCGCTCGGCGGCCTCAGCGGCGGCCTTGGCGGCGACCGCGTTGCGCTCGCGCTCGGCGGCCTGTTGCGTGGCCAGGGCGATGGCGCGGCGACGCGCCTCCTGTTCCTCGGGCGACAGGGCGCCGCCGGCCGGTTGACGCGGCGCGGCCGAACGCGGCGCGCCGCCTTCGGGACGCGGACGCGCGACGTCGAAGCCCTGCGGACGCTGATGCCCGCCCTGCGGGCCGGCGCGGCGCTTGGTCTCGACGACGACGGTCTTAGAACGGCCGTGGCTGAAGCTCTGTTTCACCGTGCCGGTCGAGACCGAACCCGCCGCACGCGGCTTCAGGCTCAACGGCGCGCGCGGCCCCGTTTGCGAAGGCGTGTTGGCAGGAGTCTTGCCGTCGTTGGAATTGTTGTTTTCGTCGCTCATCCGGTCGCTTTACTCAGGGCGGAGAATTCCGCCTTCGTCTCTCAATCACCCATAGCAGAATGCGGCCCCGCCTCCGTTGTTTCGGAAACAGGCCCGCCGCCGCTCAAACCCTAAGGCTCTCCTTCCGGAGCCGCGCTCCGGTCGTCCTCTGCGCCGTGTTCGGGCCCCGCCCGGTTCCAGCTCTGGGGACAGAGAGGTCGAAATCCCGCCAACCGCTGAACCTCCTGGGTCCAACGATCAGCCCGCCCGCCTCGCAGCAGGACGGCGTGTATCGCATTTTCCAGCCCAAGGGCCAAACTCAAATCGTCCGCGCTGAAAGCCCCGCAGATTTCGGGGGCGGGCGAGGCGTGTCTGGAGAGGGCCAGAAGCTTGCCGCGCCCATCGGCCGAGCCGTCGGCGGCTTCGATCAGCCATGCGGCGCGGCCGCTGCGGATCGCCGCAGCGCATTTCTCGAACCCAGAGATAAGCACGCCTTCGCGCCGGGCAAGACCCAGCTGGTCCAGACAACGCCGAACCAGCAGGGTCTCGACCAGATCGGGCAGGTCGGCGGCGGGCTTCAACGGCGCCTTGGCCGCCCGCGCGAACAGGTTCTTCTTGATCGCGGCCTCAAGCGAGGCGCGGTCGGCCGCGACCCACAGGCCGCGCCCCGGAAGCTTACGCCCCAGATCGGGCGCCACCGCGCCGTCCGGGCCGCCGACAAAACGGATCAGGCGAGATTCATCGAGAACCTGGCGTGACGCCAAGTCCTGACGATCCCTATCGATCAACGTCTCGGACGACCTCATGGACAGCTGCGGCTCCCATCACATGTCGCGGGACTGATCGTCGAGGTCGTCAGCGACGACCTCTGCATCAGCGTCAGCGTCGGCTTCATCAGCCTGGGCGTCTTCCTGGCCTTCGCCGTCGAACTCGACGTCGCCTTCCAGCGTCTCTTCCTCGACGTATTCCGGCTGAGGCAGTTCCGAAGCGTCGATCCAGCCGGCGGCCACGCGCGCCTGCAGGATCAGCATTTCGGCGTCTTCCTGGCTCAGATTGAAGGTTTCCAGCACGCCCGGAACCTTGACCCGTTCGCCGCCGCGCACTTCATAGCCGCCGCGGATTTCGTCGGTGGCCAGGTCGGCCAGATCCTCGACCGTCTTCACCCCGCCTTCGCCCAGGGCGACGGCGATAGCGGCGGTCACGCCCGGCACTTCCAGCACGCCGTCTTCGACGCCCAAGGCCACGCGCTTGGCGTCCAACTCGGCCGCCTGGCGGTCCAGATGCTCGCGGGCGCGGGTCTGCAGCTCTTCGGCCGTGTCCTCGTCGAAGCCTTCGATCTCGGAGATTTCATAAGCCTCGACGAAGGCCAAATCCTCGACCGTGGCGAAGCCTTCGGTGACCAGCAGCTGGGCGATCGTCTCGTCCACGTCCAGGGCTTCCTGGAACAGGGCGGTGCGCTCGGCGAACTCGCGCTGGCGACGCTCGGAGTCCTGAGACTCGGTGATAATGTCGATCTGCCAGCCGGTCAGCTGCGAGGCCAGGCGGACGTTCTGGCCGCGACGGCCGATGGCCAGCGACAGCTGCTCGTCCGGCACCACGACTTCAACGCGGTCGGCTTCTTCGTCCAGCACCACCTTGGCCACTTCGGCCGGGGCCAGGGCGTTGACGATGAAGGTCGGCTCGTCGTCGTTCCACTGGATGATGTCGATCTTCTCGCCCTGCAGTTCGGCGACGACCGCCTGAACGCGCGAGCCGCGCATGCCGACGCAGGCGCCGACGGGGTCGATCGAAGAGTCGTTCGACAGGACGGCCATCTTGGCGCGCGAACCGGCGTCGCGGGCGGCGGCGCGGATCTCGATCACGCCGTCATAGACTTCCGGCACTTCCTGGGCGAACAGCTTGGCCATGAAGCCGGGGTGGGCGCGCGACAGCATGACCTGCGGGCCCTTGGCCTCCGGGCGCACGTCGTAGATATAGGTGCGGACGCGGTCGCCGACGTTGAACACCTCGCGCGGGATCGACTGGTCGCGGCGCATAATGCCTTCGCCGCGGCCCAGGTCGACGATGGTGTTGCCGTATTCGACGCGCTTGACCGTGCCGTTGACGATCTCGCCGACGCGATCCTTGAACTCTTCGTACTGGTTGGCGCGCTCGGCCTCGCGGACCTTTCCGGTCACGACCTGACGGGCCATCTGGGTCTGGACGCGGCCGAACTCGAACGGCGGCAGAATCTCGACGTATTCCTTGCCGACCTCGGCCTCGGCGTCGCGCTTCAGCGCGTCGCGCAGACGCACCATGGCGCTGTCGTTGAACTCTTCCAGCTCGTCTTCCGGCTGCCAGTCGTCGCCGACGATGGTGACGTGACGGGTCAGGCTCAGCTCGCCGGTCTTGTGGTCGATCTTGGCGCGAATGTCGTGGTGCGCGCCATAGCGCGACTTGGCGCCCTTCTGGATCGCTTCCTCGATCGCCTCGATGACGATCTCCCGGTCGATGTTCTTCTCGCGCGCGACGGCGTCAGCGATGGAGAGCAGTTCCAGGCGGTTGGCGGAGATTCCGGTCACGGCCATCAGGCGTCGTCCTTAGTGGAGTCGGAGTTGGATTGTTCAGCGTCGGGCTCGCCCTCGGGCAGGCCGTCGTCTTCGGGTTCGCCGCGCGCCGCGCGCAGGGCCGCGCCGCGTTTCAGCAATTCGTCGGTCAGCACCAGCTTGGCGTCGGCCAGCCAGGCGAAGGGGATCAGGGCGGTCTCGTCCTCGCCGTCCAGATCGATGGCGACGTTCTCGCCCTCGACCCCGGCGACAATGCCCTTGAAGCGTTTGCGGCCCTCGACCATGCGGTCGGTTTCAAGACGGGCTTCCAGACCTTCGAACAGGTCGAAGTCGATCAGGCGCGTCAGCGGCCGGTCGATGCCGGGCGAGGAGACTTCCAGCAGATATTCGCCAGAGATTGGATCGGCGGCGTCCAGCACCTCGGACACGGCGCGCGACAGGCGGGCGCATTCCTCGACCGAGATGTCGTGATCGAGATTGCGCTCAGCCATGATCTGCAGGCGACGACGCAGGGTGCCGCCCATCAGACGCACGCGCACGACCGCTAGCCCCAGGCTCTCGGCCACGGGGTCGATCAGCTCAAGCAGAGCGCGGTCTTCGGCGGTCTTGGCCCGCAAGCGGCTACTCCAAAAACAAAAGCGACGGTCCGTCCGGGCCGCCGCTTGATACGACGCCGTTGGACGTCGGTCTAACGATGTGAGCGGTCATATAGGCGAAAGCGGGGGCCGTGTCAGCCCCCGCCGTCCCATTCCCGCAAGCGCCCCGCCATTCAGCCCTGCTTTTCGAATTCCAGGAAGATCGGATCGGTGTCGCCCAGCTTCTTTTCCTCATAGCGGGTGACGACATGGTCTTCGGGCGGGGCAAACCAGTCGGCGCCGGTCTCACGGCGCGTCAGACCCGACGTGCGCGCCAGTCGCTCCAGCGCCCAGTCGGCGTAGTCCAGCCAGTCGGTGACGAAGCGCACCTTGCCGCCCGGCTTCAGCAGGCGGGCGATCTCCACCGCCGTCTCGTCCTGCAGGAAGCGGCGCTTGTTGTGGCGCGCCTTGTGCCAGGGGTCGGGGAACAGGATCATCACCCGGTCCAGCGAGGCGTCCGGCAAGGCCGCCATCACCGCGCGGGCGTCGTCGGCGTGCAGGCGCACGTTCTCAAGCCCGCCTTCCTCGACGTGGCGCAGGGCCGAGGCGACGCCGTTCAGGAAGGGCTCGCATCCGATCATCACCGCCTCGGGATGACGCGCCGCCTGGGCCGCCAGATGCTCGCCGCCGCCGAAGCCGATCTCCAGCCAGGCGGCTTTCGCGCCCGGCATCAGAGCTTGAGGATCGATCGGCCCCTTGGCCGGGTCCGGCACGGCGATGCGCGGCATCAGGGTGTCGAACAGGGCCGCCTGCTTCGCCTTGATCGGCCGCGACTTGATGCGTCCGAAGGAGCGCAGCGGGCCATGCGCCTTCGCCCATTCGGGGCGCTCGGCGTCGGACGGTTTGGGATCGGTCTCGTCGGTCATGGCGCGCGCTCTAGACCATTTTCGGTTCAGTCGAAATCGACTGAACCCAGAACAATGGTCCAGAATTATGCTTGGAGCGAATATCTGTGTTCAGTTGGACACTCGTCCAACTGAACCGATTTCGCTCTAGCGGCTTAAGCCCGCGCACGCAAAGGCCCATCCTTGCGGAAGCCTCAGCCCCACGGCCCGCGCGGCGGCGCGGCGGGGGCGTCGTCGGTCGTCGGCACGCTGGTTCCCCGGATCGGCGCGGCAGAGGGTGCCGGCGAAGGCGCAGGCGCGACGAAGGCCGCCGCCGGACGCACGCGCCCGCCCATGCCCATCTTCGCGCCCAGCTCCATCAGGGCGCGGACGCGATTGCCGGTGGCCGGGTGGGTCGAGAACAGATTGTCCGCTCCCTTCCCGTTCAACGGATTGATGATGAACATATGGGCCGTCGCCGGATTGCGCTCGGCCGGGGCGTTGACCGCGCCCCGCGCATAGGTCTCGATCTTCTGCAGGGCCGAGGCCAGGGCCTGAGGGTCGTTGGCGATCTCGGCGCCGACGCGATCGGCTTCGTATTCACGAGTGCGGCTGATGGCCATCTGCACCAGGCCCGCCGCCATCGGCGCCAGCAGCATCAGGGCGATGGTTCCGATCATGCCGCCCGGACGCTCGCGGTCGTCGCCGCCGCCGAAGAACAGGGCGAAGTTGGCCAGCATGGCGATGGCGCCCGCCACCGTCGCCGTGACCGTCATGGTCAGGGTGTCGCGGTTCTTCACATGGGCCAGTTCATGCGCCATCACGCCGCGGATTTCTTCGCGCGTCAGCATGTCCAGCAGGCCCGTCGTCGCCGCCACCGCCGCATTCTGGGGGTTGCGTCCCGTGGCGAAGGCGTTCGGCTGATCGTTCGGGATGATGGTGATGTTGGGCAGGGGCATGCCGGCGTCCTGCGCCATCTGCTTCACATCGGCGACATAGGCGCGCACCACGGCGTTGGGGTGGGTCTCGTCCACCGGCTGGGCGCGGTACATCTTCAGGACGATCTTGTCCGCGTTCCAATAGCTGAAGACATTCATGCCCGCCGCCACGACCAGGGCGATCGCCATGCCGGGCCCTTTGCCGATCAGATAGCCGATCCCCATGAACAGGGCGGTCATCGCGGCCAGCAGGGCGAATGTCTTCAGATGGTTCATGCGGGGCTTCAGGCGAAAGGTTTCAGGCGACAGGGGTGGCGTGTTCAGCCGGAACGTCTATTTGAGCCGCAGTATCCCCGCTCTCAAGGCAGGCGACCTGTGACCGAACAGCCCACCCCCCCGACTGAACCTTCCCCCGAGGAAGCCTTCAACGCCGACGTGCCCCACGCCACGCCCGAGCGCCCCCTGAACGAGGTCGCCCGCCGCGCCCTGCTGGAGGCCGCCGAACGCCGCGCCGCCGAGGAAGCCGCTGCGCTTCCGAACGAGGTCGGCGGCCGCAAGGGACCGGAACCGACCCGTTTCGGCGACTGGGAGAAGAAGGGCCTGGCGGTGGACTTTTAAGGCGCTACCGCTCGCCGCGCGGCGGCTCGCTGCTTGAGCTGATTAGGGCGCTATGGCTCGCCGCCCGACGGCTCTCTGCCTGGGCGAAGGCGACCTGGACGCCTCATGCCTCCTACCGATGCGGCTTCCCGGTTCCCTTGACGGGAGAATAGTGAACGCTCTGGCGAGATCCGCATTAACCTTTACGGCTGAAACAAGGAGCGCAGCCATGAAGGCCCTATTTTACGCCGCCGCAGGCGCGGCGGTCCTCATCGCCGGAGCGGCCGAGGCCCATCAGGCCGGCGCCCGATATAACGCCGCCGCCGGCTACGCCCGCGGTCCCGTGGTCCAGAGCCGCGCCCAGACCTGGTACAGCGACACCGGCTGGCAGGGCGGCTACGGCCCGATCGAAAGCTACGGCTATGGTTACGGCTACGGCGGCGCCGGGGTTCGTCCGCCGGTCGTGATCGCCCCGTCGCAGCCGCCGATCCAGCACGGCGGCTACGCCTATTCCGGCGTCACCCGCTCCATGCCCTTCGGCTATCCGGTCGACGGCTACGGCCGCTATCCCTGGGCGCGCGCCGGCTATGGCGGGTACGGCGGCCAATATCAGGGCCAATATCAGGGCGGCTACCAGCAGGGCTATTATCAGGGCGGATACGGTCACGACTGCGGCCGCTGCGGCCCGCCGCCCCAGCCTATGCAGCCGGTGCATTACCGCGCCGAGCCGATCTATGTCAGCCAGCCGCCGGTCTATGTCTCGCAGCCGCCCGTCTATGTGGAATCGCCGCCGGTCTTCGTGCAGCCGGCCCCGGTCTACGTCGAGCCGGCCCGCGTCCACGTGGCGCCGCCGCCGGTCCATGTGGCCGCCGCCGACGTGCGCGTCGCCCCGGCCCAGGTCGAAGTGGCCCGCCCCAACGTCTACGTCGAGCCGCCGCGCGTCGAAACCGCGCCGCCGGTCGTGAACTTCGACCAGGGCTATTACGCCGTGCCGCCCGCCCCGCCGGCGCCGCCGTCTCCGACCGAGCGGCCCTACCGCCAGGAACGCGGCGAACGCGGCTGATACGAAAAAGGGCGGCGTCCACAGACGCCGCCTTTCTTCTTGGCTGAGTTCGCGTCAGAGGCTGGTCTTTCTGCCCCGCTCATCCCGGCGGACGCCGGGATCCAGTGCTTTGGCTTCAAAACGCCAGGTTCAATGAGCAGCCGCCTGTTTGGCGCTCTTGCTGGATCCCGGCGTCCGCCGGGACGAGCGGAAATGAGGGGCTTCGCCAACACTCAAGATGAGTTCAGTCTTTCTGTTTCACGTGAAGCAGACCCCTTACGGATCAAGCCCATAGGCCTCAGACCAGGGCGATCTCCTGGGTGATCGCCTGGGCCGCCGCACGCGGATCGGCGACGGCGGTGATCGGACGGCCGATGACCAGATGGGTCGCGCCAGATTGCAGGGCGCTGGCCGGGGTCGCGGCGCGCGCCTGATCGTCCATGGCCGCGCCTGCGGGCCGTACGCCCGGCGTCACGATCAGGAAGTCCTCGCGCCCCGCCGCCACGGCGATCTCGCGCGCCCGGCTCGCCTCATGCGGGCTGGAGACGACGCCGTGGATACCGGCCTCCAGCGCCTGACGCACCCGCTGCTCCACCAGTTCGGCCGCCGACAGGCTGTGGTCGTCCGCCTTCAGATCGTCGTCCATCAGGCTGGTCAGGACGGTGACGCCCAGAATCTTCAGGTCGGATCCCGCCGCCCCGCGCGCCGCCGCCGCCATCACCTGCGGCCGGGCGTGGACGGTCAGCAGGTCGCAGCCCGCGTTCGCCAGCACCGCCGTCGCCTTCTCCACCGTCGCGCCGATGTCGTGCAGCTTCCAGTCCAGAAACACCTGAGCGCCCGACGCCTTCAGCTCGCGCGCCAGCCCCATGCCGTCCGAGGCGAACAGCTGCAGCCCGACCTTGTAGAAGCCGACCGCATCGCCGATCCGCTCGACCAGCGCGCGCGCCTCATCGGTCGTCGGCACGTCCAGGGCGCAGATGACGCGCGGGTCGAAGGGGCGATTGGGGCGATCTTGCGACATTTCCGGCTCTCGGCGGCTTGCAGGCGCGCGCGGATGCCCCGATAGGTGAGACAAGGGGTCGCGGTCGCGCGGCGGGTTTTCTAAGGCGGGGGCAAGCAATGAACGCGGTCGATCTGGGGGTCAACCTGTTCGTGGCGCTGTTCGCCCTGCTGGACCCGATCGGCAATGTGCCGATCTTCGCGGCGGCCACGGCGGGCGCCTCCCTGCGTCAGCGCATCACCGTCTCGGCCATGATCTGCGCCTTCGCGGCGGTCTTCCTCGGCTTCTTCTTCTTCACGGGCCTGGGCCTGCTGCAGTTCTTCGGCATCTCGCTGGCCGCCTTCCGCATCGCGGGCGGCATCCTCTTGCTGCTGCTGGGCCTGGACATGGCGCGCGAGGACTTCCTGAAGATCTTCGCCGACGCCGACGCCGCGACCGACGCCCAGGACGTGCGCGGCTACGCCAAGCGCCGGTTCAAGCGCCTGATCGTGCCCTTCGCCATTCCCCTGATGATCGGGCCCGGCGCCATCTCGGCCATCATCATCCAGGCGGGCGAGGCCCAGAAGCTGGGCGCGGCGGGCACGGCCGCATCGCTGACCGCCATGGTCGCCGCCTGTGTCGTCACCTTCATGTGCTTCGCCGCCACCGGCCCGATCAGCCGCATCCTGGGCGACGTCGGCATGGCCATCGTGGTGCGGGTGCTGGGCCTGATCCTGTGCGCCCTGGCGATCCAGTTCATCCTGATGGGTCTGGGCGAGGCCCTGCCGGGCATGTTCAGCGCGGGCGTCACCACCCCCTACCCCTCCGGCGGCCACTAAGCGTCAGAGGCGGTCCAGCCGTCTGGCGTGGCCGCCGACCATCTTCAGCGCCAGGGCGTCGGGCAGCAGCCCGCCCAGCGCCGCCAGCACATTGTTGGCGACACCCGGCGTCACGCGCGGCCGATTGGCTTCGACCGCGTCCCAGCCGATGCGGGCCACGCGGTCGGCGTCCATCCACATCCACTTCGGATAGGCGGCCGAGACCTGATCGCGCGAGCCGTTGACGTCGTGGAACTCGGTATAGGTGTAGCCGGGGCACAGGGCGGTGACGTGCACGCCGGTCCCTTGCGTTTCCAACCACAACCCCTGCGACGCCTTGATCAGGAAGCTCTTGATCGGGCCGTACAGGGTGTCGCCGCCGGTCGCCAGCATCTGTCCGGCCAGGGAGGCCACGTTCAGCACCCGGCCCCAGCCGCGCGCGACCATGCCGGGCAGCACCAGGCGCGACAGTTCGACCGGCGCGCTCAGCATGACGCGGATCATGGCGGCGTGGTCGTCCGGATCGGTCGTCAGAAAGCCCGTGGTGCGGCTGAAGCCCGCGTTGTTGATCAAGCCGTCGACGCTCAATCCCCGCGCCGCGATCGCCTCGACCAGACGCGCGGGCGCCTCCGGCTCGGCCAGATCAGCGACGACCACGGTTGCGGCGATGCCATGGGCGCCGGCCAGCTCCTCGGCCAGGGCCTGAAGCGGCCCTTCGCGCCGGGCGGTCAGGATCAGGTCATGCCCCCGCGCCGCGCAGACGCGCGCCAGGGCGGCGCCGATGCCCGCCGAAGCTCCCGTGATCAGAACGGTGCGACGCCCCTCCCCCAAGGACGCCTCGTCAGGCCGCGTCGGCGTTGGGGCAGCACGGATGCGGCGCGAACGGACGCAGCACTTCCGGGTCTTCGGCCAGCAGGTCGGCGATCGTGATCTTCGACAGGGCCGCGCCCGCCGCCTGATCCGCCGCCGTCAGGGCCTTGGCCACCTGGCGCGGAATATGCTCGCCGACCGGGCAGCCCTTGGCGCCGGCGGGCGGCGAGCCCAGCTGGGCGCAGCCGTTCACCGCCTTCAGCACCTCATCCAGGCGAATATCCTCGGGCCGCCGCAGCAGCCACGAGCCGCCCGACGCGCCGGGGCGCGTGGCGATCAGGCCCGCCTTGGCCAGCAGGGCCGTGACCCGGCGGATCACCACCGGGTTGGTCGGCACCGAAGCCGCCAGGACGGCGCTCGGCTCGGCCTCGGTCGCCGCATAGGCGCCCTTGTGGGCCAGATAGGCCAGGGCGTGGGCGGCGACGGGAAAACGTTGGCTGTCAGACATCAGGGTTCATGCTCCTGATGGGAAGGTAGGCCTTCCGAGGGCGTTTCACAAATCGATCCGTAACAAAAACTGTTTCTGTATGGCTCCGCTAGGCTCCGGCCTTGCGCGCAAAGCCCCAGGCCGCGTCCGAAAGCGGGCCGACCTGGGCCGCCATCGCCCGCGCATGGGCGCTGGCGGCGGTGCCGTCGCGCACCCGTCCGGCGATGCCCTGACAGATGGCCGCCAGCCGGAACAGGTTGTAGGCGAACAGCCAGTCCAGGTTCGTCGGCGCCGCCGTCCCGGTCTTCTGCGCATAGCGTTCGACCGTCTCCTCGACCGACGGAACGCCCAGCGTCTTGAGGTCCGCCCCCGCCAGGCCGTTGCGCAGGGACGCCGGGATCACCCAGGCGATCAGCAGATAGGAGAAGTCCGCCATCGGGTCGCCCAGGGTCGACAGCTCCCAGTCCAGCACCGCCCGCACCTTCGCCTCGGCCGGATCGAGGATCAGATTGTCGAGGCGGAAGTCCCCATGCACGATCCGCGTCGGCCCCTCGGGCGGCAGGCTGTCGGGCAGGAAGGAGATCAGCCGGTCCATGGCCGCGATCGGCTCGATCTCGGAGGCGCGATACTGCTTGGTCCAGCGCCCCACCTGGCGCGCGAAATAGTTCCCCGCCCTGCCGTAGTCCGCCAGGCCGACGGCGTCGGGCTCCAGCCGGTGCAGGGCCGCCAGCGTATCGACCTGGGCGTCATAGACGGCGCGGCGCTCCGGCGAGGTCAGGCCCGGCAGCTTCAAGTCCCAGAAGATGCGGCCCTCGACCTTCTCCATGACGTAGAAGATGGAGCCGATGACGTCATCATCCGTACACAGAGCATAGGGCCGCGCGACCGGAAAACCCTGGGCGTGCAGGGCCGAAATGACGGCGAACTCCCGGTCCACGGCGTGGGCGCTGGCCAGCAGCGCGCCCGGCGGCTTGCGACGCAGCACATAGGTCCGGCCCGGCGTGGTCAGCTCATAGGTCGGGTTGGACTGGCCGCCCTTGAATTGTCGGATGGTCAGCGGCCCGGCGTAGCCCTCGACGTTCGCCGCCAGCCAGGCGTCCAGCGCCGCCTCGTCCAGCCGATGGCGGTCGTCGACCTCGCGCGTGCCCGAAAACGCGGTTTGAGCGTCCAATGCCTGTGAATCCGCGGCCTCGGTCATTCCCCCTCCTCCGGCTGGGCGGCGATGATGGCCGCCCGCACTGCGCCGCGCCAGCCCTTGAGCAGCCGCGCCCGCGCCTCGGCCTCCATGCGCGGGGTCCAGACGGCGGGCGCTTCGGCCGGAGCTGTCCACAGCGCCTCGGTCAGGCCCACGCCATAGGCCGCCAGTCGCGCCGCCCCCATGGCGGTCATCTCCTGGAAGGCGGGACGTTCGACCTCGACCTCGCAGATGTCGGCGATGAACTGCATGGCGAAGGCGTTGGCGGTGACGCCTCCATCGACCTTGAGCCGTTTCAGCGGCGGCGCCCCGTCCTTCGTCAGGGCGTCCAGCAGGTCGCGGGTCTGATAGGCCAGGCTCTCCAGCGCCGCGCGGACCATGTGCGCCGGTCCGCTGTCACGGGTCAGGCCGACGACCGCGCCCCGCGCCTCCGGTTCCCACCACGGCGCGCCCAGCCCGGTGAAGCCGGGGACCAGATAGACCCCGCCGTTGTCCTTCAGCGTCTGGGCCATAGCCTCCGACTGACGCGAGTCCGACAGCACCTTCAGCCCGTCGCGCAGCCACTGGATCGCCGACCCGGCCGAGAAGATGGACCCCTCCAGCGCATAGGCCGCCTGCCCTCCCGCCGCATAGCCGAGCGTTCCCAGCAGGCGCGAGGTCGAGGCCACCGGCGCCGCCCCCACATTGGCCACCAGAAAGGCGCCGGTGCCGTAGGTGATCTTGGCGTCCCCCGCCGTCAGCGCGCCGTGGCCGACCAGGGCCGCGTGCTGATCGCCCGCCGAGCCGTGAATGGGCAGGGCGCGACCCAGCAGGGACGCATCGGCCTCGCCTAGCAGCGCGTCGCAGTCGCGGATTTCCGGCAGGGCCTCGATCGGCACGCCGAACAGGTCACACAGGTCCGGCCGCCACGTGCGCGTCGTCAGGTCCATCAGACTGGTGCGGCTGGCGTTGGTGGCGTCAGTGACGTGGCTGTTTCCGCCGGTCAGCTTCCAGATCAGCCAGGCGTCGATGGTGCCCAGCTTCACCTCGCCCCGCGCCGCCCGTTCGCGCGCGCCGGGCACGGCGTCCAGCAGCCAGGCGTATTTCGACGCCGAGAAATAGGGGTCGAGGATCAGGCCCGTCGCCGCCTGAATCATGGCCTCATGCCCCTGCGCCGCCAGCCGCGTGGTCGCCTCAGCCGTGCGTCGGTCCTGCCAGACGATGGCGCGGTACAGGGGCTCGCCGGTCGCCGCGTCCCAGATGACCGAGGTCTCGCGCTGGTTGGTGATGCCGATGGCGGCGAAGCGGCCGACGCCGCCCGCCTTCCTGACCACCTCGCGACAGGTCTGCAGCGTCGCGCGCCAGATCTCGGCCGCGTCATGCTCGACCCAGCCCGACTGCGGGAAATGCTGCGCCAGCTCGATCTGGCTGACGGCGACCGCATGAAAGGCCCCCTCGGGCGAGACCTCAAACGCGATCGCCCGCGTCGAGGTCGTGCCCTGGTCGATGGCGAGGATCATATTTGCTTGCATGATGTGAGTTATGCAGAGCCTGCGCCGCGACGTAAGAGGGAACCCATGCATACGCCCAGCTTTGAAGGCGTCGTCGACGCCGCCCGCCAGATCGCCTCCGCCGCCGTCCGCACGCCGTTGATCGAGCACCCGGCCCTGAACGAGGCCGTCGGCGGTCGCGTCCTGATGAAGGCCGAGACCTTTCAGGTGGCGGGCGCCTTCAAATTCCGCGGCGCCTATAACCGCGTCAGCCGACTGAACGAGGAAGAGAAGACGCGCGGCGTCGTGGCCTATTCCTCGGGCAACCACGCGCAGGGGGTGGCGGCGGCGGCCAAGGGCGTCGGCGCGCCCGCCGCCATCGTCATGCCGTCCGACAGTCCGGCGGTGAAGGTCGAAGGCGTGCGCGCCTTCGGCGGCGAGGTGCGCTTCTACGACCGCTGGACCGAAAGTCGCGAGGCCATCGGCGCCGAGATAGCGGCCGAGCGCGGCTCGGTGCTGGTCCCGCCGTTCGACGATCCCTTCATCATCGAGGGCCAGGGCACGGTCGGACTGGAGATGCTGGAGCAGGCGGGCGTGCCGATGGACCAGCTGCTGTGCGGCGCCTCGGGCGGCGGGCTGATCGCCGGGATCAATCTGGTCATGGCCGAACAGAGCCCGGACACCCGCGTCATCGTGGTCGAGCCGGACGCCTTCGACGACACCCGCCGCTCGCTGGAGGCGGGCGCCCGCACCGCCCATCCGCAAGGGTCGCCGTCCATCTGCGACGCCCTGATGGCGCCCATTCCGGGCGAACTGACCTGGCCGATCAACCGGCGTCTGGCGGGCGCCGCGACCGTCACCGACGCCGAGGTGGCCGAGGCCATGCGCTTCGCCTTCCGCTGGCTGAAGCTGATCATCGAGCCGGGCGGCGCCGTGTCCCTGGCGGCGCTGCTCTCGGGCAAGGTCGAGGCGAAGGGCCTGACCACCGGCATCGTCCTGTCGGGCGGCAACGTCGACCCCGGCCTGTTCAGCGAAATCATCGAGGGACGCTTCGAGGGGTAGGCCTTGCCTCCGCCCCCCTCCCCGCGCAAGGCTGGCGCAAACGGGAGGGGCGTCACATGACCAAGGCCAGCGAACTTCAATCCCTGATCGGACAGGAGGTCGGCGTCAGCCGCTGGTTCGCGCTGGATCAGGCGCGCATCGACGCCTTCGCCGGACTGACCGAGGACGAGCAGTTCATCCACGTCGACCCCGAGCGCGCCAAGGCGACGCCCTTCGGCGGGACCATTGCGCATGGCTTCCTGACTCTCAGCCTCGCCTCGGCCATGAGCATGGATGCGGTCGCCCCGCTGGATGATCTGGTCATGGGGGTGAACTACGGCTTCGACCGCCTGCGCTTCCTCGCCCCGGCGCCGTCGGGATCGCGCGTGCGCGGCCGTTTCAAACTGCTGTCAGCCGAGGACAAGGGGGGCGGCCGATGGCTGCTGAAGCACGAACTGATCGTCGAGATCGAAGGCGGCGACAAGCCCGCCCTGATCGCCGAATGGCTGACGATGCAGGTGGTGAAGGCCTAACCATCCGCTCATCCCGGCGGACGCCGGGATCCAGTGCTTTGGCCCCAGACGCCGCGCTTGCAGTTCTCACTGGGCCCCGGCGTCCGCCGGGGTGAGCGGAGTATCAGGCGATCACTCCCCCAGGCACCTCAGCGCCACTTCCAGATTGCGCAGGCCGTCTTCGCCGCTGACGGCCGCCGTCTCGCCGGTGCGGATGGCGTGGATGAAGGCCTCGTGCTCCTTCTTGAGCGGCTCCGCGGGCCAGGCGTTCAGCATCCGCGTGGAGTATGAGCCGTCCGGCTGCTGGCCGAAGAATTCCGTCACCTGGCGGGTGATCAGGTCGGCGACGATGAAGCGGTTCTTGGTCGCCACCTGCAGGACGCGGGTCTTGTAGGGCGTGACCCAGTTGGTGGTGATGTGGGCGATCACCCCATTGTCCATGCGGAACTGCAGCAGGGCCGAATCCTCGCGCGACGCATGGGTGTGGCCCAGCAGCGACTGGACCTCGGTCATCTCCGACCCCGTCAGGTGGCGGATGATGTCGATGTCGTGCACCGCCAGGTCGATGACCACCCCGACCTCGCCCATGCGCGGCGGGAAGGGGCCGACGCGGGTGATCTGGATGGAGATGATCTCGTCGCCGTCGATGGCGCGCTTGACCGTCTCGACCGCCGGGTTGAAGCGCTCGACATGGCCGACCATCAGCACGCGGTCATTGGCCTTGGCCGCGTCGATCATGGCCTGGGCGTCGGCCACCGTGGCCGCGATCGGCTTCTCGACCAGCACATGGACGCCCGCCTTCAGCAGGGCCACGCCCAGTTCGGCGTGATAGCGGTTCGGCGTGGCGATGACGGCGGCGTCCAGTCCGGCGGCCACGAAGGCCTCGGCGGTCGTCACGGCGGTCGCCCCATAGGCGGCGGCCACGCCCTCGGCCGTCACGGCGTCCGGATCGAAGACGGTCGTCAGCTCGACATCGCGCAGCTCGGCCAGGACGCGGGCGTGGTTGCGGCCCATGACGCCGGCGCCGGCGACGCCGATCTTGAGGGGGGTCTGATGGAGGGTCATGCGGATCAGGCCTTGAAGCTGGCGACGGCGGCGATGATGCGGTCCTGGGTGTCTGCGTCCAGATCAGCGTGCATCGGCAGGCTGATCACCACATCCTTCAGCCGCTCGGTGACAGGCAGGCCGCCCACGCCGCGCGGATAATGTTCATAGGCGGGCTGAAGGTGCAGCGGGATCGGATAATAGACCGCCGTCGGCACGCCCTGATCCTTCAGGTGCAAGGCCAGGGCGTCGCGGTCCGAATGCTCGACCGTGTACTGCGCCCAGTTGGAGACGTTGCCCGCCGGGACGTCCGGAACCTTGGCCACATGGGGACGTAAGGCTTCATTGTAGCGGGCGGCGGCGGCGTTGCGCCACTCGATCTCCTGGGCGAAGACCTTCAGCTTCTCGATCAGGACGGCGGCCTGAATGGTGTCCAGACGGCTGTTCAGACCGATGCGCATGTTCAGATATTTGGGGTCGTGGTCGAAGGTCCGGTCCTTCAGGTCGACGCCCACCGCCTTGCCGTGAACCCGGATGGAATCCATCAGCTGAGCCAGGTCGTCGTCATTGGTCAGCACCGCCCCGCCGTCGCCGTAGCAGCCCAGCGGCTTGGCCGGGAAGAAGCTGGTGGTGGTCACATCGGCCCATTTCAGCGGGTGCGCGCCGTCGATGGTGCAGCCGAACCCCTGCGCCGAATCCGAGATCAGCTTCAGCCCATGCTTGTCGCAGATCACCTTGATCGCCGGATAGTCGGCGGGCTGGCCGAACAGGTCGACGGCGATGACCACGCGCGGTGTCAGGCGGCCCTCGGCCTTGATCCCTTCGATGGCGCGCTCCAGCGCGGCCGGGTCCATGTTGTAGGTGTTTTCGTCCACGTCGACGAAGACCGGCTCGGCGTCGAACCAGGGCACCACCTCGGCCGTGGCGGCGAAGGTGAAGCTGGGCACGAAGACGGCGTCGCCGCGCCCGATCCCCCAGGCCATCAGCGGCAGGGCCAGGGCGTCGGTGCCGTTGGCGCAGCCCAGGGCGTGCTTGGCCTTGCCGAAGGCGGCCAGGTCGGCCTCGAACTGGCGCACCTGCGGGCCCATGACCCAGGCGCCGCCGACGACGGCCTCCTGAACGGCGGCCTCGATCTTGCCGCCGAGGCGCAGCCGCTGGGCCTGAAGGTCGATGAAGGGAATGGTCATTGCGATGTCGCTCTCTCGATGGGGCCGGCGCGGGCGGAAGTCCAAGGCTCCGAGGCGCGGACGCGAAGGCGGGTCGTCTGTGTCAGCCTGCGTCCTAGCAAAGCGGCGGGGTGCTGAACAAACCCCCCGGAGTCACTTCGCGTTGCGCGATGCAACGAAAACCATGGCTTGGCAAAATCGGCGACCCTGCCTAAGCCCGAACCATCATGATCTTGTCAAACGCACAAATCCGGGTCCGCGA
Organism: Brevundimonas phoenicis; assembly: GCF_047237745.1. NCBI lineage: Bacteria > Pseudomonadati > Pseudomonadota > Alphaproteobacteria > Caulobacterales > Caulobacteraceae > Brevundimonas > Brevundimonas phoenicis. Next base: position 240,682 of record NZ_JBDFLN010000001.1, read on the forward strand.
CTGGCTGTTTCGCCAAGCCCTGCCGCTGTGGGCGACCGCTGGCGCCGACTCCGAAGGGCGTTTCTATGAGAAACTGGATTTCGACGGTCGGCCCATCACCGGCTTGCCGCGGCGCACACGCGTCCAGGCGCGACAGGTCTATGTCTTCGCCGAAGCGGCTTCGCTCGGCTGGATAGAAGGCGAGGCTTTGGCGCGGCGCGGGCTCGAGGTTCTGATCCGCGACAATCAGCGCGACGACGGCCTGTGGGTCCGCACGACCAACGATGCAGGAGCCGTTCTGGACCCGGCGCCGGACCTCTATGACCTGGCCTTCGTCCTGTTCGGACTAGCGGCCGCCCACCGGGTGCTAAAGGACGAACGCGCCCTGCCCTTGGCCCTGGCGACCCTGGCGGCGATGGAAGCCGGCATGGCCGATTCCCTCCATGGCGGCTGGCACGAGGCCTTGCCGCCGAGCCTGCCCCGACGCCAGAATCCGCATATGCACCTGCTGGAGGCCCTGTTGTTCTGGCAGGCTGCGGCGCCGCATCCCGCCTGGGACAGCGCTGCGCGACGCATCCTGGACCTGTTCGCCACGCGTTTCTTCGACGCCCACTTCGGCGTCCTCGGCGAGTATTTCGCCGCCGACTGGTCCATCGCCCCCGGCGCCTTGGGCGAGGTGGCCGAGCCAGGCCACCACATGGAATGGGTCTGGCTGCTGGATCAGGCTCGTCGCCTGGGCCTGCCCGGACACTCCGACAAGGCCGATGTCCTGTTCCGCGTCGCCCTGGAGCGGGGCTTCGACGCCGAGGGGCACGCCCTGCGCGAGATAGGACGGGAGAAGGGTCTTCTGGACGCCGGCCGCCGCCTGTGGTGCCAGACCGAGACCCTGCGCGCCTTGCGGCTGCGCGGCGAGATGGAACGCGCTGACGCCCTGCTGGACGGCATCTTCGCCACCTATCTGGCCACGACCACGCCCGGTCTGTGGGTCGACACCTACGACGCTGACGGACGTTCTCAGGACGCGGCCGTTCCAGCCTCGACCTTCTATCACCTGATGACGGCCTTTTCGGCCTTGCTGACGGAAACTGCATGACCCAGCGCCCGGCCGCTTTTCTCGACCGCGACGGCGTGTTGATCGTCGACAGCGGCTTTCCTCACCGGCCCGACCAGCTGGTGCTGATCCCCGGCGTCGCCGAGGCGGTGAAGCGGCTGAACGACGCGGGCTACATGACCGTCATCGTCACCAATCAGTCGGGCGTGGCGCGCGGCATGTTCAGCGAAGAGACCATGCACGACTTCAACCGCCTGCTGGTCGCGCGGCTGGCCGAAGGCGGCGGACGCATCGACGCCGTCTACGCCTGCCCCTTCCATTCTGAAGCGGCGGACGAACGCTATCGCCATCCCGACCACCCCGACCGCAAGCCCAATCCCGGCATGTTGTTGAGGGCCGCCGCCGAGCACGACCTCGACCTCTCCCGCTCGCTGATGATCGGCGACCAGCCCTCGGACATGGAGGCGGCGCGGCGCGCAGGCGTGGCGGGCCACCGCTTCACCGAAGGCGATCTCGATCAATTCATCCGCGATCTGCCGCCCGCCTGATCGCTATTCCGCATCCGATGAATTAACGTCGCTCGAACGGAACTGCTGTTCGGAGACGATCCATGCCGATGACCACCCCGCTGGCCGACCGCTATGTCGAGCGGCGCTGGACCTCGCCGGACGGCCTCAGCCTCTACGCCCGCGACTATGCTCCGGCCGAGGGTCCGGCGCGCCTGCCGGTCATCGCCATCCACGGCCTGACGCGCAACAGCGCCGATTTCGGCGTCATCGCCGGCCTGATCGCCCACAGCGGTCGCCGCGTCCTGGCCGTCGACGTGCGCGGGCGCGGCCGGTCGGACCGGGCGCCCGATCCCATGACCTATACGCCGGACGTCTATGCGAAGGATGTCGTGGCCCTGATGGAGCAGGCAGGGATCGAGAAGGCGGTCTTCCTCGGCACCTCCATGGGCGGGTTGATCACCCTGGCGCTGACGGCCATCAAGCCCAAGGCCATCGCCGCCGCCATCCTCAACGACGTCGGCCCCGAGGTCGCGGCCGAGGGCCTGGCCCGCATCGCCGCCTATACCGGCCAGCCCGTCGTAATCGAAAGCTGGGACGACGCGACCGCCTACGCCCGGCGCATCAATGAGGCGGCCTTCCCTCACTATACGGACGCCGACTGGGCCGCCTTCGCCCGCCGCGTCTTCCGCGAGGGGACCGAAGGGGCGCCCGTGCTGGACTATGACCCCGACATCGCGGCGCCGATCAAGGCGGCGGGGTCCAAGGCGCTGGTTCCCAACCTGTGGCCCTCGTTCCGGGCGCTGGCGCGCAAGAAGCCGACCCTGCTGGTGCGCGGCGGAACCTCGGACCTGCTCAGTACCGCCATCGCCGACAAGATGAAGAAGGCCGCCCCCGCCCTGGCCTATGCCGAGGTTCCCGGCGTCGGCCACGCCCCCATGCTGGACGAACCCGAAGCGCGCGCGGCCATCTTCGAGTTTCTGGCGGAGGTGGGCTGAGGCAGCCTGCCGGGCCTCCAGCAGCACGAGGCCCGGTCGACCAGCTACATTGGCCTCAAGTAGCGCGAAGCGCGGTAGGCCCTCTAATCAAGCCTTCTTCACGAACTCCGTGCGCAGGACCAGGCCGCGCACCTTCTCGACGTTGGCCTCGATTTCGTCGGGGTCGCCGGTCAGTCGGATGTTCTTGACCAGGGTGCCGCGCTTCAGCGTCACCCCGCCCGAGCCCTTGACCTTCAGATCCTTGATCAGGGTCACGCTGTCGCCGTCCGACAGGAGGTTGCCGTTGGAGTCCTTGGTGACGTCGTCGCTCATGATCAGTCCTGTCTGAATGGAAGAAGGGCCGCCGCATCAGCGACGGCCCTCGTTACAACTGGCCTATTCCCCCTGACGCGTCTGGGCAAGGGCGATGCGCGCTTGCAGATGCTCATCCTGGGCCGTGGCGGCGGAAATGGCGTTGAACCGCTCGATCTCAAGGCCCGAGTTCTGGATGGCGGCGGCCATCTGGGCCTGCTGTTCGGCGTTCGGCTGGGCGCCGTTCAGGGCGCGGGCGATGCCCGAGATCTCGCCCATGGCGGCGGCGAACTGACCGGCTTCAGCGTCGGTGACGCCGGCCCCGACCGAGCCGGGCGCGGACGGCGTCGCGCCCGCCACCGCCGCGCGGGCCTGCAGCACCGGGTCAGCCGAAACGGCGGCCGAAATGGCGTTGAAGCGCTCGACGGCCAGGCCCGAGTTCTGCACGGCGCCGGCCATCTGGGCCTGCTGCTCCTCGGTGGGCGTTCCGTTCTGGACGGAGGCGGCCACGCTCTGGACCGTCTTCATGGCGGCGGCGAACTGGGTCAGTTCGGCGTCAGTCGGTTCACCGGCTGCGGCTGGCGCGGCGGCGGGCGCCGGTTCAGCGGCGTCCTGCGCCAGGGCGGGCGCAGCGGTCAGGAACAGGGCGGCCAGAATGGCGGTCGGGGCGGCGGCCGTTGCAAAACGCATGGCGTATCCTTCTTCAGCCCCGAACGCTCAGCCCAAGGCTGACCCGGACAGATCCGGGCTCTCCCGCACGACCGGGTGTGTCAGGCTCACAGAGGGCGGGGAGAAGAAAACGCTAACCCGCGCCGTGCGGGCGGGTAAACCCCAGGCAGGTCGTTTCAACCCCTGCGCGCATCAGTCCGGTGTATTGGCATCCAGTTCGTCCAGCCACACCCGCGCCGAGGAATCCGACGGCGCCCGCCAGTCGCCGCGCGGCGACAGCGACCCGCCCGTCACCACCTTCGGCCCGTTCGGCACGGCCGAGCGCTTGAACTGGCTGGTCTGGAAGAAGCGGATCAGGAACTTCCGCAGCCACCCCTTGATGGTCGCCAGGTCGTAGGCGACGCGATCCGCCTCCGGCAGACCGACCGGCCAAGCGCCCGTCGCTGCATCGCCCCAGGCCTGATGCGCCAGATAGGCGACCTTGGACGGCTTCAGGCCGAAGCGGCTGATGTAGAACAGGAAGAAGTCGTTCAGCGCATAGGGGCCGACGATGGACTGCGTCGACTGGATCGCCCCATCGGCCCCCGCCGGCACCAGTTCGGGCGAGATCTCCGTGGCCAAGATGGCTGCCAACGTCGGAACCGCCGCCTCGCCCACCAGACCGCGCTCGGCCACCCAGCGGATCAGGTGCTGGATCAGGGTCTTCGCCACCCCGCCGTTGACGTTGTAGTGGCTCATGTGGTCGCCGACGCCATAGGTGCACCAGCCCAGCGCCAGTTCCGACAGGTCGCCGGTGCCCAGCACGAAGCCGTGGTTCTGATTGGCCAAGCGGAACAGATAGTCGGTGCGCAGGCCCGCCTGGACGTTCTCGAAGGTGATGTCGTGCACCGGCTCGCCGTCCGCGAAGGCGTGGCCGATGTCGCGCAGCATCTGTTCGGCGGCGGGGCGAATGTCGATCTCGGCCCCCGTCACCCCCAGCGCCTTCATCAGCGCCCAGGCGTTCGACTTCGTCCCGTCCGATGTGGCGAACCCCGGCATGGTGAAGGCCAGAATCCCTGTGCGCGGAAGCTCCAGCCGGTCGAAGGCGCGACAGGCGACCAGCAGGGCCTGCGTCGAATCCAGCCCGCCCGAAACGCCGATCACCAGCGTCTTCGCCCCCGTCGCCGTCATCCGCCGCATCAGGCCCTGGACCTGAATGTTGAAGGCCTCGAAGCAGTCCTGATCCAGGCGCGCGGCGTCGTCCGGCACGAAGGGGAAGCGGTCCAGCGGACGGATCAGGGCGTCAGTCGCGGCTGCGCTTCGCGTCTTGAAGGTGATCGGAGTCGGGTGCTCCAGGCCTTCGCGACGGGCGCAGTCGGCGAAGGTGCCGTTGCGCAACCGGTCCAGACCGATGCGGTCCACGTCCACGTCGGCGACCGTCAGATGGCTGTGCAGGGCGAAGCGCTCGCCCTCGGCCAGCCGCGCGCCCAGTTCGTGGATGGTCGCCTGACCGTCCCAGGCGAGGTCCGTGGTGCTCTCGCCCCAGCCCGAGGCGGCGAAGACATAGGCCGACAGGGTGCGCGCCGACTGGCTGGCGCAGAGCAAGGCGCGCTCGTCCGCCTTGCCGATGACGATGTTGGAGGCCGAGAGGTTGCATAGGATGCGCGCGCCGGACAGAGCCAGCCGTGTTGACGGCGGCAGAGGCGCCCAAAAATCCTCGCAGATTTCAACGCCGAACACGAAGCCCGGCGTATTCTCTGCGCCGAACAACAGGTCCGGCGCCATGGGAACCCATTGTCCCGCCAGCGGCGCATAGGTCGGGCCTTCGCCGATATCCTGAGCCGAGGCGAACCAGCGTTTCTCATAATATTCACGATAGTTGGGCAGGTAGGTTTTCGGCACAATCCCGAGAACCTTGGCGTTCGCCACCACCACGGCGCAATTATAGAGGCTGTCGCCGCAGCGGATCGGGGCGCCGATGACCGCCGCGACGCCCGCTTCACCCGCAGCCAGTGCAAGGCGGCGAATACGCGCCTCGACCTCTTCCAGCAGGGCCGCCTGCATGTGCAGGTCGTCGATGGCGTAGGCGCTCAAGGACAGTTCGGGGAAGACCAGCAGGTCTGCGCCCTGTTCGCCCGCCTGACGGATCAGCCGTTCGTGTTCTTCAGCGTTGGCGGCCGGGTCGGCGACATGGACCACCGGGGTCGCGGCGGCGACGCGCACGAAGCCGTGGCTGCGCGGGGCGTGGAAGGAATGCGTCTCAGACTTCGCCATCTATTTTCCGCTCATCCCGGCGGACGCCGGGAGCCAGTGAGAGCCATAGGCACAGACCTTGCGGCCTTCCCGATCAATATAGGGTTGCGCCGCGAAGCCAAAGCACTGGCTCCCGGCGTCCGCCGGGATGAGCGGTTTGTAGTGACCTGCGAACCTCTGTCGGCTAAGGCTCACGCCATGAGCGATACGCCCAAAAAAGGCTGGTTCCAGCGGCTGAGCGAAGGCCTGTCCCGGTCTTCGAAACAGATGACCGATCAGGTCGTCTCGACCTTCGTCAAAGAGCCCCTCTCGGAGGAGGCGCTGGAGCGGCTGGAAGAGCATCTGATCGAGAGCGATCTCGGCCCCGCCGCCTCGGCCCGCATCGTCGAGCGGTTCCGCGAGCTGCGCTTCGGCAAGACCTCCGACGAGCGCGAGGTCAAGGAGGCCCTGGCCGAGGCCGTGGCCGCCGAACTGACGCCGCGTCAGGCGACCTTCGATCCGCTGTCGGGGCCCAAGCCCTATGTCGTCCTGTTCGTCGGGGTGAACGGCTCGGGCAAGACGACGACGCTGGGCAAGATCGCCTCGGACCTGACGGCCAAGGGCGCCAAGGTGATGATCGTCGCCGGCGACACCTTCCGCGCCGCCGCCCGCGAACAGCTCAAGGTCTGGGCCGACCGCGCCGGCGCCCATTTCGAGAGCCGCCGCGACGGCGCCGACGCCGCCGGCCTGGCCTTCGACGCCTTCGCCAAGGCGAAGGAAGAAGGCTTCGACGTCGTGCTGATCGACACGGCCGGGCGGCTGCAGAACAAGTCGACCCTGATGGACGAACTGCTCAAGATCGTGCGCGTGCTGAAGAAGGTCGACGCCGACGCCCCGCACGAGACCCTGCTGGTGCTGGACGCCACCGTCGGCCGCAATGCGCTGGAGCAGGAAAAGATCTTCGGCCGCACGGCCTATGTCTCGGGCGTGGTGATGACCAAGCTGGACGGCACCGCGCGCGGCGGCGTCCTGGTGCCGGTGGCCCAAGCCTCGGACGCGCCGATCAAGCTGATCGGCGTCGGCGAAGGGGTCGAGGATCTGCAACCGTTCGACGCCCGCGCGTTTTCCCGATCCCTGGTCGGGCTTGAGGACTGAAGCGTATGAGTGAAGCGACCGAAACCAAGCGCCCGCAGTGGATTCGCCAGGCCGTCGACTTCGGCGCTCTGGTCGCCTTCATGGCCGCCTATTTCATCACCCGCGACATGATCAAGGCCACCTGGGTGCTGGTCATCGCCTCGATGATCGCCCTGGCGGTCGGCTTCATCCTGGAGCGGCGCCTGGCGCCCATGCCCCTGATCACCGGCGGCTTCGCCCTGGTGTTCGGCGTCCTGACCATCGTCACCGACGACGACCTGTTCGTGAAGCTGAAGCTGACGGTGCAGAACGGTTTACTGGCCGCCGTCCTGCTGGGCTCGCTGCCGCTGAAGACGTATCCGTTCAAGGCCCTGCTGGGCTCGGCCATCAAGGTGACGGACGAGGCCTGGCGCAAGCTGACCTTCCGCTACGGCCTCTACTTCCTGGCCGTCGCCATCGCCAATGAGGTGTTCCGCAGCCCGACCGCCGTCACCGCCATCTGGTCGACGCTGAACCTGGGAACGCCCGATCCCAACGGCGTCTGGACGGCCTTCCGCGGCGTGCTGTGGATCGCGGCCTCCATCTTCGGCCTGTCCCAGGTGCCGCTGATCCTGAAGAACATGACCAAGGACGAGGAACGCGGCCCCGTCTCCCCCGACACGGGCCTTTAGTTTTAGAGCGTCTCGCTTCTCGCCGTCATCCTCGGGTCAAGCCCGAGGATGAAGGAGTGAGTGGCCGTTTCACGCACCCATTCCGGGCCTCAAGTAGGGCGAAGCCCGATAGGCCCGCTAAACAAAGGCCTCAAGCAGCGCGAACGCGCGGTAGGCCCACTTAAATGTCTTCAAACCGTCAGCCTTAACGTCGTCAAAGCGTTAAGCCGGGCTGTTAGCTGTTGCAGCATCATCCGGCCACGGCCGGTATCGGGCTGTTCGGGAACGAAGACGATGATCAAGTCGGGCAAGCAGGCGAAGATCAAGGGCGGGCTGGCGGAATCGCCCAGCCATCTGATGCACCGCGCGTTGCAGCTGGCGCTGGACATCTACGCCGAGGAAGCCGGGCCGGACGGCCTGACCCAGCGCCAGTTCGCCGTGCTGGAAGCCGTGGCCGCCCGCTCGGGCCTGACGCAAACCGATCTGGTCAAGGCCACCGGCATCGACCGCTCGACCCTGGCCGACCTGGTGGCGCGGATGACGACCAAGGGCCTGCTGGAGCGCGAACGCTCGACGCTGGACGCCCGCGCCAAGGCCGTTCGCCTGTCGCCCGAGGGCGAGGCCGCCCTGCTGGCCGCCCGCCCGCGCGTCGAGGCCGCCGACAAGCGGATCATGGGCCTGCTGCCCAAGTCCAAGCGCGACAGCTTCCTGGACCTTTTGTGCAGCCTGTCCGACGCCGCCGACGCCGCCCCCGAACAGGCCCGCGCCGACATCAAGGCGGCGAAGAAGGCGGCCAAGGACGCCAAGAAGGCGGAAAAGGCCGCGCGCAAGGGCGACGGCAAGACCGACGGCCGCGGCAAGAAGAAGAAAAAGGGCGAGCCGGTCGTGGAGCAAGCACAGACCGACGTCGCCGACGCCGTCGTGGTTCCGCTCAAGGGCGCGGCTGAAGGCTAAGTCCTTCTCTTCCGGCGTCCGCCGGGATGAGCGGGGTATTGAAGCCGTCGCCTAAACCCGAATGTCGAGCAGGGAGCCGGGGCGTTGCAGGCGCGACGTCGGCGCGGTCTGCTCGACCGGCGCAGCAACCGCCGCAGCGGGACGCGCCGTCTCCTCGGCCGCAATCGGCGCCGCCAACCCCATGGCCTGGCGGAAGAAGGCCGACTGGGCCGTTCTCAGGGTATGGGCCGCACTGCCCGCCTGGGGCGGAAAGGCCGGCCGCTCGGACGAAATCGCGGACATGGGCTGAGGATGCCCGCGCTTCGTCTAGATATGGTTAATGCGCGATTCACCCTGTTTCGGGCGATCGCCTCAACGCGCGGGGGCGGTCAGGGCGTCGGTCAGCTTCTTCAAGTCCGCGTCGGTCAGGATCGGCCCCGAGGACTTGGCGACGATGGTCCCATAGGCGTCGACGGCGAAGCTCTCGGGCACGCCCGACACGCCCAGGTCCAGCCCGGCGCGTCCCTCGCGGTCGACCAGCACCAGGCGATAGGGGTCGCCCAGCTCTTCCAGGAAGGCGTCGGTGGCGACGGGATCGTCCTTATAGGCCACGCCGACCACGGCGATCCCCCGTTCCTTCAACTTCATCAGATGCGGATGCTCCAGACGGCACGGCGCGCACCAGCTGGCGAACAGGTTGACGATCATCGGCTTGCCCACGCCCGCCGTCTTCAGGTCCAGCAGGTCGTCACTGGCCTTGCCGTCCGCCAGGATGGGCAGGACCGTCGTCTCCGGAATCGGCTGGCCGACCAGGGCGTCCGGCCTATAGGTCGGACCCGCGGCGGGATCGCCCGCCATCCGGTCCATCTGCGTCATCAGGAAGATCCCCAGCGCCGCCAGGACGGCGATGGGCAAAAGGGCCAGCCAGCGTTTCATTTGCGCGCAGCCTCCAACCGGGCCAGCTCGCGCTTCCAGCGGCGGGCGGCGATGAGGGCGCGGGCCGACAGGGCGGCCAGCACAACGGCGCTGATCCCCCAGGCGGGCCAGACGAAGGCGCCGTAGGGGTTCATGTCCAGATCAAGCACGAAGCGCCTCCATTAGGCTTCCAGCGCCGCGCGGGCGCGAAGGGTCAGAACGCGGCGGCGACGGACCTCGGTGCGGATCGACGTCAGCCAGATCGCCCCGAACAACACGGCGTAGGCCGCCATCATGGTCAGCAGGGCGGGCAGAAAGACCGGGTCCACGCTGGTCCCGCCAGACCTCAGCAGCGAAGCTGGCTGGTGCAGGGTGTTCCACCAGTCGACCGAGAACTTGACGATCGGCAGATTGATCAGGCCGACCAGGCCCAGCACCGCCGCCGCCCGCGCCGCCTTGGCCTCATCATCGATCGAGGCGCGCAGGGCCATGTAGCCGAGGTAGAAGAGGAACAGCACCAGCACGCTGGTCAGGCGCGCATCCCACACCCACCACGTCCCCCACATGGGCTGGCCCCACAGGGAGCCGGTGACGAGGGCCAGGGCCGTGAAGGCCGCGCCCGGCACGGCCGCCGCCCGCGCCGCCGCATCGGCCAGCGGATGACGGAACACCAGGGCGAAGAAGCTGGACACGCCCAGCGCGCCATAGGCCATCAGGCCCAGGCTGGCGGCCGGAACGTGGATGAACATGATGCGGACGGTGTCGCCTTGCTGATAGTCGCCCGGCGCGGTGAAGCTGAACCACGTCCCGAGCAACAGCAGGCCGAGCGCGCAGATCCACAATACCGGAACCAGGGGGCCGGTGAAGCGCATGAAGCGGTTGGGATTGGCGAGGCCGAACATGGGCCGCCGATTACGCGGCCCAGCGCCCCACGGCAAGCGGGCGCCGCCTCCGACCCTTTGTCGCGGCTCTTCTCTTTCTTTCCGTCATCCTCGGGCTTGTCCCGAGGATCCAGCGCGGGGCGTCCCCGTCGGTGAACCGCTTTCACGCCTAGGCTGGATCAGCCTGTCGCCCCGCATCGCCGGACCATGGGCCCTCGGGACAAGCCCGAGGGTGACGATGTTGGAGCGCCGCGGCTCTTAGAGGCTCAGACCTTGCTGCGCCGCCAGGTCTTTCAGCCTCACCATCGGACGCGGGCCCCAGTGAGCGATGACTTCCGACGCGGCCAGCGAACCCAGAGCCCCGGCCTGCGCCAGGGACAGGCCGCGCGACAGGCCCAGCAGAACGCCCGCCGCGTACTGATCGCCGGCGCCCGTGGTGTCGACGACCTTCTCGACCGGATAGGCGGCGACCTCGACCCGCTCGCCGCCGCGGAACAGCACCGAACCGGCGGCACCGCGCGTCACGGCCGCCACCTCGACGATGCGGCCCAGGTGGGCGGCGGCGTGGTCGAAGTCCTCGGTCTCGAACAGGGCGTGCAGCTCGGCCTCATTGGCCAGGACGATGTCGGCCGAGGCCTCGATGAAGGCCAGCAGTTCGGCGCGCCAGCGGTGCACGACGAAGCTGTCCGACAGGGTGATGGCGACCTTGCGGCCCGCCGCATGGGCGGCGGCGGCGGCGGCCTCGAAGGCCGCGCGGGCCGGGGCCGGATCGAACAGATAGCCTTCCAGATAGACGATGGCGCTGTCGCCGATCACGGTCGCGTCGACGTCGGCCGTGGTCAGCTGGTTGGCGGCCCCCAGGAAGGTGCACATGGTGCGCTGGCCGTCCGGCGTGACGTTGATCAGGCAGCGGCCGGTGCCGAAGCCCTTGCCCGCGCCGTCTTCCAGCACGGGGGTGTCGAAGTGGACGCCGACGGCGCGGATGTCGTGGCTGAAGACCTCGCCCAGGGTGTCCTTGGCCACCTTGCCGATATAGGCGGCGCGTCCGCCGAACGAGCCGACGCCCGCCACAGTGTTGCCCGCCGAACCGCCCGAGGCCTCAACCCCCGCCGCCATGGCGTCATACAGGGTCGCGCTCTGCGCCTCGTCGACCAGTTGCATCGAGCCGGGGATCAGGCCCTTGGCCTCCAGGAAGGCCGCATCGCACGGCGCCAGGACGTCGACGATGGCGTTGCCCAGGGCGCAGACGTCGAAACGGGCGTTTTGGGCGAAGGCGGGCAGGGATTGGGTCATGTCCGCCCCATAGCGGGCGAGACGGCCGCGCGCCAGTGCGCCGGCCCTGCCTCCCGACGAAAAGCGACCCTTCACGCCGATGCGGCGGCGGCCTAAAGCCGATGGACCTGTTGCACACGGCCCCGCTGGGCCTTGCGGAGCCGCGCCCATGACCGACGTCGCCGTCCTGACCCCTGATCCGGCCGATCCCACCTATTCGACCCTGTGGCCCGGCGTGCTGGACCGGCTGGGCGAGGCGCTGGCGACGGCGGGAATCACGGCGCGGCCGACGCCCTGGACCGACCATGTCGAGAACGCCCGCGCCCTGATGGACTTCCCCCTGGTCCTGCCGCTGCTGGTCTGGGGCTATCATCAGGACCACGACCGCTGGGTCCAGGCCTGCGCGACCTGGACCGAGGCGGGCGCGCCCCTGGCCAATCCGGCCGCGACCCTGCGCTGGAACGCCGACAAGCGCTACCTGGCCCGTCTGGCGGAAAAGGGCGTCGCCGTGCCCGAGACGATCTTCGCCGACCACGTCGACGCTGCGGTTCTGGAAGCCGCCTTCGCCGCCACGGGGGCCGAGACCCTGATCGTCAAGCCGACCGTCTCGGGCGGAGCCTGGCGCACCCTGCGGGTGGCGGCGGGCGACCTGCTGGACGCGGCCCTGGCCGACGCCCCCGTCGGCGGCACGATGATCCAGCCCTATCTCAAGGCCATCGAGACCGAGGGCGAGACCTCCCTGCTCTATTTCGGCGGCGAGCTGAGCCACGTCGTGAACAAGCGCCCCGGCGCGGCGGGCGAGTTCCGCATCCAGACCCAGTACGGCGGACGCTACCAGGCGCTGAAGGCCGCGCCGCAGGGCGCGCTCGATCTGGCCGAACGCACCCTGGCCGCCATCGACGAAGACCTGCTCTACGCCCGCATCGACATGACCCGGAACGACGACGGCGACTGGGTGCTGATGGAGGCCGAACTGATCGAGCCGGACTTCTACCTGGCCGCCGCGCCTGAAGCCGGCGCCCGCTTCGGTCAGGCGGTGCGGACGCGGCTGGAGCGTTAAGCCTACACGCCCATGAAGCTGGTCCGCGACGGGCACAGGTCCGAGATCACGCACCCCGGACATTTCGGGCGCTGCGCCAGGCAGGTGTAGCGGCCGTGCAGGATCAGCCAGTGGTGCGCCTTGGGCAGCCAGGCCTCGGGCACCACCTGGTGCAGTTGGGCCTCCACCTTGTCCGGCGTCGCCGCATTGGCCAGACCCAGCCGGTGCGAGACGCGGAAAACGTGGGTGTCCACCGCGATGGCCGGCTCGATCCCCAGTTCGTTCAGCACCACGCTGGCGGTCTTGCGCCCGACGCCGGGCAGGGCCTGCAGGTCGGTACGGTTCAGCGGAACCTCGCCGCCGTGCTTCTCGACCAGCATCCGGGCGGCGGCGATGACGTTCTTCGCCTTGGTGCGGTAAAGGCCGATGGAGGCGATCAGGGGGATCAGCCCCTCCTCGCCCAGGGCCAGCATCTTCTGCGGCGTATCGGCGACGGCGAACAGGGCCTTGGTCGCCTTGTTGACCCCCACGTCGGTCGCCTGGGCCGACAGGGCGACGGCCACCACCAGGGTGTAGGGATTGACGAAATCCAGCTCGGTCTTCGGATCGGGCATGACGCCTGACAGGCGGACGAAAATCTCCTCCACCCGATCCTCATCCGGCGGCCAGCTGATGATGGCGCCGACGGGGGCCTTCTTCGGCTGGCGCGAACGCTTGCCCGGCGGCGGGGTCAGCCCGGCCTTCTGAACGGCCTTCTTCTGGCGGGAGGCGGATTTCAACGGAGCCATGTCCCCGCTTCGCCTCCCCCGCGCCCGGCGTCAATGTCGCGCGCTCGCGACGCTGCGACAAAAAAACGCAGTCGCGCCTTGTATTCTGGACTGCGCCGTCCATTTTACGCGCGAAATCGAAGCGAGCTGTCTCCCCCATGGCCCTCCCCGCCCCGCTCAAGAAGCGCCTGCCCCTGATCGTCGCCGGCGTCGTCGGCCTGGGCCTCGTCGTCGGCGGCGTGGTCTGGTGGCAGGGCAAGCAGCGCTGGGAAGGCACCGACAACGCCTTCGTCCAGGCCGACACCGTGGCCGTCAGCCCGCGCATCGGCGGCGAGGTGGTCGAGGTTCTGGTCAAGGACAACCAGCGCGTCGAGGCCGGTCAGGTGCTGGTCCGGCTGGACGACGCGGACGCCCGCGCCGCCCTGGCCCAGGCCCAGGCCAATCTGGCGGCCCTGACCGCTGCCGTCGCCAATGTCGACGCCCGAACCGAGCAGGAACAGGCGACCATCGCCGCCCGCGCCGCCGCCGTGACCCAGGCCCAGGCCCAGGCGAACCTGGCCCGCGCCGAGGTCGACCGTTACGGCAAGCTGGCCGATCAGGGCTGGGTGTCGCAGCAGCGCATCGAGACCCAGCGCGCCACCGCCGAGACCGCCCGCGCCTCGGTCGCACAGGCCCAGGCCGCCCTGACCGCCGAACAGCGCACCGCCGCCGTCCTCGGCTCATCCCGCCAGCAGAGCGTGGCCGCCGTCGAACAGGCGCGCGCCCTGGTCGATCAGGCGCAGCTGACGCTGGACCGCACCGTGATCCGCGCCCCCGTCGCGGGCGTCGTCGGCGCGCGCGGCGTGCGCCTCGGCCAGGTGGTGCAGGCGGGCGGCCAGCTGATGTCCGTGGTGCCGCTGCAGGACACCTATGTCGTGGCCAACTTCAAGGAGACCCAGGTCGGGCGGATGCGTCTGGGCCAAGAGGTCGAGATCAAGGCCGACGCCTTCCCCGGCCGGTCGCTGCAGGGCCGTATCGACAGCTTCGCCCCCGCAACCGGCTCGGAATTCGCCCTGATCCCGGTCGAGAACGCCACCGGCAACTTCACCAAGATCACCCAGCGCGTGCCCGTCCGCATCGTCGTCCAGCGCGACGCCTCGGGCCAGCCGATCGTCCTGCGGCCCGGCCTGTCGGTGGAGGTCAAGGTCGACCTGAAGAGCCAGGGCGGGCCTGCCTTCGCCGAAGCCCACATGGGCGAGACGGCCCTGGCCCAGGCCGCCGACCCGAGCTCCGCCCGGTGACGGACGCCGCCGCGTCTTCGGCTCCGGCGGCCCCCGCCGACCAGCCCGAGATCAACTGGACCGTCCTGCTGCTCGGCTTCGCCGGCATGGTCATCGGCCAGTTCATGGCCATCCTCGACATCCAGATCGTCGCCGCCTCCCTGCCGCAGATCCAGGCCGGGGTCGGCGCCTCCGCCGATGAGATCAGCTGGATCCAGACCGCCTATCTGATCCCCGAGGTCGTGATGATCCCCCTGTCGGGATACCTGTCGCGGCTGTGGGGCACGCAGAAGGTGTTTCTGGCCTCCTGTCTCGGCTTCCTGGTGATGAGCGTGGCCGTGGGCCTGTCGTCGTCGATCGAGATGATGATCGTCTTCCGCGCGCTCCAGGGCTTCGTCGGCGGGGCCATGATCCCGACCGTCTTCGCCGTGGCCTTCACCGCCTTCCCGCCCGAGCGGCGCGTGACGGCCAGCGTCATCATGGGGCTGATCGTAACGCTGGCCCCCACCGTCGGTCCGACCCTGGGCGGGCATCTGACCGAGTGGCTCAGCTGGCGCTGGCTGTTCTTCATCAACGTCTTTCCCGGCGCGATCGTCCTGTTCCTGGTTGGGCGCTACGCCCATTTCGACAAGGGCGACCCCAGCCTGTCCAAGGGCTTCGACTGGCTGGGCCTGATGCTGATGGCCGCCTTCCTGATGAGCCTGCAATTCGTGCTGGAGGAGGGCGCCAAGGAGGACTGGTTCGCCGACGACATGATCCTGCTGCTCAGCGTCGTCGCCGCCGTCTGCGGTCCGGCCTTCGTCTGGCGCTCGCTCAGCTACCGCAATCCGATCGTCGAGCTGCGCGCCTTCGGCAACCGCAACTTCGTGGTCGGGGTGCTGATGACCTTCATCGTCGGCGCGGCCCTGTTCGGCGGCACCTTCCTGCTGCCGCTGTTCCTGGGGCGGGTGCGCGACTATTCGGCGGCCGAGGTCGGCACCACCATGGTCGTCTCAGGCCTGGCCATGTTCGCCACAGGCCCCATCGCCGGGCGGCTGGTGCGGGCGGTGGATGCGCGCATCCTGATGTTCGTGGGCTTCATGATGGCCGCCTGGGGCATGTGGGACGCCCGCAGCGTGACGGATCAGTGGGGCTTCTGGGAGTTCGCCGGGGTCCAGGCCATGCGCGGGGCCGGCGTCATGCTGGCCATGATCGCCTCGCAGCAGGTGACGATGGCCACCTTGCCGCCGCACACGGTCAAGAACGCCTCGGGCCTCGTGAACCTGTCGCGCAACGTCGGCGGCGC
This sequence comes from Brevundimonas phoenicis, assembly GCF_047237745.1. Taxonomy (NCBI): domain Bacteria; kingdom Pseudomonadati; phylum Pseudomonadota; class Alphaproteobacteria; order Caulobacterales; family Caulobacteraceae; genus Brevundimonas; species Brevundimonas phoenicis. Next base: position 256,522 of record NZ_JBDFLN010000001.1, read on the forward strand.
CTTCGGCCTGGCCATCCTCAACACCTCCCTGACCCAGAACACCGCCCTGCACATGGTCGAGCTGACCAGCGCCATCGACCAGACCCATCAGGGGGTGCGCGACATGATGGCGGGCATGGCCGTGCGCTTCGCCGGCTCCATCGACCCCCAGGCCTCGGCGATGAAGGCGATCTACGGCCTGTTGCAGAAACAGGCGACCACCCTGGCCTTCGGCGACGCCTTCGCCCTATTAGCCATCGGCTGCGCCTGCGCCGGTTTCCTGACCCTGCTGTCCAAACCGGCCAAGCCCAATCCCTCCGCCGCTCCTTCGGACGCCCACTGATGCCTCGCGCCCTCGGCCAGATCGACGAACACAAGAGCCGCGCCATTCTGGAAGCCGCTTCGGCCTTGTTCGTCGAAAAAGGCGCAAAGACCTCGATGACCGAGATCGCCCGTCGCGCCGGCGTCTCGAAACAAACGCTCTACAACCGCTTCCCGACCAAAACCGACATCGGCCGCGCCCTGGCGGCCCAGCGTTCGGACGCCGTAACCGCCCCCCTGACCTCGGGCGCCGGCCCCGAGGAGGTGCTGGCCGCCATCGCCGAGACCCTGATCGGTAAGGTCTGCCAGGGCGGCAAGGGCGCCTCCCTACGCGGCGTGGCCCTGGTCTCGCCCGAGGCGCCGGAACTGGCGCGCGCCATCTACGACGCAGGGCCCGGCGAAAGCGTGCGCCGCATCGCGGCCTGGCTGGAAGCACAAGACGAGGCCGGACGCCTGACCGTTCCAGACGCCCGCGCCGCGGCGGAAATGTTCACCGGCATGGCACTGGGGCACGGCCACTTGCGGTCCGTGCTGGGCCTGCCGCACCCGGACATTGCCGATCTGCCGGCCCGCGCCCGCGAGGTCGCCCATCGCTTCGTGCGCGCCTTCGCGCCGCAATAAGCGTTCGCGCCCAAGTTGGCCCTGAAGGCGGATCAGCGTAAAGCCGCCCTCAGTCCCCTCACCTCCCGCCCGTCGGAGTCCTTCCCATGCTGATCCACCTGTCGTCCTGGCCCGAGATCGACGAGCGCCTGAAGTCCGGCGCCCTTCTGTCCAAGACGGTGATCGTGCCGATCGGCTCGAACGAACAGCACGGGCCGACCGGTCTTTTGGGCACCGACTGGCTGTGCCCCGAGATCATCGCCCAGGCCGCCGAAAAGGGCGACGACAGCCTGGTGATCACGCCGACCTTCAACATCGGCATGGCCCAGCACCACCTGGCGTTCCCCGGCACCATCACCCTGCGCCCGTCGACCTTCATGGCGGCGATCGCCGACTGGGTGTCGTCGCTGACGCGCCACGGCTTCGAGCGCATCTATTTCCTGAACGGGCACGGCGGCAACGTCGCCACCATCGAGGCCGCCTTCGCCGAGATCTACGCCGACTGGTCCTTCACGCCCGAGCCCTGGGCCGAGCGCCCGCCCTTCGTGCTGAAGCTGCGCAACTGGTGGGATCTGCCCGGCGTGCAGAAGCTGTGCGAGGACATCTTCCCGACCGGCCACGGCAGCCACGCCACCCCGTCCGAGATCGCCGTGACCCAGGCCGGCTATCCCGACCGGATCAAGACCGCCGCCTATGAGCCGAAGATCGCCCCCTTCGGCCCGATCCGCGACGCCAACGACTATCGCGCCCGCTTCCCCGACGGCCGCATCGGTTCGGACCCGGCCCAGGCGACCCCGGAAAAGGGCCAGCGCATCATCGACGCCGCCGTTCCGGCCCTGATCCGCGACCTGACCGACTTCGCGCAAGAAGTCTTGCCGGTCGCCTGAAACCAGCCCAGGGTCGTTGCCCATGACCGGCAAAGCTAGCCCCATGCAGAAGACGGCCCGCAACGCCCTGCGCAACGCCCAGGCCGGTCAGGAACTGGCCCAGGCCTCGGCCGCCGTCATCACGCGGCGGTTCGAGATCATGGGCGAGGCCCTGGCCGACCCCCTGCGCGCCGACCACGCCGAACTCAGCCGCATGGGCGTGGAGAAGGTCGAGGCCATGACGGCCTCGGCCGGGGCCGCCTATACCGGCGCGCTGGACCTAGCCGAACGCGCCGGACGCCTGGCTGCGCGCGAGGGGGCCGAGGCCGCCGACTGCCTGGCCAAACTGGCCCGCGCCGGCACCCCCTTCGCCTTCGCCGCCGCGCAGACCGACTGGGCCCTGGGCGCCTGGAGCCGGGCGCTGAACGACGGCTGGTCCTTCTACGGCGCGGCGCTGAAGGCGCAAGGCCGCACCCTGGCCCCCGTCCACGCCAAGGCCACGGCCAATGCCCGGCGCCTGAAGCGCTGACCTCGCGCGGGCGTGATGGAACGCCCGACGCCCGCTCCGGATTGCCTTTGCATCACTGTGAAGGAGACGGCGATGGCCGAGAAAGACCCCAAAACCCCTTATCCCGGCATGATGGGCGACGGCACCGAGGAGCAGAACCTCAACCAGCCCGGCGACCCCTCCAAGCGGATCACCGAGGAAGAGGTCGATGAAGCCTTCACCAAGGATCCCAAGCTGGTGCCGAAGGAATAGGCGGGACGCGGCTTCCGGCCGCCCCTTTCCCCCGCCGTCATCCTCGGGCTTGACCCGAGGATTCAGAGGCAGCGCGCGACGGGCATCCGTTTGACGCGCCTTCGCCGCCGCTCCAAATACAGCAGAGCCGAAAGCTGGATTCTCGGGTCACGCCCGAGGATGATGGTAAGTTGGGGCTATTAAAGCCTCACGCCGTGCGGATGACTCCACCGCTCGCCTCGACCGGCCACGGGGTCAGCTTGCCGCCCGCGCAGGGCCCCGCGACGCAGGCGCCCGACAGCGGCTCGAAAGCCGCCCCGTGCCAGCCGCACAGGATCAGCGACCCGTCCGGCGTCAGATAGCGGTCCAGTTCCACCGCGATGGGAAAGCCCGCGTGCGGGCAGCGATCCACCCAACCCGCGACCCGACCGTCCTTCTTCACCACGAAGCCGTGGAAGAAGGCCTCGCCGATCTGCAGCACGAAGCCGCGCGAGCCGGGATCATTGATGTCCGCCTCAAAACACAGGGCCACGTTCGGCGGCGTCTTCCAGACCCGCTTGCGCTCCTGCGACTCAGGCGCCGGACCCTCTTCGACCACTATTCGCGCTCGGGCTTCAGCGGGCGGCTCATCAGGCTCTCGATCGCCTGATCCACCGTCAGTTCGCCCGCCAGCACCGCCGCCGTCGCCTCGCAGATCGGGGTATCCACGCCCAGCTTGCGGGTCAGTTCGCGCACGGCCGGCGCGCTCTCATAACCCTCGGCCACCGAGCGCTTGCCCTCCAGCGCCTGTTCGACGCTGAGGCCCTGGCCCAGAGCCAGACCCAGACTCATGTTGCGCGACTGCGGGCTGGAACAGGTCAGCACCAGATCGCCCACGCCGCACAACCCCGCCACCGTCTCGGCCTTGCCGCCCAGGGCCGTGGCCACGCGGACGATCTCGGCATAGCCGCGGGTGATGACGGCCGCATGGGCGCTGCGGCCCAGTTCGCGGCCCTCGACGATGCCGCAGGCGATGGCCAGCACATTCTTCAGCGCCCCGCCCGTCTCGGCCCCGATCAGGTCGTCGGCGTAATAGGGCCGAAAGACCGGCCCCGACAGGGCGCCCGCCAGCGCCTCGGCCATGGCCGCATCGGCGCAGGCCAGGGTCACGGCGCTGGGCAGACCCCGCGCCACCTCGGCGGCGAAGCTCGGCCCCGACAGCACGGCGGCCGTGGCCGAGGGAATCGTCTCGGCCAGCACGTCGGTCATCAGCTTCAGCGAGCCGCGCTCAATGCCCTTGGAGCACAGGATGATGGGCAGGCCCGGCCGGGCGTAGGGCGCAAAGGCCGTCAGCGTCGCCCGCATGTGCTGGGCGGGCGGCACGGCCAAAATCAGATCGCAGTCCGCCAGATCCGCCAGATCCGACGTCACGTTGATGGCCGAATCCAGCTCGACCCCCGGCAGGAAGGCTTCGTTGACCCGCCGCGCGCGGATGCTCTCGATCACCTCGGGCTCGCGCGCCTGCAGGATGACGGCCAGACCCGCCGCCGCCGCGCTCTGCGCCAGGGCCGTGCCCCAGGCGCCGCCGCCAATTACGCCTGCCGTATGAAATTCCATGTCTTCTCCGGTCCCCCGACCCCCGCCGAGAGCCATGCCGCTTTAAGCCTTGGCGCCCTTGCGGCCCGTTTTCTTGTGCACAGGATCAACGCTCGCGCGCGTCTCGTCCAGAGGCCATCGCGGCCGGGCCGCGACATCGATGTCCGACGTCAGCCCTTTTTCCAGCCGCTCCGCCCCCGCCAGGGCGATCATCGCCGCATTGTCGGTGCAATAAGCCATCGGCGGCGCCAGGAAGGCGAAGCCGTGCTTGGTCGCCAGATCCTCCAGCGTCCGCCGGATCGTCTTGTTCGCCGCCACGCCGCCCGCCACGACAAAGAGGCGATGTTCATGCGCCTCGGCGTAAGCCTTCATCGCCCGCTCGGAGCGTTCGGCCAGTTGGCGCGCGATCGCCTTCTGCACCGCATCGGCCAGATCAGCCCGATCCTGTTCCGTCTCGCAGATCTGGGCCAGCCGCGACGCCGCCGTCTTCAGCCCCGAGAAGGAGAAGTCGCAATCCTTGCGCCCCAGCAGCGCCCGCGGCAGCTCGAACCGCGACCCGTCGCCTGACGCCGCCAGCTTCTCCAACGCCGGTCCGCCCGGATAGCCCAGCCCCATGGCCTTGGCGATCTTGTCGAAGGCCTCGCCCGCCGCGTCGTCGATCGTCGTGCCCAGACGGCTCATGTCGCCGATGCCGCGCACCTCCAGCAGCTGGCAGTGCCCGCCCGAGACCAGCAGCAGCAAGAAGGGATAGGTCGTCTCCGCCCCCAGCCGCGCCGACACCGCATGGCCTTCCAGGTGGTTGACCGCGATCAGCGGCAGTCCCCGCGCCAGCGCCGCCGCCTTGCCGTAGGACAGGCCGACCATGACCCCGCCGACCAGGCCCGGCCCCGCCGTCGCCGCCACGCCGTCCAGCGCGCTCCAGTCCAGCCCAGCCTCGCTCATGGCCCGGCGCGTCACGCCGTCGATCATCTCCACATGGCTGCGGGCGGCGATTTCCGGCACCACCCCGCCATAGGCCGCGTGGTCGTCGATCTGGCTGTGGATGACGCTGGACAACACCTGCGCGCCCGCCGCCGACAGCCGCACCACCGAGGCGGCGGTCTCGTCGCAGCTGGTCTCGAGGCCCAGCACGGTCAAACCGTCCGACCCGCGTTCGGTTGCCCCGTCCGTCGCCCTGCTATAGTCCGCGTCCATCTTCATTGGGCGGAGTTAGCGACCCGCCCCCCCTTTCGCAACGGCGTCTCGACGTGACTCAACCTCTCCTGCGCATCGGCACCCGACGTTCGCGCCTGGCCCTGGCCCAGTCCGGCATGATGCAGCGCGCCATCGGCCGCGCCCTGGGCGTGCCCGAGGCCGAGGTCGAAACCCTGGTTCCCCTCGTCGAGATCGTCACCACCGGCGACCGCATCCAGGACCGCCGCCTGCTGGAAGTCGGCGGCAAGGCCCTCTTCACCAAGGAGATCGAAGAGGCCCTGCTGGACGGCCGTGTCGACGTCGCCGTCCACTCGATGAAGGATGTCCCCGCCGAACAGCCCCCCGGCCTGGCCATCGCCGCCGTGCCCGAGCGCGAAGACCCCCGCGACGCCTTCATCAGCGACCGCTACGCGACCTTCGCCGACCTGCCGCAGGGCGCCCGTTTCGGCACCGCCTCCCTGCGCCGACAGGCGCAAGCGCTGGCCCTACGCCCCGACCTGAACATCGAAATGCTGCGCGGCAACGTTGACACCCGGCTGAAGCGGCTGCGCGACGGCGACTTCGACGCCATCCTGCTGGCCTGTTCCGGCCTCAACCGCCTCGGCCTCGGCGAGGTCATCCGTCAGCGCCTGCCGCTGGACGCCTTCCTGCCCGCGCCGGGTCAGGGCGCCCTGGCCCTGCAAACACGCGAGGGCGATGTCGACGCCGTCTGGACCCTCGCCCTGAACCACGCCCCCACCGCGCTCGCCGTCGCCGCCGAGCGCGGGGCCATGGCCGCCCTGGAAGGCTCCTGCCGCACCGCCATCGGCGCCTACGCCCACATCGCAGACGGCCGCCTGCGCCTCAGCACAGAAATGCTCAGCCCCGACGGGTCGGGCCGCTGGACCCGCTCCGGCGACATCGCCGCAGACGTCGATCACGCCGCCGCCCGCGCCCTGGGCCTCGACCTCGGCGGTCAGATTCAGGCCGTCGCCGGCGACCAGAAGATCGCGCTCTAGGGCCATGACGCCGATCCGCCGCGTCTGGGTCACGCGCGCCGAACCGGGCGCCGCCCGCACGGCGGACCGGCTGACGGCGCTGGACTTCACCCCGCTCGTCGCGCCCCTGCTGACGCTGGCGCCCCTGCCCGAAAGCCTCGACGCCGCGCCTGACCCGGCCGCCGTCGCCGCCCTCGCCCTGACCAGCCCCAACGGCGTCGAGGCTTTCGCCCCCCTGATCCCGCGCTTTCGCGACCACCCTGTCTTCGCTGTCGGCGACGCCACGGCCGAGGCCGCCCGCGCCGCCGGTTTCGCCGACGTCCGCTCAGCCGCCGGCGACATCCACGCCCTGGCCCGCCTGATCGCCGCCGAAGCCCCGCCCGGCTCCCTGCTGGCCCCCGGCGCGCGCGAACCGGCGGGCGACCTGCCCGCCCTGCTGCCCGACCGCCCGGTCCAGCGCCTGCCCATCTACGCCGCCTTCGAGACCCACGCGCCCGCGCCCGAGCTTTTCGACGCGGTCATGCTCCACTCCCCCCGCGCCGCACGCGCGATGGTCGCCGATCTGCCGCGCGCCACCTCATCCGGCCGCATCGCCATCTGCATCTCCGAAGCCGCCGCCGAGCCCTTGCGCCCCTTCGATTTCGCCGAAATCCGCATCGCCGCCGCACCAGACGAACCGGCGATGCTATCGGCTCTTGGCAAGCCCGCCGCTCCCGTATAAAGAGCCCTCCTCGCTCGCTCGCGCCTCCATCCGCGGACGACGCCGGGGCCGCTTTAGCTCAGCTGGTAGAGCACCTCATTCGTAATGAGGGGGTCAGGTGTTCGAGTCACCTAAGCGGCACCACTCCTCCTTTCGCCCTTCAAAACACACCCACGCCTCGGGCGGCGGCATCCGCACGCTCACCGGGCGTCAAGCCGCCAGGGCGCGGAGCGGTCGGCTCAGGGCAAAGTCGGACGGAGCGAAGCTGCGGACCTCGTGGTTGCCGCGATAGAGGTCGATGCGCTCCAGACGCGGCCAGTCGCGCGCGACCTCCGTCAGGCCGCGCACGGCCTCGACCTCGGTGGCGCCGGGCAGGACGCACAGCTCGGGCGTGATCGCCTCGGGCGTGTGGATCAGACAATAGAAGACGTCCATGGGCGCGCTCCCGACCTTCAGTCGCCGTCCCCTTGCCGAAGATTGATGACAGGCAGGCGCTTGAAAATGCGACGCTTTGGATAAGTCGCATCAAGGATGCTCGACCTGAGAGGTCGCGCCCGCGACAGAAGCCGCCTTGCACGTATAAGCATATCTTTATATGTCTGACGGCCTCATCGTCACGCAGGAGCCTGCCTTGGCCCGTTCGTCGTTCCTCTTCACCTCCGAGAGCGTCTCGGAAGGCCATCCCGACAAGGTTGCGGATCAGATTTCCGACGCCGTCGTCGACCTGTTCCTGTCCAAGGATCCCGAAGCGCGGGTGGCCTGTGAAACCCTGACGACGACCAATCTGGTGGTGCTGGCCGGCGAAATCCGCGGCAAGGGCATCATGAACGTCGAGGGCGAGTGGGCGCCCGGCGTTCAGCAGGAAATCGAAGCTACGGTGCGCGGCGTGGTGCGCGACATCGGCTATGAGCAGGACGGCTTCCACTGGAAGACCTTCCGCTTCGAGAACAACCTGCACCCGCAGTCGGCCCACATCGCCCAGGGCGTCGACGCCGGCGAAGACAAGGACGAGGGCGCGGGCGACCAGGGCATCATGTTCGGCTACGCCTCGAACGAGACGCCGGAGCTGATGCCGGCGACGCTGCAGTACAGCCACAACATCCTGAAGGCCCTGGCCGAGGCCCGCCATTCGGGCAGGGAGCCGGGCCTTGAGCCCGACGCCAAGAGCCAGGTGACGCTGCACTATGAAAACGGCCGCCCGGTGCGCGCGACCTCCATCGTCGTCTCGACCCAGCACAAGGCCAATCTGAGCCAGGGCCAGGTCGCCGCCATCGTGAAGCCCTATGTCGAGAAGGTGCTGCCGCAGGGCTTCATCACCGCCGACACCGAGTGGCACATCAACCCGACCGGCACCTTCGTCATCGGCGGGCCCGACGGCGACGCCGGCCTGACGGGGCGCAAGATCATCGTCGACACCTACGGCGGCGCGGCCCCGCACGGCGGCGGCGCCTTCTCGGGCAAGGATCCGACCAAGGTCGACCGCTCGGCCGCCTACGCCTGCCGCTACCTGGCCAAGAATGTGGTCGCGGCGGGCCTGGCCGACCGCTGCACCATCCAGATCAGCTACGCCATCGGCGTGTCCAAGCCGCTGTCGGTCCACGTCGACCTGCACGGCACGGGCAAGATCGACGAGGCGGTGCTGGAAGCCGAACTGCCCAAGCTGATCGGCGGCGCCTCGCCGCGCGCCATCCGCGAGCACCTGGGCCTGAACAAGCCCATCTATCGCCGCACCGCCGCCTATGGCCATTTCGGCCGCACGCCGGACGCCGACGGCGGCTTCTCCTGGGAAAAGACCGACCTGGTCGACGCCCTCAAGGCTCTGGCCGCCTGACGCCTCTAAGCGGTTGAAAATCCAGCCTGAAACGGGGGCGTCGCGGATCAGTTCGCGGCGCCCTCGAGGCATTGGCGGACCGGCGTCCCAATCCCGCGCTTGCATCGCGGCGCGTCTGGTCCTTTAAGCGCGCCGAACGCCTCCCCCAAGCGTCCCCTGACCCTTGCGTCTCCTGAAAGGATTAACCGACCGATGAGCAAGCCCGCCCCCAAGAAAGTCGTCCTCGCCTATTCGGGCGGGCTGGACACGTCGATTATCCTGAAGTGGCTGCAGGAGGAATACGGCGCCGAGGTCGTGACCTTCACCGCCGACCTGGGTCAGGGCGAAGAGCTCGCCCCCGCCAAGGAGAAGGCGCTGAAGCTGGGCATCAAGCCCGAGAACATCTTCATCGACGACCTGCGCGAAGAGTTCGTGCGCGACTTCGTCTTCCCGATGTTCCGCGCCAACACCGTCTATGAGGGCCAGTATCTGCTGGGCACCTCGATCGCCCGTCCGCTGATCTCCAAGCGACAGATCGAGATCGCGCGCATGGTCGGCGCCGACGCCGTCTGTCACGGCGCCACCGGCAAGGGCAACGACCAGGTCCGCTTCGAGCTGGGCTATTATGCGCTGGAGCCCGACATCCGCGTCATCGCCCCCTGGCGCGAGTGGGACTTCAAGTCCCGCGAGGCCCTGCTGGACTTCGCCGAGAAGCACCAGATCCCGATCTCCAAGGACAAGCGCGGCGAGGCCCCCTTCTCGGTCGACGCCAACCTTCTGCACTCCTCGTCCGAGGGCAAGGTGCTGGAAGACCCGGCCGTCGAGGCGCCCGAGTTCGTGCACCAGCGCACCATCTCGCCCGAAGCCGCGCCCGACACGCCGACCGTCATCACCATCGCCTATGAAAAGGGCGATCCGGTCGCCATCGACGGCGAGGCCCTGTCGCCCGCCGCCCTGCTGACCAAGCTGAACCAGCTGGGCCACGACAACGGGATCGGCCGTCTGGACATGGTCGAGAACCGCTTCATCGGCATGAAGTCGCGCGGCGTCTATGAGACCCCCGGCGGGACCATCCTGCTGGCCGCCCACCGCGGCATGGAGTCGATCACCCTGGATCGTGGCGCCATGCACCTGAAGGACGAGCTGATGCCGAAATACGCCTCGCTCATCTACAACGGCTTCTGGTTCAGCCCCGAGCGCGAGATGCTGCAGGCCGCCATCGACCAAAGCCAGCAGAAGGTGTCGGGCGTGGTCCGCGTCAAGCTCTACAAGGGCAACGTCACCATCATCGGCCGCGAAAGCCCCAACAGCCTGTACGACCAGGATCTGGTGACCTTCGAGGAAGGCGTCCAGGCCTATGACCACAAGGACGCCGAGGGCTTCATCAAGCTGAACGCCCTGCGCCTGCGCGTCCTGGCCAAGCGGGACGGCCGCGAGGGCTAAGTCGCCCCTGACAACCCAAGCCTACCGGGGCCGGGCGATTCTCAGGATCGCCCGGCTTCTGTCATCCGTGACCCAGATGGAGCCGTCCGGCGCCGTCGCCATCGTCACGGGAGAGCCGCGCGGGTGGCGGCCGGCGATCCTATCCCAGCCCGGCGTCAGCACCTTTCCGTTCACGCTGGGCGCGCCGGCGGGGTAGGGCAGGGCGCCGCGCGGATAGATGGCGTAGCGCCCGCCGATATCGGTCAGAGGCCGTCCCGCCTCGTCCGTCTCGACCGCCACGATGCGCCCGGCCGTGCGGCGGAAACCGTGCCAGGTCATCAGCAACCGCCCCTGAAGTTCGGGGAACATCGCCCCTTCGTAATAGATCAGGTCCAGCGGCGCCGCGTGCGGCGGCAACAGGGCGATCGGCCGTTCGCGCTCATTGCAGCGCGCCTGACGCGCCGGCCAGCCCGGCAGGGGCGTCACCAGATCGACGCAATAGGGCCAGCCGTAATGGCGCCCCTGGGTCAGCACGTTCACCTCGTCATAGGGGTGGTTCGGCGTGTCCAGATCGACCGAGTTCTCGGCCTGAAGCACCGTCCCCGACGCATGGCGCACCAGGGCGATGGAGTTCCTCAGCCCGCTGGCGAAGACGGTGCTTTCTTCCGCCCAGCGGCCGTTCCCCAGATAGGCGTGGCGCCGCACCTGCGCCGTCGCGGCGTCCTCGACGCAGGCCCCGCGCGCATCCGTCTTCGGCTTGCCCGCCGCGTCCAGACAGCGGTCGCTGGGCGCCCCGACATTGACCAGCAGGTCGCCGTTCCCGTCGAAGACGAAGCTGGACAGCGGGTGGCGGTTGTCGTGCAGCCGGTTGTCCGGCAGGTCGCCGATGACGGTGCGGACGCTGGCCTGGGCATCAGCCGCGTCGGGATCCAGCGTCAGGATGCGGTTCATCTCGGACACATAAATCCGCCCGTCCGGCCCGCGCTTGACCGTGTGCGGCATCGAAAGGCCGCCCGCTAGCCGCCGCCAGCGCGCCGCGCCGTCGGCCGCAAACGACAGCCGCCACACCGCCCCCTTGCCCGCCTCCCAGGCGCCCAGGTCCGTGACCAGCCAGTCGCCGCCCTCCAGCGGCATCAGACCGCGCGGCATCCGCGGCCCGTCCTGGCCCGCCCCCTGCCACACCAGACCGAGGCAATAGCCCTCGGCCATGCGTACGGCTGTAACGGCACGGCCGTCGCAATCCCCCTGCACGGCGTAGGCCCGGACCGCCGCCTGCGCCAGGGCATGCGGCGCGAACGCCGTTGTCGAAAGAAGAACAGCGGCGGCGATCAAACGGAGCATCATGATGGTCAGGCCAGATCCTGAATCTCTTCTTCCGTCAGTTCGCCGGGCACGATTGTGACGGGCAGCTTTCGACCGGTGAAGCCGGCGCCGTGTTTCAAAACGGCGGAAATCAGGGGGCCAGGGCCGCGCCCGTTGGCGCCGGCGGCCAGGATCAGGATCTTGATGTCGGGATCGTCGCTGACCGCCTTGCGGATGGCGGCCTGGGGATCGCCTTCCTCGATCAGATAGACGGGCGGGGCGCCGGACGTCTCGGCGACCTTTTCCCCCAGCCGGGCCAGCAGAGCCTCGGCCTCCTCGCGCTGTTGGCGACGGATTTCGTCGCGGACGCCGGACCAGTGCTCGTCCGATCCGCCGACCAGGGCGCGCAACAGCACCACATGGCCCCCGGTCGAACGCGCGCGGCGTGCGGCGTAGGCCAGGGCGGCGTCCAATTCGGGAGTGTCGTCGACGACGACGAGGAACTTCCTGGGCATGGGCCCTCCGGTTCGCTGAACAGCAGGGGGCCACCTAAACCGACCCCGCCCCAAACGCCAAGGCCCGCCCGCCTCGCCAAACAACGAAACGGACGGGCCTTAAAAGCGACTTCACGACCATCGCTCACTTTTCAAACGCCTCATGCGCTCAAGCAGCGAGCCGCCGCGCGGCGAGCGTAGCGCGTGACGCCGGGCCGCTGCCCGGCGTCACCACCACTTAGGAAGCCGAAGCCAGCACCTCGCGGATCTCGCCGTTGGCGATAGTCAGCTTGGCGAAGGTCCAACCGGAGCCCGAGGTCTCGATCTCATCGACCGAGGCGCGCAGGGCCTCCACCTGATCCATGCGGGCGCCGATCCAAGCGTCGACCGCCTGTTCCGCGCTGTCCTCGCCGGCGCCCGCCGCCTGGGCCGAGGCCTTGGCCACGGCGCGGGTCAGCTGCTGCTGCTCGGTCATCAGATCCTGGATCAGGCGACGCACGGCCAGGCGATCGAAGCGATCGCCGGACGGCACCGACCCGGCCGCCACGCGCAGGCGGTCGAAGTCGAAGGCGGCGCCGACCTGGTGATAGACGCGGGCCATGGCCGGGGCGTCCCAACCCAGTTCGCCGGCCAGGTCGCCGATGTCGGCCGTGGCCACCATCGGACGCAGCATGGCGATGTCGCGGGCCAGGTCTTCCGGCGCGCCCAGACCAATGAAGGTCTGGACCCGACCTTCGTAGCGGGCGTGCTCATAACGCGACAACACTTCCGGACCGGCGGCGCGCAGGGCGTCGGCGGCGGGCTGATAGGCGGCGATCATGCCGCCGACCGTCGTCTCGGTGCGGGCCGCGCGACGCGCCAGCCAGAAGGTCTGGCGACGCAGGACCAGGGCGATCTCCTGATAGAGGGCCGTCTGGGCCTCGGCCGGGATCTTCAGGTCCAGGGCCGACACCGCCTTCCAGGCCTCGTCGAGGCGGAAGACGTGGCGGGCGGTCTCAAAAGCCGTGACCATGGCGGCGGTGTCGCATTCCGCCGCCGCGCGCAGGCGGTCGGGGAAGGTCGGCCCGGCCATGTTGACGATCTCGTTCGACAGCACGGTGGCGATGATGTCGCGGCGCAGGCGGTGCCCCTTCATGTCCTCTTCGAACTGGGCCAGCGGCGCCGGGAAGTACTCCAGCAGCAGGCGTTCGAAGAAGGCGTCGTCCGGCGCCGTCGAGCCGACGATCTCGTCGAACAGCTCGAGCTTGGAATAGGCGGTCAGGACCGCCAGCTCCGGCCGGGTCAGGGCCTGGCCTTGCAGCTTCATCTCGGCGATGCGGGCGTCGTCGGGCAGGTATTCGACCGCCCGGTTCAGCTTACCGATCGACGACAGGTGCTGCATGAAGGCCTGCTGAGAGTCCAGCGCGGCCGCGCCTTCGGCCTGTTGCAGGGCCAGGGCCAGGGTCTGGTCGTAGTTGTGGGCCAGCACCTTGTCCGCGACCTCGTCGGTCATCGACTTGAGCAGGGCGTTGCGATCCTCGGCCTTCAGATGGCCCGAGGCGATGGCGCCGCCGGTCAGGATCTTGATGTTCACCTCGTGGTCCGATGAGTCCACGCCGGCCGAGTTGTCGATGGCGTCGGTGTTCAGACGCACGCCCGCGCGGGCGGCTTCGATCCGGCCGAGCTGGGTCGCGCCCAGGTTGGCGCCTTCGCCGACGACCTGCGCACGGATCTCGCCGCCGTTGATGCGGATGGCGTCGTTGGCCTTGTCGCCGACCTGCAGGTTGGTCTCGCCGGCGCCCTTGATGTAGGTGCCGATGCCGCCGAAGTAGAGCAGCTCGGCGCGGGCCTTGAGGATGGCCTGCATCAGGGTGACCGGATCGACGCTATCGGCCTCGATGTCCAGCAGCGCCTTGATCTGCGGCGTCAGGGCGATCGACTTGGCCGAGCGCGAGAAGACGCCGCCGCCTTCGGAGATCAGGCTCTTGTCATAGTCCTGCCAGCTGGTGCGCGGCGTCTCGAACAGGCGCTTGCGCTCGGCCCACGACTTCGCCACGTCCGGGTTCGGATCGATGAAGATGTCGCGGTGATCGAAGGCGGCCACCACCTTGATCGCCTTGGACAGCAGCATGCCGTTGCCGAAGACATCGCCGGACATGTCGCCGACGCCGACCACGGTGAAGGGCTCGCTCTGGATGTCCTTGCCCATCTCGCGGAAGTGGCGCTTGACCGCTTCCCAGGCGCCGCGCGCGGTGATGCCCATTTCCTTGTGGTCATAGCCGGCCGAGCCGCCGCTCGCGAAAGCGTCGTCCAGCCAGAAGCCGTAGGACTGGCTCACGCCGTTGGCGATGTCCGAGAAGGTCGCCGTGCCCTTGTCGGCGGCCACGACCAGATAGGGGTCGTCGCCTTCCCAGGCCACGACATTGGCCGGGCGCACCGGGGCGGCGTCGCCGACGATGTTGTCGGTGATGTCCAGCATGCCGGACAGGAAGGTCTTGTAGGCGCGGATGGCCTCGGCCTGGGTCTCCTCGCGCGTGCCGCCGACCGGCAGCTGCTTGGGATAGAAGCCGCCCTTGGAGCCGACCGGCACGATGACCGAGTTCTTGACCTGCTGGGCCTTCACCAGACCCAGAACCTCGGTGCGGAAGTCGTCACGACGGTCCGACCAGCGCAGACCGCCGCGCGCCACCGGGCCGAAGCGCAGGTGCGAACCCTCGATATGCGGCGCCCAGACGAAGATTTCGCGGAAGGGCTTGGGCAGGGGCAGGTCGGCCAGTTCCTGACCGGCGATCTTGATCGAGATGTGGGCCTTCGGCGTGCCCTCGGCGTCCAGCTGATAGAAGTTGGTGCGCTTGATCCCGTCGATCAGGGCCGCGATGCGGCGCAGGGCCCGGTCGTGATCCAGGCTCTTCACGTCCTGCAGCAGGGTTTCGATCTTGGCGTCCAGTTCGGCCACGGCCGCCTCACGCTCGGCGACCGAACCACCGTGCGCCGGGTCGAACTTGGCCTTGAACAGCGACAGGATGGCGCGCGCCACGTCGGGGTACTCGCGCAGTGCGGCTTCCTGCACCGACTGCGACGGGTCCAGGCCCGTCTGCTGGCGATAGCGGGCCAGGGTGCGGATCAGGGCCGCCTCGCGCCAGTCGACGCCCAGCTCGAGCACCAGGCGGTTGAAGCCGTCGCTCTCGGTGCGGCCGTTCCACACGGCCTTGAAGGCCTCTTCGAACGGGGTCTTGAGGTCGGCGAACACCAGGTCGGCGCCGCGCGGGTCTTCCAGCAGGAAGTCGTGGATGTAGATCGGCTCCTGGCCGATCGTGCGCACGACGTGGTCGGATTCCTCGAGCGTCTTCAGGCCCATGTCGGCCAGGATCGGCAGGACGTCCGACAGCGGCACGGCCGAACCGCGGCGATACAGTTTGAAGCGGAACTGCAGATTGGTCTCGTCGGCCGTGCGGAAGGCGCGCACCGCCACCGGCTCGGCGTTGACGCCGTCGGCGGCCGAGCCGTCGTTCAGACGGTCGAACTGCTCCAGGTCGGCCACGGCCTCGGCCGCGTCATAGCGGGCGCGGAAGGCCACGCCGAAGCCGTCGGCCCAGCGAGCGCTGGTCGGGCCGACGGCGGCTTCATCGACCCCGGCCAGGCGCAAGGCGCGCTCGAAGCGATCGATCCAGCTGCGGCCGGCCTCGGCCACCTCGGCCTCCAGAGCCTGCAGGTCCGGGGTCGGGTGATCGCCGGGCGTCACGCCGATGATGTAGTGGACGCGGGTCAGCGGCTGATCGGTCAGCTGCGGATACCAGGCCGAGACGCGACCGCCCCAGGCCTGGGCCAGGATGCCGCCGATGCGCTGGCGCAGGCCCGCGTCGAAGCGCTCGCGCGGGATGAAGCACAGCACCGAGACGAAGCGGTCGAACGGATCACGGCGCGTGAACAAGCGGATGCGCGGACGGTCGTACAGGTGCAGAATGCCCAGCGCCGTATCCAGCAGCTCGTCTTCGCCGATCTGGAACAGCTCGTCGCGGGGATAGTTCTCGAGGATGTTCTTCAGGCGCTTGTGGTTGTGGCTGCCCGGCGTCTTGCCGGCGCGTTCCAGCGCATTGGCGACCTTGCGCCGGATCAGCGGCACTTCCTTGGCCATCTTGTCGTAGGCTTCGGCGGTGAACAGGCCGACGAAGCGGGTCTCGCCGGTCGCCTTGCCGTCGGCGTCGTAGCGCTTGATCCCGACGTAATCCATGTAGGCGCGGCGATGCACGCGCGAGCGCATGTTGGCCTTCGCCACGGTGACCGGATCGCTCTCGTCCAGCTGGCGCTGCATGGCGGCGGTCAGCACGGCGGGCTCGGAGGCACGGCGCAGGACGCGGCGCTCGGGATCGCTGAGGACGCCCAGACCGTCGCTGGACTGGTTCAGGGGCGCCTCGGCCTCATAAGAACCCGAAGCGTCGCGCGGATAGTCGTAGTCGCGCGCGCCCAGGAAGACGAAGTGATCGCTCTTGGCCCAGCGCAGGAACTCGAGGTTCTCCTTCAGCACCTCGGGATCGACGCCCTTCGGCGGGGCGGCTTCAAGACGCTGGACGGCGTCGCGCATGGTCTGGACCATGGCGCCGTGGTCGCGCACGGCGACGCGCACGTCGGCCATGGCCTGGGCCAGGCCCTCGCCCAGGGCGTCGCGGCGTTCCTGCGGCAGGGGGTCGATGACGACGATGATCAGGGAGTCGCGACGGCCGGCCTCGACCTCGACGATCGGGTGGAACAGGGCGCGGACAGTGACGCCGGCGTCGGCCAGTTCGCCCAGAACGCTGTCGACCAGGAAGGGGCCGTCGTCCTGCAGGATCAGGATCTGATCATAGCCGGTGTTGACGCCGGCGGCGTCGGCCAGCGGGCCGACGGTGATGCGGGCGGGCTCGCCCGCCTTGCGGGCCTCGGCGCCGCGCCAGGCGCCGGCCAGCAGGACCGCCAAGTCGTCGCCGCCCAGTTCGGGCGTCTCATCGGCCGAATAGTCGTCGAAAGCCTGAGCCAGCAGGGTCTTCTCCGCCGCGCCCGGCGGCGCCGCAATCCGCGCGTAGGCCGCCTCCAGCGCTCCCAGGTCGGCGGGAACGGCGGGAACGATGCGCGAAGCAGCGGACATGACTCAGGTCTCGAACGGCGCGGTGGAAAACCGCTGGGGAAAACAGCCGCACCTTAGCGTCCCCGGCGAGAACGGCTAGGCCGCCCAGGCCCTGAAAGACAGGGAATTTCAGTGTGCACCGCAGCATGTGGCGCAACGGGCCCAGTTGTGGACCGTTTGCATCGCCAGCACCGTCAAGTCGAGCAGGAAAAGCCCCAATTCCGCCGTCATCGGACGGAAGCAGCCTCAGCAATGTGCTGTGAGACAGACCCCTGAAACGAACAAGGCCGTCGAACGATGTCCGACGGCCTGCTCGGTCCGGCGCTTAGGAGGGGGAGGGGAAGCGCCGGCCTCAGACGCCGCGGCCCGGGAGGGGGAGGGGAGGGCCGCGTCGTGTGAGGATGAGATAGGCGACGATTACGGCCATTCAAGGACAATTGAAGGATTATTTCCGGCTTTCGTCCTGCGGCGGGACGTCGCGGCCAAGAATCCGTCCGAGCCAGGAAGATCCGCCCTCCTTTTCCGATTCCCCGCCGCGCTTCTGCGCATAGGGCTCGCCGTCGCCGGACAACAGCACGGCGATCCAGCGCGAGCCCTTGAACTCGGCCAGGATGGCCATGGCCATCACCGCCAGCGGGGTCGACAGGAACATCCCCGCCACGCCCCACAGCTTGCCCCAGAAGGCCAGGGCCAGAAGGACGACGATGGGGTCGATGTTCTGATTGTCGCCCTGCATCCGCGGCTGGACCAGGTTACCCACCAGAAACAGCAGGGTCTGAAGACCGACGAACAGGATCAGGGCGGGCCAGTAGCTTTCGAACTGGACCAGGGCGAACAGGGGCGGGGCGCAGCCCGCCACGGCGCCGCCCAGCACCGGAATGAAGCCGACGATGAAGATGACGAAGGTCCAGAATTCGGCGTTCTGAAGCCCCACCGCCCGCATCAGCACCCAGGCCACGGCGCAGATCATGACCCCGGTCACGGCCTGGACCCACAGATAACCCTCAACCCCGCCGCGCACGCGCTCGAACACCTCCAGCGCCTCCTGGCGCGGGCCGCGTTCCGGGAACATGCCGACCATCTTCTTGCGGAAGCCCGCCTGCGACGCCAGCAGGAAGCCCAGGTAGATCATGACGAAGAAGGCGCCGGTGGCCGCGCCCTGCACCTGGAAGGCTGCGCTGGTCAGCCAGCCGCGCACGTCGATGCCGGCGATCATGTCGTGCAGGGTCGGCGGATCGCTGACCCCGACCAGGGCCGAGACGTCACGGCTGATCTGATCGATGCGCGGGCCGATGCTGCCCGCCACGCCCGAGGCGTCGGTGAAGAAGCCGGCCGCCCCGTCGACGATGATCCAGATCGAGGCCAGGAAGCCCAGCACCACCAGGATCAGGGCCGCCGCCCCGGCGAAACGCGGCGGAATCGGCGTGCGCCGCTCAAGGGCGCGCTTCACTCCGTCGATCATGATCATCAGGAACAGGGCCATGGCCAGGGGCGTCAGAATGTCCCTGAGCCAGTAGAGCGCCGCCCCCGCCGCCACGACGGCGATCAGCACCACCGCATTCGTGGCCGGGGAGGAGTGACTGACGGTGATCGGAAGCTTCATGGCGGAACTGTCGTCGTGACCGGGAACGGCGTCAATCGCTGTAAACCGCCGAGGTTCCGCCTTGCGGCGACGGCCCGGTCGATTAAGCATGGAACAGCACGCAGGAGACCCTCTTCATGACCGACGCCCCCGCCCTGTTTCTCGGCCAGTCCTTCGAGGGCGCGCCCGAGCGGCTGCTGCTGAATCGGGCCAACCGCCACGGCGTCGTCGCCGGCGCCACCGGCACGGGCAAGACCGTGACCCTGCAGATCATGGCCCAGGGCTTTTCCGAAGCGGGCGTCCCCGTCTTCTGCGCCGATGTGAAGGGCGACCTGTCCGGCGTCAGCCAGGACGGCGGAGTCGAAAAGTTCGCCGAGCGCGCGGGCAAGATGGGCCTGACGCTGAACGGCAAGTCGGCCCCGGTCGTCTTCTGGGATCTGTACGGTCAGAAGGGCCACCCGATCCGCGCCACCGTGTCCGACGTCGGTCCCGTGCTTCTGGCGCGGATGTTGGAGCTGAACGACGTGCAGGAGGGGGTGCTGACCGTCGCCTTCCACGTCGCCGACAAGGAAGGCCTGCTGCTGCTGGACCTTGAGGATCTGCGCGCCCTGCTGGCCTATGTCGGCGAGAACGCCCAGACCATCGGCCGCGAGGTCGGCAACGTCTCGCCAACCTCCATCGCCGCCATCCAGCGCGCCCTGCTCCAGCTCGAACAGCAGGGCGGCAAGGCCTTCTTCGGCGAACCGGCCCTGCGTCTGGAGGACATGATGCGGACGGCGCTCGACGGCCGGGGCCAGGTGAACGTGCTGGACGCCACGCGGCTGATGAACAGCCCGCGCCTGTACGCCGCCTTCCTGCTGTGGCTGCTGTCCGAGCTGTTCGAGCAACTGCCCGAGATCGGCGACCCGGAGAAGCCGCGCTTGGTCTTCTTCTTCGACGAGGCGCACCTGCTGTTCAACGACGCGCCCAAGGGCCTGCTGGAAAAGGTCGAGCAGGTGGTGCGCCTGATCCGCTCCAAGGGCGTCGGCGTCTATTTCGTCACCCAGAACCCGGCCGACATCCCCGACAGCGTCCTGGCCCAGCTGGGCAACCGGGTGCAGCATGCGCTGCGCGCCTATACCCCCGCCGAGCAGAAGGGCCTGCGCGCGGCCGCCCAGAGCTTCCGCACCAATCCCGCCTTCGACACCGCCGAGGCCATTCAGGCCCTGGGGGTCGGCGAGGCCCTGGTCTCCACCCTCGATGAAAAGGGCGCGCCGACCGTGGTGGCGCAGACCAAGATCCGTCCGCCGGATTCGCGCCTCGGTCCGGCCACCGAGGCCGAACGCGCCGCGACGCTGGCCGCCAGCCCGGTGCGCGGCGTCTATGACACGGCGGTCAACCGCGAGTCGGCCGAAGAGGTGCTGAAGGCCCGCCGCGCCCAGGCCGACCGCATCGAAGCCGAGACCGCCACAGCGGCCGCCGAAGCCAAGGCGGCGGAAAAGGCGGCGCGTTCGGCCCCGGCGCCCGCCCGCGAACGCGCGGCGCCGCGCGCTCGAACCTCCAGCCGCCAAACGCCGATGGAGGCCCTGACCAAGTCGGTGCTGCGCACCGCCGGCTCGACCATCACCCGCGAACTGCTGCGCGGCGTGCTGGGCAGTCTGAAGAAGCGCTAGGGCTTCAGCCCAACTCGACCGGGCGGCCGTCCTTATAGACGTCCGTGACCTTGATCCCGGCCAGGCGGTCGGGATCGACGGTCATGGGGTCCGCATCCAGCAGGATCATGTCCGCCAGCTTGCCGGCCGTGAGCGAGCCCTTGCGGTCGTCCTCATAATGCTGCCAGGCGGCCCACAGGGTCATGGCCTTCAGCGCGACCTCGACCGGCACGCGCTCGTCCGGCCCCAGGATGTCGCCCGAGCGGGTGCGGCGCGTGACCGTGGCCGACAGAACCCTCATGGCGTCGGGATTGGCCACCGGGGCGTCGTGGTGGCTGGTGAAACGCATCCCGCGCCGCCAGGCCGAGCCGCAGGGCGAGATCAACTCCGCCCGGCGCGGCCCCAGCACGGAATCCCGATGCCAATCGCCCCAGTAGAAGGTGTGCATGGGAAAGAAGGAGGGGACGATCCCCAGAGCCTTCAGCTCGTCCAGTTGGTCCATCCGCGTCGTCTGGCCGTGGATCAGCACCGGGCGGCGGTCGCGGGCGCCGTGCTTGCGGCTCGCCTCGCGCACGGCGGCGATCATCAGGTCGATGGCGGCGTCGCCGTTGGCGTGAACTTCGATCTGCCAGTCATTGGCGAAGGCCAGGTCCACGGCGTCCAGGGCCTGCTGCTCCGTCACCGCCGGATAGCCCCGCCAGGAGGCGGACTGCCCCTCGGGCGGGACTAAATAGGGCTGGGACAGCCAGGCGGTCTTGGCCTGGGGCGAGCCGTCCAGCGTCAGCTTGACCCCGCCGATACGATAACGCCCCTCATAGTTCCGCCGGTGCAGGGGCGTGGCCATGACATCGGTCGAGGTCAGGATGTCGGGGAAGGACAAGATGTCGATGGGCAGGGCGCCTGCTTCGGCCAGGCCCGCGTTCATGCGGCAGGTGTCCGTGGACGACCGTCCGTCCTGGGCCGTGGTGTAGCCGAAGCGGGCGTAGTAGCGCGCGCCCTCGACGATCATCTGACGATTGGCTTCGGCGTCCAGACGGGTGAACAGGGCGCCCATGACGGCGAACAGGGCGGTTTCCTCCAGCACGCCGTTCGGCTCGCGCGAGCCGTCCTTGCGCCGGAACACCCCGCCGGGCGGGTCCGCCGTGTCCGCCGCGATCCCCGCCGCCGCCAGGGCCGCGCCGTTGGCCGCGCCCAGATGGCTCGACTGATGCAGGAACAGCACCGGCACGGCGTCGGATATGGCGTCCAGCTCGTCCCGCGTGGGGTGCCGCCGCTCCTTCAACTGGGAGTCATCATAGCCGAAGCCGATGATCAGGCCGGTGTCGCGCACCAGGGCCTCATGACGGTTCATCCAGTCGCGCGTGATCCGTTGCAGGGCGGCGATGTCGTTCCCCTCGCCATCCGGCGCAGGCAGGAGGTTGGCGTAGCGCGCCTGCAGCCCGACCATGGAGACGTGCCCATGCGGGTCGAAGAAACCCGGCAGCACGGTCCGGCCGTCAAGGTCGACCAGGCGCGCGCCTCGTCCCGCCGCCGCCTGCACCGCGTCCAGGGCGCCGACCGCCAGGATGGTCTGCCCGCGCACCGCCACGGCCTCGGCCGACGGCTGCGCATCGTCCATCGTGCGGATCGGACCGCCGTGGAAGATGGTCGTAGCAACCGCGCGGGCCTGCGCCGCCCCGCTCGCCACCAGACCGCCGACGGCGACCCCGGCCATGAACAGGCGGCGATCCATCGGATAGGCAAGGGTGCGTGTCATGGCGTCCTCCCGGCGACGGCTTCACAGTAGCAACCTTTTGCGGCGTCGAGCGGTTCCTAGCCGCGCGGGATCAGCCGCCACATGCGCAAGGGGTGGCGCACGGCGCCCGCCTCATGCCCCGCCGCATCGCCGCGACCGATGTAGAGGTCAGCACGCACCGGGCCGCGAATGGCCGAGCCGGTGTCCAGCGTCATGACCAGGCCGCGATAGCTGGCGCGGGCGCCGCGAAGATTGCCGCCGTCCGCCTCGATCCAGGCTGCTTCGCCATAGGTCCAGCGCGACGGATCCACCGCCACCGAACGCCGCGCAGGCAGAGGCACGCCCGCCGCGCCCGTCGCCTCATTGCCGTCGTCAGGGCTGGTGGTGAAGAAGATGTAGCGCGGGTTCAGCGCCATCACCCGGCGCGCCTCGGGTCCGCGATGCGAAGCCAGCCAGCCGCGAATGGCTTCGCCCGACGTGCCGTCGCGGGGCAAGAGGCCTTCCTCGGTCATCGGTCGGGCGATGCCGACGAACTTGGCCCCGTTGTCGGCGGCGTAGGCGGCGCGCAGGCGGGCGCCGTCGGGGAAGGTCAGGGTTCCCGAGCCCTGGATCTGCAGGAAGAACAGATCCTCCGCCTTCATCCAGGCCAGGGCCGAGGACTGGGCCGAGCCCGCCTCGATGGCCGCGCGATCGCCGACGCTGGACAGATTGGCCGGGCGGCTCAGAACCGGGGCGTCGAACTCGGCGTCCGGCACGCGGCGGGCCGGATACTCGGGCGCGAAATAGGCGGTCAGCAGGCCGCGCCCGCCGTCGTCGGTGCGCACCTCGGCGGCGGTGAAACGGCTTTCCAGGAAGGCGCGGGCGTCGCTGGGATTGGCGCGGGCGGCCAGGGCGCGGGCGTCGCGGCAGGTTTCAATGGCGATGCGCGACGGGCCGCAACCGGCGGCATAGGCGCGCAGGGCCGCCAGATGGTCTTCCTCGGCCCAGCCGGGCAGGGCGGCCAGGTTGAGATCTCCGGCGGCCGGCGGAACCGGCGGCGACACCGGCGGCGGCAGGGGGACAGGACCAGGCGTCGGCGGAACCGGACGCGGCGTCGACGCGCAGGCCGCCGCCAGCAGGGTCAAAGCCAGAACGCCGGACAGGCCGCCCAGGCGCCCAAGCGGAGCCGTAAGGAGACGGGCCGCGCCCGTCTGATCGAGGGGCGCGGACCGTGCGATCATCAGGCGGTCGCCGGCTCGACGCGGGCCAGGGCCCAGTTGGGGTCCGAGGCGCCCAGGCGGCGCTCGAAGGTCCAGATCTCGGCCGTGCGGCGCTCTTCGGTGACGGTCTCGCCGCCCGAAGGCGTGACCGAGCCGCGCACCTCGGCCAGGAAGCGCACCTTGGCCAGGGCGCGGTCGCCCTCTGTCGTGGCCAGTTCCAGATCGGCGCGCGGGGCGTGGACCAGTTCGACGCTCTCGGCGTCGCCGCGCGCCTCGCGCGCCGCAATGCCGGCCTCGAACGAGCCCATAACCTTGTCGGTCAGCAGTGGACGCAAGGCGTCGCGGTCGCCCTTGGCGTAGGCGCGGACGATGGTCTCATAGGCCTGGCGCGCGCCTTCCAGGAAGCGGTGCGGGTCGAAGTTCGGCTCGCGCGCCTTCAAGCCTGCGATGGCGGCCGTCAGCGCGGGGTCGACAACGGGGCCGCGCACGGCTTCAGGCGCGCCGGCAGGGGCTGCGGGAACCGGGACGGGCTTGGGATTGTCCTCGGGCTGACGGCCGACCTTCTTGCCCAGCACATTATAGAGTTGGAACAACAGCACCGCCGCGATGACGGCGAAGATCACGATCTGAAAGGTCACCGGCACGGTGGGTTCCTCGACTGGTCAGGCCTCATCTTCCCGACAGGGAAGCGCCTCGGGTTTCTCCCCAAAGGCGAAAGGGTAGCTCATACAACGTGATTAGGGGTCGATCCGGGCGGGCGCAAGGCGAAGCGAGAGGCGAACGCGGGTCTCGACGTTGCGACACAGGGTCTCGCCATGCTACCGCCGCCCCCTCAGACCCGCCTCCAGGGGGAGCGGGACGCCTCATTCCTATAAGACGGTTTTCAGACTCATGACCGACGCCACGCCGCCCGCCGACGCCAACGGCCAGACGCCCGACCAAGCCCAACCGCAGGGCGGCCAGCCGCAAGGCCCCGGCTTCCGCATCCTGGCCCAATACGTCCGCGACCTGTCGTTCGAGAACCCCAAGGCCCCGGACAGCCTGCGCATCGACGGCAAGCCTGCCATCGACATGGGCGTCGAGATGAACGCCCAGGGCCGTCCCGACGGTCTGTTCGAAGTCGACCTGAAGCTGTCGATCAAGGCCACGGCCGACGATCAGTCGCCGGTGTTTCACGTGGAACTGCTCTACGGCGGCCTGTTCGCCCTGCAAGGCGTCCAGCCTCAGGACATCGAGCCCCTGCTGCTGATCGAGTGCCCGCGCTACCTCTTCCCCTTCGCGCGTCAGGTCATCGCCCAGGCCACCTCGGACGGCGGCTTCTATCCGCCCTTCATGGTCGATCCGATCGACTTCGCCGCCATCTACGTCGCCCGCCAGCAGCAGATCGCCGGCGCCCCGGCCGAGACCGGCCAGGCATGATTTAGGTCGCTAGCGCGAGGCGCGCGGCGCCTCGCTGCTTGAGCGACCATCTATGTAGAAGGGGCGTCCGGTCGGGCGCCCCTTTTCTTGCGCAGGAGGGCCCATGCTCAAGGTCATCGCTGAGGACTTCATCAAACCCGAGCATGTCGAGGCGGTGCGGCCCCTCTATGCCGAACTGGTGCGGCTGACGCGGCGGGAGCCCTTGTGCCGCGCCTATGATCTGTTCGAGGATCGCAAACAGCCCGGCCATTTCATCTTCATCGAGGAATGGCCTGACCAGGCCGCGCTCGACGCCCACTGCGCCAGCGAGCATTTCCGGCGCCTGGTCCCCCAGATCGACGCGCACCAGGCCCGACCCGGAACCTACATATTGATGAGCCCCGTCCCGACGGACGCGCCCGATCAGGCGGCTTCTTCAGTCTCGGTCGTGACCGTCACGCCGTAGCCCGCCCACAGGCTGAAATCCTTGATCGTCGCCTTGAGGAAGGCCAGGTGGGCGGCCTCTTCCTCGGCCGTGACGAAAGAGGGCAGGGGACGCGGCCGGGCGCCGTAGGCGACCCGCTCCGCCGTTTCGGCCGCGCCGCCGCGCGTCGAGGTCAGGTCGAGCGCGCGTTCCTTGCCGCCGCGCAACTCCAGATAGACCTCGGCCAGCAGACGGGCGTCGATCAGGGCGCCGTGCAAGGTGCGCTCGACCAGGCTGATCTTGTAGCGTTTGCACAGGGCGTCCAGCGAGTTGGCCATGCCCGGAAACCGCTTCTGGGCCAGGGCCAGGGTGTCGATCCAGCGGTCCTGCGGCGGCGGCTTGCGGCCGATGCGGCCGATCTCGAAATCGATGAAGTTGCGGTCGAAGTTGGCGTTGTGCGCGATCAGGGGCGCATCGCCTAGAAACTCCATCAGGTCATCGACGACCTCATGAAACTTGGGCGCGTCCTTCACCTTGTCGTCGGTGATGCCGTGCACCTTGATGGCGTCCGGCGGGATCAGCCGCTCAGGGTTGATGAAGCGGTGAAAGGTCCGCCCCGTCGGCAGCAGATCCTCGATCTCGATGCAGCCCACTTCGATCAGCCGGTCGCCCGTCTTGGGATCGAAGCCGGTGGTTTCAGTGTCGAGAACGATTTCGCGGGCCATGCCCCTTAATGCCGGGGTTCGGCCCTCAGCGAAAGGGTTCAGCCCTCCAGGGCGCGACGGATCGCCCGTGCAACCGCCAGGCTGCGTTGCGCCTCCTCGTGGTTCTCGTCCTCCAGATGCCAGGCGGCGGAGAGGCAGGCGTGGCAGAAGCCCCAGGCCATGACCGCCTGGGCGGGCCGCTCCACCGCCGGCGCCAGGGTCTCGGCCAGCCGCCGCGCCCGTGCGGGGTCGGTCCGGAGATCCTGCCGCTCCAAGGGATTATAGAGCAGATTGGCCGCGTCATAGGCCGGATCGCCCAGAACGCCGTGCGGGTCGATCGCCAGCCAGCCGCGCGGGCCGTGCAGGATGTTGTCGTGATGAAGGTCGCCGTGCAGCGGCCGGATCGGCGTCCCCTCGGCCATCAGGCCCGCCGCCATAATCGCCGCCTCATCGAACAGACCGCCCTGTCTCGTCGCCTCAAGCCTCAGGGCGGCGAAGCGGTCCGTCATGGTCTGAAGGCCCTCGGCCGGACGATCCGAAGGCGCATGGAGCGCCCTCAGCACGTCGGCGGCGATGCGGGTCGCGGCCTCATCGCCCTCCGTCTCCAGCACGGCGGCCAGCATGTGATCGCCGGCGTCCTCAAGCCACTGCCAGGGCCCTTGAGCGCCCAGCAGGCGGATTGCGCCGGACCCATCGCGCCAGCGCAGCCAGGCCAAGACATGAGGCGCATCCGGCGCCGCCTGCGGGCTCAGGCGCTTGACCACGCTCGTGCGGCCGTCAGGCGCGACGGCCCGCCAGGCCGTTCCGCCCACGCCTTCGGCCAGCAGGACCAGACGGCCCAAGCCCCAGGCGGAAGGCGGCGCGGGCTTCCAGCTCGGTTCGAGAACCTTAGCCACGACGGCGCGCACCTGATCGCGCGCGGCCTCCAGACCATGTCCGGTATCGATCAGGAAATCGGCGCGGGCGCGCTTCTCCGCGTCCGGCGTCTGGCGCGCCAGGATGGCGTCGAACCGCTCGCGCGTCATGCCGGGGCGGGCCAGGACGCGCTGGGCCTGAATCCCGGCGTCGGCCGTGACCACCGCCACGGCGTCGACGAAGGCGTCGCCCCCCGTCTCGAACAGCAGGGGGATGTCGACCACCGCCAGACGCGCCCCGCCGTCCGCCGCCGCCTTCAGCGCCTCGGCGCGATCGGCCGCGACCAGGGGGTGGACGATGGCCTCCAGCCGCTGAAAGGCGTCCTCGTCGCGACCCAGGGCCTCGGCTAGGCGCGGCCGGTCGACCGCGCCGTCCACGACCACGCCGGGGAAAGCCTGCGCCAGCGGTGCGACCGCCGCGCCGCCGGGGCCGTAGAGGCGGTGAACGGCGGCGTCGGCGTCCCACACCACGGCGCCCTCATCGGCGAACATCTGGGCGGTCGTCGACTTGCCCATGCCGATCGAGCCGGTCAGGCCCAGGACGATCACGCCGTCTCTCCCAGATGGCTCAGCAGCAGGGCGCGCAGGTCCAGCGGCGGCGGCGGGCGGCGGAAGATGGCCTCAAACGACGGCGCCGCCTGGCCGATCAGCATGGCCAGCCCGTCCACCGTCGCCAGCCCTCGCGCGCGGGCCGCCGCCAGCAGGGGCGTGATCACGGGCTTATAGGTCATGTCCATGACCACGGCCGAAGGCTTCAGCGCCGCCAGCGAAATGTCCGGCGCGACGCTCAGGGCGTTGATGACCAGATCGGCGCCTTCCAGCACGCTCGCGTCCGGGGCGACCGACACCGCCGGACCAAGATCGGCGGCCAGAGCCTCGGCCCGTTCCCGCGTGCGGTTGAGAATGGACAGGGCCGCGCCCGCCTCGATCAGGGCGCCCGCGCCCGCTCGCGCCGCGCCGCCCGCGCCCAGCATGACGACGGTGGCGCCGTTCAGCTTCAGCTTCGGCGCCTGTTCGGCCAGGGCGTAGAGCACGCCCGCGCCGTCGGCGCTGTCGGCCCGCACCCGCCCGTCCTCGAAGACCAGGATATTGGCCGATCCCGTCATCTGCGCCGCCGCAGCAGCTTCATCCGCCAGGGCGAAGGCCTGCTCCTTGAACGGCGCCGTGACGTTGACGCCCGCGATCAACCCCGCGCGCCCCGCGGCGACCAGAGCGTCAAACCCCGAGGCGTCTTTCGGCGCAAAGGCGACGTAGGCGCCGTCGATCCCACCGGCCTCCAGCCAGGCGTTGTGGATCACCGGGCTGAGCGAATGGCTGACCGGATTGCCGACGATCCCGCCCAGCAGGGCGGCGCCGGTGATGCGGCCGACTGGCGTTCCGCTCATGACGCGATCACGCCCGCGCGCCGCAGCTCGGCCAGAACGGGCCACAGCGGCAGGCCCAGAACAGTGAAGTAGTCGCCCTCGACCGCCTCGAACAATTGCGAGCCCAGCCCCTCCAGCCGATAAGAACCGACGCAGGCCAGCAAGGCCTCGCCTTCCGCCGCCAGATAGGCGTCGAGGAAGGCGTCGGAAAAATCGCGCACCTTCATCTCGACCGTGTCCACGCCGGACCAGACCACCTGGCCGTTTCGGGCCAGGGCGGCGCCGGAATGCAGTTGGTGCGAGCGGCCGCGCATGGCGTTCAGGCGTTCGCGCGCGGCCTGAAGCGTCGGCGCCTTGGACACTAGTCCCCCCTCGAACGACAGGGTCTGATCTGTGCCCAGCACCCAGGCGTCGGCGTCATGGCGCGACACCGCCAGCGCCTTGGCCCGCGCCAGTTCGACCGCCAGTTCGACCGGGTCGACGCCCGGCGTCTTCAGGGCGTCCTCATCCACGTCGGCGACCTGGACGGCGAAAGGCACGCCGGCGTCGGTCAGCATGGCGCGGCGCGCGGCGCTCTTGGAAGCCAAGATCAGGCGTTCGCCGTCGGTCGTCGTCACATCGGGGCTCCCAGCTTGCGGCTGCGCCGCTCGCTCAGCAGGTTAATGATGGCCGCCGCCGTCTCTTCGACCGAACGGCGGGTCACGTCGATGGTCGGCCAGCCGCGCCGTTCGAAGGCGCGACGCGCCTTGATGGTTTCCTCGCGCACGGCGTCATGGTCGACATAGGCCGAGGCATGACCGGCGTTCAGCCCGTCCAGCCGGTTGCGGCGGATCTGAACCAGGCGATCGGGCGATACGGTCAGGCCGACCACCAGCGGCTTCTTCAGTCCCGTCAGCCGCTCGCCATCCTCCTGGCCGGGGACCAGGGGCACGTTCGCGGCGCGAATGCCCCGGTGCGCCAGATAGATGCAGGTCGGGGTCTTGGAGGTCCGGCTGACCCCGCACAACACCACGTCGGCCTGTTCCAGTTGCTCCAGCGTGCCCTGGCCGTCGTCGTGGGCGATGGCGTAGTCGAGGGCGCCCATGCGGTTGAAATAGCCCGTATCCAGGGCGTGCTGCGCCCCGACCCGCGCCGAGACGTCCGCGCCCAGATAGCGCGACAGGGCGCCGACCAGCGGATCCAGCGCCCCGATCTGCGGCATCTGCAGCTGGCGACAGCCTTCCTCGAGCTGTTCGCGCAATTCGCGGTCGACCAGGGTGTGCAGCACCACGCCGGGCGCGGCCGCCACCTCTTCCAGCACCCGATCCATCTGCTTGGTCGAGCGCACCAGGGCGTAGATGTGTTCGATGGGAATGACGCCGTCGAAACGGGCGACGACGGCCTTGGCCATGGCGTTCAGCGTCTCGCCGGTCGAGTCCGACACCAGGTGGACGTGGAAATAGGTGGCCAGGCGCGAAGCGCCGATCGGTCGGGCGGGGCTCATGAGATCGGCGTCTCCTTCCAGGCGGCGGTCGGATCATCCCCGCGCCCTGTTGAAAAGCCGGGGCGCCGTTCGTGAAAGACCGGGCGCCGAATCCTCTAGCAAGCCTGGCCGCCGGTCGCGAGCGGGGATCGCGGGCGCCGTTGTGGTGATCGGCGCCGGAGTCGTCCGCCTGGGCGCCGAGGATTCATCCCGTGCTGGGGGCAGGACATTTTGTCCAACAACGGCGCCCGCAGATTCACCCACAACGGCGCCCAGAGGCAAGCCAGAGTCCGACGGGCGTTTCACGGCTTATCCCCATGACTCACACCCCGCCTTGTAAACGCCTGGGTTTCCACGCCGCGATCAGGGGACAAGAGGGAGTCGAACCGGGACTGCCCGCAGTTATCCCCGCGCTCCCCGGCCCTGCTTCCACCTACCAATTCTTTCAATTCTTAAATCTGAATAGGGATTGAGGCTTGGGGGTGTGCATCCTAAAGCCCAAAGCATGAGCACGCCCCTTCTGATCCAGGCTCTCCAGGGCCAAACCCTTTCCCGCCCACCCGTGTGGTTCATGCGTCAAGCCGGGCGCTACCTGCCGGAATACCGCGAGCTGCGGGCCAAGGCGCCGGACTTCATCGCCTTCTGCCTGAATCCGGAAATGGCGGCGGAAGCGACCCTGCAGCCGATGCGCCGGTTCGGCTTTGACGCCGCCATCGTCTTTGCTGACATCCTGTTGATCCCCGGCGCCCTGGGCCAGAAGGTGTGGTTCGAGGCGGGGGAAGGGCCGCGCCTGGGCGCTCTGCCGTCGGTGCAGTCCATGGCCGACAAGGCTCAGCAGGCTGGAGAGGCCCTCAAGGCCGTGGGCCAGACACTCAGCCTCGTGCGCGCGGAACTGGAGCCTGAACGCGCCCTGATCGGCTTTGCAGGGGCGCCGTGGACGGTCGCCACCTATATGCTGGACGGCGAAGCGCGCACCATCGGCAAGGGCGAGCGCACCGCCGCCCGCACCTACGCCTATACCCACCCCGAGCTGGTGGCGGGTCTGCTGGACGTGCTGGTGGAATCCACCGCCCACTATCTGAAGATGCAACAGGACGCCGGCGCCCAGGTTCTGAAGATCTTCGAGAGCTGGGCCGAGGGCCTGCCCGACGATCTGTTCGAGACCCTGGTGCTGAAACCGCACCAGAAGCTGGTGGCCCGCGCCCGCGAACTGGGCGTCACCGTGCCGTTGATCGGCTTTCCGAGAGGCTCGGCGGCGCTGGCCGAACGCTATGCCCGCGAATGCGACGTGCAGGGCGTGGCGCTGGACACCGCCTGTCCTCTGGACGTCGGCAAGCGCGTCCAGGCGATCAAGCCCATTCAGGGCGCGCTGGACCCCTTGCTGTTGCGCGCGGGCGGCGACGCCCTGGACCGCCGCGTCGATCAGCTGATGGAGGCCTGGGGCCAGGGGCCGTGGATCTTCAACCTGGGCCACGGCATCCTGCCGGACGTGCCGATCGCCCATGTCGAACAGGTGTTGAAGCGGATCGGCGCCCAATGACCCGGACCGCCACAACCCCCGAGGGACGACCCAACCGGCGCGTGGCGGTCGTTCTGACCAATCTGGGCGGTCCCGATCGCCCCGAAGCGGTCAAACCCTTCCTGTTCAACCTGTTCAACGACCCGGCCATCATCGGCCTGCCGGGGGTGTTCCGCACGCCGCTGGCGAAGTTGATCTCCAGCCGTCGCGAGACCTCGGCCCAGGCCAACTACGCCCTGATGGGCGGCGGCTCCCCCCTGCTGCCCGAGACGCAGAAGCAGGCCGAGGCCCTGTCGCGCGCCCTGGCCGACGCGGCGCCGGGCGATGACAGCCGCGTCTTCATCGCCATGCGCTACTGGCATCCGCTGACGGAAGAGACGGCGGCGGCGGTCAAGGCTTTCCAACCGGACAAGATCGTCCTTCTGCCCCTCTATCCGCAGTTCTCAACCACAACGACGGCCTCGTCGCTGAAGAAGTGGAGCGAGTGCTACGACGGGCCGGGCGAGACCCACGTCGTCTGCTGCTATCCGGACGCCGAGGGCCTGATCGAGGCCCAGGCTCATCTGATCCAACAAACGCTGGACAGGGCCGAAGGCAGGCCGGTGCGCGTGCTGTTTTCGGCGCACGGCATTCCGGAAAAGCTGGTCGCGGCCGGCGATCCCTATCAGGCCCAGGTCGAGGCCACCGTGGCCGCCGTGGTCGCGCACATGGGCCTGACCGACTGGGCCATCTGCTATCAGAGCCGGGTCGGGCCGCTGAAATGGCTGGGGCCCGCCACGCCGGACGCCATCGAACAGGCGGCCAAGGACGGCGTGGGCGCTGTCGTCGTGCCGATCGCCTTCGTCTCCGAGCATATCGAGACCCTGGTCGAGCTGGACATGGAATACGGCGAACTGGCGCATAAGGTCGGTTGCGCGCCCTATCTGCGGGCGCCGACGGTCAGCGCCGATCCGATCTTCATCACCGCCCTGGCCGATGCGGTCGGGCAGGCGCTGGAGACGCCGGGGACGGCCCCGCAGGGGGCTTCGGAGGGTGGACCATGCGCCCACTTGAAAGCCTGCCCGTCCCGCTGTTCAAGGGCCTCCAAGGCGGCCTGAGGGGAGCGACATGGACTATTACAACCTGGCCCGCGGGCTTCACATCCTGGCGGTGATCGCCTGGATGGCCGGCATGCTCTTCCTGCCGCGCCTGTTCGCCTATGACGCCGAGCAGAACGCCAAGCCCGAGCCCCTGCGCGGCGAGATGCAGGCTCTGCTGCGCGTCTGGCAGACGCGGCTGCTGCGCATCATCATCAACCCGGCCATGATCCTGGCCTTCGTCTTCGGCGGCTGGCTGCTGTGGCTGCGCAGCGGCGAGGGCGCCGACTGGTCCTTCGCGCATCAGCCTTGGATGATGACCAAGCTGATCGGCGTCTTCCTGCTGGCGGGCTGGCACGGCTTCCTGGCGGGGCAGCGCAAGAAGATCGCGGCAGGAACGTCGAAGTATTCCGGCCGCTTCTGGCGCATGACCAATGAGGTTCCCTTCGTCCTGGCCATCATCATGGTGTTGTCGGTGACGATGGAATGGAGTTTCTAGAGGCCTTGACGCGAGCGACGCGGTCGCTCGCTGCCT
The DNA here is from genome assembly GCF_047237745.1 of Brevundimonas phoenicis. NCBI lineage: Bacteria > Pseudomonadati > Pseudomonadota > Alphaproteobacteria > Caulobacterales > Caulobacteraceae > Brevundimonas > Brevundimonas phoenicis. Next base: position 289,124 of record NZ_JBDFLN010000001.1, read on the forward strand.
GAGGGCCCTTGACCCGCACGGGTCTTTCGTGGTTCCGCTGCGGTGAACCGTGCGGCCGATCCGTGCAGTGCGGTCCCTCTCTTTTCGCGACGCCTGCCGGTTTGAGCCTGCGGGAGACCGTCGCCCTCCCTCCCAGCCCTTGCGGCTGAAACCATCGACGACCTTCTGCTCCTGAACGCTTTGCGGCGTTTGGGCGCGCGAACGAGCACGCCATCATGACCGATACGCCTGACACGCCGGAAACCGAAGTCACTGAAAACGCAGTAGAAACACTTGCTGAGCGCCCGCGCCGCACCCTGAGCTTGGGTGGAAGCCGCGCTGCCGCGCCGGTTGAGGAGGCGCAAGCCGAAGAGGTCATCGCTCCGACTGCCGCCGAAGACGAGGATCACGGCGTCGACACCACGGCCGAGGATGATGAGGACGATGACGGCGAGCCGATCGTGCCCAACGGCCGCATCACCCTGCAGGAACTGAACGAGAAGACGCCGGAAGACCTGGTCGCCTTCGCCGAGGGCCTGGACATCGAGAACGCCGGCAACCTGCGCAAGCAGGATCTGCTGTTCGCCATCCTGAAGACGCTGGCCGACGAAGAGGTCGAGATCATCGCCTCGGGCGTGCTGGAGATCCTGCCGGACGGCTTCGGCTTCCTGCGCAGCCCTGACGCCAACTATCTGCCGGGGCCGGACGACGTCTATGTCTCGCCGTCGCAGATCCGCCGCTTCGGCCTGCGCTCGGGCGACACGGTGCACGGCGCCGTGCGCGGCCCGCGCGAAGGCGAGCGCTACTTCGCCCTGCTCAAGGTCGATACGATCAACTTCGAAGATCCGGAGATGGTCAAGACCAAGGTTCTGTTCGACAACCTGACGCCGCTCTACCCCGAAGAGCGGCTGCACATGGAGATCCAGGATCCGACGCTGAAGGACCGCTCGGGCCGGGTCATCGACATCGTCGCCCCGCTGGGCAAGGGCCAGCGCTGCCTGATCGTCGCCCCGCCGCGCGTCGGTAAGACGGTCATGCTGCAGAACATCGCCAAATCGATCGAGCGCAACCACCCGGAGGTCTTCCTGATCGTCCTGCTGATCGACGAGCGTCCGGAAGAAGTGACGGACATGCAGCGCACGGTGAAGGGCGAGGTCGTCGCCTCGACCTTCGACGAGCCCGCCACCCGCCACGTCGCCGTCGCCGAAATGGTGATCGAAAAGGCCAAGCGTCTGGTCGAGCACAAGAAGGATGTCGTCATCCTGCTGGACTCCATCACCCGCCTGGGCCGCGCCTACAACGCCACTGTCCCGTCGTCGGGCAAGGTGCTGACCGGCGGCGTCGACGCCAACGCTTTGCAACGTCCCAAGCGCTTCTTCGGCGCCGCTCGCAATGTGGAGCAGGGCGGCTCGCTGACCATCATCGCCACGGCCCTGATCGACACCGGCAGCCGCATGGACGAGGTGATCTTCGAAGAGTTCAAGGGCACGGGTAACTCGGAAATCGTGCTGGACCGCAAGGTCGCGGACAAGCGCATCTTCCCGGCCATCGACGTGCTCAAGTCCGGCACCCGCAAGGAAGACCTCATCACGCCGAAGGATCAACTGGCCAAGACCTATGTCCTGCGCCGCATCCTCAACCCGATGGGTCCGCAGGACGCGATCGAGTTCCTGCTCGACAAGCTGCGCCAGTCCAAGAACAACGGCGACTTCTTCCAGTCCATGAACACCTGATACTGGCCCTAGCGCCGCCCGCGCGGCGGGCGGCTGCTTGAGGGCATGTTTCACGTGAAACACGCGCCCAGCTTGAAAGGCAGACGTCATGAAGCTGAACATCGAGATCGACTGCACCCCGGCCGAGGCCCGCGCCTTCCTAGGCCTGCCGGACGTGACGCCGCTCAACGATCACCTGGTCGCCGAGATGCAGAAGCGGATGGACGCCAACATGGCGGCCATGCAGCCTGATGAACTGATGAAGACCTGGACCAGTTTCGGCGTTCAGGCTCAGGACCAGTTCCGCCGTCTGATGGAAGCCGCCGTCACGGGCGCGCCCAAGGGCTGACGACTTGAGTTCAAACGCCGACACCATCTTCGCCCTGGCCACGCCGCCGGGGCGGGGCGCCATCGCCATCATCCGCTTGTCCGGGCCGGGCGTGGATGCGGCCCTGACTGCGCTGGGGGCAGGGGGGCTGACCCCGCGTTTGGCCTCGCTGCGGACGCTTCGTCATGACGGCGAGATGGTGGATCAGGCTCTGATCCTGCGCTTCCCCGGACCCAATTCCTATACCGGCGAAGACAGCGCCGAGCTGCATCTGCACGGGGGGCGGGCGGTGATCGAGGCCGCCAGCCGCGCCCTGATCGCCCTCGATGTTCGACCCGCCGAGCCCGGCGAGTTCACCCGTCGCGCCTTCCAGAACGGCCGCATGGACTTGGCCCAGGCCGAGGCCGTGGCCGACCTGATCGACGCCGAGACGGGCGCTCAGAAGAACCAGGCGCTTGGGCAATTGGACGGCGCTCTTTCGGCGGCCTACGCCGGGTTCCGTCGCGAGCTGCTGAAGGCTCTGTCCCTCGTTGAAGCCGAGATCGACTTCCCGGACGAGGAGGTGCCCGACAACCTGGCCCGCACGGCGGGGCCGGTTCTGGACAAGCTCTCGGCCGATCTGCGCTCTGCTTTGGCGGATTCCGATCGAGGACGGCGGGTGCGCGAGGGCTATCGCATCGTTCTGATCGGCGAGACGAACGCCGGCAAGTCATCGTTGTTCAACGCGCTTGTGGCGCGCGAGGCGGCCATCGTTACGCCTATCGCCGGCACCACGCGCGACGTGTTGGACGCGGACATTATGATCGGCGGCTACGCCGTCACCCTGTCAGACACGGCGGGTCTGCGCGACAGCGACGATCTGGTGGAGGCCGAAGGCATCCGCCGCGCCCGATTGAGAGCGGAAGGGGCCGACCTGCGCCTATGGGTCCGTTCGCCCTCCGCTGAGCCTGTTGAAGACCCAGCTGCTGCTTTTGTCGGGGAGTCCGATCTTCAGGTGCTGAACAAGGCCGACCTCGGCGCTGTGACGCCGGCGCCCGACCTTGAAGCCCTGACCGTCAGCACCACGACGGGGCGAGGGCTGACGGAGCTGCACGACTGGATCGCGGCGCGTCTGGCGCGCGATCTGTCCGGGGCCGACTTCCCCGCCGTGACGCGGGAGCGTCATCGTCGCCGCCTGGCTGAGGCTCTGGCCGCCGTTGAGGCGGGGCGCCGCGCCCTCGATCTGGCGCCGGAGATGGCGGGGGACGATCTGCGCCGCGCTGCCGACGCCCTGGCCCGCGTCACCGGCGCTATCGGCGTGGAGGATATTCTGGGCGAGGTCTTCTCTTCCTTCTGCATCGGCAAATAGGCCCGGCTTTCGCCTGTTTCACGTGAAACAACGGTTCTCGAGCCGGTGGCGATTCCGGCTCGAATGGACTATGTGGACGCCATGAGTTCGACCCCCGATTACACCTTCGATGTCGTCATCATCGGCGGCGGCCACGCCGGTTGCGAGGCTGCGACCGCCGCCGCGCGGGCGGGCGCCCGCACCCTGCTTCTGACCCAGAAGCTCGAGACTATCGGCGAGATGAGCTGCAACCCGGCCATCGGCGGCTTGGGCAAGGGCCATCTGGTGCGCGAGATCGACGCCCTGGACGGCGTCATGGGCCGCCTGGCCGATGTGTCGGGCATCCAGTTTCGCCTGCTGAATCGGTCGAAGGGCGCCGCTGTGCGCGGTCCGCGCAGCCAGATCGACCGTCGCCTGTATCGCGAGGCCATGCAGGCCGAACTGGCCGACTACCCGAACCTGACCCTGATGGCGGGCACGGCCGAGGGGCTGATCCTGAACGGCGATCGCGTGGCCGGGGTGAAGACTGGGGCGGGGGAGACCATCCGCGCCGGGGCTGTGGTGCTGACGACGGGCACCTTCCTCAACGGAGTCATTCATCGCGGCGATTTGCGCATTCCGGCCGGCCGCTATGGCGAAGACCCGTCGACCGGTCTGGCGGGCGATCTGCATTCGGCGGATCTGATGATGGGGCGCCTGAAGACCGGCACGCCTGCGCGTCTGGATGGGCGAACCATCGCCTGGGATCGGCTGGAGATGCAGCCGGCGGACGATCAGCCCGCGCCTTTCAGCTTCCTGACCGACCGGATCGAGGTGCCGCAGATCGCCTGCGGCGTCACCCATACGACGGAAGATACGCACCGCATCATCGCCGACAACCTCGGTGAAAGCGCCGTTTACGGCGGGCGTCTGTCGGGTCGCGGGCCGCGCTACTGTCCGTCGATCGAAGACAAGGTGGTCCGCTTCGCCGACAAGACAAGCCACCAGGTCTTCCTGGAGCCGGAGGGTCTGGATGATCCGACCGTCTATCCCAACGGCATCTCGACCTCGGTGTCGGATGCGACCCAGCTGGCCTTCCTGCATACGATGCCCGGCCTGGAGCAGGTCGAGGTCTTCCGTTTCGGCTACGCCATCGAATACGACTATGTCGATCCGCGTGAATTGACTCCGGCGCTGGAGGTCAAGAAACGCCCCGGCCTCTATCTGGCCGGCCAGATCAACGGCACGACCGGCTATGAGGAGGCGGGGGCTCAAGGGTTGATCGCCGGCCTGAACGCCGCCCGCGCCGCCGCGGGTTCCGACCCGCTGATCCTCGGTCGAGACCAGGCCTATATCGGCGTCATGATCGATGACTTGGTGACGCGCGGCGTCACTGAACCCTATCGCATGTTCACCAGCCGGGCTGAGTATCGCCTGACGCTGCGCGCGGATAACGCTGACCAACGTCTAACGCCGATCGGAATCGCGGCGGGGATTGTCGGCGCCGAGCGCGCCGAGGTATGGCTGGAGAAGGCGGACCAGTTGGACCGGGCGAACCATGTTTCACGTGAAACGCAGTTCACGCCCAAGGAGGCGGGGGCCCTAGGGATCACCGTCAACGCGGATGGCCAGCGGCGTTCGATCCGTGATCTGCTCGCCTTCCCGAATGTGACGCTGGATCAGTTTGTCGCCGTCCGCCCCGAAATCACGGACTGGTCGCCTGCGGTGCGGGATCAGGTCGAGATCGACGCCGTCTATGCGAGCTATCTGGATCGCCAGACGCAGGATGCGGAAGCCTTGCGGCGGGAGGAGGGGCTGTCGCTTCCCGTTGACCTCGACTACGCCGCTATCGGCGCGCTGTCGAACGAGGTGCGCGAAAAACTCGCCCTGATCCGTCCGCTGACGCTGGGCCAGGCTGGGCGCATTGAAGGCATGACCCCGGGCGCTCTGACGGCGCTTCTGGGTCATGTGAAGAAGGTCAAGGATGTGGAAGCCGACCTGGCGGCGGTGGTCGCCTGATGCCGGACGCCATCGATGCCTTCCGCGCCCAGACGGGCGCCAGCGACGCCAACATCGCCGATCTGCACGTCTTCCTCGGCATGCTGACCGAGGCCAATGAGGTGATGAACCTAGTCGGGCCGGACACTCTTCCCGACTTCTGGAACCGGCACGCCTGGGACAGCGCCCAGCTGCTGAGCCTGGCGCCGGAGGCCAAGACCTGGGCCGATCTGGGGGCCGGGGCGGGCTTCCCCGGCGTGGTCCTGGCCATCCTGCTGAAGGAACGGCCGGGCGCTCATGTGTGGCTGATCGACAGCCTGGGCAAGCGGTGCCGCTTCTTGCAGACCATCGTCGATACGCTGGATTTGCCCGCCACCGTCGTCAATGGTCGGGCTGAGGAACAGGCGATCACGGTCGACGTCGTCACGGCTCGCGCTGTGGCGGCGATGGAGAAGCTGTTGGGTTATGCACAGCCCTACTTCCAACGCGGTGCAAAAGGGCTGTTTCTCAAGGGAGAGAAGGCCGAGGCTGAGTTGAAAGAGGCCCGCCGGGTCTGGCAGTTTGAGGCTGAGCTTGCGGTCTCGCGCAGCGATCCGCGCGGCCGCATCGTTTCACTGGGGGGTCTTCGCCGTGTCCGTTGAGTCCGTAAAGCCGCCCCGCGTGCATGAAACCCGCGTCCTGGCCGTGTCCAATCAGAAGGGCGGGGTGGGCAAGACCACGACGGCCATCAACCTGGGCACCGCCCTGGCCGCGATCGGCGAAAAGGTGCTGATCGTCGATATGGACCCGCAGGGCAATGCCTCGACCGGGCTGGGTGTTCCACGTGAAACACGCCGGGTGACGATCTACGACGTCATCGTCGACGGCCGCCCGGTGGACGAGGCCGCCATTGAGACCGCAGTGCCGGGCCTGTTCATCGTCGCCGCCGACGCCGACATGTCGGGGGTTGAGATCGAGCTGAGCCAGGCGGATCGTCGTTCCTACCGTCTGCGCGACGCCCTGGCGAAACAGGGCGGCAATGGTCATTCCCGGTATGACTATGTGCTGATCGATTGCCCGCCGTCGCTGAACCTGCTGACGCTGAACGCCATGGCGGCGGCGGACGCCGTGCTAGTCCCGCTGCAGTGCGAGTTCTTCGCCCTGGAGGGGCTGACCCAGTTGATGCGGACCATCGACATGGTGCGCCAAAGCCTGAATCCGGCGCTGGAGATTCAAGGTCTGGTCCTGACCATGTACGACCGTCGCAACGCCCTGTCGGGTCAGGTGGCGGCCGACGTGCGCGCCCACTTCGGCGACAAGGTCTATGACAGCGTCATCCCTCGCAACGTCCGGGTGTCCGAGGCGCCGTCCTTCGGCAAGCCGGCGCTCATCTATGATCTGAAATGTGCGGGCAGCCAAGCCTATCTGAAGCTGGCCCGTGAACTGGTGGCGCGCGAGCGCCAGCGTCGTCAGGCCCTGGCCGCCTGATTGGCGGTCTGATCCCAAAAACAATAACGGAATCGATATCTTGTCCGAACGTCAGCGTGGTCTGGGCCGGGGTCTCTCGGCGCTTCTGGGAGAAAACACGCAGGAGCCAGTCGCTGTTGACGCGACCGGCCCGGCGCCGGCGGGCGTGCATCGGGCGCCGATCGAGGCGCTGAAGCCCAACCCGGACCAGCCGCGCAAGATTTTCACCAAGACGGATTTGGACGAGCTGACGGCCTCGATCCGTGACAAGGGCGTGCTGCAGCCCATCCTGGTGCGGTCGCAACCGGGTGAGCAGGGCGTATGGCAGATCATCGCCGGCGAGCGTCGTTGGCGCGCCGCCCAGGCCGCGCGCCTGACCCAGGTGCCGATCGTCGTGCGCGAGATGGACGACATCGAAGTGCTGGAAGTCGGCGTCATCGAAAACGTCCAGCGCGCCGACCTGAACCCGATGGAAGAGGCCAACGCCTATGCCGTCCTGATGGAGCGTTTCGGCCGCACCCAGGACGCTTTGGCGGGGGTGGTGGGCAAGAGCCGCAGCCACGTCGCCAACACTCTGCGTCTGCTGCAACTGCCCGAGGCGGTGCGCGAGCATGTGGTGCGCGGTGAGCTGTCGGCGGGTCACGCCCGCGCCCTGATCACGGCGCCGAATGCAGAGCAATTGGCGGCGGAGGTTATCGCCAAGGGTCTGAACGTGCGTCAGACCGAGGCTCTGGCCCGTCGCGCGGCCGAGGGTCAGAAGGCGCCCAAGTCCAAACCCGCGCTGACCGGCGAGGGCGCCGCCGACATCGCGGCGCTGGAGCAGGATCTGTCTGACGCCCTGGGCCTGAAGGTCTCACTGGCGGACAAGGGCGGCAAGGGTGAGATCACGGTCAAATACGGCACGCTGGAACAGCTTGACGATCTGTGCCGTCGCCTGATGCGCGGCTGATCCATGGAAGCGAAAAAGCCCGTCCTGGTCGAGCCGGGACGGGCAAGTCGGGGATGAGAGCGGGTTCGCGGTTCGCTGGTCGGCGGCGCGCAAAACCCGTTCGATGATCGAGGGATCGATCAAAGGCATAAAACACTTCTATATACTTTTCTGTCAATACTGCGGGCTTGGCTCAATCGACAGGCCCAACGGGCACTAAGGCGGCGATCTGAGACCAGGGTGAGAACGCTCTTTTTTCGGCTGTTTCTGCTAAGGTGTCGTCCATGATCGAGAACCCTGAGAAGTCGAGCGCCGCTGAAGCTCTCAAGCGAGTCCTGGCGGCGAAGCGGGCCGCGACACAGGATGGCGGCGCCTTCAGCAGCGCTGCAGGCGCGCGCAAGTCCGAAAAGACGATGCAACGTCAGGCTGCGGCCTTGAACAAGCCAGCCTTCCGTCGCGCCTCCAAAAGGGGCTGAGGGCAGGGCGCGGCTTCAGGGTTGCGGAGCCGCCGCCTGACGGGCGACGCGGAACTGTTCCAGGCGCGCGTCCTGTTCGGCCAGGTTGGGCACGCCCGCAGCGGCGCGTACGGCGGCGGGCAATAGGTCGCGATCATAGGGCTCGAGCGTCGGCTCGCCGCCGTTCATCATGCGAGTCTGGGTACCGTAGATCTGTTTCCGGTCCACCGATTGGAGGAAGCGGTCGAGTGAGGCCGCTGCGATCCAGGCCGCCTGCTTCGATCCCTTGGCGACGCCGGTGACGGCCAGGCTGTGCGCCAGAAGATAGTCCTCAGGGGTCGATCCGTGTTGGAAGACGAAGGCGGCGGCGCGGAAGTCTTCTCCGGTCTGCAAGGCGCCCGCATCGAGCAGGGCGCGGGTTCGCTCACGGCGGGCGGCGTCGTCGGCGTTCATCTGCTCGACGAAGGCGCGATCACGGAACCGGGCCGGATCAATGTTCTGACGAACGGCTTGATCGGCGACGAAGATGGCGGCCATTTCGGCGTTGTCGGTCGGTACGGATGCTTCCTGGGCCAGCGCCAGGCCAGGCAAGTTCAGAAGAACGGCGGCGGCGACGGCGGTGCTGAACAGACGCATGAAGATACCCCGAGGTCATCCCGGCTCAATGCCGAGGCGATAGGATCAGAACGCCGAATTGCCGTTGTGTCGAGTCGGCGTCATGTCGCTCGGGTTCATCGTCTCAAAGTCCCATGCGCTTGGCGCGGGCGGCGATCTCCAGCAGCAGGCGTTCGGCGATCAGGGCCTCGGGCATGCCCGTGGTCTTGGTCATGACGTCGGCGGTGTTGACGCTGTCCTGCACCTCGTCGAGCAGTTCGAGCCGCCAGGCGCGCGATTGGCGCAGCATTTCCGCTTCCTGTTTCCAGAACACGCCGGCGGCCTTGGCGGCCTCCTTGGCGCCTGCGCCGTTGGCCTGCAGGACATTGATCCGGCGCAGCTTTCCGAGATGGAGCGAGGCCATGCGCACGGCCATGACAGCGCTTTCGCCCTCGGCCAAAGCGCGGCGCAGGCCCGCCTGGGCGGGGCCGGGCCGGCCGCCGAAGGCCTGCAGCGCGGCGTCGGACAGGGAGGCGTCGGGCTCGACCCCCAGGTGGGCGTCCAACTCCTCGACGTCGATGGTGCGGCTGGAGCCCGGGCCGATGTAGAGGATCAGCCGCTCGATCTCCTGACGCATCAGGCCGCGCTCGCGGGGCAGGCGGGCGACAAAGCGATCCAGGGCGTCGGAAGACAGGCCGACCTTGTCGGCGCCCAGGGCCTCGCGCGTCATGCGGGCGACGTCGCCGACCTCGTCTTCATAGCAGGCGATGGCGACCGCCCCCTGGGCCTTTTCGGCGGCCTTGCGCAGGGCGGATTCGCGGCCCAGCGCTCCGGCTTCGATCACCAGCATGGCGTCGGGGTTGTAGGCGCCTTCGGCGTGGGCGGTCAGGGCGGCGGCAACGGCCTTGTCCACGCCTGCCTTGCCGTCCGACATCCGGATGCGCACCAGGCGCCGCCCGCCGATCATGCTGAGCGCCGTCAGCGCCTCTTCCAGCCGCACGGCGTCGCCGTCGATGTCGGCCTCGGTCAGCAGGGTGACGTTAAAGGGGTCGTTCAGGTCCGGGGTGATCGTGCGGCACAGCGTCAGGGCGCGCTCGGTCACGCCCGAGCGGTCCTTGCCGTGGATGACGGCGGCGCGGACGCCGGCGTCCGGCGCCTTAAGGAAGCGGTCGACGTCGGGCCGCTTGGACAGGATCATGCGAAGGCCATCAGCGCCCGGCCAGGACGCGCATCATGTCCAGGCGGATCAGGCGGGCCAGGTCGGCGGCGGCCCGGTCCTCGCCGTCCTGTTGTGCGGCGATGGCGGCGTAGGGCTGATCCGCGGCGGCGTAGGTGACAGTCGTGGTCTGCACGCCCTTTATCGCATCTCCGCCGGCGGCGGGGGTCAGGGCCCAGGCGGCCTTGACCGTCAGCTCATAGCGGCTGGCCGTATCGTCGATACGACGGCCCAAGGGGCGACGGCTCTGCTCGACCTCGGTCGTCAGGCGATAGAGGGGCGAAAGACCGCCTCCATCGCGACCGAAGGCGTCTTCCAGATGTTCGCGCAGCCGATAACCCAGGCGGTCGTCCGGCGTGGTCACGGCGATGCGCGAGAGGTTCGAACCCACAGCGCCTTCGCCGTACATGGGCGTGAAGCCGCAGGCGGACAGCAGGCTTGCGCCCGCCAGGACGCCGAGCAGGGTCAGACGGCGCATCAGCCGGCCACCAGATTGACGATACGGTCGGGCACCACGATCACCTTGCGGACGCTGAGGTTGTTGGCGGCAAGGTAGGCCTGAACCGTCGGATTGGCGAGAGCGGCGGCTTCGACCGTCGCATTGTCCGAACCGCGCGGCAGGACGACCTCGCCGCGCCGTTTGCCGCCGATCTGGACGGGCAGGGTGACCTGGTCGTCGGCGGCCAGGGCCGGGTCATAGACGGGCCAGGGCGCGTCCAGCACCATTCCGGCCTCGCCCAGCTGGGTCCAGGCTTCCTCGGCCAGGTGGGGGGTGAAGGGCGCCATCAGCCGCGCCAGGGTCGACAGGGCGGTCTTCTTCGCTTCGGCGCCGGCCTTGTCGTGTTGACGGATGGTCGCCAGGAAGGCGTAGAGCTTGGCCACGGCCGAGTTGAAACGGAAATGCTCGACGCCTTCGCTGACGGCCTTGATGGCCTTGTGCGTCTCGCGGATTAGGGCGGCGTCGACATCGGCGTTTGCGGGCGCGGCGACGTCGAAGGCGGCGTATTCGCCCCAGACGCGCTGGACGAAGCGGGCGGCGCCTTCGACGCCGCCGGTCGACCATTGGATGTCGCGTTCAGGCGGGCTGTCGGACAGGATGAACAGGCGTCCGGCGTCCACGCCATAGGCGGTGATGATGTCCTGGGGCGCGACCACGTTCTTTTTGGACTTGGACATCTTTTCGATGTCGCCGATCGTCACCGGGGCGCCGGTGGATAGGCGGGTGGCGACGCGCTGGCCGTCCACGGTCTCGATGCGGACGTCCGACGGCTCGACCCAGCGCGGTTTGCCGCTGTCCTCATGACCGTCGAAATAGGTCTCGTGGATCACCATGCCCTGGGTGAACAGGCCGGCGAACGGCTCCTTCACGTCCATCAGACCGGCGTCCGACAGGGCGCGGGTGATGAAGCGGGCGTAGAGTAGGTGCAGGACCGCGTGCTCGACGCCGCCGATGTACTGATCCACCGGCAGCCATTTGGCGGCGGCGGCCTTGTTGATCGGCTCGGCCGCCTTGGGATCGGCGAAGCGGGCGAAATACCAGCTGGAATCGACGAAGGTGTCGAGCGTGTCCGTCTCGCGCCGGGCGGCGCCGCCGCACGACGGACAGTTGACGTGTTTCCACGTCGGATGGCGGTCCAGCGGGTTGCCCGGTACGTCGAAGGTGACGTCCTTGGGCAGTTCGACCGGCAACTGGTCGGCCGGAACCGGCACGACGCCGCAGGCCTCGCAGTGAATGACCGGGATGGGGCAGCCCCAGTAGCGCTGACGGCTGACGCCCCAGTCGCGCAGGCGATAGATGGTCGCGCCTTCGCCGGTTCCGGCGGCCTCGATGCGGCGGATGGCCTCGGCCTTGGCGGCCTCGATGTCCAGACCGTTCAGGAAGTCGGAATGGAAGATGGAGCCGGGGCCGGTATAGGCCTCGTCCGCCACGGCGAAGTCGTCGCCGGCGCCCTCGGGCCGGACGACCGGGATCACCGGCAGGTCGTATTTGCGGGCGAAGTCCAGGTCGCGCTGGTCATGCGCCGGGCAGGCGAAGATGGCGCCCGTTCCGTAGTCGGACAGGATGAAGTTGGCGATCCACACCGAGACCTCGGCCCCGGTGAAGGGGTGGACGACCTTCAGGCCCGTATCCCAGCCGATCTTCTCGGCCTGTTCGATGTCGGCCTGGCTGGCGCCGCCCTTGCGGCACTCGGCGACGAAGGCGGCGACCTTGGGGTCGGCCTCGGCCAGTTGCTTCGAGATCGGATGATCCGGGGCCAGACCCATGAAGCTGGCGCCGAACAGGGTGTCGGGGCGGGTGGTGTAGATCTCCAGCCCGTCATCGAAACCAGCCGGGGCGGCGCCCGCCCAGGCCCATTTCATCTGCAGGCCTTTGGAACGACCGATCCAGTTTTCCTGCATCAGGCGGACCTTTTCAGGCCAGCGGCCTTCCAGCTCGGCCAAGCCGTCGATCAGATCGTCCGCATACTGAGTGATGCGCAGGAACCACTGGTTCAGCTTGCGCTTTTCGACCACGGCGCCCGAGCGCCAGCCGCGCCCGTCGATGACCTGCTCATTGGCCAGGACGGTGTTGTCGACCGGATCCCAGTTGACCACGCCGTCCTTGCGATAGACCAGGCCGCGCTTGAACAGCTCCAGGAACCAGGCCTGCTGCTTGCCGTAGTAGTCGGGGTCGCAGGTGGCGAACTCACGCGACCAGTCCAGCGACAGGCCCAGCAGCTTCAGCTGGTCGCGCATGGTGGCGATGTTGGACCAGGTCCAGTCGCCGGGATGGACGCCGCGCTCCATGGCCGCGTTCTCGGCCGGCATGCCGAAGGCGTCCCAGCCCATCGGGTGCAGGACGTCGAAACCCTGCGCCCGCTTGTGACGCGCCACCACGTCGCCCATCACATAGTTGCGGGCGTGGCCCATGTGGATGTTGCCCGACGGATAGGGGAACATCTCCAGGACGTAGTATTTCGGACGGCCGGTGTCGGCGTTGGACACCGAAAAGGCGTCGGCCTCGGCCCATCGGGCCTGCTGGCGGGGTTCGGCGGTCTTAGGCTCGTAGCGGGCCACGGCGTATCCTGAGGCGGCGCCTCAGGCGCAAAGCTTGAGGCGGGCCTGAGGACGCATTTGAGACGAAAGGTGAGGGGCGGTCGAACTTTAGCGACGGGCCGCGTTGGCGAGGTTGAGCTGGCGCGCCTTGGTCAGGATGGCGTTTTCCAGATCGGTTTCGGTCTGGGCCGCGACCGGGGCGGAGACCCAGGCGCCGGCGGCGTCCTTGACTTCCTTGGTCACGGCGACGTTCAGGGCGTCGGCGCGCAGGCGGCGATCCAGGATGAAGACGGTCGCCTTGAAGCGCTCGTTCGGCGCCTGCGGATTGACGTACCAGTCATAATTGACGACGCCGCCCCACGGATCGGCGTTGGCCAGCGGCATGAAGGACAGGGTGTCCAGGGTGGCGCGCCACAGATAGGCGTTGACGCCGATACCCAGCTGAGCTTCGGCCGAAGGCGCCTTGGCCTTGGACTCGCCGCCGACGAAGGGCAGGCTGGAGCAGCCGCCGAGCAGCAGTCCCGAAGCGATCAGGGCGACCGCAGCGCCGCGAACAAGAGCCATTCCGTGTCTCCGCAAAAGGGTTGGACGCCATGACGCTGGGCGGCGTCGGATCGTCGTCCGACGTCGCCGCGAACGCACGCGCCGCAGCGACGCTCTATAACACGGCGAAAAGGGGCGATGACAAGGCGAACCCGCGTTCTGAGCCTCCAATATCGATCAGGGAATGCCGTGACGGCGTGACGCAGGCGCCACAGCCGCCGCCGGACTCGTCGAGAACCTGCGCCTTGGACGTCTGACGCGTTGACCCCGGCGCATCAGTCCATATCTTATCCCCAGGCCGGATGGTTCCGGTTCGTCAACGATGGATCGACGACTCAAGTCGGTCTTCTGGGTGGGTGGAATGCGTTTCGTCGCCGTCATCGCTGGATGCGTGGGCGCCCTGGCTCTGGCCGGGATGACGAACGACGCCTCGGCTCAGACGCGTGGCCGTGCGCCCGCCGTCAGCCTGGCGGACATCGCCGCTCAATCCTCGGCCACGCCAGCGTCTCCAGCGCAGCGGCGCGGCCTGCGTTGGAACGAGAACGGCCGCTGGGGCCTGAACTTCAACCTGAACCAGCCCGTCGGCCGCGAAGCCGACTGGGGCGACGTCGAGGCCGGGGCCTATTACCGCCTCAGCCCGCGCCTGCGCGTCGGCGCCGCCGCCAACCTGGCCTCGCCGGAAGTCGATCCGGCCCGTGCGCCCGAAAGCGCCGCCGATCGCCGCGCCGCCCCGCGCGTGCGCCTCGAGACCATCTTCAAGTTCTGATCCTGGGCGCCTCTCTCAGCGAGAGGTGAACGCCGCCTGGATCGCTTCCACGCCCGCCAGACCGCACGCGCCTGATGCGCTGAGGGCTTCGGCGTTTCGCGCCGTGATCCCGCCCAAGGCGTAGGCCGGGCAGGAGGCCAGGGCCGCCAGGTCGGAGAAGGCTTTCACCCCTAATGCGGGCTTGGCCGCCGAGGCGCCGCCGGCCGGGAAGACGGGCGACAGCACCAGGGCGTGCAGGTCGCGCGCGCCGCGCACCGTCGCTTCGGAATGCGCCGCGCCGGTCAGCAGCCAGTCCGGCCGCCGTCCCGACAGGGCGTAGGCCGAGGACAGGGCGCGTTCGGGCAGATGCACGCCGTCGGCCTCCACCCGCTCGGCCAGGACGGCGTCCAGTCCGACCAGCAGCAGTCCGCCCGCCGCCCGGGTCGCCTCGCGCAGACGAAGCCCGGTTTCGACGGCGTCGGCGGCGCCGAAGGCGCGGTACACGACGCCCGCGCCCGCAGGCAGGCGCGCCGCCGTCTCCCACGGCCGGGGCGTGCGCTCGGGGTCGGTGAAGAACAGCAGGGGCGGCAGGGGGCGCGGGCTGACAGGCGCCGCCGTGAGGGGTACAGACTGCGACAGGGCCTGGGCCGTCGCCCACAGGGTGCGCGCGTCCTCGGCCATGAGTTCGGACAGGGTCATGACCGCCACTACGCCCGCTTTCGCCGTTTCGTCCATCGCCGACCGCTTCGCCGAGGTGCGCCGCCGCATCCATGACGCGGCCTTGGCGGCGGGCCGCGACCCCGCTTCGCTGGTGCTGACGGCGGTGTCCAAGACGCAGGGCGACGCCGCCCTCGACGCCGCCCTGGCGACCGGCCAGCGGGTGTTCGGCGAGAACCGGGTGCAGGAGGCCAAGGTCCACTGGGACGAGCGCCGCGCCGCCCTGCCGGATCTGGAGCTGCGCCTGATCGGCCCCCTGCAGACCAATAAGGCGCAAGACGCGGTCGAACTGTTCGACGTCATCGAGACCCTGGATCGCGAACGCCTCGCCGCCGCCCTGGCCGCCGCCGCGCGCAAGACGGGCCGTCGTCCCCGCGTGCTGGTTCAGGTCAATACGGGCGCCGAGCCGCAGAAGGCGGGCGTTCTGCCGGGCGACGCCGACGCCCTGATCGCCGCCGCGCGCGACGTTCACGGCCTGACGGTCGAAGGGCTCATGTGCATTCCCCCGGCCGATGAAGACCCCGCGCCGCACTTCGCCCTGCTGGTCGCGATCGCCGCTCGCAACGGCCTGAGCGTGCTGTCGATGGGCATGAGCGGCGACTATCTGACGGCGATCGAGGCGGGCGCGACCCATGTTCGAGTGGGTTCGGCCCTGTTCGGGGAACGAAATATGGTCCCTGGGGCCTCTTAGGACGCAATATCGCGTTTGGCGCCCTTGGCGTCGGGCCCAAGCCTCGCCATTCTAAAGAGACCATGCGCACGCCCAAGACCATTCTGATCATCGATGACGACAACGATCTGCGCGAGGCCTTGGCCGAGCAGTTGGCGCTTCACGAGGAATTCCGCCCGGCCCAGGCCGCGACGGCGACCGACGGCGTGCGCCAGGCCAAGGAGGCGCGGGCCGATCTGATCCTGCTCGATGTCGACCTGCCCGACATGGACGGCCGCGAGGCCTGCCGCCTGATCCGCAAGGCGGGCGTGTCCACCCCGGTTATCATGCTGACGGCGCAGTCGTCGGATTCGGACGCCATTCTCGGCCTCGATTCCGGCGCCAACGACTATGTCACCAAGCCCTTCCGCTTCGCGGTGCTCTTGGCGCGCATCCGCGCCCACCTGCGCAGCCACGAACAGTCCGAGGACGCCGTCTTCCAGGTCGGCCCCTATGAGTTCCGCCCGGCCTCCAAGCTGATGGTCGACGACAAGGGCAAGAAGGTCCGGCTGACGGAGAAGGAAACCAACATCCTCAAGTATCTCTATCGCGCCGGGGCCAAGCCGGTGTCGCGCGAAGAGCTGCTGACCGAGGTCTGGGGCTACAACGCCGGGGTCACCACCCACACCCTGGAAACCCACATCTATCGCCTGCGTCAGAAGATCGAGGTCGAGCCGGGCCAGGCCCGTCTGCTGCTGACCGACGCCGGCGGCTACCGCCTCCAGCCCTGACGTCCAGATGAGCGAGCGTCGCCCGACCCCGCCGCTGGTGGCGCTTCGGGCGTTCGACGCAGCCGCCCGCCTCGGCAGCTTCCGCGAGGCGGCCGAGGAGCTGGGCGTCACCCCCGGCGCCGTCAGCCGCCATGTGAAGGCGCTGGAGATGCGGCTGGGCCTGCGCCTGTTCGATCGCTTCAACCGCTCTGTGCGCCTGACCGCCGACGGCAAGCGCCTGGCACAGGGCGTGGCCGACGCCTTCGAGCGGCTGGAAAGCGCGCTGGAGGCCGTGCGCCCCGGCCGCTCGCGCCAGCTGCGCATCACCGCCCTGCCGTCGCTGGCCAGCAAATGGCTGTCGCCGCGCCTGCATCGCTTCAGCGAGGAAAACCCGGATCTCGATCTGATCGTCTTCGCCGAGGACCGCATCGCCGACCTGTCGAACGGCGAGGCCGACGTGGCCCTGCGTTACGGCGAAGGCCCCTATCCCGGCCAGGTGGCGCGACGACTGGTCAATGAGCGGCTGATCCCGGTCTGCGCCCCGTCCTTCGCCGCCGCGCGGCGGTTGAATCAGCCGTCCGACCTGCTGGACGTGGTGCTGATCCATGAGACCTGGCACGACATGCCCTACGCCGACCGCATGGGCTGGAAGGCCTGGTTCGAAAGCGCCGGGGTTGATGATCCGCGCGTGAACCACCTGCGCGGCCCCCATTTCAGCCACAGCCATCTGGCGCTGGAGGCGGCTCTGTCGGGGCGCGGCGTGGCCCTGACCTCGGCGCCGCTGGCGGCGGACGACCTGCGCGAAGGGCGGTTGATCCAGCCGGTCGATCACGCCCTGACCAACGACCTGGCCTATTGGGCGGTGGTCCTGCCCGAACGAGCGGACGAACCCAAGCTGCGGCGCTTCCTGAACTGGATCGTGGCGGAATCCCGGCTGGATCAGGACGCAGATGCGGACCGGATGACTTGAGATCACTCGACGCGGCCTAACCGTGGTTTGTCCCCGGCGGCCCCGCTTTCTATCTTGAGACCGTTCGGAACTCCCCCGCCGAAAGGAACCAAGTCATGAAACTCGTGCATCCCCGCGCTTCGAGCTTCTCGTTCGAAGGCATCGTTGTCTTCACCGGCAGCGTCACCCTGATCCTTCTGGGCGTGCTGGCCGGCGCCAAGCTGCTGGGTGCAGCCTGAGCTTAAATCAACGCGGGCGCCATTCGCTGAGAAGGGCGCCCGTGGCCCCATCCTCGAAGGCCAGCCGGTCCAGCCGCAGCGCGGCGACGCAGACCGGACGGCTTTCGGCGTCCTTCTGGACGCAGTGGACGGCCTTGCCGTCCGCGAAGGCGGTCAGCCGCCCTTCCAGCCGCAGCGCATAGCCGCCCGGCGCCGGCGTCGGCGCGACGCCCTTCTCCCCCCGAATGACATGGACATAGGCCTGGCCCTGACGACGGCCCAGGCGCGAGCCGCCCGTCTCGAACACGGCGGCCAGCCCGGCTGTGCGTTCGGGCTGGACGATTGGCGGCGCCGTGACGTCGTCAACGGTCTTGGCCTCAGCCGTCTTGCCCTCGGCGGGCGTCTTGATCGCCGTTTGAGCCGGCGAAGGCGCGAGATCCGGGGCGGGAGCGGCCAGAGCCGCTGACGCCGGACAGGCGTCCAGACCGCTCCATGGCCGGGCGATCCAGAAACCTTCGACCGCTTCCCACTTGTCGACCGCCCCTTCGCGGGTCGCGGGAACCAGGGCCGACGCGCCCAGGTCTTCCGGCGTGACCGTCAGGGTCAGGCTTCCGTCCGCATTGCGAACGAGGCGAGGCAGGCCGCCGACCTCGCTGACGACGGCCGCCTCGCCGCCGCAACCGAAGGGCAGGCGCACTGACACCGTTCGGCCGGTCAGGGCCGCGTCGCGGGTCTGGCCGTCGGCCAGGGCGGTTCCGGCCTCGGTCAGGGCGGCCAGCAGGGCGGCGCGGTTCAGCGTGGAGTCCAGCACGACCGTCGGCGGCGGGGTCGGCTCCGCAGGCGCGGCCGGTTCCGGCGGACGTTGACACCAGGTCAGAAGCGGCAGGGCCGCCGCCAGGGCGAGCGGCGCGGCGAGACGGGTCGTTGTGATCGACATGGAACCAGCCTAACACGGGAAACGCTGATTGACGCCCCGACCCGTGATCGTGGTCGCGGCTGGGCTGAAAGAGGGGGTCTTGCGCGGGTGACGCTGGACCAGATTATCGCGCTTATCGTTCTGATCGCCGTGGTCGGGGTGATGATCCACGGGCGGATGCGTTCGGACGTGGTGGCGCTCAGCGGCGCGGCGGCCTTGCTGCTGTTCGGCGTGGTGCGCCCGGTCGAGGTGCAGAGCGCCTTCGCCAGCCCGGCGGTCATCGCCCTGGCCGGGCTGTTCGTTATCGCCTACGCCATCGAGCTGTCCGGCCTGCTGGGTTTGATGATCCGCAAGGCGACGTCCTTGTGTCGGCGTTTCGGCGCGACGGGCATCTGGGTGGTGATCGGCCTGTGCGGGTCGGTCGGCGGCTTTCTGAACAATACGCCGGTGGTGGTGCTGGCCGCGCCGGTCGTGCGCGACATGGCCAAGTCGCTGAAGCTGTCGCCCAAGCGGTTCCTGATGCCGCTCAGCCATGTGACGGTGCTGGGCGGGCTGCTGACCCTGATCGGCACCTCGACCAATCTGCTGGTCAACGACATGGCGCGCAACGCCGGTCAGCCGGTGTTCAGCCTGTTCGAGATCACGCCCGTGGGCCTGGTCATCGCCCTGGTCGGCGGGTTGTGGCTCTATTTCTTCGGCGCGCGCCAGTTGGGCCGTACAGCGACCGCCGAAGAAGAGGCCGAGGCCGAACGCGAGCGACAGGAGGCCGAGGCTCGCGCCTTGGCGGACGCCCGAACCCGGACGAAGTCGGCGCGACTGGTCCGCTGGCGTCTGCCTTTCGCCCTGCCCAGCCTCATGCATTTGGGCGAAAGCCGAAGCCAGCGCGACGGCACCGGCGACGCCCATCTGGGCGACGTCGACCTCTACGCCTCGGCCGACCGGCCCTTGCAGTGGAAGCGGGCGCTGATCGCCCTGGCGGTCTTCGTGATGGTGGTGGCGGCGGCGGGGCTGGGGATCGCGCCGATCGCGGCGGCGGCCTTCGCCGGGGCGGTGGCTCTGATCCTGCTGGGCGTGCTGACGCCGGAAGAGGCCTATTCGGGCCTGAAGCCGGACATCCTGCTGCTGATCGCCGGCATGGTGGTGGTCGGCACGGCGATCGAGGTGACGGGGCTGGCGGCGCAGGGCGCGGGCCTGCTGATCGAGGTGATCCGCCCGTTCGGGCCGCTGGGCGCCTTGATCGTGCTCTACGGCGTGACCCTGTTCGCGACCGAGCTTCTGTCCAACGCCACGGTGGCGGTGCTGGTGACGCCGATCGCCGTCGCGCTGGCCGAGAGCCTGGGCGTCGATCCGCGCCCCTTCCTGGTGGCGGTGATGATGGCCGCCTCGGCCGCCTTCGCCACGCCCTTCGGCTATCAGACCAACGTCCTCGTCTATCAGATGGGCGGTTACAGCTACATGGACTTCGTCCGGGTCGGCACGCCGCTGAACCTGATCACCTGGGCGGCGGCCATGGTCGCCATCCCGATCTTCTTCCCCTTCTGAGTCGGCCTCAGACGTCCAGGTCCATCACGACCGGGGCGTGGTCGCTGGGCCGTTCCCATTCGCGCACCGTATCGAGGATGCGGGCGCTGCCCTTGACCACGGCGGGCGTCAGGCCGGGCGAGGTCCACAGATGGTCTAGCCGCAGGCCTCGGTTCGACTTGCGGAAATCCTTGGCGCGATAGCTCCACCAGCTGGCCAGCTTGACCGGATCGGGAATCTGATCGCGCACCACATCGGCGAAACCGCCCGCGTCCTGAAGCCGGTACAGGGTCTCGACCTCGCCGGGGGTGTGGCTGACCACCTTGGACATGAAGCGGTGGTTCCAGACGTCGTTCTCGCCCGGCGCGATGTTGAAATCTCCGGCCAGGACCAGGGGCCGCTGGCGGTCGCGGGTCTTCATCTCGGCGGTCAGCCGCTCATAGAAGTCCATCTTGTGATCGAACTTGGGGTTCAGCGCCCGGTCCGGCAGGTCGCCGCCCGCCGGTATGTAGAAGTTCTGCACCTCGACGCCCTCGACCACGGCCGAAACGCAGCGGGCGTGGCCTTCGCGGCAGACATCCAGTTTGGGGCTCGCGACGATGGGCAGGCGGCTGGCGATGGCCACCCCGTGCCAGCCCTTCTGGCCGCCGATCCGCAGGTAGGGCAGGCCCATGTCGATGAAGGCCTGACGCGGAAACTGGTCCTCGGTGCATTTGATCTCCTGCAGGCACAGGACGTCCGGGGCGTTCTCGGCGACGAAACGGGCGACCTGATCAATGCGCAGGCGGACCGAGTTGATGTTCCAGGTGACGATGCGAAGGCTCATGCAAGCGGGCTTAGCAGCTTGGCGAGGCGGGGTCTAAGCCGGTTGTGGCGCGCATTAAAAAAGCGCCCGGAGCGACGTCCGGGCGCATGAAGTTCGTCTCTCTCGCCGCCAGGCGGGGATGAATCCGTGGCGGGCGGGACGGCCGCCGCCGTCCTGTGCCCAAAGTGTCACGCCCGGCGAAAAAGGTCAAACTGTCACAAAATCGCCCCGCTTCTTTTTTCGCGACAGATCAGTTGCGGCGATTGCGACGGGTCGGGTCACGCAGCTGGAACAGGCTGGCGGCCAGGCCCGGCGCCGGTTGCAGCGTGGTCAGCTGGACCCGCGTGCGCGAGCCTTGCGCGTCGGTGATGGTCCATTCCTGCAGGCGCACGGGCGAGCCGGCGAAGGCCAGGATGACCGAGCCTTCGTTGGGGCGGCG
Source organism: Brevundimonas phoenicis (assembly GCF_047237745.1). Lineage (NCBI taxonomy): Bacteria > Pseudomonadati > Pseudomonadota > Alphaproteobacteria > Caulobacterales > Caulobacteraceae > Brevundimonas > Brevundimonas phoenicis. Next base: position 310,394 of record NZ_JBDFLN010000001.1, read on the forward strand.
AGCATCGCGGGCGGTGATGGCGAAGGCGCCGGAGTCCATGCGCGTGATCCGATCGATCTTCACGCCCTGATCCAGCCGGACCTCGCGCGCCAGGAAGGTGGACAGCGGGGTCTGGCCCAGCGGCGCCTGACGGAAGACGTTCAGGCGCGGATCCCAACGGCTGACGTTATTGCCGTCGGCGACGACCAGCAGGCCTTCCGGCTCGGTGTATTCGAACCGCATCTTGCCGGGGCGCTGCAGATAATAGCGGCCGGTGCGGCGCTGATTGTTCGGCCCGGTCTCGACGAAGGTCCCCTGGGCCGTGGTCATGGCGGTCAGATAGGTCTGGGCTTGGCGCAGCACGGCCTGATCGTCGGCCGACAGCCCGGCCTGCGCCAGGACGGCGGCGGGGGCGGCGGCGAGCGCGACCAGGGCGGCGGAGCCGAGGCCGAAGGCGCGGCGGGAAATGCTCATGTCTTTTCTTCTCCCGTTCTGAACGGTTTTCGACCCGATGAGGGTGGGGGCTTCATCCGGCAGGCTGATGACGCCAGCCTGACCATATTCCGGCGCTCCGATGAAGCGGCGTTCATTGTTTTAGTGTCCTAGCGCTCGCCGCGCGGTCGCTCGCTGCTTGAGGACGAGAGGCGTTTAAGCGTCAGCCGAGGCGTGTTGTTCCCCCTCGCGCGCGATTGGCGCTCAAGCAGCGAGCCGCCGCGCGGCGAGCGATAGCGCCCGGCGGCAAAGCCGCCGCCTCGGCGTAAGCCGAGACTACATGGGGGGCGGTCCGGCCAGGACGTCGCGCTTGCCGGCGTGGTTGGCGGGGCTGACGACGCCTTCCTGCTCCATGCGTTCGATCAGGGTGGCGGCGCGGTTGTAGCCGATCTGCAGGCGGCGCTGGACGTAGGAGGTCGAGGCCTTGCGGTCGCGCGTGACCACCGCCACGGCGCGGTCATACAGGTCGTCGCCGGTGCCGCCGTCGTCGCCGCCCATGGCCCCGTCGCCGTCGCCGTCCGGCTCGTCGGTGATCAGGTCGAGGTATTCCGGCTCGGCCTGGGCGCGCAGATGCTTGCAGACCTCCTCGACCTCCTGATCGCCGACGAAGGGGCCGTGCAGGCGGGTGATACGTCCGCCGCCCGCCATGTAGAGCATGTCGCCCTGACCCAGCAGCTGCTCGCCGCCCTGTTCGCCCAGGATGGTGCGGCTGTCGATCTTCGACGTGACCTGGAAGGAGATCCGGGTCGGGAAGTTGGCCTTGATAGTGCCGGTGATGACGTCGACCGACGGGCGCTGGGTGGCCATGATCAGGTGGATGCCCGCTGCACGGGCCATCTGGGCCAGACGCTGAACGGCGCCTTCCACGTCCTTGCCCGCGACCAGCATCAGGTCGGCCATCTCGTCCATGACCACGACCAGATAGGGCATGGGCTCGGGGCGGATCTTCTCGCTCTCGTAGACCGGGCGGCCCTGTTCGTCGAAGCCGGTCTGGACGGTGCGCTCGAAATGCTCGCCCTTCTCCTGGGCCTCGCGGGCGCGGTCGTTGTAGCTGGCGACGTTGCGGACGCCGAGCTTGGACATGCGGCGATAGCGGTCCTCCATCTCGCGCACGGTCCACTTCAGGGCCACGACCGCCTTCTTGGGGTCGGTCACGACCGGCGCCAGCAGGTGCGGGATGCCGTCATAGACCGACAGTTCGAGCATCTTGGGGTCGATCATGATGAAGCGGCACTCGGCGGGCGAGTGGCGATACAGGATCGACAGGATCATGGCGTTGACCCCGACCGACTTGCCCGAGCCGGTGGTGCCTGCGATCAGCAGGTGGGGCATCCGCGCCAGATCGGCCACATAAGGCTCGCCGCCGATGGTCTCGCCCAAGGCGAGCGGCAGCAGATGGCTCTTCTTGTCGTATTCGCCGGACGCCAGCAGGTCGCGCAGGAAGACGGTCTCGCGCTTGGCGTTGGGCAGTTCGATGCCGATGGCGTTGCGGCCCTGGACCACGCTGATGCGGCAGGCGCGGGCCGACATGGAGCGGGCGATGTCGTCCGCCAGGGCGACGACGCGGCCGTGCTTCACGCCGGGCGCGGGCACCAGTTCATACAGGGTGACGACGGGGCCGGGGCGGATCTGGTCGATCTGGCCGCGCACGCCGAACTCCTGAAGCACGCCCTCCAGCATCTTGGCGTTGGCCTTCAGCGATTCCTCGTCGACGGCGCCGCCGCGTTGGCCGGGCTTGGCCAATATGCCCAGCGGCGGCAGTTCGAAGCCGCCTTCGCCCGCGAAGTCGAAGGCCTGTTGGTCGGCGTCGCTGCGCACGGGCTTGGGCGCCTTGACGGCCGCCACCTTGGGCTCGGCCGGGCGGTTGGCGCGGGCCGAGGGTGGAGCGATGGGGGCGGGCGCCGCGTCCTCCCACGGCGGGGTGTAGGCGTCGACCTCGTCGGCATAGGAGTCCGCATCGTCATGGGCCTCGGTCGGGGGCGCGAAGGGGCCTTGAGCGGGCGCTGAGACGGGCGCTGAGACGGGCGCTGCGAGGGGGCCGTCCGCCTCCATGTCGTCGGCTTCGGGCAGGCGATGGCGCGGCTTGCGGGCGGGGGCGGCGGCCTCGGCGACGGCGCGCGGCGCCTTGCCCGGTTTGGCGGTCTTGGCCGGTCGGGCGGCGCGGGCCTCGGCGCCCTTCTGGGCGGCCCAGCCTGCGGTGTCGGTGAAGTCGCGCAGGCGCAGGCCCACGGTGTAGGCCAGGCTCCACAACGCCAGGATCACAAACAGAAGGCCTAGGATGATGCGCGCGCCCGGCACCTTCAACGCGCCCAGGCCGTTGGCGGCCAGGCCGGTGACGGCGTCACCCCACAGCCCGCCCATGCCTGCGGCCAGCGGCCATTTGGCGGGCGCCGCCGGGGCCGACAGGGCGGCCGACAGCAGCAGCACGCCCGCGATGGCGCAGAAGATCTTGAACGGCGTCGGCTGCAGCCGGTGCTGCAGGGCGTCGCCGATCGCCACCGCCAGCCCGAAGGCGATCACCAGCAGGACCGCGGGCCAGGCCGCCAGCCCCAGCGACTGCATGATCAGGTCGGCGAAGGTCGCGCCCGCCCCGCCCAACCAGTTGGTCGGCGCCTGCGCCGATGCGGCGTTCCAGCTGGGATCGGCCGGGTTCCACGAGATCAGGGCCACCAGCAGAAGGGCGGCCAGCATGGCCTGCAGCACCCCCCTGAACCGCACGGCGAAGGGCGCCGCCCAGACGATGCGGGCGGTGCTCCAGACGCGATGGCCGAGCGCGAGGGCGGCGGACATGAAGGCGGACCTCTGAAAACGGGACTCTGGCCCTTAGTGCCTCGCATAAGGTTAAAGCGGCATTTACCAGCCCGGTCTTTGCTGGCGCGGATGAGCCCTTATGTCCCAGTGCGCCTGCGGGCTTGAGGTGGCGTGACGCGCGATAGGGGCCTAAAACGACAGCATGAGCGGATTGGACGACTACGACATCATCATCGCCGGCGCAGGGCTGGTCGGGGCGACCTTTGCGCTGGCGGCGGCGCAGGGCGGCCTGCGGCCCGTCATGGTGGACCCCCAACCGTTCACCGCCCAGCTGGCGCCGACCTTCGACGGGCGGGCGACGGCGATCTCCTACGCCAACTTCCGCATGTTGAAGGCCTTGGGGCTGGGCGAAGCGCTGGAGCCGCACGCCTGCCGCATGGACCGCATTCTGGTGACGGACGGCCGCCGTCCCGGCGCGGCCAGCCGTAAGCCCTCGGCCGCCTATATCCGCTTCGACGCGGACGAGATCGGCGACCGCAACGGCGGCGAGCCGCTGGGCTATATGGTCGAGAACCGCCGTCTGCGTTCTGCGCTGGCCGAACTGGTCGAGGCGCAAGGTCTGGAGGTCCGCGCCCCCGCCGCTGTGGCCGATGTTGCGGTCGGGCCGGGGCGGGCGACGGTGACGCTGAAGGACGGCTCCACTCTGTCCGCGCCGCTTGTGATCGGGGCCGAGGGCCGCAACTCGACCGTGCGTCGCGCGGCGGGCATCGACGTCTTCGGCTGGACCTATCAGCAAAGCGGCGTGGTCTGCACCGTCCGCATGGAGAAGCCGCACGGCAACGTCGCCCATGAGTATTTCCTGCCGGACGGCCCCTTCGCCATCCTGCCGCTGACGGAGAACCGGGCCAATCTGGTCTGGACGGAAAGCACCCGCCGGGGCGAGGCGTTGCGCTCGGCCTCGGACGAGGCTTTCCACGCCCATATGACGCGGCGGTTCGGCGACTTCTTGGGAGGGCTGACGATCGAGGGGCCGCGCTTCGTCTATCCCCTATCGCTGCAACTGGCCGAGAGGCTGACGGCGCCGCGCATGGTCATCATCGGCGACGCCGCCCACGGGGTGCACCCCGTGGCGGGGCAGGGGCTGAACATGGGCCTGAAGGACGTCGCCGTCCTGTCCGAAGTGCTGACCGAGGCCGCGCGTATCGGCGAGGATATCGGCTCGGAGTTGGTGCTGGAGCGCTATGCTCGCTGGCGCCGGTTCGACAATGCGGCGCTGGCGGCGGGTTTCGACGGTTTCGTGCGCCTGTTCTCCAATGATATCGCCCCGGTGCGGCTGGCCCGCGATCTGGGCATGGCGGCGGTCAACCGCATCGCCCCCCTGCGCCGCGCCTTCATGCATGAAGCCGGCGGGGCGACGGGGGATCTGCCCCGCCTGCTGCGCGGCGAGAGTTTGTAAGAGGGCCTGCTCGGCTCAGTCGTGGGCGTGCAGCAGCACGTCGGCGTCGTCGCGGCGGTCGGCCTCTTCCACCGCGCAGCGCAGGGCCGAGGCCCGGTTCTGGAACAGGCCGAAGAAGAGCCCGTCCGAGGAGGTCAGCCGCCAGACGCGGCCCAGGCGGCGAATCTCGAACAGGACGGGCCGGGCCTTGGCGCGGGCGGCGGTCATGAGCGCGGCTCGGTCTGGAGCAGGCCGTCAGCCTGACGCTGCAGCTGGCGGGCGATGCGCGCGGCGGCCTCGCGGTCCTTGAAGGGGCGGGTGGCGCAGCCGTCCAGGGTGACGCACCAGCCGCCGTCGCGGGCGACGACGCCATAGGCGCGCGGGCGGTGAGGGGCGGCGGGGCGCCCGTCGGGATAGCCGCTCATCATCGCGGGCGGCTCCCGTTGCGAGGCGTGCAGCCCAGGTAGAGGGCCAGCACGGTCTGGGCCATGCGCCAGACGCCGGGCTCGGGCGAGGCTGGGCGGCTCAGCGACTGGTTCAGCAGGGCGCGGCGACTCATGAGGGGCTCCTTCATGAGACGAAGAAACACCCGACGGCCATAAGGGCGCGATGAGGAAAGCGGGGCGCCGCCTAAGCGCGACGTAAGGTTCAGTCCAGCGGGCGGGCGTCTTCGGCCAGCATGATCGGCACGCCGTCGCGGATGGGGAAGGCCAGCTTGGCGCCCGCCGAGACCAGTTCGTTGCGCTCGCGGTCATAGGTCAGGCGGCCGCGCGTGACCGGGCAGACCAGCACCTCCAGCAGGCGGGGATCGACCGAGACGGGGGTGTTGAAGGCGTCGCTCATTATTTAAGTGCCCTATCGCTCGCGCCGCGGGCGCTCGCTGCTTGAGGGCGCCGGGCGCCCCGTTCTGTTGGTTGTGTATTTATCGGGTTGAGTGCGCTCAGACTACTGCATCGCCGGGCCGGGCTCGTCGTCGTCGGGGGCGACGGCTTCGATGCGCAGGAGGGCGGTCAGGGCCGCTTCGCGCTCGGTCAGGGTCAGGGCCTCCAACAGGGCCTGTTTCTCGGGCGGATCAAAGGGCAGGGCCATGGCCAGGCTGTTGACCAGGGCCTCCTGCGGCGCCGCGCGGGCCGTGTCCCAGTCGATGTCCATGCCGCGTCCCGCCAGATAGGGCGCCAGGGCCGAGAGGAAGGGCTCGCGGTCGAAATCCTCGGCCGGGTCCGGGGCGCGCAGGTCCGTCTCATAGGGCAGGAAGTCGACTCGCGCCTGGCGATAGGGGGTGCGGACCTGCATCTCGGTCGCTACGGCGAATCGGCACACTCCGGTCAGGGTGATCAGATAGCGCCCGTCCGAGGTTTCGGCGAAGCTGGTGATCCGCCCGGCGCAGCCGACGCGGGTCAGGGGCGGGCGCAGGCCCGCGGGGCCGACCGGCTGGATCAAGCCGATCATCCGGTCGCCCGCCATGGCGTCGTCCACCATGTTCAGATAGCGCGGCTCAAAGATGTTCAGCGGCAGCTGGCCCCGCGCCAGGAGGATGGAGCCCGGCAGGGGAAACACCGGGATCACCTGGGGAAGTTCGCTGGCCTTGACGTAGCCCTGAGCCATGATCGCGCCGTTAGGAGAACAGGATGGAAGACAGGCGCCGTCGCCCGTCGCGGGCGACTTCGCTGTTGGGGCCGGCGGCCTCGAACACCGTCAGCAACTGTTTGCGCGCCGCCTGGTCGTTCCACTCGCGCTCGGCCTGGACGATGGTCAGCAGGTGGTCGACCGCCCCCTTCAGATCGCCCGCAGAGGCCAGGGCCTGGGCCAGGTCGAAGCGGGCCTCGTGGTCGTTCTTGTTCGCGGCCAGCCGGGCCTCCAGCTCGCCGGTCGCGCCGGTCGGGGCGGCCGAGGCCAGCGACAGCTGGGCGCGTACGGCCTGAACCGTCGGTTCGGTGGAATCGGCGGGGGCCATGGCGATGGTCTGGGCCGCCTGTTCGGCGTCGCCCTCGGCCAGATAGACGCGGGCCATGCCGGCGATGGCCTTCTGGTTGTCCGGCTCCATCGTCAGGACGTGGGCGAAGGCCTGGGCGGCGCCGCCCAGATCGCTGAGGCCCAGCGATTCCTCGCCCAGCGACAGCAGTTGCTCGACGTCGGTGTTGACGCCTTCTCCGCCGGTCAGCTTGTCGATGAAGGCCTTGATCTGGCTGTCGGGAATGGCGCCCTGGAAGCCGTCGACCGGCTGGCCGTTGACGAAGGCGTAGACGGTCGGGATCGACTGCACCCGCAGCTGGCCCGCATAGGCCGGGTTGGCGTCGACGTCGATCTTGACCATCTTCACCGCCCCCTTGGCGGCGCGCACGGCCTTCTCCAGCGCGGGACCGAGCGTCCGGCACGGTCCGCACCAGGTCGCCCAGAAGTCGACGATGACCGGCTGATGCTTCGAGGCCTCGATCACATCGGTCATGAAGGAGGCGTCCGTGCCGTCCTTGATCAGGTCGGGCGGGGTGGTCAGGGACGGGTCGGCGAAGGTCATGGTCGGGTCCGCATGGGGGTCGAAGGAAGGTAACGGATCAGATGGCGTCGGGATGCCTCGCCATCAAGCCGAAAGCGCGCCTTGCCGCAGGCGAAGGCGAGGAGAGCGGAAAAAAACAGAGTCCAATTCGTCTGAATCGTCTGAAATCTCTCCTTCGGCCGGAGTGGATGGCGCTGCAGCATCCTTCTCCCCTTGTGGGAGAAGGAAGAAAGAGAGGCGGCTTCGTCATGCCGTAGCAGGCGGGTGCGTCAGAACGGGGCGCAACCCTACAGCCGGTCCATCCGCAGCCAGCGGGCGTCGCCCAGCCAGGCGGTCTTGAGAGCTTGATCCGCGGCGGCGGCTTCGGCGACGCGGCCCTGGGCGGCCTCGGCGCGGGCCAGGCCGTAGAGGGCCCAGCCGTTGTTCGGAGTCTGGGCCAGGGCCAGGCGGAAGGCGTCGGCGGCCAGGTCCGGGCGTCCGGCCTGATAGAGGGCCGCGCCCAGAGACTGATGCACCGGATAGTACCAGAAGGCGGGCTCCATATAGGGCAGGGCGGCCTCCAGATCGGCGGCGCGGCGATAATGCTCCGTCGCCTCGGCGGGGCGGCCGCGCGCCATGGCCATGCGCCCGTAGGCCACGGCCTCGGCCAGGGCCAGAAGATCGGGCGCGGGCACGCCCTGGGCGACCATGTCGGCCAGGGCGGGGGAGGCCTTCAGCGCGTTCAGCGCCGCCATTTCGCGGTCGAAGCTTCTCTGGTCGTGCAACCGGGCGTGGGCGACGGCGCGGGCGTAGTGGCGCATGGCGGCGGCGTAGGGCAGGCGGGCGTCGGGGGCGGGCGCGGCCAGGACGGCGCGCGGTTCGGCGAACTGGGCCAGGGCCTGATAGGGGGCGGCGTCGATGACCTGGACCCAGGCGATGCGGGCCGAGGTCGCCGGGTCCAGCACGGTGCGCAGGCGCCGCGCCTCGCGCAGCGCCGTGTCCATGTCGCCGGCCATCTGGGCCGAGGCGACGATGAAGTGGATGTTGTGCGGATAGTAGCCGTAGCGGACCAGGCTCTCGTCGTTGGTGTCGCGGATGAAGGCCTCGTCCGCGCGCGCCGCGGCGAGGTTCAGGCGCATGGCCTCGGCGTAGCGGCCGCGCCGCAGATAGATGTGGCCGGGCATGTGCACCAGATGGCCCGCGCTGGCGGGACGCGCGACGGCCAGGCGGTCGGCCGCCTTCTCGGCCCGCGCGGGATCGGCGGCCTCCATCAGGTGAATATAGAGATGGGCCGCCTGCGGATGGTCGGGACTGCGGTCCAGAACCGTTTCGATCAGGCGGATCGCGTCGCCGATGCGGCCGACGGGGGTGCGCTGGTCGGCCTCCCAATAGTTCCAGGGCGTGGTGTCCATCGCCGCCTCGGCGGCCAGGACGGCGACGTCGTCGTTGTCGGGAAAGCGGCGCGCGGCGACCAGCATGGCGTCGGCATAGGCGGCGTCCAGGGCGGCGCGGTCGGCCGCCGGATCGTCGGAGTAGCGCAGGCCCAGGGCGTCGATCAGCGCCTGCTCGTGCGGCGCGGCCCCGGCGCTCAGGACCAGGGCGCGGTTCAGGGCCTTGAGCGCCGCCGCCCGGTCGCGTTCGTCCATCGGCGCGTTGATGTTGGGGCCCAGGGCCATGGCCTCGCCCCACCAGCAGGCGGCGCATGCGGGATCGCGGCTCTGCGCCTCGCGGAAGGAGCGCACCGCCCCGGCGTGGTTGAAGCCGTAGGCCAGGGTCAGCCCCTGGCTGAAATAGGCCTGGGCGCCGGCGTCGTCGGTGGTCGCCTTGAACGGCGAGGTCGTCAGATCGGGATAGAGGGGAATGAGCTGGGCCTGGCTGGCGGGCGCGGCGACGGCCGAGGCGACCAGCAGGCTGCGGGCCAGGGCGCCGCCGCCGGAACCCGGCCCGCAGACGCCGCTGAACAGGCGTTCAAGGCGCAGCGCCGTTGCGGCGTCGGACGCAGGGAGGGCGGTCATCGGCCCGGCCAGAACCAGACCGGCTCCGCCCACGGCGAAGGCTTTCCAGAACAGTCTCATGCACCGTCCCCTTTCAGGGCCTGACGCGATGAACGCTGCCGCACAGGCGCGCGTGATGAAATCGAGAACGGCGATATTACGCCTCGGCGCGCCCCTTAGACAGGGCGATTCCGGGAAACGGGACTTTCCAGGGCGGGCGGCTCACAGACGGAAGCGGTTGGGGGCTGCTGCGGGTGGAAAGCGGACATCGACGCCGTTCGCTTTCATACCTGTCGGTTCGCCAGTCGCCTCAGGGCGATGCCACAAATCAGCCCCACAAAAACGGTTGCCGCCAGTACGACCAAAACCATAACGCTGCCTATGCCTGACATGGTCAGAAACGCCAACGTTCCGAACGCCACAATTCCCACGCATGCGCCAATGTAGAGCGGCGTGGTCGTTGGTGACAGGGGAAGGGCGCGGTCACTCTCTTTTGGAAAAGCGCGGGAACTTAGGGCGCCTATAGCGCCAGCCAAGGCCAGGATGATCAACGACGTAGCGGTCATATTCTTCTCACCGGCAAGACTTTTGCTCAGCCGAAAGCTGAGAAGCAAATTGGCAACCAACGATATATTGGCGCCAATCTCGAATGGACGAAAGATCGCAACAGGTCGATTCCAGGCATAGCCTACCGCTTGCGAAGTCGCCGTTCAGTCCAGCGCGTCGAAGTCCACTATGATCGGCTCGCGGTTCAGCAAGGCCAGGACGCGGCGGAAGCTGTCCTGGCTCAGGGCGGTGGTGGCGATATTGGCCAGGGGGTGGAAGTTGACGACGGCCGTCTCCCACAGGCGGCGGTCCAGGACGAAGGTGACGCGGCGCTCCGCATCGTTGATGAGGCCCAGCGCCGTGACCGAGCCGGGGCGCACGCCCAGCGTCTCCCACAGCAGGGCCTCATTGCCGAAGGACAGGCGGTCCGATCCCATGGCGCGATGGGCGCGTTTCAGGTCGATGACCGTGTCCTGGGCCGCCGAGATCAGCCACAGGCGACCCTTCTTGTCCTTGAGGAACAGGTTCTTGGTGTGCAGGCCCGGCAGGTCGGCCTTGAGGTCCAGCCCTTCCTCGACGCGGAAGACGGCCGGGTGGTCGTGGGTGGTCTGTTCGATGCGGTGCTCGGCCATCCAGGCCAGCAGGCGGGCGCGGTCATACGCGGGCTCGTGCAGGATATCGGAGGCGGGATCGGCGGCGATGGCGGTCATCTCGGTCTTGTCGGGCGGGCGGCGAGGGCGATAGGGGAGGAAGCCGACCCTCAGGGTCGCCGCCTTATTCGTCAAGCTTGGGAGCCGCGTCTTGGAACTGGAATGCTATCCGATGAATGCGCGTCCGTGCGACCTGGTGCCGGGCCGCCAGTCGCGCAACTGGATGGACGCCTTCGCCAGCCGTCACCCCTATCGCTGTCTGCCGCTGACCATGGCCAACACCACGGGGTGGGAGATCCTGTGTCCCTTCGGCTTCACGGCCGAGTGGAACGGCGGGCCGTCGCAGACCGATATCAAGATCACGCCGGACCGGCCGCAGCCCGAGCTGGATCACTTCGTCAGCTCGCACTTCTCGCGCGGGGTGCTGACCATGCATCCGCAGTATCTGTTCCGTACGCCGCCGGGCTGGGGCCTGATCGCGCAGGGCTCGCCCAACCACGTCAAGGACGGCATCCATCCGCTGAGCGGCCTGATCGAGACGGACTGGCTGCCCTTCCCCTTCACCATGAACTGGATCTTCACGCGGCCGGGCCGGGTCAAGTTCGAGAAGGGCGAGCCCTTCTGCTTCATCCTGCCGGTCGAGCACCGCAAGGTGGAGCAGTTCGAGCCGGTGATCCGTTCGCTGGAGTCCAACCCCGGCATGAAGGGGCAGTTCGAGGCCTGGAACCGCTCGCGCACCGACTTCAACACCCGCCTGGCCTCGGGCGACCCCGACGCGGCCAAGGAGGCGTGGCAGCGCTTCTACTTCAAGGGCGAGGTGCCCGAGGCCCTGGGCACGGCGCCGGCGACCCATGCGAACAAGCGCCGCCTGAAGAACCCGCGCATCGGCTGAGGCCAAGCGCCTGATGCAGCAACGCCCGCCTCCGTCGCCGGAAGCGGGCGTTGTCATATCTAGCGCCGCTCAAGTCGCGAGCGTTAGTGGCCCGCTTAAGAAGCCGGACGGGTCACGCGCGAGCCGAGGTTGTTGATGACCTCGCGGGCGTCGAAGGCGTTGGGGTCGCCGGCGGGCTTAGGCCCGCGGCCCATGACGATCTCGGCCGTGGCCTCATAGCGGTCGACCTGGCGGATATCGCGCTCCCGGCCCCAGTAGGGATCCCAGGTGCTCCAGTAGCCGCGCTGGTAGAAGCGCCAGGACGGACCCCAGTAGGGACCGTAGCGGTCGTAGTAAAAGGGATCCGGCGTCGTGTAGAACCGGGTGTCGCGGTCGGTGGCGCGGGTGACGGTGGCGAACCAGTCGTAGCCGTTCTCGACCGTCAGTTCAGCCGAGCGCAGCAGCAGGGACATCTCGACCTGGTCGCGCGAGGTGACCGAATTGCCCGAGAAGCTGACGGCGTAGCGGTTGGACTCCAGGCGCTGCTCGGCATAGCCGCCCTGACCCTTCGAGCCGATCGGCTGGTAGGGGGTGGCCGTCGCGCAGGCGCCCAGGGCGAGCGCGCCCGCCAGGGCGATCAGCACCGGGGTTTTGCGAAGCTTCATCATGGAAAACTCTCCTTGAGCGTTCATTGAACGCCCGTCGGTCTGAACGAGGGGTGAATGGTCAAGTTCCAAACCGCTCATCCCGCACCCATCACAGACGCGAGACGATGAGAACGGCGGCGAGGAGCAGAAGGCATCCGACCACAATGCCGAAACCCTTGCGGAAGCGCGGCGCGGTCATCTGTCGCGCCAGGGCGGCTCCGCCCAGGCCGTAGGCGGACATGCCCAGGAGATCGAGGCTGATCGTGCCGACGGCGAACAGGGCCAGCTGCGGCGCGACGGGGCGGCTGACATCGAGGAAGGGCGGTAGGACGGCGGTGAAGAAGAGGATGGCCTTGGGATTGGCGATCTGGACCATGAAGCCGTCGATCAGGGCGTTGCGGCCGCGCCGGACCTGGGCGTGACCGGGTTCGGCGGCGGTGTTGAAGGCCCCGTGCAGGGCCTTGATCCCCAGCCAGGCGACATAGAGGGCGCCCAGGACGGCGATGATGCGGAAGACCTGAGGAAAGGCCGCGACCAGCGCGCCCAGGCCCAGGGCGGCGGCGGCGAACCAGACCAGGGTGGCTGCGTTCATGCCCAGGACGGCGGTCAGGGCGGCGGCCTTGCCCTTCTCCATGCCCGTGGCGACGGCGAAGATGTTGGCCGGGCCCGGCGTAACGGCCATCACGGCCATGACGCCGAGAAAGGCCAGATAGAGATGCGGATCAACGGGAAGCGCGGCCATAAGGCCCTTTCGGGCCCGGCGCGTTCTGCGTCAAGCCGTCGCGGGCGCCGACGTCAGATTTCGGCCGGGATCGGCGGCGTCGGCGGAACGGTCAGGGCGGCCTCGACTTCGTCCATGGCGTCCAGGGCCTGATCCATGCCGTACTGGGCGATCAGCCCGTAGGTGATCATCTGTTCCGGGTCAGCCTGGGCCCAGGCGCCGTTGGTCGCCAGGCCTTCGATCGCAGGTTCGACGCCGGCCATGGCCTCGCGGACGATCGCCTCGACGTCGATCTCGGCCAGTGCGGCTTCGGCGATCAGGCCGGCCTGGCGGGTCGCCTCGGCGGTAAAATCGACCACGTGCGGTTGATAGTCGGACCACAGAGCCGCGACGCGCAGGCCTTTCTGGGTCTCGGTCAGGTTCTCGTCCGCCTGGATGCGTTCAGCGCGCGCGCCGAATTCCTCCATCTTCTGCTCGAAGGCGGCGGCGGCGTTTTCGAGCTGGATATCAGCGGAGGTTTTCTGTTCCTCAGCCACCGCAGCGGAAAACGGCAGCAAGGCGAGGGCGGCGGCGAGCGAGAGGGGGGCGAGCGAGAGGGCGCGGACCATGGGAAGCTCCTTCGGCGGACGCTGCAAGGTCCGCCGAAGGGCGCGAACGCTCAAGTGAAATCGCGGTAAGGCGCGAAAGACGACGCCTCAATCCGTTGGATCAGTCCGCAGCGGCGGGAGCAGGCGGAGCGGTCACGGCCTGGGCGACGGCTTGACGGATCTGGGCCGGAATGGCGCGGATTTGGGCCGGGGCGGCTTCGGCGGCGGCCAGGATTTCGGTCTTCTTCTCGGCGTTCTCTGGCTTCTCGGCGAAGGTGCGGAAGAAGGCGCCCAGGTCGTCGGCGAAGGCGTTGAAGGCGGGTTCGTAGCGGGTGATGATGGCGTCGGTACGGGTCTTCTTGGTCTTGGCGTCCAGAGCCGGATCCTCGATCACGGCGTCCAGTTCGGCCTTCATCCGCTCGGCCTCGGCGTTGAAGGCCTCGCCCCTGGCTTCAAAGGCGGCTTCTTCCGGCGAGGGGGTGCGGGCGGGCGCAGGCGCGGCGGCCGGCGGCGCTGGCGGGGCGTCCTGTGCGAAGGCGGGGGCGGCGCAAACGGTCAGGGCCGCGACAGCGGCGGCGAGAGTCAGGCGGGACATGATGGGGGCTCCGGCAGGCGACGGGCGCGCCCGTCAGACTAAGAACTCGCCGGCCGGGAGCGACCGGAGATGGGGCGCACGGTGGGGGCGTCGCGGACGAAGCGCAAGCGTGACCTTGCATGAAAGCGCAAGAGGCCGGGCGGCGGGGCTCTTGAACCGGCGCGCGTCAGGGCGCATCTGCGGGCCATGTTCATCCAGACCGAAGCCACGCCCAATCCGAACGTCCTGAAGTTCCTGCCCGGCCGCGAGGTCGCGATGGAACAGACGCTGGAATACCGCACCATCGACGAGGCGGCGGCCTCGCCCCTGGCCGAGGCTCTGTTCGAGCTGGAAGGCGTCGAGGGCGTCTTCTTCGGCGCCGACTACGTGTCGGTCACGCGCGCGGCGGACGGCCCGGACTGGACGGCGATGAAGGCGCCGATCCTGTCGGTGGTGATGGATCATTTCGTCTCGGGCGCGCCCCTGGTGCGGGCGGGCGTGGCGGCGGTCGATGAAGACGGCGCGCCGGACAGCGAGATCGTGGCCGAGATCAAGGGCCTGTTAGACAGCCGCATCCGTCCGGCCGTGGCCCAGGACGGCGGCGACATCCTGTTCGACCATTTCGACGAAGACACCGGGGTTCTGCGCCTTCGGATGCGCGGCGCCTGCGCCGGCTGTCCGTCGTCCTCGGCCACGCTGAAGGCCGGGGTGGAGCAGATGATGCGCCACTATGTTCCCGAGGTGACGAGCGTCGAACAGGTGCTCTGAGCCCTTCGAGGGCGTTTCACATGAAACGCTCGCGCCGGGCGACGGCGCGAGGCATGGTGACGCCATGCGCGCATCAGACGATCAGACCGAAAATGAGGCCCGCCTTCTGGGCGAGGCCCTGACCGCCTTGCGCCGCGAACGCGGCTTGAGCCAGGCCGAGGCCGGCCAGAAGATCGGCATGACCAGCCAGGGCTGGGGTCTTTATGAAGCCGGCAAGCGTCCCGGCCTGTTTCGGCCCGACGTGCAGCGACGCCTGACCGGGGCGCTGGACCTGACGCCCGAGGATCTGGCGCTGGCTATGCTGGGCGCGCCGGCGACGCCGATACCGACGCGGGACGTGCGCGGCCTTGAGGCGCGGGGGCGGGCGTTCGACGGCCCGGTCGCCGACCGGCGGCGCCTGCGGCTGGAGACCGATGAACTGGCGCCCTGGGCGGCGGCGGGGACGGTGCTGGAGTACGCGCCCGGGCGCTGGCCGCGACGGGACCAGGGATGCGTGATCGAGACCGAAGACGGCCATGTGCGGGTGCGAATCTATGAGCGCGCCGACGAGGACGAGATCATCGTGCGCGGCGCGGGCGGGCTGGACGGAATCGAGCGCATGGCGCGCGCAGCCGTGCGTGCGGTGTCGGCTGTAACGGCGCGTCTTGATGAGGAATGAAACGAAATAGTTGCGTTTTGCGGCGGGTTGTGAAACGTTGTGATTGCAATCGGAGGTGTCGTCATGTCGCGCAGCGTTCAACAGATCGACCAGGCCGTCGGCTTGAGGATCGCCGCCCGACGGTCCGCCCTGGGCCTGTCGCAGTCGGCGCTGGCGCGCGAGCTGGGCGTCAGCTTCCAGCAGGTTCAGAAGTATGAGGCGGGCGCCAACCGGGTCTCGGCGTCGCGTCTGCATCAGGTGGCGACGGCCTTGGGCTGTTCGGTGGCCGACTTCTTTCCCGTCCGGCCGGATGCGGTCGAGACGGAGAATCCGGCGGCGGCCCTGCTGGGCAGTGTCGAGGGGCGGGGTCTGGCCGACGCCTTCCCCCGTATCGCCGACCCCGAGGTGCGTCGCGCCCTGACGCGGGTGGTTCAGGCTCTGGCCGAACCGGCGCCGCTGGCGGCGGCCTGAACGACGCGCTAGGGACAGGCCATGAAGGTCATGGTCATCGATACGGCGCTGGGCGCTTGCGTCGCCGGGGTGTTCGCGGACGGCGGAGTCGACGCGGGCGCGGGTTTGCACGTTCTGGGACTGCGCAGCGAACAGATGACCAAGGGCCATCAGGAGCGACTGGGCGGTCTGGCCCGCGACGCGGCGGATGAGGCGGGGGGCTTCGACGGCGTGGACCGCATCGGGGTGACGGTGGGGCCGGGCTCGTTCACCGGCCTGCGCGTGGGTCTGGCCTTCGCCCTGGGCCTGGGGGCGGCGCTGGATCGGCCGGTGATCGGGGTCTCGACGCTGGACGCCCTGGCCGCCTCGGTCGAGGCCGAAGGGCTGGTCGCCGCCGTGATCGACGCCCGCCGGGGTCAGGTCTATGCGCGGCTGTTCCGCGGCGGCGCGCCGTTGGGCGAAGCCGAAGCATGGCCTTTGGAGACGGCGCGCGACCGCATCCTGGCCGAGGCGGGGGCGGGGACGCCGGTCCTGGTCGGATCGGGAGCGGCGGTTCTGTCCGAGGCCTTCCCTGAGGATTTCACCGCCGCGCGGCTGTCGCTTCTGGCGGCGCCCGCGCCAGAGGCGCTGGCCGCCCTGACACTGGCCGCCGATCCGGCGACGTCGCCGCCTGTTCCCCTCTATCTGCGCGCGCCCGACGCTACGCCGCCCAGTCGCTTGCCGGGCCAGCCGCGTCAGCCCGCCGCGTGAGCGCGCCGCTCTTTCCGGCGGTCGATCCTGGGCGTCTGGCGGCGATCCACGCCGAGGCCTTTGCGGCGTCGTGGGATGAAGCGGCCCTGACCGAACTGCTGGCCGCGCCGGGCGTGTTCGCCGTGGCCGAGGAGGACGGCTTCATCCTGATCCGCGTCGTGGTCGACGAAGCCGAGATCCTGACCCTGGCGGTGCGGCCCTCGGCGCGTCGCGCGGGTCTGGGCGTTCGCCTGGTCGAGGCGGCGGTGGTGCGGGCCGTCGCCCTGGGAGCCGAGCGGATGTTCCTGGAGGTGGCCGAGGGTAACGTCGCCGCCCGCGCCCTCTACGCCCGAAGCGGCTTCGTCGAGATGGGGCGCCGTCGCGGCTATTATTCGCATGCGGACGGAAGCGGAGAGGATGCGTTGACGCTTGTCCTGAACTTTCCTCGATAGCTTCCATAAGGCGACGGTACAGCCTATCTTCGCCGCCATGGACCGGATCGAAAAACTCTGCGCCGAACGCGGCATGCGCATGACTGAGCAACGTCGGGTGATCGCCCGCGTCCTGTCGAACGCCGAAGACCATCCCGATGTGGAGGAACTGTATCGCCGGGCCTCGGCGATCGATCCGCATATCTCCATCGCCACCGTCTATCGCACCGTGCGCCTGTTCGAAGAGGCGGGCGTGGTCGAGAAGCACGACTTCGGCGACGGCCGCAGCCGCTATGAAGAGGCCGGCGACGACCACCACGATCACCTGATCGACACCAAGACGGGCGAGGTCATCGAATTCTTCGACGCCGAGATCGAACGGCTGAAGACCGAGATCGCCAAGCGCCTGGGCTTCGAACTGGTCGGCCACAAGCTGGAGCTGTACGGTCACGCCATCCCCGGCGTCGAGCCGAGCGAGCGCGAAGGCCTGATCTACAAGCGTCATCGCGCCGAGGACGAAGGCTGACTTCGGTCGCCGTTCGTCCCGGGCCGCGCCCGCGCTTGCCGTCGTCGATTTCGGCGATCATAAGCCGTGCATGACTGATACGCTCGACACTCCCGCCCTGGCGGACGCTGGCGCATCTGAGGCGAGCGCCGCGCCCAAGCGCCTGTTCATCAAGACCTATGGTTGTCAGATGAACGTCTATGACTCGGAGCGCATGGCCGATGTGCTGCGCCCGTTGGGCTATGCCTCGACCGAAACGCCGGAAGACGCCGACTTCGTCATCCTGAACACCTGCCACATTCGCGAGAAGGCGGCGGAAAAAGTCTATTCCGAGCTCGGCAAGCTGCGGGAAATGCGGGATCGTCGCGTGGCGGCGGGACAGGGTGCCATGACCATCGCCGTGGCCGGCTGCGTCGCCCAGGCCGAGGGCGAGGAGATCATGAAGCGCCAGCCGGCGGTCGATCTGGTGGTCGGGCCGCAGGCCTATCACCAGCTGCCGGAGCTGCTGACCCGCACGGCGCGGGCGCGCGGCGAGCGCATCGGCGCTGACTTTGCGCCGAATGAGAAGTTCGACGCCTTGCCCGCCGCGCGCGGCACGGACGGGGTGACGGCCTTCCTGACGGTGCAGGAGGGCTGCGACAAGTTCTGCACCTTCTGCGTCGTGCCCTATACGCGCGGCGCCGAATGGTCGCGCCCGGTCGCGGCGGTGCTGGCCGAGGCCCGGTCCCTGGCCGACCGGGGCGTGCGCGAAGTCACCCTGCTGGGCCAGAACGTCAACGCCTATGATGGCGAAGGGCCGGACGGAAAGCCGTTCACCCTGGCGAAGCTGGCCTACGCCCTGGCGGCCATCCCCGGCATCGACCGCATCCGCTATACGACCAGCCACCCGAACGACATGTCGGACGACCTGATCGCGGCGCACGGCGAACTGGACGCCCTGATGCCCTATCTGCACCTGCCGGTTCAGGCGGGCTCGGACCGCATCCTGCGCCTGATGAACCGCAAGCATGGGCGTCAGAAGTATTTCGATCTGATCGACCGCATCCGCGAGGCGCGGCCCGACATGGCGATGGCGGGCGACTTCATCGTCGGCTTCCCCGGCGAGACGGACCGCGATTTCGAGGACACGATGGATCTGGTGCGGCGGGTGAACTACGCCAGCGCCTTCTCCTTCATGTATTCGCCGCGTCCCGGCACGCCCGCCGCGACCATGGCGGCCCAGGTTCCGGACGCGGTGGCTAAGGAGCGTCTGCACGCCCTGCAAGGCTTGCTGACCGAGCAACAGGTCGCCTTCAACCAGTCACTGGCCGGGCGCGCCCTACCGGTGCTGTTCGAGAAGAAGGGCCGCCACGGCGCCCAGGCCATCGGCCGCTCCCCCTATCTGCAATCGGTCCACGTCGACGACGCGGATCAACTGATCGGCCGGATCGTTCCGGTCGAGATCATCAGCGGCCAGCAGAACAGCCTGTCCGGCCGCCTGATCCAGACGAACTGACGCCTTTTCCGCCACGCGCCGTGTGCGGGATAGGAACACGCAACAACGTCCCTCAGGCAGCCTCGCATCGCGTGCGAGGCGACAGGGACTCTTAAGGAGACCTCATGGCGCGAGAGTCCGAGTTCCTGTCCCTCAGCGATGAGGCCCTGCGCGCCGTCATCGGGCCGCAGAGCCGTCACCTGGCCCTGATCGAGGACGCCTTCAAGGTGCTGGTCGAGACGCCGGGCGGCGGGGTGTCGATCAACGGCTCGACGCGGGATCGGGCCCAGGCGCGCCGGGTGATCGAGGCCCTGTCCAACCGGGCCGAGGCGGGCGCCGAGATCACCGAGGCCGACGTGCGCACCGCCCTGGGCGCCGCCGTGACCCAGCCGCGCGCCGAGCCGGCGGGCCGCAGCGGGGGACGGAGCGTGCCGGAGGGCGCCGCCCTGCCGGTCGGCCGTCGCGGCGCCATCGCCCCCAAGACGGCGTCTCAGGCGCGCTATCTGGAGATGCTGGGCCGCTGCGAACTGACCTTCGGCGTCGGCCCGGCGGGCACGGGCAAGACCTTCCTGGCGGCGGCCTACGGCGCCTCCCTGCTGAAGCGGGGGCAGGTGGACCGGCTGGTCATCACCCGCCCGGCGGTCGAGGCGGGCGAGAAGCTGGGCTTCCTGCCGGGAGATCTGAACGAGAAGGTCGACCCCTATCTGGCGCCGATCTGGGAGTCGCTGAACGACATCCTGGGCGTGGACGACGTGCGCCGCCGCCGCGAGAAGGGCGAGATCGAGGCCGCCCCCATCGCCTTCATGCGCGGCCGCACCCTGAGCCACGCCTTCATCATCGTCGATGAGGCGCAGAACACCTCGCGGATGCAGATGAAGATGGTGCTGACCCGTCTGGGCGAGGGCGCGCGCATGGTGGTGACGGGCGATCCGTCTCAGGTCGACCTGCTGAACCCGCGCGATTCCGGCCTGGCTCACGCCCTGCGCATCCTCAAGGACGTGGAGGGCGTCGGCGTCCAGCAGTTCAAGTCCGAGGACGTGGTGCGCCACGCCATGGTCGAGCGCATCGTGCGCGCCTATGATTCCGATGCGGCGCGCAGCCGCCCCTTCCCCGACCTTGAGGACGACGCCTGATGATCGAGGTCGAGATCGACAGCGAGGGCTGGACTGAGGCCCTGCCCGAGGCGGCGGCGGTCGCCGAGCGCGCGGCCGTGGCCGTCCTTGGAACCATCGAGGGCGATGTGGTGGTGCTGCTGGCCGATGACGCGGCGGTGCAGGATCTGAACAAGCGTTTCCGCGACAAGGACCGGCCGACGAACGTCCTGTCCTTCCCGGCGGCGGAAAGCGCCTTTCCGCATTTGGGCGACGTGGTGCTGGGCTACGCCTATTGCGCGGCGGAGGCGCAGGTGCAGGGCAAAACCCTGTCGGATCATCTGAGCCATCTGGTCGTCCACGGCGTGCTGCACCTGCTGGGCCGCGATCACGAGGACGACGCCGAGGCCGAGGAGATGGAGGCCGAGGAGCGCGAGATCCTAGCCGAACTGGGCGTCGCTGATCCCTATGCCGCCGAAAATGGGGCGATCGAGCATGAGGGCGCCGCGTGATCGAGGCGATCGCCGCCCGGTTCGCGGGCCTTCTGAACAACCGCTGGGGCCGGATCGCTCTGGCGCTTCTGGCCGGGGCGGGCGCCGCTCTGGCCCATCCGCCGTTCGGTTTTCTGCCGGGCCTGCTGGGCTATCCGCTGTTGCTGCTGCTGGCGGATCGTTCAGGCGGCATGAAGGGCGGCTTCTGGGTCGGCTGGCTGGCGGGCTTCGCCTATTTCTTCATCGGCTGCTGGTGGGTGGCCGAGGCCTTTCTGGTCAATCCGGCCCAGGCTTGGATGGCGCCCTTCGCGGCCAGCCTGCTGCCGGCGGGCATGGGGCTGTTCTGGGGGCTGGCGACCATGGCCTATCGCCGGCTCAGTCCGGCAGGCGTGTGGCGCGTCCTGCTGTTCGCGGCCCTGTTCGCCCTGCTGGAATGGACGCGAGGCCATGTGCTGACGGGCTTTCCGTGGAACCCGGCGGGCGCGAGCTGGGCGGCCGGATCGGCCATGTCGCAGTTCGCCTCGATCGGCGGGGTCTATGGGCTGGGCCTGATCACGGTGGCGGCGGTCAGCGCCTTGGCGCCTCTGGCCGACGCCGGGCCGCGTCGACCGCGCCTGATCTCGGCGGGGCTGGGCGTGTCGACCCTGATCGGCCTGTTCGTTTTCGGCGCCGTGCGCCTGTCATCGGCGCAGCTGGTGGAGACGCCGACCCTGGTGCGCCTGGTCCAGGCCGACATCGCCCAGGACTATAAATGGAGCCCGGAGGCCTATCACGCCATCCTGGGCCGTTATCTGGAGTTGACCGCCCAGCCCGCCGCCGCCCTGCCTGACGTGGTGATCTGGCCCGAGGGCGCCCTGCCGACCACGGCCAATGACCTGTTCGCCACCAACGACGCCTATGCGGTGGCCGCTGCGCTGCAGACCGGCCAGACCCTGTTGGCGGGCTTGAGCCGGGGCGAGTCGGACCCAAGCGCCGAGACCGGCGCCCGCTATTACAACAGCCTGTTCGCCCTGCACGACGAAGGCGGCGAGGCGGGGCTGCGCATCGGCCCCATCTATGACAAGCACCGGCTGGTGCCGTTCGGCGAATACCTGCCGATGGGCGAACTGATGAGCAAGATCGGCGTGCGTAGCCTGGTTCACGTTCCCGCCGATTTCACCGCCGGACCGACGCCCGCGCCGATCAGCCTGGTCAACGCGCCGCCGGTGCAGCCGCTGATCTGCTACGAGGCCCTCTATCCGGGCTTCACGCCGGCGACGCGGGCGACGCGCCCGGCGTGGATCGTCAACGTCTCCAACGACGCCTGGTTCGGCAAGACGTCGGGCCCGCGCCAGCATCTGAACCTGGCCTCCTATCGCGCGCTGGAGACCGGCCTGCCGGTGGCGCGGGCCACGCCGACCGGCGTTTCGGCCATGATCGATCCGTGGGGCCGCATCGTCGAAGGCAAGCGGCTGGACCCCGGCCAGGCCGGCATCATCGACGTGCGTCTGCCGCAGGCGGCGGCGCCGACGCTCTACGGCCGGTGGGGCGATATGGGGTTCGCCGTCTTGCTGATTATAATGCTGATCACGGGACGTCGCCGCGCCGGAAATGAGCGGCTGGAGCGTTAACCCTATCGAGAGGGGCGGCGCCCCTGTGACGCGAAAACGCATGACAGAAGCCGAGGGCGGCGGCATGTCGAAAAGAAAATCAGGGAAGAGGGCAGGACATGGTCAGGGGTTCCGGGACTGATGGTCCCCATCTGGTGGATCGGCATGTGGGGCGGCGCGTCTGCGAGAAGCGCATCGCCCTGGGCTACAACCAGACCGATCTGGGCCAGGCGCTGGGGGTCACCTTCCAGCAGGTGCAGAAATACGAAAAGGGCGCCAACCGGATCTCGGCGTCCAAGCTGTGGGACATCGCCCGCTTCTTTCGCGTGGACATCGGCTATTTCTTCGATGGGCTGACCGGCGCGGCCCAGCCGGGTATGGCCGAGGGCGAGGCCGAGCCCTTCGTGCATGACTTCCCCGCCACCCGTCAGACCATCGAGATCGGCCGCCTGGCGCCGCGCCTGTCGTCGCGTCAACAGAAGCTGGTGGTCGATCTGATGCGCGAGTTGGTCGAAGACGGCGTCGACAACGACGGCTGAGGGCGTCGCGAGCCGGCGGACAAAGAAAAAGGCGCGGAGCGATTCGCGCCTTTTCCTGTCTTGGAGCCCGCTTGGGATCAGGCGGTCAGCGCCGTCTCCGAGGCGATGATGCGGCTGGCGGCGTGGACCACGGCGCCGATGCGCAGGGCGGCCTGGATCTGGACGTTCGGCACGGCGTGCTTGCGCAGTTCGCCTTCGTGGGCGTCCAGGCAGGCGCCGCAGCCGTTGATGGCCGAGACGGCGGTCGACCACAGTTCGAAGTCCAGCTTGTCGACGCCCGGATTGGCGATGATGTTCATCCGCAGCTTGGCCGGCAGCGTCGTGTACTCCTGGTTCTTCATCAGGTGCAGCGAGCGATAGTAGATGTTGTTCATGCCCATGATGGCGGCGGCGGCCTTGGCGGCGTTCATCGCCTCGGGCGACAGGACGGTCGCGGCCTGGGCCTCTATCAGCTTGACCACGGGGCCGACGCCGATGGCGTGCGCCGAGGCCAGGAAGCTGCCCCATTTCTGCTGATCGTTCAGCACGGTCTCGTTGGCGAGCGAGGACAGGTTCAGCGAGATGTCCTTGCCATAGGCCGGGATCAGGTCGCGCAGGGCGTCGATGGACATTTTCGTGTTCCTTTCAGGAAGCGGCTATCGTTCGCGACGCGGTCGCGCACGGCTTGAGCCGCACGGCTTGGATGGGCGCTCAAGCCGCAAGGCTCCGCGAGCCGAGCATAGCGCCCAAGAATAACGAAGCAGGCATGAAAAAGGCGGCGACAGTCGCCCGCCGCCGCCTCTTTCGAGGGGCGGCCCGGACCCTACTCACGCGGTCCGGGCCTGGTCGTTGCGACCCTTGGGCCAGTACTTACGCGGCCAGGGTGTCGCCGCCGACCGGACGGTTGCAGGCGCACAGTTCGTCGGTCTGCAGGGCGTCGACCACGCGCAGGGTGTCTTCCGGCGAACGGCCGACGTTCAGGTTGGTGACATAGACGTGCTGGATGACGTTGTGCGGGTCGACGACGAAGGTCGCGCGCAGGGCCACGCCTTCTTCTTCGTCCAGCACGCCCAGGGCGCGGGCCAGCTTGCCGCCGTTGTCGGCGAACTGCCAGATCGGCAGCTTGTTCAGGTCGGCGTGGTCACGACGCCAGGCCAGCTTGGTGAACTCATTGTCGGTCGAACCGCCCAGAACCACGGTGTCGCGGTCGGCGAAGTCCTTGCCCAGCTTGGCGAAGGCGGCGATTTCGGTCGGGCAGACGAAGGTGAAGTCCTTCGGGTAGAAGAAGATGACCTTCCACTTGCCCTCGAAGCTGTCCTGCGTGACGGCTTCAAACGCCGAGACGCCGTTCTCTTCGTGAGCGTTGAAGCCCGGCTTTACACCGATGATCTTGAATTCAGGCAGTTTTTTACCGACGCCGAGCATCGCGCTTCTCCATCCGATGATAAAAGATTTCGGCGGCGTCGATTGGGGAGGACGCCGTCGATGGACAGGGGATCGGCTTTTCCCGGCTTGAAGTCAAATCGATGATTTGACGCATGACGATAGATTTAATCTATCAAACCGGTCGTGCTTGATAAGCGAGGCCTGCAAAGCGAATCCAGGCTTCGCTATAAGTTTCTTCTGTGATCGCGAACAAGTTAATCGATTTTCCTTTCCGCCTGAGGGGTCATAGCCTCGAGGCTTCGAACCTGAGGAGGAACGATCATGGACGGCAACACCGACGGGGCCCCCAAGGGCCGCCCGATGAAGAAAGACGCGGTGCGTTCGCTGCTGGGACGCACCAATCGCGACTGGTGGCCCAATCAGATGTCGCTCGACATCCTGCATCAGCAGGGGATCAACGGCGATCCGATGGGCGACGACTTCAACTACGCCGAGGCGTTCAAGTCGCTGGATCTGGCGGCGGTCAAGCGCGACCTGACCGCCCTGATGACCGACAGCCAGCCCTGGTGGCCGGCGGACTACGGCCATTACGGCCCCTTCTTCATCCGCATGGCCTGGCACTCGGCCGGCACCTATCGCACCGGCGACGGGCGTGGCGGCGCGGGCGCCGGCCAGCAGCGGTTCGCGCCGCTGAACTCCTGGCCGGACAACGGCAATCTGGACAAGGCGCGCCGCCTGCTGTGGCCGATCAAGCAGAAGTACGGCGCCAAGCTGTCGTGGGCCGATCTGATGATCCTGGCCGGCAATGTCGCCATTGAATCGATGGGCGGGCCGGTGTTCGGCTTCGGCGGCGGCCGCGCCGACGTCTGGGAGCCCGAGAAGGATGTCTACTGGGGCACCGAGGAGCAGTGGGTCGGCGAAGAGGGCAATGAAACCCGCATCCAGCCCGACAAGGGCATGGCGCTGGAAGAACCGCTGGCCGCCATCCAGATGGGCCTCATCTACGTCAACCCCGAAGGCCCCGGCGGCGTGCCCGAAGCCCTGGCCTCGGCCCGCGACATCCGCGAGACCTTCGCCCGCATGGGCATGAACGACGAGGAGACGGCCGCTCTGACCGCCGGGGGCCACACCTTCGGCAAGGCGCACGGCGCCGGCGACGCCGGCAAGGTCGGCGCCAGTCCCGAGGGCGCGGACATCGCCCAGCAGGGCCTGGGCTGGATCTCGGGCCATGAGAGCGGCGTGGGCGACCACGCCATCACCTCGGGCATCGAGGGGGCCTGGACGCCGACGCCGATCACCTGGGACATGACCTTCTTCGACATGCTGCTGGACCACGACTATGAGCTGGTCCGCAGCCCGGCGGGCGCCAAGCAGTGGCAGCCGATCGGCAATCCGCCCGAGACCCTGGCCCCGGCCGCCCATACGCCGAGCAAGCGCGTGCCGACCATGATGACGACCGCCGACATGGCGTTCAAGATCGACCCCGAGTACCGCAAGATCATGGAGCGGTTCCGCGCCGACCCGGCCTATTTCGGCGATACGTTCGCGCGGGCCTGGTTCAAGCTGTGCCACCGCGACATGGGGCCGAAGGCTCGGTACCTGGGCGCCGACGTGCCGGCCGAAGACCTGATCTGGCAGGATCCGATTCCGGCGCAGCAGGGACCGGTGATCGACACCGCCGACATCAAGGTGTTGAAGGCCAAGATCGCCGCCTCGGGTCTGACGGTGGCGGAGCTGGTGCAGACGGCCTGGGCCTCGGCCTCGACCCATCGCGGTTCGGATCATCGCGGCGGCGCCAACGGCGGCCGCATTCGCCTGGCTCCGCAGAAGGACTGGGACGTCAATCAGCCGGAACAACTGGCCCGCGTGCTGAAGGCCTATGAGGCGATCAAGGCTGAGTTCGACGGCCAGGCCTCGGGCGGCAAGACGGTGTCGATCGCCGATCTGATCGTCCTGGGCGGCGGCGTCGGGGTCGAGACGGCGGCCCGCGCGGGCGGTTATGCGACGGAGGTTCCCTTCGTCCCCGGCCGCACCGACGCCTCGCAGGAGGAGACCGACGTCGAAGGCTTCGCGGTGCTGGAGCCGCGCGCCGACGGCTTCCGCAACTATCTGCAGGTGCGGTTCAACGTGCCGACCGAGGAACTGATGGTCGACCGCGCCCAGCTGCTGGGCCTCAGCGCCCCGCAGATGGCGGTGCTGGTCGGCGGTTTGCGGGTCATGGGCGCCAATCACGGCGGCTCGACCCACGGCGTGCTGACCAATCGTCCGGGCGTCCTGTCCAACGACTTCTTCGTCAATCTGCTGGACATGGGCACGGCCTGGAAACAGGTGGACGACAGCGCTGACGAGGTCTTCACCGGCAATGACCGCGCCAGCGGCGAAGAGTTGTGGACGGCGACGCGCACCGACCTGGTGTTCGGCTCCAACGCCCAGCTGCGCGCTTTGTCAGAGGTCTATGCCTCGGCCGATGCGGGCGAGAAGTTCGTCCGCGACTTCGTGTCGGCCTGGGTCCAGGTGATGAACGCCGACCGCTACGACCTGGCCGCCTAAAAGGGCTGCGAGGCCGAACTCCACGCGGGCGCCGTCGATCGGCGGCGCCCGCAAGCGTTCGGAGCTGCATCATGGATTTTGCTCTCTGGGCCGCGAGCCCCTATGTCGCTCGCATGCTCCCCACCCTGCGCCAGCTTCAGTATCTCAAACTCCTGGCCGAGCACGGCTCCTTCAGCCGCGCCGCCGAAGCCGCTCACGTCAGCCAGCCGGCCCTGTCGGCCGGCGTTCAGGAGCTGGAGAAGATACTGGGGGCGCCCGTCGTCGAGCGCACGCGCGGAGCGGTGATCCTGACCGCCGTGGGCGCCGAGGCGGTCAAGCGGGCCGAGGACGTCCTGGCCCGCACCGAGGATCTGGTCGAGGCGGCCCGCAACGCGGGCAAGCCCCTGTCGGGCCGGTTCCGCCTGGGCGTCATCCCGACGGTCGCCCCCTTCCTGCTGCCCAGGACCATGCCGGGGCTGCGCGACCGCTACCCGGGCCTGCGCCTGTTCCTGCGTGAGGATCTGACGCCGCGACTGATCAGCGCCCTGAAGGCGGGACAGCTGGACGCCGCCGTCATCGCCCTTCCCTACGACGCGCCAGGCATCGACCACGCCCGTATCGGCGACGATGAAATCCTGGCCGCGGTGCCCGCCGGTCACGCCCTGGACGGCGCCGGACCCATCCCTGAAGGCCTGCTGAAGTCCGAGGATCTGATCCTGCTGGAGGACGGCCACTGTCTGCGCGACCAGGCCCTGGCGGCGGTGAAGATCGAGGCGCCGCGCGGCGAGGACGTCTTCGCAGCGACCACCCTGCCGACGCTGGTGCAGATGGTCTCGTCCGGCCTGGGGGTCAGCTTCTTGCCCAATATGGCGGTGAAGGCGGGCCTGGCCGATCATCCCGGCGTGGTCATGCGCCCCATCGCCGAGAACGCCCCGCACCGCGAGATCGTCGTCGCCTGGCGGGCCGGATCCAGCCGCGCCGCTGAGGCGCGCCTGCTGGCCGAGGCGCTGAAGCTGGACTGAGCCGCGTCAGCCGAACAGGCGGCTGTCCCACCAGACCGGCGTCTCCAACCCCGGCTTGATGCGTGCGAAGTCGGGATGCGTGGTGTTGAAGACGAAGTTGCGCTCCATCCGCGCCACGACCGAGGGCGTGATCAGCAGGGCCGAGCGGCCTTCCGCATGCCAGGCCCGTCCGAAGGCGCGGGCGGCCGCCCCGCCCGGCTCGGCCCAGCCGGGGACCAGGTCCGGGTTGACCACTTCATAGGAGACGCCCGCCGGGATGTGGATCTCCACATGATGCTGGCCCAGCGGCAGTTCGCCGCCGAAGTGGACCAGCTTCTCCAGCATGGCGGTGGAATAGTGCTCGGCGGCGTAGATCACCCGCTGGCCCGCCTCTTGCCAGCGGCCGGAAGCCCGGCGCGAACCGCCGTCGCTCCAGATGGGATATTCGCCGCGTGGATCGCCGATGCGGAATCCCTTGAGCGCGTCGTCCAGCCGACGGTGCATGGACGGGCCTAGACCGCGAAGCCGGCGTCGGCGCGGCGCACCAGATTGATCACCGCCTCGGCCCCCGCCGAACTGGACTGGGCCATGGCCAGGGGGGTGCGACCGTTCAGCAGCTGGTGCGAGCGGTTCAGGAAGCGGACGACGGCGGCGCTGTCGCCGCGATAGGCGCGGCCCACGGCGTCGACCACGCGGCCGACCTCGTACAGGCGCTCGCTCATCTCGCGCGACAAAGGCTTGCGGCTGGTGCGGGCGCGCCGCAGCGTCGCCTCGGGAATGATCTGGCCGACCACGCGGGGCATGCCGATCACCTGGCCCAGGGCGGCGGCGGCGGCGGGTTTCAGCCCCTGCGACACCCGCTCGGCCAGGGCTACGTCGTCCATCGTCTCATTGTCGTTCAGGCCCAGCAGCTTGCCGATCCGCGCCGCGTCGCTGGCAGGCAAGGTCTCGGGCGAGGCGTAGAGGTCGAGGGCGGTCATGGCGGCGGCTTTCGTCATATGACGATAATATGGGCGTCAAGCGACGGAAGGACAAGGGATGAGTGACGGTCGGGCTCCAAGAAAAAAGGCCGGCGGATCGCTCCGCCAGCCTTCATTCTGGTTGGTCTAACGCGCTTTCGCGCTGCTTGAGACCGCTTACTTCTCGTCGCCGCGTGCCAGGTTGCGCAGGACGTAGGGCATAACGCCGCCAGCCTTGAAGTAGTCCAGCTCCGTCTGGTTATCGATGCGGCAGCGGACCGGGAAACGGGCCATCTTGCCGTCCGACGGACGGAACATCTCGACCCACAGATCCTGGCGGGGCTTCAGCTTGCCGACGTTGGCGTCGGTCAGGCCGCGGATCGTGACGATCTCTTCGCCCGTCAGGCCCAGCTTCTGCCAGCCGTCTTCCTTGAACTGCAGCGGGACGACGCCCATGCCGACCAGGTTCGAGCGGTGGATGCGCTCATAGCTCTCGGCGATGACGGCGCGGACGCCCAGCAGGCGGGTGCCCTTGGCCGCCCAGTCGCGCGACGAACCGGTGCCGTATTCCTTGCCGGCGAAGACGACCAGCGGGCGGCCTTCCGACTGGTAACGCATGGCCGCATCGTAGATCGACATCGTGTCTTCCGAGGGGAAGTGCTTGGTGACGCCGCCTTCGATGTCCGGGGTGATCTTGTTGCGAATGCGGATGTTGGCGAAGGTGCCGCGCATCATGACTTCGTGGTTGCCGCGGCGGGCGCCGTAGCTGTTGAAGTCCAGGGCCTCGACGCCGTGGTTGGTCAGGTACTGACCGGCGGGCGAGGCCTTCTTGATCGAACCGGCCGGGCTGATGTGGTCGGTGGTGATCGAGTCGCCGAAGATGCCCAGGATGCGCGCCTCGACGATGTCCGTGACCGGAGCGGGCTCCATGGTCAGACCCTCGAAGTAGGGCGGGTTCTGGACGTAGGTCGAGGTGTCTTCCCACTCATAGGTCTGACCGCCGGTGACGGCGATCGCCTGCCAGTGCTCGTCGCCCTTGAAGACGTCGGCGTAGCGCTTGGCGAACATCTTGGGCGTGACCGACTTCTTCTGGATGGCGGCGATCTCTTGCGAGGTCGGCCACACGTCCTTCAGGAAGACGTCATTGCCCTTCTTGTCCTTGCCGATCGGCTCCTTGGTGATGTCGATGCGCATCGAACCGGCCAGGGCGTAGGCGACCACCAGCGGCGGCGAGGCCAGGTAGTTGGCCTGGACGTCCGGGTTCACCCGGCCCTCGAAGTTGCGGTTGCCCGACAGGACCGAGGTGGCGACCAGGGCGTTGTCGTTGATGGCCTTGGACACGGCCGGGTCCAGCGGACCCGAGTTGCCGATGCAGGTGGTGCAGCCGTAGCCGACCAGGTTGAAGCCCAGGGCGTCCAGATCCTTCTGCAGACCGGCGTCGGTCAGATAGTCGGTGACGACCTGCGAGCCGGGGGCCAGCGAGGTCTTGACCCAGGGCTTGGGCTTCAGGCCCAGGGCGTTGGCCTTGCGCGCCACCAGACCGGCGGCGATGAGCACGCTGGGGTTGGAGGTGTTGGTGCAGGAGGTGATGGCGGCGATCACCACATCGCCGTCGCCGATGTCGAAGCCTTCGCCTTCGACGGCGGCGCGCGGGGCGTCGGCCGGACGGGCGAAGACGCCGGTCAGGGCTTCTTCGAACGACGGGGCGGCGACGGTCAGTTCAACGCGGTCCTGCGGACGCTTCGGACCGGCCAGCGACGGCACGACCGTCGAGATGTCCAGCTCCAGAACGTCGGTGAAGATCGGGTCTTCGGACTCTTCGTCGATCCACAGGCCTTGCGCCTTGGCGTAGGCTTCGACCAGGGCGACGCGCGCCTTCTCGCGGCCGGTGGCCGTCAGATAGTCGATGGTGGCCTGCGAGACGGGGAAGAAGCCGCAGGTGGCGCCGTATTCCGGGGCCATGTTGGCGATGGTGGCCTGGTCCTCGATGGTCATGCCGGCGATGGCGGGACCGAAGAATTCCACGAACTTGCCGACCACGCCCTTCTTGCGCAGCATCTGGGTGACGGTCAGCACCAGGTCGGTGGCCGTCGCGCCTTCCGGCAGCTTGCCGGTCAGCTTGAAGCCGATGACTTCGGGGATCAGCATCGGGATCGGCTGGCCCAGCATGGCGGCCTCGGCCTCGATGCCGCCGACGCCCCAGCCCAGGACGGCCAGGCCGTTGATCATGGTGGTGTGGCTGTCGGTGCCGACCACGGTGTCCGGATAGGCGACGGTCTTCTTGCCTTCGTCGGCGGTCCAGACGGTCTGGGCCAGGTTCTCCAGGTTCACCTGGTGGCAGATGCCGGTGCCGGGGGGCACGACGCGGAAGTTGTTGAAGGCCGACGAGCCCCAGCGCAGGAAGTTGTAGCGCTCGATGTTGCGCTCATACTCACGCTCGACGTTCTGGCCGAAGGCCTGGGCGTTGCCGAAGTGGTCGACCATGACCGAGTGGTCGATGACCAGGTCGACCGGGACCAGCGGGTTGATCTTCTTGGCGTCGGCGCCGAGCTTGTCCATGGCGTCGCGCATGGCGGCCAGGTCGACGACGGCCGGAACGCCGGTGAAGTCCTGCATCAGCACGCGGGCCGGGCGGAAGGCGATCTCGTGCTCGACGGCGCCCTTGTTCTCGATCCAGGCGGCGACGGCCTTCAGGTCGTCCTCGGTGACGGAGACGCCGTCTTCGTTGCGCAGCAGGTTCTCCAGCAGCACCTTCATCGAGCGCGGCAGGCGGGAAATCCCGGCCAGACCGGCTTCCTCGGCGGCGGGAAGGCTGTAATAGGCGTATTTCTTGCGCCCGACCGCGAGGTCTTGGCGGGTCTTGAGGCTGTCAATCGACGGCATGGAGAGTAGTCCTCTGACAAACGCCGCCCGACAATTCGGTTGCGCCTTCGCGCGCTGGACGTCGGGGCGCACAGGTCCCCGGCGCGCGCGGCGAAAGCCTGCTGCGGCGCTTGCGCATATAGTCCCGCGCGCGTGGGCCGTCCATGTATCCACACCCTTGACGTGGACATTGAGAGAGACTCGCAAGTGCTGACCCGCCTGGAGATCGCAGGTCTGAGCCTGTCGCGCGGCGAGCGGCGGTTGTTCGGCGGCCTGTCCTTCGCCCTGTCGGCGGGCGAGGCGGCGGCGCTGACCGGGGCCAACGGCGCGGGCAAGACCAGCCTGCTGCGCGCCGTGGCGGGCTTCATCCGGCCCGATGCGGGCGCGGTCGTTTTTCACGATGCGGACGGCGAGATCGAGGCCGAGACGGCGCGGCGCGCGGCGCTTCACGTACTGGGCCACCACGAGGGCCTGAAGCCCCAGCGCACGGCGCGGCAGGAGCTGGGCTTTCAGGTCGAATGGCTGGGCGGTTCGGCCGTCGCCATGGACGCGGCCGTCGAGCGGCTGAAGCTGGCGCCCCTGCTGGACCTCGAAACGCGCAAGCTGTCGGCGGGGCAGAGGCGGCGGCTGTCGCTGGCTCGTCTGGTCGCCGCCCCGCGCGCCCTGTGGCTGTTGGACGAACCGCTGGCGCCGCTGGACGAGGTATGGCGCGGCGTCGCCGCCGAACTGATGGCGGAACATCTGGCGGGCGGGGGGATGATCCTGGCCGCCGTGCACGACCCCCTGCCCGTTCCGGCCCGCCCTCTTGATCTCGGAGGCGTCCGATGAAGGCCGTGCGCGCCCTGTTCGCGCGCGAGCTGTCGCTGGCCTGGGGCGGCGGCGGCGGGCCCTTGCTGGCATGCGGCTTTCTGTTGTGCCTGACGGCCATCCTGCCGCTGGCGGCGGGCGGCGATCCGCGCGTTCTGGCCCCGGCGGCGTCAGGCGCGTCGTGGATGGCGCTGGCCCTGGCCTCCCTGCTGTCGCTGGAGCGGATGTTCGAGCGCGATCTGGAGGATGGGGCGCTGGATCTGTTGGCGACCGGCCCCTTGCCGCTGGAGGCTGTGGTGGGGATCAAGGCGCTGGCGCAATGGCTGGCGACCGGCCTGCCGCTGGCGCTGGCCGCGCCCGTCGCGGCCCTGGCCCTGGGCCAGCCGCCGGAGCTGATCGCGCTGACCGGCGCCTCGGCGGCGCTGGGCGGTCTGGGGTTCGCCTTCACCGGGGCGCTGGGCGCGGCGCTGGCGCTGGGCGCCCGGCGCGGCGGCCTGCTGATCGCCGTGGTGGTGCTGCCGCTGTTCATTCCGCCGGTGGTGTTCGGCGCGGGCGCCTTGACCCGCGCGGCCAGCGGTCAGAGCCCGGCCTCGGCGCTGGCCCTGCTGGGCGCCTATGTCCTGTTCGCCCTGGTGATCGCGCCGATCGCGGGCGCGGCGGCGGTCAGGAACGCGCAGGGCTAGCGCGGTTTCAGCGTCACATAGAGCGCCCCGTCGCCGCCGTGGCGCTGGTGAGCGGAGGCGAAGCCCGACACCACTCCGCGCAGGTGCGGACTGGTCAGCCATTCGTGCACCGAGGCGCGGATGACCCCGCCGCCACGCCTGCCCTGGCCTGTGATAACCAGCACCGAGCGCAGGCCGCGCATCTGGCAGCCGATCAGGAAGCCGCGCAACTGATCCTCGGCCTCGAAGCGGCCGAAGCCGTGCAGGTCGATGCGCGCCTCGATCGGATCGCGCTCGCGCGACAGGCGGCGCTGGCGGCGCGGCTCCAGCTCTTCCGGCGCGGAACGAGGCCGTGGCGCAGCGGCCTTCGGGGGCGGAGGCGTCGCCGCCCGTCCGGCCGAGGCGGTCGTCAGGGCGGTCGCGCGCTTCTTGCCCGCGACGCCGCGCGGCGGCGGCGCGATGAGAGGCGCGGCTTCATCTCCAAGCGCAGGAATAACGGCGCCGGGCGTCACGCGCGCGGCCTTGCGGCGGACGGGCGGCGTCACCGTGGACGTCACCCGGTTCCAGATGCGCTTGTCGTCGTCGCCGGTCGCGGAGGCGGCTTTCGGCGGTCCCTTGCCCGAAGGGGGGCGGGCCACGCTCAGCCCTCGTCGTCGAAGGGGTCCGGCGGACCGGGCTTATGGGCCAGCAGGTCGCCGGGCTGGCAGTCCAACTCGCGACACAGGGCGTCCAGGGTGGAGAAACGCACGGCGCGCGCCTTGCCCGTCTTGAGGATGGACAGGTTGGCGACGGTCACGCCGACGCGGTCGGCGAGTTCCGTCAGCGACATGCGGCGCTGGGCGAGGATACGGTCGAGTTGGACGCGGATGGCCATGGGGTGAGCTTTAGCGTTTCTCGATCAGATCGTCAGTTCGGATTCGCGACGAAGGCGCGCGCCCTCGCGGAACACCTCGGCCAGGACGAAGACGACTAGGACGGAAAAGACGGGGGTGAGCAGGTCGCTGATCCCTTGCGGCTCCATCACCCCGGGCGCCAGACGCGCGGCGACCAGCCCCTGTACGATCCAGACGCCGCCGGTGACGACGGCCAGGATCAGGCCGATCTGGCGCAGGCGACGGACGTTGTCCGGTTGGAACGGATCGCCCAGGGTCAGGGTGCGGAAAATCTTGCGCAGATGGCGCAGGATCATCAGGAATCCGCCGAAATAGGCGGTCAGCGCGCCCAGGCCGAACAGCAGCAGCGGACGGGTCAGCGGCATTTCGCGGCCGTCCGCGCCGTCCGAGACGGTGACATTCAGGTTGTCGATCGGAATGAAGATCGAGGCGACCCACAAGAGCAGAAGCAGGCCGGTGACGAGGATCATCACCACATAGGCCACGTCCAGGGCGATCTTCAGCAGGCTGGAGACCGAGCCGGGGCCCAGGGTGCGCAACGGGGTGCGGAAGTGAGGCGCGCGCAGCGGGGTCTGATGGCCGAGAGGTTTCGGTTTCCGCAAGCGCGTCATCGGGCGTCTCAGGCCGGGGACAGGGGCGCCGTCGCCGCGGCGGGTCCGGCCGACCCGCGCACGGCTCTATTCTTCACGGCGTTCATGGCGATCGTCAAAGCCCCCTCGCTCGCTGGAGCGGTCAGAAGCTTTGGATGATCAGGGCGATCGCGGCGGCCGGCAGGGAGGCCAGCAGGAAGGCGTTGCCCAGGCTGTGCGCCAGACGGTCCATCAGATTGGTTTTGTGCATGGCTTGCATATAGGTCTCTCCATCGATGCACGTTTTTTGTGCGTATCTGCTGTGCCGCTGGATCATTGTTGCGAGATGTTTCTCTCGTTTGAACGGTGCGGCCGTCCGTCCTTGAAAATGAAGATAGGTCGTGCGCCGACCAAAGCCAACTTACATATCGTTTAACGATGTTACCATTTCGCAATGGATCGGACGGGGCTAAGGTCGCGCCATGAATCTCAAGTTGATCAAGGGGATGCGGCTCGTCGCCGCCACCCACAATCCGGGCAAGGCGCGCGAGATCGAAGCGCTGCTTGACGGACATTACACGATCGTCACCGCCGGAGAGCTGAATCTGCCTGAACCGGACGAGACGGAGACCACTTTCGTCGGCAACGCCATGCTGAAAGCGCGCCACGCGGCCCAGGCCTCGGGCGAGGTCGCCCTGGCCGACGATTCCGGCCTGTCGGTCGCAGCCCTGGACGGGGCGCCGGGCATCTATTCCGCGCGCTGGGCCGGGCCGACCAAGGATTTTGATCTGGCCATGAAGAAGGTCGAGCAGCGGCTGGAGGAGATCGCCTCGACCGACCGCCGCGCATGGTTCACCTCGGCCCTGGCCGTGGCCTGGCCCGACGGCCCTTGCGTAGTGGTCGAGGGGCGGATTGACGGCGAATTGGTCTTCCCGCCGCGCGGCGACCGGGGCTTCGGCTATGATCCGATCTTCCGGCCGGAAGGCTCC
The DNA here is from genome assembly GCF_047237745.1 of Brevundimonas phoenicis. NCBI lineage: Bacteria > Pseudomonadati > Pseudomonadota > Alphaproteobacteria > Caulobacterales > Caulobacteraceae > Brevundimonas > Brevundimonas phoenicis. The sequence goes on from NZ_JBDFLN010000001.1 coordinate 345,454, forward strand.
GCCCTGACCTTCGGCGAGATGGACCCGGTCGAGAAGGACGCTCTCAGCCACCGCGCCCGCGCCTTCGCCCGCCTCAAGGCGGCGCTGATTGACTGAGAGGACCGCCCCACAAGCCGCGGCCCTGCGCCAAGGCGGCGATCGAGGCGAGCATCAATCTGTCCCTCAAGCAGCCGCCCTCCGCGAGGGCGGCGACTCCATCGCCCTCTATGTCCACTGGCCCTACTGCGCGCGCATCTGTCCCTATTGCGACTTCAACGTGGTGCGCGACCGGGGGCGGACGCAGGAGCAGGCGGAGCTGGCGCAGGCCATCCTGAACGACCTGGAGGCGCAGGCCGCCCTGGTCGGGCCGCGCGCCCTGGCCTCGATCTTCTTCGGCGGGGGCACGCCGTCCTTGATGCCGCCCGACGCTGTGGCGGCGGTGACGGCGCGGGCCAGGGCGCTGTTCCCTCCTTCTGGCGATATTGAGATCAGTCTGGAGGCCAATCCCACCGACGCGGAGGCCGGGCGCTACGCCGCCCTGGCCCGGGCCGGGATCAACCGCCTGTCGATGGGGGTGCAGTCGTTTGACGACGCGGCGTTGAAGTTCCTGGGCCGCGATCATTCGGCCGCCGAGGCGCGTCGCGCCATCGCCCTGGCCGCGCAGGCCTTTCCGCGGCTGTCGATTGACCTGATCTACGCCCGGCCGGGCCAGGGCGTCGCCGACTGGACGGCCGAGCTGACCACGGCGCTCGATCTGGGGTTCGAGCACGTCTCGCCCTATCAGCTGACCATCGAGGGGACGACGGCCTTCGGCCGGGCCGTGGCGCGCGGCGCCTGGTCGCCGCCGGACGAGGATCTGGCCGCCGCCCTCTATGAAGCCACGCAGGCGACGCTCGAGGCGGCGGGGTTCGAGGCCTATGAGGTGTCCAACCACGCCCGCGACGTGGCGGCGCGCTCCAGCCACAACCTGCATGTCTGGCGCGGCGGGGACTATCTGGGCCTGGGGCCGGGGGCGCATGGGCGGCTGACCCTGGCCGAGGGGCGGGTCGCCACCGTGGCTGCGCGCCGCATCGGCGACTATGTGGCGGGCGTCGCCGCCGGATCGCCCTGGGCCGAGCGCGAGGTTCTGGAGCCGCAGGACGCCGACGAGGAGCGCGTGCTGCTGGGCCTGCGCACCGTCGAGGGCGTACCTTTGGCCCTGCTGCAGCGGCTGGGGCTGTCGGCGGACGAGGGTCGGTTGGCCGATCTGCTGGCCGACGGCTTTCTGAGCCAGAAAGACGGCCGCATCGCCGCTACTGCGACCGGCCGTCCCTTACTGGACGCGGTGCTCAAGGCCCTGTTGACCTAGACCGCGGCGCGCCGGACTGGCAGGGTCCGGCCGATGTCCGACGCCCCGCTTTTTCCGCCGACCGCCCCGCCCGCGCGCCCCGTTTCGCCGGGCCTCTATCTGGTGGCGACGCCGATCGGCAATCTGCGCGATATGACGCTGAGGGCGTTGGACGTGCTGGCGGCGGCCGATCTGGTGCTGGCCGAGGACACGCGGGTGACGGCCAAGCTGCTGACCGCTTATGGGCTGAAGGCCAGGCTGGAGCGTTGCGACGACCACGCCTCGAACCGCGCCGCCGAGATCGCCGTCGAGCGGTTGAAGGCGGGTGAGGTGGTGGCCCTGGTGTCGGACGCCGGCACGCCGCTGGTGTCCGACCCCGGCTATGTGGTGGCGCGGGCGGCCGTGGCTGAAGGTCTGCCGGTTCACCCCGTGCCGGGTCCGTCCAGCCTGCTGGCCGCCCTGTGCATCGCCGGCCTGCCCGCCGACCGGGTGCTGTTCGCGGGCTTCCTGCCGCCCAAGTCGGCGGCGCGCCGCACGGCGCTGGAAGAGCTGCGGCCCGGCCGTCAGACCCTGGTCTTCTTCGAGAGCGGGCCGCGCCTGCGCGACAGCCTGGCCGACATGGCCGAGGTGCTGGGCGCCCGCCCGGCCGCCGTCGCCCGCGAACTGACCAAGCTCTATGAAGAATGCGTGCGCGGCGACCTGGCCGATCTGGCCGTCGATCCGCGTTTGGACGCGCCCAAGGGCGAGATCGTGGTGGTGGTCGGCCCCGGCGAGGCCGAGACGGCCAGCGCCGCCGACGCCGACGCCGCCCTGGCCGAGGCCCTGACCCGCCTGCCGCCCGGCGAGGCGGCCGCCGAGGTGTCCAAGGCGCTGAGCCTGCCGCGCAAGTCGCTCTACAAGCGCGCGCTGGAGTTGAAGGGGCGGTGAGCCAGGCCCTGCGACCGCATCCGCCGCCGAAGACGTCCAAGCCGGGCTGGCGCCGCAGCCTGGGCGGGCGGTCGCACCGTCAGGGGCACGACGCCGAGTGGATCGCCGCCCTGTGGCTGATGCTCAAGGGCTATCAGGTTCTGGCCTTCCGCCTGAAGGGCCGGGGCGGAGAGATCGACATCCTGGCCCGGCGCGGGCGCGTCCTGGCCGCCGTCGAGGTCAAGCGCCGCGCGACGCTGGAGGCCGCGACCCTGGCCCTGGGGCCGGACCAGCACCAGCGCCTGATCCGCGCGGCCGAGGCGGCGGCGCGCGGGCGACCGGCCCTGTCGGGGCTGGAGCTGAGAATCGACATGGTGGCGCTGGCCCCCGGACGCTTTCCGCGCCATCTTCGCGGCGTGATCTCCACGGGAGCGGACCGGCGTTGACGCGCGAGGAAGCAGAGGCGGTGCTGGCCCAGGCGGGACAGGGGGCGGACGAGGCCTTCCCCCTGCTGGATTGCGCCATCGCCTGCGCCATCCACGACTATCCGTTCCGCGACGCCGACTGCGTGCGCATTCTGGCCGATCACGCCGCCCAGCGGCTCAAGGAACGGGCCGCCAACGAAAGTCCCGACGACGCCCTGACCGAGGCCCTGGCGGGCGACCTGCGGCTGAACGGCGACCTGCTGAACTACGACCATCCGGCCAATACGGACGTGATCGACGTGGCCGAGCGGCGGCGAGGTCTGTCGGCGGTGCTGGTCATCTTCTATCTGGACGCGGCGCGCCGGGCCGGGCTGACGGCGGCGCCGGTCGATTTTCCCGGTCACGTCCTGCTGCGGGTCGAGACGCCCGAGGGGCCGGTGGCGCTGGACCCGTTCAGCCAGGGGCGGCTGGTCCTGCCGTCGGAGCTGACGCGCCGCGCCCTGCTGGCGGGCCTGACCCCGCATGTGGCCGACCGTCTGGACCTGCTGATGGCGCCGGTCAGCGAGCGTCAGGCCTTGATCCGTCTGCAGAACATCCTGTTCACCCGCGCGCTTCAGGCCCGCGACTATGAAGGCGCCGAACGCTCGGCCCTGCGTCGCGCCCTGCTGGACCCCGAGGATCACCGCCCCTGGCTGGACGTGGCCGCCGCCCGCGAGAAGCAGGGCGCCCTGACCGGGGCCATGCAGGCCCTGTCGCGCGCCCGCACCCTGGGCGAGCCGATCGCCGCCTGCGACGCCCGTCTGGACCGGGTGCGGATGCGGTTGAACTGAAGCGCGGCCTTGCGGCGCGCAGCCTCGCGCCTCAAGTAGGCACTGACGGCGCTTCGGCGCTCAAGCAGCGCGCGCCCCCAGGGCGAGCGTTAGCGCCACTAAAACCAGCTCAAGCAGTGCGCGCCCGCGTCGCGCGCGATAGCGACTAAAAACCAGCTCAAGCAGCGAGCGCCCGCGGCGCGAGCGATAGCGCCACAAAGAAGGACACCCCATGCTCAAGGTCGCCATCCAGATGGACCCGCTCGAGGCGGTCAACGTCGAGTCGGACACCACCTTCCTGATGGCCCTGACCGGGCAGGCGCGCGGCCACAAGCTGTGGGTCTATGACTTCCGCACCCTGGCGCTGGAGGACGGCCGCCTGTTCTGCCGCGCCCGTCCGGTGACGGTGCGGCGCGAGCAGGGAAACCACGCCGACTTCGGCCCCGAGCAGCGGCTGGACTTGGCCGAGGACGTGGACGTCATCCTGATGCGCCAGGATCCGCCGTTCGACATGGCCTATGTCACCGCCACCTATCTGCTGGAGCGGGTGCATCCCAAGACCCTGGTGGTCAATGATCCGGCCGAGGTGCGCTCGGCGCCCGAGAAGCTGATCGCCACCCTCTTCCCCGGCCTGCAGCCGCCGACCCTGGTGTCGTCCGACCCAGAGGCTCTGGTGGACTTCCACCGCCGTCACGGCGATGTGGTGCTCAAGCCCCTGCACGGCGCGGCCGGGTCGGGAGTGGTGCGGCTGAAGGCGGATGATCCGAACCTGGAGGCCCTGATCGAGATCCACGCCGCCGGGTCGCGCGATCCTCTGGTGATCCAGAAATTCATTCCCGCCGTCTCGGCGGGCGACAAGCGCGTCATCCTGATCGACGGCGAGCCGGTCGGCGCCATCAACCGCATTCCGGCCAAGGACCAGGTGCGCTCCAACCTGCGCGTCGGCGGCACGGCGGCGCCGGTCGAGCTGACGCCGCGCGACCGGGAGATCTGCGCCGCCATCGGCCCCTATCTGAAGGAACGCGGGCTGATCTTCGTCGGCATCGACGTGATCGGCGACTATCTGACGGAGATCAACGTGACCTCGCCCACCGGCGCTCAGCAGCTGCTGAACTTCGCCGGGATCGATGCGACCGAGCGCATGTGGGAGGTCATAGAGCAGAGGAAACGCGCGGCCGCCTGACGCCGCGCTGCATGGGAGGGGACTTTATGAGCGTACTGAACAAGGCCGGGGCGTCCGCCGCCCTGGCGCTGGCGATCGCCTGCCCGGCGGCGGCCCAGGAGGCCTCGCCAGACGTCGCGCCGAAGCGCCCGTCGCTTGAGGTGCTGGAGCGGATCATCGAGACCCGCACGCCGCAGACCCGGATCGAGACGCCGGATCACGACCGCATCAGTGCGCGGCGTATCGACATCGTCGACGCCGACGGGACCATCCGCATGACCCTGTCGGGCGCGACCCCGCCGCCGATCATTGACGGCATTCAATATAAGCGCGCCTTCAATGTCGCCGGACTGATCCTTTACGACGACAAAGGCAGCGAGCGCGGCGGTTTCGGCACGGCAGACGTCGAGGACGGCATGGCCGTTCTGGCGCTGGATCACCCGGCGATGGACGCCGTCGGCTGGCGGGTGTCGCCCGACGGCTCGGTCAGCTTCGTCTTCAACCAGGCGCCGCCGCTGGTGCGTGAACCGGGGCTGGGCGGGGCGCTGGTTCCGGGCGTGCAGACGCCGACGCGGATGCGCCTGTCGCTGGCCGCCGACGGCACGCCCGCCGTCGCCCTGTCGGACAGGAACGACAAGCCGCGCCTGCGCCTGACGGTGACCGAGGAAGGATTCGGCGCCATCCAGTTCCTGAACGCCGAGGGTCAGGTGATCCATACGATCGCGCCGGAGGCCGACCTGCCGTCGAACTGACCGAACAACGCTCTTGCAGTGTTGATTGGTTCGTGATTTGTTCTCTCGACTGCGGGAGGGAACGACATGGTCGCGCGGGTGGTGACGGTGGCTTTCGACGGCGTCGACGCGCGTCGGGTCGATGTGGAGGTGCAGCAGGTCGGTTCGCCCGCCGGGGCCTTCGCCATCGTCGGCCTGCCGGACAAGGCGGTGGCCGAGAGCCGCGAGCGGGTGCGCGGCGCCTTTGCGGGCATCGGCCTGGCGCTGCCGGCCAAGAAGGTGATCGCCAATCTGGCCCCCGCCGACCTGCCCAAGGAGGGCAGTCATTTCGACCTGCCCATCGCCCTGGCCCTGCTGGCCTCCATGGAGGTGATCGGGCCGGACGCCCTGGACGGCTGGGCGGCGGTGGGCGAACTGGGCCTGGACGGCCAGATTGCGGCGGTCGGCGGAACCCTGCCCGCCGCCATGGCGGTGAACGCCATGGGGCTGGGCCTGATCTGCCCCGAGGCCAACGGGCCGGAAGCGGCCTGGGCGGGCGAGGCGCGGCTGCTGGCGCCGCGCTCCCTGATCGGCCTGATCAACCATTTTCGCGGAACTCAGGTGCTGCGCCCGCCTCAACCGGGGGCGGTGCTGGAAGGGCGCGCGGTTCCCGACCTACGCGAGGTCAAGGGACAGGAAGGGGCCAAGCGGGCGCTGGAGATCGCCGCCGCCGGGGGCCACAATCTGCTGTTCGTCGGCCCGCCGGGATCAGGCAAGTCGATGATGGCGGCGCGCTTGCCGGGCCTGCTGCCGCCGTTGACGCCGATGGAGCGGCTGGAGACGTCGATGGTCTGGTCGGTGGCCGGGCTGATCGAACGCGGAGGGCTGACGCGCGAACGGCCGTTCAGGGCGCCGCATCATTCGGCGTCGATGGCGGCCCTGACCGGCGGCGGGCTGAAGGCCAAGCCGGGCGAGGCCTCCCTGGCGCACAACGGCGTGCTGTTCCTTGATGAACTGCCCGAGTACTCGCCGCAGGCGCTGGACAGTCTGCGCCAGCCGCTGGAGACGGGCGAGATCGTGGTGGCGCGGGCCAACGCCCATGTGCGCTATCCGGCGCGGTTCCAGCTGGTGGCGGCGATGAACCCCTGTCGCTGCGGGCTGGGCGGGCCGGGGCGCGGCGCCTGCGGCAAGGCCCCACGCTGCCAGAAGGATTACCAGAACCGCATCTCCGGCCCGATGTTCGACCGCATCGACCTGACGGTGGAGACCCCGGCGGTGACGGCGGCCGACATGATCCTGCCCGCCCCGGCCGAGGGGACGGCCGAGGCCGCCGCCCGCGTCGCCGCCGCCATGCAGATGCAGGAGGCCCGCATGGCCGAGGCGGGGCTGACGGGAATGCAGGCGCTCAACGCCCGGGCCTCGGGCGCGGCGCTGGAGCGGTTCGCCGCGCCGGATCAGGCGGGCCGCGCCCTGTTGATGAAGGCGGGGGAGGCCGGGGGACTGACCGCGCGGGGCTGGACCCGCACCCTGCGTCTGGCGCGCACCATCGCCGATCTGGACGGCGCGGACGGCGTGCTGCGCCGCCATGTGGCCGAGGCGCTGATGTATCGGCGCAGCACGGTCGGCGCCCATGAGGACTTCGATCGTCAGGCCAGTCGCCGCGCGCTGTTTCCCGTGCAGGAAGGCGAGGCGGGACAAACGCCGTTCGTCTGGAATTAACCCCTCGGCCCTAGCGTGGCCTTATGGGACAGACCCGTCGCAAACCGTCGCCGCAGAGCGATCTCTTTCCTGTCGCGCCCGACGTCGCGCAGGCCGCGATAGAGGCGTCCGCCGACGGCGCTTCGCCTGAGCAGCAATTCCTGCGACTGATGAGCCATGAGATGCGCACGCCTCTGAACGGGGTGATCGGCATGCTGGGACTGCTGTCGCGCACCCGTCTGGACGGCGCCCAGCGCGCCTATGCCGAGGCGGCGCAGAAATCGGCCGAGCATCTTCTGGGCCTGGTCAATGATCTGCTGGACTACGCCCGGCTGGAGGCCGAGGCGCTGGAATTCGACCCTGCGCCGGTCGAACTGGAAGGCTTGGTGCGCGGCGTGGCCGAACTGCTCAGCCCGCGCGCCCACGACAAGGGGTTGGAGATCGTCTGGTCGGTCGCCGCCGACGCTCCGGATGTCGTCGCAGACGAGGGTCGTCTGCGGCAGATCCTGTTTAACCTGACGGGCAATGCGGTGAAGTTCACCGACCGGGGCGGGGTGCGTCTGGCGGTTGAGGCGGTCGGCGAACGCATGGATGGGGCGCCCGCGCGCCTGGCCTTCATCGTCGACGACACCGGCCCCGGCGTGCCCGAAGCGGCGCGCGGCCGCATCTTTGAGGAGTTCGGACACGCCGACATCTCGGACGCCGCCCGGTTCGACGGGGCGGGCCTGGGCCTGGCGGTGGTGCGACGGCTGGCCCGCGCCATGGGCGGCGACGCCGTGGTCGAGGATCGGCCAGATGGTCCCGGCGCCCGCTTTCGCTTTGAAGCCGAGTTTCCGGTCGTGGCCGACGCCGAGGCGCGCGCGCGCCCTCTGGACGGGCTGGCGGTGGCGATCCGCACGCCGGACCCCTTCGTGCGCCGGGCGGCGGCCGATCAGATCGAGGCCTCGGGCGGTCGGGTGGCGCGTCAGGCCGGCGTGACCCTGATCGACCACGCCGGCGCCGAAGAGGAAGCGCTGGCGGCTCGGCCCAGCCAGGGTCAGACCATCATCCTGCTGCGTCCCTCTGAGCGCGACCTGATCAGCCGTTACCGGGCGGCGGGCTTCTGCGGCTATCTGATCAAGCCCCTGCGCCGCGAGTCGCTGGCGGAGCGCGTGCTGGCGGCCGCTGCGCCGCGCCGCGGCCTGCCCTCGCCGCCGGTGCGGCCGGGCGACGACGATCGCGTGGCCCATGTGGCCTTCAAGGGCGTGCGGGTGCTGCTGGTCGAGGACAATCCGGTCGGCGCCCTTCTGGCCAAGACCTTGCTGCGACGCGAGGGCTGCGTGGTCCAGACCGCCGCCGACGGCCAGGAGGCGCTGGACGCCCTGAAGGCGGCGCGGTTCGATCTGGTCTTCATGGACATGCGGATGCCGCGCCTGGACGGACCGAGCGCCGCGCGGGCGTTGCGGGCGCGCGGGGACCAGACGCCGATTATCGCCCTGACCGCCAACGCCTTCGCCGAGGATCGCGTCGCCTGCCTCGAGGCCGGGATGGACGATCACCTGGCCAAGCCGCTGGAGGCGGACGCGCTGCGCGTCGCCCTGGCCCGCTGGACGAACGCCGCCAACCGCGCCAAGGTCGCCGTTTCCTGATCTGCCAGTAGTCCGTCGTCCGTATCGCCCGGCGGCGCCCCGCCGGAGCCACGCATGACCGATTCCAAGACGCCCGCTTCCGAGGTCGCGGCGTTGCAGCCGTCTCCCAAGGGCCTGGGCGTGCTCAAGGCGGCGTTCCGCGAGCGGCGCACCCTGGCCATGCTGCTGCTCGGCTTCTCGGCGGGCCTGCCCTTCGCCATGTTGTTCGGAACGCTGAACGCCTGGCTGTCCGATGCGGGGGTGTCGGTGGCGACCATCGGCGTCCTGTCGTGGGTCGGGCTGTTCGGGGCCTTCAAGTTCCTGTGGTCGCCCGCGGTCGGGCTGACGCCGCCGCTGATCGGTCGGATGGGCCGGCGTCGGTCGTGGCTGATCCTGTGCCAGATCGTGCTGGCGGGCGCGCTTTTGACCATCTCCCTGTCGCATCCGGGCACGGGCGCCATCGTGGTGCTGGCGGGCGCCGCGGCCCTGGGCGCCTTCGCCTCGGCGACCCAGGACATCGTCATCGACACCTGGCGGATCGAGGTGGCCGACGAGCGGACGCCGGTCGACCTGCTGTCGACCGTCTATCAGCTGGGTTTCCGCACGGCGGCCCTGGTCGGCGGGGCGGGCGCCCTGGTGCTGGCGGATCAGCTGGGCTGGTCGGCGACCTTCGTCATCGGCGCCGGGCTGATGGGGCTGGGCGTTCTGGGCACGCTGATCGCGCCCGAGCCCAAGGCCGCGCCGCGCGCCGCCATCGCGCGCGAGCGCATCGGCTCGCCGCGCCTGCGCATGACCGCCCTGATCGTCACCCTGGCCGCCTGGGCCTGGGCCGCCTTCATGCTGGTGCGCTTCATGGTCACGGCCCTGACGGTCAAGCCTGCGCCCAGCGCCGGAGAGTTCACCGCCGTCTGGGGGCCGTGGATTGTGGGCATGGCGGTGATCCTGCCGGCCGTCCTAGCCGGGATCATCGTCTGGCGCGGCGGCAAGTCGGCCCCATTATCGTCGCCGTCGAGCGCCAAGGGAACGAGTTTCGCCGACACCCTCTACGACGCCATCCTGGCCCCCCTGGTCGAGCTGATGGGCCGTCTGGGCTGGGGCGCCGTCATCGTGCTCGGCCTGATCCTGACCTATCGCATCACCGACGGCGTCTGGGGGCCGTTCGCCTTCCCCTTCTACATGGGGGACACGGGCGGGGCGCTGGGCCACACCAAGACCGAGATCGCCCTGGCCTCCAAGACCTTCGGCGTGGTCATGACCATCGTCGGCATCGCCCTGGGCGGCTGGGCGTTGCTGGTCATCGGGCGGATGGCCAGTCTGCTGCTGGGCGCGGCCCTGTCGGCGGCGACCAATCTGCTGATGATGGACCTAGCCATGGGCGCGCCGGTGATCGGCGGCTTCATGAGCGCGACCGGCCTCTACAAGCTGTTCGGCGCCTTCGGCGTGGGCGAGCCCCTGGCGCGGCTGATGATGGCCATTGCGGGCGAGAACATCGCCGGCGGCTTCGCGGGCGCGGCCTTCGTGGCCTATCTGTCGGCCCTGTCGAACAAGATGTTCGGGGCGGTGCAGTTCGCCGTCTTCACCTCCCTGGCCCTGCTGATCGGCACCCTGGGGCGCGGGGCCCTGGGCGAACTGATCGAACGTCAGGGCTATGCCGCCATGTTCGTCATCGCCGCCTGGCTGGGCGTGGTGGCGGTGGTGTTCTGCGCGATGGAGTGGGGGCGTCAGACGATGGAGCGTCGTCGCCTCAACCTCGATACCTAGAGGCTGAAGCGCCCTGAGTTGGAACGCAAAGAGGCGGCCCGAAGGCCGCCTCTCAACGTCGTCGCGACAGAGCGGACGATCAGTCCTCGATCTCCACCCCTTCGGCGTAGGCGGCGAAGGTGGCGGCGGTGATGATCTCGCCGACCGAGGCGCCCAGAGGCACGATCTGCACCGACTTCTCCAGGCCGACCAGCAGGGGGCCGATCACCGTGGCGCCGCCCAGCGACTGGACCAGACGGGTCGAGATGGCCGCCGAATGGATGGCCGGCATGACCAGGACGTTGGCGTCTCCGGTCAGGCGCATGAAGGGATAGTTGGCCCGCGCCTCGGGGTTGAGCGCCAGCTCCGGCGGCATCTCGCCTTCGTATTCGAAGTCGACGTCCATGGCGTCCAGGATGCGGATGGCTTCGCGCACCTTCTCGCCGCGATCGCCCGGCGGGTCGCCGAAGGTCGAATAGCTGAGGAAGGCCACGCGCGGCTTGCGGCCCAGCTTCTTGACCGTGGCGGCGGCCTTGACCGCGATCTCGGCCAATTCGGCGGCGTTGGGCAGTTCATGGATCGAGGTGTCGGCCACGAACAGGGTGCGGCCCTTGGCCAGTAGGATCGACAGGCCGATCATGCGGTCCGTGACGTCGAGGACGCGGCGGACCTCCTTCAAGGCCATGTTGAAGTTGCGGGTGACGCCGGTGACCATGCAGTCCGCCTCGCCGCGCGCGACCATGGCGGCGGCGAAGTAGTTGCGGTCCTGGTTGATCATGCGCTGCACGTCGCGGCGCAAATAGCCGCGGCGCTGCAGGCGGGCGTACAGCCACTCGACGTATTCGGCGTTTCGCTCGGACACGCGGGCGTTCATGATCTGAATGCCCAGGTCGTCGAAGTGGAGGCCGGCCTCGACGGCGTTCTGGCGGATCAGTTCTTCGCGGCCAACCAGGATCGGCACGCCGAGATCCGCCTGCTTGAAGGCCCAGGCGGCGCGAATGACCGACTGCTCCTCGCCCTCGGCGAAGACGACGCGCTGCTTCGGACCCGAGCGCACGCTGGCCTGGATCTTCTGCATCAGGGCGGCGGACGGATCGACCCGCTGGCGTAGGGCGATGCGATAGGCGTCCATGTCGGCGATGGGCTTTCGCGCCACGCCGGTCTCCATCGCCGTCTGGGCGATGAAGGGCGGGATGTACCAGATCAGGCGCGGGTCGAACGGGGTGGGGATGATGTATTCAGGGCCGAACTTCAGCTTGCGGCCGCGATAGGCGGCGGCGACTTCGTCCGGCACGTCTTCGCGGGCCAGGGCCGCCAGGGCCTGGGCGCAGGCGATCTTCATTTCGTGGTTGATCTGGCGCGCGCGCACGTCCAGGGCTCCGCGGAACAGATAGGGGAAGGCCAGGACGTTGTTGACCTGGTTCACATAGTCCGAACGGCCGGTGGCGATGATGGCGTCGGAACGCACCGACTTGACGTCTTCCGGGGTGATTTCCGGGTCGGGGTTGGCCATGGCGAAGATGATCGGATTGGGCGCCATGGAGGCGACCATTTCCTTGGAGATCGCGCCCTTGGCGGACAGGCCCAGCACCACGTCGGCGCCGACCATGGCCTCGGCCAGGGTGCGCAGCGGCGTGTCGGTGGCGTGCGCCGCCTGCCATTGCGAGACGTTGTCGCGGCCCTTGTAGATCACGCCCTGACGGTCGCAGATGACGGTGTTCTCGGCCTTGACGCCGGCGGCCTTCATCAGGGCGATGGACGACAGGCCTGCGGCCCCGGCGCCCGACAGGACGACTTTCAGGTCTTCCAGCTTCTTGCCGACGATATGGGCGGCGTTGATCAGGCCGGCGGTCGAGATGATGGCCGTGCCGTGCTGGTCGTCATGGAAGACGGGGATGTCCAGCAGATCCTGCAGCTGGGCTTCGATCTCGAAGCACTCGGGGGACTTGATGTCCTCCAGGTTGATGCCGCCCCAGGTGTCGCCGATGTTCTTGACCACGGTGACGAACTCGTCCGGGTCGGTGGTCTTCACCTCGACGTCGAAGCTGTCGACGTCGGCGAAGCGCTTGAACAGGACCGACTTGCCTTCCATCACCGGCTTGGACGCCATATGGCCCAGGTTGCCCAGGCCCAGGATGGCGGTGCCGTTCGAGATGACGGCGACCATGTTCCCCTTGGCGGTGTAGTCGTAGGCCTTGTCCGCATCGGCGGCGATGGCCAGGACCGGCACGGCCACGCCCGGCGAATAGGCCAGCGACAGGTCGCGCTGGGTCGCCATCGGCTTGGTCGGGGCCATGGAGATCTTGCCCGGCGTCGGCGCGCTGTGGAACTCCAGAGCGTCGTCGTCGGAGAAGGTCTGTTTGTCGGTCAATTCGGGCATTTCGATCTCGGGAAGGGGCAGGCGCATTTCGTTCCTAGATCGTGGGATCGGCGGCGACAACCGCTGACGCTGGGTCAAGGCCGATTGCGTGGTTTCTCCGTCACCCGGCGGGCAGGAGTCCTGTTCCTTCGATCTCGACCGGGCCGGTCATGAAAACGTGGCCGGACGCCTCGTCCCAGTCGATGATCAGTTCGCCGCCGTCGACCGTCACGGCGGCCTTTCGGTCGGTCAGACCGCGTCGCGCCGAGGCGACCAGGGCGGCGCAGGCGCCCGTGCCGCAGGCCAGGGTCAGGCCCGCGCCGCGCTCCCATACCCGCAACCGAATGTGATCCCGGGCCAGCACGTCGGCGAAGCCGACGTTGACCCCTTCGGGGAACAGGGGGTGGTGTTCGATCAGGGAGCCGGAGCCGCGCACGAAGGCGTCGTCCTGTCGGTCGGTGAAGAAGACAACGTGGGGGTTGCCCATCGAGACGGCGCCCGGCGTGTGCAGCACGGGGGCGTCGATCGGCCCGACCTGCAGCTCGATCCCGCGCGTGTCCATTTCTTCGGACAGCGGCACCTGGGCCCAGTCGAGGCGCGGCGCGCCCATGTCCACGGTGACTTGATGGGTTGCGGTCGTCGGCTCTTCGGGATTTCCGGACCCGACGCGGCCTGCCGCCCGGCGCGCCGTCGTCGGTCCGCCCAGGGTGTCGATGACCACCTCTTCCTTGTCCGTCGCCTCCAGCAGCAGCCAGCCGACGCAGCGCAGGGCGTTGCCGCAGGTCTCGACCATGGAGCCGTCCGCGTTCCAGACGCGCATGAAGGCGTCGGCCGTCTCGGACGGTTCGACGCCGATCAACTGGTCGAAGCCGCCCAGACCCGCCGCCGGATCGGCCAGGGCGCGCACCTGATCCTCAGTCGGGTGGAACGGCGCTTCAAAGGCCTGGACGACGATGAAGGCGTTTCCGGCGCCGTTCATGCGGATGTAGGGTCGGGCGGACTGGCTCATGTTCGTCTTCATATAGGATTTTTCGCCGGTTCATGTATCGGTGGCGGCGATGACGTCTGACCAGAGCCAAACCGCCAAATCCGACGGGCTGCGGCTGAGGGCGCGTTTGCGCTACCTCTATCACGGCTCACAGCCGGCGGCGGTGAAGTTCCGCCTGATGGTCATCGTCATCGATCTGATCATAATCGGCTTCTTCCTGGCCACGCCGATCCTGAAGGAGGCGGGCTGGGCCTTCTATGTGCTGGACTATCTGATCGCCGCCGTCTTGGGGCTGGACCTGGCGGCGCGCGCCTACGCCTATTCCGACATCCGGTCGTGGCTGAAGCGGCCGATCGTCTGGGTCGATCTGTTCGTCCTGGCGACCCTGCTGTTCCCGGCCTGGCTGGCCAATCTGGGCTTCCTGCGGCTGTTGCGCTTCTGGAGCCTGCTGAACAGCGACCTGTTCTGGCGCACCATCGGCCGCCGCTTCGACGACACGCGGGTCGAGGAGGTCACGCGCGCCTTGACCGCCCTGGTCACCTTCGTCTTTGTGACCACCGGCTTCGTCTACGCCTACTTCCGGGGCAAGGCCGAGCACATCAACGGCTATCTGGACGCCCTCTATTTCACCGTCGCCACCCTGACGACGACGGGCTTCGGCGACATCACCTTGCCGGGCAACTGGGGGCGGGTCATCTCCATCGTCGTCATGCTGGTGGGCATCACCCTGTTCATCCGCCTGGCCCAGACCCTGATCCGGCCGCACAAGGTCAAGTTCCCCTGCCCCACATGCGGGCTGCAGAAGCACGATCCCGACGCCGTCCACTGCAAGGCCTGCGGCCAGATCCTGTGCATCCCCGACGACGGCGACTGAGGCGCGCCCTGCGGCGAAAGATTACAAGCCTGTAAGATTACACACGCTTGCCCCCTGCCTCCGGTCTCGCCAAGGTGCCGCGCGAAACACACCGTCCGTTGGGGGACCATCATGATCATCCGCACCCTGGCGTCCGTCGCCGTCCTTTCCTTCGCCGCCGGAGCCGCACCCGTCGCCATGGCCCAAGCCGCCGCTTCCGCAACCGCCGCCTCGACGGCTCCGGGCTTCGCCACCAGCGACGCTACCGACCCCTACATCTGGCTGGAGGAGGTCGAGGGCGACCGCGCCATGGAGTGGGTCAAGGCGCACAACGAAACCTCGCTGGGCGTGCTGCAGGGCGACCCGCGCTATGAGGGCCTGCACCAGCAGGCGCTGGACCTGGTGCAGTCGCGCGACCGCATCCCGTCACCCGGCTTCACCCACGACGGCCATGTCGACAACTTCTGGCAGGACGCCGAGCATGTGCGCGGCATCTGGCGCCGCACGACGCTGGACTCCTACCGCACCGACGCGCCGCAGTGGGAGACCATCCTGGACATCGACGCCCTGTCGGCGGCCGAGGGCGCCAACTGGGTTTATAAAGGCGCGTCCTGCCTGCCGCCGGACGAGCGTTACTGCCTGATCTCCCTGTCGAACGGCGGCAAGGACGCGGTGACGGTCCGCGAGTTCGACAGCGTCACGAAGACCTTCGTGGAGGGCGGCGTCAACCTGCCGGAATCCAAGGGCGGCGCCAGCTGGATCGACAAGGACACCCTGCTGATCTCGCGCGACTTCGGCGAGGGCTCGCTGACGGACTCGGGCTATCCGCGCACGGTGCGACTGATGAAGCGCGGCCAGAGCGTCGATCAGGCGGTCGAGGTCTTCGCCGGTCAGCAGACCGACGTCTCGGTTTCGGGCTACACCCTGCGTGACGCCGACGGGGTGGTTCAGGCGGTGCTGCTGAACCGGGGGATCAACTTCTATGAGAGCGAGACCTGGCGCCTGAACGCCGACGGCTCGACGACCAAGCTGGAGCTGCCGCTCAAGTCCAACATCAACGCCCTGGTCGCCGGCCAGCTGGTGGTGACGACGGATCAGGACTGGACCGCGCCCTCGGGCCAGGATTTCAAGACCGGCGATGTCATCGCCTGGAATCTGCAGGCCTGGCTGGCCGACCCCAAGACCCCGGCGCAGCTGGTGATCCGTCCCGGCGAACGCGAAGCGATCGAGGGCGTCAACGCCACCCGCAACAAGCTGGTCGTCGCCCTGTACGAGAACGTGCGCGGCTCGGTCTATGTCTATGACCCGGCCGACTGGAGCCGCACGCGCCTGGACCTGCCGCAGAACGTCTCGGTCGGCGTCGGCTCGGCGTCGGAGCGCGACGACAAGATCTTCGTCAGCGTCACCGGCTATCTGAATCCGTCCAGTCTCTACCTGGCCGACGCGGCGACCGGCGCGGTCGCCCTGACCAAGGCCCTGCCGGACAAGTTCGACGCCAGCGGCATGCGCGTCGATCAGTTCGAGGCGCGCAGCGCCGACGGGACGATGATCCCCTATTTCGTCGTCCACAAGGACGCCATGGCGATGGACGGATCGAACCCGACGCTGCTGTACGGCTACGGCGGTTTCCAGTCGTCGTTGCTGCCCGGCTATTCGCCGACGGTCGGCAAGCTGTGGCTGGAGCGCGGCGGCGTCTATGTCATCGCCAACACCCGCGGCGGGGGCGAGTTCGGTCCGAAATGGCACCAGGCGGCCCAGCAGGAAAACCGCCAGCGCGCCCACGAGGACTTCCAGGCTGTGGCCCAGGATCTGATCACGCGCGGCGTCACCTCCCAGCCGCGCCTCGGGATCATGGGCGGCTCGCAAGGCGGCCTCTTCATGGGCGCCATGCTGACCCAGCGCCCGGACCTGATCAACGCGGCGGTCATCCAGGTGCCCCTGTTCGACATGCTGCGCTTCCACAAGCTGCTGGCCGGCGCCTCGTGGATCGGCGAATACGGCAACCCGGACATCCCGGAACAGCGCGCCTGGATCGAGCAGTACTCGCCCTATCAGCGTCTGGCGGCGGGCCAGCCCTATCCGGAAGTCTTCATCCACACCTCGACCAAGGACGACCGCGTCCACCCCGGCCACGCCCGCAAGGCGGCGGCGCGGATGGAGGAGCTCGGCTATCCGGTCCTCTTCTATGAAAACGTCGACGGCGGCCACGCGGCGGGCGCCAACCTGCGCGAGACGGCCCGCCGCATCGCGCTGGAATACACCTATCTGACCCGTCGGCTGATGGATCAGCCGGCCCAGCCGTAACCGACGGAGCCCGAGATCATGATGAAGTCCCTGTTCTTGTCCGTCGCCTTGCCGACCCTGATGCTGGCCGCCGCGCCCGCTATGGCCAAGGGCGCCGTGTCCGATCCGGTCGCCGCCTCGGCGACGACCCCGCCGCCGCACTTCCCGCGCGACCTGTCGCCCGAGGGGGTCAAGGCCGCCGACGATCATCTGGCGCTGGAAGAGGTGGACGGCGCCGCGGCTCGCGCCTTCGTCGCCGCCTCGAACGAAAAGGCCTTGGCCGCCCTGACCGGCGACCGCCGCTATGAGCCCTTCCGCCGGCAGGCCGAGGCCATCCTGACCGCCACCGACCGCATCCCCGGCGTCAGCTTCCTGGGCGAAGGCCTGGGGAACTTCTGGCAGGACGCGGCCAATCCGAAGGGTGTCTGGCGCCGCACGACGCTGGACAGCTATCGCACCGCCCAGCCCCAGTGGGAGACCCTGCTGGACATCGACGCCCTGGCCAAGGCTGAGGGCAAGGACTGGGTGTTCAAGGGCGCGAACTGCCTGGCGCCGGACGAGACCCGCTGCCTGATCAATCTGTCGGACGGCGGCAAGGACGCCGTGACGGTGCGTGAGTTCGACCTGACGACGAAAACCTTCGTGGACGGCGGATTCGTCATCCCCGAGGGCAAGCACCGCATCAGCTGGCTGGACCGCGACACCCTGCTGATCGCCACCGACTTCGGTCCCGGCAGCCTGACGGAGTCGGGCTATCCCTACATCGTCAAATCCCTGACGCGCGGCCATCCGCTGGCGCACGCGACCGAGGTCTATCGCGGCCAGCAGGGCGACGGCGGCTACGGCGTCTCTCCCATGGTGTTCCGCGACAAGGCGGGCGCGGTCGAGGCGGTGCTGTTCAGCCGCCCGCTGGACACCTTCCGGTCAGAAATCTGGGCTTTGGGCTCCGACGGCAAGCCCTACAGGCTCAACCTGCCAGAGCGTGTGGCGGTTCAGGGCGTGCTGGGCGGCAAGCTGATCTTCTCGCCCGAACAGGCGTGGAGCTTCGACGGTCAGGATTATGCCGCCGGTTCGCTGGTCGCCATGCCGATGGGCGTGCTGGGCGATGTGCGCCAGAGCATCCGCATCGACGCGAAGACGGCGACCATATTCGCCCCCGGCCCGCGCCAGTCGCTGCAGGACGTCCGGGTGTTCGAGGACAGCATCGTCGCCGTCATCGCCGACAACGTCGTCGGCACGCTCAAACGCTTCACGCCGGGCGTCGGGGGCTGGACCGCTGCCGACATCGCCGTCCCCGCTAACAGCGCCGTGGGCCTGGGCGACAGCTCCAAGGCCAAGGGCCAGGTCTTCGTCTCGGCCCAGGGCTTCCTGACGCCGCCGACCCTCAGCCTGGCCGATGTCGCCACCGGCGCCCTCAGCGAGCTGAAATCGGCCCCGGCCAAGTTCGACGCCTCGACCCATGTGGTCGAGCAGTTCGAGGCGACTTCGACCGACGGGACCAAGATCCCCTACTTCGTCACTCGGCCCAAGAACCTGGCGATGGACGGGACCGGCCCGACCATCCTGTTCGGCTACGGCGGTTTCCAGGCCAGCTTCCCGCCCGCCTACAAGCCCGAGATGGGCAAGCTGTGGCTCGAGAACGGCGGCGTCTTCGTTCAGGCCAACATCCGCGGCGGCGGCGAGTTCGGCCCCGGCTGGCACCAGGCGGCTCTGCGCGAAAACCGCCAGCGCGCCTTCGACGACTTCGCCGCCGTGGCCCGCGATCTGGAGCAGCGCCGCATCACCAGCCCGCGCCACCTGGGCATCTACGGCCGCTCGAACGGCGGGGTGCTGACCTCGGTGTCCATCACCCAGCATCCGGAGCTGTTCAACGCGGCGGTGATCGAAAGCCCGCTGATCGACATGCTGCGCTATCAGGAGCTGCCGGCGGGCGCTTCGTGGATGGGCGAATACGGCGATCCGCGCATTCCGGGCGACGCTGAATTCATCGCCCGCTACTCGGCCTATCAGCAGCTGCGGCCCGAGGTGAAGTATCCGCGCGTCTACATCACCACCAACACGCGCGATGACCGGGTGCACCCCGGCCACGCCCGCAAGTTCGCGGCGCGTCTGGGCGACCAGGGTCACGACCACCTCTATTTCGAGGACACGGCGGGCGGCCACTCCAACGACGCCGACCCGGTCGCCAACGCTCGCCGCTGGGCGCGCCACTACGTCTATCTCAGCCAGCAACTGATGGACTGATTGTAAAGCTCGTCGCGCCCGACGCGCCGCTCACGCATTTATGAGCGGCGTTATCGGGCCGAAGGGATAGGATCGCCGCCATGATGGCACGGGGCCTGTTCAGCTACGGAATGACGGCGGCGGTCGCGGGCGTGGGCCTGCTGGCCGTCGCCGCCGCGCCGTCGCGCGAGCGGGACGCCCCGGTCCAGCCGGTGGTGGTCGAGCTGTTCACCGCCCAGGGCTGCGCAGGTTGTCCCGACGCCAACCGCACGGTCGAGACGGTGGCGGCTGAGCCGGGCGTGATCGTCCTGACCTACGGCGTCGACTACTGGGACTATCTGGGGTGGTCCGACACCTTCGCTCGGCCCGAGTTCGCCGAGCGCCAGCGCGCCTATCGTCAGGCCCTGAAGCTGCGGAACGTCTCGACGCCGCAGGTGGTGATCGACGGACGCCGTCATGTCTCGGGCGCCCGTTCGCCGGAGCTGAAGGCCGCCGTCGAGGCCGAGGCGCAGGGCCGGGGCTGGCCGCCCGAGATCGAGTTCCGCGAGACCGGCGATCGCGTCGGCGTCGGTTCAGGGCGTCCTCCGGAAGGCGGAGCCGAGGTCGTCGCCGTCGTCTATCGACCGGGGCAGCAGACGGTCGAGGTCAAGGGCGGCGACAACCGCGGCCGGGCCGTGACCCACGTTAATGTGGTGCGCGAGGTGCGTCGTCTGGGCGACTGGAACGGACGGCCGGTGCTGTTCCCTCTGCCCCAGGACGCGGGGAGCGACGAGGGGGTGGTGGTGCTGCTTCAGGCCAAGGACGATCGCCGCATCCTGTCGTCCGCCGCGCGCCCGGAACCGGGGCGCGATTGAACCGCTGACGGAAAAGGTCTAAAGGCCCGCCGCTCTTGATGGGCGCGCGCCTCCTCGCGCGACCCGGAGAACATTGCATGGTCGGGGATACGCCCCGCGGCGACGCCGCGCCAACCGCCAACGCCTCCTCTTCTGCGAACGCCCAGACTCCGCCTTCCGGCGGGGCGGACGGTCATGGCGGAGGCAAGGCCAGCCATCGCGCCCTCATCCTGGGCGCCATCGGCGTGGTCTTCGGCGATATCGGCACCAGCCCGATCTACGCCCTGCGCGAGGCGACGGCCCACGCCCAGAAGGGCGTCGGCGGCGATCTGGCGATCATCGGCGTGGTGTCCCTGGCCTTCTGGGCGCTGATGATCGTCGTGACGTTCAAATACGTCATGTTCCTGATGCGGGCGGACAACAAGGGCGAGGGCGGCACCCTGTCGCTGATGGCCCTGGCCCAGCACGCCATCGGCCGACGCAGCGCCTGGCTGTTCGTCCTGGGCGTCTGCGGCGCGGCCCTGTTCTACTCCGACGGCGTCATCACGCCTGCGATCTCGGTCCTGTCGGCCGTCGAGGGCCTGCAGGAGGCGCCTGGCCTGAACGGACGGCTGGATCCCTTCATCCTGCCGCTGGCGGCGGGCATTCTGATCGCCCTTTTCCTGGTGCAGTCGCGCGGCACGGCGGGCCTGGCCAAGTTCTTCGGCCCTATCACCCTGATCTGGTTCCTGTCGCTGGGCCTGCTGGGCGTGGTCCATATCTTCGACGACCTGTCGATTCTGAAGGCCCTGTCGCCCTATTATGGGATCAAGCTGCTGATCGCCGACGGCTTCCTGGGCTTCGTCATCCTGGGCAGCGTCTTCCTGGCCGTCACCGGCGCCGAGGCGCTGTATGCGGACATGGGCCATTTCGGCAAGGCGCCGATCCGCCAGAGCTGGCTGTTCATCGTCCTGCCGTGTCTGACGCTCTGTTACCTGGGCCAGGGCGCCTTCCTGCTGTCGCACCCCGGCGCGGCGCATAACCCGTTCTGGAACATGGTGCCGCAGCTGGCCTATTGGCCCATGCTGATCCTGGCCACGGCGGCGACGGTCATCGCCAGCCAGGCGATGATCACGGGCGCCTTCTCGGTCACGCAGCAGGCGGTCCAGCTGGGCCTGTTGCCGCGTATCGACATCCGCAATACTTCCGAGACCCAGGCCGGCCAGATCTATGTGCCCGCGATCAACAGCCTGCTGCTGGTCGGGGTGCTGTTCGTTCTGGTCAGCTTCCAGTCGTCGCACAACCTGACGGCCGCCTATGGCGTGGCGGTGACGGGGACCATGATGGTCAACACCCTGATGGCCTTCACCGTCGTGCGTCACAAGTGGAAGTGGTCGTGGTGGGCCATCCTGCTGACGCTGGTGCCGTTCGGCTTCATCGACGCGGTCTTCCTGACCTCCAACCTGCTGAAGATCCCGGCTGGGGCGTGGATGCCTCTGGTGCTGGGCGGGGGCTTGGTCATGCTGATGTGGACCTGGGTGCGCGGTTCCCAGATCCTGGCCGACAAGACGCGCAAGGACAGCCTGCCGCTGAACGATCTGATCGAGATGCTGCGCGCCCGTCCGCCGCACCGGGCGCCGGGTACGGCCATCTTCCTGACCTCGGACCCGGACGTGGCGCCGGTGGCCCTGATGCACAATCTCAAGCACAACAAGGTGCTGCACGAGAAGAACATCATCCTGACGGTTCACACCTCGGACCGTCCGCGCGTGCCGGACCTGCAAAGAGTGGCGGTCGAGCCGATCAGCGATGATTTCAAGCGACTGACCCTGACCTTCGGCTATATGGAGACACCGAACGTGCCGCGCGCCCTGGGTCTGTGTCGCAAGCAGGGGCTGAAGTTCGACATCATGTCGACCAGCTTCTTCCTCGGCCGACGCTCGGTCGTTCCATCCGCCCGCCAGGGCATGCCTCTGTGGCAGGACAAGCTGTTTATCTTCCTGATGCGTAACGCCGCCAATCCGACCGACTTCTTCCGCATTCCGCCCGGCCGCGTGGTCGAACTCGGCACCCAGGTGTCGGTGTGAGCGGGGGGACGCCCAAGGGCAGAAGCTCCGCCGCGCGCGGCCGCCGCATCGCCGAAAAGGCGCGCGGGCCGCGTCGTGAACCGACGCGGCAGCCCGTCGCGGACGATCCGCACGCCGACATCGGCGTCGAGGCGCGGTTGGTCGCAGGCATCCTGCTGAACGCGGCGCTGGAGAAGCGCACGGGTCTGGACGAGGCCTTGTCGCAATCGCCCGCGCGCGACCTGCCGCCCCAGGACCGGGCCTTCGCCCGCGCCGTGGCCATGGCCGCCCTGCGCCGTCTGGGCGAGATCGACCAGATCCTGGAACGTCGTCTGCAGAAGGCGCCGCCGCTGGCGGTGCTGACGATCCTGCGCGTCGCCCTGGCCCAGACCCTGGTGCTGGACACCCCGGCGTTTGCGGCGGTGTCGACGGCGGTCAAGCTGGCCGAGCGCGACGCCAAGACGCGGCCGTACAAGAATCTGGTCAACGCCGTGCTGCGCGGCGTCGGTCGCGACGGCCCCGGCTTGACGACCGCTGAATCCAACCTGCCTGACTGGCTGGCTCAGCGTTGGAAAGCCACCTATGGCGAGGCGGCCCTGATCGGCCTGGCTCTGGCCACGCGCGAAGAGCCGGCGACCGATTTGACGGCCAAGCCGGGCGTCGATCCGGCCGAACTGGCGGCGTCGGTCGAGGGCGAGGCCCTGCCCGGCGGCACGGTCCGCACGGGCAAGCGCGGCGATGTCGCTTCCTGGCCCGGTTTCGAGGCCGGCGACTGGTGGGTGCAGGATGCGGCCGCCGCCGTCCCCGCCCGCCTGCTGGCGGTCAAGGCGGGCGAGACGGCGCTGGACCTGTGCGCCGCGCCGGGCGGCAAGACGCTGCAACTGGCCGCCGCCGGGGCCGAGGTCGTCGCCCTGGACCGCTCCGAGGCGCGCCTGAAGCGCCTGCGCCAGAATTTCGAGCGTATGAACTTCAAGGCCGAGGTCGTCGCTGTCCCGGCCGAGGACTGGGAGGACGAGCGCACCTTCGACGCCGTGCTGCTGGACGCGCCGTGTACGGCCACCGGCACCTATCGCCGCAATCCGGAAGTGCTGCGCGCCACCCGCCCCGCCGACGTGGCCAAGCTGGCCGACGTGCAGCACCGTCTGCTGGACACGGCCGCCGCAAAGGTGAAGCCGGGCGGTCGTCTGGTCTATTGCGTCTGCTCGCTGGAACGTGAAGAGGGCGAGACGCAGATCATCGCCTTCCTGCGCCGCAACCCGGTCTTCCGCACCGTCGCAGCGGTCACGGCTGAGATCGGCGCCCCTGACGAGGCCCTGACCCCCGAAGGCTGGCTGCGCATCCTGCCTTCGCAATGGGCGGAAAAGGGCGGGCTGGACGGCTTCTTCGCCGCCAAGCTGGAGCGGATCGCGGACTAGGACGCGGGTGTCTCAGTCCTCGTCGTCCTCGATGGCGTGGATCTGGTCGTCGTCCAGGCCCAGGTGGTGGCCGATCTCGTGGATCAGGACGTGGGCGATGATCTCGGCCAGGCCGACGTCGCCGCGCTCGCACCATTCGTCGAGGATCGGGCGGCGATAGAGGAAGACGCGCGACGGCTCCGGCGCCGGGCCCATGGCGTCGCGTTCGCCGATGTGGACGCCGGAATACAGGCCGGTCAGCTCGAACGGATCCTCGATCCCGAGGTCGTGCAGGGTCTCCTCGTCGGCGAAATCGTCGATGCGGATGACGACTTCTCCCGCCGCCTGACGGAACAGGGCGGGCAAGGCGGCGAAGGCGTCTTCGGCCAGGCGGGCGAAGTCGTCGAGGGAAGGGGCGGTCTGATTGTTCCAGGTCTGGCTCATGCCTTTGGATATCGCGCGCCGGGCGCGCTCCGGCAATCGGCGGCGACGCCGCATCGCAAATCGCGCAATCAGGTTATGGTAAACGCGAATCGGTCGGCTGGCTGACGATCAGCGGCGGCCGCAGCGCGACGCATCATTCGGGGATCCATGGCCGAGGCCGACATCGCTTATGCAGCCACAGCAGGGGCGGCCGGTCTGGCGCTGGCGGTCAGCGCCTGGACCTGGCGGCTGCGCGCGCGGCTGGGCGCGCGCGAGGTCGAGGTCGAGCGCTGGCTGGGCGGCGCCCAGGCGTCCGCTGCCGCCAGCGAGGGCGCCCTGACCGCGTTTGACGACGTGCGTCTGGCCCTGACCCCGGAAGGAAGGCCGCTGGCCGTGTTCGGATCGGTCGAGGCCTTGTCGACCCTGGCGCCTGGCATGGAAGGGACTGCGGCGGCGGAAGCGGTCGTCGATGTCCTGAACCGGCTGCATACGGGGCGCATGG
The DNA here is from genome assembly GCF_047237745.1 of Brevundimonas phoenicis. Lineage (NCBI taxonomy): Bacteria > Pseudomonadati > Pseudomonadota > Alphaproteobacteria > Caulobacterales > Caulobacteraceae > Brevundimonas > Brevundimonas phoenicis. The sequence continues at coordinate 369,720 of NZ_JBDFLN010000001.1, forward strand.
AAGCTCTGGTTCAGGGCGGTGAAGCTTTCGAGACCTTGATGGAGACGCCCGAGGGCGCCTGGGCGGTCGAGGGGCGGCCGCACGGCGGATCGGCCTGGCTGCGGCTGTCGCGCCTGACTGGGGTCGGGGGCGGGGAGGGCGCGCTGGACGGCGGCGTGAGCGCGGGGGTTCTGGCCGAACAATCGCCAGCGCCGACCTGGGTTGTTGACGGGGCCGGGCGGCTGGTCTGGGCCAACAGCGCCTGGCTGGTCGAGACGGGCGCCGAAACCCTGGCCGAGGCGCGCGAGCGGGGACTCAGCTTCGACCGCGGCGCGGACGGGGTGGTGGGCGAGGCCCTGCGCCTGAACGCGCGCCAGGAGGGCTTTCGCTGGACCACCGCGGGCGGGCGGCGGCGGGCGTGGAAGATCCTGGCCGAGCCGCTTGCGGGCGGACGGGGCGCCGTCATCGCCTTCGCCGTCGAGATGACCGAGGCCGAGGAGACCCGAGACACCTTGCGTCGTCATGTCGAGGCCCATGACGAAACGCTGAACCACCTGGCGGACGCCGTGGCGATCTTCGGCCCGTCCAAGCGGCTGGCCTTCCACAACACCGCCTTCCAGTCGTTGTTCGGGGTTGATCCGGCCTGGCTGGACGAGCGCCCGACCCACGCCGAACTGCTGGACCGGCTGCGTCAGAAGCGACTGCTGCCCGAGGTCGTCGACTACGCCGCCTGGAAGGCCGAGGAGCTGGACTTCTACGGCGCCGCCGAGGCCTCGCCGGACGACAGCTGGTCCCTGCCCGACGGGCGGACGCTGCGGGTGGTGCGCCAGCCGCACCCGCTGGGCGGCATCCTGCTGATCTTTTCGGACATCACCGGCGAGCTGCAGCTGCGCAGCCGCTACAACGCCCAGATTCAGGTCCAGCGCGCGACCCTGGACAAGCTGAACGACGCCGTGGCCGTGTTCGGCTCGGACGGGCGGCTGCGGCTGCACAATGAGGCGTTCGAGACCTTCTGGGCCGTCTCGTGCGAGCGGCTGAACGAAGCCGCCGACTTCGACGCCGTGGCGGCCCTGTGCCGTCCGGTCCTACCCGATGCGGCCCTGTGGCTGGGCTTGAAGGCGCGGGTGGCCGATCCCGATCCCGAAAGCCGGGTGCCGATTGCGGGCGAGGGGCGAACTGAGGACGGCCGCAGCGTCGCCTGGCAGACCCGGCCTCTTCCGGACGGCGCGACCCTGGTCGCCTTCTCGGACGTCACGGCACGGCGTGGACTGGAGCAAGCCCTGGCGGCCAAGGAGGCCGCCCTGGCCGAGAGCCAGGCGCTGAAGCGCGAGTTCGTCGGCAGCGTCTCCTATGAGCTGCGCACGCCGCTGACGACCATCGTCGGCTATTCCGAACTGCTGGAGGCCATGGGCGACCTGCCCGAGCGCAGCCGTCAGCACGCCGGCGCCATCCGCGTGGCGGCCAGCCACCTGGCCCGCTCCATCGACGACGTGCTGGACATGGCCCAGATCGACGCGGGCGAGATGGAGTTGACCCTGGGCGACGTGCGGGTCTGCGACCTGCTGGACGAGGCGGCGGAAAAGATCAGGGCCAAGGTCGAGGGCCGCGGCGCCACGCTGTACCTGGCTTGCCCGACCGGGCTGAAGCCGATCCGCGCCGACGCCCGCCGCATCGCCCAGGCGGTCGATCATCTGCTGGAGAACGCCTGCCGCGCGGTGTCCGAAGGCGGCGCCGTCAGCCTGACCGCCGAGGCCGGACCCGGCGAGGTCCGCATCCGTGTCGAAGACACCGGCCGGGGCATTCCCTACCATCTTCAGGCGCACGTCTTCGATCGCTTCGTGCGGCGCGAGCGCGGCGGACCGGGCGTGGCCCTGGCCCTGGTCAAGGCCCTGGTCGAGTTGCACGGAGGCTGGGCCGAGGTTCAGTCGGAACCGGGCAAGGGCGCGGCCTTCATCCTGCACCTGCCGGTCGAGGCGACGGCGCCGACCGCCGCGCCGGAACTGCTGCTGGGCTGATCTTGGCCGTCCAGTCGTGCTAGAGGGCGTGTCCAAGCCTTCCAGGACGTCCTCATGGCCGACACGACCCGCCCCCTGCTCAAGACCGCCGTCATCTATGATTTCGACGGCACCCTGGCGCGAGGAAACATGCAGGAGGTCAGCTTCATCCCCTCGATCGGGATGACGCCGGCCCAGTTCTGGAACGAGACCGTCCGTCCACGGACCATCGCTTCGGACGGCGACGGCATCCTGATGTACATGCAGATGATGCTGCTGGCCGCGCGCGAACAGGGCGCCCCGGTGACGCGCCAGGCGCTGCGCGACCACGGCCGCGACGTGGCCCTGTTCGAAGGGCTGCGGGATCGCTCCTGGTTCGACCGGATGAACGCCTTCGGCGCCCAGTTCGGGCTGGAGATCGAGCACTATATCATCTCGGCGGGCCTGACCGAGATGATCGAGGGCTGCCCCATCGCCGAGGCCTTCACCCACGTCTTCGCCTCGAAGTACGCCTATGACGACGAAGACGTGGCGGTCTGGCCCGCCGTGGGCGTCAACTACACCACCAAGACCCAGTATCTGTTCCGCATCAACAAGGGGGTGCACAACCACTGGGATGATGAGCGCATCAACCGCTTCATCCCGGACGAGGAACGCCCCATTCCCTTTGATCGCATGATCTTCCTCGGCGACGGCGATACCGATGTGCCGACCATGAAGATGATGCACACCAAGGGCGGCTTCTCCATCGCCGTCTACGACCCCGACAGCACCCCGCGCGACCACGACAAGATCCACCGCCTGATCTCGGAGGACCGGGTCAACTTCGTCGCGGCGGGCGACTATCGCGAAGGCTCGCCCGTCGACCTGATCGTCAAGGGGCTGATCGGCCGCATCGCCGTCAACTATGGCCGGATGCCGGCGGACTGAAGCAAGCGGGCTGAGGCGGGTCCGCCTTAACGCGGGGCGCGTTTCGCCAGGATGCGTTGCAGGGTGCGACGGTGCATGCCTAGGCGGCGCGCCGTCTCGGACACGTTGTGGTCGCACAGCTCATAGACGCGCTGGATATGCTCCCAGCGCACTCGGTCGGCCGACATCGGGTTCTCGGGCGGCTCGGGCGCTTCGCCGGACGACAGAAGGGCCTTGACCACGTCGTCGGCGTCAGCGGGCTTCTGCAGATAGTCGACGGCGCCGGCTTTGACCGCCGCGACAGCCGTGGCGATGGCGCCGTAGCCGGTCAGCATGACGATGCGGGCGTCCTCGCGCCGCTCGCGGATCATTTCGACCACCTTCAGGCCGTTGCCGTCCTCAAGGCGCATGTCCAGAACGGCGAAGGCCGGGACCGACTGGCGCAGGGCGTCGCCCGCCTCGGCCACTGAGCTGGCGACGGTGACGGTGAAGCCACGCGATTCCAAGGCTCGGCCCAGGCGGGTGCGCAGGGCTTGATCGTCGTCCAGCAACAGCAGGGACTTGTCGTTGAGGGCGGCGATCTGGGTCTCGAGTTCGGACATGAAATTCTCCTGCGGTTCAGGTCGTGCGTCAGCGACGCAGGGTCAAGGGCCAAGCTCGCAACTGCGACATCAGGTTCCATCGCCTTCCATGGCCGAGGCGGTGACTTCCAGCACCTGGCGCGGCCAGCGAACCGAGACACGAGCGCCGCCGGGCTGGCCCTTGGCGGCGTCGCCGGCGCCGACCGACACCTTGGCGCCGGACCGTTCCAGCAGGGTGCGGGCGATGAAGAAGCCCAGGCCCATGCCGCCCTGGCTGGGGGCGATGGGGGCGGTGACCGGCGGCGGCGTTCGGCGTCCGCGCTTGACCGCCGACCGGCCGGGGCGGGTGGCCGAGGCGATCTGGGCGGCCAGGGCGCGGCGGGCCTTGGCCTGGGGGCGGCTGGTCACATAGGGCTCGCCCAGACGCGGCAGGATTTCGGAGGCGAAGCCGGGGCCGTCGTCGACGATGTCGATCTCGATCCACCCGGCGTCGACCACAGCGGTCAACTGGACGCGGGCGGTGGCGAAATCGGCGGCGTTCTCGACCAGGGTGGACAGGCCGTGGACGATCTCGGGCAGGCGGCGCAGGCGCGGGGCGTCCTGGCCGGACGGGATCTTCAGGGCGATGTCGAAGTCGAGGTCGAAGCCGCGATGCGGTTCGGCCACCTCTTCCAGCAGGGCCTTCAGGCCGATGTCGGCGAACAGGGCGTCGCCCTCCTCGGGCTGGGCCGACAGTTGTTTCAGAATGGCGCGGCAGCGTTCCGCCTGTTGCAGGATCAGGGCGGCGTCCTCGGCCGCCGGACTGTCGGGAGCGGCGTCGCGCAGCATCTCCTTGGCGACGACCTGGATGGTAGCCAGGGGCGTGCCCAGTTCATGCGCGGCGGCGGCGGCCAGACCGCCCAGGGCGGCCAGTCTCTGTTCACGTTGCAGCACGTCCTGGGTCGTGGCGAGGGCCAGCTCCAGCTTGTCGGCGTCGGCCGCCACCTTCCAGGCGTAACCCGAGGTGAACAGCACCCCCGTCACCAGGGCCAGCCCCAGGCCCAGGCGATAGAGGCCCGGCAGTTCCAGATGCTCATGCAGCCGCCACGGCAGGGGCAGGGACCAGGAGAACAGGAAGCCCACGGCGATCAGCGCCATGACGCCCAGAATCACCGCCTGGCGCGCAGGCAGGGCCGCCGCCGCGATGGTCACGGGCGCCACCAGCAAGAGGCAGAAGGGGTTGGCCAGCCCGCCGGTCAGGGCCAGCAGCGTGGCCAACTGCAGAATGTCGAAGCCGAGCTGGGCGGCGGTTCTCGGCCCGTCGGGCAGGCTGCCGTCGATGCGCCGCGCCCGCGCCATGGTGGCCAGGTTCATCGCCACGCCCGCGCCGATCACGGTCAGGCACTCCCACAGAGGCAAGGGGAAGTGCAGGGCGAAATAGGCGGTCAGGATGGCGGAGGTCTGGCCGATCACCGCCAGCCAGCGCAGCACGATCAGGGTGCGCAACGACAGGCCCCGTCCGCGCCGGGGCAGTTCCGGCAATCCGGCCAGTTCGCCGCTGGCCTGAGCCAGAACATGCGGATGGGCGTGCGACGGGATGGGGGCTTCTGTACGGCTCACCGCTCTTCTATAGACCGGGCGAAGAGCGGCTGCACGGTTCGCCGTGTCGCGGCCGCCGAAATGACCTCCGTGCCTGATGAGGAGACGCCATGCCCCGCCGTCCTGTGATCCTGTTCGCCGCCGCCTGCGCGGTCATCGCCCTGGCGCTGGGCCTGATCACCATGGTGGTCGTCGGCGGCCGCCAGCAGGCGGCCCGGACCACGGACGTCGCGACGGGCCAGCCCCTGGTCGGCGGCGACTTCACCCTGACGGATCAGGACGGCAAGACGGTCGATCAGACGATCCTGAACGGCAAATGGACCCTGGTCTTCTTCGGCTTCACCTACTGCCCCGACTACTGCCCGACCACCCTGGGCGTGCTGAACGCCGTGCAGGAGCGGATGGGCGACAAGGCTGAGGATCTGCAGATCGTCTTCATCAGCATCGACCCCGAGCGCGATACGCCGCAGATGCTGAAGGACTACCTCTCGTCTGACGGCTTCCCCGACGGCGTCATCGGCCTGACCGGCACGCCGGAGCAGGTGGCCAAGGCCGCCAAGGCCTATCGCGCCTTCTATCAGAAGGTCGGCGAGGGCGAGGGCTACACCATGAACCACGGCCTGACCGTCTATCTGATGGGGCCGGACGGAAAGTTCCGCAGCGCCGTCGCCCATGACCTGGGGCCCAGCCGCACCGCCACCCTGATCGAAAACGCGATGGAGAAGGGCTGATCACCTTTCCCTGAACGAAGCGTCGCCGGCCTTTTTTGCGGCGCAGCACTCTGTATGATCGGCGTTCCGCATCGGCGGGGGCCGCAGTCGGGGTTTCATGCTCTACGCTTTTCACGAGCTCGCCTATCATTCGGCGACGCCATTCCGGATCGGGGCCCAGATGGCCCGTCAGTTCTGGACCTCTCCGTTCAATCCGGCGTCGGACACGGCGATCGGCCGCACCGCCTATGCCTCGGCCGAGGTGTTCGAAAGCCTGACGCGCCGTTACGGCAAGCCCGACTGGGGCCTGGAGACGCTTGAGATCGACGGCAAGCCGGTTCGCACCACCGAACAGGTCGTCTGGTCCTCGCCCTGGTGCCGCCTGGTGCGGTTCGCGCGCAACATCGGCGACTTGAAGCGCGCAGGCAAACCCGCGGCGGCGCCCGCCGTAGTGATCGTGGCCCCGCTGTCGGGCCACTACGCCACCCTTCTGCGCGGCACGGTCGAGACCTTCCTGCAGGACCACGACGTCTATGTCACCGACTGGACCAACGCCCGCCAGGTGCCGATGCTGGAAGGCCGGTTCGACTTCAACGACTACATCGACCATGTGCGCGAGATGCTGGCGGCGGTGGGGCCGCGCGCCCACGTCGTCGGCGTCTGCCAGCCGGGACCGCCGGTGCTGGCGGCCTGCGCCGTGATGGCGGCCGAGAACGATCCGAACCGGCCGGCCTCCATGACCTTCATGGGCTCGCCCATCGACGCCCGCCTGTCGCCGACGGTGACGAACCAGCTGGCCGAGGAAAAGCCCTTCACCTGGTTCAAGTCGAACATGATCCACACCGTGCCCTGGCCCTATCCGGGCGTGGGGCGGCGGGTCTATCCGGGCTTCGTCCAGCTCTACAGCTTCATGTCGATGAACGAGGACAAGCACGTCGACGCCCATCGCCGCTATTTCGAGGATCTGGTGGCGGGCGACGGCGACGGGGTCGAGAAGCACGAGCAGTTCTACGACGAATATCTGTCGGTGCTGGACCTGACCGAGGAGTTCTATCTCCAGACCATCGACATCGTCTTCCAGCAGCACCTGCTGCCGCGCGGCCTGTTGCAGCATCGCGGCGCGACGGTCGATCTGACCGCGATTACGGACATCGGCCTGGCCACCATCGAGGGCGAGATGGACGACATCTCCGGCGTCGGCCAGACCCAGGCGGCGCACGGCCTGACGCCCAACATTCCCGACGACCGCCGCCTGCTCTACGTCCAGCCCAAGGTCGGCCACTACGGCGTCTTCAACGGCCGCCGTTTCCGCGAGGAGATCTATCCCCGCGTGCGCGACTTCATCGCCAGCAACGAAGCCCTCAGTGTCGTACCGGAACGGTCAGCGTCTGCCGCTTGAGGGCGGCGGCGCCCTGAGGCTGTCGGTCAATCCGCGCGCGCGTCGGCTGTCGATCCGCATCGACGCCCGCGCCGGCGAGGCCGTGGCCGTGGCGCCCAGCGAGCGACGCCTGGGCGAAGTCGTGGCCTTCGCCCGCACCAAGGCCGGATGGATCGCCGAACGGCTGGCCGCGCGGATCGACACTCAGCCGTTCGAGCCGGGCGCCGTCGTGACCTGGCTGGGGCGCCCGGTGCGCCTGGAAGCCAGCGGGGGCGCAGGGGCGGCGCGCCTGATCGACACGCCGGAGGGGCCGGTGCTGCGCTCGGGCGGCGAGGGCGAGGCCTTTTCCCGCCGCATCGAGAACTGGTTCCGCCGCGCCGCGCGCGACTTCCTGGTCGAGCGAACCGACGTCCATCTGAAGACCCTGGGCCAGAAGCCGGTGAAGGTGTCCATCGTCGACACTCGCTCGCGCTGGGGCTCGTGCAGCCCGCACAATCGCTCGATCCGCTATTCCTGGCGCGTCATCATGGCCCCGCCCGCCGTCGCCGACTACCTGGCCGCGCACGAGGTCGCCCACCTGGTCCACGCCGACCACAGCCCGGCCTATTGGGCGGTGGTCGCCCGCCTGGTCGGAGATCACCGCCCGCACCGCCGCTGGCTGCGCGATCACGGCGCGGCCCTGCACGCCGTCGGCGGCTAAAGCCCTGTTCCCACAAGGGGAGCAAGAAAGAACTCAGAAGAAGAGCGCGTCGGGGCGGCGTTCCTGTTGGGGCGCGGCCTGCGGCGGAGCAGGGCGCGCCGCCGGGGGCTGTTGCGGCTGGGCCGGCTGCGGAGCCTGGCCGTCGATGACGACGGGCGGTTGCGCGTCGTCATAGGGCTGCGCCGTGGCGTAGGGATCCTCGACCTGGCCCATCAGGTCGCCGACGGGATCGGGCGGGATCCAGCCCTCGGGCAGGGGCGGGCCGTTGGGGATAGCCTGGACCGCCAGCTTGGGCAGGGCCGCCTCCATGAAGCCGCGCCAGATGGCGGCGGGCGAGGAGCCGCCGGTGATGCGGGCCATCGGCTTGTTGTCGTCCTTGCCGACCCAGACGGCGGCGACGAAGCCGCCCGTGTAGCCGACGAACCAGGCGTCCTTGTAGTCCGAGGTGGTGCCGGTCTTGCCCGCGATGTCGCGCCCGCCGATGGCGGCCGAGCGGCCGCTGCCCGAGGTGATCACCCCGCGCAGCATCTGGTTCATGTAGTAGAGCGGCGGATTGTTGATGGCCTGGCCGCCTTCGGACGGGCCATGGGTGTAGATGACGCGGCCGGACGGGGTGCGGATGCGGCTGATGCCATAGGCGTCGATGCGGCGGCCGCCGTTGGCGAAGGCGTCATAGGCCTGGGCCATCTCCAGCGGGCTGACCTCGACGGCGCCCAGGGCCATGGACGGCTGCAGGCCGATTTCGCTGGTGATCCCCAGGCGCTTGGCGGCGCGGGCCACGCTGTCGCGGCCGACCTGGTCGGCGACATAGGCGGCGACGGTGTTGGTCGATTGGGCCACGGCCTGAGCCAGGGTCATCTGGCCTGAGAAACGGCCGGAATAGTTGCGCGGCGACCAGCCGCCGATAGTCACGGGCTGATCGACCACCGGGGTCTCGGGCGTGTAGCCGGCCTCGACCGCCGCCAGATAGACGAAGGGCTTCCAGGCCGAGCCGGACTGGCGACGCGCATCGACGGCGCGGTTGAACTGGCTGTCGCCGTAGGCGGCGCCGCCGATCATGGCGCGCACCCGGCCGTCGCCGTCCAGGGCGACCAGGGCGGCCTGTTCGACGCCCTTGCCCTTGTCGCGATCCAGGATGCGGCGCACGGCGCGTTCGGCGTCGGTCTGCAGCGTCAGGTCCAGGGTGGTCTCGACCACGAGGTCTTCGGTCGGCTCGCCGACCAGGCCGCGGATCTGCTTGTCCAGCCAGTCGATGAAGTATTGGGCGTGCTGGCTGGCCAGGGTCTTGGACACCCGCACCGGCTCGGCCACGGCGGCTTCGCGCTGGGCCGGGGTGATGGCGCCGACCTCGACCATTTCGTTCAGCACGACGTTGGCGCGGGTGGCGGCGCGCTCGCTCTCGGACACGGGCGAATAGCGTGAGGGCGCCTTCAGCAGGCCCGCCAGCAGGGCGGCCTCGCCGACCGTGAGCTTGTCGGCGCTCTTGTCGAAATAGCGTTGCGAGGCGGATTCGATGCCATAGGCGCCGGCCCCGAAATAGACGCGGTTCAGATAGAGGGCGAGGATCTCCTTCTTGGAGAACTTCATCTCCAGCCACACGGCCAGCATCAGCTCCTGAACCTTGCGCTTCATGTTCTGATCGGGCGTCAGGAACAGGTTCTTGGCCAGCTGCTGGGTGATGGTCGAGCCGCCCTGGACCACGCGCCCGGCCTTCAGGTTCGAGGCCATGGCGCGGCTCATGCCGATCGGGTCGAAACCGGGGTGGTGATAGAAGCGGCGGTCCTCGATGGCCACGAAGGCGGCGGGGACGTAGTCGGGCAGGGCGTCCAGATCGACCGGCGGCGCCATCTGGGTGCCGCGCACCGCGATCAGGGCGCCGGAGCGGTCCAAATAGGTGATCGAGGGCTGGCGATCGACTTCATACAGGCTGGAGGTGTCGGGCAGGTCGCGCGCGAAGACGGCGAAGAAGACGACGGCGAAGATCAGGCCCCAGACCGCCAGAACCGCGCTCCAGTAGAAGAGGCGGCCCATGAAGGTCCGGCGCGGTTTTCTTCCGCCCTGATCGTTCCCATCGGGTCCGCGGTCTTTGCGCGCCATGAACATCCCTCTATGCCAGCGGCGCGAACCCTAGACCATTTTCGGTTCAGTCGGAATCGACTGAACCTAGAACAATGGTCCAGAATTAAGCTGGAGCGAATATCTGGGTTCAGTTGAACGCAGTCCAACTGAACCGATTTCGCTCTAGCCGTTCGCATCGCCGACGAAAACGCCCCCGTTTCCGATCACGGCAGCGTGAGCGCCTATTTCGCCGAAAGAATGGCGCGCGCGGCCAGCCAGACGCCGTTGTCGCCAGGGTTCTCCACCGTCAGATCGGCCTCGGTCAGAAGGGCGCGATAGGCGTCGGGGTCCAGGCTGCCGTGATAGAGCGCCTCGCCGCGCCATTCGCCTATCGCCTCGCCGTGGGCGGGACCGGCGGTGAACATCAGCCGTCCGCCGGGCGTCACATGGGCGGCCAGGGCGGGCAGGACCGCCGTCTGCGCTTCCGGCGTCAGGTGGAACAGGCTGTGCCAGGCCAGCACGCCGTGAAAGGCGCCGTCCGGCAGGCCGTCGCGCATGTCGCCGACGCGCCAGTCGCCTTTGGGCAGGGTCTCGCGCGCATGGGCGATCAGGCCGGGCGAGGCGTCCAGGCCGACGATTTCAAAGCCCCGCTCCAGCAGGGCGGCGCCCATCGGCCAGCCCGAGCCGCAGCCGACGTCCAGCACGCGGGCGCCGGGCGGCCAGCCTTCTGTGAAGCGATCCAGCCAGTCGACCTCGTCCCAGTCGCCTTGGTGTCGGCTCAGGGCGTCGCCCCGGTCGCGAATCCAGTCCGCCGCCTTGTCCTGATACAGGCCGACGATCCGATCCGCGGCTGGATGGCTCATTTGGCCAGGAAGGCGTCCAGTTCGCCGTAGAAGGCCGTCGGCTGGTCGAACATGATAAAGTGGGCGCTGTCGTCGATGCGCTTCAGCTTGGCGCCGGGCAGGGTCGCGAAGGACATCTGATAGATGGCGTCGGTGACGGCGTCGGTCATGCGGGCGTCGTTGAACTTGACGTAGAGCACCTGGGTCGGGGCGGTGATCTTCGCCAATTCGGGGCGCAGGTCGGTCGTGACCAGTTCGCGGAAGGCGGCGGCCGAGACCTTCTGGTCGCTGTCGCGCATGTCCTGAAGCGCTTCCTCGCGGCGGCTCTCGGTGTTGATCATGCCGTTGATGGCGGTGGTGGCCTGGGCGACGTAGGCCTCGCGCGGGCTGGTCGACTGGGCGGTCCAGATCTGATCGGCGACGGGGGTCACGCTTTCGGCCGTTGTTCCCGGCGCGCCGAACATGGCGCCCATGAAGGGGATCATGTCCACGACCATCAACTTGCCGACCAGGTCCGGGTGCCGGGCGGCCAGCATCATGCCCATGGTTCCGCCCATGGAGTGGCCGACGACGGCGGGGTTGTTCAGATGCTGTTCGCGGATGTAGCGGGCGATCTCCTCGGCCACGGGGGCGCCGACCGGCTGGGGCGCATCGCCCTGGGCGTTGGCTTGCGGCGCGGCGCCCGCGAAACCGGCGACATGGATGCGGTGGATGCGATAGCGCCCGGCCAGGTGGTCGACCGTGCCCTGCCAGATGTCGGGCGAGGACGACAGGCCGGGGATCAGGATCAGATCGGGCGCGCCTTCCGGCCCGTCGACGCGGACGCTGAGGCGGTCGGAGGCGAAGGCGGCGTGCGCCGCGCCGTGGGCCGCATGGTTGACGTGGCCGTCCTGAGCCAGGGCGGGGGCGGCGGCCAGCAACAGGGCGGCGGCGATGAAGGCGGCGGAGGCTGTGCGGATCAAGGCGTCTCTCCCAAGAGAATTTGAGACAGATTAATTCATCGGCTGAGGAAGGGAATGGCCTTTGGACGGCCGCCCGTCCCTGCTGCTACAAGGCGGCCATGACCGCAGACGCCGCGCCCGCATCTTCCGCCACGCCTGAAGCCAAAGCCCCGCCGACGGCCTTCGGCAAGGGCTTCGTCACCGACGCCTGGTATTTCGTCGCCCTGGCGCGCGACGTGCCGGTCGCCAGCCTGAAACGCTATGAGATCATGGGCGAGCCGGTCCTGATCGGGCGGACGCGCGCGGGCGAGGTCTATGGCATGCGCGACATCTGCCCCCACCGCGCGGCGCCGCTGTCGGCCGGGCGACTGGTCGAGAAACCGGGCGAGGGCGAGACGATCGAATGCCCCTATCACGGTTGGCGCTTCCGCCCCGACGGCGTGTGCGCGGCCATTCCGTCGCTGGTCGAGGATCAGGCGTTCGAGGCGAACCGCATCAAGGTCCGCTCCTATCCGGTGCGCGAAAGCCAGGGCATGGTCTTCGCCTGGATGGCGGCCGACGCCCGCAACCCGTCCGAACCGGATCAGGAGCCGCCGCAGTTTCCCGGCGCCGCCGGCCAGCCGCGTCTGGTCGAGTGGATGGATTTCGACAGCCATATCGACCACGCCGTCGTCGGCCTGATGGACCCCGCCCACGGGCCCTATGTCCACCAGCAGTGGTGGTGGCGCTCCGAGCATTCGATGCACGAGAAGGCCAAGACCTTCGCTCCGGTCGACTTCGGCTGGGCCATGGTGCGCCATGCGCCGTCGTCGAACAGCCGCCTGTACAAGGTGCTGGGCGGGGCGCCTGCGACCGAGATCACCTTCCGCCTGCCGGGCTATCGCTGGGAGCATATCCAGGTGGGGGCAAAGCAGGTGCTGGCCCTGACCTGCCTGACGCCGGTGAGCGAGACCAAGACCCGCATCACCCAGATCTTCTGGTCCGACCACTGGGTGTTCGGCATCGCCAAGCCCTTCCTGCGGATGGGCGTCGTCGCCTTCCTGAAACAGGACGGCGGCATGGTGAATCTTCAGAACGAGGGGCTGAAGTACGACCCGGCCCTGATCTGGATCGACGACGCCGACAAACAGGCCAAATGGTATCAGCAGCTGAAGCGCGAATGGCTGAAGAGCCGCGCCGAGGGCCGCGCCTTCGTCAATCCGATCAAGGAGACGGTGCTGCGCTGGAAGAGCTGATGGTCAGGGCGGCGGGGGGCTCTGGTCGTCGGCGCTCAACAGCGTAATCATGCGGCCATGAAGCGGGTCGCGCGCATCTTCCGTCTGCATTTCGCCCTGTGGCTGGGACTCGCCGTGCTGGCGGTCGCCGTCGCGCTGACGCCCGCCGGCTGGGACTGGCCGATGCGGATCGCCGCCGCCTGGGACGCCAGCGTCAGCGTCTTCCTAACCGTGACCTTCATCCGCCTGTACCGTCACCGCACGGCTCCGGCCATTCGCAAGCGGGCGGCGGACCTGGATCAGGCGGGCGGCGCCGTTCTGCCGCTCAGTTTGCTGGCGGCGGCGGCCAGCGTCTTCGTGATCGTCATGGAGACGGCGGACGGCGGCAAGCCGAGCGTGGGCGAGGCGTTGTTCTCCCTCGGCACCATCGCTGCGTCGTGGCTGTTCACCCACGTCCTGTTCGCCCTGCACTACGCACACGAATTCTATGCGCCCGCTCACGGCGGCGGCGATCGGCGCGGGTTGATCTTTCCCGGCGAAGAAGAGGCGGACTACGGCGACTTCCTGCATTTCTCCCTGATCATCGGCGTGGCCAGCCAGACGGCCGACATCCAGATCAGCAGCCGTAAACTGCGCCGGATCGCCACCGTGCACAGCCTGATCGCCTTCGTCTTCAATACGGTGATCCTGGCCCTGGCGGTGAATATGGCCGTGAGCCTGCTCTAGGCTTTCGCAGGCCCATTCCTGCCGGGCGCCTTGACTTGGCCGCTATTGAGGCCCATCTGCGCTGCATCGCACAATGCGGTGACCGGCGCCTCCAGCGCGTGTTTGGGCTTCCCTCCCCGGAAGGCCTGTCTGTCGAGCGGCCGGTTCATTCGATTTCATACGTCGTCCATACACGCGGGGCGGCGCCCGTTCCCCGCCCGATTTCGGGCAGGCGACGTGCGCCCTTTGTGAAGGTTGGTTCGTCCAGCCGCGCGCGCCGCCGTTCGTGAAAGACAGACGTGAGCGACACCATCACCTTCGAATCCATGGGCCTGAACAAGGCTCTCCTGACCGCCCTGGCGTCGACCGGCTATGAGAAGCCGACGCCGATCCAGGCCAAGTCCATTCCCGACGTCATGAAGGGCAAGGATCTGCTGGGCATCGCCCAGACCGGCACCGGCAAGACGGCGGCTTTCGCCCTGCCGATCCTGCATCGCCTGGCCGAAAACCGCGTGGCGCCCAAGCCGCGCACCACGCGCGCCCTGATCCTGAGCCCCACGCGCGAGCTGGCGACCCAGATCGCCGACAGCTTCAAGCAGTACGGCGCCCATCTGGGCTTCCGCGTCGCCGTCATCTTCGGCGGCGTGAAATACGGTCCGCAGGAACGCGCCCTGCAACAGGGTCTCGACGTTCTGGTCGCGGCGCCGGGCCGCCTGCTGGACCACCTGCAACAGAAGACGCTGGACCTCAGCTCGACGGAAATCTTCGTCCTGGACGAAGCCGACCAGATGCTGGACCTGGGCTTCATCAAGCCGATCCGCCAGATCGTCAGCCGCATCCCGGCCAAGCGCCAGAACCTGTTCTTCTCGGCCACCATGCCGTCGGAGATCGGCAAGCTGGCGGGCGAGCTGCTGAAGGATCCGGTCAAGGTCCAGGTCACGCCGCAGTCGACCACGGTCGAGCGCATCAAACAGTCGGTGATCTGGATCGAACAGGGCAAGAAACGCGCCCTGCTGACCGAGCTGTTCTCTGATCCCGCCTATACGCGTTGCCTGGTCTTCACCAAGACCAAGCACGGCGCCGACAAGGTCGCGGCCTATCTGGAAGCGGGCGGCGTCGAGGCCGGCGCCATCCACGGCAACAAGAGCCAGCCCCAGCGCGAGCGCGCGCTGGAAGCCTTCAAGAACGGCAAGCTGCGCGTCCTGGTCGCCACCGACATCGCCGCCCGCGGCATCGACGTGGACAAGGTCACCCACGTGGTGAACTTCGAGCTGCCCTATGTGCCGGAAGCCTATGTCCACCGCATCGGCCGTACGGCCCGCGCGGGCAAGGACGGCACCGCCATCAGCTTCGTCGCCGGCGATGAGATGAAGCTGCTGAAGGACATCGAGAAGGTCACGCGCCAGAAGATCCCGGCGATCGACCGCCGCAACGACAAGGCCCTGGCCCAGCTGGACGCCTCCATCATGTCGGCGGGCGTGGCCAAGAAGGCGACCCTGCCCGAGCGTGAAGGCCGTTCGGACGGCGAAGGGCGCGGCGGCCGTCGCGGCGGGCGCAACCCGCACCGCGAAGGCGTCAAGCAGGAGGGCGGCGGTCAGCCGCACCGCCAGCGTCGCGGCCGCAACGGCGCGCCTGCGGCCGAGCGTACGGCGGCGGCCTATGATCCGATGGCGGGCGACCGCGCCCGTTCGTCGGTGCGCGCCGCCCCTTCGGCCGAGCCCAAGCCGGTCGGCGAGTTGCAACGTCGCCCGCGTCGTCGTCGCCCGTCGAACGGCGGCAAGGGCCACGCCGCCCAGGGCTGATGCTCTCGGCGTAGAGACGAATAAAAACGGCGGCTCCTTTGCGGGAGCCGCCGTTTCCATGTCAGCCGTCAGGCCTGGGTCAGAAGGCCCAGCGCGCGCCGACCGAGGCCACCAGGGCCGAGCCTTCGGCCTCGCCGCGCAGATGCGAGGTCATGGCGCCCTGGTACAGGGTGCGGTCGTCGCGGATCGTCGAGTCGCTGAAGGCGATGTAGGTCAGGCCCGCGTCGAAGGTGACGCCTTCGGTCACTTCGGTCGAGCCGCCGACCGAGAACAGCCAGCGGTCGGCGTCCGGGATGCGGGCGGTGCGCAGGCTGTCGCGGGTCGGGGTCGGGTCATAGCCGACGCCGGCGCGCAGCGTGGTCTTGTCGCTGAGGGCGTAGTCCAGGCCGATGGCGCCGGTGGTCACGTCCTTGTAGTCCTGATGGATGACGTCGCCGCCGCCCGTGTATTCGACGGTGATGGCGTCGAACTCGGACCAGCCGATGCGGTTGACCTGGGCGCTCAGGGTCAGCTTGTCGTTGACGGCGTAGCGGACCGAGGCCGAGGCGAACCACGGGGTGTTGAAGCTGGCCTTGCCGCCGGTCGAGACGTTGGCGCCTGCCAGCGGGCCCAGCAGGCCGGCCACGGTCACGTCGCCTTCCAGTTCATGCTCGATCTTGGAGCGGTAGGACAGGCCGAAGTCCCACGGACCCTTGTGCACCTGGGCGCCGACGTTCCAGCCGAAGTCCCAGCCGTCGCCTTCCAGGCTGTTGGAGCCGTCGGGCAGCAGCGGCGACAGGTTCGGCATGGCCGAGGTCAGCTTGGCCTTGACGAACTGGGCGTTCAGCCCGGCGCCGACGTCCAGCCAGTCGTTGACCTGATAGGCCACGGTCAGGCTGGCGTCGCCCGAGCGCAGCTCCGACGTCAGGGCGTCGTAGCGGGCGAAGGAGCCCTGTTCGTACTTGGTGGTGAAGTTGTAGGGGGCGGCCACCGAGACGCCGACGGCGAAGCGGTCGCCGATCGGCGTGGCGAAGGCGAAGTTCGGCACCAGGCCGCTTTCGATCGGATCGACCTCGGTGTTGCGCGGGTTGACCACCGGCACGTCCACGCCGCCCGGATAGGTCAGGTAGGAGCCGGCGTTCTTCACTTCGGAATCGATGCGGATGGCGTGCATGCCGACGGAGACCTCACGGCCGCTGCGGGCGATGGAGGCGGGGTTCCACCACATCGAACCGACGCCGCGGTCGGCGGCCTCGCCCGAGAAGGCGCGTCCGGCGCCGCGCACGGACTGTTCCTGCAGATAGAAGGAGCCGGCGAAGGCCGGGGCGGCGACGCCCGTCATCAGGGCGGTGGTCAGAGCCAGGCCGCCGAGGCGGGCCATGTTCCTGGGGGTCATTTACGCTTCACCTATGTAATGGGCCGGCCATTTTTGTAGAGGCGGCCAGCCTTGGTTCGGGGAGAGCCGTCACGCTAACAGCCACAGCGTCCGTGTCATGAAAGCGTTGCGTCCAAGGCCGGTGTCGGACCCCTTCTCGGCGAAAGCGTGGCGCAAAAATCGCACAATTTCACACCTTGGTGAGGTTACGTAACGGCAATTTCGATGCCTGAAGAACGCAGGTTTACGGTTAGATCGTGTTCCGCAGCGTCAACTTCGGACTGATCTCGACCCCGGATCACCAGCTGGGTTCCGACCTCGCCGGCGGTCTGTCCGGCGCCGAAACCGAAGGGGTAGGAGCCGAAGGACAGGTGCGGTCGCGCGTCGGCGGCGGCGCGCAGGATGTCGGCCACGGCGCCCTCGCCGACGCCGGTGACGCGCAGGGATCGGCTGTGCACCGGCGCGCCCGTCTTCAGGCGCGGCGCCACGTCGTCCAGCATCGCCTCCATGATCTTGGGCACGCCGGCCATGACGAAGACGTTGTCGACCTGGAAACCCGGCGCGTCGCTGACCGGATTGGCGATCAGGACGCCGCCTTCGGGCACGCGGGCCATGCGGCGCCGCGCAGCGTTGAACTCGCCCGGCGCATAGCGGCGCGCGAGGATGGCGAGCGCCTCGGGGTGTTCGCGCACGGGAAGGCCGAAGGCGGCGCCGACCGCATCGGCGGTGATGTCGTCATGGGTCGGGCCGATGCCGCCAGTGGTGAAGACGTAGTCGTGCGCCGCACGCAGGGCGTTCAGCGCCGCGACGATCTGGTCCTGACGGTCGCCGACCACCCGCGCTTCCATCAGATCGACGCCCAGCGGCGACAGGAAGCGGGCCAGGGTGTTCAGATTGGTGTCGCGCGTGCGGCCCGACAGGATTTCGTCGCCGATGATCAGAACGGCGGCGGTGGGGGAGGGCAGGGGCTGGGACATGGCCCGTAGATAGGAAGGGCGCGCGCTTGCGTCAGCCGTGAACCCTGACGGGCTTGAGGTTTTGTGCTAGTCTGACCATCTGAAGTCCTGAAAGCAGCCTCTTCGCCCGTTCCGCGCCCTTGCGGAGCGCGCGCCTCCCCGAAAGCCGAGCATGTACGAGACCCCCGACCTGGAAACCGATGTCTTCGTCCGCAGCCACGAAATCCGCATCTATGACGCGGAAGGGTTCGAGGGCATGCGCAAGGCGGGCCGTCTGGTCGCCGAGGCGCTGGACATGATCGGCGAGCATGTGAAGCCGGGCGTCACCACGGGCGAACTGGACGATCTGGTGCGCGAGTTCACCCTGGACAACGGCGGCATCCCCGCCTGCCTGGGCTACAAGGGCTATACCAAGACGGTCTGCACCTCGATCAACCATGTCGTCTGCCACGGCATTCCCGGCGACAAGGTTCTGAAGGAAGGCGACATCGTCAACATCGACCATACGGTCATCGTCGACGGCTGGCATGGCGATAGCAGCCGCATGTATCCGGTCGGCGAGATCAACGCCCGCGCCAAGAAGCTGATCGACGTCACCTATGACTCGCTGGACCTGGGCCTGGCCCAGATCAAGCCGGGGAACACCTTCGGCGACATCGGCTTCGCCATTCAGAAATTCGTCGAGGCCCAGCGCATGAGCGTGGTGCGCGACTTCTGCGGTCACGGCATCGGCCGGGTCTTCCACGACAGCCCCAACGTCCTGCACTACGGCCGTCGCGGCGAGGGCGCCGTGCTGAAGCCGGGCATGTTCTTCACGGTCGAGCCGATGGTGAACCTGGGCAAGCCTGCGGTGAAGGTGCTGTCGGACGGCTGGACCGCCGTGACGCGCGACAAGTCGCTGTCGTCGCAGTGCGAACATTCGATCGGCGTGACCGAGGACGGGCTGGAAATCTTCACCGCCTCGCCCAAGGGCCTGTTCCGCCCGAAATTCTGAGCTAGTCTCCCTTCCGGGGGAGGCTGATGCTGGATCAACCGCCGGAACAACCGAAGGCCAAGCCGCACCACGCCGGTCATCGCGAACGGCTGCGCGAACGCGCGCGCACGGCGGGCCTCCACCATCTGCCGGACTATGAGCTGCTGGAGCTGTTCCTGTTCCGCAGCCAGCCGCAGGGCGACGTCAAGCCGGTGGCCAAGGCCCTGCTGACGCGGTTCGGATCGCTGGCGGCGGTGCTGGCGGCCTCGGTCGAGGATCTGATGACGGTCAAGGCCGAGGATTCGCGCGGCCGGGCCAAGGGGTTGGGGCCTGAGACGGCGCTGGACCTGGCCGCCCTGCACGAAGTCTCGCGCCGCGTGGCCAAGGAAGAGGCGAACAAGCGCACCGTCATCTCGTCGTGGACGGCGCTGCTGGCCTATGTGCGCCTTAGCCTCCAGCACGAGCCGCGCGAACAGTTCCGCGTCCTCTATCTCGACAAGAAGAACCAGCTGATCCTCGACGAAATCCAGAACCGGGGCACGGTCGATCACGCCCCTGTCTATCCGCGCGAGGTGGTGCGCCGGGCGCTGGAGCTGTCGGCCAGCGCCATGATCATCGTCCACAACCATCCCACTCGGTCAAAAAGATCACGCTGGAGCACGCACAAGCACGCTGAAACACTAGGAAAATTGGGCACTTTTGCCATTGCGTAGTGGGGGCGGTTTTGGCACATTGGGGGCGGTTTAAGGGGTAGAAAACGGCTTCCCGCTCCCAGCAAGCGATCCCTGTATCTCCTGAACCGATCCCAGTTGCGGAACAGGAGAATCGTGATGCCCAGCCTGACCGACACCGCCATCCGGCACGCATTGAAGCGCGTCGAGGTGAGTCAGAAGCAAGAAAACCTTCCCGACGGCGACGGGCGCGGTACAGGCCGCCTCGTCCTAATTCTGAAGCCAATGCCCAAGCGCGTCACCGCCGATTGGATGGCGCAGCAGTGGCGCGACGGCAAACGCACCAAGAAGAAGATCGGCGCATATCCCTCGATGTCCCTGGTTGACGCGCGCGCGGTCTTCAAACGCGACTTCGCAGATGTCATCCAGAAGGGCCGAAGCATCAAGATCGCGAGTGATACCCGTCCTGGCACCGTCGCGGATCTGTTCGAGGGCTATGTCGCGTCGCTCAAGGCCGCCGGCAAGCCATCATGGAAGGAGACGGAAAAAGGCCTGAACAAGATCGCCGATACGCTCGGCCGAAACCGCCTCGCCCGCGAGATCGAGGCCGAAGAGATCATCGAACTGATCCGTCCGATCTATGACCGGGGCGCGAAGTCCATGGCCGATCATGTGCGCTCGTATCTCCACGCGGCCTTCGGCTGGGGTATGAAATCCGACAACGACTATCGACAGCAGTCGGCTCGCCGCTTCCGCATCCCTTTCAATCCCGCGACGGGCATCCCGACCGAGCCCAAGGTCCAGGGCACGCGATGGCTCGACGAGGACGAGTTCTTGCGGCTGTATCGGTGGCTCGAAAACCCCGATACGCCGGTCCACCCGCCCTACACCCGCGCCGTTCGGCTGCTTATGCTGACCGGACAGCGAGTGCAGGAGATTGCACAGCTCCACATCGATCAGTGGGACGCGAAGGAACGGATCATCGATTGGTCGAAGACGAAGAACCTGCTGCCCCATGCTGTGCCGGTGCCGTCGCTCGCAGCGGAGCTTCTGCAATCCATCAACGTCAACGAATATGGCTGGTTCTTCCCTTCGATGACCGATCCCTCAAAGCCAGTCAGCCACGGGACGCTCTATTCGTTCATGTGGCGTCAGCGCGATCGCGGCGTGATCCCCTACGTCACGAACCGAGACCTCCGGCGCACCTTCAAGACGCTCGCCGGAAAGGCTGGTGTGCCGAAGGAAATCCGCGATCGGCTTCAGAACCACGCCCTTCAGGACGTCAGTTCGAAGCACTACGATCGCTGGAACTACATGGTCGAAAAACGCGCCGGCATGGCCAAATGGGATAAGTTCGTCCGGGCGCTGCTTGCGAAGAAGAAGGGCGGCAGCGCCTTGAAGAAGGCGGCGTGAGCGGTCGCTTCATCGCTGTCGTAGGCGCACTCGTCACGGTCTGCTGCGCGGCCCCCGCCTACGCAGATCCGTGCGAGGCGGCTGTCCCCTCGCAGGCTGGAGTCCAGTTCTCCGGCTTGGTCCGTTATGTCGGCGACGGCGACGGTCTCTGCGTCGGCCGTACCTCGGACCCCAACGAGTGGATCGAGGTGCGCCTTGCCGACTTCGATGCCCCGGAGCTGCACACGCCAGGCGGTCCCGCGGCGAAGGCGGCGCTCGAACGCGTCGCCCTTCGGCGCGAGATTACATGCAGAGCCGAACGTGGTCGCGGCGGCCGTGTCCGCTCCTTTGACCGCGTCATCGCGCGATGCTGGATCGGCGGAACAAGCCTTGGCGATCTGCTGCGCCAAGCTGGCGTGGCCGAGGGTGGCAACTGATGCCCCGCTCGCCATTGACTCAACATAGCTTGGAAGCTATATGACCTGGGATGTTAGGTTGCATGACGCCTTCGAGGCGGAGTTCCTGGCTTTCGAGCGCGAGGTTCAGACCCAATTGCTGGCGGTTGCGAAACTGCTCGGCGAATTCGGTCCGCAGCTCGGTCGGCCCTATGCCGACACGCTCAACGGCTCGAAACACGCCAATATGAAGGAGATGCGTTTCTCTGCCGCCGAGGGCGAATGGCGTGCTGCCTTCGCCTTCGATCCCGAACGGAAGGCCATCCTTCTCGTCGCGGGCGACAAATCCGGCGGCAGTCAGAAGCGTTTCTACAAGCAGCTTATAGCAAAAGCGGACGGTCGGTATTCCGGACATCTGGAAAACCTGAAATCCGTAAAGAAGGGATGACCCTATGGGACGGAGCATCGATCAGGTCATCGCTTCCCTGCCCCGCGATCAGCAGGAGCAGATCGAAGCGCGTTATGACGAACTTCGGCAGGAAGTCGAAGGGCTGCGAGAGCTCCGCCAGATCGCCGGCAAGGCTCAGGAAGATGTCGCGGCCGCCCTGAACATCAAGCAACCTTCGGTCTCCAAGATCGAAAACCAGGCGGACATGTATCTCTCGACACTGCGCGGCTATGTCGAAGCGATCGGTGGCAAACTCGAGCTGACGGTAAAGCTGCCGGCTCGGCCGCCCGTGAGGATCGAACATCTTGGCGACTTAACTCAGCCGGCGACGAGGCCGCCAGCTCGGCGAGCTGGTTCTCGGCGGAGGCTTGCGTGACGCCTGAGACCATCACTCGACTGCTAGCCTCTATGAATGCCGGCCGCCTTCTGGTGGTCTGCGGCGCCGGACTCTCGATGGCGCCGCCGAGCAGCCTGCCGTCGGCCCGTACGGTTGCCGAGCGGTGCTTCGACAAATACCGCCTCGAAGCTGACCCGAACTGCGACCTCGGTCTTCGGGACAATCTGGAGGCGCTCGCCGAGCACTTTGCGGGCCTCAACACACTGCAGTCGGTCTTCATTGAACATCTCGTGCCCTGGCCGGCTTTCGTAAGGCCTTCGAATACAGGGCATGCCGCAATTGCGGATTTTCTTATCACCCGCGCCGCCGTCGCCGGCATATCGAGCAACTACGACACGCTGATCGAGCGACGGGCTTGGGACTACGGCGCTGACTTCCGCGGCTCGCTCGACGGAGACGAAGCCACTGCCGACTCCGTCCGACAGGCACCCCTGCTGAAATTCCATGGATGCTCCCACCGTGATCGACAAGCCACGGTCTGGGCGCCTTCGCAGCTCGGCGAGCCGACGATCTCGGGCCGCATTGCGCGAAGCAAAGTTTGGATGGCTGCCAACCTCCGGCAGAAGGATCTGCTCGTCGTCGGCTTCTGGTCTGACTGGGAGTACCTCAACGCCGTGATCGGCGAGGCGCTGATCGACGTGCAGCCGCTGTCCGTGACCGTCATCGACCTCTCGCCGACAAACGCGCTCGAGCAGAAGGCCCCGCAACTCTGGCAGATCGCGCACGCACAAAACGTGACGTTCGAACATGTGCAAGAGTCAGGCGCTTCGGCGCTCGACGAGCTTCGTCGAGCCTTCTCGTCGAACTACCTACGTCAGGTCCTGGACGCTGGACGAGCCGCCTTCGAGCAAGCTACCGGA
Source organism: Brevundimonas phoenicis (assembly GCF_047237745.1). Taxonomy (NCBI): domain Bacteria; kingdom Pseudomonadati; phylum Pseudomonadota; class Alphaproteobacteria; order Caulobacterales; family Caulobacteraceae; genus Brevundimonas; species Brevundimonas phoenicis. The sequence goes on from NZ_JBDFLN010000001.1 coordinate 392,557, forward strand.
GCCCACTGTGACCCGGCTTGGCTAGACGTCGGAAATTTCGACAGCGAGGCCCTATATGGTCTGAGGCGGGATGCCGAAGGCGTTTCTGCTGCTGAGCCGGCCAAGCTCCTGCGTCCAGCAAATCCAGAAGCCCTAGGCTTCTTCCACTTGCTGCTCCGTCAGGCCGGCGCCGTGCAACGCGCCGAGGGATATGATCTGAACGGCCGGAGCATCCGAGTCCTCAACGGGGCGCAATCCATCCTCGGGACGCTACGCGGGAAGTTCGTCGAGCCGCCTGCAGCGATGCAGTCCGACATTGTTGTCGCGGTAGGCGCGACCGACTTGGGCGTGCCGGACAATGTGGTTCGCAGCGGACGCGCCGGTGATGTCATTCGTCCGGATCCAGCGGGTGAATGGTACGACCTTCCTGGGGCAAGAGCCGCGTTGGGCATCTGATGGACATCTTCACGCAAGCCGAAATCCTCCTTCGCGACGCACAGTATGAAACCTGGACGTGGACCGGCTCGGCCGGCCCAGTGACCTGTTTCGAAAACGCGGCGCTGATGGGATTCGTCCACGTCTTCGACAGCGCAGATGCTCTCCTCGGCGCTTGGAAGGAGAACCAGCAAACCGCGCTCGCTCGTCATGCCGCGTCGTTACGCGGCGCCGGAGTGAAGGCATGGAACGTCTATTCGGTCTTTCTGACCCCCGATCAGGACGCGCGCCGAGGGCGCGAGATCGAGCGCATCGAAGAGGATTTCTCTTTGACTCGAAAGATCGCGAAGGCATCCATCACCACGCCTGATGACGTTGAGAAGGCGCTGCTACCCCTGCTGTCGATACGCTCCAAGCCGCTGCTCGGCGCGTCCAACTTCGAAACGAGACTGCGCACGAGGCTGAAGGACATTCCTCCGGATGCCGTTACTGCTTTTCTCGGCGAGACCACACCCGCCGAGATTGCTCGCATCTTGGGGGCGACTTCATGAGGCTCCAGTTCATCGAAGTATGCGGCTTTCGTGGCTTTAGGGATCTCGTCCGGATCAATTTCGGACGGGGCTTCACCGTCATCACCGGTCGCAACGGCGTGGGCAAGAGCACGCTGTGCGATGCGGTCGAGTTCGCGATCACAGGCTCCATTGACAAGTACGCCGTCGAAAAGGCTGCGAAGGAGAGCCTCAGTGATTACCTTTGGTGGCGCGGCGAAGGTGTTCCCAAAGCCCACTATGTGACAGTCTCCTTCGTCGACGACAGCGGGAACCCATTCACCATCACGCGGACGCGGGAACGCGGCTCCGATCGCTCACCGGAGGAAATCCACGCTGCGCTCTGCCGTGGACCTGCGCCAGAAGACGCACTTCGACAACTCACCCGGACGTCGATCATCCGCGACGAATGGATCGCCGCGCTCAGCCTGGATCTCACCGAAACGGAGCGATTTGATCTCGTGCGCTCGGCGCTCGGTGCATTGGAAGGCTCGGAAGCCGGTAGCAGAGCCAAGGAGGTCGTGACTGCCGCCGAAGCTGCGCACACTAAAGATGAGGCCGCCTATGAGGCTGCCCGCTCGCGACTAGCGGACAGACTGACGCAGCAATCCGAGACACAAGCCGCGCTCAGCCGATCAGGGGACGTGTCCGGCGCGCTTCAGGTGATCGCCGCCGCGGCGCCGGATGCGCCCACCGAGCTGACGGCACGTCTTGCTGCAGGTCGAAACGCGCTCGCGAACGGACGAGCCAGATTGGGTCGAATGGGCGAAGCGCTTCAGCTCGGTCGAGAGGTCGCGGCGGCGCAAGCGCTCTACAACGCTCCGGAGGCCGTCGCAAACCGCGAGGCCGCATCGGCAGCGCACGAGGCAGCGCAGCGCGAGCATGAGGCGGCACAGCAAGCCCTCTCGGAAGCCGAACAACGCCTCTCGCGGGAAGAAGAGATGGACGCGATGGCAGCGTCGCTGAGCCTTCTCGTCGAACATGGCGAACGCCTCGGGCTACACGACGATCATTGTCCGCTATGCGCAGCCCATCGGACATCGGACGAGTTCGCTGCCGGTCTGGCCGCCGCGCGTCGACGGATTACATCACTGGCGTCGGGCGTTCAGGCCGCCCGCGATGCTCTCGCCTCCGCGAAACAGAACGCGCGGCAACCCAGCCTCACGTTGCAGACAGCCACCGCCGCGGTTCAAGCCCAAGCGGACGAGCTGCGGCGTCTGCGCGATGAGGAAGCGGCGCATCTGGATTTCTACGATCAGTGGGGGCTCGATCACCGCTTCATCCATGATCCTGACGGGCTGGAGCGGGCCATTTCTCCGGAACGCGACCGGCTGATTGACCTCGAACGCGCGCTACTCGTGCTGGAAGCCTCGCAAGCAATCTCGCGAATGTCGTCAATCGAAAGCAACATCTCGGCGCTGCGGGCTGAAATCGAGAAGCTGGCGCAGGCAGTCAGCCAGTCACAAAATGCCGTCACAGCGGCCCGCGAAATCGAACGCTCAGTTAGACGCGTGAGCGCGGAGATCATCGATGAGCGCCTTGCTCAGATCAGTCCTCTGCTCAACGAGCTTTATCAGCGCCTGCGACCGCACGCAGACTGGCGGACAATCGACTACAGCATCCGCGGTGACGTCCGACGTTTCCTAAGTCTCAAGGTAGGCGACGGACTGAACCCGCAATTCGTCTTTAGCAGCGGTCAGCGTCGCGCCGCCGGTCTCGCCTTCCTTCTTTCGGTCCATCTTGCGCGTGCGTGGACACCGCTCAGGTCCCTTCTGCTTGACGATCCCGTTCAGCACATCGACGATTTCAGGGCCCTTCACCTGGTCGAAGTGCTCGCCGCTCTGCGCGTGGACGGGCGCCAGATCATCTGCGCCGTCGAAGACCCCGCGCTGGCCGATCTGCTTTGCCGGCGCTTGGTGAGCACCGCAACGGAGGGAGGCCGGCGTCTCGACATCGACCTTGGGCCGCTCGGCGCCACAAGCGTGGTCATCGACCAGGAAATCAATCCGATGCCGGTGGGTGTTTTACGTGGTGTCGCCACCGCATGACGGCTGAGAGCGCGCAGATCGAGCTTCCGGCACCGCGCGAACGTCGGGCGCACGGACCCTGGAGCGATCTGGCGCTCCACACCGTCGGCTGGCGCGCGTTTCAGGATCTGTGTTCGCAGGTATGCGAGGTCGTGCTCGGCCGACCCGTAGAGATCTTCCGTGAAGCACAGGACGGCGGCCAGGACGCGGTCTTCCTCATCCCTTCGGGAACGGACGCACCGCCGATCGGCACGGTCCAATGCAAGCATACGTCTGATGCCATGAAGGCCTTGAAGCTCAGCGATCTCACCGCTGAGCTTAAGAATGTCGAGGAACTGGTCAAAGCCGGCCAGGCGGACACCTACGCCTTCATGACGAACATGAGCGTGGACGCGCCTGTCGCGGCGGCGATGCGCGCCAGGCTTCGGGCGCTCGGCGTGCGCAGGCCGCACATTCTTGGTCGCCAATATATTGTCCGGGTCATTAGAACCAGCGCCCGACTGCGGGCGCTCGTCCCGCAGGTCTACGGCCTGGGAGACCTCACGTCGATCGTTGATGAGCGACTGAGCGAGCAGAGCCGGGCGCTGCTTGACAGCTGGATTCCAAAGCTCCGCACCTATGTACCCACCAAAGCACATCGCGACGCTGTCAACGCCATTTCCAACCACGGCGTGGTGCTGCTGCTGGGCAATCCATCAAGCGGCAAATCGGCAATCGGCGCAATCGTCTCGACGATCGCTTCGGAAAACCCGGACAACACCGTTCTCGCTTTGACCAGTCCCCGCGATTTCGAGGCTGGATGGAATCCGAACGATCCGGGCCGCTTCTTCTGGATCGATGACGCCTTCGGCTCGAATGTGCTGCGCGACGACTATGTGCAGGACTGGGCGTCGGCCTTCTCGAAGCTGCGGGCCGCGATCAAGCACGGCAACCGGTTCCTCCTTACCTCCCGCAAACATATCTACGAAGCGGCGCGACGTCGGCTCGGACAGCGCAACCTTGCACAATTCGCTGATAACAGCGCCGTCGTCGATGTCGGCGAACTGACATTCGAAGAGAAGGCGCAGATACTTTATAATCACGTGAACTTCGGCGAGCAGAGTCAGAGCTGGCGATCAAGCGTCAAGCCACACCTAACTGCGGTCGCCGCCGTTCGCGACTTTCTTCCTGGGATTGCCGAACGTCTTGGCGATCCGAACTTCACCAAGGGGCTCGCGCCTCGCGAAAGCTCCCTTGTTCGCTTTATGGAAGAGCCCACAGAGCATTTGATCGATACGGTCAATGCCCTGGATGATCAGCTTCAAGCCGCGCTCATCTTGGTTTACGTCCAGCAAGCCGGCTTCGATCCCAGCGACCACGATGTGTCGGCTGCCCAAGCAGTCGCGGAGCTGACGTCGTACAGCCTCACCAAGATCCAGGATTGTTTCGCTGAGCTGAAAGGCTCGTTCCTGAAGCTCTCCGGATCAAAATGGACCTTCGCCCATCCGACGATATCAGACGCGCTGACGGAGATCCTGCGCCAGAAGCCGCACATGATGGCGGCGCTCATACGGGGCGCGACCATAGACACCATTCTTAACAGTTTCACATGCGAGGGCTCGCCTCTCATTCGAGACGCCCTTGTCATCCCGACGACGCTCGACAACGCTCTGGTTGCCCGGCTCGGCCACACTCCCGATGAATGGCATCGCAATTGGATGCTATTCCACTTCCTATCTTATCGGGCGAGCGAACCGGTGTTCGCCAAAGCGGTCCAGCAATTTCCAGATCTACTTCGACGATCCTGCTGGCGGACCGACCTCGCCGGCAACAATCCCCAGATCGCAGCCCTCGCCCGAGCCCATCACCTCGGCGTGTTGCCGGACGATCTGCGCTCAGAGGCGGCGGACACTCTCGAATCCGCCGTGCTTACAAACCTAGATTCTTCCGCCTTCGATGAACCAGAGATGCTAGCGCTCATACCGCCGCTGAGACTGGTCGGCATAGGTTTGGCACTGCGAACAACTGTGCTGCCTTCGCTCGAAGAACGAATCGACGAGATCGTCGCTGACGCTGACTTGGACGAGGAGCCTGACAGCCACTTCAAGAAGCTTCTTGATGTGCTCGATCGCATTGAGGCGATCGGCGTCGACGCGGACGCCACAGCCCTGATCGACCACGCGCGCGATCAGGTGAAGCGGTCGGTCAAGGGACTGGAAGAGCGCAAGCGCGAGCGGGAGGACGGCTCAGAAGACGAAGCGGATTGGACGCACATCGTGACGCAAAAGAAGGAGGAAGCTCCGGCTCCCACTCCGGTCGCCACGAAGCGCTCGGTGTTTGACGATGTCGACAAATAGTAATGGAGATAGCGAGCGGTTGAGCTCGGACCGGTCGGAGCCGTCTTTGACCGATAGCGCCGACGCAAAGCGCCCCCTACGAGGCGCCGCCGCCGCTCAAGCGGGTTTCGACTACCAACTCGACGTCTCAATCCTCGCGGCGCTGCAACTTCTCCTCATTTCCAAAGCGGCCACACGCCTCGTGCTCGAACCGGCGAGCGAGGAGGATTTGGAGGCGGACCTGGAACCCTACGTGCCAGGACGCCTGCAACCCAGTGCGATCATCGCAGGCGGGTACAAGCTTGTCGTCCAAGTCAAGATGGACAACGGCGAGCCCTGGTCGATCGAGGATTTCGACGCCCTGCTCAAGCACGGCTCTGCAAAAAAGGGGGGGCGCCGAAAAGCCCTGCATCATCTCGACGAGCCGAACACTCGCTATCTGCTCGTCACCAATGCCGACGCAAAAGGCGTCGCGCGTGGACTGCTGGTCGAAGGCTTCGAAGAGGTCTCGGACAAGGCAAGCTTTCCGCCGAGCCTGCACGCCACATTGAAGACATCGCCCGAAGGCCGTGTCGCGATCTGGGGGAAGCTGACAGAGAAACAGCTCGCATCCGATATCCGAGCGCTCATGTCGGACCTGTTGCACGTTCCCAAAGTGGAACAGCTAAATCTCCTCCAAAAGCTCCGTCTCGAAGCCAGGCGGCGGACCCGAGGCAGCACGCCCGGTCTATGGACGAGCGATGACCTTCTCGCCACGGTGCGGGCGCACGGCGGGTTCCTGGCCAGCTCCGCCAGCCTCGAGCATTTCGTGCCCCCGGCGAACTTTGACGAGATGCTCAAGGTCCTGAACGACAAGAACGCAGTTGTTATTCGGGGACCCTCGGGCACAGGCAAGACGCAGGCAGCGCTCAAGCTATGCGATCTCGCGCGACGGCGTAATGGTGTGCTGGAGGTCGTCACTGTTGGGGCGGATGATGCTCCGACGAGCGTGCGCAAGGTCGTCAACCATGGACCGACACTCTTCTATGTCGATGATCCATGGGGCCAATTCAGCCTACGCGGGGGCAGCGAGGCTTGGACCGAGCAGTTGCCGCGCCTCCTTGCTAAGGCTACGCCGGATCATCAGTTCGTCATCACGTCCCGCAGCGACATGATGCAGAGCGCCAAGGTCGGCGATAGCCTCAACGCATGGTCGGTCGAGCTGGACGCGGACCATTACCGGGACGGTCAACTCCGCGACATTCACGACAACCGCATGGATCAGCTACCCGCCGCCTTGCAGACCAAGGCCTATGCATTTCGCAATGAGGCGCTCGACAGGCTTGGCACCCCGCTTGAGATCGAGCTGTACTTTGCGCATATGCAATCCGGCCCCGATGTCGGTGAAGGAGATCACGTCTTCTTACGCCGGCTGCTCGAACTGGCGCAGCGCGATGCGGTGGAAGGCGTTGTCCTCAGAGCCCTATCATCGATCGACACTTGCGGCACGTCAGCCATCGTTTGGGCGCTGCTGGCGGCACGCGGGCAATTCGACCGCAGCCGACTCAACCCTCTTCAGCGCACGCTACGCGGGCTTGATCGCGCACTCGCCGACGGCCTAGACCGTCTTATAGACCGCATGGTCGCGGCCCGCCATTTGCGTCAGCCGGCCCGCACCATAGCCTTTGCTCATCCCAGCGTCCGACAAGGTTTTGAAGCCTTCGCCAAGGACAATTGGGGCCAGAGCGGGGCTGCGATCGAGACTCTGATCGCCGCGCTCACTCAGTTGCCTTCAGCGCATCGCGATTGGGGCTTGGAAACCGCCGCCCGAATTTTCGAAGTGACGCGCTCGTTCGCAAGCCGAGAGGACGTTGATCGGACCTTCGACATTGATTCCGGCAGCCAGGAAGCGATCGACGCTTGGCTGGACGAAAGCCTGATGGATCCGGCTTCCAAGTTCGCGCCCTTGCTGGAGCTGGCGTCGGAGGTGGGCAGCGATGTGTCCATACCGAGCCGCGTTGCGCGGTGGCTGTTGAAAGGCACGCAGCGGGGAGCTTCCTTCTTCGTTCGTAACTGGCAACCGCCGATCTTCGACGATGCCTGGTACGACACCGTGGCAGCGAGCCCGTTCGCAGCCAAAGTCGCCGAGCGATTTATCCGTGAGCAGCTTGGCTTCGACCGAGGGAATTACGGATCGGGATTCGCCAAGCGGCTCGATCGCTTCGCACCCGCCCTGACCTCCGCCTATCACGACGCCGCGCGCCAGATGGTCGGCAACGGCTTCGAGCTCAATGCCGACGCCGTCGCGGCCGGCGCCGTGCGCGACCTAGATGGATTTGAGAGCGTCGTGCAGGCTGCGCTGGATGACCTCGCGGGCCTCCACCGTCAGCACGTTCAGAGCGGCCGGGAGGAGTGGCGCGCGATCGAGGATGGCGAACGGGATCATGCCGTCGAAGAGGCCGCGCAATCGAGCCATGAAGGCGACGGTTATACATCCGGCGTCTTCGTCGACGCCTATGTCCGACAGCTTCGCGCAGAGGGTCGCTGGGTGGTGCTTGCTGACCATCCGCGGCTCCCGGAGTTGGTCCGCGCCTGGTCGCAGGCGCTCGTGATGTCCCCCGGACCGGTTGATGAAGATGAGCTGCGGGCTGTGCTCGCGGCGGTCAAGCAGACCGAAGACGAGCCAAATGTCTGGGCGGCAGTGCGAGAGCACTGGCGCCCAGCGCTAGAGCCTATGCTTGCGGCACGGATCAGCTTTGTCCCCTCTCAGGCGGATCTGCGCGACGAGTTTGCGCTTACAGCTTTGAAAGTCGCACCAAATACGCTGATCGCCGCATTCCAGGCGAATAGCGAGCAGCCTGATCGGCAAGTCACGCTGCTCACTGCCATGCAACGCGCTCGCCGGCGGCTTGGGAAAAGCAGCCACGCCAAACTCAGACGCGTCACTGATGCACTTCCAAATGAACTCCAGGAAATTTTCAACGCCCTTTCGACCACGAAGCGGAAAGCTCGCCGGGTCAGCGGTACCGCGCTCTCATTCCTGACGGGCTGTGCATCGCAACTCGATGCGGAGGCGCTTGATCTTGTGGTGCCGGTCATCATCGAAAGCAGCGGCGACGCCTCGCCAGCGATCGCCCGATGGCTGACAATTGCCAGCCGCACGGAGCATGCTGTCAGGGCGACGGAGGCGGCGATTGCAACTGGCGATGCCACCCTCCTTCAAACGGCGCTGCGGCACCAGCGCGCCGACGCGCGCCGTGCTGCACTACTTCATCTCGCGCCGACCCTCGCCGACCCCTTGCCGCCGACAATCCTTGCAATGGCATCCGATCCCGGTAGCCGCGTTCGCCGCGCTCTGGTCTCTCTGCTCGCAGAACGTCCGCATCCGGATCACCTCAAAACGCTGTTGGCCCTGATCCATGACAGTTGGTCAAGCGCTGAGCCGCACCACAACGAACCCGAAAGCTTCGATATAGCACAAGAAGCCGTCGTTGCCCTTGCAGCCAACGGCCCCTTGTCGGATGTAGTCGGCGATACGCTTCTCGATCTTGCCAATACCACGGTTGACCGAACGCTCAGCCAACTCGCCCTGATCGTCGCAGCCCATTGCTGCAGCTCCGGAATCCAGCAGAAGATCTTTAACCTCGTCAACATCCCGGAAGCACGCTGGATTCGGCTCGACGCCCTTGATGCCTTGGCCGATGCAGAGTCCGTGGACCCGAGCATCGTCGGGCGTCTGACGCCTGGGTTTGTACTGAGGTCGCCGGCAATCCTCGCGGCGCCAGCGGCTCATCTCGTCGGCGCCCATGCTCCGGCGGAAACAGCCCTCAAATTCTTCGAGCGGGTCGCCAGCTCGAACAAGCGGCGCGCTTTGCTGCTCGTCGGGGCCAATGCCATGGCCAAACGCGACCGCGCGACTGCCGATCGAATCCTTGATCTGCTGGAGCCCGGTCATCCTGGGCGTCAATTATTGACGGCGTCGGAACCTCTTCCAGCCTCCATTCTTGACGATCTTGGCAAGGTTCAGTTGCGAGAGGCCGTCCGAAAAAGGCTCGGGGATCGGGTCGCCTCCTCGTAAGCAAGAGCCAGCGAGAACTGCCGAGGCCATCGACTCTTCCCTTGACTCTGGCGCCTCAACGATAGAACAAATAGAGAACATGGAAGCAAATCCGCCCTTGGAGGTCAAGAACGAGCTTGCGGCCCGAGCCCGCCATAGAGTCTTTGCGCGCGCAGATCGAAAAGATCGAAGGTCGCAGCCGGCGCGCCAAATCGGTTCTCCCCTTCGGGATTGCCGATGTCGACTCGCGCCTACCCGGCGGAGGCCTCGCACTCGGCGCCCTGCATGAGATCGCCGGCGGCGGCAACGGCGCGATCGATGGAGCCGCTGCCGCCCTCTTCAGCGCCGGGATCGCCGCCCGCACGAAGGGCAAGATCCTTTGGTGCATCACGCGCCCCGACCTCTTCGCGCCAGCGATCGCCCAAGCAGGCCTTGCATCCGATCGCGTGATCTATCTCGAAGCCGGCGACGACAAGACCGTGCTCGCCTGCATGGAGGAAGGCCTGCGCCACGGTGGCCTGGGCGCCGTCCTTGGTGAAGTGGCCCGACTTTCCATGACCGCCTCGCGGCGCCTGCAACTGGCGGCCGAAGGCACCGGATCGATCGGGATCGCGCTGAGACGCTGGCGGCGACAGACAGAGGCTACAGACTTCGGCCAGCCAACGGCGGCGATGACGCGCTGGCGCGTCTCCGCTTTGCCTTCGACATCGCTTCCCGTTCCGGGCGTGGGTCGAGCCCGCTGGCTAGTCGAACTGATCCGCGCTCGCGCGGGCGAAAGTGCAGATTTCGAAGTGGAGGCGTGCGATGACACGGGTCGTCTCGCTCTTCCTGCCGAGCTGGTCCACCGACCGGCTACGGCGGAAGGCTGGCGACGCGGCGCCGCCGGCTGAGGCGCCGCTCGTCCTGATTGGCCGCGACGGGAACAGGCGGGTGGTGCTGGCGGCTGACGCCGCCGCCCACGCTGCGGGCCTGCGCGTCGGCATGCCCGTCACCAAGGCGCAGGTCCTGGCGCCCGGTCTCATCGTGCAGGACGCCAACCCGGCAGGCGACGCCGAGGCGCTCGACCGGCTCGCGACCTGGCTCCTCCGATACGCTCCCGTCGTCGCTCCCGATCCGCCGGACGGGATCATCATCGACTCGACTGGCGCCGATCATCTCCATGGCGGCGAAAGTGCAATGCTGGACGGCCTCATCGGCCGGCTTGCCATGTCCGGGATCGCGGCTCGGGGCGCGATCGCCAACACCTGGGGCGCTGCGCACGCTCTGGCCCGCTATGCCCCGCAGATCGCACCGGACCGACACGGCGCATCCATAATGGAGCCTTTGCCGCTCGCGGCGCTACGCATCGCCGCGTCTACCGTCGCCGCGCTGCGGACGCTCGGTTTCGATACGGTGGGCGATCTTCTCGCGCAGCCTCGGGCGCCGCTCACCTTGCGCTTCGGCCCCGAACTTGGCCGCCGCATCGATCAAGCCCTCGGCCAGGCGGCCGAGCCGATCGAGCCGGTCCGGCCGGTCGATCTCATCGAAGTGCGCCGCGCCTTCGCCGAGCCGATTGCCGCGGCTGAGACCATAGCCCGGTATATCGCCAAGCTCGTCGGCCAGCTCTGCGAGCGTCTCGAGGCCGGCGGCTTGGGCGCTCGCAGACTTGACCTCATCTGCCACGGCGTCGACAGCCGCGCCCAAGCCGTCAGGGTCGGCATGGCAACGCCGGTCCGCGACGTTAAGCGCCTGACGCGTCTGCTCTGCGACAAGATCGAGACCATCGAACCCGGCTTTGGCATCGAGGTGATGACGCTCGCCGCGAGCGTCGCCGAGCCGCTTGAGCGCAGGCAGATCGTCAATTCCCTCATCGAGGAAAGCACGCCGGACGTCTCCGATCTCATCGACACGTTGATGAACCGGGTGGGAGAGCGCGCCCTTTATCGACTTGCTCCCGTCGCAAGCGACGTTCCCGAGCGATCCGTCTGCCGCATCCCGGCGATGGCGGCCGACACGGGGGCGAGCTGGCCCGGCCATTGGCCGAGGCCCTCACGCCTTCTGCCTCAACCCGAGTTGGTCGAGACGGTGGCGCTGTTGCCCGACCATCCGCCGGTCTCCTTCACCTGGCGCGGCGTGCGCCGGCGCCTGCGTCGCGGCGACGGCCCGGAGCGCGTCTTCGGCGAATGGTGGAAGCGCGACGCCGAGCTGGTCGCCGTGCGCGACTATTTTCGGGTCGAGGACGACGCTGGCGAGCGCTACTGGCTCTACCGCGCTGGCGATGGCGAGGACACCGCCACGGGCTCGCACCGATGGTTCATCCATGGGGTCTTCGGATGAGCGAGCCCCGCTACGTCGAGCTTCAGGTCACCTCGCATTTCAGCTTCCTGCGCGGCGCGTCGTCCTGCGAGGAGCTGTTCGCCCAGGCGGCGCTTGCCGGGATCGAGGCGGTGGCCGTCGTTGACCGCAACTCCCTCGCCGGCATCGTGCGCGCCCATGAGGTCGCGAAGACGACCGGCGTGCGCCTGATCGTCGGATGCCGCCTCGACCTCGCCGACGGCATGTCGGTGCTGGTCTATCCGACCGACCGCCCCGCCTATTCGCGCCTCTGCCGTCTGCTCTCGCTCGGCAAGGGTCGCGGCGGCAAGGCCAAATGCATTCTCGAATGGCCGGACCTCGTAGCCTATGGCGATGGCCTGGTCGCCGTCCTCGTGCCCGACCTCGCCGATGACGAGTGCGGCTTCAGATTGCGCCGGCTTCGCGACGCGTTCGGTGACCGCGCCTACGTCGCCCTCACGCTACACCGTCGCCCCAATGACCAGCTTCGCCTTCACGAGGTGTCGAACCTCGCCGCGCAAATGCGCGTGCCCACGGTGGTGACGAACGACATCCTCTTTCACGAGCCGGGTCGCCGCGTTCTGCAAGACGTCGTGACCTGCATCCGCCACAACGTCACGATCGACGCCCTCGGCGATCGACGCGAACGTCACGCCGACCGCTACATCAAGCCGCCGGACGAGATGCACCGGCTGTTCAGCCGCTATCCGGAAGCGCTTGCTCGCTCTATCCAGATCGCTGATCGCTGCCGCTTCAGCCTCGACGAGCTTGCCTATCAATATCCGGAGGAGCGTGACGATCCGGCGCTCTCGCCGCAAGAAGCGCTGGCGAGGCTGACCTGGGCAGGCGCATCGGAGCGCTATCCCGAGGGCGTGCCCGACAGCGTGACCGCCGCGCTCCAGCATGAGCTGCGGCTGATCGAGAAGCTGGATTACGCGCCCTACTTCCTGACAGTGAATTCGATCGTTCGCTTCGCCCGATCGAAAGACATCCTCTGCCAGGGTCGCGGCTCGGCCGCCAATTCGGCTGTCTGCTACGTCCTCGGCATCACGTCGATCGATCCTGGTCGCAATGACCTGCTCTTCGAGCGCTTCGTGTCCGAGGAACGCCGAGAGCCGCCCGATATCGACGTCGATTTCGAGCACGAGCGGCGCGAGATCGTCATGCAGTGGGTGTTCGACACCTACGGCCGTGACCACGCCGCGCTCTGCTCCACCGTCATTCGCTACCGCACCAAGGGCGCGCTGCGTGATGTCGGCAAGGCGCTCGGCCTGCCCGAAGACCTGATCGGCACCTTGTCGTCGCAGGTCTGGGCCTGGTCCGAGGAAGGCGTCGAGCCAAAGCATGTTGAGGAGCTGAACCTCAATCTCGCCGACCGCCGCCTTCGCCTGACCCTCGATCTCGCGCGACAGCTCATGGGCGCGCCACGCCATCTCAGCCAGCATCCAGGCGGCTTCGTCCTAACCCATGACAGGCTCGACGATCTGGTCCCGATCGAGCCCGCTGCGATGAAGGACCGGCAGGTCATCGAGTGGGACAAAGACGATATCGACGCGCTCAAGTTCATGAAGGTCGACGTCCTGGCGCTCGGGATGCTGACCTGCATGAAGAAGGGGCTGGATCTTCTGGCCGAGCACAAGGGTGTCAATCTCGACCTCGCCTCCATCCCGGCCGAGGACCCGCGCACCTACGCGATGATACGAAAGGCGGACACGCTCGGCACTTTCCAGATCGAGAGCCGGGCCCAGATGTCGATGCTGCCGCGGCTCAAGCCACGCACTTATTACGATCTCGTCGTGCAGGTCGCGATCGTCCGACCAGGTCCGATCCAGGGCGACATGGTGCATCCCTATCTTCGTCGCCGGGAGGGCCTTGAGCCCGTCCACTACCCGAAGCCCGAGCTGGAGAAGGTGCTCGGCAAGACTCTCGGCGTGCCGCTTTTTCAAGAGCAGGCGATGCGTGTCGCGATCGAATGCGCCGGCTTCACCCCCGGCGAGGCCGACATGCTCCGCAAGTCGATGGCCACTTTCAAGTTCACGGGCGGCGTTTCGCATTTCCGCGACAAGCTGATCGCCGGCATGGTCTCCAACGGCTACGAGCAGGCGTTTGCCGAGCAGACCTTCAAGCAGCTTGAAGGCTTCGGCAGTTACGGATTTCCGGAAAGCCACGCAGCCTCTTTTGCACTGATCGCCTACGCCTCGGCCTGGCTTAAATGCTGGCACCCGGAAATCTTCTGCGCCGCGTTGCTGAACAGCCAGCCCATGGGCTTCTATGCGCCGGCACAGATTGTTCGCGATGCGCGCGATCATGGCGTCGAGATCCGCCCGGTCTGCGCCAACGCTTCGCGATGGGACTGCACCCTTGAGCCCACCGGCAGCGAGGAGCGGCTCGCCGTTCGTCTGGGTCTGCGAATGGTCAAAGGTCTGGCCAACGCCCATGGCGCGGCAATCGTCGCGGCGCGGGCGGAGCAGCCCTTCGCCTCCATAGACGACCTCTGGCGCCGGGCCGGTGCGCCCGTCGCGGCGCTCACGCAGATCGCCGAGGCGGACGGGTTTCGTCCGCCCTTCGGTCTCGCACGTCGTGAAGCCTTGTGGGCGATCAAGGCGTTGCGCGACGAGCCACTCCCGCTTTTTGCCGCTGCGTCGGCCCGTGAGTCTGATATCGTGCCCGAGGTCGCCGAGCCGACCGTCCTCCTCCGCCCCATGACAGCGGGTGGCGAGGTGGTCGAAGACTACCGGCATGTCAGCCTGTCACTGCGGGACCATCCGGTCTCGTTCCTCCGTCAGGACCTGCGCCGCCGTCGAATGGTCACTTGCCAGGAGGCGATGGACGCCAAAGACGGTCGATGGCTGGAGGCGGCCGGCATTGTGCTGGTTCGACAGCGGCCCGGCAGCGCAAAGGGCGTCATGTTCATCACGCTTGAAGACGAAAGCGGGATCGCCAATCTCGTGGTGTGGCCCAAGGTCTTCGAGCAAAACCGGCGCACGATCCTGTCGGCCGGCATGATCGCAGTGCGCGGCCGCGTCCAGCGCGAGGGCGAAGTGGTCCATCTTGTCGCCCAGCGGCTGACGGACCTTTCCGGCGAGTTGGCGAGTGTTGGTGAATGCGACGCTGCCTTCCCGCTGCGACATGGACGCGGCGACGAATTCTCCCGAGGCTCGCCAACGCCCGACCCGCGGGGCCTGGCGCCCGCGGGGCTAAGGACGCGCGACATCTATATCCGCGACTTACACATTGACTCGATCAAGGTGAAGACACGGGATTTCCGGTAACGGTAACGTTCACGACGCTGGCCGCGACCGCCACTCGCCGCTCTTGCGCTGGACAACGATCCCATTCCGGGCCGCAACCTCCGTGCCTCTCTCGGTTCGATGGGCCGGAATGAAAGGTGGGTGACGTCACCGTCGCCCCGTCGCCAACCTCGACTAAGCCGCTTGGGCCGCCGTTGCCGTCGTCTTTGACAACGACGCGACCGCCCGAGACGGCATGGCTATGGGGAAGGTGAACCGCATCAGCCGACCTGCTCGACAAGGAGTGATCCTGCCGGCAGCGGCCGAATGATTGATTGCGCTGAAACCGACGGATCGAGCCAGTCGGCCCAGGCATCACGCTCGACAATGACAATCTGCCGATCATGATACGGCGCTATGTCGGGACCCGGCTCCATGGTGAGCATTGTGAAGGCCTGCCCGACGTCCTTGGTCTCCCGCCAGATTCCGGCCACACAGAAAATCGGATTGTCCCGCATCGTGAAAAGCCACTTGTCCTTGCGCTTCTTCTTTGGATCGGCCGGCGCGGTGAACTCGTAAAATCCGTCGGCGACGATCAAACAGCGGCCTGACACAAGCTCACGCCCGTCCGAACGGAAGTTATAGACCGGTCGCTTGTTCGGCCCGGGCCAGCTCCACCGCCGCTGGACCAGATCGCCCTGATTGCGGGAACCCTCTATGGTCCTGACGATCGGCGCGACGTCGGTAATCTTGATGTCCTGCCGCGCTTCGATGTTCGGCGCGCCTTCGCTGAAGACAATCTTGATCTTCAGATCAGCGAACTCCTCAATGATCGACGCAACATCGACAGTTAACCTGTAATCGTTGCACACACGCTCATCTCCTCCCGTCTTGGATGGAGCCCCTCGGTTGTATCGCGGTTCTGATAATGCATATCGCCTCTAAGGGGGAAAGCCTTCCCCTGCGGCCGAGCCCAAGGTCTCGGCCTACCCCTTCTGCGGGGAGACCCCGCAACGCCCCCTGAGAGCGAGAGTGCTGAGGGATTTTCCGTGACGGGTTGAGGGCTGGAGAAGAGGTCTCTGGCGCCCGTCATGGAGATTGGTCCCATGACCCAGCTTTCAGTTCTCGATGCGCGCCGCGACGCCAGTGGCGGTTACAAGGTCGATGTCGGCCGCGGCGAGCGGATCGGCCGCGTTTCGTCGGAATGGTTTTCCCGGCCGGCAGACGAACGGTATCTGTCGTTGTCCGAACTCGCGCACTCCGTTCGCGACCGCGCCGACCGCAGCCGGACGCGCATGGTGGAGAGCGCTCTCATCCACGTTGAAGCGAACCGCAGCGACCCGGAGCGGCTGGCGCTCATCCTGCCAGGCACGGATACGCCCATCGCCCCCACCCATTGGAGCTTCGGCCAACTGGCCAGCCTGGTCGGCGCGCCGGCAGCCTATCTGCGCCAGCTCCCGGCGCCGCTTGCCGCGATCAACCTGCAATATGGCCTGACGTCCAATCGGGCGGAGCAGATCAAGACACTCGAGGCCGACAACGGCCGCGTCGAACTGCGCGCCGTCACCGGCCCGGACTATGGCCGTATCTACGACTACGAGCTGGTCGAGGCAGTGCAGCGCATCGCCGGCAATGGCACCGGCGACACGCGCTGGAAAGTGCCCGGCGTGCTCGACTGGTCGACCGGCATCTACAATCCGCGTGTCGACATCACCAAGGACACAACGACGCTCTACGCCTCGGATCGCGACGTCTTCCTCTTCCTCGTCGACGATTTGAACCCGATCGAGGCCGGCCGGCTGCCGGACGGCTCGCCGGATCTCTATTTCCGGGGCTTCTACTGCTGGAACTCAGAGGTCGGCGCCAAGACGCTCGGCATGGCGAGCTTCTATCTGCGCGCGGTCTGCCAGAACCGGAATCTCTGGGGTGTGGAGGATTTCGAGGAGATCACCATTCGCCACTCCAAGTATGCCGCCAACCGCTTCGCCCATGAGGCGGCGCCGGCGCTGGCGAACTTCGCCAATTCCTCAGCCCTGCCTTTCGTCAACGGCATCAAGATGGCCCGCGAGCGAATCGTGGCGCGCACCGACGAGGATCGTATCGACTTCCTGCGCCGCCGCGGCTTCTCGAAGGCCGAGACCGGCAAGATTATCGACACGGTGCTGGCCGAAGAAGGGCGGCCGCCCGAGACCATCTTCGATTTTGTGCAGGGCATCACCGCCGTCGCACGCGACAAGCCCCATCAGGACGCTCGCCTCGACATGGAGGCTAAGGCGAAGAAGCTGCTCGATCGAGCCGCCTGACATCCGCAAAGCGGGAGATGCGGATTTCCGTGTCTCCGGCTTTGCGCTTCCGCGTGTCCTCAATTCCGGTCCCCGGCGCTGCCCCCTTTAGAGGAAGAGGGCGGCGCTTCGCTTCGTGACGGGTTTAGGGCTGAGAGAGAGTCTCTCGGCGCCCGTCGCGGAGACTACCCCGATGGCTACTGCCGTTCAGAAGATCACCCTGTCGTCCTCGCGCGACATCCCCTTCAACAAACTGGTTCTGTCCCAGTCCAACGTCCGGCGCGTGAAGGCCGGCGTCTCGATCGAAGACCTGGCGGCCTCGATCGCCCGTCGCGGCCTGATCCAGAGCCTCAGCGTCCAGCCCGTCATCGACGCGGAAGGTGTTGAGACCGGCATGTTCGAGGTTCCGGCCGGTGGCCGTCGCTTCCGCGCCCTCGAACTGCTGGTGAAGCAGAAGCGCCTCGCCAAGATCGCACCGGTGCCCTGCATCGTACGCGACAATGACAGTGAGATCCTCGCCGAAGAGGTCTCGCTCGCAGAGAATATCGAGCGTGCTCCGCTCCATCCCCTCGATCAGTTCCGCGCCTTTCAGGACATGCGCGCCAAGCATATGACCGAGGAGGAAATCGCCGCGGCGTTCTTCGTGCCCGTCAACATGGTCAAGCAGCGGCTGCGACTTGCCTCGGTCTCGCAGGCGCTCCTCGACGTCTATGCCGACGACGGCATGACGCTGGAGCAGCTCATGGCGTTCACGGTCTCCGAAGACCATGCGCGCCAGCAGCAGGTCTGGGACACGATCAAGGACGCCTGGTCCAAGGAACCCTACCAGATCCGGCGTATGCTGACCGAGACGACGGTGCGCGCTTCCGACAAGCGTGCCATCTTCGTCGGCATCGAGGCCTATGAAGCGGCGGGCGGCACCGTCATGCGCGACCTGTTCCAGTCCGACGACGGCGGATGGCTTCAGGACGCGGGCCTCCTCGACAGCCTCGTTGGCGAGAAGCTGAAGGCCGAAGCCGAGACGATCGCGGCCGAAGGGTGGAAGTGGATCGAAGTGGCCGTGAGCTTCCCGTACGATGCGGCACGCGGCCTGCAGGAGATCACCGGCACGCCGCTCGACCTCTCGCCCGAAGAGCAGGCGACCATTGACGCGCTGAACGCCGAAATGGCGAAGCTGGAAGCCGAGTATCAGGACGCCGACGAGCTGCCGGATGAGGTGGATCAGCGTCTGGGCGAAATCGAGACCGCGCTCGCGAGCTTCGAGGATCGTCCGGTTCACTACGAGCTGGCTGACATCGCCATCGCCGGCGTGTTTGTCAGCATCGACGCCAACGGCTCGCTGACGGTGGATCGCGGTTTTGTCCGCCCCGAGGACGTTCCAGTTATCCCGGTCGACGGCAACGGCGACGGCGACAGCGGCTCGGAGACCGATAGCGTATCGGGCGCAACCGCCGGCCAGACGGTCCAGCGCGCCGTCATTACCATCGGCGGCCAGCCCACCGAGACTGAAGATGACGACGAAGACGACGCCATCAAGCCGCTGCCCGAGCGCCTGGTCATCGAGTTGACCGCCTACCGCACGCTCGCGCTTCGCGACGCCGTCGCGAACAACCCGCATGTCGCCATGACGGCGCTGCTGCACAAGTTCGTCTCGGACCGGTTCATGACCCGCATGTATAACGGCGTCATGGAAGCGGGCGTGAAGCACATCTACTTCCCCGCGCAGGACGAGAGTCTCGCCGACAGCCCTCCCGCCCGTGCGGTGCAGGAGCGGCACGACGCCTGGGCGAGCGACATCCCGAAAGACGACGATGCGCTTTGGGATTGGCTGGCTGGCCTGGACGACACCAGCCGCATGGCGCTGCTGGCCCACTGCGTCAGCTACGGCGTCAACGCCCTTTACGAGCGGCCGAATCCGCACAGCTCCAGCGGCGTGTCGCAGCATACGCTCGACATGCGGCTCACCCAGGCCGACCGCCTGACGCGCGCGACCGGGCTGGACATGGTGGAGGCCGGCTGGCGTCCGACCTTCGGCAACTACCTCAATCGCGTAACCAAGCCGCGCATCCTCGAAGCAGTCCGCGAGGCGAAGGGCGAACAGGCCGCCCAACTCATCGACCACCTGAAGAAGGGCGATATGGCCAAGGAGGCCGAACGGCTCCTGGCCGATAGTGGCTGGCTGCCCGAGCCGCTGCGGCTCGCTGATGTTGCCGATCAGCCTGAGGGCGGCGACGCCGGTGACGCCGAGGCGCTGCCGGACTTCCTCGCTGGTGACGATGACGAGGTGATCGAAGCCGACGAGGATGCGTCCGACCTGATCGCTGCCGAATAGGCCACTTGGCGGGGAGCGACGCTGATCGCTCCCCGTTGCTTGTCTCAAGGAGCCTTAGATGGAAACATCCGGCACCGACGCGCCGCGCCGCGTCGTCTTCCAATATCTCGTCCCGGTTCACGTCGAGGTCGAAGATGGCCTCGTCTGCCGCGTGACGGTGATCGACGAAACGCCTGTGCGCGGTCCCACCGTCGTCGAGGGCGACAGCGCCTACCTCAACGACGCGGTCCGCGCCTCCGACGACGGTCAGCCGTGGCCGTCCTGGCAGTTCGGGTACTGACCCAAACCACACCCCAACATCCACCCCGAGCCCGGCCATACGCCGGGCTCTTTTCGTTTCAGGAGACCGCCATGGCGGACTATTTCACACGCTTCTCGTGCCTGCTGGACGTGGGCACCATCGAGAACGCCGCGCGCGCGCTCGACATCTACAACGAGCTGATGGCGCAGAACGCCACGGAAGACCCTCCGGCGGAGCCGTTCCTGCTCTCGATCGAGCCGGAACATGGCGCCACGCGGCTCTGGATGCGTGATCCCGGCACCGCCGACCCGCAGCTCCTCATCACCTTCGTGACGCAGTGCGCAGAAGCGTTCGGCTTGGCCGGACGCTGGGGCTTCCAATGGGCGGGCGTCGCCTCCGAACCGCGTATCGACGGCTTCTCCGGTGGCGCCCATGTCCTTGACCTGACGACCGGGCAGACCGTGGAATGGATGAGCAGCAGCCGCTGGCTCGCCGACCGCCTCGCTGCGGGAGGCGCGTCATGAGCATCCCGGATCATGCGCGTGAAAATTTCGAAACTTTGCTTCGCGCAGCAGCGGACGGCAATCTGGCACTTTTGGAATGCGCGGACACAGCCACCGGAGAAACCCGCTACGTCATCTGCGCGGTCGGCCGCGACGATGGTGATTACGTGTTCACCCCGTTCGGCCATCTCGCCGACGGCGATCCATACGAGGCTTACACGCCTCCAAATAGCGGTGACGGGATCGCGGATTGATATCCGCTACCAGACCGCGACTTCCCACTGGCCGTTCACGCGCGCGAAGCCGACCGGCCGGTTCTGCGGTGTGGCGTTGGCCCGCGTTGTATCCATCGTGAGCTGCGTCATGCACGTCACGCCAGGACCGACGGCACCCGGAGAGCAATCGCCAAGCTTCAGCGTCGCATTGGCGAGCGACGTTCCCGTGAACAGCCGGTGGCGACGGACAGCGGCGATCGCTTCTTCCTCGCTCGGCTGCGCGACGCCGGCGACGGCCGCGGCCGACGATCCGCCCGGCGAAATCAGGGGTCGCGCGAAGAATCCCGCGCCGAACCCCACCACCAGGCACCCCGCCGCCACAATGCCGATCGCACTTCCCTTCATCGCCGTCTCCCTGGACCTCGCTCGGTGAAGCGGACGCGCGTCCTCGATCGTCAACGCCGCCGCCCGCCATGTGTTGGATGAAGGAGTGTAGCGGCGCGCGGCCGACCTCGGAATACGAAGCGGTCAAAAGGTCATCGCGCGCGCCAGAGCGAGAGGAGGCCGGGACGGGTTCGAGCCGGTGCGGTCGAAAGAGAGCGCCTGCCGGCTCCACCGTTTCCCGCTCTCCCGAGGTGCCCCCCATGACCGAGACGACAGCCCACGCCGAATATTCCCTCGACCGCTCCGCGCTGCTTGTGCCGGATGCTCGTCGAATGGATTTCCTTCCGACCCTCTTCGGCCGCCAGCATCTCCTGATCGGAGAGATGACGGTCTATCACCACATGGAGCGTCTCAGCCCACGCGATTATCGAGGCGGTCTCTGGGACTTCTATGAGCACGACGGAAAGCCGCTTTACCTCGCGCCAGCCTCGAAGCCCCGCCTTCAGATCATCTGCGACACGAACGGCTATG
Organism: Brevundimonas phoenicis; assembly: GCF_047237745.1. Classification (NCBI taxonomy): domain Bacteria; kingdom Pseudomonadati; phylum Pseudomonadota; class Alphaproteobacteria; order Caulobacterales; family Caulobacteraceae; genus Brevundimonas; species Brevundimonas phoenicis. The sequence continues at coordinate 413,928 of NZ_JBDFLN010000001.1, forward strand.
AAGGCGAGGTGTCCGCCGGCGCGGCAGGGATTATCGCCACGCTCTTCGCCTTCTCCCATCTTTCCTTCCAGTATCCCGTCGACCTGATGGCGGAGGGATACAGCCGCCTTTACGACTATGCGGCGGAGCACCCCGAGTCCGCCGAGATCTTCCAGGCGATCGATTGAGCGCTGCGACCCGCCGAGCGCCTGGCCTTCCGGTCAGGCGCTTTTTTCATGCCTGTCGTTCAGAGGAAGAGGTTCGCCGGGACGGGTTTGAGCCGGTGCGGTCGAGAGAGAGCGCCTGCCGGCTCCTCCGTTTCCCGCTCTCCCGAGGTGCCCTCCATGCCTATCGCTTCCCCAACCGCGGCCGTTCCGGCCGCGCCGTCTCCGCTTGCCGCGAGCCCGGCACCGGCCGCCATCCTCGCTGCGGCCCACCACCTGCTTCCGCATCTTGAGCGGGGCGAGCCCGTCGATGCCACAACCTTGCGCGGCGCGATGGAGGCAGCGTTCGACGCTTCCGACACGTCTGGCGCCTGGGACTGGAAGACGGCCTACGAGGCCTGCGAAGTGGCGACGGTGCTGTTTCTGCGCAAATACGGAAAGGCGGTTTTCCGCAAGTCGGGATCTCCGGCCGCCAGCCTCACGATGCTGGCCAAGATCGGGAGCCTGTTGCCGACACATACCCGGCGTTCTGAGGAGACGCAGGCCTTCCAGCAGTTCTCGACGCCGGTGCCCCTCGGCCTCGCTGCGCTCGCTGCCGCCGCCATCACACCTGTCGATCGTGTGCTGGAGCCCTCGGCGGGAACCGGGCTGCTCGCGGTCCTGGCCGAAACGGCGGGTGCGACGCTGATGCTCAACGAGCTGGCCGAAACCCGTGCAGCGCTTCTTTCCTCCCTCTTTCCGGCCATCCCCGTCACGCGGTTCGACGCCGCCCAGATCGATGACCATCTCGATCCGACCGCTATGCCAAGCGTCGTACTGATGAACCCGCCCTTTTCTGTAATGGCGAATGTCAGCGGCCGAGTAGCCGACGCGGCCTATCGCCATGTAGCCTCGGCCCTCGCCCGGCTCGCCGATGGCGGACGGCTCGTGACGATCACGGGCGCCAGCTTCGCGCCTGAGCTACCTGCCTGGCGCGACGCCTTTGTCCGCTTGCAGCAGCGCGGACGTGTCGTGTTCACGGCGGCGATCGACGGCTCGGTCTATGCCAAGCATGGCACGACCATCGAGACCCGCCTGACCGTCATCGACAAGGCACCTGCCGACGACCCCACCGCGTTTCCGCCATCGGCTGGCCTCGCGCAGGATGTGGCGACGCTGCTCGGCTGGATCGAAACCCAGGCCCCGTCGCGCCTGCCGGTCGCGCTGCCGCCGCTCGCGTCTATCGCACCGACGCCCCGCACCGTGCGCGGCTATCTCGCCCGCGCCACGTCATCATCGCCAAGCCGAGCGATAGCCGAACCAGAGGGCGTCGAACTCGCCTATGAAACCGTCGACTGGACGCCGCCCGAGGGTGGCCGGCTGACCGACGCCATTTATGAGGAATACGGGCTTCAGGCGATCCGGATTCCCGGCGCGCAGCCGCACCCGACCAAGCTGGTCCAGTCGGCGGCGATGGCCTCGGTCGCACCGCCGAAGCCAAGCTATCGGCCGACGCTCCCCGCCAGCATCGTCACCGACGGCATTCTGTCCGACGCCCAGCTCGAAACCGTGATCTATGCCGGCGAGGCCCATGGCGAATTCCTCGCCGGAGCCTGGACCGTTGACGAAACCTTCGACCTCGTCTCGGCCGCGCCGGATGATGCTCAGCACGCCGTCCGCTTCCGCCGCGGCTTCATGCTGGGCGACGGCACCGGCGCCGGCAAGGGCCGCCAGTCGGCCGGCATCATCCTCGACAACTGGATGCGCGGACGCCGTAAAGCGGTCTGGATTTCCAAATCCGACAAGCTGCTGGAGGACGCGCAGCGCGACTGGTCGGCGCTTGGCATGGAACGCCTGCTGGTGACGCCGCTGTCGCGCTTCCCGCAGGGCAAGCCGATCACCCTCGGCCAAGGCGTCCTATTCACCACCTATGCCACGCTACGGTCCGACGACCGTGGGGAGAAGCTTTCGCGCGTCAAGCAGATCGTCGAATGGTTGGGTTCCGACTTCGATGGAGTGATCATCTTCGACGAGAGCCACGCCATGCAGAACGCCGCCGGCGGCAAGGGCGAACGCGGCGACGTCTCGGCCTCGCAGCAGGGCCGCGCGGGCCTGCGGCTTCAGCATGCCTTGCCGAACGCGCGTGTCGTCTATGTCTCGGCGACCGGAGCGACCACCGTCCACAATCTTGCCTATGCGCAGCGGCTCGGCCTCTGGGGTGGCGAGGATTTCCCCTTCGCCACGCGGGCCGATTTTGTCGAAGCCATTGAGGATGGCGGCGTCGCGGCAATGGAAGTGCTGGCCCGTGATCTTCGCTCACTCGGCCTCTACACCTCTCGCTCCCTCTCCTACGACGGCGTCGAATATGAACTGGTCGAGCACCAGCTCACGCCCGAGCAGACGCGCATCTACGATGCCTATGCCGGGGCGTTTTCGATCATTCACAACAATCTCGACGCAGCGATGCAAGCCGCCAACATCACCGGCGATGGCGGCACGCTGAACCGCCAGGCCAAGTCCGCTGCCCGCTCGGCCTTCGAAAGCGCCAAGCAGCGGTTCTTCGGTCATCTCCTCACCAGCATGAAAACGCCGACCCTGATCCGGTCGATCGATCAGGATCTCGCCGATGGCCACGCCGCTGTCATCCAGATCGTCTCGACCGGCGAGGCGCTGATGCAACGCCGCCTGGCCGAGATCCCGACCGAGGAATGGAACGACGTCCGCGTCGACATAACGCCAAGGGAGTATGTTCTCGATTACCTCGCCCATTCCTTTCCGGTGCAGCTTTACGAGCCCTTCTCCGATAGCGCGGGCAATCTGTCGTCGCGGCCGGTCTATCGGGACGGCCAGCCCGTCGAGAGCCGGGAGGCCGTGGCCCGACGCGACGAGCTGATCGAGACGCTCGCCAGCTTGCCGCCGGTCCCGGGCGCGCTCGACCAGATCGTCCAGCGCTTCGGCACGGATATCGTCGCAGAAGTCACCGGCAGGTCCCGTCGCATTGTCCGAAGGGGCGAACGCCTCGCCGTCGAGAACCGCGCCGCTTCGGCCAATCTGGCGGAAACCTCAGCCTTCATGGACGACCTGAAGCGCATCCTCGTCTTCTCGGATGCTGGCGGTACGGGCCGCAGCTATCACGCCGACCTGTCGGCGCGGAACCAGCGGCTTCGCGTCCACTACCTGCTCGAACCCGGCTGGAAGGCCGACGCCGCCATCCAGGGACTTGGTCGCACCAACCGCACCAACCAGGCACAGCCGCCGCTGTTCAGGCCGATCGCCACCGACGTGAAGGCCGAAAAGCGCTTCCTCTCGACGATCGCACGCCGGCTCGACACGCTGGGCGCAATCACGCGCGGCCAGCGCCAGACCGGCGGTCAGGGCCTCTTCCGGCCCGAGGACAATCTGGAATCGCACTATGCGCGCGATGCGCTGCGCCAGCTCTATCTCCTGTTGGTCCGCGGCAAGGTCGAGGGTTGCTCGCTCCAGATGTTCGAAAACGCCACCGGGCTGAAGCTGACGGACGACAACGGCATCAAGGACGAGTTGCCGCCGATCACCACCTTCCTCAACCGGTTGCTGGCGCTGACGATCGACCTGCAGGGCATCCTGTTCACGGCGTTCGAGCAGCTCTTGAACGCCAAGATCGAGGGCGCCGTCGCCAGCGGCGTCTATGACCTTGGGCTGGAGACGCTCCAGGCCGAGAGCTTTGTCGTCACCGACCGTCGCACCATCCATGTCCATCCGGGCGCTGGCGCCGAGACGCAGTTGCTTACGATCACCCGGCGCGAACGCAACCGGCCGACCTCACTCGATGCCGCGTTCGATTTTCTCGCAGACCCACGCGCGAAGCTGCTGGTCAACGGCCGCTCCGGCCGAGCCGCCGTGCAGGTTACGGCATCGTCGATCATGCTCGACGATGGCGAGATCGAACGGCGCGTGGCGCTGATCCGCCCGATGGAACAGCATCACGCTACCCTGCGCTCGATGGACGAGAGCCATTGGGAGGAAACCGATCGGAACGGCTTCATGGAGGCTTGGACGGCCGAGATAGCCGAGGTGCCGGAATTCGCCGACAGCACGATCCACATCGTCGCCGGATTGCTGCTGCCGATCTGGAAGCGCCTGCCGAACGAGTCGACCCGTGTCTATCGGCTTCAGACCGATGCAGGCGAGCGCATCATCGGCCGTCGTGTCTCGCCGGCCTGGGTGGCGGGCGCATTGGCGTCGGGCGCCAACACGCTCACGCCGGAGGACGCCTTCACGGCATTGATTGACGGCCGGACCATCCTCGACCTCGCCGAGGCTATGCAACTCCGCCGCGTCCGCGTCATGGGCGCCAACCGCATCGAACTGTCCGGCTTCACCAACGCGATGCGCGATCGCCTGCGAGCCTATGGCCTGTTCAGCGAGATCATCTCGTGGAAGCTGCGCTTTTTCGTGCCCACCGACGCTTCCGGTCCGTCGATCCTCGCCAAGGTGCTGGAGCGCTTTCCCGTCGAGCGCATCGGCGAGCGGGAGGCAGCGTGATGGTCCGTCATGATGCTTCCGAACTGGCGCAACGTCTCGGCCGACAGGCCGAGGCGGTCTGCCGTCATTATCTGTCGGCCGGACATCGCGAGGGCCGTTACTGGCTGGTCGGCGATGTCCGCAACACGCCGGGCCGCTCGATGTTCGTGCGCCTGAAAGGCGGCGACACCGGCAAGGGGGCCGCAGGCAAATGGACCGATGCCGCGACCGGTGAGCATGGCGACCTGCTGGACGTCATTCGCGAGAGCTGCGGCCTTATCGACTTCAAGGATGTCGCCGACGAGGCGCGCACCTTCCTGTCGATGCCACATCCCGAGCCGGAGCACCCGCACGGTAACGAGCGCAGACTACCGGCCCCAACGGGATCGCCCGAAGCGGCGCGAAGGCTCATCGGCATGTCGCAGCCGATTTTGGGCACTGTCGTGGAAACGTATCTGCGGGAACGTGCGATTACGGCTTTGCACGGCACCGGATCACTGCGGTTCCACCCCCGTTGCTATTATCGCCCTGACGAGCATTCCCCGACCGAGACCTGGCCGGCGATGATTGCGTCCGTCACCGACTTGGCTGGCCGGATCACTGGCGCGCATCGCACCTGGCTCGCCCCAGACGGCTCGGACAAAGCGCCGATCGACACACCGAGGCGAGCGATGGGCGACCTTCTCGGTCACGCGGTCCGCTTCGGTGTACCGGGCGACGTCATGGCGGCGGGCGAAGGCATCGAGACGGTGCTGTCGCTGCGATGCGTCTTGCCCGGAATGGCCATGGCGGCGGCGCTCTCGGCAGCGCATCTCTCCGCCATCCTGTTCCCCGAAACACTGCGCAGGCTCTATATCGCGCGTGACAACGACCCGGCTGGCGACGGTGCGATGGCGACGCTGATCGAACGGGCGAACGCGGCCGGGATCGAGGCGATCGTCGTGTCTCCGAGGCTGGGCGACTTCAACGAGGATCTCCGCCTGGTTGGACTGGAAAGCCTGCGGGCAGCGGCGCGGGTACAGATCGCTCCCCATGACGTCGCACGCTTCATGGCACTGGCGGCATAGCCCGCAAGGAGAATGCTGGTGGCGGCAACGCCGTCGCTTAGCACTCGCTCGGATGCTCCCAGGTGTCGGGGAGAGCCGCAACCCGGCCTTCGAGAGGGCGATCGGCCAGCAAACGGCCCGGACCGACAACGTCGGCGCCCGACTATTTTCCGGCGCCCCTTCGGGCCTTTCCATCGCGAAACAAAATAGCCGGCCTCCGCCGTCCTCCGCTGCGCTCCGGCCCTCTCGCTTCGCTCCGGGTGCAGGTCCGGACCGCCTGCCGGCTTTCGTCGCCAGAAGGCCGCGAGGGTCGCGGTCACACCGACGAAGGAGCATCCCGATGAGCGAGCACGACGACAGCTACGAGCCGCATCACGAATCATCCCCCACCGACCACGTTCTCTCCGAGCTTCAGCTTTATGGCTACCGTCCCTTCGCGGACGAACCCGACGGAAGGCCGCTGCCCGAAGGAAACCACGTCGCCGGCGCCATCGCCGATGTCTTCGACGCCCTGATCGTCACCCTGGAAGACACCCGCCTCGAGCCCGACCTCGACGACCTCCTCTGGTCGACCGTCAACGTCTTCCACCGCGCCACCGACCGGATCGAACGCGAGCTGGACGACAATGAGCAGGCGCAGCGCCGTGGGCAACGCGAACAGGATGGCTCCGAGGTGAAGGCCGTCGAGCTGGAGCGCCTGACGGCCGAAGGGCAGACGATGATCGAACGTCGCAATGCCTTCGAGCTGATGCGCGACCAGGCCGCGGAGCACTACGAACGGCACACCGGCTCACCCTGGCGTCCCCGCAGCGGATCGATGGTCAACCATCGCAACCTTACCTCGGCAATGATCGACAGCCGCGACTTCCTCGCCGCGAAGAAGCGTGCCGACAACGAGGTTCTGCTTCCGGCCGGTCCTAAGATCGCCGTCACCGGTGGGCTCGATTTCAACGATCACACGCTGATCTGGGCCAAGCTCGACCAGGTCCACGCCAAGCATCCCGACATGGTGCTGATCCACGGCAAGTCACCGAAGGGCGCCGAGAAGATCGCCTCCCGCTGGGCCGACCATCGCAAGGTGCCGCAGGTCGGATTTGCTCCAGACTGGACCAAACACGCCAAGGCCGCTCCGTTCAAACGCAATGATCAGATGCTCGACGTCCTGCCGATCGGGGTCATGCACTTCCCGGGCACCGGCATTCAGGACAACCTCGCCGACAAGGCGAAGAAGCTCGGCATCCCAGTCTGGAAATTCGGCGGCGCTTAAGCGCCGCCCTTACGTTTCTCTGCATTGATGCCATCCCGCAGAAGCGCGTTGGCGTATTCTCGCAAAGCCGCTTTCAGTCCGGCTTGCCTGTCACTGCTATCCGGGCGGATCGCGCATAGTGCGCGAGCTCAGTATCGCTCTCGATCAGCGCATCGAGCAGCGTCTTCATATCCGCCTGGTCGGAGGAAGACTGAAAGGGACCCGGCTGACGTTCGATGGCCAACACGGCGATCGCGAGAGCCTTCTTCACGAGATGCAGATCTCTACCTATGAACTCCGCCATTGGCCCTCCCTCGCGACACCACGCCTGACGTCGGCAGAATATCTTAGATCCTCGTCCAGCGGCACTTGGCTGGAGCAAAGCAGAGTAAGGTTCGAGGCCAGTAACGTTGGTCTCCTTACACGAGAACCACCCCCGCCTTTCAGCGCTGATCCTTGGTTCAGCCGCAGACTTGTCGCCATCAACCCATAAAGGGTCGGCTATGCGAGCATGCCGCCGCTGCGGCTGCGCCTGCGCGGTGATTGCAGTCCACGGCCGAACACTTCGGGCGCCTGTCGGCGGGGGATGGTCCCCCGCTCCAGCAGGAGCCAAGCAAATGTCCCTCAACGACGCTCACGCCTTCGCCTTCAGCCTCGCCACAACCCTGATGGCCGCCATCGTCATCTTCCAGGCCGGAGACGGCACCGTGTCGGTGGCTCCCGCCAGCGAATACGACGGGGACGCCTCGGAGATCATCCATGAGATCGACCCCTTCGCCCCGTAACCGGCGCGATCCGCTGCCGGGCGGAGATCCTCAGCGATTTCCGCTCCCGGCGCGGACGCATTTCGGCTACAGTTGCCATGCGCCGTGGTGGTGGTGGAAGGCGCGACCGTCAGACCAATCGTCACGGAGTCCACCGCCATGATCATTCTCGCAATTCTCGCCTCGCTCGCCGCTATTGCCGCGCTGTGCTGGCTGCTGTTCACTCTCGCCGTCTTCGCATTGCCGGCCTTCGTCGGCGTGACCGTCGGCGCTTGGGCGCACGGCACCGGCGCCGGCATCGTGGGCGCCATTCTTGTCGGCTTGGTCGCTGCGGCGATCACTCTTGCCATCGGCAACCTCATGATCGCGTTCGTGCGACCCATCTGGCTGAAGCTGCTTGTCGCCATCGCCTTTGTTGCCCCGGCCGCGCTCGCCGGCTTCCATGCCACCCACGGCATCGTCAAACACCTCATGCCGTCCGACGGTTGGCAGATGGCCTTCTCGATCATCGGCGCGATTGCCGTTGGCATTACCGCCTTCGTGCGGGTCGCCGGGATGGCGACGGCCCCCGCCCCATCCGGTCCGGGCCTCGCGCGAGCCTGACCACATTCAGCGCCGATGCGACGGACCAAAATCACGTTGGCGCCAACGCCTCCGCAGTCTGAGGCGCGTGTGGCTGGAGCGTGGAGCGAAACTCGACGCTAGACCCTGCGCACGACCCCGCTAAAGCGCTCCGGGGCAACTGCATCGGCGTGCGCGACCTGCTACCGGGCGTCACGATCCCTCCGATAGCGGCGACGGCGAGGATGCAGCGCGACTTGCCTGTACGAGGGGGCAATCGCCAGGGGGTCCCGCATCAGCGCCGGTATGCCGATGCAGGGTGGCCGCCATCTTCTCCGTTTCCTGGCCCGTGTCTCAACCGCTCCAAACGGCCTCTTCAATGGCCTGATCTGGCCGAAGGCCGGCTGCGCCTCGATCGCCTATGACGCAACAGCCGCGTCAGACTTTCTTCCCCTGCCGGCTACGCCGCCATTCCTCGCGGGACAAGAAACCCCTCCTTAGCTGTCCAGCCCCTTCGGGGTGCGCCGTCGATCGCCTCCGGCCAACCGATCGCCATCGAGGCCGCAATGGTGCGGGCTCGAATACGGAAAAACGGAGACTTACCATGGCGACCATCGGCACCTTCAAGAAGACCGTCTCGAACGAGTTCACCGGCGAAATCGTCACCCTCAGCGTCCAGGCCAAGGGCGTGCGCATCGTCCCCGACACCCGCGCCACCGGCGAAAACGCTCCGAGCCACCGGGTTCTGGTCGGCCGTGCCGAGATCGGGGCCGCCTGGACCAAGCGCTCCAACGAGGGCCGCGACTATCTGGGCCTCAAGCTGGACGACCCTTCGTTCAACAGCCCCATCTACGCCAACCTCTTCGACGACGAGGACGCGGACACCTACTCGCTGATCTGGTCCCGTCCCAACGGGCGGCGCAGCGACTGAGGACCCGCGTCAGGCCCCGGCCGGAAGGCCGGGGCCTTCGCATTCTCGAACGACCGAATCAGGCAGCGGCTTCGACACCGGCAGTCCGCTCGCCGAGGGCGAAATTGCTGGAATTCAGAGGCGAGAGCGACTATTATAGTCGTAGTTTTAGCGTGCGCGTAGGACCGTGTGGGAGGTGATCATGCATGATCACCGCCCGACAATTTCGGGCCGCACGCGCGTTGCTGGGTTGGACACAGGAGACGCTCGCGGACAAGGCCCGGGTCTCATTGACCGCTCTCAAGCGCCTCGAATCCCATAGCGGGCTGGAGGTGTACGAGACGACTCGCGATGAGGTGAGACGAGCTTTCGAACGCGCCGGCATCGTCTTCCTGAACTCCGACCAGGGCAAGGGAGTGCTGTTGGTCGATGCTAAGAAAGACGCCTGATTTTCCGGTTATCGCGGCAACGCGACGACGTCGCGCATGTGTTGCCCGCTTCATCATTGCGATCAAATCAGCGTTAACAATGTTTCCCGGAATGGATAAACCGCGTCTTCGGGGGATGTTGTGACCAAGACGGACTTTCTCGACCAGCCACCGGGCGGCGCGGCGCTGACGGCCTACGATCGGACGCATCTAAAGCTCTACGCCCGTCTGCTCGATGCCGAGGCGCAAGGGGCGGATTGGCGAGAGGTGGCTAAAGTCCTCTTCGACCTCGAGGCCGATCGGGACGAGCCCCGCGCTCGGCAGGTCTACGACGCACATCTTGAACGCGCCAGATGGATGACGCAGGGCGGCTTCTGCGAGTTCCTTGGCTCCCGCGCGCACTGAGGTGATGCGGAACGCGCATCACCTTGATCCACCTTCGTTATTCCCAAGCCTCATTCAACTTGGAATCGTGCCCCATGCATAACTCGCGTTGCGTCTTATTGCGCGGAGGCGGTGGAGGATGTCCGAGGACGAAAGCTGGCGGTCTGAGGCCGCTTACGATTACATCGATGCGCTAACGCCCGGTGATCTTGCCTGGGAGTTTCTGCGGCGCAACCCAGACTACAGAAAATCCTATCGGGAGCTGATAGCCGTCGGGCGCTTGAGCGAGAGCGCCGCGCGCGAGTTTGCCGCCCAATGGGGGTTGCGATTTCGTCGCCGACCCGCGCAACTCGGCGCTAATCCAGCCGATCTTCTGGACCCCGCAAGTCGATCCGGCTGCGATCATCCTGACGACAGGCCCAGCGCCCGATGGTCCCCCGTTCACCGCTGAAGATGTGCACGCCCATGTAATCCTTCAGTATGACGAGGCGCTCGTCCGGCTTGAGATGCGACGCGAAAGCTTTGACGTCGCGCTGACCGCATTGTCCAGCCGCCAAGCGCTCGCCGCGCTTCTCATTCTCGATGATCTGCTGCCGGACCGCCTCACCGCTTTGGCGCGCTTCTGGGCCGCCATCAAGAACCGGCGTGCGCCCGCCGACCCCCGAGTCACGCCGCAGCGCCAGCGGCGCGCTCGCCTGATGCTCCGCGTCGTCGACGCCCGTGTCGCAGGAGCGAGCTACCGCCAGATCGCCGCGCAGCTCTTCCCGAACCTCAAACACGACTCGGAAACCTGGGTCGAGAACCCTGTCCGCGAGACGACGGTCCGCCTTGCCCGGGACGGCCTGGCGTTCGTCCGTGGCGGCTACCGCAAAATCCTTCGGCTTCCGCGTCGCTCGCGATGACACGCCCTCGGTGTCGAAAATAACTTCCTAATTCCGTTCCTGTCGAACGCGCCGGCCTCCCGCCACGGTGCTCGCATCCCGCCGCTCGTTCGCAGCGGCAACCAGCGAGCACACGGAGGTGCGATCATGGCCGAAATAGCCGCCAGTATTCCGCAGCGCTATCTCAGAACGCAGGAAGCCGCGCGGTTCCTCGGCCTATCCGAGCGCACGCTCGAAAAGCACCGTACCTACGGAACCGGCCCGACCTATCGCAAGCTTGGTGGTCGCGTCGTCTATGCGGTGGAAGACCTCCAGGCCTGGGCGGACCAGGGTCTCGTGACCTCCACCTCCGATCCACGCGCAGGCACTGTTCTGCCCGCCAAGCGTCAGCCGAAATCTCCCGCCACCGCCGGCGGGCGCTTTCCGCGCTGAGACGGCGCGCCATGCCGTCCCGCCACCAGCATCGCGATGAGCGTGCGCAGCTCGATCTGTTCCGGGCGCTGCCCGGCGATCTTGCGCCCCGCGATGCGCAGGACCTCATGGCCTATCCATTCTTCTCGCTCGCCAAGTCGAAGCGCCTGGCGCCGATCGACTTCAAGGCAGGCTCGGTGAAGATTCGCGTCGAAGCCGTCGCCGAGCACGGCATGGCGACGATCTGGGACGCCGACGTCCTGATCTGGGCCGCCTCGCAGATCGTCGAAGCACGCGACCTCGGCCTGCGGCCGTCGCGCCTAATGGCGACCACTCCCTATGAAATCCTCAACTTCATCGGTCGTGGCGTGTCGCTGCGCGATTACGACCGCTTGAAGGCCGCACTCGATCGGCTTCAGTCGACCACGGTGGCGACGTCCATCCGTCAGCCGACCGAGCGGCGGATGCACCGCTTCTCCTGGATCAACGAGTGGAAGGAACGCGCCGATCACCGAGGCCGCCCGCTCGGGCTCGAACTGATAGTCCCCGACTGGTTCTACGGCGCCGTGCTGGACGACGCGCTCGTACTCACGATCGACCGAAACTACTTCGGCCTGACCGGCGGGCTCGAACGCTGGCTCTACCGCCTGGTGCGCAAGCACGGCGGTCGCCAGGAGTTCGGCTGGAGCTTCGACTTCCCGCATCTCCATTCGAAGTCCGGCAGCCTCTCGCCGCTCAAGCACTTCGCCTACGACCTCCGCGACATCGTCAAACGCCAGCCGCTCCCCGGCTACCGCCTGACCATCGAGCAGGGCGTCGGCGGTCCGGAAATCCTCTCCTTCGTGCCGACCGATCCGGATGCCCTCGGCATCCCGCGCCGTCGTCGCCGGACCAAATCTCACCCTGGGGATAAGCTGTGAATAGTGTCGTGCTATCAGGGACCGGCACTATCGTGCCATCGGGGACCGGACTCTCGTGCTATCGGGGACCGGAATCGTCGATTCCTCGCGCTGAATCAGCAGCTTGCGAGCCCCGTAACTTATCTAACCTAGATTCCTACGGAATCTTTCTAACGCAACGGCCGTTCTCGGCCGCTGTGGACGAGTCCCCGATCGCCGGGAGACCGTCATGATCGTCGCCCTCCTCAATCAGAAGGGCGGTGTCGGGAAGACGACGCTCGCCCTCCATCTCGCCGGCGAATGGGCTCGCCGTGGACAGCGTGTCACGCTGATCGACGCCGACCCACAGGGCTCGGCCCTCGACTGGTCGCAACAGCGCAGCCGGGAGGGGCTGGAGCGGTTGTTCGGTGTCGTCGGCCTGGCCCGCGACACGCTCCACCGTGAAGCGCCGGAGCTGTCCCGCGACGTCGACCATGTCGTGATCGACGGCCCGCCCCGTGTCGCGGGGTTAATGCGCTCGGCGCTTCTCGCGGCCGATCTCGTGCTGATCCCGGTTCAGCCGTCGCCGCTCGATGGCTGGGCGTCGGCCGAAATGCTGGCGCTGCTCGGCGAGGCCCGCATCTATCGCCCCCAGCTCGCCGCGCGCTTCGTGCTGAACCGGTGCGCTGCCCGCACGATCCTGGCGCGCGAGACCGCCGAAACGCTGGCGGATCACGACCCGCCCTTGCTCTCGACCACAATCGGCCAGCGCATCGTCTTTGCCGACGTTGTGCAGACCGGCCGGCTCGCCGCCGAGCAGGACGAGGATTGCCCTGGCGCGCGCGAGATCGCCGCGCTCGCGGCGGAAGTCGCGAGGATCGGCGCATGAGCGAGCGGTCCCCGAAGCGCAGCTTTGCGGCGCGTCCCGCCGATCCCGAAAGCTGGATCAAGGCGCCCGATCGCCACGCGCCCCGCGGCCAGCCCGCCGAGGATTTCTCGGCCCGGCTGACGATCGACGTAACCGCCGACATGCGGGGCCGCATCAAGATCACCGCCTTCCAGCACGGCCAGACCGTCGCCGACATGCTGCGTGCGCTGTTCGAGCGCGAATTCCCACCCCCGTCAGGAGAAGGACAATGACCGGCCTTGTCGCCGCGCCAAAACGCGTCGGCCGTGCTGCCGCCGAGCCGCCGCCCGAAGCGTTCACCCAGGTCGAACTCGTCTGGATCGAGAAGCAGACGGAGCACTGGGTCCGCTTCGGTCGCGAGCGGCGCGAGCAGATCCTCGACCGCCGCCGCCGCATCCTCTTCTTCCCTCCCGGCAGCGTCCTCGCGCTGGTGCGCTGGGCGGCGAACGAACACGGCACCGTGGTCTCGCGCCTCGACATCCTGCGCACGGTCGAGTGCGACGCGCCGTGTCAGACCGTCCCGACGGTGACGCCCGGCGCAGAGGTCCTGCTGCACGTCGATGGCTGGCCGAAGGTGGAGCGCATGCTCCAGCTCATCGACGCCATCGAGGCGCGCGGCATCGACCCGATCGAGGTCTCGCCGGACCATTGGCGCCATGTCCACAACCGGATGACCATCGGCGAAACACCGCGCGCCTATGGTCCTCGCCAGCATCGCGCCTTTCTCCTGCGTCGGGAGATCGGCGCATGACCCGGCTTACCTACGCCATCGTCACGACGGCGGCCGTCTCGCTTATCGGCGTGGCTTCGATCGCTTCGTTCGCGCCGCGCCTAATCTGGAACGCGTCCGCCAGCACGCCGGTCGGCTTCTACACAATCGGCGATGTGGGCGCGCTCGACGTGACCGATCTGGTGGCCGTCGACGCGCCCGAGCCGCTCGCAACCTTCCTGTCCGATGGCGGCTACCTGCCGCGCGGCTCGCCGCTTTTGAAGCGCGTCGCCGCGGTCCCGGGTCAGCGCGTTTGCCGAACCGGGCTCGCCATCACCGTCGACGGCGTGCCGATGGGCGACGCGCTCGATCGTGATCGTCGCGGTCGCCCGCTCCCCGTGTGGCAGGGCTGCCGGTTGGTCGCGAACGGCGAGCTGTTCCTGATGAACTGGCAAGTCCGCGACAGCCTCGACGGTCGCTACTTCGGGCCGCTTCCGGCCACCGCCGTGATCGGCCGGGCCACCCCTCTCTACACCGACGAGGACGGCGATGGCCGCTTCGTCTGGCGCGCGCCGACGCGGTGACGGCGCGCCCATGACCCTGTCCACCGCACTCTGAAGGAGACGAGCAATGCCCGTAATCGGACAATTCATACGCGAAAATGATGGCTTCATCGGCCATCTGACGACGCTGTCGCTGCATCAGGACATCATCATCGTCGCGGCCGAGCCGTCCGACGCTGAGAACGCGCCGGACTACCGCGTCCATGTGCTCGACACCATGAGCAACGAAACCGGCGCGGAGATCGGCGCGGGCTGGAAGCGCACCGGCGAGAAGGCCGGCGACTACGTCTCGCTGCAACTCGACGATCCGACCTTCGACCACCCGATCCGCGCCAACCTGTTCCAGTCGGCCGACGACAAGTCCGCCTGGAGTCTGCACTGGAATCGACCGCCGAAGCGCGGCGAGCGGGACTGAGCGATGCCCGCCGCGCGCATCAAGCCTGTCGTCGGAGGGAGGATCGCCCTCCGACGTGCAGCCCTCTTTCTCCTTTCCGGCCTGATCCTCGCGGCACCGGCCGCAAGCACTGCCTACGCCCAGCAGGCGCAGGTCGAGCGGCCATCACGCAGCGATCCCTATGGCACTTACATCGCCGAGGCGGCGCAGCGGTTCGGCATTCCAGAAGCCTGGATACGCGCCGTCATGCGCGTCGAAAGCGCAGGCGATGTGCGCGCCATCTCTTCGGCTGGCGCAATGGGCCTGATGCAGATCATGCCCGCCACTTGGGCCGAACTGCGCGTCCGGCATCGGCTCGGCGGCAATCCCTACGATCCGCGCGACAACATTCTGGCCGGGGCTGCGTATCTGCGCGAAATGCATGATCGCTACGGATCGCCCGGCTTTCTGGCGGCCTACAACGCGGGCCCGGGCCGCTACGAAGAGTATCTCGCGGGCCGCCCATTGCCGGCTGAAACGCGCGCCTATGTCGCGACGCTTGCCTCCATTGTCGGCGGCGGTGAACTCACCGGACCCGTCACGGTGGCGGCCGCCGATCCGCTCGCCTGGACGCGGGCGCCGCTCTTCGTCGTGCAGTCGGCCGGCAGTGGACCTGCCGTGCCGTTGCAGTCTGAGGGAGAGTCAGACGCCACCACGACGGCGGCCCCGGAGCGCGATCAAGGCCCGGTGGCTTCGCGCCCCGATGGCCTTTTCGTTGCCCGAAGCGTCTCTGGTGGCCCGCGATGATCGCGTTCGCACCTCCTCGCACTGTGGCGTGTTCTGGCGGACGAAAGGCGGTCCGGGGAGGAGGAGCAGTCAGCACAACCGCACGATGGCGAGATAAAAGCCGGCGATGTGCGGCTTGGTGCGGTCGTGTGTTTTCAGGGACTTATGACGCATTTGCGCGAGGTGCGCCTGATCGGCGCAGCCTGCGCATTCGCCATTTCGCCAAGAATTTCCGCGCGATTGCGCGGTGTGCGGGGCCTCGGCGATGAGCGGCGAGGACGATTTCCGCATCCGGCCTGGCCGCATCCGCTCGACCCGAGCGCAGCAGGCACGGCCCTTCATCGCCCAGGCGCTCGCGGCCGCACAGCGGGCCGGCGGACGCGTCTCACGCTCCGGCCAGATCAGCGCGGGCAATCGCTCACGGTTCGGACGCGGCCAGCGCGCGACCGTGCAGGCCAACCGATTGCTCACGAGCCGATCGCGCAACGTCGTCATCAAAACGCGCGTCGTCCGGCACACCACTCGCTCGGCGCCGCTCAGCGCCCACCTCAGCTATCTCCGGCGCGAGGGCGTGACCCGGGATGGGGAGAAGGCTCGGCTGTTCGGTCCCGAGACCGAGGACGCCGATCCGAAGGCCTTCGCCGAGCGAACCCAGGACGATCGGCATCACTTCCGCTTCATCGTCTCACCCGAGGACGCGACGGAGATCTCCGACCTCAAGACCTATGCCCGCGACCTGATGGGGCAGATGGAGAAAGACCTCGGCAGTAGGCTCGACTGGGTCGGCGTCGATCACTGGAACACCGACAATCCGCACGTCCACATCATCCTGCGCGGGCGCACCGATGACGGCCAGGACCTCGTGATCTCCCGCGACTACATCAAGGAGGGCATGCGCGCCCGCGCGCAGGATCTCGTCACCCAGGAGTTGGGGCCGCGCACCGAGCAGGAGATCCGGCGCAACCTGGGGCGTCAGGTCGAGGCGGAACGCTGGACCGATCTCGATCGCCAGATCGCCCGCGACAGCTATCGCACTGGCGTCGCCGACCTCGCCCCACATCCCGATCGGCAGCCAGACGAATTCCACGCGCTGAAGGTCGGTCGGCTGCGCAAGCTGGAGACACTCGGCCTCGCCGATCAGGTCGGTCCCGGCCAGTGGGTCGTATCGGAAAATGCCGAGAAGACGCTGCGCGCGCTTGGCGAGCGCGGCGACATCATCAAGCGCATCCACCGCGGCCTGACCGAACGCGGCATCGAGCGCGGCGCCGCGAGCTACGTGCTCGCTGGCGAGAGCATCGACGATCCGGTCATCGGCCGGCTTGTCGATCGCGGTCTCGATGACGAGCTGAAGGGTACGGCCTATGCCGTGGTCGACGGCACCGATGGGCGCACCCACCACATCAGACTGCCCGACCTCGATGCCGCTGGCGACAGCGCCCCAGGCTCGATCGTCGAGCTGCGCAAGTTCGATGACGCGCAGGGTCGGCGCCGCGTCGCTCTCGCCATCCGCTCCGATCTCGACATCGAACGGCAGATCGGTGCGGTCGGCGCCACCTGGCTCGACCGGCAGGCGATCGCGCGCGATCCCGTCGCGCTCGGAAGTGGCGGCTTTGGCGCGGAGGTGCGTCAGGCGATGGACCGCCGTGCCGACCATCTCATCAGCCAGGGCCTCGCCGAGCGGCAGTCGCGCGGCGTTAGCTTTGCTCCGGGGCTGATCGACCAGTTGCGCCAACGCGAGGTCGAAGCGCTCGGGGAGAAGCTCACTGCCGAGACCGGGCGGACATTCACGAAGGCCGGAACGGGCGACTATGTGGCGGGCACCTATCGGCAGCGCTTCGCGCTCGCCTCGGGCCGCTTCGCCATGATCGACGACGGCCTCGGCTTCCAGCTCGTGCCCTGGTCGCCATCCCTCGAACGCCAGCTCGGCCAGCACATCTCCGGCGTCTCGCGCGGAGGCGGCGGCGTCGACTGGAGCTTCGGCCGCAATCGCGGCCTCGGCATGTAGCCCAAACAAGAAAGGAGTGCCCCGCCATGTCGGCGACGAAGATTCTTTGGGGCCAGATCCTCACCGTCTTCCTGATCGTGTTGATGACGACCTGGGGCGCGACGCAATGGACTGCCTACCGTTTCGGTTTCCAACCCCAGCTCGGGCAGCCATGGTTCGAGCTCGCCGGATGGCCGATCTACTATCCGCCCGCCTTCTTCTGGTGGTGGTACTTCTACGATGCCTATGCGCCGCCGATCTTCGTCGAAGGCGCCTATATCGCCGCGTCGGGTGGCTTCATCTCCATCGCGGTCGCGATTGGCATGTCAGTGTGGCGAGCACGCGAAGCGAAGAACGTCGAGACCTATGGTTCGGCCCGCTGGGCGCGCCCTGACGAGTTGAAGGCCGCGGGCCTGCTCGGTCCAGATGGTGTCGTGCTCGGCAAACACGAGCGTGACTATCTTCGACATGACGGCCCCGAGCATGTGCTGTGTTTCGCGCCGACGCGTTCCGGCAAGGGCGTGGGCCTGGTGGTGCCCTCGCTCTTGACCTGGCCGGGCTCGGCGATCGTCCATGACATCAAGGGCGAGAACTGGACGCTGACCGCCGGCTATCGCGCTCGGCATGGCCGCGTGCTGCTCTTCGATCCAACGAACGCGAAGTCGGCCGCCTACAATCCGTTGCTCGAGGTGCGACGCGGCGAATGGGAAGTCCGCGACGTGCAGAACATCGCCGACATTCTGGTCGACCCGGAAGGTTCGCTCGAGAAACGGAACCACTGGGAGAAGACGTCGCACGCACTTTTGGTCGGGGCAATCCTCCACGTCCTCTATGCCGAGGCCGACAAGACCCTCGCCGGCGTCGCCGCTTTCCTGTCCGATCCGAAGCGGCCGATCGAGTCGACGCTCGCGGCGATGATGAAGACCGCCCATCTCGGCGACGCGGGCCCGCACCCGGTGATCGCCAGCGCGGCGCGCGAGCTGCTCAACAAATCCGACAACGAGCGATCCGGCGTGCTGTCGACTGCGATGTCTTTCCTCGGCCTGTATCGCGATCCCGTCGCGGCCGAGGTCACCCGGCGCTGCGACTGGCGCATCGCCGACATGGTCGGCGGCAAGCATCCGACCACGCTCTACCTCGTGGTCCCGCCATCCGACATCAACCGGACCAAACCACTGATCCGGCTGATCCTCAACCAGGTCGGACGCCGGTTGACCGAGGATCTCCAGGCCAAGAGCAACCGCCATCGGCTGCTACTCATGCTCGACGAGTTTCCCGCGCTGGGCCGCCTCGACTTTTTCGAGAGCGCCCTGGCGTTCATGGCGGGTTACGGCCTGAAGGCGTTCCTAATCGCTCAGTCCCTGAACCAGATCGAGAAGGCCTACGGTCCGAACAACTCGATCCTCGACAACTGCCATGTTCGGGTCAGCTTCGCGACAAATGACGAGCGGACCGCGAAACGCGTTTCGGATGCGCTCGGCACCGCCACCGAGATGAAGGCGATGAAGAACTATGCCGGCCACCGGCTATCGCCTTGGCTCGGCCACATGATGGTGTCGCGCTCTGAGACCGCCCGACAGCTTCTGACGCCGGGGGAGATCATGCAGCTTCCCCCTTCCGATGAGATCGTCATGGTCGCCGGCATTCCGCCGATCCGGGCGAAAAAAGCGCGATATTATGAGGATCAGCGGCTTCAGGAGCGCATCTTGGCTCCGCCGACCCTGACGAAGCCGAGGACAGGTCAAGCCGACGACTGGAGCAAATTGGCGCTGCCGTCAGCGCCCGATCTCCACGCACCGATCGCCGCGCAGGAGGCGTCGGACGATGATCCGACAGAATCCGAGCGTCGCCATCAGCCCGAACTCAGCCGAACGAAGACCGTCGAGCGCAAGGCAGTCATCGAGAACGAGTTCGAAATCGATCCTCGGGATGACGTCGAGGAGGATGCCGCGCGCCTCAGCCGCATGACCCAGACCATGCGCCAGGTCGCCCGTCAGGCATCGCTCGACCCGGGCGACGGGATCGAGTTGTAGGGGGCGGCCGTGACGAAGCCTCTCAAGAAACAGCGGCTGTCGGTCTATCTCGATCCCGATGTGATGAAGGCGCTCGCCGCGCACGCCGCGCGGCGAGACCTATCCCTGTCGCTGGTCGCAGAAGCAGGCATCGCCTCCTTCTTGTCGCCTGATGCCGCGGAACGGCAAGAGGCGGCCACCACTAAGCGGCTCGACCAGCTCGATCGTCGCATCGCGCGGATGGAGCGCGATCTTGGCATTTCAGTCGAGACGCTCGCCGTGTTCATTCGCTTCTGGCTGACGTCCAATCCGCCACTGCCAGAGCCGGCACAGGTTGCGGCGCGCGCCAAGGCCGCCGAGCGCTACGAAGCTTTCGTCACCGCCCTTGGCCGACGACTCGCGCAAGGACCGAAGCTCAGGCAGGAAATCGCGGAAGACATTCCCGCGCGCGACGCGGAATAATCACTGATCTACGCATCGCAAGTATTCGGGCGTTCCGCCGTTTCCCTGTCTTTGTACGCCACAGTACGACGACCACATTATGGTTGTTGTCAGGCCATGATTTCTGCCTCTTCTACTCATCCCCGATCCAGGGCCGCATGTCGCGGTCCCGCAAGAGAACGGGGACGACGTGGCGGCCACTCACCAGAAATCGGAAGCGATCCTTCGCGGTGCGCGCATGCTGCGCACAGCCCTCGGGTCCGCGATCGCCACGTTTCTGGAAGATCCCGCGATCGTCGAGGTGATGCTCAACCCCGATGGGCGGCTCTGGGTCGACCGGCTTTCCGAGGGGCTTTCCGATACGGGTGAGCGACTGTCGCCGTCAGACGGCGAGCGCATTATCCGCCTCGTCGCCCATCACGTCGGCGCCGAAGTTCATCCGGGTGCCCCGCGTGTCTCGGCCGAACTGCCCGAGACGGGGGAGCGGTTCGAGGGGCTGTTGCCCCCCGTGGTTTCCGCGCCGGCTTTTGCGATCCGCAAGCCGGCCGTCGCCGTGTTCACGCTCGACGACTATGTCGCCGCCGGGATCATGGCGGCGGCTCAAGCCGAGACCTTGCGCCAGGCGGTTGCCGATCGGCGCAACATCCTCGTCGCCGGCGGCACCTCGACCGGCAAGACCACGCTCACCAACGCACTGCTCGCCGAGGTCTCCAAGACCTCGGATCGCGTCGTCCTGATCGAGGACACCCGCGAGTTGCAATGCGCGGCACCCAACCTCGTCGCGATGCGCACGAAGGACGGCGTCGCCTCGCTCTCCGATCTCGTCCGTTCCTCGCTTCGCCTGCGCCCCGACCGCATTCCCATCGGCGAGGTGCGCGGCTCCGAGGCGCTGGACCTCCTAAAGGCCTGGGGCACCGGCCACCCCGGCGGCGTCGGGACCATCCACGCCGGCACCGCCATCGGCGCGCTCCGCCGCATGGAGCAGCTCATCCAGGAAGCCGTCGTTACCGTCCCGCGCGCGCTGATCGCCGAGACGATCGATCTCGTCGCCGTGCTCTCCGGCCGGGGCGCGTCGCGCCGCCTGGCCGAACTCGCCCGCATCGAGGGCCTCGGCCCCGACGGCGACTACCGCGTCACCCCCGCAAGCCAGCCCGTCACAGGAGAACCGTCATGATTAAGCATGCCCTGCGCATCCGCCGCCACATCGCCACGGCGGTGTCGGTCACCTTCCTCACACTCGCCCTGGCGCCGGCCGCCCATGCGTCGGGTTCGTCGATGCCGTGGGAGGCGCCACTTCAGTCGATCCTTGAATCGATCGAGGGGCCGGTCGCCAAGATCATCGCCGTGATGATCATCATCATCACCGGTCTGACGCTCGCCTTCGGCGATACGTCCGGTGGCGCTCGTAAGCTGATCCAGATCGTGTTCGGCCTGTCGATCGCCTTCGCCGCGTCGAGCTTCTTCCTGTCCTTCTTCTCGTTCGGCGGCGGGGCGCTCGTCTGATGGCCGACGGCGCGGATCATGGCGGCGAACTGCCGGGCTTCTCAGTCCCGGTCCACCGGGCGCTGACCGAGCACATCCTGCTCGGCGGCGCGCCGCGTTCGCTGGCCATCCTGAACGGCACTCTGGCCGCCGCGCTCGGCCTCGGCCTGCGCCTCTGGCTGGTCGGCCTCGGCCTCTGGGCCGTCGGGCATTTCGCGGCCGTCTGGGCCGCCAAGCGCGATCCCCAGTTCGTCGACGTCGTGCGCAAGCATCTGCGCATCCCCGGCCACCTGTCGGTCTGAGGAGCGACGCGATGATGAACCTTGCCGAGTATCGCAACCGCAACACCCGGCTCGCCGACTACCTCCCTTGGGTAGCGCTGGTCGGCGAAGGCATGGTGCTGAACAAGGACGGGAGTTTGCAGCGCACGGCGCGCTTTCGCGGCCCCGACCTCGACAGCGCCGTACCGGCCGAGCTGGTCGCCGTCGCCGGCCGGCTCAACAATGCCTTTCGTCGCCTCGGTTCCGGCTGGGCGATCTTCGTCGAGGCGCAGCGCCATGGCGCCGCCACCTATCCGGCCAGCATGTTCGCCGACAGCGCTTCCGGCCTGGTCGATGCCGAGCGCAAGGCCGACTTCGAGGAAGCCGGCGCGCATTTCGAGTCGAGCTATTTCCTGACCTTCCTCTATCTGCCACCGGCCGAGGACGCCGCCCGCGCCGAGACCTGGCTCTACGAGGGTCGCGATCATGCCGGCGTCGATGCGCACGAGGTACTGCGCGGCTTCGCAGACCGCACCGATCGCATCCTTCAACTCATCGACGCCTTCATGCCGGAATGTGCCTGGCTCGATGACGGCGAGACGCTGACTTATCTGCATTCCACCGTCTCGACGAAGCGGCACCGCGTCCGCGTCCCCGAGACACCGATGTATCTCGACGCGCTACTCGCCGACCAGCCGCTGACCGGCGGGCTGGAGCCGCGCCTGGGCGATGCGCATCTTCGCATCCTCACCATCGTCGGCTTCCCGACCGCGACCACGCCCGGCATCCTCGACGAGCTGAACCGACTGGCCTTTCCCTATCGTTGGTCGACCCGCGCCGTCCTCCTCGACAAGACCGACGCGACGAAGCTGCTGACCAAGATCCGGCGGCAATGGTTCGCCAAGCGCAAGTCGATCGCTGCCATCCTCAAGGAGGTGATGACCAACGAGGCCTCGGCACTGGTCGACACCGACGCGGCGAACAAGGCAGCCGACGCCGACATGGCGCTGCAGGAGCTGGGCGCCGACTATGCCGGCCAGGCCTATGTGACGGCGACGATCACCGTCTGGGACGACGATCCGCGCATCGCCGCCGAGAAGCTGCGGATGGTCGAGAAGGTCATCCAGGGCCGCGACTTCACCGCGATGCCCGAGACGATCAATGCGGTGGATGCCTGGCTCGGCAGCCTGCCGGGCCATGTCTACGCCAATGTCCGGCAACCGCCGATCTCGACACTGAATCTCGCCCATATGATCCCGCTGTCGGCGGTGTGGGCGGGACCGGAACGGGACGAGCACTTCGACGCACCCCCACTGCTTTACGGCAGAACCGAAGGCTCGACCCCGTTCCGGCTTTCCATCCATGTCGGCGATGTCGGCCATACGCTGATCGTCGGCCCCACCGGCGCCGGCAAGTCCGTGCTGCTGGCGCTGATGGCGCTGCAATTCCGGCGCTATGCGCAATCCCAGGTGTTCGCGTTCGACTTCGGCGGCTCGATCCGCGCTGCCGCACTCGCCATGCGCGGCGACTGGCATGATCTCGGCGGTGGGCTTACCGAAGGATCGGACGACAGCGTGTCGCTCCAGCCGCTGGCCCGCATCGACGACGTCGCCGAGCGGGCCTGGGCCTCCGACTGGCTGATCGCGATCCTGGGGCGCGAGAGCGTTGCCGTCACGCCCGAGGTCAAGGAGCACCTCTGGTCGGCGCTGTCGTCGCTCGCCTCCGCACCGATCGCCGAGCGGACTCTGACGGGCCTGTCGGTCCTCCTCCAGTCCAACGACCTGAAGCAGGCGCTTCGACCCTATTGCGTCGGCGGTCCCTACGGCCGGTTGCTCGACGCCGAGACCGAGCATCTGGGCGAGGCCAATGTTCAGGTCTTCGAGACCGAAGGTCTGATCGGCACCGGCGCTGCCGCCGCCGTGCTCGCCTATCTCTTCCACCGCATCGAGGATCGCCTCGACGGTCGCCCAACCCTGCTGATCGTCGATGAAGGCTGGCTCGCGCTCGACGACGAGGGCTTCGCCGGCCAGCTCCGCGAATGGCTGAAGACCCTGCGCAAGAAGAACGCCAGCGTCATCTTCGCCACGCAGTCGCTCTCCGACATCGACGGCTCGGCGATCGCCCCAGCCATCATCGAAAGCTGCCAGACCCGCATCCTGCTCCCGAACGAACGCGCGATCGAGCCGCAGATCACCGCCATCTATCGCCGCTTCGGCCTCAACGATCGCCAGATCGAGATCCTCGCGCGCGCGATGCCCAAGCGCGACTATTACTGCCAGTCCCGCCGCGGCAACCGGCTCTTCGAGCTGGGTCTGTCGGACGTAGCGCTGGCGCTCTGCGCCGCCTCGTCGAAGCAGCACCAGGCGCTGATCGCCGCGGTTCACGCCCGCAGCGGCACGGATGGTTTCCTTGCCGAATGGCTTGGCGAGAACCGGCTCGGCTGGGCCGCCGACCTCATCGCCGACCTCACCAACATCACCCCCCAAACCGATCCGGAGGCACGCCCATGACCCGTTCCGTTCGTTCCCGCTCACGCGCGCTGCGCATCGGCGCCGCGCTCCTTGCCGCGCCGCTCGCGCTGTCGCCAATCTTCGCCCCGCCGGCCGCCGCACAGTGGATCGTCTATGATCCGACCAACTATGCGCAGAACGTCCTGACGGCGGCGCGCACGCTCCAGCAGGTCAATCAGCAGATCACCCAGCTTCAGAATGAAGCGACCATGCTGATAAATCAGGCCCGCAATCTCGCGAGCTTGCCATACTCCTCGCTCCAGCAGCTTCAGCAGTCGGTGCAGCGCACCCAGCAACTTCTCGCGGAGGCGCAGGGCATCGCCCTCAACGTCCAGCAGATCGACCGTGCGTTTCAGACCACCTATGGCAACGCGTCGATGTCGGCGTCCGATCAGGCGCTCGTCGCGGGAGCGCGCGAGCGCTGGCAGAACACGGTCGGAGGCTTGCAGGACGCCATGCGCGTGCAGGCCGGCGTCGTCGGCAACATCGACACCAATCGCGGTGAGATGACGGCGCTCGTCGGCCAAAGCCAGGGCGCGACCGGCGCGCTTCAGGCGACGCAGGCGGGCAATCAGCTTCTCGCCCTGCAAGCACAACAGCTCGCCGACCTCACCGCCGTCGTTGCCGCCAATGGCCGCGCACAGAGCCTCTCCGAGGCCGAGCGGGCGGCAGCGGCCGAACAGGGCCGCGAACAGCGCCGCCGCTTCCTGACGCCGGGCACGGGCTACCAGCCCGGCAACGCCCGCATGTTCCCGAACGGCAACTGAGGACATGGTCATGGACGGCAAGATGCTCGCGCGGCTTGGCGCCGTCGTGTTCGTCGCGGTCGCGGTCACCGCGACCGCGATCGAGATGACCCGCAAGGAGGAAGCGCCGGCGGCCTGGCCATCCGGCCGCTCTACCCAGGCTCAGGCCGATCCCCTGCGTGACGAATTGATCCGCTGCCAGTCCCTTGGCGAAGCGGGGCCGCGCGATCCGGGGTGCCTCCGAGCCTGGGCAGAGAACCGTCATCGCTTTCTCGCGCCCGGCGCTCGTCCGATGGAGCGTCTCCCCGAACCGCCTCCGCCGAATGCGATTCCGCGCGAGATCCCCGACAATCCGATCCGCCGTGAAAGCGCGCCCCAGCCCGACGAGGCACGGTAGTATCATGGGCGGCACCGGCGTCATCGACCACTTCCTCGAGGTCTTCACCCGCTACATAGACAGCGGCTTCGGCCTGCTTAGCGGCGAAGTCGCGTTCATCGCCACAACGCTGATTGTTATCGACGTGACGCTAGCGGCGCTGTTCTGGAGCTGGGGCGCCGACGACGACATCATCGCACGGCTGGTGAAAAAGACGCTGTTCGTCGGGGTCTTCGCCTACATCATCGGCAACTGGAACAATCTCGCTCGGATCATCTTCGAGAGCTTCGCAGGCCTTGGCCTGAAGGCCAGCGGCACGGGCTTCACGACAGCCGACCTTCTGCGCCCCGGCAAGGTCGCTCAGACCGGGCTCGACGCCGGACGGCCGCTGCTCGATTCGATCTCCAGCCTGATGGGCTACTGGTCGTTCTTCGAGAACTTCATCCAGATCGCCTGCATGTTCCTGGCCTGGGCTCTGGTGCTGCTCGCCTTCTTCATCCTCGCCATCCAGCTCTTCGTCACACTCATCGAGTTCAAGCTGACGACGCTCGCCGGCTTCGTGTTGATCCCGTTCGGCCTGTTCGGCAAATCCGCCTTCATGGCCGAACGCGTGCTCGGCAACGTCATCTCATCCGGCATCAAGGTCCTGGTCCTCGCCGTCATCATCGGCATTGGCTCTACGCTGTTCTCCGAGTTCACATCCGGCTTCGGCGGCCAGAACCCATCTATTGACGAGGCTATGGCGATCGTGCTCGCCGCTCTGTCGTTGCTTGGCCTCGGCATCTTCGGTCCCGGGATCGCGAGCGGCATCGTCTCCGGCGGTCCTCAACTCAGCGCCGGCGCCGCCGTCGGCACAGGCCTCGCCGCAGGCGGCATGGTGGCGGCAGGCGTCGGCGCGGTCGGCGCAGCCGCGTCCGGCGGCGCGGCACTCGCCGGTGGCGCAGCAGCAGCCGCCCGTGGCGGTGCTGCGCTCGCAGGCGGGGCTTCCACTGCCTACAGCCTTGGCGCTGCCGGGCAGTCCGGCGCGACAGGTGTCGCCTCGGGGCTTGGCGGGGTCGCTCGTGCCGGTGGCAGCGCTGCGGTCTCACCGCTCCGCCGTGCGGCCTCCCGCGCCGCCGAGAGCATGCGCTCCAGCTTCAACGCCGGTGGCAAAGCCGCGTTCGAGGCGACGGGCGGCTCCTCCACCATGGGCTCGATCGGCGGTGATGCCGCCGGTGACGGCGCCGCGTCCTCCGGTGCCGCCAATGCCGGCGGACCGCCCGCCTGGGCGCAGCGGATGCGCCGCTCCCAGCGCATGACCCATGCCGTGCAAGCCACGGCCCATGCCGTCCGCTCCGGCGACGCCCACGGCGGCGGCTCCTCCGTCAACCTGTCCGAAGGCGATCGCTGATGTTCAAACGACCCACCACCCATTACGGCAAAGCCGCCGAACCCGAGACGCCGTATCAGCGCGCCGCGCAGGTCTGGGATGAGCGCATCGGCGCCTCTCGCATCCAGGCCAAAAACTGGCGGCTCATGGCCTTCGGCTCCCTGATCCTCTCCGCCGGTTTCGCTACCGCGCTCGTCGTGCAGTCGGCACGCGGAACGATCGTGCCGTGGGTGGTGCAGGTCGATCGCGTCGGTCAGGCTCAAGCCGTGGCGCCGGCCGAGGCCGACTATCGTCCCACCGATCCGCAGATCGCCTTCCACCTGGCGCGCTTTATCGAGCAGGTCCGCTCGATTCCTGCCGACGCGATCATCGTGCGACAGAACTGGTTGCGGGCTTACGACTTCACGACCGACCGCGGCGCGATGGCGCTCAACGACTATGCGCGCTCGAACGACCCGTTCACGCGGGTCGGTCGCCAGCAAGTCGCCGTCGACGTCTCGAGCGTGATCCGTGCCTCGCCCGACAGTTTCCGCGTCGCCTGGGTCGAGCGCCGCTACGAGAACGGCCAGCTCGCCGAAACCACGCGCTGGACCGCGATCCTGACGATCGTCGTGCAGATCCCCCGCAATGCCGACCGGCTCAGGGCGAACCCGCTCGGCATCTACGTCAACGCTATCAACTGGTCACGGGAGCTTGGGCAATGAAGCCGTCTTTCCGTAAAGCTGGAAATCCGGCTTCACACACAATCGTATTCGCAGCTCTCCGCAGAGCCGCAATTCCGATGGTCCTGCTGGCGACGACCGCGCTCGCCGGCTGCGCCACCACGAACCCACCGCCCGAGATCTCCTACGACAACGCGGCGCCGGCTGTGCAGACAGTCGATCCGCCTGCGCCCGTCACCGTGGTCGAGCTGCCTAGGCCGCTGCCGCTACCCGGCCAGTTGCAGCGTGTGCCGGAGACGCGACGCGCGCCCGAGCCGACCAACCCGACGGCGCGCGTCAATCAGGCCAATGAGGCGGCCCGCGTCCAGCCGGTGCGCGACGGCTTCATCAACTCCATGCAGGTCTATCCCTGGACGCAAGGGGCGCTTTATCAGGTCTATACCGCTGTCGGGCAGATCACCGACATCGCGCTTCAGCCCGGCGAGCAGCTCGTTGGCGCCGGTCCGGTGGCGGCCGGGGACACGGTCCGCTGGATCATCGGCGACACCGAGAGCGGATCGGGCGCGACGCGCCAGATCCATATCCTCGTGAAGCCGACGCGGGCCGACCTGATGACGAACCTCGTCATCAACACCAACATGCGCACCTATCACATGGAGCTGCGCTCGACCGAGCGGACCTATATGGCATCGGTCTCCTGGCAGTATCCGCAGGACCAGCTCATCGCCCTGCGCCGGCAGAACGCCGAGGCGCAGGCCGCCCAGCCGGTGGCGAGCGGAGTCGATCTCGCCAACGTCAACTTCCGCTACGCGATCGAGGGTGATCGCGCGCCCTGGCGGCCGCTGCGCGCCTTCGATGACGGCCGCCAGGTCTTCATCGAGTTTCCGCGCGGCATCGGTCAGGGCGAGATGCCGCCGCTCTTCGTCGTCGGCCCCGAGGGCAATACCTCCGAGCTGGTGAACTACCGCGTTCGCGGCCACCACATGATCGTCGACCGCCTGTTCGCCGCCGCCGAACTGCGTTTCGGCTCCGGTCGCGAGCAGAAGCGCGTCAGGATCGTCCGCACCGACGGAAGGCCGACCTCATGAGCGAGAACCCGCCCCGGAATGAGGAAGTGCCCGACGACGATGGGCAGCCCTTGACCGGCGAGCCGGTCGGGCCAGCGCCGATGCGCCTGCGCGCCGAACCGCCCCGCGTCACCCGGTTATCGCGGAAGGTTCTCGCCGGCCTCGGTCTTGTCGCCAGCGTTGGGCTCGGCGGTGCGCTGATCTACGCGCTTCAGACACGCGACGGCGGTCGGCCGAACGACGAACTCTATTCGACCGAGAACCGCTCGACCGCTGACGGACTGGCCGGCCTGCCGCGAGATTACAGTGGCGTGCCGCAGCTCGGTCCGCCACTTCCCGGTGACCTCGGGCGGCCGATCCTCAGCACCCACGATCGCGGACAGCCGGTGCCGACACCCGGAATCGCCACGCCCAATCCCGGCATCAGCCCGGAAGAGCAGCGCCGCCTTCAGGAGATCGAGACCGCGCGGACCAGCCGCCTTTTCTCCGGATCGGAAAGCCGGGGGGCGCCCGCTGCGGCGGGAGGTGTCCCGGCACTCCCGCCCGCGCCGGATTTGACGAGCCTCGGCCTCGCGCCGCCGCCGGCCACACCCTCCGCGCAGGATCGCCAGAATGCCTTCCTCAACGCAGCGGCCGATCGCCGGACGGTTGCGCCCGATCGCGTCGTTGCTCCGGCGTCGCCGAACATCCTTCAGGCCGGCGCAGTCATCTCGGCGGCGCTCATAACCGGCATCCGATCCGACCTCCCGGGACAGATCACCGCCCAGGTGACGGAGAACATCTACGATAGTCCGACAGGCCGCATCCTTCTGGTGCCCCAGGGCACGCGCGTCATCGGCCAGTACGACAACAACGTGCAGTTCGGGCAAAGCCGTGTGCTGCTTGTCTGGAACCGGCTGATCTTTCCGAATGGCCGCTCGATCGTGCTCGAGCGCCAGCCCGGTGCCGATGCCGAAGGTTTCGCCGGCCTGCAGGACGGCGTCGATTACCACTGGTGGGATCTCGCCAAGGCGGCGGGACTTTCCACGCTGCTCAGCGTCGGCGCCGAACTCGCCGTGGACAATGATGATCGCTTGATCCAGGCGATCCGCAACGGCGGACAGGACACGCTTAACGACGCGGGTCAGCAGATCGTCAGACGGCAGCTTAATGTGCCACCGACGCTCACCGTCCGGCCAGGATTCCCTGTCCGGGTTATCGTGACGCGCGATCTCGTGCTCGAACCATATGGGGGATGATAATGTCGAAGCTCAAGCTGGGGCCTATCGCGGAAGAAAAGCCGATCAAAGTTCAAGTCGAGTTGCCTGCTGCTCTTCATCACGACTTGGCCGACTATGCCGATCTGTTAGGGCGCGAACAAGGGCAGCCTGCGGTTGATCCGGCTAGGTTGATCGTTCCTATGTTGCAGCGGTTCATCGCGACCGACCGCGGTTTCGCAAAAGCTAGGCGAGCTACGACGCAAAAGACCGAAGATTAGCCAACACTCCTCCCCTTCGACCCTGAGAGGGTGTCGAGACATTTCAGCAGCAGTGGTAGGGCGGGATTGTCGTTGTCGCAGGATGAAATCGTAGCAGCCGTGGGCGCTCGGGCCGATGAAAGCGGGACCAACGCGATGTCAGTTTGGCGAACCAACGTCGTGATGGTCAAACCGAAGCCCTGCTCGACCATGGTGAGGAGTGTCTCCCGGCTGACCTGTTGAATGGATAGTTGAACCTCTCCTTCTACGGCTCCTACCATGCGCTTGAGCAAGTCAGAGAGTTCACGTCCGGCACCGTCGGAACGAACGAGGAAGACCTCGTCGCAAATGTCTTCCCAAGCCAATTGCATTCGCGACGCCAACTGGTGACGCTGGGACAATGCCACAAACAAAGTGGGATCGCAGAAGCGTCGAATGTGAAACTGGCGGTTGCTGTTTGTGCGAAGGCAAATTGCGGCATCCAGTAATCCCCGCCGCACCCGCGATGTATTCTCTTCTGACGTGCCTTCCTCGAGCTTCACCTCGATAGTCGGATATTGATGTCGAAAGTCCGCGAGAAGGTCGATGATTGGGCCCGCCGGAAACGCTTCGAGCATCCCAAATCTGATAAGCCCGGTCTTGAGGTTTCGTGTGGACCGGATCTCCGTCGCAGCCTCGCGCAGGTATCGCGCTCCTACAGCCGCGTGCTGAAGAAAGCGTGCTCCCTCGGGCGTTAGCGCGGCACCTGTTCTTGTGCGCTCGAACAGCGAAACGCCAAGCTGACGCTCTAGCATCTGCACCCGACGGCTCACGGTAGATTGGGAGATCGCAATGCGTTCGGCCGCCCGGCGAAAGCTACCTGCCTCGGCGACCTGGATCGCGTATTTGAGGTATCGCAGATCAAGCGTCAGATCGGGCATGACGCCCCTCCGTGGCTGCCGCCATTCAAGCGCACGAGCAGCGCGCGAAATTTTAAGCCGCCAGTGGACGGCGCATCTCTTTCGATCTCAGGCGAGGAATCCGAGCCGAGTCCTTCGGTGAGCATGACCATCTCCGAATCCCAGAAATGTATGCGGCAGTCATACATCTTCGGACACTTGATGTCTATGCGTCACGCATATATCGTAGACGGATGGAGCCGGCGGCAGCCAAATATCATTTTGGTGCACTAGCGCTCGCGGTGGCTGACAACATCGCGAGTGCCTCAGCCTCGCTTTCGCCGAGCGGACCAGCGGCTGCGCTGATGATCCTTCTTAGTGTTGAGCCTGGGGTGCCTATCGGCGTCCTAGCTAGCCGGCTTCGGCTTTCCCATGCCGGGACGGTGCGATTGATCGACAGGCTTGAAACCGATCATCTGGTCGAACGGCGGCGACACACCGTCGACAGACGGGCGCGTTTCATCCACCTCACCAATTCCGGTGAGGAGATGACTAGAGCTTTGCTCAGAGCGCGCGAGCAGGTGATCGCGGCGTGGGTCTCGCCCCTATCACCCATGGACCTGAACGACCTAGGCGCGTTGTCCGAGCGGCTTCTCGAAAACGGGTTGAACAAAAATGAGCTCGCAAGCCTCCGGCATCTGGGCGGCTACCCGAGGCGACGACCTACTGAAAGCGCAACGCCGCCAGCCCGCTCGCCACCCCGGCGTCCTTCGAAGAACGACTGACGAGAAAATGAATCAGGCTTGATACCTTGGAATCCATCGCGTTCGACCTTCTCATATGCATGCTGGCATTCTGGTTCGGGTATTCCGCAAACCGAGGTGGAACATGTCTGGTCGTAGCTGCTCACGAGTTGCAGAAACGACGCCCACCAAGAATGTTCGTCGGATTTGTTGCGGCGTCTGCAGCGGCGGGCCTCGTTGCTATTCCGCTCGCTTGGTCTGGGACGCTGAACGCGACCCTTGCACCCTCGACGAACGTCAACGCCTTTCTCCTAATCGGCGCCATCGCCTTCGGCTTTGGGGCGCTCATCAATGACACTTGTCTGCTTGGATCGTTGGCACGGTTAGGCGATGGGGAAATGCGACTGCTAGCTCTTCCTGTGGGACTAGCAGTCGGGATCTTGATTGCCGATCATGGTCGGCCCGGCTCTCTCGTGACATGGACAAGTCTTATCGCGAGCCCAAGCATCTCTGGGGCCGCTACGGTTCTCGCCCTTGCGGTTGTACTAGCGCTGGCGGTGATGTTCGTATCGACGAAGGGCGCATCGCGAAGAAGACCGGGTTGGGCGTTTGGCGCCTCAATGATTGGCCTCGGTATCACTGGTGGACTTCTTTACGCCCTGTCACCGGCATGGACGTTCGCTGACCTGATCCAACGCGGCCTTCCTCTTCGAATGACGCCAACAGGCGAGGTCGCACTCGTTGCGGTCATTGCCTCTGTTGCGGGAGCAATCACGGCATCCGTGCGTCAGGGACGTTTGCGTTTTCAACGGCCGACGGTTGCCGGCATTCTGCGATCGATTGTCGGCGGAGCGTTGATGGGAATAGGTATCGGCCTCATACCCGGTGGCAACGACGCTTTGATCCTCGCCGCAGTGCCTACACTCTCTCCGGGCGGCATAGTTGCCTACCTCGTGATGACGACGACGATCGTTTTCGGATTTGCAGCGCGTGACAGGCTTTTCAAGAAAGGCCCATCAGGCCACGGGAGAGGGTAGATGGTCTTGGGCCGATCATGAGACCCGTGAATATCGACTTATCAGGTAATACGCCTGCGTGGGCCCATCCCTCTGATTGCCGTCTCGAAGGATAGTGCGTCGAGCATCCGGTGGTGTCATGATAGGCGTGGTCACGGCAGGAATGAGTGTCTGTCGCCTGATACCCCAGCTCCGGCGCGAGAATCTGAGGTTTCAGACATCGTCGGTGCCTACCGGCCCGCCTTCGCCCTCCAACCGATTAATGGCACGCACGTCCTTGGCGTTGAACTTAAGCCTCACGCCCGATCCCGCGCGATGATCCTCATCGATGAAGACGGCGCCGCCCCGTTCGAGCGCGTCACGCAACCGCATCAGTTCCGAAGCTGCAAGCACGCTACCGCCGGCCTCGAACCGAGCTAACGTCTCCTCGTCCAACTCAGCGATCTTGGCGACATGTGATCGCGGCCACTGAATCAGGGCTCTCGCTGCGCGCGCCAATGGTCCATTCATGCTCATCGATGCTTCCTTTTTTGGAAAACCCACCTTTTCGCCGAGTGACGACTTTGCCGGCACTCGATCGGCTATATGAGCTTCGCCATTGCGACCGCGGTATCCGCCATACGCGTCGCAAAGCTCCATTCGTTGTCGTACCAAGCAAGCACGCGAACCATCCTGCCGTCGACAACATCTGTCTGGGGAAGT
The DNA here is from genome assembly GCF_047237745.1 of Brevundimonas phoenicis. Taxonomy (NCBI): domain Bacteria; kingdom Pseudomonadati; phylum Pseudomonadota; class Alphaproteobacteria; order Caulobacterales; family Caulobacteraceae; genus Brevundimonas; species Brevundimonas phoenicis. The sequence goes on from NZ_JBDFLN010000001.1 coordinate 447,104, forward strand.
GCGACGATTGAGGATTCGGTCCGATGGTTCAGATCGACCGACACCAAGGGCTCCGTCGTGAAGGCAAGCACCCCACTCATTGCACCGGCGGCAGTCTGACGGATGGCGTCGTTCACATCGTCTATCGAAACCTCACGCGACGTCGAAACAGCCAAATCTATGACCGAGACGTTCGGCGTTGGGACGCGGATCGACGAGCCATGAAGCTTACCTTTTAGTTCCGGCAGCACGCGGCCGATCGCGTTCGCAGCCCCGGTGGACGTCGGGATCATTGAGAGTGCGGCTGCGCGGGCGCGGTAGAGATCCTTATGGACGGTATCCTGCGTCGGCTGGTCACCGGTATAAGCGTGAACCGTGGTCATATAGCCTCGCTCTATGCCACAGAGATCGTTCAGTACCTTCGCGACAGGCGCGAGGACATTGGTCGTGCATGAGCCATTTGATACGACGACATCGTCAGCGGTCAGCGTGTCGTGATTGACCTTGAAGACGATCGTCTTGTCTGCCCCATCGCTCGGCGCGGAGACGAGCACGCGTTTTGCTCCCGCACGAATGTGCGACTCGGCCTTCTCCCTGGATGTGAAGAAGCCCGTGCATTCGAGCGCCACGTCAACACCAAGCTCATCATGGGGCAGGTTTGCTGGATCGCGTTCCGACGACACCCTGATTTTACCGGACCCGACGTCGATCCAGTCTTCGCCGAGGTCGATCGATCCACGAAAGGGACCATGAACCGAGTCGTACCTCAGAAGGTGCGCCAAGGTAGCGACCGGCCCGAGGTCGTTGATCGCAACCACTTCGACGTCCTCTCGACGTAGTTCGACGATCGACCGTAAGGCTAGTCGCCCGATCCGACCGAAACCGTTGATTGCGATCTTAACCGTCATGCCTGTCTCCCCTGGCTCGCCTTACTGACTGAAGCATCCGCCATTCGCTCAGTGAAACATGGCGCACGAAATCGGCTCTGGCGGCGTGTGCGCACCAACACATTATGTATGCGTCACGCATAGACTTATCTGCGTGGGCACTCGGGGTCAACGCGGCAGTGTCAGCACGGACGATCCAGCTTGCGCCGTCCAAACAAGCAGCCGTTCTTCGGGGGGGCTGCGTGAAACGCGTTCAAGGCCTACGCGTCCCCAAGACGGATAGGGGGTTTGATATCCATCTGCCGGCTGGCTGCGGCTAAAGCACGGTCGTGGCTGACCAAGGTGAGTCGGTTGAGGTGGGACGCAGAAAGCGAGCTCCCAGGCCTGCCGATAACATTTGGCCACAACGCGTAGCTGGCGCTGGAACGATGTGATTCGGCGCCAAGGCAGCCGAAACCACGGCAAACGACACCGATCTATAGCCGCCAGGTATCGGCAGTCCGTGCGCGCCATGATCTAATTGCGGAGTTTCAATCTCCCGCGTCATCGGCGGAACGTCGTAAGCCTCTGGGAATCCGGCCTTTTTTCCTCACGCTTGCCGACCCGCACCACACGCGTATGACTTGCTGTCTATGCTTCGCGCACATATAGATGTGACAATGGATGGACCTCGAGATCGAAATATCTTCGGGGCGTTCGCACTCATGATCAGCGACGACATCGTTCGCGCTAGTTCATCGCGGGCGCCGGAAGCTGGACCCGCAGCATCGGCCCTGGCGTTGATTGCGCACATGCCTGGGCTCTCGATTCGCATGCTCTCCATCGGCGTCGGCCTCTCCCATGCAGCGACTGTCCGTTTGGTGGATCGGTTAGCTGCTGAGGGATTGGTCGAACGCCGTGAGCATTTCACGGATGGTCGCACCCGGTCTCTCTATCTCACTGCGGCGGGCAAGGTAGCGAGCGACGAAGTCCTTTCCTCACGCGACGAGGTGATCGCTGAGGGGTTATCCATCCTAAGCCCAGACGAATTGAGAGTTCTTTGCGACATCGCGGAACGCGTCTTACGGCATCGCCTGGAAAATCTTGAGCATTCCTATCGTATCTGCCGCTTGTGTTGCTATGAGGGTTGCACGAATTGCCCGATTGATGCCGAGTTGCATGAGCGTGGCGTAGATCGCGAAAACAGCGGCGAGGCGTAGGACTATCGCAATCGCATGAATCAATGTTGAGCGATGAGATATGCCGCCAGAAATCCCACGACCGTGATGAGCCCTATGAACGGCGGCGCCTTTTCGAACGCTTCGGGAATCATAGCTTCTGCCAGCATCGCTATGACGGCGCCGGCCGCGAAAGAAAGGATGGCTGGCGCCTGAGTCGATGCCGAGCCGAGGATGAGATTTCCCACACCGGCGGCAACGCAAACGAGTAGGGGAATGCCGATCCAGACCGCGTAGATATAGCTTCGGGGTCGGCCCGCAACCTTCATTCCTGAAGTGCTCGATAGGCCCTGGGGCACGTTTGCAAGAAAGAAGCCTGCCACGACGGCCAGGCTGATCCTGCCGCCACCAGCCACCGACATCCCGATCACAAGGGCCTCTGGAATTCCGTCGAGAACGCTGCCGAGCGCAATTGCAGCACCACTGCCGCGGTGCTCCTGTTCAGTGGCCTGCTCCGTGCATTCACCGCATCGCTTTCGGTGCTTCGCGCCTTGGCGAGACAAAAACCAGTTCGTGCCGCTGAAGATCGCAGCTCCGGCGAGTAGCGCGAAGATCGCAAATGGGCCCATCCCGGCCGAAACGCGATCGCCGATGAGTTCGGTAGCGACAACGGCAATCAACACGCCGCCACCAAAGCCCATGACTGCGGAGATCATGCGGTGAGTAAGTCGCCCGAAAAGCACGTCCGCCAGCACCGCCCCCACCAGCAGTCCGCTTCCCGACAAAAGGCCCCACAAGCCGGCGATCACGTATTCCGGCATCATGACGGTGACCCGGCTGGCAGCACGACAAAGCGCGAGCACCCTTGCAGCAGTATTGTCGATGATAGTCGAAGCTCGCTCATCGGTTCGCTCGGTCCAATCGCCAGGTCGGTCGCGCGAAGTGGCAGCTATAGCCACCGGGTTGACGCAGGAGATACTTCTGATGCTCGGGCTCAGCCTCCCAGAAGGATTCTTCCGGGTTGATCTCGGACACGACTGGCCCAGGCCAGCGACCCGAGGCTTCGATCTCGGCGATCGTCGCTAAGGCGATGTCCATCTGCGCTTTAGACGTATAGAATATCGCCGACCGATAGCTTGGGCCGACATCGCTGCCCTGTTGCTCGTAGGTCGTCGGATCGTGAATCTGGAAGAATAGTTCCAGTAGAGCCCGATACGTCAGAATGGACGGATCGAAGGTCACCTCGACGGCTTCCGCGTGGCCGTAATGTCTCGCATAAGTCGGATCTGGCATTTCACCGCCAATATAGCCGACACGCGTGGCCACGACCCCCTTGGCGCGGTGCAGCAAATCCTCCAGGCCCCAGAAACAGCCACCCGCGAGTATCGCTCGCTCGGTTCGCGTCGGCGTCTGGTCTGTAGCTGGCAGGCTCATCATCCGATCACCCTAAACGCTGTGTGCCAATCAGTTCGACGGCCTTGCACCTGCAGGCTGGCCGCGGCTCGAAAGCTCGGTCTGCACATCAGAACCCCGGACGAGCGTCAGATCGACGGGACACCGATCCGCGATCTCAAGAATGCGCGCGCGTTGATCATCACTGAGCGGCCCATCGAGAACGATGGTGCGTGTGAAGCGGTCGGGAGGCATCATGTCCGCCACCTTCTCGTGCCGCACGCTCGTCGTCGCTCTTTCGAGCGGGAAGCCCTTGCGGTTGGCGTAAAGGCGCATCGTCATCACCGTGCAGGCAGCTAGCCCGGCTGACACCAGTTCGTAGGGAGACAGGCCGCTCCCAAGACCTCCGACCGATTCCGGTTCGTCGGCGAACAGAGTATGCTCGCCACTGCGGACCGTGAGCTGGAACTTCCCCGCTAGCGTCTCCGACGCAACGACACCTTTTGCCGCCTCGACCTGCGGAAGATCCGCCGCTAGCGGCGGAAGAAAGCGGCTGGCCCACGCGGCGACCATAGCTGAGGCGTAGTTCGCATCGTCGACGTCGGTGAGAAGGTGATCCGCCGTGTCGAGCGAGACAAAACTCTTAGGATGGCGTGACGCGACGAAGATGCGCGAGGCGTGCTCGATGCCCACGACTTGGTCCACCGGCGAATGCATGACCAGCACCGGACGTCGAAGCGCGGCGATGGACTTCTCGATGTCGGCTCGCTCTACCGTTTCCAGGAAGGTGCGGCGGATGAGGAAGGGCCTGCCAGCGATCTCCACAGAGGCCTCGCCCTCGCTCGCTATCGCGTCAAGGTCGCCAGGCCGGAAAACGCGCAAGATATGCTGAAGGTCGGCCGGCGCACCGATCGTCACCACCGCGGCGACATCCGGCAGCGCGGCAGCGGCTACGATCGCAGCCGTTCCACCCAGGCTGTGCCCGACAAGGAGGGCGGGTGGCATACCGGCGGCCGCCATGGCCTCCGCGGCTGCCCTCAGATCGTCGACGTCAGAAGCGAAGCTTACCGCTTCTTCCGCGGAACTCGCGATCCCTGTGCCGGCGAAGTCGAACCGCAAGACGCCGATACCGGCCCGCGAAAGCGCGCGTGCGATGTGCACGGCGGCGCGGCTGTCCTTCCCGCAAGTGAAACAATGGGCGAAAATCGCCCAGCCGCGAGGAGTGCCTTCTGGCGCCTCCAGGTGCCCGGTTAGTTCAGACCCCCCTCCCCCGGCAAACGTGAACCGCGTTCCTGCCATATGCGTCGAGCCTCCAACGGCGGCTTAGCAGGAGCACCATCGACCCGAACTAGCAGCCCAAGACATTCTTTCTATATGCGCGGCGCATATAGACAAGCCCCTAAACCATGATTATATGCGTCGCGCATACTTCTGAGGCTGTAGTCGGATCGGTCCTCTGGGGTGGCACTCGTCAGGGCGCAGGCCAAAGGGCTATGGAACTCAACCAGGTCAGCTATTTCATCAACTTGGCCGAGACGCTGAATTTCACTGCGGCTGCTCGTCTCAGTGGTGTCTCACAACCAAGCCTGACACGAGCGATCCGCCGCCTGGAGGAGGAACTCGGTGGACCGCTCATCTATCGTGACGGGAAGAACAGCCGGCTGACGAGCCTGGGTCAGGACGTCGAGTTGGAATTCCGCCGAATGCTGGTCGCGATGAAGAGCGTAAGACACCACTCGGAAAACTGGGCAATGGGGCGGCATCGCGTTCTCGACGTTGCTGTCGCCTCCAGCGTCGGCCCGAGGATCTTCACAGCCTTTTTCGACAGCGCGCTGGAAGAGGTGCCGTCCATCGAGATCAAACTGCACTCGCTCCAATCGGGCGAGGACACGTCGGAGGTGCTCTCAGGCAAATATCACGCGTGCATCCTGCCTCGCGAATCAAGGCCGGATCGTAAACTTGATGTGCGTCCTCTCTTCCGGGAGCGCTTCGTGCTCGGCTGCGCTGCAGATCACCCCTTGGCGGCGTGCGAAGTCGTTCGTGGTGAAGACCTGCTTGCTTTCCCGTTCGTCGATCGACTGAAATGCGAGTGCCGCGATCAAATCTTCGAGCACTTCGCGCGTCGAGAGGTGCGCATGCGCCCTCGCTTCCGCTCAGATCGAGACGACTGGGTGCAGCGCGTCGTCGCCGAAGGGCGGGGGATATGCATTTTGCCCGAACGCGCGGCCACCACCCACGGCCTGATCACAAGGCCGATCGAGGGCTTCGCGTTGGAGCGTGAGATCGTGATCGCCACCGTGTCCGGATCTACGGCACCGGTCGAGATACGAAAAGTCGCTCAGCTTGCAGCCCGTTACGATTGGAGTTGACCCGCCAAGCAGAAGGCATGTGCGGTATAGAAACTATACGCACGACGTATTGGATTAATGTTGGAGCCACTGCGATAGTTGATGTGAGTATCGACGTGATAAATTGAACGTAGTGTGCCTGGCCCTCTAACTAAGTAATGGAGACTCACCATGAAGTTTGAAAAGTCGCAGGCAGCAATCGAACGCCTGACCCCGGAACAACGCCGGATCACCCAGCAGGACGGCACCGAGAGACCCTTTACCGGCGAGTATAACGACAACAAGGAGGCGGGCATCTACGTTGACGTCGTATCCGGCGAGCCGTTGTTCGCGTCGACGGACAAGTTCGAGTCCGGCACTGGCTGGCCGAGCTTTACCAAGCCGATCGTCGCGGCTCACGTGAACGAAGTGCGAGACAGCTCGCATGGCATGGTCCGGACAGAGGTTCGCTCGGTGCACGGCGACAGCCATCTTGGCCACGTGTTTCCGGACGGGCCGTCCGACCGCGGCGGCCTGCGCTACTGCATCAACTCGGCATCGCTTCGATTCATCCCGCGCGATGAGATGGAAGCCGCGGGCTATGGCGAGTATCTCGACCAAGTAGAGGAGGCTTAACATGCATCAGCGCGCTGTTCTCGCTGGCGGATGCTTTTGGGGAATGCAGGATCTGATCCGCAAGCAGCCCGGCATCGTTTCGACCCGCGTCGGCTACACCGGCGGCGACGTGCCGAACGCCACCTATCGCAACCATGGCACTCATGCGGAGGGGATCGAGATCACCTTCGACCCGACAGTGACGAGCTACCGTAATATCCTGGAATACTTCTTCCAGATCCATGATCCGACGACAAAGAACCGCCAGGGCAACGACCGCGGCCTCTCCTATCGATCTGGCATCTATTACGTCGACGAGGAGCAGAAGCGCATCGCCGAAGATACGATAGCCGACGTCGACGCGTCCGGACTGTGGGACGGCAAGGTCGTCACCGAAGTCGAGCCCGTGGGTGACTTCTGGGAAGCAGAGCCGGAGCACCAGGATTATCTGGAGAAGAGGCCGGGCGGATATACCTGCCATTTCCCGCGCGCTAACTGGGTGCTCCCGAAGCGTAAAGACGCTGGCGACACCCAGGCTGAGGCCGGCGCGGCAGCGGAATAGCTGCAGCCACATTTGCGGCTGAGCCCCTGGGTCGCACCATCGGACCCGCATCCACTGATGGTGCGGGCCCGAAACCCAGCTAATCAAGCGGTCATACCGCTCCTCAGCCATCGAGTTGTTAGGATCGCCACATCATGCCAGACCTTTCGTCGTTTCCGATCGCACAACGCTGGCCGGCATCCAACCCTGATCTCCTGCAGCTCTACGCCGCGCCCACGCCCAACGGCGTCAAGGTCTCGATCATGCTCGAGGAGATCGGCCTGCCGTACGAGCCGCACTTTATCGACATCTCTAAGAACGAAAGCAAAGATCCGGCCTTCGTTTCGCTAAACCCGAATGGCCGCATACCTGCGATCATCGACCCAATGGGCCCGGACGGTAAGCCGCTCGGCGTTTGGGAATCCGGCGCGATCCTCGTTTATTTGGCGGAGAAGGCCGACCAGCTCATCCCGAGAGCATCAGCCAAGCGCTACGAGGCGCTAAGCTGGGTATTCTTCCAGATGTCGGCGATTGGCCCGATGTTCGGTCAACTCGGCTTTTTCCTGCGCGGGGGCGGCAAGGACTATGAGGATAAGCGTCCTCAGAAGCGTTTCGCTGATGAATCCAAACGCCTCCTGGGAGTCTTAGACCGCCAACTGGACGGGCGCGACTGGATCGTCGATGACTATTCTATCGCCGACATTGCGACCCTCGGCTGGGTCAACGCCTTGGTTGGCGCCTACGACGCCGGCGACCTACTGCGGCTTAGCAATCATTCGAATGTCCAAGCGTGGCTGGATCGCGGCCTCACGCGCCCAGCAGTCCAACGTGGGCTGCTCATTCCGGCGAGGTCAGCATGAGTGTCATCGCTGCATATTACTACAACGAGGGTCGGCGTATCCGGGAAGTAGCTATCGACGAGCGCGTCGAACTCGACAAGAACCGTTCGGGCTTTTGCTGGATTGGGCTCAGCGAGCCCTCCGTCAACGAACTGAGGGCGCTTCAGGCGACCTACAATCTGCATCCTTTAGCGATCGACAATGCGATGCACCCGATATGCCCGCCCAAGCTCGAAGTTTATAACGGCGAGCTTTACGTCGTCGCCCAGACGGCTGAGCTGGTCGGGGACCGCATACGTTACGGCAAGACGGCGATCTTTACTGGCCATAACCATCTTATCACCGTTCGCCACGGCAACGCTGGTGCATTGGGCAACCTTCGAGAGCAACTCGAGCGTTCGCCCGCCCAGTTCGGAAAAGGCGTCGATTACGTCCTCCACGCGATCCTTCACCGGATCGTGGATCAGTATCTGCCCATCTTCGAAATGATCGAGGATGACGTACTTGCGATGGAAAGGCGATCGCTCGACGACTTCCTTGGGCGAGAGGACGTTGCTCGCATCTTCGGCCTGAGATGCGAGCTGACGCGGTTTCAGCGCACCCTTGGCGCTATGGCCGAGCTAGTGCGCAAGCTCGTGCGCGGACACTTTCCCTGCATCAGCGCTGAGGTGCGGCCCTACTTCAACGACGTTGCCGACCATGTTGATCGTGTCCAGTCCATGGTCGATGGCCTCCTGCAGGTGCTATCCACTGTATTCGAGTTCAGCAGCCTTCTCGAAGCGCAAAGAATCGGGGTCGTCACCCGCCAACTTGCGGCGTGGGCCGCGATCCTCGCAGTGCCGACAGCGATTGCAGGCATATACGGCATGAACTTCAAGAACATGCCGGAACTGGACACGCCTTACGGCTACTTCGTCGTGCTTGGTGTCATGCTGATGTTCTGCCTCTTCCTGTTCGTGCGGTTCAAGAAGGCCAAGTGGCTGTGATCGCTACGCGCGAGCCGCGACTAGACCCAGCAGGCTGCCGCGCGCCGGCCACGGCCGCTCTTCCGTCCCAACGTGAACTCGAGGTGCATCAATGACAGCCCAAGTGACCGACGTTTTAGAAGCAGTGCAGTCCTTCGTCGCGAAGGGCTATGACCGCGAGTACCGCGTCAAGGACGGCAACCTGGTCGATCTCGAACTGGGATCGATGCTCGATCCATGCTCCATTCGCGTCGACGCAGCGCTGCGTCTCGAAAGCGGGGACGGTGCCGAAGATGCTTCGAACATCTACGCGATCACCGATCCCGCGACCGAGCGAAAAGGTTTGCTGATTGATGCCTTCGACGTGTTCGACGAGATCTGCCACCGTGATCTTTCCGAGCGCCTCCTGGAACATCGTGAAACAGCGCCCGCGGGCGACGAAGACGTTCCGAGCAAGCATGGGCTGCGGAAGGTCTACAAGGCCGAATTCGATCGCGAACCCGAGCGTTACGTTCTTCGAGAAGGCTTCCCCGACTTTCCGGCATGCCCGTTCGGCGGCGCATTCAGCATTCTCGGCTTCGATACCGCAGAACAGACGTATGTCTGGCTCGTGACCAGCATCATTCGGGATCCTCGGCTGATCAGGATCCCCTACCAGGGCGAAGACGTCATCATCGACGAATGACGGCGCCGGCTGCGGAACGCGGCCTTTCAACGGCTTGCTCCGATAGATCGGCTTATCATTTCAAATTGCAATGCGACGAGGTGCAGATGGATTGGAATAAGGACCACATCCGGGAAACGATGCTGTCGTTGGAGACCGCTGCTCTGCAGAGCGCTCGCGACAAGTATCTCGATTATGTTTCCACCGCTCGCTTGGATCGGAGCGAGCCGATCGAGAACGACGAACAGGCACAAGCCGAGATCGCGAGCGACTTCGCCGAGGCGCTCGACGATACGCTGGACGATTACGCCGACAAGCTCGACAAGCTGAGAACAATCGACTTCGGACCGAAGACGGCGGTTACAGAAGGGGCGGTCATCAAGTTGTCGGGTCGCTACTTCGTCGTCGCGGTGTCAACGGACAAGTTCGTCTGCCATGGGCGCGAGCTTATGGGCATATCGACGATGGCGCCGATCTTCGAGGTAATCGACGGGGCTCAGGCCGGCGAGACCGTTCAATTCAACGGCCGAGAGCTGAAGGTCGAAGCTGTCTCATAGCAAACGGTCGCCAGGGCCGCAGCGCTAGTTCCGAACGCTCTGCGGCTCGTCCTGGGTTCGTATCATCGCATCGAGAGAGGCGGTGATCATCGGCGTACTCGGACAACGTGTCGCCTTTACCTCGATTGCGGAGCGAGAGCGACCGCGTAGGCCCGCTAACACCGCTAGCATGGTCAGCAGGACAGCAGCATAGACGAACAGCCCACCGGGCCCGACACGATCCATCACCACTCCCCCGACAAGTGGTCCGGCCGCCGTTCCGATCCCGTTGAGCAGCAGAAGCCCTCGCGCGGTGCCGAGCAGCCGCCCTGGAGGAAGGTCGTCGTTCGCGGCGGCGAGACACAGCGAGTAGATCGGGATGCCAAAACCGCCGAAGAGCGCTCCCGCCGCAAGAAGGACGGGCAAAGGGGCGTCTGCCGCCACCGACACGCCGATGGCTGCCACGGCGGATGCCAGCGCCGCTCCTGCGATGACCAGGTTCCTGGACACCCGGTCGGAGAGCCAACCGAGCGGCCATTGCAACAAAAGCGTTCCTCCGAGAACTGCGGCCATGAAGGCGGAGATGCCGGCGACGTCGAGACCGATCCTTTGCGCAAAATTGGGCCCCATGCCCCAGAAGCCGCCTATGGCCAGCCCGGCCAAGAAGACGCCGATCGACGCCAAGGGCGAAACAGAAAAGAGATCCCTGAATGCAACCGACTCGTGCCGCACGTCGGCCGGCGAATGACTGGGAAGTAGAGTGATCGGAACCACTGCGGCAGATATCAGCAGCGAGACGATGAGGAAAAGTGTAACATCGGCGGGTGGAGCGATGTTGAGGAGCGCCTGTCCGGTCGCCCAAGAACCCATGGAGACAACGCCGAAAATCGACAAAAGCTGACCGCGTGTGGATTGAACCGCGTGGGCATTGAGCCAGCTTTCCGTTGCGAGGATCATACCCGCATATGCCAAGCCGGTCACGAGCCGAAGCGGCATCCAAGCTACCGGATCTACGAACGCTACATGGAGAAGGGCGGTCATCGATGCGATCGCCCCAAAGCCGGCGAAGGTCCGTACGTGCCCCACCGACACAATGATGCGAGGCAAAACCAGCGCGCCAATCGTGAAGCCTGCGAAGTAGAACGACATCATCGCGCTGATCGCGGCGGCCGAGAAGCCCTCCTGACCAGCTCTGACGATCAAAAGCGTGCCCAGCAGCCCGTTGCCGAGCAGCAAGATGGCGACGCTCAACAGCAAGGCGGCTACTGGCGCGAGGACGAGACCACGCGTGCAAGCAGCCTTCACATTGTCCATTACCTGGCTCATTTCAGAGCCTGATGTGGAACACGATACTCTGCAGCGCTGATGAATTGATCAAAAGCCTCGCACCAGATGACAACTGCACTGTAATCGTCAACATCGACGCCTCTGGGCACCTGCAATATAAACCCATTGAAGGTCTTCACATCGCCCAGCCTAACCGAAGAGCTTTTGATCTCGAGGAAGGCCGCCTTGGTCTCGACGAACCGGGGCGCGAGGTAGAGCTTGTAATCCGGACCAGGCGAAAGACGCCCTAGGTGCGCGATCCGATCGGGCGCAATCCGAACTTCTCCAGTGCCCCAATGGAGGAGATCACTGCCTTCCAGATCGCGCGCAAATCGACCAAAATAGACCGCTTCAGAAGCAGAGTTTTGAAGCGCAACTTCAGTGGGCGAAGGCGGCGCTGTCAGGATAGGCAGCAGGTAGATCCCGCCGGCGAAGCCTACGGACAAGACGAGGATGTGAGTGGCGGTTAGGATCAGCCAACGCGGCATAGATCACGCCCGCTCGAATTCTGCCACAAGACGATCCGCATCGAGATGAAAGTCAGAAAAGACAATGTGACCATCGGCATCGATCACCACGAACCACGGCGTTCCCCGGGTGTGGTAATCCCCCATAAACGTTGGGAACGGCGCGCCTGGCGGTGGCTCGTCGTGACCGAAGGCGACAGGTAAGCCGTACTGAAGCTGATTGACGCGCAACTTTTCGAACGTATTCTCTTGGGCGCCTTCGAAGACGGTTTGGATGACGGCAAACCCGACGCCCCTGGATTCCAACGCCCCATGCAACCTTTGAAGCGTGGGAAAGCCATGCAGATGGCAGCCACGGCACCAGTGCTGGAATGCGAACAGAATCTTCGGCCCGGGACCGATGTCTGAAAGCTTGATGGACGCATCGAGGCGGTGTCCATCCTCGCCGATCCAATGCTGCACACGAAGCTCGGGCGCTTGCGGTCCGGTCTCTCTCACCGATTTCTCCAACCTCAATGCAGCAGGCCGATGTCTGGCCGGTCATGGCGGCGACAGACGAACTGCTGCACGTATCTGCGCTCTTCGTCTTGAGGTCTCTTGATCGATAAGATCGGGATTTCTTTCGAACTATGCCTCAGAAAGACAGGATTTCGGCAGCCACGACTATGAATTGTTATGATAGACAATTCCAATAGCTGCTCAGCATAGTTTCTATACCCTTGGCCGACGCTGGCCGCCTCTCGCCTCAGCGCTCCCTCGACTATTCCATGAAGCTATCGAAACTATAGCGGACAGGCATTGGTCAAACTTGGCGATATGCCTCTATAGTATCTAGGCAATCGTCGTAACTCATAGTGGGCGCAATCATCTTAATACTGCAACGAACACCGGTGATCTAATATCCGACCTATCGGAAAGCATGACCTTTGCTTACGCTACGTTCTTGCTCCTAATAGTCTGTGATGAACCCGGTTTCGGTCTGTCGTGACAAGCAAGGGGGTTCGACATGGTCACCAGAGGTTTTACCGGCCGCGGTTCAGGCGGCGACCACTCGAACCGAGTCCCGCCTGGTCAGCACCTCGTTGAAAATTTTCCCGTTCTGACAGCGGGACCGACGCCGCGCATTGAGACATCCGACTGGAAGTTCACGGTCAAGATCGGCCCGAGACCCATTAAGGTCTGGAATTGGGGCGAGTTCAACGCGCTGCCCAAGACGAAGGTGACCAAAGACATTCACTGTGTGACGTCCTGGTCCAAGCTCGATACTGCATGGGAGGGCGTGCTCATCGAGGACATCCTTGCGGCAGCAGGGATTGAGCGGCCAACCGACTTCGTCTTGGCGCATTGCTACGACGGGTATTCGACGAATGTTCCCTTGGCCGACATGTTGTCGGGGAAGGCGATGATCGCTCTGAACTACGAGGGCCAGCCACTTCCACGCGATCATGGAGGACCGGCGCGCCTACTCGTTCCCCACCTATACTTCTGGAAGTCCGCAAAATGGGTGAACGCGCTGCAATTCACAACGCGTGATGAAGCCGGCTTCTGGGAGCTGCGTGGATACCACATCTACGGCGATCCTTGGCGCGAGCAGAGATACACCCATGACTGAGATCGGCGCGCAACCCGCGTTTTGGCAGTCCTGCTTCATCGACGAAATCGTCCAACAGACTCCGAGTATCAAGAGCTTCTTCCTGCGGTTGGGGAACCCGTTCGCTCATGTCGCGGGCCAGCACGTCGATGTCCGTCTGACCGCGCCCGACGGCTACACCGCGATGCGAAGCTATTCGATCGCCTCGTCGCCCGCTTCATCTCCGATCCTCGAACTCGCCATCGAGCGCCTTCACGATGGCGAGGTCTCACCGTTCTTCCATGATATCGCAGCAACCGGCGACGAGATCGAACTCCGTGGGCCGCTCGGTGGCCATTTCCTATGGCCGGAGCCTGCCGACGAGCCAGTCCTACTGATTGGGGCGGGCTCCGGCGTGGTGCCGCTAATGGCGATGATCCGCCAGCGCCGATCCCTAGCGCAGACGGTCCCAGTTGCATTGCTCCTGTCCGCGCGGACCGCCCAAGACGTGCTGTTCTCCAGGGAACTGCACTCAATTGAAACGGACGATCCAGCATTCAGCTTGGCGCTGGCGATCACCCGCGAGGCGCCCTTGCGCGCGTCGGACTTTGATCGGCGCATCGACGGCTTGATGGTCAAGGAGACAATCTCCCGTCTCGGCCGAAACCCTTCGCAGGTGTTCGTCTGCGGCTCCAACGGCTTCGTCAACATCGCAACGGACGGTGCGCTCTCGGCAGGCCTCGACCCCTCAATCATCAAGACTGAGCGCTATGGTGGTTAAACGCAGCGAACCGCCCACGCTCATCCTTCTTCAACTTCCGATTCCCAGGAGATCAGTATGAGTCGCTTTGCTGAACCTGTTTTCGTAGCGGCTGGGCTGCGGACACCCTTCGGCCGAGGTAGCGGGGCGTTGGCCAACTACGACGCGGTCTCGTTATCCGTGCCCGTGGTCCAGGCGATGGCGAATTTAGCCGAGCCCGATCTGGCTGTTTGGGGAACCGTCATACCCAACCTGGGATGGAGCAACATCGCTCGGGAAGTTTGGCTGGACGCCAAGCTCAACCCCAGCATCCCCGCGTTCTCCGTTGTCCTAGCGTGCTCGACCAGCATGACTGCAACCTTCGCTGCGGCAGGACTGCTTGGCGGCGGGACGGACCTGACAATGGTCGGCGGCGCAGAGGTCATGAGCAGGCCGTCGCTTGCCTTAACCGCTGAAGCATCCAAGCGACTGACCGATCTGTTCGGGCAGGATCCGGCCGCGGCACTTTCGGCGCTGCAATCGCTGACGCCGCGCGACTTCGTGCTCCCAACCAAGGGGTGGGCCAACCGTATCACCGGCCGGACGATGGGCGATCACATGGAAGAGACCGCCAAAGCTTGGCGGGTCTCGCGCGAAGCACAGGACGACTGGGCTCTGAAGAGCCACCAGCGAGCCGTCGCCGGCTGGGACAACGGCTTCTTCGACGACCTTGTCATCTCTCTGCCGGAGCTGGCGCGCGACGCGAACCCGCGAGCAGATACGTCTGCGGAGCGCCTCGCCGCCCTAAAGCCAGCCTTCGATCGGGAGAGCGGACAGGGCAGCCTGACGGCCGGCAACAGTTCCCCCATCACCGATGGAGCGGCCGGCTGCTGGGTTGCCAACGACGCGGGTCTGAGGAGACTCCCCGCCGGTACGCCTTTCGCGCGGCTCGTCGACTACGAAGTGTCGGCAGTCGACCTCCATACGGAAGGGCTCCTGATGGCGCCTTCCTACGGGATACCGCGCTTGCTCGCGCGGCATCGCCTCGGCTTCTCCGACATCGCTCTGTGGGAGATCCACGAAGCGTTCGCCGCCCAGGTGTTGGCCAATGTCGCGGCCATCGCCGATCCGGATTGGGTACGCGAAAAGGCCGGCGTCGAGGCCGCCATGGGCGAGTTCGATTGGAATCGAGTCAACCCCAATGGCGGTTCGGTAGCCATCGGACATCCCTTCGGGGCGACCGGCGCGCGCGATCTTAGCCAAGCGGTGAAGGAACTGTGGGCCCTGCCGGTGGGGTCGCGCGGGATCGTCAGCATCTGCGCTGACGGCGGCCAGGGCACCGTTGCTCTTCTTGAACGCGTTTGACCGGAGGATATTGATGAAGGCAATCCGCTTCCACGAATTCGGTGCTCCCGGCGTACTCCGCTACGAGGATGCTCCAAAGCCCGCCGTCAGGCCAGGCGAGGTTCTCGTCCGAGTGCATGCGGCTGGCCTCAATCCTCCAGATTGGTATCTCAGAGAAGGGTACAAGGCGCTGCCCCCCGAGTGGAGACCGCCGATCGAGTTGCCGGCCATACCCGGCTCGGATGTGTCCGGGATCGTTGAGGCTGTCGCCCCGGATGTCACAGCGTTTTCGCCGGGTGACGAAGTTTTTGGAATGATCCGATTCCCAAGTTTTGGCGAAAGCCTGGGATATGCAGAGTACGTTTCGGCACCGGCATCAGATCTGGCGCTAAAACCTCGCGGCCTCGACCATGTTCATGCCGCTGCAGCGCCGATGTCGGGACTGACCGCGTGGCAGTACCTGATAGAGCTGGGTCATAGCGAACCCAATCCCCTGCAGCCCGGGAGGCACGACCCGGTCCCGTTGGAAGGCAAAAGCGTCATGATCAATGGCGCCGGCGGCGGTGTCGGTCACCTCGCACTGCAGTTAGCAAAACACAAGGGCGCGCGCGTGATAGCTGTCGCGTCAGGCCGACACGAGACATTTCTGCGCGATCTCGGCGCAGACGAATTCATCGATTACACGAAAATCAAGGCGGAAGACTCCGTGCGCGAGGTCGACCTCGTCGTCGATGCGGTAGGTGGCCCGACAGCCAGTCGTTTCCTGCGCTCGATACGTCGTGGCGGCGCGCTTTTTCCAATCTTTCCGCTTGGCTTCGCGGGACACGATGAAGCCGCTAACCTCGGCGTGACGGTCTCTGCGACACAGGTACGGTCCAACGGAGCCCAACTCGCCGAGCTAGGTCGATTGCTGGACAGCGGGACTGTTCGCGTCGCGGTCGATAGCACATACCCCCTCTCGGAAGCGGCCGCCGCTCACGAGCGAGCTGAGGCGGGCCACATTCAAGGCAAGATTGTCCTCACCGTCGACGGTGGCGATGCTGCAGTGACGCGTGAGGCCGAGACATCGGCGCCGCAGTGGCCGCCTCGCGTGCAGGGACATTAAGGTGCCGAACCTAAGCGCCAGTGCGACAGACGCGGGGGCTGTTCAGCGAGTGAAGGCCCTTGCTGAACTCATGGTTCTCGACACACCGGACGAGCAATCCTTCGACGATCTCGTTTTCGTTGCGGCTAAGGCCTGTGGCGCTCCCATCGCTCTGATCACACTCCTTGACACCGACCGACAGTGGTTCAAGGCCAAGTACGGGCTCGACGTATGTGAGACGGATATCGAACATTCGGTCTGTCGGATCGAGATCGATCAAGGCGAGCTTCTAGAGATCGTCGATCTGACGGCCGATGCGCGAACGAAGCGCAATCCGCTTGTCACGGGCGAAAGGCACTTCCGGGCATACGCTGGCGCGCCGCTTGTTCTTCGATCCTGGGCGGTAGTCGGTCGGCTGTGTGTCATCGATACCGCTCCGCGGCCGGCAGGACTGAGCGAGATGGAAAGGGCGATGCTCCAGGCACTTGCCCGTCTCGCCAGCGAGAACCTTGAACTGCGGCGGATCGCCAAGACTAGCGAGCGCGTAACTCAACTGCAGACTGCACTTGTTGAGATTGGTGAAGTTATCCGCAACAGTAGCGACACAGAGGAGATGGCTTCTGGCACCTCGGCCATCGTCGGTCGAACACTCGCCACGGACCGAGCCGGGTTTGGAACCGTCGACCATGACGTCGAGACGATCGACGTTGAAACACACTGGACTGCACCGGGGGTGATGAGCATCGCCGGTCGACACCGGCTTGACGAATTTGGGAGCTTGCACAAGCCACTCGTCGACGGCGACCCTCTAGTAGTAAGAGACGCCCTGTCTGACGAACGCGCGCTGCACAATCTCGATGGCGCGTTGCGTATCGGTATTCGCGCAGTGATCGACATGCCTGTGCGCGATCATGGCAAGACAATTGCCGTTTTCTTTGTGCATTGCAGTATCCCCCGGCTGTGGCCCGACGAAGAGATTGCATTCCTGCGGAGCGCTGCAGACCGACTTGAAGCAGGGGTTGCGCGGCATCGTGCCGAGCAGCGCCAGCACATCGTAAATGGTGAAATAGCGCATCGCCTGAAGAATACGCTCGCCATGGTTCAAGCTATAGCGAGCCAAACTCTGCGAACCGTGACCGACCGCGACGCCGTCTACGCCTTCGAACGCCGGCTGATGGCCCTGAGTGCAGCGCACGACACCCTGCTCCAGACGAGTTGGACAAAGGCTGATCTCCAAGTGGTTGCGGCGACCGTCATAGAAGCGATTGGATTCTCTGATCGGGTTAAATTGGCTGGACCGCCAGTGGCGCTAGGCCCAAGAGCGGCGCTGTCCTTTTCGCTCATCGTGCACGAACTGCTGACCAACGCCTGCAAGTACGGCGCTCTGACGAACGACTATGGGAGAGTGTCGCTGTCTTGGGGCGTCGAAGACAGCCAGGACGGCGGCATGCTGAAGATCCAGTGGCGAGAGCAGGGCGGGCCTCCCGTTATGCCGCCGTCGCGTAAAGGCTTCGGCTCAAAGCTAATCAGCATCGGTTTGGTCGGTGCTGGTGGCGTCGATCTCCGCTTCGATCCAGCGGGTCTCGCGGCGGACCTGCATGCCTCTGTGCACCAACTGGTCCACGCTTGATGGAGTACATGCGTGGAACGAACACTCCTGTGGTGCTTGTCGTGGAAGATGAGCCACTTCTCCGTCTCTTTGCATCGGACATGATTGAAGAAGCCGGCTTCGAAGTGCTGGAAGCATCAGATGCCTCTGCTGCGCTCGTGGCTTTGGAAGAACGGCGCGACATCCGGGTCGTCTTCACCGACGTGGACATGCCAGGTGGCATCGACGGCATCATGCTGGCCATGCGTATTCGAAACAAATGGCCGACCATTCAGATCATAATCACGTCCGGAAGGCCGTGGCCGGAAGAGGCTGTTGTCCCACCCGATATTCCATTCTTTTCCAAGCCATACCGGCAAGACCGGGTACTGGATGCGGTCAGGAAAATGGCTGCGTGATGACCTGGATCTTGCGGCGGCCTCCTCAAATCAGGCGTCACGTAGGTTTGCGCCGGCGCGCACAGGCGTTCGAGAACCGCGGTGATACTTAGGTTCTGCCCTGAAGGAACACGTCACGCGGCAACGATTGGAGATGCAAAATGAAGCCAGAGGTCCTCCTCTATGTCACGAGTTGGTGCCCCTACTGCCGCCGAGCGAAAGCGCTGCTTACAAAGAAGGGGGTGCCGTTCAAGGAGGTCGACATCGAGGCTAGTGCGGAAAACCGAAAAGCGATGATCGACGTCTCAGGTCGTAGCACCGTACCGCAGATATTCATCAACGGGACGCATGTTGGCGGCTCTGACGAACTCCATGCACTCGATGCCAGGGGCGGGCTCGACAAGCTCCTCGCCGTCGAACGGCCACCAGTGATGTGAAATGGAGGAGAAAGAATTCGATACCGCTTTCGCTAGGCTACCGGACGGATATAGCGAGGGCACTTACAAAGCCCGGCGCTTCGGCGTTACAGTCCGCCGCTCCAAAGATGGCCGACGTAACAGCCTTTTTGCCCGAGAGCTGGCTGGAACCGACATCGTCAGCTTCAACCTGTACCGCGTCTCAGCCGGCAAGGCTTCACTCAAGCCGTGTGAGATGTCTGCAGAAAAGGTCGTGGCGTTCGTGCTCCACTTTCGACCGGACGCATGAGCTTGGCTTCACAGCTAACGTCATGACCGTGATGGCCGCGAACGTGGGCATCTGTGCTCACGTTTCTCCGCAGACTAGGTCTGCAACGCGGATCATGGCGTCAAACCTCAGTGGTCCGAGTCAAAATGTACGCATGCGCGCAGGAGCTGAGAATGGCGAAAGTTGGTTTCGGAGGTGGTTGCCACTGGTGCACCGAAGGCGTGTTCCAAGCATTGCGCGGCGTTGGTCAGGTCGAGCAGGGCTTCCTCCAATCTGAGGCCCCAGCGGATGCTTGGGCCGAAGGGGTGATCGTCACCTTCGATCCTTCGGTCATTGGTCTGACGACGCTGTCCGAGGTCCATCTCAGGACGCACTCCGCCACGCGAGCCCGTTCGCCCCAAAGCAAATACCGTAGTGCGATTTACGTATTCGAAGAGAGCCAGCGACATGAAGCTGAGCAAGCGATTGCCCGGTTGGGCGAAGAGTCTAGCGAGACAGTGCATACCTTGGTGCTATCGTTTGCAGGCTTTAAGGCGTCGGATGCGCGCTACCAGAACTACTATCGAACCGATCCGAGCAGGCCTTTCTGTCAGCGCTACATTGATCCGAAGCTGGCATATATTCGACAGCACTATTCAACGTTTGCTCTGCCCAGATAGCCTGAAAAAGCGCAGAGGCATCCTTCCGCCGAGCCAGCCCCGTATGCCCGGTGAACGCGATGGCTAGTCCAACATAGATGGCTGCTCGCAGGACGGGGTAACGGCTGGGCCGAGCCTCATATTTGGACAAGGGTCGTGTCTTTCCTCGCCCGCACACCCACTACAAAGTCCCCACCGGAACTGCCCACAAATCCGTAGCGCAGCATCTGACCGGCGCCTGGCGCTACGGCCGAACCCGCCTATGTGCCCCCTATGCTATCCGTTTCTCCGACACCTGCCCGGAACACCTTCCACGGCTGTGAATGACGCAGCATGTATGTCCGTGCGGAAGCGTGAGGCACCGATTCCGGGCGCTCAAGTGCAAGCCCGAAAGCGGCCTCGAGAGACTACCGCTACGATCAACTCAAGACGCGGCGGGACGGCCTGGATCGTGCGGCCGAAGGAGGCGGTAGTGCCAGATAGCAAATTCCTTACCCCTGACGAGGTGGCTGAGCGCTACCGCGGCGGTATTTCAGTCGGGACCCTTCGAAATTGGCGCGCGATGCGCCTGGGGCCGTCCTACGTGAAAATTGGCAAAGCCGTGCTTTACCCCCTCGATGAGCTTGATGCGTGGGACGAAAAGAATAAGGTCCAGTGCCGTGCATCCAAGGGCCTCGGAGAGCGTACGTATGATCAGCCGTGATGATTACGCTCGGTCATCGCGAACCGCCCCCAATCCCCGGCCCCATTTTGCATCACATTTCGAATTAGATCATATAAATCCACACGTTACGAAGCCTGTTTGGATGGTGCACAACCACCCCTCGGGCGATCCGACGCCCAGCCGGGCCGACATCGACATGACCAAACAGGTGATAGAGGCGGCGCGCGCCCTGTCGGTCCAGGTTCACGACCACCTCATCGTCGGCCGCGACGGCGTGGCCAGCTTCAAGCAACTGGGATTGATGTGACCGTTCTTTCGACTGAGCGCCTGACGCTGACGCCCGTCGCCGTCGGCGACATGGGCGACCTGACCGCCCTGTGGGCCGACGCTGAGTTCACCCGCCACATCATGGGGCGCGGCCTCTCCGAGGAGGAGGTGTGGTTCCGCCTGCTGCGCGATCTGGGTCACTGGCAGGCCAGGGGTTACGGCAACTGGACCATCCGCGAGACAGCCACAGGCGCTTATGTCGGCAGTGTCGGCGTTCTGGACTATCGCCGGGACATCACGCCGCCGTTCGACGCGCCGGAACTGGGTTGGGGCGTGGCGCCCGCCTTCCAGGGGCGCAGCATGGCGCGCGAGGCGCTGCAGGCGGCCCTGGCCTGGGCTGATCGTCGCCGACCTGAGCCGCGCACCGTCTGCATGATCTCGCCCGACAACGCCGCTTCGATCCGTCTGGCCGAGCGGGTGGGCTATCGCCCCTACGGTCACGCCGACTACAAGGATTCGATCGTCACCCTGTTCGAGCGGCCCAGGGGCGGATGAGCGCGCTGACGGCTGACAGGGCCGCCGCCGCCGGGTAGGCTTTACATTCTCGGGTCAGGCTCTACGGCCCGTCGTTTCTGGAGTGCTTTTTCATGCCCATGTCCGTTGATGATCTTCGCGCCCATCTGACCGAGGCCTTCCCCGACGCGGACATCGCCATTGAGGATCTGGCCGGCGACGGCGACCACTATCGCGCCCGCATCGTGTCTCAGGCGTTTCACGGTCTGAACCGCGTGCGTCAACATCAACTGGTCTACGCCTCGCTGAAGGGCAAGATGGGCGGTGAGCTGCACGCCCTGGCGCTGGAGACCTCGACCCCTGTCGAGGCGGGCTGATCCATGCGCTATCGCCCCTTCGGCGTGTCGGGGGCGGCTGTCTCCAACCTGACCCTGTGCCTGGGGGCGGCCGCGGCGGCGCGCGGCGGCGTGCATGTGCGCGACATGATCTTCGCGGCGCTAGAGGCGGGGATCAACGCCTATCACTTCGACATCGCCGATCCGGCGCTGCTGCGGGTGGCGGGCGAGGCCCTGGCCCATGTCGAGCGGCGGCTGGTCATCGTCAGCCTGGAGCTGGGCGCAGGCGCGGACCGGGATTTTTCCCCGATCGGCCTGGGGCGGGAGATCGAGCAGGGGCTGCACGCCTCGGGCCTGGGCTGGTTCGACATCGCCGTGCTGGATCGGCCGGGTGAAGACGAGCTGCCGCAGGCGTCGCTGACGGCGCTGAAGACGATCCGCAAGGCGGGTCATGTGCGGATGCTGGGCGTGGCCGGGAATGAGGCCGTGACCGACCTCTATGTCTCGACCGGGGCCTTCGACGCCCTGTTCACCCCCTTCCATGCCAATATCGAGTGGCGGGTGCGCGCGCGGATGCGCGCGGCGCTGGAACGGCAGATGAGCCTGTTCGTCTATGACTATTTCCCCGACAGCCTGTCGACCGAACGCAAGGCGGCCGAGGCCGGGGCGCCCAAGAAGCGCGGTCTCTTCGGCCTGGGCGGGCGAGGGCCGGTCGAGGAGGCGCGGCGCGGCTCCTTCGCCTTCCTGCATCAGACCCAGGGCTGGACCGCCGAGGCCATCTGTCTGGCTTACGGTCTGACCGATCCGGGGGTGTCCAGCGTCCTGATCCGTCCGCGCGACCGGGCGCATCTGGAGGCTCTGGCGGCAGCGCCGGAACGCGACCTGCCCGCCGGACTGTCGGCTCAGATCGAAATGGCCCGGGTGGACGCCCAGGTCTGAGGCGCGGGCCTGGCTCTCAGTCGCCGATGGCCGAGAAGGGGCCGTTGAGGAAGCCGGGCTTGCCATAGGCCAGGGGGCGGCCGTCCTCGGCGAGGACGCGCCCGCCGGCCGCCTCCAGCACCGCTTGGCCCGCAGCCGTGTCCCATTCGCTGGTCGGGCCGGTGCGCGGATAGGCGTCGTAGCGACCCTCGGCGATCAGGCAGAACTTCAGCGAGGAATCCATGCCTTGCCACTGGGGGCAGCCGTTGCGCGCGGCTAGGCGCAGGGCGTCCTCATCGCTAATGCTGTGGCTGACTAGGGCGACAGCCTCCTGCGGGCGCTCGCGCACCCGGATCGGCTTCCAGGTTTCGCCGAACGCCCGGCGCAGGGCGCCTGCCCCCGGCGCGGAGGAACGCCAGGTCAATCCAAGGGCGGGCGCCGTCACCGCGCCGGCGACGGGGGTGTCGCCACGGATCAGGGCGATGTTGACGGTGTAGCTCTCTCGACCCTGGATGAAGCCCTTGGTCCCATCCAGCGGATCGATCAGCCAGAACCATTCGCCGACCTCGGTCGGCAGCCCATCGGCGCAGGCGGCCTCTTCGGCCACGGCCTCCACTTGGGGCCAGAGGGCGGTCAGGCGCTTCAGGATCAGCGCCTCGGCGGCGCGATCGGCGGCGGTGACGGGGCTGTCGTCGGCCTTGATCTCGGCCGTTGTTCCGGCGCGCCAGTAGGGCAGGATCAGTTGGGCCGCTTCTTCGGCGATGTCGGCCAGAACGCCGGCCAACCGGCCCGAGGCGAGATCGTCTTCAAGAGCGGCGAGGGCGGAAGAAGAGGCGGAGGCGGTCATGCTCATCCGATAGCCCATGCGGCCGGTTTCAAGAACCGGCAAATCAGGTCACCTTGGCTTTAACCTTTTAAAAACCATGCCGCTGATCGCCGTGTCCGACCTGACTCCAGAGCCCATCATCGCCGACCTGCCTGTCGCAGACTTGCCCGTGGACGGGGCCGAACTGGCGGCTTACATCGCCGCCAAGCTTTGTCATGACTTCATCAGCCCGGCGGGCGCGGTGATGTCGGGGCTGGATCTTCTGGATGATCCCAGCGCTCAGGACATGCGTGACGACGCCCTGGGCCTGATCCGCCAGAGCGCGGCAAAGATGGTGGCCCTGGTTCATTTCGCGCGCGTGGCCTTTGGGGCCGCGACCACCAGTGAGCGGTTCTCGGGCGAGGAGTTGCGAAACGTTCTGGCAGGGCTGACCGACGGCGGACGGGCGACGCTGGACTGGCGCGTCGGCGAGGAAACCTTCACCAAGATTCAAGCCCGCGCCTTGTTGAATCTCGCCTATCTGACGGTGTCGGCTCTGCCGATGGGCGGAGAAGCGATCGTGGCCGTTCGGCGTGAAGACGGGCAGCTGATCCTGGTCGGCTCGGCCGAGGGAGCGCGGGCGCGGCTCAAGGCCGAGGCCCTGACCGGCCTCCGAGGCGAGCGCCTGACCGAAGGGCTGGCCGGACAGTGGATTCAGCCCTACTGGCTGTGGCTGACGGTCTGCGACGCGGGGGGGCGGCTGCAGACCACGGTCGAGGACGGTCGCGTGGCCCTGATCGCACGCCTGCCTTCGGCGGGCTGAGGCGAACCTTCCGTTAACCGCCGCTGGACCATGGTGGCGGGAATATCGTCGTTATTTCGCGTGTTGCGAGAATGAACTCCGTGGATCCTAGAACCTGTCTGATCGTTGATGACAGCCGCATCATCCGCAAGGTGGCGCGACGCATCCTCGAAGATCTTGCTTTCGAGGTACAGGAAGCGGCTGACGGCGCCGAGGCGCTGGAGGCCTGCGTCGCCGCCATGCCGGACGTGGTCCTGCTGGACTGGCAGATGCCGGTCATGGACGGCATGACCTTCCTGGGCCGTCTGCGCCACCTGCCCGGCGGCGACGATCCCAAGGTGCTGTTCTGTTCGGTCGAGACCCGCGCTGATCGTATCGCCGAAGCACTGTCCGCGGGCGCCGACGAATATGTTATGAAGCCTTTCGACGGCGAGATCCTGTACTCAAAGCTCGCCGAAGTGGGAGCGGTTCAAACGCCGTCATGACGCCGGAGGATTTCGAACGTCTTCAAGCGCTCTTGTCCTCGCGCGCGGGTTTCCGCCTCTCGCGAGAACGGATGCAACTGGCCGAGCATCGGCTGGGGCCTGTGGCGCGGCGCGAGGGCTATCACAATGTCGAGGCCATGCTGGCCAGCCTGTGGAGCCGCCCTGTGGCCTCGCTCGGCTGGGGCGTGATCGAGGCCCTGCTGAACGGCGAGACCTGGTTCCGGCGTGACCGGGCGGCCTTCGAGGTGCTGGAACGCGAGCTCCTGCCGGCCCTGACGGCGGCGCGCGGCGGGCGGGTGCGAATCTGGTCGGCGGGCGGCGGCACGGGCCAGGAAGCCTATTCCCTGGCCATCGCCGCCCTGGAAGCCGGCGCCGAGGTCGAGGTTCTGGCCACCGACCTGTCGCGCCAGGCGATCGAAAAGGCCATGTCCGGCCTTTACACCTCCTTCGAGATTCAGCGAGGTTTGTCGGCTCGCGTCATGTTGCGCTGGTTCGAACAGGTGGACGACCAGTGGCGTGCTCGACCCGAACTGCGCGCCGCGATCCGTTTCAAGCGCGCCAACCTTCTGGACGAGCCGGGGGACGAAGGTCGCTTCGACATCGTCTTCTGCCGTCATGTGTTGAACGACATGGCGTCGGACCGCCGGGCGCGCCTGCTGGATGGACTGGAGCGCCGACTGATCGACGACGGCTGTCTGTTCCTGGGCGCGGACGAGCGGCCGGACGGCGATAGCGTCGCCTTCCGTCCGGTGGCGGGACGGCGGGGATTGTATGTAAAGGCGCCGTCCGCCTATCGCCGCGCCGCCTGACCGTCAGGGCTTGAGCAGGCCCGCGGCCGCCACCGCCTTGACGCCGGGGCCGGGAACCTCGGCGAAGGCCAGGTCCGTGACGCCGAAATATTCATGCTGGTTCAGGGCGCACCAGTCGGTGGTGACGATGCGGACCGTCTCGCGCTGTTCGCCGCCTTCGACCGCGCCATAGACGAAGTCGCCGGTGCGGCGTGCGAAGGGCATGACCCGGTCCTGATTGGCCAGGGTCGTCAGTTCGGCCAGGCGAGCGGCCGGAACCTCGGCGGCCATCAGCTTGCCGTCGAAACGCACCACGGCGTCGAAGGCGTAGCGGCTGACCGGGCCGGCGCTCAGGCCCGTGCCCAGGGTGGTGTGGCCGATGAAGCCCGCCTGGGCCCCGGCGAAGCGGGCGAAGGCGGCGGCCACGGCGCGGCCGGTGTCGCCCAGAGACAGGGCGGTCGAACTGGTCCCGAGGATCACGCGCTCCTGATCGGTCAGATGCCGGTCCAGCGTCGTGCGGATCAGGGCGGCCAGGGCCGGGTCGGCGGGACCGTCCAGGGCGACGGTGCGCGACTGCGCCCGGACGCTTCCATCGCTGAGATAGTCGGCCGCCGTATAGGCGTTACTCCACGATCCGGTGTGGGCGTAGAGGCCGCGCCCCAGCGTCTCTTGGAACAGCAGATGATTGTGGCCGCCGATCATCAGGGCGCCGTCGGGCAGGGCGAACAGCATCCCACGATCGCCCGCCACCCCGGCGTGGCTCATCACCAGGGTCAGGTCCGCGCTGTCCAGAAGGGTCGGCAGCTGGACATTCGCCCATTCGCTCGGATCGGGAATCGACAGCCAGTCGCGGCTGGCCTTGGGATAGGTGTTCAGCGCGTTCGCGCCGAAGCCGATGATGCGCAGCCGTCGATCGCCGAAGGCCAGTTCAGTCGCCGCCGACGCATAGGGCTGACCGGTTCGGGCGTCGATGATGTTGCTGATGACGGTGACCCCCAGGCCGCGCATCCGCGCGACCACCTCATGCAGGTCCGCCGTCAGGTCGTTGTCGTGGTTGCCCAGATTGACCACCGTCGGGGCGATGGCGGGCAGGGCGGCCAGGAAGGCCCAGTCGATCGCGCCTTCGGAGCGTACCGAGACGACGTTGCCGTGCTCGAAGATATCGCCGTCGATCGCGATCAAGTGCGGAACGGGATGGCTGCGAACCTCGGCGCGCAGAGCGGCCAACAGTTGGGCGCTGCGTTCATAGGCGGAGTGAAGATCCGACATGGCCAGGACGCGGCCGATCACGGCGGACGGTTTGTCAGCGCCGAAAACAGACGTCGCGCCGAACAGGGGCAAGGCGGTCGCGCCCTGCATGAAGCGGCGACGGGACGGGGCGGCGATCAGCATGGGCTTCTCCTGCGGCGGGTCGCGCGCTTCGTGCATCTGCCAGCCGCAAGGGGAAGGCGCAGCCGATCTGCTTTACACGTCCTTCTGCGGCGCACAACGGCAAGGCCGCTTCGCTGATGAATCGAACATTGGTTTCTTTTGGCCTGTGGCCATGTCGCGAAAGGTTCACGCGGGAGCGCGTCTCGCCGCTGGCGCCGGCTCAGCTTCGGGCCTAGGGCCTGCGGCGAATTCACCCACTCCAGATCATCAAGAAGGGGATATCTCGATGACGCGTCTCTCGGTTCTCGCCGCCTCCGCCAGCAGCCTGGCTTTGTTGCTCTCCACGCCGGCTCTGGCGCAATCCGCCGATGCCCAGGCACAACAGGCCGCCGCCGTCGGCGACATCGTCGTCACCGCCCAGCGCCGCAGCGAAAACATCCGCGACGTGCCGTTCGCTGTCACCGCCATGAACACCGAGACGCTGAATGCCGTAAACGCCGGCGGCGGCGACATCCTGCAGCTGTCGGGTCGCGTGCCCAGCCTGCAGGTTGAGAGTTCGAACGGCCGTTATGCGCCTCGCTTCTACATTCGCGGCTTGGGCAATGTGGACTTCGACTTCAACGCCTCGCAGCCGGTTTCGGTCGTGCTGGACGACGTGGTGCTGGAGAACGTCTATCTGAAGGGCTTCCCCCTGTTCGACGTGAAGCAGCTGGAAGTGCTGCGCGGTCCGCAGGGCACCCTGTTCGGCCGCAACACTCCGGCGGGCGTGGTCAAGATCGATACGGTGAAGCCGGGCGATGACTTCACCGGCTTCGGCTCGCTGACCTACGGCAACTACGGCTCGATGCGCGCCGAGACGGGCGTGACCCTGCCAGCGTCGGATACGCTGTCGGTGCGCGTGGCCGCCCTGTGGAACCACCGCGACGACTGGGTCAACAACGCCTGGGACGCCCCCTTCGCCAAGAAGGACGGCGAGGATCTGGGCTCCTTCGACGACGTGGCGGGTCGTATCCACGTCGCCTGGACCCCGACCGACCGTCTGTCGACCCTGCTGACCCTGCAGGCGCGCGACTATGAGGGCACGGGCACGATGAACCGCGCCAACGTCCTGACCAAGGGCTCGAACAAGCTGAACGACAACTTCGACCGTGAGACGGTCTGGTACGACGGCGGCCGCAACAACTACCAGAAGCAGAAGACTCTCTCGCAGTCGCTGCAGGTCGCCTATGACTTCGGTCCCGCCACCCTGACGGGCGTGGTCGGCTCCTATCAGGGCGAAAGCCAGGGCAATGGCGACATCGACGGCGGCGTCTCGGTCGGGGCTCCGACCGGCGCCGGTTACAAGACCCCGTTCGCGGTCGAGACCGGCACCCTGTCCAGCGACCTGGTCCAGAACACCTATGAGCTGCGCCTGGCCTCGAACGGCGACGGCCGCTTCGGCTGGCAGGTCGGCGCCTTCTATTGGGACGAGCGCTTCAACCTGGTCTCGGGCACCTTCAACGGCGTCGGCGGCATCGCGCCGACGGTGGTTCCCGACGTCATCCAGAAGTCGGACTCCTGGTCGATCTTCGGTCAGGGCCGCTATCTGGTCACGGACGCGCTGAAGCTGACGGCCGGGGTTCGCTACACCGACGACAGCCGCGACTTCTGGGGCCGCCGCATCATCCCGGCAGGCAGCTCGTCCACGGCCAAGCCGCTGGATAACGTCACCAAGTCGGTCGGCGACGAGCAGGTCAGCTGGGACGTCAGCGCCCTGTACGAGGTCAATGACGGCCTGAACCTGTTCGCGCGCGTGGCCAACGGCTATCGCGGCCCGTCGATCCAGGGCCGCATCGCTTCGGTGGACATCGTGACCACGGCGGATTCGGAAACGGTCATGTCCTATGAGGCCGGGTTCAAGGCTCGCCTGTGGGACGGCCGCGCCCGCCTGAACGCCACGGCCTACTTCTACGAAGTCTCCGATCCGCAGTTTACGGCCATCGGCGGCGCCGGCAACTTCAACCAGCTGCTGAATGCCGACAAGGGCGAGGGCTATGGCCTGGAAGTGGACGGCGACGTCTATCTGGGCGCGGGCTTCAGCCTGGCCGGCGGCCTGGCCTGGAACCATACCGAGATCAAGGACAAGGATCTTCAGGTCGGCGTCTGCTCGGCGCTCGCCAACTGCACCGTCACCGACCGGATGGTGACGGTTGGATCGGCGCGTCTGGCCTATATCGACGGCAACCCCTTCCCCCAGGCGCCGGAATGGACCGCTAATCTGACGCTGTCCTACGTCCATCCGATCGGCGACGATCAGGAGCTGTTCGCCGCGACCGACTGGGTGATGCAGAAGGACTTCAACCTGTTCCTCTATGAATCGGTCGAGTTCATGCAGGACACGGCGTTCGAAGGCGGCCTGCGCGCGGGCTGGCGCGACCTGAACCGGGGTCTGGAAGCGGCCGTCTATGTCCGCAACATCACGGACGAGGTCAACATCCTCGGCGCCATCGACTTCAACAACCTGACGGCCTTCGTCAACGAACCGCGTATGTACGGCGTGGAGCTGTCGAAGCGCTTCTAAGCCTTTACGGCTGATCGCATGGGTGGGCGGCGGCGGGGAGACCTGTCGCCGCCCTCTTGCCATTCCGGTCCAGCTTGGTCCTACTGCGGACCGGATCGGGGAGGATCTCACATGCGGCTGGCCTTGCTGTTCGGATCGCTGACGCTCGCCTTCTTGCTGGCGGTGTGGACCACCCAGGCGCCGAAGCCGCGTGCGGCGGACGCGCCTGCCGCCGCCTTCTCGGCCGCGCGGGCCATGACCGACATCGAACAGATCGCCCGCGCCCCCCACCCGGTCGGCTCGCCCGAACATGCGCGGGTCCGCGCCTATCTGAGCGCGCGGCTGACGCAGCTGGGGCTGGAGGTCAGCGAACAGACCGGGCCGTTGTCGCCCGCCTCGGTCAAGCGGCTGGCGCGGGCGGGGGGCGATCCGGCGGCGGCGGGCAATCAGGCGATCAATCTGATCGGCGTCCTGCCCGGAAAAGACCGCAGCCAGCCCGCCGTCATGCTGATGGCCCACTATGACACCGTGGTCGGCTCGCCTGGCGCGGCCGACGATTCCGCCGGGGTCGCCGCCATTCTGGAGGTCATGCGGGCGATCCAGGCGCGCGGTCCGGTCGAGCGCGATCTGGTCGTGCTGCTGACCGACGCCGAGGAGCTGGGACTGGACGGGGCGCGGGTCTTCTTCGGCGGCCATCCCCTGCGGGACCGCATCGGGGCGGTGGTGAACCTTGAGGCGCGCGGCGGCGGCGGCCGCGCCGCCATGTTCGAGACCGGGCGCGAGGCAGGGCCGACGGTCCAGCTGTTCCGCCGTGCGGCGGCCAAGGCCGACGGCGGGACCACCGCCACCTCCATCGCCGCCTTCATGTATGAGCGGATGCCTAACGGCACCGATTTCACTGTGCCCAAGGATCGAGGGATCGGCGGTCTGAACCTGGCCTTCATCGGCCGTCCGGATCAGTATCACTCGGCTAACGCCACACCCGCCAATCTGGATCGGGGCGCGGTCCAGCATCTGGGCTCCCAGGCGCTGGAGGCGGCCGATGAGCTGGCGCGCGCGCACAGCTTGCCGGCCAAGGGCGAGAACCTGGTCTACTCCGACGTCTTCGGCCGCTGGATGATCGCCCATGCGCAAGGAACCGGCTGGCTTCTGCTGGCCCTGGCGGCGGCGTTGGGCGGTTTCGCCGCCTGGCGGACGCGGCGCCGGGCGGGACTGACGGCGGGACAGGTCGGCCAGGGCGTGCTGGACGGGCTGTGGTTCCTGACCGGGGGCGTGATCCTGGTGCAGGCGACGCGCCTTTTGGCCGGGCCGATGTCGAGCCGGGCAGATTCGCCGGACGTCTACTACACCCTGTTGCGCCGCCTGCCGTGGATGGAGGCGGGGGCGACGCTGGCGATCGTCGCCCTGGCCCTGGTCCTGCTGACCGGCGCGCGCCGGGCGCGGCCGCGCGTGATCGGCGGGGCGTTCGCCGTCTTGACCGCCGTCGTCCTGCTGGTCGGCGGGTTCAGTCCGGTGATGCTGGGGCTGGGCGCGGTCGCCATCATCCTGTCGCTGTGGCCAGGGCGCGCCGAGCGTTCGGCCTGGGGCGGTTGGTTGGGCCTGATCGCCCTGATCTTCGTCTTCGGCTGCGCCTTGCAGGGCGCGGCGCCCGAAGCGGCCCTGCTGTTCGTCTGGCCGGTGCTGCTGGCCGCGACGGCGGCGGCCCTGGCGGCCCTGGTCGATCCCGGTCTGACGCGGCCGCTCGGCCTCCTGCCCGCCGCCGTGGCGACGGTGCTGGGCGGCGCCTGGCTGCTGGCCATCGGCCACTTCGTCTTCCTGGGCGTGGGGATGGACATGCCGGGCGCCCTGGCCCTGATCGCCTTGCTGGCGCTGTTGTTCGCCCGGCCGTTGGCGCCGGGCGCGAAGACGATGCGCCTGATGCTGTTCGCAGCGGCCGCCTGTCTGATCGCGGGCGTCGGGCTGAACATCTCGGCCCAGCTGCTGGCGCTGTCGCCCGCCGTGGCGGAGGCCCTGCCCTAGAGGGGTGCTGGCGTCGGACCGCGTGAGCGTTTATCGCAGCCGATCATGAGCGATCCCGTCCTCGTCACCGGCTCCGCCGGCTTCATCGGCTTCCACACCGCCCGGCGTCTGCTGGAGCGGGGCGAGCGCGTCATCGGTCTGGACAACCTCAACGCCTATTATGATCCGGCGCTGAAGCAGGCGCGCCTGGCCCAGCTTCAGGCCTATCCGAACTATCGCCACCATACGCTGGACCTGGCCGATCGCGACGGCGTCGCCGCGTTGTTCGCCGAGCACAGGCCGCGCCGGGTGGCCCACCTCGCCGCCCAGGCGGGCGTCCGCTACAGCCTGGAAGCGCCCGAGACCTATGTCGATTCCAACGTCGTCGGCTTCCTCAGCATCCTGGAAGGCTGCCGCGCGGTCGGGGCCGCCAACCTGGTCTTCGCCTCGACCAGTTCGGTGTTCGGCGCCAACCGCGCCCTGCCGTTCTCGGTGCGCCAGCCCGCCGACCATCCGCTGACCGTCTATGCGGCGACCAAGCTGGCCAATGAGGCCATGGCCCATTCCTACGCCCACCTGTTCGGCTTTCCGGCGACCGGCTTGCGGTTCTTCACCGTCTATGGACCGTGGGGCCGCCCGGACATGGCCCTGTTCAAATTCACCCGCGCCATCCTGAAAGACGAGCCGATCGACGTGTACGGCGAAGGGCGGATGAGCCGTGACTTCACCTATGTCGACGACATCGTCACCGGCGTGGTCGCCGCGCTGGATCGTCCCGCCGCCGTCGACCCGACGTGGGACGCGGCCGCCCCCAATCCCGCGACCAGCGGGGTCGCCCCCTGGCGTATCCTGAACCTGGGCGCGGGCCGCCCCGTGCCGCTGATGCGCTACATCGAGGTGCTGGAGACCAAGCTCGGCCGCAAGGCCAAGCTGAACCTCATGCCCATGCAGGACGGCGACGTGGCCGACACCGAGGCCGACGTGACCGACACCCTGGCCGCCCTCGAATATGCTCCTACGACCTCGGTGGAGGAGGGCGTCGCCCGCTTCGTCGACTGGTACTGCAACTTCTACCGCGAGAACTGAGGCGCAGAGGCGCTCGCCCTGGAGGGCGGTCGAACGTCAGCAATTTTGCGGAGATGCCCTGGTGGAGCCGAGGGGAGTCGAACCCCTGACCTCGTCATTGCGAACGACGCGCTCTACCAACTGAGCTACGGCCCCGACCGACAGGCAGGCGCGGGACATAGAAGCGTGCGGGGGGGCGTGTCAACGGGCCGCGCACGAATCCTTGGCGATCTGCGGCGGGGCCGCTAGAAGCGGCGTGAACGAAGCAGGAGTTTCTCATGGGTTTCGCCCTTGTCTGGCTGGTGAACGCCGTCGTCACCTTGATGATCTGGTGCATCATCGCCTCGGCGATCCTGAGCTGGCTGTTCGCCTTCGACGTGATCAATCCGCGCAACCGTTTCGTGGGCCAGATCGCCTATGTGCTGGATACGGTGACGCGGCCGATCCTGGGCCCGCTCCAGCGTGTGGTGCCGTCGCTGGGCGGCATCGACATCACGCCGATCATCGCCTTGCTGGCGCTGCAGTTCCTGAGCGTGCTGTTCAACCGGACGGTCGCGCCGATGCTGATCATGTCGCTGGGCTGATCCACGGCTGCGTCGAGGGGGAGGCTGTCGGGCGTTGAGCCCGGATCACGGCCCCCCAGGAATCCGCACATGGAGCCCAATCCGCCCTTGCGTGGCGCGAGCGGGCTCCTAAGGTGCCGACGACTGGTCCCTGGCGGACCGCCTTTTTCGCGTAATTCATGACCACGATCAGGACAGTCGCCGTCATCGGCGCCGGGCAAATGGGTTCGGGCATCGCTCAGGTGGTGGCCGCCGGCGGCTATGAGGTGAAGCTGTACGACATTGCGCCGGACCGCGTGACCCTGGCCCTGGGCGAGATCGCGGCCAGCCTGGCGCGTCGCGCCGCACGCGGCCTGTCGAGCGAGGCGGAGGCCCAGGCGGCCCTGCAGCGCATCGCCCCAGCCGCCAGCCTGGCTGAGGCGGCCAAGGCGGATATGGTCATCGAAGCCGCGTCTGAGGAGGAAGCGGTCAAGAAGGGCGTCTTCGCCGAACTGACGCCGCTGCTGGGGCCGGACACCCTGCTGGCGTCCAACACCTCCTCGATCTCCATCACCCGCCTGGCCTCGGTCACGGATCGGCCTGAGCGCTTCATCGGCCTGCACTTCATGAAGCCGGCGCCGACGATGAAACTGGTCGAACTGGTGCGCGGCATCGCCACCTCGGCCTCGACCTTCGAGACGGCGGTCGCCTTCGCCGAGAGCCTGGGCAAGATCATCACGGAGTCCGAGGACTTCCCCGCCTTCATCGTCAATCGCATCCTGGTGCCGATGATGAACGAGGCGGTTTATGTCCTGTACGAAGGCGTCGGCGACGTCGCCTCGATCGACAAGGCGCTGAAGCTGGGCGCCAACCATCCGATGGGGCCGCTGGAGCTGGCGGACTTCATGGGCCTGGACGTGGCCCTGGCGATCATGAACGTGCTGTATGACGGCCTAGCCGACAGCAAATACCGCCCCTGTCCGCTGCTGGTGAAATATGTCGAGGCCGGTTGGCTGGGCAAGAAGAGCGGGCGCGGCTTCTACGACTATTCCGGCGAGACGCCGGTCCCGACCCGCTGATGGCCGTCGCCTTTCCCTCCCTGCCGGGCCTGAAGCGTGTGGCGCCGCGGCGCGGCGCGGGCGCCCTGGTTCCGGCCGCCCTGGCGGCGGCGGCCTGGCCGCCGGTGATCCTGACCCTGTTCATCTGGCCGCCCGAGAATTGGTGGTCGGGCGTGGATACGGACTGGCGGCTGGTGATGCTGGCGGTCGGACTGATCGCGGCGCCGGTGGGGCTTTGGCTGCTGCTCGACAGCCACGGGAAGACCGGGCGCCCGTCGACGCGACTGGGCGTGGCGTGTCGCTTCACCATGTTCGGCGGCCTGCTGGCGGCGGCGATGCAGACGATCATGGCCGTGGTCATGGCGGGTCTGGCGGGCGCCGCCTCGCAGAGTCTGGTCCAGGGCCTGGGCGCGATCGAGACGGCCCTGCTGATCTATGGCGTCGGCGGCCTGCCGCTGGCGGTCATGATGGGCGTCAGCTACGCCCTGTGGGGCGGTCTGTGCGTGGCCTATCTGGGCTTTGTCCCGGCGCCGGTGGTCAACAACCGCATGGGCGTCCTGTCCGAACGGGACGTTACGGGGATTTAACGTGAACCGAAGCGGCCGTCCCGCCTAAGCCTGAACCCCTATGCGACGAACGGGGGGAGCATGAGGGACCAGGTCACGACGGCCGAGCCGAATCCGGTGGCGGCGAACCAGCGGATCGTGACGCTGGACGTGCTGCGCGGCGCGGCCGTTCTGGGCATTCTGGCGGTCAATGCGGCGGCCTTCGCCCTGCCGATGGTGATCCTGGAATCGGCGCCGGATCAATCGCCCTTTCCCGCCGTCGTGGGGACTTCGGGCGTGGCGCAGTGGGCGGTCGATGTCTTCTTCCGCCAGAAGTTCGTGACCCTGTTCTCCATGCTGTTCGGCGTGTCGATCTTTCTGGTCGGCGGCGAGCGCGGCGATGAGGCCAAGGGGCGCGTCCTGCGCCGTCGCCTGATGTTCCTGGCTCTGTTCGGCCTGATCCACGGCCTGGCCTTCTGGTACGGCGATATCCTGCTGCTCTACGCCTGGTCGGGGCTGTTCGTGATGCTGATGCGGTCGATGCCTGCCAAGCCGCTGATCTGGATCGGCGCCGGGGCGACCGTTCTGCTGGCTACGCTTCAGGCGGGCCTGATGATGACGATGGCGCATTTCCCGGAGGCCATGAGCGAAGGCGGGCCTGCCGATGGCGCGGTCGCCGCCTCCATCGTCGCCTACCAGAGCGGCTGGGCGGGCGCGGCGCTGGAGAACCTGAAGGCCTGGGCTTTCGCCCAGGGCGCCAGCCTGCTGATGTATGTCTTCTCGACCGTGCCGCTGATGATGCTGGGGCTGGGCCTGTTCAAGGCGGGCTTCTTCCATGGCCGCGTTCCGACGCGCGTCTATGCGATGCTGATGGCGGGCGGCGCGGCGGTCTTGGCGCTGCTGGGCGTTCTGGAGTGGCTGGAGATCCAGGCCGGTCCAGGCGTCGAGGCCACCGGCGGCTGGGCGGCGGTCGTCGCCTCCTATCCGATCATCATCACCCTGGCCTACGCCTCGGCGTTGATCCTGGCGACGACGCGCGGCGTGGTTTGGCTGCGCAAGGTCTTGGCGCCGGTGGGGCGGATGGCCTTCACCAACTATCTGACCCAGACCCTGATCATGACCACGATCTTCTACATGCCGTGGGGACCGCGTCTGTTCGGCCAGGTCGACTATCCGATGCAGTGGGCCATCGTCGTCGGCGTCTGGGCGCTGCAGCTGATCTGGTCGCCGCTGTGGCTGTCGAAGTTCACCATGGGGCCGTTCGAGTGGCTGTGGCGACGCCTCAGCTATGGGCGCGACCTGCCGCTGAGGCGCGCGGCCTGAGCGGGAAGGGGCGGCGGCGAGTTGCGGCGACGGAACTGATGGCTTAATCGCCGCCTCATGACCGACGAAGCCTCCAACCGCCCCGAAGCTCGCGCGCCGCGCGGGTTCGCCGACCGTCGCGGCCGCGACCTGACCGCCGAGCGCCGCATCGTCGCGCGCGTGTCCGAGGTCTATGAGCGCTGGGGCTTTGAGGCGCTGGAGACGCCGGCGTTCGAATACGCCGACGCCCTGGGTAAGTTCCTGCCCGACGCCGACCGTCCGAACGAGGGCGTCTTCGCGCTTCAGGACGATGACGATCAGTGGATGGCCCTGCGCTATGACCACACGGCGCCGCTGGCCCGCTTCGCCGCGCAGAACTGGGAGACCCTGCCCAAGCCGTTCCGCCGCTACGCCTATGGGCCGGTGTGGCGCAACGAGAAGCCGGGACCGGGCCGCTTCCGCGAGTTCTGGCAGTGCGACGCCGACACCGTCGGCTCCGACCGGCCCGAAGCCGACGCCGAGATCATCGCCATGGGCTGCGAAGGCCTGCGCGCCGCGGGCCTGGAGGCCGGGCAGGCGGTGATCCGCGTCTCCAACCGAAAGCTGTTCGACGGCCTGTTCGACGCGGGCGGGATCACCGATCCGATGCAGCGCCTGACGGCTCTGCGGGCCGTGGACAAATACGATCGCCTCGGCGTCGAGGGCGTGCGTCTGCTGCTGGGCGAGGGCCGTCTGGACGAGTCCGGCGACTATACCAAGGGCGCCAACCTGCCCGCCTCGGTGATCGGGGCGATCGAGGCGTTTCTGGCCTCGGCCGAGACACCGGGCCTCAGCCGCGCAGGCGTGCTGGACGCCGTGTCGGGCGCCGCGCGTTCAGGTTTCTTGGGCGTCGCCGGCGAAGAAGCGTTGAAGGAGCTGGCCGCCATCGACCGCGCCCTGATCGCCATGGGCGTGTCGCAGGACGACGTGCGTTTCGACCCGACCATCGTGCGCGGGCTGGAATACTATACCGGCGCGGTGTTCGAGGCTGAACTGCTGCTGGACACCAAGGACGAGAAGGGGCGCGCAGTGCGTTTCGGCTCGATCGGCGGCGGCGGGCGCTATGACGACCTGGTGTCGCGTTTCACCGGCCAGTCGACCCCGGCGACCGGCTTCTCCTTCGGCGTGTCGCGTCTGGCCTCGGCCCTGCGCGCGGCCGGTCGCGGCGCCGAGGACGAGACGCGCGGGCCGGTGGTGGCCATCGTCTTCTCCGAGGACGACATGCGGCACTATCTCGACGCCGTGTCCGAACTGCGCGCGGCGGGCATTCCGGCCGAGCTGTATCTGGGGCGGGCGGGCATGAAGGCGCAGATGAAATACGCCGATCGGCGCGGCGCCCCGGCCGCCGTCATCCTGGGCGGAGACGAGATCGCCGCCGGTCAGGTGACGATCAAGGATCTGGACGCCGGACGCGCCCGCGCCGCCGCCATCACGGACAATAACGCCTGGAAGGCCGAGCGTCCGGGTCAGCAGACCGTGGCCCGCGATCAGCTGGTCGCGGTGGTTCGTTCTATTATCGAATAAACTTCGATAATATCCATGACGACAGCGTGACTTATCAACGTTTAGTCATAAAAGGATGCGCTTTGGGCCAGGGTTTGGTTGACGTAGGGCAGCGGAAGGCGTCATTTGGTCTCACTCAAGAGGCGCAGCGCACCGTCGCAGCGACATCTTGAAGGCGTTTCGGGGAGGAAACGTCCGCTCCTTAGAGAGCGTGAAGGCCCGCTGCGATGTATCCCCCGCAGCGGGCTTTTTCATGTCTGGAAGTCAGGGTTCTCGACGGTTGTTTGATAAGGTGGGCGAGGCGCTTCGAGCGCCGTCATGCAAGGGCGCGGCGGTGCGGGGGAGTGCGCCAATGCAAAAGGGCCGGAGCGTCGCGGCTCCGGCCCTTTCTCGTTAATTCGGCGTCGCGCCTTACCAGATACGAACGCGGTCTTCCGGCTTCAGATAGTATTTGTCGCCGGGCTTGACGCCAAAGGCTTCGTACCAGGCGTCGATGTTGCGCACCGGGCCGATGACCCGGAATTCGGCCGGGCTGTGCGGGTCGGCGGCGATCTGGTTCTTCAGGGCGTCCTCGCGGTATTTCGACTGCCACACCTGAGCCCAACCGTAGAAGAAGCGCTGGTCTCCCGTCACGCCGTCGATGACCGGGGAGGGCTGGCCGTTGAGCGACAGGTGGTAGGCTTCGAGGCCCACCGCCGTGCCGGCTGCGTCGCCGATGTTTTCGCCCATGGTCAGGCCGCCCTGGACGTGGAAGCCGGGCAGGGGTTCGAACTGGTCGTACTGGGCGCCGAGGCGCGTGGTCAGGGCCTTGAAGTTGGCCTTGTCCTGCTCGGTCCACCAGTTGCGCAGCACGCCGTCGCCGTCGGATTTGGAGCCCTGGTCGTCGAAGCCGTGGCCGATCTCGTGGCCGATCACGCCGCCGATGCCGCCGTAGTTGACGGCCGGGTCCGCGTTCGGATCGAAGAAGGGCGGCTGCAGAATAGCCGCGGGGAACACGATCTCGTTATTGGCTGAGTTGTAGTAGGCGTTCACCGTCTGCGGGGTCATGCCCCACTCATCTTTATCGACCGGCTTGTTCAGGCGGTTGAGCTGGTAGTTCCACATGAACTGGCCCAGGCGCTGGGTGTTGCCGAACAGATCGTCGGCCCTGATCTCCAGCGCCGAATAATCCCGCCACTTGTTCGGATAGCCGATCTTGACGGTGAATTTGCGCAGCTTCTCCTGGGCGGCCGCCTTGGTCTCGGCGCCCATCCAGGTCAGGTTGTCGATGCGGTGCGACAGGGCGGTGCGCAGGTTGGCGACCAGCTCTTCCATCTTGGCCTTGGATTCCGCCGGGAAGTATTCGGCGACGTAAAGACGGCCCGCAGCTTCGCCCAGCGAACCTTCCGCAAAGCTGATGGCGCGTTTTTCGCGGCTGCGCTGCTCGGGCTGGCCCGACAGGTCGCGCGAACGGAATTCCCACTGGGCGTCGGAAAAGCGCTTCGACAGGCTGCCGGCGGCGTCGTCGGTGGTGTGGAAGGCCTGCCAGGCCTGCAGAGTGGCGACCGGGGTCTCGTCGAAGATGGCGGCGATCTTCGGCATCGCCGTGTTCTGGCGCACGATCAGGCGATCGATCGAGCCCAGGCCGGCGGCGTTGAAGTAGCCGGTCCAGTCGAAGCCGGGCGCTTCGGCTGCCAGGCTCTGAATCGAATACTCATTATAGGTCTTGTCGCGATCACGGTTCTCGATCGGCGTCCAGTGAGCTTCGGCGATCTTGTCTTCCAGGGCGACGATGGCGGCCGCAGAACCCGCCGGATCCGTCCAGCCGATGTTGGTCAGCATCCGCTCGACGTAGGCCTGATACTTCTCCTTCTTGTCGGCGAAGCGAGCGTCCAGATAGTAGTCGCGGTTGGGCAGGCCCAGGCCCGACTGCCCGGCGGTCACGGCGTAGCGGGTCGGGTTCTTCTGATCGATTGTGATACCGGTGCCGAAGAAGGATGAGCCGACGCGGCCTTGCGTCTGGCCCATGTAGGCGGCGATCTTCTCGTGCGTGTCGGCAGCGCGGATGGCGGCCAGGAAGGGCTGCAGCGGTTGCGCGTCCAGCGCCTCGATGCGGGCTTCGTCGATGTAGGAACGATAGGCGTCCGCGATCTTGGCTTCGTCCGAGCCGGCGGCCAGGTCGGTGCGCGCGACCAGGCTCTGGATCAGGGCCTTCATGCGGTTGTCAGACAGCTCACGCAGAAGGGGGAAGGAGCCGTAGGAGGTGCGGTCCGACGGAATCGTCAGCTGGTCCAGCGCCGCGCCGTTGGCGTAGCGGAAGAAGCTGTCGCCCGGTTTCACCGAGGTGTCGCGTCCCGCCAGATCGAAACCCCAGGCGCCGTAGCGGGGCGCTTCCGTGCCTTGCCAGCCAGAGGCGCCGCCCTGGGCGGCTGGAGTCTGGAACAGTTCGAAGACGGAACAGGCGTCGTCGATGCAGGCGTGGTCATGGCCATCATGGGCCAGGGCCGCGCCCGGCGCCAGAAGGGCGACGGCGGCGACGCCGACAAGCAGTTTCTTCATGGGTGTTTCCTCATTTCAGCCCCGGAACCGTGCCGCCGAGCCTAGGCCGGATGCGCGGAGCCGCTGTCTTAAAAAAAATTCATGCTGAGAGCGAGAGCTCTCTCCCTACGGCGGCGGGGGCGCGACGCTCTGCCCATTTATGAGGGTGTAAGTAGATGTATGCAAAACTATAGTTTTTCGCCCGAAAAGCCGTATCGTTGTTCATATGACGTGATAGTCATTCGTATAATTGCGTAGGCTTCTTGATTGCTCCGCTTAGGCAGGGCAGAGATTTTTACCCGCCATGACCCATTTTGGTCATTGTTCGGTGATGAAAGTTCGCCCTTAGTTTCAGGGGCGCCCGTCGTCTTAAGGTTCGGACCCATGTCAAGCAGGCAGGGTCTGGCTTGCCGAGCGCGCCACCCATTTAAGCCCAGAGCCACCTGTCTATGCGCGTGCCCTCCCCCACTCTTGCCGAAACCGTCGAAACCGTCGCCCCGCCGCGCATGAACCGCCGCCAGGCGGCGAAGGTTCGTACGCGCCTCAAGGTGCTGGACGCGGCGCGGACCCTTTTCGCCGAGCGCGGCTATGACGCGGCGACGATCCGCGACATCGCCAAGGGCGCGGGCATGTCGACCGGCGCCGTCTTCGCCAACTTCCAGGACAAGGCCGAACTGTTCGAGACGGTCTTTGCTGAAGAGATGGAAGGCTTGCTGAACGACATGCGCGCCGGCGACGCGGGCGCCGATGCTCGCGTGACGGATCGCCTGACGGCAGCCCTGACCGCAGGTTATCACCGCTCTCTGGGTCATCTGCCGTTGATGCAGGCCATGGTTGCCCGTTCCTGGTTCCAACCGGAAGACGCCGATCAGCGCTCGCGCGCTTTTGTTGGTCCGCTGGTGGTCTGGATTCAGGACGTGCTGCAGGCGGCCGTGGGGCAAGGGGAGCTTCGCCAGGATATCGACCAGACGCTGCTGCCGCGCATGATCTGGGACGTCTTCATTTCCAACTTCCGCTACGCCGCCTATGACGGCTGGGGCGTTGAGGAATTGACCCCGCATGTGCGCAAGCAACTGGATCTGATCCTGTCGAGCCAGACGGCGCGTCAGTAGCTTTCGCTTGCGACAGTATTCGAGGGCCGCTTGCCGAGAGGCGAGCGGCCCTTTTTCACGCCGGGCTCAGGGCGGCTGTGGCCGACTTACGCCCTTTCCGCCAGCCTAACGTCAACAATGGCGCGCTCCGCGGCCAGGACGGTCTTGGGCGCGATGCGGACGAAGCGCGACGCGTAGGTCGACCAGCCGGCCAGAATGCGTCGCGCCAGAGGCGAGCCGGTGACGCCGGCGTGGACCTCGATTAGGGCCTTGAGCCTGCCTTCCGCCTCGGCGTCGATGCGACCGACCCCGGCCATGTCGCCGTTCAGCGCCTGAACCGCGCGACCGTCGGCGTCGAGCACGAACAATTCGCCGCCGCTCATGCCCGCCGCCAGGTTCCAGCCGACCGCGCCGAGCACCACCACCCGGCCGCCGGTCATGTATTCGCAGCCGTGCGCGCCCAGGCCCTCGACCACGGCCTCGGCGCCGGAGTTGCGGACGGCGAAGCGTTCGCCCGCCGCGCCCGCCACGAACAGACGGCCCGAGGTGGCGCCATAGAGGGTGGTGTTGCCGCAGACCTGCTGGTCGGCGCGCCACTCATGGGGACGGACGTGGATGTCGGCGCCCGACAAGCCCTTGCCGACGTAGTCGTTGACCTCGCCGGTGACGTCGAGGATCAGCCCCTTGGCTCCGAAGGCGCCGAAGCTCTGACCGGCAATGCCTTCCAGCTTCAGCTTCAGGCGGCCCTGCGGACCCTGAGGGCCGAACTTGCGGACGATGGCTGAGGAGACCCCGGCGCCCGCCGTGCGCTGGGTGTTGTTCAGCGGATAGGACAGTTCCAGAGTCTGGCCGCGCTCTAGGAAGACCTGGGCGTCCTTCAGTACCTGGGCGTCCAGGCTCTCCGGGACCGGCTGGCGCGCCTTGTCGGCCCAGCGGCCGGGGCGGTCGACGTCGACCTTCATCAGCAGGGGGTTGAGGTCCAGATCGTCCAGGTGCGCGCCGCCACGCCGCGTCTGACGCAGCAGGTCGGTGCGGCCGACGATCTCGTCGATCGTGCGCGCGCCGATCGAGGCCAGGATCTCGCGGACCTCCTCGGCGATGAAGGTGAAGAGGTTGACCACCTTCTCCGGCGTGCCGGTGAACTTGGCGCGCAGGCGCTCGTCTTGCGAGCAGACGCCGACCGGGCAGGTGTTGGAATGGCACTGGCGCACCATCAGACAGCCCATGGCGATCAGGCTCGAGGTGCCGATGCCGTATTCCTCGGCGCCCAGCAGGGCGGCCAGGACCACGTCGCGTCCGGTGCGGATGCCGCCGTCGGCGCGCAGGGACACCGAGGAGCGCAGGTGGTTCAGGCTGAGCACCTGATGGGCTTCGGCCAGGCCGATCTCCCACGGCATCCCGGCGTGCTTGACCGAGGTCTGGGGCGAGGCGCCCGTGCCGCCGTTGTGGCCGGCGATCAGGATGGCGTCGGCCTTGGCCTTGGCCACGCCTGAAGCAATGGCGCCGATGCCGGTGGCCGAGACCAGTTTGACCGTGACCTTGGCGTCGGGATTGGTCGCCTTCAGGTCGTAGATCAGCTGGGCAAGATCCTCGATCGAGTAGATGTCGTGGTGCGGCGGCGGGCTGATCAGGGTGGTGCCCGGAACGGCGTGGCGCATCCGTCCGATGAACTCGGTGACCTTGAAGCCGGGCAGTTGGCCGCCCTCGCCGGGCTTGGCGCCCTGGGCGACCTTGATCTCGATCTCGCGGCACTGGTTCAGGTATTCGGCGGTGACGCCGAAGCGGCCCGAGGCCACCTGCTTGACCGCCGAGTTGGCGTTGTCGCCGTTGGGGCGCGGCGCGTAGCGGGCCGGGTCTTCGCCGCCCTCGCCGGAGACGGCGCGCGCGCCCATCCGGTTCATGGCGATGTTCAGGGTCTCATGGGCCTCAGGGCTGAGGGCGCCCAGGGACATGGCCTGGGACAGGAAGCGGCGGCGGATGTCCGAGACGCTCTCGACCTCGTGCAGTTGCACCGGGGTCAGGCCGTCCTTGAAGTCCAGCAGATCGCGCAAGGCTAGGTCCGGCTGCTCGCGCACGGCGGCGGAGTACTGCTTGAAGCGCTTGTAGTCGCCGCGGTTCACCGCGTCCTGTAGCAGGTGGATGGTCTTCGCGTCATGGGCGTGGGCCTCGCCGCCCGCACGGATGCGGAAGAAGCCGCCCATGGACGGAGACGGGACCGCCGCGCCGAAGGCCACGGTGTGACGCTTGAGCGCCGCCTGCTCCAGACCGGCCAGGCCGATGCCGGAGATGCGCGACGGGGCGCCGGGGAAGAACTCGGCGGCCAGGGCGCGGGACAGGCCCAAGACCTCGAACTCGCAGCCGCCGCGGTAGGCGGAGATGATGCTGATGCCCTTACGCGCCAGCACCTTGAGCAGCCCCGCCTCTATGCCGTGCTTGTAGTTGAGGCAGGCGTCGTGGAGCGTCAGGCCCGGATAGGCGCCGCGATCCAGACGCTCCTGGAACAGTTCCTGCGCCAGCCACGGATTGACGGCGGTGGCGCCCACCCCTACCAGAAGGGCGAAGGCGTGCGGGTCCAAAGTCTCCGCCGAACGCACGACCAGCGAGCAATAGGTGCGCAGGCCCGCCGCGATCAGGCGGCCGTGCGTTCCGGCGGTGGCCAGGATCATCGGCGCGGCCAGACGCTCGGCCGAGGCGTGCTCGTCGGACAGGACGATCAGGGTGGCGCCCTCGCGCGCGGCGGCCTCGGCTTCGTCGCGGATGCGGTCGAGCGCCTGACGCAGGCCGGCGCCGGGGCGGTCGCCTTCGGCCGGAACGGGATAGGTGCAGTCGATCACCGTGGTCGAGCCGTCGGCGACGACGCCCAGCAGGCGTTGGTACATGCCGGTGGTCAGGACCGGGCTGTCCAGCACGAAGACCTCGGTCTGGGCCTCGTCCTGGGCCAGGATGTTGCCCAGGTTCTTGAAGCGGGTCTTCAGGCTCATGGCCCCGGCTTCACGCAGGGGGTCGATGGGCGGGTTCGTCACCTGCGAGAAATTCTGGCGGAAGTAGTGGGCCAGAGGGCGCGGCAGGCTGGACAGAACGGCGGGCGGGGCGTCGTCGCCCATGGACCCCACGGCCTCCTTGCCGTCGCGGACCAGGGCGTCCAGCAGCAGGTCCAGATCCTCGCGGCTGAAACCGGCGGCGA
Source organism: Brevundimonas phoenicis (assembly GCF_047237745.1). Classification (NCBI taxonomy): domain Bacteria; kingdom Pseudomonadati; phylum Pseudomonadota; class Alphaproteobacteria; order Caulobacterales; family Caulobacteraceae; genus Brevundimonas; species Brevundimonas phoenicis. The sequence continues at coordinate 491,175 of NZ_JBDFLN010000001.1, forward strand.
TCTGGCGACGGATCAGGGCCTCGCCGGTGGCGGCGCGCGGCTCGGGGCCGGGGCCGATGATGGGCTCCAGATCGACCATGTTCTCCAGCCACTGTTCATAGGGCTGGGCGGCGGCCAGGGCGTCGACGGCCTCATGCTCGTCGTAGAGACGACCGTGCTTCAGATCGACGGCGATCAGCTTGCCGGGGCCGATGTGCAGGCGGCGCTTGATGCGGCCCTCGGGCAGGGGAACCAGACCGGCCTCGGAGCCGGCCAGCAGCAGGCCGTCCACGGTTTCCACGGCGCGCAGGGGGCGCAGACCGTTGCGGTCCTTGCCGGCCACGACCCAGCGACCGTCGACAGCGCACAGGGCGGCGGGGCCGTCCCACGGCTCCATCACCGCATTGCAGTAGGCGTAGAGGGCGCGGTGCTCGGGCTTCATCACCACGTCGTCCGAGGACCAGGCCTCGGGCACAAGCAGGGCCTTGGCCAGGGGGGCGGGACGCCCGGCGCGGACCAGAACCTCGAAGACATTGTCCAGGGCCGCCGAGTCCGAGCCGCCCGGCTGGACCACCGGCTTGACCTCCTGATCGCGGTCGCCGAAGGCCGAGGCCGCCATGCGGATCTCGTGGGCGCGCATCCAGTTCAGGTTGCCCTGAAGCGTGTTGATTTCGCCATTGTGGGCCAGCATGCGGAAGGGCTGGGCCAGCTTCCATTCGGGGAAGGTGTTGGTCGAGTAGCGCTGGTGGAAGACGGCGTAGCCGGCCTCGACCGTGGGGTCGTTCAGGTCGTGATACAGCTGACCCAGCAGCTCGGCGCGGACCATGCCCTTGTAGACGATCGAGCGGGCCGACAGGGAGCAGAGGTAGAAGCCGTTCAGGCCCGACGCCTGCACCGCCTTCTCGATGCGGCGGCGACACAGGAAGAGCTCGCGCTCCAGTTCCTCGATCTCCATGCCTTCGCCCTGGAGGGACTCTGGGGCGGCCAGCATGATCTGCTCGATCTCGGGCCGGGTGGCGTCGGCGCGGACGCCGACGACCGACAGGTCCAGCGGGGTCTGGCGCCAGCCGTAGATGTAGAAGCCCGAGCGGATGGCCTCGGCCTCGACGATGGCGCGGGCGTGGTCCTGGGCGCCCAGGTCGGTGCGCGGCAGGAAGACTTGGCCGACCGCGATGGGGCCGGGACGCAGGGTCTGGCCGACGGCGCGCACCTGGGCCGCGAAGAAGGCCTGGGGCAGTTCGATCATGACGCCGGCGCCGTCGCCGGACAGGCCGTCGGCGTCCACCGCGCCGCGGTGGGCCACGGCCTTCAGCGACTTGATGGCCATCTCGACGATTTCACGCCGCGGCTTGCCGTCGATGGCGCAGACCAGACCCACGCCGCAGGCGTCGCGTTCCGAGGACGGGTCATAGGCGCCGCCTTCGATCAGGCGGGCGCGGTTCTCTTCATACCGGGCCAGCCAGTTCGATTGGGATGCGTCGGTCATGCGGCGGCTTCCTCGGTACGCGCGCGCAGGTAGCGGTCGATTTCGGCCGCGGCGTCCTGGCCGTCGCGCACGGCCCAGACGACGAGGGAGGCGCCGCGCACGGCGTCTCCGGCGGCGAACACGCCGGGCAGGGTGGTGGCGAAACCGCCACGCGCCACCTGCAGGGTGTTCCACCTGGTCAGGCCGAGGCCGGCGTCGAGCTGTTCGCCAAAGGCCTCGGGCTCGAAGCCGAGGGCCTCGATCACCAGGTCGGCGGGCAGGTCGAAGTCCGAGCCGGGCACGGGGGCGATGTCGCGGCGGCCGCCTGCGGAGGCTTCGGTCAAGGCCATGCGCTGGGCGCGGACGGCGACGACAGCCTCGCCCTTGGACATCAGGGCTTTGGGGGCGCCCAGCCATTCGAAGCGGACGCCTTCCTCCTCGGCGTTCTGCACCTCGCGGGCCGAGCCGGGCATGTTGTCACGGTCGCGGCGATAGAGGCAGACGACGCTGTTCGCGCCCTGACGGATGGCGGTGCGGACGCAGTCCATGGCCGTGTCGCCGCCGCCGACGACGACGACGTCCCGACCGGCGGCGTGGGGCGCGGACGCATCAGCCGCGTCGCCGCAGTCGACGCGGTTCTGGGCGATCAGGAAGTCGAGCGCGGCGACGGTGTCGTGCGGGCCGCGACCCGGCACGGCCAGGGTGCGGGTTTGATAGACGCCCATGGCCAGCAGGACGGCGTCATGGAGCGCGCGCAGTTCGTCCATCGTCACATCGACGCCGACGTTGGTGTTGAGTACGAACTCGACCCCGCCCTCGATCAGGCGGTCGATGCGGCGCTGGACGATGCGCTTCTCCAGCTTGAAGCCGGGGATGCCGTAGGTCAGCAGGCCGCCGGCGCGGTCGTGGCGGTCATAGACGGTGACGGCGTAGCCTTCGCTGCGCAGGCGGTCGGCGGCGGCCAGGCCGGCGGGACCGGAGCCGACGATGGCGACGCTCTGGCCGCGTTCGGCCAGGGGGCGGATGGGCTCGACCCAGCCGTTGTCAAAGGCGGTGTCGGCGATCCAGGCCTCGACCGAGCCGATGGTGACGCCGTCCCAGCCCGACCGCTGCAGGGTGCAGGCGCCCTCGCACAGACGGTCCTGCGGACAGATGCGGCCGCAGATCTCGGGCATGGTCGAGGTGGCCGAGGCGACGCGCCAGGCCTCGCGCAGGTCGCCGTCGGCCGACAGGGCCAGCCAGTCGGGGATGTTGTTCTGCAGCGGACAGGCGTTTTGGCAGAAGGGCACGCCGCAGTCGGTGCAGCGCGACGCCTGGGCCGTCCCGCCGGCGGCGGTCGGTTTGAGCGTGATCTCCGTGAAGGCGCGTACGCGCTGCTCGGCGGGCTGTTTCTCAAGCCGCCGCTGTTCAATCAGGAAACCGCCAGGGTTGGATCGTCCGCCTTTTTGCATGTGCACATTAGACGGGCATATTTTCCCATCACGCAAATATTTTTCTCATTTTGCGGCATAAATTTTTCTAGAAGGCATAAAGATGCGAAAAAATCGCAATTATGACAGCCTGAGCGGGTTTTGCTTGGGTGCGTTGCGATAGGTTTCCGGGCTCGCCGCCTTGGGCGGGTCGGCCAGTCGGCAACAGTTGGCCGTCCGCGGCGGAACGTCGCGGCCGTTCGCGTGTTGCCCCTTCTCAAGGCCAAGCTGCGGGAACAGGAGGGGCGAGATGCCATCCATCGAGCGCGGACGCGGATTCGGGAGCGTCCTGGTAAGGCTTCTGGGCATTGTCATCGCCCTGATCGGGCTGACGCTGACCATAGGCGGAGGCCAGCTCATCATGCTGGGCGGGTCCGCCTATTATCTGATCGTCGGCCTGTTGATGATCGTGTCGGGCGGGCTGCTGGCCTTGCTCAGACCGTTGGGCGCCTGGCTCTACATCGCCATCTTCGTCGGCACCGTCGTCTGGGCGCTGTGGGAGGTCGGGTTGAACGGCTGGGCCCTGGTCCCGCGCGTGGTGGCGCCGCTGGTGCTGTTGATCGCGGTGGTCCTCAGCTTCCCGGCGCTGAAGCGCGACGGGGGCGGGGGCAAGCTGGCCCTGGGCGGACTGGCGGCCATCGTCGTCTTCGGCCTGATCTCCGGCGTGGTGGTGGCCCAGGCGAACAAGGCGCGGGTGCTCAGCCCGGTTCCGGGCGCGGCGAACGGCGGCTTGGGCGATCCGGCGGTGCTGAAGGTCGGCGCCGACTGGCCCGCCTGGGGCGGTTCGGACAGCGCCCAGCGCTATTCGCCGCTGAGCCAGATCACCAAGGACAATGTGAAGGGGCTTCAGCGCGCCTGGACCTTCCGCACGGGCGACTTGCCGGACGAGCGCTGGGGCGCGGAGACGACGCCGCTGAAGATCGGCGACACCCTCTATCTGTGCTCGGCCCGCAACCGGCTGTTCGCGGTCGATGCGGCCACCGGCAAGCAGAAGTGGACCTATGATCCCAAGGTCGCCGACGACCAGATCCCCTATACCGCCGCCTGCCGGGGCGTGGCCTATTACGCGACCCCGAACGTCGACGCGGCCCAGCCCTGCGCCACCCGCATCATCGAGGGCACGCTGGACGGGCGCCTGGTGGCGGTGGACGCGCGCACGGGCGTTCCTTGCGCCGGTTTCGGGACCAACGGCTCGGTCAGCATCAAGCACGGCATGGGCGATCCCTATCCCGGCATGGTGTCGATCACCTCGGCGCCGGTCATCGTGCGCGGCGTGGTGGTCACGGGCCATCAGGTGCTGGACGGACAGAAACGCTGGAACGCATCGGGCGTCATTCAGGGCTTCGACGCCGTGACGGGCCAGTTGCGCTTCGCCTGGGACATGATGCGGCCGGACATCACCACCCTGCCGCCCGAGGGCGAGACCTATACGCCGGGCACCCCCAACATGTGGACCACGGCCACGGCGGACGAGGCGCTGGGTCTGGTCTTCCTGCCGATGGGCAATTCGGCGGCGGACTACTATTCCGGCCTGCGTCGCCCGGCCGAGAACGAATACGCCACCTCCCTGGTCGCGCTGGACGTGACCACGGGCAAGCCGCGCTGGCATTTCCAGACGGTGCGCAAGGATGTTTGGGACTACGACCTGGGCTCGCAGGCGACTCTGGTCGACATGCCGATCAACGGGACTGTGGTTCCGGCGGTGATTCTGCCGTCCAAGCAGGGCGACCTCTACATCCTGGACCGCCGCACCGGCCAGCCGTTGCACAAGGTCGAGGAGCGCCGCGTGCCCCAGGGCGGCGTCGAGCCGTCGCAGCGCAGCCCGACCCAGCCCTTCTCCCTGTTCCACACGCTGAGGAAGGCCGACCTGACCGAGCGCGACATGTGGGGCATGTCCCCGATCGACCAGATGGTCTGCCGCATCCAGTTCCATCAGGCGGCCTATGACGGCTATTTCACGCCGCCGACGGCGGACCGGCATTGGATCCAGTATCCGGGCTACAACGGCGGCTCGGACTGGGGCGGGGTGGCGGTTGATCCGGCGCGCGGCGTGATCGTAGCCAACTATAACGACATGCCCAACCATAACCGTCTGGTGCCCCGCGCCGAGGCCGAGCGTCTGGGCTGGTTCGCGCGCGACGACCCCCGCTACATCGAGCGCGAGAAGGAGGCGGCCAATCGCGGCGGCAACCTGTCGAAGTCCAAGGCCGAGGGCGCGGGCGATCCGCAGATGGGCGTGCCTTACGCCATCGACGTCAATGCGGGCTGGCGGGTGAAGTTCACCGGCCTGCTGTGCAAGCAGCCGCCCTATGGCGGGATGCGCGTCATCGACCTGAAGAGCGGCCGCACTCTGTGGGATCGCCCGTTCGGTACAGCGCGCAAGAACGGGCCGTTCGGCATTCCGTCGATGTTGCCGCTGGAGATCGGCACGCCGAACAACGGCGGCTCGGCGGTGACGGCGGGCGGGCTGATCTTCATCGCCGCCGCGACGGACGACCTGATCCGCGCCATCGACATCGAGACCGGCAAGACGGTGTGGTCGGACGTGCTGCCGGCGGGCGGTCAGGCCAATCCGATGATCTATGAGCAGAACGGCCGCCAGTATCTGGTCATTATGGCCGGCGGGCATCACTTCATGGAAACGCCGCGCGGGGACTATGTTATCGCCTATGCACTGCCTGAAAGCCGTTGAGGCGCGGTTCTCTCTCCCCTTTATGGGGAGGGAGAATGTGTATTACGGTCGCGTCTGGCCCTCGCCGTGAACCACATATTTGTATGTGGTCAGCTGCTCAGCCCCCACCGGGCCGCGCGCGTGCAGTTTTGATGTCGAGATGCCGATCTCGCCGCCGAAGCCGAACTCGCCGCCGTCGGCGAACTGGGTCGAGGCGTTGATCAGGACGATGGCGCTGTCGACGCCCTCAGCGAAGCGGTCGGCCGCCTTCTCGTCGGTGGTGACGATGGCCTCGGTGTGGCCCGAGCCGTAAGCGCGGATATGCGCGACCGCGCCGTCTACGCCGTTCACGACACGCACCGAAAGAATGGGCGCCAAGTATTCGGCAGTCCAGTCGGCTTCGACCGCCTCGCCCATGTCGGGGATCAGGGCGCGGGCCTCGGCGTCGCCGCGCAGTTCGCATCCGGCGTTGATGAGATCAGCGGCGACGGCGGGCAGCAGGCGCTCCGCCGCCGCGCGATCGACCAGCAGGGTCTCGGTCGCGCCGCAGACGGAAACGCGGCGCATCTTGGCGTTCAGGGTCACGCGGCGGGCGACGTCGAGGTCGGCGGCGGCGTCCAGATAGGTGTGACACAGGCCTTCCAGATGGCCCAGCACCGGCGCCTTGGCCTCGGCCTGAACACGGGCGACCAGGCTCTTGCCGCCGCGCGGGATGATCAGGTCGACGGCGCCGTTCAGGCCCGACAGGATGGCGCCGACGGCCTCGCGGTCGGGGACGGGCACCAGCTGGACGGCGTCGGCGGGCAGGCCTGCTTCGGCCACGGCGCGGGCGACGACGGCGGCGATGGCGCGCGAGGAGTCCAGACAGTCCGAGCCGCAACGCAGGATCGCCGCATTGCCCGAGCGCAGGCACAGGGCGGCGGCGTCGGCGGTGACGTTGGGGCGGCTCTCATAGATGACGGCCAGCACGCCGATGGGGGTGCGGACGCGGGCGATGTCCAGGCCGTTGGCGGGGGTCCAGCGGGCCATTTCAACGCCGACGGGATCGGGCTGGGCGGCGATGGTCTCGACCGCGACGGCCATGCCCTCGATGCGGGCAGGCGTCAGGGCCAGACGGTCGATCAGGGCCTCGGACAGGCCGCCTTCGCGGGCGCGGGTCACGTCGCGGGCGTTGGCGGCCAGGATGTCGGTCTCGGCGGCGCGCAAGGCTGTGGCGAGCCGGCGAAGCGCCTCGGTCCGGGCGTCCGGCATCGTGGCGCGCAAGGATTCTGCGGCGGCGCGGGCGCGGCGGCCCATGTCCAGCATGAAGGCGTCGAGGTCGCTCATCGGTCCTCCAGAACCAGATCGTCGCGGTGGATGACGACCGAGGCGCCGCGATAACCCAGCAGGCTTTCGATGGCGTCGGAATGACGGCCCCGGATCAGGGCGATCTCCTCGGCGGCGTAGGACGCCAGACCGACGCCGATGCGCGCCCCGTCAGGACCAATCAGGCGCACGCTGTCGCCCTTTCCGAAGTCGCCGCTGACGGCGACGACGCCGGAGGGCAGCAGGCTTTTTCCGGCATGGAGGGCGGCGACGGCTCCGGCGTCGAGCGTCAGGGCGCCGCCGGGCGCCACGCTGCCGGCGATCCATTGTTTCCACGCGGCCAGAGGCGTGGCGGGGGCCAGGATCAGGCTGGCGCGGGCGCCTTCGCTCACAGCCTTCAGTGGATGGTCGGTCAGGCCCGAGGCGATGACGGTGGCGCATCCGGCCGAGGCGGCGATCTGGGCCGCCGCCAGCTTGGTCGCCATGCCGCCCGTGCCGACGCCGGCCTGGGCGTTGGCGCCCGAGGCCATGGCCAGAATGTCGGGCGTCAGCCGCTCGATCAGGGACAGGTGGCGGGCGCTCGGATCGCGGCGCGGGTCGGCGGTGTAGAGGCCGTCCACGTCGGACAGCAGAATCAACAGGTCGGCGCGCCCTAGCTGCGCCGCGCGCGCGGCCAGTCGGTCGTTGTCGCCGTAGCGGATCTCTTCGGTGGCGACGGTGTCGTTCTCATTGACCACGGGCACGACGCCGTGGGTCAGCAGGGCCTCCAGGGTGGCGCGGCCGTTCAGCCAGCGGCGTCGCCGTTCGGTGTCGTCGCGCGTCAGCAGCACCTGGCCCGCCATCAGGCCGTGGGGCGCCAGGGCTTTCTCCCAGGCGTGCATCAGCAGGGATTGGCCCACGGCGGCGGCGGCCTGTTTATCCTGAAGGCGGCTGGCAGGAAGGTTGAGCCGGCCGCGTCCCAAGGCGACGGCGCCGGAGGAGACGACGACTGCCTCTCGCCCCTGGCGACGCAGGTCGGCGATGTCGGCGGCCAGGCTCGCCAGCCAGTCGGCGGCGACGGCGCGGCGCGCGGCGTCGAACAGCAGGGAGGAGCCGATCTTGATCACCACCCGGCGCGCCTGGGCCAGGGCGACGGCAGGCGAGGCGGCGGCCTCAAGGGCTTCGGGGAGGGGGGCGGCGGAGGAGGTCACTCAGCCTCCCTATCGCAAGATCATCGTTCAGGCCAAGTTGTTGGCGACGATTGTTCATTGTGGTGTCGGATTGGCGGTGTCGTTATGAATAATATTCTGATCGTCGTCGGTTCAGCAGAAGAGCCGCCAAAGAAAACGCCCGGCGGGCGAACCGGCCGGGCGTCCTAGTTTCAGCTTGAGGCTGAAGGTCAGGCTTCGGGATCGGGAGCCTGTTCCCAACCACCCGCCAGGGCCTTGAACAGGCCGATCTGGTAGGTGGTGACCTGGGCTTCCGAGGCGGCCAAGGCGGCGTCGGCGCCGGCCAGGGTCCGCTCGGAATCGAGCACAGTCAGGAAGCTGTCGGCGCCCGCGTCGAAACGCAGACGCGACAGGCGGGCCGCGGTGGCCGCCTGATCCCGCGCGGTGCGCAGGGCCGTGCGGCGGTCCAGTTCGTTGGCGTAGGCGCTGAGCGCCGTCTCGGTTTCCTGCAGCGCCGTCAGCACGGTCTGGTCGAAGGTCGCCAGTGCTGCGTCCGACTGGGCGTCCGCCTGCTTGATCCGGGCCCGGGCCGCCCAGACGTTGGGGAAGGACCAGGAGATCAGCGGGCCGACGCTGAAGCGGAAGTTGGCGTCCTCGCCCAGGTCCGAGGCGTCGAGCGCCGTCGAACCCACCGACCCGCCCAGGCGGATGCTGGGATAGAGGTTGGCGGTGGCGACGTTGACGCGGGCGGCGGCCGCCGACAGGCGGGCCTCCGCCTGACGCACGTCGGGACGGCGAGCCAGCAACGCCGCGCCGTCGCCGACCGGGATCGGTTGCGACAGCTGGGGCGGCGACTGGCAGGCGCGAGCCGCTTCGCTGGCCTCGGCCGGAGTGCGGCCGGTCAGGGTGGCCAGGCGGAACAGGGCGCCGTCGCGCGACGCCCGCAGGGGCGGCAGGCTGGCGCGGGTCTGCTCCAGGGCGGCACGGGCGCGGGCGACGTCCAGGCCGTTGCCGGCGCCTCCGTCCAGCAGGCGCTGGGTCAGGTCGACGGTCTTGGCCTGTAGGTCGATGGTCCGCTCGGCCACGGCGATCTGGGCGTTGGCCGAGCAGGTGTCGGCGTAGGCCCGGGCCGTTTCGGCCGCGACGGTCACCCGCACGACCTCCAGGGCGGCGGCGGCGGCGGCCACGTCGCCCCGCGCGGCGCGGATGGAGGACTCCACCCGGCCGAACAGGTCGATCTCATAGGAGACGTCCAGGCCGACGTCATAGGTGTCGACTTCCGGCAGCTTGGCTCCGCCGGCGGTCGGCACGGTGTCGGTCGAGGCCCGGCTGTGGTTATAGGCGGCCGAGGTGGTGGTGGTCGGGAACCGGCCCGAGCGGGCTTCGGACAGCGAGGCCCGGACGGCGCGCAGATTGGCCGCGGCCGCCTCCAGCTCATTGTTCTCGGTCAGGGCCTGCTGGATCAGGCCGTCCAGCGTCGGATCCTGATACAGCCGCCACCAGTCGTCGCGGGCCGCCTCGGTCGAAACCGAGGCGGATTGCGAGCCGACGAAGGCGCCCTGGCCTTCGGCCGGGAGGGTGGGGAGCGGCGCCTTGGGGCCCACCGCGCAGGCGGCGAGCAGGGCGGCCGACCCCGCGGCGGTCAGCAGAGTGCGGAGTTTGCCGTTCATTTTACGCATCTCCCTGGCGCGGAGCGGCGGGAGCCGGTTCCGGGCCGTCGGGGTCAAAGGGGTCGTGCGGGGTGGAGCCGAAGCTGGTCGGGAGCTCGCGCTCCTTGCCCGGCGCCTTGGGCAGCTTGCCCGCCATCCAGCGACAGATGACATAGAAGACCGGGGTGAAGATCAGACCGAAGAAGGTCACCCCCAGCATCCCATAAACCACCGCGATGCCCAGGGCGTTCTGCATCTCCGAGCCGGGGCCCGTGGCGATGGCCAGGGGCAGCACGCCGAAGATGAAGGCGAACGAGGTCATCAGGATCGGGCGCAGACGCTGGCGCGCAGCCTGAACGGCGGCGTCCCAACGGTCGAGACCCTCTTCGTCCTCGGCCTGCTTGGCGAACTCCACGATCAGGATGGCGTTCTTGGCCGCCAGGGCGATCAGGACCACCAGGCCGACCTGGGTCAGGATGTTGTTGTCCAGACCATGCAGGTTCACCCCGACAATGGCCGCCAGGATACACATCGGCACGATCATGATGACCGCCAGCGGCAGGGTGAAGGCCTCATACTGAGCGGCCAGCACCAGGAAGACGAACACCACCGCCATGATGAAGATGATGGTCGCGCCGCCCGCCGCCTGCTTCTCCTGCAGGGCGATTTCGGTCCACTCGTAGCTGAAGCCTTCCGGCAGCGTCTTGGCCGCCAGCTCTTCCATCGTGGCGATGGCGTCGCCGGTGGACACGCCCGGCGCCGCTTCACCCTGCAGTTCCGAAGCCGGGAACAGGTTGTAGCGGACCACGCGCGCCGGGCCGGAATCGTCGGCCAGGGTCGCCACCGAACCGATCGGCACCATCCCGCCCGAGGCCGAACGGACCTTCAGGTTGGCGATGTCGGCCAGTTCGTCGCGATAGGCGGGCTCGGCCTGGGCGGTCACGCGGAAGGTGCGGCCCAGGAAGTTGAAGTCGTTGACGTAGGTAGAGCCGAGGTAGGTGCCCAGGGTGTTGAACACGGTCGAGGGCTGGACGCCCATCAACAGGGCCTTGTCGCGGTCGACGTCGGCGGCGATGCGCGGCGAGCCGGTGTTGTAGAGGCTGAACACCTGCTGCACCTGCTCCGGTGCCTGAGCGGCCGCGCCCATCATGGCGAAGGTCGCGCCTTCCAGAGCCTGGAAGCCGGCGCCGGAACGGTCCTGGATCATCATCTTGAAACCCGAGCCGGTGCCCATGCCCTGAACGGGCGGGGGCGACAGCATGAAGATGCTGGCTTCCTCGATGACGCCGGTCGCCCCGCTGAGCGCGCCGGCCAGGGCCGAGGCTTCCAGTTCGGGCGTGGTCCGCTCATCATAGTCCTTCAGCTTGATGAACATGGTGGCGGCGTTGGACGACAGCGAGAAGCTGGAGCCGTCCAGGCCGGCGAAGGCGGTGACTTCCTGAACGCCGTCGGCCTTCTGGACGATCTCGACAGCCTTGTTCATGGCGGCCTTGGTGCGTTCCAGCGAGGCGCCCGGCGGAAGCTGGACGACGCCGATCAGCACGCCCTGGTCCTGGGCCGGAATGAAGCCCGTGGGCGTATCGGCCATGCGCCAGCCCGTCAGCGCCAGCAGGGCGGCGTAGATGACGAGCATGATGGTGACCATGCGGATCAGCTTGGCCGTCAGGCGGCCGTAGCGGTCCGACACCCAGTCGAAGCCTTCGTTGAACTTGGCTCCGGCCCAGCCGACGTAATAGGTGACCGTGCCGATCAGGCCCGGCTTGCGGTGCTGGTCGTGATCCTTGTGCGGCTTGAGCAGCAGCGCAGCCAGGGCCGGCGACAGGGTCAGCGACACCAGCAGCGAGATCAGCGTCGCCGAGGCGATGGTGACGGCGAATTGGCGGAAGAAGATGCCGGGAATGCCGGGCACGAAGGCGGTCGGCACGAACACCGAGGTCAGCACCAGGGAGATGGCGATCAGGGCGCCCGACACTTCCTGCATCGACCGATAGGCCGCTTCCTTGGGCGTCAGGCCTTCGCGGATGTAACGCTCGACGTTCTCGACCACGATGATGGCGTCGTCGACGACGATGCCGACGGCCAGAACCAGGGCGAACAGCGACAGGGAGTTGATCGAATAGCCCAGGGCCAGCTGCACCGCGAAGGTGCCGACCAGGGCCACCGGGATGGCGATGATCGGGATGATGGCCGCACGCCAGGTCTGCAGGAAGACCAGGATGACGATCATCACCAGGAAGACGGCTTCGACCAGCACGTGCTCCACGGCCGAAACCGAGGCGGCGACGTATTCCGTGGGGTTATAGGGGATGGCGTATTTCACGCCGGGCGGGAAGCCGGCCTTGATGGCGTCCAGCTCGGCGATGACGGCCTCGGCGGTCGACAGGGCGTTGGAGCCGGGTTGCTGGATGACGGCGACGCCGACGCCGCGCTGGCCGTTGAAGTAGCCTTCGACGCCGTAGATTTCCGAGCCGAGTTCGATGCGGGCGATGTCGCTGACGCGGGTCACGCGCCCTTGAGCGTCGGTCTTGAGCACGACCTTGCCGAACTCTTCCGGGGCCGACAGACGACCCTCGACCTGGACCGGCAGCTCGAAGGCGGCGGCGTTGGTCGGGAAGGGGGGCTGGCCGATTGAACCGCCGGCGGCCTGGACGTTCTGGGCCTGCAGGGCGGCCACGATTTCAGGCGCGGTCAGGTCGCGTGCGGCCGCCTTGGCCGGATCGATCCAGATGCGCATGGAGTAGTTACCGCCGCCGAAGACCTGGATGCCGCCGACGCCGTCGATCCGCAGCAGGCGGTCGCGGATCGTCGATTGGGCCATGTTGCCCAGGTAGTCGCTGTCGATGCCGGGATCGTCGGACGTCAGCGAGGCCAGCATCAGGAAGCCTGAGGACTCCTTGTTGACGACCACGCCGACCTGACGGACCTGCGCCGGAAGGCGCGGCTCGGCCAGGGCGACCCGGTTCTGGACCAGCACCTGGGCGGTGTCGAGATCGGTGCCCGGCTGGAAGGTCACGGTCACGGAGACCCGGCCATCCGAGGTGGACGACGAGGTCATGTAGAGCATGTTCTCGACGCCGTTGATCTCCTGCTCCAGCGGCGCGGCGACCGTTTCGGAGAGGGTTTCAGCCGAGGCGCCGGCGTAGGAGGCGGTCACGCTGATCGTCGGCGGCGCGATGTCCGGATACTGCGCCAGCGGCAGCATCGGCATGGCGAAGGCGCCGATCAGGGTGATGAAGACCGAGATCACGATCGCGAAGATCGGTCGGTCGATGAAGAAGCGGGATATGTTCATGAATCAGGTTCCGGCTCGTGAGCCCCCTCCTCAGCCGGCGCTGGCGACGAAGGTGGCGGACGAAGCGACCGGCGCCGTGGTCACGGGCGCGTCGGTCTTGGTTTGCTCGGCCTTGATGGTTCCGTTCTGGGCGGTGACCTTCTGGCCCGGACGGGCGCGCTGAAGGCCGTTGATGATGACCCGGTCGTCCGGCGTCAGGCCCGTGCGCACGACGCGCAGACCGTTGGCCAGGGGGCCCAGCTGGACCGGCTTGGCGCCGACCGTGCCGTCCTTGGCGACGACATAGACCACCTTGCGCGGGCCGTCGGTGACGACGGCGGAATCCGGCACCAGCATGGCCGCATAGCCGCCCGAGCCCGCCAGTTGGGCGTGACCGAACATGCCGGGCTTCAGGAAGCCGTCGGCGTTCTGCACCACGGCGCGCAGGCGGATGGTGCCCGAGGAAGCGTCGATGGCGTTGTCGGTGAAGTCCAGCGTGCCGGTGCGGTCATAGCTGGTCTCGTCCTGCAGGCGGATGCGGATCGGGGCCGAGCCGTTGCGGGCGTCGCGCTGATACTTCAGCGCCAGGGCTTCGGAGCCGTCAAAGACGAAGTAGATCGGCGAGGACGAGACGATGGTCGTCAGTACGTCGCCGGCCGACGAACCGCCGCCGATCAGGTTGCCCGGATCGACCCGGCGGTCGGACACGCGGCCCGAGATCGGGGCGGTGACGCGGGTGAACTCGACGTCCAGCTGACGGGCGCGAATGGCGGCGTTGGCGGCGGCCACGGCGGCTTCAGCGGTCTGGACGGCGCCGCGCTTGGAGTCGACCTCGGCCTGAGACACGGCCTGCGAGGCCAGCAGGCCCTCGGCGCGGGTCAGTTCCGTGCGGGCCAGCGTCAGTTGCGCCTGACCCTGGGCCAGTTGGGCGCGAGCCGAGGCCAGGGCGGCCTGGGCCGGACGCGGGTCCAGGGTGAACAGGGGTTGGCCCTGACGCACGAAGTCGCCGTCCTTGAAGTGGACCGACTGGATGTAGCCGCCGACGCGCGCGCGCACGTCGACCGAACGGGGCGCCTCGAAGCGACCCGTGAATTCGTCCCAATCGACGACCTGTTGCGACAGGGGGGCGGCCACCGTGACGGGCGGCGCGCCCTGGGCGGGCGCTTCCTGTCCCTTGGAGCAGCCATAGAGGGCGGCCGCCATCAAAGCGGACGCGGCCGCGATCTTAACCGTGCGCATCGGCGCAATCTCCTTGGGAGTAACGTGATCAGAGAGACTGTCGCTCTTTGGGGAGGATGCGTCCAGTCAACACCGGCTGACTTAAAGACGACGAAAGCCGCGCTTGTCAACGCCTGATGACAAGGCCATATAGCCGGTAAGGTTTATTGGAGTGCGACCAATTGGTCCTGTGCGACGTCCCCCGCCCGCGTAACGCCAACGCCACCCGCCAGGCCATCCTGGAGGCGGCGCGCGAACGCTTTTGCGCGGAAAGCTATGATGATGTCGGCATGCGCGACGTGGCGCGCGACGTCGGCGTCGATGCGGCGCTGATCAGCCGCTACTTCGGTTCGAAGGAAGATCTCTTCCTGTCCGTGCTGGACAGCTGCAAGAACGGACGCGACCTGATGGAGGGCGACCGCGCCGATTTCGGTCAGCGCCTGGCCACGGAAGTCGTCTTTGGCGAGGCGGCCCGTTGTGACGCCGATCCGACCGGCGAGAAGATGCGCGGCCTGCTGATCCTGTTGCGCTCGATCGGTTCAACCAAGGCGATGGACGTGGTGCAGCGCACGGCGAACAACCGCTTCTTTGATCCCCTGACCCAGTGGATCGGCGGCGAGGACGCGGCCGTGCGGGCGCGCCTGGCGTCCGGCCTGATCATGGGCATGGCCATCGGCCGTGAACTGTCGGACGGCTTCTCCGCCCTGACGGACGAGCAGCGGGACCGCCTGCGCGACCGCATGGCCAAGGCGCTTCAGGGTCTGATCGACGGCTGAATTGAAAAGAGGCGGACCGCAGCCCGCCTCTCGTCTCCTATTATAGATGTCGTCTAGGCCCAGTGCATCGGCACATGGCGCGCCGCCGCCCAGTGGATGGCGCGGATGGCGTCGACGATGGCGCGGGTGGCCGACACCGTGCCCAGCGGCCCGCCCAGGTCGGCGGTGACCGCGCCCGAGGCCAGGACGGCCGCGACCGCCGCCTCGATGGAGTCGGCCTCATCCTCCAGATCGAAGCTGTGGCGCAGCATCATGGCCGCCGACAGCACCATGCCGACCGGATTGGCCAGATCCTGTCCGGCGATGTCGGGCGCCGAGCCGTGGATCGGCTCGAACAGGCCGGGACCGTCCGCGCCCAGCGAGGCCGAAGGCAGCAGGCCGATGGAGCCGCCCAGCACCGAGATCTCGTCCGACAGGATGTCGCCGAACATGTTCTCGGTCAGGATGACGTCGTAGTCGCGCGGTTTGCGGATCAGATGCATGGCCATGGAGTCGACCAGGGCGTGTTCCAGGGTGATCTGCGGATATTCCTCGGCGTGGATGCGGGTCACGACCTCGCGCCACAGGCGGCTGGTCTCCATGACATTGGCCTTGTCGACCGACGTCACCTTGCCGCGGCGTTGCTGGGCGGCCTGGAAGGCGGCGCGGGCGACACGCTCGATCTCCTCGACTGTATAGACGCACAGGTCAGAGGCGCTGGTCTCGGTGCGGGTCTTCTGGCCGAAATAGACGCCGCTGGTCAGCTCGCGGAAGACGATCAGATCCACGCCCTCGACGATCTCCTTTTTCAACGGCGAGCGGTGGGCCAGGACGGGCGAGACCTGCAAGGGCCGCAGGTTGGCGTACAGGCCCATGGCCTTGCGGATAGCCAGCAGGCCCTGTTCCGGGCGGACCTCAGCGCCGTCCCATTTGGGCCCGCCGACCGCGCCCAGCAGGACGGCGTCGGAGGCCAGACAGGCGGCCTTGGTTTCTTCGGGCAGAGCCTCGCCGGTCGCGTCGATGGCGGCGCCGCCGATCAGGTGCTCGGCGAACTCGAAACGATGGCCGTAGATGTCGCCGATGCAGGTCAGCACCCGTTCGGCCGCCAGGGCGACCTCGGGACCGACGCCGTCTCCTGGCAGGACGACGATGTTGAAGGTGCGGGGGGCGGGGATGGTCATCGGGCGGTCTCCGGCTGGCGGGCGTCGTTCTTCAGGCGTTCGAAGGAGGTGATGTAGGGCAGCTTGGACTGAAGCCAGCCGAGGGTGTCGACGCCGTCGAGCAGGCACTGGCGGGCGAAGGCCTCGACCGTGAAGGGGACGGGGGCGACGTTGCCGCGACGGATTTCGCCGGCTTTCAGGTCGATGGTGACGGCCTGCTCCGGATGGGCGGCCAGGTCGTCCCAGGTCGCCTGATCGACGACGATGGGCAGCAGGCCGTTCTTCAGGGCGTTGGAGGTGAAGATGTCGGCGATTTCGGTCGAGATCACCGCCCGGAAGCCGTAGTCCAGTAAGGCCCACGGCGCGTGTTCGCGCGACGAGCCGCAGGCGAAGTTCGGCCCCGCCAGCAGGATGCGCTGTTCGGTCGGGTCGATGCGGTTCAGCACCGCCTCGGGCTTGGGCGAGCCGTCGGCCTCATAGCGCCAGTCGTGGAAGGCGTGGGCGCCCAGACCCTCTCGCGTCGTGGTGGTCAGGAAGCGCGCGGGGATGATCTGATCGGTGTCGATGTTGGCCTGGCTTAGGGTCAGGGTCTTCGACGTCAGAACCTTGAATGCATCAGACATGGTGTTTCTCCCCTACCGCCGCGCGCGCGGCGCTCGGTTGCTTGAGGAGGGGCTCCAGGAAGACGCGCGGGTCGGTCAGGACGCCGGCAACGGCGGTGGCGGCGGCGGTGGCGGGGCTGGCCAGGATGGTGCGGGCGCCCTTGCCCTGACGACCCTCGAAGTTGCGGTTGGAGGTCGAGACGGCCAGTTGGCCGGGAGCGACGAAATCGCCGTTCATGGCGATGCACATGGAGCAGCCGGGAATGCGCCATTCGGCCCCTGCCTCGGTGAAGACCTTGTCCAGACCTTCCGCCTCGGCGTCGCGGCGCACGGCCTCGGAGCCGGGGACGACCAGCATCCGCACGCCTGGCTGGACCTTGCGGCCGCGCAGGACGTCGGCGGCGGCGCGCAGGTCTGGCAGGCGGCCGTTGGTGCAGCTGCCGATGAAGACCACGTCGACCTTGTGGCCGGTGGTCGCCTCGCCCGCCGTGAAGCCCATGTAGGCGATGGCCTTGCGGTCTGAGTCCGAGCGCGGCTGCGGCACGGGCGCGCCGACGGGGGCGCCTGCATCGGGGGTGGTGCCCCAGGTGGCCATGGGGCGGATGGCGGCGCCGTTCAGCGTCACCTCCTTGTCGAAGACCGCGCCGGGGTCGGTGGCCAGGCTCAGCCAATCGGCGGCGGCGGCCTCATAGTCGGCGGGGACGTGGCGACGGCCGCGCAGCCAGTCGATGGTGACGTGATCAGGCGCGATCATGCCGGCGCGCGCGCCCGCCTCGATGGACATGTTGCACAGGGTCATGCGCCCTTCCATGTCCAGCGACCGCACCGCTTCGCCCGCATATTCGATGACGTAGCCGGCGCCGCCGCCGAAGCCGATGGCGGCGATGACGGCCAGCGCAACATCCTTGCCGGACACGCCGGGGCGCAGGCGCCCGTCGACGGTCACCCGCATGGCCTTGGCTCGGCGCTGCAGCAGGCACTGGGTCGCCAGCACATGGCCGACTTCCGAGGTGCCGATGCCGAAGGCCAGCGCCCCGAAGGCGCCGTGGGTGGCGGTATGGCTGTCGCCGCAGACGACGGTCATGCCCGGCTGGGTCAGGCCCAGCTCAGGCCCCATGACGTGGACGACGCCGCGCTGGTCCGAGCCCCAGCCCGCCAGTTTGACATTGTGACGGGCGCAGTTGGCCTCCAGCGTCTCGACCTGACGCCGCGCCTGTTCGGTGACGTAGGGACGTTTCCCATCCGGCCCGGCGGGCAGGGTGGGGGTCGAGTGGTCCAGTGTGGCGAAGGTGCGGTCGGGGCGGCGGACCTTCAGCCCGCGCGCCTCGATCTCGGAGAAGGCTTGGGGCGAGGTGACTTCGTGAACCAGATGCAGGTCCACATACATGACGCCCGGCGTCTCGGCGGTTTCCGGCACGACGACGTGCCGGTCCCACACCTTCTGATACAGGGTCTTAGGCTGGCTCATGCGCGCGCTCCTTCGCCGGGGCGGCGTTTTCAGCCTCGCCGATGGGCTCCAGCCAGCCGAAGCGGTCGGGCGTCGTGCCGTCGAACAGGCCGCGGAAGGCCTTGTTGACCGCCTTGGTGACCGGGCCGGGGCCGCCTGCGCGGGTCATGATGCCGTCGATGGAGCGGACGGGGGTGATCTCGGCCGCCGTGCCGGTCATGAAGACCTCGTCGGCGACATAGAGGGCTTCGCGCGGCAGCACCTGTTCGCGCGCCTCATAGCCCAGGCCGCGCGCCAACTTCATCACGCTGTCGCGGGTGATGCCCTGCAGGATGGAAGCGGCGGCCGGAGGCGTCATCAGCACCCCGTCCTTGACGATGAACAGGTTCTCGCCCGCGCCCTCGGACAGCAGGCCGTCGGCGCCCAGGGCGATGCCCTCGCCGAAGCCGCGCACGCGGGCCTCGCGTCCGATCAGATAGGAGGACAGATAGTTGCCGCCCGCCTTGGCGCCCGCCGGGACGGTGTTCGGCGCCACGCGGTTCCAGCTGGAGATGCAGGCGTCGACGCCCTTCTCCAGCGCTTCTTCGCCCAGATAGGCGCCCCAGGCGAAGGCGGAGATCATCACATCGCTGCGGATCGTCTCGGCCGAGGGGCTGACGCCCATGCCGCACTCGCCCAGGAAGGCCAGCGGCCGCAGATAGGCCGAGCGCAGGCCCTCGGTCCGCACCACGTCCTTGCAGGCCTGGACCAGCTCGTCCTCGGTGTAGGGCATGGGGAAGTGGTAGATGCGCGCGCTGTCGAACAGGCGGCGCACGTGGTCGGTCAGGCGGAAGCCGCACGGGCCGTTCGGCGTGTCATAGACGCGGATGCCCTCGAACACCGAGGTGCCATAGTGCAGGGCGTGGCTCATGACGTGAACCGTGGCCTTCTCCCACGCCGTCAGTTCGCCGTTGATCCAGATGTTCTTAGCCAGCGGTTGCATAGGTCGTATCCTGTGGTGCGGAGGCCGTGACGGCCGCGATGATGGCGGTCAGTTCCGCGTCATTGATTTCGCCGATCTGGTCGGCGCGTTGCTTGAAGCCGGCGAAGACGTCGGCCAGGCGCTGGCCTTCCAGCACATGGCCCAGAGCCTCGGCCCGCTTGCCGACCGCATGGCGGCCGGAATGCTTGCCCAGCACGAAGTAGCTGCCCTCGAAACCGACGTCCTCGGGACGCATGATCTCGTAGGTGCGGGCGTCGGCCATCATGCCGTGCTGGTGGATCCCGGCCTCGTGGGCGAAGGCGTTCAGGCCGACGATGGCCTTGTTGCGGGCGATGACCGTCTCGGTCACTTCGCGCAGGGTCTCGGAGGCGCGCACCAGATGGCGGCTCTCGGCGGCGACGGTCGCCCCATAGCGGTCCGCGCGGGTGCGCAGGGCCATGATGACCTCCTCGATGGAGGCGTTGCCGGCGCGTTCCCCGATGCCGTTGACAGCGCCTTCGATCTGACGGGCGCCGCCTTCGACGGCGGCCAGGGAGTTGGCGACCGCCAGGCCCAGGTCGTTGTGGGCATGGGACGAAAAGATGATGTCGGCGTGACGTGGGCGGATGATCCCGTCCAGATAGGCGAAGCGCTGACGCGATTCCTCGGGCGTGGCGTAGCCGACGGTGTCGGGCACGTTCAGCGTCTGGGCGCCTGCGTCGGCGGCGGCCATCAGGGCCTCGGCCAGGAACTCCGGCTCGGTGCGGAAGGCGTCCTCGGCCGAGAACTCCACGTCGTCGAACAGGGAGGCGGCGTACTCGACCGTGCGCGAGATGGTGGCCAGCACCTCATTGGTGCTCATGCGCAGCTTGGCCGAGCGGTGGATCGGGCTGGTGGCCAGGAAGACGTGGCAGCGACGATGCGATTTCGGCGCCGGAGCCAGGGCGCGGAAGGAGGCGTCGATATCCTTCTCGTTGGCGCGCGACAGGGAGGCGAAGACCGGGCCCTCGATCTCGCCCGCCACGCGGCGGATGCAC
Source organism: Brevundimonas phoenicis (assembly GCF_047237745.1). Taxonomy (NCBI): domain Bacteria; kingdom Pseudomonadati; phylum Pseudomonadota; class Alphaproteobacteria; order Caulobacterales; family Caulobacteraceae; genus Brevundimonas; species Brevundimonas phoenicis. Next base: position 511,312 of record NZ_JBDFLN010000001.1, read on the forward strand.
TCCTCGTCGCCCGGAGAGGCGGCGGCGAAGCCGGCCTCGATCACGTCCACGCCCAGGTCGCGCAGGACATGGCCCATCTTCAGCTTGGCCTCGGCCGACATGGAGAAGCCGGGCGCCTGTTCGCCGTCGCGCAGGGTGGTGTCGAAGATGATGACGCGGTTGGGGTCGGACGCCGCAATTTCGGCGGTTCTGGATACGCGTTCTACTCGGGACATTACGCGGCCTCGGACTGGAAGGTTTGAGCCTGGATGCGCGCGACGCCGAACAGGCGGTCGATCTGGCGGCCCAGGTTGTCGATTGAGCGGGCGGCGTCGCGCCCGCGAACGGTCAGGGCGATGCGGCGCATCGCGCCCTCATCGGCCATGTTGATGCCGTCGATGTGGAAGCCGCGGCGCTCCACCAGGCCGATGAGACGCTGAAGCGAGCCGTCGGCCCGGTCGATCTGGATGTGAATGGTGTCGCTCATCTTCATGCGCCTTCCATCATTTCAGCGTTGCTCTTGCCCGGCGGCACCAGCGGCCAGACGTTTTCCTTGGGGTCGATGACGACGTGGGCCAGGCAGGCGCCCTTGGCGGCCAGCAGCCGGGCCAGACCGGCCTCGACCTGATCGCGGCGGTCGATGCGGAAGGCTTCGACGCCGAAGGCCTCGGCCACCTTCACGAAGTCCGGATTGTCGGACAGGTCGATCTCGGAATAGTTCTCTTCGAAGAACAGCTCCTGCCACTGGCGCACCAGACCCAGCGACGAGTTGTCCAGCAGGACGATCTTCAGCGGCACGCCGTAGCGGCGCAGGGTGGCCAGCTCCTGCACGTTCATCATGAAGCCGCCGTCGCCGGCGATGGTGACGACGACCGCCTCGGGGTCCGCCATCTGGGCGCCCAGACCGGCGGGCAGGCCGAAGCCCATGGCGCCCAGACCGCCCGAGGTGATGTGGGCTTCGGGCCGGGCGAAGCGGCAGTGCTGGGCGGCCCACATCTGATGCTGGCCGACGTCGCAGGCGGCGACGAAGCGGTCGCCGGCCATTTCGGACAACTGCTTCAGCAGGGCCGGGGCGTAGACGCTTTCGCCCGGCGCGTCATAGCGGGCGGCGTGACGCTCGGCCGCCGAGGCGCAGCGGATGACCCACGGGTCGATGGCCAGGGGCGCCGCTTTCATGCGCGCGGTCAGGGCCTCGATGGCCGGACGAATCTCGCCGCTGACGGCGACGTGGGTGTCGCGCAGCTTGCCGATTTCCGAGGCGTCGACGTCGAAGTGGACGACGCGGGCGTGGGGCGCGAACTCGGCCAGCTTGCCGGTGGCGCGGTCGTCGAAGCGGGCGCCCATGACGATCAGCAGGTCGGACGCCTGAACCGATTCATTGGCCGCGCGGGCGCCATGCATCCCCAGCATCCCCAGGAAGCCGGGGGCGTCGGTCGGCACTGTGCCCAGGGCGTTCAGGGTGGCGACGGCGGGGATGCCGGTGGTCTCGGCGAAGGCGCGCAGGGCTTCGGTCGCGCGACCGATCTTCACCCCGCCGCCGATGTAGATCAGCGGGCGCTGGGCGGCGCGGATGAAGCGCTCGGCCTCGGCGATGGCGTCGGGGTCGGCCTGCGTCGTCTCATTGGGAATGTTGAAGCCGAAGGGGGCGGCCGTTTCGGCGAACTGGACATCCTTGGGGAGGTCGACCAGTACCGGGCCGGGGCGGCCCGAGGCGGCGATGTGGAATGCCTGTTCGATGGCGGCCGGGATCTCGGCCGCGTCACGGACCAGGATGGAGTGTTTCACGATCGGCAGGGTGACGCCCAGGATGTCGATCTCCTGGAAGGCGTCGGTGCCCATGACCCCTTGGGAGACATTGCCGGTGATGCAGACCATCGGCGCCGAATCCATGATGGCGTTGGCGATGCCGGTGATCAGATTGGTGGCGCCGGGGCCTGAGGTCGCCATGCAGACGCCGACCCGGCCGCTCAGGCGCGCATAGGCGTCGGCGGCGAAGGCGGCGGCCTGTTCGTGGCGGACCAGGATGTGCTTCAGCGACGAGCCGGTCAGGGCGTCGTAGATCGGCATGATGGCGCCGCCGGGATAGCCGAACACGACCTCTACGCCCATCCGCTCCAGGCTAGAGACAAGCAGGCGCGCGCCGGTCATGACGGCCGGGGCGGGGGGTGTTTTCAGGGCGGGCGCGGCGGCGCTCATCGGATCAGTCTCTCTTTATATATAGAGGTTCAGGCGGCGGCCTGTTTGGCCGTCTGCAGCCAGGCCATGCGGTCGCGCAGACGGGCACCGACCTGTTCGATCTGGCTGGCGCGATCCTCGGTCAGCAGGGCCTCGTATTTCGGCTTGCCCGCCTCGTTCTCGGCGATCCATTCACGCGCGAACTGGCCGCTCTGGATCTCGTCCAGAATGGTCTTCATGCGGGCGCGGGTCTCGTCGGTGATGACGCGCGGGCCCGAGGCGACGGCGCCCCATTTGGCCGTTTCCGAGATGAAGTGGTGCATCTTGGAGATGCCGCCTTCGTAGAACAGGTCCACGATCAGCTTCAGCTCGTGCAGGCATTCGAAATAGGCGATCTCGGGCTGGTAGCCGGCCTCGACCAGGGTGTTGAAGCCCTGGATGACCAGTTCCTTGGCGCCGCCGCACAGGACGGCCTGTTCGCCGAACAGGTCGGTCTCGGTCTCTTCGCGGAACGAGGTCTCCAGCAGGCCGCCGGTCGCCCCGCCGATGCCCTTGGCGTAGCCCATGGCGCGATCGCGCGCCTTGCCGGTCGCGTCCTTTTCGATGGCGAACAGGGAGGGGACGCCGCGACCGCGCGCGAACTCACGACGGACCAGATCGCCCGGCCCCTTGGGCGCCACCAGAATGACGTCCATGTCGTCGCGCGGGGTGATGCGGCCGTAGATGATCGAGAAGCCGTGCGCGAACAGCAGGGCCGAACCGGGCTTGGCGTTCGGTTCGATGACGTCGCGATAGATCTCGTTCTGGATCATGTCGGGCGTCAGGATGGCGATGATGTCGGCGTCCTTGACCGCTTCGGCGGGCTCGGCGGTGGCCAGGCCGTCTTCGGTCGCGTGCTTCCAGCCCGTGCCGCCGTGGCGAACGCCGACGATCACGTCGTGACCCGAATCCTTCAGGTTCTGGGCGTGGGCGCGGCCCTGCGAGCCGTAGCCGATGACGGCGATGCGTTGCCCGGCGATGGCGCCCGGCTTGATGTCTTCATTGGTGTAGATGGTGATGGCCATGGGAGGACGTCCTTAAGAAGCGGCGGTTTCAGTGGAGCGGGCGGCCAGATCAGCGGGGATCTGGGCCGGCGGCGGATTGGGAATGGTCACGGCCCCTTGCGAGGCGGAGGCGACGGCGGCGCGGTATTTCGCGAAGACGCCTTGCGCCGGGCGGATCCGGTTGGGGGCGAAGTCCGCCCGGCGCGCCTCCAGATCGACGAGCACATCGATCCTTCGGTTGGTGACGTCGATGACGATCGGATCGCCATCGCGAATGAGAGCGATGGGGCCGCCCGCCGCCGCCTCGGGCGAGACGTGGCCGGCGACGAAGCCGTAGGAGGCGCCCGAGAAGCGGCCGTCGGTCAGCAGGGCGACGTTCTCGACCTTGCGGCCCTTCAGGGCGGCGGTGACCTGCAGCATCTCGCGCATGCCGGGCCCGCCCTTGGGGCCCTCGTAGCGGATGATGATGACGTCGCCTTCGCCGACCGAGCC
>NZ_JBDFLN010000001.1:520000-2705000 GCF_047237745.1 Brevundimonas phoenicis
GGCGGGACACGTGAAATCCTGTCTGAACATGGGGGGACCACCCTCCAAGCCTAAGTACTCCTCTACGACCGATAGTGAACAAGTACCGTGAGGGAAAGGTGAAAAGCACCCCGACAAGGGGAGTGAAACAGATCCTGAAATCGGAAGCCTACAAGCAGTCGGAGCCGCCAAGCGCGGTGACGGCGTACCTTTTGTATAATGGGTCAGCGACTTCATGTGTCGAGCAAGCTTAAGCCGTTAGGTGTAGGCGCAGCGAAAGCGAGTCTGAATAGGGCGCTAAGTTCGACGTATGACGACCCGAAACCAGGTGATCTATCCATGAGCAGGATGAAGGTAAGGTAACACTTACTGGAGGTCCGAACCCGTGAATGTTGAAAAATTCTGGGATGACTTGTGGATAGGGGTGAAAGGCCAATCAAACCTGGACATAGCTGGTTCTCCGCGAAATCTATTTAGGTAGAGCGTCCGACGAATACCCTGGGGGGTAGAGCACTGGATGGTTGCGGGCTGCGCGAGCGGTACCAATACTAACCAAACTCCGAATACCCAGGAGTACTATCGGGCAGACACACGGCGGGTGCTAACGTCCGTCGTGAAAAGGGAAACAACCCTAACCATCATCTAAGGCCCCCAAGTCATGGCTAAGTGGGAAACGATGTGGGATTGCTTTGACAATCAGGAGGTTGGCTTAGAAGCAGCCATCCTTTAAAGAAAGCGTAACAGCTCACTGATCAAGCGATCCTGCGCGGAAAATGTAACGGGGCTAAAGCCATGCGCCGAAGATATGGGTTTGCAGTTTACTGCAAGCGGTAGCGGAGCGTTCCGTAAGCCTGTGAAGGTCAACTGTGAGGTTGGCTGGAGGTATCGGAAGTGAGAATGCTGACATGAGTAACGATAAACAGTGTGAGAAACACTGTCGCCGAAAGACCAAGGGTTCCTGCGTAAAGCTAATCTGCGCAGGGTTAGTCGGCCCCTAAGGCGAGGCTGAAAAGCGTAGTCGATGGGAAGCAGGTAAATATTCCTGCACCAGCTAGAAGTGACGGATGGCATAAGTCGTCGGGGCTTATTGGATTGTTCCCGGCGGTGGCGTTGTCCCTGGAAATAACTCTAGCAGAGACCGTACCCGAAACCGACACAGGTGGTCAGGTAGAGCATACCAAGGCGCTTGAGAGAACTGTGCTGAAGGAACTCGGCAAATTGCACGCGTAACTTCGGAATAAGCGTGACTCACCCTGGGCAACCAGGACTGAGTGGCACAAGCCAGGGGGTAGCGACTGTTTAGCAAAAACATAGGGCTCTGCGAAGCATCAATGCGACGTATAGGGTCTGACGCCTGCCCGGTGCCTGAAGGTTAAAGGGAGGAGTGAAAGCTCCGAACTGAAGCCCAGGTAAACGGCGGCCGTAACTATAACGGTCCTAAGGTAGCGAAATTCCTTGTCGGGTAAGTTCCGACCTGCACGAATGGCGTAACGACTTCCCCACTGTCTCCAGCACAGGCTCAGTGAAATTGAATTCCCCGTGAAGATGCGGGGTTCCCGCGGTCAGACGGAAAGACCCTATGAACCTTTACTATAGCTTCGCCTTGGCGTTAGCGACCGTATGTGTAGGATAGGTGGGAGGCTATGAAGCCGGGGCGCCAGCTCTGGTGGAGCCATCCTTGAAATACCACCCTTACTGTCGTTGACGTCTAACCGAGGGCCGTTATCCGGTCCCGGGACATGGCGTGGTGGGTAGTTTGACTGGGGCGGTCGCCTCCCAAAGTGTAACGGAGGCGCGCGATGGTTAGCTCAGACCGGTCGGAAATCGGTCGTCGAGTGCAATGGCATAAGCTAGCCTGACTGCGAGACTGACAAGTCGAGCAGAGACGAAAGTCGGCCATAGTGATCCGGTGGTCCCGCGTGGAAGGGCCATCGCTCAACGGATAAAAGGTACTCTAGGGATAACAGGCTGATTTTGCCCAAGAGTCCATATCGACGGCAAAGTTTGGCACCTCGATGTCGGCTCATCACATCCTGGGGCTGGAGCAGGTCCCAAGGGTATGGCTGTTCGCCATTTAAAGTGGTACGTGAGCTGGGTTCAGAACGTCGTGAGACAGTTTGGTCCCTATCTGCCGTGGGTGTTCGAAGCTTGAGAGGATCTGTCCCTAGTACGAGAGGACCGGGATGGACATACCTCTGGTGGACCTGTCATGGCGCCAGCCGTGCAGCAGGGTAGCTAAGTATGGAATAGATAACCGCTGAAAGCATCTAAGCGGGAAACTAACCTCAAAACAAGGCTTCGCTGAGGATCGTGGAAGACTACCACGTTGATAGGCCAGGTGTGGAAGCGCGGTGACGTGTGAAGCTTACTGGTACTAATAATCCGATCGGCTTGATCGTTTCTCAGCAAAACTCATTCGATCTTACTTGTCGAAATCATAGACAATATCTTCTCATTCATGTGTGTCGGGTTGACCTGGTGGCTCTGTCGGAGGTTCCCCACCCGATCCCATTCCGAACTCGGTCGTTAAGACCTCCAGAGCCGATGGTACTTCGTCTTAAGGCGCGGGAGAGTAGGTCGCCGCCGGGTCTACCCGACACACATGAATGACTTCTCGATCCTTCTTCCTTTACTCACCGCCTTGCCGCGGGATGGAGCAGCCCGGTAGCTCGTCAGGCTCATAACCTGAAGGTCGTAGGTTCAAATCCTACTCCCGCACCCAAGCTTACAAAGCCCCGATGGCATACGCCACGGGGCTTTCTGCTGTCTGGGACACTGCGGGCCTTGCTCTGGAAAGAGGACTGGCTGCTCGAGCCGCAGACGTAGATCGTCTATCAGCATGTTTCGGTGGAATGAGCGCAGGACCAGTGCTCGAGAATAGGAAGTCGTCGCCGTGTTGATGGGTCTGGTCGGCTCAGGCGGGAAGATCCGCCAGACTCGACAACTCATCGTAGATCGCATCGCCTGTCCGGCTTTCGGCATTTCGCCAACTGGTTGCTGTCGTGGGGTTCACCAGAACTCCGTCGTTCGTAAGCACCAGGACGTTCGGCAGGCCGGGTAACTCCGGCAGCCCGAAACGACGCGCGATGCGCAGATTGTGGCCGTCACCGCTACGCGGCATCCCGATGTTCACAAAGACCAGTTCGTATTTGCGTTCGATGAGATTGGCGAAACGGCTGGTCTCCAGCCAACCGGCAAGCGCGCGGCTATCGCTGCACCAGTTGGCGCCCATCACCAGTAGAACCCGCTTTCCTGATTGCCTGGCGCGCGCCAGCGCGAGATCCACGTCGGCCGATGCATCGTCGCTCACATGATAGGAGCGGGCCTCCGGCTTCGTCGCCGCCACGAGCACAGGCGCGGGCGGGGGTGCAGAAGCGCAGGCCGTCACGGCGAGCGCCGCAGAGACGATCAGCATAAATTGTTTCACTAGGCGATCTCCCATGGACGGCGCGACCAGCGATGATCATCCATGCGATGTCCCCGGCGCCGAACCACGCTTCGCCACGAATTCGGCGCCCGGTCAAGCTGACAGCGCCTGCTGGCGCCGCCTGTCTTAGGCGGCAACGGCCAGATGTTGGAACCCGCCGCGGGGCTGGTTTTTGGCTTGTATGGCTTCCGGCGCCTCGTTTGGCCCTGTACCTGCAAAAACGTCCATTTATGCGTGGGCATAAGGACTATTCGCAGAGTGCCACGCCGTGGATGCGGCGCGTCCTGCCGGGCGTCTGAAGCATATCTTCGTCGCTGCGCCGGCGAAGCTTCAGGCAGCCTCTCTCCAGGGCGCAGCGGGCGGGCCAGGCTGTCGGCCTCCATCTCGCGCAATTGCTGGATCAGTATTTTCTCGCTGATGTCGGGAATGAGTCGCTTCAATGCGCCCAAGACGGCTCCTGACGGACCGAGGCGTGAACGCGCTGTGCGCCTGGCGGCGCGAGCTTATGGATGAGCCAGGCCCGCCGTCGCGTGCAAGGCGGCGCCGACAAGGAAGGCTATGGTCAACACGATGGACACGCGGTTCCTGGCGGAAAACAGGACGGGTTGCAGGACGGCCCTGAGCAACCAGAAGCCCGCGCCCGCCAAGGCCAGCACGCCCATGTTCTCGTCTGCTCTCAACCAGAACAGAGCGGCGCCATAGGCGAAGAAGCAATAGGTCAGCATCACATTGAGCGTTTGAGTGACGGCGATGTTGATCGTGCCGGATGACGCAAGCGTCGAGGGCCAGCCGAACAGCCGCCAGAACATCAAGTGAAAGAGACCGAAACCGATATCAAAAATCGACGCCACGACGGCATATGTCAAAATCGGCTCTCCGATTTTCGAGTGAGCGAGCGCCGGTCGATGACTATCTGATCCGTTGAGCGGAGGAAATGCGCAACGTCAGCGCAGGCGTCAGGTGCGGGGACATGATCGCGCTGTTGAACGATGCGCTTAGCGAGGGGGCTATACGACGCGGCGTCGAGGTCGATCAGGTTGCTTTCGATCTCATCGCCCCCATTCTTTGAGCGACAGGCCCGAGCCATGCCGCCGGGACGATCCGTTCTGAAGCTTCCCGACGTCGGATGACCTGACGAGGCCTGACGCCGCGTGTGGAGCCAACAGGTGAGCAGGCCTCCATTTACGATCAGTTGGCGGGGCTTCATCTTTGAGGGCTTCAAAGGAGGTGGCGCATGAGATTACGATCTCAGCTCAAAGGGCTGTTTGGGGTAGCGGAAGCTGAGAGGGGCTGAAAATGAAGACCTTCTATTTGCTGATGGCGCTGATCGGGACGATCATTCCCTGGGCGCTGTTTGGATCTTTCTTTGCGTTGAACGGAATTGATGTTCCGCTCTTTCTGCGCTCGTTGTTTGTGAATGGAGCGGCAGGCGGCTTTTCGGCCGATGTGCTGATTTCCATCCTGGTGTTCTTGACGTGGTCATGGCGAGACGCCGCCAAGCAAGGGGTGGCGCGATGGTGGCTGGTGCTTCCCGCTAGCGCCTTCGTGGGGCTGTCGCTGGCGCTGCCGCTCTACCTCTATTTGCGAGAGCGAGACTGAAAGCCGCGCTTGGTTCTGTACGGATGGGTTGGGCCGCTTACCTGGAGAGTCAGCCGAGCGCAGGCTCTTTCATCCATTTCCAATCACGCCGCGCGGACTGGTGATGCTGTTGCGGGAACCGAGTGTTGCGGGCTCAGCGCGGTCGCAGGCCCGGACAGGTCTGTGAGTTCGATCCTAAGGAGTTCGGCGGCCATGGGCGGGTCGCGGTTCGCGAGCACGGCCCCGACCACGACCACGACGGCGTCATACCGAGGGAAGGCGACCGCTTCGGAATTGACCCCGAGCGTGCCGCCGCTGTGGCCAAACCAGGGATGCTCCTCGAAGCTGCCGGTACTGAAGCAGAAGCCGTAACCCAGGTCTGGAAGGTTTCCGCGGGCGGGGCCCGACACGATCTATTTCTGCTGAAGCAGGCGGGCTGTTTCCGGTTTGACGAGACGGCCGGACTGAAGCGCGGAGAAGAACCGTTCCAGATATTCAACCGTGCTGAAGGCGCCGCGACGCAGGCGCGCGAGGCTTCGGTCTGTGCGCTGTGGTCTTGTGCTTGCGCTGCGACCGGCGACAGGAGCAGCAAGGCGGTGCAGAAAGCCGTCAGGGTTCGACGAGGCGATATTCTTTTGTTCTTGTTGGGGCGGTCAGGCGGCGTGCCCGGTTGTGTTGATAATGTGACAGCGCTAATATATTGAGTCGAACATGGCTAACAGCATCACTCTCGGCGCCCAATTGCGGCGTCTCCTCGAATTGCTCGACGGCGACGTCGAGACGGCCTACCGCCGGGCCGGCCTGAACTTTCGTCCGCGATACACGCCGATATTCCGGGCGCTCCTCAGGGAGGGCGCTTTGAGCATCAAGGATGTTGCGAACCTGGCCTGCGTCACTCACTCCGCAGCGAGCCAGACGATCGCGCAGATGACCCGGGAGGATCTGGTTCAAATCGAAATGGGGGGCGATCGTCGTGAACGCCTGGTCGGCCTGACGCCGCGCGCCCTGGCTATGACGCCGGACCTTGAGCGCTGCTGGGCGGCGACAGCGCGCGCCGCCGCGTCGCTGGACGAGGATCTGTCCTTTGAGCTGGAGCCCGTCCTACGCGAGGCTGTCGCCGCCCTGACGGCTAAGCCGTTTCTGGATCGAATGGTCGGTCCGCAGGACGCTTACAAGAAGGATTGAAGCGGCCTTGCGTGGGCCTTTGGTTCCGGCCGGGGCGGCGTCGTTGCTTCTGCATCCGGCGCCCTTGATGATCGCGGGTGGCTTCTGGGCCGCTCGTCCCGATGTCGTCCATATCCCGCGATCCGGTCTTCGAGGTCGAACTGGTCGAGGAAGGCTTCGACCTGGCCATCCGGGTTAACCCCGCCCCGGACGACAGTCTGATCGGACGGTGTTTCGCCCACGACGACATGCTGCTCGTAGCGTGCCCGACTGTGTTCGACAGGGTGGAGAATGAGGCCCCGAACAGCCGCTATGCCAAAGGCGGCTCTCCAGTGATCGAGCGATAGATCATGTGGCTCGCACGGGTGGCGGCGTCCTGCGTCAGATTCCTGTTTCGATCACCAGGCGTCGGGTTCGCGGACCATGTGCACGATGTTGGCGGGGTTCATGATCCAGCCGCCGCGAAACGCTTCGCCCAGCGGTTCGATCGGGTCGCAGCGTACGGCGCCGCCGTCCTCCAGCCGTCGCAGGGCGGCGCGGTGGTCCGGAGCGAACAGTTCGAGCCAGACCTCGGCCTGGGTCAGGGTCTGCGACTCGTCGATCCAGAGCTGGTTCGGGCCGAGCTTGAAGCCGACCGCCGGCGCCTTTTCGGGGATGCTCTCCAGCCCGACGACGTCGCGATAGAAGGCGACGACGGCCTGATGCTGGTGGCTCGGCGCCTTCATGGCGATGTTGACGCCGCCCTCGATCTTGATGGTCATGCGTGGTCCTCACTTGCGGTTGTTGCTGGTGGGCAGGACGCCGCGCATCTCTGAGGGATAGAAGCCCTCGCGCAGGTTGATCCCGTGTTCGAGCCAGGCCTTCATCGCCGACAGCATGGCTGTCCAGCCTTCGCAGTTGGCGAAGGAGGCCTTCTTCCCCGCCGCGTCGTCGGCCCATCCAGACTCCGCGATGGTGACGAAGGTCGAGCCGTCGTCCAGAGGCTCGAAATCCATCACGATACGGGTCTTGAAGGCGGGCTGTCCGTCAGCCGTTTCCGCATCCCAGCGCAGCACGATGCGCTGGTCGGGCGTGATCTCCTCGACGTCTACGGCAACGGAGCCCCACCAGATGACGACGGCTCCTGGCGTCAACGGCGCGCCGGCGCCGCCCAGAGTGGTGAAATAGCCGCTCAGCTTGGTCGGGTTGACCACTGCGTCGAACACCTCGTGAGGCGGCTTGGCGATGCGCCCCGAAACCGTGAAACCCAAGGACATGTCCGAACCCTTCGTGCTTGCAGGAGGTCAGTTTATGTTATAAAAAAATAACATGTCAAACGAGATGGAAGATGATCGTGTTTTCAAGGCGTTGGCTCACTCTCGTCGTCGACAGATGCTGGACTGCCTGAAGGATGGTCCCGTCACGACCGGCGGGCTGTGCGAGCGTTTCGACGACATGGACCGCTGCACGGTGATGCAGCATCTGAAGGTGCTCGAAGGCGCCGGTCTGGTGGTGGCGCGAAGGGAAGGGCGCGAGCGCTGGAACCATCTCGACGCCCTGCCGATCAAGCGCATCCATGACCGCTGGATCAGCGAATACGCCGGACACGCCCTGTCTCTGATTGACCGACTGAAAGGCGATCTGGAGGGGCGGGCCTGAAAGGATCGGGCTGATCCTGCAGTTCCGCCCGCGCGACGCCCAGCGCCGCCGTCCACCATGCGAGTTCGTCGAACAGGGCCGTCGCTGAGGTGTTCAGGTGGTCGAAATCCTCGAACCCTCGTCGGCCCGCGGCGATGTCCAGATAAGCCTCCATGCCGACATGGACGGCTGAGCGCAGGGGCGCGAGCTGCAGCTCGATGCAGATCAGTCTCAGGTGCTCGATGGCGCGTGCGGCGCCCACGCCGCCATAGCCGAGGAAGGCGGCGGGCTTGCGGTTGAACTGAACATAGGCGTGGTCGAGCGCGTTCTTCAGCGCGGCGGGAATGCTGCGATTGTACTCGGCCGTGAGGAAGATGAAGGCGTCCATCTCGCCGACCCTGTCCGCCCAACGTCGCGCATGGACGCATTGCGGCGGCGAATAGGCGGGGGCGGCGGCTTCATCGAAGAGAGACATGGGATAGTCCCTCAGATCGATCGTTTCGGCTGCGAATTCGGGGCGATCTGCCAGACGACGCAGAAGCCATTGCGTCGGCTTGTCGGCGAAACGGCCGGTGCGCGTGGTGCTGATGATGAGGCCGAGGCGAAACGGTTTCATGGCGAGGCGTCCTTCCGGGGTTCTGATCATCGGCGCGGGCGAGCGGATGAGATGAACAGGCTTGAGGCGACGACGGCGAGGCAGGTCGCGGCGGCCGCCAGCGACACGCCGACGAATATGTTTCCCGCCAGATGTTCGGCGGCTTCGGCGCTGAGCGGAGAAATGAACTGGCCTAGGAAGAGGCTGGCGGCGGCGACACCTGTGAAGCGTCCGCGCCTGTGCGCCCGGGGCCGAGGCGAGCACGAGGCCGCTGACCGTGGGCAGAAGGAGGCCGGCCGAACAGCCGGCGATCGCCATGCCCAGCAGAACCAGCTGATAGTCGCCGAAAGCCGCGCACATCTGGCCCGCAGCGATCGCCGCAAAGGCCGCCGCGATGATGGCGGACGGCGCGTGGCGACTGCGGATCCTGCTGTAGAACGCCGCGGTTACGCCGCCGGAAAAGGTGCACAGGGACAGGGCGTATCCCGCCAGCCGGGGATCGACCGCGCCGTTCGACGCCAGGTGGAAGGGCAACTGCACCGGGATGACGTAGAACAACGCCATGCCCAGGAAGGCTGAGGCATAGGCGAGAATCAGCGGCCGCCATCGGGTCGTCTCGGCTTGTTCGCCTGAGAGCGACGCGGCGACGGGCGACGACGAGCGGGGCAGATGCCGCAGCGCTATGGGGATCAGCGCCAGGGCCAACAGATAGACGGCGAACGGCAGCCGCCATCCCCAGGCGGCGAGCAGGCCGCCCAGAAGCAGGAAGAGCATGCCTCCGAAAGACGCGGCCGAGCCTTGCAGGCCGATGACGCGCTGTCGTTGCTCATTGGCGTAGAGCGCGCCGACCAGGGTGAGGCTGGCGGTGCTCATGCCGGCGATGGCCGCTCCGAGCGCCGCACGGGAGACGAGGAGCGTAGCGAGGTCGGGCGCGTAGAGGCCGACGGAGCCAGAGATGGCGAAGGTCAGGGCGGAAACGACCAGGATCCCGCCGGCGCCGAGTCGGTCGACCAGCGCCCCGATGAAAGGCGCCAGCAACGCGATGATCAGCGCCGGAAGCGTCAGCGCGATCTTGACCAGAAACGCCCCGTTGGGCGTGTCGGCGAAGGCTTCCGCCATGCCGGGCAGGGCGGGCGTGATCGCCGTCGCCGCCATGGCGGTGAGGCAGCTGGCGCCGACCAGGGCGGTCAGGGCGCCGTTGCGCGCCGGGGCGGAGGCGTTCCGACGTCTCTGTCTGAAAACGATGGAGAGAGGGGGCATGCAACGTCGCTTTCTCGTTTTTGCGCGTGCATCAGGAATGATTGCCAGGCCAATATCGCGGTAGTCTCTGGAATATGGACTGATTGTCTATAAATATGGACAGTGAGGAAACGTGAAGCTGAACGACCTCTTCTTCTTTGTTCATGTGGTGGAAAGCCGGGGATTTGCGGCGGCGTCCAGATCTTTGGGCGTCCCAAAATCGACGCTCAGCAAGCGCGTGGCTGAACTTGAGATTGATCTAGGGGCGCGACTGCTTCACCGCACCACGCGACAGGTCGCCCTGACGGACGTCGGCGAGAGCTTCTTTCGCCATGCGAAAGCCGCCTTGCTGGAAGCCGAGGCCGCCGGCGACGCCGTACGGCGTCGGCTGTCGGAACCGCAGGGCCTGGTTCGCATCTCGGCGTCGTCCACGACGGTTCAGACGAATCTCGCCGATCTGTTGCCGGAGCTGGCGCGCCGCTATCCGAAAATTCAGGTCGGGGTCGTCGTCACCAGCCGATATGTCGATCTTGTTCAGGAAGGGATCGATGTCGCGATCCGCGTTCATCGGGGCGTGCTTCCGAACTCGGATCTGGTCCAGCGCCGGCTCGGCTATGCTCCCAACTACCTCGTGGCGTCGCCGTCCTATCTGGCCGAGCATGGAAATCCGGCGCGGCCCGAGGCGCTGGCCGCGCACGCCTGCGTCGCGCCGGAGACGTCGGCCGCCCCATTCACCTGGACCTTGCTGGGGCCGGAAGGCGCGGTTGTGAGCGTTCAGCCCGCTGTGAAGCTTTTTGCGGACGACCCAGTCCTGATCGTGAAGGCGGCGCTGGCGGGCATGACCGTGGCAAGCCTGCCTCATCGCCTGGTCCGTCCCCACATTGAAAGCGGCGGCTTGGTGCGTCTTTTGCCGCTGTGGGAAATGAAGGGGGCGACGACGACGCTTCTCATGCCTCATCGCAGGGGGCAGCTGCCTTCCGTTCGCGCGGTCGTCGACTTCCTCGCGGAGCAAATGGCGGCGTGACGCGCCGTCTTGACCCTGACGTGGCGTGAGGGCGCAAACCGCCAATTGCGGAGGCATGGCGAGATGAAGGCCTATACGGTCAATGCGGTGGCGAGAATGGCGGGCGTGTCGGTGCGCGCCCTGCACCACTATGACGCGATCGGTCTGCTGAAACCCGCCTTCATCGGGGCGAACGGCTATCGCTACTACAGCGAAGACGAGCTTCTGCGATTGCAGCAGATCCTCATTCATCGCGAGCTGGGAATCCCGTTGGCTGAGGTAGGGGCCATTCTGGATGCATCTGGTTTTGATCGTCTGGAAGCTTTGCGGAAGCAGAGAGGCAGGCTGCAAGAACAGGCCGCGCGCTATGCCGAAATGGTGAGAACGATCGACCGCACGATCTCTCGACTCAAAGGAGAACGCGCCATGAAGGACGCGAACCTGTATGCGGGATTTGTTTCGCCCGAAAAGCAGGCTGAGTATGAGGCTTGGCTGACGGACAAATACGGGCCCGAAACCGAGGCGCTGATCGCCCATAGCCGCAAGCGGGCCAAGGACATGACCCGCGACGAGCGCGAAGCCCATATGCGGGAACTGGCCGCAATCGAAGAAGGCTTGGCGGACGCCCTGCGACGCGGCGCGTCGCCCCAGGCTCCGTCGCTGGATTCCCCGAAGGCGCCACCATGCTTGGGTCGCTTCAAGTTGGGGGCGAGCGCTTTCGCCCGGCATGTACGCCGCGCTGGCCGACAACTATGAGCACCCGGACTTCAAGCTGAGATACGAAGCCGTAGAGCCAGGCTTTGCGGATTATATATGCACTGCGATGCGAAGCTGGGCTGAACGCGAGCATATCTTGGCGCGTCGCGGCTATCGGGCGCGGCGACGACCTCATCCAGGTCATGGATGAACTGGCCGACGGCTATGGCGGGCTCGAGCCGTGACCTGCTTTCCTGATCGCTGGCGATATGGCGGTGTTCCGCTGTGGCGTCTCAGAAGTCGGAGCGTCAGGTGGGGGTTAGTCGTCGCGGAGGGCGTTCACCGGTCGAGCCACGGACAATCGCCAGATTTCGGTGACCGCTGCAAGGACTGAGGCAAGGCTCAGGACGGCCGTCGCCGCCAGAATCGATGGCGGCGCGAAACTGACTTTGTCGGGATAGGCGGACAGCCACCATTGCGTACCGATGACGCCTGCAGCCGCTCCAAGGATAAACCCTGCGCCGACGGGCATGAGGATGCGGCGCGCGAGTAACCGGCCAATGTCCGAGGTCTGAGCGCCGAATGCGCGCCGCACAGCCGCTTCCTTGCGCATCTGCCTCGCCCGATCGAGGGTCATGGCCAGCACGCCTACCGCCGCTGTCGCGGTGAGCACGGCGGCGAAGGCTAGGATCAGCCCCCGGAGTCGAATGAGATCGGCGAAGGCGATATTGACCTGATCGCGTAGGGAGATGCGGTCCACGGGGGCGCTTGGGAAGGCTGTGGAGATGATGGGGTCCAAGACTTGAACAGCCTCCGCCGGCGCGATCAGAAAACCTGCAGGCCCCCCGTCGTGCACAAAGGCGACCGCGGCGTTTCCGCCTCGAATGCGCCCCATGGGCAGGTCGGCCACAACCGCCGACACGCTCCAGGTGACGCCAGGGCGGTCGGTGGACAAAAGGGCGCCGATCGCATCTGAGGGCGCCTGGAAACCGAGGCGTCGCGCCGTGGTTTCGCTGATGGCCGCAGATTGGTTGCGTGCGTCCCGGCCGGCTTGGGCGTCTTCCAGGTTTTTCGGGGGGGCGCCGGCGATCAGCGAGGCTCCCAGCATTTCCAGAGAATTGGGAAGCCAACTGGCGGTGGCGATTTCGACCGACCGGCCATCCATAATGACGATCCGCTGCGATACTGCTCCTTCCGTCGGCAGAACGCCGGCGAAGGCTACGTGTGATGCGCCCAAGACGGCGCGGGACTGAGCGAGCAGAGAGTTTCGACGAGGGTCTTCGGCTGCAAGCGTTTCGGGAAGCCGATAGGCGCTGAGACCGTCGGGAGTGAAACCGAGTGTGGCGCTTGCAAGATGAGCCAGTTGCAAGCTGACGGCGACCGCGAAGATCAGCGTGGCCGCGCTACCGGCGATCTGGGTCGCGACGAGAGAGGAGCGGATCCATTTCATTCCGGGCAGACTGACGTCGCGTGCGCCTAGAACTTCGCGAGGCCGCATGCGTGTCGTGATCCAGGCGGCGTATCCGCCTGCGATCAGCCCGGATCCGCAGCCCGCCGCCAGCACCGCCGCCAGCGTTGTCAGGTCGGGCCAGCGCGGCAAAGGACGATTGATCAGGGTTCCGAAGGCGTCGGAAAGCAGAAAGGCGGCCGCCAGACCGATCAGGCCTGCGGCCAAACCCGAGATCACGGCCTGTCCGATGACGCCCCTGGCGATGTGGGACCGACCCGCTCCGAATGCGCGGCGTACGGCGATGGCCGGGGCGCCAACCAGGGTTTGCGACAGGTTGAGGCTGGCTGCATTGAGGCTGGCGACCAGTACGATCACCAGGGCGACGGCGACCAGCAGGAAGAGTGATCCTTGGTCCAGCCGCGAGCCGTCGGGATTGGCGCCCAGGGCGACCGCCTGTTCAAGATCCCGAAGGGGTACAAGGTGATGCGACACCTGCAGGCCGACGCCGCCGGCGCCAGGGTTGGCGGCGACGAAGCGGCCGATGGCGGCCGTGGCGTGGCGATTGGCGATGGCGGCGATCCGTGGAATCTGATCGGGGTCGCTCGCCCGGACGAAAGTCGTCGCCCCGCCGATCGAAAAGGTCAGGCCGGCAGTGACGGCGTCGGACAACCGCAGGGAGCTGGCCGCTCCCCTGCTCGAGATGAAAGCGCGATCACTCGAGAAGCTGGAGTTGCGGTCGAGATCGTCAATGACGGCGACGACCGAATAGCCCTGGCTGCCGATCATCACTGTCTGGCCTGGGTGATCGGCGCCAAACAGCTCTCTCGCGAGGCTGCGGGTTATGATCAGCCCATCCGGGCGGGCGAGGGCGCGCTGGAACGCAGAGGCGTCTTCGCCCAGATTAAAGACATCGACGATGCTCGGATCTGCTTCGGTGATGGCGACCCAGTAGGTCTTCCCGTCGATTTCGATCGGACGCGGGTCGTTGTCGCGAGCAACCCGAGCGACCACCAGGCGCTGTTCGCTCGCGGTCAGGGCAGGGGCCAGGTCTGAAAGCCCGGAGGCCATGGCGACGGCGTCCTGACCGCTCCGACCGACACGGGTGTAAATCTGATACACTTCGTTCGCGGGGTCGAAACTTGCGTTGTATCGACGCTCGTGCTGGACGGCGGCGGCCACAAGGCTGAAGGCGGTGAAGGCTACGGCCAGGGCCGCGAGTGTAAGCAGGCGAAGCGGCGAGGGGCTTCTCATTTCTAGGGACGCCTATCCAGGCCGATGACCTGACCGTCTTTCATGCTGATGCGCCGCTGAGCCCGCTCGGCCAGCTCTGGGGCGTGAGTGACGATCACTACGCCGGCCCCGGTGTCGGTCAGTTGCTCGAGCAACTCCATGATGGCGAGGCTGTTCTGACTGTCGAGATTGCCGGTCGGCTCATCTGCCACAATCAGTTTCGGTTTGGCCGCGAGGGCGCGGGCGATAGCGACGCGCTGCTGTTGGCCGCCCGATAGCTGAGAGGGGTGGTGAGACAAGCGACCGCCGAGGCCGACTTGCTCGAGCAGATCTGTCGCGCGTGAGCGTCGGTCGCCCGCTGATCGATCCACATAGTGGAGCGGCATTTCGACGTTCTGGAGAATGGTGAGGTCTTCGATTAGGTTGAAGGCTTGGAATATGAAGCCGATGTTGCCGCGTCGCAGTCGAGTCAACTGGGCTTCGTCATGATGGGTGAAGGTCGAGCCGAACGCCGTGACCGTGCCGCTGTCTGGGAAGTCCAGCAGTCCCAGCAGGTTCATGAGGGTCGATTTTCCACAGCCGGAAGGGCCAGACACGGAAACGAACTCGCCAGCCGAAATGCTGAAGTCGACATCGCGAAGCGCATGGGTGCGAATGTCGGTAGATGTATAGGCCTTCGAGACCTTTTCGAAACGGATCAATTCGCTCATGGCGTTTCTCCCGTCAGGTCAATGACCTTGGCGTCGCCGAAGTCGCGGTAGCTAGATATGATGACCCGCTCGCCGGTCTTCAGGCCGGAGATGACGGCCACGCGGTCGGGCGCGCGGATGCCTGTGCGAATGTCGCGACGTCGGGCGGTGCGCCCATCGGCGTCGATGACAAATATCCATGAACCCGACGTCTGCTCGAGGAAGGGCCCGGCCGGTATGCTGGGAAAGGCGCCGGACGCCGCGAGATCAATGCGTCCTTGCAGGGATTGGCCAGGGTTCAGCTGGACGTTCTCGCGTAGCGCCAGTTCGACACGAAAGCCGCCGTCTCGAATGTCCGGCGAGACATGGGCCACCTCAAGAGGCACGACCCGACCGCTGATCTCGATCGATCCTGGTTGACCTTTGCGAACTCGTGAAACGTAGAAGGCGTCGAGCTGGGCTACGATGAGAACTCCCTTGCCCGGATCGACCTGGGCGAGCGGATCGCCCGCCGAGACGGCTTCGCCAGTCTGGAGGTCCAGGCCGAGCACGCGTCCGGCGACGGGCGCGCGCACAACGAAGCCGTCCAGTTGCCCAAGGGTCGCCGCCTGATTTTCCCGTAGCTGGGCGAGATAGGCGCTGGCGGCCGATTCCTGGCTGCGTCGCGAGGGGCCGTTGCGCTCCATTACCACGCGCAGCTCCTCGGCTACCCGTGTGCGGAATTGCAATTGCTCTCGTTGGGGCGCGACGTAGGCCTCGTTGACCAGATCACGCTCCAGCAGGACTTCCTGACGTCTCAGCCGCTCCGCAGCCTCGTCACGCAGGTGGGCGGCTTCGAGATAGGCGCGCCGATCCTGGTTCCCGGCATCTGACAGGCCGGTCTGCGCCGTGGAGGTCGTGAACATCTCCGCCTGTATCCGCGCCAATCGGTCGCTGATGGCCAGTTCACGTTCCGGATTGGACAGGGTAACGATCGGGGCTCCCGCTTGGACCGTATCGCCGGATCGGAGGTGGATTGTGGCGATGCGACCGGTCTCTGGGGCTGTGAGTTGAACCAAATCCATGGGTACGACGCGGCCGACGAAAGCGGCCGCCTCGGTGATCTGGCGGGTTTCAACCTCGGCTGTGCGCACGCTGGCGGCGGAAACGGAGAGATCGCCGGCGCGCTGGAGGGACAGATAGACAAGCGCCGCTAGCAGGACCGCGCTGGGAACGGCGAAGATGGATAAACGCCGCCAGCGTCGCCAACGCTTCTCACGCCCTGAGAGGGGCTCATCCATTCCGGAGACTGGTGAGGTGGGAAAGGGTAGACTCATAATGGGCTGCTTCGGCAATCATTCGGGGAGGGAGCGTCGTCGGCGTCGCTGGACCACGCCTCGAAGCGTCTGTCCCAGTCCTCCGAGGTCGCCATGCCGACATCGGCGCCCAGTCGAGCGATCCACCCGAGGGGGGCGCCGCTTTGTTGGATGTCTCTGGCGATCAAGCCCAGAGCGTCGGGTTTTTCCAGGCTGTCCAGGAAATCGATAACGGCGCTCGTCTGTGCGTAGAAATCGTCAGCCGACGTCGATGTGAGGCCAAGCTCAGCCAGAGTGAACTCCAGCACGATCGGTTGATCAGGAGATGCGGCTCGGGCGCTCGCCACCTCGGCCTGCAGTCGCTGGCTGGCGAACACGGGGTGGGCTTGCGAAACGAAGGTGCTGAACGGGGTCAACCGCCCGTCGTCGACGAGCGCGGCGAAGCGTCGACGGCGATCTGCGCGAGACGAAGGGGATTCCAGAGCGACGCCGGCGGCTTCATCCAACCAATCGGGCGCGTCGCCGCCGTACTGAGGCTTGTTCACGTTTGGAAGCAGAGCGTGCAGTAGGAACAGATGGCCCAACTCATGTTGGATCGAAGATGCGGCTTCGGCTTTGGACTGCTCATGACTCCTGGCCTCGCGCGACGCCCCGGATCGATCGAAATTCCAGGGCAGCACCCAGCCGCGCCGATCTTCAGGGAGGGCTTCGAACAGCCCTACCGCGCCGGTGGTCATGACCGCGCCGGGCGGAGCCGCCGCATTGAAGCGCCGGCTGAAACAATGGCGCGCAGTGATCATGGCTTGCGCGATCTCATCAGCATCGATCGCAGTTGGGGTGACAAGATAATCTTCCCCCGTCGAGAACCAGACGGCGTCGTCGAGATCAATCGACACGGGAGAGGGAATGGGAGCGAGCCTGCTTGTCGGCTCGGCCGGCGTCGCGGGGTCGCTCACCAGTATTGCGGCCGCAAGAGACACCATGCCGAGGCTTCGATTCATGCTTAGCGGACGCGCTGGACAGAAAAGCGATTGCTTGATCCGCCGATGCGCACGGTTCCGGTTAGACGTGCGCCGTTGATCGTGCCCCGAAATTCGTGAACCGGGTTTGATGGCAAGGTGAAGGTCACGATATCGCCGCGGCGCGTCACGCTCTGGATCGGATTTCGGTCCGAGGTGAGACCGATGATTTGAAAACGGCCTGCGCGTTCGTCAGGGTCGAACCATAGATTGATGGGATGCTCAGTGTCGCCCAGCCCCATGACGCCCGTCCAGCGGCCGGCAAGAGGCGCTTGCTCATGCTTGGCTGAGATGTCCCGCGATGCATCCTGGAAGTTGGGCGGTGTTGCGAGAGCAAGAGCGACGGAAGCGATGATCGAGGCGAACATGTCGCAAGGCTCCAGATTTGCGGATTGGGGTGATGTGGCACGCCGACATCGTCGGCGCGCCGTCTCATCAATAGACGGTGGTGCCGTCCGGATAGACGATGATCCGCACGACTTCTCCGTTACGGATTTCCGCCATGGAGGGGGCGGCGAAACTGAAGCAAGCGCCGGCTAGGACGGTGATGGCGGCGATGGTGCGAAGCGTTTTCATGGTGTTTTCCTCCCAGATGGCCGAACCAACTTCGGCGGGAGAAAGTTGTCGCAAGTGTGTATCTTGAGGTTGTCTGATCCGTGATGCCTTGCGGGTCGATGGACACAATCGCGATACATTCACGGGGGACAAGATAGGATGACGTTTAGTGACGCGAGAATCCTCGTCGTCGATGACGACGCCGGCATCCGCTCGGGGATATCCGATTATCTTTCCGGCTTCGGTTTCCGTGTCGGCGTCGCCGCTGACGGAGTGCAGATGGACCAACACCTGGCGTCCGAGCCGGTGAATCTGGTTGTCCTGGATGTGATGATGCCAGGCGAGGACGGGCTATCGATCTGCCGCCGTCTCAGTGATCGCGGCATCCCCATTCTCATGCTCAGCGCTCTGGGTGATTCCGCTGATCGGGTGGTGGGGCTGGAACTTGGGGCGCTGGACTATCTTCCCAAGCCGTTTGAACCCCGGGAATTGCTGGCGAGGGTTCGTGCTCTGCTGCGCCGTCCATCCTCAGATACGATCAGCGCGATGTCGCGGACACGCCTCTATCTCGGCTGGCGGTATGACGGGGATAGCCGTCGTCTGACGCGCCCCGATGACAGCAGCGTTGTTCTGTCGTCGGGACAGGGCGCGCTGTTGAAGGTGTTTCTGGATCGCCCCGGCCGCTTGTTAAGCCGCGACCAATTGATCACATTGACGCGGGGAGGCGAGGCTGATGTCTTTGATCGCTCTATTGATCTTGCTGTCAGCCGGTTAAGGCGGTTGCTCGGCGATCATGGCGTGACGCCGCTAATCGAGACCATTCGAGGTGAAGGCTACCGCCTGAAGCCTGAACGGGAAGGCTTGTGATCGTCTGGCTGCGTTCGATTACGGGTCAGGTTTTCGGGTTGGCGCTTGTCTGCGTGCTGACAACCCTGGGCGTCGGACTGTTCGTAACAGTCATCATGCCCCCGCCTCCACAGGCCTCCATGCGGGTGCGGGATGTCGCCCAGGCGGTGAAGACCGGACAGGGGGGCGCAGAGTTGGCGATCCGGACGATGTCCATGCCTGCGGTCGCGCCGCAGACCACTGCGCAGCCCGCGCCGATCATCGCTGAGGGTCTGGCCCATGCCCTTGATCTGGACCTTGCCGATGTGCGGGTGACGATGAAGTCCGACGAAAGCCGAGGCTCCGGCACAAATCTCACTATCCTCAATCTTCCGCCAGGAACCCTGATGGCCGGCGCCCCTCCGCCCTCGGTCGCCGAACTTGTTGCGACAAGCGACATTACATTCCCGCCGTTCCAGGCGGCCGTGAGGCGTGGTTCAGAGTGGGTCGTCGTTGCGCCGACGTCGTCCTATCTTTCAGTCTGGCATATGAAGCTCGGTCTGGCCTTCCTGGCGGCGGCGACCATCCTGGCGATCCCCACGCTCTGGTTGGCGCGTATCTTCACCCGCCCTCTGCGCAAACTCGCCGCAGCGGCTGAGGCGATCGATTCCGGACCCAATGCGCCGTCCTTGCCTATCGGGGGCCCGACCGAAATCCGGACCGCTGCAACGGCCCTGCGCGCCATGCAGGAGCGTCTGAACGCCAATCTTGAGCAGCGGACCCAGATGCTCTTCGCCATTGCCCATGACCTGCGGACGCCGTTGACCAGTTTGAAGTTGAGACTGGAGGGCGCCGGTCCTGGCCTGAAGCGGGTGATGGGGCCGGAGATTCTTAGGATGCAGGCGATGATCGACCAGTTGCTGCAGTTCGCAGCGCGGCCGGCCTCAAAGAGCTTCGAGACGCTGGATCTGGCGGGGCTTGTGCGGCAAGCGGCCGATCGTCAGCCGAACTGTACGATTGTCGTGCACTCGCCCGAGGTTCTGATCTTTTCAGGAGATCCCCTCGATCTCTCTCGCCTGCTGGACAATGTGTTTTCCAACGCAGCAAAATTTGGCGGGCCTGGTCCCGTTCATGTCCATCTTGATCAGACCGGCACGCAAGCGCGCCTCGTCGTCCGGGATGCAGGGCCGGGGATGCCGGACGATCAACTCACTGATGTGCTGGAGCCCTTTGTTCGGATCGAGCGATCAAGGAGCGCCGAGACAGGCGGCGTCGGGCTGGGGTTAGCCTTGGCCAAAGCGGTGGTGGAGCGGCACGGCGGGTGGATTTCCTTATCAAATGCGAAGCCGCATGGTCTCATTGTCTCGATCCATCTGCCTCTTGGCCGCGGATGAAGCGCTTCGATATAGGCAATAGCGGTTGTGACCTGCGGCATTGAAGGAACGGCAGGTCGGTTGCGAATGCCATATCGGCAATCGGCGTCGGGACGAGGGCGCATCGGTCGTTTGAGGGTTTCATGCGAATTGCGTCATTGGCCTCGTCGCGCGTGTGAAGGTTACGCGCGGGCGTCACGTCACCCTCGTGCCGACATGAAGGCGTAACGCGGACCGCCTTGTTTGGCAGGGCCGTAACGATCTTAGCTCGAAGATGATGTCGTCGTGCGCGGCCGGGCGACCTTGTGCGGTTCGGCGGGATCAACGCTCGGGGCAATGACAGGCTGTCTGGTTTGGGCGCATTTTCTTTTGGGAAGTCGAGCGCTGTGCATGTTTTTGCTTCCGGCGTACTTGAATGAGAGTTGGTGGCGTGAATTGGATTTCAGATACTTGTTGATTTCGAGAACATGTGTTTGCTTGCGTGTTATAACTTATCGTTTTGGTGATTTTTGATGTATTGTTACTCCGTAACGTTGTAATTGGGTTGGCGGATGCTAGATGGGCTGAATGGCTCGTCGGTTCGCCCGATCTCGATGGTTTCTCGCGTTCGTCGCGATGCTCCTGTCCCTGTGCGTCTTGGCGCCGGTGGCGGATGCGGCGACGTGCGCAGTCGAGTTTGATCCGTCTCATGTCGTCGCGGTTGTGGAGACGGGCGATACGCATCAGGACGACGCTGGCGCTGCGCACGGAGCCTGCAGTCACGGCCATTGCCATCATGGCGTGAAGGCGCCGACGGACGTTTCTGTCGAGACGGCGGCCGATTTCGGCGGTCTGCGTCGTTTGCTCGAGCCTGACCAGACGTTGGCGTCCGTCTCGCTCGATGGCCTGAAGCGCCCGCCCAGAACCTGACGGGATCCCGCGCGCCCTGTCGCGCGTCTCGTGTCAGATTTTCTGGGAAAGTAAACCATGCATCCCCCATTTCGCCTGCCGCCGCGCTCTGCGGCCGGCTGGGCGCTGGCCGCGCTTGCGGCCCTCCTCGCCGGCCCCGTCTGGGCTGATCCGGCGCCGTCCTACGCCGTTCTGCTGAAGCAACTCGGCCAGACGCCGGCTGCCGTCGAAGCGGACGCCCTGAGCGACGCCGCCGAGGCGCGAGTCCGTCAGGCCCGCGTTCGGCCCAATCCCAACCTGTCCATCGACCTCGAGAACGTGATCGGGTCCGGTCCCTATTCCGGTCTCAGCGCGGGCGATCTCAGCCTGGCGTTCAGCCAGAATCTGGAGTTGTGGGGCCGCCGCCCCGCAAGGGTGAACGCCGCCCGCGCCGATGCCGGTGCGGCGGCGTTGCGCCGCGACCTGACCGTGGTCGACACGGCCGGGCGATTGGCCCTGATCTACGCCGAGGCCGAGGCGGCCCAGCGCCGCGCCGCCCTGGCCGAGGAAGCGCTGACCCTGGCCGTGGCGGACGCCCGCGCGGCCCTGGCCCTGGTCGAGGAAGGGCGCGAACCCCTGCTGCGCGGCATCCAGGCCGAAAGCGAGGCCGCCGCCGCCCGCGCGAGCCTCGATGAAGCCAAGGCCGAGCGCGACGCCGCCTTCACCCGCCTGAGCGCCGTCGCCATGCTGCCGACGCCCGCCACCTCGATCGAGGCCGGGCTGCTGGATGCGCCGACAACGCCGTCCGCGCGGTCCGAACGCGACGCGCCGACGGTGCGGGTGGCCGAGGCCGAGGCCACGGCGGCCGAGCGCCGCATCGACGTCGAGCGCATCAACGGCCGCCCTGACGTCACCGCCAGCGTCGGCGTGACCCGCTTCGGCGAGAACGATCAGACGGCCATGACCTTCGGCCTCAGCCTGCCCTTGCCGCTGTTCGACCGGAACCGGGGAAACATCGACGCCGCGCGCGCCGAGCACCGGGCCGCCGAAGCGCGCGTCATGCAGGCGCGTCAGGACGCCGGAGCCGACCGGGCCGCCGCGGGCGCGCGTCTGGCGTCTTCGGCCAGCCGGGTGTCGGCCGCCGATGCGGGCGTGACCTCGGCCGAGGAGGCCTATCGCCTGTCGCGCATCGGCGCCGAGGCCGGGCGCATCTCGCAACTGGAGCTGCGCACCGGACGCGCGGCCCTGATCAACGCCCGATCCGCCGCCGTCGACGCCCGCATGGCGCGCGTCCGCGCCGAAATCGATCTGGCGCGCCTGGAAGGCCGCGCCCCCTTTGAAGGAAGCCGCTGATGCGTAAGCCGTCATCGAACAAGAAAGTCCTGATCGCGGGCGCCGCCGCCGTCGTCCTGCTCGGCGGCGGGATGCTGGCCCTGACGCTTAGCCGATCCGATCCGCCCGTCGCCGAGAAGGCGGAGACCGAGGCGGAAGGCGAAGCCGCCGAAGCGCCCGAGGGCGTGGTCGAACTGACCGCCGAACAGCTTCAGGCGGCGGGCATCTCGGTCGTCGCCGTCTCGCGCGGCGGGGGCGGCGAGACGCGCCTGTCCGGCCGGGTCGAGGCCATGGTCGACGCGCGCGCCGCTGTCGGCGCCGTGGTCGGCGGCACGGTCGAGCGGGTGCTGGTCGCGCCGGGTCAAGCGGTCCGCGCGGGCCAGCCGCTGGTCAGCCTGGTCAGCGGCGACGGCGCCGCCCTCAGGGCCGAGATCGATGCGGCCTCGGCCGCCGCGACCGCCGCGCGTCAGGCGCATCAGCGCAACCGCAACCTGGCCGATCAAGGCGTCGTCGCCCGTCAGGAAGTCGAGGCCTCGCAGGCCCAGGCCGCCAGCGCCGAGGCTATGGCCCGCGCCGCGCGGGCGCGGGCGACGGCGGCGGGTTCGCCCAACGCCTCGGGCCGGATGAGCGTCGTCAGCCCCATCTCCGGCGTCGTGACCAACGTCCAGGTCGGACCCGGCGGCTTCGTCGCCCAGGGCGCGGTGGTGGCCGAGGTGACCAATCCGGCGCGGGTCGAACTGGTCTTCAACGCCCCGCCGCCACTGGCGGCCGAGGTGCGCCTCGGCTCGCACGTCCGCGTTACCGGTCCGCAGGGCGAGTTCAACGCCCTGGTCACGGGCGTCGCCGCCGACGCCGGGTTGCAGGACAG
The DNA here is from genome assembly GCF_047237745.1 of Brevundimonas phoenicis. NCBI lineage: Bacteria > Pseudomonadati > Pseudomonadota > Alphaproteobacteria > Caulobacterales > Caulobacteraceae > Brevundimonas > Brevundimonas phoenicis. The sequence continues at coordinate 542,802 of NZ_JBDFLN010000001.1, forward strand.
CGGCGCGACCGTGATCCGCGCCCGGCCCGAGGGCGGCCGCCTGCCGCCCGCCGGATCGCCCGTCACCGGCGCCGTCGTCACCGAAGGCCAGTCCGGCGGCGCCCTGACCGTGCCGTCCGAGGCGGTGCAGACCGTCGACGGCGCCACGGTGGTCTTCGTCCAGGCGGACGGCGGCTTCCGCGCCCAGCCGGTGCTGGCGGGGCGTCAGGCCGGAGGCTCCACCGAGATCCTGCGCGGCCTGACCGGAAACGAGAAAGTCGCCTCGGCCAACGCCTTCCTGCTCAAGGCCGAACTGGCCAAGGGCGAAGCCGAGCACGGCCACTAAGGGAGGGCGATCATGTTCAAAGCGATCATCGAAGCGTCCGTCCGCTTCCGCTGGTTCATCGTTCTGGCCACGACCCTGGTCGCGGCCTGGGGCCTGTTCCAGCTGACCAAGCTGCCGATCGACGCCGTGCCGGACATCACCAACCGCCAGGTGCAGATCAACACCGTGGCCCCGGCCTTGGCCCCCGAACAGATGGAGCGTCAGGTCACCTACCCGCTGGAAACGGCGATGGCGGGCATTCCGGGCATCCAAAGCACCCGCTCCCTGACCCGCAACGGCTTCAGCCAGGTGACGGTCATCTTCAGCGACGCCACCGACATCTACTTCGCCCGCCAGCAGGTGGCCGAGCGGATGGCCCAGGCGCGCGAGAACCTGCCCGAGGGCGTCGAACCGGCCCTGTCGCCCATCACCACCGGCCTGGGCGAAGTCCTGATGTGGACGGTCGATCTCAAGCCTTTCGACGCCAAGACAGCGCGCGCAGGCCGACCCGGCTGGCAACCCGACGGCGCCTATCTGACGCCCGAGGGCGAGCGGCTGGACACGCCCCAGGCGCGCGCCACCTATCTGCGCACCGTTCAGGACTGGATCATCGCCCCCCGGATGCGGACCGCCCCCGGTCTGGCGGGCGTCGACGTCAACGGCGGCTATGTGAAGGAATACGCCGTTCGCCCCGATCCGGCGCGACTGGCGAGTTACGGCCTCAGCCTGAATGATCTGATCCAGGCGCTGGACCGCGCCAACACCCAAGCCGGCGCGGGCTATATCCAGCGCGCGGGCGAAGCCCTGACCGTGCGCACCGACGCCCTGGCTCAGACCGTCGAGGATCTGGCCCAGGCGCCCGTGGTCAACCGCAACGGTCTGGTCGTGCGGGTCGCCGATGTAGCGACGGTCGAGATCGGCCAGGCGCCGCGTCTGGGCGGGGCCAGCCGCGACGGCCATGAGGCGGTCATCGGCACGGCCCTGATGCTGGCGGGCGAGAACAGCCGCACCGTGGCCCAGGCCTCCGCCGAACGACTGGAGCAGATCAGCGCCAGCCTGCCGCCCGACATCGTGGCCGAGCCGGTGCTGAACCGCAGCGCCCTGGTCAACTCCACGATCAAGACCGTGGCCAAGAACCTGACCGAAGGGGCGCTGCTGGTCATCGTCGTGCTGTTCCTGCTGCTGGGGAACATCCGCGCGGCGACGATCACGGCCCTAATGATCCCGATCAGCTTCCTGTTCGCGGTCATCGGCATGAACCGCTTCGGCATCAGCGGAAACCTGATGAGCCTCGGCGCCCTGGACTTCGGTCTTCTGGTCGACGGCGCCGTGGTGGTGGTCGAGAACACCCTGCTGCGGCTGGGCCAGAAGCGCGCCGATCTGGGCCGCGCCCTGACCCGCCACGAGCGGCTGGGCGTCGCCGCCGACGCCGCGCGTCAGATGGTCAAGCCCGCCGCCTTCGGCCAGCTGATCATCCTGCTGGTCTTCACCCCCCTGCTGATGCTGGAAGGGGTCGAGGGCAAGACCTTCATCCCCATGGGCGCCACGGTCATGCTGGCCCTGGTCGGCGCATTCATCTTCTCCTTCACCTTCGTCCCGGCCATGACGGCCCTGCTGGTCAAGGAGCCCAAGACTGTCCACGTCGATGAGAACGGCGAGGCGGAGGAGCACGAGACCTTCCTGCTGCGCCACGCGCGCCGCTGGATCGAACCGGCCATCCGCGCCGCCGTTGCGCATCCCAAGACGGTGCTGGCCTCGGCGTTCGGGGCCCTGCTGGTCGGCGCCCTGGCCTTCACCCTGCTGGGGCGCGAGTTCATCCCGACGCTGGACGAAGGCGACATCGCCATGCAGGCGCTGCGCGTGCCCTCGGCCTCGCTGGAGCAGTCCCTCGCCATGCAGATGGCGCTGGAGCGGGCCATTAAGGCCCAGCCCGAGGTGAAGACCGTCTTTTCGCGCACCGGCACGGCCGAGGCGGCGGTGGACCCCATGCCGCCGAACATCTCAGACGCCGTCATCGTGCTGAAAAAACGCAAGGAATGGCCCGATCCGCGCCTGCCGAAGGAAGAGCTGATCGCCCGTATCGAGAAGGCCGCTTCGACCCAGTTGGGCAACGCCTTCGAGTTCAGCCAGCCGATCGAACTGCGCTTCAACGAACTGATCTCGGGGGTCCGCACCGATCTGGCGGTCATGGTCTATGGCGACGACTTCGCCAAGCTCCAGGCGACGGCGGATCAGGTGGCCAACGCCCTGCGCGACACGCCCGGCTCGGCCGACGTGCGGGTAGAACAGGCGTCCGGCCTGCCGACCCTGACGGTCAGCGTCGACCGCTTCGCCGCCGCCAACTACGGCCTGTCGGCGGCCGACGTGTCCGAAGCCGTCTCGGCCGCCATCGGCGGCGCCGAGGCGGGTCAGATCTTCGAGGGCGACCGCCGCTTCGACGTGGTGGTCCGCCTGTCGGACGCGGAGCGTAACGATCCCGCCGCCCTGAACGCCCTGCCCGTCACCACGGCGAGCGGCGTGACCATCCCCCTGTCTTCGGTCGCCCGCATTCAGGTGAAGGAGGGCCAGAACCAGATCAGCCGCAACGACGGCAGCCGCCGCATGGTGGTTCAGGCCAACGTGCGCGGCCGCGATCTGGGCGGCTTCGTCGCCGACGCCCAGAAGCAGGTGGATCAGCAGGTCAGCTTGCCCGCAGGCTATTCGCTCAAATGGGGCGGACAGTTCGAGAACCTGAAGCGGGCCGAGCAGCGGCTGGGCCTGGTCATCCCCGTGGTCTTCGTCCTGATCGGCATCCTGCTGTTCATGGCGCTGGGCTCCTTCGCGGAGGCGGGACTGGTGTTCGCCTGCGTGCCGTTGGCCCTGGTCGGCGGGGCGCTGTCGCTGTTGCTGAGGGGGATGCCCTTCTCGGTCTCGGCGGCGGTCGGCTTCATCGCCGTGTCCGGCGTCGCGACCCTGAACGGTCTGGTGCTGATGCAGGCCATCCGCGAGCGGTTGCAGGCGGGGCAGACGCCGCGTGACGCGGCCCTGCTCGGCGCCTTCAGTCGTCTGAGGGCGGTGCTGACCACCGCCCTGGTCGCCATCGTCGGCTTCATCCCCATGGCCATCGCCACCGGGGCGGGCGCCGAGGTTCAGAAGCCGTTGGCCACCGTGGTCATCGGCGGCCTTCTGACGGCGACCGCCCTGACGCTGCTGGTGCTGCCGACCTTCGCGGCCAAGGCCGTCAAACACCGTAAGGCGGAAGGCGTGGAAGAATGAGCGGATCGCATCATGGAGAGGGGCTTCAGCGCCGCACCCTGCTGATCGTGCTGGTGCTGAACGCCCTGCTGTTCGTCATGCTCGGACTCGGCGGCCTGTTCGCCGAGTCCAGCGCCCTGCTGGCCAACGCCGCCGACAACGGCTCGGACGCGATCGTCTATCTGATCAGCTTCCTGGCGGTCGGACGGGCGATGGCGTGGAAGCGCGGCGCCGCCCGGCTGTCGGGGATCATGCTGCTGATCTTCGCGGCCGGGGTGCTGGTCGACGTCGGGCGGCGCTGGATCGTCGGGACCGAGCCGGTCGGCTGGACCATGATGGGCCTGGCCGTCATCGCGGCGGTGGTGAACCTGATCTGCCTGATGCTGATCCGGCGTCAGGGCAGCGACGACGTCAACATGCGCGCGGCCGAGACCTTCAGCTTCAACGACTTCGCTTCGAACGGCGGCATCCTGGTCGCCGGGGGTCTGGTCATGGTGCTGAACCAAGCGTGGCCGGACCTGGTGGTCGGGCTGATCGTGGCCGCCATTGCGGTGAAGGGCGGCGTCGACATCCTGCGTGACGCCGCCGCCGAGGACGTGTCCGAACCGCTGGAAGATACGCCGTAGGGCGAGTGAATTTCGCGTATCCGCCGTCGCAGCTTCATTGGGCCGTGACGGCGGCGTCGCGCCCGCGACATTCAGCGTCTTTAGGTCTGCCCTGCTTTCTCAGGGGGTAAGACCATGAAGCCGATCAGCCTCAAGCGTGGATTTCTGGCGGGCGCCGCCGTCGCGGGCCTGATGGCGGCGGGCGCCGCCCATGCCCAGAGCGTTTCGTCGGGCGAGACGACGACTGCGGTGGACGACATCGTGGTGACGGCCCAGCTGCGCGCCCAGGATCCGATCGAGGTGCCCTTCGCCCTGACGGCCTACAGCGGCGACTTCCTGGAAAATCTGGGGGTGCAGGAGTTCGATCAGCTGTCGGCCTTCGTGCCGGGCTTCCTGGTGCAGAACCAGTCGCCGAACAATCCGGGCTTCGTGATGCGCGGGATCACCTCGGACTCGGGCGCCGCCACCGCCGAACCGCGCGTGTCGGTGTTCCAGGACGGGGTGTCGATCTCCAAGTCGCGCGGCTCCTATGTCGAACTGTTCGATATGGAGCGGGTCGAGGTGGCCAAGGGGCCGCAGTCGACCCTCTATGGCCGCGGCGCCCTGATTGGCGCGGTCAACCTGGTGCAGAACCGCGCCCGTCCGGGCCAGTTCGACACCGGCGCCCGCATCGAGGCGGGCGATCTGGACTATCGCGCGGTCGAGGGTTTCGTGAACGCGCCCGTCGGCGAGACCGGCGCCCTGCGCCTGGCGGCGCGGATGAAGACGCGCGGCGGCACGGTCGAGAACCTGCTGGGCGGCGAGGACTATAATTCGATCGAGACCAAGGCCCTGCGCCTGTCGGGCGCCTGGGCGCCGACCGACAATCTGCGCGCCGATCTGATCGCCAACTATCAGACGGATTCGGCCAGCGGCACCTCGTTCAAGTCGATCGCCTATGATCCGTTCGATCCGAGGACGGGCGCCTCCCTGGGCGGGCGCGCGCCGTGGGACGGGGCGGCCCTGACGCCGGGCGCTGATTTCGACGGCGGCGTCAGCCTGGGTCTGGACCGCGAGGTCTGGGGCGTGACGGGCCTGGTGAAGTGGGATCTGTCGCCGTCGCTGACGCTGAACTCGACCACGGCCTATCGCCAGTTCGACTCGACCGAGGTGTTCGATCCGGACGGCACGTCGCTGCCGCTGCTGACGGCGGCCGAGCACGCCTATGGCGAGCAGTGGAGCCAGGAGTTCCGTCTGAACTTTGACAACGGCGGCCGTTTCTCGGGCTTCGTCGGCGCGGGCTATTTCAACGAGGAAGGCTTCCAGCGGATGCCGACCCAGTTCGATGAGCGTCTGGCCCTGCTGCAACTGGCGACGCCGCTGGGCGATCAGCGGCTGAAGATGGTCTACGCTGCGCCGACGCCGTTGCTGATGGGCGGCATCCTGCAGTCCATGCTGCCCGCCGCAGCGCATCCGCTGATCCCCGGCATCGTCGGCAATCTGAAGCCCGCTCACATCGAGACGGCGACGAACCGGGCCGACCTGACCTCCTATGACCTGTTCGGCGACCTGACCTTCAAGGCGACCGACCGTCTGGAGTTCTCGGGCGGGGTGCGCTGGACGCGCGACGACAAGACGACGGGCTATTCGGCGGCGGTGCTGAACGGCCGCTCCATCGCCGGCGGCCTGGTGGCGGTGCAGACGCTCGGCGCTCAGGCGCAACGCCTGGCCCAGGCCGGCGATCTGGCCGGCGCCCAGCGGCTGCAACAGCAAATCACGGCCATCCTGACGGGCCTGGCGACGCCGGGCGCGGCCAATCTGCCCGTGGCCTCGGGTCTGCCGCTGTTCGCCTTGACCGCCCAGCCGACCGCCAATAACGGCGACCTGATCCAGGCGGATCACGAGGACGACGGCTTCACCTGGCGTCTGACGGCGCGCTACGCCCTGTCGGACGACGCCAGCCTGTACGCCAACTATGCGCGCGGCCGTCGCCCCGAGGTGCTGGAGGTGCGCGGCCCGTCCGTTCCGCTGGGCGCCCCGACCTTCGAGGTGATCCCCGCCGAAACCGTCGACAGCTTCGAGGTCGGCTACAAAACGGCGCTGATGGATCGCCGCCTGCGTCTGGACGGGGCGGTGTTCCACTACGCCTACGACAACTTCCAGACGACCGAGCAGGACGGCACTCGCTTCGTCACCGTCAATGCGGGCAAGGCCAACGCCTATGGGTTTGAGGGCCAGGTCGCCTTCGCGGCGACGCCGACCTTCGATCTGTTCGGCACCTACGGCTACAACCACTCACGCTTCGACGGGGGCGCGCGCGACGGCAACCGCTTCCGCCTGTCGCCGGACCACATGGCCTCCATCGGCGCGACCTGGCGCCTGCCGGTCGAGACCGGGACCATCGAGGTCCAGCCGACCTACACCTGGCAGTCCAAGGTCTTCTTCGATGACGACAACGACCGCCCGGAGCTGCAGATCGGCAACTTCGTCGCCGACACGGTGCAGGACGAATATCAGGACGGCTACGGCCTGCTGAACCTGCGGGTGCGCTACGCCCCGTCGTCGGGGAACTGGGGCGTCGAGGCCTTCGGCGACAACATCCTGGACGAGGAATACATCAAGGACGCGGGCAATACGGGCGATGCGCTGGGCCTGCCGACCTTCATCGCCGGACGGGGCGCCAGCTACGGCGTCGCCTTCACCCTGCGCTACTGAGGAACAGAGCCATGACCATGAACCGTCGCGGCCTTCTGGGCCTGTTCGGCGCGGGCGCGGCGGCGAGCTGCGCCACGGTCCCGTCAGGCGAAGGCGTCGCTGTCGCCTTCGCCCACGGCGTGGCCTCGGGCGATCCGGCGACCGACCGGGTGATCCTGTGGACGCGCGTCACCCCGGCGGACGGCCATGTCGGGCCGGTCTCGGTCGCCTGGCGCGTGCTGGACGGGCAGGGCGACCGGGTCGTCGCCTCGGGCCGGTTCGAGACGGGGCCTGAGCGCGACTATACGGTCAAGGTCGACGCGGCGGGCCTGCGTCCCGGCCGCGACTATCGCTACGATTTCGCCGTAGGCGAGACGCGCTCGCCCATGGGCCGCACCCGCACCCTGGCGGCGGAGGGCGCGGCGCCGGTCAATCTGGCGGTGGTGTCGTGCCAGCTGCACCCCGGCGGCCTGTTCAACGCCTATGAGGCGATCGCCGCCCTGCCGACCCTCGACGCCGTGGTCCATCTGGGCGACTACATCTACGAATACGGGGCGGATTCCGACGCCTACGGCATGGCGACGGGACCGAAGCTGGGCCGCGTGCCCGAGCCGGCGCACGAGATCGTCTCCCTGGCCGACTATCGGCTGCGCCACGCCCAGTACAAGCGCGACGCCGACCTTCAGGCCGCCCACGCCCGCGCGCCCTTCATCTGCGTCTGGGATGACCACGAAACGGCCAACGACGCCTGGCTGCACGGCGCCGAGAACCATCAGCCCGAGACCGAAGGCGACTTCGCACAGCGCAAGGCGGCGGCGCTGAAGGCCTATTACGAGTGGATGCCGATCCGCGAGGCCGCGCCCGGGGCGCTGAAGGAGGCGATCCATCGCAGCTTCCACTTCGGCGATCTGGCCAGCCTGATGATGGTCGAGACCCGCCTGACCGGCCGCACCGAACCGCTGGCCTATGACAAGGATCTGGCCGCCAAGGACGGGCCGGACGGCGAGCCGGTGCTGGACCTGGACGCCTTCCGCACCAAGTTGAACGATCCGTCCCGCGATCTGATGGGCGCCGAGCAGCGCTATTGGCTGAAGCGCGAACTGGCCGCCTCCAAGGCCAAGGGCCGTCCGTGGCAGGTGCTGGGCAATCAGGTCGTCATGGCGCGCGTTGCCGGTCCCGACGTGTCGCGCACCCTGACCGAGGCCCAGGTTCAGGGCCTGATGGCCCAGATCCCCGAAGCCTATCGCGACCAGTTCGAACAGGCCTTGTTCCTGTTCAAGATGGGCCTGCCGTTCAACCTCGACGCCTGGGACGGTTATCCGGCCGGGCGCGAGCGGCTCTACGCCGCCTTCGCCGAGGCGGGGGTGCAGCCCATCGTCCTGGCGGGCGACAGCCACGCCTTCTGGGTCAATGAGCTGAAGGACGCCGGCGGCGCGCGCCGGGCGGTCGAGTTCGGGACCAGCGCAGTCTCCAGCCCCTCGATCGGCGACGCCATCGGCGGCTTTCCCCTGGGCGCGGCGTTGATGCAGGCCAATGACGAGGTGCGCTTCTGCGACCAGTCGGCCAAGGGCTTCATCCTGCTGACCCTGACCGAGGACCGGGCCGAGGCGGCCTTGATGCAGGTCTCGACCATCTTCGCCAAGCCGTTCGAGGTCACGACGTTGAAGCGGGTCGGCGTGAACCGCGCCGATGGGGCGATCACGGGCGTCTGATCGCCAGCTTCCTTTCTGGCCTGTCTCAGGTCCGCCCCGCCGTGCGGCGCGGACCGGATCACAGCCTCAGGCGGCGAGGATTTCGTCGGCCGGGCCGAAGAATTCATAGTGGATGCGGTCGGCCGGAACGCCGGCGTCGCGCAGGTCCGACACCAGGGCGCGCAGGAAGGGGCGCGGGCCGCACAGATAGTAGTCGGCTTCCTGGATCGGCGTCTGCTGGCTCAGCCAGGCGCCGGAGATGCGTCCCGCGTGGTCATGGCCGTCGCCGTCATTGGCGGGCGCCTCATAGAAGACGGTGCTGCGCGCGCGGGGGTGGGCCGCCGTCAGGGCGCGGATGTGCGGCCCCATGGCGTGCGCCCCGGCGTCATAGGCGCCGTGGACATAGTGGACCTCGGTGTCCGCCTTCTCCGCGACCAGGGCCTCCAGCATCGACACCATCGGCGTCAGGCCGACCCCGCCGGACAGTAGGACGACCGGGCGCGGCGGCGTCTCGGGCAGGAAGAAGTCGCCCGCCGGAGCCCCGACCTTCAGCACCATGCCGACGCGGGCGTTGTCGTGCAGCCACCCCGAGGCCAGACCCCTGTCCTCGCGCTTGACCGAGATGCGATAGGTCTCGTCGTTCGGCGCGCAGGAGATTGAGTAGTTGCGCTTGATCGGCGCATGGCCGGGGACATCGAACCAGAAGGTCAGATACTGGCCGGGCCGGTGGCGCAGCACCGAGCCGCCGTCCTTGGGCTTGAGCACGAAGGAGGTGATGACCGAGCTTTCGGGCCGCACCTCGACCACTTCGAAGGCGCGCCAGCCGTTCCAGCCGCCGTGGGCCGCCGCCAGGTCTTCATAGATGGCCGCCTCGCGGGTGATCAGGATGTTGGCCAGGAACCAGTAGGCCTCGCCCCAGGCGGTCATGATCTCTTCGGTCGCGGCCTCGCCCAGCACATGGGCGATGGCGCCCAGCAGGGCGTTTCCGACGTGGGGATAGTGTTCGGGCAGGATCTGCAGGCCGACGTGCTTCTGGGCGATGCGCTCGACCGCGGCCGCCAGGGCGCCCAGGTTATCGATGTTGGCGGCGTAGGCCAGGATGGCGCTGGTCAGGGCGCGCGGTTGCGATCCGGCGTCGCCGTGGTGCGACTGGTTGAACAGGTCGCGGATCTCGGGGTTCTGGAACATCCGCGAGTACATCTCGCGGACAATGTCGAGGCCGTGGGCCTCGAGCGCGGGAACAGTAGCTTTGACAAGCGCGATCGTGCGCTCGCTGAGGGCTTGAGCCATCAGGAAACTCCTAGGCGTTGCGATGTGGAAGGGAAGGAAAGGGGAGGTCCGCGCCCTAGCCGTCGGGCGGCCGGTCAAAGAAGTCGACGCGCATCTTCATCGGCCCCAGCGGTTCGACGAAATGAACCTGCTGCGGTCCGATGCGACCCGGCGTTCCGGGCTTCAGGACGGTGGACATGTGCGGGTCGCTATAGGTCAGGCGAACCTCGCCCTCCAGCACCTGGATCAGGCCCCAGGTTCCGGCCTTGAGGCTGTGATCGGCTCGCAGGGCGGGGGGCAGGGTGGCGGCGTCGAACACCGGGGTGGAGCGATAGGGCGCGGGCGGCGAGGCGCCCGTCGGCTGTGATTTCTGACTGTGCGAGCGGCCGTTCATCGCCTTCGCTCCATTGATGCATTGATAATGCATCTATAGCTCGCGTTTGAAACATGCAACGAGGATGCATATAATTTTCTGCGGCGCGATGACGCGCTGATCGCCGAGGCTTCTGAGAGGTTGAATGCGCCTGACGCGCTACACCGACTACGCCATGCGGGTGCTGCTCTATCTGGGCGCGCGCCAGGATCGGCTGTGCTCGATCGCCGAGATCGCCCAGGCCTACGGCATCTCGCAGAACCATCTGATGAAGGTGGTCAGCGACCTGGTGAACGCGGGTTATCTGGTCAGCGTGCGCGGTCGGTTCGGCGGGGTGCGGCTGGCGCGCCCGCCGGATCAGATCAACGTCGGGGCCGTGGTGCGCCATACCGAGGACGGCTTTGATCTGGTGGATTGCGGCAGTTGCATCATCGCCCCCGCCTGCGGCCTGACGGGCGCCCTGCACCAGGCCCTGGCCGCCTTCATGAAGGTGCTGGACGGCTACACCCTGGAGAATCTGCTCAGCCGCCGGGTCGACATGGCGGGCCTGTTCGCCGCCGCGCCTGCGGCTCAGGAAGCGGCGGACGCCGGCTGACGTTCCAGCAGCAAGGCCATGATCTCGGCGCCCAGCTGCATGTCCGAGACCGGACCGAAGCGGCGGGTGCGCATCCTCCCCTGCCGATCGACCAGCACCAGACTGGGCGTGCCCTGTAGGTTATAGGCGGTCATGGTTCGCGGCGCGGTCGTCGTTTCGGACGGCGCATCGACGGCGACGGGAAAGCGGCAGCCGTTGTCCGCCAGCCATCGAGCCAGGCCCGCACGGTCCGACTGTTGCTCGTGATGTTCGAACACGCTGTGCACGCCCAGCACCACGACCTCGCCCGAGGTGAATGTCTCGGCGACGCGGCGAGCCTGGGGCAGGGCGTAGTGCGAACAGCCGGGGCACAGGCGCTGCAGGAAGACGATGCAGACCACCTTGCCGGCCAGATCCGTCAGGCGCACCGGCTCCGGGGCGTTCAGCCATTCGGCGGCTTCGATTGGCGGTGCGGGACGAGGCATGGGCGGTCTCTTTGTCGACATCAGCGCGCCGATGGAGGCCGGACCTGGAATCGAACCAGGCTGGACGGATATGCACTCCGTCGCGTAACCGCTCCGCCATCCGGCCTTCGGCGCGTCGAGCTTCGATAGCAGGCGACGACCGACTTGGCCTCGGCCGGTTTGCACGTCTTCAAGGGGCCGGTTTCGTCGCGGCCAGCCGCTTTACCGCGCGTCGCAATTCATCGTCATCCAGGCTGGCGAAGCCCAGGCGGAAGGCGTTCAGCCTTTGCGCCAGGTCCAATTGCAACTGGCCGCCGTAGGTGAGCATCAGGCCCGCCTTTTCCGCGGCCGCGGCCCAGGCGGCGGCGTCGAAGGAAGCGTTCACCTTCAGCCACAGGGCCAGGCCTCCGGCGGGGCGTTCGAACGTCGCGACGTCGCCCAGGGCCTGGGCGATTTCGGTCGCGAGCAGGTTGCGGCGCTGTTCATAGATGCGGCGCGCCTTGCGCGCGTGACGGCCCAGGTCGCCTTCGTCGATCAGCTTGGCCAGGGCGTGTTCCAGCGGCACGTCGCCCTGCCTGTCCACGGCTTCGCGCAGCCGCGCCATGCGTGCCAGGATCGGCCGGGGCCCGGTCGCATAGCCGATGCGCAGGGCCGGAGCCAGCAGCTTGGAGACCGAGCCGATGTGCACCACCCGGTTCTCCGCCTGGGCGCGGGAGGCCAGCGGCAGCACGGGGCGGCCCTCGAAGCGGTATTCGTGGTCGTAGTCGTCCTCGATCAACGTCAGGCCATGGCGGCGGGCCAGATCCAGCAGCCGCAGCCGCCGCCCGGCCCCCAGCGTCACCGTGGTCGGATACTGATGGTGCGGCGTGACATAGACGGCGCGGATTTCCGGGTCGCGCGCCAGCAGGGCCTCCAGCCGGTCGACGTCCAGACCCTGGCCGTCGACGGGGGCGCCGATTACGCGGGCGCCCGCCGCGCGGAAGGCCTGCCAGGCCAGCGGATAGCCGGGATCCTCGACCGCGATCGCCTGACCTGGCTCCAGCACGGCGCCCGCCGCCAGGAACAGGGCCATCTGGCTGCCTCGCGTCACCAGCACGTCGTCGGCGCCCGCCGTCAGGCCGCGCTCGGCCGTCAGATAGCGGGCCAGGGAGGCGCGCAGCGGCGGCGCGCCGCGCGGATCGCCATAGCCGGTCAGCATGCGCAGGCCCGCCGCCGACACCGCCCGGCGAAAGGCGCGCGCCAGTTCCGCGCCGGGCATCAGTCGGGCGTCCGGCGCGCCGTCCGAAAAGCGCAGGGGCGCAGGCGTCGCGCTCGACCGCAACGGCGAAATCGGCGCCGCCTCGCTTTCGTTCCAGCCGCGGACGCCCAGGTCAGGCAGATCGCGAGCGACATAGGTGCCGCGCGACGCCTCGGCCGCCAGCCAGCCCTGCAGGATCAGCTCCTGATAGGCAGCATCGATCGTGTTCCGGTGCAGGCTTAGCGTCGCCGCCAGGGCGCGCGTGCCCGGCAGGCGGTCGCCCGGCTTCAGCCGCCCGCGCTCGATCTCGCGGATGATGGAGGCGGCCAGGTTGATGAAGATCGGCTGGGCCGGGTTGTCGATCAACTCGATGACGATGGCGCTTCGCCCCATAAACCGGCCTATCCATTTTGAATAAAGCGGCTCTTAGCGGCAGGCCGTCAGATGGGTATCCCACGCTCGATCCCGCACAGCAACACCGCTGTCGGACAGAGCGAAGGGATAGGCGTCATGGCCCGCAAAGCTGTTTTCTATCATGCCGGATGCACCGTCTGCGTCGATGCGGAGCAGCGTTTCGCCGGGGCGCTGAACCCGGCTGACTACGCCGTCGAGGTCGTCCATCTGGGCGAGGCGCCGGGCCGCCTGGATGAGGCTGAGGCCGCGGGCGTCAAGTCGGTGCCCGCCTTCGTCATCGACGGCGCCGTCTATCACATCAACCACGGCGCGGACCTGTCCGCCCTGCGTTGATCGACGTTCGGCCCTCGCCCTCTCCCCCGAGGCGAAGGCCGCTTGGCGGGTCGGCGTCCCTCCTCCTCAGATCGGCCCGACCCGCCCCTTTTTTATCTGACTGACGGAGATGGCATGACTTCCGAACTGGCGACGCGGGCTCTGGACCCGCAACTGGCCCAAGCCCTGATGCTGGAGCGCCAGCGCCAGCAGGACAGCATTGAGCTGATCGCGTCCGAGAACATCGTCAGCGCCGCCGTGCGTCAGGCGCAGGGCTCCGTCCTGACCAACAAATACGCCGAGGGTTATCCGGGGCGCCGCTACTACGGCGGCTGCGAGGCGGTCGACATCGCCGAGAAGCTTGCCATCGAACGCGCCTGCACCCTGTTCGACACGGCCTACGCCAACGTCCAGCCGCACTCGGGCGTCAACGCCAACCTGGCCGTGCTGTTCGCCCTGATCAAGCCGGGCGACCGCATCATGGGGCTGGACCTGGCCTGCGGCGGCCACCTGACGCACGGCTCGCCGGTCAGCCTGTCGGGCCAGTGGTTCGAGGTCAGCGCCTATCGGGTGCGCGAAGATGACGACCTGATCGACTATGACGACATGGAGCGGCGCGTTCTTCAGGATCGGCCGCGCCTGATCTATGCGGGCGGCTCGGCCTATCCGCGCCGCATCGACTTTGCCCGGATGCGCCAGATCGCGGATCAGGTCGGCGCCTATCTGGTGGCCGACGTGGCCCACTACGCCGGGCTGATCGCGGCGGGCCTCTATCCCAATCCGACGCCGCACGCCCATGTCACCACCTCGACCACGCACAAGACCCTGCGCGGACCGCGCGGCGGCCTGATCCTGTGCAACGATCCGGAATTGGCGCGGCGCATCGACAAGGCGGTCTTCCCCGGCACCCAGGGCGGGCCGCTGATGCACGTCATCGCGGGCAAGGCGGCGGCCTTCCATGAGGCGTTGCAGCCGGACTTCGTCGAATATTCAAAGGCGGTGATCGAGAACGCCCGCGTACTGGGCCAGACGCTGGCGGACGGGGGCCTGCGCCTCGTCTCGGGCGGGACGGACTGTCATCTGGTGCTGGTCGATCTGCGCCCCTTCGGCCTGACCGGCAAGGCGGCGGTCGAGGCGCTTGAGGATCACGGCCTGATCGCCAACAAGAACGCGGTCCCCTATGACGCGGCCTCGCCGATGGTGACGTCGGGGCTGCGGCTGGGCTCGCCGTCCTCGACCTCGCGCGGGTTCGACGTCGAGGCGTTCCGCACGGTCGGCGGCATGATCCTGACCATCCTCAAGGGTCTGCGCGACGGCGATCTCGACAGCGCGGCGGTGAAGGCGCAGGGAAGAGAACTGACGCGGGCCTATCCGATCGCCGGACCGGCGCTGACGCCCGCTTAAGGAGGTTCCGAACGCGCGTGCGGGTCATCTCGATTCAAAGCCAGGTCGTCTACGGCCACGTCGGCAACAGCGCGGCGGTCCAGCCGATGCAGGCCATGGGGCTGGAGGTGGCGGCGGTGCCGACCACCCTTTTGTCCAATCACCCGCACTATCCCACCATGCGCGGCCGGATTCTGGAGACGGAACTGGTCGCCGACCTGCTGTTGGGGGTCGAGGAGCGCGACCTGCCGATGACATCCGGGGCGGTGGTCACGGGCTATATGGGCTCGGCCTCCAATGCGGCGGCGACGGCGGGTTTCCTGCGTCGCTGGAAGGCGAAGAACCCCGCCCTGCTGCACATCTGCGACCCGGTGATCGGCGACGATGATCTGGGCGTCTTCGTCGCCGATGGCCTGATCGAACAGTTCCGCGACTTCCTGACGCCGATGGCCGACATCATCACCCCCAACCAGTTCGAGCTGGGCCGACTGGTCGGCGAACGGCCCGATACGGTCGAGGGGGTGATCGAGGCGACGCGCATCCTGAACGCGCGGGGAACCGGGCGGACGGTGGTGACAGGCTGCGTCCTGACCGACACCGCGCCCGGCGAGGTCGAGACCGTGGCGGTCGACGGCGGCGTCGCCCATCGCACCTCCATTCCCCGCATTCCGATCCGGCCCAGCGGCACCGGCGACCTGTTCACCGCCTATCTGACCGGCCGGTTGATGCGCGGCGAGGGGCTGGCCGAGGCCGCCGCCCGCGCCACCGCCGAGGTCCAGACCGTTCTGCTGCGGACCCAGGCGGCGGGCGCCTTCGAGATGCGCCTGACCGAGAGCTGAAAGCCCTCAGCCGAAGCTGGCGACGGCGGCGATCACCCGGTCCTGTACCGCCTCGTCCAGATAGGCGCTCATCGGCAGGCTGATGACGCGTTCCGCCCTGGCCTCGGTCACGGCCAGACCGCCGGGGCCGATCGGGTGCTGGCGATAGGCGGGCTGGCGGTGCAGGGGGATCGGATAATAGACGGCGGTCGGCACGCCCTGCGTCTTCAGATGGGCGGCCAGGGCGTCGCGGTCGTCGTGCTCGACGGTGAACTGGGCCCAGACCGAACGGCCGCCGGCAATGACCACCGGCGTCGCCGCCACATGACCGGCCAACCCCTGCACATAGCGGTCGGCGATGCGGTTGCGGCGTTCGATCTCGTCCGGGAAGATCTTCAGCTTCTCCAGCAGGACGGCGGCCTGCAACGTGTCCAGACGCCCGTTCATGCCCAGACGCGGGTTCAGATATTTGGGGTCATGCGCAAAGCCTTGCGCCGCTGCATCCGCCGCCGTCGCCTGACCGTGGACGCGTAAGGAGACGAGGTGATCCATCAGCGTCGCCTCCTTCAACAGCACAGCGCCGCCGTCGCCATAGGCGCCCAGAGGCTTGGCCGGGAAAAAGCTCAGTGTCGTGGCGTCGGCCCAGTGGATCGGGTGCCGGCCGTTCAGGGTGCAGCCGAACCCTTGCGCCGAATCCGCGATCAGCTTCAGCCCGTGCTTCTGCGTGATCGCCGACAGGGTGGGATAGTCGGCAGGCTGGCCGAACAGGTCCACGGCGATGACGGCGCGGGGCGTCAGCACGCCCTCGCGCTCGACCGCCTCGATGGCGGCGCGAAGATGGTCGGGGGCGATCGTCCAGGTGTCGGGTCGGATGTCGACGAAGACGGGCGTGGCGCCCGCCAGCGCGACCACCTCGGCCGTGGCGGCGAAGGTGAAGGCGGGGCAGAAGACGGCGTCTCCCGGCCCCACGCCCCACGCCATCATCAGCAGCACCAGCGCATCCGTCCCGTTGGAGCAGGACAGGGCGTGGGGCGCCTGGCCGAAGTCGCACAGGGCCTGTTCAAAGGCGCCGACCGCCGGACCCATGATGTATTGGCCGCTGGCCGCGACCTCCATCAGGGCGGCGTCGATGGTCGCGCCGATGCGGCGGCGCTGGCTGAGAAGATCGATGAAGGGAATGGACACGCGGTTACTCCGGGGAGGGGAGGAAAATTAGGCCAGACCGGGCCAGTAGTGGGCGTTCGGCGTCGGGCGCGGGCCGAAGATGGCCTGTCCGACGCGCACCACGGTCGCGCCTTCGCGCACGGCCAGTTCGTAGTCGCCGGTCATGCCCATCGACAGGCCGGTGATGCGCGCATCGATGCGCTCGGCCTTGTCGCGCAGGGACCGCAACAGGGTGAAGCAGGGCCGCACCCGGTCGGGATCGTCGCTGAACACCGCCAGTGTCATCAGCCCCTGCGGCTTCAGCCGGGGGAAGGCCTCCAGCCGTTCGATGAAGTCCAATGCGTCGTCGGGATGCAGGCCGAACTTGCTCTCTTCGCCCGAGGTGTTGACCTGGACATAGACCTTCATGTCGCGGCCGTTGGCCTCCAGCCGCTTGTCCAGCACCTCAGCCAGCTTGAGGCTGTCCAGCGCATGAAACTCGTCCGCCAGACGGGTCAGGTATTTGACCTTGTTCGATTGAAGATGGCCGACGACGTGCCAGCGCATGGACAGGTCGGCCATGGCCTCGGCCTTGTCGCGGGCCTCCTGCAGCTTGTTCTCGCCGAAGTCGGTGACGCCCGCCGCCCAGGCCAGACGCAGGATTTCGGCCGGAACCGTCTTGGTGATCGGCAACAGGCGCACGCTGTCGATCGGCCGCCCCACCTGTTCGCAGGCGGCGGCGATGCGGCGATGGACCAGCGCCAGATTGGCGGCGAACCGCTCGCGCGGATCGGGACCGAAGCGTTCGAGGTTTTCAGGTGAAAGGGTCACGAAACATACTCCCGACACAGGCGGCGGCCCAGCCGCGCGATGACTTCATAGTCGATGGTCGCGCCGTCCAGCGCCAGTTGTTCCGGCGTCCGGTTCGGCCCCATAAGTTCCACCTGATCGCCCGCCTTCAGCGTATCGGGCGGCAGGGCGCTGATATCCACGACCAGACTGTCCATCGAGATGCGCCCGACGAAGGGCAGTAACCGCCCCTCGAACGCGGCAGCGCCGGTGGCCGACAACTGACGCGGCCAGCCGTCGGCATAGCCCACGCCGATGGTGGCCAGACGCATTCCCTTGGCCGCCGTGACGGCCCAGCCGTAGCCGACGCCCGCGCCCGCAGGCACGGCGCGGGTCTGGATGACGCGGCCTGTCACCTCGACCACCGGTTGCATGGTCTTGGCCGAGGGCGAGGCGTCCAGCCCGAACAGGGCCGCCCCGACCCGGCACAGGTCGTAGTGATAATCTGCTCCCAGCCAGCACCCGGCCGAGTTGGCCAGCGAGCGCGCAACGCCCGGCGGCGCATGGGCCAGAATGCGCTCGAAGGCCTGATGCTGGCGCGCATTGCCCGCGTGGCCGGGCGTGTCGGCGACGGCCAGGTGGCTGAGGATCAGGCGCGGTTCGATCCAGCGGATCGGGCCTTCCGGGTCGAAGGTCCATGCGGCGTCCTCTAGCGGCAGGCCCAGCCGCGACATGCCGGTGTCGAACTGGATCGCCGCCGCCAGCGGCTGCCCGACGGCCCGGCCCAGACGCGCCCAGCCCTCCATCTGCTCGCGGCTGTTCAGCACCGGGATCGCTCCGGCGGCGAGGGCCGCATATTCGGCGCCCGGCGCCAGACCGTTCAGCACGAACAGCTCGGCGTCGGCGGGCAGGACGCGGCGCAGCTCCACCGCCTCGAACAGATGGGCGACGAAGAAGACGCGGCATCCGGCGTCATAGAGGGCGGGCGCGATGCGGGCCGCGCCCAGACCATAGGCGTCGGCCTTGACCACGGCGGCGCAGGCGGCGGGCGCGACCTGATCGCACATGGCGCGATAGTTGGCGGCGGCGGCGCCTAGGGACACGCGAATTCGGCCGCCGCCGTGGTCGGATCGGCGGCCCGGCTGGTCGGTCGGGAACAGGGCGAGGGCAGGCAAGGGACGGTAGCTTTCACGGCGTCGGCTGACCGCCGACCTCCGCACCCTAGGCGGCGCCGTCCCGGCCATTCCCCGCCACGTCGGCGCAGATCGTCAGACCGCTTTGTAAGCGTCGATCACGCGGGGAACAGCTTCGCCAGCCGATCCACGGCGGCGTCGATCTCGGCCGGGGTCGACGCGGCGAAGCCCATCAGCCAGCCGGGACGGCCCGCGCCCGCGTCGTGCAGGGGCGTCAGGCCGGTCAGGTGGACGCCGACGCGCCGGGCCGCGCGCACCGTCTCGGCCTCGTCGAAGCCGTCCTTCAGGAAGCAGGGCATCTGGAGGCCCCCGGCGGGCCGGTCGGGCGTGACGACGTGAGGCAGGCGCGCCGTCACCGCCGCCTCCAGCGCGTCCAGCCGTTCCGCATAGACGCCGCGCATGGCGCGGACATAGGCGCCGAACCGACCGTCCTCGATGAAGCGCGCCAGCGTCAGCTGCGCCACCGAGGCGGTGAAGCCGTCCATCAGGCTGCGCGCCGCCACCATCGGCTCGACCAGCGGGCGCGGCAGGATCAGATAGGCCAGCCTCAGCCCCGGAAACAGCGACTTGGTGAAGGTGCCCAGATACAGGGTCCGGTCATGCGGGTCCAAGCCCTGAACGCAGGCGGTGGGCCGCCCGGCGTAGTGGAACTCGCTGTCGTAATCGTCTTCCAGAATCCAGGCGTCATGCTCGGCCGCCCACTGGATCAGGGCCAGCCGCCGGTCCAGCGACAAGGTGCGGCCGGTCGGAAACTGGTGCGAGGGAGTGACGAAGACCGCCCGCCCATCCTCACGTCGCGCCAGCAGGTCGTCGGTCCGCAGCCCCTGTGCGTCGACCGCCACGGGCAACCGCTTCAGCCCCGCCGCATCCAGCGCCTTGGCGGCGCCCTGATAGGCCGGGTCTTCGATGAAGACCCCGTCGCCGGGATCGGCCAGCACCCGCGCGCACAGCGACAGGGCCTGCTGCGAACTGGTCAGGATCAGGATCTGGTCGGGATCGGCGCGCGCCCCGCGTTCCAGGTTCACATAGCCGGCGATGGCGCGGCGCAGGCGCGGATGGCCCTGCGGGTCGCCGTGGTGCAGGGCGGCGGCGCCCTCCTCGCGCAGGGTCAGGCGGTGCAGCCGGTCCCACTGGGCGAAGGGAAACAGCCGCGTCTCCGGCACGCCGGGCGAAAAGGCCAGCGGGGCGTAGGGGTCGCGCAGACCTCCGCTGTCGGCCATCGCCTGCCCGCGTTTACTCAGGGTCGGCGCCGTCGCCGGTTGCAGGGCGGGGCGGCGGCCTGCCGGGCGCAGCACCCCTCGCTTCAGGCCCAGTTCGGTCAGCTCGCAGACGAAGCTTCCGCTGCCGACGCGCCGCTCGATGAAGCCCTCGGCGTGAAGCTGGGCATAGGCCGTCTCGACCGTGTCGCGCGACACGCCCAACGACCGGGCGAGCGTCCGCGACGAGGGCAGAGGCCGCCCCGCCGTCAGCGACCGCTCGACGATCAACTGGCGCACGGCGCGCTGGATGCGGGCGTGCAGGGGCAGGCCGGACTGGGCCGGGTGGTCCATGAAGGCCTGAACGGATTCCAGTTGGGCGCGCTTCAGCAATGGTCTGCGGCTTCTTTCCAAAGTGGCCGGAATGATCCGCCCAATGCGACGTTAGGTGTCACGCCCCCGGCGGGATGGCAATGTCGTCGCCCGTCCTGTGATGGGATGTGATGTCATGGGCGCTTTCGATTTCGTCGACTTCTTCAGCCGCGATCTGGACGATCTGAAGCAGGAGGGCCGCTATCGCGTCTTCGCCGATCTGGAGCGGCTGTCGAAAGGCGCGCCCTACGCCTGGGATCACCGGCGCGAGCGGACCATCACCATCTGGTGCTCGAACGACTATCTGTCGATGGGCGTCCACCCCGAGGTGGTCGAGGCGGCGCAAGCCGCGATCCGGACCTATGGCACAGGCGCGGGCGGCACGCGCAACATCTCGGGCACCAGCCACGAGCACGTTCTGCTGGAGCGCGATCTGGCCGATCTGCACGGCAAGGAGGCGGCGCTGCTGTTCACCTCGGGCTATGCGGCCAATGACGCGGCCCTGTCGACGCTGGCGTCGCGCCTGCCGGGGGCGGTGATCTTTTCCGACGCCCTGAACCACGCCTCCATGATCGAGGGCGTGCGGCGCTCGGGCGTGGAGAAGCACATCTTCGCCCACAACGACTGGCGCGATCTGGATCGGCTGATGAGCGGGGTCTGCCGCTATCGGCCCAAGCTGGTCTGTTTCGAGAGCTGCTATTCGATGGACGGCGACTTCGCCCCCATCGCCGCCCTCTGCGACGTGGCCGAAAAGCACGGCGCCTTCACCTATCTGGACGAGGTTCACGCCGTGGGCCTGTACGGCGCGCGCGGCGCGGGCGTGGCCGTGCGCGACGGCCAGTCGCATCGCATCAGCATGATCCAGGGCACCCTCAGCAAGGGGTTCGGCGCCATGGGCGGCTATGTGGCGGGCGATGCGGCGGCGGTCGATTTCGTGCGCAGCCACGCGCCGGGCTTCATCTTCAGCACGGCCCTGCCGCCCTCGGTCGTGGCCGGGGTGCGGGCGGCCCTGCGTCATCTGAAGGCCGACGGCGCGCCGCGCCGGGCGCTCGCCGCGCGCGCCGCCTCGATCAAGGCGGGGATGCAGCGGCTAGGTCTGCCGGTCCTGCCCAGCCCCAGCCATATCCTGCCGGTGATGATCGGCGACGCGGCCACGGCGCGGGCGGTGACGGACGCCCTGATGGATGAGCACGGCGTCTATATCCAGCCGGTCAACTTTCCCACCGTGCCGCGCGGAACCGAGCGGCTGCGCGTCACGCCGACGCCGCTGCACAGCGACGACGACGAGGATCATCTGCTGGAGGCTCTGGCCGCCGTCTGGGCCGATAACCCCGACTGGCGCCGGTTCTCGCGACGGGCGGGTGCGAGTATGGCGCACGCCTGACGTGGTAACGACGCCCCTCGTCGCGTGCAGGCGGCGAGGGGCGAGACGATCAGCGCCGGGTCGCCCGGTTGATCAGGGCGCGGGCTTGCTCGATGGCGGCCGGGGTGGTCAGTTCGCCGGCGTGAATCTTATCGGCCATCTCCATCAGCGAGGCGCTGGTGGCGGCGCCTGTGTCGGCGACCTCCTGGACATGAACGCCGTTGTCGCGAGCTATGACGGCGTCCCAGGCGGTGCGAACCTCGCCCCAATAGTCTTGAGTAGCGGCCCAGTAGTCGTCGCCTAGCTTGGGGTCGAAGGCGGTCGAGGCGTCATAGGTGTTGACCACGTCTTCCTGAACCACGACCAGTGGCTCGCCGCCATTGCGGCCGGTCATCTTGACGTTGTCCTGAATGTGAACCCAGCCGCCGGGCCGTATGACGTGCCGGTTAGTTCCGAGGTAGCGGTCATAGACCGGGTTGCGCACGGCGTCGCGCCGGGCCAGCGGACGCCAGGTCGGACCGGACGTCCAGACGGTCATGCCGTTGTCGTAGGTCCAGCGGCCGACACCGCCGTAACGCGGCGAGTCGTCCGTCTGCCACACTGTCTGGGACCAGGCGCCGCGACGCGCTTCAGCCGACACGGGGGTCAGGGTCCACTGGTTCGGGCCGGCGTAGGTCAGCACGGTTTCGGGTTGATAGACCCAGTCCTGACGCCAGTGCTTGACCAGGACGGTCTGGCCCTCGTGGTGCATGACGAGGATGTGCTGCAGGCTGATGCGGTCGCCTTGGTCATAGACGACGCGCACGATCTCGGTGCCGCCGGACCGCTTGGGTTCCAACGGCTGATAGTCCGCCTGCAGGCTGACGGTCTCGCGCATGTCGAAACGCACGCGATAGTCGCCGACCTGAGCCAGGATGGCCTGACGATCGCGTTCAAAGGCGCTGGCGGGGGCTTGGGTCTGAGTTTGGGCCGCGAGGGCGGCGGGCATGGCCTGGGCGGCGGGCGCGCCGGTCAGCAGGGCGGCGGCGATCAGGATGGCGCGCATGGGGGCTCCATTTGCTTGCGGGGTGCGGGGCTTAAGCTTGCGCTTCTGGGTCATGGTCGGGTTCACAGGCGGACGCTCAGGGAGACGCCGACGTTGCGGCCCGGCTGGGTGAAGGCGTCCAGCGTTGCGGGACTGGCGCCGACGGCGGGGCGGCTCAGGCCGCGTACGTCGCTCCACCAGGCGTATTTCTCGTCGAAGACGTTGAAGACGCCGGCGCGCAGGGTGGCCCGCTCAGCCACGTTCCAATAGGCGGTGACGTCCAGCAGGGTGAAGGAGTCGCCCGGCCAGCACAGGCCGCCGCCGCACTCATGGTTCGACTTCTTGTCCGACCAGGTGACGGTGGCGCTCCCGCCCCAGACGCCCGAGGGCGCGGCGTAGTTCAGGCCGCCGACCAGCTTGATCGGATCGACGCTGGTCAGGGCGCCGCGCTCGTCCTCCGTCTCCTGTTCGCCGTCGGCGAAGGAGGCGGCGACGATGGTCGAGAAGCCGTTGTCCCAATGGATGTCGCCGCGCGCTTCCAGACCCCAGATCTTCACCGTGGTCAGGTTGACGTACTGATAGATTAGCGGGTCGACGCCGGGACGACCCGTGCCGCGCACCACCACCTGGTTGATGAAGTCGTCGTATTCCGTGCGGAAGGCCGTCGTCTGCAGCGACAGGTTCCCGCCGAAGAGGTCCAGGTTGCGGAAGCGGAAGCCGCCCTCGATGCTCTCGCTGGTCTCGGGCTTCAGGTCCGGGTTGGGGATGGACTCATAGCCGAACACCGGGTTGGCGAAGAAGTTGTTCACCTGCATCGGCGAGGGCGCCTTGAAGCCCTGGGCGTAGTTGGCGAAGACGCCGAAGTGGTCGTCGGCCCAGTAGATGACGCCGATCTTGGGCGACAGATGGCTGTCGCTCTGCTTCTCGGCGGCGGCGGGGAAGAGGGCGTCCTTCTTGGGCGTCAGCTCATACCAGTCGTAGCGCAGGGCCGGGATGATGCTGAGGCGGCCGCCCAACAGGTCGATCTCGTCCTGAATGAACAGGCCCGCCAGATCGAACTCGGTCTTGGGGAAGGGGCGGGTCGGGAAGGTTTCGCCGGTCGGCGGCGCGGTGCCGTCGCGGACGCCTTCCTGGGTCGTGCGCGACCAGTCGGCGCCGAAGGTGACGCGGTGGCGGACGGCCTCGCCGACGAAGCTCTTGGACCCCTGCGCCGCCAGGCCCCAGACGGCGTTGTCGAAGGTCACGTCGCGGGTGCGGTCGCCCGAGACGGTGGCCGGCGGGGCGGCGCCGACGATGGTGGTGATGTCGCGGTCTTCAAAGGTGAACTGGCGGGTCGTCGCCTCCTGCCAGAAGCCGGCGACCGAACCCTTGTCCAGGCCCAGGAAGTCGCTGAAGCGCCAGTCCAGGCTGACGCGGTCGCGCTGGGTCTCGTCCTCGGCGAGAACCTGATTGACGGTGGTGATGGTGGTGCGGCCGGGCATGGCCATGGTGCTGGAGCCGCGGGTGCTCAGGGCGTCGCCGCTCATGTCCTGGTCGAAGTGATCGTAGGTCAGGCGCACGACGTGGTCCGGGTTCACGTCCCAGACCAGCTTGGCCAGCACCGCGTTGGAGGCGAAATCCTGCGGGTTGGGCTGGGTGCGGGCCGCGCCGACGCCGCCCGTCTCGGCCATGTTTTCGGTCTCTTGAGCGTCACGACGGGTGTAGGCCAGCAGGCCCGAGACGGCGCCGCTGCGCCCGGCCAGGGCCAGGCCCTCGGTCCAGCCTTCATCGGCCGAGTTGTAGCCGACGCGCGCGCGGGCGCCGAAGTTGCGGCCCGCCTCGATGAAGTCGGCCGGGTCTTTCGAGGTGAAGCTGACGGCGCCGGCGATGCCGTCCGAACCATAGAGGGCCGAGGCCGGACCGCGCAGGATCTCGACCGACTTGACCAGATCCAGGTCGTTATAGCCGCCGCGACCGACCGACTGGGCGCCGAAGGCGAAGCCGTCCGGCACGCGCACCCCGTCCTGCACGATCAGCACGCGGTTGCCGCCCATGCCGCGAATGGTGAAGCCGGAATTGCCGTCGCGCCCGGCGCCCGACAGGGCGGCCGAAAAGCGGGCGGGGCTGGTCGGGACGCTGACGCCCGGTTCGAACCGGATCAGATCCTTCATGTCGGTGACGAGGTTGGTCTCGATATCCTTGGCGGTGATGACGCTGATGCTGGCGGGCACTTCATCGACGCGGCGCTCGGTGCGGGTGCCGACGACGGTGACCGGGGCTACGCGCACGGGCTCGTTCAGGTCGATCGCATTGTCTTCGGCGGCGGGCGCGGCGATGGCGGGAACAGTGGCGGTGAGGGCGGTCAGCCCGACGGAAATCATGAGTAGCGAGCGCATCGGCGAGACCCCGGTTGAAACTGAGGTCGCTTTAATGCGAACGATTATCAGAATCAATCTTAGTCTTTTGGCGCTTCAATCGTTCCCGCTACGGTCACAATCGCGCCAACTCGTCGCTTTGACGCAAGCGCGTCATTTCCCTTAGGAAAAACTCTGGCAGAACGAGGAGGCGCGATCCGCAGCCTTTCGGACGCCGTCCCAAAATTTTCGGAGATGATCGACACGCCCGTGCCCGCCAGCTTTCTTCTGCTCGTCATTCTCGTCCTGCCCTTCATCGGGGCCATGATCGCCTCGGGGCTGCCGCGCCATGCGCGCACCGCTGCGGCCATCCTGTCGTGGATCATCGCCCTGATCAGCGTCGGCTGTCTGGCGGTGCTCTGGCCCAGGTTCCAGGACGGCGAGGTGCTGAAGCTGACCCTGGCCTGGCTGCCGTCTCTGGGGGTCAATCTGACCATTCGCCTGGACGGCCTGTCCTGGCTGTTCAGCGCCCTGATCCTGGGGATCGGCGCGCTCGTGGTGCTGTATGCGCGCTACTACATGTCGCCGAAGGATCCGGTGCCGCGTTTCTTCTCCTTCCTGCTGGCCTTCATGGGCGCCATGCAGGGCGTGGTGCTGTCGGGCAATCTGATCCAGCTGGTCGTCTTCTGGGAGCTGACCAGCCTCTTCTCCTTCCTGCTGATCGGCTACTGGCACCAGAACGCCTCGGCGCGCGAGGGCGCGCGCATGGCCCTGTCGATCACGGCGACGGGCGGGGTGGCCCTGCTGGTCGGCATGATCCTGATCGGGCGCATCGTCGGCAGCTATGAGCTGGACGCCGTCATCGGCGCGCGCGACGTCATCCTGGCCAGCCCGCTGTACCCGGTCGCCCTGGGGCTGATCCTGATCGGCGCCCTGACCAAGAGCGCCCAGTTCCCGTTCCACATCTGGCTGCCGCGCGCCATGGCGGCCCCGACGCCGGTCAGCGCCTATCTGCACTCGGCCACCATGGTGAAGGCGGGCGTCTTCCTGCTGATGCGGTTCTGGCCCGTCTTCGGCGAGACCGAGATGTGGTATTTCGTGGTCGGGGGCCTGGGCCTGACGACCCTGCTGGTCGGCGCCTGGTGCGCCATCTTCCAGCACGACCTGAAGGGCCTGCTGGCCTATTCGACCATCAGCCACCTAGGCCTGATCTGTCTGCTGCTGGGCCTGGGATCGGACCTCGGCGCCATCGCCGCCATCTTCCACACCATCAACCACGCCACCTTCAAGGCCTCCCTGTTCATGGCGGCGGGCATCATCGACCACGAAGCCGGCTCGCGCGACATGCGCAAGCTCAGCGGCCTGATCCGCTTCATGCCGATCACCGCCACCCTGGCCATGGTCGCCGCCGCCGCCATGGCGGGCGTGCCGCTGCTGAACGGCTTCCTGTCCAAGGAGATGTTCCTGGCCGAGGCCCTGGCCAGCACCCAGACCTCGGCGCTGAACCAGGCCCTGCCGGTGCTGGCGACCCTGGCGAGCGCCTTCAGCGTCCTCTATTCGCTGCGTTTCATTCACAGCACCTTCTTCGGCCCGCCGCCGACCGAGCTGGACCGCGTCCCGCATGAGCCGCCGGCCTGGATGCGGCGCCCGGTCGAGGTGCTGGTGGCCCTGTGTCTACTGGTCGGGATCTTTCCGGCCATCACCGTCGGCCCCTTCCTGCGCAGCGCCGCCGTGACCATGCTGGGCTTCGACCTGCCCTATTACAGCCTGGCCCTGTGGCACGGCTTCAACCTGCCGCTGCTGCTCAGCGTCATCGCCATGGCGGGCGGGATCGGCCTCTATGTCGTGTTCGGCAAGGCGCTGAACGCCAATCCGCGCGGCGGCCCCTGGGGCATGAAGCGGCTGAACGGCGGCTATCTGTTCGAGCGGTCCCAGGTCATTCTGATGGATCTGTCGCAGTGGATCGTGCGCCATCTGGGCGCGCAGCGCCTGCAGCCGCAGCTGCGCCTGATCCTGCTGACGGCCCTGCTGTCGGCGGCTGTGGCGGCGGCGGGCGGCTTCGTCCTGACCTGGCCCGAGTTCCGCGTTCCCCAGGCGCACAACCTGGCCTTCGCCGCCCTGTGGCTGGCGGGCGGGGCCTGCGCCCTGGCCGCCGCCTGGCAGGCCAAATATCACCGCCTGGCCGCCGTCATCCTGATGGGCGGGGCGGGCCTGGCCAGCTGCCTGACCTTCGTCTGGCTGTCGGCGCCCGATCTGGCCCTGACCCAGCTGGTGGTCGAGGTGGTGACGACGGTGTTGCTGCTGCTGGGCCTGCGCTGGCTGCCCAAGCGGCTGGCCGAGATCCATGTGCCCGAGTCCGAGCAGCGCCGCGCCCGCTGGCGCCGTCGTCTGGACCGAGGGATCGCCGTCTGCGCCGGGGCGGGCGTGGCCCTGATCGCCTGGGCCGTCATGGTGCGCCCGCCGGTCGAGGGCGTGTCGCGTTTCTTCGTCGAGAAGGCCTATGAGGAGGCGGGCGGCCGCAACGTCGTCAACGTCATCCTGGTCGACTTCCGCGCCTTCGACACCTTCGGCGAGATCACCGTCCTGGGTGTCGTCGGCCTGACGGTGTTGGCCCTGCTGCGTCGCTTCCGCCCGGCCAGCGACAGCCTGTCCCAGCCGATGCAGAAGCGGGTGCAGGACGCTTCGGACCGCGCCCGCGAAGGCCGCACCGAGGGCGACACCCTCAGCGACACCATGATGATCCCCGGCGTGGTGATGCGCTGGCTGTTCCCCTTCATCATCCTGCTGGCCGTACACCTCTTCCTACGCGGGCATGACCTGCCCGGCGGCGGCTTCGCGGCGGGTGTGGCGCTGTCGATCGCCTTCATCCTGCAATATATGTCGTCCGGCGCCCGCTGGGTGGAGGAGCGGCTGGAGATCCGCCCGATCATCTGGATCGGCGTCGGCCTGCTGCTGGCCGCGCTCAGCGGGGCGGTGGGCTGGATCTTCGATCAGCCCTTCCTGACCACCTATTTCCAGTACGCCGATCTGCCGCTGCTGGGCCGCGTGCCGCTGGCCAGCGCCGTCCTGTTCGACCTGGGCGTGGTGGTGCTGGTGGTGGGCGCCACGGTGCTGGTGCTGGTCGCCCTGGCCCACCAGTCGCTGCGCCGCGCGCGCATCGAGGAAGCCGAGGCCGAAGCGGAAGCCGAGGCCGAGCAGAAGGGAGGGGCGCAATGACCCAGATTGTCCTGGCCCTGGCCATCGGCGTCCTGACCGGTTCGGGCGTGTGGCTGATGCTGCGCCCGCGCACCTTCCAGGTCATCATCGGCCTGTCGCTGGTCTCCTATGCGGTCAACCTGTTCATCTTCTCCATGGGACGGCTGCGCTCGGCCGCGCCGCCGATCACCAGCAAGGGCGCGGAAGATCCGGCCCTCTACGCCGACCCGACGCCCCAGGCCCTGGTGCTGACGGCCATCGTCATCAGCTTCGCCCTGACGGCTCTGTTCCTGGTGGTGCTGCTGGCCTCGCGCGGCGAGACCGGCAGCGACCATGTCGACGGCCAGGAGGCGCCCGAATGACCGACTGGCAGGAACATCTGATCATCGGGCCGATCGTTCTGCCCATGGTCATCGCTGCGGCCATGCTGCTGTTCGACGAGCGCCGCCGCCTGCTGAAGGGCGGCCTCAGCCTGTTCGCCATGGCGGCCATCCTGGCCATGGCCCTGGCCCTGCTGCACGAGAGCGCGACCGGGGCGACGGGCGGGGGCGACACGGCTCGCGTTTATCAACTGGGCGACTGGCCGGCGCCGTTCGGCATCGTCCTGGTGGCGGACCGTCTGTCGACCCTGATGGTGGCCCTGACCAGCGTCCTGGGCGCCTGCTCCATGATCTTCGCTCTGGCGCGATGGGACCGGGCGGGGCCGCGTTTCCACGCGCTGTTCCTGTTGCTGGTCATGGGGGTCAACGGGGCCTTCCTGACGGGCGACCTGTTCAACCTCTTCGTCTTCTTCGAGATCATGCTGGCGGCCTCCTACGGCCTGGCGCTGCATGGGTCGGGTGAGGCGCGCATCCGGGCGGGTCTGGCCTATATCGCCGTCAACCTGACGGCCTCCATGCTGTTCCTGATCGGGGTCAGCCTGATCTACGGCGTGACCGGCACCCTCAACATGGCCGATCTGGCCGTGCGCATCCCCCAGATCGCCGAGGCGGACCGGGGCCTGTTCCACGTCGGCGCGGCCGTCCTGGGCGTGGCCTTCCTGACCAAATGCGCCATGTGGCCGCTGGGCTTCTGGCTGACCACCACCTATTCGGCGGCCAGCGCCCCGGCCGCCGCCGTCTTCGCCATCCTGTCCAAGGTCGGCGCCTATGTGATCATCCGCCTCAGCTTCCTGTTGTTCGCGCCGGACAGCGGCGCCTCGGCCGGGTTCGGCCAGTTGTGGATCCTGCTGGGCGGCCTGGCGACCATCGGCTTCGGCACGGCCGGCATCATCGCCGCGCGCGACCTGTCGATCGCCGCCGCCTACGCCGTCATCGTCTCGTCGGGCACGGTGCTGGCGGCCGTCGGCATCGGCAACGCCGACGTCCTAGGCGGAGCGGTCTTCTACCTGGTCGGCTCGACCCTGGCCTGCGGCGCCCTGTTCATGCTGGCCGAGGTGCTGAACCGGGGGCAAGATCCCGGCGCGCGCTCAGGCCGCGCCGTCTTCGAGGACGAGTACATCGATCCCTTTGACGACGAGGAGCGCAACGAGCCCGGTCTGGTTATTCCGGCGGCGGTGGCGGCCTTGGGCGGCGCCTTCCTGATCTCGACCCTGATGATCGCGGGCCTGCCGCCGCTGGCGGGCTTCATCGGCAAGCTGGCCATGATGGACGCCCTGTCGGGCGTCGGCGGCTGGGCGGGCTATGGCGTGATCGCGGCCCTGTCCCTGGCGTCGCTGGGCGCCCTGATCGGGCTGACGCGCCTGGGCATGGCGGCCCTGTGGGCGCGGGACGACGACGCCGAGCCGGCGGTCGTGGTCGGCGCCGCCGAGGGCGTGGCCATCGCGGGCCTGCTGGCGGCCTGCATCTTCCTGGCGATCTTCGGCGAGGCGGGCTTCGCCTATGCCGACCACACGGCCGACTGGCTGGTGCGGCCCGACGCCTATGTCCGCGCGGTGCTGGGAGGCGGCTCATGATCCGGGCGGTCCTGCCTCACCCCATCCTGTCGCTGGCCCTGTTCGGGGCCTCGGTGCTGCTCAGCGGATCGGCCGCGCCGCCGGCTCTGGCTCTGGCCCTGCTGATGGCCCTGGCCGCGCCCCACATCATGCGCGCTCTGGAGGTCGAGCCGGTTCGCGTCAGAAAGCCGCTGACCCTGCTGAGTTTCGGCCTGGTGGTCGCGCGCGACATCATCCGGTCGAACTGGGAGGTGGCTCTGGTCGTCCTGGGGCTGAACGCCTCGCGCGACAGCCGCGTCTCGGGCTTCGTCCATATTCCGCTGGAGATGCGCGACCGCTACGGCCTGGCCGTTCTGGCGGTGATCATCACCAGCACGCCGGGCACCATCTGGGTCGAGTATGAGGACGCTACGGGCGTCCTGCTGCTGCACATCCTGGACCTTCGTGATGAGGACGACTGGGATGACCGCATCAAGAACCGCTATGAGCGCCGCCTGATGGAGATCTTCGAATGAGCGGCGCCGTCTTCTACTGGGCGCTGGTTCTGGCGCAGCTGTTCCTGGCGGGGGCGGCCCTGATCGGGGTCTGGCGCATCGCCAAGGGGCCGCGCGCCCAGGACCGCATCCTGGGGCTGGACACCGTCTATCAGGCCGGGATGCTGCTGGTCGTCGCCTTCGGGGTGCGGACGGGCAGCCACCTGTATTTCTATGCGGCGGTGACCATCGGCATGCTGGGCTTCACCTCCTCGGTCGCCCTGGCCAAATTCCTGATGCGCGGCGAGGTGATCGAATGAGCGGCTTTCCCGCAAACGTTCCGGCTTGGGCGGCGCTGCTGGCGGCGGGGCTGGTGCTGATGGGTTCCGGCCTGACCTTCATCGGCGCATTAGGCCTGGTGCGGCTCAAGACCTTTTATGAGCGGGTTCACGCCCCGACGCTGGGGGCGACGCTGGGCATGTTCCTGATCCTGGGCGGGTCGGTGGTCTATTTCACCGCGGCCGAGGGGCGGTTCATGCCGGTCGAGCTGCTGGTGGCGGTCTTCTTCACGGTGACGACGCCGGTGACGCTGATCATCCTGGCGCGCGCGGCCCTGTTCCGCGACCGGACCGATCGCTCCGGCGACGGGGTGCGGGTGCCGCTGGAGGGCGAGTGCGACGGGGTGGTCCGCACGCCGCCGGACCTGACGGCTATTGATCCTCGTCGAAGCGACGCGCCACAAGGTCGGTAAGGGCGGCGACGGCCTCGGCGGCGTCCGGCCCCTCGGCCTTGACCTCGACGCCGCAGCCGATCCCGGCGCCCAGCATCAGCAGGCCCATGATCGAGCGGGCGTCCACGGTCACGCCGTCGCGCGTCACCTGGATCTCGGATTCGAACTCGGAGGCCAGCTTGACGAACTTGGCCGAGGCGCGGGCGTGCAGGCCGCGCTGGTTGCAGATGTTCAGCACCGCCTGGGCGGAAGGGGCGACGTCGCTCATTTCTCGCCCGCCAGCACCCACGACGCCACCGAGATATACTTGCGGCCCGCATCCTGGGCGTGGGCCACGCAGGCCTCCAGCGTCTCGCGGCCGCGCACGCTGGCCAGCTTGATCAGCATGGGCAGGTTCAGCCCGGCGATGACCTCGGCGCCGGTCTGCTCCATCACCGAAATGGCCAGGTTGGACGGCGTGCCGCCGAACATGTCGGTCAACAGGATGACGCCTTCGCCTTCATCGACAGCGGCGGCGGCGTCGACGATGTCGCGGCGGCGCCGCTCCATGTCGTCTTCAGGGCCGATGCAGATGGCGGCGACGCCGCGCTGCGGCCCCACCACGTGCTCCATCGCCGACAGGAATTCGGAGGCCAGGCCCCCGTGGGTGACGATCACCAGCCCGATCATATAGGCTTCACCAAAGACATCCCCAGCTCGCCTCGACGAGCGACAAGCCTCGTTTCATAGGGCAATCGCGGCGCGGATCAAAGGGCGCCGTCGTCGCGCCGTCACGGAAGCGTTGCGACGACGTTCATCGCCGCTGCGACGACCAGGGGCGCCGAGGCGGGGCGAGGGTCCAGAACCAGGCGTGGGATCGCGATTCCGTCGATCACGTCCTGGGCCTTTTCGGGCATCCGCTCGACCGGCTCATGGGTCAGGTGCAGCGACAGGGCGATCCGCGCGAAAGGCAGGAAAGGCCGGTCGACCAGGCCCAGGCCGCGCACCTCCATCCGCCCGGCGATGGTCGCGGGCGCGGCGGCGTAGAGGGCGCCCTCGCAGGCGAAGACATCCACCCAATCGTCGCCGACCAGACGCCAGCCGTGCTGCATCAGCCGTAGGGCCAGGTCGCTCTTGCCGGCGCCGGATCGTCCCTGGATCGATACGCCGCGCCAGGCGCCGCCGAGCCGGAGCGCGGCGACGGTGGCGTGCAGGGGCTGGCGGGGCGCGGTCATGAGCGTCAGATCACGGGCGCTTGCCCGTCGCCGGCAACCGCACCTCGAAGCGGGCGCCGACCACGGCGCCGTCGGGGCCGGTGCGGTTCTCGGCGTGGACGCGCCCGCCGTGGGCGTCGATGATTTGGCGCACGATGGCCAGGCCCAGGCCCGAGTTGGCGCCGAAGGCCGTGCCCTTGGGCCGCGAGGTGTAGAAGCGCTCGAACACCGTCTCAAGGTTTTCAGCCGGAATGCCGGGGCCGTCGTCTTCGACGCGGACGCGCAGGGGTAGGTCGGGCTGGCTGTCGTCGCGCTCCAGGCTCACCCGCACTTCGCCGTCGGGCGGGCTGAAGGAGCGGGCGTTGTCGATCAGGTTGCGGAACACCTGGCCCAGAGGAATGTCGCGGCCGACGACGCGGGCGCTGTCGGCGCTCAGGACGAAGCGCACCGGGGGCTCGCCCGGCTTCTGACCGGCCTCATAGACGCCGATGATGTCGCCCAGCAGTTCCTTCAGGTCGATGGCGCGCGGGCGGTCGCGCGACAGTTCGGCGTCCAGGCGCGAGGCGTTGGAGATGTCGGTGATTAGGCGATCCAGCCGCCGCACGTCCTGTTGCAGCAGATTGGTCAGGCGGGCCCGCTGCTCGTCGGTCTTGACCAGGGGCAGGGTCTCCAGCGCCGAGCGGATCGAGGTCAGGGGGTTCTTGATCTCGTGGCTGACGTCGGCGGCGAAACGTTCGATGGCGTCCATGCGCGTCGACAGGGTGTCGGTCATGGACTCAAGCGCGCGGGCCAGGTCGCCGATTTCGTCCTTGCGGTCTTCAAGGTCGGGCAAGGAGATGGCGCGGGCGCGCTGCAGGCGCACCTGGTCCGCGGCCGCCGACAGCCGCATCACCGGCCGCGCCACGAACAGGTGCAGCACCAGCGACGCCAGCAGATTCACCGCCAGCGCCACCAGGGCGAAAGGCATCAGCGCGCGGCGTTGCGCGTCCAGGGTGGCGTTGACGTCGCCGGCTTCCAGGGTCAGCACGCCGAGCACCTGCTGCACATGGCGCACGGGCAGGGAGACGGAGACGACGCGCTCGCCCTCTTCATTGCGGCGGATGGCGGCCTGAGGCGTGCCCTGCAGCGCGCGCTCGACCTCGGCCGACAGTTCGGCATCGGCGCGGGCCAAACGCGCGGTTTCGCGACGTGAAGGCTCGGTCGGGGCCAGGGCGGTGCCCGCCGGGTTGGCCGGGGGCAGGGGCGCGCCGGGGATGGCGTCGCTGACCCGATAGGAGTCCGACACCTCGATCCCGTCCATGTCGAACAGGCGGGCGCGCTGGCCCGCCGGGATGAAGTTGTCGCGCAGCCACAGGGCGGCCGCGCGGTCATCCAGCATGGGATAGGGGTCGCCCTGGGTGATGCCCAGTTCGCCCAGGACGTTGGCCAGCAGCTCAGCCTGGACGCCGAGCGATTCCTGGCGCGCCTCGATCAGGCCGCGCCGCCACTCGTTCAGCAGCAGGGCGCCGCCGAACAGGATCAGCAGGCTGAGAAGATTGAGGGCCAGGATGAAGCCGCCCAGGCGCGATCCGCCGAAGCGGAATCGGCGCCGCGCCGGGGCGTCTTCAGGTTCAGCTCTCGCGGTAGCGGTATCCGACGCCATACAGGGTCTCGATAGCGTCGAACTCGGGGTCGACCATGCGGAACTTCTTTCGCATCCGTTTCACATGGCTGTCGATGGTGCGGTCGTCGACATAGACCTGATCGTCATAGGCGGCGTCCATCAGATTGTCGCGGCTCTTCACGAAACCGGGGCGCTGGGCCAGGGCCTGAAGTAGCAGGAACTCGGTGACGGTCAGCTTCACCGGCTTGCCGTCCCAGGTCGATTCGTGGCGCGCCGGGTCCATCGACAGCTTGCCGCGCTTGATCGCCTTGCCGGCTTCGACGGCGGCGGGGTCGACGGGGTCCAGACCTTCGACGCCGGCGCGACGCAGCAGGGCCTTGACCCGCTCGATCAGCAGGCGCTGGCTGAAGGGCTTGTGGATATAGTCGTCGGCGCCGAGGTTGAAGCCGAGGATTTCGTCGATCTCCTCGTCCTTGGACGTCAGCATGATGACCGGAATGCTGGAGGTCTGACGCAGGCGGCGCAGCACTTCCATGCCGTCCATGCGCGGCATCTTGACGTCCAGGATAGCCAGGTCCGGCGGCGTGGCCTCCAGCGCTTCCAGGCCCGAGGCGCCGTCGTGGTAGGCGGTCACCGTGTGACCGTGGCTTTCCAGAGCCAGGGACACGGAGGCGACGATGTTCTCGTCGTCGTCGACCAGGGTGATGTTGGCCAAGGGCTTCTCCTTAGTACGGGCGGGGGAACGTCCGGTCCGCCGTCGTCTGCACAACGCACAGCAAGCGTAACTGTTCTACCCGATCGTGGTGACTTTACGGTCACACAAAATGGAGCGCCGCGCTGTTGCTTTCAACCATCGAGGCGAAAAGCGAAACCCGGCCTTAAAGCTTGGGGCGTCAGGATGGAGCTTCGTGCTTGTGAAAGACCCCATGGCCGGACCGGTTCACTACGAAATCTATATGCGTCGGACGGCGCCTGCTGACTGGTCCCTGCACCAGGCGACGGAGGACCGCAGACAGGCCGTGGACACGGCCGAGGAGCTGTTGCGTGACCGCGAGGCCGTGGCCGTTCGAGTCACCAAGGAGACGCTGAACCCCGAGACGATGGAATTCGCCAGCGTCGTCATCTTGACGCGCGGCGCGCCCGAGCTGACGCGCAAGCGCGCCCCCGCGGCGGACCCGCGCGGCCCGGTCTGCCGGGGCGTCGGCGACCTGTACGCCCCCCATGCGCGCGAGACGATCGGCCGGGTGCTGGAGGATTGGCTGCATCGCCAGGGCGCGACAGCCTTCGAACTGTTGCACCGTCCTGACCTGGCCGAAAGGCTGGAAGCCTCCGGCGTCGAGCTTCAGCACGCCATCCAGAAGATCGCCGTGCCTGAGGCGCAGGGGGCGGCGAAGTCGGTGCACGAATTGATGCGCCATTATCAGCGCCTGGCCGAGCAGGCGATCGAGCGTCTGCTGATCGCCGGGCGCAAGAAACAGTTGCCCAGTTTCGACGATCGCCCGGTCTCGACGACGGCTCTGGCGCTTCAGGGCGCGCCGGATCGCGCCTTCGTCATGGGCGGGGCCGTGGCGAGCGCTCTGTGCGGCCTGCCGGGGGCGCGGGCGCGTGTGGAGCGTTTGATGGACATTTGCGACCAGGCCCCGGTCGAGGGCGCGCCGCGCGCCCTGGTCTTCGTGCCGGTGGAGCAGATTCTCTGTGAACTGATGGGATCGCGCTCCGGTCTGGCTCAGGTGCTGGGGCCTGGCCTCGATCAAGGCGCCAGTCTGGCGGCCGTGGTTCGGATGGCCGCCCCGCGCGAGGTGGACGCCGTTCTGGCGCAGGACGCGCGCCTCAATCTGCTGGCTCCGCCGATCGAGGGGCCGGTGCGGCGTCTGGGCGAGCGGCTGGCGGCGGGCGAGTTTCCCCTGCTGGCGGCTTCTCTGGCTCGCATGGTGCTGCGCGAGTTGATGAGCCAGCGTCGTCTGCGGCCTGGGGATGCGGTCGGCGAGATTGAGATTCTGCGCGTCCTGGCCATGGCGTTGACGGCGACGGCCGGACGTCTGCTGACTCTGGAAGAGGTGCAGACCGCCTTCGTCGAACGATCCAAGGGGCTGGTCGCAGCCGACTTCGTCGCAGCCTATGTCAAAGACTGCACGACCGTTCTGGCCGAGGCCGAACGGCTGACGCGCCTGTGCGAGAACGTTACGGGCGGCGCCAACAAGCGGGCGGCGGCGCGCTGGCTGGACGCCTGCGTCGCCTCTCTGCGCTTCGAGACCGAGCTCCGGGCGCGGATGCCGGGCGCGATCCCGCCGGGACAGCGGCTGATGGCTCTGGGCGAATTGCAACGCGCGGTGCGCAAGGCGGGGTTGTCGGAGCGCGAGACCCAGACGGTCGTGGACGCCCTGGGCGCCGTCGGCGGATCAATCGAGGTTGACGCTCGACTGACCGCTCAATTGGCCCGTGCGCCTGCGCCGGTCGCGCAGAAGCTGGCCGCGCTGTTGCGGCTGGCGGCCGCCGAGACAGGGCCGACCGGCCCCGTCGCTGAACGCGCCCGAGCCGAAGCGGTGCGGTTGATGCGCGCGCCGGACACCCGCGCCGCCCTGGGGGCGGAGCCGCAGGCGGTGCAGACCCTGCGGCCCTTGATGCAGGCGGTCGGCCTGGCGGCCTGACCGCTCTTCGGCGTCAGTCGAAGATGTCGAAGATATCCAGCCGCTTCTTCTTCTTGCGGTAGTGGTAGTCGTCGTCGCGACGACGATCGTGGTCATAGCGGTCGTCGCGATCACGCGGCGGCTCGCGATAGGTCGGCTGGCTTCCCCAGGGTTGTTGGGGTTGCGGCGGGCTCTGTTGCGGCGGCGGGGCGTAGGCGGGCGCGGCGGCGCGCCCTTCATCGCCGGCGGCGGCCATCAGCTTCTCCAGCTCGCCGCGATCCAGCCAGACCCCGCGGCAGGTCGGGCACATGTCGAACTGGACGCCGTGGCGGTCCAGCGTCTGCATGGGCGCATTGTCGTTCGGGCACATCAGCAGGGGCATGACATCCTCTTTCGTCGTTGAATGCGGTCCGACATCACGCCGCCGAAGCGCCGCCAGAGGGGCCCGTCCCGCTACCGCAAAAGAGGTAGGGAGCGCCCGCCCGCGCGACAACGCGCCGCGTCGCCGCAGGCTCTGTTTTCACGCGGTCAGCAGTGCTGGCCCGCCGCCCAGCCCGACGACCAGGCCCACTGGAAATTGTAGCCGCCCAGCCAGCCGGTCACGTCCGCGACCTCGCCGATGAAGAACAGGCCGGGGACGGTCTTGGCCTCCATCGTCTGCTGGTCCAGGGCGGCGGTGTCGACCCCGCCCAGCGTGACCTCGGCGGTACGATAGCCTTCCGAGCCGACCGGCTTGACCGTCCAGGCGTTGACCGCCTCGGCCAGGGCGCGCAGCTTCTTGTCGCCGACCTCGGCCAGCTTGCCCGACAGGTTTTCGCGCGCGCACAGGGCCTCGGCCAGACGGCGCGGCACGACGTGGCCGACGGCCGTGTGGACGGCCTGCTTGCCGTTTTCGGTCTTGGCGGCCAGAATTTCAGCCGCCGCGTTGCGGTCGGGGGCCAGATCGACGGTGATCGCCTCGCCCTCGCGCCAGTAGGAGCTGATCTGCAGGATCGACGGCCCCGACAGGCCGCGATGGGTGAACAGCAGGCCTTCGCGGAAGACGGTTTCCTTGGCCGGGCGGCCGGCGCTCGCATCCTTGGGCGCCTTGTGGCGCACCACGGCGTCGACCGACACCCCCGCCAGCGGCTTGAGCTGCTCCAGCAGCCCCGACTCGAACGTCAGAGGAACG
Organism: Brevundimonas phoenicis; assembly: GCF_047237745.1. Lineage (NCBI taxonomy): Bacteria > Pseudomonadati > Pseudomonadota > Alphaproteobacteria > Caulobacterales > Caulobacteraceae > Brevundimonas > Brevundimonas phoenicis. The sequence goes on from NZ_JBDFLN010000001.1 coordinate 580,491, forward strand.
AGCGCAGGCCGGGTGTCGGTGACGCGCAGGCCGAAGCGCCGCGCGACCTCATAGCCCCAGCCGGTGGCCCCCATCTTGGGAATGGACTTGCCGCCGCTCGCCACGACCAGAGACGCCGCCGTCACCCGCGATCCGTCGTCCAGATCGACCTGAAACCGCTCGCCCGCGCGCTCCACCGCCTTGACGCCGACGCCCAGCGACAGGCTGACGCCCGCCGCCTTCATCTCGTCGGTCAGCATGCGGATGATCTGCTTGGCGCTGTCGTCGCAGAACAGCTGGCCCAGCGTTTTCTCGTGCCAGGCGATGCCGTGGCGATCGACCATCTTGATGAAGTCGTGCTGGGTGAAACGCCGCAGGGCCGACAGGGCGAAGCGCGGATTCTCGCCCAGGAAGTTGGCGCCGCTGGTCCCCAGATTGGTGAAGTTGCAGCGCCCGCCGCCCGAGATGCGGATCTTCTCGCCGGGGGCGCGGGCGTGGTCGATCACGCGCACGCGGCGGCCGCGCTTGCCCGCCTCGATGGCGCACATCATGCCGGCCGCGCCGGCGCCGACGATCAGGACGTCGATGTCTGAAGACTTCATCGCCCCGCCCTAGCAGGAGGCGGGGCTTGAAGCGATGGCCTACAGGCCCAGCATGGCCCGATAGGTCGGATGCACCTGATCGGCGTATTCCGGGTGCTTCTTCAGATAGCTGGAGAAGAAGGGGCAGGTCGGCAGGATCAGCAGATCCTTCGCCTTCAGATCGGCCAGGACGTGCTTGGCCATGCGGCTGGCGATGCCCCGCCCTTCCAGCGGGACCGGCACGAGGGTCTCGGTGATCAGCCGCCCGCCCGCGACCGGGTTGTAGATGACCACGGCGGTCTCGCCATCGACCTCCAGCTCGTAGCGCTTGGTTTCTTCATTGTCGCGGATTTCGGGGTCCAGGCTCATGTCGTCGTCCTTGGTTGAAAGAGGGGTTAGTGCGCGTCGTCCCAGTTGCCGGCGGCCTTGGCTTCGACGTCCAGCGGAACGCTCAGGGCCACGGCAGGTTCGGCGGCGGTCTCCATGACGCGGCGGATGACGGCGATAGCGCGGTCGGCCTCAGCTTCGGGGGCCTCGAACACCAGTTCGTCGTGGACCTGCAGCAGCATGCGGGTCTGAAGGCCCGCTTCCGCCAGGGCGCCGGGCATGCGGATCATGGCGCGGCGGATGATGTCGGCGGCGGCGCCCTGGATCGGGGCGTTGATGGCCGCGCGCTCGCCGAACTGGCGCTCGGCGCCGGACTTGGAGTGGATGGCCGGGATGTGGATGCGCCGCCCGAAGACGGTGGTGACGAAGCCCTGTTCCTTCACCAGCGCCTTGGTCCTGTCCATGTAGTCGCGAATGCCGGGGAAGCGCTCGAAATAGGTCTTGATGTAGGCCCCGGCCTCGCCCTGTTCGATGCCCAGCTGGGCGGCCAGGCCGAAGGCGCTGATGCCGTAGATGATGCCGAAGTTGATGGCCTTGGCCCGGCGGCGGGTCTCGCTGGGCATGCCCTCGACCGGGACGCCGAACATTTCCGAGGCGGTCGCCGCGTGGATGTCGAGGCCGTTCTTGAAGGCGCGCTTCAGCTCGGGGATATCGCCGATGTGGGCCAGCAGGCGCAGCTCGATCTGGCTGTAGTCGGCGCTGATCAGCACATGGCCGGGCGAGGCGATGAAGGCCTGGCGAATCTGGCGGCCCGTCTCAGTGCGGATCGGGATGTTCTGCAGGTTGGGGTCGGACGAGGCCAGCCGCCCCGTGGTCGCCGCCGCCAGTTGATAGGAGGTGTGGACCCGGTTCGTCTGCGGGTCCATCGCCGCCACCAGGGCGTCGGTATAGGTGCCCTTCAGCTTGGACAGCTGGCGCCAGTCCAGGATGGTGCGGGGCAGGGGGTGATTCTGGGCCAGATCCTCCAGCACGCTGGCGTCGGTGCCCCACTGGCCGCTGGCGGTCTTCTTGCCGCCGGGCAGGTTCATCTCGCCGAACAGGATCTCGCCGATCTGGCGCGGGCTGCCGACGTTGAACGGGCGGCCGGCCAGCTTGTGCGCCTCCTCTTCCAGCTCGGCCATGCGCTGGCCGAAGGTCGAGGACAAGGAGCGCAGACGGTCGGGATCGACCCGCACTCCCGCCAATTCCATGTCGGCCAGAATGGCGGGCATGCCGCGTTCCAGCGTTTCATAGACGCTTGATAGTCCCTCGGCCGCCAGGCGCGGCTTCAGCAGGCGGTGCAGGCGCAGGGTCACGTCCGCGTCTTCGGCGGCGTAGCGGGTCGCCGTCGTCAGGTCGACGTGCTTGAAGCTTTTCTGGCTCTTGCCCGTGCCCGCCACGCTCTTGAAGGTCATCGGCTCGTGGCCGAGGTGAAGGCGCGACAGCTCGTCCATGCCGTGGCCGTGCAGGCCGCCTTCCAGCACGTAGGAAATCAGCATGACGTCGTCTATCGGGGCGACACGGACATCGTGCCTGGCCATGACGGCGAGGTCGTATTTGATATTCTGGCCGACCTTCAGCACCGACGGATCTTCCAGGAGTTCCTTCAACCGGGCCAGGGCCGTCGGCTTGTCGATCTGCACCAGCGGCGGGCGGGCGTCGCCGACGTCGCCGAAGTCCAGACCGCCGTCGCCGGTCGGCTCGTGCTCATGCGTCAGGGGGATGTAGCAGGCCTCGTTCGGCCCGACCGCCAGCGACACGCCGCACAGCCCGGCGTGGGTCGAAGACAGGGCGTCGGTCTCGGTGTCGAAGCCGACCACGCCCGCCGCCCTGGCTCGCGTGATCCAGCGGTCGAGGTCTTCCAGCGTCTGTACGCACTCATAGCGGTCGAGGTCGATCGCCTGGGGCTCGGCCGGGGCCGCGACCTCGGTCTGGCCATAGCGCGGGGTGGCCACCGGCGCGCTGAGCGGGCGGGCGAAGGCTGAGCCTTCCTTCTGCGGCGCCTTGCCGTCGCCGACGCGGCGGGCCAGCGAACGGAACTCCATCGTCTCCAGGAAGGCCGACAAGGTCTCCGGGTCCGGATCGCGGATGATGAAGTCGTCGATCGGCTCGGGGATCGGCGCGTCGCAGGTCAGCTTCACCAGTTCGCGCGACAGGCGGATCTGATCGGCGAAGTTGATCAGGGTCTCGCGGCGCTTGGGCTGTTTGATCTCGCCCGCGCGGGCCAGAAGCGTGTCCAGATCGCCGTATTCATGGATCAGCTGGGCCGCCGTCTTGGGGCCGATGCCGGGGGCGCCGGGCACGTTGTCGACGCTGTCGCCGATCAGGGCCTGGACCTCGACCACCTTGTCCGGCGTGACGCCGAACTTCTCGAACACGGCCTCTTCTTCCAGTCGGCGATCCTTCATCGGATCGTACATGACCACGCCGTCGCCGATCAGCTGCATCAGATCCTTGTCGGAGCTGACGATCACGGCCTCGCCGCCCGCGTCGCGCGCCTGACAGGCATAGGTGGCGATCAGGTCGTCGGCTTCGTAGCCGGCCATCTCGACGCAGTGGACGCCGAAGGCCTTGGTCGCTTCGCGCACCAGGGGGAACTGCGGCACCAGATCTTCGGGCGCCGGGGGGCGGTGGGCCTTGTACTGGTCATAGAGATCGTTGCGGAAGGTCTTCTCCGAATGGTCGAAGACGGCGACCAGGTGCGTCGGGCCGTCCTCGCCCTTCATGTCCTTCAGCAGCTTCCACAGCATGTTGCAGTAGCCCTGCACCGCCCCCACGGGCAGGCCGTCCGACTTGCGCGTCAGCGGCGGCAGGGCGTGATAGGCGCGGAAGATGTAGGCCGAGGCGTCGATCAACCACAGCCTGAGCGGCGGCCCGTCTTGCGTGAGGGGGCGGGCGGGGATTTCGGCGGGCGCGTCGGTCATGGCGCGAACATAGGGGGCCGAAGGCGCGGCGTCATCCGCGCTTCGCTTTCCTTCCCATGCAATGGCGAGAAGACGGCGTAGCAGCCCTCAATCGCCGTCATCCTCGGACTTGATCCGAGGATCGAGCCCTCGGCTCCGCTCAGGAAAGGCGGTGGCTCGCAGTAGGTGGCGCATCCTGTATCGAGCGCGCAGTCACCCTTGATCCTCGGATCAAGTCCGAGGATGACGGCAAGAAACTGAGGGAACGGTCGGCCTCTCTTACGGCTGCCAGCCGCCCGGCGTTTCGGGGATGACGTGTTCGCCCTCGTCCGAGACCTCGCCGCGGGTCTTCTTCACCTCGGCCCAGGCGGCGCGCAGCAGTTCGGTCACGCCCTCGCCCGAGACGCCGGACACCAGGTAGGGCCGACGACCGGCGACCGCCTCCAGCTCCGCCGCCTTCTCCTCGCGGGCCTCGGGCGTCAGGGCGTCGATCTTGTTCAGCGCCAGGATCTCGACCTTGTCGGCCAGACCCTCGCCATAGGCCTCCAGCTCGCCACGGATGATGCGATAGGCCTCGACCACATCGTCCTGCGTGCCGTCGATCAGGTGGATCAGGCTGGCCGAGCGCTCGACGTGGCCCAGGAAACGCGTGCCCAGACCTGCGCCCTCGCTGGCGCCTTCGATCAGGCCGGGGATGTCGGCGATGACGAAGCGTTCGGACGGGCTCAGGTCCACCATGCCCAGGTTGGGCGTCAGGGTGGTGAAGGGATAGTCCGCCACCTTCGGCCGCGCCGCCGAGACGGCGGACAGGAAGGTCGACTTGCCCGCATTGGGCAGGCCCGCCAGGCCGATGTCGGCGATCAGCTTCAGCCGCAGCCAGATCCAGCGCTCCTGGCCTTCCTGGCCGGGGTTGGCGTGGCGCGGGGCCTGGTTGACCGGCCCCTTGAAGCGGGTGTTGCCCCAGCCGCCGTTGCCGCCGGACAGCAGCTTTACCTTCAAGCCCGCCTCGTCCAGATCGACGAGCACGGTCTCCTTGTCCTCGTCCAGCACCTGGGTGCCGACGGGGACGCGCAGAACCACGTCCTCGCCCTTGGCTCCGTGCATCTGGCGGCCTTGGCCGTGGTTGCCGGTGGCGGCCTTGAAATGCTGCTGATAGCGGAAGTCGATCAGGGTGTTCAGCCCGTCGGCCGACTCGACCCAGACGTCGCCGCCCTTGCCGCCGTCGCCGCCGTCGGGACCGCCGTTGGGAATGAATTTTTCGCGACGGAACGAGACGGAGCCCGCGCCGCCGTTGCCGGAGCGAATATAGATCTTGGCCTGATCGAGGAACTTCATGGGCGCCTTATGGCCCAGAAGCGCGGCGAATTACAGGCGGGCGAATTGCGGGCTGTGATTCAGCCCCTCGCTCCGCCGGCGGCCCAGACGCCGAACGGGTCGCGCCATTCCAGGCCCAGGGCCTCGGCGACGGCGGGGTGGGTGATCTCGCCCTTCAGCACGTTCAGCCCCTTGGCCAAGTGAGGATCGGCGCGCAAAGCCTCCAGCCCCCGGTCGGCCAGGGCGAGACCGAAGGGCAGGGTGGCGTTGTTCAGGGCCTCGGAACTGGTGCGCGGCGCCGCGCCGGGCATGTTGCCGACGCAGTAATGGACCACTCCGTCGACGACATAGGTCGGGTCTTCGTGCGTTGTCGCATGCGAGGTTTCGAAACAGCCGCCCTGGTCGATGGCCACGTCGATCAGGACACTGCCGGGCTTCATCGTCTTCAACTGGTCGCGCCGCACCAGGGTCGGAGCTTCGGCGCCGGGGACCAGGACCGCCCCGATCACGACGTCGGCCTTCACCAGTTCCTCTTCGATGGCGTGCAGCGAGGAATAGCGTGTGATGACGCGCCCGCCGGTCAGTTCGTCGATCTGGCGCATGCGGGGAATGGATCGTTCCAGGACCACCACCTCGGCGCCCAGGCCCATGGCCATGCGCGCGGCGTTCAGTCCCACGACTCCGCCGCCCAGCACCAGCACCCTGGCCGGCGCGACGCCCGGCACGCCGCAGAACAGCAGCCCCATACCGCCGTTGTGCTTCAGCAGGGTCTCGGCGGCGGAAAAGACGGCGATGCGGCCCGCCACCTCGGACATGGGCGCCAGCAGCGGCAGTCCCCCGTTGCGATCGGTCACCGTCTCATAGGCCACGCCCGCGCATTTCGACGCCAGCAGCGCCTTGGTCTGTTCCGGGTCGGGCGCCAGATGCAGATAGGTGAACAGGATGTGCCGCTCGGTCAGACGGCCCCACTCGGACGGTTGGGGTTCCTTCACCTTCACGATCATCTCGCTGTCGGCGAAGACGGCGTCGGCGTCGACGACGATCAGGGCGCCCGCCTTCACATAATCGGCGTCCGAGAAGCCGGCGGCGACGCCTGCGCCGGTTTCGATGCGGACTTCGTGGCCGCGGGCGACATACTCGCGCACCGCCATCGGCGTCAGGCCGACCCGGTGTTCGTTGGTCTTGACTTCTCTAGGGGTGCCGACGCGCATTTTTCTTCCGATAGCGGAGACAGGGTCAGAGATCGGTGACGCTAATCAAGCCGAACCGCTCTCGCCAGCGAAAAATAAAACCCCGCAGACGCGGGTGTCTGCGGGGTGTCGTCAACCTTCGCCCGGCGGCGAAGAGCCTAGTTCTTGGCGTCGCGGGCGGCGCCTTCGACGGCCTGGCCGGCGGCCTGGGTGTCACGGCCGACGCCTTGAATAGTATTGCAGGCGGCGGTCGTGAGGGCTGCGGCGGCGACGGCCAGAATGATGAGTTTGCGCATGGGAGACTCCTGTTGGCTCGGGCTCCGTGCCCGTCCCATGCACAACGTTACGCTTGGGGCGAGGTTCCGCTGAGGCGGAAGGCGGCCACCTCTCGCACATGGGCGGCGTCGCGGGCTTCGGGCGTGACGAAGGTCAGCCGTGCGATCGAACCGCCGCCTGGCGCCGGCGCGATTTCGGCCTCGCCGCGCAACTGTTTGGCGAAGGCCATCATCAGGGTGCGGCCGACGCCCGCTTCGGCCGCGTCGGCGACGCCGGGCCCATCGTCCTCGACCTCCAGAACGCTGGTTCGGCCCAGAACCTTGAAGCGCACCTTGAGGTCGCCGCCCCGTCCGGCGAAGGCGTGTTTCTGGGCGTTGGACACGGCCTCGACCAGCCACAGGGCCAGGGGCGCCAGCTTGTCGGGGTCGATGATCAGCGGGTCGGCCTCGATCGAGGTCGTGACCAGAGGCCCGCGCACCGCCTCCCCGGCGATCAACTGCCCGACCAGTTCGCGCAGGAAGGTGTCGGCGTCCGCTTCTCGGATGTCATGGCTCTGGTAGAGAATGCGGTAGATCTGGGCCAGGGCGGTGATCCGCTGGCGGGTGTCGCCCAGGGCGGCGCGGGCGCTCGGATCTGTCACGGCTCGTTGCTGCATCGACAACAGGGATGAGATGATCTGCAGGTTGTTCTTCACCCGGTGGTGAATCTCGCGCAGCAGGGCGTCTTTTTCTTCCAGGGCGTCCAGAATGGCCTTGTCGCGCCGGGTGATGGTCTCGCCCAGGTGGCCCAGGGTGCGGGCCAAGGTGCGAATTTCCGCAGGCGCGTGTTCGGCCTGAACGGGACGAATGGTGAAACGGCCGCGCGCGTAGATGGCGGCGACCCGTTCCAGGTAGTCCAGCCAGCGCACCACGATCCGCTCGGACAGCAGCATGACGGCGGCGAAGGCGGTCAGCCACGCCGCCAGCGGCAGCAATAGGGTGCCGAAGGGGTTCAGGCGCGCCCAGGACAGCAGGCCGGGCGCCGGCGCCGACAGCAGGACGAAGACGTCCCGTCCCGCCAGGGGCGCGCCGCCATAGACGTGACGGCGTCCCCTGGCGTCTCGCGCCTCGAACATGACGGCTGCGTCCGCGCGGGCCCGCTCGGTCCAGCCCTCGGCCTGGCCGGCGTTGCCCAGGGCGAAGGGGCTCGTGGTCGTGGCGATCAGCACGCGTCCTGCCCCGTCGGTCAGCGCCGCCTGGGCGCCGACGGGCAGGGCTGGATCCCTGATGTCAGGCTGAAGGGCGCTGAGCGGAACGGCGGCCGTCATCGTTCCCTGAAACGCGCCCAACGGACGTTCCGAGCGGACGGCGATGATCAGGGACTGACCGTCGGCCGAGCGCTGCATCGCCACGTCTTCGCCGCGGCTGAGCCGCTGATGCCAGCTTTGGGCGCGGACATGTTCCTCGCGGGTTTCATGGGCGGTGTTGCGCGATGCGCAGACGGGTTCCCCGGTCGCGCTGTAGCGGGTCAGGCTCGTTATGCCGTCCAGGCGTTCCGCCAGCGCCGTGAGCCGCGCTTCGCAGAAGAAACCCACGCCCTCCGGCGTCAGGGCTTGCAGCAGGACCACGGTCGAGTCGATTCGGCTTTTGGCGTCTGAGGCGCTGCGTTCCGCCGCCAGTTTCAGATCGCTGCGCCGTTCCGTTTCCTGCCGACGGAAGCCCGCTTCGGTCTGGATCGCGCCGAGCAGAAGGATGGGCAGCAAGGCCAGGGCCATGGCGAGACCCAGGCGGAATCGGATGCCCTGGACGCTGGGGCGTCCGAGCTTGCGGCCCAGAACCCGGCCGAACCGCACGGCTATTTGCGCCCGGCGCCGCTTAGTCTGTCGGCGTCGGCCAGGATCGATCGCATAGCGTCGCTTGCCGATTGGCCGTCGCGATCATAGCCGCCCCGCTCCAACGTGGCCTGCAGCGCCTTGCGCGCCCGCGATACGCGGCTCTTCACCGTACCGACGGCGCACTGGCATATCTCGGCCGCTTCCTCGTAGGCGAAGCCGCCGGCGCCGACCAGGATCAGGGCTTCGCGCTGCTCCTCGGGCAGGGACTTCAGCGCCTGGCGCAGTTCGTCCAGCGCCACCGGCGCTTCAGGATCATCGACGGCGATCAGGGTGCGCTCGGCGGCTTCCTGATCCAGCTGGGTCTGGCGCCACGAGCGGCGCTTTTCCGAATAGAACTGGTTGCGCAGGATCATGAAGGTCCATGCCTTCATGTTTGTGCCCATCTGATAGCTGGCGCGGGCGTCCCAGGCCTTCATCATGGCTTCCTGAGCCAGATCGTCGGCCGAGGTCGGGTCGCCGGTCAGGGTGCGGGCGAATGCCCGCAGATGGGGGATCAGGGTGACGAGCTCGGCCTTGAAGGCGTTGTCGTCTGACGAGGGGCGGCGGGGGGCGGGATTTGCGCTGGTCACTGCCCCTCCTTGGTAGGAGCGCCCTGGTCGGCGCGACGCAGAATTTCGAGAAACTCATCGGGCACCGGCTCGTTGACGACTTCGTCGAACATATGCCGCAGCTTCACGCCGATGGCTTGTTGGCGCAGGCGGACCTCTTCGAGATCTCGCTCGTTCGAGCTGGCCCCGCTGGAACGCGCGGGAGTGTCCTTAGGTTCGATCATTGAGTGTCCGGCCGCCGCCCAAGCCCTGTGATGTCGCTCATGGAGACTGAAAACGCCGCCTCCCGCATAGGGTTCCTAGGCGGATACGATTTTATGCTCAAGCTGGAGAGCGTTCACGGAACCGTGGCTCATTTGATACGTTGTGTTCGATCTAAGTCCGTTTCAACAGTCGAGGCGGGCGTTGTCGGGGAATTTATCCATGAGTTTATTGGCCAGACTTGCGCCGCACTTGCCCTATGTTCGTCGCTACGCTCGCGCCCTGACCGGCGATCAGGGAACGGGCGACAACTACGTCCGCGTCGCGCTTGAGGCGCTCGCCGCCGGCGAGCGGCAACTCCCCGCCGATATGACGCCGCGGGTGGCCCTGTACCATGTCTTCCACACCATCTGGTCCAGCACGGGCGCCCAGTTGGAGGGCGTGGCTTTCGAGGGCGACGACGCCGCGCGACGCCTGCTGCGCATCTCGCCTCAGTCGCGTCAGGCCTTCCTGCTGACCGCGCTTGAAGGCTTCACGCCGTCCGAGGCGGCCCAGATTCTGGCCGTTGATCCCCGCACTGTCGAGCGCCTGATCGCCGAAGCTCAGTCTGACATCGACGCCGAACTGGCCACGGACGTTCTGATCATCGAGGATGAGGCCATCATCTCGGCTGACATCGAGAGCTTGGTGAAGGAGTTGGGTCACCGCGTCACCGGCACGGCCACCACCCACGACGAAGCCGTGGACGCTGTTTCGCGTCACAAGCCCGGTTTGGTTCTGGCCGATATCCAGTTGGCCGACGGTTCCTCGGGCATTGATGCGGTCAAGGACATCCTCAAGCAGTTCGACGTGCCTGTGATCTTCATCACCGCCTTCCCGGAGCGGCTGTTGACGGGCGAGCGTCCGGAGCCGACCTTCCTGATCACCAAGCCCTTCCAGCCGGAGACGGTGAAGGCGGCGATCAGCCAGGCGCTGTTCTTCCATCCGTCGCGCCAGAAGCAGGCGGCCTGACGGTTCGTCCTCCGATCCGATCAAGGGGCCCCGGTTCGCCGGGGCCCTTTTTTGTCGTAGTCAGGTTACGGGCGGCGGGGCGGTCTCGGGGCCTGCGGTCGGCGCGGGGGCTTGTTCGACGACGGGCGTCGGCTCGCCGGTCATGCCCGCCTCTTCGGCGCGTTGGAAACCTGGATTGCTGATCGCCCACAGGCCCAGCAGCAGCGCAGCCGCAGCTCCGGCGGAAACCGCCAGAAGGATCAGGATGCGGCGTCCGCCTCGACCCTGGCGGACATACTGGGCCTCTACGGCCTGGCCGGCGTGTACGGGGTCAGCGGAGTGGGAATGCGGATCCTGGTGACTCATCTCAACGCCTCCTTGTTGCGATTCAAGCCTTCCAAGCCAACGCCGCGCGTCTGGGGCTGTTCCCGCAGGACGGGGCCGGGAACCGAGTCCGCCGCACGTCGTTCTTTCCCTGCTGAGGGCGATTCCCCCGGACCGGCTCTGCCGATCTTCGCCTTCGCTTCATTCTCGATGATGCGACTCCTGGCGGATCCGAAACGGATCCGCCTCTTTTTTTGACCATGGCGGCACTCGACAGCCGGCCCTGAGGCGTCACTATGGGTTCTGAAAGAAAACCCTATGAGGGAGACGATTGATGAGCCTGCGCAACAGACAATGGATTCTGCGTCAGCGGCCGCACGGCCTGATCCAGGACGGCGACCTGGAACTGGTCGAGAGCGTCACGCCCGACCTGAAGGACGGCGAGGTTCTGGTCCGCACCGTCTATCTGTCGATCGACCCGACCAACCGCACCTGGATGAATGATTCCGAGGGCTATCTGCCGCCGGTGGGGTTGGGCGACGTCATGCGCGGTCTGACCTTGGGCGTGGTCGAGCGGTCGCGCGGTGAGCGGTACAAGGAAGGCGATCTGGTCATGCCCCTGTCGGGCGCCTGGGCCGACTACGCCGTCGTGCCCGAGGCGGGGCTGCGGCCGGTCCACCGCGCGCCGGGCCTGCCGCTGACGGCCAACCTGTCCGTGCTGGGGATGACCGGCATGACCGCCTACTTCGGCGTCACCGACGTACTGAAGGCGAAGGCCGGCGAGACCCTGGTCATCTCGGCGGCGGCGGGGGCGGTCGGCTCCATCGCCGGCCAGGTGGCCAAGCAGCGCGGCTGCCGCGTCATCGGCATCGCCGGCGGCGCCGAGAAATGCCGCTGGCTGACCGAAGAGCTCGGTTTCGACGCCGCCGTCGACTACAAGAACGAGGACGTCGGCGACGCCCTGGACCGCCTGGCCCCCGACGGCATCGACCTCAATTTCGAGAACGTCGGCGGCGACATCATGATCGCCGTCTGGAACCGGCTGAAGGTGCACGGCCGCATGGCCGTCTGCGGCCTGATCTCGGCCTATAACGCCACGCGGATGCCGCCCTCGCCCAACTTCGCCCGCATCATCACTCACCGCCTGGACGTGAAGGGCTTCCTGGTCCTCGATTACGCCCACCGCGCCAAGGAGATGGTCGCCGAGATGGGGCCGTGGCTGGCTGACGGAAAAATTCACTGGAAGGTCCATGTCGATGACGGCCTTGAAGGCGCGGTCGGTTCGCTGAATCGCTTGTTCACGGGCGACCATGACGGCAAGCTGATGGTTCGGGTGTCGGAGGAGCCGGCGGCCTGACGGAGAACGATCGCGCATGATTGAGCCGCTGCACGTCCATTTCGAGGATCTCGAGATCGGACAGGTCATTCCCCTGGGCGCCTGCGCCGTGGATGCTGCAGCGCTGGAGCTGTTCGTCGAACGCTTTCTGCCTGGTTGGGATACGGCCTACGGGGCGCCTGAGGGCATGGTCTATGCCCTGTGGAGCCGACTATCCGCCGATCGCATGGGGGGGTGGGCGGGCTCTAAGACCTTGGCCGTGGACGGTTTGCGGTTCCTGCGTAATCCGCCTGCCGGCGAGCTGATGCGCGGGCGGCTGACCGTGATGGGCAAGGATCCGGTCGGGGATGAGAAGGGGGTCGTCATCGCCCAGCAGGATTTGCTGGATGAGGCGGGGCGGTTGGTTTTCTCCTGCCTCACCCGCGCCCTGGTGGCCCGCCGCTGAATCACTCGCCCACTATTGAGTGCGAACAAAAACGCCCCGCCAGCATCCTGACGGGGCGTTTCCATTTTATCGCTTCAATACGGGCCTCAAGTAGCGCGAACGCGCGCTAGGCCCGCTTGAAAAGCAGGTCAGGCGTTGGCGGCGGCCGGTTGTTGGGCGGCGCGGGTCAGGGCCATGGCGATCAGGCGGTCCCAGCCCAGCAGCGACACCAGGTGGCCGTAGATCTGGCCCAGGGCGCCGTTGTCGCGCAGTTCGGCCAGCTTCTCGGCCGGCAGGGCCTTCAACTTGTCTTCCGAGACCGCGAAATATTCGGCGATTTTTTGCGGGGCGCCGGCCGAACCATCGGCGTTGCGCGGGGTGAAGTTGGCTTCACGCACCTCAAACAGGTCCAGTTCCTTCAGCAGGTTGACGAAGGACTCGGTGCGCACGCGCTCCTGTTCGAAGTTGTTGCAGAATTCCATGCCGAAGTTGACGTAGCCGCTGGGCTGGCCGTTTTCGAACAACGGAGTCTCGCCGCCTTCGACCACGAAGGGGGCGGCGCGGTCGATGCACAGCACCATGCGCTTCTGCTCGTCGTCATTGGCGAAGACGAAGGGGTAGCGGCGGACATAGGCCGGGATGTAGGCGTCAGGGCGGAAGTCGCCGTTCTCGATGAACAGGTTGTCGCCCTGGTTCAGGCCCATGGCGGCGACCGGCTGCTTGGCGTCGCCGACGAAGATGACCGGGTAGGACAGGGCGGCGGGAGCGAACTCAGTCACCGTCAGCGGCACGACGTGGGTCTGGGCCACAAAGGCGTACGGCTTGTCTGCGGGCGTCACGCCCAGCGAGCCGTGAACATCGGCCGACAGCGGCTCGGGCTGGGAATAGAACAGTACATTGCCCGACAGGGGGCTGGACGCTTGGGTGGTGTCGGTCATGAAAACGGATCTTCTGAACAGAGAGGACGGTTCTTCTAGCTCATGGTCGGGACGGCCGCAAACGCCGCTGTTTGGCCACATTGCGCCGGTGCGGGTGTTGCGGCGCGCGGTCCCGGTTGCGGCGCGGCCTCGGACCCCTTAGCTCTAGGCCATGGGCGACGCCTGCGATCATGATCATATCGACAGCCGACCCGGCGCCGCCGAGGTCGAACGGACGGTTGCGGCCGTCGAGGCGCGCGTCTCGGCCGACGGCGATCGCATGACTGCGCCACGACGTCGCGTGCTTGAGCTGCTTCTCTCGGCGGCCGAGCCGGTCAAGGCCTATGACCTGATCGCCCGCTACGGCCTCGACGGTCAGGCGGCCAAGCCGCCCACGGTTTATCGCGCCCTGGAGTTCCTCGAGAAGCGGGGCCTGGCCCACCGTATCGCCTCCATCAGCGCCTATGTGGCCTGCACGGCCCAGGCCTGCGCGCCGGGCGGCCATGCGGCGGCTTTCCTGATCTGCGACTGTTGCGGGGCGACCGAAGAGGTGGCCGTCCCCGGCGGCGACGTTATCGCCCAGGCGGCGACGAACGCCGGTTACGCCATCGAGCGCACCACCATCGAGGGCCATGGCCGGTGCGGCGCCTGCCGCGTGGCGGCCTGACGTCCATGGACGCCCTGGCCCTGTCGGCGCCCCGCCGTATCAGCGTGCCGATCGACAATCGCTGGGGTGCGGGCGAGATGGCCGTGCTGGATTTCGGTGACCCCAAGCGGCCGATCGACCTGATCTTCGCCCACGCCAACGGCTTCAACGCCTTCGCCTATCGCTCCTTGCTGCAGCCTTTGTCGGGGGCCCTGCGCATCTGGGCGCCTGATCTGCGAGGCCATGGCCGTACGCGTCTGCCCGCCGTTCCCGACGGCCGCCGCAGCTGGAAGGATCATCGCGACGATCTGATCTCCCTGCTTGAGGCGATCGACGGCCCGCCCGTCGCCCTGGCCGGCCATTCCATCGGCGGGACCAGCGGCCTGATGGCCGCTGCGGAACGGCCGGAACGGGTGTCGCGTCTGCTGCTGCTGGACCCTGTCGTCTGGCCGCGACAGATGGTGTGGGCGATGAATCTGCCCTTCGCCGGGGCTTTGTCGCGGCGGTTTCCCATTGTCGCCAGCACCCTGCGGCGTCGCGCCCTGTTCGACAGCTGCGAGCAGGCCATGAGCGCCTATCGCGGACGGGGCGCCTTCAAGGGCTGGCCGGACATGATGCTGGCCGACTACCTCACCGACGGTCTCATCGAGACGGACCGCGGGCTGGAGCTGGCCTGCACGCCCGCCTGGGAGGCCTCAAACTACGCCGCCCAGGCGCACGATCCCTGGCGGGCGCTGGCGCGCTATCCCGGCATGACGCGCATTCTCAAGGCGGAGACGGCCGGTCTGTGCGCCGTGTCGCCGTCCGCGCGCCGATCGAACGTGCGGGTCGAGACCGTGATGGGCGGCGGGCACCTGTTCCCGATGACCCATGCGGAACTGACGCGCGACGCCTTGTTCGACCTGGCGGTCTGACAGCTGTGTCGTTCGGTGCTAGTCCTGACGGACGATGACCTCCGCCGCCGTATCCGCCTCTTCCGTCACGGACTGGCCGCGCATCCTGTTGGGATGCGTGATCGGCGCTGTTCTGGGCTTGCTGCTGCTCGGTGTGATCCTGGTCGCCTGGTGGCTGGGCGTGGCGCGGCATGATCTGCAACGGCTGGCCCCGCCTGAGGGTCTTGAGGCGCGGCTGGAACAGGCGGCGGGGCCGACCGCTTTCGCTCCGACGCCGATCTATGTCTATGATCCGGATGGTGCGGGGCGGGCCTGGCTGGAACAGGCGGCCCCAGCCTGGGAGGCGCGGGGGCGCGAGGTCAGGGCGGTTTCGGCTCAGGCTGACGACGGGCTGGAGCGCGAGCTCGACCGCCTGGCGAGTCGCTGGGCCGAGCCGCCGCGTCGCCCCCTGATCCTGTGGCGCGACGGCGCAGAGCTGGTGCTGTGCCGTTGTGACAGCGTGCGCGCCCGAACCCAGGCGCGCCAGGTGTTGGAAGCCCCCACGACTGAAGCTGAGGCGGCCGAGGCCGCGCCGCCTGTTCCCCCGCCCTCGCGTCGCCCTCGCCCGCAGACCGGGCCGTCGTATCCGACGCTCGGCCCGCCGCCGAAGTCCGAGACGGCCGCGCCCTCGCTGCAAGACGCGGCTCCAGCGTCGCGCGCGATCCAGCCCGCGCCTCGTCTGCCCGGCGATCCGGCGCCCGCCGCGCGGCCTCCCGCGGCACGCCCGGCGTCGCCTGCGCCCGCCCCCGCGCCTCGCCGCGAACGACAGCCGCGTCGCACCGACCCGCCCGAAGCCCGGCGCGACGCCGAGAGCCTGTTCTTCTGATCTACTTCAGGCGGGCGCAGGCGTGGATCAGCTTCTCCACGTCTTCCTCGCTCTGATACAGGCTGAAGCCGAAGCGGATCACGTCGTCGCGCACATCGGCGATGACGTTCATCTCTTGCAGGGCCGCCTTCCAGCGCGACGCGTCGGCGTGGCGCAGGGCCAGGAAGCGGGCGCGCGGCGCCGCCCCCTCGACCGGGTTCAGGATCTGGGCCTCGGCCAGCGCTCCGGCTTCGTTCGACTGGATCGCCGTCTGGAACCGGGCCTGAAGGCCGCGCGCGTGATCGGCGATCATCGCCGTGGTCAGGCCGTGCTGGTCCAGCATCCGGCGCACGGCGTTGAAGCGGTACAGGGCGCTGGCGTCGAAGGTGGCGCCCCAGAAGCGGCCGCCGTCGGTGCGGTATTGAACGCCGCCGGGCGGGCCTTCCAGATGGCCGAACTCGGCGAACCAGCCGGTCACGACCGGGCGCGGGCCGAAGCCGGGCGGGGCGTGCAGGAAGCATGCCCCTTCGCCCGCCATGGCGTATTTGTAGCCGCCCGCGAGATAGAAGACCCTGTCCGCCACGGCCGACAGATCGGTCGGCGTGGCCATGAAGCCGTGATAGCCGTCGACCACCACCCACGGACCGGCCGGATCGGCCAGTTCCGCCAGTTCGGCGATGCGCTCGAACAGGCCGCCGGTGCGGAAGAAGACCTGGCTGACGAAGATCAGGTCGTGCCCGCCCGCTTTGGCCGCCGCGATGAAGCGGTCAGCGAAGGTCTCGAACGGGGCCAGGGGCACGCGGGTGACGACGGCCTGCCCGGCCTCCTCCCAGCGTTCCGACTGGCGGCGGAAGGAGTGGAACTCGCCGTCGGTAGCCAGGATGCGCACGGGCGCCTTGTCGACCGCCGAGACGATGCGCAGCAGAATCTCGTGGGTGTTGGGCGCGAAGATCAGGCTGTCGGGCGAGGGCAGGCCCAGTTCCTTGGCGACATGCGCTTGCGCCTCGGGGATGACCTCGCCGAACACCAGATCCCATTTGCGGTCGGCGAAGCGGTTGGCCTCGACCCAGGCCTGGACCTGGCCGTCGAAGCTGACGTCGGGCCACAGGTGGTGGCTGTGAGCGGCGAAATGCAGGCGTTCCGGATCGAGGCCCAGAGCGCGCGAGAACAGGGGCTTGTAGTTCATGAGGGCAGGCTAGCGGGCCTGCGCCGCGCCGTCACGCGCTTGCTTCTTATGTCGTCATCCTCGGGCTTGACCCGAGGATCGGGGCTTCCGCCTGCACGACTTGAGCAAGGTTGAGGCGCCCGGCGCTGGATCCTCGGGTCAAGCCCGAGGATGACGGCGTGGGTGGAGCAGCGGCTTGTCGGGTGCGGCGCCATGGCGCGAGACGGCCCAAAGAAAAAGGCGGGTCGCTTTCGCGAACCCGCCTCTCTCAACTCAGACTGTGGGGCTCAAGCAGCGAGCGACCGCGTCGCGAGCGTAGCGCCGCGCGCATCAGCGCGCCTTAAATCAAACTACCGTGGCAGTGCTTGAACTTGCGGCCCGAGCCGCAGGGGCAGTCGGCGTTGCGGCTGGTGCGTTCCCAGCCGGGCGGTAGGGCTTCGATCGGCAGCTTGGAACGATCATCGCCGGTCAGCATGCCTTCCGGGTTCTGGGCCATCGGGTTGGCCATCTCGTTCTCGCCGGTGCCGGGGTTCAGGTGGATTTCCTGGAACTCGGGCATTTCCATCGCCGGCGGGGCCTCGAAGCGGAACTCGACGGTCATCAACCAGCGCGTGACGTTGTGGCGCAGGTCGTGCAGCAGCGTCTCGAACAGGTTGAAGGCTTCGGTCTTGTATTCGTTCAGCGGGTCGCGCTGGCCGTAGCCGCGCAGGCCGATGACGCCGCGCAGGTGGTCCAGGTGGACCAGGTGCTCGCGCCACTGCATGTCGATCATCTGCAGCATGAACTGCTTTTCGAGGCCGCGGGTCTGGTCTGCGCCGATCATTTCCAGACGCTCGGCGGCGCGGGCGTCGGCGGCGGTGGTGATACGCTCCTCGATCTCCTCGTTGGAGACGCCTTCCTCGGCCGCCCAGTCATGCAGCGGCAGTTCCAGGCCCAGCGTCGAACGGACTTTTTCGTCCAGGCCGTCGATGTCCCACTGCTCGGCGTAGGCCTTGGGCGGCATGTAACGTTCGACCAGGTCGTTGATCACGTCGGCGCGGAAGTCGTTGACCAGGTCCGACAGGTCCGTGGAGTCCATGAACTCCTGGCGTTGTTCGAATACGGCCTTGCGCTGATCGTTCACGACGTCGTCGTACTTCAGCACGTTCTTGCGCATATCATAGTTGCGGGCTTCGACGCGCTTCTGGGCGGTTTCGACGGCGCGGTTCAGCCACGGGTGGCTGATGGCCTCGCCTTCGGCCACGCCGAACTGACGCATGATGGCGTCCAGACGGTCGCCGGCGAAGATGCGCAGCAGGTCGTCTTCACACGACAGGTAGAATTTCGAGGTGCCGGGATCGCCCTGGCGGCCGGTGCGGCCGCGCAACTGGTTGTCGATACGGCGGCTTTCGTGGCGCTCCGTGCCCAGAACAAACAAGCCGCCTGCGGCCAGGGCCTTTTCCTTGGCGACGGCGATCTCGGCCTTGAATTCCTCTTCCTTGGCGGCCAGGGCCTCGGGCGGGACTTCCATCGCCATGTTGCGCTGTTCCTGGATCCAGCGCTGGACGCGCATGTCCAGGTTGCCGCCCAGCTGAATGTCGGTGCCGCGACCGGCCATGTTGGTGGCGATGGTCACAGCGTGAGGCAGGCCGGCCTCGGCGACGATGTAGGCTTCCTGTTCGTGTTGGCGTGCGTTCAGGACGTTGTGTGGAATGCCGCGTCCCGTGACGTATTCGATGTCATAGGCCAGGTCGCCGACCTTCTGGGCTTCCTTCTCACGACCCTCGTACTCGGGCTTCACCTTGCGGGAAACTTCGACCTGATAGTCGTAGTCCTTCAGCACGTCGGACAGCTCTTCGGACTTTTCGATCGACACCGTGCCGACCAGGATCGGCTGGCCGCGGACGTAGCAGTCGGCGATTTCGCCGGCGATGGCGCGGTTCTTCTCGGCGAAGGTGCGATAGACCTCGTCGTCGTAATCCTTGCGCTGGATCGGACGGTTGGTCGGCACTTCCATGACGTCCATCTTGTAGATGTCGAGGAATTCCTGCGCTTCGGTGGCGGCCGTGCCGGTCATGCCGGATAGTTTTTCGTAGAGACGGAAATAGTTCTGGATCGTCACCGAGGCCAGGGTCTGGTTCTCGGGCATGATCTTGACGTCTTCCTTGGCCTCGATGGCCTGGTGAAGACCTTCGGACAGGCGTCGGCCGGTCATCATGCGGCCGGTGAATTCGTCGATCAGGACGATCTCGCCGTCCTTGATGATGTAATCCTTGTCGCGCTGATACAGGGTATTGGCGCGCAGGGCCTGATTGACGTGGTGGACCAGGCTGACGTTGGCCGGATCGTACAGGTCGACGGTGTCCTCGGCGAAATGGCCGCCCTGCTCAAGCATCTGCTCCATGCGTTCCGAGCCCAGCTCGGTCAGAAGGGCCTGGCGCTGTTTCTCGTCGAGATCGTAGGTGTCCTTGTCCTTGACCAGTTCCTTCACCAGGGCGTCGACGATCTTGTAGAGGTCCGAGCGGTCCTCTGTCGGGCCCGAGATGATCAGAGGCGTGCGTGCTTCGTCGATCAGGATGGAGTCGACTTCGTCGACGATGGCGAAGTGGTGGCTGCGCTGCACCATCTCGCGACGGTCATAGACCAGATTGTCACGCAGATAGTCGAAGCCGAATTCGTTGTTGGTGCCGTAGGTGATGTCGGCCTGATAGGCCATCTGGCGCTGGCCCTGCGACAGGCCGTTGACGATGACGCCGACCTCCAGGCCCAGGAAGCGATAGACCTTGCCCATCTGTTCCGCGTCGCGGCGGGCCAGATAGTCGTTGACGGTGACGACGTGGACGCCCTTGCCCGCCAGGGCGTTCAGATAGACCGGGGCCACGGCCACCAGGGTCTTGCCTTCGCCGGTTCGCATCTCGGCGATGCCGCCTTCATGCAGGATCATGCCGCCGGCCATCTGCACGTCATACTGACGCTGGCCTAACACGCGCTTGGCGGCTTCGCGCACCACGGCGAAGGCCTCGTTCTGCAGCTTGTCCAGGCTTTCGCCAGCTTCGATGCGGTCTTTGAACGTCTGCGTCATCATGCGCAGTTCGTCGTCCGAGAAGGCCTCGAACTTGGATTCCAGAGCGTTGATCTTCTGGACCTGGCCCATGAAGGCCTTGACCTTGCGGTCGTTGGAGGAACCGAGAAATTTCTTGGCGAAGCCGAGCATGGGCGATCCGGGTCAGGCGGTCGAGCGGCTGAAGGCTCTGAGAAAGACAGTTTCACCCGGTCGGAGGGCCGCGATCACGCCGGCCCCGGGCCTTCCCTGCAGATGAGGGCGCGCGAAGGGCCGCGCAGACGATCGAAAACCCCTCGACTTGGGCGCAGGCGGGACTTAAGCACCGCCCTTATCCCTGTCAACGCGAGGGCCTTTTTAAGGCGGCGTGTTTCAGGCGCGAATGTCCGTTTCGACGGCCTGTCCACAGACCCTTGCCCGGAGCGTCCGATGCGAGCGCGACGTCCCCTCCACAGCCTGTTTCTGGTCGTCGTCGCCGGTTTGGCGCTGGGCGTCGCCGCCTGCGGGCGCGGCGGCGACGAAGCCGCCCCGGAAAAGAACGACCGGGTGGTGGCCAGGGTCAACGATCGCGCCGTCTGGGCCTCGGACGTGCGCCGCGAAGCCGTGGCGCAGGGGTTGATCGGCGAGGACGATCCCCTGGACGCCTCGTCCGAACTGTTCCGCCGGGTGATGGACGAGGTGGTCGACCAGAAGCTGCTGGCCGCCGAGGCCGAACGTCGCGGCCTCGATTCCAGTCCCGCCGCCCAGCGCCGCCTGCAGGCCGTGCGCGAACGCATCCTGGGCGACATGCTGGTCGAGAAGGTGGTGTCCGGCGCCGTGTCCGAACAGGCGGTCGAACGCCTCTACGCCGAGCAGCAGCGGCTGGCCCGTGCGACCGAAGAGGTGCGGGTGCGCCTGATTCTGGCGCCGACCAAGGAACAGGCCGACGCCGTCCTGGGCGTCCTGGGCCAGGGGGCGGCCTTCGAGGCCGTCGCCGCCCAACGCTCCATCGACGACGCCACCCGCTATTCCGGCGGCGACCTGGGCTATTCGACGCTGGACGTCCTGCCCGGTCCCTACGCCGCCGCCCTGCAAGGCCAGACGCCGGGCGCGGTCGTCGGTCCGATCCAGACCGAGACCGGCTGGGCCGTGCTCAAGGTCGAGGACCGCCGCGTCGAAACCCCGCCGACGCTGGAGCAGGCGCGGCCGCAGATCGTGCGCTACCTGACCTATGAAGGCGTGCGCCAGCTGCTCGAACAGCTACGCGGCCAGGCCGAGGTCGAAATCTCCCTGGACGGGGCCAAGACGGCTCCGCCTTCAGCCCCCGTTGAGTCAGCAGCTCCGTCTGCGGCTCAGAAAACCTCCGCTTCTCCCGCCGGAAACGCCTCATGAGCCAGCCGCCCTCCAAGTCCGCTTCGACAGGCAAGAAGATCGAAACCGCCATCGAGAAGGCGCTGGACCCGCTGGCCTCGGCGCTGAAACGGGCGACGCAATCCGCCACCCAGGCGGTCGCCGCCGCACCGGGCAAGCCGGGTCTGATGATCTCGCCCCTGGCTGTGCCTTTCCCAGCCATTCCGCCGATCGGCGGGGTCGAGATCGCGACGGCGCGCGCGGGCTTCTACAAGCATGAGCGCGACGACCTTGTGGTCTTCCGCTTCCCCGAAGGCGCGTCCTGCGCGGGCGTCTTCACCCGGCACAAGGTCGGCTCGGCGCCGGTTGACTGGTGCAAGCGTCATCTGGACGCCGACAAGGGCGGCGAGGGGGTCAGGGCCCTGGTCGTCAACGCCGGCTGCGCCAACGCCTTCACCGGCAAGGCGGGCGCCGACGCTGCGCGCCGCACGGCCTCCGAGGTCGCCAAACGCTTCGACTGTCGCCAGCGCGACGTCATGCTGGCCTCGACCGGCGTCATCGGCGTGGTTCTGGACGACAAGAAGATCACCGCCCGCCTGCCCGAGGTCGAGGCCGGCCTGAAGGCCGACGGCTGGGCGCAGGCCGGTCTGGGCATCATGACCACGGACACCTTCCCCAAGGGTTCCTACGCCGAGTGCGAGATCGAGGGCGTCAAGGTCCGCATCGCCGGCATCGCCAAGGGCTCGGGCATGATCGCGCCGGACATGGCGACCATGCTGGCCTTCATCGTCACCGACGCCGACATCGCCCCGCCGGTGCTGAAGGCCCTGCTGAACCTGCACGTCCGCACCACCTTCAACTCGGTGACGGTGGACGGCGACACCTCGACCAACGACACGGCGCTGTTGTTCGCCACGGGCGCGTCCGGCGCGCCGCGCATCGGCCGCGTCGGCGACCGTCGCCTGAAGGATTTCTCAGCCGCGCTGGACGCCGTCATGCTCGACCTGGCGCACCAGCTGGTGAAGGACGGCGAGGGCGCGACCAAATTCGTCAAGGTGACGGTCGACGGCGCCGCCAGCCCCGCCTCGGCCCGCAAACTGGCCAAGTCGATCGCCGACAGCCCCCTGGTCAAGACCGCTATCGCGGGCGAGGACGCCAACTGGGGCCGTATCGTCATGGCCGTGGGCAAGACGGAGGAGGCGGTCGACCGCGACCGTCTGGCCATCCGCTTCGGCCCCCATGTCGCCGCCGTCGACGGCGCCCCCTCGCCGACCTACGACGAGGCGGTGATGAGCGCCTATATGAAGAACGCCGAGATCGACATCACCGTCCATGTCGCCTCGGGCCGGGCCTCGGCCACGGTCTGGACCTGCGATCTGACCAAACGCTACATCGAGATCAACGGGGACTACCGTTCGTGAGCGAGACGCCCGCCGTTCCCACCGTCCTGGTCGTCGCCGTCGCCCTGATCGACCCGGACGGCCGCGTGCTGATCGCCAAACGCCCCGAGGGCAAGCAGATGGCGGGCCTGTGGGAGTTTCCCGGCGGCAAGGTCGAGCCGGGCGAGCGGCCGGAGGCCGCCCTGATCCGCGAGCTGAAGGAAGAGCTGGGCATCGACGTGAAGGAGGCCTGCCTGGCCCCCTTCGTGTTTACCAGTCACGCTTACGAATCCTTTCACCTGCTGATGCCATTGTACCTGTGCCGGCGCTGGTCCGGCGTGGTCGAGGCGCGCGAACATGCGGGCCTGGCCTGGGTGAAGCCGGACAAGCTGTCGGCCTATCCCATGCCTCCGGCCGATGAACCGCTGATCGCCTGGCTGCGCGATCTGCTCTGACGGGCCGACGACAGGGGAGGCCGGGCGTGAAGGGTTTCATCCACCGGCTGCTCCGCGATGAAGGCGGCGCCACCGCCATAGAATACGGCCTGATCTGCGGCCTGATCGGCATGGTCGTCCTGGCCGCGCTGGGCGCCTTCTCCGGTCGGATGGAGGCGGTTTACGGCAAGGTCAGCCAGTTCGTGCTCGCTGCCGGAGGTTGATGGTCAGTCTTCCTCGCCGGTCTGCTCTCTGACGCCCAGCGCATCGGCGAGACGCGTCTTGGCCGAGCCGCGCTTGGCGGGTTTCTGCTGGCTGTCGTGCGGCGCCCATCCGGCCAGATGCACCATCTCGAAGGTGGCGGGGATGCGCCCATCCGCCTCGGCGTGGCGCTCGGCGTAAAGCTGGGCCGCGCGGGCCAGCACGGCGCGGCTGAGCGGTCGGATCGGCCCGGCCAGCACATTGGTCTCGCCCATCACCCGCAGGTCGCGCATCAGGCCGAAGGGGTCGCCATAACGCACCGTGACCCGGTCCACGTCCGTCACCGGCAGGGCGAACCCGGCCCGTTGCAGCAGGGCCGCCCCGTCGAAACCGTCGGCGAAGGGCGAGACGCGCGCCTGCGCGCCGCCGTTGACCTCCAGCTCCGCCTCGGTCAGCACGCCGCGAAGTTCCTTCAGCGTCGCCGCGCCGAACAGGCTGGCGACGAACAGACCGTCCGGCTTCAGCGCGCGGCGGATCTGGCTCAGCGCGCCGGGCAGGTCGTTGGCCCAGTGCAGGCCCAGCAGGTTGACGATCAGATCGGCCGACCCGTCTTCCAGCCCCAGCGGCCCCGCGCCCGGTGCGGCGCGCTCGGCGGTCGAGCCGACGGCGCGGACCTGCGCCACCCGTTCGCGCGCCGGACTGTCGGCCAGGGCGCGAGCGAAGACGCCGGGGTGCGGCGACAGGTCGACGGGCGTCTGAAACTCGCGCAGGATCACTTCGAGGCTGTTCACCGCATTGTCTGCGGCGCGCAGGTGCAGGAAGTCGGCGTCGGGGAAACGTCGCTCGGCGCGGCTCAGGCGTGCGGCGCGTCGCGCGGCGTCGAAGATGATCGGGGGACCGGAGGAGGGAGAGGGGGCGCTCATGTCGGTTCAGGATGGGGGCTGGAGAGGTCGATTGAAAGGCGTCGGGAGGCCTTTAGCATCCGGCGCGCGCGATGCGGGCCGGGGCCTGCTGGATATTCTGCTGCCGCCCGTGGCTCACGACAGCCGCGAGGCGGCGGCGTCCGCGGGCCTGTCGCCCGACGCCTGGAGCCGGGTGGTCTTTCTGGAGGCGCCGGTCTGCGACGGTTGCGGCGCGGCGTTCGAGTATGACGGCGGCGACTTCGCGGCCGAGCGGTGCGCGGCCTGCACGGCCAGCCCTTACGCCTTCGGCCGGGCGCGGGCGGCCTGCGTCTATGACGAGGCGTCGCGCGGGATCATCCTCAAGTTCAAGCACGGCGACCAGCAGCAGTTCGCCCCCTTGTTCGCGCGCTGGATCAGCCGTTCGGCCGCCCCCCTGATCGAGACGGCCGACGCCGTGGTTCCCGTGCCCCTGCACCGCGCCCGCCTGCTGTCGCGGCGGTTCAATCAGGCGGCCGAGATCGCCCGACCGCTGGCCCGCGCGGCGCGGCTCGACTATCTGCCCGACGCCCTGGTCCGCCCGCTGCCGACCGCCAGCCAGGGCGGAAAATCCGCGCGGGGGCGGCGGCTGAACGTCAAGACGGCCTTCGCCGTGACCGAGGCGGGGCGGCGACGGATCAAGGGGCGGCGGTTGCTGTTGATCGACGACGTGCTGACCACGGGGGCCACGGCCGAGGCTTGCGCGCGGGTCTTGATCGAGGCTGGAGCGCGCGCCGTGGACCTGGCCGTCATCGCGAGGGTGAAAAACGCGCGCGAACCGCTTAAGTAACGGAGAACCTTCCCATCCGCCTTCAGGAGTCCCCCTTGGCCGAAGTCGTTCTCTACACCAAACCCGGCTGCCCCTACTGCATCCGCGCCATGGCCCTGCTGGACCGCAAGGGCGCGCCCTATACGGAGATCGTCGCCTCCAACGATCCGGCCAAGAAGGCCGAGATGGTCGAACGCTCGGGCGGCGCCGCCACCTTCCCGCAGATATTCATCGACGGAAAGCACGTCGGCGGCTCGGACGACATCCACGCCCTGGACCGCAAGGGCGAGCTGGACGCGCTGCTGGCGGCCTAAGTGACCGACACGCTCGACATCGCGCTGATCCAGACGCGGACGCCGGCGATGGCGGCCGCGGGGCTGGCGCATGTCGCGCCCCTGATCCGTCAGGCGGCGGCCGGGGGCGCGCAGCTGATCCTGACGCCCGAGGGAACCAACTTCCTCGAACAGCGCCGAGCCTTGCGCGACGCCGCCCTGTCGGACGAAGGCGCCGACGCCGCCGTCGCCGGGCTCAAGGCCCTAGCCGCCGAACTGGGCGTCTGGCTGTTGGTCGGCTCGGCCATCGTCCGCTCGGGCGTGGCGGATGACCCGCGCGCCGCCAACCGGTCCCTGCTGATCGACCCCGGCGGGGCGATCACGGCCCGCTATGACAAGCTGCACGTCTTCGACGTCGACCTGCCGA
Organism: Brevundimonas phoenicis; assembly: GCF_047237745.1. Classification (NCBI taxonomy): domain Bacteria; kingdom Pseudomonadati; phylum Pseudomonadota; class Alphaproteobacteria; order Caulobacterales; family Caulobacteraceae; genus Brevundimonas; species Brevundimonas phoenicis. Next base: position 606,050 of record NZ_JBDFLN010000001.1, read on the forward strand.
ATGGCGAGACTTATCGCGAAAGCGTCTCGGTGCGGCCCGGCGAGGCGGCGGTGGTCGCCGACAGCCCCTGGGGCGGCCTGGGCCTGACCATCTGCTACGACCTGCGTTTCCCGCATCTGCATCGCGCCCTGGCACAGGCGGGCGTGACGCTGATCGCCGTCCCCGCCGCCTTCACCCGCCCGACCGGCGAGGCGCACTGGGAGACCTTGTTGCGCGCCCGCGCCATCGAGACGGGCGCCTTCATTCTGGCCCCGGCCCAGGGCGGGACGCATGAGGACGGCCGTCAGACCTGGGGCCGCTCCCTGGTCGTCGGGCCGTGGGGCGAGGTGATCGCCCGGCTCGACCACGACGAACCGGGCGTCCTGCACGCCCGGCTGAACCTTCAGGCCGTGGAGAAGGCGCGCGCCAGCGTGCCCGCCCTGCGTCACGACCGCGACTTCGACCTGCCCCTATGATCCGTTACGCCCTGTCCTGCGACCAAGACCACGGCTTCGAGGCCTGGTTCGGCTCCTCGTCCGACTATGACGACCAGGCGGCGCGCGGCCTGGTCGAATGCCCCTTCTGCGGTTCGACGACGGTGAGGAAGCGGGTGATGGCCCCGGCGGTCTCGGGCACGAAGAAGAGCGCGCCTGCGCCCGACGCCATGAAGCAGGTCCAGTCGATGATGATGCAGGCCGCGCGCGAGGTGCGCGACCATGTCGAGCAGAATTTCGACTATGTCGGCGACGCCTTCGCCCGCGAGGCCCGCGACATCCACGAAGGCCGCAGCGAGAAGCGCGAGATCTACGGCGAGGCCACCCCCGCCGAGGTGAAGAAGTTGAAGGACGACGGCGTGCCTTGCGCCCCCCTGCCCAGCCTGCCGCCCGACCCCAAGAAGGCGAACTGATCGCAGATGGGGCAGGGGGAGCGGTACGAGGAATTCGCCCCGCCCGACGCCTTGCGCCCCTTCGTGCGCCTGCTGTGGACCTACGCCGCGCCCCGCCCCAGCGGCGGGGTGCAGCGCATCGCTCCGGACGGCTGTCCCGAGCTGGTGGTCGATCTGGCGGCCCCCTATGAGGAACAGGACGCCGACGGCGTCTTCCGCCTGCAGCCGTCGGTGATCTTCGCCGGTCAGATGACCCGGCCGATGGCCATCCGTCCGGTCGGTCCGGTTGAGATCGTCGCCGCCAAGTTCGAGCCGGACGGGGCGCGGGCGTTTCTCGGCCGCCCGCTGATCGAGGCGACGGATCGGCGGCTGGACCTCGTGGCCCGGCTGGACGGCTTCACGGCGCCGCCGGGCGACCCGGCGGGGCAGGCCGCCGCCCTGGGCGCCTGGCTGGAGGAACAGCGCCGGGCGGGCGACTGGCGCATCGACCCCGCCGTCCGCGCCCAGGTCGCCGCCGCCGAGGACGACCTTGAGGCGCCGCCTTTGAGCCCGGCCGAACGCCGCGCCCTGCAGCGCCGGTTCCGCGATCGCGTCGGCGTGGCGCCGCGCATTCTGCGCTCCGTCTTCCGCTTCCGCCGCATCTTCGATCACGCGATGGGCCAGGACGCCGACGCCGCCTCCTGGCTCGAGGCCGGTCTGGCCGCCGGTTATTTCGACCAGCCGCAGATGGCGCGCGACTTCCGCCGTTTCCTGGGCTGCACGGCCACCGCCTGGGCGCGTGAACAGGTGGAGCTGGCGCGGCGGCTGGCGTCGCATTCCTACAAGCCCGCGCCCTGAGGGCGGCGTAACCTTCCTTCCGTCCTTGAGGAGAGGAAGAGCCCATGTCCGTTTCCAGCCTGCTGGCCGCCGCCCTGTTGCAGACCGCCGCGCCTGCGCCCGACCTGTCGTGGCTGGCGGGCTACTGGCTAGACTGCTCCGACGGGCGCGAGGCGTCCGAGACCTGGAGCGACCCGCGCGCGGGTCTGATCGTCGGCCACTCGCTGACTGTGCGCAATGGCCGCAGCGGTTTCGAGAGCGCCCGCATCGCCCCCCTGAAGGACGGCGGCCTGGCCTATTTCGCCCAGCCTGACGGGGCGCCCGCCACCCCCTTCCGCCTGATCGACAGCGGCCCGCAGCGGGCGGTTTTCGCCAATCCCGACAACGACTTTCCGCACCGCATCATCTATGACCGCGCGGGGGATGTGCTGACCGCCCGGATCGAAGGGGCGGACGACGATGAGAACCGGAGCGTGCAATGGCGATTCAACAGGGCGGAGCTGAACGCCCGCTGTCCACTCTGACCTGGCGGGGCATGACGCCGGACGACCTCGACGGCGTGGTCGCGGTGGCCCAGCTGTCCTTCCCCGATCATCCGGAAGAGCGCGCCTGCTTCGCCAACCGTCTGGAGCTGCACCCCGAAGGCTGCTTCGTCCTGGCCGCCGAGGACGGGCCGGTCATGGGCTATCTGGTGGCCTATCCGTGGGTGCTGAACGCCGCCCCGGCGCTGAACGTGCTGATCGACGCCATCCCGGCCGAGGCCGAGGTGGTCTATCTGCACGACCTGGCCCTGCACCCCGACACGCGCGGCGGCGGCCACACCCGGCCGGTGGTCGAGCGCCTGGCCGAGCAGGCCAAGGCGGCGGGCTGGCCGGCGGTCGCCCTGGTGGCGGTCAATGACGCATCAAGCTTCTGGGCGCGCAACGGCTTTGAGGTTCAGAACCCGCCGGGCATGGCCGAGAAGCTGGCCAGCTACGGCGACGACGCCCGCTATATGGTCAGGCCGCTGTAAGCGACTTCAGCACGAAGTTCAGGCGCTCGGCGACGGGCGCCTGGGGTAGTTCGATCAGTTCATAGCCGAAGCGCGGATAGGTCTCGGCCATGGCGTCGAAGGTGCGGCGGGCCTCGTCCAGATCCTGCTTGCGCTCGGCGTCCTGGCCGAAGATCTCGGGCCAGACCGGGGCGATGAAGACGCGCCGCTCATAGCGGATGTCCTGCGCCGCCCGCTCCATATGGGCCGGGACCGGCAGGCCGCACAGGGTCAGATAACCGACTACGTCCGGGACGCCGCGATCGAAGAAGACGGGCCCATCGGCGCCCTCGGCGCGGGCGTGGGCCTCAAGCTCGCGGTCCAGCATCAGTTCGGCGAACAGGGCCCGATCCTTCCACGGCAGGGCCTCGCCGTCGATCGCCTGCTGGCGGCGAATGATGGCGCGGCCGGCCTCAGGCGAGGTCGCATGACCCGCCGCCGCCAGCGCCTCCAGCAGCGTCGTCTTGCCCGAGCCGGGACCGCCGGTCAGGACGATGCGGCGCGGGCCGATCATGCGTCGCGCGTCGCCATCATCATGTAGTTGATGCCCACGTCGTCGCCCTCGCTCCAGCGGTCGTTCAGCGGGTCATAGGCCAGTCCATAGGGGCCGGTGACGGTCAGGGGCTCGCCGTCCAGCATGGCGCGCAACTCCTCGGGCTTGAGGAACTGGCGCCAGTCGTGGGTGCCCGCGGGCACCCAGCGCAGCACATATTCCGCCGCGACCTTGCCCAGCAGCAGCCCTTTCAGCGTGCGGTTCAGGGTGGCGACGATCATCAGGCCGCCCGGCTTGATCAACTTTGAACAGGCGCGGATGAAGGCTTCCGGATCGGCGACGTGTTCGATGACTTCCATCGTCAGCACCACGTCGAACGGGCCGGCGCCTGCTTCGACCATCTGCTCCACCGTGGCGGCGCGATAGGCGATGTCCAGACCGACCTGATCGGCGTGGGCGCGGGCGGTGCCGATGTTCTCGGACGAGGCGTCGATGGCCGTGACCTCAAAGCCCATGCGCCGCATCGGCTCGGCGATCAGGCCGCCGCCGCAGCCGATGTCGATCAGGCTGAGTCCGTTGAAGGGCGCGCGCGCTTTCACGTCGCGATCAAAGTGCTCGGCCGCCCGATCGCGCACGAATTTCAGCCGCGCCGGATTGAAGCGGTGCAGGGGGGCGAAGGGGCCTTTGGGATCCCACCACTCGGCCGCCTGGGCCGAAAAGCGCGCTACGTCGGCCGGGTCGATGCTCGGCCCTTCGGCACGATCGGTAGCAAAGGGTGAAAAACCCTCTTCGCTTTGGGGTTTGCGCGGATCGAGGCTGTCGTTAGAAGCGGGCATGGGCAGAGGCATGGACCGCCTTCGCCCGCCATGCAAGCAGGGGATCAGACGCCAGGATGACGCGGGCCGACACGAACCGGTTGGTGATGAAGTTCGGCGGCACCTCCATGGCCGACCTGGAACGCATCCGTCGCGCGGCGCGCATCGTCGCCGCCGAAGCCGCCAGGGGCAAGAAGGTGGCCGTGGTCGTCTCGGCCATGGCGGGCAAGACCAATGAGCTGGTCGCCTGGACCGACGGCGTGGGCGGCGCGGCGCCGGGCCTGTACGGCGACGGCGTCCTGTCGGACGACGAATACGACGTGGTGGTCGCCTCGGGCGAGCAGGTGACGTCGGGCCTGCTGGCCCTGACCCTGCGCAACATGGGCCTGAAGGCGCGCAGCTGGATGGGCTGGCAGATTCCGATCCTGACCGACGACGCCCACGGCCGCGCCCGCATCGAAGAAGTGCCCGGCGACGCGCTGGGGGCCGCGCTCGACGCGGGTGAGATCGCCATCGTGCCGGGCTTCCAGGGCGTGACCCGCGACGGGCGCATCACCACCCTGGGCCGGGGCGGTTCGGACACCTCGGCCGTGGCGGTGGCGGCGGCCCTGGGCGCGCCCTGCGACATCTATACCGACGTGGACGGCGTCTATACGACCGACCCGCGCATCCAGAGCCGCGCCCGGCGTCTGGAGAAGGTGTCCTACGAAGAAATGCTGGAGATGGCGTCGCTGGGCGCCAAGGTGCTGCAGACCCGCTCGGTCGAGCTGGCCATGCACAAGCGCGTGCCGGTGCGCGTCCTGTCCAGCTTCATCGAACCGGATGAGAACGGAAACCTGCCGCAACACGCCGGCACCCTGATTTGCGACGAGGATGAGATCGTGGAAAAGCGCATCGTTTCCGGCGTGACCATGAGCCGGGACGAAGCCCGGATCACGCTGCTTGGCCTGTCGGACCGGACGGATGCTCCGGCCGACGTCTTCACCCGTCTGGCCGAGGCCGAGGTCAACGTCGACATGATCGTGCAGAGCCAGGCCCGCACCGAAGGCGCGGTCAACCTGACCTTCACGACCGGCCGGCGCGACGCGCGCCGCGCCGCCGACCTGATGACCGCCGCCAAGGCCGACATCGGCTTCGAGGAGCTGCGGGTCGACGACGACGTGGCCAAGGTTTCGGTGATCGGCGTGGGCATGCGCAGTCACGCGGGCGTGGCCCAGACCATGTTCCGCGCCCTGGCTGACAAGGGCGTGAAGTTCCAGGCCATCTCGACCTCCGAGATCAAGATCAGCGTACTGATCGACTCGGATTACGCCGAGCTGGCGGTTCGGGCGTTGCACGCGGCCTACGGTCTGGACGCGGAAGACTAGGATAACGGAAGCGCCGCCCTATCTGGAACGGATCAGGGGCGGCAAGGCGGGAGCAGGCATGGTCAAGGGCGTGGCAGTGACGGCGAGGGGGCCCCGCCTTCTGCTGCGCCAGATCCGCGAGGCTCTGGCCGGGGCCGGGGGCGGCGCGCCTGCGCAGGACCGGCTGAACATGGTGGTGCGGATCATCGCCCGCTCCATGGTGGCCGAGGTCTGTTCCATCTATCTGCGGCGCGCCTCGGGCGAGCTGGAGCTGTTCGCCACCGAGGGTCTGAACCCCGAGGCCGTTCACAACACCCGCCTGCGACCCGGCGAGGGCCTGGTCGGCGAGGTGGCGCGCACGGCCGCGCCGATCAGCCTGTCGGACGCCCAGTCGCACCCTAGCTTCTCCTATCGGCCGGAAACGGGCGAAGATCCTTATCACGCCTTCCTCGGCGCGCCCCTGCTGCGCGGCGGCCGGGCCATCGGCGTCCTGGTCGTCCAGAACCGCGCCGCCCGTCGCTATGACGAGGAAGAGGTCGAGGACATCCAGACCATCGCCATGGTCCTGGCCGAAACGGTGGCCTCGGGCGAGCTGCTGGCGCTGGAGGAGCTTCGCGACGTCGAGGTCGCGCCCCACCGGCCCGAGCGGCTGAAGGGGCAGAAGTTCGCCGAGGGCCTGTCGTTCGGGCAGGCCGTGCTGCACGAGGCGCCGATCGCGCCGGAACAACTTCTGGCCGACGACCCCGCCGCCGAGGAGACGCGCCTCAAGGAGGCGCTGGAGCGTCTGCGCACCAGCATCGACGCCTTGCTGGAAGGCAGCCAGGGCAAGCTGGGCGGCACCCCCTATGAGGTGCTGGAGACCTATCGCATGTTCGCCGACGACCGGGGCTGGAACCGGTCGCTGGAGGAGGCGGTGCGTTCCGGCCTGACGGCAGAAGCCGCCGTGGATCGCGTCCGCAACGAGCACCGCGCCCGCTTCGCCAACGCCCGCGACCCCTATATCCGCGAACGGCTGCACGACTTCGAGGATCTGGCCAACCGCCTGCTGCGGCTGATGGCGGGCGATCATCCGGGCCAGCGCGACCTGCCCGACGACGCCATCCTGGTGGCCAAGAACCTGGGACCGGCGGACCTGCTGGAATATCCGCGCCACAAGCTGCGCGGCTTGCTGCTGGAGGAAGGCTCGGCCGCCGCCCACGCGGCCATCGTCGCCCGCGCCTTGCAGATTCCCTGCGTCGGCCGCCTGCAGGGCCTGCGCGATCGCCTGACCGAGGGCGATCAGGTCATCGTCGACGGCGAGACGGGCGAGGCCTACTTGCGGCCCCGTCCCGACATGCTGGCGGCGGTCGAGAGCCGCATGGCCGTACGCGAGCAGCGCCGCGCCGAGTTCGACCAGCTGCGCGACACCCCCGCCGTCACCAAGGACGGCAAGCGCATCATGCTGCTGGCCAACGCCGGCCTGGCGGTGGACCTGGAGAATCTGGACGCCACGGGGGCGGAGGGCATCGGCCTGTTCCGCACCGAGTTCCAGTTCATGGTCTCGGACGAGCTGCCGCGCCTGGACGCCCAGGCGGCGCTTTACAAGCTGGTGCTGGATGCGGCGGGCGAGCGGCCCGTCACCTTCCGCACGCTCGACATCGGCGGCGACAAGGTGCTGCCCTATCTCGACAATGAGCGCGAAGAGAACCCGGCGCTGGGCCGCCGGGCCATCCGTCTGGGTCTGGATCGCCCGGCCCTGCTGCGGATGCAGTTGCGCGCCCTGCTGAGCGCCGCCGCCGGGCGCGAGCTGCGCGTCATGTTCCCCATGATCGCCACGGTGGACGAGTTCCGCGCCGCCCGCGAACTGGTCGATGTCGAATGCGACTGGGCGCGACGCCGGGGGCGGCCCCTGCCGTCCCTGCTGCGCGTCGGGGCCATGATCGAATGCCCCAGCCTGCTGTGGCACCTGGACGCCCTGCTGCCGCTGACCGATTTCGTCTCGATCGGCACCAACGACCTGCTGCAGTATATGTTCGCCGCCGACCGGACGAACCCGCGCGTGTCGGATCGCTATGATCCCCTGTCGCCGCCCTTCCTGCGCGCCCTGGCCGAAATCCAGCAGAAGTGCGCCGACAGCGCCACGCCTGTCTCGGTCTGCGGCGAACTGGCGGGGCGCCCGCTGGAAGCCTTCGCCCTGATCACCCTGGGCTACAACCGCCTGTCCGCGCCTGCGGGCGGGGTGGGGCCGGTCAAGCGCATGATCCTGTCCGCCGATCTGAACGCGGCGCGGCGGGGGATGAACGTCCTGCTGGGCTCGTCGGCCGGGTCGGTGCGCGGCGAGATCGAGTCCCTGGCGCGCAAGCTCAACGTCGAAGTCTGAACAAGCGGGGCCGCTTTCCCGCGTTGCCCGCGCTTCTCGCCTCGTCTAAGCGGGGATGACGGGCGCACGGGCGCCTGACGTGACGGAACCCCGACCCTATGGACCAGGATCGGCAAGCCGCGTTCGACTTCGACGCCGACGCGACGCTGGATCAGACCCCGGAGGCGACGCCCGAAGCGGCGCCTGAGGAGCCCTCGGACGATTCCCTGGGCGCCTCTCTGCGCGCCGCGCGCCTGGCGTCGGGCCTGTCCATGGCCGAGCTGTCGACCAAGACGCGGGTGCATCCGCGTTTCCTGACCGCGCTGGAGCAGGGCGAGTACGCCGTCCTGCCGTCGCGGATCTTCTCCATGGGCTATGTGCGCGCCTACGCCGGCGCCCTGGGTCTGGACGAGTTGAACGCGGTCGAGCGATTCAAGCAGGAGTATCCGGATGCGGCCGTGCCGCTGCAGCCGCCGACGGGCGCCGCCTTGCAGCAGATGCGCCAGAACTCGCCCAAGATCCTGGGCGTCATCGGCGTCTTCCTGGCGGTGGTGATCGGCTGGAACGTCTTCCAGCGCATCAACCGCATCGAGGCGCCGCACCCCTCCGACCTAGTCGCCGTGCCCAAGGACTGGGCCGAGCAGGCCGATCATCAACGGGACCGCGCCCTCTACCTCGGCGCGCCCAAGGCGGCGCCGCCGGACCAGACGACGCCGGCCATGTACATCACGCCGGGGCTGGAGGCTCAGCTGACGGGGATCGACCCGGACGACCCCAACGCCGTCCCGCCGCCCGCGCCGCCGGTGCAGGCCGCCTTCAACCCGCGCGGGGCCATCTACGGCGCCTCGGCCACGGCCTCTCAGGTCATTCTGCAGGCGCGCAAGCCCGCCATCCTGGTCATTCGTCAGGGCGACGGCCGCATCCTGTTCGCGCGCCAACTGGCCGCGGGCGAGGCCTGGCGCGCGCCGCCGGGTCTGGCGGCGACCATCGACACGCCCGATCCGGCCGCCTTCGACGTCTATCTGAACGGCGAGCACGGCGGCGTGCTGCCCGCGCCGCAATCGCCGCTCGGCTCGCTGAACAACCGCGCCCAGGCGGCCGCGCGCGAGTCCGAGGCCCGCGCCGCCGCCGCCGTCGAGGCCCGCGCTCGCGCGGCCCAGGCGGCCGCCGCGGCTGCTGCTACGGCGGCGCCGACGGTCACGGCCCCTGCCGCCGCCCAGGCGCCGTCCGCCGCCTCGCCCCCGGCCGGCTGACCTTTTGGCGGGCGAAGGCGCGATCTTTCGCCGCCTGTCGTGGTTTTGCAGCTCTTCCTGTCCTATGTTCCCGACGTCATGAGCGACCATTCCGAACTCGGCCATATCCGTCCCTGGCGCCACATCGAGCGCCGCAAGAGCCGCCAGATCATGGTCGGCTCCGTTCCGGTCGGCGGCGACGCCCCGATCAGCGTCCAGTCGATGACCAATACGCCGACGACCGACGCGGCGGCGACCCTGGCCCAGATCCGTCAGCTGGAGGAGGCCGGGGCCGACATCGTCCGCGTCTCCTGCCCGGATGTGGAATCGACGGAGGCCTTTAAAACCATCGCGCGCGAAGCCCGCGTGCCGCTCGTGGCCGACATCCACTTCCACTACAAGCGCGGCATCGAGGCGGCCCAGGCGGGCGCCGCCTGCCTGCGCATCAACCCCGGCAACATCGGCTCGATCGACCGGGTTAAGGAAGTCGTCCAGGCCGCCCGCGATCACGGCTGCTCCATGCGCATCGGCGTCAACGCCGGGTCGCTGGAGAAGGAGCTGCTGGAGAAGTACGGCGAGCCTTGCCCCGATGCGATGGTCGAAAGCGCCCTGAACCACGCCCGCATCCTTCAGGATCTGGACTTCCACGAGTTCAAGATCTCGGTGAAGGCGTCGGACCCCTTCCTGACGGTGGCCGCCTATCAGCAGCTGGCCGACGCCATCGACTGCCCCCTGCACCTGGGCGTGACCGAGGCGGGGCCGCTGCGCACCGGCACCATCAAGTCGGCCATCGGCATGGGCAATATGCTGTGGTCGGGCATCGGCGACACCATCCGCGTCTCGCTGGCCGCCGATCCGGTCGAAGAGATCAAGGTCGGCTTCGACATCCTGAAGTCCCTGGGCCTGCGTCACCGGGGGGTGAACATCATCGCCTGCCCGTCCTGCGCCCGCCAGGGCTTCAACGTCATCGAGACGGTGGCGATTCTGGAAGAGCGCTTGGCCCATGTCTCGACCGCCATGTCGCTGTCGATCATCGGCTGCGTGGTCAACGGGCCGGGCGAGGCCCTCTATACCGACATCGGCTTCACCGGCGGCGGCAAGGGGGCGGGCATGGTCTATCTGAACGGCAAGATCGCTCACAAACAGGCCAACGACGGCATGATCGACGAGATCGTCGCCCAGGTCGAAGCCAAGGCGGCCGAGCTGGACGCCGCCCGCAAGGCGGCCGAATAGTCGGGCGAAACGAGGGGGAGAGACGATGCTGAAACACGCGATCCTGGCGGCGGCGCTGTTGGCGGGCGCCGCCTGTGCGCCGGCGCCTGAGGCCGAGCCGTCGTCTCGGGCCGTCGGCATGGCCAATCCCGCCTCGGTCACCTGCCAGCGCGAGGGCGGCAGGTCGGAAATCCGTCGGGACGCCCAGGGCGGCGAATACGGCGTCTGCGTCTTCGAAGACGGCCGCCAGTGCGAGGAATGGGCCCTGTTCCGCGACAAGCGCTGCGTGGCGCCCAAGGCGGCCGACTGAAGACGACTGAACAATGAAACTCTACATCACCACCCCGTCGCCCTTCGCGCGCAAGGTTCGCATCGTCGCCCGTGAAAAGGGCCTGGCCGACCGGATCGAGGAGATCGTCGTCGATCCCTACGGCAATGCGCCGGAACTGCTGTCGAACAATCCTGTGGTGCAGGTTCCGACCCTGATCGCCGAGGACGACCTGCCGCTGACCGACAGTCCGGTCATCGCCGAGTATCTGGATGCGCTCGGCGCCGGGCCGCGTCTGCTGCCGACCGAGGGGCCGGAGCGCCTGCGGGTCAAGCGACTGGAGACGCTGGGCTGCGGCGCGCTGGAGATGGGCGTCAAACTGGTGCTGGAGAAGCGCCGGCCGGAACAGGAACGCTCGCCGTCGTGGATCGAACGCTGGACCGTCAACATGGGCCGCGCCCTCGATGCTCTGGAGGCCGCCGCCCCCGACGCCGAGGCGCTGGACATGGGCGTGCTGACGGCGGGGATCGCCGTCACCTGGATCAGCTTCCGCCACCCGGACTACGACTGGAAGACGGGCCGCCCGAACCTGGTCGCCCTGCAGGCGTCGCTGGAGCAACGTCCCAGCTTTATCGAGACCTATCCTGTCTGAGGCTCAGTCGGCCGTCGCCTCGAACGGGGACAGAAGACGATAACGCAGGCGGGTGTTGTCCGCATCCATCACCTCCAGCCGCGCGCCGCGAAAGCCGATGACCGCATCTTCATCCAGGTCGTATTCGACCGTCTGGGTCTGAGCCGGTCCATCGTGCGTCGTCTCGCGATAGAGGAAGCGGACCTTGCCGTCGGCGCGGCCATGATAGATCAGTTCGCGCCGTCGCGATCCGTCGTCGGCCTCCTGGATGCGGATGTCGCGCACCTGGGGCGTCGTGTTCCAGGTCAGGACGCACAGGCCTGGCGTGATGAAGCCGCGCACCGGACCTGACCCGTCATTGGCCCGGCATAGCCCGCCCGAGGTATGGGGCGCGGTCCCCAGCAGGGGATCGCGGGCCGTCATCCGGTCGGAGACGTAGTAGGTGTGGCGTTCGTCGCTCTGTCGCGCCGTCAATTGGCCGGGCGAGATGGTGAAGCGCTTCCTCAGTAAGCCGTCGCCCCAGGTCAGCTCATTGGCCAGGGCCAGGCCCGGCAGGCTGCGCCGCCGTCCTGCCTCGACGGCCGCCTCGCCGACATCGACTTCCGTGACCGTGTTCAAGGCGGGACGGTCGACGGTCTCGATCTGCGGCGCGACTATCTGCGTCGAGGCGCAGCCGGACAGCAATCCTCCAGCCATGACGCAGGCCGTGAGGTCGATCATCCATGTACGCATCCCGTCGCCCCGACCTGTTGCATGCGACAGTCGGCCAGCGATCCGCGTCTCTGTCAATGATCAGTGTTAGGTGAGGAGTTGGTAGCCTTGGAAGGCCGCCAGCACGATCAGCAGGCCTCCCACTGCATAGGCCAGAGCCTTGCGCGGCGCCATCTTGACGATCAGCCCGGCGAAGGGGGCGGCAATCAACCCGCCGACCACCAGTCCGCCCACTGCGGCGGCGTGGTTCTGCAAGGCGCCCGCCTCTTCCCAGTGGCCGGTGATCAGCGCCCAGACAAAGGTGGCTGATATGGCGACGGTCAGGAAGAACTCGGCCGTATTCACCGTACCGATGGCCTTGCGCGGCTCCTGTCCGGCGCCGACCATGGTTGATGAGACCGTCGGTCCCCAACCGCCGCCGCCGACCGCGTCCAGAAAGCCTCCGATCAGGCCCAGCGGGCCGGTGACCCAGGCGGGCAGGTGGCGCGTCGGGATGTCATGCCCGGCCCGCCACAGAATCCACGCCCCGACCAGGGCCAGATAGCCGACGATGAAGGGTTTGATCACCGCCGCCTCCAGTCCTGTCAGCACATAGGCCCCCAGCACCCCGCCGATCACGCCGGCGACAGCCAGGGGCAGCAACAGCCGCCACTCCACGTTCTTGTGCCAGGCGTGGCTGCCTGCGGACGCGGCGGTGGTGAAGATCTCCGCAGCGTGGACGCTGGCCGATGCCGTAGCCGGGGGCACGCCCAGCGCTAGGAGTACGGAAGAGGATATGACGCCGTAGGCCATGCCCAGAGCCCCGTCGACAGCCTGCGCCAGGACACCGACCAGCAGGAACAGGAAGAAGGTATCCATTCACGCCTCGGTCGGCTGTTGTTGAAGGCCATCAGGCGCAGGTCGCGGCCCTGCTGGCAATGGTTGTCGTGACCGGGTCAGGCCTGATCTAGGCGCGCGAGGGCGTTCAGCACGTCGCGGCCGCGATAGGGCTTGATGACCATGGCCGCCGCCAGTTCGGCGTTCTGGGCCGCGGCTGTCACGTCGCCGGAAAGGAAGACGACGGGCACGCCCCAGCGCGCCTTCAGACGACGCGCCAGATCGACGCCTGTCGCCGCGCCCGACAGGTTGATGTCCAGCAGGGCCACGTCAATGGGATGAAGAGCGGTGGCCGCCTCGGCTGCTTCGGCGCTGTGGAAGGGGCCGATGACCCGATGGCCGGCGGCGTCCAGGGCCTCGGTCAGGTCGATTGCCGCTTCGGCGTCGTCCTCGACCAGCAGGACGGTCAGGGGATCGGCCTCGGTCGTCGCCGCAGGTTCGACGGGCATGCGGTCGAGGGCGGGGGTTTGGCGCACCAGAACGGCGCGGACATAGGGCCACAGTTCAGCGGCGGGGCGTTCGGCGTCCAGGTCGAAAATCTTGGCCAGGGCCTTCAATTCCTTCTCGGCGTCCGGGCTCACGGGCGCGCCGCCCGCAGTCAGCAGGCCGTCGTAGAGCACGCACAGGCGCGCGACGTCGGCGCCTGGCGCAGGGCCCGTCGAGGCCCCATCCAGGGGCTTTTCATGGGTCATGCCCTGTCTCCAATTTAGTTTCAGCCTCGTGGAGCTAGGGGTTTTGCAGGTGCGAAGAAACCGGCCTGACGGGCTTGTGACGGCTGTTCACGATTGCTCCATGAGCGCGTGTAGAGGCGTTTTTATCGACACGGCGCCGCGTCGCGGGTAAGGCTCCGCGCTCGATTTTCTCAGCAAGGACACGCCGTTGCGACTGCCTCAGGCCCGGCTCGATCAGGTGCTCGACCGCTTCCATCAGGTGGAGGCGCGCATGGGCGCGGCCTCGGACGGCGCCGAGATCGTGCGCCTGTCCAAGGAGCACGCCGAGCTGAAGCCGGTGGCCGACGCGGTGCAGGCCCTGGCCCGCGCCCGCGCCGAGGCGGACGACCTGAAAGTCATGGCGGCCGACCCGGAAATGGCCGCCCTGGCCGCCGACGAACTGGACGCCCTGACCGAGCGCCTGCCGGGCCTGGAGCGCGAGGTCGCCCTGTTGCTGGCCCCGCGCGACGCCGATGAAAACGCCTCGGCCGTGCTGGAAGTGCGCGCGGGCACCGGCGGCGACGAGGCGGCCCTGTTCGCGGGCGATCTGTTCCGCATGTATTCGCGCTACGCCTCCACGCGCGGCTGGCGGGTCGAGATCGACAGCGCCACCGAAGGCGACGCCGGCGGCTACAAGGAGATCATCGCCACGGTGACGGGCGACGGCGTGTTCGGCCGCCTGAAGTTCGAGAGCGGCGTGCACCGGGTCCAGCGCGTACCGACGACCGAGGCGGGCGGACGCATTCACACCTCGGCGGCCACAGTCGCCGTCCTGCCCGAGGTCGAGGACGTCGAGATCGAGATCCGAGACCAGGACATCCGCATCGACACTTATCGTTCATCCGGCGCGGGCGGCCAGCACGTCAACAAGACCGACTCGGCGGTGCGCATCACCCACCTGCCGACCGGGATCGTCGTCACCTCGTCCGAGAAGTCGCAGCACGTGAACCGCGACAAGGCGATGAAGAATCTGCGCGTGCGCCTCTACGACATGCAGCGGCAGGCCAAGGACGCGGCTCGCTCGGATGCGCGTAAGTCGCAGGTCGGTTCGGGCGACCGGTCCGAGCGCATTCGCACCTACAACTTCCCGCAGGGGCGCGTGACCGATCACCGCATCGGCCTGACCCTGCACAGTCTGCCGCAGATTCTGGAAGGCGAGATCGATCTTCTGCTGAACGCCCTGATCGCCGAGGACCAGGCCGCGCGCCTGGCCGACCTGGAGGCCGAGTTCGCCTAGGGCGTCGCTTCAGGGCCGCTTCTTCCTGGTGCGACGTCGCAGCACTCGATCGCCCAGGCTTTCGGCGTACTTCAGCGTATAGGCCAGGGCGGCCGGATTGCCTCGCCGTGCGCCCACGGAATCGGCCATCACCGCCCCGCGCTCGCCGATGGGCCGGGGCGCGCCGATGGTGGTGTCGATGGCCGTCTGGTGCTCGATCTCGGCGTTCAGCCGAGCGCCCATCAGGATCACCTGCACCGAGATCCAGGTCCACAGCAGAAAACCCATGGCGGCCGCCAGCGGGCCATAGGAATCTGTACGCACGAAGGTGGTCAGGAACCAGCTGAACAGGAAGGAGACCAGTAGGCTCATCGTCGCTGCGAACAGCGCCCCCGGCGTCAGCCAGCGCCAGCGCGCCCGCGCCCGGCTGGGCCCCAGTCGATAGATCAGGGCCAGCGCCCCTGCATAGCCGAAAAACAGCAGCGGCCAGCGCAGCGGAGCCAGATAGGCCCATTCGTCCTCAAGGCCGAACACCGCCAGCACTACCGGCACCCCGACCACCAGTGTCGAGCTCAGCAGCACCGCCGCCATCGCTGAGACGGTGAAGCCCATGCACATCAGGTTGTAAACGACGATGTTGCGCCGCTCGACCTCATGATAGGCGAGGTTCAGGCCGTAGAAGAGGGTCTTTACGCCGCCGTTGGCCGCCCACAGCGTCAACAGCAGGGTCCAGGCCAGGGTGAAGGTCAGTTGGCCGGTCGAATTGCCCGCCAACCGCGTCATCTCCGTCCCCAGAAACTGCGCTACGTTCGCCGGCAGCACCTCATAAAGGAAGCTCAACTGCCCCCAGGCGTCGGCCGGATCGGCGAACAGACCGTAGATGGTGACGAAGGCGCCCAGCGTCGGAAACAGGGCCAGCAGCATGAAGAAGGTCACGCCTCCTGCGACGAAGCCGACGCGGTCGCCGAAATAGCCCATGACGGTGCGCCACAGAATATCGACCCAGCCCTTGTGCGGAATCTGTCGCGGCCGCTGGGCCAGACGGCCGCGACCCGGCTCCTTGTCATCATAGTCTTCGGGCGTCGGATCGCGCGGGGGCAGGGGCTCGGGCCGCTCGGGCCGCAGCTCCAGGCCGAAGCGATGGCCTTGAGTATAGAGCAGATGCGCCGCCGTCGCCCCCGTCGCCAGTCCGCCCGCCGCGGCGGCCAGATAGCGCAGCAGTCCGCCCGTCACGCCGTGTGATCCCCGCGCAGCCCGATGTTTTCCGACGCGCGGTGCGCGATGATTCGACCGTGGTTTCATCCCCATTCGCCCTTCAACGGCCACGCTGCCTGGCCGTTCCGTCTTGAAATCATGCGTCACAGACCCCAATCACCGGGCATGTCTGATCAGAACACCCAACCGACTCTGCTGACCGCCTGGAAAGGCGCCCAGGCGCGCCTGAAGGCCGCTGGTATCGACAGCCCCTCCATCGACGCCCGCATTCTGCTGGAGACGGCGACCGGAGCGGGGCGCGTGGATATTCTGAACGATCCCTATCGACTGGTCACGCCGGAACAGGCGCAGGCGCTGGAAACCCTGGTCGAGCGACGTCTGCGGCGCGAGCCCGTGTCGCGTATCCTGGGCCGCAAAGGGTTCTGGAAGATCATGCTGAACGTCACGCCCGACGTGCTCAGCCCGCGGCCGGACACCGAGACTCTGCTGGATGTCATCGTCCGCGCCTTTCCGCCACACAAGGCGTTCGACATGATCGATCTGGGCACCGGCTCAGGCGCCATCCTGCTGGCGACGCTGGCCGAGCGATTCGGCGCGCGCGGCGTCGGCACCGATATCTCGTCCGAGGCCATCGCCGTGGCGCGCGAGAACGCCGCCAACCTGGATTTGAACAGCCGCTGCACCTTCCTGCGCACGGACTGGGCGACGGGCTTCGCTGACGACAGCTTCGACCTGGTGGTGTCCAATCCGCCCTACATCCCGAGCGGCGATATCGCCGGCCTGGATCCAGAGGTGCGCGATCATGACCCGCATCTGGCGCTGGACGGCGGCCCGGACGGGTTGCAGCCCTATCGCGACCTGGCGCCCGAGATTGCGCGCATCCTGCGCCCGAACGGCGTCTTCGCAGTCGAAATCGGCTGGGATCAGGGCGAGGCGGTCAAGGCCTTGTTCGAGACGGCGGGCTTCACCGACGTGAAGGTGGTCAAGGATCTGGGCGACCGCGACCGCGTGGTCACCAACGGCCCGGATCCGCGCGTGGAGCCTATCCCTGAAGCTGAAGCGCCGATGCAATAAAAACCCTTGGCAAAGCGTCTCTGTGCGCGCTAAGTCCGTGGTGTTCCCCACTCAGACGCATTCTTTTCGAGCAGGTTCGCTCGCTTAAGCGCATCGGAGTTCAGTGACGGTCGCGCCCCTAGGACGGACGCGGCGGACCACGGGGAGCGCACGGTTTTCCGAACAGCTCGCACCGGGGATTGGCCCCGAACGAACGGAACGACGAACAGGGCCCCGACCGTCTCCACGACGGCGGCCCGCACCAGCACGGTAAGCTCCGATGAGAGATTTCAAGGGCATGAAGCGTCAACGCGGACGCAACCGTAAGCCCGGCGGCGGCAATAACGCCAACGCGACCAATCCGAACCGCTCGTGGGACTCGCAAGGTCCAGAGAATATCAAGGTCCGCGGCAACGCCCAGACCGTCTATGAACGCTACATGCAACTGGCGCGTGACGCCGCGGCCGCCGGCGACCGCGTTCTGGCCGAGAACTACACCCAGCACGCCGAACACTATTTCCGCGTCCTGCGCGCGCTTCAGCCGCAGCGTTCAGTGAGCGAAATTGCTCAACGCGAGCAAGCGGGCCAAGGTTTCGATATCGACTTCGAGGACGAGTCCGGCGCACAGGCGGCAGCCATCATCGCCGCCCAGCAGGCTGAAGAACGCCGCGTCGAGGATGAAGCTCGCCGTCAGGCCGAACGCGCCGAGCGCGAGGCCAA
This sequence comes from Brevundimonas phoenicis, assembly GCF_047237745.1. Lineage (NCBI taxonomy): Bacteria > Pseudomonadati > Pseudomonadota > Alphaproteobacteria > Caulobacterales > Caulobacteraceae > Brevundimonas > Brevundimonas phoenicis. Next base: position 623,597 of record NZ_JBDFLN010000001.1, read on the forward strand.
TCGTGACCGCGATCGTGATCGCGACCGGGATCGTGACGGCTCCGACCATGGCGGCGCCGACAGCGAGGGCCGAGAAGGCGGCCGTCGCGAAAGTCGCCGCGAACGCTGGGAGCGTCGTCGCGACGAACGCAATCGCCGCTTCGAAAACACCGAGGGCGAGCCTGGCGTCGCCGCCGATGACGAAAACGCCGCGCAGGGCGAAGATCGTCCGACCGAGGTCGTCGCATCGAGCGATGAGACGACGGTTGAGCGTGCGCCGCGCGCTCCTCGTGCGCCGCGCCGTCCGCGCGAGGGAGCTGAGGATGAGGCCGTACAGTCGACCGACGACGCCGCCGCCTTGCCGGGCTTCCTGACACGTCCCATCACCGCCGAAGACGGCCCCTCGGTTGAACAAGACGCCCCGCCCGCACCCAAGCGCCGTACGCGTCGCAAGGCCGAACCGGTCGTCACCGACGACGAAGGCTGAGCGCGCTCTATTCTACTAGAGCGAGCGCCTACAGAAAAATACAACCTTTGATCGGCCATCCTTCCTTCGACGGGAGGATGGCCGATGGAATTCGTTGTGCTGATTCTGGCTCTCGGCCTCGCGACGGGCGTCGCCGGGCTCAGGCTGTCGTTCGGGGCCCATGGCCGCATTCGCGCGGCGCAACGTCTGCATGATCGTCAGATGGACGGCGCGCGACGTCGGATCGTCCAACTTGAAGCGGCCCTTGTCGATGCGGACGCGATTCGAATGCGGGCGCAGGATAGCGCTTTGCAGGGACGTCGGCGCCATGCTGATCTGATGGCCGCCGTCAGCCGTCAGATGCGCTCCCCGCTGGAGGGGGTTCTCGGCTTTTCCGACCTTCTGCGCCTGAACGCGGCGGGGGAGCCGCTCAGTCACCGTCAGCGGCAGGCGGTCGAGCGGATCCGCGAAGCCGCCGCCCGGCTGCTGATCCTGGTCGAGGGCATGAACACACTGGCAGGCGCCGAGCGACCCGTACCAGCCGTGCTTCAAGCCGTCGATCCCCTGCTGCTGGCGCACAAGGTCTGCCTGGCTTTCGAGATAGAGGCGACGGCGGCCGGAGTGCTACTGACCCTGCCCGAGCCGAAACCGGGTCTCACCGCCCTAGCGGACCCTGAACGGCTGACGCGTATCCTCTCCGCCCTGATCGCCAACGCCGTGCGCCACAACCGTCCAGGGGGAACGGTGACGATCGAGGGGCGCCGCGTCGGAGCCGAAATACAGGTGACGGTGCGCGATAGCGGCCCCGGTCTATCGTCGACGCAGCTTGAAACCCTGTTCGAGCCTTTCACCCTTCCGGCGATCGCAGCGGGGCGGGTTTCAGGTGCGGGCCTGGCCGCCGCCAGAGGGTTGGCCGAGGCTATGCAGGGGCGTGTCGAAGCCGAGAGCGTTGAAGGGCAGGGCGCGGCTTTCACCGTCAGCCTGGCCGCCGCACTCGCCGCGCCATCCGATGCCGCCGGCCGTTCCGAGGGGCTGTTGGCGGATCTGCCGCGCATGCCGTCGGGCGTGCTTCTGTACATCGCCCGCGACGCGGCGGCGGTGGCTTTGATGCGCCGCCTGACGCAGGACTTCGGCGGGCTTCAGCTCCATGTCGCGGCGTCCGTGGACGAGGGCGCGGCGCTGGCGCGCGACCTGCGACCGGACGCTCTCATCCTTGATCTGGATCTGGCGGAGGACGGGGGCGCGGCCTTTCTGAAGGCCCTGCGCACGGATCCGACGCGACGCCCGACGCCGGTCCTTGCCCTGACTTCGGACGCGCAGGCTTTGTGCGCCGACGGCGTCGCGGAGCTGCTTCGACGGCCGGTTTCCTTGGCAGACCTGACCGCGACCCTGGCCAGGTTGCTGAATCAGTCCGCAACGGAGTTTTGCGACGCGAGGGTGACGCGTACGACGTCATAAGTCGGTGCGCAGGGTTGACGCGGCGGGCCATGGCGGCTTCCTAGAGAAATGGGGCTTTCGATCCCTGTCGCGAGGGAAACCGATATGCAGCGCGCGCCGATCCGTTCTTTCCGGCCGACTCTATTGCGAAGCGGCCTGTCGGCGTTTGCGCTTTCAGCCTTGGTCGCCGCCTGCGCCACGACGCCCCCGCCGCCGCCGCCGCCGCCGCCGATCCCCGTCGCGCCCGAAGCTCCTGTGGGCGCGGTGCTGGACGATTGGCGCGGGGTCATCACGGCGGCCGATCGTGACCGTTATCAGCGCCGCGCCGCCGCTTGGTCTCTGGCTCTGGAGCAGGCCAAACGACAGCCTGGCTCGGGCGACCTGGCGGCGCTGGGCGAATTGATCGACCCGGAGGCGGCTCGTCCCTCGGTGATCCCGCCGGGTGGAAATTATCGCTGCCGCACCGTCAAGCTGGGCTCGCAGGGCGGCGAGGCGGGGCTGGGGTATGTCGTCTATGGCTGGTTCGCTTGTCGGATCGAGAACACCGCCCAAGGCCTCAAGCTGACCAAGCTCAGCGGCTCCCAGCGCCAGGCGGGCCTGCTCTTCCCGGAGAGCGATCGCGAGATGGTCTTCCTCGGCTCCATGGCTCTGGCCTCCGAACCGGGCGCGCGCGCCTATGGTCAGCGTCCGGAGCGTGACATGGTCTCGGTGCTGGAGCGCATCGGTGAAAACCGTTGGCGCCTGGTCACGCCCTGGCCCGCCAATGAATCCAATCTCGACATACTGGAGTTGGTCCCGGCCCCGGCGTCAGCTCGCCGTCGTTGAGCGATGGGAACTTGATCGACGCGGCTTGACCGGAGACGACCGGAGCCGCCACCTTGCGGCTCCCTCTCTTTCAACATCAGGACAAGCCCATGCGCGGCGTCGGCCTCACGCTCGGATCCATCATCGCTATCGCTGTTGTCCTGGCGGTCGTGCTGATCGGCTTTCCGACCTACAACGTCTATTCCAAGCAGATGGCGGGCAAGGCGGCCTATGAGGAGGCGGTGCAGAACCGTCGTATCCGCGTGCTGGAAGCCCAGGCCGCCCTGGATTCGGCCAAGCTGACCGCCGCCGCCGAGATTGAGCGCGCCAAGGGCGCCAATGAGGCCAACCGCATCATGGCGGAAGCTCTCGGTGGTCCCGAAGCCTATCTGCGTTGGTCCTACATCAACATGCTGCAGGAAACCGCAGGCAAGGAAGGCCGCCAGACCATCTACATCCCGACCGAGGCGGGCATGCCGATCCTTGAGGCCGGTCAGCGGCCTGCGGCGCGGTGAGGAACGGTTCCGATGGCGAGGCGCTTGCTTTTCAGCCGGCCAACCGCTCCAGCACCGTGGCGATGACACGCTCATAAGCGTCGGTCAGGGCGCGCAGTTCGGCCTCGGGCACGCGCTCGTCGACCTGGTGCATGGTCTGGCCGACCAGACCCAGCTCCAGCACCGGACACAGGGCGCGGATGAAGCGGGCGTCGGAGGTGCCGCCGGTGGTCGAGGCTTCGGGACGGCGGCCCAGCACGGCCTCCACCGCGTCCTGCACGGCGCTGACGAAGGCGCCCGGTTCGGTCAGGAAGGCCTCGCCCGAGCACATGTGCTCCAGTTCGATCCGCAGACCCGTCTCGGCCTGAAGCGCGCCCGCCTCGCGGTTCAGCCAGTCGATCAGGCCGTCGCCGGTGTGGGTCGGGTTGAAGCGGATGTTCAGCCGCGCCTTGGCCTCGGCCGGGATGATGTTGCTCGCCGGATTGCCCACGTCGATGGTGGTGATCTCCAGGTTCGACGGCGGGAACTCGGGGTAGCCCTCGTCGAGGACGTGAGCGTCGAGGCGGGCCAGGAGCCGGGCGATGACCGGGGCCGGATTGGCGGCGCGGTCGGGATAGGCGACATGGCCCTGCTTGCCGAAGACGGTGATCCAGGTGTTTAGCGAGCCGCGCCGCCCGACCTTGATCATGTCGCCCAAGTGGTGGGCGGAGGACGGCTCGCCGACCACGCAGGCGTCGATGAGCTCGCCCTCGGCGGCCAGGGTCTGGACCACCCGCTTGGTGCCGTGCAGGGCCGGGCCTTCCTCGTCGCCGGTGATCAGGAAGGACAGGGAGCCTTCGATCTCGCCTTGGGCTAGGACGCGCGAGACGGCGGCGACCCAGGCGGCGATGCCGCCCTTCATGTCCACGGCTCCGCGTCCGTAGAGGACGCCGTCGCGGGTTTCGCCCTCGAACGGTCCGGCGCTCCAGGCCTTCAGGTCGCCGATCGGCACCACGTCGGTATGGCCCGCGAAACAGAGGTTGGGCGAGGCCGTCCCGCGCCGGGCGTAGAGGTTCTCGATGCGCGCGTCGTGGCCCACGCCGCTCGGCCCCTCGAACACCATGCGGCGGCAGGCGAAGCCCAGGCCGGTCAGGGCGCGCTCCAGCACGTCCATGGCCCCTTCGTCGGCGGGGGTGACGGACGGGATGCGGATCAGGTCGCGGGTCAGTTCGACAGGATCGATGACGGAATGTGATGCGGCGTTCATGAGGCTATTGCTTTAGGCATATCCCGCATCCGCGAGAAGGCCCGACGGCCGCGACAGCGCCCCTTGTTTGAAGACGCACCACGACCGTGACGACCGAAAGCATCGATTCCGCCCCGACCGTTCCGCCCCAGCCGCCGCTGCCGCCCGGACCGCCGCCCGGTTCGCCGCCTGGCGACGGTCCGTCCAGCCCGTGGGGCATTCGCGATTTCCGCCTGCTGTGGCTGGGGCGGATGGTGGCGGTCCTGGGCATTCAGATCCAGTCCTCGGCCCTGTTGTGGCAGGTCTATGAAATCGCCCGGCGCGATCATCCGATCGAACAGGCCAGCCTCTATCTGGGCCTGGTGGGGTTGTGCCAGTTCCTGCCGCTGCTGGCCTTCACCCTGCCGGCCGGAGCTATGGCGGATCGGCGCGACCGCAAGCATACCGTCACCCTGTCGATCATCGTCGAGGGGATGTGCGCGGGGGCCTTCCTGATGATGGCGCTGCACGGGTCGCCGCCGCTGTGGGGCCTGTTGGCGGTGGCCGCCGTGTTCGGCGCGGCGCGCGCCTTCCTGGCGCCGGCCAGCCAGGCCTTCCTGCCGATGGTGGTGGGGCGCAAGGCCCTGCCGCCGGCCATCGCCGCCCAGTCCATCGCCTTCCAGACCGGCGCCATTGCGGGGCCAGCGCTGGGCGGGGTCATCGTCGGCCTGAACGTGCCGCTGGCCTACGCCTCGGCCATGGCCCTGTTTCTGGCGGCAATCGCCTGCTTCCTGCTGATCCGCACCAGGGGCAAGCCGCAGGTCGATCCATCCAAGCTGGGCCCGGTGCAGCAGGTCCGCGAAGGCCTGGCCTATGTTTGGAAGACCAAGATCGTCCTGGGCGCCATCTCGCTGGATCTGGTCGTGGTGTTGCTGGCCGGGGTGGCCCTGCTGACGCCGATCTTCGCACGCGACATCCTGCACGTCGGGGCGATCGGCTTCGGCCTGCTGCGGGCCTCGTTCGGGGTGGGGGCCTTGCTGATGGCGCTTTACCTGAGCCGCTTCCCCATCGTGCGCCACGGCGGGCGCTGGATGTTCGGCGCGGTGGCGGTGTTCGGCGTCTGCACCCTGATCTTCGGCCTGTCCAAGAGCGTCTGGCTGTCGGGCGCGGTGCTGTTCCTGGGCGGGGCGGCGGACATGATCAGCGTCAACATCCGCCAGACCCTGATCCAGTTGGCTACGCCGGATCACATGCGCGGGCGGGTGTCGTCGGTGTCCATGCTGTTCATCGGCGCCTCGAACGAGCTGGGCGAGGCCTATTCCGGCGTCATGGTGCGCCTTCTGGGGCCGATCGGCGCGGCGGTGTTCGGCGGCTTCGGCGCCCTGGCCGCCACGGGCATCTGGGCCAAGACCTTCCCCAGCCTGAGGAAGGCGAACAAGCTGACCTGATGCGCTCAAGATGATCCTTCTCCCCTTGAGGGAGAAGGTGGGCGCCGGAGGCGCTCGGATGAGGGGTGTAAGCGCCGCGGTCGGCTGATCGCGGCGCCTACTCTCTATGCAACACATGACTAGCGACGGCGATCTCACCCCTCATCCGTCATGCTTCGCATGCCACCTTCTCCCTCAAGGGGACAAGGAAACCTAGCCCCAGGGACGGAAGTGCTTCGACAGCTTGAGCCCTTGGCTCTGGTAGTGGCTGCCGCCCTCGCCGTAGAGACGCGACGGGCGTTCCGTCAGCGGCTCATAGACCAGTCGGGCGACGATCTGGCCGTGCTCCAGCAGGAAGGGGGTGTCGTGGGTGCGGACCTCCAGCACGCCCTTGGAGCCCGCGCCGTGCGCCTCGTCCGTGCCGAAGCCGGGGTCGAAGAAGCCGGCGTAGTGGACGCGGAACTCGCCGACCGAGGGGTCGATCGGCGTCATTTCGGCGGCCTGATCGACGGGGATCTCCACGTCGTCCGACGAGGCCAGGATGTAGAACTCGCCCGGGTCCAGCAGCAGTTCGCCGCGACGCAGGGTCAGCGGCTCCCAGAAGTCGCGCGGATCATGGCCGTCGATGTGGTCCATGTTAATGACGCCCGCGTGGCGGCGGCCGCGATAGCCGACGACGCCGTGCTCGCCCGCACGCAGGTCGACGCCGACGCTGCGGGTCTCCAGCTTGGGCGGCTCGCCCGCCTTGAGGCGCAACTGGTTCAGACGCGTGCCCGGCTTGACCAGGATGGAGAAGGTCTGAGGCGCGATCTCGAGATACAGCGGGCCGTCGTAACCCTCTTCCACGTCGTCGAAGCTGCCGCCCTGATCGGTCAGCAGGCGCACGAAGACGTCGACGCGGCCGGTCGAGCTCTTCGGATTGGCGCGGGCGTTCAGGCCCTTGGGCAGGTGCAGACGCTCCTGCAGGCGGGCGATGTAGACGCAGCCCTTCTCCATCACATAGCCGCTGTCGGGCAGGTCGATGGCGTGCATGGCGACGTCGGCGATGCGTTCCTCGACCTTGCGCTGGCCAGGCAGGAAGGAGGCGCGCACGCGCCAAGCCTGATCCGACAGGCGCAGATCCAGGCTGGCCGGCTGGACCTGATCGGCGTCGAACGGGGTGTCGGAGGCGATGGCGCCCGCCGCGATCAGGGTCTCAATGCCCTGGAAGGGAAGGATGCCGGAGCGGGCGGGAATCTGAAAGCTGGTCATGCCGTCCTGTTCTCACACGGATTTTCTCGTCTGTGTAGCTTGTCGGCGACGACAGACGCTTGAACCCCGCGTACGGCGGGCTGCATATAGCGCATGCACTCCGCTCCTGCCTACTCCGCCGAGACCGAAGGCGTCGTCGTTCGCGTCCGCCCCTCCTATCTGGCGGGCCAGTCGGACCCGGCCGAGGGGCGCTGGGTCTGGGCCTATCAGGTCGAGATCGTCAATCTGAGCGGCGGCCCGGTGCAACTGGTGGCCCGGCGCTGGACCATCACCGACGCCATGGGCCGGGTCGAAGAGGTGCGCGGTCCCGGCGTGGTCGGCGAACAGCCGGTGATCGAGGCGGGCGACAGCTACGCCTACGCCTCGGGCTGCCCGCTGACGACGCCGTCCGGCTCGATGGTCGGCGCCTATTTCATGCAGGACGCCGAAGGCCGCATGTTCGAAGCCGCCATCCCGGCCTTCAGCCTGGACGTGCCGGACGCCCGCCGGGTGCTGAACTAAGGGCAGGTCTCGAGCTGTGCGCGAAGGGGCTGAAGCCATTCGGCCCTCAAGCAGCGCGAAGCGCGGTAGGGCGAACAAGGCAGCCCTCAAGCAGCGCGAAGCGCGTCAGGGCCCAACAAAAAAACCCTCGCCGAGGGCGAGGGCCTGGATGGGACTGCGTCAACCCGGATGAACCGCAGTCCCGCCCCGGAGCCCGTCGAAAACCGACGGGGCGGACGGCGGCCCCTCTAGGGGGCGTTCGTGTCGGCTGTGGGGCCGAAAGTCGACGACGCGGCGGCTCTTCTGCTTAAGCAGGGAGCCGCCGCGCGGCGAACGATAGCGGTCACGTCTGCTCAAGCAGCGAGCGACCGCGTCGCGAGCGATAGCAGCCTTAAATGTACCGGCGCAGGCTGCGGGCCAGGTCGGACGAGGCGTCCTTGCCGGCGCTCTTGCGGACCTGGGGCTGGTAGGCGACGCGGGCGTGTTCGACGCAGTAGACGCCTTCCGAAGCGCGGCGGCCGCAGAAGCTGAACTCGCTGGTCGAGGGGTCGCCGATCGGCCATTTGCACATGTGCGCGCCCAGCGTCAGCACCGTCGCGGTGCCGGCCAGTTCCGGCGCGGGCGTCGGAGCCTGGGACGCGGCGGCGATGGCCACCGGGCGCGGGGCCACGGCCTCGATGCGGCGCGGGGCCGACGGCGCCTGCACCGGCGCGGCCGGGGCGGCGGCGCGCGGACGGGCCGGGCGGAAGGTGGTGCGCGCGGGTTGCGACGGAGCGGCCCGGCCTGACAGGCCCAGGCGGTGCACCTTGCCGATCACGGCGTTGCGGGTCACGCCGCCGCCAAGGGCCTTGGCGATCTGGCTCGCTGACTGGCCTTCCAGCCACAGCTTCTTGAGCGCGCCGACGCGGTCTTCGGTCCAGCCTGGGTTCATGTCGCCCTCCTGCGGAGAAGTCGGATTCAATATCTTGTGCCGGAGTCCGAATTTCGGCCCCTCATCACGCCTCTAATCGTAAATCACCCCTTAAAACACGCAATATGTGGGAATTCACCTGTCCACAGAAACTACATCTAGTATGGTTAATGTCCCGATTTGACTCAACTTCCTGGATGTCATCCACAGGGCGGACGCCTTGCGAAACCGGCCTGGCTGTCGCATCTGAGGCGGCATGACGCACCTGACCGCCGGTTCCGACGCCTCTTCCGCCGCGCCTCACGGCCTGCCGCAACCCCGTCGCTATGACGGGATCAACTGGGTGGGGCTGCGCACCCTCTACCTGAAGGAGGTCCGCCGCTTCTGGAAGGTGGGCGCCCAGACGGTGGCGGCGCCGGTGGTGACGACCCTGCTCTACATGATGGTCTTCGTGGTGGCGCTGAAGGGGGCGCGGCCGCCGCTGCACGGCACGCCCTTCGCCGAGTTCGTGGCGCCGGGCCTGATCATGATGGCGATCCTGCAGAACGCCTTCGCCAACGCTTCGTCTAGCCTGATCCAGGCCAAGATCATGGGCACGGCGACCGATTTCCTGACTCCGCCGCTCAGCCCGCTGGAGCTGACGGTCGGCTTTACCCTGGGCGCGGCGACGCGCGGGGTGGCGGTGGGCCTGGTGACGGCGATCTGCGTCATGCCCTTCGCCAAGCTGGGCCTGGCCAACGTCGCCCTGATCGTCTGGTTCGGCCTGATCGCCTCCCTGCTGATGGGCATGGTCGGGGTGCTGGCGGGGCTGTGGTCTGAGAAGTTCGACCACCTGTCGGCGGTGCAGAATTTCGTGGTCATGCCGATGACCTTCCTGTCGGGCACCTTCTACCTGATCGACAGCCTGCCTGAGCCCTTCGCCAGCATCAGCAGGTTCAATCCCTTCTTCTACCTGATCGACGGGTTCCGGGCGGGCTTCATCGGTCATGCCGAGGGCAGTCTGATGGTCGGCGTGGTCATGAGCGCCGTCTTGACCGTGGTCATGGGCGCGGCCTGCTGGCTGGTGTTCCGTTCGGGCTGGCGGCTGAAGAGCTGAGTTCGGATGCGGTCGCATCTGAACCGATTTCGCTTTAAGCAAGGCGTCGAGCGCGGGGCGAGGGGCCTCGCGAAAGGGGCCTCGCCATGTCGTTTCATCTTCGCCTGAAGGCCGCTGTCAGCGGCGCCTGCCTGGCCGCCGTCTGCCTGACGGCCGCGCCGTCGCTCGCCCAGGACCGCGCCGCCGATCTGCGCGAACAGGTCGGCGCCTACGCCAAGCCGTCCAACGCCGCGCGTCTGGAGGTGCTGCTGGGCCAGCTTCGCGCCGAGGGCTTCGCCCCCACGGTCGAGACTTTCGAGGGCGGCGGCCGCGCCGGTCCGATGCAGGGCTCCAACGTCGTCGTCACCCTCGGCGGGGGCGAGAAGGAGATCCTGCTGACCGCCCACTATGACGCGGTGAAGCTGCGCGACGGAACGATGGCCGACGGCCTGGTCGACAACGCCGGTTCGGTGGTCGCCCTGATCGAGGCGGCCAAGATCCTGCGCGAGGCGCCGCTGTCGCACCGCATCCGCATCATCTTCTTCGACCAGGAGGAGCTGGGCCTGATCGGCGCCAAGAAGTGGATCGAGGCGCATGGGATCGCCAATGTCGCGGCCGTGGTGAACTCGGACGTCGCCGCCTATGGCGACACCATGATGTACGGCCAGAACAACGGGGCGCAGTCGGCCTTCGTCACCCGCGCGGTGCAGGAGCTGTGCGCCGAGCGCGCCCAGCAGTGCGTCGGCTTCCCCGAATATCCGCCGTCCGACGACCGGGCCTTCTCGGCGGCGGGCGCGCCGGTGGTCTCGCTCGGTTTTCAGGACGAGGTCGGCGCCCACCAGATGTGGCTGGCCTTCAACGGCGGCGAGACCAACGGCCTGGCCGAGGGCTTCGTCCCCCAGGTTTTCCGCGTCATTCACTCCAAGGACGACGTCATCGCGGCGGTCGAAGGCCACACCATCGACCTGGCCGGTCGGACCTATGCGGCCCTGATCCAGAAGCTGGATGCGCAACTGCGCTGAATTCGCGCCCTGCGCGGTGTTGACTAAGCGGAAATAGCGCCCGACAAGTTCGGCGCCCTTTTCCAAAGCGGTCCCGTCGCAGACGCGCCGGGACCGTCTCGCTTTATGGAGTCTGCCAAGTGTCCGGTCATCTGATGGGTGTCTACAATCGCGCGCCGCTGGAAGTGGAGCGCGGCCAGGGCGTCCGCCTCTGGTCCACTGACGGGACCGAGTATCTGGACTGCGTCTCGGGCATCTCGACCAACGCCCTGGGCCACGCTCATCCCAAGTTGGTGCAGGCGGTCAAGGACCAGGCCGAGAAGCTGTGGCACGTCTCCAACATCTTCAAGATTCCGGGGCAGGACGCCCTGGCCGACTCCCTGTGCGAGAAGTCGTTCGCCGACGTTGTCTTCTTCACCAACTCGGGCACCGAGGCGATCGAGTGCGCCCTGAAGACGGCGCGCAAATTCCACGTCGCCAACGGCCAGCCTGAGCGCATCGACATCTACGGCTTCGACGGCTCGTTCCACGGCCGCACCTACGGCGCCATCAACGCCGCCGCCAACCCCAGCTACACCGAGGGCTTCGGGCCCAAGATGGAAGGCTTCCATCAGCTGAAGTGGGGCGACAAGGCCGCCCTGACCGCCGCCTTCGAGAACCCGAACACGGCCGCCATCATTCTGGAGCCGGTTCAGGGCGAGGGCGGCTGTCGCGCCACGCCGGACGCCGATCTGCGCTGGATGCGCGAGATGGCCGACAAGTACGGCGTCCTGATCATCTTCGACGAAGTCCAGTGCGGCATGGGCCGGACCGGCAAGCTATGGGCCCACGAATGGGCCGACATGACGCCGGACATCATGGCTGTCGCCAAGGCCCTGGGCGGCGGCTTCCCCATCGGCGCCTGCCTGGCCACCGCCGAGGCGGCCAAGGGCATGACGGTCGGCGTGCACGGCTCGACCTTCGGCGGCAACCCGCTGGCCATGGCCGTCGGTCAGGCCGCCTTTGACGAAGTGTCGTCGGACGCCATCCTGGACAACGTCAATGAGGTCGCCGGCTACCTGACCCAGCAACTGCACGGCCTGGCCGAACGCTTCCCCGACGTGATCGTCGAGGTGCGCGGCAAGGGTCTGCTGCTGGGCGTCAAGCTGGTTCCGAACAACCGCGAGTTCATGGGCTGGGCCCGTGACGAGGCCAAGCTGCTGGTCGCCGGCGGCGGCGACAACCTGGTCCGCGTCCTGCCGCCGCTGAACATCACTCTCGACGAGGCCCGCGAGGCCATCGAGAAGTTCGAGAAGGCCTGCGAGTTCGCTCGCACCAAGATCGCGAGCTGACGCTGTTTCTCCCTCCCCTTCGTGGGGAGGGGGCCGAGCCGTGAGGCGAGGCCGGGTGGGGACGCTTTCTTCTACCTCCAGACTTTCGCAGGGCCGCCCCCACCCGGTCCCTGCGGGACCACCCTCCCCACGAAGGGGAGGGAGAAGGCTTGGTCATGGTTCGTCACTTCCTCGACATCCACCGCCTGGACGCAGCTGACCTGCGCGCCATTCTGGACGACGCCCACGCCCGAAAACGCGCCCGAAAAGGCTGGCCCCAGGGCCGCGCCGACGCCGATGCGCCGGGCAAGGACCGCGTCCTGGCCATGATCTTCGAGAAGAACTCGACGCGCACCCGCTTCAGCTTCGACGCGGCCATCCGCCAGCTGGGCGGCGACTCCATCATCGCCACCGCCTCGGACATGCAACTGGGCCGGGGCGAGCCGGTCGAGGACACGGCTCGCGTCCTGTCGCGCATGGTCGACGCCGTGATGATCCGCGCCAACGATCATGAAGACGTCGAGCGCTTCGCCCGCGTCTCGACCGTGCCGGTCGTCAACGGCCTGACCGACCGCAGTCACCCGTGCCAGATCCTGGCTGACCTGATGACGATCGAGGAGCATCGCGGCCCGATCGAGGGCAAGACGATCGCCTGGATCGGCGACGGCAACAACGTCTGCCACAGCTTCATGCACGCTGCGCCAAAGTTCGGCTTCCACCTGCACGTCGCCTGTCCGGCGGAATATCACCCCGACCTGCGTGATCTGGAAAAGGGCGGCGCTCACGTCCACCTGACCAGCGACCCGCGCGAGGCGGTCAAGGGCGCCGACGTCGTCGTCACCGACACCTGGGTGTCGATGGGCGATCAGGACTATGAGGCCCGCCTGGCGGCCTTCGAGCCCTACAGCGTCGACGAGGCCCTGATGGCCGAGGCGGCCGACGACGCCGTCTTCCTGCACTGCCTGCCCGCCCACCGCGGCGAAGAGGTGACGGACGCCGTCATCGACGGCCCGCAGTCGCTGATCTGGGACGAGGCCGAGAACCGCCTGCACGCCCAGAAGGCGGTCCTAGCCTGGTGCTTCGAGGCTTTTTAAGTAGCCCTAACGCAGGTTGACGTCGACCACGTCGCCGGCGTCCGGCTCCTTGCCGGTCAGGTTGGCGCGGGCGATCTCGAAGGCGAACTTCATCAGCCCGCCATCGCTGACCCAGACCCGGCCGTCGTCGGCGTCGAAGCGCAACAGGGTCAGGCGCGGATCGTCCTTGCCGTCCGGATACCAGGCCGACAGCACCGGGTTCCAGTAGCGTTCGATGACGGCCCGGTCGTGGCCATGCACGGAAAGGGAGCCGTGGATGCAAGCCCAGACCTTCTGGTCCTTGGAGCCATAGCTGAACATGGCCGTCTGACCCGGCGTCGTCGCGTCGCGCGCCAGGTCGGTGTCGTCGCGGGTGAAGAACCAGATGGTTCCGGTCTCGGCCTCGCGAAAGGCGGTCATCGGCTGGCTGTGATAGCCGGGGCGATCTAGTCCCAGCATCCCGGTGTTGCTGGACTTCAGGCTTTTCCAGAAGGCCGCTTCGGCCTCGGCGGGCGTCAGGTGCTTGTCGGTCAAGATCGTCTCCTGTCTCGTCGTTCGGGGAGACAGGACAACCGACCCGGCGCCGGAGCGTTCCCGCCTAGAACGGCGCCGCGGACGGCAGAGGCCGCCCGCTCAGCTCCGCCATCAGGTGGATCAGCAGGAAGAAGACCAAGGCGGCCGCCAGCAGCATGATGAAACGCCACGGCATCATGCGCGGGCCGCGCATGATGTCCGTCGGGCGCGACCCGCGCCATCCGGCGAAGACGGCGATGGCGATCGAGGCGACCAGCAGGATCAGGGTGAGCGTGGCGTCCATGACGGCGGCAGTTGGGGCGCCCAAGGCCGCGATGCAAGCGCCGTCGGCCGCCTAATCTCCAGCGTGGCCGTATTTCTTGATGCGCGGTTAATCTAAACGCGGCATTAACCATGTCGGGCGCATCAGCGGCCTGTCGGCTGCCGTCGGCGACTCGCGACGAGGCGCCACATCTAGCGGTTAACGACACGTTTACACGCTTTATCTGGAAGGATACCGTTCGCGCCATGGGTCGGGAGGCGAATCAGTGACCGCAGCGGCGCCGTGGAGCGTGAAGGGCATCGATCCCAAGGCGCGCGAGATCGCCAAGGATCTGGCGCGACGTTCGGGCATGACCCTGGGCGAGTGGCTGAACTCCATGATCATGGACGAGCCGGACGAGGACGACGGCGTCGCCACCCTGCCGCGCCGCTCGCCCATTCCTGATCCTTATGACCGCCGCAGCCGTTCGCGCCGCCTGGACGACGTCTATGGCGAGGACGCGTATCAGCAGCCGGGCATCGGTCGCATGGGCGCCTCGCTGGAAGTGATCGCCGAGCGTCTGGAGGCGGCGGAGCGCCGCTCGACCTTGGCCATTCAGGGCATCGACCAGGCGGTTGCCGGTCTGGTGCGCCGCCTCGAGAAACAGGATGAGGCCGAGACCGCCAAGGCCCGCCGCATCGATGACATCGCCGAAGAACTGCGCGAGGGCCATCGCCGCCTGCGCCGTCTGGAGCAGGACGCCGGGGCCGAGGCGCGCGAAGGGCTGGACAAGCTGGACGCGGCGCTGACCGCCGTCTCCACGCGCCTTTACGACATGGACGAGCGCCAGCGCGCGGGCGTCAGCGAGCTGCGCGACCGCATCGAGGCGATCGAGAAGACGGCCGGGCCGGGCGCCGGAACCTCCCTGCTGTCACAGGTCGGCGTGCGTCTGGACGACGCCCAGTCGCGCACCTCTGACGCGCTGAAGGGGTTGGAGCGGTCGTTCGCCGCCTTGGACCTGCGGATGCGCGACGCCGAGCGCCGCATCGAACCGGATCACGCGCGCGAAGCCTCGCGCTTCGAGAAACTGGCCGAGAGCCTGACGCGCCAGGTCGAGTCCAGCCGCACCGAGATGATCCGTCGCCTCGACGCGGCCGAGACCGAAGGCCGGGTCGACCGCATCGAGCGCGCCCTGGCCGCCATCGGCGAACAGGCGCGCGCCGCCGAGCAGCGCTCGGTCGCCGCCGTCGAGGGCATGGGGCGTGAAATCCTGCGGATCGCCCAGAACCTGAACGGTCGCGTCGAGAAGGTCGAGAAGATCGAAACGGGCGGCGCAGGCGTATCGGAGTCTGGCGTCGACGCCAAGGTCGAGGCCATGGGGCGGGCGCTGGAGCAGAAGCTGCAACGCGATATGGCGCGTCACGCCGAGGCCGTTGATCAACGCATCACTCGTTCTGACGATCAGCACGCCTTGGCGCTGGAGCGGCTGGGCGGCGAGATCACGCGTATCTCGGACCGTCTCAGCGAACGCATCGCCCAGTCCGAGCGTCGCTCGGCTCAGGCCCTTGACGACATCGGCCGCCGCTTGGCGGAAAGCTCGGACAAGCTGGTCCAGCGACATGACCGCGCCTCGGGCGATCTGGCCGAACGCATGCGGCAGAGCGAGGAGCGCACGGCTCGTCTGCTGGCTGACGCGCGCGACAGCATCGAACAACGCGCCGGCCGCGCCGAGCGTCGCGAGACGCCGCTGGAAAGTCCCGAGCCCGCGCCCTGGACCCCGGCCGAGAGCGCGAGCGGCGACTGGCGCGCTGCGGCCTTCGCCGATCCTGTAGAGCCTTGGTCGCAGGATCCTCTAGCGGGGGCGGTCGAGGCCGCGCCCTTCCCGGGCGATACGGACCGACATCCGGACGAGGGGGGCTTTGCTGACCCCTTCGAGGCTGATTTCCTGGAGCCTGGCCAGGGCGCTGCGCCGTTCGGTCGTGTTGAAGCTGAGGCTGTCGCGCCTGCGCCCTCAATCAGCGCGCCCGAGGCCTTTGGCGGCGCCGACATCAGCGATATTCTGGCGGCTTTCGAGGATCCGGCCGCGGACGTTTTTGAGCGCCCTGACGCCGTCTCTGCGACGACGGACGATCGTCCGCTGACGCTGGGCGACGACGAGGACGGCTTCGCCGCCGAACTGGAATTTGTAGATCCTGCGCCGCGCGCGACGTTTGATGACGAGCGCGCCTCGACACGCGACGTTCTGGACGCGGCTCGCGCCGCCATGACGCCCGAAAGCGCTGACGACGGCGCCCGTTCGGGCTTCGGCCTGAAGAAGCGCGGCGGTAAGTCCAAGTTGCAGGAGCGGTTGGACAAGCAGGCGGGCCGTCAGGGCTCGACCGTGCGCAAGGCGCTGGGCGCTTCGGCCGTAGCAGCTCTGGTCGTCGGCGGCGGCTACGCCAGCCTGCAGGTGGCCGAGGGCGCAGGCCTGCGCTTTCCTGGCGTGACCTCGCCGGGCGTCGTGGCTGGCGAGACGGGGGCGGCCGCGGAGGCTGCTGCTCCGATTGCGGCTCTGGCCCTGGACGCGACCCCGACCGACGCCGTGCCTTCCCCCGAGGCGGCGGCGACCGAGGGTGCGGCCCTGTTCGCCCGCGCCGGCCTGATGCTGGACAACGGCGACGAAGCGGGCGTCGAGCCCCTGATCCGTGCGGCCAACCTGGGCTATGCGCCGGCGCAGTTGCGCCTGGCCATGCTGTATCAGGACGGTCAGGCGGGCCTGACCGCCGATCCGGTCGAGGCGCGCGCCTGGGCGCGCCGCGCGGCCGAGGGCGGCGAGGCCAAGGCCATGCATCATTACGCCATGCAGTTGTACGACGGCGTCGGCGGGGCCAAGAGCGGACCCGAGGCCCTGGCCTGGCTGAAGAAGGCGGCCGCCGCCGGTCGCGTCGATAGCCAGTACAACGTCGCCAAGATGCTGGAGCAGGGCGACGAGGGCGTTGCGGCCAATCGGTCCGAAGCCTTCAAATGGTACATGATCGCGGCTCGTCGCGGCGACCAGCAGGCCTTGGCCTCGGTGCAGCGCCTGACGCCCGCCCTGTCGGCTGTGGAGCGTCGCAAGGCGCGCGAGGCCGCCGACGCCTTCACCGCGCCGCCGCTGGGCTGACGTTCAGCGCAAACAGGCGCGGCGCGGGGGTGGCGGTTCGCCGCAGGGGCCGCTAAGACCGGAAGCCTAGTCGCCTTTCCGGCGCCGATTGCCTGTCCTTCCAGCCGAAGGCGCGTGCCGTGGATATTTACCTGCCGATCGCCGAAGTCTCGGTGAACTGGCCGCTCCTGGTTCTGCTGGGGGCGCTGGTCGGATTCGTGTCCGGTCTGTTCGGCATCGGCGGCGGCTTCCTGATGGCGCCGGTCCTGGTCTTCCTGGGGATTCCGCCGACGGTGGCGGTGGCTAGCCAGGCCAGCCACGTCGTCGCCTCCTCGACCTCGGGCGTCATCCGCTATTCCGGCATGAAGGCGGTCGATTATCGCATCGGCGGCATCATGGCTGTCGGCGGGGCGCTGGGCGCCGTGCTAGGCGTTGAGCTGTTCCGCTATCTGCGCCTGCTGGGTCAGGCCGACCTGGTGGTGGCCCTGTCCTATCTGCTGTTCCTCGGCTCCATCGGCAGCATGATGCTGTACGAAAGCCTGACGCAGATCCTGCACCGCGTCAGGGGCGAGACGCCGCCGCGCAAGGAACGCCGCCGCCCCATGTGGCTGTACGGCCTGCCGTTCAAGATGCGCTTCCCGCGCTCGGGCCTCTACATCAGCGCCATTCCGCCGTTCGGCCTGGGCGTGTTCGCGGGCATTCTGTCGGCCATCATGGGGGTGGGCGGCGGCTTCATCCTGGTGCCGGCCATGCTCTATGTGCTGCGGATGAAGGCCAGCGTGGTGGTCGGCACCAGCCTGTTCCAGATCATCATCACCACGGCCATCACCACCGTGCTTCAGGCCGGACGCAACCAGACGGTGGATATCGTCCTGTCCACCATCCTGCTGCTGGGCGGGGTGGTGGGGGCCCAGTACGGCGCCAAGCTGTCGGGCCGCTTCCGCGCCGAGGAAATGCGCGCGGCGCTGGGGCTGATCGTCCTGCTGGTCGGCATCCAGATGGGGCTGGAGCTGTTCGTGCGGCCCAGCGACCTGTTCCTGCTGGCGCCGGGGGTGGCGGACTGATGTTCCAGATCCTGCCGCCGGAGCCGCCGCCCCAGGTCGCGGCGCCTGAGATCATCATCGAACGCTCCGCCGCCACGACCGAGGAGGTGCGGGTCGCCGCCGCCCTGACGGACGCGCGGGTGGACGTGGACTCCGGGTTCAAGGGGGCGTCGATCGTCCTCTACGGCGCCGTGTTCAACCCGACCGATACGCCCGCCGACGTGGTGGTGGTGGTGCGCGGTCCCGACGCTCCGGTCCGCCTGGTCAAGAAGACGCGCAACATGGGGGTCTGGCTGAACAGCCGCCCGGTGCTGTTCGAGGGGGCGCCCGGCTTCTACATGACCGCCTCGACGCGGCCGCTGAGCGACATCGCCGACTTCGGCCAGTTGCGCCGTTTGGGCGTGGGTGTCGATCACCTGCGTATCGACGCGCCGGAAGAGGCCCGCACCGTCACCCGCTACGGCGTGCGCGACGTGGTCATCAGCCGCCTGGGCGAGGACTATCTGGACTGGCGCCGCGCCGTCATCCGGCTGAAGGAGGCGGCGGCCCTCTATGACACCGACCCCAAGGGGGTGGAGTTCGTCGATCGGGGCCTGTTCCGCGCCGAGGTCAAGCTGCCCGCCGTGGCGCCGACGGGGAAGTACTACGCCGAGGTCTGGCTGTTCCAGGAAGGGACGCCGGTGTCGGTGTCCAACATGACCCTGACCGTCGAGAAGGTAGGGCTGGAGCGCGACATCTATGAGTTCGCCCATAACCGCCCTTGGAGCTACGGCGTGCTGTGCGTGCTGCTGGCGGCGATGACGGGCTATGCGGCGTCGCGGGTGTTCCGGAGCAGATAATACCCACCCGCTCGTCCCGGCGGACGCCGGGATCCAGTGAGAGCCACGCGCTCCGCCTTTGAAGAAGGCCAAGGCTTCCACGCGCGCGGATGCAGCCAAAGGACTGGATCCCGGCGTCCGCCGGGACGAGCGGAGGTTGGGGCTGCGCTCAAGCAGCGAGCAACCGCGTTGCGAGCGTAGCGCTAACAAAAAGGGCGGTCCGCGAAGGCCGCCCTTTCCGTTTCAGTCTGTGCCTGAGCCTCAGGCCGCCTTGGTCTGCGGCGCGAAGCGGCCGTAGAAGGTTTCGTCCTTGGCGGCCATGTCGCGCAGAAGCTGCGGAACCTTGAAGCGGTCGCCGTATTTGGCGGCCAGTTCGTCGGCCTTGGCCACGAAGGCCTTCAGTCCGGTCTGGTCCATGAAGGTGATGGGGCCGCCGGTCCAGGGCGCGAAGCCCCAGCCCAGGATGGCGCCCAGGTCGCCTTCGCGCGGGTCGTCGATGACGCCCTCTTCCCAGCAACGGGCCACTTCCACCGCCTGGCGATACAGCAGGCGGGTCTTCAGCTCGTCGATGGCGGCGAGCGCCTCGGGGCTTTCGCCGAAGGCGTCGCCCTTGGTGGTCGGGGCCAGTTCGGCCAGGCCCGGCCAGATGACCTTGGGCTTCTGGTCGTAGTCGTAGAAGCCCTTGCCGTTCTTACGACCGTAACGGCCCTGTTCGACCATGGTGGCGACGATCTTTTCGCCCTCGGTCGGGACGTATTTGTCGCCCAAATCCTCGCGGGTCTGTTTGGCGATCTTGTACGACAGGTCCAGGGCCACGTCGTCGTGCATCTCCAGCGGGCCGCGCGGCATGCCGGTCATGCGGCCGACGTTGTCGATCAGCACGGGCGAATAGCCCTCTTCCAGCATGGCCATGCCTTCCATCAGGAAGGTCGAGAAGCAGCGTGAGGTGTAGAAGCCGCGGCTGTCGTTGACCACGATCGGCGTCTTCTTGATCTTCAGGACATAGTCCAGCGCCTTGGCCAGGGCCGCGTCGCCGGTCTTTTCGCCCATGATGATCTCGACCAGCATCATCTTGTCGACGGGCGAGAAGAAGTGGATGCCGATGAAGTCCTCCGGCCGCACGCTGGCCTCGGCCAGACCCGAGATCGGCAGGGTCGAGGTGTTGGAGCCGAACACGGCGCCTTCCGCCAGCTGAGCCTCGGCGCGCTTGGTGACGTCCGCCTTGATCTCGCGGTTTTCGAACACGGCCTCGATGACCAGGTCCGAGCCCTTGATCAGGTCATAGTCCGTCGTCGCCGTGACCAGGGCCAGGGTGGCGTCGAACTTCTCCTGCGTCATCTGACCGCGCGACAGGCGCTTCTTCAGCAGTTCCTCGACGTGGGCCTTGCCCTTGTCGGCGGCTTCCTGGGTCTGGTCGATCAGCACGGTCTCGATGCCGGCCATGACCTGCACATAGGCCACGCCCGCGCCCATCATGCCGGCGCCCAGGACGCTGACTTTCTTGGGATCGGACTTGGGCGCGCCCGCCGGGCGCACGGCGCCCTTGTCCAGTTCCTGCTTGGACAGGAACAGGCTGCGGATCATCGCCTGGGCCTGCGGCGTCATCAGGGTCTTGATGAAGTAGCGCGTCTCGATGCGCAGGCCGGCCTCGATCGGCACCTGCACGCCTTCATAGACGGCCTTCATCATGTTCAGCACGGCCGGGTAGTTGCCGTAGGACTGCTTGCGCAGAATGGCGTTGCCCATGATGAAGACCTGGGCGCCCGCCGGGTGGTAGGGGCCGCCGCCGGGAATCTTGAACTTGGGATCGTCCCACGGCTGGACGGCCTTGCCGCCGTTCTTGATCCAGGCCTTGGCGGCCTCGACCGACTGGCCCTTCTCGACGACCTCATGGACGACGCCGGCGCCCTTGGCGTCGTTCGGGCGCCAGGATTTGCCCTCGGCCATCTGCATCAGGGCGGTCTGCACCCCGATCAGGCGCGTCAGGCGCTGGGTGCCGCCGCCGCCGGGGAAGAGGCCGACCTTGATCTCGGGCAGGCCCAGCTGGGTCTTCGGGTCGTTCTCGACGACGCGATAGTGGCAGGCCAGGGTGAACTCCAGCCCGCCGCCCAGCGCCAGGCCGTTGATGGCCGCCGCCACCGGCTTGCCCGAGGTCTCAAGCGCGCGGAAGGCGCCGTTCAGCGCCCAGCCGGTGTCGAACGCCTTCTGCAGGTCGCCGCCGCCGGCCAGCATGCCCGAGGCCATGTCGCCCAGGTCCGCCCCGGCGCAGAAGCCGGTCGTCTTGCCCGAGGTCAGGACCACGCCCTTGATGGCGTCGTCGGTCTTGATCTTTTCGACCAGGGCCGGGATCTCGGCGATCACGGCCGAGGTCAGGGTGTTCATCGAACGGCCCGGCACGTCGAAGGCGACCGTGGCGATGCCGTCGGCGTCGATGTCGATCTTGAAGTTTTCCATAGTAATTCGCTCCCGGATCAGACGCGTTCGATGACGGTGGCGGTGCCCATGCCGCCGCCGATGCACAGGGTGGCCAGGGCCGTCGACTTGTTCGAGCGTTCCAGCTCGTCCAGCACCGTGCCCAGGATCATGGCGCCGGTGGCGCCCAGCGGGTGGCCCATGGCGATGGCGCCGCCGCAGACGTTGATCTTGTCGTGCGGGATGTCGAGCGCCTGCATGTAGCGCAGCACCACGGCCGCAAAGGCCTCGTTCAGTTCATACAGGTCGATGTCGCCCGGCTGCATGCCCAGCTTGCCCAGCAGCTTGCGGGTGACGGGTTCGGGGCCGGTCAGCATGATCGACGGCTCGGAGCCGATCGAGGCGCCGCCCAGGATCTTCGCGCGCGGCTTCAGGCCCAGGGCCTCGCCCATCTCCTTGGAGCCGACCAGAATGCCCGCCGCGCCGTCGACGATGCCGGACGAGTTGCCCGGCGTGTGGACGTGGTTGACGCCCGCCGCCTCGGGGTAGCGCTGGTTGATCACGGCGTCGAAGCCCATGCCGCCCATCATGACGAAGGAGGGGTTCAGCCCGCCCAGGGTCTGCATGTCCGTCTTCGGACGAATGGTCTCGTCACGGTCCAGCTGGGTCAGGCCGAGCTGGTTCTTGACTGCGATCACCGATCGATCGAAGCGGCGCTCGGCCCAGGACTGGGCGGCGCGCTTGTGGCTTTCGACCGAATAGGCGTCCACGTCGTCGCGGCTGAAGCCGTATTTGGTGGCGATCATGTCGGCCGAGACGCCCTGCGGCACGAAATAGGTCGGGAAGGCCGCCGAAGGGTCGGTCGGCCAGGCGCCGCCGTCTGAACCCATGGGCACGCGGCTCATGGCCTCGACGCCGCCGCCGACGGCCATGTCGGCCTCGCCGGATTTCACCTTGGCGGCGGCCATGTTCACGGCTTCCAGACCCGAGGCGCAGAAGCGGTTGATCTGCACGCCCGCCGTCTCCTGGCCCCAGCCGGCCGACAGCACGGCGGTGCGGGCGATGTCCGAGCCCTGCTCGCCCACCGGCGACACCACGCCCAGGATCACGTCGTCGACCTTGGCGGTGTCCAGGCCGTTGCGGTCGCGCAGGGCTTCCAGAACCTGGGTCGCCAGGCTCAGGGCCGTGATCTCGTGCAGGCTGCCGTCCTTCTTGCCCTTGCCGCGCGGGGTGCGCACGGCGTCGTAGATGTAGGCGTCGGCCATGGAGCGTCTCTCTTCTTTTGTGTCCCTACCGTTCGCTGCGCGGCGGCGAACTGCATGAGGGACGGTTTTCTGGTGTCCCTATCGCTCGGCGCGCGACGCCTCGCTGCATGAGGGACGGTTGTCGTCTTGGATGGGAGGCGGTGGGCGGACGGATCCGATCATCGCGTCTGGAATTGAAACTCAGGTCGTTAGAAAGACGACGTTTACGTCAACGTCAAGTAACAAGGCGCGTGAGGTCGCCGGATATGAAAAGGGCGGGCCGTTGTGCGCGGCCCGCCCTGTCTTCTTAGCCTCAGCGGCGCGCCAGCCGCACCAACTTGCCGTTCTCTTCGTCGGTGACGACCCAGACGGCGCCGTCAGGCCCGACCGCCACATCGCGGATGCGCTCGCCCAGGCCGGTCAGCAGACGCTCTTCGCCGACCACGCGGCCGTCCTGCAGCACCAGGCGAACCAGATGTTTGCCGCCCAGGCCGCCGATCAGGGCGTTGCCCTTCCAGTCGGGGAACATGGCGCCGTCGTAGAAGATCATGCCGCCCGGCGCGATCACCGGATCCCAGTAGTAGACGGGCTGGACCGTGCCTTCCTGCGTCGTCGTCGCGCCGGGGATGGCGTCGCCGCTGTACTCGATGCCGTAGGCTGCGCCGGGCCAGCCGAAGTTGGCGCCCGCCTTCTCCAGGTTCAGCTCGTCGCCGCCGCGCGTGCCGTGCTCGATGCTCCAGACCGCGCCGGTTTCCGGCTGGACGGCGATGCCCTGCGGGTTGCGGTGGCCGTAGGACCAGATCTCGGGCAGGGCGCCCTCGCGGCCGACGAAGGGGTTGTCGGATGGGACCGAGCCGTCGGCGTTGACGCGGATGACCTTGCCGTGGTGCGAAGCCAGGCTCTGGGCCGTCGGCCGCATCGGCTTGTCCGAGCGTTCGCCGATGGTGATGTACAGCTTGCCGTCCGGGCCGAAGACCAGGGAGGAGCCGAAATGCTTGTCCCCGTCATAGGTGTCCTTGACCTGGAAGACGACCTGCACGTTCTCGATGCGGCTCAGATCGTCCGACAGACGGCCGCGGGCCACGGCCGTGCCGTTGCCGCCGTCTCGCGGCTGGGCGTAGGACCAGTAGATCATCCGGTCCTGGGCGAAGGTCGGGCTCAGGATCACGTCCAGCAGGCCGCCCTGGCCGCGCGCCGCCACGGCGGGCAGGCCGCCGATCGGCGCGCCGATCCGGCCCTGGGCGCTGACCACGCGCATCCGGCCGGGCTTCTCCGTCACCAGCCACTGGCCGTCCGGCAGCATGGCCAGGCCCCAGGGGTGCTCCAACCCTTCGGCCACGACGGCGTGCTGCATGGCGATCGTCGTGCTGACCGACGGCGCGCGGGTCTGGCCTTCGTGCGCCGGCTTCTGATCCGGGTTGTTGGGCGGACGAGTCTCGACCGGCGCGCCGGCGGTGGCGGAGGACGGCGCCTCATCCTGTCCATTGGCCCCGCAGGCGGCGAGAGCCAGGGCGGCGACGGAAGCGGCGAAGAGGGCGGGGCGCAGCATGACGGCTCCTAAACGGCGTGGCTTTGAGGAGCAGTCTGCCGCCAGACCGCGCTTTGCGCGAGCCGAAACGCGCCGCGACCGATAGTCCCGCACGAAATCCGCATCGAAGCGGCTTGAACCGGAGAGAAGGCGGCGATATACGCACCCCTCTCGCGCTCAGGGGTCGTTCTCGATCCGGCGCGATGCTCCGTAAGGGGTTGGGTAGCTCAGATGGTTAGAGCGGTGGATTCATAACCCACAGGTCGGCGGTTCGATCCCGCCTCCAACCACCACTGGTTTTCTCTAATGAAATCAGTAACATGAAGTTCTTAGGGGCGGACTGCAGCTTTAGACCCACATGGGCTGGCGCTTCGATAGGTTTTCGAGACTGTGGTAGTCTACCTGGCGCCGAAGCGAACTCGCGAAATGTCCGCTAAGGGTGGAGGCCGTGTAAAAACTCCCGGCGCTGACGCCGGGGGTCTGTGGCTGAGGCGCGCAGAGCCCGCTCCTTAGGTTCGGAGGGCTTGGATCAGCGGCTTGGTCCCCAGCACCGCCATCACCCGCTTCATGTTGTAGGCCAGGATGTGGAGGCTGATCTCGGTCTTCACGTTAGGCAACCGCCTCATGAGGAAGTGGGTGTGGCCCATCCAGGCCTTGATCGTTCCGAACGGGTGCTCGACCAGCCGCCGTCGGGTGCGCATGGCGCGGGGGAGTTAGGTCCATCCGGGTCTGGAGCGCATCAATCACCGCCTCGTGCTCCCAGCGCGTAACTCGACGCTCGATGCTGGGCGTACACTGAGGCTTGAGGCGACAGCCGGTGCAGCTGGCCCGGTCCCAGTAGCGGTGCAACGTCAGTCCTTTCTCGACGGTCGTCATGTGACGCGGCAGCAGCGCGCCGGCCGGGCAGCGATAGGCGTCTTGATCGGTCTGGTAGACGAAGTCCTGTTTGCCGAACCGGCCCGCCGCCTTCGCGCCTGAGGTCTGGGGCTTCGGTAGATAGGGCGTCACGCCCATGGCTTCGCAGGCCAGTATCTCCTCGCCGGAGAAGTAGCCGCGGTCGGCCAGCACATCGAGCGCCTCGACGCCTAGGGCGTCCTTGGCCTTCTGCGCCATGGACGCCAGCTGATGCTTGTCCAGGCCGGTCATGACCACGTCGTGGGCGACGATCAGGTGATGCTCGCCTTCGACGGCGGACTGGACGTTGTAGCCGACGATGCCGCTGCCTCGACCCGACGTCGCCATGGCTCGCGCATCTGAATCGGTCAGGGAGACCTGGCCGTCAGGTGACGCCTCGACCTCTGCCTCCATCGCCTTCAGCATCGCCATCTGGGCGCGGAGCCGATCGATCTTCTCGACCAGTCGCACGGATCGCGCCTCGGCCTCTTCGCCTTCCTGCCGGTCCGCCGTGTCCAGATCCTGCAGATAGCCGGCGATGTGCTCGGCGACGTGTTCGATCCGCCGCTTCACCTTGTACGCGGTGAAGTTGCGGTCGCGGGTGTTCACCGCTTTGAACTTCGAGCCGTCGATGGCGACCAAGGCGGCGCCGAACAGGCCGAGCTCGCGGCACAGCACTACGAACTGGGCGCACGCCGCCTGGATCGCCGAGCCGTTCTCGCGGCGGAAGTCGGCGATGGTCTTGTGGTCGGGCGCCAGCCGGCCCGTCAGCCACATCAGCTCGACGTTGCGCTGCGCCTCGCGCTCCAGCCGACGACTCGACTGCACCTTGTTCAGATAGCCGTAGACGTAGAGCTTCAGCAGCGTGGCCGGGTGGTAAGCGGGCCGTCCCGTCGCCGCGGGCGTCATCCCCTCAAACCCCAGACCCTTCAAATCCAGCTCATCAATGAAGACATCGACCACCCGGACCGGATTATCCTCGGCCACATAGTCGTCGAGACACTCGGGGAGCAGCGTCTGCTGCCGGCGATCGGCACCCTGAACGAAGCGGCTCATACCCACCTCCTGCTGACCCCGGGAGGCTAACCTAATTCGCTCGGACCGAAGGCGTTTTCACACAGCCTCGGTGGGAAGCGGACACTTGCTCCAACTGCAACAGATCGACGCTGGTCAGCGGGCACCTTAGCTGTACAGTTCCCCGATGCTGGTCCGGTCCTGTCTCGCAATCCTCACCGTCGCGCTCTCCGGCTGCGCCCAGGGCGAGACTCAGCGTGTGTCGGAGTGTTCCGCATTCGCGCATGTCGACCAGGCAGCACTCCCTTCGCACCTGAACAACGATCCTGCTGATGAGCGCCTCGACGCGATCTGGACGCGGTGGACCCAGGACCAACCCGACATCGTCTGGCGGACACGGGTGCCTGATGCGACGGTCCGTTTTGAGACAAGCGACGGCATGGTCGAGCATCCCGCCCGAAGGGAGGTCGCTGGCAGGCGATCCTCAGACGGGTGGGAAATCTATGCGCGATCCTCGAGCCTCCCCGGCCCGTTGGTTGCGTGGAGCCCGTGGGTGCCGGTGCCGCTGTCGCCCGGCGCCGCATCGCGGCTGGACGCACTGCTGGCCGAGCCCTGCCTGTGGAGCGCACCGCGATTTCTGGACGGAGAGGTTCGACTCAAAAACGGTCGATATGACTCCCGCCCCGACGGACCTTTGACAGGTTACGACGTCTCCGAGGGTGGACGCAGGTGGGGCGGATGGCACTTTTCGTGGATGGTCGGTGCGCCTGGCCAGTTGCGAGGCATTCTGCTGGCGGAGGCGTTTGGGCTACCGGAATACCCCTTGGACGAGATTGGTCCGGACGGTTGGATCGACAAGCTGGAGGGTCCGGGTTGACGGTATGGGCCTACGTCGAGGTGATGAGCCTTCCACGAAGCCCGATTTAGGACGTTGCGACCGTCTGCAATCGGTCGATTTCGTTGAAAAAGGCGTCCCGGGCAATTGGCATGAGGGCGCTGCGCTGATTCACTCTGGTCGTTGAGACCGGAGGTGCAGCGATGATGGGCGAGCGGCGGGTCGATCAGTCGGCCCTGTTCTACGCGTTCTCGTTGGAGCGGCATGTGCCGGCGGATCACATGCTGCGCGCGATCGATCGCTTTGTGGAACTGGACGGCCTGCGGACGCATCTGGCTCCGTTCTACAGCGCCATCGGTCGCCCCTCGATCGACCCGGAGTTGCTGATCCGGATGCTGCTAGTCGGCTATTGTTTCGGCATCCGCTCGGAGCGGCGCCTGTGTGAGGAAGTTCACCTGAACCTGGCTTATCGCTGGTTCTGTCGGCTGGGCCTGGACGGCGACGTGCCGGACCACTCGACCTTTTCGAAGAACCGCCACGGTCGTTTCCGCGACAGTGATCTGCTGCGCGAGTTGTTCGAGACGGTGCTGCGCCGCTGCATCGCCGAGGGCCTGGTCGGCGGCGAGGGTTTCGCGGTCGACGCCAGCCTGATCAAGGCCGACGCCAATCGCCAGCGCTGCGTGCCCGGCGACGAAGGTCTGCCGCCCGAGGCCGCCAGCCGCGCCATCGACGAGTACCTGGCCGTGCTGGATGATGCGGCCTTCGGCGGCGCGACCCCGGTGACGCCCAGGTTCATCTCGCCGGCCGACCCGGCCTCGCGCTGGACCGGCGCCAACAAGGGCCTGGCCTTCTTCGCCTATGCGACCAACTACCTGATCGACCTGGACCACGCGATCATCGTCGATGTCGAGCCGTCCACGGCGGTGCGCCAGGCCGAGGTGACGGCGGCCCGCACCATGATCGAGCGGGCGCGCGAGCATCATGATCTGTGGCCGGCCCGGCTGGCGGCGGACACCGCCTACGGCTCGGCCGAGATGCTGGACTGGCTGGTCCACGACCAGGGCATCGAGCCCCACATCCCCGTCATCGACAAGTCGGAGCGGATCGACGGAACCTTCTCGCGCAGCGACTTCGCCTATGACCACGCCCAGGATCTCTACCGCTGCCCGGCGGGCAAGACGCTGGTCCACGGTCGGCGCGTCTTCTCGACGCCCCGGACCCAGGCGCCGCCTGACGACACCCTGCGCTATCGCGCCAGTACGGCCGACTGCCGGGCCTGCGCCTTCAAGCCCCGCTGCTGCCCCAACACGCCGATGCGCAAGGTCACGCGCTCCATCCACGAAGGCGCCCGGGACTTCGCCCGCGACATCGCCAAGACCGACGCCTACGTCGTCTCCCGGCGCGAACGGAAGAAGGTCGAGATGCTGTTCGCCCACCTCAAGCGCATTCTGAAGCTGGACCGACTGCGCCTGAGAGGCCCCAACGGCGCCAAAGACGAGTTCCTCCTCGCCGCCACCGCCCAGAACCTGCGCAAACTCGCCAAACTGATCCCGCCAGCAGCTCCGGCGGTCGCCTGAAGCGGCACCAAGCCGTCGCGCCCATTACTGGCGGCGATCTTAACAGCCGCCTTTTTCAACGAAATCGGTCGATAGCAGACATTGTGCAGTGCGCTGCAATGCGTCCTCAAACAGCGATCTTCACAGCAAGTTCCAGTGTGGGTCTACGGCTGTAGCCGCCTCCAACCACCACGGATTTTCCAAGCATTGTTATAGCCTGACGTCGTTTTCAGCTTCGTTGGTCTTTGGCCGGCAGCAAATGTCGCTTCCGAATTTGGCGGCTTCAGCGGTTCAGTCGAAATTGAACTCGCATCAACTGATCGAAGGCCGATCGCCGCTTCGGCGCTATCGCGCAGACCATGCCCGGCGTTAGCCTGAATGACTGACTCTGCTCGCAGATCGGCTTGCGACAGCAAAGTCCGTTGCTCCTCGTCGTCGCGCCGCTCATGGACGAGACTCTCACGAAATCTGACGGTTGATTGACGGCGGGGGCGGAACATAGGAGGGCCCGCCGCTCCTGAGAGGCGGCGGGCCAGAAATTCAGTCTTGAATTTAATTACAGCTGTTTGAATCTCTTAGGGTAGTTCGGAAGTTCGGCGCAGGCTCCATAGCCAAGCATCCACATGATGGCGCATCCGAGTTCATAGCCTGCCTCTCCGCGCTGGGAGTAGCGAGAGCTGGCGTGAGCGGCGCTCGCGACAGACGAGAACATCAAGGCAGCACAGACGCCGGCGATCAGTTTTTTCTTCATAGTAGCCTCCCTCTACTGCTCACCCAGTGTGAGCGTGAAAACTCTACACAGGGCGACGTCGTTGCCGCTGTGGCAATTCGACGCTATCTGACAGTCGCTGTCCGCAATGCTTGGGGGCTGCTATCGCAAGAGGGCTCATACAGCGATGGGTCTTGCGGCGGCGAAGCCGTATTGAGTCGTTCAGGATGAGAACCATGGCGAGGCGCACGACTTCGGTCGAGCGCGGGCGTTCTAGGCCGTGCCGGAGAGCGGCTCCAGGCGGCGCCGGGAAGATGGAGATTGTCGCTGTTCTTGGCCAGGAAGGTTCTTGGCCTGCGAGGACGTCTCAGCCTTGCGGGATTCGAGTCGCTACGCCCGTGATCTTGCAGGCATAATCCGTCTGAGGGCGACCTGTCTGACCGCCGGTGGGCGACAGGATGCCGCCGCGGTCGCGGCATTCGGTTTCCAGCTTGTCCATTTCCTGCTGATAGGTCGGCAAGGGGCGGCCTGAGGCGCAAGCGGCGAGCGCCAGCGGGGTGAGGATGGCGGCGGTGAGGAACAGGGTGGCGCGCATGACAATCTCCTTCGACAGGTGAAACGAGCGACGAGGCGCGATGATCTCTCCGAACGTTCCGCCGAGCAAGCGGTTCAGCCCGCCAGAACGCCCAGATGCTCCAGCAGGATCTTCAGGCCCAGCGCGATCAGGGCGACCCCGCCGACCAGCTCGACGATCTTGCCCAGCCGCACGCCCGCCGCCTTGCCGACCAGCAGGCCCAGCGTCGCCAGGGCGAAGGTGGTGAAGCCGATGCAGGCGGCGATCAGCCAGATGTTGGCGTCCAGCAGGGCCAGGCCGACCCCCACCGCGCCGGCGTCGATCGAGGTGCCGACGGCGGTGGCGACCAGGGCCAGCAACCCGCGCGACGCGGCCTTGCCGCCGGCGTCAGCCGCCTCGACGGTTTCTTCGTCGCGCTTCAGCGCCTCCCAGATCATCTTGGCCCCGACCGCGCCCAGCAGGCCGAAGGCGATCCAGTGATCGATCGCCGCGACGAAGCCGGCGGCCGCCACGCCCAGGGCGAAGCCGATCAGGGGGGTGATGGCCTCGATCACGCCGAACACCAGGCCAGAGCGCAGGGCCTGGGCCACCGTCGGCCGGTGCTGGGCACCGCGCCCGATGGCGGCGGCGAAGGCGTCGGCGGACATGCTGACGGACAGGACGGCGATGGCGACGGGGGACATCATGGGAAAACACACTCGGCCGGACGCATGACAGCACGCTCCACGCGCGGGCCGGCCCCGCAGGTGCAGCATGCTGGTCTCGCTAGGCGGAGGTGATCCGCTGGTCGCGCCATGCCCCCGAATGACAGGAGGCAAGTGTGTTGACGCGACCCCGGCTGGGATATGCCGGAAGCTACTCCCCAACGGCCGCCCCTCTAACGCCTCGTTCCGAGTCTATCAACCCGCGCATGGCCAAAGGCGACAAGACGCCCCATCTGTGCTAGACGCCGCCGCTTCATTCTTCGCCGCAGGACATCCGCCCTTGAGCATTTCGCTCGATCTCTCGCGCGCCAGCGCCCCCGTTCAGGGTATGGTCAAGACGCCCGTCAACCTCAGCGGTCTGACGCGCGACGAGCTGCGCCAGGCCCTGATCGACGCCGAAATCTGTCCGCCCGAAAAGGCCAAGATGCGCGCCTCCCAGGTTTGGCGCTGGATTCACCACTACGGCGTCACTGACTTCGACCTGATGAGCGACGTGGGCAAGGACACGCGCGCCAAGCTGGCCGAGGCCTTCACCCTGGCCCGCCCCGAGATCGTCGAGCGTCAGGTGTCGAAGGACGGCACGCGCAAATGGCTGATCCGCACGGCGCCGGGCATTGAGATCGAGACCGTCTACATCCCCGACGTGGGCCGGGCGGGCGCCCTGTGCGTCTCGTCCCAGGTCGGCTGCACCCTGAACTGCACCTTCTGTCACACCGGCACGCAGAAGCTGGTCCGCAACCTGACCACGGCCGAGATCGTGGCCCAGGTTCAGGTGGCGCGAGACGATCTTGACGAGTGGCCCTCGCCCAAGGAAGACCGTCGCCTGTCCAACATCGTCTTCATGGGCATGGGCGAGCCGCTCTACAATCTGGACCACGTCGCCAACGCCATCGACATCATCTCGGACAATGAGGGCATCGCCCTGTCGCGGCGCCGG
Source organism: Brevundimonas phoenicis (assembly GCF_047237745.1). Taxonomy (NCBI): domain Bacteria; kingdom Pseudomonadati; phylum Pseudomonadota; class Alphaproteobacteria; order Caulobacterales; family Caulobacteraceae; genus Brevundimonas; species Brevundimonas phoenicis. Next base: position 654,672 of record NZ_JBDFLN010000001.1, read on the forward strand.
ATCACCGTGTCGACCTCGGGCGTGGTGCCGCAGCTGAACGCCCTGGGCGAGCGCACGGCGGCCATGCTGGCGATCAGCCTGCACGCCACCAACGACCCCTTGCGCGACCAACTGGTGCCGCTGAACAAGAAGTATCCGCTGGACCAGTTGATGGCCGCCATCCGCGCCTATCCCGGCCTGTCCAACGCGCGCCGGGTGACGTTCGAATATGTGATGCTCAAGGGCGTCAACGACAGCCCGGCCGAGGCGCGCGCCCTGATCAAGCTGATCGAGGGCATTCCGTCGAAGGTGAACCTGATCCCGTTCAACCCCTGGCCGGGCACGGATTATCAGTGCTCGGACTGGAAGACGATCGAGACCTTCGCCGCCATCCTGAACAAGGCCGGCTACGCCTCGCCCATCCGCACGCCGCGCGGCCGCGACATCCTGGCCGCCTGCGGCCAGCTGAAGTCCGAGAGCGAGAAGCTGCGGGCCAGCGCGCGGATCAAGGCCGAGCGCGAAGAGGCCGACGCGGCCTGAGACGCCGACCGTCCGCCTAGACGCTTTGTCCGCCGACTGTGGCGCGGGCGCCCTAGCGGAAGGGCCAAGCTTTCGGGCAAGGGTGTTTTGGTTTCGTTCCCCTTCAGGCTGGGAGGCTAGGGTTCGTCGTCATGGAGACCTCGTCGTTGCCGGGCGTGCTGTCGACGCCTGAACTCCAGGCGTTTGCGACGGGCTTTCCGATCCTGATGCTGCACCTGGCCGTGACCTTCGGCCTGCTGGCGGCGGGGGCGGCGGTCTATGCGCTGCTGACGCCGTGGCGCGAGATCGCCCTGATCCGCCAGGGCAATCCGGCCGCCGCCGTGGCCTTTTCCGGGGTGCTGGTGGGCCTGGCCATTCCGCTGGCGGTGTCCCTGTCGGTGTCGACCTCGATCCGCGACATCGCCATCTGGGGCGTGGCGACGGTGGTGCTGCAACTGCTGGCTTTCCGCGTCGTCGACTTCCTGCTGCACGGCTTGCCGCAACGGATAGAGAAGGGCGAGACCTCCGCCGCCGTGGTCCTGGCCGGGGCCAAGCTGTCGACCGCCTTGATCCTGGCGGCCGCCCTGACGGGTTGAGGGGGCGGCCTTGCGCTTTCCCCACCTTCCCGACTGGACCATCTACGCCGCCGTCATCGGGGTGATCCTGATTGCGTCCCTGAACCGGGGCGAGCGGGCTGATGCGCCGCACGACTTCCATGCCGAAGAACCGACAGGGCCGTTGCTGGGGCCGATCACCCCCTTTGATCCGTCCGTCACGGTCGACACCTCGGACGAGCATGAGCCGGTGTCGGGCACGGCCTTCTCCATCGCCGGGGACGGGCGCTGGATCACCGCGCGCCATGTGGTCGAGGGCTGCCGCAAGCCGGCCCTGGTGATCGACAAGACTCGCGCCCTGGCCGCCGACGTGCGCCTGGCCGCGCGGGCGGACGTGGCCCTGCTGCTGACCGACGGCGGGCCGCCCGCCCTGCCGATCGCGCCCCAGGCGCCGCTCTACAAGGGCCAGCGCGCCTTTCACCCCGGCTTCCCTCAGGGGCGGCCGGGCGAGGTGGCCTCGCGCCTGATCGGCCGCGAGACGCTGAAGATACGCGGCCACCGCTCCTATGACGAGCCGGTGCTGGCCTGGGCCGAAGCCGGCCGTACGAGCGGGCTGAAGGGCACCTTGTCGGGTTTGTCGGGCGCGCCGGTGCTGGATCGTCGCGGGCGGGTGCTGGGCGTGACCATCGCCGAGTCCCCTCGGCGCGGCCGCATCTACACCACGGCTCCCGACACCTTCGTCCCCACGGTCGGCGCCCAGCAGCGCGCCGACGAAGCCGCTCTCGGCCAGGCGGTGACGACGCAGAACTACGGCGCCGTCTCCGACCGCCTGCGTCAGGATCTGCGGGTCGCCCAGGTGGTCTGCCTGACGACGTGAGTGAATGAGTTTCCTCCCTGTTCGCGAAGCGGACGGGGAGGTGGATCGGCGGCGATGTCGACGAGACGGAGGGACCGCTTGGTTCCGCCGTCCTAGCCCCTCCACCGCTTTCGCGGTCCCCTCCCCATTTGCATGGGGAGGGAAAGATCGCCCGGCGCCCTATTTCAGCGTGGCGCTGTCCAGGTTCAGTTCGGTCAGCGGAATGACTTCGACGTTCGGATACTTGGCCCGCAGGCCGTCGATGAACTTCGAGGCGTCTCCGACCACGACCAGGCTGGCCCGGTCGGTCGGCAGGTGTTCGGCGAAGGCGGCTTCGACTTGTTGCGGTGTGACCGCGCGGACGCGCCCGGCGTAGTCGGCCAGATCGCTCATCGGCAGGTCGTAGAGGGCGAGGTTGGCGACCAGGCCGCCCAGGCCGTCGACCGTCTCCAGCGAGCGGCCGAAAGCGCCGATCAGGGTGGCGCGGCGCGGAGCCAGTTCGGTCTCGGTCGCCGGGGCGTCGCCCAGCTTGCCGATCTCGGCCAGCATCAGTTCGACCACCTCGGTCGCCGACTCGTTCTTGGTCTGGGTCGAGGCGGTGAAGACGCCCGCGTCCGCCCGCGCGCCCAGCGACGATCCGGCGCCGTAGGACAGGCCCTTCTCGATGCGGATCTTCTGGTTCAGCCGCGAGGAATAGCCGCCGCCCAACAGGGTGTTGCCGACCGTCAGCGGGAAGAAGTCGGCGTCGGTGCGGCTGACGCCGCGGATGGCGGCGACGACCGCCGCCTGACCGGCGCCCGGCTGGTCGATGACGACGACGCGCGGCGCCAGGGCCTGACCCGCCTTGTCGATGGCGGCCGGGGCCGGACCGGCGTCGCGCCAGTCGCCGAAGGCCTCGTCCGCCAGGGCGCGGGCCTCGGCCGGGGTCACGTCGCCCGAGAAGACCAGGGTCGCCTGCGACGGGCGGAAGCGGTCGGAATGGAACACCGCCACGTCGTCGCGCGTCAGGGCGGGGATGCTGTTCACCGTGCCCGAGCCCGGCGCGCCGTAGGGGGCGTCGCCGTAGATCACGCGGCCCACGGACTGGGAGGCGATGGAGCCCGGCTGGCTCAGCGCCACGCGCAGGCCGTCCAGGGTCTGGGACTGCTGACGCTCCAGTTCTTCGGCGGCGAAGGTCGGGTTGCGCACCAGATCGGCCATCAGGGTCAGGGTCCGGCCGAAAACGTCCTTGGGCGCATTGGCGTAGACATTGGTGAAGTCGGCGCCCGCGCCTGCGCCGATGCTGGCGCCCAGCTGTTCGATGGCGGTGGCGATTTCCGGCGCCGCCTTGGTCGTCGTGCCCTGGGTCAGCAGGGCGGCGGTCATGGAGGCCACCCCCGGCTTGCCCGCCGGATCATGGGCCGAACCGGCGTTGAGGTTCAGCCGCGCCGAAACCAGCGGCAGCCCCTGCGTCGGGGCGACCAGCACGCGCAGGCCGTTGTCCAGACGGAAGTCGGCGATGGCCGGGGTGGCGGGCGACACTTCCGCCCCCGGCTGGGGCAGGCGGGCGCGCTCGGCTTCCGGCAGCAGGACGGCGACCGGGCCGGCCGGCGCCAGGGCGGCGACGGTGACGGGGGCGTCGACGTTCTTCTTCTGCTCGCTGGGCGCGTTGGCGTCGTCGGCGGGCAGGTAGTTGATGGTGATCTGGCGCTGCGGCGTCAGATAGCGGCGGGCCACGCGCTGCACATCGGCGGCGGTAACGGCCTGGATCTCGGCGATCTCGCGGTCGGCGGCGGTCGCGTCGCCGGTCATGATCAGCGCCATGCCTAGGGTGGTGGCGCGGTCGTCGATGCTTTCACGCCCGCGCAGGGCGTTGGCGACCAGCTCGTTCTTGGCCTCGGCCAGTTCGGCGGCGGTGACGGGTTCGTCGCGCAGGCGCGCGATCTCGGCCTCCAGCGCGGCCTTGCCGGTCTCGACCGTTTCGCCGCCCGCCATGATGGCGTAGGCGGCCAGATTGCCCGCTTGCTGGGCGAAGTCGGGGTTGGAGCCCGCCGAGGCCGCGATCTGCTTGTCGTAGACCAGCGAGCGGTACAGGCGGCTGCTTTCGCCGGTCGATAATATGCCGTCCAGCACCGTCAGGGCCGCGCGGTCGGCGTCCTTGTAGGCCACGGTGTTCCAGGCCAGGGCCACGGCGGGCAAGGGCACGTTCGGCGCGTAATAGGTGGCGGTGCGCGGGCCGGTCGGCTCGGGCTCCTTCACGTCGTTGGCGGGCATGGGCGTCGCCGGACGCTTCAGCGGGGCGAAATATTCGTCGACCCAGCCGTCCAGCTGCGCCTGATCGAAATTGCCCGCCACGATCAGCATGGCGTTGTCCGGGCGGTAGTAGGTGGCGTGGAAGCGCAGCACGTCGTCCAGGGTCGCGGCGTCCAGCTCCTCGATCGAGCCGATGCCCGGACGACGATAGGGGTGGTCCTGATAGATGGTCTCGGGCGTGAACAGGCCGAACAGGCGACCGTAGGGGCTGGCCAGGATGCGCTGGCGGTATTCCTCCTTCACCACGTCGCGCTCGGAGGCGAAGTTGGCCTCGTCGACGACCAGGGAGCCCATGCGGTCGGCCTCGGCGAACAGGATGCGCTGCAGGTGGTTGGCCGGGACGACCTCGTAATAGGCGGTCACGTCGTCGGCGGTGAAGGCGTTGTTGAAGCCGCCGACGTCCTCGGTCAGACGATCGAACGTCTCGGACGGCATGTTCTTCGTCGCCTTGAACAACAGGTGCTCGAACAGGTGGGCGAAGCCCGAACGGCCCGCCGGATCGTCCTTCGACCCCACGCGATACCAGACCTGGACCGTGACGTTGGAGGTCGAGGCGTCGCGCGCCGTATAGACCTCCATGCCGTTGGCCAGCACCCGTTTGGCGAAGCCCAGCGGCGGCACCTCGACCCCGCCCTGGGCGGTCGACGCGGCGGCGGGCGGCGCCTTGGCCCAGGCCGGGGCGGCGGCGGGCAGGCCGAGCAGCAGCGCCGAGGCGCAGGCGGTCAGGATCAGGCGATTCTTCATGAGGGGCGGCTTTCCAACGCCCGCAGTCGAAGAAACGGGCGCCGAAAGCCTAGCAGGGCGAAGCGCCGCCGCGCACCTTACGGAGCTGTAATGAAACGGAGAGCCGTTACCGTCCGAACACCTCGACGCCGACGCCGCCGTCGGTCGCCAACCAGGCGCGCTTCATGCCCTGGCTGTTGTAGGGCTGGGCGATGTTGCCGTGACGGTCCAGGGCGATCAGGCCGCCGTCGCCGCCCAGGGCGCCGATGCGGTCGATGACGGCTTGCGACGCCTCGGCCAGAGACTGGCCGACGGCGACGCCGAAGGCCGTGCGCGCGGCGGCGGCGACGCGGATGAAATACTCGCCCTGGCCGGTGCAGGAGACGGCGGCGTGCTCGTCGGCCCAGGTTCCGGCGGCGGGGAGGGGGGTGTCGCCGACGCGGCCCGGCATCTTGCCGAACACGCCCGCCGTCGAGGTGGCGGCCGCCAGGCGGCCCTGGCTGTCCAGCACGCAGCAGCCGACGGTGCCGTGGCTCAGGCCGCTGGGCGGATGGTTGTCCTCGCCCTGACCGGCGCGGGTGTACCAGGCCTCGGGGTCTTCGACGCGCGCCAGGCCCTGTTCGGCGGCGAAGCGGGCGGCGCCGTTCCCGGCCAGCATGACGTGGGGGGTGCGGTCCATCACCGCGCGGGCGGCGACGACTGGGTTGCGGAATCCTTGCAGGGCGGCGACGGCCCCGGCCTTGCCGGTGACGCCGTCCATCAGGCTGGCGTCCAGCTCATAGTCGCCCGCCAGATTGGGCGAGGCGCCGCGCCCGGCGACATAGAGGCCGGAGTCCTCCAGCATGACGACCGCCTCGACCGCTACGTCCAGGGCCGAGGCCCCGGCGTCCAGCCGCGCCTTCATCGCCTCCACCACCTCGCGCATGTGCACGACCTCGGCGTCGTAGTTGCGCTCGCGCCGGGCGCCGGCGCCGCCGTGAAGGATGAGGGCGGGTTTCGCCATGATCGTCTCCTCAGAACCCATTCGGCCTCTTTGCATCGGGCCGCAGGCTGATTAGCGTCGCCGGCGTGTCGGCGCCATGGCCGATGGGGGATAGCTGAAAAGAGTTCCTATGCGTGCAGTCCTGTCCAAGGCCCCCGGCGGCCCGGAATCGCTCGTCGTCGAGGAGGTCATGGACCCCACGCCCGGTCCGGGCGAGGTGGTGATCGAGGTCAAGGCTGTGGGCGTCAACTATCCCGACGCCCTGATCATCGCCGACAAATACCAGTTCAAGCCCGAGCGCCCCTTCGCGCCGGGGGCTGAGGTCGCGGGCGTCGTCGACGCCGTCGGCGAGGGGGTGAAGGGCGTGTTCCGGGGCGACCGCGTCGTCGTCGTGCCCGGCTGGGGCGGCATGGTCGAGCGGTTGAAGGTCAAGGCCGACAGCCTGATCCCCATTCCCGACGGCATGGACTATGAGACCGCCGCCGCCTTCATCATGACCTACGGCACCAGCTATTACGCCCTGAAGGACCGGGCGAACCTGCAGCCGGGCGAGACCCTGCTGGTGCTGGGCGCGGCGGGGGGCGTCGGCGCCGCCGCCGTCGAGCTGGGCAAGGCGATGGGCGCGCGCGTGGTCGCCGCCGCCTCGACCAACGACAAGGTCGAGTTCGCGCTGGAGTTGGGCGCTGACAATGGCCTGATCTACCCCTCCGGCCCGATGGACAAGGCGGCCCAGAAGGAGCTGTCGGGCGAGTTCAAGCTGTCGACCGGCCGCGACGGCGCCGATGTGGTCTTCGACGGCGTTGGCGGCGACTACGCCGAGCCGGCCCTGCGCGCGATGGACTGGAACGGCCGCTATCTGGTGGTGGGCTTCCCGGCGGGTATTCCGTCCCTGCCGTTGAACCTGACCTTGCTGAAGTCGGTGTCGGTGGTCGGCGTCTTCTGGGGCGCCGCCGTCGCCCGCGATCCCAAGGCCCATGCCGCCAACATGGCCGAGCTGATGCAGCTCTACGCCGAGGGCAAGATCAAGCCGCGCGTCAGCCGCACCTTCCCGCTGGAGCGCGCCCATGAGGCCATCCAGGCCCTCAGCGACCGCTCGGCCGTCGGCAAGATCGTGGTGAAGGTCGAGGACTAGGTCTAGCCCTCGTCCTCCCGCAGCCGCTTCAACGCCTGCGCCGCCTGATCGTGGTGGCGGGGCTTGAGGTGGGCGCCCAGGGTGGCCAGCACCGCCGCGATCACCGCCGCGTCGTCGGTGAAGCCGATGCCGGCGAAGATGTCGGGAATGGCGTCCACCGGCATGACGAAATAGGCCAGCGCCCCCAGGATCAGCCCCTTGGCCGCCAGCGGCGTCTTGGGATCCTGGGCGGCGTACCAGGCGGCCATCGCCTGTCCGGCGAAGGGGATGCGGGCGGCGGTGCGCCGCATCTTGGGCCAGAAGCCCTTGCGCACGCGCATCTCGTTCACCTTCTGCACGGCGGGAACCAGAGCCTTTTCAGGATTGATGGCGTCATCGGGCGACACCCCGTTGGTCTTTGCGGTCATGGCCGCTAAATCCTCGCACGAGCACTCGGTTCAATCGAATATAGGACGACTTTCATGAAACTCGACGCTTCGATCGCAGCAGTGGTGACGGGCGGGGCTTCGGGCCTCGGCGAAGGCACGGCACGCGCCCTGGCGGCCAAGGGCGTCAAGGTCGCCCTGTTCGACCTGAACGAAGAGCGCGGCGAGGTCATCGCCCAGGAGATCGGCGGCGTCTTCTGCAAGGTGGACGTGACCTCGGACGACAGCGTCGCCGCCGGCTTCGCCAAGGCCCGCGCCGCCCACGGCCAGGAACGCCTGACCGTCAACTGCGCCGGCATCGCCACCGGCCAGAAGACCGTCAGCCGCAAGCGTGAGACCGGCGAGATCCGCGCCCATGACATGGCGCAGTTCGAGCGCACCGTCTCGATCAACCTGTTCGGCACCTTCCGCGTCCTGTCGCAGTCGGCGGCGGGCATGGTCACGCTGGAGCCGATGGACGACGGCGAGCGCGGCCTGATCGTCAACACCGCCTCGGTCGCGGCTCAGGACGGCCAGATCGGCCAGGCGGCCTATTCGGCGTCCAAGGGCGGCGTCTACGCCATGACCCTGCCCGTCGCGCGCGACCTGATGAACGAGGGCGTGCGGGTCAACACCATCCTGCCGGGCATCATGTGGACGCCGATGATGGCGGGCATGGACCAGAAGGTGCAGGACGCCCTGGCCGCCATGATCCCCTTCCCCAAGCGCCTGGGCACGCCCGCCGACTACGCCGCCCTGGCCCTGCATCTGGCCGAGAACACCTACATCAACGGCGAGTGCATCCGTCTGGACGGGGCGATCCGTCTCGCGCCTCGCTAAGTGAGGGGAGGGAAGGCCGCTAACGCTCGCCGCGCGGCGGCTCGCTGCTTGAGCGGGCGGGGCGCGTAGCGGCGGCAGCAGCTGCGCTTTGAAGCGGCCTCCGAGGCGTCCGCGCGGGCGTTTTGGGGGCCGTTTTCGTGTGAAGTTTCAGGGCTATTCGAAAAAAATCGACGGATTGGACGAAAATCGAAAAAGGGGCTTGCGCGATCCGAAGTCGGTCCGCTATACGCCCCTTCCTCGACGGGGAGCAGCACATCGCTCCCAACGGAGTGCGGGCGTAGCTCAGGGGTAGAGCATCACCTTGCCAAGGTGAGGGTCGGGCGTTCGAATCGCCTCGCCCGCTCCAGTCGAAAGGGAAAACGGGGTCCGACCGCAAGGTCGGGCCCCGTTTCCTTTTGCGCTCAGACCTGTGACGTCCTTCGATACTCAAGTATCGTCACCCTCGGGCTTGTCCCGAGGGGCCAGGGTTGCTCCAGGCTTCGATGAAGGGGGTTCGAACGAGGGCTCTTGAACGATCTTTCAGATGCGTCTGCAATCTGGCCTAGCCCCTCGGGACAAGCCCGAGGGTGACGAGTGGGGTTCAACCTTACAGCCCCAGCGCGGCGCGGATGTCGCGCCAGTCGACGTATTTGAAGTTCTGGGTTCCGGTGTCGTTGACGTCGTCCTGGATCACCACCAGGCCCTCGGGGAAGGGGCCGACCGGACCGCCCAGAGCGGCCAGGCCGTCGGTGCCCGTCACCCCGTCGACCGTCCCGTCCACGACCACGAAGCGGCCCTTGTATTGCGGCGCAGCGCCGTCGATGCGCCAGACGGGGAAGGTCGAGTCGCCCTGGCTGGAGGCGATCAGATAGCGCGCGGCGCCGTCCGTCAGCGTCGTCAGTCCCTCGGCGTCGGCGACCAGCACCCCCGGCGCGACCGGCTGGACCAGGGTGCGCGTCCCGCCCGAGGCCGGGTCGAGGGCGTAGCGCCACAGGCCGACGTTCTCCTCGGCGATATAGAGGGCGTCGGTCGCCGGATCGGCGGCGCAGCCTTCGGAGATGGAGCCGATCTCGGCGCGGCGGACCAACTGTGCGGCGGGGCGGCCGTCGGGTCCGGCGGCGACGACGAACTGACGCAGTTCGCCTTCATGGCCGACCAGGACGGCGTGAACCTCTTCGCCGCGCCGGGCGAAGCAGAAGCCGTAGGGCTCGACCACGTCGGTGGCGATGGAGCCCCAGTAGCGCACCTTGTTGTCGCCGGTCCCGGCCGGGTCGAACAGATAGAGGGCGACGCCGGTGCGGCCCGGCGTGCGGTCGCTGGCCCCGATCAGCAGTTGCGGGCGGCCGTCGAGGCTCAGGCCCTCGACCACGTCGACGTTGTTCAGCAGCCCCTCGGGCATGAACTGCAGAATCTTGCCGTCGAAGCCGTAGACGTAGAGGCCCGCCTTCTTGTCGGTGCCGACGACGAAGCCGGGGGTCTGGACGCCGCCGATGGTAACGGGGGTCTTGGAAACCCAGACGGCGGGATCGTCGGCCGCGTCGTCGCCGACCGTGCCGACCGAGGGCGTCTCCAGCACGGCGCGCACGGGCGCGCCCTGGCCGACGAAGCCGCCGCCCTCGCCCTGATAGTCCACCTCATGCCCGGCGCAGGCGGCCAGAAGCAGGGCGGGGGCCAGAAGGCCGGCGAGCGAACGCAGGGGCAGGGAGGCGAGCATGAGCGGGGCTTTCCGTCCGAATGAGGAATGTCCGCCCGAAACACGCGCGCGACCGAGCGGTCAACGGCGCCGCCGCGACGGTTCGGCGATGGTTCGACAACGGATGATCCGGGTCGGGACGAACTGTCGTCATCCCGTGTTCCGCTCGCAGATTCCTTTTCGTGAAACCGTCGCGGCCGCGTCGTCGCGGCGCATTAGCCATCCCGCCGGAACCGGGCCGCCAGAAGCGGCGCCGGCCTTCGGGGATATGGACATGAAGCTCGGACTTCTTCTCAGCGCGGCGAGCCTGCCGCTGGTTTTCGCTGTCGCCGCCCAAGCTGCCGACGTTGCGGTTGACGCCGCTCCGGCCGTCGCGGCGGCCCCGGCGGGCGACGGCCTGATCGGCCGTGTCGTCAACGCGGACGGCTCGCCCCTGCCGGGCGCCGAGATCATCGACCGCGCCAGCGGCCGCCGCGCCGTCAGCAACAGCCAGGGCGAGTTCAACCTGGGCGGCGTCTCGGGCCAGCTCACGCTGGAAGCGCGCTACATCGGCCTGCCGACCGCGACCCAGACGGTCGCCGCCGCGCCGGGCCGCCTGACCTCGGTCACCGTCATGATGGGTTCGGGCGATGCGGTCGCCGTGGCCGACGTCATCGTCAACGGCGTCATCACCGAGGGCGTGGCCCGCTCGCTGAACCAGCAGAAGAACGCCGACGGCACCATCAACGTCCTGTCGGCCGACGCCATCGGCCGCTACCCCGATCCGAACGTGGCGGAATCGCTGCAGCGCGTGCCCGGCATCGCCATCCAGCGCGACCAGGGCGAGGGCCGTTACATCAACGTGCGCGGCGCGCCATCGGCCTTCACCGCCGTCTCGGTGGACGGGGTGACGGTTCCGGCCGTCGATCCGGGCACGCGCGCGGTCGACCTGGACACCCTGCCCAGCGACATCGTCTCCAACATCGAGATCTCCAAGACCCTGCTGCCGAGCCAGGACGCCGACTCCATCGCCGGCGCGGTCAACATCAAGACCCGCTCGGCCTTCGACCAGCGTCGCCTGGCTGTCAGCGGCTATGCCGGCGGCAGCTACAACGACTACGGCGGCGAGGACATCCGCGCGGGCGCCACGGCGTCGAACGTCTTCGGCGCGGACCAGACCTTCGGCGGCCTGCTGTCCTACTCCTACTCCAAGACCAACCGCCGCCCCGACAACGTCGAGTCCGGCTGGACCAAGATGGAGACTCCCGAAGGCGGCGAAGTCTTCGCCCTCGAGGAAAGCCTGTTCAAGGACTACGACACCGAGCGCACGCGCCAGTCGATCAACGGCTCGCTGGAGTTCCGCCCGTCGGACGCCTATCGCGCCTGGGTTCGCGGCTCGTTCGCCCAGTTCGAGGACGACGAATACCGCAACCAGCTGCTGCTGACCTATGACGAAGGAAACCTTCAGGCCGGCGCCACCGACCGCAAGGCGACCTTCGACGAGGTGACGGTCGAGCGCCAGCTGCGCCACCGCACCCAGAAGAACGAGATCCTGACCCTGACGACCGGGGCAGAGCGCATCTTCGGCAACGGCGCCGTGTGGGACGCGAACATCTCGTGGGCCAGCAGCGAGCAGACCTACCCGAACCGCAACGAGCTGCTGTTCCGGTCGCGGGCCAAGCCGTCGGTCACCTATGACTTCACCGGCGATCACTATCAGCCGACCTATTCGATCTTCACGACCGGCGAACACATGGATGCGGCGCAATACCGCTTCCGCGAGAACGCCTTCCGTTCCAGCACGACCGAGCAGGAAGAGCTGACCTTCCAGACCAATTTCGAGCTGCCCTCGGTCATCGGCGGCCGGGAAGTCACCTGGAAGTTCGGCGGCAAATACCGCACCCGCGACGTCTCGGCCGACGAGGACCGCTTCCGCAGCCGTGACGCCGCCCATGCGCCGTCGCAGTCCTACGCCGACCTACTGACGGGCTCGGACTCGCGCAACTACGACTATCTGCTGGGCAAGAAGTTCAACAACGGCCTGGCGGACGACTACTTCGGCCAGATGCGCCCGCTGTCGCCGATCCGTCCGGCGGATTCCATCGCGGCGGACTACACCGCCAAGGAAGACATTCTGTCGGCCTACGCCCAGGGCCGCCTCGACATCGGCGCGACCAACATCATCTTCGGCCTGCGCGTCGAGAACACCAAGTTCGAGGGCGAGGCCGCCAGCCTGATCGATAACGACGGCACCAAACCCTATGACATGGCGCGGGTCGATCGCGACGACACCGAGTTCTTCCCCAACCTGACGGTCCGCCACAGCTTCTCGGACAATCTGATCGGCCGTTTCGCCCTGACGCGCTCGATCTCGCGCCCCGAGTTCAACCAGATCGTCCCGCGCCGCATCGAGCAGACCGACGGCTCCAAGGTGTCTTATGAGATCGGCAATCCGGACCTGCAACCGACGCTGTCGAACAACGTCGACTTCGGCCTGGAATACTACTTCGCCTCCCTGGGCGTGGTGTCGGCCAACGCCTTCTACAAGGATCTGAGCGACTATCGTTATATCCTGAACTTTGGCGACGAGTTCGCGGCCTATGAGACTCCCATCAACGCTCCCAACGGCCATCTGATGGGCCTGGAGCTGAACTGGCAGCAGAAGTTCAGCTTCCTGCCGGGCTGGGCCTCGGGCTTCGGCGTCTTCGCCAACTACACCTGGACCGACGCCGAGATCGAAACGGCCCAGGCCTATGGCGGCCGCAACAAGTTCTCGCTGCCGGGCCAGTCGGAGAACAACTACAACCTGGCGCTCTTCTATGAGATGGCCGGTTTCAGCGCCCGCCTCAGCTACACCAAGCGCAGCGACTATCTGGAAGAGATCAACGCTGACGATCCCGACTTCGACCTGTTCGTCGAGGGCCGCGAGCAGCTGGACTTCACGGCCTCCTACGACTTCGGCAACGGGGTCGAGGTGTTCGGCGAGGCCAAGAACCTGACCGACTCTGCGGGCGTCCGCTACTACGGCTCGCGCGAGCGGACCTATGAGTACGAGAAGTTCGGCTACAACGTCTTCATGGGCGTGCGCTTCAAGTACTGATCGGTCGGTGAAGCGAAACGGAGGGCCGGGCGGCGACGCCTGGCCCTTTTGCCTTGCGGCTTTGGGCCGCTTTGCCTTTGGTCGGCATGGCCCCCGGCGCAATCCGGGCCTATATGGAGCCTGGCGGTTGACCCCGCCGGGGTCGGCGCTAGTGTCCGCACCGTTTCCCGAACCCTGCGCCAGACCGATCAGAGGACTTCCATGGCCGACGCTTCCCAGACCTACGACGTGGTGATCATCGGGGGCGGGCCGGGCGGCTACAACGCCGCCATTCGCGCTGGCCAACTGGGCCTCAAGGTCGCCTGCGTCGAGATGCGCTCGACCCTGGGCGGCACCTGCCTGAACGTCGGCTGCATGCCCTCCAAGGCCCTGCTGCACGCTTCGGAACTGTATGAGGCCGCGGGCAAGGACTTCGCCGGCATCGGCATCGAGGTGAAACCCAAGCTGAACCTGGGCCAGATGCACAAGGCCAAGGACGACAGCGTCGAGGCCCTGACCAAGGGCATCGAATTCCTGTTCAAGAAGAACAAGGTCGACTGGCTGAAGGGCCGCGGCCGCATCGCCGGCCAGGGCAAGGTCGAGGTCGAGGCCGCCGACGGCTCGAAGGCGACCTATGACGCCAAGAACATCATCATCGCCACCGGCTCCGAGCCGACCCCGCTGCCGGGCGTCGCCTTCGAAGAGGGCAAGGTCATCGACTCGACCGGCGCCCTGTTCCTGCCCAAGGTTCCCAAGCACATGATCGTCATCGGCGCGGGCGTGATCGGCCTGGAGCTGGGCTCGGTCTGGCGCCGCCTGGGCGCCGAAGTCACTGTCGTCGAATATCTGGACAAGGTCGGCGCCGGCATGGACGCCGAGGTCGCCACCGCCTTCCAGCGCGGCATGGCCAAACAGGGCATGACCTTCCGTATGGGGACCAAGGTCACCGGCGCCAAGTCGGTCAAGGACGGCGTCGAGCTGACGGTCGAGCCCGCCGCTGGCGGCGCCGCTGAAACGATCAAGGGCGACGTCGTCCTGGTCGCCATCGGCCGTCGTCCCTACACCGAGGGCCTGGGCCTGGAGACGGTCGGCATCACGCCGGACCAGCGCGGCTTCGTCGGCCACGACCACTTCAAGACCTCGGCGCCGGGCGTCTGGGTCATCGGCGACGTGACCCACGGCCCGATGCTGGCCCACAAGGCCGAGGAAGACGCCGTCGCCACGGTCGAGCTGATCGCCGGCAAGCCGGGCCACGTCGACTACGACCTGGTTCCGTCGGTCATCTACACCACGCCGGAAGTGGCCTGGGTCGGCAAGACCGAGGAGCAGCTGAAGGCCGCGGGCGTCAACTACAAGAAGGGCAAGTTCCCGTTCGCCGCCAACAGCCGCGCCAAGATCAACCACGAGACCGACGGCTTCGTGAAGGTGCTGGCCGATGCGACGACCGACAAGCTGCTGGGCGTCCACATCTATGGCCCGCAGGCCGGCGAACTGATCAGTGAAGCGACCATGACCATGGCCTTCGGCGGCTCGTCCGAAGACATCGCCCGCACTTGCCACCCGCACCCGACCCGCGCCGAAGCCGTCCGGCAGGCGGCCATGGGCGTCGAAGGTTGGACCATGCAGGCCTAAGCCTCACCGGCTTCCAGACCGCGATCTGAACGGCGCGCCCGCACGGGGCGCGCCGTTTTCGTCTGGGGCGGATTGCGGAAACTTAACTTGTCGGGACGCGGCCCCGCCCGCAGCTTCGCCACGGTTTCGCGAGAACGAGGTGAGGCGATGCGTCTGGGAATTTGGCTGGCGGCGGCGTGGGTGGCGATCGGTTCGGCCGCCTCGGCGCAGGCGTATCGTCCCTCGTTTCACCCCGACCAGTTGAAGGGACCGCCGGCAGGCGACCTCAATGAGGTGCTGGTGCTGGGTTCGCCTCACCTGTCCAGCCTGCCGGACAGCTTCCGTCCCGAGCTGCTGGAGCCCTTGCTGACGCGGCTGGAAGCCTGGCGCCCGACCGCTGTCGCCATCGAAAACCTGTCGGGTCTGCAGTGCGACGCCATGCGGCGTTATCCCTCGCGCTACGCCGAGTCAGTCGCAACCTACTGCTATGATCCGAGCGCCGAGGGGCAGGCCCTGGGCCTGGACGTGCCCGCGGCCAACGCTGAGGCCGAACGCCTGCTGGCGGACTGGCCCGCCGCTCCGACGGCGGCCCAGCGGCGACGGCTGGCGAGCCTCTTCCTCGCGGCGGGCGAGCCGTCCTCGGCCCTGGTGCAGTGGCTGCGGCTGCCCGAGGGCGAGCGCAAGACTCAGGACGGCCTGACGGCGGATATGGCGGCCAAGTTGAACCGGCGCATGACGCGCAAGAACGAGTCCGATCTGCTGGCCGCCGTCCTGGCGGCGCGGCTGGGCCAGGAGCGTCTGTGGGCGGTGGATGACCACACGGCGGACTCCGCCACCCGTCCCGAAGAAGAGGCGGCGCAGGCCAAGGCGATCATGGCGGCCTGGGACAATCCCTATGTCCAGACGCGCAAGGACATGGATCAGCCCCTGTTTGAAAACCTGGCTCAGGCTGACGGTCTGCTGAACATCTACCGCGCCTACAACACGCCGGAGGCGCAGATGCTCTCCTATCGTTCTGACTTCGGCGCGACCCACGTCGAGCCGTCGCCCGAGGCGTTCGGACGACGCTATCTCGGTTATTGGGAGACCCGCAACCTGCGCATGGTCGCCAATATGCGCGACGTGCTGGGCCGCTATCCGGGCACGCGGATGCTGACCATCGTCGGCGCCTCTCACAAGGGCTACTACGAAGCCTATCTGGACCAGATGCACGACGTGCGGCTGGTTAGCTCGGATGAGGTGCTGCGCTAGTTTCCGTCCCTTGCGCGCGACTTTGGTCGACGGGCCTCGCAATCAACCGCGCGTGCGCCCATGTCAGCGGCGAAAGCTTCATGAAGCAGGGGAGAACAGCATGGACCTTCAACTCACCGGCAAGCGCGCCCTGGTCTGCGGCGGCTCCAGCGGCCTGGGGCGGGCGGTGGCGACGGCCCTGGTGGCCGAGGGGGCGCATGTGGCCCTGCTGTCGCGTGATGCGGCCAAGCTGCAGGCCGTGGCCGACGAACTGAACGCCATGGGGCCGGGCAAGGCGGTCATCGCTCCGGCCGATCTGGCCGACCACGACGTCCTGGTGAAGGCGGTCGACGTCGCCGAGACGGCGCTGGGCGGGCCGATCCAGATCCTGCTGAACAACACCGGCGGGCCGTCGCCGTCGGGCGTGGCGGGTCTCGATCCGACGATCTGGCGCGATCAGTTCGAGGCCATGGTGCTGTCGGTCTTCCGCTTGACCGACCGGGTCATGCCGGGGATGCGGGCCATGGGCTGGGGGCGCGTCCTGAACGTCGCCTCGACCAGCGTGATCGAGCCGATCGGGACGCTGGGCGTATCCAACACCCTGCGCGCCTCGGTGGCGGCCTGGGCCAAGACCTTGGCGGGCGAAGTCGCGGCCAATGGGGTGACGGTCAACACCCTGCTGCCGGGCCGGATCGACACCCCGCGCATCGAGCGGCTGGACGCCGCCCGCGCCGCCGCCACGGGCGCGACGCCGCAGGACGCGCGCGCCGAGTCGGTCAAGTCCATCCCCGCTGGGCGTATCGGCACGACCGAGGAATTCGGCGCGGTGGCCGCCTTCTTGGCCAGCCCGCTGGCGGGCTATGTCACCGGCTCCCTGATCCGCATCGACGGCGGAGCGGTCAGGGCGATCTGACGCCAGGCGCGGGCGCAGGAAGCGGCGGCGGGCGCCGCATTACCCCGCCGAAGCGGATGCGTTTGGCGCCATAGTCCAGAATGACCCGGCTGAAGCGCGTCAGCACGTCTGCGCCCAGCAGCAGGGTCGGGCTTTCGATCAGGTTCAGCACATGAAAGACGTGCAGGTCGGCGAACAACAGGGGCGTGGACCCCAGATCGCGTCGGTGAAATTGCAGGTTCGCGACCTGGCCCGCCTCGGCCGTCAGTGACTGGCCGGTGACGCCATAGACGCGCACCTGCGGGCGGCTGGAGCCGCCCAGGCGCGCGTCCAGCGCTCGCAGCAGGGCGCGGTTGCCGATGGAGTACTGCGCGCCCGTGTCGATGAAGGCCGCGGCATCGACGCCGTCTGCGACGATGCGGGTGATCAGCAGGCGGCGGAACAGGTCTTCGTGCGACAGACTCTCGACGGACGGAAGGCGGCTGGCTCGACCCTCGCCGAACAGGCCCGCTGAACCTGGCCCGAAAGACGGCGCCAGCAGCACGCGCCGGTTCCGGAAGTCCAGGGTCAGGCGAAACGGGGCCAAGGCATCCAGCCCCAGCAATCCGTCCGCTCCCAGCAGGGCGTAAGGGAAGACCGGCGCGATCAGGTCCAGGAAACGTCGGCGTGAAAAGCCCAGGCGCGGCAGGCGAACGGTCGGCACGAGCTCTGACGATGTGATCCCGTGCACGCGGATCAGCGGCCCTGGTTCGAGTTGAAGCCTTTGCGCCAACTGGTCCGAGATCGAGGTGCGTTCCGCCCCCGTGTCGATGACGAAGACGCTGCGGCGCGCCCCCAGATCGACCTCGATCGCCATTCGCGTCAGCAGATTGGTCAGCAGCCGGGCCTCTCCATCCGGCGGAGGCGCAGGGGCGCCAGCCTGGGGCGCAGCGATGACAGGCGACGCCAGGGTCAGCCCGCCCGCCGACAGCAATCGAGTCAGGAGGGTGCGCCGATCAGCGCCGAGAGGCGGTTCAGGGGCGTTGGCTGTCCACACGCGCGAACTCCCGTCCCGCGATCATCCCGGCTCGAAATCTGGCGCCTTTTCCATGCGCTGAATAGTCAGCCGCGCGGGTGGGCCTGGGCGTAGGCGGCCAGCAGGCGGGCGGCGTCGACCTGGGTGTATTTCTGTGTCGTCGACAGGCTGGCGTGACCCAGCAGTTCCTGGATCGAGCGCAGGTCGGCGCCGGCGCCCAGCAGGTGGGTGGCGAAGCTGTGGCGCAGGGCGTGGGGCGTGGCCGAGGCGGGCAGGCCGAGGCGCCCCCGCAGCCGCTGCACGGTCGCCTGCACATGACGGGCGCTCAAGGGGCCGCCGCGCCGCGCCCGGAACAGGGCCTGGTCGGCGTCGAGGACGAAGGGCTGCAGCGCCAGATAGGCGTCCGTCGCCTCGCGCACCTGCGGCAGGACGGGGACCATCCGCGTCTTGTCGCCCTTGCCGGTGATGCGAAGGCTGTCGGGCAGGGGGGCGTCAGACCGCTTCAGCGACAGGGCCTCCGAAATCCGCAGGCCGCAACCGTAGAGCAGGGTCAGGACGGCGCGGTCGCGTGCGGCCTCCCACGGCTCCATGTCGGGGTCGGCTTCGGGTTCGTGCAGCAGGCCCTTGGCCTGATCCTCGCTGATCGGGCGGGGCAGGGACGGCTTGACCTTGGGGCCGCGCACCAGGGCCAGCTGCGGCGTCGCCACGCCGAGACGCCGGTCGAGAAAGGCGTGAAACCCCCGGATGGCGGCCAGGGTCTGGCTGAGCGAGCGGGCGTTCAGCGGGCGCTCCCCGCTGCGGCGCTCGGCCAGATGGGCGCGCGCCTCTGCCGCCGTGACCGAGCCCAGATCGGTCGCGCTCTGCGGCCCGCCGCGATGGCGCTCCAGAAAGGCCAGATACAGCCGGCCGATGTGGCCATAGGCCTCCAGCGTGCGCGGCGACAGGCGGCGCTCGTGGGCCAGGTGCTCCAGCCAGGCGGCCAGAGCGTCCTGCGAAGTCATGGAGGGGGCGGTCAGGCGTCCAGCGGCCATCGCTCGGCCATGCGTTCGACGACGCGGGCGACGAAGGCCACCAGTTCGCAGCCCATGGCGGGGGTGAAGCCGTCGTCCTCGCCCGAGCCGAAGGCGCACAGGGCCGCGCGCGGGGCGTTATCGCCGGGGGCGTTCAGGCTCATCCGCACCAGCGCCACCGAGGCGACCTCGCCCTCGGAGGGGCCGAACAGGCTGAGGCCGGTGAAGTTGGGGCCGAGCCAGTTCAGGCCGTCCTCGCCCAGCAGGGCGTCGACGCGGCCCGGCTCCAGCGCCTTCCAGCCGAAGGGGACGGCGCCCGGCTTTTCGATCGCCACGGCGGCGCCGGCCAGGCCGAAACGCCCCTGCGTCACGGCGTCCAGGCAGCGCGCCAGTTCGGCGTGGCTCTGGGCCTCCATCAGGTCCAGGGCGGCGACGTGGGTCTGGGTCTGGGCGGCGAAGTTGGCGCGGGCGATCTCTTCGATGAGCCTGCGCGCCCCGGCCTCGCGCTGGGCGACGGCCTCCAGCCGCGCCAGGGCGGCGCGGCCGAAGTCGACGACGTTGCGGCCCGTGGCGGTCAGGCCCAGCTCTTCCAGCAGGGCGCGGTCGTCCAGCAGGTGTTCGGCGTGATCGCCCAGCCAGGCGCGCACCTGCGGCCAGTGCAGGCCCGCCGCCGGGTTGGTGGAGAGGTCCAGGGAAGTGCTCAAACGGACCTCTCGTCGGGTCAGAAACTATAGAATCGACTGACCGGTCTTGCCCCAGTCCGCCAGGAAGGCATCCAAACCCTTGTCGGTTAACGGGTGCTTTACCAGGGCCTTGAAAACGTCGGCCGGAATGGTCGAGGCGTCGGCGCCGGCCAGGGCGGCGGCGGTCACATGGTCCGCATTGCGCACCGAGGCGGCCAGGATTTCCGTGCTGAAGTCGTGGATGTCGTACAGGGTGCGGATGTCCTCCAGCAGGCCCACGCCGTCGGCGCCGACATCATCCAGACGACCGACGAAGGGCGATATGAAGGTCGCGCCCGCCTTGGCCGCCAGCATGGCCTGGGCCGCCGAGAAGCACAGGGTCACGTTGGTCTTGATCCCCTTGTCGGCGAAGGCGCGGGTGGCGCGCAGGCCGTCCCACGTCAGCGGCAGCTTGACCACGACGTTGGGGGCGATGGAGGCCAGCTTGTCGCCCTCCTTGACCATGGTCTCGAAGTCGGTGGCCACGGCCTCGGCCGAGATCGGCCCCTCGACCAGGGCGCAGATTTCGGCGATGACCTCGGCGATGTTGCGACCCGACTTGGCGATCAGGCTAGGATTGGTGGTGACGCCGTCCACCATCCCGGTGGGCAGCAAGTCCTTGATGACGGCGACGTCGGCGGTGTCGAGAAAGAGTTTCATGGGACCAGTTTTAGCGCCGAGTTGTGACGGAAGCGACCGTCTTTCGCGGCCAGGGAAGTTTCAGACTCCGTGATCGAAAAAACAGAGTCCAATTCGTCTGAATCGTCTGAAATCGCTTCGCCGGGCGTGGCGGAAGGCGGCGATCATGGCAGGGCGCGACGTCGGTATCGGACGTCGGAGTTGCGGGCGTGCGAGGGCGCGTTGTGAAAGTCGCCTCCGTGCTCATTCCCCTGCCGGTGCCGGAAGCCTTCGACTATGCAGTTCCCGAGGCGCTGTCGGTCGCGCGCGGCGATCAGGTCGCCGTGCCGCTGGGCCCGCGCCTGATCCGGGGCGTAGTGGCCGAGGTGTTCGAGACGACCGGCTCCAATCGCAAGCTGAAGGCAGTCGAGCAGTTGCTGGACGATCCGCGCCTGCCGGAACGGACGCTGGACTTCGTCGAATGGGCGGCGCGCTGGACCCTGAGCCCGCCGGGCGAGATGGCGGCGACGGCGCTGAAGGGGCTGCGCGCGCCCCGGCCCCGCCCCGAGCGGCGGGTGCGGCGCATCGAGGGGCGCAGTCCCGCTCGCCCGACCGCGGCGCGCACGGCGGTGCTGGAGGCCCTGGGCCAACGATCCATGCCCGGCCCCGATCTGGCCCGAGCGGCGGGCGTCTCGTCCGGCGTGGTCAAGGGGCTGGTCGATGAAGGCGTGCTGGAGGTGTTCGAGGTCGAGGCCGTCGCCGCCTTCGATGCGCCTGACCCCGACCATGCGCCCGCGACGCTGAACCCGGATCAGGCGGCCTCGGCGGCGGCCATCGCCGAGGCGGTGACGGCGGGCGGCTTTGCGCCCTTCCTGCTGGACGGGGTGACGGGCTCGGGCAAGACGGAGGCCTATCTGGAGGCGGCGGCGCGGGCGCTGCGGGCCGATCCGACGGCGCAGGTGCTGATCCTGCTGCCCGAGATCGCCCTGACCCAGGCGGTCATCGAGCGCATCACCGCCCGCTTCGGCGTCGCCCCGGCCGAATGGCATTCCGGCGTCGCCCCCCCGCGCCGTCGACAGGCGTGGGAGGCGGTGGTCGCCGGGCGCTGCAACATCGTGGTCGGCGCGCGCTCGGCCCTGTTCCTGCCCTACGCCAACCTGCGCCTGATCGTTGTGGACGAGGAGCACGACGGCTCGTTCAAGCAGGAGGAGGGGCTGGTCTATCACGGCCGCGACCTGGCCGTGGCGCGGGCGCGGATCGAGGGGGCGGCGGTGGTGCTGGCCTCGGCCACCCCGTCGCTGGAGACGCTGTGGAACGCGCATCAGGGACGGTATCGGTGGCTGAAGCTGGCGGCGCGGCACGGGGCGGCGGTGTTGCCCGAGATCGGGCTGATCGACCTGCGCGAATGCCCGCCGGACCCGCAGACCTGGCTGTCTCAGCCGCTGCGTGAAGCCATCGGCGAGACCCTGGCGCGCGGCGAACAGAGCCTACTGTTCCTCAATCGACGCGGCTATGCGCCGGTGGTGTTGTGCCGCGCCTGCGGGCATCGGCTGACGGCGCCGGACACGGATTCCTGGCTGGTCGAGCATCGCTACACCGGGCGGTTGGTCTGCCATCTGACGGGCTTTTCGATGCCCAAGCCCAAGGCCTGTCCGTCATGCGGCGCAGAGGATTCGCTGGTCCCGGTCGGGCCGGGCGTCGAGCGGGTCGAGGAGGAGGTGCGCCAGCTCTTCCCGCAGGCGCGCACGGCCGTCTTCAGCTCGGACACCGTGCCGGACGGCAAGTCGGCCCGCGCCCTGATCCAATCCATGGCCGACGGCGAGATCGACATCCTGGTCGCCACCCAGGCTGCGGCGAAAGGCCACAACTTCCCGCGCCTGACGCTGGTGGGCGTGGTCGATGCGGACCTGGGCTTGCGCGGCGGCGACCTGCGCGCGGCCGAGCGCACCTATCAGCTGCTGGCTCAGGCCACGGGCCGGGCGGGGCGGGCGGATAAGCCGGGCCGGGCCCTGCTGCAGACTTGGACGCCCGAGCATCCGGTGTTGCAGGCGCTGGCGGCGGGCGACCGCGACGCCTTCGTCGAGGCGGAGATGGCCGAGCGCGAGGCGGCGTCCCTGCCGCCGCACGGCCGTCTGGCGGCGCTGATCCTGTCCAGCGAGAACGCCATGGCGGTCGAGAAGGTCGCCCGCGATCTGGCCGAGGCCATCCCCAACGCCGAGCGGTTGGAGGTCTACGGCCCCGCCGACGCGCCGCTGGCGCTGGTGCGCGGGCGGCGGAGGAAGCGGCTGCTGGTGCGGGCCGATCGGGACGTGAACCTGCAGGCCTTCCTGCGCGCCTGGCTGGCGCGGGTGAAGGTTCCGGCGTCGGTGCGGCTGACGGTGGACGTGGATCCTTATAGTTTCCTGTAAGATGCGCTGGCGCCTACCCACTCTCCGTCATCCTCGGGCTTGACCCGAGGATCGGTCCATCCGCCTGCGCGGCATTGGAGAGGGCGAGCGCGCCCGCCGCTCGATCCTCGGGTCAAGCCCGAGGAGGACGATGGAGTGAGGGGTAAGGGACGAGGGCCGCGCTTATCGCGGCCCGGTCAGCCGGATCTCGAACAGGCTGGGCCAGTTCTTGCCGGTGACGAACAGGCGGCGGTTCTGCGCGTCCCAGGCGATGCCGTTCAGCACGTCGTCGACCGGATCCTTCACCTGATCCCTGGGCAGCAGGCCGCTGAGATCGATGACGCCGACCACGCGGCCGGACTCTGGGTCGATGCGGAGGATGTAGTCGGTCTGCCAGACGTTGGCCCAGACCTCGCCGTCGATCCATTCCAGCTCGTTCAACTGGCGCACCGGGCGGCCGTTCAGGGTGACGGAGACGCGGCCGGTCTCGGCCTGGGTGTCGGGATCGAGGAAGCGCAAGGCCGCCGATCCGTCCGACAGGATCAGGCGCGTCCCGTCGTTCGTCAGTCCCCAGCCCTCGCCCGCATAGGCGAAGCGGGAGACGGGCTTCAGGTCGTCCGCGCTCCAGATGAAGCCGACGCCGTTGATCCAGGACAGGGAGAAGACGCGGCCGTCCTTCTCGGTCAGGCCTTCGCCGAAAAATTCAGGGTCGAGATCGCGCTTCTGCAACACGACGCCGTCCTCCAGCCGCACGCGGCGCACGCTGGAAGGGTTGCGGCCGGTGCTCTCGATCAGCACGCCGTCGCGAATGACCAGCCCCTGGGTGAAGGCGGTCGGGTCGTGGGGGAAGGTCCGCACCACCTCATAGCCGTAGACCGGAACGCGGGCCGGTGCGGGCTGAGGGGAAGAAGAAGGGGCCGGCCCCGGCGCTTGCGCCGCCGCTGACGCGGGAAGCGCCAGCAGAAGCATCGCCAGGACCGGCCCGATACGCACGTTCAGACGCCGGGCTCGGCGGTTTCGGCCTTGTTGAGGGCGGCCTGGGCGGCTTCCTCGGCCTGGTTCTTTCTGATCTGGGCGTTGCGCGACCACATGTTCAGGCCCTCGACCAGGGCCGAGAAGGCCATGGCGGCGTAGATGTAGCCCTTGGGCACGTGGACGCCGAAGCCGTCGGCGATCAGCACGGCGCCGATCATCAGCAGGAAGCCCAGGGCCAGCATGACCACGGTCGGGTTCTTGTCGATGAAGTTGGCCAGCGGATCGGCGGCCAGCAGCATGACGGTCACGGCGATGATGACCGCGATCATCATGATCGGGATGTGATCGGTCATGCCCACGGCGGTCAGGATGGAGTCCACCGAGAACACCAGGTCCAGCAGGATGATCTGGAAGATGGCCGAACCGACGTTGTTGATGACGACGTCCTTCTTGTCCTTCTCCAGCATATCGTTCGACGGGGTGACGTCGACGGCGTGGTGGATCTCCTTGGTGGCCTTCCAGACCAGGAAGAGGCCGCCGGCGATCAGGATCAGATCGCGCCAGGAGAAGGCGGTGTCGAAGGTCTCGCCGTGGAAGCCCAGGTCGAAGACCGGCTGGGTCAGGCCGACGATCCAGCCGATGGTGGCCAGAAGGCCCAGGCGCATGATCAGCGCCAGGCCGATGCCGATACGGCGCGTGCGCTGGCGGTGCTCGGGCGGGAGCTTGTTCGAGAGGATCGAGATGAAGATCAGGTTGTCGATCCCCAGCACCACCTCCATGACCACGAGGGTCACAAGGGCCGCCCAGGCGGCGGGATCGGTCAACAGCGGGGTTATGCTTTCGAGCATCGGGGTTCCTGAAGGGTGTTGGAAGGTTTTCGGTAACGGGAGCGTGAGCGCGCATCAAGCGTCGGATGGCGTCGTCGTCGTCGCAGGCCCTCCTGTCGAACCCAGCTTGACCGGTCCTATTCGACCAAAGAGAGCGCGGGTGCGGCGTTATCGTTCCGCGCCCCTCGGTTGCGAGGCGAGGCCTTGCATGGTATCAGCCGCGCGGCTTTAGCGAAGGGCGTATCGAAAGATGCGTCCCCAGCGTGCTTTCTACAAGCATTTCAGGCCCTTGACTGGCGCAGGCGACTGCGGCCGGTCTTGATCCAAACGCTTCAGACGCGGACCAAATATAAGTGGCGGACGATTTCAGGACGACGGAAGTCGGCGGACGGTATGCACAAGCGCTGTTCGACCTCGCGGACGAGACGGGGGCGCTCGACGCCGTGCGCGCCGATCTGGCTGCGCTAAAGGCGGCCTGGCTGGACAGCGCGGACCTGCGCCGTCTCGCCACCTCGCCCGTCGTGGCGTCGGCGGATCAGGCCAAGGGTCTGGCCGCCATCGCCGACAAGGCCAAGTTCAATGTGACGACGCGCAACTTCCTGGGCCTGCTGGGCCAGAACGGTCGCGCGTCGGACCTGCCGGGCGTGATCGCCGGCTTCGAGGCGCTCTACGCCAAGAAGACGGGCGTCGTGGCCGCCGAGGTGGTCTCGGCCGTGGCGCTGAGCGCCGCCCAGACCAAGAAGATCCAGGCCGAGCTGCGCGCCGCCCTGGGTCGCGACCCCGAACTGACCGCCCGCGTCGATCCGACGATCCTGGGCGGCCTGAAGGTCAAGGTGGGCTCGAAGCTGTTCGACGCCTCGCTGAAGACCAAGCTCGACCAGATGACCTTTGCGCTGAAGCGCGCCTAAGCCCCGAATTCCAGATCAAGCCGGGCCAGCGGGCCCGCACCGAAGACGAAAGCCGAAAGAGCCAATCATGGATATCCGCGCCGCCGAAATCTCGGCCATCCTCAAGTCGCAGATCGCCAACTTCGGCGTGGAAGCCGACGTCTCGGACGTCGGCCAGGTGCTGTCGGTCGGCGACGGCATCGCGCGCATTCACGGTCTGGACAACGTCCAGGCCGGTGAAATGGTCGAGTTCACCAAGGCCGGCGTGAAGGGCATGGCCCTGAACCTGGAGCGCGACAACGTCGGCGCCGTGATCTTCGGCGCGGACGCCGCCATCGCCGAGGGCGACGACGTCCGCCGCCTAGGCGAGATCGTGGACGTGCCGGTCGGCAAGGGCCTGCTGGGCCGCGTCGTCAACCCGCTGGGCGAGCCGATCGACGGCAAGGGCCCGATCCAGTTCACCGAGCGTCGCCGCGTCGACGTGAAGGCCCCCGGCATCATCCCGCGCAAGTCGGTTCACGAGCCGATGCAGACGGGCATGAAGGCGATCGACACCCTGATCCCGGTCGGCCGCGGCCAGCGCGAGCTGATCATCGGCGACCGTCAGGTCGGCAAGACCGCCGTCGCCATCGACACCATTCTGAACCAGAAGGCCGTCAACAAGTCGGACGACGAGTTGGCCAAGCTGTACTGCATCTACGTCGCCATCGGTCAGAAGCGCTCGACCGTGGCCCAGATCGTCAAGACCCTCGAAGAGTCGGGCGCGCTGGAATACACCATCGTCGTGGCCGCCACGGCGTCGGAACCGGCCCCGCTGCAGTTCCTGGCCCCGTTCGCCGGCACCGCCATGGGCGAGTATTTCCGCGACAACGGCATGCACGGCCTGATCATCTATGACGATCTGTCCAAGCAAGCTGTTGCGTATCGCCAGATGTCGCTGCTGCTGCGCCGTCCGCCGGGCCGTGAAGCCTATCCGGGCGACGTCTTCTACCTGCACTCGCGCCTGCTGGAGCGTTCGGCCAAGCTGAACGAGGACTACGGTTCGGGCTCGCTGACGGCTCTGCCGATCATCGAAACCCAGGCCAACGACGTGTCGGCCTACATCCCGACCAACGTGATCTCGATCACCGACGGCCAGATCTTCCTGGAATCGGACCTGTTCTATCAGGGCATCCGTCCGGCCGTGAACGTCGGCATCTCGGTGTCGCGCGTGGGCTCCTCGGCCCAGATCAAGGCCATGAAGCAGGTCGCCGGTTCGATTAAGGGCGAGCTGGCCCAGTATCGTGAAATGGCCGCCTTCGCGAAGTTCGGCTCGGACCTGGACATTTCGACCCAGAAGCTGTTGGCGCGCGGCGCCCGCCTGACCGAGCTGCTGAAGCAGCCGCAGTACTCGCCGCTGGCCGTCGAAGAGCAGGTCGTCTCGATCTACGCCGGCACGCGCGGCTACCTGGACGGCATCGCCGTTTCGGACGTCGGCCGCTTCGAGAGCGAACTGCTGGCCCGCGTTCACGCCAACCACGCCTCGCTGCTGGACGGCATCCGCACCAAGAAGGCCCTGACGCCCGAGCTGGAAGCCGAGCTTAAGGACATCCTGGCGGCCTTCGCCAAGACCTTCGCCTAACCGTTCGGCCCTGTAGTCAAAGGAAGAGCAGAGCCGGATGGCTAGCCTCAAGGAAATGCGCGATCGGATCGGAAGCGTCAAAGCGACGCAGAAGATCACGAAAGCCATGCAGATGGTCGCGGCGGCCAAGCTGAAGCGCGCCCAGGAGCAGGCGGAGAACGCCCGCCCCTATGCGTCGCGGATGGCCTCGGTCATCGCCAACCTGGCGGCCGGCGTCGGCGACGACGGCCCGCGCCTGATGACCGGAACCGGCGCCGACCAGAAGCATCTGGTCGTCGTCGCCACGGCCGACAAAGGCCTGGCGGGCGGGTTCTCGACCAACGTCATCCGCGCCGCGCGGGACCACATCAACAGCCTGATCGCCAACGGCAAGACGGTCGAGATCGTGGCCGTCGGCCGCAAGTCGCGCGACCAGCTGACCCGCCTGTTCGGCGACAAGGTCGTCAAGACCTTCGAACTGAGCGAGCACAAGACGGTGGGCCTGCATTCGGCCCAGCCGATCGCCGAGCTGCTGGCCGAGAAGTTCGAAGCGGGCGAGGCCGACAAGGTCACCCTCTTCTACAGCCAGTTCAAGTCGGTGATCTCTCAGGTTCCGTCGCTGCGTCAGCTGGCTCCGGCCAAAGTCGACGCGGACGCCTCGGCCGAGGCCGGCGCGCTCTATGAGTATGAGCCGTCGGAAGAGGACATCCTCGAGACCCTGCTGCCGCGCAACCTGACGACGCAGATCCTGGCCGCCCTGCTGGAAAACCAGGCCGGCTTCTTCGGCGCCCAGATGGCTGCGATGGACAACGCCACGCGCAATGCGGGCGATCTCATCAGCGCCCTGACGCTGCAGTACAACCGTTCCCGCCAGGCTCAGATCACCACCGAGCTGATCGAGATCATCGCCGGCGCTGAAGCGCTCTGATCCCGACACAGCTGACATTCGACACGGACAAGCACCGATGACCGACACCACCGCCCCGAAGAAACCCGCCGCCAAGAAGCCGGCCGCTCCCAAGAAGGCCGCCGCTCCGAAGGCCGCCGCCGCCGTCACGGCCCAGGGCAAGATCGCCCAGGTCATCGGCGCCGTCGTCGACGTTGAGTTCGACGGCCACCTGCCGGGCATCCTGAACGCTCTGGAAACCCAGAACGTCGACCAGAAGACGGGCGAGCCCTTCACCCTGGTCCTGGAAGTCGCCCAGCACCTGGGTGAGAACATGGTCCGCACCATCGCCATGGACACGACCGAAGGTCTGACGCGCGGCCAGGCCGTCGTCGACACCGGCAAGTCGATCATGGCGCCGGTCGGTCCGGGCACGCTGGGCCGCATCATGAACGTCGTCGGCCAGCCGATCGATGAAGCCGGTCCGATCAAGACCACCGAGTTCCGCCCGATCCACCGCGAGGCGCCTTCGTTCGAAGAGCAGTCGACCTCGTCGGAAATCCTGGTCACGGGCATCAAGGTCATCGACCTGATCTGCCCCTACACCAAGGGCGGCAAGACCGGCCTGTTCGGCGGCGCCGGCGTCGGCAAGACCGTGACCATGCAGGAGCTGATCAACAACATCGCCAAGGCTTACGGCGGTTATTCGGTTCTGGCCGGCGTGGGCGAACGCACCCGCGAAGGCAACGACCTGTATCACGAGATGATCGAGTCGAACGTGAACGTCGCCGGCGGCGGCGAAGGCTCCAAGTGCGCCCTGGTCTACGGCCAGATGAACGAGCCCCCCGGCGCCCGCGCCCGCGTCGCCCTGACCGGCCTGGCCCAGGCCGAATACTTCCGCGATGAAGAGGGCAAGGACGTCCTGCTGTTCATCGACAACATCTTCCGCTTCACGCAGGCCGGTTCGGAAATGTCGGCTCTGCTGGGCCGCATCCCCTCGGCCGTGGGCTATCAGCCGACGCTGGCCACCGAGATGGGCAACCTGCAGGAGCGCATCACCTCGACGCAGAAGGGCTCGATCACCTCGATCCAGGCCATCTACGTCCCGGCTGACGACCTGACCGACCCGGCGCCCGCCGCCTCGTTCGCCCACCTGGACGCGACCACGGTTCTGAACCGCGACATCGCCGCCCAGGCCATCTTCCCGGCCGTGGACCCGCTGGACTCCACCTCGCGGATCATGGACCCGCTGGTCATCGGCGAAGAGCACTACCGCGTCGCTCGCCGCGTGCAGGAAACCCTGCAGCAGTACAAGGCGCTGAAGGACATCATCGCCATCCTGGGCATGGACGAGCTGTCGGAAGACGACAAGCTGGTCGTGTCGCGCGCCCGCAAGATCCAGCGCTTCCTGTCGCAGCCCTTCTTCGTGGCTGAGCAGTTCACCGGCTCGCCGGGCAAGTTCGTCGAGCTGGCCGACACCATCCGCTCGTTCAAGGCGATCTGCGACGGCGAATACGACCACCTGCCGGAAGCCGCCTTCTACATGGTCGGCGCCATCGAAGAGGCTGTCGAGAAGGCCGCCAAGATGGCTGCGGAAGCCTAAGCCATGGCCGGTAAGCTGAACTTCTCCCTCGTCGCCCCGGAACGCGAAGTCTTCGCCGGTTCGGTCGATCAGGTCGATGCGCCGGGCGTCGAGGGCGACTTCGGCGTCCTGCCGGGCCACGCGCCCTTCATGACCACTCTGCGCGAAGGCGTGGTGACGGTCTATGACGGCGCCCAGCGCCGCCGCTTCGAGGTCAAGGGCGGTTTCGCCGACGTCAACGGCGAAGGCCTGACCATCCTGGCCGAAGAGGCTTCGGAGCTGACCGCGAACTAAAGGTTCGCACGGCTGAAACGATCAAAGGCCCCTCGCTTGCGGCGAGGGGCCTTTTTCGTGCGCGATGTCCGACGCGTGGGAAGAAGGTGGGGGAAGGCGGCTGGCTAGCCCTACAGCGCCCATTCCCCGAACACCCGCGCCACCTGCTCATAGACCGGGCGTTTGAACGGCACGATCAGGCTGGGCGCCTCTTCGAGCCGCCCCCAGCGCCAGGCGTCGAATTCCGGCTCCCCGTGCGCGTTCAGGTCGATCTCGTCCTCGGCGCCGGTCAGGCGGAAGGCGAACCACTGCTGGCGCTGGCCTTTCAGCCCCTTCCAGCTCTTGGGGCTCGGCAGGCCTTCGGGGAAGTCATAGGGAATCCACTCGGTCGTGCGGCCCAGCAGGGCGATGGAGCGCACGCCTGTCTCTTCGTGCAGCTCGCGGCGGGCGGCGGCTTCCAGGTCTTCGCCGTCGTCGACGCCGCCCTGGGGGAACTGCCAGTTCCACGGCTCGGGCGTGTCGGCGCGGCGGCCGAACCAGACCTGGCCGGCCGGGTTGAACAGGACGACCCCGACGTTGGGGCGATAGAGGGACAGGTCGATGCTCATGCCCTTCGCATACGCCGCCGTCCCGTCGCGGGCTAGGCGTCAACGTCCGGGAAAGGCGTGCGCGGCTAGGGTGGCGTCATGGACAGACGTCATCTGATCGGCCTGACTTTGCATGGCGTGGCTCTCGGCGGCCTCGCGGCGGCCGGCGCCGCGCACGCTTCGCCTGAGAAGAGCGGCGGCGGCAAGGGGGGCTATCTGTCCCTGCCCACCGCCACGGCCACCGTGTTGAGGCGTGACGGACGACGCGGGGTGATGACGGTCGAGACGGGCCTCGACATCGCCGACGGCGCCCTGATGGAACGGGCGCAACTGTCCATGCCGCGTCTCAGCGCCGCCTATAACGAGATCGTCCGTATCGCCGCCGAGCGGCTGCTGCCGGACGCCCCGCCCAATGTCGAATGGCTGGTGGTGGCGCTGCAGCACGCGACGGACGCCATTCTGGGCAAGCCGGGGGCCAAGCTGTTGCTGGGAACGGTGATGGTGGCGTGAGGCGGCCGCCGCTTACCTACACGCACATCTTCCACACACGCCCTCATCCGCCGCATATGCCGTCATCCTGAGCTTGACCCGAGGATGACGGCGTGGGGAAGGCGGCGGGAAGAAGAGCAGGGGGCAGGAGCGGCAGGCGAGGCGGCGTCGCGACGCCCGCTCCTTCAGTCCTGCGTCGGGTCGGGGCGGCTCGTGTCGCCGTAGGTCATGGCCAGGAAGACGTCCTCCAGGTCCGGGTCTTCGGTGGCGATGTCCTTGATGGTCACGCCCGCGGCGCGGACGGCGGCCAGCACCTGTTCGACGCTCGACTCGCCTGTCCGATAGGTGACGACGAAGGCGCCGTTGGCGCGCGGGGCGACCGCGAATCCGTTCAGGGCGGGCAGGGTCTCGGGCGCCGTCTCGGGCGTCACCACGACGTTGCGGGTGTCCAGCCGCTTCAGCAACTGTTCGGTCGGCTCGCAGGCCACGACCTCGCCGCGGTTGATGATGGCGATGGTGTCGCACAGCTCCTGCGCCTCTTCGAGGTAGTGGGTGGTCAGGATCACCGTCACCCCTTCCTCATTGATCTTGCGGACGTACTCCCACAGCTGGCGGCGCAGTTCGACGTCCACGCCCGCCGTCGGCTCGTCTAGGATCAGCACCGGCGGATTGTGCACCAGGGCCTTGGCCACCATCAGGCGCCGCTTCATGCCGCCGGACAGGGCGCGGACATAGGCGTTGGCCTTGTCCGACAGGCCCAGCGCCGCCAGCAGTTCGTCCGAGCGGCGTTCGTCGGCGGGCACGCCGTAGAAGCCGGCTTGGACCTCCAGCGCCTCGCGCGGGGTGAAGAAGACGTCGGCGACGATCTCCTGCGGCACCACGCCCAGCGCCGAGCGGGCGTCGCGCGCCTCATGGTCGATGTCGCGGTCCCAGATGCGGACCGTGCCCTCGGACTTGTTCACCACGCCCGCGATGATGTTGATCAGGGTCGACTTGCCCGCCCCATTGGGCCCTAGCAGTCCGAACATCGAGCCGCGCGGCACCGTCAGATCGACCCCGCGCAGGGCCGTCTTCGGCGGCGACTTGCGCGAGCCCTTGTAGGTCTTCTTCAGCCCCCTGACCTCGATGGCGTTGACGGGCAGGCGGGGCTCTTGGGTCATGGCGCGGACTTCAACTCGGGCAAGGCGGGGCGGACGGCATAGGTAGGGGGCGCGGGGCCGTTCGCCAAGCCGTCGCCGCGCGTGCGGGGACAAGGTTGCGAGACGATATGTAAATGGTGCTTGACGTGTTCGGGCGATGTGTCTAGCTTGCTTGTCAGAAAGACAACTTCCCTTGGATGAGGACACGCCATGACCACCGCCGTCGCCACCCGTAAGCCGCTGACCCGCATTCGCCTGATCGGCTTCATCGCCATGGGGGTCTGCGCCATCGGCTACGCCGGTTTCGCCCTGGCCCTGCTGGCGGGCAAGCTGGACTATCTGCCCATGACCCAGGCGGCGATCATCGCCGCGGTCGCCGCTGTGATCGGCGAGATCGGCCTGTGGGTCGGGGCGGGCTGCCTGGGCCTGACCCTGTTCAAGAAGCGCAAGGCCCTGTTCGACAAGGTGATGGGCCGCAAGGCCGCGCCTTCGGAGGTTTGACCTGACGGTCCGGTCCGCCTAGGAACGGCGCAAAGCCTTTCCAGACCGGACCGGATCATGCCTCCCCGCCATCTCGAAGCCGTCATTCCTCCGCCCGAAGAGATCGTGGTCTCGACCAAGCGCGTCGCCTGCGACGGCGGCGGCGGGGCCCTGGGCCACCCGCTGGTCTATATGGACATGGGCGAGGACGACTTCATCGAGTGCGGCTATTGCGACCGCCGCTTCGTGCTGTCGGACCATCCGCACCCCGAGAGCGAATACCTCGATCCGGCGGCCCGTCCGCCCGAGGCGCACTGAGGCCGGTCGCGCTATGCGTTATCTGCACACGATGGTCCGGGTGAAGGATCTGGACGCCTCGATGCGCTTCTACCGCGACCTGCTGGGTCTGGAGGAGACGCGCCGCGCGGATTACGAGGCCGGGCGCTTTACCCTGGTCTATCTGGCCGCGCCCGCCGACAAGGCCCGCGCCGAGGCCGAGAAGTCGCCCGAGGTCGAGCTGACCTACAACTGGGACGATCAGGGCTACGACGGCGGCCGCAACTTCGGCCACCTAGCGTTCCAGGTCGACGACATCTACGCCGCCTGCCAGCGGCTGATGGACGGCGGCGTGGTCGTCAACCGTCCGCCGCGCGACGGCCACATGGCCTTCATCCGTTCGCCGGACGGGATTTCGATCGAACTGCTGCAGTCGGGTGAGCGTCTGGCTCCGGCAGAGCCCTGGGCCTCCATGCCGAACGTGGGCGCCTGGTGAGCGTTTCGGCGCGGCTGATCCTGGGGCTGGCGGTCCTGAGCCTGGGCGCCTGCGCCTCGGTGACGGAGACCAATCCGTCGCGGACGGCCACGGACATGCTGCTGGTCAACCGCGCCGCCGACCGGGCGGTCGAGGGCCTGACCCTGCCGATCCCCCAGGGCGCGCGCGTCTTCGTCGACGAGACCTATTTCCAGGCCGAGAACGCCCGCTATGCGCTGAGCGCCATCCGCGCCGCCCTGTCGGAAGCCGGCTACGCCATCGTGCGCGAACGCGGCGAGGCCGACGCCATCTTCGAGGTGCGCGCCGGCGCCCTGTCTCTGGACCAGCTGCGCCGGGTGGTGGGCATTCCCGACATGCGGGTGCCGATCAATGAGAGCCTGAACGTCGTCTCCCTGCCGGAGCTGTCGCTCTACTCCAACCGCGACCGCATGGGCGTGGCCGAGTTCTCGGGCTTCCTCTACGACGCCCGCACCGGGATGCCGCTGGGCGCCGTCACGCCGATGATCGGCCAGTACAAGATCCGCAGCCACAAGGCCTTCATGATGATCACCTGGGGCCAGCAGCTGGCCCAGCCGGGCGAACGCGATCCGGGCTCGAGCTGGAAGGAATTCTAGCGCGAGTGCTCAGTCCGTTCGCGGAGCGAGACAGCCGCTTCGGACCGTGTTAGGGCGCAGGTGAGCATAAGGCGTTGGCCGCGCTCATCCGTTCGCCGCCGCCGCAAGAGACGCCCTTGTCCTTCTTCCACGCCGGTCCTGCTCCGAAAGGCTCCGGTCTTCGCCGAGGCGCCCTGCGCGACGGGTTGGATCTGGCGCCGGGGATGAAGGTCGGCCTGTTCGGCGGCTCGTTCAATCCGGCTCACGACGGCCACGCCCATGTGGCGGCCACCGCCATGCAGCGGCTGGACCTGGACCGGGTGGTCTGGCTGGTCTCGCCGCAGAATCCGCTGAAATCCGAGCACGAGACCGCGCCGCTGACCGAGCGCATGAGCTCGGCGCGCGCCGTGGCGGCGAGCGTCGGCCCGGCCATGATCGTTTCGGATTTCGAGACGCGGGCGGGCACGCGCTGGACCGTCGACACCCTGCGCGCCATCGTCGCCCGCCATCCGGGCGTGCACTTCGTCTGGCTGATGGGATCGGACAATCTGGCGGGCTTCCATCGCTGGCGGGGCTGGACCGACATCATGCGGTTGATGCCGGTGGCGGTCATAGCCCGGCCGGGCAGCCTGTTGGACAGCCGCACGGCCCCGGCGGCGGCGCGGTTCGCCCGCTATCGCATTCCCGCCGCCCAGGCCGGACTGCTGCCCAATCTGGAAGCGCCGGCCTGGACCTATCTGACGGCGCCGCTGAATCACCGCTCCTCCACCGCCATCCGCGCGACGCGCGCGGCGGGGTGAAGGCGCGGGCCCGATCCGTCAGTGCGCCGTGCGCGGCGCCCGCGACGACGAGTGGTAGCTGAGGATGCGCCATTCGCCGTTGCGCCGCTCCAGCACGCTGGTGGCGACGCCTTGCCGCTCGACCGGGGCGCGGGCCGCATCCTTGAAGGCGATGCGGAAGCGATAGGTCTCGGTCGCATAGGCCGTGTCGCCCGCGACGACGGCGCGCACGACCGGGTCGATCATCTCGAAGGCCGAGAAGACCAGCAGCTCCGGCCCCAGGTGATGCTCCAGATAGCGGGCGAAGTCGCCCTCGACGCCGCCCTGTTCGAACACCTGGGAGTCCGGCCAGAAGAAGCGGGCGGCGGCCGGGGCGTCCAGGGCGCTGAGGCTGGCGCGATAGCCTTGCAGCACGGCCAGCACCTCGGTCTGCGGCGCCGAGCGCGCGGCGCTGGCCGACTGTGCGGCCTGAGGGGCGGGCTCGTGGGCGGATGCGACGGGGGCATGGGCGATCATGAAGCCGGCCAGGATGGCGGGCAGGGCGGCGACGGGCAGGCGGTTCATCCGGTTTCTCCTTGGGTGAGCGGGGCGCCGGCGCGCGCGCCGGGACGGTTGAGCCATCGACGCAGGAGCCTGCGGCCGGGCTGTTCGACGGCGATGTGAATCACGGCGGCGGCGGCGAGGGTGAGGGCGAGCAACGCGGCCAGTTCGAGGGGACTCATGCGGTAGTCGCCGTGTAGACCCAGCAACGCCTGCATCGCATTGCGCCAGACCATTACCAGCGGAATGTGGACCAGGTAGAGGGCGTAGGAGGCCTCGCCCGCGAACAGCCAGACGGGGTTCGACAGGAAGGTGCGCGCCCCGGACTTGGCCAGCAGGGCCAGGCTGAGGATCAGCGGCCCGGCCAGGGCCACGATCAGCCGGTCGTCCAGCGCGGCCTGCATGGCGGCCAGCATGGCCAGGCTGGCGAGGATCACGGCGGCGATCGCGGTCCTGGGGCGGAGACGCAGGCGCAGGCCCAGGAAGTAGAGACCGATGCCGAACAGGAATTCAGGCAGAATTCTCAGAACGCCCAGATTGTCTTCGGCGCGCGGCAGGATGACGCCGAAGGCCATGCGGTAGCCGGCGTCCAACACAGCGAACAGCGCGATCGCTAGGGCGATCAGGACGACGGGCCGATCCCTCAGGCGCAAGGCGATCCAGGCGTAGACGGGGAAGATCAGATAGGCGAACCACTCGGCGGACAGGGACCAGGCGGGGCCGTTCCACAGCACCATGGTGGAGCGCGGGAACCAGGCCTGGATCAGCAGCATGGACTGGATGAAGTCGGGCGCGTTGAAACGGCCAGGCTCCAGGCCGACGCCGACCAGGCCCGCGCCCAGCACCATGACCAGCATCCCCAGCATGATGGCGGCGTGGGCCGGATAGATGCGGGCGAACCGCGCGACGATGAAGCGCCTGTAGTCCGGCGGTCCATCGCCCTGCAGATAGACGTGGGCGAGGATGAAGCCCGACAGGATGAAGAAGACGTCGACCCCCAGGCGCGCCCGGTTCAGCAGGCCGGCGGCCTCGGGCGGCAGGGTCCACATCAGCTGATAGTGGAAAAGCACCACCCCCAGCGCCAGCAGGAAGCGGACGCTGGTCAGCGGCTCCATCACCGGGGGGAAGGGGTGGGGCGGCGCACGGTCTGACGCCCCGGCCGCCTTGCTTTCGCGCGCAGGCGCAGTCCTGGCGACGGCTTCATTCCTGGTCACGGCAGCGCCCCTCCACGAGCCTGGCTCATGATCCGTCTACGCAGTTTTACGGCGCGCCCCTCGCCGGAGGCCGGCCGGAAGGGAGGCGCGGGGGCGCTGGTCCCTGGCGTGGGTGACGTTTTGCACGAGGCGTGCTATCATCGGCTTTTAGTAATCGCCTCGGAGCCCTCCGCTGACCCCCTCGACCGCGCACGATGCGCAAGACGCCGTTTCGAACGCGGCGCACGAAATGGACCTGATGGATTCCGTCCATTCCGAAGACGGTCAGGCCGAGGATGGCCCCAGTAGCGACGAGCGCCAGCCTCTGCCGGTCGGCGCGACCGCGCTGGAGCAGGCCATCCTCGCCAAACTCGACGACGACAAGGCGCAGGACATCGTCCTGATCGACCTGCGCGGCAAGAGCCCGATGACCGACGCCATGATCGTGGCTTCGGGGCGCTCGCACCGCCACGTCGGCGCCATCGCCGACCACCTGCTGCGCCTGTTCAAGGAATTGGGCCTGGGCAAGGTGAAGGTCGAGGGCCTGCCGCACTGCGACTGGGTGCTGCTGGATGCGGGCGACGTCGTCGTCCACCTGTTCCGCCCGGAAGTGCGCACCTTCTACAACATCGAAAAGATCTGGGCGGTCGATAGCGCCCACCGCGGCGGCCCCGCCCGGGACTGACTTCATGAAGCTGGCGATCGCGGCCATCGGCAAGCCGGGCCGCGGTCCCGAGGCCGCCCTGGCTGACGACTACGCCCGGCGGGCCACCCTGTCGGGGCGGCCCCTGGGTCTGGGGCCCCTCGAACTCATCGACCTTGAGCCGAAGAAGCCCGGCAAGGCGCCGGAGGCCGAGCTGCTGCTCGCCGCCGCCGAGGGCGCGCACCTGATCGCCTGCGACGAGCGGGGGCGCACCTATTCCTCGCGCGCCTTCGCCGACCATGTGGCGGCCCTGCGCGATCAGGGCGAGCGGCGGCTGGTCTTCGTCATCGGCGGCGCCGACGGTCTGGACGAGAGCGTGCG
The DNA here is from genome assembly GCF_047237745.1 of Brevundimonas phoenicis. Lineage (NCBI taxonomy): Bacteria > Pseudomonadati > Pseudomonadota > Alphaproteobacteria > Caulobacterales > Caulobacteraceae > Brevundimonas > Brevundimonas phoenicis. The sequence continues at coordinate 691,794 of NZ_JBDFLN010000001.1, forward strand.
CCGCGCCGCGCGCTCGACCCTGGCGTTCGGACCGCAGACCTGGCCCCACGCCCTGGCGCGCGCCATGCTGGCCGAGCAGATCTATCGGGCCGTGACCATCCTGGCCGGTTCGCCCTATCATCGCGACTGATGCGATCCGGGGCCGTTCTTCTCCTGACCTCCTCTTGCCTGCTGCTGGTCCTTGCCGGACCGGCGGCCGGCCAGCGCACGGCCCAGCCGAACGCCGAACTGACCCGGCTTCAGGCCGAGTATCGCGACGAGACGGCCCGTGCCCGCCGTCTGAGGGCCGAGGCCGCCGCCGCCGCCGAGGAGATCGTCGACCTGGACCGTCAGTTGCGCGAGCTGCGCCGCGCCGAGGCGGAGGACGACGTGCAGCTGGACGCCCAGCGCGCGCGGCTGAAGGAGCTGGGCGATCGTGAAGCGGCCCTGCTCGCCGCCCTGTCGCGCGAGCGCGCGGCGCAGGGGCGGCTGCTGTCCGCCCTGCAGATGATGAGCCGCGAACCGCCGCCGCCTCTGCTGATCCCGGCCGACAAGGCGGTGGACACGGTACGGGCCTCCATCCTGATCCGCGCCATCACGCCCGAGCTTCAGGACCGGGCCGAAACCCTGGTCGAGCGTCAGGCCGAGATCGGCCGCATCCGCCGTCTGGCCGCCCTGTCCAGCGAGCGGCTGTTCACCGTTGAGAGCGCCCAGAACGACCGTCGCGCCGAGATCGAGGGGCTGACGACGCGCAAGACGGCCCTGCGTTCGGTCCTGCGGGCCGAGGCGGCGCGGGCCGAGCGCGCGACCAAGGCGCTGGAGGCGCGCATCCGCGAACTGGGCGGCCAGACGCCTCGGGTCGCCGAGGCGCCGGAAGAGGCCCCGGCCGCCCGCCTGCCTGCGGGCCGCAGCCGCCTGACGCCGCCCATCGCAGGGACGCCCTCGCAACGCTTCGGCGGCCGCTCCGCCGGGTGGAGCTGGCGCTCCAGCCATGAGGCGGTCGGCGCGCCGGCGGCGGGCCGCGTCGCCTACGCCGGGCCGCTGAAGGAATGGGGCGAGGTGGTGATCCTCGACCTCGGCCCCGGCTGGCGGGCCGTGATCGCGGGTCTGGACCGGCTGGAGGTCGAGACCGGCCAGCGTGTCGGGGACGGCCAGACCCTGGGGCGCACCGGCGAGGACGGCGAAGCCTATTTCGAACTACGCCGCCAGGAACGGCCCATCGATCCCGCGCCCTGGCTGCAGTAGCGGGGGCTTTGTCTCCCGCCGTCATCCGCCTTCTCGCCGTTATCCGCCTTCCTGCCGTCATCCTCGGGCTTGACCCGAGGATCGGGCCTTCCGTCTGCGCGGCCCAGGACAGGTCGGGCGCGTCCTGCACTCGATCCTCGGGTCAAGCCCGAGGATGACGGCCAGCGGGAGAGGCGCAGGTGCAGGCGGCAGGCGACAGGCGACGTCCGGCAAGCTCTCTCCCGCCCAACCGCGCGAAATTCCTTTCAAATCGGCGCGGACGCTGTTTGTATCGGCGCAACTGTCGTGCGCGCCGTTGTGGCGCTCGCGCCGCCCTGGACGACCGGAGCCGAAAGCGGATCCGATGGAAAGAGATCGAATGCGTAAACTGCTTCTCGTCGGGGCGGCCGCCCTGGTTCTGGGCGGATCGGCTGCCGCTGTGGCCGGCCAGACGCCGCGTAACGAGACCTTCCGCATGCTGGAGCTGTTCGGCGATGTTCTGGGCATCGTCGAGCAGGCCTATGTCGTTCCTGTCGACAACAAGAAGCTGATCGAGGCCGCCCTGCAGGGGATGATGACGGCGCTCGACCCCCACTCCAATTATCTGCCGGCCACCGCCTTCGGCGACCTGCGCGAGCGGACCTCCGGCGAATATTCGGGCGTCGGCCTGACCATCACCTCCGAGGGCGGGCTGGTGAAGATCATCTCGCCGATGGACGACAGTCCGGCGGGCCGCGCCGGCGTTCAGGCCGGCGACGTCATCAGCGCTATTGACGGACAGAATGCGGCCGGGCTGACCGTGTCCGAGGTGTCGGACAAGTTGCGCGGCGCCACGGGCACCAGCGTCACCGTCACCTTCCTGCGCGACGGCGAGGAGCCGCGCGAGGTCGTGCTGACGCGCGAGGTCATCAAGGTCGAATCCGTCACCGGCCGCCTGGAAGGCGACTTCGGCTACCTGCGCATCTCGACCTTCAACGAGAACACCGGCCGCGAGCTGACCGAGACCATCGAGCGGCTGAAGACCGAGAAGCCGGGCCTGAAGGGCTATATGCTGGACCTGCGCAACAACGGCGGCGGCCTGCTGACGGCGGCCATCGACGTGTCGGACGCCTTCCTGGAGCGCGGCGAGATCGTCAGCCAGCGCGGGCGCAAGCCCGAGGACATCGAACGCTACGCCGCCAAGCCGGGCGACCTGACCGGCGGCCTGCCGGTGGTGGTGCTGATCAACTACGGCTCGGCCTCGGCGTCCGAGATCGTGGCGGGCGCCCTGAAGGACCAGGAGCGGGCCACCGTCGTCGGCCTGACCAGCTTCGGCAAGGGCTCGGTGCAGACGGTGATCCCGCTGCGCGGCGGCCAGGACGGCGCCCTGTCGATCACCACGGCGCGCTACTACACGCCGTCGGGCCGCTCGATCCAGAAGATCGGCATCGAGCCGGACCTGGAGGTCGCTCGTTCCGAGGCCGAGGCGCGCATCGTCTCGCGCTCCAGCTTCATCTATTCCGAGGCGGCCTATTCGACGGCGCTGGACTCCTCCATCGGGGCCGAGCGGAAGGGACCGCACACCCCGCGTGAGGCGCCGGGCGCCGACTACGCCAAGGACAAGGACTATCAGTTGCAGCGGGCGCTGGACGTGCTGCGGGCCGGCGGCGACCTGACCAAACTGGCCGCTGCGCCGGAAGGCGTGGTCATCACCGAACCGGGGCAGGACAAGGTCGAGACCGCCGAGGCTGACACGCCCAAGGTCACGGTCGAGCCGAAAGACCCCCCGGCGCCGCAGCGCGCGCCGGAAATCACGCCGGGGAACGAGCCGAAGAGCGACTGAGGCGCGGCGCTCGAACGTGGTGAACGCGCCGTTAGGCTTTCTTAACCGACGCAGGGCTTAACTGAGGCTGAGGGGCGCCGCGTCTGTGCGGCGCCTGCCAGCCCGAGCCGACGCCCTGACCATGTTCGCCAAGCGCCAGTCCGCCCTCGCCGCCGCCGCAGGCGCGCCGCCGGAGCCCCGGTCGCGCGTCGCCATGGAGCCGGTCCTGAACGCCCTGAAGAAGCCGCCCGTCGCGGCGGGCGCGGCCGGGATCTTCGTCATCGGCGCCGCCGCCCTGTTCGTCGCCGTCCTGGGCGATCCGCGCGCGGGCGCGCCGACGGCCAGCGCCGTGCTGGAGCGGCCCGCCGCCGCCGACACGGCCCCGACCGGGGCGGAAGCCTTCGGCTTCAGCGGTCTGGACATCTATCAAGACCTTGGCCCCATCGACCCGGCCCTGATGGGCGAAGAGGGCGCAGGCATGGCGGGCGAGGCCCTCATCACCCTGCCGGACGGCGCCAGCGTGGCCTCGGGCCAGGGCTTCAGCGCCCCGGTGCGCGCGCCCTCAAATCCCCTGCCCAAGGCGCCGATCGCGGGCCTGTTCCAGCCCGGTCCCAACGGCCCCCTGCCGCGCATCGCCGCCGACGGCCGCGTCCCGGCACAGGCCTACGCCCGGCCCTTCCGCTCGAACGGCAAGCCGATGGTGGCCCTGGTGGTCGGCGGGCTGGGCCTGAACAGCGCCACGACGCGCGCGGCGATCGAGCGCCTGCCCGCCGAGGTGACCCTGTCCTTCGTGCCCTACGCCGAGGGGCTTCAGACCTGGATCGATATGGCCCGCGCCCACGGCCATGAGGTGATGATCGAACTGCCGATGGAGCCGACCGGCTATCCTGACAACGACCCCGGCCCCTACACTCTGCTGTCGTCCGGCGGCGCCGACGACGTAGCGGTCAAGCTGGATTGGCTGCTGGCGCGCGCCACCGGCTATTTCGGCGTGACCAACTATCTGGGCGACCGGTTCGCGACCTCGGACGAAGGCGTGACGGCCCTGATGACCAACCTGCGCCAGCGCGGCCTGGCCTTCCTCGACGACGGCTCCATGCGCCGCCGCCCCGGCGCCTTCGCCCGCGCCAGCGCTGACCGCGTCGTCGACGAGGAACAGACCCCCGCCGCTATCCTGCGCCAGTTCAACGCTCTTGAGGCCGCCGCCAAGACCAACGGCGCGGCGCTGGGGACCGGCTTCTCCTACCCCGTCACCGTCGAGGCCGCCGCCCGCTGGACGGCGGGTCTGGAGGCTCGCGGCCTCCAGTTGGCGCCCGCCTCGGCGATGACCCGACGGCCAGGACGGTAAGTCGGGAAGACGCCCGCCTGATGGCGGTCAGCGCCATCGGTGCTTCGAACCCGCCAGCCCTTCATCCGGCGCCGTCCTGCGGCCGTCAAAGAAGCCCGTGCTGCTTGCCTTTCTCTTCATGTTGGCGGCCTATGTGGACGGGTAGCGTGGTTATGTGAGATGGCCGCGACATGGAGACCCTTATGCGGAACATGGGAATTGTCGCGGCTGTCGTTCTGAGCCTGTTCGGGCCTGCGCATGCACAGGACGCGCCGAGCCCGGACGCCACCGTCTTGCCGGATCTGATGGTGCGAGGCCGACCGGTGCAGGAAGCGGCCCGCGATTTCGTCGGGCGGGTCGGCGCGCCTGCGCGCGGGCGGGGCCTGGCGCTGTGGCGTCGCGAGATTTGCCCTGGTGTCGTCAATCTTGAGCGTGAGGCCGCCCAGGCCGTCATCGATCGGATCACCCAGACCGCCGCAAGCTTGGACCTGCGGACTGGCGAGCCGGGCTGCCATCCCAATGTGGTCGTGATCTTCACGAATGACGGCCGCGGGCTGGCGAGAACGATGAACGCCGACAACCCCCGGCTTTTTCGTCAGAATGTGACGGGCATGCATCGCGACACGACGGCGTTCCAGGATTTTCTGGACGCAGAGCGTCCCGTCCGCTGGTGGTCGCTGAGTCTTCCCGTCGATAGCGAGACGGGGTTGGCGGCCGTAAGGCTGCCCGGTGATCGGACAGGCGGCGTCGTCGATACGGACCTTGCGGCCATGCTGGGGTGTCGCCCTGCTGACTGTGTGATCGGCGCGGCCCCCATCGTTCGACGAAAGGGACCAGGACGCTTGAGCACCCAGGTCGTCGATGAGCTGTTCAAAACCATGGTCATTGTCGACATGGATATGGTGGGCGAGGTCAACACGACTCAGTTGGGCGACTACATCGCTCTTGTGAGTCTGGCCCAGCTTGACCCGCGGGCGGAAACGCAAGGGTTCGACACGATCCTGAATCTCTTTTCGGGAGATGCGCAGCAGGGTCTTACCGAGTGGGATCGCGCCTATCTCGTCGCCCTTTACGGGCCACGCCCGGACTGGGCGTCGGTCCGGGCGCAGGCGGGAGCGGTGGCGGATGTCATGGCCCGTGATCTGCGTGCTCCGCGAGGCGGATCCTAGGGAACGGGTCTGTCGTCCCTCAGAGGCGCGAACGTGCTACTGTCGTCGGCATGACCATTGACGACGATCACGCCCCCGCCGCCGAACCTGCGGACTCCCTTCCCGGCGAGACGCCCGTTCAGCGGGCGCTGCGGCTCAAGAAGGCGGCGATCGACGCCCGGCCCAAGCCGCCGCGCGGCGGCCGCTTCCAGCGCGAACAGGCGGCTCGCATCAAGAGCGGGGCGTCGCGCCCCTGGATGAGCAAGTAGTCCGGCGGGGCCTTTGGCTTGATCAGCTCGGATAGACGTGATCGTCTGTCGATATGACGGTGTTCGCCCTGTTCCTGGCTCTGACTTCCGTGGCCGTGTTGGCGGCCATGTCCTGGCGCGCCGCGAGAGGCCTGCCGCGCGAGACGCGGCTGCCGATGCAGTGGGGCTTTGACGGGCGGCCCATATGGCGTGCGCCACGTGACGTCGCCCTGAGTTTCACGCCTGTTCTGGCGGCCTTGACTCTGCTTCCCACGGCGATGGCCAGCTTGTTGGGGCCGCTGGAGAGCGCGGACGCGCGGCGTTACTTCGGCGTCCTGATCGTCATGGGGCTGGTCTGGATCGGCGCTCACGCTCTGCACCTCAGGCTGGTGCGAGGCTGGCTCGCCCGGCAGGGCTAAAGCGTCAGCCGCATGGCGGCGCGGTCGGTCAGGCCGCGGGCGGCCTCTGCGGCCAGGGTCTCGCGCAGATAGGCGGGTGTTTCTGCAAACGTCAGCGCCGCATAGCCCAGGCGCGCATAGAAGGGCGCATTCCACGGAACGGAGCTGAAGGCGGTCAGCGTCAGGGCCTGTTTGGCGCAGGCTTCGGCTGAGTGGCGCGCGGTCGCCATCAGCGCCCGTCCGGCGCCGCGCCCTTGATGGTCAGCAGAGACTGACAACTCAAGGATATGCAGGTCCGCGTCCGCCTCGGCGGCGATCAGGAAGCCGACCGGCTGGTCCTCTGCGTCGACGGCGACCCAGGACAGGCCCTGCGCTACGGCGCGCGCATGAGCGTCAGGTCCGGCGGTGCGGTCGTCGGCGATCCAGGCCAGATCGGGCAGGGCGCGGAACAGTGACCCGGCCGACCGCTCCACCGCCTCCAGGCGATTGATGTCCGGTTCGCGCGTCGGCCGGACTGGAATCAATGGGCGTCGCAGCCCTTGGCGGGCATGGGCTTCAGGTCCAACAGGGCGAACAGCTTGGCGTCGTCGTCCTCTTCCGGGTTCGGTGTCGTCAGCAGCTTGCCGCCGACGAAGATGGAGTTGGCGCCGGCCAGGAAGCACAGGGCCTGCATCTCCGGCGTCATGCCCTCGCGTCCGGCCGACAGGCGGACCATCGACTGGGGGCAGACCAGACGGGCGACGGCGACGGTGCGGACGAACTCGATCGGGTCGATCTCGCCTTCCTTCAGCACCCGCTCGCCCAGCGGCGTGCCGCCGACGGGGACCAGGGCGTTGACCGGAAGGCTGTCGGGGTGGACGGGCAGGGTGGCGAGCGCATGCAACAGGCCCGCGCGGTCGCGCCTCTTCTCGCCCATGCCGACTATGCCGCCGCAGCAGGTGTTCATCCCTGCGTCGCGGACGTGCTGCAGCGTCTCCAGCCGATCCTGATAGGAGCGGGTCGTCACCACCTCGGCGTAGTACTCAGGCCCGGTGTCGAGGTTGTGGTTGTAGTAGTCGAGGCCCGCGTCCTTCAGCTGTTTCGCCTGATCGGCGTTCAGCATCCCCAGGGTGGCGCAGGTCTCCAGACCCAGCGCCTTCACGCCGGAGATCATGGCCGCCAGCTTGGGCGTGTCGCGGTCCTTCAGCTCGCGCCAGGCGGCGCCCATGCAGAAGCGGCTGGCGCCGCCCGCCTTGGCCGCCATGGCCTCGGCGATGACGGCGGTCGGCTCCATCAGCTTCTCGGCCTTGAGCCCGGTCTTGAAGCTGGCCGACTGAGAGCAGTAGCCGCAGTTCTCAGCGCAGCCGCCGGTCTTGACCGACAGCAGCTGGGATTTCTGCACCTCGTTCGGATTGAAGGTGCGCCGGTGCACCGTCGCCGCCTCGAACACCAGCTCCATGAAGGGGCGGGCGAACAGGGCCTCGACCTCCTCCAGCGTCCAGTCGTGACGGGGGATCGAGAGATCGCGGGCGGGTCGGATCGAAGCGTCGTCAGCCATGGGACGACGGCTTAGACGACTTGCTCCCGATCCGCCAAGCCTGTGTTGATCGCACGGCGTTGCGCCACTGTGTGATCTCGGCGACGCGGGCTGCGTCATACTGCTCTGAGAAGCCTTTGAACGCGCGTCGGATCAGGCGACCAGGCGCGGTCCCGTCGCGGCGGCGCCGGCGGCGACCGAGCGGTCCAGGCGGAAGCGGCCGACCTGCTGGTTCAGGCTGACGGCCTCATTGGCCAGCTGACGGGCGGCGGCGGTGGCTTCTTCGGTCATGGCGGCGTTCTGCTGGGTGATGTCGTCCATCTCGCCCATGGCGCGGCGGACGCGGGCCAGGCCGTCGGACTGTTCCTGGGCGGAGCCGGCGATGCCGCCCGCCAGGCCGTCGACGGCCGAGACCTTGGCGCCGATGCGCTCCAGAGCCGCGCCGGTGCGCTCGACCAGGTCGACGCCGCGCGCCACCTGGGCCGAGGAGGTGGAGATCAGGGTGCGGATCTCGCCCGAGGCCTCGGACGAACGCTGGGCCAGGGCACGCACTTCCTGGGCCACCACGGCGAAGCCGCGACCGGCGTCGCCCGCGCGGGCGGCCTCGACCCCGGCGTTGAGCGCCAGCAGGTTGGTCTGGAAGGCGATCTCGTCGATCAGGCTGGTGAAGCGGCCGATCTCGGTCGAGGATTCAGCGATGGCGTGGATGGCGGATACGGCGTCGCCCACCACCCGGGTCGTGTGTTCGACATCGGCGCGGGCGGCGGCCAGGGCCTCGGCGGTCTGGCGCGCGCCGTCGGCGGTCGAGGCGACCTGGCGGGCGATGGCGTCCGCTTCGGCGACCGTACGCTCCAGGTTGGCGGCCTGGCGCTCGGTGCGGCTGGCCAGGTCTTCGGAGGCGACGGCCAGCTGGCTGGAGCCGGCGCTCAGGCTCTCGACGCTGTCGGCCACGGCCCGCACGGCGGTGCGCAGGGCGCGGGTCGCGGCGTGGAAGTCGTTCTGCAGCGAGCGGTATTCCTCGGGGAAGACGTCCGGGATGGTCACGGACAGATCATTGTCGGCCAGGCTGTGCAGGGCGGCGCCCAGGGCGCGCACGACCTCGGCCTGGCGGGCTTCGGCGGCGGCGTGTTCGGCCTGCACGCGGTCGCGCTCCTCCTGCAGGGCGTCCAGGTAGATGGAGATGGCCAGATCCATGTCCAGCATGACCCGCTGGTTCAGCTCGGCCACGGCCTCGGCGGTGATGCGGTCGTGTTCGCGGCGATTGGCGAACAGCTTCCTGGGCCGCTCGATGATGGCGCGGGTCAGACGGGCCAGGATGACGCTGTAGCCGCCGATGTACCAGCGCGGCTCCAGGCCGATGCGGGCGTGGACGCGGCCGATGGCGCGCACCGAGGCGGCGTAGTCTTCGTCGGCGCGGCCGTCGATGATGGCGTCCCAGTGTCGCTGCTGGGCGTTGCTGGCCGCGGTGATATGGCCTTCGTCACGGAAGAAGCGGCGGGTCTCGGGCTCGGCGCGCACCTTGTCGTAGAAGGCGGCCAGGGCCAGGGGCGCGATGCGGCGCAGAAGGGGGGAGATGGCGCTGTAACCGGCGGACGGCCGACCCAGCCCCATGAAATTCATGCGACGGTCGATCTCGTGGGAAGCCATGACGCAAACTCGTTTCAACGGCAGGGCGGGGGAGAGCCCTAATACCCCTTGTCACCAAGAGGGTATTGGCCGGGTTAAGCCCGGATTGCGTAGATTCCCTTAACCGTCTCGAGACGTCCCCGATTCAGACGAGCCGCCGCTCATATAAAGATATCCTTATGTCTTGATTGCTCCCGTCGCCGCGCCGCGCTATAGCGACGGCGATCCCCCGACAGTGGCCGAAAGACATTTCTGCATGACCGACTACATCGTCCGCGACATCTCCCTGGCCGACTTCGGCAACAAGGAAATCGCCATCGCCGAAACCGAGATGCCGGGCCTGATGGCGCTGCGCGCGGAATACGGCGCGTCCCAGCCGCTGAAGGGCGCCCGCATCGCCGGCAGCCTGCACATGACCATCCAGACGGCCGTGCTGATCCAGACGCTGGAAGCCCTGGGCGCCGAAGTGCGCTGGGCCTCGTGCAACATCTTCTCGACCCAGGACCACGCCGCCGCCGCCATCGCCGCGTCGGGCACGCCGGTCTTCGCCTTCAAGGGCGAGACCCTGGTCGAGTACTGGGACTACGCCCACAAGATCTTCGAATGGGCTGACGGCGGCTATCCCAACCTGATCCTGGACGACGGCGGCGACGCCACCCTGCTGTGCGTGCTTGGTCCGAAGGCCGAGAAGGACGCCAGCGTCCTGGACAACCCGCAGAACGAGGAAGAGGAAGCCCTCTTCTCGGTCATGAAGCGCTATCTGAAGGAAAAGCCGGGTTTCTATTCGGCCATCCGCGACGCCATCGGCGGCGTGTCGGAAGAGACGACCACGGGCGTCCACCGCCTGTATCAGATGGCCGAGCGCGGCGAGCTGCCGTTCCCGGCGATCAACGTCAACGACAGCGTCACCAAGTCGAAGTTCGACAACCTGTACGGCTGCCGTGAATCTCTGGTCGACGCCATCCGTCGCGGCACCGACGTCATGCTGTCGGGCAAGGTGGCGGTGGTCTGCGGCTACGGCGACGTGGGCAAGGGCTCGGCGGCTTCGCTGCGCAACGGCGGCGCCCGCGTGATCGTCACCGAGATCGACCCGATCTGCGCCCTGCAGGCGGCGATGGAAGGCTATGAGGTCCAGACCCTGGAAGACGTCGCCGACAAGGCCGACATCTTCGTCACCACCACGGGCAACAAGGACGTCATCCGCGTCGAGCACATGCGCGCCATGCGCAACAACGCCATCGTCTGCAACATCGGCCACTTCGACTCTGAGATTCAGGTCGCGGGCCTGAAGAACTTCAAGTGGGACAAGATCAAGGATCAGGTCCACCACGTCGAGTTCCCGGACGGCAAGAAGATCATCCTGCTGTCGGAAGGCCGTCTGGTGAACCTGGGCAACGCCACGGGCCACCCATCCTTCGTGATGTCGGCCTCCTTCACCAACCAGACGCTGGCCCAGATCGAGCTGTGGACCAACGCCAAGGCCTATGAGAACCAGGTCTACACCCTGCCCAAGCACCTGGACGAGAAGGTCGCCTTCCTGCACCTGGCCAAGCTGGGCGCCAAGCTGACGACGCTCAGCAAGGACCAGGCCGACTACATCTCGGTGCCTGTGGAAGGCCCGTTCAAGCCGGAGCACTACCGCTATTAAGACCTGTCTCGGGTCTGAAAGTCAGAACTCCGCGCCGGCGACGGCGCGGGGTTTTTCTTTGTGCCTATGCCGCGTCGCGCGGATCGTAGGCGTCGGCTTCGCGGCCCATCAGGCCGGTTTCAAAGTCCATGAAGATGTCGATCAGCTCCTCTACCCCCACCGGCGGCGCCTTGGGATTGAAGCGGAAGCTCCAGAAGCTGACGATGTGCTGGACCGCTCCCAGCTGGTCGCCAAGGCGGGTGAACAGGGCCGGCGCTTCCAACAGGAAGTCGCGGAACGCCACGGGATTGCCCTCGCGCGTCAGCCCGGCATAGGCGTCGTCGTAGTAGCGTAGGGTGCGACCCACCTCGTCGCAGGTCTTCATGATCCGTCCGCGCAAAACCCCGCGCCCGCGCTGAATGTATTCCGCGGCGGCGCGGTCGCTGGGGCCGACCGGCTGGACCGTCACCACCTCGTCAGCCACGTTGACGATATCGCCCATCAGGCTGTTCAGCGCCCATTTGTAATAGAGGAAACCCTTCCAGCAGAAGACGCCCTCCTGATACTGCTCCGGTTCCAGCTTCAGAGTCAGGCGCAGGGCTTCCAATCGGTCGCCCGGCGCGTTGGACAGTATCTTCGCCGCCATGCGCGCGGACGAGGCGACCGCCGCCACCCCGTCGCCGACGCTGAGCGTGACCAGGGGCTCGATCTCCTTCTGAACGAACTCCAGCATCCGCTCCAGGTCCGCCTCGCTGAGGGCGAAGTAGCAGGGGGCGGCGTCCACGTTTCCGCGCCGCAATTGTTCGCGCAGCAGGAACGGATCCAGCGACGGCAGGCGATCCATCAACCGCAGGGTCTTCAGATCGGCATGGTCGGCGTCGACGCCGAAGGCTTCGTGCATGGCGCGCTCGAAGCCGATCTGGTTGACGAAGATGAACCGGCCGCCGGTCTTCAGGTCGGTGCTGTCGATCGGCACGATGATCTTGGTCGCCACCTGGCGACGACCAGGAAAGGCGTCGGTCTCGTTACGCCGCAGGCGATGCTTGACGATGAGGGAGCGATTGAGCGCAGGCGTGCAGAACATCGGACGCTCGGACCAGTCGTCTGTGTCGCCGTGCTCGTCATAGACCTTGAGCAAGTTCAGCACGCGCGCCGTCGAGGCGGTACGGCGCAGGTGTTCGAGATTGCGGATGGCGCGATCAGTCATGGCGGCCACCCTGCCAGCCAAAGGTGACCAACGGCTTAGTTTGGCGCAGGTCAAAAAAACGGGCCGCATCCCAAGGGAGGCGGCCCGGTCAGTCGGGGAGGAAACTGAAGAGGGATCAGAAGTCGATATTGACCGACAGCCATAGGCGCCGGGGCTCCTGATTGTTGGCGTAGAGGTTGGTGTAGCTGATCGCGCCTGTGCGGGTGTTGCTGACGTAGGGGCGGTAGGACACGAAGTCCTTGTCGAACAGATTGTAGATGGTGGCGTTGAAGGCCACTCGTTCGGTGGCGCGATACGAGCCGCCCAGGTGGAAGACGGAATAGCTGCGATAGTCGCCCCAGGTCGCCTTGGCGGTGCTGGTCGCCGTGTCGGGATCGCGGTAGCGATCGCTGCGGTATTCGCCGCGCGCCCACAGGCTCAGGCGGTCGGTTGCGCGCCAGCGCAGCACGCCGTTCACCATGTGCTCGGGCGTGTTGTAGAGCGGCTGTCCGGCTTCGGGACCGCTCTTCTGCTCGCTGTCGGTGTAGGTGTAGTTGCCGTTGAGCGCCCAGGCGTCGTTGATCGACCAATGGAAGGCGGCTTCCAGGCCTTGGGTGACGGCTTCATCGACATTGATCGCCTGGCCGAACAGGTCGAGGTCGGGCCAGTAGCCATAGTCGACGCAGCCGGGACGGTTGTTCTGGGTCTCGTCGCGCACGACCGGCGGGCCGTTGTCGATGATCGGGGCGAAGGTGCAGTTCAGCAGGCCGGGTCCGCTGGTGATCTTGTCCGAGAACTCATTGCGGAACACCACGGCGTTGGCGCGGAAGTTGTCGCGGTTGTCATAGAAGACGGCGAATTCAGTTGAGGTCGAGGTTTCCGGCTTCAGCGTCGGCGTGCCGATGGTCGGGCGGGTGCCCTGGGCCGTGAAGCCGGTGATGCCGGGCGCGATCTGATCTAGACGGGGCGTCTTGAAGCCCTGGCTGACGCCGCCCTTTAAAGTCCAGTTCTCGGTCGCGTTCCACACCAGATAGGCGCGCGGGCTGATGTGGTCGCCGAAGACGTTGTGGTCGTCGTAACGGACCCCGAGGGTCAGGGCCAGGGCGTCGGTGAAGCGCCACTCATCTTCCGCGAACAGCGCCCATTGCTCATGGGTGTAGGGTGCAGGCGCCACGCCATCGACCATCTCCGCGTCCCAGTATTGGCCGCCGACGGTGAAGGTGTGATTGCGCCACTGCGAGAACAGCTTGGTGTCGAAGATGGTGTTAATCGCTTCGAGGGTGCGGGCCTGCCCAGCCTTGCGGTCGGTGCCGGGCACGTCATCAGGCAGGATGCGGCCCAGGGTTTCGCGCGTGGAGTGCGACAAGGTGGATTGCAGCTCGCCGAAAGACAGGCGCCAGTTGTGCGCCAGGACATATTCGTCCTGGTTGAATTCCTGATCGGGGCCGTAACCGCGCACGCCCAGGGTGCCCAGCTGAGCGGTCGAGTTGTCGTACCACTGACGCTGCAGATCGACGTCGAAGTAGAAGTCATGATCGGCGTGGGGCGTGAAGTTCAGGCGGCCGCCGACGGACCAGAGTTCGTTTTCGACCGGGCTGGGACCGCGCTGGCTGATGATGACCGCGCCGCCGTCGTCTTTTTCATAGGTCAGGCTGGAGGCTTCGCGCTGCGAATAGCGGCCGCGTAGGGCCAGGCCCAGAAGATCCTTCACCAGGGGGCCTTGGGCATAGGCGTTGGCGCCGTAGATGTTTCCGAACTGATCGTCGCTCTGGAAGGTGCCGTCGGCGCTGAACGAGCCGCTCCATTCGGTCCCGACCTTGCGGGTGATGATGTTGACGACGCCGCCCATCGCATCCGAGCCGTAGAGGGTCGAGACGGGACCGCGCACCACTTCGATCCGGTCAATCGCCGACATCGGCGGGATGAAGCTGGTGGAGGTCTCGCCGAAGCCGTTGGGCGTGATGTTGCCTGCGGGATTCTGGCGACGGCCGTCTACCAGAACCAGGGTGTAGTCGCTGGGCATGCCGCGAATGGAAATGTTCAGGCCGCCGGTCTTGCCCGCCGCAGCGCCCACGTCGACGCCTTCGACCGTGGCCAGAACTTCCGCCAGGCTCTGATACCGGGTTTCCTTCAGCTCCTCTCGCGACAGCACGCTGATGGAAGCCGGGGCCTGTTCGATCTTTTGCTCGAAGCCCGAGGCCGTGACCACGACGTCGGCGACCTTGTGCGTCTGCTCCATCGTCGCCGCGGCTTCGTCAGCCAGGGCGGGCGCGCCGGCGCCGACGGTCATCAGGGCGGTGGCGGCCAGCAGGGACGAGCGGCGTGACGAGCGGAAGCAGGACATTCGGAGAAGGAGCCTTTAGAAATGAGAACGCCTCTCAACAGCGTTCGCATTCTCAGTGCAATGGGGGTGTGCGAATAGGTCGCAATTGCGCCCCCGTTTCGACACGTCTGGCGCGGGATGGCGGGCGGGCCTAAGAAGCGGGCATGGACCTCATCGACATTCTGATCCTGATCGCCGTGGCCGGCGTCGTCGTCACCCTGGGCTTCGGCCTCTACAACCTGAACAAGGGCGGGGAAGGCGCGAGCGTCCGCTCGAACAAGCTGATGCGGCTGCGCATCATCCTTCAGGCGGTGGCGGTGCTGCTGCTGATGGTCGGCATGTGGCTGAAGCGGACGCACGCGGGCTGAGGCGCGCGCCAATAGGAACAGGGGAGGGCGCGTCATGGTGACGCTGAACAAGATCTACACCCGCACCGGCGACGCCGGGCAGACGCGGCTGGCTTCGGGCGCTCCGGTGTCCAAGACTGATGCGCGGGTCGAGGCCTATGGGGCGGTGGATGAGCTGAACGCCGTCATCGGCGTGGCCCGTCTGAACAGCGGCCAGAACGACCGCATCGACGCCATGCTGGGCCGCATCCAGAACGAACTGTTCGACCTCGGCGCCGATCTGGCGACGCCGATGGAGCCGGCGCCCAAATGGGAGGCCCTGCGCATCATCGCCACGCAGGTCGAGCGGCTGGAATCCGAGATCGACTGGATGAACGACTGCCTCAAGCCGCTGGACAGCTTCATCCTGTCGGGCGGTTCGCCGTTGTCGGCGCATCTGCACCTGGCGCGCACCGTGTGCCGTCGGGCCGAGCGCGAGGCCGTGCGTCTGGTCGAATCGGGCGAGGTCGTGAACCCGGAGGCGGTGCGTTACCTCAACCGTCTGTCGGACCTGCTGTTCGTCGCCGCCCGTCGCGCCAACGCCAATGGCGCCGGCGACGTCCTGTGGCGTCCCGGCGCGACGCGCTGAGGCGTCGCGTTACTGAGCCTGCAGCGCTTTCACCCGCTCGCGTTCCGCCTCAGTGGCGGCGGCGCGGGCGCGTTTCTCGGCATTGACCTGATCCTCCAGGCTAAGCAGTTCCTGATTGGCCTTGTTCGACGCTTCGGCGCGCGTCGTCCCGGCCGGGCGGCCGGTGATGTCGGGGATGTAGATGGGTTGGGCGCAGATACGCGACTCCATATCGTACCAGTGGCCCTTGGCCGAACAGCGCTCGCCCGGATCAACCCAGACGCGCTGCAGGACGAACAGGCCGACCAGCATCAGGGCGAACACGCCGAAGAACAGGATGCTGAGACGACGAAAGGTCAGGAAGCGTTTCATGCAGGCTACATAGCCGAAAATTGACCGCTGAACACGAACGCAGTTCACGTAGCGTTACGTTGACAGGCCGGTTTCATCGGTCCAATCCCTCGACCGACATTTCGATGACCAAGTGGATAGGCTCATGAAGGTACTCGTCCCGGTGAAACGGGTGATCGACAGCAACGTCAAGGCCCGCGTGAAGGCGGACCAGACCGGCGTCGACCTGGCCAACGTCAAGATGAGCATGAACCCCTTCGACGAGATCGCCGTCGAAGAGGCCGTGCGTCTGAAGGAAGGCAAGGAACACCATGCCGCGGGCACGGCGACGGAAATCGTCGTCGTCTCCATCGGCGTGACCCAGGCGCAGGAAACCATCCGCACCGCCCTGGCCATGGGCGCGGATCGCGGCGTCCTGGTGCAGTCGGACACGGACCTGGAGCCGCTGGCCGTCGCCAAGGTGCTGAAGGCCGTGGTGGACGAAGAGAAGCCGGACCTGGTGCTGCTGGGCAAGCAGTCGATCGACGGCGACAACAACGCCGTGGGCCAGATGCTGGCGGCCCTGCTGGACTGGCCGCAGGCCACCTTCGCC
Source organism: Brevundimonas phoenicis (assembly GCF_047237745.1). NCBI lineage: Bacteria > Pseudomonadati > Pseudomonadota > Alphaproteobacteria > Caulobacterales > Caulobacteraceae > Brevundimonas > Brevundimonas phoenicis. The sequence goes on from NZ_JBDFLN010000001.1 coordinate 708,094, forward strand.
GGCAAGCTGGTCATCGACGGCGGCAAGGCTGTCGTCACCCGTGAAGTCGACGGCGGCCTGCAGACGGTCGCGGCCGAACTGCCCGCCGTGGTGTCGGTCGACCTGCGCCTGAACACGCCGCGTTATGCGTCGCTGCCGAACATCATGAAGGCCAAGAAGAAGGAGATCGCCGTGAAGGCGGTCGCCGACTACGGCGTCGATACGGCGGACCGCCTCAAGGTGCTGAAGGTGACGGAGCCGCCGAAGCGTACGGCGGGCGTCAAGGTCGCCGATGCGGCCGAACTGGTTTCCAAGCTTAAAGACGCAGGGGTTCTGTAATGGCCGTTCTCGTCATCGCCGACCACGACGGCTCGGTCGTTCGCGACACCACCCACAAGACCGTGACGGCCGCCCTGGCCCTGTCGTCGGACGTGGACGTTCTGGTCCTGGGCAAGGGCGCTCAGGCCGTGGCTGACGCCGCCGCCAAGATCGCGGGCGTGCGCAAGGTGCTGCTGGCCGAGGGCGACGCCGTCGCCCACGGCCTGGCCGAGGCCGTCGAAGCCACCGTCCTGCCGCTGGCCGGGAACTACGACGCCATCCTGACCCCGGCCAACACCGACGGTAAGAACTTCGCCCCGCGCATCGCCGCCAAGCTGGACACGGCGCCGATCTCGGACATCGTCGAAGTCGTCTCGGCCGATACCTTCGTGCGCCCGATCTATGCGGGCAATGCGCTGGAGACGGTGCAATCGGCCGACGCCAAGAAGGTCATCACCGTGCGCCCGACGGCCTTCGCCGCCGCCGCCGAAGGCGGATCGGCCTCGGTCGAGAGCGTCGCCGCCGGCGAAGCGCCCAAGACCGCCTTCGTGTCGGAAGAAATGGTCAAGTCGGACCGCCCCGAACTGGGCGCCGCCAAGATCGTCGTCTCGGGCGGCCGCGCCCTGGGCTCGGCTGAAGAGTTCCACGCCGTCATGGACCCCCTGGCCGACAAGCTGGGCGCCGCCGTCGGCGCCTCGCGCGCGGCGGTCGACGCGGGCTACGCCCCCAACGACTATCAGGTCGGTCAGACCGGCAAGGTCGTGGCTCCGGCCCTCTATATCGCCATCGGCATTTCGGGCGCTATCCAGCACCTGGCCGGGATGAAGGACTCCAAGGTGATCGTCGCGATCAACAAGGACGCCGACGCCCCGATCTTCCAGGTCGCCGACTACGGCCTGGTCGCCGACTACAAGACCGCCGTGCCGGAACTGATGGCGGCCCTGGGCTGATCGGTTTCACACGCTGAACATGAAGCGCGCTGGGCGAGGGATCGTCCGGCGCGTTTTCTTTTGCGCCCTCTCTATCCGCTCATCCCGGCGGACGCCGGGATCCAGTGATTTGGCTTTAGATGCAGCGCTCGGCATAGGCGCAAATTCCACGGTGGAGCGCGTGGCTCTTACTGGATCCCGGCGTCCGCCGGGATGAGCGGGAGAGGGATGGAACGCCCCTTTTCTCTGCGTAGCTTGCGCCGTTTGACCGGGATGACGGATAGGGGGCCATGACCGCCCGCATTCCCGTCAAGCTGACCCCGCGCGCCTCTGCTGATCGCATCGACGGCTGGGACGTCGATCCGGACGGCCGCCCGGTGCTGAAGGTCCGCGTCCGCGCCCAGCCGGTGGAGGGCGAGGCCAACGCCGCCCTGACCGCCTTTCTGGCGAAGACTCTGGGCGTGCCCAAGCGCGACGTGACCCTGGCGCGCGGCGGGCAGTCGCGGCTGAAAATGATCGAGGTCGAGGGCCTGGACGACGCCGAGGCCCGCGCCCGCCTATCCCGCGCCTGACTTTGCCGCGAGCGGCGGCTTTTAAAGCTTTACGCTGACGGAAACTGGCGATTGTATACGCGCCGTTGTCTGCCCGCAGTTCGCGGGCGCGAGGGGGCTCGCCCATGTTGTTCAGTCGCCTGCGGGGTCCAAGCCTCGCCGTTCTCACCTGCGCGCTCGGCGCGCTCAGTCTGTCGGCCTGCGCCACGACCGGCGACGCCGCGCCCAAGACCGAGACGGCTTCCGCCGCGTCGTCCTCCAAGGATCGCACGATGGCGCCGGGTCTGGACGGCTGGGCCAATACGGACCCCTATCCCTCGACCTATCGCGGCCTGCCGCGCCAGAACATGGCCATCGTCGGCGCCACGGTGCTGACCGGCGCGGGCCAGAAGATCGAGGGCGGCGTCGTCGTCGTCACGGACGGCCGCATCGCCGCCGTCGGCGGCGCGGACACGCCGGTCCCGGCGGGCCACCAGGTGGTGGACGCGCGCGGCCGCTTCGTCACGCCGGGCATCATCGACATCCACAGCCACCTGGGCGTCTATCCTTCGCCGGGCGTCATGGGCATGAGCGACGGCAACGAAGCCACCAACCCCAACACCGCCCAGGTCTGGTCCGAGCACTCGATCTGGCCTCAGGATCCCGGCTTCAACACCGCCCGCGCAGGCGGGGTGACGACGATGCAGATCCTGCCCGGCTCGGCCAATCTGTTCGGCGGTCGCGGCGTGACCCTGCGCAATGTGCCGTCGGTCACCATGCAGGGGATGAAGTTCCCCAACGCCCCCTACGGCCTGAAGATGGCCTGCGGCGAGAACCCGTCGCGGGTCTATGGCTCGCGCAACCAATCGCCGGCCACTGGCATGGGCAATGTCGCGGGCTATCGCGCCGGCTTCATCGCCGCGCGCGACTACAAGGCCAAGTGGGACAAGTGGCGCGAAACGGGCGAGGGGACGCCCCCGACCCGCAATCTGCAGCTTGAGACCCTGGCGGGCGTTCTGGACGGGTCGATCCTGATCCAGAACCACTGCTATCGCGCCGACGAGATGGCGGTCATGCTCGATGTGGCCAAGGAGTTCGGCTACAAGATCACCACCTTCCACCACGCGGTCGAGGCCTACAAGATCGCGCCGCTGCTGGCGCGCGAAGGCGTCTGCGCCGCCATGTGGACCGGCTGGTGGGGCTTCAAGATGGAGGCCCTGGACGGCATCGAAGAGAACGCCGCCCTGACCGACGCGCCCGAGGGCTCGTGCGCCGTCATCCACTCGGACGACGCCGAACTGATCCAGCGCCTGAACCAGGAAGCCGCCGCCGCCCTGTCGGCCGGTCGCCGCGCCGGGATGAACATCTCCGAAGAGCACGCCATCGGCTGGATCACGCTGAACGCCGCCCGCTCCATCGGCATCGACAAGGAAACCGGCTCGCTGGAGAACGGCAAGCGCGCCGACGTGGTGATCTGGAGCGCGGATCCCTTCTCGATCTACGCCCGCGCCGATCAGGTCTTCATCGACGGCGGCCTGGCCTTCGATCGCCAGAACCCCGCCTTCCAGCCCGTGTCCGATTTCGAACTGGGCCAGCCCGGCTTCGGCCAGGCCGCCGCCGGCGTCGCCCAGGGAGCTCGCTGAACCATGCGTATCAAAACTCTCCTCGCGGGCGCTGTCGCGGCGCTCGCTCTCGCTGGGCCCGCTCTGGCCCAGGACGTCGCCATCACCGGCGGCCAGGTGCTGACCGGAACCTCGGTGATCGAGAACGGCACCGTCGTCATCCGTAACGGCAAGATCGTCTCGGTCGGAACCGGCGGCGCGCCGGCCGGCCTGCGCGTCATCGACGCGCGGGGCAAGATCGTCACGCCGGGCTTCGTCGCCGTGGATTCCGGCCTGGCTGGGACCGAGGTCGGCTCGGTGCGGGGCTCAAACGATCTGTCGAACAACGCCAACACCCTGACCGCGGCCTTCGACCTGTCCTACGGCCTGGACCCCTGGTCCTTCACCCTGCCGACGGCCCGTCTGGGCGGCGTCACCCGCGCGGTGGTCACGCCCCAGCACGCGGGCTCGGGCGGCGGTCATAGCCATGACGACAGCGACTTCGCCGGGGCCGGTCACGGCGGCTATCAGTCGCCGGGCCTGTTCGCGGGTCAGGCGGCGGTCATCAAGCTGGGCGGCGCCGACATCCTGGTGAAGCCGCGCGTGGCCATGGTCGCCCCGTTCGGCGAGGCCGGGAAGGGCGTGGCGGGCGGCGCGCGCGGCGCCGAGTTCGTCCTGTTCAAGGAGACCCTGGCCGAGACGCGCCTCTATGCGCGCAACAAGGCGGCCTATGACCGGGCGGCGCTGCGCGACCTGTCCCTGTCGCGCGCCGACCTGGAGGCCCTGATCCCGGTGGCCAATGGTTCGATGCCGCTGATCGTCACCGTCAACCGCGCCTCGGATATCCAGCAGGTGCTGCGTCTGGCGCGCGAGGAGGGGATCAAGATCATCCTCGACGGCGCCGCCGAAGGCTGGCTGGTGGCCAATGAGATCGCGGCGGCGAACGTGCCTGTCCTGCTGCACCCTCTGACCAACCTGCCGAGCAATTTCGAAAGCCGGGCGGCGCGGATGCAGAACGCGGCGGCGCTGAACGCGGCCGGCGTGGTCATCGCCATCAAGGGCAATGAGGGCTCGACCCATCGTGCTCGCGACATCCGCTACAACGCCGGCAACGCCGTGGCGCACGGTCTGCCGTTCGCGGCGGCCATCCAGGCGATCACCGTCAACCCGGCGCGCATCTTCGGCTTCGACGGCCAGTTCGGCGAGCTGAAGGCCGGAACGGCGGGCGACGTCGTGGTCTGGTCCGGCGACCCGTTGGAGCCGTTGAGCCAGCCCTCGGCCGTGCTGATCGACGGGGTGGATCAGCCGCTGCAGGCGCGCAACCTGCTGCTGCGCGACCGCTACCGCACCGGCGGAGAAGGGGCCATGCCGCCCGCCTACGGCGACTGAGGCTTCACGGCCTGAAGACGGAAGGGCGCTGCGGGAGACCGCGGCGCCCTTTTCCATTCCCCTTCCATTGCCCTTTCGTCATCCTCGGGCTTGACCCGAGGATCGAGTGTGGCGGCGCGACTCTGACAGTCGGGCGTCGAATGGGAGGATGGCCCGATCCTCCGATCAAGTCGGAGGATGACGGAGAATGTGGGCTGGGCCCGCGCCGCCTACTGCGCCGTCAGCCCGCCGTCGATCTTGAACTCGGCGCCGGTCACGAACTTGGACTCGTCCGAGGCCAGGTAAAGCACGCAATAGGCCACGTCGTCCGGCTCGCCGATGCGCTTCAGCGGGATGCCCCGCGCCAGCTTTTCGTGCGCGCTGACCTCGTCCCCGCCCGCCATGGCGACGAAGGGATCGAGGATCGGCGTCTTGATGAAGACCGGGTGCGCCGAGTTGGCGCGTACGTTCCAGCCCGCCTTGGCCGCCTCCAGCGCCACCGTCTTAGTGTAGAGCCAGACCGCCGCCTTGGTGGCGTTGTAGGCGCCCATGCCCGGCGCCGCCGCCAGTCCCGCGATCGAGGAGATGTTGACGATCGACCCTGCGCCCGAGGCCCTGAGCGGCGCCATGGCGTGCTTGCAGCCCAGCATGACGGATTCCAGGTTGATCGCCTGGACCTTGCGCCAGTTCTCCAGCGTGTCCTGCTCGGCCCACAGCAGTTGGCCGCCGATCCCAGCGTTGTTCACCAGGATGCTGAGCCCGCCCATATCCTGAACCGCCGCGCCGACGACGCGGACCCAGTCGTCCTCGCGCGTGACGTCGTGCTCATAGGCGAAGGCCATGCCGGGGTGGTCGGCGTTGATCGCCTCGGCCAGGGCGCGGACGCCGTTCAGGTCCAGATCGCTGAGCGCCACCTTGGCCCCTTCGCGGACCAGCATCCGGGCCATGGCCTGGCCCAGCCCCCCTGCGGCGCCGGTGATCAGCGCCGCCTTGCCCGCGACGCGGCCGCCGGTCACTCGACCAGGCCCTTGACCGCCGCGTCGATGAAGCGGGCCATCGCCACGTCGCGCTCGGTTACGCCATCGGCGTCATGAGTGGTCAGCAGCACCTCGACGCGGTTGTAGACGTTCGACCACTCGGGATGATGGTCGACCTTGTCGGCCAGGAGGGCGACGCGGGTCATGAAGCCGAAGGCGGCGTTGAAATCGGCGAAACGCAGGGTCCGCGCGATGGCCGGGCGCGGGTCGTCGGCGCGGCGCCAGTCGGGCAGGCCCGCCAGAACTTCGGTCACGTCGAGGGCGGCGGTCATGAGCGTCTCCTTGGATTTTGTTCAGGCGTATCGCGCGCTCCGTGACGCGACAAGCCGCAAGCCTGCGTCAGATGCGACGCTTCCCCGGATGACGGCGGCGACGGGAGGCGTTACACCCCCATCCATGACCCAGGCCGATCCCTCCTCCGACGCTTCCGGCAAGACCTCCTCCTTCGGCTTCCGCGACGTGGACGCCAGGGAAAAGGTGCAGATGGTGCGCGGCGTGTTCAACTCCGTCGCCTCCAACTACGACCTGATGAACGACCTGATGAGCGCGGGCGTCCACCGCATCTGGAAGGACGCGACGGCGGCCAGGCTGAACGTCCGGCCGGGCGAGGTCGTGCTGGACATGGCCGGGGGCACCGGCGACATGGCCCGCCGCTATTCCAGGATGGCCCGCGCGGCCCAGGAACGGCGCGGCGGCGAGGACGCCACCGTCATCGTCATGGACTACAACGCCGAGATGATCCTGAACGGCGTGGCCAAGGGCGGCGAGCCCGAGATGGCCTGGGGCGTCGGCGACGCCATGCACCTGCCGCTGCCGGACGCCTGCCTGGACGCCTATTCGATCAGCTTCGGCATCCGCAACGTGGCCGACATTCCGCAGGCCCTGCGCGAGGCGCGCCGCGCGCTGAAGCCGGGCGGCCGCTTCATCTGCCTGGAGTTCTCGCGCCCCACGACGGGCGCGCTGAGGAAGGCCTATGACGCCTGGTCCTTCCACGCCATCCCGCGCATCGGCCAGCTGGTCGCCAGGGATCGGGATTCCTACCAGTATCTGGTCGAGAGCATCCGCCGCTTCCCCGATCAGCAGACCTTCAAGCGGATGATCGAGGAGGCGGGCTTCAGCCGCGTCAGCGTCACCAATCTGTCGGGCGGGATCGCCGCCATCCACCACGGGTGGGCGATCTGAGCCGGCTGACCTTCAACGCCCCGCCGCCGACGCCCAAGGCCCAGCCGGTCCGCCATCCGGTGGGCGCGGCCCTTCGCATGATCCGCTGGGGCTGGGTGCTGGCGCGCCACGACGCCCTGATCCCGCGCGAGGCCAACCCCCTGCTGCCCGCCTGGGGCCGCCCGTTCGCACGCCTGATCCAGATGTTCGCCAGCCGCAAGCATCGCGCCGGGCGACCCGGCCAGCGTGTCGGCGAAGCGTTCGAGCATCTGGGCCCGGTCGCCATCAAGCTGGGCCAGGTGCTGGCCACCCGCGCCGACATCTTCGGCCTGCAGTTCGCCCAGGATCTGGGGCGTTTGAAGGACAAGCTCCCGCCCTTCCCGCTGGAGGAGGCCAGGCGCGAGATCGAACGGTCGCTGGGCCGTCCCGCCGAGAGCCTGTTCATCGATCTGACCGAACCGATGGGCGCCGCATCGCTGGCCCAGGCGCACCCGGCCTGGCTGGCCGACGGGCGCAAGGTGGCGGTCAAGGTGCTGCGTCCCGGCGTCGAGCGCCGCGTGGCCCAGGGGCTGGACGCCATGCGCCTGGGGGCCAAGCTGGTCGACCGCTTCGTCGAGCCGGCGCGTCGGCTGGAGCCGCGCGCCTTCGTCGAGATCATCGCCCAGTCCTTGCAGTTGGAACTGGACATGCGGCTGGAGGCGGCCGCCGCCTCCGAACTGGCCGAGGTCATGGCCAAGGACGGCTATATGTCCGCGCCCGCCGTCGTCTGGGACGGGGTGGGCAAGCGGGTTCTGACGCTGGAATGGGCGCCGGGCCTGCCGATGACGGACCCGGCGCTGGTCGACCTGCCGGGCCTCGACAAGGACGCCCTGGCCGACAAGGTGGTGCGCGCCTTCCTGGTCCAGGCGCTGGATCACGGCGTCTTCCACGCCGATCTGCACGAGGGCAATCTGTTCGCCGACGCGCCCGCGCAGCTGACGGCCATCGACTTCGGCATCGTCGGGCGACTGGGCCCGGCCGAGCGCCGCTACCTGGCCGAGATCCTGTGGGGCTTCATCAGCCGCGACTACGACCGCATCAGCCGCGTCCATTTCGAGGCGGGATACGTGCCGCCGCACCATTCGGTCGACACCTTCGCCCAGGCCCTGCGCGCGGTCGGCGAGCCGGTGATCGGCCGACAGGCCAGCCAGGTGTCGATGGGCCGCCTGCTGGGTCAGCTGTTCGAGATCACGGCCCTGTTCGACATGCATATGCGCCCTGAACTGGTGCTGCTGCAGAAGACCATGGTCTCGGTCGAGGGGGTGGCGCGCCGCCTGAACCCCGATCACGACCTGTGGGACGCCGCCAAGCCGGTGGTCGAGCGCTGGATCAAGCGCGAACTGGGACCGCAGGCCCAGATCAAGGAGACGGTCGAGGAGGCGATGGCCGCCCTCAAGGCCCTGTCGCGTCTGGTGCAGAACCCGCCGCCGTCTCAGACGTTGGTGATCGAGAAGGCCGGAACGCGGCCCTGGGTGGTCGCCGCCGTCACCGTCGCCGTCTGCGCATCGGCGGCCGCCTTGGTGCTGACGCTTTGGCCGATGATCGTCGCCTGACGTTTCTTCGGAGTTTGCGCATGAAGACCCTTTCGCTGACCGCCGCCCTGATGGGGGCAAGTCTGCTGGCCGTTCCGGCCCTGGCACAGGCTCAACAGGCGCCCGCCCGTCCGGCGACCGGATCGGGCGCGGCTGCGGCCACCCTGCCGGGCGCTTTCGAGGGCGACGCCGCCCCGGCTCGTCCGCAGACCGCGCCCGCCGCGCCTGCAGCCACGACGGCGACCGCTCCGGACATCGCTCGCTCGGAAGAGGCCCTGCGCGCCGTCATCGCCGCCATGCAGTCCGGTCAGATCGACTACGCGGTCTTCACGCCCGACCTGGCCCAGCAAATCCGCGCCCAGTCCGGCCAGGTGGCTCCGTTGATCCAGCAGTTCGGCCCGTTGAAGTCGATCTCGCACCTGGACCAGCAGAACGGCGCCGACGTCTTCCGCGTCGTGTTCGACAAGCAGGCCACGGACTGGATCATTGGCTTCAATGACGAAGACCTCATCGCCGCCCTGCTGTTCCGCCCCGCCGAGGACTGATCAGTCCAGCGACGGCTTGCCGCGTCCGCTCTTGATCGAAGAGCGGCTGGACTTGGCCTGCAGCCGACGCTCCTTGGACGCCCGCGTCGGGCGGGTCGGCACGCGATAGACCGGCTTGATCGAGGCCTCGGCGACCATGGCCTCCAGCCGTTCGACGGCGTCCGCCTTGTTGCGCTCCTGGGTGCGGAAGCGCACGGCGCTGATGACGATCACCCCGTCCAGCGTCAGGCGGCTGCCCGCCAGCTTCATCAGCCGCGCCTTCACCGGCTCGGTCAGGCTGGGCGAGTTCTTGACGTCGAACCGCATCTGTACGGCGGTCGAGACCTTGTTGACGTTCTGCCCGCCCGGTCCGCCGGCGCGGAAGAAGCGGAACTCCAACTCGTCTTCAGGAATACGGCTCATGACGCCTCTCATGACGCCTCTCTGCGCGCCCGCACCACGGCCGCGTCTAGCGCCTGCAGGAAGCGCGAGCGGTCGGCGGCCGAGAAGGGCGGCGGCCCGCTGGTCGGCACCCCCATGGAGCGCAGGTGTTCGCCGATCATCCGCCCGGCCAGGGCCGAGCCGATGGAGTCCGCCGTGAACGGCTGGCCGTTCGACTTTAGCGCCTGCGCGCCCGATTTCAGCACCCGGTCGGCCAGCGGAATGTCGGCGGTGATGACGATGTCGCCGCGTTTGGCGCGCTCGGCGATCCAGTCGTCGGCCACGTCCGGCCCGGCGTCGACGACCACCTGTTCGATCAGAGACTCGCGCGGGGTGTTGATCCAGGCGTTGGACACCACGAAGACCTTCAGCCCGCAGCGGCGCGCCACGCGATACACCTCCTCCTTCACGGGGCAGGCGTCGGCGTCGATGTAGAGGGTGGTGGCCATGACAGGCTTATGGATTATCTGTTTCCTCGATGGGGGAGTTGATCAGTTGCTGCATGGTTTCGCCCGACATCTTTCGCACGAAGTCCCGGATTTCACGCAACACCGTAGGAAAATGCTTGTCGTCGTAGTGAACGGTTCTGGCGACATATGCCGCCAGTTTCGACTCGTTTATCGAGGCGACGAAGTCTCCAGAAGTTCTGTTCTGCCAGAAATAAACCATGGATAGGTCGGCGGCTGTGTCGATGTCGTCATAGTCGCCTATGTCCTGACGGATTTGAGGAAAGGTGGCGTTGTCATTGAGCAGGCGTACCAGGACTTCCCCTGTGAGGTCGCGAATCCTCTTGCGTCCAAACATCAGCGAAGGTCCGGCGGCGTGGCCTCTTGGGTCAGCAGGGCGATGGCTTCCTCGACCGTGACGATGGTCTGGGCCTGGGAGCCGAAGCGGCGGATGGCGACCTTGCCTTCCTCGGCCTCCTTGCGGCCGACGACGGCGATGGCGGGCACCTTGGCGACCGAGTGCTCGCGGATCTTGTAGTTGATCTTCTCGTTGCGCAGATCGATCTCAGTGCGCAGACCCGCCGCTCGGAACCTGGCCAGAACCTCCTGCGCATAGCCGTCGGCGTCGGACGTGATGGTCGCCACCACGGCCTGCGTCGGCGCCAGCCACAGGGGGAAGGCCCCGGCGTAGTTCTCGATCATGATGCCGATGAAGCGCTCGAACGAGCCCAGGATCGCGCGGTGCAGCATGACTGGGCGGTGCTTCTGGCCGTCCTCGGCGATGTAGGTCGCATCCAGACGTTCCGGCAGGACATAGTCCAGCTGGATCGTGCCGCAGGTCCATTCGCGGCCGATGGCGTCCTTGACGATGAAGTCCAGCTTGGGCGCGTAGAAGGCGCCGTCGCCCTCGGTGACGACCGGCTCGGTCCCGGCGGCGCGGGCGGCTTCCAGCATCTGGGCCTCGGCCTTGTCCCAGAACTCCTCGGTGCCGGCGCGCAGCTCGGGGCGGGTGCCCAGGCTGATGTATTTGGTCTCCATGCCGAGGTCCGCGTGGACCGAATAGGCCAGCTTGATGAACTCGGCCGTCTCTTCGACGATCTGGTCCTCGCGGCAGAAGATGTGGGCGTCGTCCTGCGTAAAGCCGCGCACGCGCATCAGGCCGTGCAGCGAGCCCGACGGCTCATAGCGGTGGCAGGCGCCGAACTCGGCCATGCGCAGCGGCAGTTCGCGATAGGAGCGCTGGCCCTGATCGAAGATCTGCACGTGGCCGGGGCAGTTCATCGGCTTGAGGCTGAGCGTCTCGCCCTCGACCGTCTCGCAGACGAACATATTGGCGCGGTACTTGTCCCAGTGGCCCGAGGCCTCCCAGAACTTGCGGTCCAGCACCTGCGGCGTCTTGACCTCGACATAGCCTGCGGCGTCCAGACGGCGGCGCATATAGGCCTCCAGCACGCGCCACAGCACCCAGCCCTTGGGGTGCCAGAAGACCATGCCGCGGCCCTCTTCCTGCATGTGGAAGAGCTCCATGGCGCGGCCCAGCTTGCGGTGGTCGCGCTTCTCGGCCTCCTCGATGCGCAGCAGATAGGCGTCCAGATCCTCCTTGGTCGCCCAGGCCGTGCCGTAGATCCGCTGCAGCTGGGCGCGGTTGGAATCGCCGCGCCAATAGGCGCCGGCCAGCTTGGTCAGCTTGAAGGCCTTGCCCACGAACTTGGTCGTCGGGAAGTGCGGCCCCCGGCACAGGTCGGCCCATTCGCCCTGTTTGTAGACGGTGATCGTCTCGCTCTCGGGCAGGTCGCGGATCAGCTCGGCCTTGTAGGTTTCGCCGACGCTTTCGAAGTGGGCGATGGCGGTGTCGCGATCCCAGACCTGACGCTCCAGCTGGGCGCCCCGGTCGATGATCTCGGCCATCTTCTTCTCGATCTTCGGGAAGTCGTCGGTCGAGAAGGGCTCGTCGCGGGCGAAGTCGTAATAGAAGCCGTCCTCGATCGCCGGGCCGATCGTCACCTGGGTGCCGGGGAACAGTTCCTGCACCGCCTGGGCCAGAACGTGGGCGGCGTCGTGACGGATGGTCTCCAGCGCCTCGGGATCGTCGCGCATCAGCAGGCGGAAGTCGCCGTTACCGTCGATGACGCGGTCCAGGTCGCGCTGCTCGCCGTTCCAGACGACCAGGGCCGCCTTCTTGGCCAGGGAGGGCGAGATGGCGGCGGCCACGTCGCGGCCCGTCGAGCCGGCCGGATACTGACGCACGGCGCCGTCGGGGAATTTCAGTTCGATCATGACGGTCGTTCTTTTTCGGTCTTGGCGGGCGGGACGGGATCATAGCCCGAACCGCCGAAGGGATGGCATTTACAGAGGCGCCGCACGGTGAGCCATCCCCCCCGCACCGGACCGTGCTGGATCAGGGCGTCGCGCCCATAATCTGAACAGGTCGGCAGGAACCGGCACTGCTGGCCGATCAGGGGGGACAGCGTCAGCTTATAGCCCCGATGGGCCGCGCGGACGCTGCGTTCGTAGAGAGACATCTGTCCCTTCGCCGGGGGCTCTGTTTCGGGTTCGTCGCGCTTATCCCTCTTCACAGCGGGGGGATCAACCGACGCGCCGTTCAGGCCGCGCCGGCGAGGCGAGTTCGCGTATCGGTGTGGTGTTTGGCCAATGCTCGATTCTCTTGGGCCTGCTGCACCGCTTCCAGCGTCGCCTCCAGCGCCACCATGGTCGAGGCGTGGCGCGCGGGATAGTCGGCGACCTGCTTCAGGACGCGTAGGGCTTCGAAGCGGCCCTCGGGGCCGTCGCCGCCGGATTTCAGCATGGCCGACATGGCGTCGCGCGCGGCCTCGATCTCATTCGCTGAGGCGCCAATGACGTTTTCGCCGACCACGCCCGCCGCCGCCTGCCCCAGGGCGCAGGCCTTCACCGTCTGGGCGAAGTCGCCGACGCGGCCGTCCGCGTCCAGCGTCACGTCGACGATCGCCTTCGACCCGCACAGCTTGGCGACCCGCTCGGCCGAGCCTTCGGGCGCAGGCAGGCGCCCGCTGTGCGGCAGGTTGGCCGCCAGCGACAGAATGCGCGCGCTGTAGAGGTCGTCGATCACGGGATGAAGATAGGCCTTCGCAGGCTGAAGGTGAAGAGAGGCAAGGCTTCTCCCTCCCCTTCATGGGGAGGGTGGTCGCGCAGCGACCGGGTGGGGAGGGCTTGGTGATCTGGGCTCTGCGCTTGAATAGCCTCGCCGCCCCCACCCGACTTCGCCCTTATGGGCTCAGCCACCCTCCCCATGAAGGGGAGGGAGAAAGTCGCGTCCTACCCGCCCTGCAACGACGACCACGTGCGCGCGGTCGGCGACGCCTCAGTGAGGGCGGGGGCGACGGCGGGAGAGGGCGCCTGCCCCGGCTGCATCCGCGCGGCCAGCCAGCGCAGGTTCTGGTCCGCCGCCTCGGGCGGCAGGTCGCGGCGCAGGATGGCCTCGGCCTCGGCGGTCTTGCCCTGCAGGCCCAGCGCAAGGGCCAGGTTCTGGCGCACCTGCAGACTGGCGCCCGGCTGGGCCGCCGCGCGGCGCAGCAGAATTTCGGCGGACGGGGCGTCGCCCTCGCCGATGCGGGCGATGGCGGCGTTGGTCAGGACGTCGGCGTTGTCAGGCGACAGGCGCAGGGCCTCGTTCCAGGCGGCGCGGGCGTCGTCGGGGCGGCGCACCTGCTGATAGGCCACGCCCAGCAGCGACAGGGGCCGCCAGTCGCGCGGCGCGGCGGCCTTGGCCTGCTCCAGCGCGGCGATGCCGTAGAAGGCCTGCCCGCGCGCGATGTGGGCGCGGCCGACCTCCAGCATGGCCTCGACATTGGCGGGCTGGACGATCAGCACGCCCTGGGCCGTCTCGGCCGCCTGATCGAACTGGCCCAGTTCGCGCAGGGCCTGAGACAGCTTGACCCCGGCGACCGGGTCGATCGGATTGAGCTGCTGCTCCTGGGCCCAGAAGACCGAGCGGCTGAGGGCGTCGGCCCTGTCATAGCCCGCGCGCGTGGCGGCGTCGGCGGGCGCACGCGGCGCGGGCGCTGTCTGGCCCAGGGCCGGGGCGGCGAGGGCCAGAAGCGTCAGGCTGACGGTTGCGGCGAGGGCGGCGTTGCGCGACATGGAAGGGGTCCGTGGCGGTTCAGCCTGTAGGGTCGCGCCGACGGGTCAAGGTTTGGTTAATCGGCGTTAAGCGTCGGAAAGGTCGCCCCATGTCCCCTCAGTCCGAACTGCTGATCGCCGTTTCCGCGACCGCGCGCCCGGTCCGCATCGTCAAGGCGGGCGCGGCGCTGGAGGGACGCATCGCCGCCTGGGCCGAGGCGAACGGCTTCACCGGCAAGGCGGGTCAGCTGCTGGTGGTCCCCGGCGCCGACGGCGCGCCGGAGCAGGCCTTGTTCGGCGCAGGCGAGGCCTTTGACCCCATGACGGCGCGCGGCCTGCCGACGCGGCTGCCTGCGGGCGATTGGCGGCTGGAGGGCGTCGAGGGCGAGGCGGCGCATTCGGCGGCGCTGGCCTTCGCGCTGGGGGGCTATCTGTTCGACCGCTACAAGGCCCGGCCCGAGCGTGGCCGGACGCGTCTGGTCGCGCCGGACGGCCTCGACCTGACGGCGACACTGAACATCGCCGCGGCCTGCGCCCTGACGCGCGAGATGGTCGATACACCCGCCGCCGACATGGGGCCGCTGCAGCTTGAGACCATCGCGCGTGAGATCGCCGAGGGCGCGGGCGCGAGCCTGACCGTCACCACCGGCGACGCCTTGCTGGAGGACAACTATCCGGCCGTCCACGCCGTCGGCCGCGCCGCCGCCCCGCATCGCGCGCCGCGCGTGCTCGAGATCAGCTGGAATCTGGACAAGACGGACCTGCCGCTGGTGGCTCTGGTCGGCAAGGGGGTGGTGTTCGACACCGGCGGTCTGGACCTCAAGGGCGCCGCCGGGATGCGCAACATGAAGAAGGACATGGGCGGCGCCGCTCATGCCCTGGCGCTGGGTCGGCTGATCATGCAGGCCGGTCTGCCGGTGCGGCTGGTGGTGCTGGTCGCGGCGGTCGAGAACGCCGTGTCGGCCGACGCCTTCCGACCGGGCGACATCCTGAACAGCCGCAAGGGCCTGACCATCGAGATCGGCAACACCGACGCCGAAGGGCGGTTGATCCTGGCCGACGTCCTGACGCGGGCGGGTGAGCACCAGCCGGACCTGACGCTGGATTTCGCCACCCTGACCGGGGCGGCGCGCATCGCTCTGGGGCCGGAGCTGCCGCCGCTCTACACCGACGACGACGCCCTGGCCGAGGGCGTGTTGAGCGCCGGTCGGGCCGTGGGCGACCCTGTGTGGCGGATGCCGTTGTGGGCGGGCTATCGCGCTTCGCTGGACAGCGAGATCGCCGATGTGCGCAACGATTCCGCCGCCTGGGCGCAGGCCGGATCGGTGACGGCGGCCCTGTTCCTGCAGAAGTTCGCCCCGACGACGGGAAGTTGGGCGCACATGGACGTCTTCGCCTGGAATCCGCGCGCCCGGCCCGGCTGGCCCGAAGGCGGCGAATCCCAGGCCATCCGCGCCTGCTTCCGCTACCTCAGCGACAAATTCGTCAAATAGCCAAGGCTGTTAACGCCCCCTTCGGGATCGGCGCCTAGGGTGGGCGGCTCGAATTGTCCGAGCCGTCTAGAGACCGCCGCTTGACCGATGTCCTGGCCCTGCTGCCGCCTGGCGCGCCCCTGATCCTGCGGGACGGGGATCGCGTGGTGCTGGCCGAGCAGGCGCTGGAAGGCCTGATGCGGGCCGAGGCCTATCGCCGGACCGACCCCGCTCACTGCCGCCTGCCGGTCGCCGACATCGTCGCGGACGATGGTCAGCGCATCGACCAGCTGCTGTTCGGCGAGGCCTTCGACATTTTGGAACGCAGTCAGGACCGCGCCTGGGGCCGCGCCCGACGCGACGGCGTGGTCGGCTGGGTCTCGCTGGAGGCCCTGGCGTCCGGCGCGCCCCTGGCGACGCGCCGCGTCGCCTCCGTCTCCGCCGCCCTGCCGCTGAACGCCCTGATCGGCGACGATGCTCCTGGCCTTACTGAGTCTGACCTTCAGTCCGTCGGCGCGTTCGAGCGCGACCTGGTCGCCGTGGCCGAGCGCCTGCTGGGCCGTCCGCACGCTCTGGGCGCCCGGTCTTCGCTGGAGACCGACTGTTCGGGCCTGGTGCAACAGGCCTTGCTGGCCTGCGGCCTGCCGGGGCCCCGCCGAGCGGAAGAGCAGGCCCGTTTGGGCCGCGCCGTGACGCGCGCGGACGCCCAGCGCGGCGATCTCGTCTTCTGGTTGTCGCAGGCCGAGGGCGACTGGACCGGCCATTCGGCCCTGATGATCGACGCCGAGCGCATCATCCATTCGACCGGCGCGCGCGGCGGCGTGGTGGTCGAGGCCCTGGCCGAGGTCGAGGCTCGCCTGACCGCCGACGGCTTCGCCTCCGCGATCTTCCGTCGGGTCTGAAACCCTAAAGCCTGATCCTGAAACGAAGAAAGGCGACCCGAAGGCCGCCTTTCCGTCGTCTGTCGTGTCCGCTCGCCCTTAGGCTTTCGGAGCCGGAGGCGTCGCCTGGGTCGCGGGGGAGTCGGCGGCGGGCGCCTCGGCCGGAGCGGCGCCGGCTTCCGTCGCGGCGGCGCCTTCAGCAGCCGGAGCTTCGCCTTCAGCAGCGGCCGGAGCGGCGGCGCCCGGCTGACGGGCGGGGTCCGGCGCCGGGATGGCGAAACCGGCCGAGCCTTGCGAGCGCAGCCAGGCGATCAGGTTGATGCGGGTCTTTTCGTCGCGGATGCCGGCGAAGGACATCTTGGTGCCCGGCACATAGCGGCCCGGCGCGTTGATGAAGTGATCCAGCTCGTCATAGTTCCAGGTCGGGGCTTCGGCCTTGTGCTTGGCCATGGCGTCCGAATAGGCGAAGCCCGCGCGGTGCATGGCGGGGCCGCCGACCACGGCGAACAGGTTCGGCCCGATGCCGTCGGCGCCGCCCGAATTGACGGTGTGGCAGGCCTGGCAGCGCGCGAAGGCGGCTTCACCGGCGGCCAGGTCGGCGGTCGGCAGGACCGTGCCCCAGTCGATCGGCAGGGCGGCTTCGGCCGCGCCCGCAGCCGCTTCGTCCGGCGCGTCGACGAAGTAGCCCATCTTCTCGGGCTGCTTGGTCTGGTAGACCATGCCCGAAACCTGCTGGACCACCAGGATGGCAAAGGCGGTGCCCAGGCACGCGCCCATAATCTTGTTCCACTTCAGATCGCCGCTCATTCCGCGTCGTCGCATCCCGTCTCTAGATGAGCCCCCCGACCGCGAAGCGGCGTTCAGGCGTATTCTTGCGTGGGCGTCTCTTACACGCTAGCGCGACCTTCGCAACCGGCCCGGACGTTTCCGGGCGTTTCAGGACGCATGGCGACCATGAATCCTCTGATAATGATACCCGCTCGCATGGCGGCCACCCGTCTGCCCGGCAAACCCCTGGCGGACATCGGCGGCAAGCCGATGATCGTGCGGGCGTGGGAGCAGGCCATGGCCTCGGGCTTCCGCGTCGCCGTGGCGGCGGGCGACCCTGAGATCGTCTCGGCGGTGACGGTGGCGGGCGGGGAGGTTGTGCTGACCGATCCCGACCTGCCCAGCGGGTCGGACCGCATTCTGGCGGCGGCTCTGGCGGTGGATCCGGACGGCGCCCACGATGTGGTCATCAACATCCAGGGCGACATGCCGTTCGCCTCGCCGGACCTGGCGAAAGCCTGCGCCGAGTTGCTGGCGCGCGAATCAGCCTGCGACATCGCCACCCTGGTCGCGACCGAGGCGGACGTCTCGGACCGGGCCAATCCCGATGTGGTCAAGGCGGTGCTGGCCTTGGCGGATGGCGGGACCAGCGGCCGCGCCCTCTACTTCACCCGCTCGACCCTGTACGGCGACGGCCCCGTGTGGCGTCACGTCGGCATCTACGGCTATCGCCGTGAAGCCCTGGCCCGCTTCTGCGCCGCCCCGCCGTCGCCGTTGGAGAAGCGCGAAAAGCTGGAGCAGCTGCGCGCCCTGGAGATGGGCCTTCAGATCTGGGCCTCGGTGATCGATGAAGCGCCGCTGTCGGTGGACAATCCAGCCGACCTTGAGGCGGCGCGCGCGTTGGCGTGACGCTCTTCCTTCTCCCACAAGGGGAGAAGGCTTTATTCCGCCGCCCAGCTTTCCAGCAGCCGCCGCGCGATGGCGTAGGGCGGCGGGGCGTGGATGGTCGGGTGCGTCTCGTCCAGAACGGCGCGCGCCTCGCCGCGGGTCAGCCAGGCGACGGCCTCCAACTCGGTCTGGTCGGGCGCGGCCTCGTCGGTCGTGACCTCGGCGATCAGGCCGATCATCAGCTGGGCCGGGAAGGGCCAGGGCTGGCTGGAGTGGTAGCGTACGTCCGACACCGTCAGCCCCGCCTCCTCCATCACCTCGCGGGCGCAGGCCTCCTCGATCGATTCGCCCGGCTCCATGAAGCCGGCCAGGGCCGACATGCGACCGGCGGGCCAAGCGGCCTGACGGCCCAGCAGGCAGCGCGGCTCAGCCCCGCCCTTATAGACAGGAAGCATGATGACGACCGGATCGACGCGCGGGAAATGCTCGGTCCCGCAGGCGGGGCAGACGCGCTTCCAGCCGCCAGACGCCTGATCCGACGCCTTGCCGCAGGCGGCGCAGAAGCCGTGACGACGGCGCCAGTCGAACAGGCTCTTGGCCGTGGCGGCGATGCCGGCGTCAGCCTCGGGCAGGACGACCGCCGCCTCGCGCATTTCGACGAAACGGCCAAGGCCCCCGGCCGGGCCGCTGGTCGGGTCGATGGAGCCTTCGAACTCGGCGGCGAAGACCGGCGCCCCCTTCCACAGACCGAGGAAGACGTCGCGGTCGCGCGCCAGGTCGCGCGCATGGCCCAGCGACAGCCAGACCAGCCGCTCGCTCCCCTCATGGGTTTCGACCAAGGGACGGCCTTCCCACAGGATCATGGCCAGGGCTTCGGGATTGGCTTCCTGCTCGGCCAGCCAGGCGGCGTCGTTGCGAAGGTCGCCGGAGCGGTCGAGCGGATTGCCGGAAAAGACGTTGCGATAGGGCATGAGGCTTCATAGCCCCGACGACGCGTGCAGGGGAGGGCTTGATTCCCGCGTCGTCCGCCGTCATATCCCCTCTCGGAGATCGCGGGCGAAGGCTTCGCCAACCTGGTCAGGGCCGGAAGGCAGCAGCCACAACGAATTCCCCTTCGGGTCGCGGTCTCCACCTTATTCTTAGGGCGCTATGTTCGCGCCGCGGGCGCTCACGACTTGAGCGCTTTTTTTATGCGCTATCGCTCGGCTCGCGGAGCCTCGCTGCTTGAGCGCGCTCCCGTATATATCGCCGCCCCCTGCCTCTCCGCCGTCATCCTCGGGCTTGACCCGAGGATCCAGAACCGCGTCCGCCAGACGTGTGAGCGCGCATCGCCCTGTCCAGCCGCCGTCGGCGTGGCTGGATCCTCGGGTCAAGCCCGAGGATGACGGCAAGGGAGAAGCCGTCGCGCAAGCTTCACGGAACCGGGCCGCGCCTCATTCGCTGAAAGGGCTTCGATCCCCACGATCAGGAGCAGGCGAATGAGCATTCTCGGCAAGATTCTCGGCGGCGTCTTCAGGAAGAAGGAGGCCCCGGCGGCGACGCCCGCAGCCCCCGCCCCCGAAGCGGCGGCCCCGACCCCGGCGCCCGCGCCCACGGCCGCCGCCGTCGCGCCCCAGCCCGCGGCCGAGGTCGACGTCGCCGGCATCCTCGACTTCATGAACGAGCAACGCGCGCAGAAGCTGAACTGGCGCACCTCCATTGTCGACCTGATGAAGCTGATCGGCCTGGAATCCTCGCTGGCCGAGCGCAAGGAGCTGGCCGACGAACTGGGCTACACCGGCGACAAGTCGGACAGCGCCAGCATGAACATCTGGCTGCATAAGCAGGTGATCCAGAAGATCCGCGACAACGGCGGCCAACTGCCCACCGATCTCTGAACCTCTCTGCGGCGCGAGGGGGTGCGCGAGCGCGCTCCTTCGCGCTAAGAGTGGGCCATGAGCGACGCCGATCACAGTCTCGATGGTCCTCCGTGGGAGGAAGACGCGCCCGAAGTCGAGGAGCGCGACCCCAACACCGACGACATGTTCGGCGCGCCCGCACCCGTCGCGGCCGCCGAACCCGCGCCTGAACCGAAGGCGGAGCCCGCGCCCGCCCCCGCTCCCAAGGCGTTCGAGGCGCCGCCCGCCGAGGGCGAGGCCTACACCGTTCTGGCCCGCAAATACCGGCCGCGCGCGTTCGAGGATCTAATCGGGCAGGAGGCGATGGTCCGCACCCTGACCAACGCCTTCGCCACCGGTCGGATCGCCCACGCCTTCATGCTGACCGGGGTGCGGGGCGTCGGCAAGACGACGACCGCGCGCCTGCTGGCCCGCGCGCTGAACAATGAAACCGAGACCATCGACAAGCCGTCCCTGGCCCTGAGCGCCACCGGGCGGCACGACGCCGCCATCATGGCGGGCCAGCACATGGATGTGATGGAGATGGACGCGGCGTCGCACACCGGCGTCAACGACATCCGCGACATCCTCGAAAGCGTCCGCTACGCC
This sequence comes from Brevundimonas phoenicis, assembly GCF_047237745.1. Taxonomy (NCBI): domain Bacteria; kingdom Pseudomonadati; phylum Pseudomonadota; class Alphaproteobacteria; order Caulobacterales; family Caulobacteraceae; genus Brevundimonas; species Brevundimonas phoenicis. Next base: position 728,592 of record NZ_JBDFLN010000001.1, read on the forward strand.
CCGGTCGAGGCCCGCTACAAGGTCTATGTGCTGGACGAGGTCCACATGCTGTCGACGCAGGCGTTCAATGCCCTGCTGAAGACGCTGGAAGAGCCGCCGCCCCACGCCAAATTCATCTTCGCCACCACCGAGATCCGCAAGGTTCCCGTGACGATCCTGAGCCGCTGCCAGCGCTTCGATCTGCGCCGCGTCGAGCCGGAGGTTCTGGTCGGCCATCTGGGCCGCGTCGCCGAGCGCGAAGGCATGAAGATCGAGCAGGAGGCCCTGGCGCTGATCTCGCGCGCGGCCGAAGGGTCGGTGCGCGACGGGCTCAGCCTGCTGGATCAGGCGCTGGTTCAGGCCGAACGCGGCGCGGTGGTCGAGACGGCCACGGTGCGCGACATGCTGGGGCTGGCCGACCGCACCCAGACCATCGCCCTGTTCGAGCAGACGATGGCGGGCAAGACGGCCGAGGCGCTGACGACCTTCCGCACCCTGTACGGCTACGGCGCCGATCCAGTGCAGGTGGCCAACGACCTGCTGGAGCACTGCCACGCGGCCTCGGTCGCCAAGATGCTGGGGCCGAACGCCACCCGCCTGCCCGGCGATCAGGCGCAGAAGCTGGCGGCGCTGGGCGCGGCCATCTCGGCGGGGACGCTGTCGCGGACCTGGCAGATGCTGCTGAAGGCGCTGGACGAGGTGCGGCGCGCGCCCAATCCGGCCGATGCGGTTGAGATGGCCATCGTGCGGCTGGCCTACGCCGCCGACCTGCCGGGACCGGAAGAGGCGCTGAAGGTGATCCAATCGGGCGGCGTGCCCGGCGGCGGGGCCGGTCCTCGCGGCGGCGGTTCAGGGGGCGGCGGCGCCTCGGCCATGCTGGCGGCGCGGCCGATGCAGGCGCCCGCCCTGCCCGATCCGCAGAGCTTCGAGGCCGTGGTCGCCCTGATCGGCGAGAAGCGCGAGATCACCCTGCAGATGGACGTGGAGCGCTACGTCCGCGTCGTCAGCTTCCGCCCCGGCGCCATCACCTATGAACCGGCCGAGGGCTCGCCCCATGATCTGGCGCGGCGTCTGGCGGGTCGTCTGAAGGAGTGGACCGGCCGCACCTGGCTGATCGCCGCCAACGGACAGGGCGGCGGCGAGACCCTGATCGAGGTCGAGAAGAAGGCCCGCGCCGCCCGCCGCGCGGCGGTCGAGGCCGACCCCTTCGTGGTGTCGATCATGCAGGCCTTCCCCGGCGCCGAGATCAAGGAGATCGTCACCCTGGCCCCGGCCGTCGAGATGCCCGCCATCCCCGACGACGGCGAGGCGGGCGAAGACGACTGAGGTCTCACCTCCCCGCCAAGTGGGGAGGAGGGAGATGCCGCTTACAGAATCTGGGCGGCTTCTTCGAAGTCGAGGCGAGGCGAGCGGGGGAACAGGTTCTCGTCCGTGCCGTAGCCCAGGTTCATGATGAAGTTCGGCTCGACATTGCTGTCGGGGAAGAACTCGGCCTTCACCCCCGCCGCGTCGAAGCCCGACATCGGACCCACGTCCAGACCCAGGGCGCGCGCGGCGATGGTCAGATAGCCGCCCTGCAGCGAGGCGTTGCGGAAGGCGGCCTCGCGGCGGCCCGCTTCTTCCGGGAACCAGTCGCGGGCGCCCGGCGCGTGCGGGAACAGCTTGGGCAGGGTCTCGTGGAAGTCGACGTCCTGGGCGATGATCAGATTGACCGGCGCGGCCAGGGTCTTGGCGCGGTTGCCTTCGGCCATGTGCGTCGACAGCCGGGCCTTGGCCTCGGGCGAGGTGACGAAGACGAAGCGAGCCGGGGTCATGTTGACCGCCGTCGGACCGAACTTGGTCAGGTCGTAGAGCTTGCGGATCAGGGCCTCGGGCACGGGGCGATCGCTCCAGCCGTTGCGCGTGCGCGCCTCGGTGAACAGCTGGGCCAGGACCGGGTCGGAGACCGGCATGTCACGGGTCGGGAAGGCGTCAAAGGCCATCAGAGCTTCTCCAGAAACTGATTAGTAACTTCAAGTGTGTCTAATTAGGCGTGCGTCGCTGCGCCGTCAAGGGGATCGGCCACATAAGTTGTGACGGATGCGACGTCGCCGGGCGCGGCGCGCTTTCTTCGCCGGGGTCTGGAGCCGCGCGGCGCTTCGCCCTATCTAGGGGCTATGAAAGACCTCAACGCCCTGATGCAACAGGCCCAGGCGATGCAGCAGAAGCTGCAGGACGCCCAGGCGAAAATGGCCGAATCCACCGCCGAGGGCACCTCGGGCGGCGGCCTTGTCACCATCGCACTGAAAGGCCCTGGCGAGATCACCTCGGTGAAGATCGACGACAGCCTGATGGCCCCCGGCGAGGGCGAGATCCTGGCCGACCTGATCGTCGCCGCCCACGCCGACGCCAAGCGCAAGCTGGACGAGATCAACAACGCCTTGATGCGCGACGCCGCCGGGCCGATGGCCGGGATGAACATCCCCGGAATGCCGAAACTCTTCTGATGGCCGCCTCCGCCGGGCCGGAAATCGAACGGCTCATCAGCCTGCTGGCCAAGCTGCCGGGCATGGGTCCGCGCTCGGCCCGGCGCGCGGCGCTCGCCCTGTTGAAGCGGCGCGAGCAACTGCTGGTCCCGCTGGCCGCCTCGCTGGCCGAGACGGCGGACAAGGTCGTCAATTGTTCGGTCTGCGGCTCGCCCGATACGCGCGATCCCTGCTCGGTCTGTTCGGATCAGGCGCGCGACAACACCCTGATCTGCGTGGTCGAAGAGGCGGGCGCCCTGTGGGCCATGGAGCGGTCGGGCGCCTTTCGCGGCAAGTATCACGTGCTGGGCGGCCTGCTGTCGGCGCTGGACGGCGTCGGCCCGGAGCAGCTGCGCATCGCCGAACTGATCGGCCGGGCGAAAGGCGGAGAGGCGAAGGAAGTGGTCCTGGCCCTGCCCGCCACCGTCGACGGCCAGACCACGGCCCACTACCTGGCCGAGCGCCTGTCGGCGGCGGGGGTGCAGGTCACGTCGCTGGCGCGCGGGGTTCCCGTCGGCGGCGAGTTGGACTGGCTGGACGACGGCACCATCATTCAGGCGCTGCGGGCTAGACGTCCCGCCTGACGCCTCCCTCTCCCGGGAGAGAGGGAGGCTATTATCCGCTCCCGACTCCCGCTAGGAACGGAGCATGAACACGCTTGAGCTCATCTTGCTGATCGTCGCGCTCATGGCGGGCGGCGGTTTCCTGTGGGCCTTCATGGGCTGGCAGAAGACGAAGGGCGCGCTGGACGCCGCCGACGCCCGGCTGGAGCTGATGGAGGAGAGCCGCGATTCCATGGCCGAGTTCCTCAAGGCCCAGGCGTCGCAGTCGGCCGAGGCGGTGGCGACCAAGCTGGTCGCCCGCGCCACCGAAACCTTTCAGGCCCAGGATCGCGTCGCACGCGAGCGGATGGAGGCCCAGCTCAAGCCGGTGTCCGAAACCCTGGCCAAGTTTCAGCAGCACGTCACGGCGCTGGAAAAGGCGCGCGCCGATGAGACAGGCGGGCTGAAGGAGCAGCTCAATCTGCTGATGGCCGCCTCCACCGCCACCCGCGACGAGGCGCGCCGCCTGACCGAGGCGCTGAAGGGGAACACCGGACGTCGCGGCCGCTGGGGCGAGCAGACCTGCCGCAACGTGCTGGAGGCGGCGGGCATGGCCGGCCGCTTCGACTTCGAGGAGCAGAACTCTTCGGCGACCGAGGAGGGCCGCCAGCAGCGCCCCGACTTCATCGTCAAACTGCCCGGCGGCGGCATGTTCGTCATCGACGCCAAGGTGTCCCTGGCCTTCCCTGACGAGGCGGACGGCGACGAGGAGGCCCAGGCCCGCGCCATGTCCCTGCGCACCGCCGCCAGCATGAAGACCCACGTGCGCCAGCTGTCGTCCAAGGCCTATCAGGACCAGTTCAAGCCCAGCCCCGACTTCGTCGCCATGTTCGTGCCCGGCGACGCCTTCCTGGCCGCCGCGCTGGATCACGAGCCGGACCTGATGACCACGGCCATGGCCTCGCGCGTGGTCATCGTCACGCCCACCACCTTGTTCGCCCTGTGCAAGGCCGTCGCCTACGGCTGGCGCGCCGAGGAGCAGGCCCGAAACGCCGAAGACGTCGCCAAGCTGGGCAAGGAGCTCTACAAGCGGCTGTCGGTCATGGGCGGCCACGCCGCTTCGGTCGGCAAGGCGCTGGACGCGGCGGTGTCTCGCTACAATCAGTTCGTCGGCTCGCTGGAAAGCCAGGTCATGGTCTCGGCCCGCCGTTTCGAGGATCTGAAGGTCGATCACGAGGGCAAGGAGCTGCCCGAACTGAACGCCGTCGAACAATCGCCTCGCGCCCTCAGCCGCCCGGAGTTGCTGAACGCCCCGGAGTGACGACTGCGTGTGACAAACATGCTTGACGCCCTGCGGCCGGGCTGTAAAACTTGCTTGTCAAATCAGTTTACGCGCGGCGAGCCTATGAAATCGATGAAACCTCTCGGCCTGAAAGGCGTCGCGGCCATGTTCGGCCTGGTGGTGCTGATCGGCTTTTTTGGCGGACTCGGCAGCGGCTTCCTGGCCGACCAACCCGGTACAGTGGCGTTCTGGACGACTGTCGCCTTCACCGCCGTCACGATGGCCGCCGTCCTGGGCGTGTCCTACTGGTGGTGGAGCCGTCTCGACGAGGCTGCGCGCGAGGCGCACAAATGGGCCTGGTACTGGGGCGGCAGCACGGGGATGTTGGTGGGTCTCGTCCTCATGCTGATGCTGACCACGCGCCCGGGCGACATCGTTCTTCCCGCCAGCCTGGGCGAGACGCCCGCTGATCTGGTCGCCGCCGGCATGATCATGATCTTGGGCTTCCAGCTCATCGGCTACGGCCTGGCCTGGGTCTGGTGGTGGCTGGGCCGTCGTTGAGGAGAATGCCGTGAGCGACAGCGCTTTCCTGGGCGACAGGCCCTTGGCCCGAACCGGTGTGTTGTTCCTGCTGAAGATGGCGGCGGGCGTCGTCTGGCTCGCCGGCGCCGCCTGGGGCGGCGCCTACCTGTCCAAGGGCGGCGACGCGCTGCCTTTGAAGGCGCTGGCCGCCGCCGCCGTGGTTCTGCCTGTCTTCGTCTGGATCGCCGTGCTTCGCCGACAGGCGGCGATCGATGAGTTGGAAGAACGTTTGGCTCTGATGGCGCAGGCTCAGGGCGGCTGGTGGGCCCTGGCCTACGGCTCGACCCTGTTCGTCATCTCGAGCCTGATGGGCGATGGAGTCAGCCCTGTCATGTTGGCGACTCTGCCTGCGGGCGGTTTCCTGTTCGGCGAGGCGATGGCCCAGGGGGCGCGTTTCAACCTGTCGCGTCCCGGCCAGGAGAGACGCGCATGAAGAACCGTCTCAAGGTGCTGCGCGCCGAGCGCGACTGGAGCCAGGCGCACCTGGCCGACGAACTGGGCGTGTCGCGTCAGACGGTGAACGCGCTCGAGACCGGCCGCTACGACCCCTCCCTGCCGCTGGCGTTCAAGATCGCCCGGCTGTTCCAGATGCCGATCGAATCCATCTTCATCGACGAAGAAGGCTGACGGCTGTTTCTCTTTTGCGACCCTTAGGAGCCTGACCATGATCCGCCGACTCTGGAGCCGCGCCGCCGCCTCCGTCTCCGCCGCCGCCCTGACCGCCGTCCTGCTGGCGCCGACGACGCCCGCCTTCGCCCAGGCCGCGCCCGCCGCCGCCGATCCGGCCGCCGTGACCGCCGCCCCGGCCGGGTCCGGTCCGCGCCTGTGGGTGGTCAAGGATGCGGACTCCACCCTCTATCTGTTCGGCACCGTCCATGTGCTGAAGCCCGAGACGCCGTGGGGCAGCGCCAAGCTGGACCGCGCCTTCGCCGGCGCCGACGAATACTGGTTCGAGATCGCCGACCTGAACGACGCGGCCGGCGCCGTGCCGATCATCCAGTCCAAGGGCGTCTCGCCCGACCGTCCCCTGTCCAGCCTGCTGACCGCCGAGGAACAGGCTGACCTCGACGCCGCCGCCCGCTCTATCGGCGCGACGGCGGCCCAGTTGGACCCGCTGCGTCCGTGGTTCGCGGCCCTGCAACTGGCCATGGCCAGCATCACCAAGGCCGGCTACCTGCCGCAGAACGGCGGGGATCAGGTGCTGCACGCCCGCGCCGCCGCGACCGGCAAGCCGATCAAGGGCTTCGAGACCATGCCCCAGCAGATCGGCTTCATCGCCGACATGTCGGAAGAGGCGCAACTGGCCATGCTGCGTTCGGGTCTGAAGGAGTTCGATCAGGCGCCGGAGTTCCTGGGCCGCATGGTCGGCGCCTGGTCGACCGGCGACGTGGATGGCCTGGACGCCCTGATCGGCCAGGAGATGAAGGCGGAATCGCCCGAGATGTACGAGGTCATGCTGACGCGCCGCAACACGGACTGGACCAATCAGATCGTGGCTATGCTGGAAGGTTCGGGCACAGCCTTCATCTCGGTCGGCGCCGGCCACCTGGCGGGGGCCGACAGCGTCCAGGCCATGCTGGCCAAGCGCGGCGTCACGGTCGAGGAAGTGCGCGACTGACCCATCGCGGTCTCTGTCAAAAAATCCAAAGGCCCGGTTCGCCGGGCCTTTTCTTTTGGCCCGCGCCCTATATCTTCGCCGCTCGCTTCGGCGACGCGGGTATAGTTCAGAGGTAGAACGTCAGCTTCCCAAGCTGAATGTCGCGAGTTCGATTCTCGCTACCCGCTCCAACACTTAGCTGGTCTTTTACAGGCGAGTTTTGTCGCCGGTTTTGCGCTTTCTTCCTCCGTTCGGCTTGGTCGATGTGCTGGATGGGTTCGTCGCGCTTCACGTACCGGTCGATAAGTCGCTCCACGCGGACCTCGCACCAGCCCATGACATCCGCGATTTCGCGAGGCGTTAGCTCTGCGCGATAGAATCTCGTTGCCGCCGTCCCTCTCAAGTCATGAAAGTGAAGCCCCTTGGCGCACGCTTGATTGCAGAGGTCCAGGACGCGCTGAAGCCGGCGCCCAACGGCGACATCCTCCTGGCGTCCGTGAACTGCGTACTCCTGCTGATGTCGCTGATCATCGTCTTGGGTCGGTGGGAGTGGCGCGCGTACGCTCCGCTGCGTGACGCGACTTTGTGACGTCAATTTCAATCCTGACCTGTGGTATTGAGCGCCTACATTCTCTCTTAAGTTGAATTGAAGCATCCTGTCGGCTCAATCAGGAGCCCAACGATGCAGAAGGCGTGTGGTTCTGGAGGGCGGGGCGTGCGGCGCGAACGGCGCGGCGCGGCCGCCATAGAGTTCGCCATCGTCGGCCCGTTTTTCCTGCTGCTGGTCGTAGGCATGATCGTCTATGGCGGCTGGCTGTGGATGGCGCACTCCGTACAGGCGGCAGTGTCCGAGGGCGCGAGGGCCGCCGTCGCCGGACTGGATGCGGCCGAACGGGAAGGGCTGGCCCGCGACGTGGTCGCCGATCATCTGCGTGATCTGGGGCTGAGGAGCGGCGACGCAACGGTCGAGATCGATGCGGATGGTCGCTTCTTCCGCGTCGTAGTGGCCTATGACGCCGGACGGCATCCGTTGATGGCGCTGGCGCCGCTGACCGTGCCGCCGCCCAGGGTCATCCGCCGCACCGCCGTCATTCAGATCAGCGAGGCGTGATATGCTGAGACGACTGATGGAACGAAGCCTGCCCGCGCGCCTGCGTCGGGATCGGCGCGGCGGGGTGACGATCATGTCCGCGGTGTTCGGCGGCCTGATCTGCGTCAGCGCGGCCCTGGCGGTCGATGTCGGGGTGGTCGTTCTCAAGGGGCGCGAGCTTCAGGGCGCGGCCGATCTGTCGGCCCTCGCCGCCGCCGGCGCTCTGAACGACGCCGAGATGGCCGCCGAGACGACGGCGCGCGCCAACATCGCTGATCTGTCAGGCGTTCAGGTGGAAACGGGAGTATATACGCCTGATCCGGCCTTGCAGCCGTCAGAACGATTCGTTGCCGGCGGGACTGACGTCAATGCGGCGCGGGTCGTGGCGACAGCGCCTGCGCCGTTGTTTTTCGGTCGGTGGATCCTGGGCCGGGAGACAGTCAGCGTCACCAAGCAGGCGACGGCGGCGCGGCCGGGCGGGGCGCCTACGGCCATGTTCTCGATCGGATCGCGCCTGGCGTCGCTGGACGGGGGCCTGGCCAACGCTCTGCTGTCGGCGCTGTTGGGTGCAAGCGTGTCCCTGACCGCGATGGACTATCGCAATCTGGCCGACGCCCAGGTCAGCCTGCTGCAGTTTTCGGACGCTCTGGCCGTGGACCTGGGCGTGACCGCCGGCGACTATGACGCCCTGTTGAAGCATGAGATGGAGACGCGCCGTGTCCTGCGGGTGCTTGAAAGAGTCGCGGGCTCTGACGCGAAAGGCGGGTTGGGCAAGCTGGTCGGCGCGCCCGCCGATGCACGCCTGAAGCTGGGTGATCTGATCGGGGTGGAAGCCGAGGCGCGTCACGGCCTGCGCGAGCGCTTGAACGCGCAGGTGTCGGCCTTGGATCTGCTGATGGCGACGCTGCAGACGGCGAACCAGGAGCGTCAGTTGGCCCTGGACGTCGGCGCTCGGGCCGGGCTGGCGGATCTGGACGTCATGCTGGCGATCGGCGAGCGCCCGAACCGTTCGTCCTGGCTGACGATCACCGGCAAGGGCGAACCGATCATTCGCACGGTGCAGACGCGGCTTTACCTGAAGGCGACGGCGCTAGACCGTGTTCCTCTGGTAGGTGCGCTGGCCCAGGTGAAAGCGCCGATCCTGGTCGAAGTCGCCGGGTCGGAGGCGCGGTTGAAGTCCATCCATTGCGGGCCCTCGCCGCGTGTTCTGGTGGAGGCGAAACCGGGCGTGGCGCGGGTGCGGCTAGGGCAGGTCAACGAAAGGCGCCTACACGATTTCAAGTCCGAGTTGACGGTATCGCCGGCCGCTCTGGTCTCCGTCCTGCTGATCAAGGTTGAGGGTAAGGCCGACATCCAGGTTGCGGACATGACTTGGAGCGAGCTCGGCTTCACCGGCTCGGATATCGGTTCGAGCGAGCCCAAGACGGCGCAGTCGAGCGGTTTCATCAACGGCTTGATGGTCAGTCTGCTTCGCGATTTGGAACTGACGGCCCTGGGGTTGCCGCTGCACATCGTCACCCAGCCGCTGGGCGTGGTGCTGACGCCGCTGGGGCCGGCGCTGGATGCGGTGGTTCAGCCGCTGCTGCAACTGTTGGGCGTGGGGGTGGGCGAAGCCGACGTATGGGTGCACGGCGTGCGCTGCCCCAACCAGGGCGGGACGCCGCAACTGGTCGGTTGAAGCGGGGGCGGGGCGGCGACTTCGGCCCCGCTCGACGTCAGCCTTCGGTCGGGCGCAGGCCGGTGGCGGCTTGCTGCACCGCGGCCGGACGACGTTGGCCGCCGGCGGCGATGACGCGGTCGATGCGGGCCTTTTCGGCGCGGAAGGCGGCCAGATCGGCGCCCGCCAGGACGGTGCCTTCCTGGGTCTTGATGCCGGCCGGATTGATCCGCTGGCCGTTGCGCCAGATTTCATAGTGCAGGTGCGGGCCGGTGGAAGCGCCGGTCGAACCGACGTAGGCCACCACCTGGCCCTGGGTCACGCGCTGACCGGCGCGCATGCCCGAGGCGAAGCGCGACAGGTGGCCGTAGCCGCTTTCCAGCCCATTGGCGTGGCGGATGCGCAGCCAGTTGCCGTAACCGCCCCAGCGACGGGCCTCGACCACCACGCCGTCGGACGGCGCCACGACCGGCGTGCCGGTGGCGGCGGCGAAGTCCATCCCCTGGTGCATCTTGCGGTAGCCCGAGATGGGGTGGGTGCGGACGCCGAAGTTGGAGCTGACGCGGCGGAAGTTCTGCAGCGGGGTGCGCATCATGGCGGTGCGCGTGTTTTTGCCCGTGGCGTCGAAATACTGGGCCGTCTTCGAGCCGGCGGGCTGGAAGCGGTAGAAGGCGTGGCCCTTCAGCTCGGCGTAGAGCAGTTCGCCGGTTTCCACCGTCCGGCCCGATTCCGTGACCATGCGGTCGAAGACCAGGGTGAACTCGTCCGAGGCGCGCACGTCGCGCTGCATGTCGAACTTGTGGGCGAACAGCTGGCTGGCGCGGCGCACCACGGCCGAGGTGGCGCCCAGTTCGCGAGCGCTGGCCGACAGGGAGCGCTGCACCTTGTCGTTGGCGACGACGGTTTCCTCTGTGACCTTCTCGTCCAGCGAGCGCAGGCGCAGGGCGCCGTCGAAGCTGCGCGACACGGTCAGCTGGCTGGCCGGGCCGGTGCGCATGGTCAGGCCGATCAGGCGGGCGTCGCCCAGGCCGCCGCGCGGCTTGGACACGGCGGTCTCGAAGCGGAGACCCGCGCGCAAATCCTTGAGATCGAAGGCGCTGGCGACGGTGTCGGCGACAGCGCGGGCTTCATCGGCGCCGACGCCGGTGCGTCGCACGGCCTGTTCGAAGGTTTCGCCGCGACGAATCTGGACGGGAATGGCTTCCGGAGCGGTCATGCCGGCCGGCGCGGCGGCGGCGGCGTAGGCCTGCGCTTCAAGCGATTCGATCTGTTCCGCGGTCAGGACCGGAACTTCCTCGGCCTTCACCTGTTCATATCCACGACCGGCCAGCAGGGCGATGCCCACGGCGGCGCAAGTCGTCAGCAGGTGCGGCGCAAGCCGAACGGGCTGGCGGCGAGGATCGAACTGAGCCATGGGTCCCCGGCATATCGACGACGCTTAAAGCGCCAGACCAGTCGAAATTAGATTCACGCCGGACATTCCTGACCGACAGTGAAGCGAGCCGTATAGCCCGCCTGACCCATATTGGGAAGCGGGTACGTTACATTCAGTTAACTTGGCGGGGGATCGGCGCAGTATTTCAGCGTTCGTTTTGGTGCGGATGTGAATCTTCGCCATTTTTAAGGTCTGGTGGTCCTGTAGTGGCGACATGGACACGGTATAGTTGTCGTGCTGCAACGACTGTCATCGTGGCGCATTTTGTGGCGTTGTCGCCCTCAACCACTAAACGAAGATCGTTCCGCGACCTTGACCGAAGACGCCGATCCTTCCCCGCCGCGCGCGCAGACACGCAAACGCACAGCTTCGATCGCCCTTCTGAAAGGGGCGGGCGTGGCGCTGATGGTTCTGCTGATCCTGGCGGCGACGTTGTATCTGAACCGGCGGGCGGCGGCGCGCGAACTGCTGGTCGGCTGGCTGGACCGCAAGGGCATCGACGCCGACGTCGAGGTCGAACGGCTGGAGCTCAACGGCTTCGTCGGCAAGGTCTCCATCGGCGACCCCAAGAACCCCGACTTCAAGGTCGAGCGGGTCGAGGTCGACTACGCCGTGGGTCTGCCGTGGTCGAAGGCCGGGCTGGGGGTGACGCCCAGCCGCGTCCGTCTGGTCCGCCCGATCGTGCGCGCGGCGTGGAAGAACGGCGAGCTGTCGCTGGGCAGCCTCGATCCCTTGGTCGAGGAGTTCACCGGCAAGCCGCCCAAGCCGGATTCCCGCGCGCCCCTGGTCATCGTCGAAGGCGGCCAGGCGCGGCTCGACACCGAATACGGCCCGCTGCGCCTGCTGGCGGACGCGCGGATCGACGACGGCAAGCTGATGCGGCTGTCGGGACGGATGCCCGCCGCCTCGCTCAAGAGCGGCGAGACCGAGGCGCGCGGCCTGGCCGGCGTCATCGAGGTGACGACCGTGGGCGACCGTACGGCGGTGAAGCTGGACGCCCAGGCCGAGCGCTTCGCCGCCGCAGGCTTTGGCGGGCAAGGAGCGGCGCTCAGCCTCAGCGGCGACCTGCCTTATCCCGACATGAAGGCGCGGCGCGGCGACGGCCGAGTCGGCCTGACAGCGCGGCTGACTGCGGATGAACTGGCCGGCGCCGGGACGACGGCGCGTCAGGCGGCGGCGACGATGGAATTCGCCGGGGCGGTCGAAGGCTGGCTCAACGCCTATAGCCTCAAGGGCGAGGCCAAGACGGCGGCGACGGCGGACCGGCTTCAGGGCGAGGGGATGGAGGTTCGCCAGGCGGCGCTGGACCTCAGCCGCGTGACCCTGTCGACGTCGGGAGGAACGGAAGGTCAGGAGATGAAGTGGCGCGCGGCCTCGCCCATGCGGCTGACGGCGGCGTCGGGCCGGTTCGGCGAGGCCCGCCTGACCCAGGCGGTCGTCGCCTCAAGCGCGATCGAGGCGGGCGGCAAGGGCGGCGCCTTCGAGGTGCGGGGTCCGGCGACCCTGAACGCGCAGCGGCTGGCGACCGGCGATGTGGCCCTCAGCGGCGCGCGCGGCCGCCTGGACTTCGATCTGGTGCGGGACTCCATCACGCGGATCAGCGCGACCGGCGCGCTGGGGGCCGATCGGGTTACGGCGCCGGTGCTGGGGGCGCCGCTGGCCGACGATCTTCCGGAACTGGCCGAGTTGAAACGGGCGCTGGGCGCCTTCGCCCTGGATGCGCCCCAGGTGCGGCTGGTCAGCGACAACGCCGGGGTCGAGCTGACCCTGCTGCGGCCGATCACCGCCCGCCCGGCCAACGGCGGCGAGCTGAGACTGTCGGCGGCGACGGGGCCGATCCTGTCCCTGACGGCGGACGGAGCGACGCGCGGGGCCTTCAGCGTGGCGTCCACGCGCGGCGGCGGCCTGCCCGAGGCGCGCTTTGACGGCGTTGAATGGCGGCTGACGCCGGGCGGCTTCGCGGCGAAGCTGAAGGGGCAGGCGGCCCTGGACTTCGGCCCGGCGCGCGGGATCGCCTTCAGCACCCAGGGCGAACTGGCCTCGGCGGGCGGGAGCCTGACCTATACGGCGAGCGATTGCATTCCGGTGACGCTGGACAAGCTCGACCTGGGCGAGAACTCGGTCGAGGCCGTGTCCGGCCGCGTGTGTCCGACGTCGGCGCCCCTGTTCGCCGCCCGGAACGGCGTTTGGCGCGCTCAGGCGCGGCTGGCCGATGTGGCGGCGACGGCGCCCGTCTTCGAGGTCGGTTTCACAGACGCCGAGGGCGATCTGGTCGTCGACGGCGCGGCCAAGGGGCTGTCGATGCGGGCGGGCGTCAGCAAGGCCCAGGTCGCGGATACGGCCGATCCGGTCCGCTTCCTGCCGCTTCAGGCCAAGGGCGAGGCGCGGCTGGCGGGCGACGTCTGGAGCGCCGGATTTGATCTCAGCCGACTGGACCACGCCATCGGTCGCGTCGAGGTGCGCCACGACGTTCAGGCTGAAGCGGGCGGGGCGGTGATCTCGGCGCCCAGCCTGGCCTTCACCGAGCATGGGCTTCAGCCGGATGATCTCAGCCCGCTCGTGGCCGACTATGTGAAGTCGCCGGTCGAAGGCTCGGCTGGGTTCGAGGGGCGGTTCGACTGGACGGCCGAGGGGGCGACCAGTTCGGGCGTCCTGACCGTGCCGGAGCTGGACTTCACCAGCCCGGCGGGCAAGGTTCAGGGGCTGAAGGGGCGGGTGGAATTCACCAGTCTGACGCCGCTGATCACCGCCCCGGACCAGAAACTGACCGCCGATCGGGTGCAGACGGTGACGCCGCTGACCGATCTTCAGCTGTCCTTCGGTCTGGACGAAAAGGCCCTGACCATCGGCGGCGGCCAGATCCAGGCGGCGGGCGGGCGCATCAGCGTCGAGCCCCTGTCCCTGCCGCTGACGCCGGGCGAGGGCTGGGGCGGGGTGGTCGTGGTCGAGGGCGTGCAGCTGAACGAACTGCTGAAGAGCGCCAATCTTCAGGACAAGGCCGAGTTCGACGCCGTGGTGTCGGGACGGCTGCCCTTCACCTATGATCCCAAGGACGGCTGGCGCATCGTCGGCGGGGTGCTGAACGGGGTGCGGCCCGGCCGTCTGTCGATCCAGCCCCAGGTGTTCGACGACCTGGCCGCCGGCGGCGGGGGCGAGGCGGGCGTGCCGCCCAACGCCATGCAGGATCTGGCCTATCAGGCCATGCAGGATCTGGCGATCAGCGCCTGACCGCCGAGGTCAACAGCCTGGATCAGGGGCGCCTGGGCGTCCGGTTCCGCATCAACGGCCGCCACGATCCGCCCGAGCGCGAGCAGCTTCGCCTGACCTTCATGGAACTGATCCGCCGCGACTTCATGACCAAGAAGCTGAATCTGCCGTCGGATACGCCGATCGACCTGACGCTGGACACGACCTGGAACGCCAACCAGATCATCTCGGATCTGCTGGAATATGCGCGTCGCGGGGAGACGCCCGTGCTGACGACGGATGAAACGCCTTGAGTCACGGCTGCGCTTTGTTCAGAACCCATTCACACGCCGCTGCGTTTAATGGCGGTGACTTCCAACGCCGCCTTCGGAGACCGGCCTCATGATCAGCAAGCGTCAGATCGTCGCCATGCTCGGCCTCGGCGCCGTCAGCCTGGCCGCATGCGCGCCTACGGTGAACATCAAGTTCAGCGAGCCGCTGCAGATCTATGCCAAGCTCGACGCCGACATCCGCATCAAGCTGGACCAGGAACTGCAGAACCTGCTCCGCGAAAACCCCAACCTGTTCTGAATGTGAAAGGGGGCTTTGACATGACTTACCGCAAACTCTTCGTGGCCGTGGCCGCTGTCGCTGCTCTGGGCGTCGCCGCCGGCGCCGCCGTGGCTCAGACCGCCTCGCAGAAGGCCCTGGTCGATCAGGCCAAGGCCGCCGGCGCGGCGGGCGAGCAGGCTGACGGCTACGTCGGCGTGCGCACCTCGGTGAACGCCGACACCCAGGCCGCCATCAGCGCGACCAACGCCGGCCGCCGCCAGGCCTACGCCCGCAGCGCCGCTGACGCCGGCACCTCGGCCGAAGTGGCCGGCGCCCGGATGTTCGAGACCCAGCTGCTGCCGCGCATCAGCTCGGGCCAGTGGTACAAGAACGCCCAGGGCCAGTGGGTCCAGCGCTGAGCTGAGCCATGAAGGCGACCTTCAGGAGCGGGCGACTTGTCCGGCTTCTGCGGTCGCTGGTTCTCGCCGTCGCCATATCGGCCGTCAGCACGCTTGGGCTGGCGGCCTATTGGCGTCTGATCGGCGGGGGCGAGATGAGCCTGCACGGCTGGATCGCCATGGGGCTGGGCGTTCTGGGCACGGTCGGCCTGGCCTGGGGACTGATGGCCCTGGCCTTCCGCTCTGATCGCGACGGCTGGGACGATCAGGTCGACAATAGCTTCGACCCCGGCATCGAGAGCGCCGAGGACCGCAAGGACGACGACCTCTACTATTAAGGCTTCAGGCGGCGGCTTCCGCCTGGCCGGAGAGGGCGGGCAGGAACAGGCCGCGCGCCAGGGCGTCCACCACCGGCACAGCCACGGCGTCGCCCATCAGCTTCAGCGCCGCGCTTTCGCTGGCGGGCAGGCGATAGGCGTTGGCCACCCCCATCAGCCGCGCGGCCTCGCGCCCGGTCAGACGGCGCATAGCGACGCGGCCGCTCTCGACGATGACGACATACTGGCGCGACGAACCGCCCGACGGCGTGCGCAGGCATCCGGCCAGACCGTCGAAGCGCATCTCCAGCCGTTGCAGCTTTTTCCCGTCCTTGGTCCGCACCCGGCGGAAGGCCGCGCCCACGCGCCGCTCACCCGAGGCCCGGATCGTTTCCAGCCGCGCCCGGTGCAGCGGCGACAGCATGGCCAACAGGGTCTGCGTCTGGGCCGCGTCGAAACAGGGGGCGTCAGTCTCCAGCACGGCCGCCAGATCGAGGTTGCGGCACGGCGGAACGGCCAGCCGCCACCAGGCCCAGTTGGCCTTCGCCGCTTCGGGTAGGCGCTCCCAAGCGGCGATCAGGCGTGAGGAATGGAAGGGCTGGACCGGGGCGGGCAGGCGCGGCCCCTCGACGCCCCGCATGGCGACGATGAACAGGCGCGGGCGCGACTGCGGCAGCCACAGCTCTGCGTCGATCTCCAGGGCGCCGACCGTATAGCCGGCCTCGGCCATGGCCCCGCAGACAGCGGCGAAATCCTGGCCATCGCCCGAGGTCAGCAGGCCGACGACGTTTTCCAGCACGATGACGGGCGGGGCGCGGCCTTCGGCGTCCAGCCGCTGCATCAGCTTCCAGAAGCCCCAGAAGGCGCCCGAGCGTTGCGCCTTCAGCCCGCCGCGCGCGCCCGCCAGGCTGACGTCCTGACACGGCGACGACGCCCAGCACAGGTCAGGCGCGCCTGGAACCTGATCCGGCGTCACCGCCCAGACGTCGGCGTGGATAAGCGAGGTCTCGGGATGGTTGGCGCGAAAGGCGCGGGCCTTGGCCGCGTCGATGTCATTGGCCAGGATGGTGCGGAAGCCTGTCAGTCCCAATCCCGCTAGTCCGCCGCCCGCGAAGAACTCGCAGGCCGTGAAGGGGGCGCCTGCGTTTGCTGCGGGGTCATGACGAATCGGCATGAGGGGACATTAACCCAGGTGAGCCGCTTTGGCGCCTGTCTTGACGGGGAGAAGGCAAACCGGGACTTTGGCCCCGAATTTTCAGAAAGGACCGCCATGCGCGTCGCCCTCCTCTCCGCCGCCGCCCTCTCCCTGGCCTTGGCCGCCTGTTCGCAGCCCGCTGAAAAGACGCCCGAGCCCGCCAAGGCCGAGCCGCGCGCCCTGGCGGGCGTCGATCTGGATCAGCCGGTGCGCGTGCTGGGAACCGAGCCCTTCTGGGCGGTGGAGATCAAGCCGGACGGCCTGACCTATTCCGGCGTCGACCGGGCCGAGCAGAAGGCCGCCAACCCCGGCCCGAGCCTGCAGGGCACGGTCGCCAGTTGGACCGCCAAGACCGAGGCCGGGACGGATCTGACCGTCACCCTGACGGCGACGGACTGCTCGGACGGCATGAGCGACCGCACCTATCCCCTGACCGCCAAGGTCGAGATCGGCGACGAGACCCTGACCGGCTGCGCCGCCGCCACGGCCGCCATCGAGAGGGCCGGGGAGAGCGGCCGCGTAGAATAAGGCGAAGCTGGCGCCCGGCTTGCATTGAGCGCTGTTATGCGGCCGGGCTGTCCCCGGTCGGTTCACAGGCCAGGATGGTCCCATGACGCCCGTAGCGACGCCGATCGACATCCGTCCCCTGACTTCGCTCAGGTTCCTCGCGGCCCTGTGGGTCGTGGTCTATCTGATGTGGCCCAACCTGGCGGTCGGCGGCATGCCCGCCCTGGCCGCCAAGGGCTACCTGGGGGTCGAGCTCTTCTTCGTCCTGTCGGGCTTCATCCTCAGCCACGTCTATCTGCAGGCGTTCGGCGAGAAGCGCTTCGGCTACAAGGGCTTCCTGTGGGCGCGCATCGCGCGGGTCTATCCGCTGCACCTGTTCACCCTGTTCGGCGTCATGGCTCTGGGGTTGGCGGCGACGGCGGCGGGCATGGCGATCGACGCCGGCATCCTCAGCTGGAAGACGCTGCTGCCCAACCTGCTGATGGTCCACGCCTGGGGCTTTGCGGGCGAGGCGGGATGGAACCACCCGTCCTGGTCGATCTCGGCCGAGTGGTTCGCCTATCTGACCTTCCCCGTCTTCGCCGCCGCAGCGTGGAAGTTGCGGAACCGACCGTGGCTGGCGACGGGGGCGGCCGCCCTGCTGCTGGTCGCCCTCTACGTCGGGTTTGAGCGCGTCGCCGGCTATCGCCTGACCGAGGCGACGTTCAAGTGGGGGGCGCTGCGGATCGTGCCCTGCTTCGCCTACGGCTGCGCCCTTTACCTGGTCTATCGCCGGGCGCCCTTGCCGCGCGCGGGCCTGCTGGCTCTGGCGGCGGCGGTCGTAACGGCGCTCAGCGCCTCGCTGATGAGCTGGGACGGGATCACCGTTCTGTCCGGCGGCCTGCTGATCCTGGCCCTGGCCAGCATTCCGGCGAACAAGGCGGGCGTGCTGGGCTCCGCGCCCGCAGTCTATCTCGGCGAGATCAGCTATGCGGTCTATATGCTGTGCGCCCCGTGGCAGATCCTGGCGGTCAATGTCGCGGCGCGCCTGACCGGGACGGAAGACAAGCAGCTTCCGCTCGTATTGTGGCTGGCGATCATCGCGGGCTTGATTGTCGCGGCCGCGATTGTTCATCAACTGATCGAGCGCCCAGCCCGTCGTTTCCTGCGCGGATGGGCGGCGAGGCGGCGATCATCTGTGGATCAGCCGGGGAAACAGTCGGAAACAGTTCTTCAACATTCTGACCCTATCGTCTAAGGCTTGTCCGCGTTCAGTCGGGAGCACGCCAGATGATGAAACGGCTCACAGCCGCCGCCCTTGCGGCAAGCCTAGGCTTTTTCGCCTTCACCACGACCCCGGCCCAGGCCGGCGATCCCTACTGGCAGTGCGTGACCTTCGCGCGCATGTTCTCGGGCATTCAGATCTTCGGCGACGCCTGGACCTGGTGGCGTCAGGCCGTCAGCAAGTTCCGCACCGGCGACGCGCCTGAGACCGGCTCGGTGCTGGTGTTCCAGCCCCACGGCCGCATGAGCGCCGGCCACGTCGCCGTCGTTTCCGACGTCCTGACCGACCGCGTGATCCGCGTCACCCACGCCAACTGGGGCGGCAGCCGCGGCAAGGTCGAGGAAAACGTCACCGTCGTCGACGTCTCGTCCTCGGGCGACTGGAGCCGGGTGAAGGTCTGGTACAATCCGATCAACGATCTGGGCACGACCGTCTATCCGACCTACGGCTTCATCTATAACGGCGCCCGCGACGCCTTCGCCAACGGCCGCCAGATGGCCGCCAACGCCGTCGCCGAAGACCGCGCCGCCAACTAGGCTTCCCGCGTCGAAAAAGGGTCTGGCCCCGCCCGGCTGATCGGGCGATAGCTGGCGTATGACCGAAGCAAACGACATTCGCGGACACGCTATCGAGACGGCCAAGCATGAGCCGCAGGGCGTGACCTACGCCGGCTATCTGGCGCTCGACGACATCCTGTCCGCCCAGAAACCGCGCTCCGACCAGCATGACGAGATGCTGTTCGTCATCATCCACCAGACCAAGGAACTGTGGCTCAAGCAGATCCTGCACGAGGTGGCGCTGGCGCAGACGCTGGTGCGCGCGGGCGATCTGGTGCCCGCCTACAAGAGCCTGGCTCGCGTCAGCCGCATCCAGTCGGTGATGACCCAGAGCTGGGACATCCTGGCCACCATGACGCCCGCCGACTATCTGAAGTTCCGCGGCGACCTGGGCGCCAGTTCGGGCTTCCAGAGCGACCAGTTCCGTCGTCTGGAGACCATGCTGGGCCTGAAAGACCCGCGCTTCCTGCGCTTCCACGCCGAACGCCCGGACGCCCATGCGGCGCTGCAGGCGGCCCTGGAATCGCCCAGCCTCTACGACGACGCCCTGCGCCAGCTGGCCAAGGCGGGCCTGCCGGTGCCAGAGGCCGTACTCAACCGCGACGTCAGCCAGTCCTATGAGGCGAACGAGGGTGTCGAGGCCGCCTGGCTGGAGGTCTATCGCGACACCGAACGCTGGTGGCCCCTGTACCAACTGGCCGAAAAGCTGGTCGATCTGGACGACGCCCTGCTGACGTGGCGGCACAAGCATGTGGTCACGGTCGAGCGCATTATCGGCCGTCGTCAGGGCACGGGCGGCACCGACGGCGTCGGCTATCTGGTCGAGACGCTGAAGCGCCGCTGCTTCCCCGAGCTGTGGTCTCTGCGCACCAAGCTGTGACGCTGGAAACCTTCGCCGCTGGCAGGGGTTTCTCTCTTGAGCAGCAACGGAGGTTTCCGATGGCAGGCAACAGCCACGACATCAAGACCCTCAACGGTTTGGTCGAGGGGCTGATCGACAGCGCCGACGGCTATCATGAAGCGGCGGTCGAAACCGCCGACGCCGCCTATCGCACCTGGTTCGAGGCGCGAGCGGCCGAGCGCCGCCGGCTGGCCGAGGAGTTCAAGGCGGCCGTGCGTGAACGCGGCGGATCGCCCGAGGAGGACGGCTCGATCCTGGCCAAGGCGCAGCGCGCCTTTATGGACGTGAAGCACGCTTTGCTGCGCAACGACGCTTCGGTGATCGACACGGTCGAGGGCGGCGAGGACCAGTTGAAGGCGCGTTTCGAGCGGGCGTTGGCCGACAGCGAGCTGTCGGCCACGACCAAGGAGACCGTCCGCCGCGCCTATGGCGAAGTCCGCGCCGGCCACGACCAGCTCAGCGCCTTGAAGCACAGCCTCGATGTTCGAGGGGGCGCTGCGGGAAGCTAGCGTGTCTCTCCCTCCTCTTGAAGGGGAGGGAAAGGGCGCTCAAGCAGCGAGCCGCCGCGCGGCGAGCGATAGCGCACTTAAAGATCGCCCAACAAAAAAGCCCCGGCGTTTCCGCCGGGGCTCTTGATCTTCAGCGCGGAGCCGAAGCCTGAAATCAGGCCTCGTCGCCGGCCTTTTCGGCCGTGCCGGTGGCCGGGACAGCGACCTTGCGGGCCGTCTGGCGCTCGGCGATACGGGCCGACTTACCGCGACGGTCGCGCAGGTAATACAGCTTGGCGCGACGAACGACGCCGCGGCGCTTCACTTCGATGGACTCGACGTTCGGCGACAGGATCGGGAAGCGACGCTCCACGCCTTCACCGAACGAAATCTTGCGGACCGTGAAGGTCTCGTTGACGCCGCCGCCGTCACGGGCGATGCAGACGCCTTCGAACGCCTGGATGCGTTCGCGCTCGCCTTCCTTGATGCGCACGTTGACGCGCAGGGTGTCGCCGGGCTGGAAGTCGGGGATGGTCTTGCCTTCGAGCAGGCGGGCTTTTTCTTCGGCAGCGAGCTGCTGGACGATGTTCATAGTGTCTCTCCGGAGCTTATTTGCTCTTTAGCTGTAAGTTGGCGAGATGCCGCTCCCAGAGATCCGGGCGCCGCTCCCGCGTGGTCTTTTCCCTTTGCTCCTGACGCCATTTGGCGATCTTCTTGTGATCGCCTGACAACAGGACTTCCGGGATGTCGTGGCCCTCGAACGTCCGCGGCCTAGTGTACTGCGGATGCTCAAGCAGGTCGTCCTCGAAGCTCTCGGTGGACAGGCTTTCCGCCGCACCCAGAACCCCCGGAACCAACCGGACGCACGCCTCGATCGCCACCATGGCCGCCGCCTCGCCGCCGGCGAGCACCGCGTCCCCGACGGAGACCTCCTCGAACCCCCGGGCGTCGAGCACCCGCTGATCCACCCCCTCGAAACGGCCGCACAGGACGACGATTCCGTCGGCCTTGGCCCATTCCGTCACTCGCGCCTGCGTCAGGGGCCGACCGCGTGCGCTCATGTACAAAAGCGGCCGGGATGGACCTTCCAGGCTGTCGAGAGCCCTGGCCACCACGTCCGCTTTAAGCACCTGACCGGGACCGCCGCCCGCAGGGGTGTCGTCCAGGAAGCCGCGCTTATCTTCGGAAAACGCGCGAATGTCCAGCGTCTGCAAGTCCCACAACCCCTTCTCGCGCCAGGCGGTGCCGATCAGCGACACCCCCAGCGGTCCGGGAAAGGCCTCGGGGAACATGGTCAGGACGGTGGCGGTAAAGGGCATGGGCAGCCTCCTAGCCCTTCTCCCCTCGGGGGAGAAGGTGTCATGCGTCAGCATGACGGATGAGGGGGCGGGCGGATGAAGGCGAGAGGTCAGCCGCGCGTGCGCTGAAGCCTCCCCCTCATCCGAGCGCCTCCGGCGCCCACCTTCTCCCCCGGAGGGGAGAAGGAAGACTTAGTTGGGCGCGCCGCCGCCCTTGGCGATCCAGGCGTCGACCAGGTCGCCCAGAACGTCCAGCGGCACGGCGCCCGAACCCAGGACCACGGTGTGGAAGTCCTTGATGTCGAAGCGGTCGCCCAGCGCCGTCTCGGCCTTGGCGCGCAGCTCCTCGATCTTCAGCTCGCCGATCTTGTAGCTGGTCGCCTGGCCGGGGTTGGTGATGTAGCGCTCGACCTCCTTCTGGATGTCGCGCTCGGACAGCAGGGAGTTGTGGCGGAAGTAGTCCATCGCCTGCTCGCGGCTCCAGCGCTTGGCGTGCAGGCCGGTGTCGGTCACCAGACGCACCGCGCGCCACAGCTCGGTCGAGAGGCGGCCGAAGTCGGAATAGGGATCCTGATAGAAGCCCATCTCCTTGCCCAGGCGTTCGGAATACAGGCCCCAGCCTTCGGAATAGGCGCCGTAGCCGCCGAAGCGGCGGAAGCTGGGCAGGTGCTCCATCTCCTGCGCATAGGCGATCTGGAAGTGGTGGCCCGGCGCGCCCTCGTGATAGCTGATGCCCTCGATCTGGGGCTTCAGCACCTGGGTCATGTCCGACAGGTTGACGTAGTAGATCCCGGGGCGCGAGCCGTCGGGCGCGGGCGAGTTGTAGAAGGCGATCGAGGCGGTCGCTTCGCGGAAGGGTTCGACCGCACGGACCTCCAGCGGGGCCTTGGGCAGGTTGGAGAACCACTGCGGCGCCACGGCCATGACCTGGGCCACGAAGGCGCGGGCGTCGGTCAGATAGGCTTCCTTGCCCTCCGGCGTGTTCGGATACTGGAACTGCGGGTCCGTCTTCAGGAAGGCGAAGAAGTCCTGCAGCGAGCCGGTGAAGCCGACCTGGGTCTTGATCGTCTCCATGTCGCGCTGGATGCGGGCGACCTCGTCCAGGCCGATCTGGTGGATCTGGTCGGCGGTCAGGTCGGTGGTGGTCGAGATCTGCAGGCGCGCGTTGTAATAGGCCTCGCCCTGCGGCAGGCGCCACACGCCCGCGTCGCTGTCGGCCTGGGTCTGCACCTGGCCGAGCGCCGCCAGAACCGTGTCGAAGCCGCGCTTGTAGGGGCCGGTCAGGGCCGTGCGGGCCGAGGCCAGCAAGCGGTCCTTGGTCGCCTGATCGGCGTCCAGGGCGGCGATCTTCTTCTGGAAGTCGGCCCAGACCGGGTTGTCGGCGCCGCCGTCGAACGGGGCGCCGGCGATCACCGCGCGGGTGTTGTCGATCGAGGGCTCGAACACGAAGCGCGGCGAGACCACGCCCTTGCCGGCGCGCGCCGTCAGGGTGTCGGCCACCTGGCCCATGTAGCGCTCGGCGGCGTTCAGGCGGGCGACATAGGCCTCGGCGTCCGAAACGCTGCCGATGCGGTGGTTGTTGATGAGAAAGACCGGCAGGCTGGTGGTCGGGTTGCCGTTGGCGGCGAACTGGAAGCCCCAGTCGCGCCACTGGTTCGACAGGCGGGCCTGCTGCACCCCGTGTTCGAACAGGCGCCAGGACAGGCGGCTCTGCTCGCTCAGCTTGGTCGGATCGAACTGGGCCTTCATCTGGGCCAGCTGAGCTTCCTGCAGGGCCAGCGAGCGTTCGGCGGCGGCGTCGGAGACGTCGTCCAGCTTGTCATAGTCGGTCTTGCGGCCCAGCGAGGTCATGCGCTGGGGGCTCAGCGCCACGCGCGCCTCGAAGGCCTGTTCGAAGAAGGCGTTGAGCCGGGCGTCCTCGCTCTGGGCCTGAACGGTTGCTGCGGCCGGCGCGGCCCCCTCGGCCATGACAGCGGGCGCGGCGGCGCAGAGCGCCAGCACGGCGGCGGATGAAATCAGAAGACGACGCATGAGAAAGACCCCCTCGGTACAATAAGGGCGGCACTCTTCCCCGAAGCGCCGCCGCAGGCAAGCTGCGGCGGCCAGGGGTCTGTTGCGATCAGCCGCCGCGCAGGTCGGTGATCGTACGGCCCGGCGCGATCTGTTCGGCGTCGGTGATCAGGTGCACCAGCGCCGGGCGCCCGCCTGCCGCCGCCTCGCGCGCGGCCGCCAGGGCCGCCGGGAAGTCGCCGGCCGTCTCGCAGCGCACGGCGAAGGCGCCGAAGGCTTCGGCGAACTTCACGAAGTCGGGGTTCTTCAACTCGGTGGCGATGACGCGGGTCGGGTATTCCCGCTCCTGGTGCATGCGGATGGTGCCGAAGGTTCCATTGTCCACGACCACGACAATGACGCCCAGCCCGTACTGGGCGGCGGTGGCCATCTCATTGGCGCTCATCATGAAGTCGCCGTCGCCGGCGATGCAGACCACTTCGCGCGACGGATGGACCGCCTTGGCCCCCAGCGCCGCCGGATAGCCGTAGCCCATGGCGCCCGAGGTCGGGGCCAGCTGGGTGCGGCGGGCCTGATGGCGGTGGAAGCGGTGCAGCCAGGCGGCGAAGTTCCCCGCGCCGTTGGTCAGGATGGCGTTCTCGGGCAGGGCCTGCGCCAGATGGGCGATGACCTCGCTCATATTGACCGCGCTCTTGACCTCGATGGGCGAGGAGAAGGCGAGGAAGTCGGCATGGGCCGTTGCGCCCTGTTCGGTCCAGACGCGCCCCGGATCGATGGCTGACAGCGCCAGGGCCGCCAGCGAATTGTCCGCCGCCGCCGACAGGGCGGGCGCCCAGACGCGGCCCAGCTCTTCCGGCCCCGGATGGACGTGGATCAGGGTTTCGGCCGTCTTCGTCCGGTCCAGCAGGGTGTAGCCCTGGGTCGGATTCTCGCCCATGCGCGCGCCGATCACCAGCAGCAGGTCGGCGTCCTTGACCCGCGCCACCAGCTTGGGATTGGGGCCCAGGCCGAGGTCGCCGGCATAGCCGGGGTGGTCGTTGCGGATCAGATCCTTGCGGCGGAAGGACAGGGCGACCGGCAGGCCCAGGCGCTCGGCCCAGCCGGAGATCGCGTCGGTCGCCTCATCGCTCCAGCCGGAGCCGCCCAGGATCAGCATGGGGCGTTCGGCGCGCGACAGGCGCTCGCGCACCTGTTCGACGAAGGCCGGGTCCAGCGCCGCCTTGGCCGGGATGACGGGACGGATCGGCGAGGGGCCGCCGTCCTCGTGCAGAATGTTCTCGGGCAGGGCGACGACTACCGGGCCCATGCGGCCCTGCTGGGCCGTGGCGAAGGCGCGCTCGACGACTTCCACCGTGCGCTCCGGGCTCTCGATCTCGGTCGCCCATTTGGCCAGACCGCCGAAGACCTCGCGATAGTCGACTTCCTGGAAGGCGCCGCGGCCGCGGTCGGTCAGGGCGATCTGGCCGACGAACAGGATCATCGGCGTCGAATCCTGATGCGCCGTATGCACGCCGATCGAGGCGTGGGTCGCGCCCGGTCCTCGCGTGACCATGCAGACGCCGGGGCGTCCGGTCAGCTTGCCGTAAGCCTCGGCCATGTTGGCGGCGCCAGCCTCGTGGCGGCAGACGATGACCTCGATCTTGTCCTGGACGTCGGCCAGGGCGTCGAGCACGGCGAGATAGCTCTCGCCGGGCACGCAGAAGACCTTGTCGACCCCGTTCATCACCAGGGTTTCGACCAAACGGCGGGCGGCGGTTCCGGAAGCTTGCGTCATGCTTTCGCCGTTAGCAGATTGAAGGATGAATTGGCCATGCAACCTTATGGTCAAGCTTCACGTTGAAGCGTCAAATCGATCCACGGGGATTTCATCATGCGCAAGCTCATCGTTCTCGGCGTCATCGCCGCCGCCCTGACCACCGCCGCCTGCAACACCGTCGCCGGCGTGGGCCGTGACGTCTCGGCGGTCGGCCAGGCCGTCACCTCGGGCTCGGAGCGCGCCAAGAGCTGAAACTGACGGCGACGCGGTGGCGTTGCCTTGTTTTGCGTTTTCGCCACAAATCCACAGACGAAGTCCGTCATTCTGACGGCGCAATCGGAGGAATGAGATGGGACTTCTGGACAATATCCTGGGCGGCCTCGGCGATGACGCCGCCAGCGGCCTGGCCGACCTGCTCAAGGGGCAGGGCGGCGTGGCGGGCCTGGCCGAAAAGTTCGGCCAGAACGGCCTGGGCGACGTGGCGGCCTCGTGGATCGGCAAGGGCGGCAACGCCGCGATCTCGCCGGAACAGATCGCCGCCGTCATCGGCTCGGGCCCGATCGCCGACTTCGCCCAGAAGCTGGGCATTTCCCCGGAACAGGCCAGCGAGACCCTGGCGGGCCTGCTGCCGGAAGCCGTCGATCGCCTGACGCCGGGCGGCAACGCCGATGGCGCTGACGACATGTTGGGCGGCCTGCTGGACAATCTGCCGGGCGGCCTGGGCGGCGCGCTGGGCGGTCTGTTCAAGCGTTAAGGCTTGGCGCTAGGCCTCGGCCTCATAGGTGACGCCGGTCAGATAAAGCCCGTCTGACGGCGCCACCGGGCCGCACCGCGCGCGGTCCTTGGCTTCGAGCGCATCGGCCAGGTCGGCGGGGCTCCAGCGGCCCAGGCCGACCTCGGCGATGCTGCCCGCCATCGAGCGCACCTGCCGATGCAGGAAGCTGCGCGCCTCGAACACCAGATGCACCTCTTCGCCGACTCTGGCGACGCGGGCCACGTCCAGCGTCTTGACCGGACTGGCCGCCTGACAAGCGGCGTCGCGGAAGGTGGTGAAGTCGTGCAGGCCGATCAGGGCCTGCGCCGCCGCGTGCATGGCCTCGGCGTCGAGCGGCTTCTTGACGTGCCAGACCCGGCCTCGGTCCAGCGCCGGGCGGCCGGGCCGGTTGAGGATGCGATACAGGTATTTGCGGCCGTTGGCGGTGAAGCGGGCGTGCCAGTCGTCGCTGACCGGCGTGCAGTCCAGCACCGCCACCGCCTCATTCATCAGATGGGCGTTCAGGGCGTTCATCACCGTCTGCGCGGGCCAGTCGCGCTCCAGATCGACATGGCAGGTCTGGCCCGTGGCGTGGACTCCTGTGTCCGTGCGCCCGGCGGCGGCGATCCGCACGCTCTGGCCGCTGAAGGCGGTGATCGCCGCCTCGATGGCGCCCTGCACGGTTGGCTGGCCGGGCTGAGCCTGAAAGCCGTTGTAGGCCGAACCGTCATATTCGACAGAGAAACGATACCGGGGCATCAGCCCAGCACGGTTCCAGCGGGGATGGGATAGCCACGCAGCATCTCTTGCGCCGACTGCGCCGCCTTGCCGGGGCGCTGGACGCGGGCCAGGCGCACAGCGCCGGTTCCGCAAGCCACAGTCAGAGCCTCGTCCAGGACTTGGCCGGGCGTTCCTTGTCCTTCGGCCAGAACCGACATCAGGGCCTTGATGCGGACGGGTTCGCCGTCGACCTCGACCTCGAACCAGGCGCCGGGGAAGGGCGACAGGCCGCGGATGTGGGCGTCCACCTCTGCGGCGGGGCGGGTCCAATCGATGCGGGCTTCGGCCGAAGTGATCTTCCTGGCGTAGGTCGGCTCGCCGGCTTGCTCCGTCTCGGTGAAGCCGCCGCGCTCGATGGCGGCCAGGGCGCGGGGCCACAGGGCGGCGCCGACATGGGCCATGCGGTCGCCTAGGGAGGCGGCGGTGTCGTCGGCGTGGATGTCCATCAGTTCGGACAGGATGATGGCGCCTTCGTCCAGGCCCTCGCTCATCCGCATGATCTGGGCGCCGGTCTGGCGGTCCCCGGCCATGATAGCGCGCTGGATCGGGGCGGCCCCGCGCCAGCGCGGCAGCAGAGACCCGTGCAGGTTGAAGCAGCCCAGACGCGGCGCCTCCAGCACTTCGGGCTTAAGGATCTGGCCGTAGGCGACGACGCAGGCGGCGTCGAGGTCCAGGCTCTTGAAGACGTCGATAGCCTCCTGCGCCTTCATGCTCTCGGGCGTGAAGACCGGCAGGCCCATGGCCTCGGCGAAGGCGTGAACCGGCGACGGCGTCAGCTTCTGACCCCGGCCCTTGGGGCGCGGCGGTTGCGAATAGACGGCGACGATCTCGTGCCCCGAGGCGATCAGCTCGGCCAGGGACGGCACGGCGAAGTCGGGGGTTCCCATGAAGGCTAGGCGCATGGGCAGGCCTTTAGACCGTGAGGTCGATTACATCCAGCGGGTATAGACGCCGCCGCCCTCGTCCCACTCGCCGCCCGCGTCCAGAGCGTCGTCGAAATCGAGCAGGCGGTCGATGACCACGCCCGCCACCACGCCGACGGCTGCGACGGCCAGCAGGGTCGCGATGCTGGCGACGCCGACCTTTTCGTTGCGGGTCAGGCGGCGACGGCCGCGCTGGTCGATGATGCGGGTCTTGCGAGCCATCAGGCGGCCATCCTCGCGTGTTTCTTGACCTTGGAGACCGCCCGGTCGCGACGCAGGCGCGACAGGTGGTCGATGAACAGGACGCCGTTCAGGTGATCCAGTTCGTGCTGGAAGCAGACGGCGTACAGGCCCTCGATCTCTTCCTCGATCGTCTCGCCCTGATAGTTCATGTAGCGCACGCGCACGCGCGCCGGACGCTCGACCGCGTCGTAATAGGTCGGGATCGACAGGCAGCCTTCCTCATAGGAGAACATCTCCTCAGACGACCACAGGATTTCCGGGTTGACGAAGAAGCGCGGGTTGCGGCGCTCCAGCGCCTCTTCCTCGGTCTGCGGCTCGTCAGCGGCGCCCTCGACCGGTTTGTCGCCCAGGTCCATGACGACCACGCGGGTCAGCTCGCCGACCTGCGGCGCGGCCAGGCCGATGCCCGGCGCGTCGTACATCGTCTCCAGCATGTCATCCATGAGGGCGCGCACGGCGTCGGTGACGCCGCCCTCGACGGGCGCTGCGACGGTCTTCAGGATCGCCAGATCGGCGGCGTTATCGATAGTCAGGATACGACGAATGGCCATGCGGGGGAGGTAGGGCCGCCGCCCCCGAACGTCAAGAATTTCCGACCGTGGCGCTCGGACTTCTCGGCCGGCTTCAGGCGGACGGCACTTCGCGCGGCTTGCGGTCCTGGTCGATGGCCACATAGGTGAAGACGCCCTCGGTCACGCGGACCGACTGGGCCTCGGCCTGGCCGCGAGCACGCTTCCACGCCTCGACATGGACGCGGATCGACGTGCGGCCCGTGCGGATGATCTTGGCGTAGATCGACACCTCGTCGCCGACCGACACCGGCTGGTGGAAGACCATGCCGTCCAGGGCCACGGTGGCGCAGCGGCCGCCCGCGCGCTCGAACGCCGGGGTCGCCCCGGCCAGGTCCATCTGCGCCAGCAGCCAGCCGCCGAAGATGTCGCCCTCGGGGTTGGTGTCGGCGGGCATGGCGATGACGCGGCCGACGGGCTGGCCTTCAGGCAGGGTGGCGATGGGCTTGTCGTCGGACACGGCGATTTCTCGATCAGGCGAAGAGGAGGGTGGATTTCATGCGCCCTTGGCCGTCAGGTCGCAAGTTTGTTGCGGCTTCTTTCAGGGGCGCGCGGCGAAACGCAGGATGGCGGGCAGGCTGGCGAACGGAGCCGACCCGTGGTCCTCGTCGGCCAGTATGGTCAGGGCCGCGCCGGTGGTCGCCGCCAGATCGCGCAGGTTGGAGACCATGCGTCGCGCCAAATGCGGGCCGGGCAGGCCGGGGGCCTCTTCTTCGGCGCCGACGGCCAGGAACAGGTCGCTGCGGCGCTGTGGCGGCTGGGTTTCGATGACGGCGGGGTTCCACCAGATCGACGGGCTGACGGCGACGAAGCGGGCGAAGGGGGCCGAGCGGGCGCGCGCCTCCAATACGAACTGGCCGGACATCGAGTGGCCCATCAGGGCGGCGCGCGCCGGATCGGCTCCATGCCGGATCGCCAGCGGCAGGACGCCTGCGACCAGTCGGCGCAGCAGGTCGGGCCCGCGCGCCTCCATGGTTCGCCCGCCCTTGTCGGCGCCGGAAACGAAGGCGAAGGCGCCCAGACGTTCGGCGTCGGGCGCCAAGGCGACGCCCAGCACCATCATCGGCCCTACGCGCGTCTTTTGCGGGCGGCGGGCCAGGCGATGCGCGGCCTCGGCGGCGGCGGTGAAATAGGCCTCGCCCTCCAGCACGATCAGCAGGGGCCAACCCTGAGCGGGCGGCTCGCCCTCGGGCGCGCTCAGCCACAGGGTCAGGCCGGGCGCCTCGCCATCGGCGGACAGACTCAGGGCGCGGCACCCGCCGGACAGGGGCGGCGCGGAGGGCGAAAAGACGCAAGAGGCGGAATCCATGGCTTCACCCTAGCCCATCTCGGCCCCGAGATGTATTGCGACGCAGTCGCTGAATGGAGTGTGCTGTTGGCGAGTCTTGAACGTTCCGCGCCCGAAGCGACATCCGGCGTGACGCCCGATGCAATTCAGGCCTATGGACGCGACGTGCGGCTGCGATTTCTCGCCATCGGCGGGCTGGCGGTTCTGGCCGTATGCAGCCTGCTGCTGGACGTGGTGACGGGGCCGTCGTCGATCTCGCCCCTGGCCGTGATTCAGGGCGTGTTCGACCCGGCCAGCCTGTCCACGGCCCAGCAGGCCATCGTCTGGCAGGTGCGCCTGCCTTACGCCCTGATGGCGATGATGGTCGGCGCGGCCCTGGCCCTGGCGGGCGCTGAGATGCAGACGGTGCTGAACAATCCCTTGGCCAGCCCCTTCACCCTTGGGGTGTCGTCTGCCGCCTCGTTCGGCGCGTCGCTGGCCATCGTGCTGGGCGTGGGGGCCGGCTTCATCGGCGCCGACTGGCTGGTGCCGCTGAACGCCTTCGTTTTCGCCTTCGGCTCGGTGCTGGCGCTTCAGGCCCTGGCGCGGATGAAGGGGTCGGGGGTCGAGAACATCGTCTTGTTCGGCATCGCCCTGGTCTTCGCCTTCAACGCCCTGACGGCCCTAGTGCAGTTCCTGTCGTCGGCCGAGGCGCTGCAGCAGCTGGTGTTCTGGACCATGGGGTCGCTGTCGCGCGCCACCTGGGGCAATGTCGCGGCTCTGGGCGTAGTCCTGGCGGCGGTCGCGCCCTTCTCCCTGCTGTCCTCGCGCGGCCTGACGGCGCTGCGCCTCGGCGAGGACCGGGCCATGAGCTTCGGCGTCGACGTGAAGCGCCTGCGCTTCCTGTCCCTGCTGCGGGTCAGCCTGCTGTCGGCGACGGCCGTGGCCTTCGTCGGCGCCATCGGCTTCATCGGTCTGGTCGGACCGCACATCGCCCGCCTGCTGGTGGGCGAGGATCACCGCTTCTTCCTGCCGGCCAGCATCCTGTCCGGGGCCGTCATCATGTCGCTGGCCTCGGCGGCGTCGAAGATCATCGTGCCGGGCGTGTTGATGCCGGTCGGCATCGTCACCGCCGTGATCGGGGTGCCGGTCTTCCTGGTGCTGATCTTCCGCAACGGGGGACGCGCATGACTGGGCTGGATATCCAGAACCTCAGCGCCGATTACGGCGGTCGCCCCATCGTCAAGGGCCTCAGCCTGCCGCCGCTCAGCCCCGGCGAGGTAGTGTCCGTGGTCGGCCCGAACGGCGCGGGCAAGAGCACCTTCCTGCGGGCCCTGGCGGGTCTGATCCCGGCCAAGGGCGCGATCCGGCTGGACGAGACCGAACTGACCGGACTGTCGCTGGCCGATCGGGCCAAGCGCGTCACCTACATGCCCCAGACCCTGCCGCAGGGCGTGGCCCTGACGGTGCTGGAGACCGTGGTGGCCTCGATCCGCGCCACGCCTCTGGGCGGCGCCAGCTTCACCGACAGGCAGGCCGTCGAGCGCGCCTATGAGGTGCTGCAGCGCATCGGCGCCGAGGCTCTGGCCGGGCAGCGTCTGGACCGGCTGTCGGGCGGTCAGAAGCAGTTGGCGGGCCTGGCCCAGGCCCTGGCGCGCGAGCCGCGCCTGCTGCTGCTGGACGAACCGACCAGCGCGCTGGACCTGCACTATCAGTTGCGGGTGCTGGACCTGGCGCGCGAGGCGGCGGCCGAGCGGGGCATGACGGTGATGATCGTGCTGCATGACCTGCAGGCGGCGGCGCGTGTATCGGATCGGATCGCCGTCATGGCCAAGGGGCGGCTGGTCGCCTTCGGAGCGCCCGACGAAGCCGTCACGCCCGAAATTCTGGCCGAGGTCTACCGCGTCTCGGCCCGCGTCCAGCGCTGCGATCGCGGCGTGCTGCAGGTCATGATCGACGACGTGCTGACGGACTGAGCGCCTCGGCCGCCAATCTCTTCAAGCCAAGAAAAAGGCCCGGCTGCATCTGCGGCCGGGCCTTTCCTTGTGCGGTCCTGATCGGGATCAGGGACGGATCAGCGTCACCACGTCGCCGGTCGGGTCGACCGGGACCGGCGTGCCGGCCGGGGCTCCGCGCGGCAGGCCGCGAGCCTTATTCGAGACGTAGACGGCGTTGGTCGCGCGATCGATGGCGATGGTCTGGGGGAAGGTGCCCGTCTCCAGGTTCGCCTTCACCGCATAGGTGTCCGAATCCAGCACCGTCACCGTGCCCGCCTGACGGTTGGCGACGTAGATCTGCTTGACCGCGCCGTTGTAGGCGACGCTCAGGGCGCCCGCGCCGGTGGCGACCTTGTGGATCAGGGCGCCGGTGTCGGCGTTCAGCACCGTCAGCTCGCCCGACTTCTGGTTGGCGACGAACAGACGGCGGCCTTCGGAATCGACGGCGACGTTGATGGTCGAGTCGCCGTGCGACGGCCATTTGCCGACCGTCTCGCCGGTGGCCAGGTCGATGGCGGCGACTTCATTGCTGCTCATGCCCGTGACGTAGAGGCGGTTCGTCGAGGGATCGAGCGCCGCACCGGTCAGGCCGCCGACCGTGGCGGTGATGGTGCGTTCGACCGTGTTGGTCGCGCCGTCGATGACCCAGATCAGGTTCGGCTTGGAGGCGTCGCCCGCCTCGCCGCCGACCACGCTGACATAGACCTTGTTGTTCGCCTCATCGACGACGACCTGGCGGACGTGGGCGCCTTCTTCGTCGCCGTTGCGGATGGTCGCGATCACGGCGCCCGTGCGGGCGTTGATGGCCGTGATGACGCCCGCGCGCGTGTCGGTGCCGTACAGCACCTGGGTGCGGGTGTTCAGGTTCAGGCCGAACAGCGGATTGGCCGAGACGTCGACCGAGGATTCCGGCTCCAGCGTCTGGCCTTGCAGGCGCACGATCTGGGCCTGGTTGGCGCCGCGCGGGCCGACGGCGGCGACATAGAGGTCGTTGTCGGCCGGGTTGAAGACGATCTCGTACAGGCCGCCGGGGGCGACCTTGACGGTCTTCTCGATCGTCTGGGCCGAGGCGGTCGACGCCATCGCCAGGGCGGCGAAGGCGGCGGCGGTCAGAATGCCGTTGCGAAGGGTGATCATGACGGTTCTCCGGAAATGCGCTTAAAGAGATGAAATCAGGCGGCCGGGACCAGGTCGGTCCAGTAGTCCCCGCGATAGGGGACGGCCAGGAAGTCCTTGTTGATCGTGTCCAGCGTCGCGCGCGGGTCCAGATCGGCGAACAGTTCGGGCTGGATCCACTTGGCCAGCACCTCGGTGGCGACGATGTCGATGGGCGAGTTGATCAGCTGGTGCGACAGGCCGTGCACCTTGCCCTCGCGCACCGCCTTCAGGGTCGACAGGCCGCGCCGCCCGGCCACGCGGCGCAACGAAGCGCGCGAGGTCTCGGCATCGTATTTCGGGCCGACGACGAAGCCGCCGGTCTTCTCCAGATGCGGGCCGCCGGTGGCGATGTAGATGTCGGGATCGCGCTCGACCACGAACTCCAGGTTCAGCTTGCCCGACGGCTGTTTCAGCACCTCGGCGCCGATGTTGCGGGCGCCGACGAAGGTCAGATAGTCGCCGATGTTCCCGGCCCCGACCGAGTTGCAGCAATCCGGCCCGTTGCCCGCGTGAGCTTCCAGGAAGACGGTCGGCTTCTGCTCGTCCTTCAGTCCGGCCACGCGGTCGGAGATGATCTTCAACCGGGCGGCGCGTAAGGCATTGTAGGCCTCGGCCTGTTCCTCGCGGCCGATCATGGACCCCAGCAGGCTCAGGCTGCGCGGCTGGTTCTGGAACGGGTGCTGGAAGAAGTCGACATAGGCGACGCGCACGCCCGCCTGCTCCAACTGGGCGGTCTGGGCGTCGGTCGGGCCGGAATCCAGCGACACCAGGGCCACCTGCGGCTGGGCGCCCAGCACCGCCTCGACGTTGAAGGCGGCGGCCGAACTCGGCGTCTTGGGCAGGGTCGCCAGCGCCGGGGTTTTCTCAAGATAGGCGGCGTAGATGTCCGGGCTGAGGCGATTCACATCGCCCGCCCATGCGGCCAGCAGGCTGACCGGATCGGGATGGATCAGCGACAGGGCGATCAGGAAGCGGCTGTCGTCGATCGACAGCTTCGTCACCGGCGGGGTGATCGCCAGCGGCCGGTCGCGCAGGTCGGTCAGCAGGGAGGTCGGTGCGGCCTGGTCGCGGCGCGTGCAGGCGGCGGCCCCGGTCGCTATTAGGGCGGCGGCGCCCAGCAGCAGGGCCCGACGTCCCAGGTTGAAATCGGCCATCAGCCCCATCCTCACAAGTCCCAGCTCATGCCCATCCAATAGCGACGCCCATCGCTTTGGAAGCCGCAATCGACGGCATGCGGCGTCTTGCTTTTCAGACGGAGGCAGGGATGCGTCGCAAGGACGCGGGTGGCCGCGAACGAGGCCAATATGCTGGCGGCGCCGGTCTTCAAGCTGGTCGCTCCGTCCTCAGATCGTGAGGATGGTGGGTAGTAATAATCACTCGCACTTGCAAGCGCGGTGTATCGGACAAGCTGACGAAAGACGCCCGGGGGCATCGAAAAGAGGTTAGGCGGCGGGCGTGGCCTGCAGCGCCGCAGGCGGTTCCTGCACCATGAAGGGCCCCATGGCGAAAGCCGCCACGGCGGCGCCGGCCGACAGGGCCAGAACCGCTACGACGACATAGGCCGTCACGGCGCGCGAACGGCGGCGGCGAAACCCTCCCGGCCTGACGTTGCGGACCAGCACATAGGGCTGATTGCTGAAGGCCTCGGAGCCCACGATGTTATGCTGAGACAAGAATACGCTCTCGACTGTCCTGTGACGGACCGTTCAGAGAGCGGCCACATGAGGCCAAAGGATGGCGAACGGCGCTCGGCTTCTACAAAACTACAGCGAAGTCAACTGCCAAGGTTGACGTTGATCGCTCGACCGCCGCGCGTCTGGACTCGGCGCATCACCACCATGATGTCGTCTCCCGCCTTGACCGGAGAGATCAGGAACCAGCTGCCGTCCGGCAGACCGCTGAAGCTGAAGGCGCCGTCGGCGCACGCTTCGGCGCGCTCGAACGAGCGGTAGTCGGCGCCCTGTTCTCCTGCCGAGCGGGCGCGCACTACGGCGGCGGGCACGGCGGCGCGGTCGGTCGAGCCGTACAGGCGCTGCATCCGGGCGCGGGTGTAGGGGGTGTCGGGGATCAGGCCCACATTGCCGACGCAGTTGAAGCTGCGGCCGTCCTGGGCGAAGGCGACGCGGCCGTTGATCGAGGCTTGGCCGGAGCGCGTCGACCAGGTGAAGTCGTCGGCGCTGAACTCGGCCGGACCGCTCGTTCCGCCGCCCATCGGCGTTGTGGCGCAGGCGGCCAGGGTCAGGCCGGCGGCCGCTGCGGCGGCCAGGGCGGTCAGGCGCGAACGGCGCGCGTTCGAGGGGCGGTCGGTCATCGTGGGTCGGCTCCCGGCTTTCTCGGATCAGGCGAGTTTCGGCATGACCCCCGTCGCAGGGGCGAGTCAAGGTTGCCCGGCGTCGCGGCCTGCTCCACAAGAGGCGTCGGAGACCGGACGACAGAGGCCGGCCGAAGTGAATTCAGGGATTTCATGACCGTCACCATCGACGACATCCGGGCGGCGCAACAACGTATCGCCGGCCAGGTCGACCGCACGCCCGTCCGCTATTCCCGCCGCTTGTCGCAGCTGACCGGGGCGGAGATCTGGATCAAGTTCGACAATCTGCATTTCACCGGCAGCTTCAAGGAGCGCGGCGCCCTGAACCGGCTGTTGCAGCTGACGCCGGACGAGATGAAGCGCGGCGTCGTCGCCGCCTCGGCGGGCAACCACGCCCAGGCCCTGGCCTATCACGGCGGCCGTCTGGGCGTGCCCGTGACCATCGTCATGCCCGAGGGCACGCCTTTCGTGAAGGTGGACGGCACCCGCGCCCACGGCGCTGATGTGGTCATCCACGGCCTTGACTTCTCAGCCTCGACCGAGGAGGCCAAGCGGCTGAAGGCCGAGCACGGCTATGTCTTCGTCTCGGCCTTCGACGACGAAGGCATCGTTGCGGGGCAGGGGGTCTGCGGTCTGGAGTTCGTCGAGGACGCGCCCGATCTGGACGCCCTGATCATCCCCATCGGCGGCGGCGGCCTGATCGCCGGCAGCGCCATCGCCGCCAAGGCGATGAAGCCGGGCATCAAGATCTTCGGCGTCGAGGCCGCCCGCTATCCGTCCTTCACCGCGCGCCGTCGCGGCGAACCGGCCAAATGCAGCGGGCAGACCATCGCCGAGGGCATCGCCATCAAGGCCGTGGGCGAGATTCCCTTCGCCCTGGCCGACAGCCTGATCGACGAGGTCTTCGTCTGCGAAGAGGCCGACTTCGAAAAGGGCGTGGCCCTGCTGGCGACGCTGGAGAAGACGGTGGCCGAGGGCGCCGGGGCCGGCGGCCTGGCCGCCATCCTGGCCAACCCGGAACGCTTCAAGGGCATGAAGATCGGCGTCGAGCTGACCGGCGGCAACATCGACGCCCGCATGCTGGCCGTGGTGCTGAACCGTGAAATGGTCCGCGAGAAGCGGCTGATCGTCTATCGCATTCTGGGCGACGACCGCCCCGGCATGCTGTCGGCCATGGCCGCCGTGATCGGCGGGCTGGGCGGCAACATCATCGACGTGGTGCACAACCGGCTGGCGCTGGACGTGCCCGCCAAGGGCGCCGAGTTCGACATCATGGTCGAGACCCGCGACGCCCGTCATGCCGAGGAAATCGGCGCCGCCTTGAAGGACCAGGGTTATGAACTTCGCATGGGCTAAGCGCCCCCTCGGCGCCGCTATGGCCGCGACCGCCCTTCTGGCTCTCGCCGCTTGCGGCCGTCCCGCCGCCGCGCCTGAAGACCTGGCGAAGAATGCGGCGGAATCAGCCGCCTACATGAAGAAGAACGCCTCGGAAGAGGGGGTGCAGACCCTGCCGTCCGGCCTGCAGTACAAGGTCGTGGCCTCCGGTCCGGCGGGCGGCGTCAGCCCCGATCGCAACGACCTGGTCAGGGTCGATTATGAAGGCACGCTGACCGACGGCACGGTGTTCGACAGCTCGTTCAAGCGCGGCGCCCCGGCGGTCTTCTCGCCCGAGGGCGTGGTGCCCGGTTGGACGGAGGCCCTGCAGTTGATGAAGCCCGGCGACGAGTGGATTCTCTTCCTGCCGCCCGAGCTGGGCTACGGCGAGATGGGCGGCCCGCCGATGATTCCGGGCAACGCCGTGCTGGTGTTCCGCCTGAAGCTGCTGGACGTTGCGCCGGTCCCCGGCGGCGGGCGCGGCGTCGGCTCGGCGATGGGGTAAAGCGTCTTCCTTCTCCCGCAGGGGGAGAAGGGCTTTAAATGCGTTCGCTGATCTTGATGGCGGCCTTGCAGCCGACCTTGATGACGCTGCTGAGCAGGCGGTAGGCGGGGGCCTCGCGGCTGCCGTGCTCGATGGCGTGGTCGTGGTGGGCCAGTTCCTCTTCGCGGAACTTGGTCAGTTCGGCGGCCAGTTCGGGATCGCGGTCGCGGATTTCCTCGATCTGGTCGGCGTAGTGTTTCTCGATGACGCTCTCGACCGCCTCGGTGCAGGCATGGGCGGCCTTTTCCGAGATCAGGGCCGTCCCGGCGCCCAGGGCCGTCGCCGCCAGCTTCCACAGCGGGATCATGGCCGTGGGGCGCACCCGGTTCTCATTCAGCAGGGTTTCGAACCGGGCCAGGTGGACGGCCTCGTGTCCCTCCATCTCGGTCAGGTCGGCGGCGATGGCGTCCTTGCCCTTGCGGCCCTCCAGCACGGCGCGCTGGGCGCGGTAGATGTGGACGGCGGCGAACTCGCCCGCGTGGTCGACGCGCAGCATCTCGGCCAGGCGCTCCTTGTCCTGCCCCACGCCGGGGCGAGCCAGGGGAATGCGGCGGGCGGCGGAGACGGCTTCGGCTGATTGGGTCATGACGCCTCTATCCTAGCTCCTCGGCGCGCGGGCGTCCTTGGGACGTTTCGCCGCCAGCAGGCTGAAGATAGCCAGCGCCAGGGAGATCACAAAGTTCCAGCCCGCCATCGACAGGCCGGCGAAGCTCCACGGAATGTCGCCGCAGGAGACGAAGCCCGTGCTTCCGCCCGTGCCGTCGACGAGGGCCGTCAGCGCCGACAGGTCGATGGTGGTGCTCGGCGCGGCCATGCAGGTGGCGGGCAAGGCCCACCACTTCAGCTCGCCCCCGGCGTGATAGCCCGCCGTGATCGCCCCGGTCAGGAAGATCGCCGCCAGCAGGAAGGAGGCGATGCGCGGCGTGCCCCGGCTGGCCCGGCTGAACAGGGCCCAGAAGGTGGCGGCCCCGGCGATGGCGACGGCGGCCCAGTAAACCTCGCGTTGCTTCAGGCACAGGTTGCAGGGCGCCAGGCCGCCGAACCGCTCGAACGCGTGGGCCGCGCCCAGCATGGCCAGGGCGGCGGTCAGGGCGAAGGCCGTCCACCAGCGGGTCAGCAATTTGTAGATCGCGCTCATCTGCGCCTCACAGGAACCAGGCGCCTCTCATAAACTGAGCGGGGACCGGCGTCGATCAGTGACCGATCAGCTTGACCATAAAGAAGGCGCCGACCAGCAGCGCCAGGAACAGCGCGGTGAACAGGGCCAGCCGCTTCTCGACGATCGCCAGCATGGGCGGCCCCCAGCGCTTGAGCACGAAGGCCACAAGGAAGAAGCGGGCGCCGCGCGTCAGCACGCATAGGGCGATGAACAGCGCCAGATTGAACTGGAAGATGCCCGAGGCGATGGTGATCAGCTTGAAGGGGATGGGCGTCAGCCCCTTGATCAGGATGACCCAGGCGCCGTGCTGCTGGAACAGGGCCTTGGACGCCTCGAAGGTGTCGGCCTTGCCCAGCAGGGCCAGCATCCACATGCCGACCGGCTCCAGCCAGTAACCGATGGCGTAGCCCAGGATCCCGCCCAGCACCGAGGCGATGGTGCAGACCGTGGCGTAGAAATAGGCGCGTTCCGGCTTGGCCAGCACCATGGGGGCCAGCATGACGTCGGGCGGAATCGGGAAGAAGGAGCTTTCGGCGAAGGAAACGACGGCCAACGAGCGCGTGGCGTGACGGTGGCGGGCCAGAGAGAAGACCCAGTCGTAGAGCTTGCGAAGCATTCAGGCGTCCCGATCGAGGCCCCCGCCTCTCGTCCCTCGCCCGATAGCAGGCCAGACGAAACGGCGCGAGAGGCGAACGATCGCCTGCGACACCGGAACGTGTGCCGTTTCAGTCCACAGCCGCCTTGCGCCCGACACCGCCCCGCCAGTAGGTTCCGCCCCAATCAGCGGCCGCGCCATGCAGGCCTGAGCCGCGTCAAACCAAAAGAGAGAGGAGACGCGCCATGCAGGATGCCGCCAAACTCGACCAGGAAAACCCCCTCGGCGTCGACGGTTTCGAGTTCGTCGAATTCACCGGCCCCGAGCCCGAGGCGATGATCTCGCGCCTGGAGCTGATGGGTTTCACCCCCACCCATGTGAACCCGGCCAACGGCGTGGTGCGCCTGAAGCAGGGCGACATCACCATGCTGGTCCACCGCACGCCCGCCGGCCAAGCGGCGGACTTCGCCAAGGATCACGGCCCCTCGGCCAACGGCATGGCCTTCCGCGTCGCCGACGCCAAGGCCGCCTATGAAGGCGCGCTGGCGCGCGGCGCCCGCAAGGCCGAAGGCGTGAACGGCGGCGCCCTGGCCGGCGACTATCCCTATGTGCTGCAGGGCATCGGCGGCAGCCTGCTCTACGTCGTCGACCAGTACGGCGAGACCGGCTCCCTGTATGACGCCTGGGACGAGATCGAGGGCTGGGAAGAGGCCGAGCGCAAGAATTCCATGGGCCTCGAAATCCTGGACCACCTGACCCACAACGTCCGTCGCGGCGAGATGCGCACCTGGTCGGGCTTCTACAGCTCGGTGTTCAACTTCGAAGAGCAGAAGTATTTCGACATCAAGGGCAAGGCGACCGGCCTGTTCTCCCAGGCCATGATCGCGCCCGACCGCGCCATCCGCATCCCGCTGAACGAAAGCCAGGACGAGAATTCCCAGATCGAGGAATTCATCCGTCGCTACAACGGCGAAGGCATCCAGCACATCGCCCTGACGACCGAGAACATCTTCGAGACGGTCGAGGCCATGCGCGAACGCGGCGTCGACTTCCAGGACACCATCGAGACCTATTTCGAACTGATCGACAAACGCCTGCCGGGTCACGGCGAGGACGTCGAGCGGATGCGCAAGAACCGCATCCTGATCGACGGTTCGGACGAGGAGGGCCTGCTGCTGCAGATCTTCACCCAGGACACCTTCGGGCCGATTTTCTTCGAGATCATCCAGCGCAAGGGCAATGAAGGCTTCGGCAACGGCAACTTCCAGGCCCTGTTCGATTCGATCGAGCTGGACCAGATCCGTCGCGGCGTCATCAAGGTCGACGCCTGAATGCGGTTTCGGCCTCCGCACTGGCTGCCCTGGCTCGGGCCCGCGTTCGCGGGCTTGGCGGCAGGCACGGTCTCAAACCGATGGCCGGAGGGCGGATTCTGGGAATTCTCTTGATCGCCCTCATCTGCGGTTTCGCGCCCATCGTGGCCTACCGCATCTGGAAGCGACTACACCACCGTTGAGGCTTTCCTCCCCACTGCGTGGGGAGGGGGACCACGAAGTGGTGGAGGGGCCTTGCGACGGTAAAACCAAGCCGCCCCTCCGTCTCGTCGGCCGTCGCCGACGATCCACCCCCCCATGTCATGGGGAGGAGAAAATAATGGGGAGCTTGAAATGAAATCCATCGCCTTCGCCGCCGCAGCGGCCGCCGTCCTGCTGGCCTCGTCGGCTCTCGCTCAGGATGCGCCGCAATGGTCGCTGGCCATCCACGGCGGCGCGGGCGTGATCGAGCGCGCCCAGCTCAGCCCGGAACGCGACGCCGCCTATCGCGCGGGCCTGCAGGCCGCGCTGGACGCCGGATCGGCCGTGCTGGCGCGCGGCGGCTCGTCGCTGGACGCCGTTCAGGCCGCCATCGAGGTGATGGAGGAGAACCCCCTGTTCAACGCCGGGCGCGGCGCCGTCTTCACCTCGGCCGGGAAGAACGAACTGGACGCCGCCGTCATGGACGGGACGGACCTGAACGCCGGGGCCGTCGCGGGCCTGACCCGCACGCGCCACCCGATCGCCGCCGCCCGCGCGGTGATGGAGAAGTCGCCCCACGTCATGCTGATCGGCGAAGGCGCCGAAACCTTCGCCCGCTCGGCCGGGCTGGAGGAGGTGGCGCCGTCCTTCTTCTTCACCGAAAGCCGCTGGCAGGCCCTGCTGAAGGCGCTGCGCGACCGGGGTGAGCCCCTGCCCCCGCGCCCGGAAGGCGCCCCGGCCGAACCGACCCGCCTGGGTCCGGCGGCGCCGCTGGCCTTCAATCTTCATGAAGCCCCGCTGGACGAGCGCAAGTTCGGCACCGTCGGCGCCGTGGCTGTCGACAGCCAGGGCCGCCTGGCCGCCGGAACCTCGACCGGCGGCACCACGGCCAAGCGCTGGGGCCGGGTCGGCGACGTGCCGATCATCGGCGCAGGCACCTACGCCTCGAACGCCGACGGCTGCGCCGTCTCGGCCACCGGCACGGGCGAGTATTTCATCCGCGCCACCGTCGCGCGCGACATCTGCCGCCGCACCGCCGAAGGCGCGACCGTCCAGGCCGCCGCCGACGCGGAAATCGCCGAGGTCGGGACCATCGGCGGGGACGGCGGCGTCATCGTCATGGGCAAGGACGGCGTGCACGCCTTCTCGATGAACACCTCGGGCATGTATCGCGGCGCCGTCTCCTCGACCTCGCCCGCACGCGTCGCCATCTACGGCGACGAAGCCGGACGATGAGCGGCGAGGTCGTCGATCTCGAACAGAAGTTCGCGGCCTTCTCCGATCACTGGCGGCCGCGCGTCGCGGCGCAGCTGAACGGTCAGGACGTGCGACTGGTCAAGGTGCAGGGGATTTTCCCCTGGCATAGCCATGTCGAGGCGGATGAGATGTTCCTGGTCTGGAAAGGCCGGTTCCGGGTCGAGTTCCGCGACCGGATCGAGACGCTGGAGCCAGGCCAGTTCATCGTCGTCCCGCGCGGCGTCGAACACCGCACCGCCGCCGACGAGGAGGCCGAGGTGATGATTTTCGAGCCGTCCGAGGTCGTAAACACGGGCGACGCTCCGACCTCCGATTTCACGGCGCCGATGGGGCAGGCGATATGAGCAAGGGCGACCATTCCGGCGTCATCGTTCCGCCGCCCGTGATCTATTTCGCCTTCCTGCTGGGCGGCTGGGGGCTGGGCCAGTGGCTGGTCGAGCCGTCGCTGAGTCTGGCGACCGAGGTTCGGCGCGGTGCGGCCCTGGCGTTGATTCTCGGCGGCCTGTTTCTGGACGGAGCTGCGGCCGGCTATTTCCGTCGTCTGGGCACCCCGCCCGAGCCGTGGAAGCCGACGACGGTCCTGGCCACGGGCGGCCTCTACCGCTTCAGCCGCAACCCCATCTATCTGGGCTTCGCCATTACCTATCTGGGGCTGGCGATCGCCATGGACAGCCCGATCGCCCTCGGTCTGCTGCTCCCCTGCCTGATCGTGGTCGATCGCTTCGTCATCGCCCGCGAGGAACGCTATCTTTCCGCCCGTTTCGGCGCCGAATACGACGCCTATCGCCAGAAGGTCCGTCGATGGCTGTGAGCCCTGAAACCCCCGCGCCCCACGCCGACGAACTGTCCGAAATGGCGTTGGAGGAGCTGGACGCCGCCTGCGCCCTGCGTTGGGTCGAGCTGAAGGCCGTCACCCCCTGGGGCGATACCTATGAGGGCATGGCTCCGTCCGGCCGCGAAGTCGAGGTCGAGCGCCGCTACTTGTGGGCGCATGAACCCGCCGGCGCGATCATCGTCGAGGTCGAGGTGCGCGACCCAGCCAAACGCACCGGGGCCGAGGCTCGCGCCGTC
Source organism: Brevundimonas phoenicis (assembly GCF_047237745.1). Lineage (NCBI taxonomy): Bacteria > Pseudomonadati > Pseudomonadota > Alphaproteobacteria > Caulobacterales > Caulobacteraceae > Brevundimonas > Brevundimonas phoenicis. The sequence goes on from NZ_JBDFLN010000001.1 coordinate 771,202, forward strand.
ATCAGTCCGCCGGGCGTCGAAACGCGCTGAACGGCGTCTTCATGCGTTGATCTTCGCTCAATCCGCTTTCCAAGCTTCGCTCTCAAGACTAGCCTCTTCTCATGAAACTCGCCTCGCTCAAGCACGGCCGTGACGGCCGCCTCGTCGTCGTCTCCAACGACCTGAACTGGTTTACGGACGCCTTCCTGATCGCCCCGACGCTGCAGGCGGCGCTGGATGACTGGGAGCGGTGCGAGCCGCTGCTGCGCGCCCTGGCCGAAAGCCTGGAGCACGAAGGCGTGCCGCGCGGCCGCTTCCACGAGCGCGACGCCGCCGCCCCCCTGCCGCGCGCCTATCAGTGGGCGGACGGCTCGGCCTATGTGAACCACGTGGAGCTGGTGCGTAAGGCGCGCGGCGCCGAGATGCCGCAGAGCTTCTGGACCGACCCGCTGATGTATCAGGGCGGCTCCGACGGCTTCCTGTCGCCGCGCGACGCTATCCCGCTGAAGGACGAGGCCTGGGGCTGCGACCTGGAGGCCGAGATCGTGGTCGTGACCGGCGACGTGCCGCTGGGCGCGACGCGGGAAGAGGCCCTGGCGGCGATCCGTCTGGTCGGCCTGGTCAACGACGTCTCTCTTCGCAACCTGATCCCTGCCGAACTGTCCAAGGGCTTCGGCTTCGTCCAGTCCAAGCCGGCCAGCGCCCTGTCGCCGGTCTTCGTCACGCCTGATGCGCTTGGCGATCGCTGGAAGGACGGCAAGCTGTCGGGCGCGCTGCTGGTTCAGGTCAACGGCCAGGACTTCGGCAAGGCCGACGCGGGCGTCGACATGACCTTCGACTTCGGCACGCTGATCGCCCACCTGGCCAAGACCCGCGCCCTGGGCGCTGGGACGATCATCGGCTCGGGCACGGTGTCGAACAAGGACGCCGACGGCGGCCCCGGCAAGCCGGTGTCCGAAGGCGGCCTGGGCTATTCCTGCATCGCCGAGATCCGCACGGTCGAAACCATCCAGACCGGCGCGGCCAAGACCCCCTTCCTCAAGCACGGCGACACCGTCCGCATCGAGATGCTGGACGACAAGCACCACACCCTGTTCGGCGCCATCGAACAGACGGTGGCGGTGGCCTGAGCCTTCAGGCCTCCCTCATCCGATAAAAACTGGCGGCGGCGGCGCTTCACCGATTGACGGAGGCTTCGCCGCCGCTAGATTGCGCCGCCTTGAGCCTAGCCGTGCCGGTGTGGTGAAATTGGTAGACGCGCCGGACTCAAAATCCGGTTCCGCAAGGAGTGTCGGTTCGAGTCCGACCACCGGCACCAGGGCCTTCTAGGGGATCCGAGCGCGGCTCTCCCCGGATGCGACCTCTTTCGCCGCCGTATCCTGCGAACGCGCCGCCACGGCGACGCCGCCCACCAGGCCATCGCTCTCGACGCAGAACGGGTTCATCTGCCCTTCCCAGCCGCCGTTGAGCGAGCAGGAATAGCAGCCTGACAGCGTCACGCTGACGCCGATGACCGCCAGAACCTTCCAGATACGATCCGGCATCCTCATCCTCCATCCCTACGGCCCCCGTGTAGCACGGCGATGCGCCTTGCGGGCCGTCGCGGCGCAGCTTGCGCGCGTCTTGCGCATTCAAGAGACGAATGCCTCTTGAACAACCGGACACAAGTGTCCACTTAGCGCCTCATGAACCGTCCCTTGCGACAAGACGCCGCGGAACGCCGCGAAAGGCTGCTGAAGGCGGCCGAGGAGGCCTTTGCGCGCGACGGGCTGGACGTGCCCCTGCACCTGATCGCCGAAAAGGCCGGCGTGGGGCGGGCGACGTTGTATCGAAACTTCGCCGATCGGTCGGCGCTGGTGCTGGCGATCTTCGTCGAGCAGATCGAGGATCTGGGCCGCCGCACGCGCGCGCGGCTGGATGATCCCGACGCCTTCCTGTGGTTCCTGGAACAGCTGGTCGCCCTGATGATGACCAGCGCCGGCCTGTCCGCGCTCATCCGTGACCTGAAGGTCGAGGCGATGGAGCCGGTGCGCCAGGGCGTGCGCGAAGCCGGGGCCGAGGCCCTGGCCGTGTCCCAGGCGGCGGGGCGGGTGCGGCCCGACCTGACGGTCGAGGACATTCGCGTCCTGGCCCTGATGCTGGGGGCGCCGTCGCGGGCGGTCGTCTCGCCCGAGGATCGCATCGCCCTCAGCCGCCGCTCGCTGGAGCTGGCGCTGGACATGGTGCGCCCGCAAGGCGGGGCCCGCGCATGAGCCGCCATCACTGGAATCTGCCGTGGGAGGATTTCTTCGCCACGCTGAAGCCGCACGAGCGGCCGGTCATGCCCGGCTCGCCGTCCACGCCGGACCACGCCATGCCCTGGCGTCTGGCCTATGGCCTGGTCGGCGCCCTGGTCACTCTGACCGGCAGTCTGGGCAATGCGGCGGTGACGGCCAGCCAGCCGCAACTGGCGGGATCGCTGGGCGTGACCCTGGCCGAGGCGGCCTGGCTGCCGGTCATCTTCGTCATGACCAATGCGAGCATGAACCTGCTGCTGGTCAAGTTCCGCCTGCAATACGGCCTGCGGCTGTTCGCCGAGATCGTGCTGATCGTCTTCCTGGCCGCAGCCCTGGCGCACCTGTTCCTGCAGGACTTCGTCTCCACCCTGGTGGTTCGCGCGGTCGCGGGGGTCGCGGCCGCGGGCATGACGACCCTGGGCATCCTCTACATCATCCAGGCCTTCCCGGCGCAGCACCGCCTGAAAAGCATCATCCTGGGCGTCGGCCTGTCCAGCCTGGCCATCCCCATGGCGCGGCTGGGTTTGACGACCCTGCTGGACCGCGACCTGTGGCGGGCCTTCTACATGTTCGAGGTCGGGCTGGTGCTGGTGACGCTGGCCGCCGTCTTCGCCCTGAAGATGCCGCCCGCCCAGCGCATCAAGAGCTTCGAGCCGCAGGACTTCATCACCTTCGCCCTGTTCGCGCCGGGCATGGCGCTGCTCAGCGCCGTGCTGGGCCTGGGGCGGATCGTCTGGTGGCTGGAGGCGCCGTGGGTCGGCTGGGCCCTGGCCGCCGCCGTCCTGTTGCTGTCGGCCGCCGCCATCCATGAATACAACCGCGCCAACCCCCTGATCGACCTGCGCTGGCTGGCCGGGCGCGACATCGTGCGGCTGATGCTGGCCATCCTGCTGGTGCGGATCGTGCTGTCGGAACAGACGACCGGCGCGGTCGGCTTCCTGCAGCAGATGGGGCTGGGCAACGACCAGATGCACGACCTGTTCTGGGTCATGCTGGCGGCCACAGCGGCGGGGTCGCTGGTCAGCGCTTTCACCCTGAACCCGACCAAGCTGTGGAAGCCGATCTCCATCGCGCTGGGCCTCATCGCCCTGGGCGCCTATCTGGACAGCCACGCCACCGTGCTGACGCGGCCGGGCGAGCTGTACGTCAGCCAGGCCCTGCTGGCCTTCGCCGCCGCCTTCTTCATCGGGCCGACGATGATCATCGGCTTCGGCAAGGTGCTGCAGGGCGGCGGTAAGAGCTTCATCAGCTTCATCATCTTCTTCTCCCTGTGTCAGAACGTCGGCGGCCTGATGGGCTCGGCCCTGATCGGCACCGTCCAGACCTTGCGCGAGAAGTTCCATTCCAACCAGCTGGCCGAGAGCATCGGCCTGGGCGATCCCGAGACGGTGCAGCGGCTGCAACAGCTGGGCGGCGCCTACGCCCATGTCATCGACGACCCGGCCCTGCGCCAGGGCGCGGCCCTGCGCCTGCTGCACCAGCAGGTCAGCCAACAGGCCCAAGTGCTGGCCTACAACGACGTCTTCCTGATGATCGCCGTGGTGGCCGCCGTCGGCGCCGTCTGGGTCGCCGTCAACCATTACCGCCCCCGCATCGAGGCGCTGTGCGCCCGCCGTCGCGACGCCGCCCAGGCGAGCCAAGCGCCTGCGCCGTCCGCCGAGTGAACCGGATACGACCATGACCGACGCCTCCCCCTCCGCCCCGCCGCCTCCCGCCCAAGCTCCGGCTCCGGCGCCGTCGCCCGCCGCGCCCCCGCCTCTCGTCTCCAAGGAGCGGCGGATGATGTGGGGCGTGGTCCTGGGCGTGATCGCCCTGATCGGGGCCGGACTGATCCTGCACGCCTGGGGCCTGCCGCCGTTCTCGGGCGGACCGCAGACGACGGACAACGCCTATGTGCGCGGCCAGGTGACGATCATCAGCCCCCAGGTCAGCGGCTATGTCACCTCGGTCGAGGTGCAGGACTTCCAGACGGTGAAGCAGGGCCAGCTGCTGGCCACCATCGACGACCGCATCTATCGCCAGCGGCTGGAGCAGGCGCAGGCGTCGCTGCACTCGGCCGAGGCGGCCCTGGCCAACTCGGCCCAGAGCCAGGCCTCGGCGCGCGGATCGGTGGCCCAGACGCGCGCCGCCATCGCCGCCGCTCAGTCGGCCGTGACCAAGGCCCGCGCCGATGCGACGCGCGTGCGCACCCTGTTCGAGGGCGGCTGGGTCGCCCAGGCCCAGGTCGACGTGGCCCAGAACGCCCTGCGCGCCGCCGAGGCCCAACTGGCCGAAACCCGCGCCGCCGAGGACGTGGCCCAGACCGGCGTGACCTCGGCCGTGGTCAGCCGCGGCTCGCTGGAGGCCGCCGTCGAGAACGCCCGCGCCCAGGTGCGTCTGGCCCAGATCGACCTGGACAATACCCGCATCGAGGCGCCGCGCGACGGCCGTCTGGGCGAGATCTCCATGCGTCAGGGCCAGCAGGTGGCGGTCGGCACGCAGATGACGGCCCTGGTCCCTGACGTCGTCTGGGTCACGGCCAATATGAAGGAGAACCAGATGCGCGACGTGCGCGTGGGCCAGCCGGTCAAGATCACCGTCGACGCCCTGGGCGGCCGCGTCCTGACCGGCAAGGTCGAGCGCATCTCGCCCGCCACCGGCTCGGAGTTCAGCGTGATCCGTCCCGACAACGCCACCGGCAACTTCACCAAGGTGGCCCAGCGCATCCCCGTCCGCATCGCCGTCGATCCGGGGCAGGAAGGCGTCGAGCGTCTGTCGCCCGGCATGTCGGTGACGGCGCGGATTCAGGTGAAGGACTAGGCTCCGCTTCCGGTCCCGCTCATCGCCTGACTTATTGTTGCAGCGCGAAAAACTTCACCTTTGCAGGGTTGCGTCAGCCTGTCGCAGGCTACATCTGCTCTCCATGACCCGAGCCCCGACCCCGCCCGCCGAGATCGAGGCCAAGCCGTCGCTTCCCGCCAAGGGGCCGGGCTTCGCCGAATTCGTCTGCCTGATCGCCGTGATGATGGCGCTGAACGCCCTGGCGATCGACGCCATGCTGCCGGCCCTGCCCCACATCGGCGAAGACCTGGGCGTGACCAATGAGAACAGCCGCCAGTGGGTAATCACCGCCTATCTGCTGGGCTTCGGCGTGGCGCAGTTGCTCTACGGCCCGTTGTCGGATCGATACGGTCGCCGTCCGGCCCTGTTCGCGGGCATCGGGATCTACGTCGCCTTCAGCGTGCTGGCCGCCTTCGCCCACACCTTCGACATGCTGATCCTGTCGCGGGTCGGCATGGGGATCGGGGCCGCGGCGACGCGGGTGCTGGCCGTCTCCATCGTGCGCGACCGCTATGCCGGGCGGACCATGGCGCGCGTCATGTCGCTGAGCTTCCTGGTCTTCCTGGGCGTGCCCATCCTGGCGCCCGCCGTGGGACAGATGATCATGCTGGTCGCGCCCTGGCCGTGGATCTTCGGCGTCTTCGCCCTGGCGGGCGGCGCCTTCATGATCTGGGCGGGACTGCGCCTGCCCGAGACCCTGCACGCCGAGGACCGCATGCCGATCAATCTCGGCCGCATCGCCGGCGCCTTCCGCTTCGCCCTGGCCAGCCGCCAGGGCATGGGCTACACCCTGGCCATGACGGTCATCAGCGGGGCGCTGTTCGGCTTCATCAACTCCTCGCAGCAGATCTTCTTCGACGTGTTCAAGGCGCCGGGCCTGTTCCCGGTCGTCTTCGCCCTGGTGGCGGCGGGCATCGCCGTGGCCTCGATCCTGAACGCCCGCCTGGTCGAGAAGCTGGGCTCGCGCCTGATCGCGCATACGGCCCTGATCGGCTTCATCGGCTTCAGCGCCCTGCACGCCGTGATCGCCTGGCTGGGCCACGACAGCCTGTGGATGTTCGCCGCACTGCAGGCCTGCAAGATGTTCTGCTTCGGCTTCATCGCCGGCAATTTCGGCGCCATGGCCATGGAGCCGATGGGCCATATCGCGGGCACGGCCTCCTCGGCCCAGGGCTTCATCTCCTCGATCGGCGGCGCCTTGCTGGGTTTCGCCATCGGCCAGCAGTTCGACGGTTCGACCGTGCCGATGACCGTGGGCTTCGTCCTGCTGGGCGTCGCGGCGTTGGCGCTGGTGCTGGCGGCCGAGAAGGGGCGGCTGTTCAAGGCGCAACACCTGCCGCCGCCCGCAGCAAAGGCTTGATCTTTCGGGCGCGAGGGGGCCTTTTCGGGCGCATCTGAATACGGAGCGTTCGATGACCCTGAAGCTGGTCGGGCGGGTTTCCGCCCTTGCCCTCGCCGCCGCCCTCGCCACGTCCCTGGGCGCCTGCGCCACGACCGGAGAGATCACCCCCATGACTCCTCTGGTCCCCGCCGCGCCGACGCCGGCCCCCGCGACCGACTACGTCAACGACGCCCACTCCTACGCCCGCCCGGCCGAGGCGCGGGTGACGCACGTCGACCTGGACCTGGCCGCCGACTTCGCCGCCAAGACCTTGGCGGGCAAGGCGACGCTGGACGTGACCGGCCGTCCCGGCGCGACCGAGGTGGTGCTGGACGCCAAGATGCTGGACATCAAGGGCGTGACCGACGCCCAGGGCCGCGCCCTGCAATGGAGCCTGGGCGCGTCTGATCCGATCAAGGGCCAGCCCCTGACCGTGCGCATCCCGGCCTTCCAGGGCGGCGAGACGCAGAAGATCGTCGTCGACTATTCCACCCGCCCCGACGCCTCGGCCCTGCAGTGGCTCAGCCCGCAGCAGACGGCGGGCGGCCAGAAGCCCTATCTGTTCAGCCAGGGCCAGGCGATCCTGACCCGCACCTGGATTCCGACCCAGGACAGTCCCGGCATCCGCCAGTCCTACAGCGCCCGCATCACCGCCCCCGCCGATCTGACCGTCGTCATGTCGGCCGAGCAGCTGACGCCGAAGGGCGAGGCGGCCAGCGCCGGGACCAAGGCCTGGCGCTTCAAGCTGGACAACCCGATCCCGCCCTATCTGATCGCCATCGGCGTCGGCGACCTGGCCTTCGCTCCGTTCGACGAGCGCACCGGCGTCTGGGCCGAGCCGAGCCAGCTTCAGGCCTCGGCGCACGAGCTTCAGCCGACCGCCGAGATGGTGGACGCGGCCGAGGCCCTGTACGGCCCCTATCGCTGGGGCCGCTACGACCTGCTGGTCCTGCCGCCCAGCTTCCCCTTCGGCGGCATGGAGAACCCCATGCTGACCTTCGCCACCCCGACCATCATCGCCGGGGACCGCTCGCTGGTCTCGCTGGTGGCGCACGAGCTGGCGCATAGCTGGTCGGGCAACCTCGTGACCAACGCCACCTGGGACGACTTCTGGCTCAACGAGGGCTTCACCTCCTATTTCGAGAACCGGATCATGGAGGCCGTCTACGGCCGCGACGCCGCCGTGCAGGAGCAGGTTCTGGCCTGGGGCGGGCTGCAGGACGAGCTGAAGGCGCTGGCCCCGGCCGACACCCGCCTGCATCTGGAGCTGACCGGGCGCGATCCCGATGACGGCATGAACACCATCGCCTATGACAAGGGCGCCGCCTTCCTGCGGACCATCGAACAGATCGCCGGGCGCGAGAAGTTCGATGCCTGGCTGCGCGGCTATTTCGAGCGCAACGCCTGGCGGCCGATGACGTCGGAGCGTTTCCTGGAGGACATCCGCGCGCACCTGATCAAGGGCGACGCGGCCCTGGAACAGAGGCTGCAGCTGAACGCCTGGGTCTATGAACCGGGCCTGCCGTCCAACGTCCAGGCGCCGGTGTCGCACGCCTTCGAGCCGGTCGATGCGGCCGCGCGCGCCTTCTACGTCGCCAAGGGCCCGGCCTCGGCCGTGCCGTGGAAGGACTGGAACACCCAGCAGCGCCTGCGCTTCCTGTCGTGGCGGCCCGAGGGGCTGGCGGCGGGCGCCGACTGGCTGAGCCCGGCCCAGCTGGCTGATCTGGAAAGCACGCTGAAGCTGGACCGCGAAGGCAACGCAGAACTGGTCTTCGCCTGGCTGCAAGCCGCCCTGGCCAACCGCTACGAGCCCGCCGTAGCTGTGGCCGACCGCTTCCTGACCAGCCAGGGACGGCGCAAATTCGTCCTGCCGCTGTTCCAGACCCTGTGGGCCGAAGGCGCCTGGGGCCGCCCGATCGCCACGCGCATCTACGCCAAGGCCCGGCCGTTGTATCACCCGGTCACCAGCAACTCGGTCGATCAGGTGGTGGGGCGTCCGTAAGACCGCCTAGAGGTTCGTCACCTCCGCCCCGTCCTCGCGCGCCAGCCGGTCTGCGAGGATGGAGCGGTGGCAGCCGCAGGCGTCGGCCTCGAAGCACAGCAGGGCGACGCGCCGTTCGCCCACCGCATGGCGCAACTGCTGGAAGGCGGCCTCGGCGTCCGGCTCCTGCATATGGGCGCTGAAGACGGCGCGCATGGTCGCGGCGTCGCCCTTGCGCGCCGCGTCGCGCCCGGCCTTGGGCGTGCCCAGGGCGCGCAGTTGCAGATAGTCGAGCCCCTCGGCCTTCAGGCTTTCGCCCAGGACGGTCTTGGAAAAGCCCGCGATGCGCGACGAGGCGACCGCCCGCACGTCGGCGACCAGTTCGACCCCCGCCGCCTTCAGCCGGTCGATGACCTGGGCCTGCGTCGCGCCTTCATAGCCGATGGTGAACAGCTTCATGCGGCGATGATGCGCGCAGGATCGCTTGACGCCAAGCCCGGCTGCGGCTCCCCTGCGCCGCGACTGGAGGCGCTGATGATCCGAACCCTGAAGACCCTGTCCCTGGCCGCCGCCCTGATGCTGGCGGCCGCGCCCGCGGCCTACGCCCAGAATCTGCTGATCCGGGGCGGGCCGATCCATACCGGCGACGAAGCCCGGCCGACCGCCGAGGTGGTGGTCGTGCGCGACGGGCGCATCGCCTATGTCGGCGCGGCGAACGGCGCGCCCTCGCCCGAGGGGCTGGAGGTGGTGGACCTGAAGGGGGCGGCGCTGTTCCCCGGCTTTACCGACGGCCACGCCCACCTGGACGGCATCGGCTGGCGCGAGACGACGCTGAACCTGGAAGGCTCCGCCTCGGTCGTCGAGGCCATGCAGAGGCTCCGCGCCTGGGCCGAGGCCCATCCCGAGGGCGTCATCGTCGGCCGCGGCTGGATCGAGACCCATTGGCCCGAGAAACGCTTCCTGACCGCCGCCGACCTGGACGCTGCCGCGCCGGGCCGGATCGTGATGCTGACCCGCGCCGACGGCCATGCGGTGGCCGTGTCCAGCGCGGCGATGAAGGCGGCGGGGATCGACGGCTCGACGCCCTCGCCCTCGGGCGGGGACATTGTGAAGGGACCGGACGGCCGGCCGACGGGCCTGCTGATCGACGCTTCGGGCGATCTGATCGCGGGCCTGGCGCCGCAGGCCGATGCGGCGGCCACGCGCGCGGCCTATCGCGCGGGCTTCGACGTCTACGCCCGCTACGGCTGGACCGGCATCCACTTCATGAGCGCGCCGTGGAAGGACGTGCCCCTGCTGGAACAGATGGCGCGCGACGGCGAGGCCACGGCCCGCGTCTACAACAACATCGACATGGGCGACGCACGCGCCCTGATGGCGGGCGGTCCGCGCGACGCGGGCGACGGCCTGGTCATCACGCGGGCGATCAAATTCTACGCCGACGGCGCCCTGGGCTCGCGCGGGGCCAAGCTGTTCGAGCCCTATTCGGATCGCCCGGACACCACCGGCCTGATGCGCACCTCGCGCGAGGAGGTCATGCCCCTGTATCAGGAGGCGCTGCGCACCGGCGTCCAGATCGCCACCCACGCCATCGGCGACCAGGGCAACCACGACGTCGCCGCCTGGTATGAAGAAGCCCTGCGCGCCGTGCCGAAGGCCGAGTGGAAGCTGGCCGATCCGCGCTGGCGCATCGAGCATGCCCAGATCATCCGGCCGGGCGACTATCACTACTTCGACGAACTGCCGATCATCGCCTCCATGCAGCCCAGCCACGCCATCGGCGACCTGCATTTCGCCGCCGACCGCCTGGGCGACGCGCGGCTGGACGGGGCCTACGCCTGGCATACGCTGGTGGATCGCGGGGTGATCGTGGTCGGCGGCTCGGATGCGCCGGTCGAGCGCGGCGATCCGCTGATCGAGTTCTACGCCGCCGTGGCGCGCCGCGATCTGAGCGGCTTCCAGGGGCCCGACTGGCGTCCGAACGAAGCGGTGGATCGGGCGACGGCGCTGAAGATGTTCACCCTGTGGCCCGCCTACGCCAGCTTCCGCGAGAATGAGCTGGGCACCATCGCGGTGGGCAAGCGCGGCGACTTCACCGCCTTCGACATCGACCTGATGACCGTCCCCGCCGCCGACATCCCCAAGGGCCGGGCCGTGCTGACGGTCGTGGGCGGGCGGATCGTCCACCGGGCGGACTGAGGGGGCCGACTGATCGGGCAGGCGGGCAGGGCGGAATCCCGCCCCTTCTCGTTGCGGGGCGGGGCCGCTTCGGTTAAGCCCCGCCCATGAGATTTTCGCCTCCGGCTGCGTCTGCGGCCGGGGCTTGGCGTTGGAGCGTCTGAGATGGCTGATTTCGCCCCCGGTCTGGTCACCGTGTTCGGAGGCTCGGGCTTCATCGGAACCCAGGTCGTGCGCGCCCTGGCCCGTCGCGGCTGGCGCGTGCGCGTCGCCGCGCGCAACGCCAAGAGCGCGCCCGTGCTGCACATGGCCGGCGACGTCGGCCAGGTTCAGGTCGTGCGCTGCGACATCACCGACAAGGCTGCGGTGGCGCAGGCCGTCCGCGGCGCCGACGCCGTGATCAACCTGGTCGGCATCCTGTTCGAGACCGGCGGCCGCAAGTTCCAGACCCTGCACGTCGAGGGCGCGACCAACGTCGCCGAGGCGGCCAGGGCGGCGGGCGCCAAGCGTCTGACCCATATCTCGGCCCTGGGCGCCGACGCCAACGGCAAGGCCGACTACGCCCGCACCAAGGGCGAGGCCGAGGCCGCCGTGCGCGCCGCCTTCCCCGGCGCAGTGATCGTGCGCCCGTCGATCGTCTTCGGCTCGGGCGACCAGTTCCTGAACCGCTTCGCCGCCATGGCCAGCTGGTCGCCGGTCCTGCCGCTGATCGGCGGCGGCCAGACGAAGTTCCAGCCCGTCTACGTCGCCGACGCCGCCGAGGCCGTCGCCCGCGCGACCGTCGCCCCCGAAGCCGAGGGCGAGACCTATGAGCTGGGCGGCCCGTCGGTCTGGACCTTCGAGGACATCCTGAAGTTCATCCTGCGCGAGACCAACCGCAGGAACATCCTTCTGCCGCTGCCCTTCCCGGTCGCGCGCCTGATCGGCTCGCTGGCTCAGATCCCGGCCATGATCGGCCTGGCTCCGGCCCTGACCAGGGATCAGGTGGTGCTGCTGGAGAGCGACAACGTCGTGGCGCCGGGCGCCAAGGGCCTGGCCGACCTAGGCGTCGAGCCTTCGGGGCTGGAAGCCATCGCGCCGAGCTATCTGTGGCGCTACCGCGACGGCGGCCAGTACGCCGAAAGCCCCGCCGCCTGACTTCGGCGCGTCTTCCTGCCTCCGTCATCCTCGGGCTTGACCCGAGGATCGAGTGAAGACGCGCGCTCTCGACTTCATGCGCCCTGCCGATGGTCAGCCCGATCCTCGGGTCAAGCCCGAGGATGACGGCTTAGGGTTATCGATTCTACAGCGCGCCCGTCACGCCCAGGCCGATGATGCCGACGACGCCGACCACGATGCGCCACCAGGCGAAGGGGCCGAAGCCGCGCTTGGACACGAAGTCGAGCAGGAAGCGCACCACAGCCAGGGCCGAGACGAAGGCGGCGATGAAGCCGATGGCGATCAGACCGAGGTCGCTGAAATCCAGCACGTCGCGGTTCTTGAACAGATCATAGAAGACCGCCGCCCCCATGGTCGGCAGGGCCAGGAAGAAGCTGAACTCGGCCGCCGACCGCTTGTCCGTGCCCAGCAGCAGGCCGCCCGCGATGGTGGCGCCCGAGCGCGACACGCCGGGGATCATGGCCAGGCACTGGAACAGGCCGATCAGGAAATAGACGCGGAAGGGATAGCGGTCCGCATCGAGATAGGCCGGAACCTTGTTCATCCGGTCCAGCCACAGCAGCAGCACCCCGCCGATGATCAGGGCGACGCAGATCACCAGCGGCGTCTCGAACAGCACCGTCTTGATGAAGCCGTAGGCCAGGAAGCCGATCACCACGGCGGGGGCGAAGGCGACCAGCAGGCCGATCAGGAAGCGCCGCGCTTCGGGGTCGAAGGGCCAGCGCGTCGCCAGGAACCACAACCGCTTCAGATAGACGCTGATGATGGCCAGCAGGGCGCCCAGCTGGATGACGATCTCGAACGTCTTGCCGGTGCTTTCAAAGCCGAGGAAATGCCCCAGAAGCAGCAGGTGGCCGGTGGACGACACCGGAATGAACTCGGTCAACCCTTCGACCAGACCCAGAAGGATCGCCGTCAGCCAGTCCGCCATGAATGCTCCGTCTCGATCTTTACGTCGGGCGCGCTGCGCCCTGCGGCGTCCCGTCCCCTCTCCTTAGCGTCCCAGCCCCGCCGCCGCCATTGGCGCGGGCGCTGTTTTGGGCGACAAGGGCAGGGAAATGACCGCCTCTCCCCTCGACGCCGCCCATGAGACCACGCGCCGGATCACCACCTTGTCGGTGGCGACGGCGGTCCTGCTGATCGTCATGAAGGCCTTCGCCCTGGGCGCGTCCGGCTCGGTCTCCATCCTGGCCAGCCTGGCGGATTCGACGCTGGACCTGATCGCGTCGCTGGCGACCTTCTTCGCCGTGCGCTGGGCCGCCGCCCCGCCCGACGACGACCATCGCTATGGACACGGCAAGGCCGAGGGCCTGGCCTCCCTGGTGCAGGCGGGCATGGTGCTGGCGTCCGGCGTCTTCATCGGCTGGGAGGCGGTGCAGCGCATCTTCGACCCGCGCCCCGTCACCTCGGGCGGCTGGGCCGTCGGCGTGGTCGTCCTGTCCATCGCCGTCACGGCGGGCCTGGTGTGGATGCAGACGCGGGCGATGAAGAAGACCGGCTCCCTGGCCGTGGCGGGCGACCGCGCCCACTACGTCGCCGACCTGGCCGCCAGCGTCGTGGTGCTGATCGGGGTGATCTCGGGCGCCTTCCTCAAGGCGCCGGGGCTGGACGCGGCGGCGGGCCTGGTGGTCGCGGTCTGGCTGGCCTGGGGCGCGATCAATCTGCTGAAGGGCGCGGCCGGCCACCTGCTGGACCAGGCCGCCTCGGACGAGGAGCGCGCCGCCATCGTCGCCGCCGTGACCGAAGACCCCCGCATCGCCAACGTCCACCAGCTGCGCACCCGCATGGCCGGTCAGGCCCTGATGGTGCAGATGCACGTCGACCTGGACCCCGAGCTCAGCCTCAAGGCCGCGCACGACATCATCCTGGACGCCGAGAAGCGGGTGCTGAAGGCCTTTCCCCACGCCGACATCCTGATCCACGCCGACCCGCGCGGCGCGGCCGAGCCGCACGGCGGCGCCTTCACTCCGCCCCGCCCGACGGCGCCGGAATCGACCGCGCCCGACGCGCCTGTGGCCCGCAGCGGCCCCTGGTCCTGACCCCCTGCGACAATCGCGCGCGGTAAACGGAGCCTTAACGCGCGCGGGCGCATGAAGGCGGACGATGTCCACGCCCGCCGTCCTCTATCATTTCGCCTTTCATCCGGCTTCGCGCACGGCGCGGCTGGCGCTGGGCGAGGCCAAGGTCGAGTATGGCGAGGAGGCGGTGCGTCCGTGGGAGGACGACTGCCCCCTGTTCGAGCTGAACCCCTCCGGCATGCCGCCGGTGCTGACGACGACCGAGAAGAACCGGCCGCTGACCCTGTGCGAACTGGACGCCGTCCTGGGCTGGCTGGAAGACCGTTCCAAGGGCGACTTCCTGCTGCCCGCCGATGCGGCCGAACGCGCCGAGGCGCGCCGTCTGGCGACCTGGTTCAGCCGCCGCTTCACCGACGAGGTGGACGCCGTCCTGCTGCATGAGCGGATGGAGAAGCCTCTGCTGCGCCTGGGACCGCCCGACGCCCGCATGCTGCGCGAAGGCCGCGAGGCGCTGAAAAGCCATCTGACGGTGCTGGAGCCGCTGGCGTCGAGCCGCGAATGGCTGGCCGGGCGCCGTCTCAGCCAGGCCGACCTGATCGCGGCGGGCCATCTGTCGGTGCTGGACTATTTCGGCGAGATCGCCTGGGCGTCCTGGCCGTCGCTGAAGCTGTGGTATTCCAAGCTGAAGTCGCGCCCCTGTTTCCGTCCGCTTCTGGGCGACCGCTTCCCCGGCGTGCATCCGGCGCCCTGGTACGCCGACCTCGACTTCTGAGGCCTCACAGGGCTAAAGCGCCCCTCATGGCGGCCGATCCCCGCATCTTCATCCGACAGCGCGCCGCCGAACTGGGCTTCGGCGTGTGCCGCTTCGCCTCGGCCAGCGATCCGTGGAGCGCAGGCGAGAAGCTGGCCCATTTCGTCGATGCGGGCCGTCACGGCGACATGGGCTGGATGGAGACGACGCTGGAGCGCCGCGCCCACCCCACCGCCATGTGGGACGGGGCGAAGACCGCCATCGTCCTGGGCATGAACTACGGCCCCGACGAAGACCCCCGGCCCGAGCTGAAGGACGCCTCGGCGGGCTATATCTCCGTCTATGCGCGCGGCGACGACTATCATGAGGTCATCAAGGGGCGGCTGAAGATCCTGGCCGGCCAGATCGCCGCGCGGCTGGGTCGGGAGGTCAAGGTCTTCGTCGACACCGCCCCTCTGATGGAGAAGCCGCTGGCCCAGCGGGCAGGGCTTGGCTGGCAGGGCAAGCACACCAATCTGCTCAGCCGCACCCACGGCAACTGGCTGTTCCTGGGGACTATACTGACCGCCGCCGAGATCGAAGCGGACGAGGCCGAGGTCGAGCATTGCGGCCGCTGCACCGCCTGTCTGGACGCCTGCCCGACCCAGGCCTTTCCGGCGCCGTTCCAGATCGACGCCCGGCGCTGCCTCTCCTATCTGACCATCGAATATGCGGGCGCCTGGCCGCGCGAGTTCCGCACGGCGACGGGCAACCGCATCTACGGCTGCGACGACTGTCTGGCCGCCTGTCCGTGGAACAAGTTCGCGCAGGAGGCCTCGGAGGCGCGGCTGCAGGCCCGCGACGCGCTGAAGTCGCCGCCGCTGGCGGACCTGCTGGCGCTGGACGACCCCGCCTTCCGCGCCCTGTTCACCAAGAGCCCGGTCAAGCGCATCGGCCGCGACCGGTTCATTCGCAATGCCCTGTATGCGGCGGGCAATTCCGGGGACGCTGCGCTGATCGCGCCGGTCGAAGCCCTGCTGGACGACCCCGCCCCCGTGGTGCGCGGCGGGGCGATCTGGGCGCTGTCGCGTCTTTCGCCGGAACGGTTCGCGGCCGAGCGCGCGGCGCGGCTACGGCAGGAAACGGACGAAGAGGTCAAACAGGAATGGTCCTTCTCTCCTTGAGGGAGAAGGTGGCAGGCGCAGCCTGACGGATGAGGGGTGTTTGCGGGAGGCTTGAAGGTCGGACACGCCCCGGCCTCATTGTCTGAAGGTCGCGTTGACACCCCTCATCCGAGCGCCTTGCGGCGCCCACCTTCTCCCGCAAGGGGAGAAGGATCATTCCACATCAAACGCCAGCATCAGGGTCTTCTGAGCCGGGTTGGCGTTGTCGTCGGACAGGATGTAGAGGCGCACGTTGTCGCCCCTCGTCTCGGCGGCGATCCCCTCGAAATTATCCGTCAGGCCCGGCAGCTTCAGCTCGACCAGCACCGGCCCCAGCGCGCCGTCGGCGTCCATGCGGCGCACGCGGGCGCGGACGTCGAACGGCGGACGCCACGACCGCTGCACCGCGAACCAGCCGTCGCCGCGGGGATCGCGCTCCAGACCGGTCAGCCGCCAACTGTCAGTGGGCGCCGTCGGCTCGACCACGGGGCGGCAACCCTCCAGCGAGCAGTCCCAGACCCCGCCGCCTTCGCCGCCGACGCGCCAGCCGTCGGGCGCCGTCGCCAGCGCCTCCAGGCCTTCGTTCAGCGGGAAGTCGACCGCCGGATGCGGCCGCACCTGCGGCCGGGCGCTGAGCGCGTCCAGCGGGCCATAGCTCCAGATGCGATGTTCGCGCTCGAAGCTGACCAGCACCTCGCCGTCTGTCAGGGCCAGCCCCTCGGCGTCGCCCGCGGCCTTATCGGCGATCGGTTCACCGTCGGCGGTCGTCAGCCGCCGCACCCGCAGATCGTGCAGCCCCGTCAACTTCCCGTCCGCATCCAGTTCAAGCCGCCCGCGCACCAGATCGCCGGAATCCGACACGGCGACGAAGCCGCCGTCGCCCGTCAGCTTCAGGTCCGACAGTCCGTGCAGGCTGGAGACGGGCGCCGCGATCAACTGCACCCCGCCCGCATAGCGCACGCCCTTGGCCAGTCGGGCGCCGCCCGGCCAGCCCAGGCCGACCTGCCGGGTCGAACCGCCCGCGGGCGCCCAGCCGTCGGCCGTCGCCGCCGGCGTCCAGGGATGGGACGTGACCGCCGCCCCGGCGCAGGCGGCCAGGGCGAGGGAGATCAGGGCGGCGACATAGAGGCGGCGTTTCACGCCGCGCGCTTGTGCGGAACCCGTCCGCCCTTGCTGCTGACGGTCTTCGGTTCGGCCTCGAACAGTTCCGCCAGCTTTTCAGTCATGGCGCCCGCCAGCTGTTCCACGTCGACGATGGTCAGGGCGCGGCGATACCAGCGGGTCACGTCGTGGCCGATGCCGATGGCCAGCAGTTCGACTGGGCTGCGCGTCTCGATCTTCTCGATCACCTGGCGCAGGTGCTTGTCCAGATAGAGGGCGGCGTTGGCCGACTGGGTGGAATCATCGACGGGCGAGCCGTCCGAGATGACCATCATGATCTGGCGCGCCTCGGGCCGGGCCAGCAGGCGGTCATGCGCCCATTCCAGCGCCTCGCCGTCGATGTTTTCCTTCAGCAGACCCTCGCGCATCATCAGGCCCAGATTCTTCTTCGCCCGGCGCCACGGCGCGTCGGCGCCCTTGTAGATGATGTGGCGCAGGTCATTCAGACGGCCGGGGTTGGCGGGCTTTCCGGCGCTGATCCAGGCCTCGCGCGACTGACCGCCTTTCCAGGCGCGGGTGGTGAAGCCCAGGATCTCGACCTTGACGCCGCACCGCTCCAGCGTCCGCGCCAGAATGTCGGCGCAGACCGCCGCCACCATGATCGGCCGTCCGCGCATCGAGCCGGAGTTGTCGATCAGCAGGGTCACGACCGTGTCGCGGAAGGGGCTTTCGCTCTCCATCTTGAACGACAGAGGGCTGGTCGGGTCGGTGATGACGCGGGTCAGGCGCGCCGTGTCCAGCATCCCTTCCTCAAGGTCGAACATCCACGAGCGGTTCTGCTGGGCCAGCAGCCGCCGTTGCAGCTTGTTGGCGAGGCGCGAGACCACGCTGCCCAGCGTCGACAGCTGGGCGTCCAGCAGGGCGCGCAGCCGGTCCAGCTCCATCGGGTCGCACAGTTCGGCGGCGTCGATGACCTCGTCATAGGCGGTGGTGAAGGCGCGATAGACCTCGACCGCGCGGCCGTCGTCCTGGGTCTGCTGGTGGTTGGGGCGGTCGCCTTCGCTCAGTTCGGGGGCGTCTTCCCGGCCCTCGCCGTCGGGTTCGCCCGGCGTGCCGTCGGGGCGGGCCTGGCGCTCGTCCTCGGCGGACTGGTCGTCGGCCGTGCCGTCCAGGGAGTCGCCGCCCTCGCCGCCGTCCTGTTCTTCCTGCTCGTCCTGATCCGCCCGGTCCTGATCGGGCTTGTCGGCGTCGTCCTCGCCGTCCTCTTCGGCGAGTCGCCGCCGTCGGCGTCGCCGGGGTCCAGATCCAGCGCGCGCAGCAGATCCTTCATGCGCGCGCCGAAGGCCGCCTGGTCGTCGCCCAGGGCCGCCAGGGCGTCCAGCTCGGCGCCCGCCTTGGCCTCCAGTTCGGCGCGAACCCGGTCCAGCATGGTTTTGGCGCCGTCAGGGGCGGGCTCGCCCGTCATCCGTTCGCGTAGCAACAGGGCGGCCGCCTCGGCGAGCGGCACCTGGGCCGCCTCGGCGCGCAGGGCGCCTGATTTCTCCAGCCGTGTGACCAGGGCGGACTCGAGGTTGCGCCGCACGCCTTTCAGCTCGCGCGCGCCGACGGCCTCGACGCGGGCCTGTTCGACGGCGTCGAACACCTCGGCCGCGTTCATGTCGACGGGGCGCAGCCGCGCGTCCAGCGCCGGGTCGTGATTGGCCAGACGCAGCGCCATCCGGTCGGCCTGACCACGCAGGGCGGCGCTTTCAGGCGCGGCCGGATCGCGCGGCGGGTGGGGCAGGGTCAGCACGCCGCTGGACAGCTTGGGTCCGTCGCCGCCGAAGCGCACCTCCAGCTCGGCCTGTTCGGCCAGGGCTCGAGCGGCGTGCGCCAATGCGCGCTTGAAGGTTTCGACGGGGGTCTCTGCGGCGGCCATGCGCCACACATAGCCCATGGCGCGCCGAGGGGAAGAGGGCGAAGCGCCCTACCGGGGTTTCAGCCGCACCCGCATGACGCCGCCGGGGCCGACCTCGACATCGAACCGGCCGGTGGCGCGGACCAGTTCGGACAGCTTGGCGTGACCGTAGGTGCGTTGGTCGAAGTCGGAGTAGGTGTTGCGCAGGCGGTTGGCGACGCCGCCGATGTTGACCCAGCCGTCGCCGTCCTCGTCCATGTCGGTGATGGCGGTGGCGATCAGGGGAACGGCTTCGGCGGGTTTGCGCTCGGCCGGCGGCGCCGCGGCCACGCCCGCCTCGGCGGCGGCGCGTCCGGTCAGATTCTCGGTGTAGATGAAGCGGGTGCAGGCCTGGCGGAAGCTCTCGGGCGTCTTGCGTTCGCCGAACCCATAGACCGGCACGCCCTGTTCGCGGATGCGCGCCGCCAGCCGGGTGAAGTCGCTGTCCGACGACACCAGGCAGAAGCCGTCGAACCGGCCCGAGTGCAGCAGGTCCATGGCGTCGATGACCAGGGCGATGTCGCCCGAGTTCTTGCCCTTGGTGTTCTGGAAATTCTGCTGCCACTGGATCGCCCAGCGGGGCAGCACGTCGATCCATCCCCGCAGCGCCGGGCTGGCCGCGTCGCCGTAGATGCGCCGCGCCGAGGCTTCGCCCAGGGTCGCGATCTCGGTGAACAGCGCCTCCGCGATCCGGGCCGAGGCGTTCTCGCCGTCGATCAGCACGGCCAGGCGCGGGGCGCGGGCGGCGGGGTTGAAGGCGTCCGTCGGCATGAAGGCTCCGGCGAGGGGAGGAGAGGCGCGAAGGCTCGCCCCGGCCGCGCTCGGGGTCAACCGCAAAGAAAACGGCCGGCGAGGTCGCCTCGCCGGCCGTCGTCGTTTCAGACGGGCTCGAAACGGCTTACTGAGCCGGCTTAGGCGCCTCGGCGGCGCGCACCTCGACCGGCAGGCCCAGGGCGTCCAGCTGTGGCTTGACGACCGAGGCGTCGCCGACCACCACCCAGACGAAGCTGGACGGCTTGATGGCGGCGCGGGCGGCGGCGTCCATCTGGGCCGCCGTTAGGCCGTTGATTCGGCCCGCCAGCGTTTCCTGATAGTTGTCCGGACGGCCGTACAGGGCGTTGCTGCGCAGGGCGCCCAGCACCTGGAACGAGGTTTCATAGCTGCCCGATAGGGCGCGCGTGTCGCCCAGGACGGTGCGTTCGCGCTCGGCCGCCGTCACGCCTTCAGCGCCCAGGAAACGGTCGTACTGGCTGATCAGGGCGGCGATGGATTCGCCCGTGCGGTTGGCCTGAACCGGCGCGTTGACGATATAGGGCGCGCGGTTCTCCAACTGGCTGATGGTGCCGCGCACGCCGTAGGACCAGCCCTTGGTCTCGCGCAGGTCGGCGTTGATCCGCGACAGGAAGTCCGTCCCCAGCACGGTGTTGGCCGTGGTCAGGGTCAGCAGGTCGTCCGTGCCCGACACCGGCAGCACCTGGCCACCGTAGATCAGCGACTGGGGCGACTGCGGCCGGTCGATCAGCACGATGCGCGCCGAGGTCTGGGGCAGGGCGGCGTCGAACGCCTTGGTTCCCCTGGCCGTGGTCGGGGCGCGCCAGTTTCCGAAGGCCGCCTCAAGCTGCGGCTTCAGTTCGGCCAGCGGCAGGTCCGACACCACGAACAGCTTGGCGTTGTCCGGGCGGATCCAGCGGGCGTGTTCGGCCGCCAGGTCGTCGCGGGTCAGACCGCGGATCACCGCCTCGTCGCCCGTACCGCCGAACGAACGGCCGTAGGGATGGCTCGCGCCATAGATCAGCGGGGGCAGGGCGCGCCCGGCGATCGACGCCGGCTGGGTCTTCTCATTGGCCAGGGCGGCCAGGCGCGTGGCGCGCAGGCGCTCGATCTCGGCCGGAGCGAAGGCGGGATTGCGCACCACGTCCGACAGCAGGGTCAGCGACGGTTGCAGGTTGGTCGTCACGGCCGACAGATTGGCCACCGTGCGGTCCATCGACGAGCCGACGGAGACGCTGGCGCCCAGGCGTTCCTGCGCCTCGGCCAGGGCCTTGGAGTCGCGCGTCGTCGTGCCTTCCTGCATGACGTTCAGCATCAGGGTGTGGGCGCCCAGGCGATCGGCGCGGTCGGCCGCGACCCCGGCGTCGAATTCCAGCGCCACGCGGGTCACAGGCACGGTGGTCGAGCGGGCGTAAACGATCTCGATGCCGTTCGACAGGGCGGCGCGCTCGACAGCTGGGAAGTCGACGTTGGACACTTGGCCGATGGCCGGGGCGGCGTCGCGAGCCACGCGCTGGATCGGTTCGGCCGGCGCCGGGGTCGCGCCGGACGGCGCGGCGGCGGCCTCGACATAGGCCTCGCGCTCGCCCGGCATGACGATCTGACTATAGACCGGGCGGCTCAGCCACTTGCGCATGGCGGCCTGGACCTGGGCCGGGGTCACGGCTGCGTAGGCCGCCAGCTCCTTCTTGTAGAAGTCCGGATCGTTTGAATAGAGCTGCCCCTCGGCCAGGACGGAGGCCTTGCCGTTGGCCATTTCCAGGCCCTGGATGCGCTGCGAAGCGTAGCGCGTCACCACGCGGTCGATCTCGTCCTGGGTCGGGCCGTTGGCGATCAGGTCAGCCAGGACGGCGTCCATGCGACGAGCTACGGCGTCGGCGTCCGCGCCCGGCTTGACCATGGCGGAGTAGCTGAACATGCCCAGGCGCTGGAAGGTCTGATTGCCGGCCGAGACGCTGGAAGCGGTTTGCTCGTCACGCACCAGCACATTGTCCAGGCGCGAGCTGGCCAGGCCGCCCAGCACCGAGGCGCCGACGCTCAGCGGCACGGAGTCCGGATCGCCCAGGCCCGGCACGGCCCAGGTGCGGCTGATGCGGGTCTGGGCCACGCGGTCGTGCAGCACCTGCTCGACCGGCGCCGCCAGGGTGGGCACCGGCGCAGCCGCCGGGGTGTTGACCGGGCCGCGCGCAATGGCGCCGAAGTATTTCTGGGTCAGCTCGCGGGCCTTGGCCTCGTCGATGTCGCCCGACAGGACCAGGACGGCGTTGTTCGGGCCGTAGTTCTCACGGAACCAGTCGCGCACCGTCTCCATGCTGGCCGAATCCAGGTCGGCCATCGAACCGATGGTCGAGTGGCGATAGGGGTGGCCCTCGGGGAACAGGGCTTCCAGCGTGGCGTAGTAGGTCAGGCCGTAGGGCTGGTTGTCGCCCTGGCGCTTCTCGTTCTGAACGACGCCGCGTTGCAGATCCAGCACCTCCTGGCTGACCTGCCCCAGCAGATAGCCCATGCGGTCGGATTCCAGATACAGGGTGTACTCCAGCGCCGGGGTCGGCACCGTCTGGAAATAGTTGGTGCGGTCGAACCAGGTCGTGCCGTTCAGGCCCGTGGCGCCCGCCGCGTTCATCGTCTGGATGTGGCTGGAAGGCGAGTTTTCCGACCCGCCGAACATCAGGTGCTCGAACAGGTGCGCAAAGCCGGTCGAGCCCTTGGGCTCATCCTTCGATCCGACATTGTACCAGACCGACACCGCCACCACCGGCGCCTTGCGGTCCTCATGCACCAGCACGGTCAGGCCGTTGTCGAGCTGGAAGCGCTTCCACGGAATATCGACGCGGGCGACCAGCTCCGACACCGGCGCCCCGCGCAGGGGCTCGGCCTGAGCGGCGGCCGTCGTGGCGGCGGAGGCGGTCGCCGCGGGCGCGGCCAGAACAGGCGTGCTCACGGCCAGTAAGGCGGCGAGCGCAACGGAAGAGGCGGCAAGGCGCATGGTGTTTTCAGTCCCCAACAGATCATGTTGAGACGGACCTTAACCGCGCGCGCGGCCGCCGCAACGCGACACATCGCTATGTGAACGATTGTTCATGTTTGCGAGTCCGGCCTACGCTTGATCGGAGCGGGGGTCCAGGCCCGCCGCCGCTTCCAGTTCGCGCACCCGATCCCGCAGCGTCTTGCGCTCTCGCATCAGGGCCAGCCATTCTTCCATGCCCGCCTCGCGCTGGGCGGCGTTGACCGCCCAATACTCCTGCTTGGCCGGATGCGGGTCCGCCTCGTCCCAGATCGCCAGGCGGCTGGAGGCGCACTGATCCTGGTTCAGCGCCAGCGCCTTGATTAGCTCCAGCGGAATGTCGTCCAGCGTCACCTCGCCGCGTCCCCGCGCCCGCTCGCTCCTTTGCGCCATCCGGCCATAGGCCTCGGCCAGTTGGGCCAGGGCCCTGGCCTCGTCCCACATCCGTCCCCGCATGGCCCGCGCCGAGGCCCGCATCGCCGTCTCGGCCAGAACCTCCGCCGTCTCGTCCGCGTCCCCTTCGGACGGCGCGAACAGGGCTTCGGCGCGGACCGCCTCGGCCGCCGCCCGTTCGACCTGCATCCGCTCGCGCGCCTCGGCCTGTTCGCGCGCCCGCGCATCGCCCCAGTCGCGCTTGGTCGCGCCATGGACGGTGATGCGCTTGCGCAGAGCGTGCTGCGACACCCGCCACCGCTCGCTCAGCTCCGGCACGGTCGCCCCGTTGCGATAGGCCTCCAGAATGATCTCCCACGTCGCCCGCGACAGGCGATAGTGCGCGGGCTTGGCGTCCAGGGTTTCCTTCATGCGCGCAAGGATAGGACCGGCGCCGACCCAGGCGGGCTGGATGTGCCGATCCGCCGCCAAACCCCTGAAAACCCACACGCCCGTACGCTGACCTTAACGCCTCTCCCTCCCCTATATGGGGAGGGTGGTCGCGCCAGCGACCGGGTGGGGAGGGCGAGGTGATCGCCTCGGCCCCGCCTGTCCCATGCGTCCTGGCCAAGACTCCACGGCAAAGCTAACCTCCGGTAGGCGGAGGGGCGATGATCGACCAATCTAAGGTAGGAACCGACTGGCAGGCGGACGAACTGGACGCCATCGTCGCGACCTATTTCACCATGCTGGCGGCCGAGCTTGCGGGGCGCCCTTACGTCAAGGCGCATCACGCCCGCGACCTGATGGCGCGCACGGGCCGTTCGCACCGCTCGGTCGAGTTCAAGCACATGAACCTGTCCTCGGTCCTGGCCGATCTCGGCCTGCCGACCATCCGCGGCTACAGGCGCATGGACAACATCCAGAACGCGCTCTTTCCGGCTGTCGAACGCTACCTCGACGCCCATCCCGACGCCTGGAGCCTCGGCCTGTCATTTTCCTCCCCATTCCATGGGGAGGGGGACCACGAAGTGGTGGAGGGGCCGACGCCACGCCAGCCTTCCGTCCACGAACCCGATCAACCCTTCGCCTCGCCATGGAGCCAGCCGGACGCGCCGCCGCCCGTCATCCTCCCCATCACCGCCCCGCCGCCCCTCGGCCCGGCGCGCAAGCCCCGGCCCGAGGGGCTCGCCCGCATCGTCCGCAAATACGACCCCGCCGCCCGCGATCACCGCAACCGCGTCCTCGGCCAGTGGGGCGAGCGTCACGTCTTCCACCACGAGCGCGCCTTCCTGATCGCCCATGACCGCCCCGATCTGGCCCGCAAGATCGAATGGACGTCCCAGGAGCGCGGCGACGGCGCCGGCTACGATATCAAGAGCTTCGATCCGGCGGGCCGCGAGCGCCTGATCGAGGTCAAGGCCACGCGCGGCGGCCCCGCCACCGACTTCTTCCTGACCCGCACCGAGCGCGAGGTCTCAACCGAATGCCCCGACGCCTGGCGCCTCTACCGCCTCCACGATCTCGCCGCCGCGCCGGGCCTGTTCCAGCTCAAGCCCCCGCTCGAAGCGGCGGTGACGCTAACCGCGGAGACGTGGCGGGCGGGGTTTTGAGGGCAAAAGAACAAAGGGCGGAAAGCACCGCCTTCCGCCCTTCATGATTTCATTTTCCTCGTACGAGGATCAATCCTCGTCCATCTTCAGGGCGGCGATGAAGGCTTCCTGCGGGATCTCGACCTTGCCGAACTGACGCATGCGCTTCTTGCCCGCCTTCTGTTTCTCCAGCAGCTTCTTCTTGCGGGTGGCGTCGCCGCCGTAGCACTTGCTGGTCACGTCCTTGCGCAGGGCGCGGACGGTTTCGCGTGCGATGATCTTGCCGCCGATGGCCGCCTGGATCGGGATGGTGAACATGTGGGGCGGGATCAGCTCCTTCATCTTCTCCACCATGCCGCGGCCGCGCGTCTCGGCGCGGGCGCGGTGGACCAGCATCGACAGGGCGTCCACCGGCTCGGCGTTGACCAGGATCGACATCTTCACCAGGTCGCCGACCTTGTAGTCGGTGATCTCATAGTCGAACGAGGCGTAGCCCTTCGAGATCGACTTCAGCCGGTCGTAGAAGTCGAACACCACTTCGTTCAGCGGCAGCTCATAGACGACCAGGGCGCGGCTGCCGACGTAGGACAGTTCGATCTGGCTGCCGCGACGGTCCTGGCACAGCTTGATCACGCCGCCGAGGTATTCGTCGGGCGTCAGGATGGTGGCCTTGATCCACGGCTCGCTGATGGTCTCGATCTGCATCACGTCGGGCAGGTCGGCCGGGTTGTGCAGGTCGATCTCGGTCCCGTCGCGCAGGCCGATCTTGTAGACGACCGAGGGGGCCGTCGCGATCAGGTCCAGGTTGAACTCGCGGCTCAGGCGCTCCTGGATGATCTCCAGGTGCAGCAGGCCCAGGAAGCCGCAGCGGAAGCCGAAACCCAGAGCCGCTGAGGATTCCATTTCATAGGTGAAGCTGGCGTCGTTCAGGCGCAGCTTGCCGATGGCGGCGCGCAGGTCTTCGAAGTCGGCGGCGTCGACCGGGAACAGGCCGCAGAAGACCACCGACTGCACGTCCTTGAAGCCCTTCAGCGCTTCGGCCGTGGGTTTCTTCTCGTCGGTGATGGTGTCGCCAACGGCGGCGTGGGCGACTTCCTTGATCTGGGCGGTGATGAAGCCGACCTCGCCGGGGCCGAGTTGATCGACCGGGGTGTTCTTGGGCAGGAAGACGCCGACGCGGTCGACCAGGTGCGACGAGCCGGTCTGCATCATCTTCACGCGCATGCCGGCCTTCAGCACGCCGTCGAACACCCTGACCAGCAGCACCACGCCCAGGTAGGGGTCGTACCAGGCGTCGACCAGCATGGCCTTCAGCGGGGCGTTGACGTCGCCCTTGGGCGCGGGCAGGCGGGCGACGATGGCCTCCAGCACGTCCTCGATGCCGATGCCCGACTTGGCCGAGCACATGACGGCCTCCGAGGCGTCGATGCCGATGACGTCCTCGATCTGGGCCCGCACCCGGTCCGGCTCGGCGGCGGGCAGGTCGATCTTGTTCAGGACCGGGACGATCTCGTGATTGTTGTCGATGGCCTGATAGACGTTGGCCAGGGTCTGGGCCTCGACGCCCTGCGAGGCGTCCACCACCAGGATCGAGCCTTCGCAGGCGGCCAGCGAACGCGACACCTCATAGGCGAAGTCGACGTGCCCCGGCGTGTCCATCAGGTTCAGGACGTAGGTCTCACCGTCCTTGGCCTTGTAGTTCAGGCGCACGGTCTGCGCCTTGATGGTGATGCCGCGCTCCTTCTCGATGTCCATATTATCAAGAACCTGTTCCGACATTTCGCGCGCGGTCAGGCCGCCCGTGAACTGGATCAGGCGGTCGGACAGGGTCGACTTGCCGTGGTCGATGTGGGCGACCACCGAAAAGTTGCGGATGCGTTCGATAGGGGGCGTCGTCATGGTTCGGCGCGCGTAGCACGGCCGGAGCGATTGCGCCACGACGCTGACGCGACCTTCAGGCAATCAGGCGCTTCGCCGTTCGGCATGAGCCCTTGCGGCTATACCTAGGCTTTTGAGCGTACGAGAATCGCCTTCCGATATGATTTCTTTGTTATTCCGTGGCTCACGCACGCGTCCCCCTGAGGGGCGATCAAAAATATGCCTAGCCGCGCACCCTGCTGCTGTTCCTAGTCCCCGTCACCTTAAACAGAATTCGAACAAGGCCCGCTCGGGTGGGCCTTGTCCTCCGAGTGCACTATCAAGAACCGCATGGAAACCGACACATAAAGCCCGCGGGCGAGGTGGGAAAGGCGCGTTCCTTGGGGGCGCGACAGGGGGCGGCATAGCCGAGCCGCAGTTCCTCATGCGTGCTTGTCAACCTTCGTCCGCTACCTCCGCCGCCTCAGTCGAAACCGCCGCGCGGCGGCTCGGCCAGGCGGGGCATCCCCTCCATCGGCGTCAGATATTCGCGCCAGACGTGGTGGGTGCGTTCCCGGATCAGCTCCATCTCGCAACTGGCGGCCATGACTGTACGGATCGTGCCCGGCTTCCAATAGGTGTCCACGGCACCACACGCCGTCTCCATGTAGCCCCGCCACAGCCGCTCACCCTCGCGGATTTCCGCGATCAGCGCCTCGGAATCTCTTTCGTCGTTCTCCCGCAGGACCGCATAGGCGGTGTCCGTATATAGGCGCAGGTTTTGCTCCAGGGCCCTGACGTCGCGCCCCGCACAGACGTTTTGTTCCATAGTCGAGCCTGCGTTGGCGCAGTCGACGTCGGACCAGTCGTCCTGAACCGCCGCCGAACTGATCGAAAGCGCACCAAACAAAACCACCAGCGCCGCCATCGCGATCTCCCTTGAATGGATCTAGTGCCCGATACTGGCATTGGCGGCGGATGATGGCCATTCGGGAAAAGGGCGACGCGCAGCCCACCCCCTGGCCCCCGGAGCCTTCCCATGTCCGACGCCCCATCGTGGGTTCGGCAGCCATTGAGCTGCGCAATGCGCCGGAAGATGAAAACCGACCTTCGCCAGGTGCAGGCTGGCCTCAAAGACTTCGGCGAGAAGGCTGGCCGACCGCTTCACGATGCGGGAGCACGACAACCTGGCGGACGACCTTCTCACCAACGCCGCCAAGGGATTGGGCAAGGAAGGCGGCGGCTTCTGGCCATCCATCGCCAGCGAGAGCCAACGGCAGCGGGCGGTGCGGATCGCGCCATATCGCAGGGGGCGGTGAGCTCCCCCGACGGCATGGCCGAGGGGCTCTTGCTACAAGCTTGCGCTTGATTCCCTTTATGTTACGGGCACATAAAGTAGGAAGTGAAGACTTTTGTAAGGTAATCGGCGGTGTTGCCAGTTCTGATTTCAGGCCCCTCGCAGAATAGCTGAACGCTGCCTACGGGCACGCCGTCGAGAAGATAAGTGATGATGAGGTACGGTTGTTCTGCCGCTACCGCGTTTGTCGGAAAGAGAGTTGCGGCGCCTGCAGCCGATGAAGCCATCAAAGCTGCAGCGAGGGCTAGATGGGCGAGTTTTTTCAAGGGTGTTCCTCCTATTTGCCTCCCTCCCGAAGGCACGGTCACGATTGGAAGTTGCGTAACTGAACGCCAATAACCTCTGCGTGATCGCGCTGTAGTGACGCAGTTGGTCGGCCGTGCTGCCAAATATCAGCGAATCCTTCTGCTGATCTTCCGCTCCCTGAAACTCGCGTATGGCCCGCTTTGGCGAGCCTTTTTCATTGGAGGCTGCATGGCCGTCCTTGTGCTTCCGTCTGTCCCAGCGCCAGCGGGCGTGGGCGTCGAACTGCTGACCCCTACGATGTCAACGCCGAGAATGCATTGTTTTTCCAACGTTTTCTGAAGGTTTGGGACTCAATTTAGGCCCCTTAATCCCCCGCTGGGCAGGAGTTTCGTGGGCGTATCCTGGGCTCTTGAACCCTGGGTTCTTTTACCGAAGACTGGCTTCGATCGTGTCCACGAAAGCGAGTTCGGCTGGGTCTAATACGCCATCTGCATCGACGATCCTTCGTAAGGATCGACGAAGGAGGCGGTTGTCCGCCTGCGCAACACGTGTGAGCGATTTATAGAAGCTGACGTGGTCAGGGGTCAAAAGAGACAGGCGCTGTCGCAGTCGTAATTCGTCTAGGGGACCCTCTTCGTAGCGATCGAAAACATGCACCAATAGTTGGTCTTGTTCATCTGGATCGAAACGCCCGTCGGCGGCGCCTACCGCAGTCAGGATAGTCAGGTCATCAGCGCAGAGACGGAATGCTCGATCCTCATGCGCCTCAGGGCGAGCGAGCAGGGGGTGACTTAGGAAAAAGGCTTTGGGTTCAGTGTGGACCTCGCCCGTTGAGGCGTCGAACACTTCCTGAACTCGCTCCAGGGCAAACCGACGAACCCTCTTCCTCAGATGACAGAAGCAAAACAGCATCGGGCCGGTTTTACCGACCTCAACCTTTCGGACAGTGACGATGCGTTGAGAGATACGGCTTCCAGCATCCTCGTAGATGATATGAAAGACGAGCGGTGCGGTATCCGCGGCGTCGATGTTCGCGTCCATCTCATCGCTATCGTCTTCTATGGCAGAAGAACGTCGCCCACCCGTGGCCAAGAAGCGTGCGGCGGCAGCTTCCCGGCCTAAGGCGGCCTTGACCGTCACGAAGTGATCCAAGCCCAACCAGCTCATGCCGTGGCCCTCACGATCAATTCGCCTTTTGTGCTAAAGATGCCGCCTTTTTCCAGCTCGGTGATGCGCTGTTGAAGGACTTCGCGCAGCTGCGCGCTGGTTGACGCGAACCCAAAGGCTCGTGACGCAGCCACGATGAGATCGTCACGACCCGCTCCGAAGTTTGTATCTACGATTTCCAGGAGGGCGGCGTCGATTTCAGCCGGAGGCAGAGCTCCAGGCTTGCGAAGGCTAGACGACCCCACCTGTGAGCGGTCTCTTACGACGATGGCCTGACCGGGCACGGTGTAGAATGGCCCACCCTCAATCAGCCCGTGCTGCGCCGCTGCTGAGACAGCGCGTTCCACGGCGGCGCGAATCCGCGATCCCGCACGACCAAGGCCCCATAAGATACGAATTCTGGCGATGATTTCATCAATGTGGACGGGGCCTTCGGCCTGCACGACTTTGACGACATAGGCCGCCATCTGGGCCAAGGGCGTCTCGTGAGGTTCGACGCTCCGGTTCACCAGAAAATCAGCTTCCGCATAAAGGCTGTGATGGTGCTCGAACGTCGAGCCCGTTTCCATCACTGCGGTGACGATATCCGTATGATCGTCAACTTGCTCGGCTTCGAATGACAGGGGCACTGCGCGGACGGGACGATAGCCGTCTTCGTCGCGGGCAGCCCATTCGGCTCGTGCAGCAGCGATGGCGTCTTCGATTTTCTTCAACTCAGCCTGCGGCCGCAGATACCAGTCAGCGCTCCATACACGGTGAATGATCCAACCATGGGATTCGAGCACCTGTTGGCGCAGCCGGTCACGGTCGCGAGCCGAACGAGAAGAGTGGAACTGAGCGCCGTCGCATTCGATGCCCAGCGTGAAGCGGCCGGGCTTGTCAGGGTCTGAAACCGCCAAGTCGACACGGAATCCGGATGCGCCGATCTGACGTTTGACGTCATACCCCAGAGCCTGGAGGCGTTCGCAGACTTGGATTTCGAACTCGCTGTCGAAGTCCTCGCCCGTCACCTCGCCGAGGCCAAAGTTCCCGGTCTCCGCGAAGGTCAGGAACAGCTTAAGAGCGGCCACACCTCTGGAGCGAGATCGCTCCAGGTCGATGTCCGCACCTGTGAAGTTGCAGAAAACTTCGCACCGCATCTTGGCTCGAGAGATCAAGACGTTCAGCCGCCTTTCGCCGCCCTCACCACTCAACGGACCGAAGGCGTGGGCCAGGTAGCCCGTTTCCGTCTTGCCATAGCCGACGGAGATGAAGATCACGTCTCGCTCGTCGCCTTGGATGTTCTCCAGATTCTTGACGAAGAAGGGTTCGTGTGACGCCCCGCTGAAGAACTCCTCAACGTCAGGGTTGCCGCGACGAAGGAGTTCCAGTTCCTTGAGGACGGCTTGGCGCTGCGCCACCGAGAAGGTCGCCACGCCGAGAGTTGTTCTGGGTGTTCCCGGGCATGCCGGATCACTGCTTCTGCGACCGCTTTCGCTTCTTTGGGGTTGGTGCGGGTGCCGCCCCGGTCATAGGCGGTGTCCTTCATCAGATTGAATTTGAGCCCCATGCCAGCGACAGCGTCATAGGGGCTGGGCACGATGAAGAGTTTGTTCTCGTAGAATTCTTTGTTCGAAACTGCGATCAGTGACTGATGCTTCGAACGGTAGTGCCAGCTGAGCATGCGGTGGGGCATGCCTTTGGCTAGGCAGAGTTCCAGTATGCTTTCAGCATCTTTCGCCTGAATGGTGACGCCGTCGTCTGTTTCCTCGCTATCGTCCTCACCGGTGAGCTTTTTGAAGAAGGCGGTCGGCGGAAGCTGACGCTCGTCTCCCACGACGACGATCTGGTTGACGCGTGCGATGGCGCCTAAGGAGTCGACAGGCTCGATTTGACTGGCTTCGTCCATGACCAGCAGGTCGAACTGGATGCCGCCCGGTTTCAGGAACTGGGCGACTGAAAGCGGGCTCATCATGAAGACAGGCTTCAACTGCTGAATCGCGGGGCCTGCCTCGTCCAAGAGGACGCGGATGGGCAGGTGCCTACGCTTCTTAGCCATTTCAGCGTTGAGCACGCCCAGCGGGCCTATGCCGCTGGCGCCGCGCGGACGGCCATCCGCATGGGCGGCGACAATCTGTTCTTGCGCGAGACTGATGCGCGCCTTGTCGAGTTGCCGGAAGGTCGCCACCCGATTGTTGTGATCGTCGCCATCGAACGCTCGAAGTTCGGGCCAGGTGGTGAACAACGCAACGCGCAGTACTTCTGCGTAGGCTTGTTCGAAAGCCGGAGGGAGCGACTTGTGGTCAAGCGTTCCATCATGGAGCGCGTTGACCAGAGATTCTCCGCCAAGATCAGACAGTGCACGCGCTCGGGAAGCGAAGGCGACAAAGCGGCTCAGCCCCTCGAGGTCATCTATCCATTCCGCCAGACGGGCTTCCAGAGTCTCTAGATGAACTTCCGCTACAGCACTGACTTCAAACGCACGCCGCAGATTAAGCGCCAGCTCCGTGAAAACTTGTTGGAGAGCAGTCTCCAATTCCGGCAGCGCCTCAGTCAGAGCGACGCGAGCGGATTCGATTGGTTTGATGTCTGTGGTTTCCGCCAAGAGACCCCAGGTCAGGCGCGGCAGGGCTTCGTGGGTGCGACGCCAAGTCAGTATGGCGTCCAACTGATCCCAGTTTGATCGTTCGCTTTTCCAGGCGGTGCCGAATGCCGTTCCGGCGGCTTCAGCGGCGACGAAGGCAGCCTTGGCGTTCTGAGCGGCGATCATGCGATCGATAAAAGCCACACGCTCTGTAGGTGACTTTGGCAATTCGATCGTCAGATAGGAGCGCAAAAGAGCGATCTGCGTGCGATATGCACCATCCAAGAAGCGCAGCAAGCTGGTCCCCTTGGTCACGACCGCCAATCGAACAGGAGCAAGGTCTGCCGTTCGGCCGGCGTCGTTGAAAACCTTTTCAGCATCTTCCCAGGCGCTGACGTAGGTTCGTCCCGCTTTGATAAGGTGCTGAAGCTCATCAAGGTCGCTCCATGAAGAGGAGACTAACGCAGTTCGATCAAGGCCAGCGGGCAGTGGCGTGATGGACAGGAAGCTGGACGCGCGTTGTAGATCAGCCATCGTCTTGACGATGGGTGCCGCAAGGCCTTCTGTTGCAACCTCCGCATGTCGCTTTGCATCCGCTAGGGACGCGGCGACTGCCTGAAGGCGGGTGTTGAGGGCTTGGCGCTGCGTCGGATCAAGGGCGTCACATTGTACGCCACGCCAGACATTGGCTGGAACAGGACCCAGGATACGTGATCGTTCCGCAACCTCAGCGACCATGGCGCGTCGAGTCGCGACGGCCTCGCGATCCCACTGATCAGCATTGGTAAGAGCGTAGCCAGACGGCGCTGTTGTTTCCTGAGAACGCGCCAAGAGGCCGAGGATGGCTTGGGGAGTGAGGCCGCTCGGTTGCAGAGGCTTGTGCAGCCGCTTGGCGAAGGAATTCAAAGCGCCGCTGGTCTCACCCAACTTTTCGATCACGCTGAGATCACCGCGTGGAGGCCGATGCTGCGCGTCTCGGGTACGCTTTAACTCTTCCAGGACTGTGCGCTTGTTCACCTTGTTCGAATGCAATTCGAGCGTCAGAGGGCCGAGGCCAACCTGTCGGAGTCGTCTGTGAACGACGTCCAGGGCAGCCATTTTTTCGGCGACAAACAGGACCTTTTTGCCCCGGGCGACGGCTGCGGCGATGATGTTGGTGATTGTCTGGGATTTACCGGTGCCTGGCGGTCCCTTCACAACGATTGAGCGTCCGCCTGCGGCTTCAGCAATGGCGACCGTCTGTGAACTGTCCGCATCAACGACGTGGTGAAGTTCCAAGGGGCGTATGACATCATCAATTGCGTCAGCGTCGCCAACGAGCGGCGTGCTTTCTGGGAAACCATCCCGTAGCAGTGCGCTGATCATTTCCCGGCTGTCTATGCCAGTTTGCTTGGGCCAATTGTCTGGGTCCAGATCCCGGTACATGAGGAATTTCGAGAAGGAGAAGAAGCCCAGAACCATCGCATCGGGCAGCACCTCCCAGCGTTTCTGGTTCGAAATGGTTTCAGCGATCCGGGCGCAATATCCAGCCAGATCGACTTCATCTTCATCTGTGAAATCTTCGATCGTGAGGGCAAACTCAGCCTTCATTTTTGCTTGAAGGGTCAAGTTCGGCGACGGAGGTTCGTCTCTCCAGCGCAGTTTGAATTTGTCGGCCGCGCTGGTGCGTTCCAGCTTTACCGGCAGAAGCACCAGCGGGGCGTGGCGTGCAACGTCGGAGCTGTCGCTGTCGAACCAGCGCAGCAGGCCGATAGCCAAGTACAGGATGTTGACACCCTGCTCCTGTTCCAGGGTCTGGGCGTCGTACCAGATATCGAACAGCCGCTTCTGAAGTCCTTCGGACGTCAGGCGGGTCTGAAGTCGGGTGTCGGTGTGACGGGAGGCGCGACCCTGTTCATCGACGTCGTTATTGTCCGGCTGGGGAATGCCACCGGTGACGTCATCGTCCGGATCGAGGTCAGCACGATCCGCTTCACTGAGCTGGACGCCAGGCACAAAGCTAAAAGCTCTATTCGACGTCAGCAACCGGAATACCTCGGCAGATTTTTCGTCGACGATTTCGATCGCGCGGTTGTTCTTGGTTCGCAGCGGCGTGTTCAGTAGGCGATTACGCGTAGACAGATCGAGCAGCGCATTGCGCTCTTTCAGCAGACGGTCGCGAATGGAAATAGTGACGTCGCCGTCAGCCATATCGAAGCCTTCCCCCAATTACGTGGCATTCAAACCCTATAATCATTCCCCAAGAGGATGCCAGATAGCGCAGATTTCTGAGTGAGGTTACGGTTTTTAAAACGCCAAGTGGGGTGCGGCTGGGGGTGAACCCCCCAGCCCCAGCCGCCCCCCTAAAACGGACAAATGAGTCACCCTTGAGGGGATTCGTGACTCAAAGATTTTTCCCTTGATATTTCAGCGTCTTACAGAAACGTGACTGCGTTTTTCCCTGTTTCGAGGCCAAATTCAACCAAAAGTAGCTCCAAAACGCCCGATCCGAGTCACGAATCTCGGCCGAAAACCTAAATGATTTCAACAAACGCCCGAATTCGCCCTGCCGCCCGGCTCCGAATTTCGTGACTGCCCCATTCGCGCCTCATTTGGCCCCGATCCGCCCTGGACCACCGCCTCCGACCGGCGAACCGCCCTCCAGCTCAATTCCGCCTTCACGAAAACCGCCCCATCCCCAGAGTCATCTTTGGAGGGTTTCGTGACAGTGGATTCCCCGCCCCGCCTGGCCCGCATGGCGATGCTTAACATGCAAAATCGCCTCCGCCTGTCCACCGCGCTGCGCCAGCCGCCGCCCATCTCGCAGGTGCGAAGACTAACGCACTGTTCATTCGATCATTGGCATGCCCTTGAAGATCGCCGACGACGGAAGGGGCGTCGTATCCAGCACGGTCCGGCCCAGGGCGGAGATGGTCTGGCGCAGGCGTCGCTGGATGTGGCTGTGCGACGCCTGCAACTCCCCGAAGCGCTGCGGTAGGCGATGTCGCGGCGGCGCGGATGGAGGATGAGGAAGTACTCCACCGCCGCGTCGCCCCAGGCCAGGTTCGTGTCACGCTGGGCGGTCGTGCGCGCGTTGTGGCGCAGAGACCTGAGCGAGATTGAGCGTCAGTTGGGTAATGTGATCGGTCGATCTGCTGATCGACTAGCAGGCGTATTGGGGGTGTCGATTGCGAAATTCTTCGTTCTGCCTGGGCCGGGAGAAGCCGCTCTGCAATCCCTGCCAAGTGGTCGTCACTCCAAGGCCTAAGGACGGCGCCTGACTCTTAAGAGACCTTCGGAGCGGCAGCTGGGAAGCCACGACACAAGGAGACCGCCATGGGTCGGGCGAGCCGCCGCGGACCTTCGAGCGGGCATGGAGTTGGGGCTCGGTCCCGGTCCCGTTTCACCCTTGCATGCAGTCGCTTGGGCAGGTTCCCAGCGGCGGCTCAACTTCGCCCAGATCCTGGAGAAGGTCGTGGTGCGCATGCCGACGCTGGAGCCGCGCTCCTATCCGTGCCGGCTGTTTATGTAGCGCAACGTCGGCTTGCTAGATCACGCCGATCCCAGCGGCGCCTAAGAATGGGCTCGGAGGATTGTTCCATCGATCCTGCTCCGCCACGTACATCAATAGGCGTTCTGCTCGGGTCACGCCGACATAGAACAGGCGCTTCTCGGCTTCGATGGCGTCATCGCCTCTTGCGTTGAAGTGTGGGAATGTGCCCTGGCGCAAGCCGATCATCGCGACGGCCGCGTACTCTCTACCCTTCGAGTAGTGGATCGTTGACAGACGGAGTGCTCTGGTAGGGCTTGCGAATAGTCCGAGATCGCTCACTGTCAGATTGGCGGTGTCGACTCCCTGGCGCGCCATGTCCACCTTCATCTCTTGGACTGACGCATAGAACATCCCCGCCTGCGCGCGATCAATGTACCCCGCGTTGAACAGGATTTCGCCGGTCCGGGCGGACATCTCGTCTAGCCACTGGATTGCGCCTCCGTACTCGGCCAGGCGCGTTGCTTCTCTTAAAAGACGTACAATGACTACGCGGCCCCCGTGGCTGAAGACATCGAGCCCAGCATGACCTGTTAGGTCTTGTACGGCGTGAAAGACGGCCCGCTCTAGTTGACGCATGGTGTCGGGTGCGACTTCTTCGGTGGCCGCGCATAGCTGCTCCGCTAGTCCCGCGAAGAGCCGCGACCGCCGATAGGGCCTCGCGCCAGGGCCCACTACCGGGGTGCCGTAGTCGCGGAGTTGCCGCGACAGCGCGATGAGCGAGGCCCAATCCTTGCCGAGGATGGTGGCATCGCCGAGCGAAATCCCTAACTCGTCCAGCTTTGGCAGGAAATGCTCGGTGATCGCTTGAAAGGAAGTGACGCCCCGAACAAGGATTGGGTCTGTGGAAGCATCGCGATTTCTGCCGTTGGCCGTCATCGGCGGCTTTCTCGGGAAGAGCCGCTCTGCATGGCCGACAATGCGTTCACTAGACCGGAAATTCTGACTTAATGAGAGGTCGGTACGTGCGTGAATGTGCGCGCCGAAAGGCGCGACAAGGCTTGGGTCAGCGCCGGTGAAGCCGAAGATCGATTGCGCGAGATCGCCGACCAAGAAGAAGCGAGATCGGCCCGTTGCGTGAATGAGCTTGAGCAACTCGATCTGAAGGTCCGTGGTGTCCTGAAACTCGTCGACAAGGAACCAAGGAAATTTGGCGGCCAGAGACATCGCGATCTGCGGATTGTCGCGAAGAACGCGGTACGATCCGTAGATGATGGTGCCGAAGTCGACGTAGCCGAGTTCGGCGCAGCGCTGCCACCAGTGGGGGGCGGCGCGCACGATTGCATCGTTTTTTGCAGCAAGTCCTACAATCTGCCCCGCCGCATTCATGGTCAGCGACTCGAACGCCTCGTAGTCGGCCGGCGTCAGGCGCAGCAAGTTCACGCGCTCGGCCGCGTACTGTGCGATGCGCTCGAAGTCTGGGTTTTCCCGGGTAATGACACGTGCCGCTCCGCGGAAGCCGGGGAGCAACCATCCATACGGGCGATAAATCTCGGTCAGGCAAAAGGCATGTATCGTTGAAACGGCGAAGTACTCCTCGTCGCCGGGTTGCGTCTCCAAGGCCGTTCGATGCTCGATCTCCTGCGCCGCGGTGTTCGTGTAGGTGATGCAGCAAATTTTTCGAGGTGTACCGCGGACGCGATCAATTTCCCGGATCGCCTTTGCGATCAGGGTCCGCGTCTTTCCGCTTCCTGGGCAAGCGGTGAGGAGCAAGTTCTCAGGGTGACTGACGGCCTGCCGCTGCTGTTCAGTCAACGTCACGGCTGCTGCAACCACTGAATAGCGTCGTGGATGTAGGCTGGTAGTTCCTCAGCCAGGGCAGCGTGCCCGGCTGTAACCTGTGCGAAGCGCGCCTTGCCGAAACGCTTGGCCGTTCGCAACACCTGCGCCTTGAGTGCTTCAGGAACAGGGCCTCCGATAAGTTCGTCCTGGAGGTTTAGTGCGGCCTGCAATCTGGGAGCGTGGAGTTCCTCTGCTGCCCGCGACAGCATCTTGAGGTTCCCGGGAAGCGTGATCTCGCGCTCAAAGGTGGTCGCGCCGACAAAGGCTCGCACGAAAGGGCCTTCGAGAGCCGCCAAGTTCTCCTGAACCGGTACATCTTCGTCCGCAACTACGTCGGCGGGCGGAATATCCGCATCTCCAACGATGGCGCATTTCTTGGGGAGGCTCGTCGCGCTGAATAGTCGACTGAACGCGCCAAAGTGGGTCCCATGAATCGCGATGACAGAAATGCCTTCGCGCTCCAAATCCACGCCGAGAACGCGCCTTGCTAGAGCAGGCACGAGCAGCAATTCCGCCGGACCTTCGACCAGCATCACCTTTCGTGCGAAGAGGAGATTCGCTTTCGTGGCGTCCAGAAACCGATTGAGGTCGCGCTGCTGCTCTCCAGTAAGCGCCGCAGCAGTCCCCGGGGTGGACACGAACGTCACACCGTCTGCCCCTGCGGTTAGGGTCACGAAGGACTTAATCGGGGCCTTTCCGGTGACCTGCGTGCTGTGGGTCGATACCATTGACTGGAAGGGAAGCGCCCGAAGGGCGTCCACCAGCGTTGCTTGCAGCTGCGGGTGAAGGTGCGCCTCCGGCTCCTCAATCAGGATCAGTTCACCGGCGGCCTTACCGATTGCGGCCCGCTTGCGAAAATACTCAACCAGCATGGCGATATAGAGAATGTTATTTAGGCCGAGGCCATTCCGACGCGCTTCGAATTGATTGACCAGGCCGTTGCTGAGCAGAACCACGAGATTGCGAACGATGGACTGGAATGTTGGGGCCGAGAGGCCTAGGTCCACGTCGAGGCTAAACGCCGGGCCGCTAATCTCTTTCAGGGCTTCATCAATGGACTCGGAGATCGCTTGGATCGTGGGCGATCCCTCAATCTCATCATTTGCTGTTTGAACTGCGGCCGTAAGCGCCGCCTGCTCGGCCGGAGGGATGGCGCACGCCTCCACCAGCCGTGCCAACGCGGAGTTGCGGCTCTGCTGGAGGTCAGCCTCCACGTTTCGCAGGGCGGGGAGGAACACGACCAGGTAGGATTGTAGATACTGCAAACCGACGCTTGTTGCGCCCAGGTCGCCGTTCTCATGGTTCCATTCAATGGCGGTCAGATCGACTTCCGGATTCCCCCCCCCAAAGAGCTCCCAACCGTAATCTTCAAGAGTTAAAGGATCGGCCTGCTGGTTCTGAGCAATGGCCTCGCGGACGGCACGCTTGGGCCTGAAGCGATAGAAGATCCGGGCGCGATTAGGCCCGATCTGCGTCCCGTGCAGGAGCGCTTCCTCGTTCTCATGACCTTCAAAGTCAGCAAACTCGACGCCGACTAGCACCTGGAACGGCTGGGTCTGGTCGACGTGACAGTGAACATCGTCCTTATGAAGTGAGCGGAAGGCAGAAGTTAGCTGGCTATCCAGGCAAAGGCGAATGGCCTGAAAAAAGTTGGATTTGCCTGTGTTGTTCTCACCGATGACCATCGTCGCTGGCTCGACAATTTGAACGTCGACGAATTTGAGCGACCTATAGTTCTTCACGACAACGCGGCTGATCCGCATATCCCCCCCCACCGATCGATTGTTTTCTCCAGAATGTCACTCTTGAGTTGAGTTTGGAACACAAACTTGGCCTTAGGCATCGTTTGGGGCTTCGCCTTCGGCGCGCCGATGGCTCCATGCGGCGGCTACCGGGAAGCGTGGTGGCGTGCACATGCAAGATGCTGCTGCGAGCCATGTAGGCGAGGTCCGCTTCTCGCATGGATGCCAAGACCGCTCCTGGCGGATTTCGTTGAAAAAGGCGGCTGTTAAGATCGCCGCCAGTAATGGGCGCGACGGCTTGGTGCCGCTTCAGGCGACCGCCGGAGCTGCTGGCGGGATCAGTTTGGCGAGTTTGCGCAGGTTCTGGGCGGTGGCGGCGAGGAGGAACTCGTCTTTGGCGCCGTTGGGGCCTCTCAGGCGCAGTCGGTCCAGCTTCAGAATGCGCTTGAGGTGGGCGAACAGCATCTCGACCTTCTTCCGTTCGCGCCGGGAGACGACGTAGGCGTCGGTCTTGGCGATGTCGCGGGCGAAGTCCCGGGCGCCTTCGTGGATGGAGCGCGTGACCTTGCGCATCGGCGTGTTGGGGCAGCAGCGGGGCTTGAAGGCGCAGGCCCGGCAGTCGGCCGTACTGGCGCGATAGCGCAGGGTGTCGTCAGGCGGCGCCTGGGTCCGGGGCGTCGAGAAGACGCGCCGACCGTGGACCAGCGTCTTGCCCGCCGGGCAGCGGTAGAGATCCTGGGCGTGGTCATAGGCGAAGTCGCTGCGCGAGAAGGTTCCGTCGATCCGCTCCGACTTGTCGATGACGGGGATGTGGGGCTCGATGCCCTGGTCGTGGACCAGCCAGTCCAGCATCTCGGCCGAGCCGTAGGCGGTGTCCGCCGCCAGCCGGGCCGGCCACAGATCATGATGCTCGCGCGCCCGCTCGATCATGGTGCGGGCCGCCGTCACCTCGGCCTGGCGCACCGCCGTGGACGGCTCGACATCGACGATGATCGCGTGGTCCAGGTCGATCAGGTAGTTGGTCGCATAGGCGAAGAAGGCCAGGCCCTTGTTGGCGCCGGTCCAGCGCGAGGCCGGGTCGGCCGGCGAGATGAACCTGGGCGTCACCGGGGTCGCGCCGCCGAAGGCCGCATCATCCAGCACGGCCAGGTACTCGTCGATGGCGCGGCTGGCGGCCTCGGGCGGCAGACCTTCGTCGCCGGGCACGCAGCGCTGGCGATTGGCGTCGGCCTTGATCAGGCTGGCGTCGACC
The DNA here is from genome assembly GCF_047237745.1 of Brevundimonas phoenicis. Taxonomy (NCBI): domain Bacteria; kingdom Pseudomonadati; phylum Pseudomonadota; class Alphaproteobacteria; order Caulobacterales; family Caulobacteraceae; genus Brevundimonas; species Brevundimonas phoenicis. Next base: position 811,157 of record NZ_JBDFLN010000001.1, read on the forward strand.
GCGAAACCCTCGCCGCCGACCAGGCCCTCGGCGATGCAGCGGCGCAGCACCGTCTCGAACAACTCGCGCAGCAGATCACTGTCGCGGAAACGACCGTGGCGGTTCTTCGAAAAGGTCGAGTGGTCCGGCACGTCGCCGTCCAGGCCCAGCCGACAGAACCAGCGATAAGCCAGGTTCAGGTGAACTTCCTCACACAGGCGCCGCTCCGAGCGGATGCCGAAACAATAGCCGACTAGCAGCATCCGGATCAGCAACTCCGGGTCGATCGAGGGGCGACCGATGGCGCTGTAGAACGGAGCCAGATGCGTCCGCAGGCCGTCCAGTTCCACAAAGCGATCGATCGCGCGCAGCATGTGATCCGCCGGCACATGCCGCTCCAACGAGAACGCGTAGAACAGGGCCGACTGATCGACCCGCCGCTCGCCCATCATCGCTGCACCTCCGGTCTCAACGACCAGAGTGAATCAGCGCAGCGCCCTCATGCCAATTGCCCGGGACGCCTTTTTCAACGAAATCGGCGCGGAGCGGCTCATTGAAGGCGACAGAAGCGAGAGGTGGGCTCCGTTCCTAACTGGATCAGGCGTCGGCCGTTAGGCCCGCGCCAAGCCGTTGGGCTATACCAGCGATGCCAGACCTTGGCCTCAGGTGATCGGTCGTCGTAGCGTGCCACCGACTATTTAGGGTGGATTCACCGTGGCCGAATATTCGTCCGACATCAGTTTCATTTGCCCAAAGTGCAGTGAGCAAGTCGCGCTAACCGTGCGGGTCCCTGAACCGAACTGGTCGGGCGACAAAGCTGAAGAGCGCATGGTCGAGGACGAGACGGATGTCACCTGTCCCGAGTGCTCTACCACATTCGCCATAAACGTCTGGAATTCTGACGGAGCTGTACACGCTGAATTTGCTGAACATCTCGACGCGTTGATCGAGGCCAGCGGCGGTTACGACGCACTCCCCGATTACGATGAAGATTATTGGTTAGACGTTCCCCTCAAGCCGTTTGAAGTCCTCCGAGCGGCGATGAAAGAGGGTCACGATATAATCCGATCGACCGGTCATGACTTGGTGACTGTCGCCGCCAACCGAATGGTCCTCGTGCACTTTTTCGGCGCGTTGGAGGCCTACCTCAGCGACACCCTCCTGAATGCCGTTCTCAACGATCCTGACGCGCTAGCCGCCATCGTTTCGAAGGACAAAAATCTCGTTGGTGTGAAGATCGCCCTGAAAGACGTTTTGGCTGACCCGGACTGCGTCAAGCGCAAGGTGACCGACTACCTTCGAGGACTCAGCTATCACAACTTCAGTCTGATCTCTGAAATATACGAGGTCGCCCTTGGGCTGGAAATCTTCACTCAGCCCGAGATCAAGAAGAAATTGATGGCTAGCCTTCCGGTCCGGCACGACTGCGTCCATCGCAATGGTCAGACGAAGGAGGGCGAAGCGCGGCGAGGAATAACACGTCAGTATGTGGTGCAGGTTGGTGTCGCCATGTTCTCAATGGCCAGCTCCATTGAGAACCGGATTGTCGCCCGTCAGCTTGCAGAGGCTCGTCGAAAGGCCGGGATCATAGAGCCGGACGAGGTCTTCTGATTGCGGAGGCCCGTTAGAGCTAGTCGATCCCAGCCGCGTGCTAAATGTCGCCTTTGCGGCCCACAGTGAATGACCGCTCCTGGCGCTTAGTGGAAGTCCCGCGATCCCGGCAAGATGCGCACGTCGCGCGGATGCCGATGTGACGGGTGTCGCGGGGGTTGCGAGTTAGCGACGATATCGGCGCGGGCCAGTTGGATGTTGGTTTCGTGGTCTTCGGATAGGCGGGACAGTTCGGCGCTGCGGTCGATGACGCGGCGGGCGAGGACGTGGACCACGCCTTCGGGGCTTTTCTCAACCAGGCCTTCGATCTGCATCAGTCGGGCGCCCATGATCTCGCGTCGGTACTGGTCCAGCATGCGCGCCCAGAGGACGATGTTGGTGATGCCGGTCTCGTCCTCCAGGGTGACGAAGACGGCGTTGCCCTTGCCCGGCCGCTGACGCACCAGCACCACGCCCGCGACCTGCACCAGGGAGCCGCCGCGCCGGCCTTCCGTTTCGGCGCAGGTCAGGACTCGCTCGGCGGCGAAGACAGGACGCAGGATGGCCATGGGGTGGGCCTTCAGCGACAGGCGCGCAGTCTGGTAGTCGGCGGCGACGTGCTCGCCCAGCGGCATCAGCGGAAGTTGGGCGTCGGGCTCCGCGCCCAGTTCCCGGGCGCCGCGTTCGCGCGCCTCGGCAGCTGCGAACAGGGGCAGGGGATCGTCGTCGGGCAGGCGGCGCACCGCCCATAGAGCCTTGCGACGATCCTGGCCCAATGAGTGGAAGGCGTCGGCGTCGGCCAGCTTGCGCATGGCTGCGGCGGGCAGTTCGGCGCGCCGGGCCAGGGTTTCGATATCGGCGAAGGGCGCCTCGGCCCGCGCCGCCGACAGGGCTTTAGCCCACTCCTCCCTGAAGCCGTCGATCTGGCGCAGGCCCAGACGCAGGGCGGGCGCGTTCGCCGGCCCCTCCAGGCTGTTGTCCCAGTCGCTGTGCGAGACGTCGATAGGGCGCACCTCAACCCCGCCGACCTCCTCCGCCTCGCGCACGATCTGGGCGGGCGCATAGAAGCCCATGGGCTGGCTGTTCAATAGGGCGCAGGCGAAGGCCGCCGGGTGGCGGTGTTTGATCCAGGAAGAGACATAGACCAGCCGGGCGAAACTGGCGGCGTGGCTTTCGGGAAAGCCGTAGGAGCCGAAACCCTTGATCTGCTCAAAGCAGCGCCGCGCGAAGTCTGGATCGTAGCCGCGCGCGATCATCCGCCCGACCATGCGGTCTTCATAGGTGTGCAGCGTCCCGTCGCCCCGGAACGTGCCCATGGCCTTGCGCAGGCCGTTGGCTTCGGCGTCCGTGAAGCGGGCGGCGACCATGGCGACCTTCATCGCCTGTTCCTGAAACAGGGGGACGCCCAGGGTTCGGTGCAACACCTGCTTCAACTCGTCCGGCGGACCATAGAGGCCGCTGGGCGGGGGATAGTGAATTTCCTCCACGCCGTTGCGGCGACGCAGGTAGGGATGGACCATGTCGCCCTGGATCGGGCCGGGACGCACGATGGCGACCTGGATCACCAGATCGTAGAACTCTCGCGGCCTCAGCCGCGGCAGCATGTTGATCTGGGCGCGGCTCTCGACCTGGAAGACGCCGATGGACTGGCCCCGGCACAGCATGTCGTAGACCTCGGGTTCCTCCGGCGGGACGGAAGCGAGGTCGTGCTCGACGCCCGAATGGGCCTTCATCAGGTCGAACGCCTTACGGATGCAGGTCAGCATGCCCAGGGCCAGGACGTCGACCTTCATCAGGCCCAGGGCGTCGATGTCATCCTTGTCCCATTCGATGAAGGTGCGGTCCGACATGGCGGCGTTGCCTATGGGGACGGTCTCGTCCAGCCGCCCCTGGGTCAGAACGAAGCCGCCGACGTGCTGGGACAGGTGGCGCGGAAAGCCGAGCAGGCGCGTGGCCATGCGCACGGCGCGATCGACCATGGGGTTGGCGGCGTCCAGACCGGCCTGTTCGATCTGGCGGCCGCTGATCTCCGATCCCCAACTGCCCCACTGGGTCGAGGCCAGACGGGCGGTGACGTCCTCAGTCAGGCCCAGGACCTTGCCGACCTCGCGGATGGCGCTGCGGGGGCGATAGCGGATGACGGTGGCGGCGATGCCGGCGCGATGGCGGCCATAGCGCTCATAGACGTACTGGATGACCTCCTCGCGCCGCTCGTGCTCGAAGTCGACGTCGATGTCGGGCGGCTCGTCGCGGTTGGAGGACAGGAACCGCTCGAACAACAGGTCGTGACAGGCCGGATCGACGCTGGTGATCCCCAGGACGTAGCAGACGGCCGAGTTGGCGGCCGATCCGCGTCCCTGGCAGAGGATGCCCTTGTCCTCGGCCGTGCGGACGATGTCGTGGATGGTCAGGAAATAGGGGGCCAGGCTGCGCTTGGCGATGAAGGCTAGCTCCTTCTCAAGCAGGGCCGTGACCTTGGGCGACGCGCCGTCCGGATAACGGACCAGCGTGCGGTGGCGCACCAGCTTCTCCAGCCAACCCTGGGGTGTTTCGCCGGGCGGTACGGGCTCCTCTGGGTATTCATACTTCAGGTCGCTCAGATCGAAGTTCGCACGCGACAGGAAGGCGGTCGTCTCGGCCACCGCCTCGGGCGCGTCTTTGAACAGGCGGGCCATTTCGTCCAAGGGCTTCAGCCAGCGTTCGGCGTTGGCCTCCAGCCGGCGGCCGGCGGTTTCGATGGTCGCGCCTTCGCGGATGCAGGTCAGGACGTCCTGCAGGTCGCGGTCCTCAGTGGCGGCGTAGAGGACGTCGTTGAGCGCCAGCAAGGGAACCTGGGTCCGATCCGCCATGGCTTTGAGCCAGGCCAGCCGGCGCCGGTCGTCGCCGCGTCTGTGCAGGGCGGCGCCCAGCCAGACCGCGCCCGGCGCCGCCGCGTTCATGCGGGTCAGCGTCTCCTCCAGCCCTGCCAAACGATCAGGTGGCATGAGGATCAGCAGCAGGTCTTCAGGATCGGCCAGCAGGTCTCGCAGGCCGATCTCGCATTCGCCCTTCTTCGCCCGGCGGTTGCCCAAGGTCAGCAGGCGCGTCAGCCTGCCCCAGCCCGCCCGCGTCTCCGGATAGGCGATGACATCCGGCGTCCCGTCGTTGAACACCAGCCGCGTCCCTGTCAGCAGACGGAAGTTTGCCGCACGCGCCTTCACCTCTTCGGACAGGGCCCGATCGTTCAGCGGGTCCTCGATGAAGGCGATCTCGCCGGGACCGCCGCCCTCGCGCACCTTGTCCGGCGGAGCCAGACCTTCGGCTCGTAGCTCCTTCAGCGCGCTCCAGGCCCGCACCACGCCCGCCACGGTGTTGCGGTCGGCCAGCCCCAGTCCGGCGTGGCCGCGCAGGATCGCCGTCAGCACCAGGTCCTTGGGATGCGAGGCGCCGCGCAGGAAGGAGAAATTGCTGGCCGTCGCCAACTCCGCGTAGGCGCCGCAAGGATCGGGCGCGCTCATGCGAACAGGCCGTGGATGAACCAGCGCGGCTCGAGCGTTTCGCCATAGAGCCCCTGGCGGAACAGCCAGAAACGGCGGCCTTCGCGGTCTTCAACCCGGTAATAGTCGCGAGTGCGTTGGCCCGGCGCACGCCACCATTCGCCGCTGATCCGCTCGGGCCCCTCGGCGCGCGTCACCTCATGCAGGACGCGGCGCCAGCGGAACTTCAGCGGATAGCCGTCGGGCACCTCCGCCAGGGTTTCGACCGGCTGGGGCGGATCGAACATCTGCAGAGGGCGCAGGGGCGGATCGTCGGGATCGAGGTCGGGCCAGGTCTCGACGCCATGGCGGGCGGCGGCCGGGACCAGTCGCGCGGCGCGTTCGGGAATGTGCGAGGCGAAGGGTTCGAAGCGCAGTACGGCCTCCGGTCCCAGACGCGCGGTCAGCCGGTCGATCAGGCGGGTGAAGGCCTCCTCGCCGGGCGTCTCGCGCTCCAGCCCCTGCTGTGTGGGCGCCAAAGCCTGGGTCCAGGGCGCGGACATCCGCATCTGATCGAAACCGAAGCCGGGGTCCAGCGGGGTGGCCAAAGCCGCCATCCGCTCGCGGAACAGCCGCAGGGTCGCGGGGGCGTCGCGGGTCGGACGGCCGGTGCGGACGACGATGCGGCGCGTCTCGCCGTCCACGCGATAGAAGCCGGCCTCGAAGGCGCGGCCGCCCAGGCCCGTCTGATCCAGCCGGCTCATGGTCTCGACCAGCAGGTCGGACAGAACCCGCTCCACGTCCTCGGGCGCCGAGATCGGCTCGAAGAAAATGCGGTCGACGACCACGGGGGCGGGCGGGCGATGCGGGGTGATGCGCACGTTCTCATCGCCCAGAACCCGCGCCAGCCGGGCCGGAAAATCGGCGCCGAAGCGGGCGGCCAGGGGCGCGCGGGGCCGGTCGTCCAGATCGCCCAGCCGCTTCAGGCCCAGACGGCGCAGGGCCTCGTCCTCCTTGTCCGAAAGCTCCAGCGCGGCGACCGGCAGGCGGCGCGCAGCGGCGCGGTCCTGGCCGGGCTCGAACCGTCCGCCGGGTCCGAAACGGGCCAGGGCGCGGGCGACCTGGGGCGTGCCGGCTAGCGCGCATCGATTCTGAAGTCCCGCGCGTTCGGCCCGTGCCTGGACTGTCAGCATCAGGCCCGCTTCGCCGTCGAACAGATGCGCGCAGCCGGTGACGTCCAGCATCAGGCCGTGCGGCGGGTCCAGCGCGATCATGGGGGTGAAGCGGCCGAAATCCTCCAGCACCCGCCCCAGCAGGGCGTCGTCGAGTTCCGGTCGATGGGCGACGACGCGCAGGACGGGGGTCCGCGCCCGCGCATCGGCCAGGGCCAGGCCGGGCATTAGCCCCGCCCGCGCCGCCGCCGGATCGACAGCCGCCAGCCGCAGCGCGCCCTTGATCTTTTCAGCCAGGATAACGGGCGGCGCATCAGGCGGCGTGTCTGGTTCCTGACGCTGCAGCCGGTCGCTGGGCAACCAGGGGAACCAGACCGCCAGATAGCGGCGCGGGCGGGCGGAAGATTCGCTGTTCACGATCCCACTCCATGATCCAGGTCCCGGTCGCCCCGCCGCCGCGCCGCCGCAGCAGGGTCGCCGAAAAAGACGGCCGACCCGGCGCTCCGCCTTCCAGAGGTTCTGAAGCGCAGGACGCCACCGACCAGCGCGTCTCGGCCGCGCTGGGGCAGGGCAGGGCCCCCGCCCGCGCCAGGAACAGGGTCGCGCCGCCCGTCTCTGCCGCCAGAGCCAGTCGGCGGCTGGCCGTCAGGCTGAAGGCCTTGGCTTCGCCCCAGGCGCTCAACAACACGGCGCCCACGGCGGGACTGCGCAGGGCTTCTTCGCCGACGGCCAACAGTGTCTGCACATCGCGCGCCCGCACCAGCAGCAGGTCGCGCGGCGACAAGCCCATCTCATGCAGGCCCGGACCGTGCGGCCGTCCCGCCTCCTGCGCCATCATCTCATGCAGGCCCCAGACGATGGGACGCCCCGCCGTCGCCTGCAGCGCCATGCCCAGCCCAAAGGCGTTGACCGCCACCGCGTCGGCAGGGGCGACTGCATAAAGATCATGCAAAACGCCTTTGGTCAGTGGCGCAAAGACGTCGTCGCTTCCCGTGCGCACGCCCGCTCCAACGCGACGACCGCCGGCCCGATCCAGGGCCTCCAGGCGAGTCTTCAGCGCTATCAAAGAGTCAGGCTGTGAACAAATGTTCCTCATTTGTTCTATATGCGCGCTAACCCCCTGGGGGAGTCAAGCGAAGCGGGAGGCAAGGCTCAATACGGTTATCGACAACGACCGATTCTGGCGTTTGGTTGGCCTCACTCCCCACTTCGACGTCGTGCAAACGCGGGCGTGTCTGAAGCCTCCAGCCGAACGCCTGCCCCAATCGTGTCTTCAGCGGGCAAAAAAACCACCCCCAAGTTTTGAAGCACTGTGACCAACAGGTTGGCGTTTGCGCGGTTGACCGGCGCGAAGTCGTTCGTCGCTTCGGCACGCTTGATGGTGTTGACGGCCAGACCTGTGCGCTCCGACAGGTCCAGGACCGACAGATTCAGAAGGCCTCGCGCGCCGCGCAGCTGGGCGCCTGTCGGGTGATTGGGAGAGCGCGCTCGAGGTGTCTTCATAATTAAATTTGACTCTTTAGACTCATTTTGAATTTATAGACTCATTATCAACGAGGAGTCTTATCTGTCCATGAAGAACCAATTCGAATTGAATTGTCCCATTCATGGGGCGCATTTGAAGCGCGCGAAATGTCGGCGCTGCAACGCCCTCTATATGAGCGCCTACATGCGACAGCGACGTCGCCGCGATCCGGTGGCGGCCTTGCTGGAACGGGCGCGGGAAAGGGCGGCGCGCCTGGGCCTGCCGTTCAATCTGCACCGTCGCGATGTGGTGGTGCCGCCGGTTTGCCCTGTGCTTGGTGTGCCGCTGGCGGCAGGTTCCGAACGGTCGAGCGGATCGCCTTCGCTGGACCGCGTTAGGCCTGCCCAAGGCTATGTACGCGGGAATGTTCGCGTGATCAGCGACCGGGCCAATCGCCTCAAGGGCGCCTGTACGCAGGAGCAGGCCAGAGAGCGCGCTCAGTCGGCGCTCCCGCCGCGTCGACCTGATCTGGAAAAGATCGCGGCCTATATCGAACGGGAGGAACTTCTGGCGGAGGTGCGCCGGAAGGCCGCGCAAGGCGGTCGTGCGGGGGCCGAATGGGAGAAGGTGGCGATCTTTTTAGACAGGGCGTTTGTTTCTGCGGAGTGGTTGCAGAAAAAATAGAAGAGGCGCGGTCCAGATCAAGACCAATCAGAGTGGATTAGCAGAGTGAATCTATATGTTGCCTCTCACCTGTAACCGCTCACCGACCAGTTAGAAGATCAAGTGGATCAACATTCAGGACCTCTGCGATTCGCTCTATGACGCCCAGCGTCGGGTTCCTTTGTCCGCGCTCCAACTGCCCCAGGTAGCTGTAGGCCAGCCCGACCTCATGAGCGAGCGTTTCCAGAGTCATTTCCCGCTCACGCCGGATACGCCTTACATTTTCGCCAAGAACTTGGGCCATTCGCATTGCCCCAAGCGCAAGGAAATCTTCACCTTCATCCAGTCATTATAGTGACCAAATTGGGAGGGCGTGATGGAAGCTGTGGTTGTTATGTGTCTGGCCGCCTTAGCGTGGTTCGGTCGATGGATACATTTGCGGCTTCGTGTGACCGAGGTGCGGGTCGATGAGCTCCGCAGAGATTTAGATAGTCTGTCTGAACGACAAACGGTCAAATTCCCAGAATTTGGCCGACGCCTACAACGGCCTGATGTGTAAGAGATCGCGCGCTCGTAAATGGGACGGCTTCTAATGTCGCAGCGCGCGTGGAGGCTCTAAAGAACGTGACCTGCTGCTATACGCATATCATTTCTTAACAAAAACAATAAGATAACTGATTTTTCTTGTTGCGATCGGAACGCTGTTCGGTATATATAAACGGCGACGACAAATGACGCCCGCCGGGGTGTCTGTCCCGGTATCCTGCCGGTCGCCTCTAGCGATTGTCGTCTTTGACGATCGAGTTCGCTGTTTTGCCCCATGTAGAGCGTTATCTTCACGACCGCAGGTCTGACGCCATCACGTCTTCGACCCCGCTTCGCCTGACTGTGGCGGCGCGTCTCGCCTTTCCTGACGGCTCCGTCTCGGTGCGCACCCTGCGGCTGGAGGCCAGCCGGGGGCGCCTGGTCATCGAGCGGATCGGCAACAAGGATTTCACCACTCTGGCCGCCATCGAAGCGATGAGGGAATTGTGCCGCGTCCCGCCCAACCCCCGCGCCTCTATCTGCGCGAACGAAAGGGCCGTGAGGCCCGCTATGTCATCCTCGACCGTGGACGTGAAATCGGCACGGGCTTTGGCGAGTCAGACCAGCGAGGCGCTGAAGAAGCGTTCGGCCGCTATCTAGCCGACAAGCACCGGCCTGATTTCGGCGATGGCCATCCGTCCAAGGTCGCCGTCGCAGACGCGCTGACCTACTATCTGGAATCTCTGCGGGACGATCATTCCGGTCCGGAGCCCTATCATGTCGACCGTCTGCTGGAGGGGTTGGGAGACCTGACTTGCGACGCGATCAACATCGATGCCTGCCGGAAGTACGTGAAGGCAAGAACCGGCGGCGCCCATGGGCGCAGACCGGTGGTGGAGGCCACCGCCCGGCGTGAACTCGAGACCTTGGCGGCCGCGCTGAACCTGCTTCATCGGCATGGAAAACTGGATCGGCCCATCCCGATCGCGAAGCCGGACGCGGGACAGCCCAATGAGCGCTGGCTCACGCGGATGGAAGCGGCGCGACTTCTACGCGGGGCGTTGGGGTATGAGGCTGTCGGCGTTGACGATCAGGGCGGCGTCAAAGGGTGGCGTCGTGTCGCCGAGCCCAACTATCACGTGGCCCGTTTCATCCTGATCGCTCTTTATACGGCGACGCGCCATTCGGCCGTGCTGGCCTTGCGCTGGACGCGGAACCCGACGGCAGGTTCGGTCGATCTGGTCACGGAAACCATCCATCGTCGGGGCACGGCGGAGCGGGAAACGCGGAAGCGTCGGCCGCCCTGTCCGATCCCGCATCGGCTGATGCCTCATCTGCGGCGGTGGCGCAGACTGACGATCCACGGCCCCTGCGAATACGATGGGGAGATCATCCAGCGTCAGCGCAGCGGCTTTGAAAGCGCCAAGGAGCGAGCAGGTCTGGGAGCGGACGTGACGCCCCACACGCTGAAGCACACCTGCATCACCTGGCTGCTTCAGAAGGGCGTTCCCACCTGGCAGGTCGCCGGCTTCACCGGCACCAGCGAGGGCCTGATCACCAGGGTCTATGGGCACCACAGCCCGAACTACATGGAGGAGGCGCGCTCAGCGATTGGTCGGCGATGACCTGGGCGGGGAGCGTTTCCTGGGCGTTTCCTGGGCGGCGCACTCTCCCGAAAGAGGAGCAGTTCCAAAAAACCTAGGAAAGAGAATGGTGGACGCGACAGGGATTGAACCTGTGACCCCTACGATGTCAACGTAGTGCTCTCCCGCTGAGCTACGCGTCCGCCTGTTCTGCGGCCCGGCCGACTGATGTGTCGGTGGGCGGGAAGGCGGCGTCTATAACCCGCAGTTTGCGGGGCCTGCAAGGGGCTTTGACGCCTTTCTTCGACTTTTCTTTTGGTTAGGCCGCGATCATGCGTTCGACCTCGTTCACTAGGTCGCGCAGGTGGACGGGTTTGGACAGAACCTTGGCCTGGGGCGAGGCCTGGGCGGCGCTGAGGGCGACGGCGGCGAAGCCGGTGATGAACATGATGCGCAGGCCCGGCTGGCGGGCGGCGGCGACGCGGGCGACCTCGATGCCGTCGGCGCCCGGCATGACGATGTCGGTCAGCAGCAGGTCGTAGGGGCCCTGGTCCAGGGCGTCGATGGCGTCGTCGCCGTTCTCGCAGGCCACGACCTCATGATCGGCCCGCTCAAGGGCGCGGGTCAGGAAGCCGCGAAGAGAATTGTCGTCTTCGGCCAGAAGAATGCGCGCCATGATCGTATCGAAACCGTTGGGGAATTGGCGGCCAGCCTAGGCCCGACCGGGTAAACCGGCGATGAAGACGAACGGGGCAGCGCGGCATCGGGGCGCGCCTTCCGCTGCGAAGCAGGCTATGGCGAAGGCATGGATGCGCCTCAGTCGCCCTTCTGGATCGTTCCGGCGGACGCCGGGCGGGCGACGCCCCTGGTGTTCGCCTCGCCGCATTCGGGTGATCTCTATCCCGATGACATGGGGGCGACGGCTTCGGCGCGGGCGGTCCGCAGCGCCGAAGACGCGGCGGTGGATCAGTTGATCGACTGCGGGCCAGGAGAGGGGGCGAGCCTGATCGCCGCGCGTATCGGCCGGGCCTATGTCGATCTGAACCGGGCGCCGGACGAGTGGGATCCGGCCCTGATCGTCGATGCGGTCGCGCCGCGCGCCAGCGCCAAGGCTCAGGCCGGCTATGGCGTGGTGGCGCGGCTGGCGGGGGACGGGACGCCGCTCTATGGGCGTCGGCTGACGCGAAGCGAGGCCGAGGCGCGGGTGGCGCGGGTGCACGCCCCCTATCATGCGGCCCTGGCGGAGATGATGCAGGCGGCGCGGGCCGAGTTCGGGCGGGCGGTGCTGATCGATTGGCACTCCATGCCCGCACGGGCGACGAACGGGGTCGTGGACGTGGTGCTGGGGGACCGGCATGGGACCAGTTGCGAGGCGCTGCTGACGCGGCGTCTGCGGCGGCTGTTCGAGGCGCAGGGGCTGACGGTCGGGCTGAACCGGCCCTATGCGGGCGGCTATGCGACCCAGATCTGGGGGCGGCCGGAGGACGGGTTTCAGGCGGTGCAGATCGAACTGAGCCGGGGCCTGTACTGGGACGAGGCGGCCTGGGCGCCGTCGCCGGGATGGAAGCGCTGCCGCTCGGCCCTGCGTCGGGTGATCGCCGAGCTTTGCGTCGACTGGCGCGCCTGACGGCTGCGCTCGAGGCAAAAAAAGAGCCGCGCCAAACGGCGCGGCTTTGAAAGTCTATAGGGAGGAAACGCCCAGGAAGGGCAAGACGCTCGAAAGCGTCGAAAACCAAGTTAGTTTGCAGCGCACAAAAATACAAGTCTCGATTCAATCTTATACAATCACGGGATGTTACCGAGTTTGCCGCTCAATCCCATGATCCTGAAATGCGGCGCGTGCCGTTGATTTCGCAGTTGCGAGATCGTCAGCCCCGTTCAAGCAGGCGGCGCGCCTGCCGGATGGCGCCGGCGGCGGGCGATGCGAGCTGACGCCAGGCCAGGAGGGCGAACACCGACACGGCCCCCAGCATCAGCCACAGCGGTCCGAACAGCCAGGCGGCGGCCGCCAGGGCGAAATAGTAGCCGCGAACGCCCTGGTTGAAACTGGTCAGGGCGGGGTTCAGCACGCGCGCCACGGCGCGGCCATAGGCGACGCGGTCGGCCTCTTCATGGATTTCGGGCGCGGCGCCGATCAGGGCGACGGTGTAGTTCAACTGGCGCAGCGCCCAGATGAAGTCGAGGAAGCCGCGGGCGAGGCACAGCAGCACCACGGCCAGCTTGGCTTCCATCAGGCGCGGGGCGACGGGTTCGGCGCCGACGGCGGCGAAACCGCGCATGGCCGCCTCGCCGCCGAACAGCACGCCCGCTACGGCGGCGATCAGCAGCAGATTGGTCGAGGCGAAGAAGGAGGCGGAGTTGATCGAATGACCCATCAGCTGGCTGTCGATCAGCCGCATCTCGCGATGGGTCATGGCGCGCATCCAGGCGTCGCGCACCGACAGCATGTCCATGTTGAGGGAGCCGCTGCGTCGCGCCACCAGGCGGATCAGCGGGCCGTAGCCCAGCCAGGCGACGACAAAGACGAACAGGGCGATCCAATCGAACAGACTCATGCCTGATTGACGCCACGTCGGCCCGCGCAAGGCAAGCGTGATCGCCGCGACGCTTGCCGTAAAGCCGCGCAAAGCTTATCACGCGCGTCAATTCTCCCCGTTCGCACCTGCAACAAGAGCGTATCATGAACATCGACGCCATCCCGGTCGGCCCCAACGCGCCGTGGGACATCAACGTCATCATCGAGATCCCGCAGGGCGGCCTGCCGGTGAAGTATGAGATGGACAAGGAATCGGGCGCCCTGTTCGTCGACCGCTTCCTGCACACCGCCATGTACTATCCGGGCAACTACGGCTTTGTGCCGCACACCCTGTCGGACGACGGCGACCCCTGCGACGTCATCGTGCTGAACCCGACGCCGGTGGTGCCGGGCTGCGTCATCCGCTCGCGCCCGATCGGCGTGCTGAAGATGGTCGACGAGGCCGGCGGCGACGAAAAGATCCTGGCCGTGCCGGTCGACAAGCTGAACCCCTACTACACCGAGGTTTCCAGCTACCGTCAGCTGCCCGCCATCCTGATCGAGCAAATCGAGCACTTCTTCACCCGCTACAAGGATCTGGAGAAGGGCAAGTCGGTCACGGTCAACGGTTGGGGCGACGCCGGCGAAGCCGCCGAACTGATCGCCGCCGGCATGGCCGCCCACCAGGCCAAGCTGGCCGCCAAGGGCGAAGCCGCCGCCTGATTGGCGTCTGCATCTGAATATGAAGAGGCCCCGCTGGAAACGGCGGGGTCTTTTTTGTGGGCGAGGCGATCCTGACCTCGGTGCCTGAATGACCCGACCGCCCCCACCCGACTTGGCTGCTCCGCGCCGCCCTTCGGGTCGGCCTGACGGCCTCAGCCACCCTCCCCATGAAGGGGAGGGAGAGCCGTTTCTACTTCTTTCTGAACGCCGCGATCGCCTCGACGGTCTGGCGCACCTTGGCCTCGATGCCGGCCCAGTCTTTCGCCTGAATGGCGGCGTCGGTGATCAGTTTCGAGCCCATGCCGGTCGCCACGATGCCGGCGCCGAACCATTTGGCGATGGAGACTTCGTCCGGGTCGACGCCACCGGTCGGCATGATCTTGCTCCAGGGCATCGGCCCCAGCACCGCCTTGACGAAGTCCGGCCCGCCGACCGAGGCGCCGGGGAACAGTTTGACGATCTCGCAGCCCAGTTCCTGCGCTTCGGAGATGTCGCGCACCGAGCCGCAGCCAGGCGAATAGGCCACCTGGCGACGGTTGCAGACCTTGGCGACCTCTGGGACCAGGCAGGGGCTGATGACGAAGCGCGCGCCCGACGCCAGATAGAGGGCCGCCGTCGGCGCATCCAGAATCGAGCCGACGCCCATGATGATGTCGGGGTCGGTGCGCGCGAACTCTTTTGACAGGGCGGTGAAGGTCTCCCAGGCGAAGTCGCCGCGATTGGTGAACTCGATCGCCTTGGCGCCGCCACGCGCGCAGGCCCGGATCACCTCGGCGCAGACCTCGAAATCGGGGTGATAGAAGACCGGCACTACGCCCTGGGTTTCAAGGGCGGTGAACACGCTGAGGCGGTCGTGGCGCATGGGAACTCCTTCACTCTGAGGGGCGAAGCCTATTCGGCGGTGGCCAGCTCCACCAACCGCTTCACCATGGCGCTGTCGGGATCGGCCAGCGAGTCCAGCACGGTGAAATGGTCGGCCCCCTCGACGATCTCGACATGGGTGTCGGCGCCCTTGCCGCCCCAGGCGGCGGCCATCTCGCGGCTCTGGCGCACGAATTCATTGCTTTCGTTTCCGCCCACCCAGCAATCGAGCGCGGTGCCGCCGGGCGTCGCCCCGTTCGGCGCGGGCCAGTGGATCGGCGACAGGGCGCGCGCGACCGGCGCGTCCAGTCCCAGCGCCTCGTTCAGCGAGGTATGGACCAGCGGCTCCAGGTCGAACACGCCCGAGATCGCCAGCGCCGCGCGCGCCCGGCCTTCGGACAGCATCCCCGCCGCCATATGGCCGCCGACCGAATGGCCGAACACCAGCGGCCGCTTGCCGCTGCGGGCGCGGACGAACTCCGTCGCCTCGCGCATCTGGCTGATGATCTTGCCGACCGGGACGCCCGGCGCCAGGTCATAGCCCGGCACGGCGACGCTGATTCCGTGGTCCAGCAGAGCGGGCGCCACCCAGGCGAACCAGCCCCGGTCCAGCGCCTGCCAATAGCCGCCGTGCATGAAGACGGCGACCGGCGCGCCGGGCCCGGCGTCGAACCATTCCATCTTCTGGCGCTCGGACGGGCCGTATTCGAGGGTTTCAGGGCGGCGGGCGTCGATCACCCGCAGCGAATCCTTGCGCCAGCGGTCCAGAATGGCGGGGTGGCCCGGCACGCGGGCGCGGTTGTTATAGGCCGCCTCATAGGCCGCGGCCCGTTCCATCTGCGTCGCCTCGGGCGACAAAGCCTTACCCATGTCGTCTCCATCCGCTAGAGACCTCCGCTTGAACGGGAGGCTTGAAGGCCATGATGACCGCCATTTTCGTCTTCATCAAATGCGAGTTGGGCTACGCCAACGATGTTGCGGCCGATCTGGTCGATAATGTCGAGAATGTGAGCGAGGTCTATTCGACGTCGGGCCAGCATGACCTGCTGGCCAAGTTCCAACTGCCCAAGGACGCCGACATCGGGACGTTCGTAACCAAGCAGGTCCAGACGCGCCCGCACATCCGCGACACCTTTACCGTCATCACCTTCTCGCCCTTCCTGCCGTCGAAGAAGTAAGACGCACTCTTTCTCCCTCCCCTTCATGGGGAGGGTGGTCGCGCAGCGACCGGGTGGGGTGGGCTTGGTGATCCTGAGCGCACTGTGATTCCCTCCGCCCCTCATCGGCCCCCGCGCCTGAACAGCCTCGCCGCCCCACCCGACTTCGGCCTGACGGCCTCAGCCACCCTCCCCATGAAGGGGAGGGAGAAACCCTGTTCCGTTTTCAAAAAGGACCGGCTAGCGTCCTCTCCAAGCAAGAACGCGAGGGAGGGCGGCCATGGCCGATCTGGAGACGTTCCGCGCGCAAACGCGCGCCTGGCTGGAGGCGAACTGCCCGCCGGAGTGTCGCGGCGCGCCGCCGCTTGAGGCGGACATGGTCTGGGGCGGGCGCAACGCCGTCTATCCGACCCCTGCGCACAAGGTCTGGCTGGACCGCATGGCCGAACGCGGCTGGACCGCGCCGGAATGGCCGCGCGAATACGGCGGCGGCGGGCTGAATCGGGAAGAGGCCAAGGTGCTGGCCGCCGAGCTGCGCCGCATCAAGGCCCATCCGGCGCTCTACAGCTTCGGCGTCTGGATGCTGGGCCCGGCCCTTCTGGCCTTCGGCACGGAAGAACAGAAGCAGCGCTTCCTGCCGCCCATCGTGCGCGGTGAAATCCGCTGGTGTCAGGGCTATTCCGAGCCGGGCGCGGGTTCCGATCTCGCCTCGATCCAGACCCGCGCTGTCGATCAGGGCGACCACTGGATCGTCAACGGCCAGAAGATCTGGACCTCCTACGCCGACAAGGCCGACTGGATCTTCTGCCTGGTCCGCACCGACCCCGAGGCGCCCAAGCATCTGGGCATCAGCTTCGTCCTGTTCGACATGGCGACGCCGGGCGTGACGACGCGGCCGATCACGCTCATCAGCGGCAAGTCGCCCTTCTGCGAGACCTTCTTCGACGATGTGCGGGTCGAGAAAGAGAATCTGATCGGCGCGCTGAACCGCGGCTGGGACGTGGCCAAGGCCCTGCTGGCGCATGAGCGGACCATGATCGGCGCCATGGGCGACACCGGCGTCGGCCGCCCGCTGGGGCAGGTCGCGGCCGATCATCTGGGGCTGGACGAGGCCGGGCGACTGGACGCGCCGCTCCTGCGCGCCCGCATCGCCGACTATGACATCGACGCCGCCGCCTTCCGTCTGGCGATGGAGCGGGCAGGCGATCAGATGAAGGCCAAGCAGGCCCACCCGGCGATCGCCTCCATGTTGAAATACTACGGCTCCGAACTGAACAAGCGCCGCCACGAACTGGCCATGGCGGCGGGCGGATCGGACGCGCTGGAATGGGAAGGCGAGCGCTCGAACGACGGTCAGGCCGCCCGCGACTGGCTGCGCACCAAGGCCAACTCCATCGAGGGCGGCACCAGCGAAGTCCAGCTGAACATCATCGCCAAACACCTGCTGCAACTGCCGGGAGCCTGAGTTCATGCCCCTGATCCTGACCGAAGAGCAGACCCTGCTGCAGGACGCCGCCGACGGCTTTCTGAGCGAACGCGCGCCCATCGCCCACCTGCGCCAGTTGCGCGACAGCCGCGACGCTGACGGCGTCTCACGCGACCTGTGGCGGGCGTTCGGCGAGATGGGCTTTTCCGGCGTCGTCATCCCTGAGGAAGACGGCGGCTCGGGCCTCGGCGCCGTCGAGGCGGGCGTCATCGCCGAAAGTCTGGGCCGCACCCTGACGCCGTCGCCCTTCATGGGCTCGTCCGTGCTGGCGGCGACGGTGCTGAAGGCGGCGGGTTCGGAGGCGCAGAAGCAATGGCTGGGCAGGATCGCGGCGGGCGAGGCCATCCTCAGCCTCGCCGTCGATGAAGGGCCGAAGCACGCGCCGGCCAAAATCACTACGCGCGCCGAACGCTCCGGCAACGGCTTCAAGCTGAACGGCGCCAAGGGCTTCGTGCTGGACGGCCATGTCGCCGACGCCCTGATCGTGGCGGCGCGAATTCAGCAAGAGGGGGCCGACGACGGCCTGACCCTGTTCCTGATCGATCCGGCGACGCCGGGCGTGACGGTCGAGCGCACCGTCATGGTCGACGCCCACAACGCCGCCCGCGTGACCTTGAGCGAGGTTCAGGTCGACGCCGACGCCGTCATCGGCGCTGTGGGCGAAGGGCAGGGGCCGCTGGACGCCGCCCTGACGCTGGGCCGCGCCTGCGCCGCTTCGTCGCTGGTCGGGGCGGGCGATCAGGCGTTCAGGACGACGCTGGATTACCTCAAGACCCGCAAACAGTTCGGCAAGCTGATCGGCGAGTTTCAGGCCCTTCAGCACCGCGCCGCCCACCTGTTCACTGAGCTGGAACTGGCTAAGGCGGCGACGCTCGCCGCGCTTCAGGCCCTCGACGCGGGCCGCTCCGACGCCGAACAGGCCGCCGGAATCGCCAAGGCCAAGGCCGGCCGCGTCGCCGAACTGGCGGTGCAGGAGGCGGTCCAGATGCACGGCGGCGTCGGCATGACCGACGAGTTCGACGTCGGCCTGTTCATGAAGCGCGTCCGCGTCCTGAACGAGCTGCTCGGCGACGCCCACTTCCACGCCGAACGCCTGGCCCGCGCGCAAGGATTCTGACGCTTCCCGTTTGATCCAGGGCAAAGCCGTGCGGCTCGGGGTGACGGTTGGGCGAGGATCGCTTACACCTCCCGACAAGGGAGAAACGACATGACGCGATCCAACGCGCCCGCCTATCAGACAGGCTTCGCCAACCACTTCGCCACCGAGGCGGTGGACGGCGCCCTGCCGGTCGGCCGCAACTCGCCGCAGCGACCGGCGCTGGGCCTCTATGCCGAACAGCTGTCGGGCGCGGCCTTCACCGCCCCGCGCGACCACAATCTGCGCAGCTGGCTGTATCGCCTGCGGCCCTCGGCCCAGCACGGGCCGTATCAGCCGTTCGCGCAAGGCCGCGTGCGCTCCGGCCCCTTCACCGAGACGCCGCCCAATCCCAACCGGATGCGCTGGGATCCGCTGACCATGCCGGACCAGCCGACCGACTGGGTCGAGGGGCTGACCACCTATGGCGGCAACGGCGACGCCGATTCCGGGACGGGCGTGGGCGTCCACCTCTATGTCGCCAACCGCTCGATGGTCGACCGCGTCTTCTATTCGGCCGACGGCGAGCTGCTGATCGTGCCGCAGCAGGGAGCTTTGCGTTTCGTCACCGAGATGGGCGTGATCGAAGCGGCGCCCGGCCACTTGGTCGTCATCCCGCGCGGCGTGCGCTTCCGCGTCGATATCGACGGCCCAAGCGGCGCTGAAGTGCGCGGTTATGTCTGCGAGAACTACGGCGCGCCTTTCCGCCTGCCGGACCTGGGACCGATCGGCTCCAACGGCCTGGCCAATCCGCGCGATTTCGAGACGCCGGTCGCCGCCTTCGAGGACGTGGATCGCCCGACTGAGTGCGTGCAGAAATACGGGGGCCTGCTGTGGGCCACGACCTTCGACCACAGCCCGCTGGACGTCGTGGCGTGGCACGGCAACTACGCCCCCTATCGCTATGACACGGCGCGGTTCAACACCATCGGCACGGTCAGCTTCGACCACCCGGATCCGTCGATCTTCACGGTCCTGACCTCGCCCAGCGACACGCCGGGCACGGCCAACTGCGACTTCGTCATCTTCCCGCCGCGCTGGATGGTGGCCGAGGATACCTTCCGTCCGCCGTGGTTCCACCGCAACGTCATGAGCGAGTTCATGGGGCTGATCTTCGGCGAGTACGACGCCAAGGCGGGCGGCTTCGCCCCCGGCGGCGCCAGCCTGCACAACCGCATGAGCGGCCACGGGCCGGATCAGGCCAGCTGGGACGGCGCGACGAAGGCGGACCTCAAGCCGCACAAGATCGAAAACACCCTGGCCTTCATGTTCGAGACGCGGATGCCGATCCGCACCACGGCCTGGGCAGAGGCGACGCCGTTGATGCAGCTGGACTACGACGACTGCTGGACCGGCTTCGAGAAGGGCAAGGTCTGACCGCCTTCAAAGCGATATGGAAAAGGGCCCCGCCGCGATCGCGACGGGGCCCTTCTTCTGTGCGGTGTCCGCTTAGGACTTCGGCGGCGTGTTCGAGGTGGTCATGCCGCCATCGGCGTTGCCGGCCTCGGCCTTGATGGCGTCGGCTTTTTCATCGGCCTTCTTCTCCACGGCGTCCGCCTGGGCGTTCAGGGCGTCGGCCTGGGCTGCGGTCGGGGCGGCGTCGGCCTGGTTCTCAAGCTGGGTCGCCGTCACATCGGCCTGAGCCTCGACGGCGTCGGCGCGGGCGTCGGCCTCCTTCTCAACCGGGTTCTGGCAGGCGGCCAGGCCGGTCAGGGCGGCGACGGAGACGGCGGCGAGAACGAGTTTGCGCATGATGGTGCTCCAGATGGTTGAGCCTAGGAAACTCGCTGGATCACATTCGGTTCACACGCCTGTGATCACATTTTCAGCCCGCCTCGGCGAAGGCCACGCGCGCGGCGCCCAGAAGGGCGGCGTGCTTATGCAGGATCACCTTGGTCGGAATGGCGGCCATATAGTCCTGAAACCGACCCTTGCGCTCGAACCGTCGACGGAAGGGGCTGACCTGGATGAAGGGCAGGATGCGCGGTACGATTCCGCCGGCGATATAGACCCCGCCGCGCGCGCCGGTGGTCAGGGCGATGTCCCCGGCGACAGCGCCCAGCATGGCGCAGAAACGGGCCAGGGTGGCGCCGCAGGGGCTGTTCGGATCCTCCAGCGCCTGAGCCGTGATCTGGGCGGGATCGTCGATATGGGTCTCGCGTCCGTCGATCTCGGCCAGGGCGCGGTGCAGGTTCAGCAGGCCCGGCCCGCAGATCAGCCGTTCGATGGAGACGCGGTCGTAGCGGCGACGCAGGATGCGCAGGATTTCATCCTCGACTTCGTCGCCAGGCGCGAAACAGGCGTGGCCGCCCTCGCTGGGCAGGGCCATCTCGCGGCCGTGGGCGTCGCGCGCCAGGGCGGAGACGCCGAAGCCCGTGCCCGGTCCGACCAGGGCGATGGCGGCGTGCGGATCGCCTTGGGCCGGGCCGCCCAGGGACGCCAGTTCGTCTTCGGGCACGACCGGCGCGCCCCAGGCCAGGGCTTCGAAATCGTTGATCAGTCGGATCGGGTTCAGTCCCAGCGTCTGAAGCTCGCCCTCCGATACGCGCCAGGGCGAGTTGGTCAGGTCGATGGCGCCGTCCGTCACCGGCCCGGCCACGGCGATGACGCCGCCCGTCGGCTTGACCGGACAGCCGTCGAGGTAGGCCTTCACGCCGTCCAGAAAGGTCGGGTGAGTCTCAGCGGGGAAGCTCTCGAAATGCTCCAGAACGGGGCGGCCGTCGATCATGCGAGCCAGGGCGAAGCGAGCGTTGGTGCCGCCGACGTCGCCGACCAGAAGCAGGGGATCGGTCATGCGGTTCTCCTTCAGGCGTCCACGGCTCGGTCGACCAGGTTGGGATCGGGCGGGCCGTCGTCGTGGCCGTTCGCGCCGATGGGGGCGGCGAAACAGACGCTGGCCCCTTCCTCCGCCGTCGACACCGCCTGACGGAAGGCGCCGAACAGCTCACGGCCATAGCCCCAGGACGAGCCCTCGGCATGGGCGCGCGACCGCACCGCCGCCGGGCGCGCGCCCAGGTCGTCGATCCCCACGGTGGTCAGCACCCCCGCCTCCGGGTCCAACCGGATCACGTCGCCGTCGCGCACGTGGGCCAGGGGGCCGCCCGCCAGCGCTTCGGGGCTGACGTGGATGGCGGCGGGCGTCTTGCCGCTGGCGCCCGACATACGGCCGTCGGTGACGAAGGCGACCTTGAAGCCCTTGTCCTGAAGCACGGATAGAGCCGGCGACAGGCTGTGCAGTTCGGGCATGCCGTTGGCGCGCGGCCCCTGGAAGCGCAGCACCACCACCACGTCGCGGTTCAGCTTGCCGTCCTTGAAGGCTTGCAGGGCGTCCTCCTGCGTCTCGAACACGGCGGCGGGGGCCTCGACGATGCGGTTCTGCGGCTTCACCGCCGAGATCTTGATGACCGCCCGGCCCAGATCGCCCTGCACCAGCCGCAGGCCGCCCTCGCGGTCGAACGGGTCCGAGGCCGGGCGCAGGATGGTCAGGTCCAGACTCTCCCTCACCGTGTCGCGCCAGACCAGGGCGCCATCCTCCAGCCGGGGCTCCTTGAAATAAGATTCCAGCCCTTGGCCCATGATGGTGGTCACGTCGGGATGCAGGTTTCCGGCTTCGACCAGTTCGCGGGTGACGAAGGCGACCCCGCCCGCCGCCTGAAAGGCGTTCACATCGGCCGAACCGTTGGGATAGACCCGCGCCAGCAGCGGCGTGACCGACGACAACTGGTCCATGTCGGTCCAGTCGATCAACACCCCCGCCGCCCGCGCCATGGCGACCAGATGGATGGCGTGATTGGTCGAGCCGCCGGTGGCCAGCAGGGCGACGATCATGTTGACGATGGTCTTCTCCGACACGACGTCGGCCATGCGCCCGCGTCCTTCGCGCGCCAGCTCGATCGCCCGCCTGGCCGCCGCCGCCGTCAGGGCGTCGCGCAGGCCGGTGTCCGGGTGGACGAAGGCGGTCGAGGGCATGTGCAGCCCGGCGATCTCCATCATCATCTGGTTGGAATTGGCCGTGCCGTAGAAGGTGCAGGTTCCGGGCGAATGATAGGAGGCGATTTCGCTCTTCAGCAGTTCGGCGCGGCCGATCAGGCCTTGGGCGTATTCGGCGCGGACGCGGGCCTTTTCGGCGTTAGGAAGACCGCTGGGCATCGGCCCGGCCGGGGCGAAGACGACGGGCAGATGGCCGAACGCCAGCGCCCCCATGAACAGCCCCGGCACGATCTTGTCGCACACTCCCAGCATCAGGGCGGCGTCGAAGGCGTCGTGGGTCAGGGCCACCCCCGTCGACATGGCGATGACGTCGCGGCTGAACAGACTCAGCTCCATGCCGGGGCGCCCTTGCGTGACGCCGTCGCACATGGCCGGGGTTCCTCCCGCCACCTGGGCCGTGGCGCCGACCTCGCGCGCGGCCTTGCGGATGATCTCCGGAAAGCGCTCGAACGGCTGATGCGCCGACAGCATGTCGTTATAGGCGGTGACGACGCCGAGGTTCGGCTGGGCGCCCGTCATGGCCGTCAGCTTGTCCGTCACCGTCTGCCCGGCGAAGGCGTGGGCCCAGTTGGCGCACGACAGCTTGGCCCGCCCGGACCCTGATCCCGTCGCCGCATCCATGCGGCGCAGATAGTCGGCGCGGGTCTTGCGGCTGCGTTCGACGATGCGGGCGGTGACCTCGGCCACCACAGGATTGAGCGCCATCAGTCGGCCTCCGTCCAGAACACTTCAAGGGGGGCGTTCGCCGCGATCAGGGCGGCGATGGGGCTGGCGGCCGGATCGCCCGCCGCCTCACGTTCGAACACGGCGCGCTTCCTGCCCCCGGTCAGGGCCAGCACCACGCACCGCGCCGAGACCAGCCACGGCAGGTTGAGCGTCAGCCGCTCCTGCGGCGGCGCCGCGCCGTCGCGCCCGGCGGGCACGCCGTAGACGGCGGGTTTCAGGCTGGGCGTCAGCAGGGTGGTCAGCGTCGGACTGCCCGGAAACATGGAGCAGATATGCCCGTCCTCGCCCATGCCCAGCAGGACGGCGTCCAGCGGGCGGCCCTCGGCGTCCAGCGCCTGAGAGGCGAGGGCGGCGGCGCGATCCACCGTCACGGCGGGGCTGTAGAGGGGGATGAACCGCGCGGCGGCGGCCGGGCCGGTCAGCAGGGTGTGTTTCAGCAAGGCCGCGTTCGAGTCCGGCGACGTTTCGGGCACATAACGCTCATCCACCAAGGTCGCGGTGACCTCGGCCCAGTCGAGATCGGCCTGCGCCAACCGCGCATAGCTGGGCGAGGGCGTCGATCCGCCCGACCCGGCGAACAGGGCGCGGCCGTCGGCGGCCAACGCATCCGCCAGCGCTCCGGCCAAGCGGTCGGCGGCCGCCTCGGCCCAGGCCTCGCGGGTGGGAAGGGGCTGGATCATGCCGACACGCTCCTTCTCCCCTCGGGGGAGAAGGCGGCCTGCGGAGCAGGACGGATGAGGGGGACGCCGGATGCGGACACAACATCAAAGGTTGAGCGGTTAGACACAGCCCCCTCATCCGTCTCGCTCCGCGAGCCACCTTCTCCCCCGAGGGGAGAAGGAAGAGTGCTTGCGTTTCTCATCGCACGTTCCACTTCCGTCCCGTGCGCGACAGCAGCAGGTCGGCCGCCTCCGGTCCCCAGCTGCCCGCCGCATAGTCCAGCGGCTTGCACTCGCGACACGACCAGGCGTCGGCTACCTCATCGACCCATTTCCAGGCCTGCTCGGCCTCGTCCCGGCGCACGAACAGGGTGGAGTCGCCGTTGAGGGCGTCCAGCAGCAGCCGCTCATAGGCGACGCGGCGGCGCGGCGGGGCGGCGTCCTTGCCGTCTTGCCCCCACGACAGGCTCATCCGGATCGGTTGAAGCTGCATGCGCTGCTCCAGCCCCGGCTTCTTGTTCATCACCGACAGGGAGATGTCTTCGTCCGGCTGGAGCTCGATCACCAGTCGGTTGTCATAGATGTCGCCGCGCTCGCCGTGGCCGAAGATGGAGTGGGGCACGGGCTTGAACTGGATGACGATCTCGGTGCGCTTTTCGGCCAGCCGCTTGCCGGTGCGCATGAAGAAGGGCACGCCCGCCCAGCGCCAGTTGTCGATGTCGGCGCGGATGGCGACGAAGGTTTCGGTGTCCGACGGCTGGCCGCGTTCGGTCTCATAGCTGTCGACAGGGCGGCCCTCGACCTCCCCGGCCGTATACTGGCCGCGCACGGTCACGCGCTCGGCGTCCTCGGCCATGATCGGGCGAAGGGAACGCAGCACCTTCACCTTCTCATTGCGCACCGAGTCGGGGTCCAGATCGCTGGGCGGCTCCATCGCCACGAGGCACAGCAGTTGCAGCATATGGTTCTGCACCATGTCGCGCAGGGCGCCGTACTCGTCATAATAGGGCCAGCGGTCGCCGACACCGACCGTTTCTCCGACCGTGATCTGCACATGGTCGATGGTCAGATTGTTCCACAAAGGCTCGAAGATGGCGTTGCCGAAGCGCAGGGCGATCAGGTTCTGCACCGTCTCCTTGCCCAGGTAGTGGTCGATGCGGAATACCTGCCGTTCGTCAAAGGCGTCGGCCACGGCGTCGTCGATTTCGCGGAAGCTTTCCAGATCGCGCCCGACCGGCTTCTCCAGCACGATGCGGTCGTTCTTCTCGGCCAGGCCTGCCGCCTTCATGGCCGTGACGATGCGGCCGTAGAGGGACGGCGACACCGCCAGGAAGGCCGTGATCGCGCCCTTGCCGCAGCGCGCCTTCAACGGCTTCAGGCTTTCGGCGTCGGTGGCGTCGACGGCCACGTATTCCAGCCGCTCAGTCAATCGGCGCCAGCCGGCCTCGCTCCAGGCGTCGTCGGTCTCGGCGCGGGGCTGCACCGCCGCGCGCGCCTTCTCCAGATAGGCCTCGGTCGTTTCTTCGGTGCGGGCGGCGGCGATGATCTTCAGCCCGTCCGGCAGCAGGCCGTCGTGATCCAGAAAATACAGCGACGGCAACAGCATCCGCATGGCGAGGTCGCCCCCGCCTCCGAACAGTATCAGCGCCGCCATCCAGGTCTCCTTCGTCCGAGGCCCACCCGCACAGCGGGCCGTCAGCCTTGATCTGTAGCCGGTTCCGCCCTCCGGGCCAGAACGTCCAGCACGTCCTGGAACATCATGTCACGCGCGTGCAGAAGAACCAGCAGGTGATAGATCAAATCCGCCGCCTCGCTGGCGAGTTCCGCATTATCTCCCGCCGCCCCGGCCAGAGCCGTCTCGACGCCCTCTTCGCCGACCTTTTGCGCGGCGCGTTTGGGCCCCTGGGCGATCAGGCGGGCGGTCCAGCTGTCGTCGGGATCGGCCTGCGCGCGGACATGGATGGTGCGCTCCAGCCGCCCGATGCGGCCCAGGCCCGGCGCGTCCTCGTCGCCGAAGCAGCTGATGCGGTTCAGATGGCAGGCGTTGCCGACCGGGCGCACCTTCACCACCACGGCGTCGCCGTCGCAGTCGGGCGTCACCGAGACGACGTTGAGGAAATCCCCCGACGTCTCGCCTTTCCTCCACCGCCCGCCGCGCGAGCGCGAGAAGAAGGTCGCCTGTCCGCTGTGCAGCGTCTCGCGCAGCGCCGCCTCGTCCATATAGGCGAGGGTCAGCACCTGCAGGGTGTCGGCGTCCTGCACCACGGCGGGGATCAGGCCGTTTCCTTTGGCGAAGTCGATGGAGGTGATGTCGAGCATCATTCTAACCCGCTCATCCCGGCGGACGCCGGGATCCAGTAAGAGCCACGCGACGCGGCGTTGGAGATCATGCGTCCGAAAGCCTGCAAGTCTGCGCTTGCGGCCAAAGCACTGGATCCCGGCGTCCGCCGGGATGAGCGGGGGAGAGAGGCCAGATCATATCCTCACCTCCACGCCCTGCTCGTTCAGGTAACGCTTGAGTTCCGGGATCGCGATCGCGCCTGAGTGAAACCCGCTGGCCGCCAGCGCACCCGACACGTCGGCCTGCTGGAACACATCCCTGAAATGCTCCACCGCGCCCGCGCCGCCGGACGCCACCAGCGGAATGGTCAGCCGCCGCCGCGCTTCGGCCAACTGGTGCAGGTCATAGCCGCGCCGCACCCCGTCCTGATCGATGCAGTTCAGCACGATCTCGCCTGCGCCCAACCTCTGAGCCTCGACGATCCACTCCATGGTCAGCCGCCCGGCGCCGCGCCTTGCATTCGGGTCGCCGGTGTATTTGTGCACCCGCCATTCGCCGTCCTGAAAGGCGCTGTCGACGCCGACGACGACGCACTGTCGCCCTAGCCGCGCGGCCATCTCGCCGATCAGTTCGGGCCGCTCCAGCGCGGGGGAGTTGATCGACACCTTGTCCGCTCCGTGGTCGAGGCACCGCGCCGCCTGCTCCACCGTGCGGATGCCGCCCGCCACGCAGAAGGGAATGTCGAGCAGCCGGGCGATGTCCTGCACCCAGCCATAGTCCAGCGTCCGCCCCTCGGGGCTGGCTGTGATGTCATAGAAGACCAGTTCGTCCGCGCCCTGATCGCGATAGCGCGCGGCCAGTTCGGCGGCGTCGCCCATGTCGACGTGGCCCTCGAACCGTACGCCCTTGACCACGCGGCCGTCCTTCACGTCGAGGCAGGGGATGATGCGCCGGGCTGTCATCGGATCGCCTTCAACGCTTCGGCCACGGTGAAACGACCCTCATAGATGGCCCGCCCGACAATGGCGCCGTCGCAGCCGATGGCGCGCGCGGCGGTCAGGTCGTCCAGCGTCGCTACACCGCCCGAGGCCTGTATCTTCAGCTCCGGCCGCCGCGCCCGCGCCTCGCCCAGCAGGTCGAGGTTCGGCCCGGTCAGGGCGCCGTCGCGGCCCACATCCGTCATCAGCACATGGGTCAGCAGATCGGACGGATAGCGGTCCAGCACGCTCCACAGATCGACGCCTGCCGACTGGGTCCATCCCTTCAGCGCCGGGACCGGAACCCCGTCCTCATACTTCACGTCCAGCGCCAGGGTGATGCGCTCGGACCCGAAACGGTCCAGCCAGGCCAGCACCTCGTCCGGCTTCGTCACCGCCAGCGATCCGACCACGACGCGGCTGACGCCCGCCGCCAGCAGGCGCTCGACATCGGCTTCAGAGCGCACCCCGCCGCCCGACTGGATCTTCACCGCGACGCTGGCCGCCAGTTCTCCGATCAGGCCGTGCTGCATGGCGCGCCCGGCCTCGGCGCCGTCCAGATCGACAACGTGAACCCACTGGGCGCCCTCGGCCGCAAAGGCGGCCAGACGTGCGGGCGGAGACTCGTCATAACGGGTCACCTGATCAAACCGCCCGTGCATCAGCCGCACGCAGACGCCGTCCTTCAGGTCGATGGCGGGATAGACGATCACGCGGGCAGCTCCAGAAAGTTCTTCAGGATACGCGCCCCGGCGGCCGCCGAGCGTTCCGGGTGGAACTGGCAGCCCCAGCGATTGGCGCTGTTGACCACAGCGGGCACAGGCGCGCCGTAATCGGCGGCCGCCAGCGTCGCCGGGCCGTCGGGACAGACGAAGCCGTGGACGAAATAGGCCCAGTCGCCGTCCTTCACCCCATCCAGAAGCGGGTCGTCGCGACGGATCGTCAGGCGGCTCCACCCCATGTGCGGCGAGGGGCGAGACGGGGCGGGCAGGATGGCCTCGACCCGGCCGGGGATCAGCCCCAGCAGGTCGACGTCGCCGTCCTCCGCGCTGGTCTCGAACAGCAACTGCTGGCCCAGACAGACGCCCAGCAAGGGGCGCGTGAAGCGCCGCAGCGGCTCGACCAGATCCAGCGCCTTCAGCCGCTGCATGGCGTAACCGGCCGCGCCGACGCCGGGCAGGATGATCCGCTCGGCCTCGGCCACATCGGCCGGATCGTCGGTGATCCGCACCCGCGCGCCCAGCCGCTCCAGCGCGAACCGCACCGAGGCCACATTGCCCGAGCCGTAACCGATCAGGGTGACGTTCATCGCCCTTCTCCCCTCGTGGGAGAAGGTGGCTCGCGGAGCGAGACGGATGAGGGGGCTGTGTCCGCGCACGAGATGGAGGAGGGCGAAGCCAGCACACCCCTCATCCGAGCGCCTCTGGCGCCCACCTTCTCCCACAGGGGGAGAAGGAAAGCCGTCGCCTTCATCACAGCACCCCCTTTGTGCTGGGCACCACATCACCCTCGACCCGGATCGCCTGTCGCAGCGCGCGGCCCAGCGCCTTGAACACGGCCTCGGTCTTGTGGTGGTCGTCGTCGCCTGTGACGCGGACGTGGACCGCCGCGCCCAGATTTTCGGCCAGCGACCGCACCACGTGTGCCGTCAGATCGGTGCGGTAATCGCCCAGCATCGGCGTAGCGAACGTCCCCTCGAACACCGGATAGGGCCGCCCCGACAGGTCGATCGAGACAGCCGCCTCCGCCTCGTCCATCGGCAAGACGAAGCCGTATCGTCCGATGCCGCGCCGCTCGCCCAGCGCCTGCTTCAGCGCCTGACCCAGCGCAATGGCGCAGTCCTCGATCGTGTGGTGCGGGTCGATGTGCAGGTCGCCTTCGCACGCCAGACGGATCGAGAACCCGCCGTGCGCCGCCACCTGTTCGATCATGTGGTCGAAGAAGCCGACGCCGGTCTCGATCTTCACCGGCCCGGCGCTGTCCAGATCGACAGCGCAGACGATGCGCGTCTCCTTCGTATCGCGGATGGCCTGACCCGTGCGGTTGCGGCGGGCGGCGGGGCTTGCGACGCCGAGCGCGGCCAGCAGGCGGTCGTTGACCTCGGGCTTCAACGAGACGGGCAGGCGCAGCCGCTCGCCCGCCGGATCGGCGGCCAGACCATAACGGCGCAGGGCCTCCGCCGCGCCCGCCGGGTCGGAGGGCTTGGCGATGATCACCGGCCCGACCCCGGCCTCCAGCGCCATGATGCGCGACAGGGCTTCGGCCACTCGGGCGCGCTCGCGGCGCACGGCGCTGATGCGTTCGGCCGTCTCCATCATCCGCGACGGATCCAGCGCCTGCATCGCCAGCCGCACCGAGACCTCGGGCAGGGCGTAGGGCTCCAGCACCTCGGCCAGCCGCGCCAGCGTCTGCGCTTGCGCGATCGCCGCCCCGACCCGCGCCCCGGCCAGCCCATAGGCCAACGACAGGCTGCGCAGCACGACCAGATTGGCGTGATCCTTC
Organism: Brevundimonas phoenicis; assembly: GCF_047237745.1. Lineage (NCBI taxonomy): Bacteria > Pseudomonadati > Pseudomonadota > Alphaproteobacteria > Caulobacterales > Caulobacteraceae > Brevundimonas > Brevundimonas phoenicis. The sequence continues at coordinate 840,601 of NZ_JBDFLN010000001.1, forward strand.
ACCACCGCCACAGCGGACGGCGCCTCGGTGAACTCGACCAGGCCTTCGTCCACGACCAGCAGGGCGGGGGCGACGCGCTCGGCCATCTCGGCCACGGCCTCGGGCGAGCCGAGGGCGCGGACGACCACGGCGGCGGTGTCGGCGTCTTCGGCCGAGCGGGCATAGAGGGCGGCCAGTTGCGTATAGGGCTCGGCGTCGGGCGCCTGCACCTTCAGTCCTTCACGCGCGGCGCGGCGCCAGATCAGTTCCAGCCCATGCGTCAGTCCGCGCGTCGGCAGCACCTGATCGGCGTCCACGCCATAGAGGGCGGCCATGCGGGCCGCCAGCGCGGTCGGCTCGGCCGGATAACGATCCAGACCGTCGCCGCCCGACACCAGCGGGGGATAGGGGGCGGGCAAACTCATGACCCTTCTGCCCCGGCATACTGTCCTTCTCCCCTCGTGGGAGAAGGTGGCCTGCGGAGCGGGTCGGATGAGGGGGTTGTGTCCGGGCACACGACGCGGGAGGGCGAAGCCAGCACACCCCTCATCCGAGCGCCTTCGGCGCCCACCTTCTCCCTCAAGGGGAGAAGGAAGAGGTCGTTGGTCATCCCGCGCTCCTCAGATCGGCGGCCCTGGCGTGGGCTTCCAGCCCCTCCAGCCGGGCCAGGGCGGCGGCGACGGGAGCCAGGGCGGCGGCGCCCTGTTCACTGACGGTCTGCACCGACATGGTCGTCATGAAGCTGGCGGTGGTGACGCCGCCCAGCGTCCGGGCCGCGCCGTCGGTCGGCAGGACGTGGCTGGGCCCGGCCGCATAGTCGCCCAGCGTCTCCGCTGCCCAGCGTCCGACGAAGACCGCCCCAGCCGCGCTGATGCGTTCGACCAGCCGTTCGGCTTCCTGCGTCTGGATCGACAGGTGTTCGGGGCCGTAGAGGTTCGCCACCTCGCACGCCTCGGTCCTGTCGCGCACGCGGATGGCGCGGGCCTCGGCCAGCGAGGCGCGGGCGATGGCGGCGCGCGGCAGGCTGTCGACCTGGCGTTCGACCTCGGCGATGATCTCGCTCAGGGCCGTGCCGCTGTCGGAGACAAGGATCACCTGCGCATCGGCGTCATGCTCGGCCTGACTGAGCAGGTCCGCCGCGACGATCTCGAAATCAGCGTCGCGGTCGGCGATGACCAGCAGTTCCGACGGCCCTGCCGGCAGGTCGCAGGCCGGGCCGCCGGGCAGGGACGAGGCGTAACGCTTCGCCTCGGCGACATAGGCGTTGCCGGGGCCGAACAGCTTGTCGACGGGGGCGATGACGCCGTCTTCCAGTTCGACGCCGAAGGTCAGGGCGGCGATGGCCTGCGCCCCGCCCAGCAGCCAGAGTTCATCGAGGCCCGCCTCGGCGGCGGCGGCGATCATGGCGGGGTGGACCGAGCCCTCCTTCGACGGCGGGGTGACGGCGACGCGCCGCCCGACCCCGGCCACGTCCGCCGGTATGGCCAGCATCAGCAGCGATGAAAACAGCGGCGCCGTCCCGCCCGGAACATAGAGGCCGGCCGAGCCGATGGGCCGCCAGACCAGCTTGGACTTCACACCGGGCGTCGTCTCGATGAAGGGCGTGTCCTCGGGCTTCGTCGCCTGATGGAAGACGCGCACATTGTCGGCGGCGACGCGCAGGGCGCGGGCGGCGGCGGGCGGCAGGTCGCGGCGGGCCTGGGCGGCGGTCGCCTCGGTGACTTCGATGCGGCGCGGGGCGGCGCCGTCCAGTCGGGTCGCCCAGTCGGTCACGGCCTCGCCGCCGCGCGCCTGCACGTCGTCGAAGATCTCGCGCACCACGTTGGAGACAAAGCCTTCAGTGCGGCGCTGCGGTCGGGCCAGGGCGTCTTTGCGCCCGGCGGCGTCCAGTTGGTTCCAGTCGATACGCTTCATCACATCATCTTCTCGATGGGCAGGACCAGGATGGCCGAGGCGCCCTCGGCCTTCAGCTTCTCCAGCGTCTCCCAGAAGACCGCCTCCTGGCAGACGGCGTGGACGGCCACGGCGTCGTCGCGTCCCGACAGCGGCATGACCGTCGGGGAGCCTGCGCCGGGCAGCAGGGCGGTGATCCGGTCCAGCGCCGCGCGCGGCGCGTTCAGCATCACGTATTTGGCCCCCTGCGAGGACACCACGCCCGCCATCCGCTCCACGATGCTGTCCAACAAGTGTTGAAGGCCCGGCTCGGGCGGGCTCGGCGCCTTGATCAGCACCGCCTGACTGTCCAGCACCGTCTCGCGCGCGCTCAGGCCGTTCGCCTCCAGCGTCGCGCCGGTCGAGACCAGATCGCAGATGGCGGCGGCCAGCTTCAGCCGCGGCGCCACCTCGACCGCGCCGCGCATGGTGACGATGTCGGCCTGGACGCCCGCCTCATCCAGAAAGCGGCGTAGGATCCTGGGATAGGAGGTGGCGATCCTCAGGCCCTGCAACGACGACGGTCCGGCGTAGTCCAGCCCCGGCGGCGTCGCGATCTTCAGCGTGCAGCGGCCGAAGCCCAGCGGCATGACGACCTCTGCGTTTGGCCCGCCGTTCCTGACCTCTTCCAGCACATTCTCGCCGACGATACCCAGATCACAGACCCCGTCCGCCACGAAGGTCGGGATGTCGTCGTCGCGCACCCGCAGTAGGTCGATCGGATAGTTCTCGATCCGATACAGCAGGTCGTTGTTGCCCTTGATCACGCGCAGGCCCGCATCGCGGACCAGATCGAGGCTGCGTTCGGCCAGACGGCCGGATTTCTGGACGGCGATGCGCAGCCGCCCCTGAACCGTACTCATGATCTCAACTCAGGCTTTCAATCTGTCCAGCACCAGCCGGTAGCCCTGGTGCGGCATGTCCTTCAGGGAGCGCGCGACACGCACCACGGTGGTCGGGCTGGCCGGAGCCTCGGCGGCGATCTCGCGATAGGTCTTGTCCCCGGCGTCCAGCATCCGCGCCACCTGCCACCGCTCGGCCATGGCGCGCAGCTCGGCCGGGGTGCACAGGTCGGCCAGGAAGGCGTCCGCCTCCGCTCGCGTCTTCAGCGAGAGCAGGGCGTCCAGCAGGGCGATTTTGGCGGCGTCGGTGCTCATGGCGCGTTCCATTATGCTGTAACAATGGAACGGTCAACCCGCTTTCCGATCTGTCGCGTGGGGAATGGGTGCAAAGGCGGTGGCGCTTCGCTTCCGGCGTCTCTATCTGCGCTGTCATGAGCAAGGTAGTGATCATCGGCGCGGGACACGCGGGGGGCTCGGCGGCGGCGCTGCTGAGGCAGTATGGGCATGAGGGCGAGATCGTCCTGGCGGGGCAGGAGACGGCGCCGCCCTATCAGCGGCCGCCCCTGTCGAAAGCCTGGCTGAAGGGCGAGGCGGGTCTGGAAGACCTGCTGCTGCGCCCCGAGAGTTTCTACGCCGAGCAGGACATCGTCCTGCGCACCGGCGTCACGGCGACCGCCATTGACGCGGACGCCAGGACCGTGACCTTCGCCGACGGAACGGTCGAGCCTTACGACACGCTGATCCTCGCCACCGGCTCGACGGCCCGCAAACTGACCATCCCCGGCGCGGACCGGCCCGACCTGCTGGAGTTGCGCACCCTTGAAGACGCGGAACGGCTGAAGGCGGTGCTGGCGCCCGGCAAGCGGCTGGCGGTGGTCGGCGGCGGCTATGTCGGGCTGGAGGCGGCGGCCTCGGCCCGCGCCCTGGGCGCCGAGGCGGTGGTGATCGAGCGCATGGACCGGGTGCTGGCCCGCGTGGCGTCGCAGCCCTTGTCGGCCTTCTTTACTGACCTGCACAAAAAGCACGGCGTCGAAATCCTGACCGGCGCCGAAGTGGCGGGGTTCGAGGATGCGGGCGTGCGCCTGGCGGACGGGACGCTGATCGCGGCGGACGCGGTGCTGGTCGGCGTCGGCGCCTTCGCTTGCGAGGCCCTGGCGCGTACGGCGGGACTGACGTGCGAGAACGGCGTGGTGGTCGATGAGACCGCCCGCACCAGCGATCCGAACATCTACGCGATCGGCGATGTGACGCGGCGGCCCATCCCGGTCCACGGCGGCGTCATGCACCGGCTGGAGAGCGTGCCCAACGCGCTTGAACAGGCCAAGCAGGCGGCCAGCGCGATCGTCGGTCGCGCGGCCCCGGCGCCGGAAGTGCCGTGGTTCTGGTCCGACCAATATGACGTCAAGCTGCAGATCGCGGGCGTGCCCTTCGACGCCGACCGGCAGCTGGTGCGCGGCGATCCGGCCGGCGGCGCCTTCTCCGTCTTCCATCTGAGTGGAGAACGCATCGTGGCGGTGGAAGCGGTCAACGCCCCCGCCGACTTCATGGGCGGGCGTCTGCTGATCGGAAAGGCGGCGCCGGTAGACGACGCCCTGCTGGCCGATCCGACGGTATCGATCAAGGCGGTCGCCAAGCCCCAGGTGTGACCTGCGTGTGACACCTGTTCCGCAAGTGCGATTTAGTCGCAGGAGTCAGATTGTCGCACCCTGAAATGGTGCTAATGCGAGCCGGTCTCATTCATTGACCGGTTCCTCCCCATGTCCGACACCCGCTCCGCCGCCCTCAAGGCGCTCCTGTTTGCGTCCAGCGCCGCCGGGATGCTGTGCGCCGCGCCCGCGATCGCGGCGGCTGACGAGGCTGCGCCCGCCGATGGGGTGATCAGTCAGGACGCCACCAACCTGGGCACGGTGGACGTGCACGGCCATCGCGTGAAACGCGAGCCGAAGGATCCGCAGTTCGTCACGCCCCTGGTCGATACGCCGCGCACCGTGACGGTGATCCCGCAGCAGATCATCGAACAGACGGCCGCCACCTCCTTGCAGGACATCCTGCGCACCTCGCCGGGCATCACCTTCGGCGCGGGCGAAGGCGGGCAGCCCCTGGCCGACCGGCCCTTCATCCGCGGTCAGGCGTCGGGCAACAACATCTTCGTCGACGGCATCCGCGACACCGGCGGCCAGCAGCGCGAGGTCTTCAACCTGGAGCAGGTCGAGGTCATCAAGGGCGCCGATTCCGTCTATTCGGGGCGCGGTTCGGGCGGCGGCAGCATCAACCTGGGCTCCAAGTCGCCGCGTCTGACCAACTTCGTCCACGGCTCGGCCGGTGTCGGCACGGACGACTATCTGCGCGGCACGGTGGACGCCAACTGGCAGGTCGGGCCGACCGCCGCCATGCGCCTGAACGTCATGGCTTCGCAGGGCGATGTGCCGGGTCGCAACGGCGTCGATTTCGACAAGTGGGGCGTGGGGGCTGCGGTCGCCGTGGGTCTGGGTACGCCGACGACGTTGACGGCCAGCTACTACCATCTCGACAGCAATCAGACGCCCGACTACGGCGTCCCGCTCTACACCAAGCTGGGCGGGGCGAACGCGCCGCGTCCGAACGCCTCGGGCATTCTGGATGTGCCTTATGACAGCTTCTACGGCCTGAAGGCGCGTGACTATCTGAACAATACGGTCGACAGCCTGACGCTAGAGGTCGAGCACCGCTTCAGCGACACCCTGGCCCTGCGCAACGTCACCCGCTACTCGCAGACGCTGAACGACTATGTCGTCACCAACCCCGGCGACGGCGGCGCGGCCCAGCAGATCAACGGCGTCTGGTGGATGAAGCGGGGCCTGAAGTCGCGCTGGAACCCGGCCGAGACCCTGGCCAACGTCACCGACCTGCACGGCTCCTTCCTGACCGGTTCGATCAAGCATGACTTCGACGTCGGTCTGGAGCTGTCGCGTGAGAAGAACCGCAACGCCTCCTATACGGTCACGACCCTGACCGGCACGGCCTGCCCGGCGCCGTTGACGGGCCTGGACTGCACCCAGGTCTATGCGCCGAACCCGAACGACCCGTGGACGGGTACGATCAAGCGCGGCGTGGTCAGCACGACCGACACGGATTCCGTGGGGGTCTACGCCTTCGACGCCATTCACCTCAGCGACAAGCTGATCGTGAACCTGGGCCTGCGCTGGGACGATTATTCGGTCGACGCGGTCAACGCCTCGGGCACGGTTTCGGCGCCGGTCTACAAGCCGGTCAGCAGCGGCTGGGACTTCGTCAACTATCAGGTCGGCCTGGTTTACAAGCCGACGGCGAACAGCAGCATCTACGCCTCATATTCCACGGCCTCGACGCCGCCGACCATTTCGGCCGGCGATCAGAACGGCGGCACGGGGACGGGATCGGGCGATCTGGCCAATGTCGTGCTGGACCCGGAAGAGACCGAAAACTTCGAGATCGGCGCCAAGGCCAATCTGTTCGGCGACCGCCTGGCGCTCAGCGGCGCCCTGTTCCACCTGACGCGCAAGAACGCGGCCATCCTGATCTCCGGCTCCGACTATGAGCAGGTCGGCGAAGCCAAGGTCCAAGGGCTGGAACTGGGCGTGTCGGGCAACGTCACCGACAAGTGGCAGGTCTTCGGCGGCTACACCTGGATGGATTCCGAACTGGTCAACGGGGCGGTCAACAAGGGCGCGCAACTGGCCAATACGCCCGAGCACAGCGCCAGCCTGTTCACCACCTATCGCGTCCTGCCGAAGCTGAGCCTGGGCGGCGGCGTCTACTACGTCTCCAAGTCCTGGGGCGGGAACCAGGGCGGGGCCGGCGGCGGCGCCAACCGCGTCTATGCGCCGGAATACACCCGCGTCGACCTGTTCGCCTCTTACGACATCAGCGACCGCGCCTCGGTGCAGTTGAACGTCCAGAACGCCGGGGATGAGGAGTACATCATCCGCACCAACGGCGTGCACCACGCCGACGTCGCCCCGGCGCGTCAGGCGATCCTGACGCTGAACGTCCGCTACTAAGAGGCCGCGTTTCGCGTCATCATGTCGGCCCCGTCGTTCGTTCGAGCGGCGGGGCCGATGCGTTTCCAGACGGTGAGAGAGCCATGCTGCTGCATATCCCCGAAGTCTTCACCAATGCCGAGGTGAAGGCCCTGCGCCAGACGCTGGACGCTGGACCCTGGGCCGATGGCAACATGACCTCGGGCCATCAGTCGGCGATGGCCAAGCGCAATCAGCAACTGCCCGAGGACAGCGCCCAGGCGCACGAGGTGTCGGCGCTGGTGGTCCAGGCGCTGAACGCCAATCCGATGTTCGTCTCGGCCGCCTTGCCGCACACGATCTTTCCGCCCCTGTTCAACCGTTATGAGGGCGGCGGCGAGTTCGGCACCCACGTCGACAACGCCATCCGCCAACGCAACGGCCATCGCATTCGCAGCGATCTGTCGGCCACCCTCTTCCTGTCGGAGCCTGAGGATTATGACGGCGGCGAACTGATCATCGAGGAGATGTACGGCGTCCAGTCGGTCAAGCTGCCGGCGGGCGATCTGGTCCTCTATCCGTCCAAGAGCCTGCACCGGGTGACGCCGGTCACACGCGGGGCGCGCGTCTCCAGCTTTATGTGGCTGCAGAGCCTGATCCGCGACGACGCCGACCGCGAGAACCTGTTCCGCCTCGACGTGGCGATCCAGCGGGTGAATCTGGACAAGGGGCCGAAGGATGCGGCCGTGATCGAACTGACCGGCGTCTATCACAACCTCCTGCGGCGCTGGTCCGAGGTGTGACGCCTCGGCGCGCTCAGGCCGCCTGCGCCGCCTCGCTGCGCGACAGGACTAGGCGGACGGCGTTCAGCAGGGCCTCGGGCTGGATCGGTTTCTGGGCCACGCCGTCCATGCCCGCCGCCAGATAGTTCGCCTCGTCGCGCGGATCGGCGTTGGCGGTCAGGGCCAGAATGGGCAGGGTTGCGACCGGGCCGGGCAGGGCGCGGATCGCCCTCGTCGCCGCCACCCCGTCCATCACCGGCATCTTCACATCCATCAGGATCAGGTCGAACGGCGCAGCAGCTGCGCGCTCCACCGCCTGCCGGCCGTTCTCGGCGGTCTCGTGGGTGCAGCCGAACAGCTCCAGCACCTTGCCCGCCACGAAGCGGTTGGCGGCGTTGTCGTCCACCACCAGCACATGCAGGGTCGCGTGGGCGGTTGGGTCGGCGACGGCGCCGTCTTCGCGCCGTCCGTCGGCCTCGGCCAGCGGCAGACGCAGGTCGAAGCGGAAGCGGGCCCCGCCCTGGGGCGAGCGCTCGACGCTCAGACGTCCCTCCATGCGATCGATGATCTGGCGACAGATGGCCAGACCCAGCCCAGCGCCAGCCCCCTGGCGTCCCGCTTCACCGGTGTTGAACGGCTCGAAGATGGCGCGCGCGGCGTCTTCGCTGACGCCGGGGCCGCTGTCGTCGACCGTGGCCGACAGGCGCACCTGTCCGTCCTCCAGCGCGGTGGTCAGGCGCACCTCGACGGCGCCGCCTTCCGTGAACTTCAGGGCGTTGCCGATCAGATTGTTGAGCAGCTGCTTCAGCCGCATCTCGTCGCCGATGATCCAACGCGCGGCGCGCAGATCGCCGTGGACGCGCAGGTCCAGCGCCTTCTCCTCGGCGCGGGGGCTCCACAGGGCCGACAGGTCCGCCGTCACCGTCTGCAGGTCCAGCGGGGCGGGCTCCAGCGTCAGCATCCCGGCTTCCGCGCGGGACATGTCCAGCGCATCGGTCAGCAGGCGCAGCAGGCTGTTTCCGGAGTCCAGTATGGTGCGGACATGGGGGCGCAGATCCTCCTGCGTCAGTTGGCGCTCCATCAGGGCGGCCACCCCCAGCACCCCGTTCAGCGGCGTGCGGATCTCATGGCTCATCACGGCCAGGAATTCGGACTTGGCCCGGCTGGAGGCGCGGGCTTCGGCCTCGGCGCGGACCAGGTTCTGGGCCAGCTCGGCCATGGCCTCGGCGCGGCGCTTGTGAATCTCCACCCCGGCCTGAAGCACGTGCAGCCCGGCGCCGACCCCGACATAGCGGCCGCGCGAGACGACGATGAACCCTTTCAGCAAGGCGCCCAGCCCCGCCGTGTCCATCGAGGCGAACAGGACGTCGGCGGAGGCGTCGGCCTCGACGATCATGGGCGCCGGGTCCATCAGCGCCGAGACCGGGCGCCGGGCGTAGAGGGCGCGGCCGAACTCGGCGGCCAGCTTCAGGGTGAAGGCGTTGCGCTCGATCAGGCCGACGGGCCGTCCGTCGGCGTCGGCCACGGCGATGACCAGGGTCTCGGGCTCGGCCTCGAAACGGGCGAGGGCGTCGGCCCCCGGCGCGTCCGGCGCTATGGGCGCCGAGGCGTCCATGAAGTCTCCGATCCTGGCCATTTCCAGCCGTCTCCTGCATCTTGCGAGAGCAGGGTTAGGCCAGGGCGCTTAACAGGCGATTTGCCGGAAGTGAATGTTTTGCAAGGCTAATCTGACAGATGATCCGAGAGCGGATGATCATAGGCGCGCCAGCAGTTCGGCCGCGAAGGTCGACAGGCTGTCGTCGCGCGCGCCCATGACCACGATCCGGTCGCCGGGCTGGGCGATCTCGACGATGCGGTCGCCGCAGTCGGCGCGCGTCGCCAGCGCCTGCGCCTGACGACCCGCCGCGCGGACGCCGGCCGCGATGTCCTCGCTGCCGACGCTGCGGTCGGTGGTGCCGCCGTAATAGACCGGCTCGGGCATCAGCAGCACGTCGTCACGGCGCATCAGACCGGCGAAGCCTTCGATGAACTCGCGCTGCATCAGCTTCAGCGGGCCGAAGCCGTGCGGCTGGAACAGGATCAGCAACCGCCCGTCGAAGGCGTGCAGGGTCTTCAGGGTGGCGGCGATCTTGTCCGGGTTGTGGGCGAAATCGTCGATGACGGTGACGCCGTTTCGCGCGCCCACCACTTCCAGCCGCCGCCGGATGCCGCTGAAGGTCTCCAGCGCCGTGAGCGCCTGATCCATGCCGACGCCCAGCGCCTTGACCGCGCCCAGCGCCGCCAGGGCGTTGGCGACATTGTGCGCGCCCGGCACGTTCAGCCGCGCGGCCCGCGCCGCTTCGCCGCGCGCGCGCAGTTCGAACGTCATTCCGGTGGGCAGCGGGTGCAGGTCGTGCGCCGACAGATCGGCCTCTTCCTCGCCCAGGGCGAAGGTGATCGCCTTGCCCGTCTCCAGCGTTTGCGCCAGCGCCGCCGTCTCGGGGTTGTCGAGGTTCAGCACCGCCGTCGTCGCCCGGCCGACGAAGCCGCCGAACAGGTCGCGCAGCTCCTCCATCGACTTGTGGTCCAGCGAGATGTTGGAGACGACCGCCACCGTCGGCTCATAGCGGGCGATGGAGCCGTCGCTCTCGTCCACCTCGGCCACGAACAGGTCTGGTCCGCCGATCAGGGCGCTGGCGAACGGATGGTCTGCGTCGGCGAAATTCTTCATCACCGCCCCGTTGACCACGGTCGGGGCGCGGCCCGCCTGATCCAGGATCCAGGCGATCATGCCGGTGATGGTCGATTTGCCGCTGGTGCCCGCCACGCCGATCGAGGTCGGGGCCGCGTTGAACAGTTCGCTGAGCAGCTGCGGCCGGGTCTTGATGAGGGCGCCGACGCGCTTGGCCGCGCCGATGTCGGGCACCGTGTCCTCGACGGCGCCGGTGGCGACGACCACCTGATCCTTGCTGACCACGCCCGATCCGTCCTGCGGGTGCAAGGTCACGCCGTGGGCGCGCAGCCAGTCGAACTTGTCCGGCGTGCGGCCCTGATCCAGGGCGCGATCCGAGCCCGCGATGCGGTTGCCTTGCGCCTGAACGATCATCGCCAGGGGCAGCATGCCGGAGCCGCCGACGCCGCAGAAGAAATAGTCTTTGTTCATCGGCTTGATTTCAGGGCTGGAAACCGGGGAATGTCCGGCGGCCTGACTAGCACGTGAGGCGCCCGAGGCCACCCCGTCCATGCAGACCAGACCGTTCCGAATCGGCGTCGTCAACGCCAGCTCCCGCCTGGACCCCGCGCGGGGCGAGGCGATCCGGGCCTGGGCGGCGGCCAACTGGCCGAACGGCGAGGTCGAACTGGTGCTGCATCCGGCCCTGTTCGAGGCGCACGGCCATTTCGGCGGCGACGACGCCACCCGCGCCCGCGCCTTCGTAGAGACCGCCAACGACCCCGATATCGACGCCGTCTGGTTCGCGCGCGGCGGCTACGGCGCCTGCCGCATCGCCGAGGCGGTGATCCCCGAGCTGACCGCCCACGCCTACGCCAAGCGTTACCTCGGCTATTCCGACGCGGGCAGTTTGCTGGCGGCGCTGTATCGCGCGGGCTTCCCCCATGTCGCGCACGGGCCGATGGCCTCGGACGGATCGCGCCATGACGCCACGGGTTTGCGGGCGGTGAACTGGCTGCGGAGCGGCGACGCGGCGTCGTTGGAGCCGTCCCTGCTGACCGACCCCCGGCCCGCCGTCGGCTTCAACCTGACCATTCTCAATGAACTGGTCGGCACGGGGATCGAGCCGGACCTGACCGGCCACGTCATCATGCTGGAAGAGGTGTCCGAGGCCCTCTATCGCGTCGATCGGATGATGTTCCACCTGACCGGCCAGGCCTCGATCCGCCGCGTCGCGGGCATTCGTCTGGGCCGGGTGTCGGACGTGACGGCCAATGATCCCGACTTCGGTCTGACGGCCGAGGAGATCGTTCGCTACTGGTGCGTGCGCTCCGGCATTGCCTATCTGGGCGGCGCCGACATCGGCCATGACCGGGACAACAAGGTCGTGCCCTTCGGTCGGCGCGGCTGAGGCGCGTTCAGCCCCTCAGGATCAGGCCGTCGGGCCGCGCCTCGAAGGCCGACAGCCGGCCGAGGAAGCTCATGCCCAGCAGGGCCGCAGGCATGTCGCGGTCGACGACCAGGGCCTCGACCGAGGTCATCTCGACCCCCGCCACCGAGAGGGAGGTCAGCAGCACCCGCGCGGCGGGCACCTGGCCCGAGGCGGTGTTCAGCGTCTGGTTGAAGTCGTGCGGTTTCAGCCGCACGCCCAGCCGTTCGGCGTCGGCGCGGCTCAGCGTCACCACGCTGGCGCCGGTGTCGACCAGCATCCGCATCGGCCGCCCTTCGACCGTCGCCTCGGCCCAGTAGTGGCCGTCGGCCGCGCGCGTCACAGACGGCGCCTCCTTCAAGGCCACGGCGGCGTAGGCCTGAGCCGGGCCTTCCCACCACATCAGGGCGCCGGCGCACGCCGAGGCCGACGCCAGGGCGGCGGCGAAGACGACAGCGGAGCGCGGGTCAAAGCGGATCATGAAGCGGACTATGCCGCCTTGGTCTTCCCATGCGGTGAAGCGACGTGGCGAACGAAAGGTTGACGCCAGACCGCTGATCGCTCCGCTTCATTCGCCCAGCAAGCGGGGGTCGATCCGACCTTTGCGGCTGGGCAGGTCGCGCATGACGGCGGCGCGAGCCTCATCTGTCATCCGGCTCCAGGTGGCGATCTCCTGAAGCGTGCGGAAACAGCCCAGGCACAGGCCCGATGCGCCGTCGACGGTGCAGACCATGACGCATGGGCTGGCGACGGGGCGCGGCGGGCGAGGAGCGGGGGCTTCGGTCATGATTCGTGACGCTATCGCTACAATGAGTCCGAGAACGGACTATAATTCTTGACTTTTTCCACAGCTTCGCTATCTTCATCCTCGACGCGAAACGACTGACAGGGTGAGAGTCCCAATAAGCACGACGTGTCTTCTTTCATCGTTCAACGAAAGGAGACGCCAAAAATGAACGAAAACAAAGAGCGCAATCTCCAGCACGCCATGATGTCCTTCGCCCTTTTCGGCGGGATGCTGGTGAACACGAAACAGATGAACGGCGCCGCCGACCGCGTGGTCAGCCACCCGTCCAACTTCGTGCCCATAACGATCAAACGGCCGCGCGCGTAGTCGCGAGACTGGATGATCCAGCCAGAAGCCCCGGTCAGAACGACCGGGGTTTTTCAATTCCGCCCTTGCCATTGCGCCGCCCCTTGGCCGACACCCGAGGCTCCATTTCAGAAGAGGAAGCGCGGCATGGGTCTGATCGTTGAAGAGCGCAAAGGCGCGGTCATGGTCTGGACGCTGGACCGGCCAGATCGCCTGAACGCCCTGCCGGATCTTGAGGACGGCGACGCCTTCGCCGCCGCCTGCGCCGCCATCAACGCCGACCCCTCGATCCGTTGCGTGGTGATGACCGGCGCCGGGCGCGCCTTCTCGGCGGGCGGCGACCTGAAGGCGATGAAGGACCGTCGCGACCTGTTCGAGGGTTCGGGCGCCGCCATCCGCGAGCGCTATCGCCGTGTCGTCCATCGCATCGTGCGCGCCCTTTACGGGCTGGAGGTTCCGCTGGTGACGGCGGTCAACGGCCCGGCCATGGGGCTGGGCTGCGACATCGCCGGGCTGGGCGACATCCGCATCGCCTCGGACCGCGCCAGCTTCGGCGTACCCTTCATGAAGCTGGGCATCATTCCCGGCGACGGCGGCTCATGGCTGCTGCCGCGGAACATCGGCTACAACCGCGCCGCCGAACTGTTGTTCACCGCCCGCTCGATCGACGCCGCCACGGCCGAGCAATGGGGTCTGGTCAATCGCGTGGTCCCGCATGAGACCCTGATGGACGAGGCGATGGAGACGGCCAGCCAGATCGCCGCCCAGCCGCCCCAGGCCCTGCGCATGGCCAAGACCCTGTTGCGCCAGGGCCGTGACATGAATTTCGACCAGATGCTGGAGCTGTCGGCCGCCATGCAGGCCCTGGCTCACCTGACCGACGACCACATTGAGGGCGTGACGGCGGTGCTGGAGAAGCGGAGCGGCGAGTTTACGGGGCGCTGAATCCCCGTTTGCCCCGGCGGACGCCGGGATGAGCGAGACAGTAGGCGGAAACAAAAAAAGGGGCCTCCTGCGAGGCCCCTTTCCTTATGCGGCGTGCGGCGGTCTTAGGTGCGCGCCGGCGTCTTCATGGCGCGGGCAGCGGGCACGCCGGTCGAGGCGGTCTCGCGCTTGGCGCCGGCCGTTTCGCCCGGCTTCATGAACTTCACCAGGACGCGCTGACCGATCAGCAGCGGGGCTTCGTCGACGGCGACCACCACCTCGACCACGCGCTCGTCGGTGCGTTGCGAGGGATCGTCCGAAGCCAGCTTGCGGGCGCCGAAGACAGCGGCGCGGCGCAGCACCTTGCCGACATAGACCTTGGACGGGTCGCCTTCGGGGGTGATTTCGACGGCCTGATCGACGGCGACGTTGGGAATGTCGGCCTCGACGATCTCGGCGCGGGCGATGCGCGGGGCGGCCGGCTCCAGGTCGAACATGTTCGACACGTTCAGGGTCGAGGCGCCGGCGCCGGGGTTGGCGTAGCGACGTACGATGCGGCCGTCGGCGGGCGCGCGGATGACCGTCATCTCGACGTTGTAGGCGGCTTCGTCGCGACGGGCGCGGGCGCTCTGCACCGCCGACTGCTGCGAGCCGAGGCGGGCCTGGGCCTGGGCGATGGCGTCGCGGGCCTGGTCCAGACGCTGGGCGGCGACGAAGTTGGTGGCGACCAGCTTCTGCAGGCGGTCATACTCGCGCTGGGCCGTGGCGATGTCGACGTTGATCAGGCGCAGCTGGCTTTCGGCTTCGCCCAGGGTGGCCGAGGCGGTCTGCAGCGCCAGGCGCGGCTCGTCGTCTTCCTGACGGGCCAGGATCTGACCGGCCTTCACCAGGTCGCCTTCCTGCACCAGAACCTCGCGCACCACGCCGCCGCGGCGGGCTGCGATCTGGATGATGCCGCCCTCAATGTCGATCTTGCCGTTGGCGATGGCGGAGTAGGGGCTTTCGACCTTCTTCTCGGCGGCCTGCGCCAGCTCGGCCTTCTTCGCGGCGCCGGCCTTCTGCATCATGCTGAAGCCGACGATCAGCACGATCAGCAGCGCCAGGCCGATCCAGAGCCATTTGTTTTTCAGAAATGCGGGCATGTGAGTCCTCAGAGGATCGGGGTCAGTGCGAGGCCAGGACGGCTTCGGGATTGGGGGTGCGGCGCTGATCGTCGATGATCACGCCGTCTTCGATGTGGATGACCCGGTCGGCCCAGGCTTCCAGGCGCGGGTCGTGGGTCACGCAGATGACGGCGGCGCCGTGCTCGGTCGCCGCGCGCCGCAGCAGGCGGATCACGATCTGGCCGTTCTCGCCGTCCAGAGCCGAGGTCGGTTCGTCGGCGAACAGGATCTGCGGGTCCTTGGCCAGGGCGCGGGCGATGGCGACGCGCTGCTTCTCGCCGCCGGACAGGGCCGCCGGGCGTTGATGCAGGCGATGGCCGAGGCCGACCTCCTCCAGCGCCAGGGTCGCACGCTTCCTGGCCTTATCCGGCGACAGGCCCTGATATTTGAGCACCGTCGTCACCTGCTGCAGGGCGGTCAGCGCCGGAAACAGGTTGAAGCCCTGGAAGATGAAGCCGCAGTGATCCAGGCGGAATTTGTCGATCCGACCGGCCGATAGCTTCCACAGGTCGTCCACGTCCAGGGCGTCGACGCGCCCTTCTTCGGGCCGCAGCAGGCCGGACAGGGCGGCGATCAGCGTCGACTTGCCCGAACCCGACGGCCCCATGACCATGGTCAGGTCGCCGTGGCGGGCGTCGAAATTCACGCCCTTCAGCACCTCGACGAAGGAGCGGCCGGACTTGAACCGCTTGGTCAGTCCCTTGGCCTCCAGGGCGAACTCGCCGTGCTTACCGTGGACCTTGGTGTGTCCGAGTGACAGGTCGTTCATCGCAGCAGGTCCGCAGGTTGGCTCTTCTTGAGGATGCCCATCGACAGGAACCCTGACAGCATGGAGATGCCGATCAGGCCGCCGCCGACCACGAGCAGCAGGCTCGGGGGCATGGAGATGATGACGGCGTTGGACAGGGCGAACAGCGACAGCAGCCAGGTCAACAGGATGGCCGCGCCGACCCCGACCATGCCGACCCAGAAACTCAGCTCCATGACGATGCGGCGCAGGGAGCCCATGCCGACGCCCAGGGCGCGCAGGGAGGCGAACTCCTTGATGTTGGCCATGATGGCGCCGCGCAGGGTCTGCCAGGTGATGGCCACGCCGATGATGATGCCCAGCACCACGCAGCCGCCGATGATGATGACCAGTATGCCTTCCTCGAACATGGCGCCGGCGTTGGCGTCGGCCAGTTGCTGACGGGTCCAGGCCTTCCACTGGCCGTTGCCCATGGCGTTCAGCTGGGCCACCACATGCTCGGCGCGGGCCGGATCCTTGATCTTGATCATCAGCGGCCCGACACGCGGGCCTTCGAATGCCTGACCCAGCATGCGCAGGCTGTCGCGCGACATGACGATGGTTGGCTGCATCATGTTGGGATAGCCGCGCAGCACTCCGACCACGGTCACGGTCTGGCCGTTGAACAGGGCTTTGTCGCCCAGCTTGACGCCCAGCGGCGTCAGCGCGGTCTCGTCCACCGCCACGGTGAAGGGCTGACGCAGGGCCTCGACCAGTTCCTCGGAATAGTCGCGCGGAATGGTGACCGAGCCGGGCGCCGTGTCGATGATGTTGACCAGGACGCTCTTCTGCTTCGGCGCCCCCTGCTTGGCGCGGTCCGCCGCCGACATCGTCGGGTCGACATCCTTGATGTTCTGGAAATTGCCGCCCGACATGTCGAGCGTCTTCACCTCGACCACCTCGGGGTGGTTATAGGCCAGGGGCACGAAGCGGCGCGGCATCCCCATCGGGCCGCTGAACAGCGCCTTGGCGCCCGGCTGCATGATGAAGATGTCGGCGCTCGAGCGCTCGATGGCGGCGGTGAACCCCTTGCCGATGCCGATGAAAACCCCGGTCATGGCCAGCACGAGCAGACCCGAAAGGGCCAGCGCCATGACGGCGGCCATATAGCGGCGCCACTCGAAGAGCAGCGTGGATAGCGCGAGCGACATGACGCGTTCTTATTCCCCTGACTTGCGCTGTTATCTGACCGCGCGCTGGTCCGGGGCCAAGTTAAATCGGGGTAAGGCTTCGGCTTCCCCCGGACGGCTTGCGGGATTAAGGGGGCTTGAGGCGCGTTCTTCGACGGCGCTAGTTATAAGATAACAATTGCGGGGCGTTGGGCCCTGCGCTCCGGGAGAGCCTGAATGTCGCTTCGCCGCACCGTTTCCTTCACCGCCTCGCTGGCCGCCCTTGGCGTGGCCGCCGTGGTGGTCAACGCTCCCGCGTCGGCCGCCCGCGCTGACGAGGGCATGTGGACCTTTGACAACTTCCCCATCCAGACGGTGAACGACAAATACGGCACGCGCATCGACCAGTCGTGGCTGGATCGCGTGCGCAATGCGGCTGTGCGCCTGCAGGGCTGCTCGGCCTCGTTCGTGTCGGGCGAAGGCCTGATCCTGACCAACCACCACTGCGTCATCTCCTGCGTCCAGGATCTGTCCACGGCCCAGAACGACTACGTCAAGAACGGCTGGATGCCGGCCACGCGCGAGGAAGAGAAGACCTGCCCCGGCCAGACGGCGGAAGTCCTGACCGACATCACTGACGTCACCGAGCGCGTCCTGGGCGCCGGTTCGGGCCTGGAAGGCGCGGCCTTCGTCGCCGCCCGCTCGGCCGAGATCGACGCGATCCAGAAGGAAGCGTGCGGCGACGACCGCAAGCTGACCTGCCAGGTCATCAGCTTCTATCGCGGCGGCAAATACGCCCTCTACAAGTTCCGCAAGTATGAGGACGTGCGCCTGGCCTTCGCGCCGGAGTTCCAGGCGGCCTTCTTCGGCGGCGACCCGGACAACTTCAACTTCCCGCGCTATGCCCTCGATGCCGCCTTCCTGCGCGCCTATGAGGACGGCAAGCCGGTCGCCAGCCCCAACCACCTGAAGTGGAACCCCAACGCCCCGGTCGACGGCGAAGTCACCTTCGTGGCGGGCAACCCCGGTTCGACCTCGCGCCTGCTGACCATCAGCCAGCTGGAGCGTCTGCGCGACCAGCAGATCCCGATCACCCTGATCCAGAGCGCCGAACTGCGCGGCCGTCTGGTCGAATATTCGACGACCGGCGAGGAAGAGAAGCGCGTCGCGCTGGACCCCATCTTCGGCCTGGAGAACAGCTTCAAGGTTTATTACGGCCAGCAGGGCGCCCTGACGGACCCGACCTTCATGGGCAAGAAGCGCCAGGAAGAGGCTGAACTGCGCCAGCGCGTCGCCGCCGACCCGGCCGTGGCCGAGCGCATCGGCGACCCGTGGGCCGATCTGGAAAAGGTGCAGGCGACCGCCCGCGACCTCTATCTGCCCTATCGCCAGCTTGAGGCGAACGCCGGCGGCGGCTCGACCCTGTATTCCTACGCCCGCGCCATCGTCCGCGCGTCGAAGGAACGCGCCAAGCCTGTCGCCGAACGCCGCGCCGGATACGCCGACAGCGATATCGCCGCCCTGGGCCGCCGTCTGGCCTCGGAGGCACCGATCCCGGTCGGCGTCGAGGAGATCCAGCTGTCGCACTGGATGCTGAAGACCCGCGAATATCTGACGGTCGACAGCGCCGACGTGAAGGCCATGCTGGGCGCTGAAAGCCCCGAGACGATCGCCGCCCGCCTGGTGCAGAGCCGCCTGATCGACCCGGCCTATCGCGCGCAGGCCCTGGCCATGACGCCGGAGCAGCTGGCCGCCTCGGGCGACCCGATGATCGCCTTCGTCCTGGCCAACGATAACGCTGCTCAAGCGATCCGCACCCAGTGGGACGCCGGCGTCAACGCCCCGACCGCCCGCGCCGCTGAAAAGGTCGCCCAGGCCCGCTTCGCCGTCTATGGCGACAACCTGTACCCCGACGCGACCTTCTCCTTGCGCCTGTCTTACGGTCAGGTGAAGGGCTGGACCTATCGCGGCGTGACCGTGCCGTCCTTCACCCACATGGGCGGTCTGTACGAGCGCGCCACCGGCGCCGAGCCGTTCAACGCTTCCGAGCGTTTCGTCGCGGCGCAGGACCGCATCAACAAGAATGTCGTCTACGACTTCGTCTCGACCAACGACATCATCGGCGGCAACTCGGGCTCGCCGGTGATCAACGCCAAGGGTGAAGTGATCGGCGCCGCCTTCGACGGCAACATCCACTCCCTGGGCGGCTCGTTCGGCTACGACGGCGAGCTGAACCGCACGGTGTCGGTCTCGACCGCCGCCGTCACCGAGGCCCTGCGCACCGTCTACAACCAGCCGCGCCTGCTACGCGAACTGGGCGTGCGTCGCTAAGCCTGTCGGATTCAGGTCCGGGATTTGAGGGGCGTCTTCGGGCGCCCCTTTTTCTTGACCTGCTTAGGACTACTGCGGCTTGCCCCGGCTTTTCTCGACGAGCACCGCCTGCTGCCAGCGACTGGGCGCCTTGTCGGTGCGGTGGATGCATCCCGCCCAGCAGCAGGGCCGCCGCTTGCCTTCGCGCAGTTCCTCGACCGCGCGCTCGATCCGCTTCTGGCGGGTGGCGTCCTGTTTGGCGTCTTCGACCCAGCAGATGAACTCATTGCGGCCCAGCGGGGTCAGGCCTCGCCACAGGGCCAGGATGTCGGCGTCGGAGGACAGCCGCGCCTGCATGTCTTTTCCGGCGACGTGCACCACGCCTTGGGGGAAGTCGTCAGACATGGCGTCAATCCCGTCCCGTTTCGTTATTCGCCGAATCTAGACCCGCGAACGCGCGCTGTGAATGCGCTCGTCAGGGGTTGCGGTTTCACTCCAGGTTCTGTTCAGACTGACCGCAAGACGGCTCTGGTTTCCAGAAGCTGCAACCTGGGCCTCGACGAGGGTCGAGGCGGCGACGCCGAGGATATTTCATGCGCCCTGCTCACACCCGTTCGCTTTTCGCCTCGGCCGCCGTTCTGGCCTTCGCCGCCGCGTCTTCGGCCAAGGCGGAGGAGGGCATGTGGACTTATGACAACTTCCCCATCGCCCGCGCCAACCAGACGCTGGGCACCGGCATCGACCAGGCCTGGCTGGACCGCGTCCGCCAGTCGTCGGTGAAGTTCGGCGGTTGCTCGGCGGGCGTCATCTCGGCCGAGGGGTTGGTGATGACCAACAACCATTGCGTCGCCACCTGCGTCGCCAACCTGTCCACGCCGCAACTGCAATACGCCGAGACCGGCTTCACGCCGAAGAGCCGCGAGGAGGAGCTGAAATGCCCCGGCGGCTCGGCCGAGATCCTGACCGACATCACCGACGTGACCGCGCGTGTCCAGAAGGCCGGCGAGGGCCTGGACGGCCAGGCCTATACCCAGGCGCGCGAGGCCGAGGCCGGCCGCATCGAGACCGAGGCCTGCGGCTCTGATCCCAAGATCCGCTGCCAGGTCGTCAGCCTGTATCGCGGCGGTCAGTTCAAGCTCTACAAGTTCCGCAAATACTCCGACGTGCGCCTGGCCTGGGCGCCGGAAGACCGCGCCGCGACCTTCGGCGGCGACCTGGACAACTTCTCCTTCCCGCGCTTCGCCATCGATGCGGCCTTCATCCGCCTGTACGAAGACGGCAAGCCCGCCGCGACGCCGACCCATTTCACCTGGAACCCGAACAAGCCGACCGAGGGCGAACCCGTCTTCGTCACCGGCAACCCCGGCTCGACCCAGCGCCTGCTGACCCAGGCCCAGCTGATGACCATTCGCGACGTGGTGCTGCCGCTGGATCAGCTGATCGCGTCGGAGCTGCGCGGCCGTCTGATCCGTTATTCGAAAGAGGGCGAGGAACAGGCCTTCATCGCCATGGATCCCATCGTCGGCGTGGAGAACACCTACAAGCGCGGACGCGGGCGCATGGCCGCCCTGATCGACCCGGCCTTCATGGACCAACTGGCCGGTCAGGAGACCGTCTTCCATCGTCGCGTCGCCGAGAATGAAGCCCTGTCGGCTGAGGTCGGTGATCCTTGGGCCGCCCTGGCCGAGGTGCAACCGATCGCGCGCGAGCTCTATGCCCCGATGGCCCTGCTGGAAGGCGGCACGGGCATGGGCACGACCTCGGTCGCGGGCGGCTCGCCGCTGTTCAGCTGGGCGCGGGCCATCGTGCGCGGGGCGCAGGAGCGCGCCAAGCCGTCGGACCAGCGTCTGCCCGAGTTCGCCGACAGCCGCCTGTCCGGCGTGCAGTCCAGCCTGTTCGCCGAGCGCCCGACCTATCCGGAACTGGAGCAGATCCGTCTGGAGTGGTGGCTGTCAAAGACCCGCGAATGGCTGACCGTCGACAGCCCCTACGCCCGCACCCTGCTGGGCAAGGAAAGCCCCGAAGTTCTGTCGGCGCGCCTGATCGAAGGCACCAGGCTGGCCGACCCTGCCGTGCGCCGCGCCCTGTGGGAAGGCGGCCTGCCCGCCGTTCAGGCCTCGACCGATCCGCTGATCCAGTATGTCCTGGCCATCGATGCCGACGCCCGCGCCGTCCGCACTGAGTGGGACAACAAGGTCAAGGCGCCGACCGACCGCGCCTCCGCGCAACTGGCCGCCGCCCGCTTCGCCGTCTTCGGCGACGCGGTTTATCCGGACGCCACCGGCACCCTGCGCCTGACCTACGGCCGGGTCGAGGGCACGGACGTTCCGGGCCAGCGCATCGGCGCCTTCACCACCTTCGCCGGTCTGTGGGATCGGGCGACGGGGGCCGAGCCCTTCAACGTCGCGCCCAAGCTGCTGGCGGCCAAGGACCGCATAGACCCCAACGCGGTGATGAATATGGCCGTCTCATCCGACACCATCGGCGGCTCGTCGGGCTCGCCCGCCGTCAACGCCAAGGGCGAGATCATCGGCGCCAACTTCGACTCCACCGTCCTGACCCAGCGCAACGCCTATGGCTATGATCGCAACGTCAACCGCAGCGTCATCGTCACCACCCAGGCCGTGACCACGGCCCTGCGCGACGTCTACGGCATGGATCACCTGATCCGGGAACTGGGCGTCCAGTGAGCGAAGCGACCTTCCGACCCGCCGCGCCGGACGATGTTTCGGCGCTGCACCGCCTGATCGAGAGCGCCTATCGCGGCGACAGTGCCAAGGCGGGCTGGACGCACGAGGCCGACCTGCTGGGCGGCCAGCGCACGGATGAGGCGGAGCTGCGCGATATCCTGACCGATGCGTCGCGGATGATTCTGCTGGCCGAGGTCGACGGCGTTCTGACCGGCTGCGTCCAGGTGGCGGATCAGGGGCAGGGGCTGTCCTATCTGGGTCTGCTGACCGTCGATCCGGCGCGTCAGGCAGGCGGTCTGGGCCGCTTGCTGATCGACGCCGCCGAGGCCGAAGCCGCCGCCCGCTTCGCCGCCACGCGCATGGAGATGACGGTCATCCGTCAGCGCGCCGAGCTGATCGCCTGGTACGAGCGGCGCGGCTATCGCCTGACCGGCGAGACGCGGCCCTTCCCGATGGATGACGAGCGTTTCGGCCTGCCGCGCACACGCGAGCTGGAGTTCGTGGTGCTCGAAAAGACGCTCTGACGTCCTTCTCCCCTTGTGGGAGAAGGTGGGCGCCGAAGGCGCTCGGATGAGGGGTGTGAGCGCGACGGCAAGAAAAAAGGGGCGCAGGCTGCGAAGGCTGAATTTTCAACCCGCGCCGCCGACACCCCTCATCCGTCAGGCTCCGCCTGCCACCTTCTCCCTCAAGGGGAGAAGGGCTTATAAATCCCGCATCTGCTTCTGGGCGGCGCTGAAATACTGCCAGCCGGTCCACAGGGTGACGATTGCGGCCAGCCAGATCAGGGCGTCGGAGAACAGCTGGAAGGCAGGCAGATAGTCGAACGGCAGACCCCAGCCGTCCCAGTTGCGGGCGAACAGCTGGCAGCCTAGCGCCACCATCTGCAACGTCGTCTTCCACTTGGCGGCCAGGGTGACGGGCAGGTTGATGCGGCCCGCCATCGTCTCGCGCAGGGCCGAGACCGCGAACTCGCGGAACAGGATCAGGCCGCAGGGAATGATGATCTGCTGCACCGAGCCGCTCGTCAGCACGCCCAATACGGCGCCTGTCACAAGAATCTTGTCAGCGATCGGGTCCAGGATGGCGCCCCAGCGCGTCGTGGCGTTCCAGCGACGGGCCAGATAGCCGTCGATCCAGTCCGTCGAGGCGGCGATGACGAAGATCCAGAAGCCCGTCCGGTACATGGCGAACTGGTCGTCGGGGCTCAGCCAGGCCGAGACGAAGGGAAAGCCGCTGGTCGCGCCCGCCAGCAGCAGGAACATGACGATCCCGGCCGCCAGGCGCAGGCTGGTCAGGATGTTGGGGATGGCTTTGTAGGCAGGGGCCATGACGTCTTCCGTTGCAACACGCCGGGTGTGCCACGGTTCGCGGCCAGAGGCGAGGGCGCCGTGCCGGACCGAACGCCTCAGTCCAGCCGCTCGAACCGCTTCGCGCTCGTCAGCTTGGTCAGGATGCCGGCGGCGATGCCGAAGTGCAGGCCGCTGAGGCGCAGTTCGCCCGCCGCTTCCTTTTCGGCGATCCAGGGGAAGGTGCGTAGGTTGTCCAGGGACAGGCGCACCACGGCCTCCTCGGCCACGGTCTCCCGCTCGTCGGCGGGAACGCCTTCCAAGGCGGCGCTGACGGCGGGCACGCCCTGAGCGACCCAGGGAGCGACGAAGTCCTGGCAGTTGGAAGGGGCGCCGTTCATCATGGCGTTCACCCCGCCGCACGAGGCGTGGCCCATGACGACGACGTGTTTGACCTTCAGCACA
Organism: Brevundimonas phoenicis; assembly: GCF_047237745.1. NCBI lineage: Bacteria > Pseudomonadati > Pseudomonadota > Alphaproteobacteria > Caulobacterales > Caulobacteraceae > Brevundimonas > Brevundimonas phoenicis. The sequence goes on from NZ_JBDFLN010000001.1 coordinate 864,019, forward strand.
TTGACGCCGAACTCCAGCGCCGCTGAGACGCCGTGCAGCTTGCCGTCGGGCTGATAGGGCGGGACCAGATTGGCGACGTTGCGCACCACGAACAGCTCGCCCGGCGCCGTGTCGAAGATCAGGGCCGGGTCGGCGCGGCTGTCGGAACAGGCCACGACCAGGGTGTGCGGCTTCTGACCGTTGGCGGCCAGGGCTTCGTATTCGGCGCGTTCGGACGGCCACCGATTCTGGCGGAAGCGGTGATAGCCCTTGGTCAATTCGTTGGTCATGAAGCGCTTCCTAGACCCGCGACGGTTGGTCGCTCAACCCGAAATCGGCGTCCCTCACGACTTGTGAAAGAAGCCGTGGATGCGTTCGGCCAGCGCCTGGCTGACGCCGTCCACCTTGACCAGATCGACGACCGAGGCGCGGCTGACCCCCTTGGCCGAGCCGAAGGCGTGCAGCAGGGCCTTCTTGCGCCCCGGCCCGACGCCCTCGATTTCGTCCAGCGGATTCTTCTTGATGTCCATCGAGCGGCGCTTGGCGTGGGCGCCGTTGGCGAAGCGGTGCGCCTCGTCCCGCAGCCGCTGGATGTAGTAGAGGGCCGGGCTCTTCAAGGGCAACATGAAGGGCGGCTTGCCGGGCATGAAGAAATGCTCCTTGCCCGCGTCGCGGTCCGGCCCCTTGGCCACGCCGACCACGGCGATGTCGTCCACGCCCAGGTCGGCCATGACGGCCAGTACCTCGGCCAACTGGCCCGCCCCGCCGTCGACCAGCAGCAGGTCGGGGCGCTCGACCGCCTCTCCGGCCTCCTCGTCCTTGACCAGCTTGCCGAAGCGGCGGCGCATGACCTCGCGCATCATGCCGTAGTCGTCGCCGGGGGTCAGGTCGTCGCCCCGGATGTTGAACTTGCGGTACTGGTTCTTGCGGAAGCCGTCGGGCCCCGCGACGATCATGCCGCCGACGGCGTTCGTTCCCTGAATGTGGGCGTTGTCATAGACCTCGATCCGCTCGGGCCGGGCGTCCAGACCGAAGGCCTCGCACACCTCGTCCAGAATCTTCGACTGGGCCGAGTTCTCGGCCAGCTTGCGGCCCAGCGCCTCGCGGGCGTTGGTCAGGGCGTGGTCGACCAGGCTGGCCTTGCCGCCGCGCTGGGGCCGGGCGATCTCGACCCTGTGTTCGGCCTTCATGCTGAAGGCCTCCTCCAGCAGCTCCAGCTCATGCGGGCGGACGTTGGACAGGATCAGGCGCGGGACCGGCTTGTCCTCATAGAACTGGCCCAGAAAGGCGGCGAGGATTTCCGAGTCGCTGTCGCTCTTGTCCACGCGCGGGAAATAGGCGCGGCCGCCCCAGTTCTGGCCGGCGCGATAGAAGAAGACCTGAACGCAGGCCTGACCGCCCTCGGCATGCAGGGCGAAGACGTCGGCCTCGGCCACGCCCTCGGCGTTGACGCTGTTCTCCATGGCGATGGCCGACAGGGCGCGGATGCGGTCGCGCACGCGGGCGGCGGTCTCGAAGTCGAGGTCGTCCGAGGCGGCCTGCATCTCCTGCGACAGGCGGCCGATGACGGCGCGCGACTTGCCGCGCAGGAACTGCTCCGCCTCCGTGACCAGATCGCCGTAGTCCTCAAGGCTGATCAGGCCGGTGCAGGGCGCCGAGCAGCGCTTGATCTGGTGCAGCATGCAGGGGCGGGTGCGCGTCTCATAGACGCTGTCCGAACAGGACCGCAGCAGGAAGGCCTTCTGAAGCGTGTTCAGGGTGTGGTTGACCGCCCAGGTCGAGGCGAAGGGGCCGAAGTAGTCGCCGGGAATCGTATGGGCGCCGCGATGCTTCCTGACCTGAGGCGCGCGGTGGTCGCGACGGATCATCAGTTCGGCGAAGGACTTGTCGTCGCGCAGCAGGACGTTGAAGCGCGGCTTCAGCTTCTTGATGAAGTTGGATTCGAGCAGCAGGGCCTCGGTCTCGGACGCTGTGACCACCAGCTCCATCGCGCGGGTCAGCGACACCATCAGGCCGATGCGCTGGGTGTGGAAGCGGCCTTGCGCATATTGCACTACGCGCTTCTTCAGCGACTTGGCCTTGCCGACATAGAGGCAGGCGCCGTCCTCGCCGTACATGCGATAGACGCCGGGCTTGTCCGGCGCGCGCCGGGCCTCGTCCGCGATCAGTTCGGCGGCCTGAAGCGGAAGGGCGTTCGCCTGAGAGTCGGGCGTCTCCGGAAGGTCGGGCGTCGGGTCGGTCATCAGCCGGGATATAGGCTCAGCCGCGCCGGACCAGAAGCACCCCGCCGATCACCAGCAGAACGCCGGCGACGCGGGTCAGGCTGATCGGCTGCTGCGGCACGCCCATGACGCCGAAATGATCGAGGATCAGGCTCAACGCCAACTGGCCCGCCACCATCAGGGTGATGGTCAGCGCCACGCCGATCTTGGGCACGCCCCAGGCGGCGGCCACCACGAAGACGCAGCCGTAGAGGCCGCCCAGCCACGCCCAGGCGGGCAGGGTCTTCATCGCCTGCACGTCCGGCCGGGCCTGCAGCGTCACGGCGACGAGGGCCAGGGCGACCGTTCCCACGAAAAAGGAGACGAGCGCCGCATTGACCGGCGAGCCGACGGCGCTGGCCAGCCGCGCATTGGTCGGTCCCTGCAGGGCGGTGGCGGCGCCGCCCAGGATCATGGCCAGCAGGGCGAGGACGGGAAGCTGCATCGACGGTCTCACCAGTTCGGATCGGGCGCGGCGCCGCCGAAGATCTCGGCCAGGCGGTCGCGGGTGGCGCGGGTGGCGCGGGTGGCGTCCTCGGGCAGGGCGCTCGGATGGAACCAGCCAATCTCGGCGATCTCGCCATGGCTGGTCCGCTCGGTCAGGTCGAAAGTGTCGACGCGGAAGACCAGGACGTGATCCCCGGGAAAGAAGCGTTCGTTGGAGTGAACCGACAAGAGGCGCGGCTCGCCCCGGACGATCAGTCCGGCCTCCTCGCGCAGTTCGCGGATGGCGGCGCCATGCGTCGTCTCGCCCTTGTCCACCCCGCCGCCGGGCAGCCACCAGCCGGCCAGATAGGTGTGCTTGACCAGCAGGACGCGACCTTCTGCGTCGACCGCGACGCCACGCACGCCCAGCGTCATGCCCCGGCTCATCCGCGACCAGGCGAAGAACAGCGGCCGGGTGAAGGGTTCTATGCGAGTGCGCCAGGTGGTCATTCGGCAAGCATGGCATGGCGGATGGTACGGCGCACCATGGCTTGTGGTAGGCTGCTGTGAAGAGGAACGGGGGACGACGATGTTGCTGGCGGCGGTCATGTTGGGGCTTCAACTTCAGGCGCTTTCGCCTGAGACGCAGGAGATCATCGCGCCAGTGAGCATGGCGATTGAAGAGGTGCGCGCGCGGCACGCCGTCCTTGGGACGGCGCTTGACGACAGGGCGCGCTTGGAGCGGATGGGGGAGTTGGATCAGGCGGGGCGGCAGGTCATTACCCGCTTGGATTTCTCGCGCATACCGGACACGGAGCGCATGGCGGCGGTTCGAGCTGCGGGAGCAGTGATCGAAGCGGTGGACCAGGAAAATCAGCAGGCGCTTCTGGCGATGACGCCGCCCGAAGGCTGGTTTCTGAAAAGTCGATATGGCGACAAAGCCTCTGCGGCCGCTTTCCACATTATCCAGCACTCGGACGAGGGTCTGTGGCGGCGTTTCCTTCCCGTACTGGAGCCGCTGGTCGCGACGGGCGAAATCGACGGTCAGAGCTACGCCATGATGTTTGATCGCTTGGCGACATCCGAGGGACGGCCCCAGCGCTATGGGACGCAGTTTCGTTGCGACAACGGCAAATGGCGGCCCTATCCGATCGAGAGTGTCGAAGACTTGGAGGCTCGCCGCGAGGAGATGGCCTTCCCCGTCCCCTTCGCCGACTATCGCGCGCACTTTGAAAGTCAGCCGCAATGTCCGCAGACCTTGTCGCCGCCTCCGCCCGGCATGGTCGTTGACGACTGAGCCATGGCTTGAACAGGGGCGCGCTTGCCCCTATTCGGGGGCGGAACAGGAGACCCATCATGCTGGCCATCGCCACCATCTTCGCCTTCATCGCCGTCGTCGCCGCCTTCAACTACTTCGAGTTCGGCCGGGTTGACTGAGCCCAGGTCGGCTGACGCCCCTTCGGGGGGCGTGGCGCTGGTCACGGCCGCCTCGCGCCGGATCGGGGCGGTGTTGGCGAAGGCGGCGGCCCAGGCGGGCCATGACGTCGTCGTCCACTATCGCTCGGACGCGCAAGGCGCGCAGGCCGTGGTCCGGGCCATCGAGGCCATGGGACGGCGCGCCGTCGCCGTCCAGGCCGAGCTGACGGACGCCGGGGCGCGCGCCGCCCTGATGGATCAGGCCGCCGCCTTCGGGCCGTTGCGGGCGCTGGTCAACAACGCTTCCCTGTTCGTCTATGACCAGTTGGAGACCTTCCAGGAGGCGGACCTGCGCCTTCACCACGAGGTCAACGTCCTGGCGCCCCTGGCCCTGATCCGCGACTTCGCCGCGCGCCTGCCTGACGGGGACGAGGGCGTGGTGGTCAATATGCTGGACTATAAGGTCACGGCGCCGAACCCGGACTTCTTCTCCTATACCGTCAGCCGCGTGGGCATCGCCCATATGACCGGGGCCCTGGCCCTGGCCCTGGCGCCGCGCATTCGGGTCTGCGGCATCGCGCCGGGTCTGACCCTGCCTTCGGCCGGGTGGCCCGAGGCCGACTATCTGGCCGGAGCCGAGGCCACGCCGCTGAAGCGGCCGGTGGCGGTCGAGGATCTGGCGGCCGCCCTGACCTTCATCCTGACGGCGCGCAGCCTGACGGGGCAGAACCTGGTGGTGGACGCCGGCGCCGGCCTGACCCGCCGCGATCGCGATCTGGAGTTCGCCTGAGGCGGTTCGTCCAAGGGCGTTCGTCGTCACATGACCTTTATTTGCCGATAGGTTGGTGCTTTAGCTGCCGCCATTCATCCTGAGACCTTCATGCCCGCTGTCCGTTTCACTCGCCGCTTCTCGATGGCGCACCGGCTGATCGCCGATGCGGGGTCGAAGTGCGCCGTGCCGCATGGACACAATGAGTTCGTGACGGTGACGCTGGAGCCGACGGCCGAGATCGCCTTCGGCGGCTCCAACCACGCGGCCTCGTTCGAGCGGCTGAAGGCGCGTTGGCACGGTTTCGTCGACCGCAGCCTGGATCACGCCTTCCAGCTGAACCGCGCCGACCCCCTGCTGGCCTGGTTCCAGCAGCATGAGCCGCATCGCCTGAACCAGGTGCTGACCGTGGACGGCGATCCGACGACCGAGGCCCTGGTCATCGCCCTGTGGCGCAAGCTGGAGGCCATCCTGGCCGCCGAGGGCCTGCCGTTCCGCCTGGCCGAACTGGCCATCGAGGAGACGCCGACCAACACCGTTCTGACGCGCGGCCTGACCGAGGCGGAGCGGGCCTGGGAGCTGGGCGCCTGGTGCGACCGGGCCGATTTCAGCATCAATGATCTTCTGCCGCCGGAGACCTGGTCTTGAGCGCCGTCGTCACCCCCCTGCCGTCCGTCGAACCGCGCCGCCTGGGCCTGAAGGTCATGGTCCGCGCCCTGAAGGTCGAGGCCTCCATCGGCTTCTACGATCATGAGCATGGGCGGCTGCAGCCCCTGGTGGTGGACGTCGAACTGGACCTGGGCGCCGCCCCGGTCGAGCGCCTGGCCGATACGCTGGACTATGACGGCGTGGCCCGCATCGTGCGCGAGCTGGCGGCGGGGCCTCACATCGCCCTGATCGAGACCTTCGCCGAGCGCGCCGCCGTCGCCTGCCTGGCCGATCCCCGCGTGCTGAGCGTCGTCGTGCGGGTCGAGAAGCCCGGCGCCATTCCCGATGCGGCGGCCGCCGCCTGCGAAGTCGCCTATTCGCGCTGAGGCCGGTTGCGCGGGGCCGTTCGTCCCGCCATCATCCCGGCCTGACAAGAGGTTCCGATGGTTCAGTCCGGCGATTACAGCAGCAACAGCGGCGGCGAGGTCTCGGCCGATCTGACGGGCCTCTATGCGGGTTACGCCCTGATCCTGCTGGCGGCGCCGACCTTCGGCGCGGCGGCGGCGATTGGCCTGCTGCGCGTATGGCGTCGGCCCGCGCCCGCCGATCCGATGCTGCGCAGCCACTTCGTCTTCCAGCAGCGGACCCTTCTGGCGGCGGTGATCGCCATTATCGCCGGGGCGGTGCTGATCTTGGTCAACGTCGGGGTCTTCGTCCTGTTCGTCATGGCGGTGTGGACCATCGTGCGCGGCGCCCTGGGGCTGAAGGATCTGCTGACCGGGCGACCCATCGCCGAGCCGCGTCGTCTCTTCTACTGAAAGGCCCGCCGTCATGAGCGATCAGAACCCTGCCGCGCCCGTCGCGGGCCGAGACGGCGCCGTGGTGGCGTGGATCCTCTATATTCTGTCGATCCCCAGCGCGAACCTGTTGGTGCTGGTCGGGCTGGTGCTGGCCTATATGAACCGGGGCTCGGCGACGGGGCTGGCGGCCCAGCACGTCGAGGCGCAGATCAGGCTGTTCTGGTCGGTGTTCTGGATCAGCGCCGTCCTGTGGGTGCTGGTGGCGGTGAGCGCCGTGGCCTCGGCCTTCCTGATCGGGATTCCGTTCCTTCTGCTGTTCGGGCTTCTTTTGCTGCTGGTGTCGATCTGGTTCACGGTGAAAAGCGTTCTGGGTCTGATGGCCCTGCTGACCGACCGGCCGGCCTGAACTGATCCATTCGGGAGGAGCCGCCGTGCCCGCCTTCAAAGACCACGCCGCCGACCGCCGCTTCCAGCAGATGTTCGCCGACGCGGACGGGACCGAGCATCCCGTCTGGGCCGAGTATGCGGTGCGCGGCCACGCCCGCGTCATCCTGCATGTCGAGGCGCACCCAGCCCTGCGCGGCGCGGGCGCGGCGGGCCGCTTCATGCAGGCCCTGGCCGAGCACGCCCGCGCCGAGGGGCTGACCCTGATCCCGCATTGCAGCTATGCGGTCGCCTGGCTGAAGCGCCATCCCGAGTACGAGGATGTGGTGGGGTCGTAGCGGGCCGCGCGGTCAGAAGGATCCGCCTTCTGGCTGTTCCGCGCCGCCCTTCGGCTCGACCCGACGCGGCCTGGCGCTTCGCGCGCGCTCAAGCAGCGAGCCGCCGCGCGGCGAGCGGTAGCGCCCTTAAATCAAGGATGACTCTTCGCCACGATGGCCTTCATGGTCTCGGCCTTGGCGGGCAGATCCTGGACCAGCCGGGCGGCCAGTTCGCGGGCGCCGACGGGATAGGCGTCGCCGCCGTCGGCGATCTCCTTGGCCATGTCGGCGGCCTTGCACAGGGCGGCTTCGAGGGCCTCGACCTGTTCGAGCGCCAGGGCGCGGGCTTCGGCCTGCAGGCGCTTGACCCGTTCGGCGGTGGTTTCGGGCGCGCGCATCAGGTCATAGACCTCGGCTTCCGGCGAGGAGACCACGCGCAGGGCGGCGCGGGCGTCGGATTCATTGCTGGACTTGGTCATCGGCGTCTCTCCTTAACGCACCATGCCGCATTTTCGCCGCAAGGTCGCATCCCATTTTGCGGCCAAGCTCAAGGGCGCGCCGCCATGTTGCCCGCAAGCCTCATGAACCGGGCCTCATGATTCGGAGATGAAAGGCGGCGTCGCCCAGCGCGCGCGGCGCCGCTCGGCGATGGCCCACAGATGGTCGATGCGGCTGGCCAGTTCGCGCCGTAGCCGACGCTCCTCGGCCGGATGCAGGGGGCGGTCGTCGTCATCGGGGACAGGCGAGGACGCAGCGGCGCGCGGCGGTCGGGGATGGGTCATGGAGTCCTCTTTCTTTGCAATAGTCGACACATTGCCTTCTCCCCTTGTGGGAGAAGGAACGCGGATGGCCGCCGCGCCTTTCGGCGGGCGGTTGGAGGGCTGGGCGGAGCGCCGGGCCGACGCCCGGAGTGTGATGTGTATTACCGTTTCGACGCCGACAGACGCTCCGCGCGGACGGGCTTCCACGAGCTCGGGGCAGGCGTCGGTCTTATCGGCTACCCCCGGCGCCCGCGGCGGGCGGGGGCCTGCTTGCGACAGGCCTCCCGGAACGGTCCGCGTAACCCCCGCGACCCTGGCCGGAACCTCTCTGACGGACGGGTCGAACGCCCCGTCACCAGGCTCCGTCGGCTCCTTGCTGGCTGCGGCCTACCGCCCTTCGGGCTACTTGAGGCCGCCTAAGCAGCCAGCGCCCGTTGGGTGGCAAGCCGGGCGACAGCGCCGGCGTTCGCCCGCTTTGCCGCCCTTCGCATCCTGGACCGCCCGGCGCGCTCCGCCCGACGCGCCGCTGGGCTCCCGCCCTCGACCGGCCGCCGCGACGGACGCCGCACGGTCCGACAAGAACCCCGCTCCATCCGCTCCCGCCGCCCGCAAGGTCGCAGGCCTCACGAGCCCTCCATGCGACGGAACGAGCGCAGGGTGGCATGGCGGGGAAGTAGGGCGGGCTGAAAGGGGATGGCGGAGGGGGGAGGGCGGGGATTTGCTGGGATTGGGGTGGGGAGGTAGGCGGGTTCGTCCTTCTCCCCTTGTGGGAGAAGGTGGCGGCCAGAGGCCGACGGATGAGGGGTTTCTCACCCGAGGGCAAAGGCGATCGGCCACCCGCAGCGCGACCCCTCATCCGACCTCGCTCCGCTCGGCCACCTTCTCCCGCAGGGGGAGAAGGAAAGCTTTAGGCCGCAGAGACCTTCGCATCATTCCGTCCCTTCGTCTTCGGCGAGGAGTCGGCGATTTCGTGAATGAGCGGCATGAACTCTAGTGCGTCCGAGAGCATCATGTGCATCATCTTACTGTCTGATCCGATCATCTCCATGAAGGGGCCATGACGTAAGAGCAGTATTGTTTCTCGAAAGCGCTCAGCGGATCGCTGGGCAGCGACGTGGTTGCCTTCACGTATTGTTCGATACGTGTCGCAGGCAAGTTCGTATAACCATGGAATCTCTTCGCGAAATAGGCTTGCGAATATGAGAATTTGGATGGGATCGTTTGGGCCTTGCGAAATGCGATGGGACAATTCCATCATCATGCCCGGATGAATGCGACGACGATACTTGCGCTGTATACGTGGCTCTTCGTCGGAAATGTCTCGGACGCGCATTTCCACTGAACGAACGCCAGCAACCAATTCTTCAAGAATTTCTGCTTGAGGACGCGCTCGTTTTTGTGCTGTTCCGCTTGCCGGAATTGCATCGATCTTCGCTTTTAGATCGGGCCACATTGGTTCGAATAGTCGATTGAGGCGATCGTCAGCGATTGCATTTGCAGCGCATTTGTTGAGGCTGGAGATGAGCCGCTTGACCCCTTCGTCATCTGCTTTTTCAGATTGAAATTGGGTAAGCGGGCCGGAAATGTCGCTTACATCTATATCTAGACGTAGAGGAATGACACGTCCGTCTTCCATTGACTTGGCTAAGGCGCCGGATTCAAAAAGAAGCCAAGGGGCCTCGAGATTGTCTCGTGTTACGCAAATAATTCCAAAGTTGGAATCCTGAAGACCCTTGGCAATTTCATTGCCCCAGCGGTCGCCGGATTTTATGTCCGCCGTGGAGAGCCAAGGCTCCGCATAGTGCAGTACTAAAGGGAGCCAGTCCCGGAGTGCGACAGCCATTGCTTGGCTCCGTTGACCACTCCAACTGATGAATATCTTCACGTTGCCCCCATATGTGCCTGCAGTATGGATACGGTGGAGCTTGTCGCAAAGCAACGTCTGGCAAGCGTCTCTACCGCCCCTTCCTGAACGCCTCCGCCTTCTCGGCCGCCGCCTCCTTGCGCCAGCGTTTCGGCGCTGACCTGTCGACCTCTTCCCCCGCGCCCGTTAGCGCTTCGTTGGCGAATTCGAGGTCGAGGAGCTTCATCTTCTTGATCTCGTCGCGCAGGCGGGCGGCTTCCTCGAACTCGAGGTTGGCGGCGGCTTCGCGCATGCGGCCTTCCAGATCCTTGAGGGCGGCCTGGAAGTTGGAGCCGACGAAGGGCTTGGCCTCCTCCGCCACGCCGGGGCGAGTCAGGCGGTCCAGGTCGCGGGACTCATAGGGGCTCTCGAGGATCTCCTTGATGTCGCGCTTGACCGTCTCGGGCGTGATGCCGTGTTCGAGGTTGTAGGCCTGCTGCTTCTCGCGGCGGCGGTCGGTCTCGGCGATGGCGCGCTCCATCGAGCCGGTCATGCGGTCGGCGTAGAGGATGACGCGGCCGTCGACGTTGCGCGCCGCGCGGCCGATGGTCTGGATCAGGGAGGTCTCGGAACGCAGGAAGCCCTCCTTGTCCGCGTCGAGGATGGCGACCAGGCCGCACTCGGGGATGTCGAGGCCCTCGCGCAGCAGGTTGATGCCGATCAGCACATCGAATGAACCGAGGCGCAGGTCGCGCAGGATCTCGATCCGCTCCAGGGTGTCGACGTCGGAGTGCATGTAGCGGACGCGCACCCCCTGTTCGTGCATGTATTCGGTCAGGTCTTCGGCCATCTTCTTGGTCAGGGTGGTGACCAGGGAGCGGTAGCCGGCGCGGGCGGTGGCCTTCACCTCGTCGATGACGTCGTCGACCTGGTTGCGGGTGGCGCCGGAGACGGGGCGGATCTCGACCGGGGGGTCGATCAGGCCGGTGGGGCGGATGACCTGTTCGGTGAAGACGCCGCCGGTCTTGTCCAGCTCCCAGACGCCGGGGGTGGCCGAGACGAAGACGGTCTGGGGCCGCATGGCGTCCCATTCCTCGAACTTCAGCGGGCGGTTGTCGATGGCGGAGGGGAGGCGGAAACCGTATTCGGCCAGGGTCGACTTGCGGCGGTAGTCGCCGCGGAACATGGCGCCGATCTGGCCGACGGTGACGTGGCTCTCGTCGACGAACAGCAGGGCGTTGTCGGGGATGTATTCGAAGAAGGTGGGCGGCGGCTCGCCCGGCGCGCGGCCGGTCAGCCAGCGGCTGTAGTTCTCGATGCCGGCGCAGGAGCCGGTGGCCTCCATCATCTCCAGATCGAAGCGGGTGCGTTGTTCGAGGCGCTGGGCCTCCAGCAGCTTGCCGTTCTCGACCATCCAGTCGAGCGTCTCCTTCAACTCGGCCTTGATGCCGTTGACGGCCTGATTGAGCGTCGGGCGCGGGGTGACGTAGTGGCTGGCGGCGTAGACGGTGACCTCGTCCAGCGCATTGGTCTTCTTGCCGGTCAGGGGATCGAACTCGTCGATGGCCTCGATCTCGTCGCCGAACAGGCTGATGCGCCAGGCGCGGTCTTCAAGGTGGACCGGGAAGATTTCGAGGGTGTCGCCGCGCTTGCGGAACATGCCGCGCTCGAAATGCAGGTCATTGCGCTTGTACTGCAGGGCGATCAGGTCGGCGCGCAGCTTGGCCTCGTCGATCTGGTCGCCGACCTTCAGGTTGAAGGTCATGGCGGTGTAGGTCTCGACCGAGCCGATGCCGTAGATGCAGCTGACCGAGGCCACCACGATCACGTCGTCCCGCTCCAGGATCGCGCGGGTGGCGGCGTGGCGCATCCGGTCGATCTGCTCGTTAATCGACGAGTCCTTCTCGATGTAGGTGTCGGTGCGCGGGACGTAGGCCTCGGGCTGGTAGTAGTCGTAGTAGGATACGAAGTACTCGACCGCGTTGTCGGGGAAGAAGGCCTTGAACTCGGAATAGAGCTGGGCCGCCAGGGTCTTGTTGTGGGCCAGGATCAGGGCCGGGCGCTGAGTCTGTTCGATGACCTTGGCCATAGTGAAGGTCTTGCCCGAGCCGGTGACGCCCAGCAGCACCTGTTCGCGATCGCCCTCGTCGGCCTGGGCCACCAGTTCGGCGATGGCCGAGGGCTGGTCGCCGGCGGGCTGGTATTTCGTCTCCAGCCGGAAGGGGATGCGCTTCTTGTTGGTCGGTCGATCGGGGCGGTGAGGAACCCAGTCGGCGGGGGCGGCGGGGGCTTCTTCAGGCGTCAGGCGCGGGCCGTTCACCGGCGCGAACATCGGCGCGCGGCCGTGGTCAAAGGCGACCGGCGCCTCGCTGAGACCGGGATTGGGCGTGTGGACGGGCTTGGTCGGTTTCGCGGGAGAACGGGCCATGAACATCAAGGTAATGCGCGCGCGCGCAAGGCGCTAGGGTCAAGCGAGCGGAGATCGAGGTCGGTGCGGCCGTCACGGCTTCGACGAAGCGTCGCCATAATCAGGCGATGAGGCTGCCGCATTTGAGGCGGTAATGGCTCAATGGGGACATATTTCGGAGAAAAATGTCCAAATTGGACAATATATCGGTATGAACTCGGCATTCGAGCGTCAAAATTGCCTCACAAATCTGCCTAACAACGATTTTTTGAAAGATTTTGGTTGATGGTATGTCGTTGCATCCATAGCCATGCTTTCAGCCAAGAAACGTAAAGTCGAACATTGGTATTCGCCTACGTTCATCGAACGTGGTGATGTTTATTAGTAATCGTACAGGTACACAGAGGCATATGCGCACTCGTAAAGACTACCTGCTTGGCACGACGATGGCGGCTGGAGCCGCTGCACTGTCGATGGCCATGCTTGTTCCGGGGGCGGCGCTTGCTCAAAGCGCCACGAACACTGACCAGGAAGCGACCCAGGTCGACGAAATCGTCGTCGTCGGCTCGCGCATTCGTCGCGACAACTACAATGCGCCGTCGCCGACCCAGGTCGTGACGCGCGAAGAAGCCACGCTGCAAGGCTTCGCCTCGACCACGGAAGCTCTGCAGAGCACGGCCGTCACCGGCGGTTCGTCGCAAGTGACCAACGCCTACAGCGGCCTAGTTACGGACGGCGGACCGGGAGCCAACACGATCGGCCTGCGCGGCATGGGGCCCAGCCGCACCTTGGTGATGCTGAACGGCCGTCGCGTCTCGCCGGCCGGTTCGCGCGGCTCGGTCGGCTCGGCCGACCTGAATGTCCTGCCGACCGCCATGATCGACCGCGTCGAAGTCCTGCGCGACGGCGCCTCGTCGGTGTACGGCTCGGACGCCGTGGCCGGCGTGGTCAACATCCAGACCCGCAAGAATTTCGAAGGCCTGATCTTCGAGGCCCAGCACAACGCTCCCATGGAAGCCAACGGCAATGGCGGCTCGACGCGCCTGTCGCTGACGGCCGGCGCCCGCGGCGACCGCTGGCGCGCCGCCGGTTCGATCGAACGCTATGAGCGTGACGAACTGACCATGCGCGACCGTGAATTCACGCGCTGCCAGACCGACGGCCGCCGCAACGGCCGCGACTACATCGATCCGATGACTGGAATGTCGAAGTGCTATCCGATCACCGGCACGGGGTCGAACGGTTCGTCGATCAACACCATCGGCACTGGCGCCCTGACCAGCGACGCCATGCTGGCCGGTCTGGGCGGGATCGCCCTGCGCCCGGATCTGGTGGCCGCCGCAGGCGTGCCGGCTGGAGCTTTGGCCAACGGCGCCTATTTCGACCGCTGGCGCCCGAATGTCGGCGCGACCACGGGCGTGGAGGGCTTTGAAGCTGTCGGCGGCGCCTATCTGGTCGATCGCAACGACCCGAAAAAGGGTCTGGCGGCGCTGAACTCCAACATCCGCGACACCTTCGACGATCGGATGCTGAACCGCTCGCTGATTTCGCCGGTCGACATCACCACCCTGTACGGTGAAGCCGGCTATCAGCTGAACGCCCTGGGCGACGCCGAAGTCTACGGCGAGTTCCTGCTGAACGTGCGCGAGTCGTCGCAGACGAGCTATCGCCAGCTGGCGCTCGACTACGCCAAGGACAGTCCGCTGATCCCGGGCAGCCTGACGTGGAGCACCTTCTCGGCCGATCAGGGCCTGAGCAAGGACAAGGACGTCGGCGTGCGCGCCTTCATCGGCTTCGGCAACGACCGCTCGACCCAGGAACAGCGTTTCAACCGCAACGTGATCGGCATCAAGGGCGACTTCTTCGTCCCGGAATGGCGCTATGACCTGTCGGCCAGCTATTCCAAGTCGCGTTCGGAATACACCAGCCAGCAGTTCCTGACCGATCGTCTGAGCGAGAGCCTGGACGTTGTCAGCAACGGCGCCGGCGGCTTCCAGTGCCGCGAGCTGGCGTCAAACCCGGGCTGCGTCGCGGCTCCGGCCCTGACGTCCCAGACCATCGGCGGCGTCCTGCCGAAGGATTGGGTCGACTACGTCTTCCGTCCGATCACGGGCGTCACCGAATACGAAGAGAAGATCGTCAGCCTGGGGCTGGACGGTCCGCTGTTTGACCTGCCGGCCGGCAAGGTGATGGGCTTCTTCGGCGCCGAATGGCGCGACTCGGAAATCGACGACACGCCGGCGTACGACTCGCAAATCGGCAACACCTACAACTTCTCGACGGCCGCCATCACGCGCGGCTCCGACTCGGTGTGGGAGGTGTTCGGTGAAATCGAAGCGCCGCTGCTGGCCGACGCGCCGTTCGCCAAGGAACTGACGCTTAACGCCTCGCTGCGCTACACGGACTATGACTCCTACGGCGACGACACGACCTACAAGATCGGTCTGGTCTACCGTCCGATCGACTGGGTGACGGTCCGCGGCACCTACGGCACCTCCTACCGCGCCCCGGCGCTGTTCGAGCAGTTCGTGGGCGCCACCACCGGCTTCCTGTCGGCAGGCGCGGACGTCTGCAACGACTATACCGGCGGCGACGTCAATCCGAACCGCGCCGCCAACTGCGCCGCCGACGGCTTGCCGTCGGGCTTCAACTCCAAGAAGGGCGTGACGGTCATCAACGAGGGCGGGGCCGCCGCCGGCCTGGCGGCTGAAACCTCGACCAATATGACCATCGGTCTGGTGCTGCAGCCGCCGCTCCCGCTGGCATGGGGCGACCTGGCCTTTGCCGTCGACTACTATGAAATCGAAGTCGAGAACGGCGTGGCTCAGTACGGCGCGACCAACATCATGGAGCGGTGCTACGATTCCAATCCGGAAGACTACACGGCGGGCGTTGGTTTCTGCTCGCTGGTGGACCGCGGGGCCGACCTGGCGCTGACGGTGCAGAACGGCTACGTCAACCTGGCGACCGACATCGTCAAGGGCCTGGACTACACCGTGCGTTACCGCAAGGATGTTGGACCGGGTACGGCCCTGGTCAACCTGGCCGTGACGCAATACACGGAAATGTCGAGCAAGCTGTTCGCTGACGATCCGCTTATTGACTACAAGGGCATGTTGAACACGCCTGAGTTCACCGGAACGGCGGACGTATCCTATGCCTGGGATCAATGGCGCGTTCGCTATGGCGTCGAGTGGATCCAGGGCATGGACAGCTACGACTACTATCGCCAGAATCCGTCGACTAGCCAGTACGACCTGGAGGTCGATGACTACTTCCAGCACAATGTCTCCGTGCAATATACGAGCGAAGGCTGGACGGTTACGGCCGGCGTACGCAACTTGCTGAACGAAGACCCGCCGACGATTTCGTCGGGCTATTACAACCGGGTCGGCAACGCCCCGCTGTACTCGGGTTACGACTACCTGGGCCGGACGGCCTTCGTGAACCTCACGAAGTCCTTCTAAGCCTGACCTGATTTCAGGTTGAGGAGAGGGCGGCGGACTTCGGTTCGCCGCCCTTTTTGCACGTCGCAATATGGCGAAAATGTTTCATCTGGAAGGCAAATATCAAAATAGCGACGCTATGCGGACGTAATTGCTTGCGCAGCGGAGGCGTTCGGGCGGAAAAGTCGCGCGTTGCGGACGAGGGGTCTCGCAACGCGTCTAGGAAAAACAAAAAATGCTCAGCAAAAATAAGCTGTTGGGATCGACGCTGATCGCCGGGATGGCGATCGCTGGCGGCATGGCCGTCGCGCCGACCGTCGCCTACGCTCAGGACGAACAGGTGAGCCAGGTCGACGAGATCGTGGTCACCGGTTCGCGCATTCGCCGCAGCCCGGCCAACTCGCCAACGCCGCTGATCCAGATCGGCCAAGAGGAGCTGATGCAGTCGGGACAAGTCAACGTCATCGACTTCCTGGCTGATATTCCCGCCCTGTCGACTTCTGTCGTGCCGGAAGACACCACTGGTTCGAACCTGAACGACGGCGGTCTGTCGCTGCTGAGCCTGCGCGGTCTGGGTTCGGTGCGCACCCTGACCCTGGTTGACGGCCGTCGTCACGTGGGCTCATCGCCGGGCGGTCTGTCGGTGGACGTCGACACCATTCCGCGTTTGCTGGTCGCCAGTACGGAAGTGATCACCGGCGGCGCCGCCGCCGTTTACGGCGCTGACGCCGTTTCGGGCGTGGTCAACTTCGTTCTTCGCAAGGATTTTGACGGCCTGGAGATCGACGGATCAATCGCCGAGATCAACCAGGACCACCAACTCAGCCAGCGTCTGTCGGTGCTGTGGGGCCAGAACCTCCTGAACGACCGACTGAACTATTACGTATCGGGCGAGTATCAGCGCAGCGACGAGGTGCTGGATGCGGATGTCGACTGGCGTCGTGAATCGTGGGCCCTGATCGGCAATGACTCCGATCCGGCCTCGGCGCCGTCGGACGGCGTGCCGGACCAGATCCTGATCCGCAATGCGCGCACCTACATCCGCGGCACCAACTTTGGCGGCATGACCGTGCTGGCCACCGGCGTGAAGCCCAGCCCGTCCAGCGATCCAGACGTGCCGTTCGGTAGCTGCTCGTCGACCTCCTTCGCCGCCAACTGCTTCGGCCTGGCGCCCGACAACCGCCCGGACAATGCCTATCTCTACGATGAGAACGGCGTGTCGCGCGGCGTGACCTTCGGTTCGATCCGTCAGGGGACGGGCATCAATCGCACCACCAGCAACGGCGGCGAAGGCCAGGTGTCGAACACCGAGCAGGGCCAGGCCAGCCGCTTGCCGGAATCGACCAACTACCGCTTCCAGACGGGCCTGAATTTCGACATCACGAACAACATTCAACTGTTCGCTGAAGCCAAGTATGTCGAGGAAGAAACCTACGACGCCGGCCAGCGCGTCTTCCATGACTTCAACATCCGCCAGCTGGCGCCGAACACCATGGGCGCCATCACCAGCACCTCGGCGTTCGAGATCGGTCTGGATAACGCCTACCTGCCGGAAAACGTGCGTACTGCGATCCAGAACAATCGTCGTGACGTATACAACTCGGCCGGCGTCCTGACAGGCAACGTCGCCGACGCACGCGCGCAGCACAAGCTATACGGCCCGGCCCGCAATCAACTGAACAACCGCGACCTGCAGCGCTACGTCGTTGGTCTGCGTGGTGATCTGGGTGACATCGGTTTCGTCAAGGACGTCAACTGGGAAGCCGGTTACACCTATGGCGAGATGAACAACAAGAACCGCGAACTGGGCGTGGACGTTGTCCGCTATCAGGCCGCCGTGGACGCCGTGGTCGACACCGCGGGCATCGTCAACGGGCGTGCGGGCGAGGTCGTCTGCCGCGTGCAACTGATGAAGGCGCGGGGCGTCGCCGTGCCGGACGCCCGCGTGACCAGCGGCGGCGTGACCACCACCTACTCGCGTCAGGGCGCGGTCATCGACGAGTGCGCGCCGATCCGCGTCTTCGGTCCGGGCGGCTTCAGCCAGGAAGCCCTGGAGTACATCCAGGCCTCGGTCACGGTCACGGACCAGAACAAGCAGCAC
Source organism: Brevundimonas phoenicis (assembly GCF_047237745.1). Lineage (NCBI taxonomy): Bacteria > Pseudomonadati > Pseudomonadota > Alphaproteobacteria > Caulobacterales > Caulobacteraceae > Brevundimonas > Brevundimonas phoenicis. The sequence continues at coordinate 881,577 of NZ_JBDFLN010000001.1, forward strand.
GACTTCATGACCTATGCGTCGGGCAAGCTGTGGGACTTCTGGGGCGCCGGCCCGATCGGCGCATCGATCGGTTATGAATACCGCAAGGAACTCACCAGCGGCACCGGTCGCGACCGCGATCGTGCGGGCCGGTATCTGTTCCTGAACGCGGGGCCGGACTTCCCGGAAGCCAGCTACGACACCAACGACATTTTCGCTGAAGTCAGCATTCCGCTGCTGCGCGACTCCGTCCTGGGCCGCTCGGCTGAGATCAGCGGCGCCTATCGCTTCTCTGATTACTCGCACGTCGGCAAGCAGGACACCTACAGCGCTCAATTCCAATGGCGTCCGGTCGATCAATTCATGTTCCGCGCCACGACCGCAACCGCGATCCGCGTTCCGAACCTGGCCGAGACCCATGACCCCTACAGCCAGACCTTCGCAAACGGTTTTGTTGATCCCTGCAGCGCTACGGTCATCAATAACCTGGCTGACCGTTCGATCGCTACGAACCGTATCGCCAACTGCGGCGCCCTGGCCAAGGCGGCGGGCCTGGATCTGAGCTTTGCGGATCCTTCTGCGGCCAACGCCTATCTGCCAAACTATGGCAGCGGCTCAGTGACGGGCCTGGCGGGCGGCAACCGCTTGCTGAAGCCTGAAACTTCTGAGAGCTTCACAGTCGGCGGCGTCTGGACTCCTGACTTCCTGCTGCCGAACCTGCAGGTCGTAATGGACTACTATGACATCGAGATCAGCGATGCGATCGACTCGGTGACGGCGCAGGACGCGGCAAATCAGTGCGTGAACGGTGACGCTGTGAACACCGGCGCGTGCGCCACCCAGACCCGCGACGCCACGTCCTTCCTGGTCACGAGTTTCGTTCAGGGCTCGTTGAACTATGCGGCGCTGACGGCCAAGGGTGTGGATTTCACGGTCTCCTACCGCACTGACCTGCCGGAGTTCTTCGGTCGTCCGTGGGGCGAATTCAGTCATTCGGTCCGCGGCAACTGGTTGATCGAGCAGCACGACTTCGTCAACATTGAGGATCCGTCGGATGCGGACATCAATGAAGACACTGTCGGGAATCCACGCGTGCGCTTCCTCTCGACCGTAACCTGGTCGCCGACCTCGACCCTGGCCTTCTCCTGGGCCTGGGACTGGCAGGCCAGCCAGGAAATCCTCGACATCGACAACATGCGGGATAACCCGGACCTGTACGCGACCTCGAAGTACCTGGAGACGGGCGACTTCTCCCAGCACGACTTCTCGGTCCGCTGGGCGGCGCGGGACAACCTGACGATCCGCGCGGGCGTGGTGAACGCGTTCGACGCTGAGCCGGCGCGTTGGCTGGGCAATACGACCTCGGATAACTTCGACCTGTTCGGACGTCGTTTCTTCCTGAGCTTCAACTATCGTCCGTTCTAAGCCTGACCTGATTTCAGGTTGAGGAGAGGGCGGCGGACTTCAGTCCGTCGCCCTTTCTGCTTTTGAAACGGCAGTTTCCGGGTTGTGCGAAGCGGGGCGGGTCGCCAAGCTCCGCGCCATGAGTGAGCTTCGCGACGTCTTCATCACCGGGATCGGCGCCGTCCTGCCCGGCGAGCGGATCGGCAACGATCGGATGGAGGACTTCATCGGCCGCATCGGCGGGCGGGCGTCCGCCGTCGGGCGGCGCGCCCTGCGCTGGAACGGGATCGAGGGGCGGCATTACGCCCTGACGCCGGACGGGCAGCCGCTGCATTCCAACGCCTCCATGTGCGCGGACGCCGTGCGGGCGGCGCTGGATGGGGCGGGTCTGAGCCTCGGAGATTTGCAGCATCTGGGGGCGGCGGCGACGCAGGGGGACTATCTGGTGCCCGGCCACGCCAGCGCGGTTCAGGCCGAATTGGGCGCGGGGCCGCTGGAAGCGTTCAGCTATCAGTCCGTCTGCGCCAGCGCCCTGATGGCGGCCAAGGGGGCGTGGCTGAGCGTGCGGGCGGGGGAGGCGGAGGTCGCTGCCGCCTGTGCGGGGGAGTTTTCGTCACGCTGGTTCCGCCCTCATTTTTATGAGGGCACGGCGCTGGTGGACGAGAAGGGCCGAGCGCGGATCGAGGCGGACTTCCTGCGCTTCACCCTGTCGGACGGGGCGGGGGCGGTGGTGATGGAGCCGAGGCCCAGGCCCGAGGGCCTGAGCCTGAAGGTCGAATGGATCGACATGACCTCTCTGGCCGGGCGCTTCGATCCCTGCATGTGGGCCGGATCGACGCCGGAAGCGCGCGCCGACATGACCAGCGCCTGGAGCCACGCCGGACCGGCAGCGGCCCATGCGGCGGGGGCGGTGGCCCTGTTGCAGGACTTCGACCTGCTGAAGATCGTCATTCGCGCCTGGATCGGCGTCTGGCTGGAGAAGGTGGACGCCGGGCGGATCGTCCCCGATCAGGTCGATCATCTGCTGTGCCATTACTCAGCGCGGTCGCTGCGCGAGGAGATCGTCGGCCTGCTGGAAAGCACGGCCGCCATGATCCCGGAAGAGAAGTGGTTCACGACTCTGGCCGACAGCGGCAATGTCGGCTCGGCCTCGATCTGGGTCATGCTGGACGCCTTCCTGAAGTCGGGACGCGGAAAGCGCGGAGACAAGGTGCTGTGCATCGTGCCCGAGAGCGGGCGGGCGATGATCGGCTTCATGATGCTGGAGATTGTGTGATGGCGGAACAACTGGCCGAGGCGGCGGTCGCCGACACCCTACGGAAGCTGGCGGTTGTCTTCGCCGATTTCGAACAGCGGCTGGAGGCGACGCCGCTGATCCGCAAGCTGACGCGGGGGCGGTTCGAACTGGCCGACTACCACGCCTTTCTGATCAACCTGCGCCAGCAGGTGAAGGACGGGGCGCTGTGGATGAGCCGGGCGGCGTCGAACATCGGCGAGGATCATCTGGAGCTGCGCTCGACCCTGATGCGCCATGCGGTGACGGAGCATCGCGATTTCCGCCTGCTGGAGGCCGACTTCACAGCGGCGGGCGGGGCGCTGGGCGACATTCAGTCGGCGCCGAAGAACGTCGGGTCCGAGGCCCTGTCGGCCTGGATGTTCCATGAGGCGTCGAAGCCTGATCCCTTCGGCCTGCTGGGCGCCATGTTCATCATCGAGGGGCTGGGCTCGATCAAGGCGCGGCCCTGGGGCCTGAAGGTGCAGGAGCGGCTGGCGCTGCCCGACGAGGCGGTGCGCTTCCTGCTGTATCACGGCGACAACGACGCCGAGCATATGAAGGAGTTCGAGGAGATGCTGGGCATGGTCCTGCCCGACCCCTTCATCGCTGAACGCATCGTCACGACGGCCAAGGTGACGGCCCGGCTCTACGCCCTGCAGATCGAGGAGATCGCGGCGTGAGATACTACAAGCCGGGGGAGGATCCGTTCGACCCGGCGCGGTTCGACCCCAAGGATCCCGATCCGTGGATGGCGCTGTATCTGGACCACAGCCTGCCGATCGACGACGGGGCCAAGCGCGACCTGTTGCTGGGCGCGCGGTCGCGGTCGCGGCGCTGGCTGTTCCCGGTGGCGCGGCCGCTGGTGTTCCTGTTCTTCTGTCTGGTGAAGGTGCTGCGGGTCATCTCGCCGAAATACCCGAACCTGAATGGCCTGCTGCACAAGACCATCCATTGGGGACTGCGGACCTTTGTGACGCCCGAGGGCAACCGGGTGATCCTGCGTCACTTCCACGTCGGCTCCGAACTGACCGCCTTCGTGCGCGAAAACGCGGGGGTGGGCGACAAGGTGACGAAGTGGCCGCTGACGCCGACGCGGCTGAAGGACATCGAGCCGGACCTGTTCCTTCAGCACGACCTGAACATCTTCAACTTCGTCATCGAGATGAACGCCGTGCTGCGCGCCGAGGGGCGGGAGCTGACGCCGCCCGAGCGGATCGACTTCTCCATGATCTCGGACGAATTCCCGCCGTTCGAGGAGTTTCCGCGCAAGTGGCACAACTTCGTCGACGTGCAGACGGCGGTGGAGTTCTACACCCCCATCTATGCGCTGATGCTGCCGCGCGACGACTTCGTGCGGGCGTCCAGTTCGCTGCAGCTGGACGAGGTGATGGCCATCTATATCGCCCGCATTCTGGGGACGAGCTACCACATGGCCTTCGTCAAGAACGGCCATCCGCTGGTGGCGCTGTCGACGCTGCAGGCGGGCTATCGGTTGATGATGCACGGGTTGGATTCCGAGGCCATGCACGGCTGGCTGCGGGTGATGAAGGCGCGTCAGGCGGCGGGCCTGCCGCTGGACCCGGCCAACTCGGGCGCGCCGAAGTAGGGCGCTGCGGTCCAACACCGTCACCCTCGGGCTTGTCCCGAGGGCCCATGGCGGCTGCAAGCTGAAGGGTGCGTCGTTTTCATACCTGCGCCTCCACATCCTGCGCCAAGCCAAGAGGAACGCTGGGCCCTCGGGACAAGCCCGAGGGTGACGAGGGAAGAGGGTTGATTTCCGCTGGCGCGCGGCGCGGCGGCTGCTAGCGTGGCCGTCATGAAATCGGCGCGCTCCTTTCTGACCTCCCTCAGCACGATGGTGCTACTGTCGCTTGTGCTGGGCCTGCTGGCCGGGGCGGCGGCGCAGGCGTGGGGTCTGCCGGGCGGCCATGTCACGGCGGACTTCATTCAGGCGTTGGGCCAGCTGTGGCTGAATGCGCTGCGGATGACGATCATCCCGCTGGTGTTCAGCCTGCTGGTGACGGGCATCGCCTCCATCGCCGATGCGGCGCGGACCGGGCGGCTGGCGCTGAAGGCGGTGTCATGGTTCGGCGGGCTGATCGTCTTTGCGACCGTCTACGCCGTCGCGGCGGCCTATGGTCTGCACGCTCTGTGGCCGATCGATCCCGAAGGCGCGCGCCTGCTGCTGGCGATCAAGCCGGAGAGCGCTGAGGGCCTGGGCGCCGGCGCGCCGTTCAGCGAGTTCTTGAAGACCATCGCCCCGGCCAATCCGATCCGCGCGGCGGCTGAGGACGCCATCCTGGGCATGGTGGTGTTCGCGGTCTTCTTCGGCTTTGCGGCGTCGGGCCTGCCGGAACGGCTGCGGGTTCCGCTGATCACCTTCTTCGAGGCGGTGGGCGAGACGATGATCGTCATTGTCCGCTGGGTGCTGAAGGCGGCGCCGCTGGGCGTCTTCGCCCTGTCGATCGGGGTGGGGCTGACGGCGGGGGCGAGCGCGGCGGGGGTGCTGCTGCACTATGTGGCGCTGATCTCGCTCGCCTGCATCGGCATCGGCCTGATTTTCTATCCGCTGGCGGTCATCTTCGGCCGGGTGTCGCTGGGTCGGTTCGCGCGGGCGGCGGCCCCGGCGCAGGTGGTGGCCTTCTCCACCCAGTCGTCGCTGGCCAGCCTGCCGGTCATGGTCGAGCGGGCGGTCGACGAACTGGGCGTCAAGCGGTCGACGGCGGGACTGGTCCTGCCGCTGGCGGTGGCGGTGTTCCGCATCACCAGCCCGGTCGCCAACCTGGGCGTCGCCATCTATTGCGCCCATCTGTTCGGACTGGAGCCTTCGGCGGGGCAGTTGCTGGCCGCCATGCTGACGGCGGTGCTGATCTCGATCGGCACGGTGGGGCTGCCGGGTCAGGCCAGCTTCTTCGCCTCCATCGCCCCGATCTGCATCGCCATGGGCGTGCCGCTGGAACTGCTGCCGCTGCTGCTGGCGGTCGAGGTCGTGCCCGACATCTTCCGCACCCTGGGCAACGTCACGGCCGACCTGGCCGTGGTCCGCATCGTCCAGGGCGGAGAGGTCGAAACTTCAGACTGAACGTCGGTTGACGAGGCGGGCGCGCCGAGGTCAAGCTTTCCCCCGGGGCGTAAGGGGAATGACCATGAGCAAGACGATTCTGCGTGCGGCCGCCGTGATGGCGACGGTCGCGGCCATGACGTGCGGCGCGGCGGCGCCCGCCCAGGCCCAGCAGGCGGCGACGGTCGAGGCGCGCTCGGCGCCCGGCGGCGTGGCCGTGACCTGGCGCCTGGCCGAGCCGACGACGCGCGCGGCGTTCCTGACCACGGCGGTCATTCGCGACACGTGGACGGTGACGACGCTGGGCCTGACGCTGGCCGACGGCGCGGTTGAAGGCGCGGCGCCCTTCCAGGCCTTCGAGATCCTGATCACGCCCGACAAGGCCGAGGTGGACCGCATCTACATGAGCCTGTCGAAGGCGGGGGAAGGCCACGTCCTCTACGGCCCGGCCCTGACCTTGAAGGGCATGGACGCCGAACTGACGGCGCAGTTGGCGGCGGGCGAGGTCGCCGTGCCGACGGCCGAGGCGGTGAAGGGCTACCTCTATCTGGGGCCTGAGGCGGCGCTGATGCGTCGCGAGGGCGCGGCGGTGGTGACCAGCCCCTCGGCGCCGCCCGCCTTGACGACGCTGTTGCGGGACGGCTTCTTCGCCGCCCAGAAATTCTATGGGGCGCGGTTGGGCCATGTCCTGCCGAACGAGCCGACGCTGATCATTTCGACCGACAGCCCCGGTCCTACCGGGTTTCGCGGCGATGTGACCGATACAGGGCTGATCTCCCTGCGTTTCCACGGCGATATGTGGGCGTCGCCGCCGCCCGACGTGGCGGTGCCGCTGGGCACCTTGGTCTGGCACGAGGCTTTCCACCTGTGGAACGGCAATGGGGTGAAGATGAAGGACAGCGGCTCGGCGCCTTGGCTGCACGAAGGCATGGCCGAGTACGCCGCCCTGACCGCCGCCGTTTCCAGCGGCGTAATCGACGAGGCGCAGGCGCGTACGGCGCTGAACGCGCGGATGCGGGACTGCCGTTCCATGCTGGGCGACGACGACTATGATCCTGAGCGCCTTCGCAAGGGACAGGCCATCTACGACTGCGGCGTAGTGGTGCAATGGCTGGCGGATCTGGAGGAGCGTCGGGCTTCTGACGGCCGGCGCGACGTCTTCGATCTGTGGAAGGAAATGCTGGACGCCGGCCGTGGCGGAGACGGCTATGGCGTGACTGAATTCCGCGCCCGACTGCGCCCCGACACCGCGGTCGCCGTGCTGATGGACGGGCCGGGGGCGGAGCGGTGGGCTGAACTCGAAGCGAGGTTGACGGCTCTCGGCGTGACATTCGAGGACAAGCCTGGCGCTGGGGACTATCGCCGCACCGCCCTGTGGCACGTGGCGCGCCAGCACTGCACCGGCTCGCTGGGTTTCTTCGAAAATCAGGACGGATTGCAGCTGGATACGGGGAAGCGGTGTGGCGTCCTCTCGGGTGATCCCAAGATCGCCGCGGTCGAAGATCATGATCCGATGACCGGGGCGGAGGCCATGTTCCGCGCTGTTCAGGCGCGCTGCGCGGCGACTCAACCCGTACGCTATCGTATCTTTGAGGGGACGATTATCGAGGCCGAGTGCAACGCCGAAATGGTCATGCCGAGGGTGGCGGCGATAGGCGACGCCCCGCCGCTGGCGACGCGGGCGCAGTGATCGCCGGGAACTCGTAGCGGATCGCGCTGCGCTGGACGGAGGGCCAGGGCAGGAAGGCGTGATGGCGGCGCTCTGTCCGGGTCTGGATGATCAGGCCGCCGTCAGGGCCGACGGACAGGACGCCGAGGGCGCGGGTCTCGGTCATGGTCTCATACTGGGTGCGGACGGTGCTGAGGCCGATCCACAGCCGTCCGTTTGCACAACCGGCCACGCGGGAGCCATGGGCCGACCAGTCAGGGTCGAGGGAGGCGGGCGCTCTGTCAGCGGCCAACCGAACCTTGCCGTTAGCGTCGGACAGGAGCCAGGCGTCGTCGCCTGCGGCGCGGGCGATGGTCACGGTCGCGGCCGGTTCGGCGTTCACGGCCAGCAGCCGCGTAAGGCCCAGCTCACGGCCGAGCACGGACTGAAGCGTCGCCGCCTTCGTCTCGTCGCCCTGGGCCTGGCCGGTCGAGTCGTAGGCGCCGTCGAGCGCCGGACAGTCGCCGGGCGGGGCGGTCACGACCGGCGGGCCGTCGGCGCGCCACTGCACGGGCAGGCCGCCCACGCTGGAGGCGCAGCCGCTGAGCAGGACGGCGCCCGCCAACAGGGCGGGCCAGGCGGCGCGGCTCAATCCTCCATCGCCTCGAACATGGCCTCGGCCTCGTCGAAGGTGTCGTAGTCGAGCCGCTCGGGCGGGCGCAGGATGACGAAGCGGCTGATGACGGGCGCGTCCAGCTCGGGACGATGATCCCACTGCCAGAAGCTGCGGTCGATCCGGCTTTGCAGCAGGGTCCAGTCGCCGTCGTCGGCGGGCGGTTGCGGCGTCTGGACGGTCATGCGTGGTCAACTTCCCTGCGGGTGAAGGCAGGAAAGCCTTTGCGGCGTCTGGTGTCAAAGCCCGCCTGGTATTCCTTCTCCCCTTCTGGGAGAAGGTGGCCGAACGGAGTGAGGTCGGATGAGGGGTTGCGAGACCTCAGCCTCGGCCTCTCGTCAAACCTCAAACAGACCCCTCATCCGTCCGGCTTCGCCGTCCACCTTCTCCCACAAGGGGAGAAGGGATGTCAGTCGCCCTTCGTGCCTGACGTATGCGCCGGGCCGCGGAAGACGGCGTTGAGGAACAAAGGCTTCAGCCCTTCCAGGAAGGCGCGCATGGTCACGTCCTGGGTGAAGGCGACGACCTGGCCGCGACCGACTTCGGAGGCCATGGCGACGGGCTTGTAGGCCAGCTGGCGGCGGTTCTCGGCCCACAGCTGGCCGGACGCCAGCACCTGGTCCGGTCCGGCCAGGCGCACGACGTTGGTTCCCTGGTCGCGGGCCAGCGGCGCATAGATGTCCGAGCCGCGCACCATGACGCTGAGGGTCGGGGCGACGCCCGCGCCCAGCCAGTGCTCGTTGTCGACGACGGCGCTGGCCAGGACGCCGGCGACCGGATCGGGCGCCCCGCCGTGGTGGCCGGTCAGGGCCAGGTATTCGGCGTCGGTGGCGATTTCGCTGCCGCCGTCCTTTTTGTCTTTGTCGCCGTCGCCGGAAGCGGCGCTTTCGCGGCGGCTCTCCAGCAGCTTGGAGTCGGGGTCGGTCAGCAGGCGGCTGGCCGAGCCGACGCCGATCAGGACGCCGCCCGCCTGGACCCAGGCGCGCAGATTGGCGACGCCGCTCTCGCCGAGGATCTGCTCATAATTTCCGCCCGAGGGCAGGATCAGCACCTGGTAGCGGGACAGGTCGGCGTTCGCCAGGCGGCGGGTGCGGACGGCCGTGACGGGCCAGCCGTATTCGCGCTCCAGCACATGGCGGATGGAGCCGGCGGATTCCGGCTCGGTCGGGTCGTCCCAGGCCATGGCGACGCGCGGGGCGGCGATGACGGTGGCCTTGTCCGAGCCGATGCTGGGGCCGCTGGAGACCCAGGAGGTGGCCAACGGCGTCACCTGGGCGCCGCTGCCGGCGGCCAGGCGGCGGACGCGCTCGTCCAGGTCGGCGGGCGAGCCGGCGCGCGGCACGATGAAGGTTCCGCCCGGATAGGCGCGGCCGTCCAGGGTGAAGGGCTCCTCGACCGAGCGGACCGGCAGCTTGTCCGTCAGGGCGGCGGTAAGGAAACGCATCCCCGCCGTGCCCGGATGGATGGCGTAGCCGTAGGCCGCGTCGCCGGACGCCACGGCGGCGGGACGGATCAGTTCGGGGCCGACGGCGGCCGTCTGGACCGAGGGAGCGCCGGTGCAGCGCTGGCTCGGCACGTTGAACAGCAGGGGCAGGGACCAGCCGGTCAGGTCATAGATCTCGTCGCCCAGCCCGCGCGCGCGGCGGGCTTCCTGTTCGGCCAGGAATTTGGGGTCCAGCGGCACGTCCTTGGCCAGCAGGGTCTCGGCCATGCGGCGCTGGGGCTGGGCCAGGTTCACCACGTAGTCGCCCGCCTGATAGCTCTGGCCGCAGGCGGAGAAGGCGGCGGTGGCGCGTCCGACCTCCAGACCCGAACGCACCAGCAGGCCCGCCAGCTTGTCGGCCGCTGCCGGATCGGCGGCGGCGGAGCGCGACAGGACATAGGCGCCGCGTCCGCCCGAAATCCCGTCGCGGTGGAAGGCGTAGAAGTCGCTGAGCAGCTTTTCGCGGTCGCGGGCGGCAGTCTCGATGGTCGACAGGGTGGCGGTCAAATGGCCCTTGACCGTGTCGGCGTAGGTCAGCATCTCGCCCGATGAGCGGCGGGCCAGCAGACCGCGCGACGAGCCCTGTTCATAGGTCATGGAGACGGCGCCGAAATAGGCCGGCCAGCCGTCGCCGTAGCCGGGATAGAAGGCGTCGAAGGTCTCACGCGTGAAATAGTCCAGCCCGGCCTGGTCGAAGCGCCCGGCGGTGTTGCGGCCGAACCGTTCGCGGGCGTCCAGGATCGGCGGATAGATCCACGGGTTCAGCGGCTGGGCCTCGGGCGGGAAGAAGAAGCTGGAGTCGGTGCCCATCTCGTGGGAATCGACCACCACCTGCGGACGCCATTCGCGGATCAGGGCCGAGTGGCCCTGCGTCTCGGGCTGGGACTGGATGAACCAGTCGCGGTTCAGGTCGAACAGATTGTGGTTGAAGCGGCCGGACGGCCACGGCTCGGCCCGCTCGGCCGACAGGGGGTCGCCGTTGGGCTGGGCGCCGAGGCCCGCCTCGAAGCTGTTGATGAAGCGCTCGCGGCCGTCGGGGTTCTGGGTCGGGACGAAGACGACCACGACGTTTTCGAGCCAGCCCTGCGCCTCGGCGTCGAGGCCGTCGGTCAGGCGGCGCGCGGCGGCCAGGGCGGCGTCGGCGGGGCTGATCTCATTGCCGTGGACGGAATAGGCCATCCAGACGATGGCCGGGGTGTCGTTGATCAGGGCGCGGGCTTGTTCGGGCGAGGTCTTGCGCGGATCGGCCAGGGCGTTGGTCGCGGCCTTGACGGCGTCGAGCCGGGCGATGTTGCGCGGTGAGCCGACGGCGGCCCAGAACAGGGGGCGGCCTTCCCACGACTGGGCGTAGTCGCCCATGACCATGCGGTCGGGATTGGCGGTCCGCAGCGCCTCGAAATAGCGGCGCACGTCGGCGGAGCGGGTGATGCGCTCGCCGCTGTCGTGGCCGACGACGGCCAGAAGTTCGGGCGGGTTCTGTTGCGCCAAGGCGGGGGCGGCGCCCAGGGCCAGGCTGAGCGCCAGCAGAGAACAGGCGGCGCGGCGACGATACGACATGAGAATACTCCCCCTACGGAGCGCCGACCTTAACCGTGGAGCCGAGGCGAAGGGAAGCGGCGCCGCGCCGTCATTTCTTCCGCTTTTAAGCCAGAACTCAGCGGTAAGCGCAGGCGCGGCGCCATCGCCGAGCGACCGTCTCACCGCCGATAAAGGGTGCGCCCTTATGGCGAATGGGTCGATGCCGTGATCCGGCCTATGGGCGTGTTCTCCGGTCGCAAGCGTGTGTTTCCTCCATGATTTCCCTGCAGAACCTCGAAGGCTCCGTGGTCGTCGTTTCGGGAGCCGGCAGAGGCTTGGGCGCGGCCCTGGCCATCAGTCTGGCCGAAGCGGGGAGCCGGCCGATCCTGTGCGGACGCCGTCGCGGGGCGCTCGAGAGCGTCGCCTTGACCATTCTGGAGCGCACGGGCGTGCAGGCGAAGGTCGTTGAACTCGATCTCGGCGACGCCGCCAGCGTGGGGCGGGCCGTGGCGCAACTGAAGGCCGAGCACGAGGTCGTCGACATCCTGATCAACAACGGGGCGATGTGGCTCGAAGGGAGCACGGAGGACCATCGTGCCGAAGAGGTTCTCGGGGTGGTGAACGCCGCCGTCTCAGGAACCTTCCTTCTGACACAGGGGCTGATGCCCCTGTTGCGCGGATCGAGCCGCCCGGACATCGTGACCGTCGGATCGATCAGCGGCCTGCCCGGCGCGGCGATCCAGACCACGTCCGTGCCCTTTTACGCCGCCAAGCGCGCGCAGGCCGCCCTTGCTGAAGGCTTCGCCCAGATGTTGGTCGGGACGCCCGTGCGATCCCTCGTCGTTCACCCGCCCTATCTCGATGACGTCGAGCCGGGCGCAGAGGCGTGGGAGACTGCGTCCGAGCGCCGCAAGGGCGAGCGCGCCACCAATCGGGACATCGTGGAGGCGGTGCTGTTCGCCGTGACGCGGCCCCGGCACGTCTCCCTGTCGATCACCGTCGACGCCGACGAGGGCGGGCGCTTTTCACATCTCTAGGCGCCGGTGACCGCCTCTGCGGGCGGTCATGCGATGATGTCAGATAGCGAAGATCGTTGACAGCCTCGTGCAGTATGTCGCATACACTGTGTGTCACACACTATGTGGCGGCAGGTGAGGCGGCGCCGTGGACCGGGAACTGTTCGAGACGATGCGGCTGGAGCTGCGGCGCGGGACGCTGGTCCTGGCGGTGCTCGCCTGCCTGCGGACCGAACGCTACGGCTACACCCTGCGGCAGGCGCTGGCGGCGGACGGGCTGGAGATGGAGGAATCCACCCTCTACCCCCTGTTGCGGCGGCTGGAGGGGCAGGGGCTGCTGACCAGCGAATGGCGCGAGGAGGAGAAGCGAAAGAAGCGCTTCTACGTCCTGTCGCCGGGGGGCGAGGCCATGCTGGCCGCCCTGACCGAGGAATGGCGCGGCATCAACGCCTCGCTGGAACGGATTCTCTAAAAGGGATGGGAGAGGGCGCGATGAACATCATCGAACGCTATCTGGAGGCCGTGGCGGCGCAACTGCCGACCGAGGACCGCGAGGACATCGTCGCCGAGCTGCGCGACCTGATCCTGAGCCGCGTCGAGGCGCGCGAGGAGGAGCTGGGCCGGGCCCTGACGGATGATGAGAAGGAGGCGATCCTGCACGAGATCGGCCACCCGCTGATCGTCGCCGCCCGCTATCGCAAGGGGCCGGACAGCCTGATCGGCCCGGAGCTGTTTCCCTATTGGCTGTTCGGGGCCAAGGCCGGGCTGATCGTCATCGCGGCGGTTCAGGCGCTGGGGCTGCTGATCAGCGTGCTGGGCGCGCCGGCCGATTTCGGGCGGGCGATCAGCCAGGCCTTCCACGGCTTCTTCTCCGGGGCGCTGACCCTGCTGGGGGCGCTGACGCTGGCCGGGGCGACCTGGGAGTATTACGGCATCAAGCCGAAGTGGCTGACGAACTGGCGGGTGCGCGACCTGTCGGCCTTCGGTCTGGCGGATCCGGCGAAGTGGGGCGCGTCGATGGCTGGAAGCAACAAGGCTAAGGCCGAGTGGCTGCCCAAGGGGGCGAAGGTCTGGGGCGTGCAGGTTCAGACGCCGGCGGCGGCCGAGGCCCTGTGGTCGCTGATCGGCGGCGGCATTTTCGTCCTGTGGTGGATCGGCGCCCTGCACGTGCCCGGCCTGAACAATTTCGGCATGAGGGGCGGTGACGTGGTGGTGAGCGCCGCGCCGATCTGGAGCGTCTTGTTCGCGCCCATCCTGGCCTGGGCCGTGGCGGGGATCGCCGTGGACGCGACCGGCTTGATCTGGCCGTACGCAGTGAGACTGCGGGCCATGCTCAAGATTCCGCTGGCGGCGGGCGGGCTGTGGCTGGGCTGGCGACTATTACAGGCGGATAGCTGGTTCACCCTGACCAAGGGCGGTCAGGCGGCGCAGGTTGAGGGCGGCCCGACCAACCTTAGCATGGAGGCTTTGCGCGCCATCAATGAGGCCGGGCGTGGGGTGGTCGACACCGCCGCGACCCTGTCGACGGTGCTGAGCTGGGTTCTGGCGGCGTTGATGTTGGGGCTAGCGCTCGACATCCTGCGGCAGGTGTGGCGCATCGCGACGGTGCGCGAGCGCTGAACTCGCGCGGCGCCGTCATGTCCGAAAACCGCGAGACAGGGCGGCGCGGCGGGCGCATGTTGCGGGCATGGAAAACGCCCGCGACATGCTGGATCAGGAGGCCTGTTACCGGGCCGTCCTGACGCGCGACCCGCGCTTCGACGGGCGCTTCTTCACCTGCGTGAAGACCACCGGGATCTATTGCCGTCCGGTCTGTCCGGCCAGAACGCCCAAGCGCGAGAACATGCGCTTCGTCGCCAGCGCGGCGGCGGCCGAGGAGGCGGGCTTTCGCGCCTGCCTGCGCTGTCGGCCGGAGACGGCGCCCGACATGGGGGCGTGGCGCGGCACCTCCAACACCGTCAGCCGGGCGCTGAACCTGATCGAGGCGGGGGCTCTGGATGAGGGCGACGTCGACGCCCTGGCCGCGCGGCTGGGGGTGGGTGAGCGGCACCTGCGCCGTCTGTTCCGCCAGCACCTGGGCGCCGCCCCGGTCAGCGTGGCCCAGACGCGCCGCGTCCTGCTGGCCAAGGCCTTGATCCACCAGACCGATCTGCCGATGGCCGAGGTCGCCATGGCGTCCGGCTTCGGCAGCGTGCGCCGCTTCAACGAGACGTTTCAGGCCCTGTATGGACGGCCGCCGTCGGCGCTGCGGGCGCGGGCCGAGCGGCCGTGGGATGGAGGCGTGCGGCTGAGCCTGCCCTATCGTCCGCCCTATGAGGTCGAGGCCATGCTGACCGCCCTGAAGGCGAGCGGCGAGACGGTCGACGGCGGGGTCTGGCGCCGCGTCCTGACGCCCGCGACCGACGGGGCGACGGGCGAGGTCACGGCCCGGTTCGAGGCGGGCGACCGGCTGACGGTGACGGCGGCGCTGGACGATCTGAAGGCCCTGCCGGGCGTGCTGGCGCGGGTGCGGCGGCTGTTCGACCTGTCGGCCGATCCCGAGGCGATCCGGCGCGACCTGGCGGCTGACCCTGTGCTGGCGCCGCTGGTCGAGGCGCGGCCCGGTCTGCGCCTGCCCGGCGTCTGGAGCGACGAGGCGTCCGACATGGCCAGCGACCGGCTGGAAGACGAGCGGCTGGCGGGGCGGGCCGAGCGATGGCGGCCCTGGCGGGCCTATGGCGTGCTGCACCTGCGCGAGGCGGGGATCGACGGCGCGCAAATCATGGAGAACGACGATGAAAAAGACGCAGCCTGAAGCCTTCACCCTGGACCGCATCGCTACGCCGGTGGGCGAGGTGCTGCTGGTCACGGACGCGGACGGAACCGTGCGCGCCTTCGACTTCACCGACTATGAGGCGCGGATGATGAAGCTGCTGGCCCGCCACTACGGCGAGGTGCGGTTGACGCCGGGGCGGGCTCCTGAAGCGGTGCGGAGCGCCGTGGTCGCCTATTTCGACGGCGATCTGACGGCGTTGGACGGCCTCGCCGTGAAGACGGGCGGCACGGCGTTCCAACGCGCGGTCTGGGCGGCGCTGCGGACCATTCCGGCGGGCCGGACCTGGAGCTACGGCCAACTGGCCCAGGCCATCGGCAAGCCCGCCGCCGTGCGCGCCGTGGGCCTGGCCAACGGGGCCAATCCGATCGGCGTCATCGTGCCTTGCCACCGGGTCGTCGGCGCCAATGGAACCCTGACCGGCTACGCGGGCGGGCTGGAGCGCAAGCGGTGGCTGCTGGCGCACGAAGCGTCGCAGGAGGGAACGGTGCAAGGGGCGTTTGCGCTAGACTGACAGCGCCCTCCCTTTCGGCGCTCATTTCTGGAGTCTGATGATGAACCTGCCCAACGGGGCCCTGGTCGCCGTCGCCGACGGCGAGAAGCTGAGCCTGTTCCGCAACACCGGCCACAACCTCGACATCCAGCTCAAGCCGATGGCCGCGCCCGAGATCCCCGAACGCCTGTCCGGCGCGCCGGGCCGCCGCTCCAGCGACGCCAACCCCGACAACGACACCCAGGCCGAGGACGGCTTCGCCATGGGCGTGGCCGAGGCGCTGAACCACATGGCCCTGACCAATAAGATCGAGGCCCTGGCCGTCGTCGCCGCGCCCAAGACCCTGGGCCAGTTGCGCAAGCATTGGCACAAGGCGCTGGAAGAGCGTCTGGTCGGCGAGATCCCCAAGGCCCTGGCCGGCCGTCCGGCCGAGGAAATCGCCGAGGCGATCAGCCGAGCGTGAAGCCGGCGCTGCGGCGTTGACATCGGCCCGCCGGGCTTTTCTGGTTCAGGTCATGACGACGCCGCGGCGCAAGGCCCTGATCGATTCCCTCTGGTATGTGATCCCGCTGGCGATCGCGGTGGTTCTGAACGCGGTGGTGCGCCCGGTCATGACCGAGCGTCTAGGCGGTGAGATGATCCGCAGGGGCGCCGGCGTCAGGGGCTCGGATACATGGTGGACGTTCGACGCCGCCACGCGCGCCGCCCATCCATGGCAGACCGGCTTTCTGGAGATGTCGCACGGGACGGTGGCCTTTGCGACGATGGGGGTGATTGCGGTGCTGTTCGTCTGGCGCTGCGTCGCTCGGCTGAGAGGTTAGGACGCGCCGTCCAGGAACAGGCGACAGGCCGGGTTGTCCGTCTCGTCGACGTAGGGGTAGCCCAGTTCGTCCAGCGCCGCCTTGAGGGCCGCCTGTTGATCCGGCGGGACGCTGACGCCCGCCAGCACCCGGCCCGCGTCGTCGCCGTGGTTGCGATAGTGGAACAGCGTCAGGGCCCAGGCGGGCTGAAGGCTGTTGAGGAAGCGCAGGAAGGCGCCCGGCCGCTCAGGAAACTCAAAGCGCAGCAGCCGCTCGTGCGGCAGGCCGATGGTGCGACCGCCGACCATGTGGCGGACGTGCAGCTTGGCCGTCTCATTGTCGCTCATGTCCACGACGGAATAACCGTCGGCGGTCAGATGTCTGAGCAGGCTTTCGCGCTCGGCGGCGCCGTCGCGCAGGGCCACGCCGACGAAGATCTGGGCCGTGCCGTCGCCGGACCAGCGGTAGTTGAATTCCGTGATCGAGCGGCCATCGAGACTGCGCAGGAAGCGGTGGTAGTCGTCGCGCCGGTCGGGCATGGCGACGGCGAACAGGGCCTCGGCGCCCTCGCCGATCTCGGCTCGCTCGGCGACGTGGCGCAGGCGGTCGAAGTTGACGTTGGCGCCCGAGTTGATCGCGACCAGCGCGCCTGATCCGGGGTGGCGCGCGGCCCACGCCTTGAGGCCCGCCAGCGCCACGGCGCCTGACGGCTCGGCCACGGCGCGCACGTCGTCGAAGATGTCCTTGACCGCCGCGCAGATGGCGTCGGTGTCGACCAGAACAATCTCGTCCAGCAGGTCGCGGCACAGGCGGAAGGTCTCAGCTCCTGCGCGGCGCACGGCCACCCCGTCGGCGAACAGGCCGACCTGATCCAGATCGACGACGCGCCCGGCCTCGATGGCGCTTTTCATCGTCGGAGCCTCGGCGGGTTCGACGCCGATCAGCCGCGTTTCAGGCCGCAGGAAGCGGACGATGGCCGCGACCCCCGCCGCCAGACCGCCGCCGCCGATGGGGATGAAGACGGCGTCGATGGGGTCCGGGTGCTGGCGCAGGATCTCCAGCCCGACCGTGCCCTGGCCCGCGATGACGTCGGGGTCGTCGAAGGGATGGACGAAGGTCGCGCCGGTCTGTTTCTCCAGCGCGCGGGCGTGGGCGTAGGCGTCGTCGAAGCTTTCGCCGTGCAGCACGACCTGGCCGCCCAGCCCCTGAACCGCCGCCACCTTGATGCCCGGCGTGGTGGTCGGCATGACGATGGTCGCCGCCGCCCCGCGTCTGGCCGCCGCCAGCGCCACCCCCTGCGCGTGATTGCCCGCCGAGGCGCAGATGACGCCGCGCGCCAGTTCGGCCTGCGTGAGGGCCGCGATCCGGTTGTAGGCGCCGCGGATCTTGAACGAGAAGACCGGCTGCAGATCCTCGCGCTTCAGCAGGGCGGGGCGCCCGATCCGCGCCGACAGCCGCTTCAGCGGGTCGAGCGGGGTCTCCTCGGCCACGTCATAGACGCGGGCGGTCAGGATGCGGCGGACGGTGTCTTGCACGATGATCTCGGTCAGGCGGCGCAGGGGAGGATGAAGCGTGTCCCGGTCTAGGCGATGCTGCGGCGTATGAGAATGAAAATTGCGTTCTCGCCTTCTCCCCTTGCGGGAGAAGGTGGGCGCCGGAGGCGCTCGGATGAGGGGTGTCGGCGCGAGGCTGGGTCATTTTCGCTCCGACACGATGCAGAATCGGACGCCGGGGCGCGCACACCCCTCATACGTCTCGCTGCGCGAGCCACCTTCTCCCGCAAGGGGAGAAGGAAGGTTTAGGCTTGCGCCGGGTACGGAAGAGCCTACATTGCATCTGCTTATGCTAAGTTTGAGCATAAGTCGAGGCCGCGCAGACGGTCGTTGAGGGAGTAGGGACGATGGCGGACGGCGCTTTCGGTCTGACGAAGGAACTGGCGGAAGAAACCGCCCCGGTGTGGGAGAAGGTCAAGGACCATGTCACCCCGCTGGAATGGCCCGAACAGGCGCGGCTGATCAGCGAGATCAACCGGCTGAAGCGCGAGCGCGACGCGGTCATCCTGGCCCACAACTATATGACGCCCGAGATCTTTCACGGCGTGGGCGACTATGTCGGCGACAGCCTGGGACTGGCCAAGGAGGCCGCCAATTCGAAGGCCAAGGTGATCGTTCAGGCGGGCGTACACTTCATGGCCGAGACGTCCAAGATCCTGTCGCCGGACAAGACGGTGCTGATCCCCGACCTGCGCGCGGGTTGTTCGCTGGCGTCCTCGATCACGGGGGCGGACGTGCGGCTGATCAAGGAACGGCATCCGGGCCTGCCGGTCGTCACCTATGTGAACACCACGGCCGATGTGAAGGCCGAGACGGACATCTGCTGCACCAGCGCCAACGCGGTTCAGGTCGTCGAATGGGCGGCGAAGGAATGGGGCGTCGACAAGGTCATCCTGATCCCCGACGAATATCTGGCGCGCAATGTCGCGGCCCAGACGACGGTGGGCATCATCGCCTGGGCGGGGCATTGCGAGGTGCACAAGCGCTTCACCACGCAGGACATCGCCGACATGCGCGACGCCTGGCCGGACGCCGAGGTTCTGGCTCACCCCGAATGCCCCGAAGAGATTTTGCGCGCCGCCGACTTCGCCGGTTCGACCGCCGCCATGACGGAGTATGTCGAGCAGCGTCGGCCCAAGCGGGTGGTGCTGATCACCGAATGCTCGATGGCCTCGAACATCAAGGGCGACGTGCCCGAGGTGGAGTTCGTCGGCCCCTGCAACCTGTGCCCGCACATGAAGCGCATCACGCTGGAGAACATCCGCGACTGCTTGCTGCACATGCAGTTCGAGGTGACGGTCCCCGAAGACATGCTGGAGAAGGCGCACCTGGCCGTGCAGCGGATGATCGACCTGCCGCCGCCGTCGAAGCCCGCGCGCTATGATCTGGTCAAGGCGCGGCATCATGTCGATGTGGAGCTGATCTGACGGCCCTGCGGCGACGCGGCCCGTTGCGGGTCCGTCGTCGTGCGCCCAGTTCAAATCCATGAGCGACACAGACAACACCCTTCCCCCCGGCGGCCGCAGACCCGGGCCCTGGGATGCGCGGCCGGAAGAGGCGACGCCTGCGCCCGCGCGCGAGGCGCCCCGCTACAGCGCGCGCCATGAGGCGCCGTCGCAGGAGGACAAGGGCCAGCACCCGGTCTGGGCGGTGGTCTCGACCCTGCTGATGGCGGGGTTCCTGTGGTTCCTGACCGGCAGCTGGGTCGTGGCGGGGGCGGTGCTGTTCGGCCTGTTCGTGCACGAGTACGGCCATGTGCTGGCGATGAACCGGGTCGGCATGGGCCCGGCGCGCATCTACATCATCCCATTCCTGGGCGGGCTGGCGAAGGGCCAGCGCGAGCCGAAGAGCGAGTGGCACGGCGTGCTGGTGTCGCTGGCGGGACCGGCGTTCGGCCTGCTGGCCATGATCCCCTTCGTGGCCGTGGGTCTGGCGATGAAGTCGCCGGAATGGCTGATGGGCGCCTTCTTCATCGCCATGATCAATCTGTTGAACCTGCTGCCCGCCCCGCCGCTGGACGGGTCCAAGGCGCTGGGGCCGGTGTTGACGCGGGTGCATCCGCGGCTGGAGCAGGTGGTGTTGCTGCTCATCGGCGGCCTCGCCGTGTGGTGGGGCGTATCGACGGGGCGGTTCATCCTGGCGGTCTTTCTGGGGCTTGCGGTGTTCGGCCATCTGAAGCGCGGCGTCTGGCGCGCGGCGTGGGGGCGGCTGAGCTGGCCCGAGGCGGGGCGCAGCCTGGCCCTCTATTTGCTGACGGCTGTGGTCTGCGTTGCGGCGGCGATCGGCGCCCTGCTGCCGCTGACGGGCGGGGCGGTTGAACCGGCGTTCGAGATGGGCCTGCGGTTCTTCGGGCTGGGAGGCCGCTAGGCGAATGGCGCGCATCCGGCATGACGGGCCGCTGATCATAGGCGGCGGGCTGGCGGGCCTGTCGGCGGCGCTGGAGGCCGAAGCGGCGGGCGCGGAGGTTCTGGTGGTGACGCCTGAGCCGCTGTTGAGCGCCTGTTCCTCGGCGTGGGCGCAGGGCGGGATGGCGGCGGCCCTGTCGCCGCAGGACAGCGCGGCCCTGCACGCCAAGGATACTGAAGGCGCGGGCGCGGGTCTGGTCGAGGCCGAAGCGGCGCGCGCCCTGACGACGCGGGGACGCGAGACGGTCGAGTGGCTGGCGGCGCTGGGCGCGCCGTTCGACCGCGACGCCGACGGCGACTTCTCCGTCAGCCTGGAGGCGGCGCACAGCCTGCCGCGCGTGGCGCGGGTGGGCGGCGACGGCGCGGGGCGGGCGATCCTGTCGGCCGTGGTCGCCGCCGCGCGGGCGGCGAAGGCCATTGAAATCTGGGAGGACGGACGGCTGCGCGGCCTGATCCGCGACGTTGACGGTCGGGTACGCGGCGCGGTGATCGAGCGGCGCGGCGGCCGGTTGGACGAGGTGTTCGCGCCCGCCGTGGTGCTGGCCACCGGCGGGATCGGCGGCCTGTTCGAGGCGACGACTAATCCATCGGCCTTGCGCGGCGAGGGGCTGGCGCTGGCCTGGCAGGCCGGGGCCGAGATTCTGGACCCCGAGTTCGTGCAGTTCCACCCGACGGCGATCGATGTGGGACTGGACCCGGCGCCGCTGGCGACCGAGGCCCTGCGCGGCGAGGGGGCGCGGCTGGTCGATGGAGACGGCGCCTTCCTGCTGGGCGACCATCCGGACGCCGATCTGGCGCCGAGGGACATCGTGGCGCGGGCGGTTCATGCGGCGCGCATAGAGGGACGCGGTGCCTTTCTCGATGCGACCAGGGCAGTGGGCGAGGCCTTTCCGCATGAGTTTCCGGCCGTCTTCGCCGCCTGCATGAGGGCCGGGCTGGACCCGCGCGTCAGCCCGATTCCGGTGGCGGCGGCGGCCCACTATCACATGGGCGGCATCGTCGCTGACGACGAGGGGCGCACCACGGTTCCCGGCCTGTTCGCCATCGGCGAGTGCGCGGCGACGGGGGTGCATGGGGCCAACCGACTGGCGTCCAACTCCCTGCTGGAGGCGGGCGCCTTCGGGCGGCGCGCGGGCCGGGCGGCGGCGGCGGAGGTCCAAGCCGAGCGGCGGTCGCTGGCGGCGGTGCAAACGATGACGGATCTGCCGCCCGAGGCGCTGGCGGCCTTGCGCGCCGCCATGACGCGCCATGCGGGCGTGGTGCGGGACGAGGCGGGGCTGACGGCGCTGCTGGCCCTGATCGACGACCTGGCGAAGGCGCATCCGACGGCGGCGTGCCTGACGGCGGCGCGGCTGGTCGCCGAGGGGGCGCTGAACCGGCGCGAGAGCCGGGGCGGCCACTATCGCCGCGACTTCCCCGACAGCCTGCCGAGGGCCGAGCACACGCGGATGCGCGCAGCGCCTGCGCCTGCGCGCGACGAAGAGGCCGAGGCGGCGACGCTCGCCGTTCTGGCGGCTGTGATCTGAATGACGAAGGACGTTTCCGTGACCCGAACCCTGCCGGACCTGCTGATCGAGCCCGTGGTGCGCATGGCGCTGGCCGAGGATCTGGGGCGAACGGGCGATGTGACGGCGCAGGCCTGCATCCCCGAGAACGCCCGCTTCAGCGCTGTGTTTTCAGCGCGACAGGCCGGGGTGATGGCGGGCGGGGCGGTCGCGCGGATCGCCGTCCACGTGCTGGATCCGCAGGCGACGGTGGCGGTGAAGGTCGCCGACGGCGAGGCGTTCGAGGCTGGAACCGCGCTGATCGCGGTCGAGGCGAACGCGCGCGCCCTGCTGGCGGCCGAGCGGACAGCGCTGAACCTGCTGGGCCGGATGTGCGGCATCGCCACCCTGACGCGGACCTATGTGCAGGCGGTCGCGGGGACGAAGGCGCGCATCGCCGATACCCGCAAGACGACGCCGGGCCTGCGGGCGCTGGAGAAGCACGCGGTCGCCTGCGGCGGCGGGCTGAACCATCGCTTCGGTCTGGATGACGCCATCCTGATCAAGGACAACCACGTCGCCGTCTGCGGCGGGGCGGGCGAGGCGGTGCGCCGCGCCAGGGCCTTCGCCCCCCACCTGATGAAGGTCGAGGTGGAAGTCGATAGCCTGGGTCAGCTGGACGAGGTGCTGCCCGAGCGGCCGGACGTCGTCATGCTGGACAACTTCAGCCTGGACGACATGGCCGAGGCGGTGCGCCGCGTGCGGGACAGCGCCTTCGGGCCAGTGGTGCTGGAGGCGTCGGGCGGGGTGAACCTGAGCACCGTCGCAGGCATCGCCGCGACGGGGGTGGATGTCATCTCCGTGGGCGCCCTGACCCATTCGGTCATGCAGCTGGACATCGGCCTGGACGCCGGCTGAGCGGACGCGAACCGGGGTTTTTCGGGGAACGGGCCCGACGGAGGCCCGTTTTCATGGGCGGGAGGGCGCGACCTCGAAGGAGAGACCCCATGACCAGGGCCCCACAGCCGCCCAAGGAGCAACGCAGCTTCGCCGACCGCGGCGCGCAGTTGATGGACGCGGCTGCGGCGACGGCCGCCGACCGGCGCGATTGGGCGCACGGCGTGCAGTCCGGCCAACCGGGCGACGCGGACGTCAACCTGAGCCAGCAAGGGCGCTACGGCAATCTGCAGCAGAATCTGACGACCCACCGCAAGACGCACCCTTAAGGCGCGTGATCAGGCTTCGGCGTTGAGCGTGGCGGTTGCGGCGGGCTTGGCGGAGGCCGGGGTCACGGCGACCGGGGCGGCGGGCGCAGCGGCGGCGCGCGGCGCGGCGGCCGGACGCTCTTCCGTCTTGGCCGGCGTCAGGGCTTCGCGGGCCAGGACGGCGGTGTAGGCCACGGCGCCCGAAGCGTTGCGGGCGGTTTCGACCGGATCGAGGCTGGCCTGGATCAGGCGCGGAGCCTGCTCGACCGGACCCGACGGACGCGGGTTATAGGCGAAGGCCTGATTGGCGCCCGAACGACCGCCGAAGCGGTAGAACAGGTGGTCGCCGACCTGGTTCACGCGCACCAGGCTGTTACGCCACGACGGCGAGACGGCGGTGGTGTGGAAGTGGGTGGCGTTGCCGACGGCGGCGAACACCTGGCCCGACAGGGCCTTGGTCGCCACGTCGCGGGCGCGATCCCAGGCGGCGCGGTTGACCCGGCCGCGCATGGCGCCGTTGCAGGTGAAGCTGAATTGGCAGCCCGTGCCGCGGTTGGCGCCCTGATAGACGACGGCGCAGACGGTGTTGGGGAAGGCGGGGTGGCGGGCGCGGTTCAGCACCACCTGGGCCACGGCCTTCATGCCGTCGCGGCCTTCGCCGCGCGCTTCATAATAGGCGGCCTGGGTCAGGCAATCGAGGTCGCGCGACTGGTCCAGGGCGCCGTCGAGGCGGAAGGGACGGGCGGCGGAAACCTTGGTCGCGCCGTTTCCCTGCAGGCTGGCGCGGCGCAGGCCGTCCTGGCCCTGAAGCTGCTCCAGGCGGGCGGTCAGCAGTTCGGCCTGGCGATCACGCTGGGCCGAGCCGGCGACGGAATAGGGGTCATGGCGATGGGCGATGGTCAGGGCGCTGGCGTCCAGGCCGCCGGCCGCTTCGGCCAGGGCTTCCTGGGTATAGCCGCCGGCGCCGGCGCCCTGCAGGCGCTCGGCCTGGGCGCGCACGGTCGAGGCCTGGGCGGCCAGGCCGCCCAGATAGGCCCCTCCGACTGCGAGGCCGACGACGCCGCCGAACGCCGCCGCAGCCGTCGTGGGGCGCAGGCGGAATGAGCGGGCGGCGTGCATCAGCGCACGCGTCTGCGAGGAGAGAAACAAAGGCGTAGTCCTGTACAACAGGGCGAGGATGCCGCCCCCGTAGATCCCGAACCCCGGCGACAAGGACGCGTCGCGCTTAAGCAGGTCAGGCGAACGCCGACTGAACGCCGGCCCTCGAAGGCGGGCCTTTATCCACCCGATCATGGCCTCAATGTGACTGATTCGCTAGAATTGTAATTTCCTCAGCATAGTGGGATGTGGTGTTTAGTCGTTGTTTTATTTTTTTTAATCGTGACGAAAATGCGCCTTAGCATTTCTTGCGAGAACTGTATTTGTATGCTGGCGGAAGATTGTCTCTGATGTTTGTGGTGTGCGAATAAGCTATTGGGCGGGGTGTGACATCTTGTTCGTCAGAGTCGCGCCATAGATGGGAACTCGCCTGCGACTCTCGCGTTGCAAGCTGTGCTATTTCAAGGAGTTGACCCATGACCCGCATCGCTTCCCGCCTGACCGTCCTGGCGCTGGCCGGCGCCGGAGCCCTGGCCCTGTCGGCCTGCGGCCACAGCATTGAACAGAAGGCGGCCACCGGCGCGGTCGCCGGGGCGGTGGTGGCCGGCCCGGTCGGGGCGGCGGTCGGCGGCGCCGCCGGGGCGGCCGTCGGCCACGCCGAGAAGCCGCACTGATCCGCCGACATGGATGCGGCCGCGTCGTGCGGCCGCATCCTGCGTCTTGGCGGCCCCATTGCCGCTAAATCCCATGAAAACGGGCCGTAGAGCTTGATTTCGGCGCGAAATTCGGCTTTGGCCTCGCGCCGGGTCGAGCGCGTCGAGACGCGTCTTCCGACCTGATCTATGGCCGTCGCTCTGGCGATCGGCCTTTTTCGCCGTCTCCATTCCCTATCAAGGACACCCGCCTCTCAGCATGCGCGACCTCAAGAACACCGGCTTCAACGACCGCCTGTCCGCCCAGAAAGACGCCAAACAAGCCCTGCTGGCCCGGTTCAAGCCGAAGCCGACGGTTCAGGATCCCGAGTTCGAGAAACTGGCCGAAAAGCGCGCCGCCGAGAAGGAGGCGATCCGCCAGCAGCACGAACTGGCCAAGGCCGAGATTCGTCGCGAGAAGGCCGAGAAGGACGCCGCTCGTCTGGCGGCCGAAATGGCCGCTCAGGACGAGGTCGACGCCGCCAAGCGCGCCGCCCGCAAGGAGCGCAAGCAACTGACCAAGGAAGAGCAGAAGGCGGCCCGCGACGCGCGCTACGCCGCCCGCAAAGCGCGCCAGCGCTAAGCATGGGTCATGCGCCCCTTCCTTGACCGGGAGGGGCAACGCTCATGCGGCTTCAGCGTTACAGGAGCGAAGATTCCTGCGACGCGTCGCCGCCCGCCCCTTGGATCGTGCGTTCGACGACCTAACTGCAAGGCTGATCTTCACCCAGCACTGCCAACGGGAGCCGTCATGAACGCCATCGACACCGGTCTCAAGCCCAAGGAACGCGCCGACGTCGCGCGCGAACTGTCCAAGGCTCTGGCCGACAGCTACGCCCTCTATCTGAAGACGCACGGCTATCACTGGAACGTGCGCGGGCCCGAGTTCTTCAGCCTGCACAACCTGCTGGAAGAGCAGTACCGCGAGATCTGGGCCGCGCTGGACGATATCGCCGAGCGCATCCGCGCGCTGGGCGAGCTGGCCCCGCAGAGCGGCTCGGCCTTCGCCAATCTGACCTCGATCAAGGACGGCGATCCCGAGAAGGATTCGGCCGAGATGCTCAAGGAGCTGATCAAGGATCACGGCGTGGTCATCTCCACCGCCCGCGCGGCCCTGGACGCCGCCGACGAGGTCGGGGACGAGGCCTCGGTCGATCTGATGACGCAACGCCTGGCCGCCCACGAAAAGGCCGCCTGGATGCTGCGCTCCAGCCTGGGCGATCGTTAAGGCGAAGGGGATGGCCGTTCCCGCCTCACGGAACGGTAATCTTCGCGTCTGAAAAGCGCCGGATTGGGCGGTCATGCAGATCGCTGATTTCCGGCGCCGCCAGACGCCGCTATACGGACATCGCATGAAACTCGGCCGCCTCACGCCGCTGAAGACGACCGGACGCCGGGCAGCCGCTGCGGCGCCCGCCGTCATGGCCGTCACCGTGGCGGTTATGGGCGTGGCCATGTCGGCCAGTTCGACCCCCCGTCCCGACATCGACCGCACCGCCGAGGCGGTGGCGCGCGCCACCGGCGGCGACCTGGGCCCGAACGGCCTGGCGGCGGTGACGACGCGGATGGATGCGGGACAGTTGGCGATCGCCCGGCGGCACGACCCGGCCCTGGGCCTGCCCGAGCTTTACGGCCTGACCCCCGGTTGGGAGAGCCTGACCCTGGGCGGCAAGCCCTCTCTGGATCAGGGCGTGGCCGGCGTCGCGGCGCAGCAGTTGAACGCCGCCATGCCCAACGCCTTCGGCGCGTTGCAGCCCGCACGGCCCTTCCTGTTCCGCCCGGTGGACGAGGCGTCGCGCCGGCGCGCCCTGCGCTGTCTGACGCAGGCCGTCTATTACGAGGCGGCGCTGGAGCCGACCGAGGGGCAGGAGGGCGTGGCCCAGGTCGTGCTGAACCGGGTGCGCGATCCCAACTATCCGGCCAGCGTCTGCGGCGTCGTCTATCAGGGCGCCGAGCGGACCACGGGTTGCCAGTTCAGCTTCACCTGCGACGGCTCCCTGGCGCGCGGGCCGGTGCGCTGGGCCTGGGACCGGGCCGAGCGGGTCGCGGCGCGCGCCCTGAACGGCCATGTGTCCGAGCGCGTGGGCACGGCCACCCATTACCACGCCGACTACGTCCACCCCTGGTGGTCGCCCAGCCTGGCCAAGATCACCCAGGTCGGGGCGCATATCTTCTATCGCTGGAAGGGCGCGGCCGGAGAGACCGCCGCCTTCGTCACCGCATACTCAGGCCGCGAGCCGTCGATCGACGAGGCCCGCTTCGCCCAGTCCCGCGTCCTGCTGGCCACGGCCGCCGATAGCGTCGAAGCGGCGCTGGACGGCGCCAAGTCGGGCGAACTGCGCACGGTCGAGATCGACGGCCAGACCCGCGTCGTCGGCGTCGCCAGCCTGGGCGGCCGCCGCCAGGCCGGCAAGGACGAGATCGCCGCCATCAACGAACGGCTCAAGGCCTTCGAGAGCGGCGCCGTCCCCAGCGTGACCGTGACCGCCCCGCCGCCCGCCGGCGTCACCCCCATGGCCGTCGAAGAGGTCGGCAAACCGCAGGGGTGAGAGCGGGAGGGCGTTCAGCCTGTTCTGAGGGTTGCGTCGGGTTCAGCTTCAGGGGGCTCGACCGCCTATCTGGTCAACGCCGTGGACGGGCCGAAGCTGGTGGTAGGCGACGCGGTCAGCACCCGCCTGGGCTGGGAGCAGCGGATGCCGCAGCCGGTTGCGCCCGCCGCTCGCGCCGCCGCTGAAACCTCTGCCGAACGGCTACGCAGCTTTGCGGCCGCGCATCCTGGTGTGACGGTCTTCCTGGGCCATCAGTCCCGAACAGGGCAGGCGGAGGCGCGCTGAGGCGCCTCCTGTCTTCCCTCACCAGGCGCCGATCTTCTCGGCTTCCTTGTGGCTGATGGGGTGTTGGGCGGCCTTGTGGTCTTCCTCGGCGAGGAAGCGGGCGGCTTCGAGGGCGGCCATGCAGCCCATGCCCGCCGCCGTGACGGCCTGGCGATAGACGTCGTCGGTGACGTCGCCGGCGGCCCAGACGCCTTCGATGGCGGTCGCGGCCGTACCCGGCTTGACCCGCAGATAGCCGCCGGAGTTGGTTTCCAGCTGGCCCTTGAACAGTTCGGACGAGGGGGCGTGGCCGATGGCGATGAAGACGCCATCGGCGGGGATTTCGCTGATCTCGCCGGTCTTGACGTTCTTCAGGCGCACGCCCGTGACGTTGCGGGCCACGCCGTCGACGACGCCGACCACTTCCTCGACGGCCACGTCCCAGATCACCTTGATCTTGGGATGGGCGAACAGGCGGTCCTGCAGGATCTTCTCGGCGCGGAACTCGTCGCGGCGGTGAACCACGGTGACGGTCTCGGCGAAGTTGGTCAGGAACAGGGCTTCCTCGACGGCGGTGTTGCCGCCGCCGACCACCACCACCTGCTTGCCGCGATAGAAGAAGCCGTCGCAGGTGGCGCAGGCCGATACGCCGAAGCCCTGATACTCAGCCTCGGAGTCCAGGCCCAGCCACTTGGCCTGGGCGCCGGTGGAGATGATGACCGTCTCGGCCAGGATCTCGGCGCCCGAGTCCAGCGTCAGGCGGAAGGGGCGCTGGGACAGGTCGGCCTGGGTGACGATCTCGTGGATGACCTCGGTCCCGACATGCTCGGCCTGGGCCTGCATCTGCTGCATCAGCCAGGGGCCCTGAATGGTTTCGGCGAAGCCGGGATAGTTCTCGACGTCCGTGGTGATGGTCAACTGGCCGCCGGGCTGCAGGCCGGCGATGATCACCGGGTTCAGCGAGGCGCGGGCGGCGTAGATGGCGGCGGTCCAGCCGGCGGGGCCGGAACCGATGATGGCGACGCGGACGGTACGGGCTGGGACTTTGGCTTGGGTCATGACCCCTATTTAGGCGCTGATTCCCGATTTCGCGACGCCTGTCGTTCCGTCACGCTTCATGGAGGGATATGAAACGGGCATGACCGCCGAAACGCCCGCCGCCGCCCAGACCCGAAACCTGCTGCGCCGCCTGCTGGTCAGCGCCCGGCGCGGCGTGGATCACGCCGAGGCCGCTCAGGCCGTCTATGAGAACGGCGGGCTGAGCGGCCGCTATCTGATGATGACGGTGATCTCGGCCGCCATCGCCGCCCTAGGTCTGATGCTGTCGTCGCCGGCGGTGGTGATCGGGGCCATGCTGGTGTCGCCGATGATGGGGCCGATCGTGGCCCTGGGCTTCTCCCTGGCCCTGCTGGACTGGAACGAGCTGAAGCAGTCGCTGACGGCGCTGGGCGTCGGGGTGGGGCTGGCGCTGTTCGTGGCGATCCTGCTGACCCTGCTGTCGCCGCTGAAGGAGCCGACGGCCGAGATTCTGGCCCGCACCCGGCCCAACTTCTTCGACCTGCTGATCGCGGTCTTTTCGGGGGTGGCGGGCGCCTACGCCGTGATCCGCCAGCGCGGGGAGACCATCATCGGCGTGGCCATCGCCACCGCCCTGATGCCGCCGGTCGCGACGGTGGGCTTCGGCCTGGGGACCGGCGACCTGTCGATCGCGGCGGGCGCCTTCTTCCTGTTCATGACCAACCTGGTGGCCATCGCCCTGGCGGCGACGGTGACGGCGGGCTTCTACGGCTTCCGGCCGCGCCTGCTGGAGCGGCCCAAGCCGTGGCGCGGCGTGGCGGTCATGGTGGTCTTCGTTCTGCTGGCCGTGCCGCTGGCCCTGTCGCTGCGCAGCATCGCCCTGGAGAGCCGGGCGACGGCCGAGACGCGGCTGGCGGTCGAGGACATCTTCGCCGGCGGCGAATCCCGCATCACCCTTCTGGACGCGCGCAGCGAAGGGAAGGGCGTGACCGTCTCCACCCTGGTCAGCACGCGCAAACTGGTGGCCGACGCCCAGAACCGGCTGCAGGAGCGGCTGACGGCGGCCCTGCATGTGCCGGTGTCGGCGACCCTGGATCAGATCGTCGTGGCCGATCCGCAGGCGGCGGCGCGCGCCGTCCAGACCAGTCAGGCGAGCGCGCCCGATCCGGCGGCGGCCCTGCGCAACCGTCTGGCCGACGCCGTGCCCTTCGCCACCGATGCGGTGATGACCGACGCCGAGGGACGGCGGGCCATCGTTCTGCTGCGGCCCGACGCGGGACTGGATCTGGACAGCGCCTATGCTCTGGAGGCGGCCTTGCGGGCGCGGTTCGACGGGGTGGACGTGTGGGTGACGCCGCCGGTGCAGGAGCCGAAGGCGGTCGATTTGGGCGACGCTGCGGTGCGCGCCCGCATGGTCTGGGCCCTGGCGCGCTGGCGAGCCGCGCCGGCGGTGAGCCTGTGCCGACCGGCGCCGGGCGCGCCCGCGGCCGAAGGACGCGAGGCCCAGCCGGACGCCGGACAGGTCTTCCTGTCTGAACTGGCGGCGGCAGGGGTGTCGATCCGCGCCGAGAGCGGGCCGGCCTGTCAGCGCGGCGATCAGAATCTTGCCCGGCTGTCGCTGGGCTAGGTCGGGACTTCAACGAGGGGAGACGAGATGAAGCAGGTGAACAAGGCGGTCTGGATGCCGGTCGGCATCGGCGCGGGCATCGCGATCGGCGCCGGGATCGGCGCGGCGACCGACAATCTGGCGATGTGGCTGGCGCTGGGCGTGGCCATCGGTTCGGGTCTGGGCGTGGCCCTGATGGGGCTGAGCGGCGTCAAGCGAGCGGACAAGAAGACCGAAGAGGCTGCGCCGCTGACGGACGGCGTTCCCAGCGTGAACAGCCACCACAGCGACGGTGGAAGCGGAGGCACCGGCGGCGACGACTAGCCTCGACGTATCGCCGCCAGCACGGCGCGGGCCGCGCGTTCGGTCTCGTTCAGCGGTTCATAGGTCCACGGCGTCAGGGCGCCGTCGAAGGGGCGGGCGGCGCCGCGCGCCTGAAGATCGGCGTGCAGGCGGGCGAACTTGCCCGGCGCCTTCTTCGCGACCATCGGCAGGATGTGGACGGGTTTGCCGGTCGAGGCGGCCTCGGCGGCCATGTTGGCGCTGTCCTCGGTGACGAGGATGTGGTCGGCGCCGTCCAGCATGGCGAACAGGGGGTTGTCGCCCTCGCCGTCCCAGATCCAGCCGGGCAGGGCCGACAGGCGTTCGGTCATCGCCGCCTTGGCGGCTTCGGGCGTGCGGCGCGAATAGGTCAGCAACAGGGCGCCGTTCGCGGCCGATACGGTCTCGGCGATCCGCTCGGCCAGGTCGGCGGCGTGGGCGGGCGGCAGGTCGAAGGCGGCGGACGCTCCGCCCACCATCACCGCCACGCGCGGATGGGGCAGGGGGGCGATGCGCGCGGCGAAGGCGGGCGCGGCCTCGGCCAGACGCTCGCGGGTGATGCGGTGCGGGCTGCCGGTGATCGACAGGACGTTGGGGCCGTTGAGGCTGTCATGGGCTGGGGCGACGATCAGGTCGTAACGGTCGTTGCGCCAGCGCGGATCCTGGGTCTGGACGACGAAGGTCTTGCCGCCGCTCCAGTCGCGCACGCGCGCCGACAGCGGCAGGCTGGCGCGGCCCGTGGCGATCCACAGGTCGGGCCATTGCGTCACGGCGCGCGGATCGAACGACCCCGGCGCCAGCATGGCGGGGGTCTTCAGCGCCGACGGCCAGCGGTCGAAGGCGGGGCGCCAGCGGACGGTCTGGATCTTGATTTCGGCCGGGGTCAGGCGGGCGACGGCCTCGGCCAGCCCCAGGGCCTGGTTCTGGATGCCGCTGCGGCCGTCGGACACGACCCAGATGGAAAGAGGGCGCGCGGCTGTGCCGCGCGCCCTGCCTTCAGCCTCGATGTCGGCGGAGGTTACTTCCACTCGACCTTGAGGATCTCATAGGCCTTCACGCCGCCGGGCGTGTTGACCTCGACCACGTCGCCGACCTCTTTCGAGATCAGGGCGCGGGCGATCGGCGAGGCGATGGAGATCTTGCCCAGCTTCACATCGGCTTCGTGTTCGCCGACGATCTGATAGACGCCCTCTTCCTCGGTGTCCTCGTCCACGAAGGTGACGGTGGCGCCGAACTTGACCTGGTTGCCCGACAGCTTGGACACGTCGATCACCTGGGCGCGCGACAGCTTGTCCTCGATCTCGGCGATCGAGCCTTCGATCCAGCCCTGGCGTTCCTTGGCTGCGTGGTATTCGGCGTTTTCAGACAGATCGCCATGTTCGCGGGCTTCCGCGATGGCGGCGATCACGCTGGGTCGTTCCACCGATTTCAATTGCTTGAGTTGATCGTCGAGGGAGCGATATCCCTCGGCCGTCATCGGCACTTTTTCCATTGTGTCGTGAGTTTCTTGCTACGCCCGAAGACAGGTGAGAGACGTTCCGGTACCGCTGCGGCCACGGGGGCGTTGCGTGACCGGCCAAGGAAGGTAGGGCGCCCGACGCCCAAACTCAAGATGGCGAAACGGCGCCGCCCGGCGCGGCGCAAGCGCGCAGCCGTGTTTCAACGTTTTCTTACGGCCCGGAGGGCGGTGCGGGCGGGGACGACGGCCCGCGATCCTTGCTGAACGCGCGTCGCAGGGCCGTCCAGGCGATGAAGCCCAGGGCGGCGACGGCCAGAAGCATGAAGACGCCCGATACGACCGCGACCCCCGCGGCGATGAAGGCGATGACGAGACAGACGGCCGCGAACAGGGCGGCGATGACCTGGATAACGGACAGACGCATGAGAGGTTAACGCGGACGGCCGATCGAGGTTTCCTCTGCCTGATACAGTGCGGTCAGCGGCGCCGTCCGCTCCAGCGCTGACGCCGGTGCGGCGCGCGGGCGGCCCCTCCGCCCGGCGGCGCGCCCTGGATCGGCGCGCGGCGGCTCTTCCACAGCCGCCAAGCCAGGGTCGCCAGGGCGATCTTGCCCGCGTGGCGGGCGGCCAGACTGCGTCCTCGGCGTGACAGCAGCAGGCCGCCCAGCAGGGTGGAAAGGCGAGACAGGGGCATGGGCGGCGTTTCCTCTGGAAGCGGGTTCCTTAGAGGAACGGCCGGGACGCCGCCGGGTTCAGCGCCCTTGCCTGGCGTTTGGGCATCAGGGCTTCTGCGGCCCGGACCGGGCCTTCGACGCTCAGGGTCACGGCGGGCTCGGGCGTTATGACGCGCATGCACACTCTCTGCCGTCATCCTCGGGTCAAGCCCGAGGATGACGGCGACTATAGGGTGATGGCGGCGCCTAGGCGGGGCCACGAAAAAGCCCCCGGCGATCGCTCGCCGGGGGCTGTTGTTCAGCACGGGGCCTGATCTCAGTTGTAGCTCTGGATAGGGCGCACATCCATTTCGCCGTGGCGGACGGCGGCGATGGCCTGGGCGGCGGCAAGCGAGCCGGACGCCGTGGTGTAGTAGGGGATCTTCATCATCAGCGCGGTGCGGCGGATCGAGAAGCTGTCGGCCAGGGCCTGCTTGCCGTCCGTGGTGTTGAAGACCAGCTGGACCTCGCCGTTCTTCATGGCGTCGACGATGTTGGGACGGCCTTCCAGCACCTTCTTGACCAGACCGACCTCAAGGCCCTGTTCGGTCAGGTAGCTGTGGGTGCCGCCGGTGGCGATGACGGCGAAGCCTTGCGCCAGCAGGGTCTTCACCGCCTCGACGATGAAGGGCTTGTCGGCGTCGCGCACCGAGACGAAGGCCGTGCCCTCGGTCGGCAGGATGGTGCCGCCGCCGGTCTGGGACTTGGCGAAGGCGCGGGCGAAGGCGGGAGCCAGGTCGGCCTCGCCTTCGCGCTTCCAGTCCAGGCCCATGACCTCGCCGGTCGAGCGCATTTCCGGGCCCAGGATGGTGTCGACTCCGGCGAAGCGGGCGAAGGGGAAGACGGCTTCCTTGACCGCGATGTGGTCCAGTTCCTTGTCGACCAGACCGAAGGACGACAGCGGAACCCCGGCCATGACCTTGGCGGCGATGGCGGCGACCGGCTGGCCGATGGTCTTGGCGACGAAGGGCGCCGTGCGGCTGGCGCGCGGGTTCACTTCGAGGACAAAGATGCGCGGGTTCTCACTGTGCGGCTCCTCGATGGCGAACTGCACGTTCATCAGGCCGCGCACCTTCAGGGCCTTGGCCATGGCGGTGGTCTGGCGCTTCAGCTCGGCCACGGTTTCGGGGCGCAGGGAGAAGGGCGGCATGGAGCAGGCGCTGTCGCCCGAGTGGACGCCAGCTTCCTCGATATGCTCCAGAACGCCGGCGACGAAGACGGTCTCGTCGTCGCACAGGGCGTCGACATCCACCTCGGTGGCGCGGTTCAGATAGTGGTCGATCAGCACGGGGTCGTCGCCCGAGACGCGCATGGCCTCGCCGACGTAACGGTCCAGACCCTCGCGGTCGTGGACGATCATCATGCCGCGGCCGCCCAACACATAGGACGGGCGCAGGACGACCGGATAGCCGACCTCCTCGGCCTTGATCGCGGCTTCTTCAGCGGAGCGGGCCAGGGCGTTGGGCGGCTGTTGCAGGCCGATGGCCTGAAGCATCTGCTGGAAGCGCTCGCGGTCCTCGGCCAGGTCGATGCTGTCGACGCTGGTGCCCAGGATCGGCACGCCGTCTTCCTGAAGCGCATGGGCCAGCTTCAGCGGGGTCTGGCCGCCGAACTGGACGACCACGCCGATCAACTCGCCCTTCGAGCGTTCGACGTCGATCAGCTCCAGCACGTCCTCGGCCGTCAGCGGCTCGAAATACAGGCGGTCGGAGGTGTCGTAGTCGGTCGAGACCGTCTCGGGGTTGCAGTTGACCATGATGCTCTCGACGCCGATGTCGTCGAAGGCGAAGGCCGCGTGGCAGCAGCAGTAATCGAACTCGATGCCCTGGCCGATGCGGTTCGGTCCGCCGCCCAGGATGACGGCCTTCTTGCGGTCCGACACCTCGGCCTCGCAGGCCGGGATCTGGCCCAGGGCGGCGGTCTCATAGGTCGAATACATATAGGCGGTGGCGCTGGCGAACTCGGCGGCGCAGGTGTCGATGCGCTTGAACACCGGGCGCACGTCAAGGGCGCGGCGGGCCTTGCGGACCTCGCCCTCGGTCTTGCCGGTCAGGGCGCCCAGACGGGCGTCGGAGAAGCCCTTGGCCTTCAGCTTGCGGAAGTTGGTGGCGTCCGTGGGCAGGCCCTGAACGCGGACGTGGCCTTCGGTGCGGATCAGGTCGGCGATCTGGCGCAGGAACCACGGCTCATAGGCGCAGGCGGCCTGAACTTCTTCCACGGTCAGGCCGTGGCGGAAGGCCTGGGCGATGACGCGGATGCGGTCCGGCGTCGGCAGGCCCAGCGCGCGGATGACGGCGGCCTTGATCGCAGCGTCGTCCTCGGCTCCGGCCACGCCGTCGATCTCGATGTCGTCGAAGCCGTTCAGACCCGTCTCCAGCCCGCGCAGGGCCTTCTGCATGGATTCCTGGAAGGTGCGGCCGATGGCCATGACTTCGCCGACCGACTTCATCGCCGTGGTCAGCGACGGCTCGGAGCCCGGATATTTCTCGAAGGCGAAGCGCGGAATCTTGGTGACGACATAGTCGATGGCCGGCTCGAAGCTGGCCGGGGTCACCATGGTGATGTCGTTCTTCAGCTCGTCCAGCGTATAGCCGACGGCCAGCTTGGCGGCGATCTTGGCGATCGGGAAGCCGGTGGCCTTGGACGCCAGCGCCGAGGAGCGCGACACGCGCGGGTTCATCTCGATGACGACCAGGCGGCCGTCCTTGGGGTTGACCGCGAACTGGACGTTCGAGCCGCCCGTCTCGACCCCGATCTCGCGCAGCACGGCGATCGAGGCCGCGCGCATCATCTGATATTCCTTGTCCGTCAGCGTCATGGCCGGGGCGACGGTGATGCTGTCGCCGGTGTGGACGCCCATCGGGTCGATGTTCTCGATCGAGCAGATGATGATGCAGTTGTCCGCATGATCGCGGACGACCTCCATCTCATATTCCTTCCAGCCCAGCACCGACTCCTCGATCAGCACTTCGGTGGTCGGCGACAGGTCCAGGCCCCGCTCCACGATCTCGTGGAATTCCTCGACATTATAGGCGATGCCGCCGCCGGTGCCGGCCAGGGTGAAGGACGGGCGGATGATGGCGGGCAGGCCGACGAAGGCGAGGGCGTCGTCGGCTTCCTCAATGTGGTGGATGGCGCGCGAGCGGGGCGATTCCAGACCCAGCTTGTCCATCGCGTCGCGGAACTTCTGACGGTCCTCGGCCTTGTCGATGACCTCGGCCTTGGCGCCGATCATCTCGACGCCGTGACGGGCCAGGGCGCCCGAGGCGTTCAGAGCCAGCGCCGTGTTCAGCGCCGTCTGACCGCCCATGGTGGGCAGCAGGGCGTCCGGCTTCTCCTTGGCGATGATCTTCTCGACCATCTCGGGCGTGATCGGCTCGATATAGGTGGCGTCGGCCACCTCCGGGTCGGTCATGATGGTGGCGGGGTTCGAGTTGACCAGGATGACCCGGTAGCCCTCGGCCTTCAGCGCCTTGCAGGCCTGAACGCCCGAATAGTCGAACTCGCACGCCTGGCCGATGACGATCGGGCCGGCGCCGATGATCAGGATGGACTTGATGTCTGTGCGCTTGGGCATCGGCGTTCGTCTCAGTTCGTCACGACCGCGCACTCCCAGCCGTCGTAGTCGAGCTGGAAGGCCGCGGCCCAGGTTTGCATCATGGCCGACACAGGCGAAAACGACGCCTCGTCGACCGGCATGGTGGTCTCCAGGACGGTCATGTCGCCCTGGCCCCGCGTCAGGAAGCCCGCACGGCGGGCCACCTCGCACAGGTCGCCGTGCGCCTCTTCCTCGCCGTAGAAGTAGAACAGCGTATGGCGCGGAGTGATCCCGCTGTCGCCCTGCTCTGCGAGCGCGGCGCGCACCATGGCGTCCTTTTCTTCGTGGCTGGCCATTTCTTCTTGGCAGGTCAGGGCGGCGGTCTCCACGCGCGCAGACGGACGGGCGCGAGCGCGCTCGCGGCCGATCCGTTTGGGTTGTCGGTTAAGCGGCCCGTTTAGAGAGGGAGGGGCCGGGGGGCAAGACCCTATTGTCAGCATGCGCGCGATAGACGGATCCCGAACCTGGCGAGCTTGCGCGAAGATGGGGGCTTGCCCCTTCGCGCAAGAAAAACGGGGCGGCCCGTAAGGACCGCCCCGCAGATTTTCGAACCTTGTCCGTTCTTAGAAGGGACGGAAGTTCAGGCCGACGAAGAAGCGACGGCCGTAGGGGTCGTAGTTCGAGTAGATGGTGGTGCCCAGGATGTCGCGCTGTTCCGCGTCAAACAGGTTCACCACGCCGGCGCGCAACGTCAGGTCGTCACGGACATTGTAGCGAACCGTGATGTCGTGGCGCGTGAAGGCGCCGGTTTCCATCTGGTCACCCAGACGAGAGTCGGCGTTGTTGATGAAGTTGCGGGCGCGAACGATGTTCGCGCTCGACTGCCAGTCGGCCGTCCAGTTGACATTCCAGATGTCGTTCGGACGCCAGGACAGCGACGATGCCAGGCGGACACGCGGATAGGCATTGGTGCCGCTCAGGGTGATGCTGCCGGCCAGTTCATCATAATCCGACGGATCGGACTCGTTCAGGAACTGCTTCTGCTCGATCAGCCACGAACCGTTCAGACGCCAGTCGAAGGCGCCCCAGTTCTTGCCCCAATCCGCGGTGTCCCACGAATAGTTGGCGCCGAAGTCGAGACCACGGGTTTCCAGAGCGGCGTAGTTGAACGAACGCTCGATGAAGCCGCCGATCGGATCGCCGTTCGGCGCGCCGACGCCGAACGGAATGTTCGGGTTGTTGCGGAAGACCGAGTTACAGGCGTCCATGTTGAGTTCGGCGCCGCTGACGCAGTTGGCGGCGATGCCGGCGGCCGACACCGAGGCGATGACCTTGTCGATGCTGATCTCATAGTAGTCCAGCGACACGGTCAGGCCCGGCGCGAAGCGGGGCTGGAAGACGGTCGAGAAGGTGAACGATTCCGACTCTTCCGGTTGCAGGTCCGGGTTGCCGCCCGAGACGCCCGTCAGGCCCGAAGTGTAGTTCGGACGGAAGTCGTCGGTGTTGGTGGCCGTGGCGCCGGCGAAGTCGAACGACAGGCCTTGTTGAGCGGCCAGGGTCGTGCAGTTCTTCACGCGGTTGGCCTTGGTCTCCTGGTCGTCAAGACCAGCGATCGCGGCGGTGGAGCAGGGGTCGACAAAGTTGTTGGCGAACGTTTCGCCGTACGGCGAGAAGTTCTCACCCAGGTTCGGCACGCGAACCGAGGAGTTGAAGCTGGTCTTGAAGGTGATGTCGCGGATCGGACGGTAGACCAGGTTCACGCCATAGACATCGACGTTGCCGACGGTCGAATAGTCGGCCCAGCGGTACGAGCCGCTGAGTTCGGCGTACTCGCCCAGCTTGGAGTCGCGGAACAGCGGCACCGAGACTTCGGTGAACAGTTCCTTGGACTCGTAGCTGACTTCCGGGAAGTCCGCGCCGCCGTTCAGGAACAGCAGACGGTCGCCGGCGGTGGTGCTGCGGCCAACGGCCGAAGTGCTTTCCTTGCGCCATTCGCCGCCGAAGGCGAAGCCGAGGTTGCCCGCGCCCCAGAAGTCCCACAGCTCGGTCGAGATCGAGCCGATGGCCTGGTGCTGTTCGTTCATCTCCTCGACGCGAACGAAGGCGTCGACGTATTCCAGAGCTTCAGCCGACTGGTTGCCCGCGCCGAAGATGTTCAGCGGGGTGCACTGAGCGATGGCGTTGCGGCCGTACTCGGTGTCGCGCAGGTCGCCGCCACGGTGACGGTCGGCGATGACGGCGTCGCCGCGAGCGTTCATCAACGACGAACGGCAGACGATGGCGCCCGGGGTGCCCATGATGCCGGCCGTATCGACAACGGCGTCAGCGGCCAGGGCCATGCGCTGGCTGTCGACGGCGCGTTCGATGTTCTCGATCTCGGCCTTGCCGTAGGTGTAGCCCAGATCCCAGGACAGCGACTTGGCGAAGCCCACGGGGCCGTGGTTGCCGTCGAAGCCGACGACATAGCGTTGGATGTCGCGGGTGTTGGCTTGCGTGCGTTGCGGACCGAAGAAGGTGTGACGCGCGATCGGCAGGCTTTCGGTGCCGATCAGTTCGCCGGCGTTCGCGGCGGTCGGCGGCGCATAGATGTCGATGCGGTTGTTGGCGATGGCGTCCTTCACCGTCTGCGGCAGGAAGGCGTTGTCATCCCAGCGCAGGTCGAAAGCGGACGAACCCCAGATG
This sequence comes from Brevundimonas phoenicis, assembly GCF_047237745.1. Taxonomy (NCBI): domain Bacteria; kingdom Pseudomonadati; phylum Pseudomonadota; class Alphaproteobacteria; order Caulobacterales; family Caulobacteraceae; genus Brevundimonas; species Brevundimonas phoenicis. The sequence goes on from NZ_JBDFLN010000001.1 coordinate 920,325, forward strand.
GAGTTGGTTTGACCAGCGTCGTAGGAGTCGTTGTCCAGATCGACGTCGAAGAACGTCCGCTGGCCGCGCATGAAGGTTTCTTCGGTGACGTACTTGGCCGACGCGTGGAAGTTGATCGAGTCGGTGATCTTGAAGTTGGTCCCGACCTGATAACGCTGCGACTCCGAAGCCGGAACGCGGCTGAAGCCGGCGACTTCGCCCAGCGGCATGCCGTCGCCGCCGATGTTGTACGGGCGGTTGATGCCGACGTTGCCGACGCGTTGGCCGAAGTTGGCCGGGCGGGCGCCGCCGTTTTCATACCAGAAGGTCTTGCCCGGCATGATGCCGAAGCAGTTGGCGGCGTAGGAGAAGTTGCCGCCGGGGAGGCAGTTCTCGTAAGGCACGTTCGGGTTGGTCAGGTCGCTGGGACGCTGCAGGTTGGCCAGGGTGGTCTGGCCCCACGGCACGATGTCCAGGCGGTTCACGCCGTAGAAGACGCCGGCGTCCAGCAGGCCGTCGTACGGACGGTTGGTCGGGTCGGCGTCGATGGCCAGACGGATCGGGCCGCGACGGATCCAGTCGATGTCCATCGAATCGACGTTGTCGATCTTCTCGTACTCGGCGTGAGCATAGACGTTCAGGCGATCGTCCATGAAGTTCTTGCCGATCAGACCCGAGATGCGGCGGGTGGCTTCGCCGTTGTCGTTGATCTGACCGTAGTTGGCGTCGATCTCCAGGCCTTCGAAATCCTTCTTGAGGATGAAGTTCAGCACGCCCGAGACGGCGTCTGCGCCGTAAACCGACGAGGCGCCGCCGGTGATGATTTCGACGTTCTGGATCAGCAGGCGCGGGATGGTGTCGACGTCAACCGACAGGTCGCCGCCCGATGAGCCGACGTGACGGCGTCCATCGACCAGGGTCAGGGTGCGGTTGGAGCCGAGCGAACGCAGGTTGGCCAGCGACAGGCCGCCGGCGTTCAGGCTGGAGCCCGTGGTGTCGGACGGCACCGTCGAGTTCTGCAGGGCCGGGATGGTGGACAGGTAATCGATCAGGCTGGTCTGGCCCGTCGACAGGATTTCCTCCTGCGTGACCTGGATCAGCGGCGTCGGCGCATTGGCGGCGCTACGACGGATACGCGAACCAGTGACGACAATTTCACCGACTTCGGTGGCTTGGGCGTCTGAGGTGGGTTGTTCGACGACCTGGGCGGAAACGGCGCCGGCGGCGACGAGGGCGCCGATCAGGACAGTGCTGCCCAGAAGGCGGGAGCGGGTGAATCGCATACAGTTAAGCCTCACATAACGACACGGTATGAACCATGATCCGCCACAGGATTGCCTCATCCGTGTCGGGTCAAGTTGGATCATGCGCGATGTGGAGCAAGTGCGACGGTAATGTTGCCGTGTTGCAAATTTGGGACGAATTTTGTCCAATAAAGACGGAATTGTGTCTCGTTATTGCGTCAATTGAGGCAATTTGCGTTCGAAATTGGGCAAAGAAATCGTGTTACGGGTTGAGCGTGCGCAGCCGGTCCGGAACCTCGTCGAAACGGCTCAGGCTGACGTAGCGAGGGTGGCTTTCGGGCGCGTCGGCGAGCTCATGGGCCCAGGTAATATGGTACGGAATATGGATTCCCCAGGCGCCCGCAGCGATTGCCGGGAGAACATCCGACTTCATGGAATTTCCCACCATAGCTGCGTCGTCTGGTGCAACGCCATGGCGCGAAAAGATCGTTTCATAGGTCAAACGATCCTTTTCGGACACAATCTCGACGCCAGAGAAGTAGTCGCCGAGTCTGGAGGCGGCGAGCTTGCGTTCCTGATCCATCAGATCGCCCTTCGTGATCAGAATGAGGCGGTATCGCGTCGATAGATCGGCGACGGCTTCCGCGACGCCGGGCAGGGTCTCGACCGGGTGGACCAGCATCTCGCGACCGGCGGCCAGGATCTCGCGCACGATGTGGGGCGGGGCGGAGCCGTCGCACAGCTCCATCGCCGTCTCCAGCATCGACAGGGTGAAGCCCTTCACGCCGTAGCCATAGAGCCGCAGGTTGCGGCGCTCGACCTGGGCCAGGCGGTCCATCATCACCGGCTCTTCGGCGTGGTCGGCCAGAAGTTCGGCGAACCGCTTCTGGCTCAGGCGGAAGATGGTCTCATTGTGCCAGAGGGTGTCGTCGGCATCGAGGCCGACCGTGGTGACGGGCATGGGGGAGGCTCCAGAACTTCTGGCCGGGGCATTAGCATGGTTCCCTGTCCCGCTCATCCTGAAGGGAAGGCGGGAAAATCTTCATGGCGACGGCTGCGACATTTCGGTCTATGCGGCGAGCATGAGCCAAGTCGACATCCTGCCTGAACCCTCGCACCGCATCGGCTGGGGCCTGGCCGCCCTGGTGGTGGCGGGGAACATGATCGGATCGGGCGTTTACCTGCTGCCCGCCACCCTGGCGCCGACCGGCAGCAGCAGCGTCATCGGCTGGCTGGTCTGCGGGATCGGTGCGGTGACGCTGGCGCTGGTGTTCGGCGGTCTGGGGCGGATGCAGCCGGAGGCCGACGGCCTGTCGGACTTCGCCCGGCGCGGTCTGGGGCGGTTCCTGGGCTATCAGACGGGGCTGGCCTATTGGGCCGCCTGCCTGACCGGCAACGTCGCCGTGGCGGTGGCGGGGACCGGCTATCTGGCCTTCTTCTTTCCGGCGCTGAAGGAGCCGATGTGGGGCGCGGTCAGCAATCTGGCGCTGATCTGGCTGACCACGGCGGCCTATGCGGCCGGGTCGAAGACGGCGGCGCGGTTCGGGGCGATCACCCTGGTGCTGGGGCTGATCCCGATCGGTCTGGCCATCATCGCCGGCGTCATCGCCTTCAGCGGCGACACCTTCGCCGCCTCGTGGAGCCCGGCGGGCGAGCCGCTGATGAAGACGGTTCCGGCGTCGCTGGCCGTGATCTTCTGGGCCTTCCTGGGCGTCGAGAGCGCGGCGGCCCTGTCCAGCCAGGTGAAGAATCCGGCGACCGACGTGGGCCGCGCCTCGCTGGGCGGGGTTCTGCTGGCCTTCGTCGTCTATGTGGCGGCCAGCGTGGCGGTGTTCGGCGTCATTCCGGCCGATGTCCTGGCCCATTCGACCAGCCCCTACGCCGATCTGGTGGCGCGGGTCATGGGGGCCTCGGTGGCCGGGCTGGTGGCGGCCTGCGCCGTTATCAAGGCGACCGGCACCATCGCGGGCTGGACCATGATGGGCGGCGAGACGGCGCGCGCCTCGGCCGAGGCCGGGTGGCTGCCGCGCTGGTTCGGCGGGGCGCAGAAGGGCAAGACGCCCCTGTCCAATCCCCTGATCAACGGCGTCATCATGAGCGCCATGGTGATCGCCAGCGCCCAGCCGACCCTGGGCCAGCAGTTCGGCGTGCTGATCGGCGTGACTTCGGTGCTGACGCTGTGCCTCTACGCCCTGTGCTCGGTGACGCTGTGGAAGCTGACGACCAAGCCGGGCTGGCGTCTGCTGGCCGTCGGCGGGGCGGTGTTCTCGGCCTTTGCGGTCGCGGCGGCGGCGGGCGGCTACATCTGGCCCAGCGTCGGCTTCTTCGCCGTGACCAGCCTGGCCTGGCTGTGGGTTCGCAAGCGACAGGGACGCTTCCAGGCGGCATAATCAGAGGCCGTGTTGACACGGCCTCTTCATCTCTTTAGCGACGCCGCCGTTTGTCCGCCCGTATTCACTGCTAGGAGCCCTGCGCCATGACGACTCAAATCCTGTCCGGCGCCACCGGCGTCCTCGTGCTCGCAGATGGAACGGTCCTGTCGGGGATCGGCGTCGGGGCGACCGGCTCGGCCCTCGGCGAGGTGGTCTTCAACACCTCGATGACGGGCTATCAGGAAATCCTGACCGACCCTTCGTACATGAGCCAGATCCTGGCCTTCACCTTCCCGCACATCGGCAATGTCGGCGTGAACCTGGAAGACGTCGAGCAGATCGGCGAGGCGCCCGAGCGCGCGGCGCGCGGCGTCATCCTGCGCGACGTGCCGACTGATCCGGCCAACTGGCGCGCCTCGGGCGGGCTGGACGCCTGGATGAAGTCGCGCGGCGTCATCGGCCTGGCGGGCGTCGACACCCGCGCCCTGACCCAGCTGATCCGCGAGAAGGGCGCTCCGCACGCCGTCATCGCCCATGACCCCGAAGGCCGGTTCGACCTGGAGGCCCTGACGGCCCAGGCGCGCGACTGGAAGGGCCTGGTCGGCCTGGACCTGGCCAAGGACGCTTCGACCACTCAGGCCTTCGAATGGACCGAGGGCGCCTGGGAATGGCCGACCGGTTACGCCCAGCCCGAGGCCGGCGACAAGTCGGTGGTGGTCGTCGACTACGGCGTGAAGCGCAACATCCTGCGCGCCCTGGCCTCGACCGGGGTGAAGATCACCGTGGTCCCCGCCTCGACCACGGCGGAAGAGATTCTGGCCCGCAACCCCGACGGCGTGGTTCTGTCGAACGGTCCGGGCGATCCGGCCGCGACCGGCGAGTACGCCGTGCCCGAGATCAGGAAGCTGCTGGACAGCGGCAAGCCGCTGATGGGCATCTGCCTGGGCCACCAGATGCTGGCCATCGCCCTGGGCGCCAAGACGCTGAAGATGGAGCAGGGCCACCACGGCGCCAACCACCCGGTCAAGGATCTGACCACGGGCAAGGTCGAGATCGTGTCGATGAACCACGAGTTCTCGGTCGACCGCGACAGCCTGCCCGAGGCCGTGGTTGAAACCCATGTGTCGCTTTTCGATGATACGAATTGCGGGATTGCGCTGAAGGATAAACCCGTGTTCAGCGTACAGCATCACCCGGAGGCCTCGTCGGGTCCGACCGACAGCCTCTATCTGTTCAAGCGTTTCGTGGATTCCATGAGGGCGTAAATGGGGGCTCCCGCAGCGAAGTCCGCTTATCTCGGTTGGGTTTCTGCTGCGATCGCAGGGGAGAGGGGGGCCTCTCTCGCTGCTGCGGCGGCCGAGCATGATCTGATCCTGGGCTACGCCACAGGGTATGAGGCCGCCGACGTGGCGGTCTTCGTGCGCTCATTGCGCGCGGTCTACGCCGGCCCGGTGGTGCTGGTGACGGATCAGGAGCCTGAGCTGCTGGCCTTCCTGGCCGAGCATGACGTGGAGTCCGTACCGCCCGCGTGCCTGTGCAACAGCGCCTGGCGCCCGCATCCGGTGATGCAGCGGTTCGCCGCCTTCGACATGCTGATGAGCGAACGGCCCTGGGCGCGCAGCGTCCTGCTGACCGATGTGCGAGACGTGGTCTTCCAGGCGCCGCCGTTTGATCCGCCGCCCGCCAGGCCGGAATTCTTCGTCGAGTACGACGGGGGCCTGAAGGGGCATGCCTTCAACATGAAATACCTGCGTGGCGTCGGCGGCGAGGACGTGGCGCGCGCCCTGGCGGACAAGCCGTGCGTCTGCGTCGGCACCGTCATGGGGCCGCGCGAGTGCATGATCCGCTTCTGCCGCACCCTGTTGATGCTGGCGGCCATTCCCCGATCCGAGATCGGCGGCGCCTTCGGGGCCGATCAGGCGGCCTGCAACATCGCCCTGCATCTGGGACTGGTCGAGGGGGAGGCGGCGGCCAACTACGGCCGGATCTCCACGATCGGCCTGACGTCGAGCGAGACCCTGTCGCTGGCGGACGGCCGGATCGTGAACCCGGACGGCGGGACCAGCGCGATCGTGCACCAGTACGACCGTCACCCGGCCCTGATGGCCGCCATGCACGAACGCTGGGGCCAGGGCTTTGAGGTGCGCGAACGGCGCCGTGGCAAGAGCCTGTCCGAGCGCGGCCGCAAGCTGAAGGAATCCCTGGCGCGGCGCCTGCCCGAACTGCGTTGAGCCTCTAGGGCAGGGACGCAGGTTCGGCGCGACGCAAGGCGGCCGCCTTGCCGATGGCGATGACGGCGGCGTGCAGCCAGTAGTCGGCGTCCTCGCGGCGATCCTCCTGCCGCCGCAGCCAGCCGCGTTGACGCCGCAGGGCGGCGTTGGCCAGCAGGCGGGCGTGCAGGGCGCGAGGCTTGAGCAGGGGAACAGCGGGAGAGCCGGGGACGGCGACGGCGTCGGGGCCTTGGGGCTCCACCGCCGGGCGGGCGATGGCGATGAACATGAGAAAACCCATCTGACAACGGCGTCGTTCGCGGTCTGCGGCGGCTCCGTCTGGAACAGTCCCTGCTTCTCAGGGGTGCAGGAAGAATCCACAGGCTCTGTGGACAGTTCCGCCGTTATACGAAAAATATTGTTCGTAATCAGGTGGTTGTGGCCGCATTGCGGACAATATGGTTAACCGATTCCTAACCGACAGGCGGGGTGATGACGACCGCCGGCGGCGTTTGTTCCCTGTGGCGGCGGCGGGATTGACGTGGTTCCGACGGATCAACGCGCCGCTCGAAAGCGCGACCGGCCTGGGCCTCGTTCTCGCCCGCCTGGAACAGGGCGGTCATGTGGGCCTGGGTGAAGTCCAGGGTGTTGGCCTCGACGTGGTCGGGGATGGCCGCCACCGACAGGGTCAGGTCATAGCGGCGGGCGAACTGGGTGATGGCGGTCAGGTCGGAGCGCTGCAGGGCCTTCATCATGGTGTCGAAGCTGCGGGCGGCGATGCTGATCGCCGAGATGCGCGAGACCTCGAAACGCGGATCCCACTTGCCGTTGACCACGACCCAGATGCGGGCGTCGCCCAGGGGGCGGGCGTCGGGCGTCTCCAGCAGCAGGGCCTGGGGCACGACCAGGAAGCTGGAGACCGTGCCGCCGTCGACGTGCAGTTCCTGAATGCGGCGGCCCTGATGCTCGACGTCCAGCAGGACGGGCGGGAAGGCGCCGGGGATGCTGGCCGAGGCGATCAGCACATTGACGAACAGCAGGCGCGAGGCCGGGTCGGTGCGCTGGGCGATGGCGCCCATGTCCCAGACGACCTGGGTCTGGGTGTCCAGGCTGGTGGTCGAGACATAGAGGCGGCGGCCCTTGCGGTGCTCCTCGGCGATGGCCGCCAGCAGCTCGGGCGAGATGTTGTTCAGCACCAGATTGGTCAGGGGCTCGGGCTTGAAGACGCCGGGCAGCATCAGGGCCAGCACGCCGCGCGACTTCAGCAGGTCATCGGTCTGGCCGCTGGTGTAGGCGTGCTCCAGCGCCGGATCGAAGCGCGGGCCTGCGAAGACGAAGGGGGCGATCAGGGCGCCGGTCGAAACGCCCGTCACCACCTCGAACTGGGGCCGGTTTCCGGCCTGGCTCCAGCCGACCATGACGCCCGCGCCATAGGCGCCGTTGGCCCCGCCGCCGGACAGGGCCAGGATGTCGAAGGTTCCATCGCGGGTGGCGTTCTGGGTGTTGACCGTCTCGCGCACGAAGCGGTCGCGGGCCTCGGGGGTCAGGAAGTCGTAGCGCCAGGGCGGGCTGGCGGCGGCCAGATCGGCGGCGTCGAAGGCCGGGCGCGGAATGGTCTGGCAGGCGCCGAGGGTCAGGAAGACGGCGGGCAGCAGCAACAGAACAAGCAGACGAAATCGGTGCATGATCGCAAGGGCTCCGGCAGGGCTGGAACGACTTAAAGCCCAGTCGTGCGACAGAAGGAAGTCAGGCGGTTGTCCACGGACTTATCCCCAGGCGGTGTTTTGGTCGGGGGCCGTCGTCGCGGCGAGCGGGCGAGGGCTGGCCTTTGCCCGCCATCGGACGGCATAGGTCAGGCGTGCGATTTGACGAACGGTTCATCGAGGAGCTGAAGGCCCGCCTTCGGCCGTCCGACATCATCGGGCGGACGGTGAAGCTCAAGCGTCAGGGACGCGAGTTCGTCGGCCTGAGCCCCTTCTCGAAGGAGAAGTCGCCCAGCTTCTTCGTCAATGACGACAAGGGCTTCTTCCACGACTTCAGCTCGGGCAAGCACGGCGACGTCATCAGCTTCCTGCAGGAGACGGAGCGGCTCAGCTTCGTCGAGGCGGTCAGCCGCCTGGCGGGCGAGGCGGGCATGCAGTTGCCCGCCGAAGACCCTCAGGCCGCCGAGCGCGAGCAGAAGCGCCAGGGCCTGGCCGACTGGATGGATCTGTCCCAGAAGTGGTTCGCCGCCAATCTGCGCCGCAGCGTCGGCAAGGCGGCGCGCGAATATCTGGAAAAGCGCGGCCTGCCGGAAGACCAGTGGGAGCGTTTCGGCCTGGGTTATGCGCCCAACGACCGCGAGGGGCTGAAGCAGGCGCTGGTCCAGCGCGGGGCGCGGCCGGGCGATCTGGTCGAGGCGGGGATGCTGATCGCGCCGGAAGGCGGGGGTCAGCCCTATGACCGCTTCCGTGACCGGCTGATGTTCCCGATCCTGGACGCGCGCGGGCGCATCGTCAGCTTCGGCGGCCGGGCGATGAACCCGGACGACCGGGCGAAGTATCTGAACGGGCCGGAGACCTCGCTGTTTCACAAGGGGGCGACCCTGTACGGCCTGCCGGAAGCGCGGCGGATCATGGGCGCCGAGAGCCGGGGCGAGCAGGGCATCATCGTCGTCGAAGGCTATATGGATGTCATCGCCTGCCACCGGGCGGGCCTGCCTGCGGTCGCGCCGATGGGCACGGCCCTGACCGAGGAGCAGATGGAGCGTCTGTGGCGCGTGTCAGCCGAGCCGGTGCTGAGTTTCGACGGCGACGCGGCGGGCCTGCGGGCCGCCTATCGATCGATCGAGCGGGCGCTGCCGCTGCTGAAGCCGGGCAAGTCGTTCCGCTTCGCCCTGCTGGAGGGCGGGCAGGATCCGGACGACATTCTGCGCGATCGCGGGGCACCCGCCCTGCGTCAGGCGATGGCGACGACCCGGCCCTTCGCCGAGGTGCTGTTCCGCCGCGAGGTCGAGGCCGAACCGCTCGACACGCCCGAGCGCAAGGCGGGGCTGAAGGGGCGTCTGCGTCAGGCGGCCAACGCCGTGCAGGACAAGGATCTGGCCGAGCAATACAGGCGCGACCTGTTCGACCGCTTCGACGCCCTGTTCCCGCGTCAGCAACAGCAGCGGCCGCCGCAGTCGGGCGGACGGCCGGGGCCGGGCGGGCGCTGGCACGGTCCGCCGCCCTTGCAGGGGCAGACGGTGGAGGGGGCGCAGGCCATGCAGGCGCTGTTCCGCTCGGTCGAGCCGATCGCCGCCGCCCTGGCCCACGGCGCCATCGACGACCCGGAGCGGCTGGACGATCACATGGAGGCGGTGGCGCGCTACGGCTTCGGCGATCCGGCCCTGGACGGGCTGGCCCAGGAACTGGTTCGATTGCGTTTCTCGGGTCGGACCCTTGACTCCGCCGCCCTGCGCCGCCATCTGGCCCAATCGGGTCATGATGCCTTGATGCACGAGGTCGAGAAGGCGGCGGCGAAGTCCGGCGCGCCATTCCTGGCTGCAGACAAGCCCCTCGGCGAGGCGAGGATCCGGTGGTCGCAAGCGTTCGACGCTCTGACCCGCGCAGCGGCGTTGGACGAGGCGCTGGCTTCAGCGAAGTCGGAGGCTCATCGGGCCTTCGATAACTCGGCTTTCGCTCTGGTGAAGGCTGAGCGCGATGCCCTGCGGCGAGCCATCAAGACCGGAACGATTTGGGAAGACTCGGCTTCTTCGTAACCAACGAAGTCGTCGGGCGTTGTATTTTCGCCGCAGGGGACTGATCACCCCCGGCCGGCCGTGGAGACAGACTGAATGAGCGCGCAGACCGAGACGCAGGACGCCGAAACCAACGCCGACGGGCCCCTGCTCGATCTCACCGACGCCGGGGTGAAGAAATTCATCCGCCAGGCGAAGACGCGCGGCTACGTGACGATGGAGGAGCTGAACAAGGTTCTGCCGTCCGAAGAAGTCACGCCGGACCAGATCGAAGACATCCTGGCCATGCTGTCGGAGATGGGCGTCAACGTCGTCGAAGCCGAAGAGGACGCCGCCGAGGCGACCGGCACCGACGTGGCCGCCGCCGCCGAGACCTCGGTCGCCGAAGCCCCGGCCAAGGCGGCCTATGACCGCACGGACGATCCGGTGCGGATGTATCTGCGCGAGATGGGCTCGGTCGAGCTGCTGAGCCGCGAGGGCGAGATCGCCATCGCCAAGCGCATCGAGGCCGGCCGCGACGCCATGATCTCGGGGCTCTGCGAAAGCGCCCTGACCTTTGAGGCCATTATGGTCTGGCGCGAGGAACTGGCCAACAACCGCATCCTGCTGCGTGAAGTGATCGACCTGGACGCCACCTACGGCATCCTGAATCCCTCGTCCCTGCCGCACAACCAGCCCGCCCCGGCCCAGCCGACCGGCGAGCCGGACGGCGACGGCGAAGAGGATGACGACGAGGACTTCGACGACGGCGGCGCCATGTCGATCTCGGCCCTGGAGGCCGAGCTGCGCGACGGCGTCATGGAGGTGCTGGACGCCATCGCCGTCGATTTCGGCGAGTTCCGCAAGCTGCAGGACAAGCTGGTCGAGGCGCGCCTGAAGGGCGAAGTCCTGACCGCCAAGGACCAGAAGATCTATGAATCCCTGACGGCGTCCATCTCGGACCGCCTGAAGACGATGAAGCTGAACAACGCCCGCATCGAGGCGCTGGTCGAGCAGCTGTACGCCATCAACAAGCGCCTGATCGGCCAGGAAGGCCGCCTGCTGCGTCTGGCCGACGGCTACGGCATCTCGCGGCCCGAGTTCCTCAAGGCCTATTTCGGTTCGGAAATGGATCCGAACTGGGCTGAGCGCATCAAGGAGATGGGCGTCCGCTGGACCAAGTTCAGCGAGAACGAAGCCGCTCAGATCGACGCCATCCGCACCCATATCGCCAGCGTCGCCACCGAGGCGGGCGTGCCGATCGACGACTATCGCCGCATCGTGCAGATGGTCCAGAAGGGCGAGCGCGAGGCCCGCCAGGCCAAGAAGGAGATGGTCGAGGCCAACCTGCGCCTGGTCATCTCCATCGCCAAGAAATACACCAACCGCGGCCTGCAGTTCCTGGACCTGATCCAGGAAGGCAACATCGGCCTGATGAAGGCGGTCGACAAGTTCGAGTACCGCCGCGGCTACAAGTTCTCGACCTACGCCACCTGGTGGATTCGTCAGGCGATCACCCGCTCGATCGCCGACCAGGCGCGCACCATCCGTATTCCGGTGCACATGATCGAGACGATCAACAAGATCGTCCGCACCCAGCGCCAGATGCTGCACGAGATCGGCCGCGAGGCGACCCCGGAAGAGCTGGCCGAGCGCCTGGCCATGCCGCTGGAGAAGGTCCGCAAGGTGCTGAAGATCGCCAAGGAGCCGATCTCGCTGGAAACTCCGATCGGCGACGAGGAAGACAGCCACCTGGGCGACTTCATCGAGGACAAGAACGCCGTCCTGCCCATCGACGCCGCCATCCAGTCGAACCTGCGCGAGACGACGACCCGCGTTCTGGCCTCGCTGACCCCGCGCGAGGAGCGCGTTCTGCGGATGCGCTTCGGCATCGGCATGAACACCGACCACACCCTGGAAGAGGTCGGCCAGCAGTTCTCGGTCACCCGCGAGCGCATCCGTCAGATCGAGGCCAAGGCCCTGCGCAAGCTCAAGCATCCCTCGCGGTCGCGGAAGCTGCGGAGCTTCCTGGACAGCTGACAAAAAAAGGGCGGCTCGCGATGGAGCCGCCCTTTCTCATTCACGCGGGCGCCTCAGATATCCAGGATGGGCGTGAAGCCGCCGTAGATCATGCGCTTGCCGTCGAACGGCATCTCCATATTCGCCATGCGAGGGTCTTCCATCATTTTGGCCCAGCCCGCGTCCCGCGTCGCCTTGTCGGGCCAGGCGATCCACGAGAACACCACGCTCTCACCATCCTTGCGCTGAACTGACCGGCGGAAGTCGGTGACCTTGCCATCGGGGACGTCGTCCTCCCAGCATTCGACCACGCGCTCGGCGCCGAACTCTTTGAAGATGTCTGCGGCGGTGCGGGCGTGCTCCAGATAGGCGTCCTTCTTGTCATCCGGCACGGCGGCGATGAAACCGTCGACATAGGGCATGGGTCGTCTCCTTGGGTTGGGCTCAGGAAGGGGTGTGGACGTCGTATCGGACGAAAGTCATGCCGTTCTGAAACCTGCGCTCGTCTGTCAGGGTCAGGGACAGACGCAGGTCCGGAGGGAACATCGCGAGCCCGCCGCCCACGATGATTGGTGCGATGAACGCATGAATTTCGTCCACCAGGCCCGCCTTGAGGGCATGAGCCGCCAGTGTCGCGCCGCCGATGGCGATGTCGGTGGGCGCGTCCATTTTCAAGCGTCGAATTTCGTCGGCATCGAAGCTGGATTTCAGCCGGGTCTTTGTGGTGGCGATGTCATGAAGCGAGGTCGAATAGACAATCTTCTCGGCGGCGGACCAGATTTTGGCAAAATCGGCGCTTCCGTCTGACATTGCGGCGTACTGGGAATCCAGTTCCCAACCCTTCATCATCTCGTACATGCGCCGGCCGTAAAGGTAGCTGCGGATGGGCGCTTCCAGGGCATTGATGAAGGCTAGAACCTCCTCGTCCGGCCTGGCCCAGCCGAACCCCCCATCCTTGTCAGCGACGTAGCCGTCCAGAGAGACGAGATAGGAATAGATCAGGCGGCTCATGGGCCTTCTCCTCGCAAAGATCAGGCCTCGGCGGCGGCGCGCTCGATGGCGGCGATGTCGATCTTGTGCATCGTCATCATCGCCTCGAAGGCGGCCTTGGCGCGGGCCGGGTTGGGATCTTCGTAGAAGGCCATCAGGCGGCGCGGCGTGATCTGCCAGTTCACGCCCCAGCGGTCCTTGCACCAGCCGCAGGCGCTCTCGGCCCCGCCGTTTCCGACGATGGCGTCCCACAGGCGATCGGTCTCGACCTGGTCGTCGGTCATGATCATGAAGGACACGGCCTCGGTCTGGGGGAAATTCGGACCGCCGTTCAGCCCGACGTAGCGTCGCCCCGCCAGGGTGAACTCGACCACCAGTTCGGCGCCTTCGGGATTGGACGGATTGTCGGCGGGGCTGGCGACGACGCGGTCGATGCGGCTGTCGGGCAGACCCAGCGAGACGTAGAACTCGGCCGCCTTCTTCGCCTGGCCGAGGTCGTACCAGATACAGGGAATGATCTTGTCGTTCATGACGCGCTCTCCTGCGGGGTGAGGTTTTCGGCGACCTGGGCAAGTTGGTCGGCGGCGGCGCCCCAGCCGGTCTCGAAGCCCATGTCGCGGTGGGTCAGCATGGCCTGCTCGGTCCAATGGCGGGCGCGGGCGGTGTAGCGCGTGCCGTCGCCCTCTAGCTCGAACGTGTCGATGCGGACGAAGTTCATGTCGCCCGGCTGCGGAATCCAGCCCTCGGTGAAGGCGCCGGTCGTCACCAGGCGGCGGCCCGGCTCCACCTCCAGCACCACGCCGCGATACTCATGCCGCTCGCCCTCGGGCGACTGCATGACGACGTCGGCGCGGCCGCCGGGACGCAGGTCGTGGTCGACCGACACCGTGCTCCACGGGCGCGGGGTGAACCATTCGGTCCCGTGTCGGGTCCAGGCTCGCCACACCGTCTCGGGCGGGGCCTTGATGAAGCGGCTGACGCTGAGTTCGTAGAGGTCGCTCATGACTCAGCCCCCGCCGACCTGAGAGGCGAAGGCTTCCGGCCCCTGGGCGGCGGCTTCCGGGTCCATCCACATGACCTCCCAGATGTGGCCGTCGGGATCGGCGTAGCTGCGGCCGTACATGAAGCCGTAGTCCTGTCTGGCGTTGGGATCGGCCTGGCCGCCGGCGGCGGCGGCGCGATCGACCACGGCGTCGACGCCGTCGCGGCTGTCCTCCGACACGCAGATCAGCACCTGGGCCGTCTTGTGCGCGTCCGGAATGGCGCGGTCGGTGAAGGTCGCCCACTTCTCATGCGTCAGCAGCATGGCGTGGATGGTGTCGGAAAAGACCATGCAGGCCGCCGTCTCGTCCGAGAACAGCGGGTTCATGGTCGCGCCGACCGCCTCATAGAAGGCGACGGAGCGCGGAAGGTCGGCGACCGGCAGGTTGATGAAGATCAGCTTGGGCATCGGCGGTGGTTCTCCCTTGCGCGGCCCTCCCTCCCCGGACGGCCTGCCCTATGATGTTGGTCGTTCTGCGCCTTGATGTTATGTTAGTCAACCATGAAGTTAGAAAAAGTAACTACTAAGTCCGAATCCCGATCCCGGCGCTATCACGACGCCTGCGGGGCGGCGCATGGGCTGGACCTGGTGGGCGAGCGGTGGGCCTTGCTGGTCATCAGAGAACTCATGATGGGGCCGCGGCGTTTCAGCGACCTGCGAAAAGACCTGTGCGGCCTGTCCGCCAATGTGCTGACCCAGCGGCTGGAGGGGCTGGAGGCCTCGGGCGTGGTCCGGCGCCGCAAGCTGCCGCCGCCCGCCTCGGTCCAGGTCTATGAGCTGACCGACTGGGGCTATGAGATCGAGCCGGTCTTCATGGTGCTGGGCCGCTGGGCCGCACGCTCGCCCCAGCACGACCCGACCCTGCCGATCAGCGCCGTCTCCATCATGCAGTCGTTCAAGACCATGTTCGATCCCGCCCGCGCGCAGGGCGCCGAGATGCGGCTGGGCTTTGTTCTGGGCGAGGACCGGATGGTCGTAAGCGTGGCGAGCGGCGCCATCGACGCCGTGCGCGGTGAGGTCGAGGGCTGCGACGTCGTGGTGCGCGCCTCGGCCCAGGTCGTGGCCGCCGCCGTCTACGGCAAGGTTCCGCTGGAGGCGCTGGAAGGCGAGGGGGCGATGACGATCGAGGGCGATCGGGCGACGTTCGCGCGGTTCGTCGACTTCTTCCACCTGCCGGAAAAGGCGGGGTAACGGCTAGAGCCTAGACCAGAATATCCAGCAGGGTTCCCGTCATCTCATCCGCTGTTCGGGCGACGGCGGCGTTGGCCGAGAACTCGCTCTTGGCGCGGATCTGCTCGACCGCCTCGACGGCGTAGTCGTCCATGCGGCCCGAGGCGACGCGGCGGGCGCTGTCCTCCAGCCGGGCCGAGGCGGCCTGCATCCCGGCGGCGGCGGTGCTGAGCGGCGAGATCATGGATGATCCTTCGGCGGACGGATGTCTGAACCCAGCCAGCATCGCGCCTGCGTGGTCAACGCCCGGTCAATGGACGTGGTGAACGGCGGTCGATTTTGTACGATTCGGCCCCACCTCGGCCCTTATTCGTGTATAGGGAGCGCCTTCCCCGACGCCCGGCAGGCTGCGACGCCTCGCCGGGCGCGGCCGTTTGACGGTCGCCCTACATCTGCTTACCAGCATCTGAACTCCAGGCCTTTCATGCCCTTTCCCGCGATCCATCCCGCGCTTGACCGCGCCCTGCTGAACAAGGGCTACCTTGAACCGACGCCGGTTCAGGCCGCTGTCCTGGAAGGCCATGGCGAGGCGGACCTGCTGGTCTCCGCCCAGACCGGATCGGGCAAGACGGTGGCCTTCGGTCTGGCGGCGGCGCCGACCCTGCTGGGCGAAGACGAACGGTTCGGCCAGCCGGATACGCCGCTGATGCTGGCCATCGCCCCGACGCGCGAACTGGCGCTGCAGGTCGCGGCTGAGCTGGAATGGCTGTACGCCGAGGCGGGCGCCAAGATCGTCACCTGCGTCGGCGGCATGGACGCCCGCAAGGAAGCCCGCGCCCTGAACTACGGCGCCCACGTCGTCGTCGGCACGCCGGGCCGTCTGAAGGACCATATCGATCGCGGGGCGCTGGACCTGTCGGCCGCTCGCGTCGTCGTGCTGGATGAAGCCGACGAAATGCTGGACATGGGCTTCCGCGAGGATCTGGAATACATCCTCGATCAGGCGCCCGAAGAGCGCCGCACCCTGCTGTTCTCGGCCACCATCGCCCGCGACATCGCGATCATGGCCAAGCGCTATCAGAAGGACGCGGTGCGCATCGACACTGTCGACCGCAGCCAGCCGCACAACGACATCGAATACCGCGCCATGCGGATCGCGCCGAACGAGATCGAGCGCGCCGTGGTCAACGTGCTGCGCTATTTCGAGGCGCCGGGGGTGCTGGTCTTCTGCTCGACGCGGGATTCGGTGCGTCACCTGCAGGCCTCGCTGGTCGAGCGCGGTTTCGCCTCGGTCGCCCTGTCCGGCGAGATGGGCCAGCGCGAGCGTAATGAGGCGCTGCAGGCGCTGCGCGATCGCCGCGCCCGCGTCTGCGTCGCCACCGACGTGGCCGCGCGCGGTCTGGACCTGCCCGACCTGGGCTTGGTGATCCACGCCGAACTGCCGATCAACAAGGCGACCATGCTGCACCGTTCGGGCCGCACTGGCCGCGCGGGCAAGAAGGGGATCTCGGTCCTGCTGGTCCCGCACAGCCGTCGCCGCAAGGCCGAGATGCTGCTGGGCTCGGCCGGGGTCGAGGCCGTCTGGTCCGGCGCCCCGACCGCCGATGAAATCCGCGCCCAGGACGAGCAGCGCCTGCTGGCCGCCCCCGTCTTCGCCGAGGAAGGCGCGGACGAGGACGCGGGTCTGGTCGAAAAGCTGGTCAAGGAGCGCACGCCGGACGATCTGGCCCGCGCCCTGCTGGTGCTGCTGCGCAAGAACCTGCCGGCGCCGGAAGACCTGACGGATCCGGGCGAGGGCCCGCAGCGCAAGCCGCGCAAGGATCGCGATGCGGCGGGCGACGACGCCTACGCCCCCGCGCCGTGGCCGGGCGACCGGCTGCAGCCGGACGAAGTCACCTGGTTCCGTCTGGACATCGGCCGCAACCGCAACGCCGATCCCAAATGGCTGATCCCGCTGATCTGCCGCATCGGCGGCGTGACCAAGCAGCAGATCGGCTCGATCCGCACCTTCCCCGAAGAGACGCGCTTCGAGATCGCCCTGAGCCACGCCGATGCCTTCCGCGCGGCGGCGGCCCAGAGCAAGGAAGAGGCCCGCATCACCCCGTCCGAGGCGCCGACGCCCGGTTCGATGAAGGGCGCGCGCAACCGTAACTTCGAGCGCGACGGCGAGGCCCGCCCCTACGCCAAGAAGCCCTTCCGCCGCGACGAGGACGGTCAGGGCCGCCCGCCGTTCAAGAAGAAGCCGTGGAGCCCGGACGGCGACGCGAGCCGCAGCGCGGACGGTGAACGTCCCTTCAAGAAGAAGCCCTATGCCCCCCGTACGGATGCGGCGCCGGGCGAGGGCGGTTTCAACAAGAAGCCCGGCTTCAAGGACAAGGGCGACAAGAAGCCCTTCACGCCCAAGGCGGGCTTCAAGGGCAAGCCGGACTTCAAGGGCGGCGCCAAGCCCTTCGCCAAGGGGCCGAAGAAGGCCGGCAAGCGTTTCGATTGACCTCTGATCCCTGACTTGCCCCCGGCGCGATCCGGGGGCAGGCTGGGGTCATGAGCATCGAGCAACCCCAAGGGCGGTACGCCTCGTTCGAGGCCTTCTATCCCTATTACATCCATGAGCACTCCAACCGGACGTGCCGCCGCATCCATGTGGTCGGGACCGGGCTGGTGATCGCGGCCTTTCTGGCCTTCTGCTTCACCCTGAACCCCTGGTGGCTGCTGGCCATGCCGCTGGTCGGCTACGGCTTCGCCTGGGTGGGGCATTTCTTCTTCGAGAAGAACCGGCCCGCGACGTTTAAATATCCGCTGTGGAGCCTGATGGGCGACTTCCGCCTGTTCTTCGAGACGGTCAGCGGCAAGCGGAAGTTCTGAAGACGGGCCGAGGCCTAACGAAAAAGGGCGGCCGGTTCGATCCGGCCGCCCTTTTTGTCGTCAGGCTGAAAAGCCTCAGTTCGAGGCCGTTTCCCACGCCGGGGGGCAGCCGTCGAAATCGCCCGCGTCGGCGATGGTCAGGGTCTTCATGTTCAGGCTCATGGCCGGGCGCATCGAGGCGCGGCCGTGGCCGGTGTAGAGGTCGATCTTGGCGCCCTTGATCGCGCCGCCGGTGTCGGAGGCGTACCAGTAGCCGTCGTGCACCGTGCCGTCGTTCATGCGCAGGCCGACCGTCTCGCGGATGAACAGCTTGGTGCGGCGCGGGATGACGCGCGGGTCGACCGCGACCGTGCGCATCGGAATCGGGCGGCAGCCCAGGGAATCGTTGCCGGTCGCTCCGCCGCCGCCGGCGTGATAGAGGCGGGCCGAGGCGCGCCAGTCGGGATCGCCGGCCATCAGCTCGAGCTGTTCAGCCGACAGGTCCGCCGTTTCGGCGGAATCGATGGAACCGGGGGCCGTCGCGGCGGCTTCTACGATTGCGGCGTCGCGGGCGACGGCCGTTTCGTAAGGGACAGGCTCTCCGGACCCGGAGAAGGCCATGGTCCACAACATGGCAAGCGCGGCGGCCGTGCTCAACATCGATCAAACTTCATGCAGCACCGGTCCCGACACGCTCCGGCAGGGCGGTTTCTGACGACGAATTACGGCGCAATTGCGGCGAATAAGATCAGTCGCTGTATCGGTAGTGGATAAGGCGCAAATGGGGCCAGTCTATCGCGCATCTGTCTCAGACTATCGCGACTATATGATATCAGTATTGGTCGAATTTAAGTTCTATACTGGTGCGCGTCTCTTCGCCGTTAACATCTTGATCGTGCGCGCTAACACTTTATTGGCAAGAAAAGCTGGCCGCGGCGCCAAGATAACGACGGCGTGATCGGTGTTGCAGCTGGCGTGATCGGCGGGTGGAGGCCGGCGCGGGAATGGGATAAGCCGTCGTTTCCCCTTCTGAAATTTCCCACGGCGCCGTCTCATGAACCGACAAGTCAAACGCCTGATGATTTCCGCCGCCGCCTTGATGCTGGTCGCGGCGCCCGCCGTTCAGGTCGAGGCCTGGGGCAGTTCGGGCCACCGGGTGATCGGCGTGGCGGCCATGCGGGCCCTGCCGGGCGATCTGCCCGCCTTCCTGCGCACGGCCGGGGCCGCGTCTGACGTCGGCGAATATTCGCGCGAGCCGGATCGCTGGAAGGGCGCGGGCCAGCCGCACGACCGTGAACGCGACACCGCCCACTTCGTCGACATGGACGATCAGGGCCGGGTGATGGACGGGCGCGGCATGACGATGGCCGACCTGCCGCGCCTGAAGTCGGAATATGACGCCGCCCTGATCCGCGCCGGTCTGGACGTGGATAAGGCGGGCTACCTGCCCTACGCCATCATGGACGCCTGGCAGAATCTGGAGCGCGACTTCGCCTATTGGCGCGTGCTGACCGCCGCCGAAGCGCGCGAGCCGGACCTGGCCAAGCAGGCCTGGTATCGCGCCGACCGCGAACGCCGCGAGCAGTTGATCCTGCGCGACATCGGGGTGCTGAGCCACTTCGTCGGCGATGCGTCCCAGCCGCACCACACGACCATCCACTTCAACGGCTGGGCGGGCGAGACCAATCCCGAGGGCTTCACCAAGTCGCGCCGCACTCACGGGGATTTCGAGGGCGCCTTCACCAGCCGGACCCTGCGTCTGGATGCGGTCGAGGCGGCCATGGCGCCCATGAACGTCGAAGGCTTCGACCTGCGCGCCCGCACGGCCTCGCATCTGAACGCCACCCTGACGACCGTCATCCCCTTTTATCGGATGGAGAAGGCGGGCGCGTTCAAGGACACGGATCCGCGCGGCGCCGTCTTCGTCAATGAGCGTCTGGCGGCCGGGGCTTCGGAACTGCGCGACTTCGTGTCGGCTGCCTGGCGGACCTCGGCAAACAGCAATATCGGCTGGCCCGCGGTCAAGGTCGCCGAGGTCGAGGCGGGCCGCGTCGATCCCTGGACCTCGATGGTCGGCGAGGATTGAGTCGTGTAAAGGGCGATTGATTCAGGCGGCGGCAGGCGGCACACCGGATCGGTGAAACAGAGCCTGATCATTGATTGCGACCCCGGCGTGGATGACGCCACGGGGCTGCTGACCGCCTTCGCCTCGCCTGACCTCGACCTGCTGGCCGTGACCACGGTCGGGGGCAATGTCAGCGCCGCCAAGACCGTGCGCAACGCTCGCATCCTGCGCCAGATCGCCGGGCGCGAGGACGCGCCCGTGTTCGCAGGCGCCGACCGCCCCCTGCGCCGCGATCCGGCCGGGGCGGGCGAGTTTCACGGGCCTGAGGGGTTGGGCGATCTGACCCCCTTCGAGCCCGCCGCGCCTGTGGCCGAGGGAACGGCGGCTGAGGCGCTCGTGCGGCTGGTGATGGCGCGGCCTGCAGGGGCCGTGGCGCTGGCCGTCATGGGGCCGATGACCAATCTGGCGCTGGCCATGCGGGCCGAGCCGGCGCTGGCGGCGCATCTGGGGCCGGTCGTGGTCATGGGCGGCGCGCGCTCGGAAGGCGGCAACATCACCGCCTCGGCCGAGTTCAACATCTGGGCCGACCCGGACGCGGCGGCCGAGGTCTTCGCTTCGGGCTGCCGCATGATCGTCATGGGGCTGGACGCCACCCATCAGGTGCGGGCGACGGAAGGTAGGATCGCGGCGATCGAGGCCCTGCCCACGGCCTCGGCCCGCACGGCGGCGGCCATGCTGCGCTTCTCCCAGCGGGTGGAGCGGCAGGTGGTCGGCTGGGACGCAGGGCCGCTGCACGACCCCTGCACCGTCGCCTGGCTGCTGAAGCCGGACCTGTTCGAGCTGACGCCCTGCCGCATCGCGGTGGAGACGGACAGCGACCTGACCCGAGGCCACACGGCGGTCGAGTTCCGCGTCGAGGCGGCCGGGGCCAACCATTTCTGGGCGACGAAGGCCGACGCGGCCGGGATCTTCGCCCTGATCACGCAGAGGCTGGGAGAAGCCGCATGAGGATCACCGTCGTCGGCTCGATCAATCTGGATATTGTGGCGGCGGCGCCGTCCCTGCCTGCGCCGGGCGAGACGGTGACGGGGGCGACCTTGTCGCGCCATCCCGGCGGCAAGGGCGCCAATCAGGCTCTGGCGGCGCGTCGGCTAGGCGCCGAAGTCTCGCTGATCGGCCGGGTCGGCGATGATGAGATGTCGGGCGCGGCCGTGGCCCTGATGCTGGCCCACGGCGTTGACCTGTCGGGGGTGGAGACGGACCTCGCGGCGCCGACCGGCGTGGCCCTGATCACCGTCGATCCGACGGGCGAGAACCAGATCACCGTGGCCGCCGGAGCCAACCACTTCGTGACGCCTGAGCAACTGCCCGCCCGGATCGAGACGCCGCTGATCGCCCAGTTGGAGCTGCCGATCGAGACGGTGGAGGCGGCGGTCGGCCGCGCTACGGATTTCGTCTGCGTGAACCTGGCGCCCGCCGCGCCGGTGTCGGAGGCCCTGCTGCGCCGCGCCGACCTGCTGGTGGTCAATGAGACGGAGGCCGCCTTCTACGGCGACGCCCTGCACGTCGGCGGCGGGCTGGTGGTCGTGACCAAGGGCGCGCGCGGAGCGGTCATGTATCGGCGCGGAGTGGCGATGGCCTGGGCCACGCCGCCGCGCATCACGGCCGTGGACGCGGTGGGGGCGGGCGACGCCTTCGTCGGGGCGATCGCCGTGGCCCTGCTGGAAGGCATGGAGCCGGACGCCGCGCTTCACTTCGCCTGCGCCGCCGGGGCGCTGGCGGCGACCCGGCCGGGGGCGCAGCCGTCGCTTGGCGACCGCGCTGAGGTCGAGGCTCTGATGGCGGGCTAGGGGAGGCCTAGTCCCGGTCGTAGAGACGCAGCACGGCCAGGGCGCCGATGGTGGTCAGCACGCCCAGCGCAAAGGCGCCGACCAGCGAGCTTGTGGCCGCCGCGGTCGACACCGTGACGGGCCGCTTGGCGTACCACTGAACGATCTCGCCGGCGTGGGCGTGATCGATGCCCTCGTCATAGGCTTCGTCCAGATAGGTGTCGTCGGCGGCGGCCATCGGCGTCTCCAATTCATGCCTGCGCATAATCCCCGGCGCGTTCGGGCGGTTCCCCTCTCGTGACAGAGGAAGCGCCATCCAGTAAAGGGCGCCCCTCAGCATATTCGACATCTGGCGAGCGACTCCATGGCCGGCCATTCCAAATTCAAGAACATCATGCACCGCAAGGGCCGCGCAGACGCGGTCCGCTCAAAGCTCTTTTCGCGCCTATCACGGGAAATCACCGTGGCGGCCAAGTCGGGGATGCCCGACCCGGCGATGAACCCCCGGCTGCGTCTGGCGGTGAACAACGCCAAGGCCGAATCGATGCCGAAGGACAACATCGAGCGCGCCATCAAGAAGGCCTCGGGCGGCGAAGTCGATGCGATGGAGGAAATCCGCTACGAGGGCCGCGGCCCCGGCGGCGTCCAGGTCATCGTCGAAGTCCTGACCGACAACCGCAACCGCGCGGCGTCGGGCGTGCGCTCGGCCTTCGCCAAGAACGGCGGCGCCCTGGGCGAGAGCGGCTCGGTCACCTTCATGTGGGACCGGGTCGGCAAGATCCACTATCCGGCCGAAGCGGGCACTGAAGACGCCGTGATGGAGGCCGCCATCGAGGCCGGCGCCGCCGACGTCGAGAGCGACCTGGTCAAGCCCGACATCTATGAGGACGCGCCGGGCCACACCATCTGGACCGCCTTCGAAGACCTGAACGACGTGGCCGAGGCCATGTCCAAGGTGCTGGGCGATCCCAAGTCGACCGCCATCGTCTGGAAGCCGCAGTCGGAAATCGACCTGACGGGCGATTCGGTCGGCGTCCTGTTCAAGCTGCTGGACGCGCTGGACGGCGAAGACGACGTGCAGCAGGTCTATTCGAACGAGAACATCTCGGACGAAGACGCAGCCAAGTTCGCGGGCTGATCCGTACGCAATGATCCTGACCCCGGCGCCCTTCCCCTGCGGGAGCGGCGTCGAGGGTTCAGGAACCGGACCTGAGTCCGAAGGCTTCTTAAGGCGCAAGCCTTGCTGCGAGGAGCCCGCACTATGGACATCACCCAGCTGATTCTGGACGATCATGCCGAACAGCGCAGGCTGTTCTCGCTGATCGAGCAGATCAGCGCGGACAATGTCGAGGCGCTGGAGGCGGTCTGGGGACGGCTGTCGGCCTTTTTGGACGCCCACGCCGAGGCCGAGGAACGGCATTTCTATCCCGAACTGCTGAAGCTGGGCGAAGGCGCCAACGACGCCGAGGACGGCACGGTCCAGGGCGAGACCGAGGACGCCATCGAGGATCACAACAAGCTGCGCGATGCGGTCAAGGCCGTGGCCGGCCACACGGTCGGCAGCCGCGCCTGGTTCGACGCGGTCGGCGCCGCCAACGTCGTCAACTCCAAGCACATGGGCGAGGAGGAGCGGCAGGGGCTGACCGATTTCCGCCGGAACGCCGACCTGCAGACTCGGCACGATCTGGGCGTGCGCTTCGCCGCCTTCCAGGCCCGCCACATCACCGGGGTGAAGCCGGTCAACAAAGACCCCGAAGCCTACGTCGAGAAACATGGCTGACGCCGCCTGGCTGGAAACCGTCGTCCTGCCCATCGCCGGCGCCCTGATCGCCGGCGGGATGATCGGCTTCGAGCGCGAGTGGCGCGGCCGACCGGCGGGGTTCCGCACCCACATCCTGGTCAGCCTGGCGTCCTGCCTGCTGATGCTGGCGGCCATGACCCAGGCCGACTGGGCTTTCCGCGCGCTGCCGGACGAAAACATCGTCACCGACCCCACCCGCATGGCCCACGGGGTGCTGACGGGAATCGGCTTCCTGTGCGCCGGGGTGATCTTCCGCACCGGCTTCTCCATCCACGGCCTGACGACGGCGGCCTCGCTGTGGATCACCTCGGCCATCGGCCTGCTGTTCGGGGCCGGGCTGTTCGCCCTGGGCGCGGCTGGGACGGTGATCACGGGCCTGATCCTGGTCGCGCTGCGGCTGGTCAGCGCGCGGCTGCCGGACCGCACCCTGACCGACGTGGAGGTGTGCTGGCGTCGTGACGGCCCCTCGCCCGAGGCCGAGGTCGAGGCCGCCCTGCGCGCGATCGATCCGAAGCCCGCGCCCGACCGTTTCGAACTGATCGACGACGGCGCGGTGGTGCGCCGCAGCTGGCGCGTCCACGCCGAGGGCGAGACGGCGCTCAAGACCCTGGCGGGGCGACTGTCGGCCCTGCCTTCGGTCTGCGGCTACGTGCTGAATCCGCGCGACGACTGACGACTTGCCGAGGCCTGCGCGGAGGTCCAACCTGCGCGGTCGTTGGGAGCGTTTGGATCATGGCGATCGACTGGGGCGTGACGCATTGGGGCGTCGAGGAACTGAGCCTGCTGGCGCCGGTGGCCTCGGCCATGGTGGCGGGCGGGCTGATCGGCATCGAGCGGACCTATCACGGCCACCCCGCGGGGTTCCGCACCCACATCCTGGTCTGCATGACCTCCTGCGTCCTGATGCTGGCGGCCATGCATCAGGCCAGCTGGGGCTTCGTCGCCCTGCCCGAGCAGCGGCTGGTGATCGACCCGACGCGGATGGCGCACGGCATACTGACCGGCATCGGCTTCCTGTGCGCCGGGGTGATCTTCCGCGAGCGGTTCTCGGTGCACGGCCTGACCACGGCGGCGTCGCTGTGGACCACCTCGGCCATCGGGGTGATGTTCGGCGTAGGCCTGTGGAAGCTGGGGCTGATCGCGGCGGGGGCGACCCTGCTGGTGCTGGCCATTCTGCGCTTCCTCGACGCGCGCCTGCCGCACGTCGGCGTGCTGGACGTCACCCTGCGCTGGACGCGCGGCGCGGCGCCGGAAGAAAAGGCGCTGCGCGCCCTGTTGGCCGAGAACGGCCTCAGCCCCACGCGCATCGGCCATGTCGTCAGCCCCGACGGCCAGATCCACGAACAGCACGTCAAGGCGCGCGGCCCCATGCCGCTGAAGGTCGACGCCCTGTCCCGCGTCCTGGCCGACCAGGCGGGTCTGGCCGGCTTTTCCGTCATGCCGAGGGATGACTGAGCCAACGACTGAGCGCCCGGTCATTGTTCGCTAACCCTCTTTGGGGCAATAGGAACGGATGGCGAACGAAACGACTCGGATCTTGGGGCTGGACCCCGGCCTGCGCCGCACCGGCTGGGGCGTCATCGAAAGCGAGGGCAGCCGCCTGCGCTGGATCGCGCACGGCGTCGTCGCACCCGATGAAAAGGCGCCCTTCTCCGAACGGCTGCTGCATCTGCTGGAGCAGGTGGGCGAGGTCTGCGCCGCCTATGACTGCGACGAGGCGGCGATCGAGGAAGTCTTCGTCAACGTCAATCCGGCCTCGACGCTGAAGCTGGGCCATGCGCGGGCGGCGGTCATGCTGGCTCCGGCGCGGGCGGGTCTCAGCGTCGCCGAATACGCCCCGACCCTGATCAAGAAGGCGGTGGTGGGGGCCGGGCAAGCGGACAAGAGCCAGATCGCCTTCATGGTCAAACGTCTCCTGCCCGCCTCGGGCGATATGAAGGCCGACGCCGCCGACGCCCTGGCCGTGGCCGTCACCCACGCGCATCACCGCCGGTTCAAGGCGGTCGCGGTACGAGGCGCGGCATGATCGGTCGCCTGCGCGGAATCCTGGCCGAGGTCGGCGAGGCGGAGTGCCTGATCGACTGCGGCGGCGTGGGCTATGTGGCGACGTGCGGGGCGCGGACGCTGGGCCGCCTGCCGGCCCCGGGCGACGAGACCCTGCTGTTCATCCAGAGCCAGTGGAGCCAGGATCAGGGGCCGCGCCTCTACGGCTTCCTCAGCCGCGACGAGCGCAAGGTCTTCAACCTGATGCTGACCATTCAGGGGGTGGGGCCGAAGGCGGCGCTGGGCGTGCTGGACGTGCTGCCGCCCGCCGAACTGGCCGCCGCCGTCGCGCGCGAGGACAAGGCCGCCGTGGGCCGCGCCAACGGCGTGGGCCCGAAGCTGGCCCTGCGCATCGTCACCGAACTGAAGGGCAAGAGCCTGAGCGAGGGCGTCTTCGCTCCGACCGCGCCGGGCGTCCACGCCGAAACCGCCGTCGCCCCGCCGCCGCCCAGCGTCACCGGCGAGGCGGTCGCCGCCCTGCTGGGCCTGGGCATCGCCGAGGTCAACGCCCGTCGCGCCGTCGATCACGCCCTGATCAAGCTGGGCGAGGACGCCGAACTGCCGCTGGTCATCCGCACGGCCCTGCAGGAGCTGGGACGATGAGGGGCGCTGCATGACCGACGACCGCATCATCTCGCCAGCCCCCGCGCCCGGCGAGCAGTACGACCGCGCCCTGCGGCCCCAGACCCTGTCCGAGTTCGTCGGCCAGTCGGCGGCCAAGGGCAATCTGAAGGTCTTCATCGACGCCGCCCGCGCCCGCTCTGAGGCGCTGGACCACGTCCTGCTGTTCGGCCCCCCCGGTCTGGGCAAGACGACCCTGGCGCAGATCGTGGCCCGCGAACTGGGCGTGGGCTTCCGCGCCACTTCCGGCCCCATCCTGGCCAAGGCGGGCGATCTGGCGGCTATCCTGACCAACCTCGAACCGCGCGACGTCCTGTTCATCGACGAGATCCACCGCATGGCCCCCCAGGTGGAGGAGATCCTCTATCCGGCGATGGAGGACCATGTGCTGGACCTGATCATCGGCGAAGGCCCGTCGGCGCGCAGCGTGCGCATCGACCTGGCGCCCTTCACCCTGGTCGGGGCGACGACGCGGGCGGGGCTGCTGGCCACGCCGCTGAGGGACCGCTTCGGCATTCCGCTGCGGCTGGAGTTCTATACGCCCGAAGAGCTGACGGCGGTGATCCGCGGCGCGGCGCGCAAGATGGGTGCGGCCATCACCGAGGACGGGGCCATGGAGATCGCGCGCCGGGCGCGGGGCACGCCGCGCATCGCCGGGCGCCTGCTGCGGCGCGTGCGGGACTTCGCTGATGCTGAAGGCGGCCCCATCGACCGGCTGGCGGCGGCGCGGGCGCTGGCGCGGCTGGAAGTGGACGAAGCCGGGCTGGACAGTCTGGACCGCCGCTTCCTCAAGGCCCTGATCGAGAACTACGGCGGCGGACCGGTCGGCATGGACACACTGGCCGCCGCCATCGCCGAAGCGCGAGACGCGGTCGAGGACGTGATCGAGCCCTATCTGCTGCAGCAAGGTTTCATCCAGCGCACCCCGCGCGGCCGCATGGCCTGTGCCCGCGCCTATGAGCATCTGGGCCTGGAGGCGCCGCAAGCGCCGCCCTCGCCGCCGCCCGACCTGTTCGGAAAGTAGCGCGACTCTTTCGCAAGAGGGCTTCACCTCGACGGCAAAGCCGGTCATCCTTCGATTTCCCAGAAGGAGGCGGCCTTGGCCCATCCCCGCAGGATGAACCGGATGATCGTCGTGCTCGGCGCGGCGGTCGTCGTGCTGGGCGGTTTCAGCGTCTACGCCCTGATGCAGGGCGCGCATTTCGGACCGAGGCAGACGACCCCGGCCGAACGCGCCCTTGATCAGGTGCGCGAGCAGATGGGACCGCAGGCCGAAGTGCGCCATGTCGAGTCGGGGCGCGGCCGCGCCGCCTGCGGCTATGCCGGATTGAAGGGCAGCCGGGAGGCGGTGGCCTTTGTTTCGCGGCCCAACCGCATCCTGATGAGCAATGATCCGTTGACCGGCGAGTTCGCGACGTTGAAATCGCGCTATTGTCCGGGCTTCGACGCCCCGGCGCCCGTCGCTGCTTCCGGCAAGAGCTGAACCATGATCGACCAACCCAGCGCCGGCCGCTTCGACGGCCGCGATCATCTGTTGCCCGTGCGGGTCTATTACGAGGACACGGACTTCACCGGCCTGGTCTATCACGCCAACTACGTCCGCTATTTCGAGCGGGGTCGGTCGGACTTCCTGCGTCTGGCGGGGGTGGGGCATGTCGACCTGTTGGAGCAGGACGAGCCGCTGGCCTTCGTGGTGTCGGACCTGGCGATCAAATACCTGAAGCCCGCGCGGATCGACGACGCCCTGGTGGTGCGCACCCGCTATGAAGCGATCAAGGGGCCGCGCCTGATCATCCGCCAGACGGTCGAGCGCGACGGCGACGTATTGTGCCGGGCCGATGTGACGGCCGTCTGCATCCATCTGGACGGGCGTCCGCGCCGTCCGACGAAGCGGCTGGTCGAGCTGGTGACGCCCTGGCTCTCCGGTGAAGCTTCGCAATAACGAGGTTGTCAGCGGGCGCCCTCGTGACGCCGGGCGCGACGCCCGTTAGACCCGCCGCCATGAAACCGCCATGTCCGCCCGGTGCAAAAGGCAGATGAACGGACTTTCCGCCAAGGACCAAGCATGACTCCGCCCGCCGACGCCTCCCTGCTGAATCCCATCGAGCTGTTCATGACCGCCGACTGGGTGGTTAAGACGGTGATGATCGGCCTGGCCGCGGCCTCGGTCTGGTCCTGGACCATCATCATCGACAAGGCGGTGCGCTTCTCGCGCATGAACGCCCGCGCGACCGAGTTCGAGAAGCAGGTCGAGAGCGGCCGCTCGCTGGAGGAGGTCGCCGCCCAGGCGGGGCCGCAGCCCGTCGATCCCCTGCCGCGCATGCTGGTGCTGACGCTGCAGGACTGGCGCGAGGCGCGCACGCGCGGCGCCATGACGGACACGCAAGGCTCCATGCTGATCGCCCGCATCGACCGCGCGCTGGATTCGGTCATCGCCCGCGAGAGCCAGAAGGTCGAGAACGGCCTGGGCGTGCTGTCGGTGGTCGCCACGGCCTCGCCCTTCATCGGCCTGTTCGGCACGGTGTGGGGCATCATGAACGCCTTCGACAGCATCGCGGCGGCGGGCAACACCAATCTGACGACGGTGGCCCCGGCCATCGCCGAGGCCCTGTTCGCCACGGCCATCGGCCTGGCGGCGGCCATCCCGGCCTATATCGCCTTCAACGCCTTCTCGGTGTCGGCGGGCAAGTTCACGGGCCGTCTGGAGGCCTTCGCCGACGACCTGCAATCGGCCATCGCGCGGCGTCTGGGCGCGCCGGCGACCCCACCGCCGCCCCCGCCGCCGCCGTCCGACCTGAACCTGCGCCGGAGCGCCTGATCCATGGCCATGGGTGGTGCAGGAGGCTCCAGCGGCGGCCGCGGCCGTCGCCGCGCGCGCAAGCGGCCGCTGAGCGAGATCAACGTCACGCCGCTGGTGGACGTCATGCTGGTGCTGCTGATCATCTTCATGATCTCGGCGCCCCTGCTGACGGTCGGCGTCCCGGTCGAACTGCCCAAGACCGAGGCCAGCGCGGTCGAGACGACCGACAAGCCGGTCACGGTCAGCATCGACCAGAACGGCGTCATCTTCATCGGCGAGGGCGAGGTCCGCTGGGAACAGCTGGCCCTGCGCGTGGCTGAAGAGGGCGGCGAGAAGGCGCGCGAAAAGGCCATCTTCATCCGCGCCGACGGCCGCGCCCCCTATCAGGCCGTGGCGCGCGTGATGGCGCGTCTGTCGGCCTCGGGCTTCACCAAGCTGAACCTGATCACCGACACCGCCGCCGACGAGCCGACGGAGGGCTGACGGACCTTGCGCCGCCCCAGCCCCGCCATCCTCGGATCCATCGCCCTGCACGCGGGGGTGGTGGCGCTCGCCTTCGTGTCCTGGTCGTCGAAGGACGAGCCGAAGCCGCTGGTGAACTCCGTGCCGGTGTCGATCGTCTCTGACATCGAGATCGCCGCAGCGCCTGCCGACAATCCGCAGGAAGAACCTTCTCTGGAGGATGGCGAGACGGCCCCCGTCGAGGCGCCGCCCGAGCCGACTCCGCCTGAGCCCACGCCGCCGGCGCCGCAACCGCGCCCGACGCCGCCCGCGCCGCGCCCGACCCCGAGCCCGCCCGAGAAGAAGGCCCCGACGCCGCGCCCCACGCCCACGCCGCGTCCGACCCCGACGCCGCCTGAGAAGAAGGCGCCGACGCCGTCGCCCCGGCCCACGCCGACGCCGCCCGAGAAGAAGGCCCCCGCCACGCCGCCGCGCGCGCGTCCGACGCCCGGACTGGACCTTGACGCCCTGGCCGGTCCGCCGCGCCCGACCCAGAACCGGGGCCGTCCGGCGCCGGGCCAGCAGGGCGCGGGCTCCGCGCCGCGCGCGACCGGGCCGCAGCTGGCCGCCCTGGGCGCCCAGGTGACGCCGAACTGGAACCTGAACTGCGACATGCCGGGCATGGACGACCTGGTGATCCGCGTGACGGTGCGGTTGAGCGCCGACGGCCAGATCATCGGCACGCCGCGCCTACAGGACACCCAGAACGACCCGACCTGGCGCGCGGCGTCCGAGGCCATGTTGCGTGCGCTGCGGGCGACCTCGCCCTTCACCGTGCCTGACGGCTTCCAGGCGCAGGAAGTGCCCTTCCGCTTTGAAACCAAGCGTCAATGCGGGAACCGTTAGGACGTAAATCGCCTATCACCCCAAAGTCGCCCAAATCCCCGTGAAGCTGGCGATCATCCGCCGCGCTGATGCTAAAGAGGGGCGGCCAGCCTGACCGTAACGACCCGAAGGATCGACCCATGCGCCTGAACCGCCTTCTCGCCTCGGCCGCCGTGCTTGCGATGACCGCGCCCCTGGCGCTGGGCGGGTCTGTCCAGGCGCAATCCGCCCCCGCCGTCGGGGCGCCGATGCAGGATGTGGTGGTGGACGAAGGCGTGCTGCGTCCTCTCCAGATCGCCGTCGTGCCCTTCACCGGCCAGAACGGGTCGCAGATCTCGGGCGTCATCAGCGGCAACCTGAAGCGATCCGGCTTCTTCGATCCGCTGAACCCGGCCAGCTTCGTGGAGACGGGCCTGACCCTGGCCAACGCTCCGAACTTCCCGCAGTGGACCTCCATCGGCGCCCAGGCGGTACTGTACGGCGGGGTGACGCCGCGCGCGGACGGGCGGATCGACGTGGGCTTCCGCCTGTACGACCCCTATCGCCAGTGCCAGCTGGTCTCCTATCAGTTCACCGCCACCTCTGAGCAGTGGCGCCGGATCGCCCACAAGATTTCGGACGTGGTCTATCAGCGCCTGACCGGCGAGGCGGGCTTCTTCGATTCCCGTGTGCTGTTCGTTTCGGAAAGCGGCACCCAGTTGAACAAGCTGTCGCGCCTGACCATCGTCGACCAGGACGGCTACAACCCCGTCTTCCTGACCCAGGGCGACGAGGTGATCATGTCGCCGCGCTTCTCGGCTTCGAACCCCGATGAAGTGACCTATGTGGCGCTGGGCAAGGACTACAGCCGCATCTACCTGTACAACCTGTCGACCGGTCGCCGCGAAAGCCTGGGCGAGTTCGACGGCCAGGTGCTGGCGCCGCGCTTCTCGAACGACGGGTCGAAGATGGCCTTTTCGATCATCCGGGGCGGCAACACCGACGTCTATGTGATGAACCTGCGCAGCCGCCAACTGTCGCGCCTGACGACGGACCCCGGGATCGACACCTCGCCGTCGTTCAGCCCCGACGGCAATCAGATCGTCTTCACCTCGGACCGCTCGGGCTCGGCGCGGCTCTACACCATGCGGGCGGACGGCTCGGGCCAGCGCCCGATCAGCCGCGGCGGCGGCAGCTACACCGCCCCGGCCTGGAGCCCGCGCGGCGACCTGGTGGCCTTCACCAAGCAGCAGGGCGGCCGCTTCCACATCGGCGTGATGAAGTCCGACGGCACGGGCGAACGCATCTTGTCGTCCTCCTATTTCGAGGAAGGTCCGTCGTGGGCGCCGAACGGCCGCTACATCGCCTTCGCGCGTCAGAGCCCCGGCGGCGACACCCGTCTGTGGACCGTCGACCTGTCGGGCCGGGTGGTGTCGCAAGCGGGGTATGACGGACGCGGTTCGGACCCGGCCTGGTCGGGTCTGCTGGACGCCCCGCCGGTCAACCTGGGCGTCGGCCAGGGGCCGGATTCCTGCCCGGCCTGACGGGCTTACGGCTTCGTGAGATCACGAGCGGAGCCATTCCCATAAACTGTGCGTTATCGCGTCTGGCGCGGCGCTGCGCCGCGCGTTAGCAGCGCTCGCATACAGTCAAGCTAGAGGCGTCGGCCTCGAACCGAATGAGAAGGAGACGATCCATGAACACCTCCACCCTGATCCGGCTCGCCGCTGTCGGCGTCGCCATGGCCTCGCTGGCCGCCTGCACCAAGCCCAAGGTCGAGCCGGCCGTGCCGGTCGAAACGCCGCCGCCGGCCGTCGGCCCGCAGTATCCGACCGCCCCGACCGGCCCCGTTAGCGGCGGCAACGTCGGCGCTCCGGCTCCCGGCTCGGAGCAGGACTTCGTCGTCAACGTCGGCGACCGTATCTACTTCGACCTGGACTCCTATTCGGTCCGTTCCGAGGCCCAGCCGCGTCTGGACGCCCAGGCCGCCTGGCTGGCCCGCTATCCGCAGGTCACGGTCCGCATCGAAGGCAACGCCGACGAACGCGGCACGCGCGAATACAACCTGGCCCTGGGCGCCCGCCGCGCCGAGGCCGTGCGCTCCTACCTGATCAGCCGCGGCGTTCCGGCCGCCCGCATCGACACCATCAGCTTCGGCAAGGAACGCCCGATCGCCGAGGGCTCGAACGAGTCGGCCTGGGCCCAGAACCGTAACGGCCGCACCGCCATCGTGTCGGGCGCGCCGCGCTAGGCCGCACGGCGAAAAAAAACAGACGGATAGAGGCGTCGGCGCAAGCCGGCGCCTCTTTTCTTTGCGCCTTCACGCGGTCAAAGTCCGCCGCGAATCCTGGGGAGGGACGGCATGGATCTGGAAGCGGCGGGCGGGGCGGTGACGGCGGGCGTCATCGCCGGAGCGATCGAGAAGCCGACCGGCCATGCGGGCGCGCCTCATGGCGCGTGCGCCGACTGCGGGGCCGAGGTCACGGGCAACTTCTGCTCCAACTGCGGCCAGGCGGCTCATGTTCACCGCACCCTGCTGCACCTGGGCGAAGAGATTCTGCACGGGGTCATGCATTTCGACGGGCGGTTGTGGCGGACCCTTCCTCTGCTGATCCTCAATCCAGGGCGGCTGACGCGCGAATGGGCCCAGGGCAAGCGTACGCGCTACGTCTCGCCGCTGGCGATGTTTCTGTTCACCCTGTTCGTCATGTTCTTCGCTCTCAGCTTCATGCCGCATCAGGCGGTGACGCTGCCGTCCCTGCCGCAGCAGATCGAGGCCCAGAAGGAGGCGATAGCCGAAGCGGAGCAGGTCGCGGCCGCCGCCCGCAAGGAAGTCGATGCGGCTGCGACGGCGATGGAGACGTCGGACGGTTCGCCGCCGGCGTTCAACAGCGGCGCGCGGGCCGGCGCCGCCGCCGGCGTTCTGGCCGGGGCCGAGGCTGGCATCATCGCTGAAAAGGCCAAGCTGGAACGCCTGCAGAAAGACGCGATCGAGGGCCGCAAGGACGGTCTGGCCTCGGGCAGCTGGCAGGCGCAGGTGGCGGACATCGCCGCAAGCGCGGGCGAGAGCGGGCAGACCAACGGCCTGACCAAGGCCGTCGCCAAGAAGCTGAAGAACCCGGACCTGGCGCTCTATAAGTTGCAGCAGACCATCTACAAATTCGCCTTCCTGCTGGTGCCTTTGTCGATTCCCTTCGTGGCCCTGCTGTTCCTGTGGAAGCGGGGCTTCACCCTGTACGATCACGGGGTCTTCGTCCTCTATTCCCTGACCTTCATGTCGCTGTTGCTGATGGCTGTGGTGCTGGTCGCGACGACGCTGAAGGGGGCGGGCGCGGCGGCGGGAACCATCGCGGCCCTGATCGTGCCGGTGCACATGTTCGCCCAGTTGAAGGGCGCCTACAGCCTGAAGGTCTTTTCGACCCTGTGGCGGACGGTGGCGCTGCTGATCTTCTGCGAGATCGCGGCGACGCTGTTCATCGTCTCCATCATCTATCTGGGCCTCGGACATTGATCGGGGCCTTGCCGTCGCCGCAAATCGATGGGACGACAGGACCATGCTGAAGACGCCATTCCGCCTCACCAAACCCGCCGTGCTGACGGTGATCGGCCTGACCCTGATCGGGGGCGCGGTTGTCGCCCAGGTCCAGCCGATGGAGCCGATCCAGTGGGACAAGCGCCGCCTGGACCAGTTGGACCGCAACGTCCGCCGTCTGGAGCGCGCCCTGACCCAGCGCAACGCGGCCGGCGAGCCGGTGCTGGTCGAGACGGACCCCGAGGTCGTAGCCCTGCAAGGCCAGGTCTCGATCATGGAGCGCCGCCTCAGCGACGTGGAGCAGACCTTCCAGCGCATGAACGCCGACAGCGAGCGTCTGACCTTCCAACTGGACGAGGTCACGCGCGAAAATACGCAGATGAGCCGCCGCCTGCGCGATCTGGAAGGTCGCGTCGAGCGCGCCGAAAAGGCCGCCGAGGAAGCCGCTGAACTGAACGGCCCGATCGTCGCCCACTCGCCGACCGGCGACGCGGCGCAGGATCTGCAGGCCGCCATGCGTCTGGCGGGCGAGGACGCGGCGCGTGGCGGACGCGCGCTGGAGACCGTCATCGTCACCTGGCCGAACACGCCCCAGGCGCGCGAGGCTAACAGTCGTCTGGGCGACCTGCACGTCGCCTCGCGCGACAACGCCTCGGCCGTTCAGGCCTACGCCGCCGCCCTGAACGGCTGGCCGCGCACGCCGTGGGCGCCCGAGACGACGCTGAAGCTGGCCGAGGCCCTGCGCGCCACCGACCGCGCGACCCAGGCCTGCGGCGCTCTGACCGAGTTCGGCCGCCGCTACGCCGAGGCGGCCACGGCGGCGCAGAAGACCCGCGCGACCCAGCTGCGGACGCGCGTCAGCTGCAGCTGATGGGCGACCTGGCCGGCCGGGATCTGCTTCGGCGGATTTGGGCCCGGCTGGACGCACGCCTGAACCACACCGGGCCTGAGCCGGTCGCCCTAGCTTTATCGGGCGGGGGCGATTCCATGGCCTTGCTAGACGTCGCCGCCGAATGGGCGAAGGCGAGGGGGCGGCGATTGCTGGCCTTGACGGTCGACCACAATCTCCACCCCGACAGCGCGGGCTGGACCCGTTTCGCCGCCGAAGCCGCGCGCGCGGCGGGCGCTGACTGGCGGGGGCTTGTGTGGGAGGGCGCGCGCGGCGGGCCCGGCGCCCCTGCGCGGGCGCGAGCGGCGCGCCACGCCCTGCTGGCCGAGGCGGCGAGGGAAGCAGGCGCGCGCGTCATCCTGATCGGCCACACCGTTGACGATGTCGCCGAGGGCGACTGGATGCGGGCGGACGGCGCGACGCTGGGCCGCCTGCGCGAGGCGTCGCCGTCGCCTGCCTGGCCGGAAGGGCGCGGGCTGTTGCTATTGCGGCCTGTGCTGGGCGAGGGGCGTGTGGCGCTGCGGGATCATTTGCGCGCGCGCGGCCTGACATGGCTGGAAGACCCCGCCAACGCGGACCTGCGCTACGGGCGGGGCAGGGCGCGGGCGGCGCTGGCGCAGGCAGAAGTCCCTGCTGCGTTATCGGCGACTGTTGCTTATGCGAGCGCGGCCCATGAGCCGGGCGATCAGGCTTGGGCAGGGGTTCTGTCTTTGTCGCGTGATCTGCCCGCCTCGACGCTGGCCGCCGTCTTGTTGTGCGCAGGCGGAGGCGCGACGCCGCCGCGCGGAGACAGGCTGGCGGCTCTTCACGCGCGGCTGGCGGCGGGGGAAGACTTCACCGCGGTCCTGTCCGGCGCTCGCGTCGAGGCGTCAGGCGAGCGCGTTCAGGCGATGCGCGAACCGGGCGAGTGGAAGCGTCGTCCGCTTGCCTCTCTGGCCCTGACGCCGGGGCGGCCGGCCGTCTGGGACGGGCGTTTCGAGATCAAGACCGAACAGCCGGGTCTGCGCGTCGCAGCGGCGGCTGGACGGCTGGCGCAGTTGTCGGAGCGGGATCGCGCGGCTCTGGCGCCGCTTCCGCCCGCCGCGCGGGCCGCCGCACCGATTCTGATCGACCCCGAGGGGCGGGCGGTGCTGGCCTGGCGCGGGGCGGATGTAAGGGCGCTGGGGCTGCGTCGCCTGGCGCTCGCTTTGGCGGCTTTCGGGGGCGAAACGACGCAGGAAGACGGACTCTTTCAAACCCTTCATGGCGAAACGCCGCCGTCTGACCTATTTTCAGACGAAGACTGCTGATCGACGGGCCGAGCGCGGCCCCGTCGAGGAACCGAGGACCGAATGAACCTGCGCAATTTCGCCATCTGGGGCGTGATCCTTCTGGGACTGGTGACGGTCTACGCCGCGATCAGCCAGAACGGCGGCGCCCCCGCCATGCCGGGCGCCAAGGGCGCGGCCGCCGCCGGCCGCCCCGAACCCATCACCTATTCCCAGCTGATGACGGCTGTGGAGCGTCAGGAGATCAAATCGATCGTCGCGCGCGGCGAGACGATCACCGGCGTCTTCAAGAACGACAGCAAATTCACCGCCGTGACGCCGGTGCCGAACGCCGAGCTGGTCGAGCAGATCCGCAAGTCGGGCGTCGAGGTCGAAACCAAGAGCACGCGTCAGCCGTGGTGGTCGGGCCTGCTGGGCCTGCTGCTGCCGGTGGCGCTGATCATCGGCTTCTGGCTGTTCATCATGAACCGCATGCAGGGCGGGGCGAAGGGCGCCATGGGCTTCGGCAAGTCCAAGGCCAAGCTGCTGACCGAGCACAAGGGCCGCAAGACCTTTGACGATGTCGCCGGCGTGGACGAAGCCAAGGACGAGCTGCAGGAGGTCGTCGACTTCCTGAAGGATCCGGCCAAGTTCCAGCGTCTGGGCGGCAAGATCCCCAAGGGCGCGCTTCTGGTCGGCCCTCCGGGTACGGGCAAGACCCTGCTGGCGCGCGCGGTGGCGGGCGAGGCGGGCGTGCCCTTCTTCTCGATCTCGGGTTCGGACTTTGTCGAGATGTTCGTCGGCGTCGGCGCCAGCCGCGTGCGCGACATGTTCGAGCAGGCGAAGAAAAATGCCCCTTGCATCATCTTCATCGATGAGATCGACGCCGTGGGCCGTCACCGCGGCGCCGGCCTGGGCGGCGGCAACGACGAGCGCGAGCAGACGCTGAACCAGCTGCTGGTCGAGATGGACGGCTTCGAGGCGTCCGAGAACATCATCCTGATCGCCGCGACCAACCGTCCCGACGTGCTGGACCCGGCCTTGCTGCGTCCGGGCCGCTTCGACCGTCAGGTCGTGGTGCCGAACCCCGACGTTTCGGGCCGCGAGCGCATCCTGCGCGTCCACATGAAGGACGTGCCCCTGGCCGCCGATGTGAACGTCAAGACTCTGGCGCGCGGCACGCCGGGCTTCTCGGGCGCGGACCTGGCGAACCTGGTCAATGAGGCGGCCCTGATGGCGGCCCGCAAGGACCGTCGCATGGTCACGCACCGCGACTTCGAGGACGCCAAGGACAAGGTCATGATGGGCTCCGAACGGAAGTCCATGGCCATGAACGAGGAAGAACGCCGCCTGACCGCCTATCACGAGGCGGGTCACGCCATCGTCGCCATCAACGTCAAGATGGCCGACCCGGTGCACAAGGCGACCATCGTCCCGCGCGGCCGCGCCCTGGGCATGGTGATGCAGTTGCCGGAAGGCGACCGCTATTCCATGAAGTTCCAGCAGATGATCGACCGCATCGCCATCATGGCCGGCGGCCGCGTCGCCGAAGAGTTGATCTTCGGCCCGGAGAGCATCACCTCGGGCGCCAGCTCGGACATCGAACAAGCGACCAAGCTGGCGCGGGCCATGGTCACGCGCTGGGGCTTCTCCGAAAAGCTGGGCACGGTGGCTTATGGCGAGAACCAGGAGGAGGTCTTCCTGGGCCACTCGGTGTCGCGCAGCCAGAACGTCTCGGAAGAGACGGCCCGGATCATCGACGAAGAGGTCCGCCGCATCGTCACCGAAGGCTGGGAAGAGGCGCGCCGCATCCTGATCGACAAGGCCGGGGACCACGAGAAGCTGTCCCAGGCCCTGCTGGAGTACGAGACCCTGTCGGGCGACGAGATCAAGGATCTGCTGGAGAACGACCAGCCGCCCAAACGCGACGACGAAAACGACACGGTCGCCAAGCCTTCGGTCTCGGTGCCGGTGACGCCGGTGTCGGACGGCGTCGAGGTCGAGACGGTCAAGTCGTCGGAACCGGCCGCCGCGCCGACGACAAGCGTGCCGACCGTCTGATCTTCCGGACAGGCTGAATGAAGGAGGGGCGGGCCGCGAGGCTCGCCCTTTTTTCGTGCGTGCTGACACATAATTCGACTCATGAAGACTTGTTTGTAATTTAAACTAGTCTGTGAGATATGGCGTTATCCGAAGCAGGAGGGCGCCATGACGGCATCCGCATTCGAACAAACCGAACGCGTTCACGGCCTCGACGGGCTGCGGGGCGCGGCCTTGCTGCTGGGGGTGGTGCTGCACGCCACCCTGTCCTTCTTTCCCGCCCAGATCTGGGTTGTGGCCGACGACCAGAAGTCGGTCTGGGCCAGCGGGCTCTTCTTCGTCATTCACCTGTTTCGTATGGGGAGCTTCTTCCTGATCGCCGGCCTGTTCGCCCGCATGATGCTGAAGCGGCGCGGCGTGATGGGCTTTATCAAGGATCGGATGGTCCGCATCGCCGGGCCGCTGGCGGCCTTTTGGGGGCCGGTGCTGGCGGGGATCGTGGCGGTGCTGATCTGGAACGCTTCGCTGATGGGGCTGGCCGCCGCCGACGCCCCGCCGCCGCCCAAGTATGACTGGACCAACATCCCCCTGACCCATCTGTGGTTCCTGTGGGTGCTGCTGTGGCTCTACGCCGCCCTGGTGATCGTGCAGGTCGTCGTCGCTCGGCTGGACCAGGCGGGGCGTCTGGGGCGAGGGCTGGACCGGCTGGCGGGCGGCCTGATCGGGCCGTGGGGGCCGCTGGTGCTGGGCGCGCCTTTGGCCCTGGCCCTGTGGTTCGAGCCGAACTGGATCGCCTTCTTCGGCATTCCGACGCCGGACGCGGGTCTGGTTCCCGAGTCTTCGGCCCTGGTCGGGTTCGGGCTGGCCTTCGGCGTAGGCGTGCTGCTGGACCGTCGGCGCGACCTGCTGAAGCGGATGGAGGTCTGGACGCCGGCTTGGCTGGGGCTGGCCCTGGGCGCGGGGACGACGGCGCTGATGCTGTCAGGCGGACCGGCGCCCGTGCTGACGCCGATGATCGATCCGGCGACCAAGGCCATGACGGCGGCGGCCTTCGCCGTGGCGACCTACGCCAGCATGTTCGCCGTCGTTGGCCTGGCCCTGAGGTTCTGGTCGGGCCACAGCGCCCTGAGGCGCTATCTGGCCGACGCCTCCTACTGGATCTACATCGTCCATCTGCCGCTGGTGATGGCGGCCCAGGTGGTGGTGAAGGACTGGCCGCTGGTCTGGCCGGTCAAGCTGGCGATCGTGACGGTCGGGGTCATGGCCGTCTGCCTGGCCAGCTATGAGCTGATGGTGCGCCACGGCTTCATGGGGCGCTGGCTGAACGGGCGGCGCGTGCCTTGGCGCAAGGCGCGTGTCAGCGTCCCCGTCGCCGCCGAATAGCTTGCCAACCTTGGCGGCTGCGTCCATCCGAGAAGGCAGCCGCGTCGCGCCAGGAATCACCCGATGATCGACAAGTCCCGCACGCCCGAAGCCGACCTCGCCTTCATGCGCTCGATCGTTGAGGGCAACGGGCGACCGCCGATGACCCTGGCGGTCTGTTATCTGGCGGGGGGGCTGCTGTACGGCCTGCAGTGCCTGTTCCACGTCGGACAGGTGATCGGCCTGATCCGCTGGCCCGATCTGGCCAATCTGGTCTTTGTCGTCGGCATCACCGTCGCCTTCCTGGCGGTCCTGACCTGGGCGATCCTGAAGGACCGCAAGGCCGGCGCGTCCAACCGGGGGCCGCTGGCGACGCGGGTGACGAACGCCGCGTTCAGCGCCACGGGCATGGCCAACGCCGCCGTGGTCATCGTCTTCGCCGTGGGGGCGGTGCGGGACCAGGACTTCGCCGTCTGGCTCTATTACGCCGCCATCGTCTTCGCCCTGCAGGCGGCGGCCTGGTATGTGGCCTGGGTGCTGAAGAAGAAGGGCTGGATGCTGGCGGTGTCGCTGGGCGGATGGGTCACGGCGGTGGCCCTGGGCGTTTTGGTGCGCCAGCCGGTGGCCTATCTGGGCGTCTGCACCCTGGCGCTGTTCCTGCTGTTCGCCCTGCCGGGCTGGATTTTGTTCCGCGACGCCCGCGCAGGCGTGAAGGCCGACTGACGCCATGGGTCTGGCGGACGACTTTGGACGGATCGACGAGGTCATCCACGGCCGCATGCGGCTGGGGATCATGGTCTATCTGGTCGATGTCGAAGCGGCGGACTTCACCGAACTGAAGACGGTGCTGGAGGCGACCCAGGGCAATCTGTCGGTCCATCTTAAGAAGCTGGAGGAGGCGGGCTATGTCGCCATCAGCAAGAGCTTCGTGAACAACAAGCCCCTGACCCGCATCGCCATCACGTCGGAGGGGCGGGCGGCGTTCGCCGCCTATCTGGACGCCCTAGGCGGACTGATCGGACGAAAGGGCTGACGCCGGGGCGGCGTCAGCACCGATTATCTAGTGAGCGGCGGCCTGGGCGAGATCTTCGTCCTCGACCTTGACCAGGGTCAGCTTGCGCACGGCGCCGGACGGGTCCGGCCAGGTGATCGACTGGCCTTCCTTCAGACCGATCAGACCGGCTCCGACATAGGACAGGATGGAGACGCGGCCGGCGTCGATGTCGGCTTCCTTGGGCAGGACCAGCTGAACGCGACGCACGTCGGGGCTGTGATCGTCTGAGTACTGAAGCCATCGATTCAGGGTGACGACGTTCTTGGGCATGGCCTTGGGCTCGCACACCTTGGCGCGGTCCAGTTCCTGTTGCAGCAGGCCTGCGGGGCCCGAGCCGGGCAGGTCGCCGACCAGGCGGTCCAGGGCGTCGAAGTCGTCGCTGCGAAGCGTGATGGCGGGCAGGGCGCCCTTGCGGGGGGTGGTCATGAGGAAAACTCTCTGGAAATTCGGGCGACGTCAGGCGGCCGAGGGGCCGTCATCGTCGGGATGTTTTGGGTCAAGGTGTTCTGGGTGGGCATGTTCGGGGTCGGACGGCGCCTCGGGCGCGGTCGGCCTCCGAAAGGGAATGATGTCGGCGCCGCGCGGCGGTTCGCCGGGACGGTTGTCGTCCGTGGTGTCTGGGCGGCGTGTCATGCGCAAATCTACGCGAGCGGCCCCAGGCCGGCGCGGTCCTGCAAAATGAATGGGGAAACAGGAGACTTAAAGCAACTTGGTCCCGTAACGGGCGCCCGGCGCAGGGCGCACGGCGGACCGCTACGGGTTAAAGGCCTTCGACGCGGCGTCCCGCGTGGGTGAGGCGTCGAGCCTGGCTGACGAAGCGTTCCATTGCCTTTAGAGGCTGGACCCAGGCGCGGTGAAAGTCAAACCGCGCTCTCTGGAGTCGATGTCGCATGACCCATCAATCCCTCGTGAAGCCGCCGCTCGTCATGGGCATCGTCAACGTCACGCCGGACAGCTTTTCCGACGGCGGGCGGCACGCCACGATCGAGGCCGCCCTGGCGCATGCGATGAGGATGATCGACCAGGGCGCCGATGTGCTGGACATCGGGGGCGAAAGCACGCGGCCCGGCTCGGAGCCGGTCGGTGAAGCCGAAGAGATCGCCCGCGTCACGCCGCTGATCGCTGCGATCCGAGCGCGCTGGGACGGCCGGATCAGCATCGACACCATGAAGCCCGGCGTCGCCCGCGCCGCCGTCGCCGCCGGGGCGACGATGTGGAACGACGTGACGGCCCTGAGCCATGCGCCCGACAGTCTGGCGACCGCCGCCGAACTGGGCTGCGAGGTGGTGCTGATGCATATGAAGGGCGCGCCCAAGACGATGCAGGACGACCCGCGCTATGACGACGTCGTGGCCGAGGTCGTCGCCCATCTGGCGGCGCGGGCCGAGGCGGCCATGGCGGCGGGCGTGGCGCGCGAGAAGATCTGGCTGGACCCCGGCATCGGCTTCGCCAAGACGACGGCGCATAATCTGACGTTGACGGCGCGGTTGGACGCCCTGGTCGATCTGGGCTTTCCCGTTCTCTATGCCGCCAGCCGCAAGCGGCTGATCCAGGATGTGGACGAGACGGCCGTCGCCGCGACCGACCGGCTGGGCGGCTCCTTGGCTTTGGCGATGGAGGGGGCGCGCCGTGGGGCAAGGATGGTTCGGGTCCATGACGTGCGCGAGACGGTCCAGGCGCTGAAGGTTCAGGCCGCGGTGGCTGACCTGTTCTCAGTCCGGCGTTGACGTCGCGGACGCGGCGGCCGGCTCCGCCTGGTCGCGGCCTTTGGCGTAATAGCCGCCGCACAGCTTGATAGTCCCGTCCAGAGACCGGCCGGTTCCGAACACGGCGGGCGTATGAACGGCCTGGGTGATGGGGGCCGAGACATTGGGGAAGTTGGCGGACAGATAGGCGCGAACATTGTCGCGCCAGCCTTCGACCCGGTCTGGCGGGGTGAGGTCCGGCCGCGGCGTATCGAACAGGTAGAAGAACTGGTTCTGCATGGCCTGACGCGGAACCCGGCCGTCTCTCGTCGCTTCTTGCAACTCCGTCAGGCTGGTGTTGGGGTTGTAGCGACCGACGAAGACGACTTCGCCTGGCCGGACGTCGAAACGAACCGTGCCGTTGTTGTAGCAGACGCCCCATTGGCTGATCCGCAAATCGGCAATCGCATAGACTCCGGGTTTGGCCTGTCCGACCAGGTAGGATCGCTCGCTGACTGCGGCGGACTGGGGATCAATGCCTGCCCAGCCGCCGAAGAAGTTGGCGGTGATCTTGCCGGTGGCGGGGTCGAACGCCATGACGCCGAGATTGTACTGGGCGTGAGCGCGCAAGTCTTCGGTCGGCTCCACCTCGATGACTACAAGGCCGATATCAGACGAGGAAGAAACGCTGATGTCCTTTGGCGTAGCCGCGCAGGCGGCCGTCATAAGAACGCCCAAGGCCACGAAGACCATACGCAGGTTCATGTCATCATTCCCTGATACCGGCGTTCACTGGTACGGTAGGAGCGAGACTTCGCCAAGAGGGAAGAGCGCGGCCCAGGCAGGCGGTCGGCTTAAACCTCGGGCTTCCAGGCGGCTGCGACCTGATCGGGAAAGCGGTCGATGATGAAGGACGGCTCGATGGCTCGTTCCAGCCAGAGCTTGGCCCCGGCGAGGACAAGGGTGAAGCCTTCCATCGCTTCGAGAGCGGCCTTTACGCCTGAATCGGAGGTTGCGAAGCCGCGATTGGTGATTTCGACCCAGGTCGCGATTCCACGATCCTCGAATGTCCATTCGACCTCGGTGGGAACCTCGTCCAGATCCCATTCAATCAGGATGCGGCGGTTCGGCTCCAACGCCTTGACCAGCAGTCGACTGACGACGCCGTACATGCCCCATGTCCAGGTAACGTGGGCGCCTGGCGTCAGGCGCCGGTCCGCATGGGTGAACCAGAACCATGACGTCACCCCTGGCTCGGTGAAGGCCTGATAGACTTCGTCGGTCGGCCGACGGATCAACATTCCAGTCTTCACCAAAGGTGCTTCCATGTACCCATCCTTACCATGAAATTCGTGTGACGAAGCTCATCAGATCGCGATCTTTGCATCGGACTTGCTGAATTCTACCAAATCCGTCTGCTCTTTTCTTAAGAACGGTGTGCATTGTTTTTTGGTCTGAGTATCAAAGTTCGATCTTCAGCCCTCTTTTGAGGGGG
This sequence comes from Brevundimonas phoenicis, assembly GCF_047237745.1. Classification (NCBI taxonomy): domain Bacteria; kingdom Pseudomonadati; phylum Pseudomonadota; class Alphaproteobacteria; order Caulobacterales; family Caulobacteraceae; genus Brevundimonas; species Brevundimonas phoenicis. Next base: position 963,657 of record NZ_JBDFLN010000001.1, read on the forward strand.
GCAGTCGGGGCTGGGCAAGAAGACGGTTCTGTCTTGTCTGAGGCGCCGCCATCGGCCATGCAGCCGTCATGTCCTGGCTTCTGTCTATCAATCCGTGGTTGGTGCTTGTGGTTGCGGGCCTGTTTGAGGTGGGCTGGGCCTCCGGCGTCAAATATGTCGGTGTTCAGAGACCGCTGATCTCATTGGGCGTGGCCGTGGCCCTGGCCGCCAGCATGGTGGGCCTGTGGGCCGCCACGCAGAAGTTGCCGGTGGGCACGGCCTATGCGGTCTGGACCGGCATCGGTGCGGTTGGCGCGGCTGTGGTCGGGATCGTGGTCTATGGCGAGCCGGCGACGGCGGTGCGGGCTGTCTGCATCCTGTTGATCGTGGCCGGCATCGTCGGGCTGAAGCTCTTCTCGGGGGCGCACTGATGACCCAGGATGCGGATTTGGTGAAAGAGGGCGGGCGCGGGCGCGTGCTGATCCTGGCGGGCTCGGACTCCGGCGGCGGAGCGGGCGTGCAGGCCGACATCAAGGCCGTGACCATGCTGGGCGGGTTCGCCGCTACGGCGATCACGGCGATCACAATCCAGAACACCCTGGGCGTTCACGGCGTCCATGCCTTGCCGCTAGAGGTCATCGAGGCCCAGGCCAAGGCGGTGTTGGACGACATCGGAGCCGATGCCCTGAAGACCGGCATGCTGGGCTCGATCGAGGTGGTCGAGACGGTCGCTGAACTGATCGACTATGCCGGCAACACGCCGACGGTGGTGGACCCCGTGATGATCGCCAAGGGCGGCTCGCCGTTGCTGGAGGACCGTGCGGTTGAAGCGGTCCGGCGGCTGATGGTGCCGCGCGCGGCCCTTTTGACCCCCAATGCGCCCGAAGCCGAAACCCTGACAGGGATCGCCGTGGCCGATCTGGACGGACAGCGACGAGCCGGCGAGGCCCTGCTGGCGATGGGCGCGCGGGCGGTGCTGATGAAGGGCGGCCATGTGCCCGGCGAGACGGTCGTCGATCTGCTGCTGACCGCGAACGGCGAGACGGTGCTGGAGAGCGAGCGGGTCGATACACGTCATACGCATGGGACCGGCTGCACCCTGGCCAGCGCATGCGCTGCGGGGATCGCCAAGGGCCTGCCGCTGCAGACCGCCGTGGCCGAGGCCTGGGCTTACGTCGCCGAGGCTATCCGCCGCGCGCCGGGACTGGGCCAGGGGCACGGCCCGCTGGATCACGGCTGGCCCTTGCGCTGAAATCCCATGCCCCATGGATCGTCCATGAACCTTGAGACCCGACTGATCGACATCATCCGCGCGGATGCGGACGTGATGCAAGTCCTGATCGTGGTGCGAGAACTGGATCTGCCGGATTGGCGGCTGTTCTCGGGGGCGGTCTATCAGGGCGTGTGGAACGCCCGGACGGGACGCGCCCCAGGCTATGGCGTCAAGGACTACGACATTGGCTATTTCGACCCTGACACCTCCTGGGCCGCGGAGGATGCGGTGATCAAGCGGGTCGCGGCTGCTTTCGACGCGCCGGTGCGCGAGCGGGTCGAGGTGCGCAATCAGGCGCGGGTCCACATATGGTTCGAAGGCAAATTCGGCGAACCATACGAGGCCCTGACCAGTACCGATGAAGCGCCGGCTCGGTTCGTGGCGCCGGCGTTTGCGGTCGGGTTGCGGTTGGAGAAGGACGACGCCCTCAGCGTGGTCGCGCCGTTCGGGCTGGAGGACGTATTCGACATGGTGATCCGCCCCAATCCGACGCGGGGTCTGGCCAAGGGCTGGGACAAGGCGATCGCCAATGCGCGCGGGCGCTGGCCCGAGATCACGGTGATCGAACCGGCATAGGAAAAGGGCGCGACCCTTGCGGATCGCGCCCTCGGCAGAGCCCCTGACAGGGAGGGATGGAGCCCTGATTCCATGCCGCCGTCAGTGGCGGCGGTCGTTGTGGTCGCGGCGCTCATAGCGGATGCCGGCCGACAGACGGTCATAGCGGCGATCCAGATCCTGGCGCTCCCAGCGAGTCAGGCCGCCGCGCTGATAGCTGCGTTCCAGACGAACCAGTCCGTTCAGCTGGTCCTTCAGGCGCGATGCCTCGCGGTAGCTGAGCTGGCGGTTACGCAGACCCTGGTCGATGCGGCGATCCAGGTTGTATTTGCGCTGGTTGATCGATTGCCAACCGCCGTAGTTCTGCTCGTAGCCGTGGCCGCGCGAGGGACCGTGGCGATCATAGGATTGAGCCGCAGCGGGCAGGGCGGTCGAGGCGACCGTGACGGCCAGGGCGGGGATCAGCAGGTTTTTCATGATCTTGCTCCTTCGGTACTTCGCAACCGGATCGGGCTGCGTTGACGCCACAAGACCACCCCGGGCCTGAGCCGCATCTGAACGGCGCGTTTCAGACAGCGTTCATCAGCATGAGACTTTCGTCATGACGGGCGGGTGACGAATTCGTCCTGCGGCGCCGGGGCGACAGCGACGGAGAATCCCTGCGCGAGCGTTCCTTGTGCGGGTGAACGGCGATAGACTGCACGTTCAGCCCCCGTTCAGAGGCCCCTGTCTAGAAGACAAACCATGATGCGTATTCGAGCCCTCCTGCTGGCCGGCCTGATCGCCATCGTCCCGTTGACGGACGCGGCGGCCCAGTCGCGCGGCCGCGACCGGGATCGCAACGACGATCGCTTCCAGGATCGTCGCGAGGAACCCCGGAGCTATCCGGGCCAGGGGCTGCGGGACGCGCCTCGCTCGGCCCCTCGCGCCGATCCCGGCGACATCGCCCGCCGCGTCCAGTCGGGCCGACCTGGTCGGATGCTGGGCGTACGCGAGCGCGGCGGCGACTATGTGGTGCGTTGGGAGTATCCGGGCGGACGCGTGTCGGACATACAGGTTGACGGCCAGTCCGGCCGGGTTCGCGGAGACGACTGAATGCGGGTGCTGCTTGTCGAGGACGACGTCGATCTGTCGCGCCAGTTGAAGACGGCCCTGAGCGACGCCGGATACGCCGTGGACCATGCCCCGGACGGCGAGGAGGCCTGGTTCCTGGGCGACACCGAACCCTATGACGTGGTGGTGCTGGACCTCGGTCTGCCCAAGATCGACGGGGTCTCGGTTCTGGAACGCTGGCGGCGCGAGGGCAAGGCGACGCCGGTGCTGATCCTGACCGCGCGCGGCGCCTGGTCGGACAAGGTGGCCGGCTTCGACGCCGGGGCCGACGACTATCTGACAAAGCCCTTCCACACCGAGGAGCTGCTGGCCCGCCTGCGCGCCCTGCTGCGCCGCTCGGCCGGTCATGCTGCGGCGACGCTGAGCTGCGGCGGCCTGCGCCTGGACCCGCGCGCGGCGCGGGCGACGGTCAACGGCGAGCCGCTGCGGCTGACGTCGCTGGAATACCGGCTGCTGCACTATCTGATGATGCATCAGGGCCGGGTCATCAGCCGGACCGAACTGGTCGAGCACCTGTATGATCAGGACTTCGATCGAGATTCCAACACCATCGAGGTTTTCGTCGGGCGCCTGAGAAAGAAGATCGGTTCGGACCGGATCGAGACGGTGCGCGGCCTGGGCTATCGCCTGTCGCCGTTGGCCGGTGAAAGCGACGCGGCCTGATCGTCCTTCCATGATCGAGCACATCACCGACCTTGGGGGCGAGGACGCGGCGTCCCTGCCGCCCGTCAGGCGCGAATGGGCCCGTTGGTTCGGCCGCCCCGGTCGGTCGCTGACGCGGCGGCTGATCTGGTTGGCGGCGGCGTGGATCCTGATTGGCCTGGCGGTGGCGGCGGTGGTGCTGACGTCGGTGTTCCAGGAGGCGGCCTTGCGCCGGCTGAGCAACACCCTAGGCGACACCATTGACGAGGCCGTGGTCGCCTCCGTCATCACGCCCGAGGGCGAGGTCTTCGTCGGCGAGATCCAGGACGCCCGCACCCAGCGTCTGCTGTCCGGCAAATACTGGATGGTCGCTGAGCCGGGGCGCGACGGCAGGCTGCACGTCCTGGCGCGGTCCGCTTCACTGGGCCAGGCCGAACTGGACTACGGTCCCGAGTTGGCCGAGCGACTGCGGTCGGCCTTCGGCCAGACCATCAGCTACAACGCCGAAGACGGCCCCAAGGGCGAGCCTCTGCGTATCGCCGCCAGTATGAAGCAATTGCCGGATCGCCAGCGGCCGGTGGTCTTCTTCGCCGGTATCGATCGTTCGGACGTCGACGCCGACACCCGCCAGTTCGCCACGGTGACGTGGATCGCCATGCTGCTGCTGGGGGCAGGGCTGGTCTCGGCGGTCTTTATCCAGGTGCGGGTGGGTTTGCGCCCGCTGTTCGACCTGGGCGACGAGATTTCCAACGTCCGCCAAGGCCGCACGCATCGGGTCGAGGGCGACTATCCGCTGGAAATCCAGCCCCTGGCCGAGCAGGTCAACCGCCTGCTGGCCCACAATCAGGAGACCGTCGAGCGTCAGCGTACCCACGTCGGCAATCTGGCCCACGCGCTGAAGACTCCGCTGGCGGTCATGCTGGCCGAGGCCAACGGCCAGCAGGGCGCGCTGCCCGATCTGGTGCGCCGTCAGACCAAGGTGATGCAGGATCAGGTCGATCACCACCTGCGCCGCGCCCGCGCCGCCGCTCGCGCCGCCCACGGTCTGGGCGAACGCACCGACGTCAGCGAGGTTCTGGATGAGCTGGCGGTCATGCTGGAGCGGGTGTTCGAGACCAAGGGCGTCGAGATCGACTGGCGTGCTCCGGACGATCTGGCCTTCCTGGGCGAGCGGCAGGATCTGCAGGAAATCTTCGGCAACCTGCTGGAGAACGCCGCCAAATGGTGCAAGCGCCGGGTGCGTATTTCGGCCGGACCATCGACGCCGGGCCAGATGATCGCCGTGGTCGAGGACGACGGCCCCGGCCTGCCCGCCGACCAGCGCGACACCGCCCTGAAACGCGGCACGCGCATGGATGAGGACACGCCCGGCACGGGCCTGGGCTTGTCGATCGTCGACGAACTGACCCGCGCCTACGGCGGCCGCGTCACCCTGGCCGACAGCGACATGGGCGGCCTGAAGGTGGTGCTGGAACTGCCCGCGGCGGAGGGGTGAGGCGGACAGTGTCGCAGCAATGAGCGTGAAGCTGTTAGATCTGGGTTGCAGACAGTCAGCCTTTGGCGCCTACTTTATCAAAGCAACTGAGGGGAAAGCTGCAATGAGACTTGAGAAGAATTTTCTTGCGGTGACCGCATACGTTGGCCTTGGCGTGTTGGCTATTGCGACGATCACAGTCGGTGCGCTTTACCACTTTGCGAGCAATGGTGATCGTTTTCAGCCTTGGCTGCTTCCCATGTGTATTTTGACTTTATTCGGTTCTGTTGTGGTTGATCGTTTTGTGAAGAGCCGATCGAACTGATCGCACAGAGTAAGCGATGGGAAGTCCCTAGCGGCTTGTGAACGCTCGTTACGACTTGTCGCTCAACTCTGGGATCAAGGAGCTGAGCGTGGCGCCGGGGGTCCAGAGCGCCACGCGCCACCCGCGCGCACGTGCGGCTTCGACATTCTTTTCGGTATCGTCGATGAAGGCGATCGCCGATGCGGGCAGGCCCAGGCGTTGCTCGACCGCCGCATAGAACTCCTGTGACGGCTTCGAAACGCCAAGCTGCGCGGCGTAGTGCATGTCGTCAAACCGGTCGCGAAGCTTGAGCGTATCCCACAGATAGGACGCGCGTTCATGCTCCTGAACGGTCGCCAGATGTAGAGGCGTTCCTGACGCCCGGACCTCGGCCAATTGAAACAGCAGGGCCTCGTCCAGATGGGCGTCGCTTTCGAACCAGTAGCGGATCAACTGATCACAGCTGACGTGCGGCGCGACGTCTGCGAGCGCAGGCGCCAATCGGTCCCGAAGCGTTGCGCGACCATGAACGACGTCGTCCCACCATGGTTTGAAAAAGCGATCTTGCAGAGCCCGGCGTGGAATGCCCAGATCCTCTTCAATACGAGCGGACCATCCTGATGGATCGGGGTGACGAACCACGACGCCATCGACATCCACCATCAACACGGCCGGTTTCATCAGACCTGCAGCCCATCACACCTCGAGACAGAGGCATTCTGCTGGTTTGCAATCCGGCTGCAAGGGACGCGAAACGAGGTTCGCTTATAGATCGGTGGAGACGTCACTGGCGAAGGGCGTGCGATCCTGCCCCTGCTGTCGCACACGTCTCAAAATCCCCTGTTAACCCGCGACGGGGCACCCTCAGCGTCTTGGCCGGGAATCAGTTCGGTCGAAGGAGCCGGGATGGCGGACCTGTCGGGCGTCCAGAGGGCCGCCTTGGCCCATTTGATCGAACGGTGTCCGGACCGGATCCTGTCGCAGCTGCTGGGGCTGGCGGGAGCGATGGCGGGCGACCGGGCGGGCGCGATGCGCGAAATGGTCGAGGTCGAGTTGCTGGACCGTCGTCGTCGCGATGTCGCTTTCGGGCCTCTGGCTCCGTTGTTTCATCCGCGTGAAGACGGGCTGGGCGGGCTGGATTTTCCGGCGGACCTTCTGGTTCGGCTGTGGCGCGCGGCGACGCGCGGCGAGCCTGAGCTGCTGCCTCAGCTGGATCGCGACGACGACCTGTCGCGCATGGTCGCCGACCGCCTGTGCCACAGCGCCGCCGTGGTGCTGCGCGATGCGCCGGATGTGGTCTGGCCTGACGTCGGGCCGGAGCGGGTCGAGACCATGGCGGCCTGTCTGGATCTGGCGCCGGTGATGCGGCGGGCGCTGCCGTATCTGCCGGCTTGGATCGGACGGCCGGGCGTCGCCGAGCTGGCGGAACTGAAGCTGGCTTTGCGGCAGGCTTCGGCGGTTGGTCCGGGCGGCGTCGAGCGGCTGCTTGAGATTGTCTTCGCCCATATGCCGGACGCGCGGCTGATGTTGCGTGTGCTCGGCTTGATCGGCGCGTCAGGGCGCGAGGCGGCGACTGGGCGTGAGGAAGCGGATCGATTGATCGATCGGGTCGTGTCGGCCCTGGCGCAGCGCGCCGCCGAGGTCGTCGCACTCAACCCCGTCGCAGATGAGAATGAGCATAGGCGGCTGGCGGCCGGGCTGAACTGGTGCGCTGAAACCCTGGCCGAGATTGATGTCGCACTGTCGCTTGGAACCGACAGCGTCTGGGCCAAGGCCGTGCGTCAGGCGCGCCTGAAAATAGCGCTGCGCCTGTCCGAGCATTTCGCCGCAGCGGAGAAGGCGGTCGACGCGGTTCTGCCGGTCGAACGGACGGCTTTGGCGGGACGGATGACGCGGCCTACCCCGCGTCTGGATCAGACGCCGGACCTGCAGGCGGCGGCGAAGGCGCGTGCGCTTTTGGCGCTGACGGGGCAGGTGCGCGACATCACTGCGGTGTTCGGCTGTGAAGCCGAGCGCCGCCAGACGGCCGAGGCCCTGACCGGGCGGTTGGCGACCTGGGCGGATGAGGCGATCGAGCGGTTGAACGACGGCCGGGCCACGGATGAGGTCGTGGCGCGCAAGCGCATCGGACTGACCGCCGAACTTCTGGGCCTGCTCGGAGCGCGGGACGCTTCGCGCACGGTGCGGCGGCGATTGGCTATTGCAGGTTCCAACGCAGGTGCGGCGTCGCGCGCCTCGCCTCCGGCCGCCTGATCCGCTACAGCGGCGGCCATGACGATCTTCTGGATCATGACGGCCCTGGCGACGGCGCTGGCGGGCCTGGCGGTGCTGTCCGCCGCGCGACGCGGGGCGGAGGCCGAGAGCGTGGCGGATCGTGATGCGGGCGCGCGCGAACTGGCCGAGCTGGACCGGTTGAAGGCGCGGGGCCTGCTGGACGAGGCGAGCTGGACCGCCGCGCGAGCCGAGGCCGGGCGTCGCCTGCTGGCCGCCCACCGCGCGGATCGCCGTCCGGTGTCGCGCCCGGCCGACCGCTATTGGGTGCTGGGGGGGATCGGAGCCGCGGCCGCCGCGTCGCTGGGCCTCTATGTCGTCTTCGGCGCGCCCGGCATGAAGGATCAGGCCTATGAGACCCGCGTGCGCGAATGGGCCTCGACGCCCGAGGCGCTGGAGCCGGCGCAGGTCGCGGCCGTGCTGGGACAGGTGGTCAAGGACCGGCCAGATGACCGCCTGGCCCTGACCATGCTGGGCGCCGCCCGGTTCGAGGCGGGCGACCCCATCGGCGCGGCTTCGGCCTTCCGCCGCGCCCTGGCCATACAGCCGGACGACGCCCAGAGCTGGGCGCGTCTGGGCGAGAGCCTGGTGCGGGCCAATGACGGTGCGGTCGACGGCGACGCCGAGGCGGCCTTCCGCCAGGCGGTCAAGCTGGACCCCGACCAGCTGGGCGCGCGCTTCTATCTGGGCGAGGCCGCCCTGGCGCGCGGCGACCGGGCCGAGGCCGAGGCCATGTGGACGCCCCTGATCGCCGTGCTGGCGTCGTCGGATCCGCGTCGCGCCGACCTGCAGAACCGCCTGGCCGAGGCCGCCCTATGAGCCGTTGGCCCGCCCTTAACCTCGTCCTATACGCGGTGGTGTTTTCCGCCGTCCCCGGATCGTCGACATGAGCTGGTTGCCCAAATCGCCCAAGGCGCGCCGCCGCCTGTGGGTCGTCATCGCTGCGGCGCCGGTGCTGGCTCTGGCCGTCGGCCTGTCGCTGTGGGCGATGAAGGACAATGTGACCTTCTTCTATTCCCCCTCGGAGGTGACGCCGCAGAAGGTTCCGGCCGGTCAGATGATCCGTCTGGGCGGTCTGGTCGAGGCGGGCAGCGTGCACAAGGCCGCCGACGGCTCGGTCGTCTTCGTCGTCACCGACAACGGCGCGACGGCGCAGGTGATCTATCACGGCGACCTGCCCGACCTGTTCCGCGAGGGGCAGGGCATCGTGGCGCAGGGCGCCTTCCGTCCCGACCGCACCTTCGAGGCCAGTCAGGTGCTGGCCAAGCACGACGAGACCTATATGCCGCGCGAAGTCGCCGACCGGCTGAAGGAAAAGGGCGAGTGGCGGCCTGACGATGCGACGGCGCCCGCCGTCGCAGCGGCGACCGTGCAGCAGGGGGCCTAAGCCTTGATCGTCGAACTGGGCGCCTTCGCCCTGATCCTGGCGCTGGTGCTGTCGGTGCTCAGCCTGGCGCTGACCACGGCGGGCCGTCTGCGGCTCAGCCCGGTGCTGGCCGGGGCGGGGGGCGGCGCCATGCTGGCCTCGGCCGCGGCGATCGCCCTGGCCTTCGCCGCCCTGATCTACGCCTTCGTGGTGTCGGACTTCTCGGTGTCGAACGTGGCCATGAACAGCCACACCGACAAGCCGGTCTTCTACAAGGTCGCCGCCGCCTGGGGCAGCCATGAAGGCTCCCTGTTGCTGTGGTGTCTGGTGATGACGGTCTTCGGCGGGGCGCTGGCGCTGGCGCGCGGCCTGCCGTTCGGGCTGAAGACCTCGGCCGTCGCGGTGCAGGCGGCTCTGTCGAGCCTGTTCCTGGCCTTCGCCGCCTTCACCTCCAACCCCTTCTTCCGGCTGGACCCGGCGCCGGTGCAGGGCGCGTCGCTGAACCCCCTGTTGCAGGATCCGGCGCTGGCGGTGCACCCGCCGCTGCTCTACGGCGGCTATGTCGGCTTTTCGGTCTGTTTCTCGCTGGCGGTCGCCGCCCTGATCGAGAAGCGCGTCGATCCGGCCTGGGGCCGCTGGGTGCGGCCGTGGGCGCTGGCGTCGTGGGCCCTGCTGACCGTCGGCATCGCCCTGGGCTCCTTCTGGGCCTATTACGAACTGGGCTGGGGCGGCTGGTGGTTCTGGGATCCGGTCGAGAACGCCAGCTTCATGCCGTGGCTGGCGGGCGCGGCCCTGCTGCACTCGGCCATCGTCACCGAGCGGCGCGGGGCGCTGGCGGGCTGGACGGTCTTTCTCGCCATTCTGGCCTTCACCTTCTCCATGCTGGGCGCCTTCCTGGTGCGCTCGGGCGTGCTGACCTCCGTCCACGCCTTCGCCGTCGATCCCCAGCGGGGGATGATGCTGCTGGCCATTCTGGGCGTGGCTGCGGGCGCGGCCTTCATCCTGTTCGCCCTTCGCGCCCCGGCCATCCGCTCAGGCGCCGCCTTCGCCCCGGTCAGCCGCGAAGGCGCGCTGGTGCTGAACAACCTGTTTCTGACGGCGGCGGCGGCGACGGTGCTGTTGGGCACCCTTTATCCGCTCATTCTGGAGGGCGCGACGGGGGCGACCATCTCGGTCGGCCCGCCCTATTTCAACGCCGTCTTCAACCCGTTGATGATCGTGGCCTGTCTGATCCTGCCCGCCGGGCCGTTGCTGGCGTGGAAGCGGGGCGATCTGAAGGGGGCCTTGCAGCGCCTGTGGCTGGCCGCCGCCCTGGCCATCGCCGCCGCCTTCGCCGCCTTCTTCCTGTTCGAGCCGAAGAAGGCGCTGGCCGCCGCAGGCCTGGGCGTCGGGGCGTGGCTGATCTGCGGCGCGCTGGCGGAGCTGGGCGTGCGCACCAAGGCGTTGCGCGCGCCCTTGGCCGAGACCCTGCGCCGGGCCAAGGGCTTGCCGCTGGGCGCCTGGGGCATGGCGCTGGCCCACGCGGGGCTGGGCGTCTTCATCCTGGGGGCCGTGGTCGAGACCAGCTTCAAGGCCGAGGCCGCGCTCGCCCTGCCGCTGGGCGGGGAAGTCGCGGCGGGGCCGTGGAAGGCGCGGCTGGATGCGGTTCAGGTCATCGAAGGTCCGAACTACCTGGCCGAGCAGGGCCGTCTGACCATCATGCCGGTCGACGGCCGCGCGCCCGAGCGCGTCATCACCGCCGAGCGCCGCTTCTTCCCGGCGGGCGGCCAGACGACGACCGAGGTCGGCCTCGACTTCCGCGGTCTGGACGATGTCTACGCGGTCATGGGCGACCGCGCGGCGACCGACGACGGCGAGCGCGCCTGGATCGTGCGCATCTACTACAACCCGTGGGCGCGGCTGATCTTTCTGGGACCGGCTCTGATGGCGCTGGGCGGACTGATCTCCCTGCTGGACCGGCGCCTGCGCGTCGGGGCGGGTTCGCGCGTGAAGAAGGCCGCCCAGCCGAGCGAGCCAGTCGAGGCGCAGGCGTGAGGCGCGCCGCCGCCCTGTTCGCCGTCGTCCTGCTGGCCGGCGCCGCCGCGCCCGCGCTGGCCGAGCCGCCGCCTGCGCCCGACCGGCCGCTGACCGACCCGGCTGACGAAGCCCGCGCCCGCGCCCTGTTCGGCGATATCCGCTGCGTCGTCTGCCAGCACGAATCCATCGCCGACAGCCCGGCCGGCATCGCCGCCGACCTGCGCGGCCTGGTGCGCGAACAGATCGCCGCCGGAAAGACCGACGACGAGATCAAGGCCGACCTGCTGCGCCGCTATGGCGACTATGTGCTGTTCCAGCCGCCGCTGCGGATCGGCACCTGGCTGTTGTGGTTCGGCCCCTTCGCCCTGGCGGCGGGGGCGGGCGTGGTGCTGGTCCTGCGGGCGCGTCGGCGCAGTGCGGGCGAGGCCGCGCCCCTGACGCCGGAAGAAGAACGCGCCCTGGCCGCCCTGACGGCGGACGACGAAGCGGGGCGCTGAGCTACGCCCTATCTCCCGCTCATCCCGTCGGACGCCGGGATCCAGGTCTTTGGGTGTAAACGTGGCGGATGATGTTCTCACTGAGCCCCGGCGTCCGCCAGGGTGAACGGAGAGAAGGGGCTGGCTCCTGTCCATTTGGAAAGCCTTTCGCCGCCTTCCTGACGCAGACGCGCCACACGTCGAACGACGATCAGGAACAATCATCGCGACGGCGTGCATTGGCTTGAGCCGTAACGCCCTATATCCATGGGCGAACGGAGCTTTTCCGTATCCGCCAGTAAAGACTGCAAGGACGACGATGCTGAAACGCAAGGAGTTCATTCTGGGGGCCGCTGTCGGCCTGACCTTCGCCGCCGCCGCGACGGCGGGCGGGGTCATCACCTGGCCGGGCGCCAACGCCGCGCCCGCCGCCAAGGTCGGACAGCTGGTTCCCTCGGCCGGGGCCGGAGCGCTGGCCTTCGCCCCGCCCCAGGGCGCGCCGCTCAGCTTCGCCGACATCTTCCAGCAGGTCGCCCCCGCCGTGGTGCAGATCGACGTGAAGACCCGCGTCCAGCGCCCGCGCGGCGGCGTGTTCCAGATCCCCGGCTTCGGCGCCGTGCCCATCCCCGGCGCGCCGGGCGGCTCGGGCGAGGAAGGCGAAGACAACTCGACCACGGCCCTGGGCGCCGGTTCGGGCTTCCTGATCTCGGCTGACGGCTTCATCGTGACGAATAACCACGTCGTCGAGAACGCCGAGGAGATCAACGTCAAGTTCAGCGACGGCCGCGAGTTGAAGGGCAGACTGATCGGCCGCGACGAGGGCACCGACCTGGCGGTCATCAAGGTCGAGGGTTCGGCCTTCCCCTTCGTCAGCTTTGAAGAATCCGCCGAGCCGCGCGTCGGCGACTGGGTCATCGCCGTGGGCAACCCCTTCGGCCTGGGCGGCACGGCGACGGCGGGCATCGTCTCGGCCAAGTCGCGCGACATCGATCCGGCCGGCTACAACGAATATCTGCAGATCGACGCCGCCATCAACCGGGGCAACTCGGGCGGACCGACCTTCGACATCTATGGCCGCGTGATCGGCGTGAACACGGCGATCTTCTCGCCGTCGGGCGGCTCGGTCGGCATCGGCTTCGCCATTCCGGCGACCACGGCCAAGGCTGTCACCGACAAGCTGATGCGCGGCGAAAGCGTCGAGCGCGGCTATCTGGGCGTTCAGATCCAGACCCTGTCCAAGGATGCGGCGGCCGCCCTGGGGCTGAGCGAAGACACCAAGGGTGCCTATGTCGCCGAGGTGACGGCCGGGGCCCCTGGCGAACGTGGCGGAATGCAGATCGGCGACGTGGTCGTCAGCGTTAACGGCGATGCGGTCGACAGCTCGACCGAACTGACTCGCCGCGTGGCCCGCGCCAAGCCCGGCGACACGCTGCGGCTGGAAGTTCTACGCGACGGCAAGCGCCAGACGTTGAACATCCGCGCGGGCACCCGTCCGTCGGAAGCCGAACTGAACGGCGGCCAGGATTCGGGCGCTCAGCAACCGGGCGAGGATGGCGCAGCTGTCGGCCAGTCGATCGAGGGCATGACGGTGACGCCGATCACTGCGGCCCTGCGTCAGCGCTACTCGATACCGGAGGATATGCAGGGCGTGGTGGTCACCGCCGTCGCTCCGCGTTCGGAAGCAGGCAAGATGCGGATGCCGGTCGGTACGGTCATCCAGCGCGCCAACAACCGCGTGGTCCGCACCGAGGCCGATCTGAAGGCGGCTGTCGACGCGGCGCGGGCGGCGGGGCGGCCGGGGGTCTTCCTGTTGGTGCGAACCCCGGCGGGCAACTCTTCGGTGGTTCTGCCCTTCGCCAAGTCTGAATAAGGCGTAACTCACGAGATCGGCGGCGATGCGCTAACATCGCCGCCGAATCTTTTTTGGGAGGCTGCATGCGTATTCTGGTGGTTGAGGACGACGCTGAAGCCGCGACCGCCATGGTGCGCGGCCTCAGCGAGGCCGGGCACGAAGTCACCCATGCGGTGGACGGCGCCTTCGGCCTGCTTGAGTCGCAGAAGGGCGGCTACGACGTCTATGTCGTGGACCGCATGATGCCGCGCCTGGACGGCGTCGGCATGGTCGAGACCATCCGCAAGGGCGGCGATCAGACGCCGGTCCTGTTCCTGTCCGCCCTGGGCGAGGTCGAGGATCGCGTCACGGGTCTGAAGGCGGGCGCCGACGACTATCTGGTCAAGCCCTACGCCTTGGCCGAACTGGTCGCGCGGGTCGAGGCCCTGTCGCGCCGCCGCGAGACGGGCGGGGTCCAGACCGTGCTTAAGGTCGGCGACCTGGAGATGAACCTGATCGCCCGCACCGTCCACCGCGACGGCCAGGAGATCGACCTGCAGCCGCGTGAGTTCCAACTGCTGGAATTCCTCATGCGCCACGCCGGCCAGTCGGTGACGCGGACCATGCTGCTGGAGAAGGTCTGGGAGTACCACTTCGACCCACAGACCAACGTCATCGACGTCCACATCAGCCGCCTGCGCTCCAAGATCGACAAGGGCTTCGACAAGGCCATGCTGCAGACCGTGCGCGGCGCGGGGTACCGGCTGGAGGCTTGAATCTTTCTCCGTCCCCTTCATGGGGAGGGTGGCCGGCGCAGCCGGACGGGTGGGGAGGGCTTGAAGACGATGGCGATCATCGCCCGGGCCCGCGCCATGCGGAAATCGCTGACGCCGCCCGAGGCGCGGTTGTGGACGCAGTTAAAGCTGTTTCGCGCTCAAGGGTTTCATTTTCGGCGGCAGGCGCCGTTTCGAGGCTATTATCTCGACTTCGTCTGCTTTGATCGGCGTTTGGTCATAGAGGTTGACGGCGTCACTCATGTGGTCGAGGCGCAGGCGAACAAAGACAGGGTGAGAGACGCCGTGCTGGCAGGCGAAGGGTTCACGACGCTGAGGTTCGACAACGTCGCTGTTCGCGATGATCTCGACGGCGTGATGGCGGGGATCATGGGCGCGCTTGAAGCCCGCCCCACCCGGTCGCTGCGCGACCACCCTCCCCATGAAGGGGAGGGAGAAAGCTGAAGTGAAACTGCCCTCGCTCTTTCGACGGACGCCCTTCCGGCTGACGCTGCTGTTTCTGGCGCTGTTCGTGGCGACGGCCAGTGCGGTGCTGGCTTATGTCTACTTCGCCTCGGCGTCCGAGGCGCGGGCGCGGGCCGAGGCCAGCGTCAAGGCCGAGGTCGAGGGGCTGACGGCCGTCTATCGCACCCGGGGCCGCGACGCCCTGAATCAGGTGTTGGTTGAGCGCACGCTGAAGGGCGGGCCCTACCTCTATCTGCTGATGGCGCCGGATCGTTCGGTCATTACCGGCAATGTCTCGGAATCGCCGCTGGATCCGCCCAGGGAAGACGCGCCGCCGTCCACTGCGCGCTGGGACGACTTCCGGCTGACCGATACGGACGAGGACGGCCGCGTGCGCCGTCGCGGGGCCATCGGCGTGGAGATGACCCTGTCCGGCGGCGAGCACCTGTTCGTGGGAGAGGACATCGGAGACATCGAAGCCTATCTGGCGCGGCTGACCCAGGCCCTGTGGGGGGCGATGGTCATGGTGCTGGTGCTGGGCGTCGGCGGCGGGCTGTGGATCAGCCGGGGCGTCGAGCGCGCCATGGCCGGTCTGAACCGCGTGGTGGCGGCGGTGCAGGAGGGCGACCTGAAGACGCGCGTCCCGATCCGCCACTCCGGCGACGAGCTGGACGAACTGGCCGAGGGGCTGAACGGGATGCTGGACCGGCTGGAGGGCTCGATGGCCTCGATCCGCCACGCGGGCGACGCCATCGCCCATGACCTGCGCACCCCGCTGAACCGGATGAAGGCCAAGATGGAGGTCGCCCTGATCGACGCCGAGGCGGGGCGGACATCGGGCGTCGACGCCCTCAGCGTGGCGCTGGACGAGGCGGACGCCCTGCTGAAGACCTTCAACACCGTGCTGGCCATCGCCCGTCTGCAGGCGGGCGGGGCGCCGGATCCTAAGGTGTTCGACGCCGCCGACCTGGCCGCCGACATGGCCGAGCTGTACGAACCGGCGGGCGAGGACAAGGGACTGGAGTTCGCCGCCGAGATCGAGAAGGGGCTGATGATCGAGGGCAATCAGCCCTTCCTGGCCCAGGCGCTGGCCAATCTGATCGACAACGCCATCAAATATACGCCGGAGGGCGGGGCGGTGATGTTCCGCGCGCGCCGCCGTTCGTCGGGCGATGTGGAGTTTTCCGTCACCGACAACGGGCCGGGCGTGCCGGACGAGGATCGCGAGCGCGTGCTGCAACGCTTCGTCCGTCTGGACAACAGCCGCACCGAGCCGGGGTCGGGCCTGGGTCTGTCGCTGGTGACGGCGGTGGCCGAGGCGCACGGCGGGCGCATCCAACTGGACGAGGGGCCGGGCGTCTATGACGGGCGCGGGCCGGGCCTGCGCGTGGCCCTGATCCTGCCCGCCGCCAGCCGGGCGCTTGAGGCTGAGGCGTGAGCGAAGTGTTGGCGACGCGGTTGCGCCCGTGCGGTCCCGTGCGCGACGCCGAGGCGGCGGCGCGCCTGCATGAACGTCTGGCCGAGGCGGCGGACGCCGACGGCTGGCGCGCGCCGCTGGATGCGGCATGGACGGCGCTGACGCCGGTCTTCGCCGCCTCGCCCTATCTGGCGGGCTTGGCGCGGCGCTGGCCGGATCGGCTGCGGCGAACGCTGGACGCCGATCCCGAAGCGCGGCTGGCGGAGATTCTGGCGGCGACCGACGCCCTGACCGGCGCGCCGGACGAAGCCAAGGCGCCGCTGCGCTGGCTGAAGGCGGAACTGCATCTGCTGACGGCGCTGTGCGATCTGGGCGGGGTCTGGGATCTGGATCAGGTGACGGGCGCCCTGTCGCGCTTCGCCGATGCGGCGGCGCGGGCGGCGCTGAGGATCACGGCCGACGATTGGCGCAGGCGCGGGCGGTTGATCTCGGCGCCTGACGATCCGCGCGGGCCGGTGCCGGGCCTGTTCGTCCTGGCCATGGGCAAGGGCGGGGCGTTCGAGCTGAACTATTCCTCGGACATCGACCTGTCGCTCTTCTACGAGCCGGAGGCGCTGGAAACGGCGCTGGCCGAGGGCGTGGAGATGCAGGGCTTCGTCAACCGCCTGGCGCAGGGGCTGACCGCCCTGCTGGCCGAACGGACGGCGGACGGCTACGTCTTCCGGGTCGATCTGCGGCTGCGGCCTGATCCGTCCTCGACCCCGCCCGTGGTCGCGGCGCCGATGGCGCTGGCCTACTATGAATCCGTCGGCCAGAACTGGGAGCGGGCGGCCTTCATCAAGGCCCGCGTCTGCGCCGGGGATGCGGCAGACGGCGTCGACTTCCTGAAGGCGCTCGTCCCTTACATCTGGCGGCGCAGCCTGGACTATCAGGCGGTGCTCGACATCCAGTCGATCAAGAAGCAGATTCACGTTCATAAGACCGGCGAAGGACTGGAGGCGGCGGGCGCCAATCTGAAGCTGGGTCGGGGCGGCATCCGCGAGATCGAATTCTACGTTCAGACCCAGCAACTGATCCTGGGCGGCCGCGACCGGTCCCTGCGTTCGCCGCGCACCCTGGAGGCGCTGGACGCCCTGAGCGCCGCCGGCCACGTCGCGCCCGAGGCGCGCGATGAACTGCGCGCCGCCTATGTCGAGTTGCGCGCGCTGGAGCATCGGGCGCAGATGCTGGCGGACGAACAGACCCACATCCTGCCCGTCGATCCCGAACGTCGCGCCGATGTGGCGGCCCTGGCGGGGCAGGGCGATCTGGCGGCCTTCGACGCCGAAATCGAGCGCCTGCTGGTGCGGGTCAACGCCCGCTATGGCGAACTGTTCGAGGGCGGCGAAGACCTGTCCTCGCCCTACGGCAGCCTGGTGTTTACGGGGGTGGAGAACGACCCCGGCACGCTGGAGACCCTGGCGCGCATGGGCTTTTCCGAACCCGCCACGGTGTCCGACACGATCCGCAGCTGGCACCACGGCCGCATCCAGGCCACGCGCACGGCGCGGGGGCGAGAGCTGTTCACCCGCCTGGCGCCGCAACTGCTGACGGCGGTGGCCAAGACGGGGGCGCCGGACGCGGCCTTCCGCCGGTTCGCCGTCTTCTTCTCGGGCCTCAGCGCCGGGGTGCAGGTGCAGGCCCTGTTCCTGAACCAGCCCAAGCTGTTCGACCTGGTGGTCGGGGTCATGGCCTTCGCGCCGCGACTGGCGCGGGCGTTGGGGCGTCAGCCGCAGGCCCTGGACGGGGTGCTGGACGCGCGCTTCATGACGGCCCTGGGCACCGACACCGGCCTGGCCGATCAGGTGGTGCGCGAGGCGCATGAGGCCGGCGATTTCGAAGGGGCCATGAACGCCGTGCGCCGTCTGCACCGCGAACAGACCTTCCGCATCGGCATGCATGTCGTCACCGGCCGGACCACGGCCGAGCAGGCCGGGCTGACCTACACCTCCCTGGCCGACGCCTGCATGAAGGGGCTGGCCCCGGCGGCCCTGGCCGAGGCTGAGCGAATGGGCGGGGCCTTCGACGGCGCGGTCGCCGTGGTGGCCCTGGGCAAGGCCGGGTCGCGTGAGATGACGGCGGGGTCCGATCTGGATCTGATGACCGTCTATGCGGCGCCGCCCGAGGCGGTGTCCGCCGGGCGCGGCTGGAGCGCCGAGACCTTCTACGGCCGCTTCACCCAGCGGCTCATCGCGGCCCTGTCGGCTCATACGGCCGAAGGCGGCCTGTATGAGGTGGACATGCGATTGCGGCCGACCGGCTCCAAGGGGCCGGTGTCGGTGCGGCTGGAGACGTTACAGGCCTATTACGCAGAAGAGGCGGACACATGGGAGTTCATGGCCCTGACGCGCGCCCGGGTGGTCTGGGCCAGTGATGCGACGTTCGGTCCGCGCGTCACGACGGCGCTGGAGGAAGCCTTGCGGCGGCCTCGACCGGGCGTTGACGTGGCGCACGACGTACGCGCCATGCGCGACCTGATGGACCGCGAGCGGCGACCCAAGGGGTTCTGGGATCTGAAGCTGTCGGCGGGCGCGCAGGTGGATGCGGAGTTCGTCGGCCAGTATCGTCAGCTGACGGCCGCCGCCGCCGGCCGACCGTTGACCGTCTCGACGCTTGAGGCGCTGAAGGATGACCCGATCCTGGCTGACAGCTGGCGCACGCATCAGCAGTTGTCGCAACTGACGGCCTGCGCCTTCGAGGACAGGAACGACCCGGATCAGGAGCCGTCAGGCTTTCAGAAGCGCCTGGCCGCCACGATAGGCGCGCCCGATTTCGATACGCTGAAAGCGCGCCTGATTGATCTGCGGATGCGGGCGCGGCGGGCGTTCGATGCGGTCCTGCCCCCTATCCGCGACGGAAACTGATCCGGATCGCGTTCAATCTCTCGACAGGGATGCTTTCGGGGCGGCTTCGCCCCAGGAGACCATCGAGATGAAGACCACATTCGCCGCCGCCGCTGTTTCCGTCTTGCTGTTGACGCTGGGCGGGGTTGCCGCCGCACAGACCACGGCCCCCGGAACGGCGCCCCAGCGCCAGGCGCGTATGGCCCAGCCGGTCACTCAGGCCGACTTCGTTCAGCGCCGCGTCGAGCGGCTGCGCGCCGCAGATGCGAACCGCGACGGCCAGGTCACGGCCGAGGAGATGCACGCGCACGCTCAGGCGCGCCGCGCCGAACGTCGCGCCGCCCAGTTCGACCGGCTGGACGCGGACAAGAACGGCGCCGTCAGCCGCGCCGAATTCGAGGCTCCCCGCCAGCAGATGCGGGGGGATGGTCGTGAACGCGGCGGCCGTTGGGGCCATGCGCGCCGGGACGCAGGACAGGGGCGTGACATGCGCGGTCGGAACATGCGCGGCGAGGCTGACCGCTTCCCCATCGCCATCGCCGAGGTTGAACGCAAGGCGGCCGAGACCTTCGCCCGCATGGACGCGAATCGCGATGGAACGCTGACGGTGGAGGAGCGCCGCGCCGCCATGCAGGCGGGCCGCGCCGAGATGCGTCAGAGGCGCGAGCCGCGCCCGGCGTCGCCTTCGGCGCCGGTTTCGGAGTAAGGTGATGTCGGGGACGGCGGATGGACCGCTCGCCCTTTTCTCGGCCGACCAAAGAGGCGTGATTGGCGAAGACCGCCGACCCCGACGAGGACCTGGTGAAGCGCGTAGGCGCGGGCGATCCTGCAGCCGTTCAGGCCATGGTCGCACGCAAACTGCCGCGCATGTTGTCGCTCGCCCAGCGAATGCTGGGCGATGCGACGGAGGCTGAGGACGTGGCCCAAGAAGCGATGCTCAGAGCCTGGAGGCAGGCGCCGCGCTGGACGCCGGGGCAGGCGCGCTTCGACACCTGGCTGCATCGGGTGGCCCTGAACCTCTGCTACGACCGGCTGCGGCGACGGCGCGAGATCGCGACCGACATGCCGCCGGATGGAATCGACGAGGGCCCGGCGCCGGACCGGGGCCTGCTGGCCGCCGAGACCGGGGTCCGGGTTGAAAGCGCGCTGGCTCGCCTGCCTGAGCGCCAACGCGAGGCCATCGTCCTGTGCCACTATCAGGAGCTCGGCAATATCGAGGCGGCCGCCCTGATGGAGATCAGCGTCGAGGCGCTGGAAAGCCTGTTGTCGCGCGGGCGACGGGCGTTGCGGACGGCGCTCGCGGACATGGCGCCGCATGGCGCTGCGAAGGCGATGGGGAGATAGGGGGCTGAAGATGACGACGATGAACCTGGAACGTTTTGAGTATCTGGCCGACGCCTATGGCGCAGACCTGCGACGCTGGCCCGAGGCCGAGCGCGAGGCGGCGCGGCTGCTGATGGCCGCTGATCCGCGCGCCGGTGTCGTGCTGACCGAGGCCGACCTGGTGGACGCCTTCCTGGACGCCGCGCCGCGCCAGGCGCCGTCGCATGCGCTGCGTGAGCGGGTCATCGCCGATGCTGCGGGCGCGCGCCTGGGACAACGCCGGCGCGGGCTGGGGCCTCTGGCCTGGATGTCGGGCGCAGGCTGGGCGGCGGCGGCCTGTGCGGGCGTGGCCTTCGGCATAGTGCTGACCGGTCAGATGACGGCTGAGACCCGCGCCGACACCGTGCTTTATCAGGCCAGTCTGACGGCGCCTGACGACGCAGAAATCCTGGCCGCAGGCCTGGGGAGATAAGCATGAATAAGGGTCTGAAGATCGCCCTGGCCGCGTCGGTCGCTTTGAATATCTTCGCCGTGGTCGGCGGGGGCACCGCCTGGGTGCTGTCGCGCAAGGCGGCGGAACAGGCGGCCGAGGGGCGCAAGCCGGGCCGCAGCGAACCGGTCTGGGCTGTGGTCGAGGCGCTGCCGTCGGCCGTTCGTGACCAGGTGAAGGGCGAACTGCGCGCCAACGCCCTGCAGGCGCGACCGGACTTTGAGGACTCGCGCGCGGCGCGACGCGAGGCCATTGCCTTGACGGCGTCCGACAGCTTCGACGCGGTGGCGGTCGCAGCCTTACTGGAACGCTCTCGCGCGTCCGAGATGCGTGGACGCGCCCGTCTGGAAGCCGGGGCGGTCGAGACCCTGGGGCGCCTGACGCCGGAAAACCGCAAGGCTTTGGCGCCCATTCTGTCGCGTCACAAATCGAAATCGCGCGACAAGTGCAATCCGACGCCGCCGCAGGCGACGGAAAAGGCCAAGGATCAGGCGGGTGATCAGGCCGCCCGCTGAACCCGTTGAATCGGGGCGCCGAGCGGGGCCATAGCGCCTGCGGGAGCGCACACGGGCAGATCAAACCAGACCGTGGTGCCGCGTCCAGGTTCGCTGTCGATCGTCATCTGGCCGCGATGCAGCTCGATCAGGGACTTGGTCAGGGCGAGGCCCAGTCCCGTGCCCTGCGTCGATTTGGAATGCTGGCCCTCGACCTGTTCAAACGGTTGAGCCAGACGGCTCAGATCCTGCGCCGAGATTCCGATGCCGGTGTCCGCGACGGCGATCCGCATCGTCTCATTGTTCAGCGGGACGACGCTGACTTTTACGGCGCCGCCTTCGGGGGTGAACTTCACGGCGTTTGAGATCAGGTTCAGCAGCACCTGCTTCAGTCCGCGCTGATCGGCTTCCACGCGAAGGTCGTCGGGGCAGGACAGGCTGAGGCGCAGTTGTGATTCCAGCGCCTTGCCGCGCATCAGCCGCACGGCGTCGGCGCACAGCTGGTCCAGGGCCACGACTTCATAGTGGAGCGTCAGTTTGCCGGCTTCGATCTTGGCCATGTCCAGGATGTCGTTGATCAGGCTGAGCAGGTGCTGGCCCGAGGCGTGGATGTCGGCGGCGTAACCCTTGTAGCGATGGTCGCCCAGGGGGCCGAACATCTCGCCCGCCATGATTTCCGAGAAGCCGTTGATGGCATTCAACGGCGTGCGCAGTTCATGGCTCATATTGGCCAGGAACTCGGACTTGGCGCGGTTGGCGTCCTCGGCGCGGGTCATGGCGACCTCGTATTTGCGCGCCAGCAGCGACAGCTTGTCCTGGCTGGCCTCCAGTTCCTCGACCATGGCGCGCAGTTCGTCGGCGGCGCGGCGGCGTTCAGCCTCCTGGCGACGCACAACGGTGATGTCGGCGCAGATGACCACCGTGCCGCCGTCGCCGGTGAACCGTTCAGCCATCTGCAGCCAGCGACCGTCCTTCAACTCGACCTCGCGCACGCCCGCGCGCCCTTCGACGGAGGGCCGTTCGGTCTTGATGGCGTCTGCGGCGATCCGCGTCAGCTCGTCCTTCAAGGCGCCGCGCCGCACCACGCCCGGCGGAAAGGCGAAGGCGTCCTGGAAGCCCTGGTTCCACAGGATCAGCCGCCCGCGCCGGTCGAACAGGACGAAGGCGTCGGACACGCTTTCGATGGCGTCGCGCAGGCGGCTCTCGGCGGCCTGGGCCTGCGCCTTGGTGCGGCGGGCGTCGGTGACGTCCAGCGCAACGCCCATCAGGCTGACGAAAGCGCCGTCGCGGCGCGGCTGGCGCGACTGGCCGCGTGCATCGATCCAGCGGATGCTGCCGGACTTCAAGGGGACGGGGAAGGCGGCCTCGAAGGCGCCGTTCAGGGCGGCCTCGTCCAGCGCCTGATGCAGGGCGTCGCGATAAGAAGGGTGGACCCGGTCCATCAGCGCCTGCGTCGTCAGACGCGACCCGTTCTCGACCTCAAGCAAGGCGGCCATGTAGTCCGAGAGGACCATTTCGCCGCGGCCGATGTCCCATTCCCAAACGCCGCAGCGCGCCGCCTCGACCGCCACGCGAAAGCGTCGCTCGGTTTCGGCCCAACGCCGCCCGGCGCGCATCTGACGCCAATTTTGCACTGCGATCACAGCCAGCATCAGCACCACCAGCAGCAGAGGGCCGGCCAGCACCCAGGCGTCTTCGAGCCAGGCGGCCAGGCCATGGGCGTGCGGCAGTGCGGCGACGACTGACAGGCCCGTGTCGCCGATGGGGGCGACGGCCGCCAACTGCGCCCGACCGTCCGGCCCCTTGACCGCGCGGCCCGGCTCGGCCGGAGTCTGACCGGACGGCATGACGCTCAGGGCGGCGTCTTTCAGCGTGGCCTTCAGCGACGGCAGGGGCGTGCGGGCCAGAAGCACCGTCCCGCCCGCTGCCGTGACGCTTTGGGTCAGGCCGTCGTCGCCCAACTGGACGGCGTGAAGGGCGATTGCCGGCGCGGAGAGCCGTGCGCCGCTGGCGGCCAGGACGCGGCCTTCGGCGCTCAGGATCATGAAGGCGGCTTCGGGGGCCAGGGCGCGGGCCTGATCCAGGGCGGCGGCGGGTTGACCGGGGGCCTGGGCCAGTGCGCGCGCGCCGGCGCGCAGGGCCAGGGCGGCGCGATCCGCCTGGGCCTCGACCTGAGAGGCGGCCAGGCGGGCCTCCAGCGCCAGAGCCTCGATGCGAGCGGCTTCGGCTTCACGGCGCGGACGGTCCGCCTCACGCAGCACCAACAGAGCGTAGGCGGCCAAGGCCAGGGCGACGGCGAGCGCCAGGATGCGCACCCAGGGCGCGGATCGCGCGTCCTGCCGGTCCGTGGCCCTGCGGCCCGGCCCATAGCTGCGCCGCTCTGTGCCCTGCAAAGGCGACCTCCTGTGCCGATTCAACGCGGAATCTAGGCTGCGTCGCAGACTCCTGTCGAGGGTCGGCGGGGCCGGAGGCTGCGCCGGGGCGCTAAGCGTCGGTTTCGGAAAGGGTTACATCTTCGCGGGCGGCGGGCCGCGTCGCTTCAGGCGGGGGCGCCAGGACGTCGGTGATCCGGCGCAGCACGGTCTGGGCCTGACGCGCCAGGCGCACGGTCTCCGGCGGGGCGTCCTCGGGCGCTTCCGCGACCGAGGCCAGAAGTTCTCGCGCCAGCCCCATCAATTCCGGCGCGGCGGCGATCAGACGCGACTGGAATTCGATGCGTTGGGGATCGCGGTCGTATTCCGCGCCCGGCACGCGCCAGCCGCCCCAGTCCGCCTTGTCCGTGACGACGACCGGATAGCTGCCGGGGAAGGGATGATGGGCGCAGTCGGCGGCGTCCTGCCACTTGTTTCGGGCGCGCAGGACGCGCCAGTCGCCCAGGGCCGTGGCCGCGCGATCCTCCGTCGGGAGTTGCAATTCGCCGCCGGCGAATTCGCGGCCCAGGCCCACGTCGTAAGTGATGCGGACAGGCTCGTCGAAGCCCTTGGCCCAGACAGGGTTGACCTTTTCGACCTGGGCCCAGACGCCGACGCTCTCGACCCAGACCTTCTGGCCCTTCTGGAACTGGGCGCGCGCCATGCCGGTCTCCCCTCGCGATCAAGGGGAGAGCATGGCGCGCCAGCCGTTATCGCGGGGTTCCGCGAGATGGTTAGCGAGACCTTAAGTCATCATCCGGGGCGGGAAATCTCTTCCAGCGCCTCGCCGGCGTAGCGTTCCTTGACCCGCGTCGACAGGTCGCCCAGCGAAACCACGCCGACCAGGCGACCGTCCTTGTCCACCACAGGCAGGCGGCGAATCTGGCGCGAGGACATCAGGTCCAGCGCGACCTTCAGGTCGTCGTCGGCCCGCACCACCAGGGCGTCGCGCGACAGGACGTCCAGCACCCGCGCCTCCGGCCCCGCGCCCGAGGCGACGGCGCGCACCACGATGTCGCGGTCGGTCAGGGCGCCGATCAGCCGGTCGCCGTCGGCCACGGGGATGAAGCCGAAATCGCCCGCCGCCATGCGTCCGGCGACGTTCTGAAGGGTGTCTTCGGGGCGGGCGACCTGCACGTCCTTGCTCATCACGTCGCGAATCTTCATGGCCATCTCCCTTGGCGCGGCCGTTGCGGCCTGGCCTTAAGGAACCCGCGCCGGCGGTCGCGGTTCCGGCGGCGCGGGCAGGCTAGGGTTCGCGACGTTCGGGCAGGCTCTGGGCGGCGCGAACCAGTTGCACGAACTCGGCCCGCTCGCCGTAGGGATCGGCGCCGCGCGCGCCCTGGGCCAGGTCCAGCACCCGATCCCAGCCGTAGTCCGGCGCCATCCAGGGATCGCCGCGCAGCTTCTGGCCGAAGGCGGCGACGGCCAGGGCCCAGCGGGTCGCCTCGGGCGGAGTGTCGGCGCGCGAACGGTCGGTCAACGGCTGTTGGATCAGTTCCGAACGCTGCTGGCCGGGCTGTTTGTATCGCACCTGGATGAAGCCCAATTCGCCGTTCGGATCGCCGCCGCCGGTCGCGATGCGGTTGTCGGCGTAGCGGCGCTCGGGAATCTGGGTCGGCCCGCCGACGGGCGTGATTTCATACAAGGCCGTGACGGAAGCGCCCGAGCCGACCTCGCCCGCGTCGACGGCGTCGTTGCTGAAGTCCTCTTCGTTCAGCAGGCGGGTTTCATAGCCGATCAGCCGCCATTCGGCGACGCGCGCCGGATTGAACTCGACCTGGATCTTCACGTCGTCGGCGATGGGAAAGGCGCCACGGTCGAACATCGGCCCGAACAGACGACGCGCTTCTTTCAGGTCGTCGACATAGGCGGCCGTTCCGTTGCCCGCCTGGGCGATCGCCTGCATCCGGGCGTCCTGATAGTTGCCGCGTCCGAAGCCGTAGACGGACAGGTAGATGCCCGTCCTGCGCTTGTCGGCGACGTAGTCCTCCAGCCGCTTGTCGTCGGTGACGCCGACGTTGAAGTCGCCGTCGGTGAACATCAGGATGCGGTTGACCTTGTTCCGGCCGAAGCTGGCCTGGGCCTGGTCATAGGCGTTGGTCATGCCGGTGGCCCCGGCCGTGCCGCCCGAAGCCCGCAAGGAGGCGACGGCGCAGCGCAGCTTCAGCTTCTGCGTCCCGGCGGTGGGGGCCAGCGTCGTGCCGGCGCCCTCGGCGTAATAGGCCACGGCGACGCGATCCTGGGGCCGCAGGCGGTCGATGATCAGGTTCATCGACTGCTTGGCCAGATCCAGCTTGTCCGGGCTGTTCATCGAACCGGACACGTCGACCAGGAAGGTCAGGTTCAGCGGGCTGCGCTGGTTCTCGGGCAACTCATAACCCTGAAGGCCCACATGGACGATCCGGCGACCTTCGGACCACGGCGAGGCCGTGGTGGTCGCCGTGACGGCGAAGGGCCGCGCGGCCGAGGTCGGTCGGGCGTAGCCGTAGTCGAAGTAGTTGATCATCTCCTCGACCCGCACGGCGTCGCGCGGCGGAGCCCTGCCGTTGTCGATGAAGCGACGGACGTTGGCGTAGGCGGCCGTGTCCACGTCGATGGAGAAGGTCGAGACCGGCTGGTCCGCCGTGCGCTTGACCGCATTGAGCGTGGCGTCGGGATAGCGTTCGGTATCGACGGGACGCGGCGGCAGGGGAGGGCCGGGGGGATAGGGACCGATGCGCGACCCGCTGACGACCACGCCGTTCACCGTGGGGGGCGGGGCGGCGTATTCGACCCGGTCTTCCTTCTTGGTCGCTTCGATCGGCAGGGTGACGGGCGGCGGAGGAGGCGGAGGAGGAGGAGGCGCAAGCGGCGCCGGATGGGGCGGCCGTGATCGCAGGACGGGCGGACGCGCACGGGACGGCGGCGACAGGTCGAAGCCGAGTTCGCGACAGGCGGCCGGGCTGGGCGTTCCGTCCTGCACCACAGGCGGCGGAACGGGCGCGGCGCCGACCGGGGCGGCGGTCATGAGGGCGGCGACGGCGATTAGCGTCAGGCTCGCCGGGCGACGCTGGAATCCGGCGGCGCGGCGCCGTGGATGCTGGGACATTGAGCGATCTCCTCCAACCCTGTCTCGTCCATGAAGAATGACGATGTTCGGCGGAACTAAGGCGAAGGTTCTTCGCGTGGGCGCATCGCCGTCGTCCTGTGGCGCAGATGCTGTGGTGAGGAACCCCCTCGCTATTCAGTCCTTTCGTCCCCACTATGAAGGCTCAAGCATAAGGGTGAGCGATGGCCGAGGCTGCGACGGGACTGGAACTGGGCCATGTGGCGGCCCTGCTGGCGGCGGGCGTGGTGGCCGTGCCGATCTTCCGCAAGCTGGGGCTGGGCTCGGTGCTCGGCTATCTGGCGGCGGGCGTCGCCATCGGTCCTTTCGGCCTGGCCCTGTTCCGCGAGCCGCAGACCATCCTGCACGTCGCCGAGTTCGGCGTGGTCATCTTCCTGTTCATCATCGGTCTGGAGATGCGGCCCAAGCGGCTGTGGGGGATGCGCAAGGAAATCTTCGGCCTGGGGTCGGCTCAGGTCGGTTTGGCGGGACTGGCTCTGACGCTGGTGGCCATGGCGGCGGGCGTGTCGGCGCCGGTGGCCTTTGTCGGGGCCATGGGCTTCGTCATGTCCTCGACCGCCGTCATCGTGCAGATGCTGGAAGAGCGCGGCGACCTGCCGACGCCCAGCGGACAGCGGGCCGTGTCCATCCTGCTGTTCGAAGACCTGGCCATCGTGCCCCTGCTGGCCATCGTGGCCCTGCTGGGCGCCTCGATGGGGCAGTCGGCCGAGAGCACGACGCCGCTGTGGCAGTCGATCGGCCTGGCCCTGGCGGCCCTGGTGGGCGTGCTGGTCGTGGGCATCTACGCCATCAATCCGGTGTTCCGCTTCCTGGCCCGCAACGGCGGGCGCGAGGTGATGACGGCCGCCGCCCTGCTGGTGGTGGCGGGCACGGCCTGGATCATGGACGGGGTCGGCCTGTCGATGGCCATGGGCGCCTTCCTGGCCGGGGTGCTGCTGTCCGACTCGACCTTCCGGCATCAGCTGGAAGCGGATGTCGAGCCGTTCCGCGCCATTCTGCTGGGCCTGTTCTTCCTGTCGGTCGGCATGGCGCTGGACATCGGCGTGGTCGTCAACGACTGGCGCATCGTCGTGGCGGGGCTGGCGGCCTTCATGGTGGTCAAGGCCCTGGTCATCTATGTCGTCGCCCGCGTGTTCAAGGCGCGTCACCATGAGGCGATCGAGCGTGCGGCCCTGTTCGCCCAGGGCGGCGAGTTCGCCTTCGTCCTCTACAGCGCCGCTGCGACGGCGGGAGTGATCGACGCCCAGGCGGGCGCGGCCCTGACGGCCATCGTCATCCTGTCGATGGCGCTGACGCCGCTGACGACCCTGGCGCTGAAACGGCTCCTGCCCAAGGAGGCGGACCTGTCGCCGGAAGACGCCGAGGGCGTGGACGCCGCCGACGGCCTGGGCGGCCAGGTGCTGATCATCGGTTTCGGCCGTTTCGCCCAGGTGGTGTCGCAGCCGCTGCTGGCGCGCGACGTGGACGTGTCGATCATCGAGAACGACGTGGAGATGATCCAGGCGGCCGGCAACTTCGGCTTCAAGGTCTATTACGGCGACGGCACGCGCCTCGACACGCTTCGGGCCTCGGGCGCGGGCAAGGCCGAGGCGGTGCTGGTCTGCGTCGACAAGCCGGAGGCCGCCGACAAGATCGTGCAACTGGTCAAGTCCGAGTTCCCCGGCGTGAAGCTGATGGTGCGGGCCTTCGACCGCGGCCACTCGCTGCGCCTGATCCAGGCGGGGGTCGACTATCAGGTGCGTGAGACCTTTGAGTCCGCCCTCCGGTTCGGCCAGGCCGTTCTGGAGGAGCTGGGCCTGCCGGAAGACGAGGTCGCCGACGTCATCGCCGACGTGCGCCGTCGCGACGAGGCGCGCCTGGACCTGGACCTGACCGGCGGGCTGAAGGCCGGGGCCGCCCTAATGCGGGGCAATATGCCGACGCCGCAACCGACGCCCTACATCAAGCCGCACCGCGAAGGGCGTCTGGTCAATGAGGACGAGGCCCCGCCCGAGGCTGTCATCGAGCCGGCTGCACAGAAGGCGGACTGATCCGGCATGGCGAGCATCGACCTGGCCAAGCGGGCCTATGACCACGGCTGGCGTCTGGACCCCATCGTCCGCAGCCTGCTGGACACGGACTTCTACAAGCTGCTGATGCTGCAGCTGATCTGGCGCCGGTTCCGCGACGTGCCGGTGAGCTTCTCGGTCATCAATCGCACGACTTCGGTGCAGCTGGCCGAGGAAGTGGACGAGGCTGAACTGCGCGCCCAGCTGGACCATGCCCGGTCCCTGCGCTTCACCAATCGCGAGCTGATCTGGCTGGGCGGCAACACCTTCTACGGCGTGAAGTCGATCTTCAGTTCGGACTTCCTGGCCTGGCTAGCTGAGTATCGCCTGCCGGACTACGACCTGTCGCGCAGCGCCGACGGCCAGTATCGGCTCGAGTTTTCGGGAAGCTGGGCGGACGTCACCCTGTGGGAAATCCCCGCCCTGTCGATCCTGAACGAGCTGCGCAGCCGCCGCGCCCTGCGCCGCATGGGCCGGTTCGAACTGGACATCCTCTATTCGCGCGCCAAGACCAAGCTGTGGAGCAAGATCGAGCGCCTGCGACAGCTGGAGCCGCTGGCCCTGTCGGACTTCGGCACCCGCCGCCGCCACGGCTTCCTGTGGCAGGGCTGGTGCGTCGAGGCGCTGAAGGAGGGGCTAGGCGGCGCCTTCATCGGCACCTCCAACGTACTGCTGGCCATGAACAACGACCTTGAGGCCATCGGCACCAACGGTCACGAACTGCCCATGGTGCTGGCCGCCATGGCGGGCGAGGACGAGGCGGCTCTGCGCGCGGCGCCTTATCGGGTGCTGGAGGAATGGCGGGCGGCCTATGACGGCAATCTGCTGATCGCCCTGCCGGACGCCTTCGGCACGCAAGCCTTCCTCGACGACGCGCCCGATTGGCTGGCCGACTGGAAAGGCTTCCGCCCCGATTCCGCCCCGCCGATCGAGGGCGGCGAGATCATCATGAAGTGGTGGGCGTCCAAGGGCCGCGACCCGCGCGAGCGCCTGCTGGTGCTGGCCGACGGGCTGGACGTCGACGGCATCGAGGCGGCCCACGCCCATTTCAAGGGGCGGGTGCGCACCAGCTTCGGCTGGGGCACCAATCTGACCAACGACTTCCGTGACTGCGCTCCGGTCGAGGCGCCCGAACTGCTGCCCCTGTCGCTCGTCTGCAAGGTGACGCAGGCGGCGGGCCGTCCGGCGGTGAAACTGTCGGACAACGTCGAAAAGGCCACCGGCGACCGGGCCGAGATCGAACGCTATCTGCGCGTGTTCGGCGAGGCGGGGCGCGGGCGTCAGGCCGTGCGCGTCTGAGACGGAACCGCTAAGCTTGGTTGGACATTTGGCTATCAGCGGCGCCGGGCGCCGCCCATAATTTCAGCGGGACGCCTCTCATGACCACCTATAACGTCGGCTACATCATCGGCAGCCTGTCCAAGGGCTCGATCAACCGCAAGCTGGCCAAGGCCTTGGTCAAGCTGGCGCCCGAGAAGCTGCATTTCCACGAGATCGGTTTCGCCGACCTGCCGCTCTATTCCTATGACTACGACGCCGACTATCCGGCCGTGGCCGAGACCTTCAAGGCGGCGATCAAGCGCTCGGACGCCATTCTGATCGTCACGCCGGAATACAATCGCTCCATGCCCGGCGGGCTGAAGAACGCTCTGGACTGGGCCAGCCGCCCCTATGGAACCAACGCCTTCAAGAACAAGCCGACGGCGGTCATCGGCGCCTCGCCCGGTTCGATCGGCACGGCGGTGGCCCAGCAGGCGCTGCGGCCCGTCCTGGGCTTCCTGCAAGCGCCGCAGATGAACACGGTCGAAGCCTATATCCAGATGACGCCGGGCCTGATCGACGACGACGGCAACGTCACCGTCGCCAGCACCGAACAGTTCCTGCGCGACTATATGGAAGCCTTCCATCAGCACATGGCGCGGGTGCTGACCGTCCTGCCGCGCGACGCCTGAGGCGCTTCTACGCCTCCAGCGCCCAGACCCGCGTGCGCTTGACCTCCTGGTCCTCCAGCTCGCGCGTGGTCGGCACGCGGTATTCGGCCAGCAGGCTGAGGCCCTCCTTCGGGAAGTAGGTGCGGCCGGGGTCGCCGACCCGCACCTCGGCCCCCGCCGCGCGCGCCTGCTTCAGCCAGGCCAGCATCGCCTCGGCCATCGGTCCTTCATAGAAGACGTCCCCGGCGCAGATCAGATCGAACGCTTGGGGCGGGGCCTCCAGCAGGTTGTCGGCGGTGAAGGCGATCTCGACGCCGTTGGCCTCAGCGTTCGCCGCCACCGCCGCTGCGCAGAAGGGATCGATGTCGGCGGCCAGCACCGAGACCGCGCCCGCCTTCATCGCTGCGATCGCCACCAGACCCGAACCCGTCGCCAGGTCCAGCACGCGACGCCCGGCGACTTCGTCGGGGTGGTCCAGCAGCCAGCGCGCCAGCGCCTGTCCGCCCGCCCAAGCGAAGGCCCAGAACGGCGGCGGCAAGCCCATCTCGCCCAGTTCTTCCTCCGTCAGCTTCCAGATGGGCGTGACCTCGTCGGCCAGCCACAGGGCAATCTCGGGCGTGTGGGAGACGGGCTGAAGGCGGGTGTTGTCGCGAATGAAACGGGCGGGGTCGGCGATCCGTCTAGTCGAGCTCACGGGCGCCCTCGATCACGGCCTGATAGACCAGCGACCGATCCGGTCCGCGCGTCATGTGCAGCAGCACCCAGGTCGAACCCTTACGCGCCACGACCACCCGCAGCTGATCGTTGAACACGCCGTCGGCGAACCCGGCGGGCGCGACCTTGTCGCTGAGCAGGATCAGCGACCCCATGCCCGAGCCGCAGCGGGCGATGCCGGTGCAGGCGAAAACGGTTTCATAGCCGCCCTCGCGCAGAGCCTCCTCATAGTGGCGCGCCATGTCGATCGGCGCGACGGCGGGGCGGATGGCGTAGTCCAGGTGACTGATCTGGCCCTGCAGGCGCAGGGCGTTTTCGGGGGCGGCGCCTTCAGCCACCGGACCGGTCGGCAGGGTGATCTCGGCCACCGACAACTGACGCCAGGCGCGGATGCGCGCGCCGTCCATGCGCGGCAGGTCGTCATGGTCTCTCGCGCCCCGCACGTCCTGCTCGACCGGGGGCGGGGCAGGCGAGGCGGCGGACGCCGCAAGGGGCGCGACGGCCGTTAGGACGGCCAGGACGAAGGCGGGAAGGCTACGCATGACGACAAGCTAGGGGCCGCCGAAGGCGCTGGCAACAAAGTCAGGACAGGCTGATAAAAAGTCAGGTTGACATGACATGAGGTCGGTGTCAGGTTCGCCTTACACAAAGTCAGGAGCGCCTGCCATGATGACTTTCTCTTCCCGAACCGCGACGCCGGCCGCTCGTCGGTACTTCCTGCGTACCTTCGCCTTCATGGTTCCGTATGTGGCGATCTGCGTGGCGATGATAACGACGGACGCATTCGACAGCATCATGGGGCGCCCGGCCGCATGGTTGCTGGCCTTGGCTGTCGCCGCCCCGATCGCCGGACATATCTGGGCAATGCTCAGCTTCATGCGCGATTCTGATGAGTTCGTGCGCGCGGTGACGGCCAAGCAGTTCATTGTCGCCGCTGGGGTGGCCATGGCGCTGTTCAGCGCCTGGGGCTTTGCCGAAAGCTTCGCTGGAGCGCCTCATATCGAGGGTTGGCTGATTGTCCCGTTGTTCTGGGGTGTTTTCGGCCTGGCCTCAGCCTTCATCCGGTCGTCGAACTGATGAAGAACCGGCTGAAACTGCTGCGAGTCGAGCGCAACTGGACCCAGGAGCAGCTGGGGCAGGCGCTGGGGGTGTCGCGCCAGGCGGTCAACGCCCTGGAGACCGAGAAGCACGACCCCTCGCTCGACCTGGCCTATCGCATCGCCGCCCTGTTCGAGCGACCCGTCGAGGATATCTTCGAGAACCCGCACGCCTGACGCGTAAAGTCAGGAAAACCTTACTTCATAATCTCCCGCTTCACCGTCATCCTCGGGCTTGACCCTAGGATCGAGCCCCGCTGCGCGCGTCATGTCGCTAGGGTCGCGCAGGCGGACAACGCGATCCTAGGGTCAAGCCCGAGGATGACGGGGCGGGGGGAGCGATCAGTGAAGCGCCAACACACAAAGGAAGAGCCATGACCAAGATCTCCGCACCCGCCAAGACCCTGCGCGCCTTCATCCTGGCCGCCGCCGTCGGCTTCAGCGCCGCCAGCATCGTGTCTCCCGCCCAGGCCGAACCGGCCCGCGCCCAGGCGCCCGCCTTCGTCTCCGATCGGCTGTCGGTCGAGGTGATGGGGCAGGGGCCGGACGTGATCCTGATCCCCGGTTTCGCCTCATCGCGCGAGGTGTGGCGTCCGCTGGCCCGGCGCCTGTCGGCGACACATCGCGTCCATCTGGTGCAACTGGCCGGTTTCGCGGGCGAGGCGTGGACGCACGGCGACGGCGCCTTCGTCCAGCCCGCTGTCGATGAACTGGCGCGCTATGCGGCGACGCTGGACCGGCCCGCCGTCATCGGCCATTCGATGGGCGGGCTCAGCGGCCTTCTGCTGGCGCAGCAGCACCCCACGGCGGTCAGCCGCGTGATGAGCGTCGACAGCCTGCCCTTCTTCAGCGCCATGTTCGGCCCGCAGGTCACGCCGCAGACAGCCCGGCCCTTCGCCGATCAGGCCGCCGCCTCCATCCTGAACGCGGACGATGCGGCCTTCCGTGTCCAGCAGGAACGCACCGCTGTCGGCATGATGCGCGACGAGGCCGGGCGCGCCGCCATGGTCGACTGGTCGATGGCCTCGAACCGCCAGGCGATGGCCTCGGCGATCCGCGAGGTGATGACGACCGACGCGCGTCCCGGCCTGGCGGCCATGACCACGCCGGTCTGGGCGGTCTATGCCTCGGACGCGGACGGCGGGGCGCCCGCCGCCATGGCCGACGCCCTGTGGAGCCGCGAATACGCCGCCCTGCCGGGCGTGACGCTGAAGCGCGTCGACGACGCACGGCACTTCATCATGATCGATCAGCCCGAACGGCTGGACGCCCTGGTCGACGCATTCTTGAAGAACGAGGACTGATCGCGGATCAGGCGGCGGGCGCCTTCAGCCGCAGGTCGTCGGTGACGTCGCCCGCCTTGGTCGGGGCGCCCGCGAACTCGCCCGCGTATTCCGGCGACAGGGCGCTCTGGAAGGCCGACAGCGGCAGGGTCAGATAGTAGGCGCCCTCGACATAGGGACCGACCGCATAGGCGTCGAGCAGGAAGGTCAGACCCCCCGCCTTGTCCGGCGTGGAGCCCGGCGCCAGCGTCACGGCCACGTCTTTCAGCTTGGGGCAGGTCCACATCTCGCCGGTGGTCGAGACGGGCGTGGCGCCGGGACGCTTGGTCTTGGCGGTGTTCACCGCCTGGCACAGGGCGCGCTCCAGATTGGTCGTGTCGGCCTTGTCGGCGAACAGTTCGGCGGCGGCGATGCGACGGGCCTCGGCCTTGTCCCACAGCAGGCCGGTGGCGACCGTGTTCGGGTGGGCGCCGCCCGAATAGTCGAAGTCGGTCCGCATCAGGCTGAACAGGCGGCCGGTCTCGACCGGGGCGCCGTAGACGATGGTCTTCTCATAGGGCGGCATGCCCTCGGGCGAACCGGCTTCGGTGCGGTCGGCCTGGGCGCCCTCGGCGTATTCCTTCAGCTTGGCCACCTCGTCGCGGTACAGCGGGGTGTAGAGCGCCGGATAGGACAGCACGTTTTCCGGCAGGTTCAGGCTGACCTTGGCGTAGGGCGTGGCGCTGTCGTACTTCAGCGGCCCCTCGACGGCGTGGGCGGAGGCGGCCGGCGCGGCGGGCGTCTCCTTCTTCTCATTGCGCTGGCAGGCGGCGAGCGAGGCCGCGACGGCGGCGGTGACGAGAAGGACGCGAAGGGGGCGCGAAGGGATCATGCCGGGCTCCTTGGGAACGGTTCGATCAGAAAGCTAGGCCGTTGAACGCGATGGCGGCCAGAAGGATCAACCCCGCATCGCGATTTGATTTGAAAAGACGCAGGGACAGCTTCGGATCGTCCGGCCGCAGCCGCCGCACCTGCCAGACGAAATGCAGGGCGTAGAGCGCCAGACCGACATAGAAGACCGGCCCCAGACCCGCGACGTAGCCCGCTGCGCCGGCCAGGGCCACGGCCAGGATGTAAAAGACGGCCACGCCTTCCTTCACCTTGCCGCCCAGCGCCCGCGCCGAGGACTTCACCCCGGCCATGACGTCGTCCTCGATGTCCTGAAGCGCGTAGATGGTGTCGTAGCCCAGGGTCCAGAAGATCCCGCCCGCGTAGAGCAGCCCCGCGGACAGGGCCAGGTTCCCCATGCGGTTCAGCCCTTCCGCCATCCAATAGCTGTCGCCGCTGAGCTTGACCTGCAGCACATAGAGCCAGCCCAGGGCGAACAGCCCCCCCGTCGCGGCGGCGAAGCCCAGCAGAGCGCCCCAGTTGAAGGTCAGGCCCAGCCACGCCTGCGGCCACCAGGTGATGCGCTTCATGAAGGGATAGGCCGCCACCAGCCCCAGCGACAGGGCGCCCAGCAGCACCGATATCAGGTTCATCGTCAGCAGGATGCACAGGCTGACCAGCGACAGGCCGCCGACGAAGGCCCAGGCCTGTTTGACGCTGATCTGGCCCGCCGGAATGGGGCGCAGGGCGGTGCGGGCCACCTGGGCGTCGAAGTCGCGGTCGACGATGTCGTTCACGGCGCAGCCTGCTCCGCGCATCAGGGCGGCGCCGATGGCGAAGCCGACGACCAGCCACAGCTCATAGCCGCCGAACGGCCGGTCATACTGGTTCAGCGCCAGCATGATCCCCTGCCAGCCGGGCAGCAGCAGCAGCCACGTCCCGATCGGCCGGTCGAAGCGGCCCAGCTTCAGCCAGGGCTTCAGCCGCTCGGGCGCATGGCGGTCGACCCAGTTCTGGCCGGCGGCGTCGGGAAGCGGGGCTGTGTTCATGCAAGGCGTCTTAGACCTGGATGACGCTGCGGGTGAAGAGGGGGCCGTTGAAACGATGTTTTGCAAGACGTTGCATCGGCGCGTCAGGCCGCCTTTACTGACGCCGAAGCAGAGAGCGAGTCGCCGATGATCGAAGCGCCGATCAAGGGCCCCGCGTCCTACTTCCCCTCCATCGAGAAAAAGTACGGCCGCCCCGTCGCCGAGTGGAAGGCGGAGATTCGCGCCGGCTATCCGGCCAAGCACATGGAATTGGTCGCCATGCTGAAAGACGAGCACGACATGGGACACGGTCACGCCAACGCCCTTGTGGCGCACACCCTGGCGGAAGACGGATTGAAATAGCGCTCTGACCGCCCTCTGGAGGAAAGGCAAAGTCGCAGATTTATGAAGTTTGCGGCCCAGGCTGGACAGTGAGCGCCGTATCCGCCACTGGGCGCGAATGGCTCGCAGCTCCATCCCCCGCAGCGTCTGGATTCTGGGCGTCGTCAGTCTGTTGATGGATGTCTCGTCGGAGATGATCCAGACGCTTCTGCCCATCTATCTGGTGGTGGGGCTGGGCGCCTCGGCGGTGATGATCGGTCTGGTCGAAGGCTTCTCCGTCGTCGTGGCGACGGCGGTGAAGTTCCTGTCGGGCTTCTGGTCCGACCGCATTGCGCGGCCCAAATGGCTGGCGGTGGCGGGCTATGGACTGGCGGCCCTGTCCAAGCCGATCTTCCCTCTGGCGGCCTCGGTCGAGGGGGTGCTGCTGGCCAAGGGGGTGGACCGGATCGGCAAGGGCATCCGCACCGCCCCGCGCGACGCCCTGGTCGCCGCCGTGACGCCGCCGGACATTCGCGGCCGCGCCTTCGGCCTGAGAAAGTCGCTGGATACGGTCGGGGGCTTTGTCGGCCCCTTGCTGGCGATCGGGCTGATGGTCCTGCTGGCGAACGACATCAAGGCGGTGTTCTGGCTGGCCTCCATTCCCGCCTTCCTGGCTGTGGCCCTGCTGGTCGGCGGCGTGTCCGACCCGCCGCGCCCGGACGAGGGAGCGAAGAAGCCGCCCAGCCTGAAGGGGGCGCTGCGTCTGGACGCCGCCACCTGGACCATGATCGCCCTGACGGCGGTGATCGGTCTGGCGCGGTTCAGCGAGTCCTTCCTGCTGATGAAGGGGCTGGACGTCGGCGTCCCTGCCGCCTTCGCGCCGGCGGCCATCGTTCTGCTGCACCTGGTGTTCGGTCTGGCGGCTTTCCCGGTGGGGGCGCTGTCGGACCGCATCGGCCGCACCTCCCTGCTGCTGCTCAGCCTGGTCTTCCTGGCCGCCGCCGACGTGGCGCTGGCGCTGGCCGGAAACCAGGTCGTCTTCTATCTGGGCGTGGCGCTGTGGGGCCTGCACATGGGCTTCTCGCAAGGCCTGCTGATGACCCTGATCGCCGATGCGGCGCCCGCCCATCTGCGCGGCTCGGCGTTCGGCCTGTTCGCCCTGATCTCGGGCCTGATCGCCTTGTTGGGCAATGTGGCGGCGGGTCTGTTGTGGGACGGCTTCGGCCCGCAGGCGACCTTTGCGGTCGGCGCGGTGTTGAGCCTCGTCTGCACCCTGGGCATCGCCGGGTGGATGCGGCTTCAGGCGGCGCGCAGCCGCTCCAGCGCCTCGGAGTAACGACGCGACAGCGGGGCCTCCAGAACGCCCAGCTCCACGGTCCAGTCGCCTGAGCCTTCGGGCCGCAGGCCGGTCATCCGCGCGGCGTTGACCAGCCAGCCCCGGTGCGTCCGCACGAAGCCGAAGCGCGCCAGCTCGCCCTCGACCGCCGCCAGGGTGACGCGCATCAGGGGCCTGCGCCCATCGGCCAGCACGAACTCGACATAGTTGCCCGCCGAGGTCGCGGCCAGAATGTCGTCCAGCGGCGCCCGGATCAGCCGCGTCCCATCGCGGATGTCGAAGCTGACGGGCCGTAGCGGCGTCTCGCGCGCCTCCCGCAGACTGCGCACGCCCCAGAAGACGCCGATGAACAGGGCGTAGCTCAGCCCATCCTTGCGCAGCTCATAGATGAACTTCTCCAAGGGTGGGCCATAGTCATAGACCTCGCCCAGCAGGGCGTAGACGCCGTGCCGCATCGCCACCATCAGCACGACGTGCAGTAGGCTGTAGAGGCAGGCGGCGCCCAGATGCACGGCCAGAAACCGCCCTCGCGCCCGCCAGCCTTCGTGCAGCAGCGATGACGGCGCGGCGCCCGCCGCCAGCCACGGCAGCCAGATCACCAGCGCCAGCGCCAGCGCGCTGGACCCCTCCCACACCCACGGCGCCCATGCCCGCAGGCCCGGCCAGTCGGCCTGCACCGTCAGGGCGTTGACCACCAGGAAGCCCAGGGTGACGGCGATGATGATCGGCCCGCCGGTCAGCAGGTCGCGCCGGTCCGCCCCGTTCGTCCCGACAGACGCGCCGCTCGTCCCGACGCTCCGCGATCCGGCCCCGGCGTCCGACCGAACGGCCCCTGCGCCTTGTCGGGGGTGCGGCGCACGCGGCACGGCGGATGGCGTCGTTTCCGTCATTTCAGGTCGTCCATGTCGTCAGAACCCCTCGCACCCGAAAGCCTCGCAGTCGCCCGCCGTCATGACCTGGACTGGATCCGGGTCGGGGCCTTCCTGCTGCTGATCCTCTACCACGTCGGCATGTTCTACGTGCCCTGGGACTGGCATGTGAACAGCCCGCAGCCGGTCGAATGGCTGGAGCCGGTGATGCAGTTGACCAATCCCTGGCGGCTGACGCTGCTGTTTCTGGTCTCGGGCGCCGCGACCCGTTTCCTGTTCGACAGCTTCCAGCGTGAGGGAAGGGGCGCCGCGCGCCGTTTCGCCGGATCGCGCACCTGGCGGCTGCTGCCGCCGCTGCTGTTCGCCATGTTCGTGATCGTGTCGCCGCAGTCCTACTACGAAGTGGTCGAGGCGGCGCAGGGGTTGGGCGTGGTCGATCCGGCGCGCTCGCCCTGGCTGGCTGACTTCTGGTTGAAATACGCCACGGCGTCCGGCGGCTGGTGCGACGCCGACGGCTGCCTGACCACGCCGACGTGGAACCACATGTGGTTCGTGGCCTATCTGTTCGTCTACAGTCTGGTGCTGGCCGGTCTCCTGGCGTTCGGGCGGGGGTTGCTGCCTGTGATCCAGTCAGGGCTGGAGCGC
The DNA here is from genome assembly GCF_047237745.1 of Brevundimonas phoenicis. Classification (NCBI taxonomy): domain Bacteria; kingdom Pseudomonadati; phylum Pseudomonadota; class Alphaproteobacteria; order Caulobacterales; family Caulobacteraceae; genus Brevundimonas; species Brevundimonas phoenicis. Next base: position 1,002,460 of record NZ_JBDFLN010000001.1, read on the forward strand.
GCCCTGAAGGGCTGGGGCCTGCTGATCTGGCCGGTGCTGTGGCTGTTCCTGCTGCGCTGGACTCTGGCGCGGATCTTCCCGACGACCCATGCCCTGACCGACGACTGGTACAACCACGCGGTGTCGTTCAGCGCCTTTCTGTTCGGCTTTCTCAGCGTCCGCTCGGCGGTGCTGAAGGCGGCCTATGAGCGGCTGCGGCGACCGGCGCTGATCCTGGCCCTGTGCGCCTGGGCGGGATGGGCCGCCTATGCCTGGACCTATCGCGACGCGGGAACGCCGCCCGAAGCGCTGAGGGCCGCCATGCGCCTCGTCTATGCGCTGGATCAGTGGGCCTTCATCGCCGCCGTGCTGGGCTATGGCGCGCGTTATCTGAACCGGGGCGGGCCGTGGCTGCGCTATCTGACGGGCGGCGTCTTCTGCTTCTACATCGTGCATCAGACGATCACCGTGGTCGCGGCCTATCACCTGTCGAAGCTGGGCCTGCCGCAGGGGCTGGAGGCGGGGCTGCTGATCGCCGTCACCTTCGGCGGCTGCTGGGCCGCCTATGAGGTCGCGCGTCGCCTGGGGCCGCTGGGCCTGCTGCTGGGCGTGAAGACCCGCGCCGGGCTTGCGCGCCGGGATCGTCCCGTTACGCTCGACCGCCAGGAACATCAGCCGGTCGGACAGGACGGATGACGACACGCACCAAGCCCCCATTCCCCTGGCTGCTGGCCTTGACCTGGCTGGTGCTGCTGGGCGCGGCTGTCGGGGGCTTCCTGACCGGCGAGTTCAGCGTCACCTTCGTCGGCGCCGGGACGTTTCTGCTGACCCTGGTTCCGTTCTGGCTGGCGCCGCGCGTGGGGCTGAACCTGCCGATCGGCTTCGTCACCGCCATCGCCGTCTTCCTGTGCGCCACCCTGTTCCTGGGCGAGATGGGCGACTTTTACGAGCGTTACTGGTGGTGGGACGTGGTGCTGCACGGCGGTTCGGCCGTGGCCTTCGGCCTGGTCGGGGCCCTGCTGATGCTGATGCTGGTGCAGGGCAGCCAGTTGAAGGCCGCGCCCCTGACGGTGGCCTTCTTCGCCTTCTGCTTCGCCGTGACCATCGGCGCCCTGTGGGAGATCTGGGAGTTCATGCTGGACCAGGTGTTCGGCCTCAACACCCAGAAGTCCGGCCTGGTCGACACCATGTGGGATCTGATCGTCGATTCCATCGGCGCGCTGATCGGGGCGGGCGCCGGCTGGGCCTATCTGAAGGGGCGCGAAGGCGGGCCGCTGGTGCGGGCCCTGCGCGCCTTCATCGATAAGAACCGGCGGCTGTTCGACGGCTGAAGAGGCCTATTCAGCCAGCCGCCCTTTCGCCTCATCGGCGGAGAAGACGACCGACGGGTCCGGCTCGCGGCACTCCAGGCCGGGGCGGTTCAGGCGGCGCAGGACGTGGCGCAGGATGTTCAGCCGCGCCGTCTTCTTCTTGTCGGTCGCCACCACGGTCCAGGGGGCGTAGTCGACATGGGTCCGCTTCAGCATCTCGTCGCGAGCGGCGGAATAGGCGCTCCAGCGGGCCTGGGCTTCGGCGTCCAGGGACGAGACCTTGAAGCGTTTCAGCGGGTGGTCGACGCGCTCCTCCAGGCGGCGGGCCTGTTCGTCGCGGCTGATGTCCAGCCACAGCTTGATCAGGATGACGCCCGACTGGGTCAGCATCCGCTCGAAATGCGGGGCGTCGTGCAGGAATCGCTCATGCTGTTCGGGCGTGCAGAAGCCCATGACCGGCTCGACCCCGGCCCGGTTGTACCAGGAGCGGTTGAAGATCACGATCTCGCCCGCCGCCGGCAGATGGGCGGCGTAGCGCTGGAAATACCACTGGGTCGTCTCGCGGTCGGTCGGCTTGGGCAGGGCGACGACGCGCGTCTGCCGCGGAGCCATGTATTCGGTCATGCGCTTGATCGCCCCGTCCTTGCCGGCGGCGTCGCGCCCCTCGAAGACGATGACGACCTTCAGTCCCTGTTCGATGGCCCAGGCCTGGGTCTCGACCATCTGGATCTGCAGGGCTTCCAGGATGTCGGCGTAGTCGTCCTTGGCCATGGGCGTGTCCTTGTGTCGCGATCGGCGAACCTTGCGGCGAATTCACTGGCGTCGCCAGCCTCGCCGTTCAGGGTGCAACGCAAAAGGAGCCGAAAATGATCAATCGTCGTCATGTCCTGGCCGTCGGCGCGGCGGCCGCGGTTGCACCCACGGTGGTGCGCGCGGAAGGCGAGGCGGCGTTCGACGCCGCCCTGACGACAGCCTTCGAGACGGTCAAGCCGGTCGCCCTGGCCGGCGGGCTCGTGACGGCTCAAGGTCTGGCCTGGTCCGGCGTGCGCGGCGTGCGGCGCGCGGGAGGGGACGATCCGGCGACGACGAATGACCGCTGGCACCTGGGCTCCAACACCAAGGCGATGACGGCGGCGCTGTTCGCCCGCCTGGTCGAGCAGGGACGGGCGCGCTGGGCCATGCCGCTGACCGAGGCCTTTCCCGACCTGGCGATCGACGCGGGCTGGGATGGCGTGACGCTGGACGACTTCATGACCCACACGGCGGGGCTGAAGGACGAGGCGGTCATGGGCATGGCCTGGCTGATGACGGCCCGCGCCGATCCTCAGTCCCTGGCGGAGCAGCGCCGCGCCATCGTCGAGAAGGCGCTGGCCGCCCCGCCGACGGGCGCGCGCGGGACGTTCGCCTATGGCAACGCCAACTATGTGCTGGTCGGGGCGGCGATCGAGGCCGTCACCGGTGTATCGTGGGAAGAGGCCATGCGGGCCGAGGTGTTCGGCCCTCTGGGCCTGGCCTCGGCGGGGTTCGGCGCTCCGGCCGGAAGCGACAACGCCTGGGGCCACCGCCGCATGGGCGAGACGGCGGCGCCGATGGATTCGGCTGATCCGGGGGCGGACAATCCTCTGGCGCTCGGCCCGGCGGGGACGGTTCATATGACGGCGGCTGACTACGCCCGCTTCCTTCAGGTCTTCCTGACCGAGGGCGGCGGCTGGCTGAAGCCGGAGACGGTGCGGCGTCTGGTCACGCCGAGCGAGGGGCGCAACTACGCTCACGGCTGGATCGCCCTCCCGCCCCAACCCTGGGCCAAGGGGGCGGTGATCGCTCATGAGGGCTCCAATACCCTGTGGCACGCCATCGCCCTGGTCGATCCGGCGGGCGGACGCGCGGTCTTCGGCCTGTCCAACGACGGCGGGCGCGGCGGCCCGGCCTGTCAGGCTCTGGCGATGGGGATCCTGCACGCGCTCTGAGCATTGGCTCAGCGATGACCTCCCCTCCAGCGCCGCGAAGGTCCAAGCCACCGCCGTCCACGCCGCTGGCAGATCTCTGGAGCGAGGCGTGGATGCTGGCCCTGGCCGCCTGCGGCGCCTTCGCCATGATCGATGCATGGGCCCCGCCGCAGGATCTGCCGTGGAAGCCGCTCGACCTGCGCCTGCCCATCGGCGCCGCCACGGCCGCAAAGATACGGGCGCTGGACCTGCCGCCGACGGCGACCGCCGCCGAGGTCGAGACCGGCACGACGCGCTGCATCATCCTGCTGCGCCAGGCGGGCGTCGCGGTCGAGCGGGCGTCGGATCGCGACGACGGCGGATTCTGCGTCGTGCAGGGGGCGGTGCGGCTGACCGGCGGCGATTTGACGCCCCTCGACCCGCCGGGCGTGGCCATGCGCTGCCCCATGGCGGCGCGGCTCCTGTTGTGGGATCGCGAGGTCGTGCGTCCCGCCGCTCGCGAGATCATGGGCGCAGAGGCCGTCCGGATCGACAATCTGGGAACCTACGCCTGCCGTCGCGTCTACGGCTCGGCCGACACGGCGGCGCGCCCCAGCCAGCACGCGCGCGCCAACGCGCTCGATGTGGCGGGCGTGGGCCTATCGGACGGCCGCCGGACGACGCTGGCCGCCGATTGGGACGGTCAGGGCCCTTCAGGGGCCGCCGGGGCGGCGTTTCTTCGGCGTTTGCGCGAGGGGGGATGTCGTCTGTTCGGCAATGTGCTGACGCCGGACTATAACGCTGCGCATCGCGACCACTTCCACCTGGACGCAGCGGGCCGGGGAGTATGCGCGCGGCGACGAAATTAACTGTAACGACTGTCAGCGGGATTTCGCTTTACAGTTGACCGCTGTGGATAGTCGGGTGACAACATCGCTGCAGCCCGGATTTCACGTGGGGTCCAAACCCGCGTCTTGCTCCTTCGCCTGAACGAGCTTGTCCAGATGGGCTGACGGGCGCTCCTGCTAGGACGTCCGCCTGGAAAAGCGCGTTTACGGAGACGCAATATGGCGACCGGCACGGTCAAGTGGTTCAACCCCACGAAGGGCTTCGGCTTCATTCAACCCGACACGGGCGGCGCGGACGTTTTCGTCCACATCACCGCTGTGCAGAAGGCTGGTCTGGCTGGCCTCGATGAAAACGCCAAGGTCGAGTACGAGCTGGAATCCCAGCGCGGCAAGACCTCGGCTGTGGACCTCAAGGTTCTCTAAGGCCCCGAACCCATAGGGTTCTAGGAAAGGACGCGGGGGGCGACCTCCGCGTCTTTTTTATTTTGCGCCTGTTTTGGGATCAGAGCTTCAACTCGGTCCTGAGGTCTTCTGGCGTCAGCCCGCCTTCCCGCAATTCGGCCAGCGTGACCGAGCGGTCGCGCTTGGCGTAGCGGCGGCCATCCGGCCCAGCCAGCAGGCGGTGGTGATGATAGACAGGTTCGGGCCAGCCCATCAGCGCCTGGATCAGCCTCTGGATGTGAGTCGCTTCGAACAGATCCCGGCCCCGGATGACATGGCTGATCGCCTGCAGGGCGTCGTCGTGCGTCACGGCCAGATGATAGGCGGTCCCGGCGTCCTTGCGCGCCAGCACCACGTCGCCCGCCGTTTCGGGCCGCGCCCTGACCCGGCCGGTCTCGCCGTCGAGGCCTGAGCCTTCCTCGACGAAGCTCAGGGCGTCCCACGCGGCGCCGCCCAGCGCCTCCTTGGCTCGATCCAGCGACAGTCGCCAGGCGAAGGGGCGTCCTTCCGCCAGCAGTCGCGCCTCTTCATCGGCCGGATGCGGGCCGGGGCGGGCCGCCTCGGCGGGGCCGTGGGGCGCATCGCCGATGGCGTCCAATATCTCCTTGCGCGTGCGGAAGCAGCGATAGAGCAGGCCGCGCCCATTCAGCGCCTCGACCGCGGCGGCGTAGTCGGCCCGATGATCCGACTGGCGCCGCACCGGCGTCTCCCAGTCCAGCCCCAGCCAGGTCAGGTCTTCATGGATCCCGACCTCGAACTCGGGCCTGCACCGCGTTGGGTCGATGTCCTCGATCCGCAGCACGAAGCGCCCCCCCGCTTCCTTCGCTGCGCCCCACGCCGTCAGGGCTGAGAAGGCGTGGCCCCTATGCAGGCGACCGGTGGGCGAGGGAGCGAAGCGGGTGGCGAACATGGCGCATCAGAGCGGGTCAGACCCGCTTCAATACTCCGGACTTTTCGGCTTGGTCCACGGTGGCGCGAATGTCGGATTCGGGCACGAAGTCGAACTGGGCGATAAGGTCTTCCAGAGCAAAGACATGTTGGGACAGCGCCCAGTGCATCGCGTGTGCGACGGGACCGGCGTAGAGCGGAGCCATGACGGCGGTGCGGCTGTATCGGGTCAGCGGCGCTCGCTCGGGCAGAGTGAAACGGTGCGTGCGCGGCGTCAGCCGTTCCTGGGTCATGGCGACTTCATCGCGGAAGGCGGAAGAGGCTGCGAGTTGCGCCAGCTTCTGGCCCAATCCGGCCAGGTGTTGCTGCAGGGCGCGACCGCCGTCCTTGTCCGGTGACGGCAGATAGGCACGGAAAGCCGGATCCTGCATTGCGGCCTGCTCAAGCAGATTGAAGATGATGCGGCCGTAAAGGGAGGCGATGGAGAAGGTGACGTGAAGGGAGGCCGCGTCCTGGGCCAGGGCGTCATGGTAACAGCCGCGCGGCAGATAGAGGACGTCGCCGGGACGCATCATCACTTCGGCCTGCAGTCGGCCCCGCGTCTGCTCGAACCAGCGTCGCATGTCACCCACGCCGGACGGCATCTCGACCGGGGCGTCTGCGCGATTTTCATAGATGCGCCACAGCTTCTCGCCTTCGGTCTGGACGGCGAAGACGTCGGTCAGGTCAAAATGGGCGCCGAAGGCCTGAACCCCCTTGAACGAGCAATAGATGTTGGCGCCCATGCTGGCGGCGAAGGCGCGCCCCAGCACGGACGATAGATCGGCGATCGGCGGGGTCAGATCCTGCACGTCGCCTGCGATCAGACTGGCGCCGTCGGCGACGAAAAGCGCGACCTTGGCCGGATCGGGGCGGAAGACGGCGCCGGACTGGGTCTGGACCGTGCGGCAATAGCGTTCGGGCGGAACCGGCTGGGTATTGTGCACCAGCTTCAGGCTCTGGGCGGTCCAGATCGATGGTTGGTTCAGCAGGCCGTTGAACGTGGACCAGTCCAGCAGCGCACGCTTCGGCTCACCCTCGCCGGCCGGGATGTGCAGCGGCTTTCGGGCATGGAAGTCGGCGAAGAAACGATCAGGGGTGATCGGGTGAAGAAGATCGTCCAGAGTGCGCATGGGCGCGATGCTAGAGCGGCGCTGTTTTCCTGTCGATACAACCTCATGGCCCTTGCTCCCTCCGCTTCTTCCGTCGCCGCCGCCCGTGAGGCTCTGGCCGCCGCCGATCCGGCCCTGGCCAAGGCGCACGCCTCGACGCCCGTGTTCGAATGGCGGCTGCGGCCCGGCGGCTATGAAGGTCTGTTCCGCATGATCGTGGAGCAGCAGGTCTCGGTCGCCGCCGCGGCCTCGATCTGGAAGCGGGTGGTCGAGGGGCTGGACGGTCAGGTGACGCCGGACGCCGTGCTGGCGCGCGATGTCGAGACGCTGCGCACGTTCGGCCTGTCGGGGCAGAAGGCGAAATACGGCCATGAGATCGCCCGCGCCCATGCCGACGGCCATATCGACTTCGACCACCTGGAGCGGCTGGACGACGCTGAGGCCATCGCCGCCCTGGTCGCCATCAAGGGCGTGGGCAAGTGGACGGCCGAGACCTTTCTGATGTTCTGCGAGGGGCGGCTGGACGTCTTTCCCGGCGGAGACGTGGCCTTGCAGGAAGCCATGCGCTGGGCCGACCGCGTCGAGGCCCGTCCGAACGAGAAGCAGGCCTATGCCCGCGCCGAGATCTGGCGGCCGCATCGCGGGGTGGCGGCGCATTTGCTCTGGGGGTGGTATGGTGGCGTTCGGCGCGGCGAAATCGCGCTGGACGAGGGCGTCTAGCCTTCGGCATTCATGAAGGTTGGGGGCGACCCCGAAGACGGCGCCGCGCGGCGCCCTGGGGATGATGACGATGTTGGAGCCGATCGCGGGCGCAGACCTGGTTCGCCCGGCTGCGGTGCTGCCGCTGCTGGATTTTGCGGGCGTGGCCGTGTTCGCCGCCACCGGCGCCCTGGCCGCCGCGCGTGAGAAGCATGACGTCCTGACCTTCGCCTTCTTCGCCGCCGTGACCGGCATGGGCGGCGGCACCCTGCGCGACCTGCTGATCGGGGCGCCGGTCTTCTGGGTGCAGGACTGGCGCTATGTCGCCGTCTGCATGGTGGCGGCGGTCGGCTTCTGGATGCTGGGGTCGCGGTCGTGGCGTTTCCGCGCCCTGCTGTGGCTGGATGCGGTCGGGCTGGCGGCCTATGGCGTCATGGGGGCGGCCAAGGCGGCGTCCTATGGCGTGACGCCGCTGATCTGCATCGTCATGGGCGTGCTGACGGCCTGCTTCGGCGGCATCGTGCGCGACGTGCTGGCGCACCAGCCCTCCATCCTGCTGCGGCGCGAACTGAACATCACCGCCGCCCTGGTGTCTGCGGCCCTGTTCGTCGGACTGAAGGCCGTGAGCCTTCCCACATGGCCCGCCGTGGCGGTGGCTGTCGTGGCCGGGTTCGGCGTGCGGGCCGGCGCCCTGAAATGGGGCTGGAGCCTGCCCGCCTTCCCGACCGCCGCTTCGCGATATTGAACCCAACTGACGAGAACGCAGATGAACGACCTTCCCGCCGCCTATGCGGCCGCGCCCCGTTGGCCCTTTGGCGACAGCCCCGAATTGGCTGATGAATTGCTGGCCCTGGTGCTGGCCGGCGGTAAGCGCGCGACCTGTTCGTCGCTGGCGTCGTGCGAGGCCGACATCATGCCGACCGTGGGCGAGGTCAGCGTCATTCTGGACGGCGCCGGCGTTCCTCGCTGCGCGATCCGCACGACCGAGGTCGAGATCATGCCCTTCGAGCAGGTCAGCGAGGACTTCGCCCGCGCCGAGGGGGAGGGCGACCTGAGCTACGAATGGTGGCGCGACGCCCATGAGGCCTATTACCGCCGCGAAGGCACCTGGGCGCCGGGCATGAAGGTGGTCTGCGAACGTTTCGAGCTGGTCGAGGTCTTCTAGGGGCGCGTCACGAAAACGCGCCGTATCTGTCATGGCGATGCGGGAGAATCAGGCGTAGGGTTTCGCCATCAGACCAAGGAAGGAGACGTGTCTTCAGTCCTGTCGCGTCGATAACCCCCCGTATGAGCGGGAGGGCCTGATGCAGGTCCTGTCCCGCCCGCCGTCCGGCTTTCCGGCCCTGGTGCTGAACGCCGATTTCAGGCCCTTGTCCTATTTTCCCCTGTCGCTCTGGCCGTGGGAGGAAGTGGTCAAGGCCGTGTGGCAGGACCGCGTCGACGTGGTCGCCACCTATGACAAGGTCGTCCGCAGCCCCTCGCTGGAGATGCAGCTGCCCAGCGTGGTCTGTCTGAAGTCCTACGTGGATCAGGACCGCAAGCCGGCCTTCACCCGTTTCAACGTCTTCCTGCGCGACGGTTTCGCCTGCCAGTATTGCGGCGCGCCCGGCACGTCCCAGGATCTGACCTTCGATCACGTCATCCCCCGTTCGCGCGGCGGGCGCACGACGTGGCAGAACATTGTCGCGGCTTGCGGTCCCTGCAACCTGCGCAAGGGCGGCCGCACGCCCGGTCAGGCGCACATGCCCCTGCGCCGCACCGCCCACCAGCCCAGCGCCTGGCAGCTTCAGCAGGCGGGGCGGCGTTTCCCGCCCCACTTCCTGCACCAGAGCTGGCTCGACTACCTCTACTGGGACATCGAGCTCGAACCCTAGGGTTTACCGGTGTTTCTGTTTGTTGCCCAAGTGCCTGTTTTCATGGCGCAAAGAGGGCAAAGGGCGATTGCCCGTGATGACCGCCTTATCCTCCGACTTGCTCCGTTCTGGTGGCCATGTGGTGACCAGAAATCGGGCTCTAACCCCGCCGCGGCGGGACGGAGGAAATATGTCTGGTGGCCATGTGGTGACCAAGCGGCTCACGAAAAGGGTAGTCGAGGCTTTGGCACCTCGGGACGAGCGGTACGTCGTGTGGGATTCCGATCTCAAGGGATTTGGCGTCCGGATCTCTCCGCAGGGGCGGCGAACTTACCTCGCCAGGTTCCGAACGCACGGCGGCGCGGACCGGCTGATGGCGCTGGCCCCACACGGAGTCATCACTGCGGAAGAAGCGAGGGAGCGGGCTCGGCTCGCCATCGCTGAGGCAGCTCAAGGTGGAGATCCTCAAGCCGACAAGATGGAGCGGCGAGGCGAGATGACGATGGGCGAGCTGTGCGAGCTCTACATGGCCGAGGGTACGGCGATGAAGAAGGCGTCGACTCTCCGGATCGATCGCATCCGCATCGACCGGCACATCAAGCCTCGCGTGGGACGGATGAAGCTGGGCGATGTTTCGCGGGCCGACATCCAGCGCCTGATGATTGATGTCGGGAACGGCAAGATCCGGGCAGAGGCCACGCCCCATACCCGGGGCGGCAAGCACGCGGCTGCGCGTACCGTTGGGCTACTCGGCGGTATCTTCAGCTTTGCGATCGAGCGCGAGCTCATGACCGACAATCCGGTCCGCGGATTGAGGCGTTACAAGGACAATCGGCGTGAACGTTTCCTGTCCGCCGCGGAGATGGCGAGGCTTGGAGACGTGCTGGCTCGGCTTGAGCAGGATGGTGGTGATCCCCGACACGTGGCCATCATCCGCTTGCTGACCCTGACTGGCGCGCGCAAGAACGAGATCGCGCACCTTCGCTGGCAGGAGGTGGATCTTGAAAGCGGGCTGCTGCGCCTGAAGGACTCGAAGACGGGCCCCAAAGTGATCCGGCTGGGCAAGGCTGCGAGGACGCTGGTGGGTTCGCTGCCGGTTCATGATCGCGAGTGGGTCTTTCCGGATCGCCGCCATGCGGGGAAGCCGGTGGCCAACCTGGACTGGGCTTGGGTGAACATTCGCAATCAGGCCGGTCTGCCGGATGTGCGCATTCATGATCTCCGACACAGCTTCGCCAGCGTCGGGGTAGCGGGCGGCGAAGGTCTCACGCTGATCGGCAAGCTCCTGGGGCACCAGCATGTGGTTACGACAAGCCGGTATGCCCACCTCTCCGACGATCCCTTGCAAGCGGCGGCAGACCGGATCAGCGATCGGTTGTCGTCGATGATCATGCCCGCCCCAGCGGATGGCGCAGGCGAGCCAGAGAGCCCTCAAGGCAGCACTGGTTGGCCCGACGAAGTGGCCGGATTTAACAAGTCGGTTTCAACGTGTTAAAAAAAACAAGAATAACGAACACCTCCGGCTGGTCATGTTAAAACCTACCTATTCCATTCCTCGCCTTCCGCCGAAGGGGGATCTTGAAACGGCGGCGGTGCTTCGCGAAGCGGCTCGCGCGCACCGCCATCTGGCGGAATTGAAGGGGCGCGCCCGGAGTATTCCGAACCAGGCCATCCTCATCGACACGCTCGCGCTTCAGGAGGCAAAGGCAAGTTCGGAAGTCGAGAATATCGTCACGACCCAGGACGAGCTGTTTCAGGCGAGCCTGCACTGGGATGGCGCCGGCTCCGCCGCGGCCAAGGAGGTCGCCAGTTATCGTGACGCCCTCAAGAGGGGGTGGGACCAGCTCCACGCGAACCAGGGGCTGCTGACCAACAATGTCATCGTCGAGATGTTTCAGGTGCTCAAGCGGACGGATGAAGGGTTCCGCGCGACCCCCGGGACGGCTCTGCGCCATCAGGCGACGGGGGAGCTCGTTTACGTGCCGCCACAGGATCGCCGGGAGATCGAAGCCCAGATGACGGCTCTCGAAGCCTTCATCAACGACGACGCGGCGAGCGATCTGGATCCTCTCGTGAAGATGGCGCTCATCCATCACCAGTTCGAGAGCATCCACCCCTTCTCGGACGGCAACGGCAGAATCGGCCGGATCCTGAACGTCCTCTACCTGACGCGAACGGGGCTGCTGGACATCCCGGTGCTCTATCTCAGCCGCTATGTGACGGCCAATAAGGCGGACTATTACCAGATGCTGCAGAGCGTTCGGGACAACGGCGACTGGGAGCCTTGGTTGCTTTACATGCTCCGCGCCGTATCCACGACGTCCCGCCAGACGCTAGCTCTGATCGACGGCATGAGCGCCTTGATGGCGGACTACAAGCAACGGCTGCGGGCGCACGCGACAATCCGCTATTCGCAGGATCTGCTGAACAACCTGTTCCGGCACCCCTACACGCGGATCGAGTTCCTCCAAAACGATCTCGACGTCACCCGTCAAACCGCTGCCAAGTATCTCGACCAACTCGCCATTGCGGGGTTTGTTGAGAAGCATCAGGCCGGCAGGAACAACTACTACATCAACCGCCCCCTGGTGGACCTGCTGATGCGAGTGTCGGACTGAGCGGGGAAAACGCGGTCGGTCCGTCGGTCATCAGAATCCACCAGCGGTAAGCAGACGCAGAATGAGGGGGGCGGGAGGGCAAGATAAAAGAGGGGTGTGTTCGCTTCGCTTTTGTCCTTTCGTTTCCACTCGCTAGCGAGCGCTCCCGACCGGTTCTGCGACTTGTGACGACTTGCGGCGGTTGAGGGCGTTTTCGCTCCCCTTGGGAGGCGTCGTCATTACTGTCCGCAGCATCATCGAAGACCGCATTTCCGCCCTGTCCGCCTCGGACGATGGCGAGCTTCAAGTACGCCTTGCGACGAGCCTGAAGCGAGACGGCTCTGTCCGCACGTCGATGCTGAAGCGGCTCTCGTCGTCGATGCGGTTCAGCTATGGCGCCAGGGCGGGCGCGCTGAAGACGGCCGCGAAGCGATCCGGCAGCGCCTTCCGCGTGGACGTGCGCCAGCGGGTCATCGTCAAGGCGCTGGTGTCGCGACACATGGGAAAAGGCATGGCGCGCGCCGGGGCGCTGGCCGCCCATGTCCGCTATCTCGGTCGTGAGGGCGCCGGCCACGAAGGGGAGGCGGGGACCTTCTTCGACCGGAACGAGGAGGCGGTGGACGGCGCGGAGCGCATCAAGGACTGGGCCGAGCATCGGCACCATTTCCGCTTCATCATCTCGCCTGAGCATGGCGACCGGATCGCCGACCTTCAGGACTACGTGCGCGATGTCATGGGGCGGGTGTGCGCCGATCTGGGCGAGCCCGAACTGCCTTGGATGGCGGTATGCCATTACGACACGGACCAGCCCCACGCCCATGTCCTGATGCCGGGGCGTCGGGCGAGCGGACGGGACCTGGTTATTCCCCGCGACTATGTCGCCTATGGCTTCCGGGCGCGGGCCCAGGAGGCGGCGCAGGAGGAGCTGGGCGACCTGTCACGACTCGACGCCGAGCGCCGCGTTTGGCGCGAGACGCAAAGAGACGGCTTCACCAGCTTCGACCGGCGGCTGCTGGCGTCGATGGACGGGGAGGGTGGCGTCGGTGACGCAATGGGCGGCAAAAGCGCCTGGGCGGCGCTGACCCGGGGTCGGTTGGCCCATCTGGAGGCTCTGGGTCTCGCGGAGCGTCAGGGGCGGCGCTTCAGGCTCGACGAAGATCTGGAGGGCGAACTGCGGCGGCTGCAGATTTCGAAGGACGTCATCCGCACTCTCAACCAACGTCGGCTGGAGACAGGCAAGACCGCCGAGGTCTTCCGGCAGGGCAGGGTGACCGGAAAGGTGATGAAGGTGGCCTTCCACGACGAGCTCGGCGTTTCGCCGTTTGCGGTTGTCAGGGATGCCCAAGGCGTCGAGCACTATGCGCGGCTGGCGGTAGGGGCGGCCTTGCCGGCGGTCGGCGCCCCCGCGACGCTGGGCATGGACGCGCGCGGCGTCGCGCAGGTCATCCCGGGCGTGGGGCGAGGCGGGGAGGGCCTGGGGCTGTAAGCCGAAGCCGCCCCCAGTCAGGGGCGGGCTTCTTCTCCATGGCGTGGCGCGCTCCAGTCGCCGGAGCGCCGGGGCTGGCTGGAGGACGAGCGAAGGGCCGTCAGCTGGCTGCGCGCCCATTCATGCAGCTTCTGGCGCGGATAGTAAGGCGTGCGGCCCAGATGCATGCATGGCGGGCCGTCGGATCGCGTGCTGAAGACCTTGGCCAGGGTGGCCGGCGAGCGGCGGATGCCCATGCGCAGCAGTTCGGTCGACGCCTCCTTGCGGTTCAGCAGGATGTCTTCAGTCTCTCCAAGGTAAAGGCCAGTCATTGCGGGTGCTCCTCTGTGAGGGCGCTATCCGGCGACGATTATCCACAGGCGGTCAATGCGGGCGCTGGAGGGCGATCACGGACAGGATCGTTTCAGGAATGTTCAGGCGGTTTCAGGCGGTTTCAACAGGTCCGATCCGTTCACGCGGTCTCTCGCGAACGTGATGGGAGGCAGCCGTTTGCGTCCACAGATTAGGCGGTCTCGGCCTTCGCTTTCAGCTCGGCGATCCTGGATTGGCAGTGGTCGGCGACGAGGTCGCGCAGGATGCGGGCGCGGGCCGTCAGCCAGTCCAGGTCCTCGGCCGAGGCGTCGTACTGGTCGCTATAGCGGGCCTCGACATAGGCGCGCTTGAGCAGTTCGAAGCGGCGGCGGTCAGCGCGCTGCTCGCGGGGCCAGGCCTCGACCAAGCGCGTGTCCACGTCCTCGGCGAGCGAGCGCAGGAACTTGATGTTGTGGGAGCGCGGGAAATAGAAGGTGTGGACCAGCAGGAAGCAGGCGTAGGCGGCTTCGACAGCCTGGTGGAGGCTGAAGGCTGCGAGCTTGCGGAAGCCTTCATCTGAGGCAGCCTTGAGCGTCTGGTATTCCGCCGTGTCGATCCATCTGGAGAGATCGGCGGCTTTAGCCGTGTAATGCCGGATTGCTATCTCGACGGCATCTTCCGGTGTCATCGGCTGCGGCGTCGCTAGCGGATGACCCGGCACGCTGTAGAGCGAGACGCCATCGCGCACGATGTCGGTCCAGAAGTACTCGCCGCGCTTGAGGGCGTCGTTCACCTCCTGGAGGTCGTGTACGATGATGTTGACGGTCCGGCCGATGGACGGGTCCCGCAGGATCTGATCCTCGGAGTTCCACCAGTAGTCGGCGATGTTGGTCATCTTCGCGGTGTTGACGACGATCAGCAGATCGAAATCCGACAGATAGCCGTTCTCCGGCTCATCGACCCAGTCACCGCGCGCATAGGAGCCGAAGAGGATGATCTTCAGCACCATCCCGCCGCGACGCCATTCCTGCGTGCCGCCCCCGCCGCCGTTCTTGGCAGCCTCGAATCCGGCCAGCAGGGTATCGCGCACACGCTCAAGCTCGCGCTGCTGCCGTTCCGGAAGATGGTGCAAATCAGACCGCATGAATGGAGTCTAGCCGAAAACTCCGAGGCTGCACCAACCAACGATCAAGGTGGCGGCGCTTTAGGCCTGCGACGACTGCTTAGCGCCATAAGCGGACTTCCGGCCATGTGCATAAAGCGGACGTCGTATCGGCCTTAAGGGGCGGGGCACGGGGCTGAGAACCACTAAGCCTGAAATATACTTTGCCTATGAAACCGCAACCTCTAATGGTTTTCTGCTGTGAGGCTTGGGGGCGTTTGTGGCCGCGACAACACCGACTGAATCCGCGATCCTGTTCGCCCAAGCGGCGTTGAGCGCGACTCCTGTGATCATCCTGGGGAGCGGCGCATCGGCGGCGCACGGTGTTCCCGGCATGGATCGGTTGGGCAAGCATCTCGCATCACTCAGCGTGCCGGCTGCATGGTCGACCGGGGAGTTGGATGAGTGGAACGGCTTTCTCGCGAACCTCGCCAAGGGCGATGACCTGGAGACAGCGCTCGGCGCGGTGAGACCAAGCCCGCGACAGAACCAGTTTGTAGCCGAAGCGACGCGGGCCTTTCTCTTCCCTTCCGATCGCCAAGCCCTTGTCGGCCTGATTTCCGATCGACGTCACCTGCCGTTGTCGCGGCTGTACAAACATCTGTTCACGAGCACGCATAAGACCCTGAATGTCGTGACGCCGAACTACGATCGGCTCGCGGAGTACGCCGCCGACGCCGTGGAGTTCGCCGTCTTCACGGGTTTCAATCACGGTCATCTGCAACTGAGAGCCAGAGAGGCGGACACCCGCCTGATGCCCAATGGCCAACAGGTCCGGACTGTGAAGGTCTGGAAGGTCCACGGGTCGCTTGACTGGTTCCAAGACGCCGATGGTGGCATCATCGCCCTGCCCCAGATGGAGCACACGCCCGCCGGATTCACGCCGTTGATGATCACGCCGGGTCTCGAGAAATACCGTCTGGCCCATGGCGAGCCATTCCGCACCATCTTCACCTGCTCGGACACCGCCTTGGAGAGCGCGCGCTCTTATCTGTGCGTTGGCTACGGGTTCAATGACGAGCATCTTCAGACCAAGCTAGTCGAGCGATGCAACACGGATTCCGTCCCGCTCGTGGTCGTCACGCGAGACTTGACTGACACGGCCAAGGCTTTCCTCAAGGGCGGGAAGTGCCGCAAGTACCTCGCCATCGAGGCCGCCGGCTCGGGAAGCCGTTTCTACACCCACGAGCACCCGGACGGCTTCGACGTGCCGCACCTGGAAGCCTGGCGGCTTTCCGCATTTCTCGACATGACCATTGGAGTACAGGCGTGAGCATTCTCGACTTCAGCGACAGCGACGCACTCGGACGCGTGCTGTCCGTGGACACGGCGACGGTCGTTGTGCGGGTGGACGACATCGACTCGCTTCGGTCCCTCCAAGTCAACCGGCTGGTGGCCCTGCAGAGCAGCTTGGCGGGCCAGAAGCTGATCGGGATCATCCAGAAGATCACCCGCACCGCGGTCGAGGAAAGCAAGGCCGGCGATCTCGAGAAAACGGATGCGGTCCATCCCGAGATCAACCTCGTCAAGATCACCCTGATCGGCACCCTGATCGATCTCGTGGGCGGACGGCCCAATGTGTTCCGGCGCACCCTGGAGACGGTGCCCGAGATCGACGCGAGCTGCTTCGCGCTCGAGGGCGAGCGGCTCACCCGCTTCATGGGGGTGATCTCCGCAGTGACGGCGACCGGCCAACGCCTGTCTCTGGGGACCTACACTCTAGATGCTGAGGCGGAGGCCTTCATCAACGGCAACAAGCTGTTCCAGCGCCACGCCGTCGTGGTCGGCAGCACCGGCTCCGGTAAGTCCTGGACAACGGCCCGACTGCTGGAACAAGTCGCCGAACTGTCCAGCGCCAACGCCATCGTGTTCGATATGCACGGCGAGTACGCGGCCATGGCGGGTGATGGCTTCGTCCACCTGCGTATCGCGGGGCCAGCGGATATCGAAGCCGCTCGCGGACTGGCGGAAGGCGTGCTGCACCTGCCGTACTGGCTCATGAGCTACGAAGCGCTCCAGTCGATGTTCGTCGACCGGTCGGACCAAAACGCGCCGAACCAGGCCATGGTCATGTCGCGGACGATCGTCGAGGCCAAGAAGGACTTCCTCACAAGCGGCGGCCATAAAGAGGTGCTGGCCAACTTCACCATCGACAGCCCGGTCCCGTTCCACATCGCTGCGGTGTTCGAGGAGCTAGAGCGGCTGAACGCCGAAATGGTGCCGGGTGCGTCACCGGGGAAGGAAAAGCAGGGCGACTTCCACGGCAAGCTCAGTCGGCTCATGCAGCGGCTCGAAGGCAAGCAGACGGATCGACGCTTGGGCTTCCTCTTCCCGCCGACAGGGATCGCGGACGACTACGACTGGCTTAACAAGGTCGTGGAGCTTCTGCTCGGCGGTAGGTCCGCCAAGGGCGGCAAGGGCGGTGTCAAGGTCATCGACTTCTCCGAGGTCCCCTCGGACATCCTGCCGCTCATGGTCGGCATGGTCGCGCGCCTGGCCTTCTCGATCCAGCAATGGCTCCCCTCCGGATCGCGGCACCCGGTCGCCCTCTTCTGCGACGAGGCCCACCTCTACATCCCGCAGGAAGCAGGATCCGGCGCCGCCGAGAACGCCGTCGCGACATTCGAGCGGATCGCCAAGGAAGGCCGCAAATATGGCGTCGGCCTGGTCGTCATCACCCAGCGCCCGGCCGAGGTCAGCCGAACGGTCGTCAGCCAGTGCAACAACCTCATCGCCATGCGCCTCACCAACGGCGAAGATCAGGCGGTGGTTCGCCGGCTGTTGCCGGACAGTCTCGGCGGCTTCGGAGACCTGCTGCCCGTGCTCGACACCGGCGAGGCTCTAGTCGTTGGCGACGCCATCCTACTGCCCACGCGGATCCGGATCGCCAAGCCGGACAACGAGCCGCTCAGCGGCACGATCGACTTCTGGGATCGCTGGTCGGATGACAAGAGCGCCGCGGCGCTGGACAAGGCCGTGGAAAGCTGGCGGCGACAGACACTTATTAAATAGTGCGTCGGCCTGCGTCGGATTCGCTAGCGGGTTGGCGAGTTGTCACGAATGCCTTGGAAGCGCCAAGAGCGGACACTGGCGCGCCGGCGTGGTCGCGGGGGAAGAGGGCAGACGGCGGCGGTCGATGGGCGTGCTAGCGGACGGCGTTGCGCGCGCCGCGACAACCTGAAATCGTCAAGCCGAACAGGAATCATCCATGTCGTCCGCTCATAGCCAGCCCCATCTCGCACGATGCGACCGACATCGGAACCCCGGCGGCGCGCGCGGGTGAGCACGCCAAGCGAACGGATCCGGGCCAGCCACGACGGCAACACGTTCCACGTCCTGTGGGCCGGGCGGCGCGCGCTCGAGCTGCTCTCGCCGACCAGCGATCTCGTGGCGGTGGTGGTCGAAGGCCCCTCCCCTCGAGAAGGCGCGGAACGGTCGGTGGAGACCGGGGAGGAGGTCATCGACGTCGCCGAGTATCGCGGGTCCGAGGTCCTCGCCGAGGCGACCCGGATCGACTACATCCAGCTCAAGCATTCGACCTTACGGGAGACCGAGGTCTGGACCGCGTCTGATCTCGCGACCACCCTGAAGGGCTGGGGAGCGCGCCTGCCCAAGCTCGCGGCGGCGCGGGACGTCGCGGCGCTTCTGGGCCGGATGCGTTTCCGGTTCGTGAGCAACAGGCCGATCGCGACCTCGGTCTTGGACAGCGTCGCCGACCTTGCGTCCGGCGCGGCGCCGCGCCATCCGAAGGCGGCCGAGGCGCTCACCAAGGCCACAGGCTTGCCCGAGCCTTTCATTCGGCCTTTTTTCGACAGACTGGACGTCTCGGGCCGCGAGGCGGGGTTCCGCGTCCAGAAGCAGCTTCTGGACGCGGAACTTCGAGAAATCGTCGTCGATCCGGAAGACGAGCCGGCGCTCAGGATCAAGAACCTCTTCTACGACAAGCTCGGTTCGGGTCCCGCCGACAATGTCGTCCGAAAGAGCGACCTTGAGCTCGCTCTGAACATCGGACCGGAAGATCTGCTGCCGGCCGAGGTCAGGATCGACGACCTGCCGCACGCGGTGGCCCGCGAACAGGAAGAGGACCTTCAGGCCAGGATCCTCGCAGCGTCGGCGCCGCTAATCATCACGGCCGACGGCGGCGTCGGAAAATCGATTGTGGCGACCCGGCTTCACCTCGGCCTCCCCAAGGGCTCCGCCTGGGTTCTCTACGATTGCTACGGGGGCGGGGACTATCGCCGCGAGCCGCATGAGCGGCATGCCTATCGCGTGGCCCTGACCCAGATGGCCAATACCTTGGCCGTGCAGGGCCTTTGCATGCCGCTTCTGCCCCGCCGCGCCAATGACGCCCTGATCCTGGCGGCCTTCCTGAAGCGACTGCGAGCCGCCGTGCGTCATCTGCAAGCCTCGGAGCCGGACGCGCTCCTGCTGCTGGTGGTCGACGCGGCGGACAACGCTATGATGGGTGCCAAGGGTTCGGCGGAGCGGGCTTTCGTTCCGGGGCTGCTTCAGGCGGACCTGCCGGCGGGCGTCCGCCTGGTCATGCTGTGCCGCCCCGATCGTCTCGATCTGCTGAAGGCGCCCGCCGGCCTCGATACGGTTCCGCTGCGGCCGTTCAGCCTGGCCGAGACCGGCCGGCATCTACGCGCGCGCCATCCGGACGCGTCTGACGCCGACGTCGTCGAGTTCGATAGACGGACCTCTAGCAATCCGCGCGTGCAAGCCAACGCCTTCACCGCCTCCACGACCCTGGCCGGGGTTCTGAGAGCCTTAGGCCCCAAGCCCCAGACCGTCAGCGCCATTATCGCCGGACAGCTGGAGGGCGCGCTCGACAAGGTTCGGAACGAGGCGGAGGACCCCGGTGCCATTGACGAGCTGTGCAAGGGGCTCGCCACCCTGCGCCCCCTCATACCGATCGAGACTCTCGCTCGGCTCGCCGCAGTGGACGCCAGCGCGGTGCGCAGCTTCGCCCATGACTTCGGCGACGGCCGGTGGCTGCTCACCGCCGGCGACGGCGTCCAATTCCGCGACGAGCCGGTCGAGGATTGGTTCCGCAACCGATATGCAGCGACGCCGGAAGCGATGGCCCGGTTCGCCGATCGGCTCGCGCCCCTGGCCGACGGTTCGGCCTACGTCGCCGCCGCGCTTCCCGGTCTCTGGCTTCAGGCGGAGCGGCCGGATCGCCTCACCACCCTGGCGCTGTCGACCGAGCGTTTGCCCTCCGGCAGTCCGCTGGAAAGGCGCGAGATCGACGCCATGCGCGTCCAGTTCGCCCTGCGCGCCGCCCTGAAGGCCGGACGAATGCCAGACGCCGCCCGCCTAGCGCTCAAGGCGGGCGAGGTCGCGGCGGGGTCGGGCCTCCAGGACAAGCTTCTGCGTGATGAGACCGACCTGTTCGGCGTCGCCCTGGACGTCCCTCGGCTGCAAGACATTGGCGCACGCCGGATGTTGGGCCGCTGGGTGGGTTCGCGCTACGCCGCCGAGGCGGCGGTGTTTTCGCAGAAGCCGGAACTGGAAGGCGACGCCCGGTCCCGGCTGAGAAGCGCCGAAGACCTGCTGGACGCCTGGTCTCGGGCGGGGCCAACGGAGCAGGGAAAAAAGCCCTATGACACCCGCGAGCGGGCGGATTTCGCCTTTGCCTTCCTCAATCTCGAGGGGCCCTTGCGGGCCGTTCAGGAGATCACCCGTTGGCGGCCCAAGGAGATTTGGTTCGAGACCGCGCACGCCCTCGCGGACCGGTTGATCGACCACGGCCGGGCTGAAGAGGCGCGCGTCATGGCCGAACTGGCCATGACCCGGGCGCCCGCCCTCGCGGCCGGCGTTTGTTTCGCCTTGGGGTCGCTGGATCTGCCTCTGCCGCCGGCCGTCATCAAGGCACTGCTCGCACGGCGCACGGAGCCTCGGCCGTCTGACCCGGGACGTCGTACCGTCTGGGATCGCAGCCCCGCCGTCGTCGTGAGACTCGTGGAGGGGGCGCTCCGATCGGGCGGCTTCGACCCTGACACGCTGGCGCGCCGTCTCGACAAGGTGCTGCCCCCGCATCGGCCGCGCACCCTCGCATCCCGTCTGGTCGATGAACGCACCCGCTATCTGCGGGCTCGCACCCTCCGTGACGCCCTGCGCGGAACGCCGACCGCCTTCGAGAGCCTGAAGCCCGAGCCGCGGCGGCGCGGCAAGCCGAGCCATCTCGTCGATCCCGACCCGTATGAAGATCGCGAACTTCGCGTTCGCGCCGGAGCCGTCCTGCCCTGGTGGAACGCCCGGGCGCAGGTTCTCGCGGCGGCTCCGGTCTCGGCGACGCAACTGGACCACCTGATCGCCGAGGCGACTAGGGGCATGAACGCAGCGGTCGCACGCCATTCGAACGACGTCGAGGAAGTCCAGGACGAGATCGTGGAGATCTGGCACGACCTCCTCGTCGAAAGCGGACACGCGACCCCGGACCGCCTGGGCGCGCTCGATTCGTGGATCGGGGCTTTGCGCCGACCGCTCTATCTCCCGACATGGCGGAAGCTGGCCCGGAAATCCGGGTGCCGGCCCGAGCTCGCCGACCGCGCCGTTCGATACGCCCGGCGCGCCGGCGCTAACGAATGGAACAGCGCGGCGGTGGCGGCGCGCGATCAGATCGAAACCCATGTGGCGGCGACCCGGGCTCTGCTCGAGGCCAACCGCCCGGAGGCGCTCGCCCATCTTGATCAGGCCGTCGAGGTCGCCGGTCTGCTGGGGGACGAGGTTCCCACCCGATGGGCCGCCCTTCTTGCCCTGGCGACCCGGGCCGGTCCCGTCTCGGGCGCCTGCGCGCCGGAAACCGCCTGGCGATTGGCCCGGGCGGCCGAGTTCGCGGCCGGCTACATCGAGGACCAGTTTGACTGGAGCGGGACCGTCTCCGCCCTCACGGCGATCCATCCGCCCTCGGCTGCGGCCGCGGTCAGTCGCTGGCGGGACCGAAGCGTCGGCGAAACGTCCAGTCTCCTGGTGCTACTTGAGGAAAACCTCCGCAAGGCGGGGGCGCTCGATCCCGTTGCGGGGCTCGCGCTGCTCGGCTTCGAGGGCGACTGGCCGGTGGCGGAGATGTTCGAGGCGGCGCTCATCGCGGAACCCCCGCTGGCGAAGGAGATCGTGGACGCCGTCTCGCGCCATGCGATCCGGGCCCGCTTCAGTCCCGGCGCACGGCAGACACTCGCCGACGTCGCCCGGCGCCATGGTCTGGACGCGCGCGCCTTCGGAAGGGCCGGGCGCTCGCCGGCCATATCCCGGCGGGTGGAAACTCGGCGGCGGCGCGCCGATCCCTGGCTCAGAGACCTGAGCCGGGCGTTGGCGGACCACGCGCCCCGCACCTATGCCGACGCCGCGGCGCTGCTGACCGATTTGAAGACCCGCCACCGGTACGTGTCCCCGGGCTGTGCCTGGGGCGTGATCCTCGCCGCCGTCCCGGCCGCATCGCTACCCGAGGTGATCGAAACCCTCCTGGCGACCGACGAACTCCGCCCATCCCTGCTGGCGGATGTGCTGGACAGCCTGCCCGAACCGGCTCGCGAAGCGCTCGCCGTTCGGAATGCCGTGCAGCGAAGCGTTCTGGCGCGGGCGCGGCGGGATTGCTGGTCGATTCGGGGCTGGGGCGGATACGGCGACGTCATCGAGGATCTTGCGGCCGCGTCCGGCCTGCCGCCCGGCGCGATCGCCGGGGCGGTATTGGACGGCGTGGCGGAGGATGTTCGGGGTGCCGACTCGGAAGACCTGTTCAACCTCCTGCCCCTGATGGCGCCCGAACTCTCCCCGGCGGACGCGCAGGCCGCGCTGGAATTCGGTCTGTGTCAGTTCGAAAACGTCATGCCCCCCGGATTCGGAGACGGTCCGTTCGATCCCCTGACCGCGCCGTCGTCAGATCCGGACATGGCGGTCGCCGGCCTGATCGCCGTCGCCCTCGCCGCTCCGGCCTATCGCGTGCGCTGGCAGGCCGCCCATGCCGCGCGCACCGTCCTGACCCTGGGCCGGACGGGCGTCGTGACTGCCCTGGCGTCGTTCGTCGCGTCCGGCAAGGCCGAAGGCTTCGCCGCTCCTGGCCTGCCCTACTACGCCTTGAACGCCGAGCTCTGGTTCCACATCGTCGTGGCCCGGGTCGCGGGAGATCGCCCTAATCGGGCCGCGGCCTTGGAGCCTCGATTGCAGGCTACGGCCCAGCCGACAAACGACCATGTCCTCCTGCGGGGTTTCGCCGCCGACGGTCTGTTGAGCCTGCACGCCGCGGGTGAGATCGTGCTTTCACCGGGTCGAATCGCCGAGCTTCAGCGGCTGAACACGCCTTCGAAGCCGTCGAAATCCACCGAGCGGATCGGCGGCCGCGACTGGTATTCGGAGTCCCGCCGACCGAGCCGTCGGTTCAGCTTTTCCTACGAACAGGCCAAGGGCAGCGCCGGGCGTCTCGCGTCCGCCTTCGGCCTGTCGCCGGATCAGCTCGAGCGAAAAGCCGAGACCGTCATCTTCCGAACTTGGAAGTCGAGCTACGACCACAAAGCCAAGGATCCGCGCGCGGGCGATCCCGCCTGGTCGGATGCTGACAGCCGAGGCGGTTATCACGGATTCCGCGAATACCTCGGCTACCACGCCCTGTTCTGTATCGCGGGGCAACTCGTTCGGACGACGCCGCCGTTGCGCTATCCTGGCGCGAGCCGCGACGAGTTCGCCGACTGGTTGGCCGGTTTCCAGCTGACCCAGCTCGACGGAAGCTGGACGTCCGACCGCCTCGATCTCGCGCCGCCCCTGCCCGCCCTGCCGTCGCTCGAGGAAGAGGAAGATCGGGCCTTCTGGCCGTGGTCCGTCCAGCTCGCGGAGTTGGACGGCGTGCTTCGCCACGCCGACGAGATCGTCGTCGCCGGCGACTGGCATCAATGGCGGGGACAGGCGGAACAGGACGTGGCGGTGTCGAGCGTGCTCGTCTCGCCCGCAACCTCGGCCGCCCTGCTCGCCGCCTGCCAGACCATCGAGAACCCTTGGGAATACCACCTTCCGTCGGAAGACGACGCGAAGATCGACGCCCCGCCCTATCGGCAAAAGGCCTGGATCAACGACCATCGGCCGGAGCCGCGTCTGGACCGATCCGACCCGTGGATCGGCGCCATGTCGAGCTCATCCCCGCGACCGGCAAGCTGGCTCGTTCGTCGTCTCCGGCTCCGCCCGACCGGTCTTGAGCGCGCCTGGCGCTCCGCGGCGCGCGGCCGGCCGCTCTTCCGCGCGGAAATCTGGGCTGGCGCAACATCCCGCCGGTCAGAGACCCTGCCGCCCCACGGTCAACGCCTGCTGATCCCGGCGGCTCGCCTGCCACGTCTTCTCCAGCGGTTCGACATGGATCTTCTCGTGCACGTCCAGATACGTCGCACGCTACGGTCGGACCACGACGAGTCCCGGTGGGACCGCACACCCTCCCCGCCGTACTTCCGGCTCTTCCTGTTTCGCAAGGACGGCTCCCTTGAAACGCTCTGACGATGTCATCGCTCTTGGCCGACGGCTCGTCGACCTGCTCGATCGCGACGGCCGCAACGACCTTCTGCAGCGATGGATGGCGCATCATGTCGCCGAACTGATGGACGCCGCGGCGGCCCCGGGGGCGTCGGACGACGACAAGGCGCGGTGCCGAGACGCCGTTCTCGCGCTCTGGGCGCATCGGAACGACCTGCCCGAAGCGGTCCGACCCTTCAGGAATCTGGCGGTCGTCGTCCGCACGCTGGAACGGCTCGATCCCGCATGGAAAGGCAACCTCTACCTGCCCCCGGAGATGCCGCCGGCCAACGATCCGTTGCGCGCCGCCCTAGCGATCGACAAGTCGGCGCGCGAAGCGATCGCGCTCTGCCTGGAAGATGCGCTCGCGACCCTTCGCGACGAAGATCGCGCAATGGTCGAGGCCGCGTCTGCCCTAGACCTATCCGGGCCGGAGTTTCCGTTCCTGGAGATCATTCTGTCGGCGGAGCGCGAGCCGGCCGAGAAGCGGGCGCGACGGCGTAGCCTGCAGAGCCAGCTCGAGGCGGCGCGAACCCTGAAACGGGAAGCTGATCGGGTGTCGCGTCGCATCCGGGCCGAACTCGGGGCCCTCGGGCCTAAGCCGCCGCCCAGCGACGACGAGCGTGTATAGACATCCGGCGGAGCCGCGAGCCGGACGGGGCCGACACACGACGTGGCCAAGAGATCGACCGACTGTTGGATAAGCCGGTGAGGCGGACTGGCGGTTACTTCCGCGAACAGATCCTCAAGCCGGTGAAGCGCGTCCGGCGCGGAGGTCGCATGGATCGTGGATAGGCCGCCCAAACGGCCGGTGTTCCAAGCCTCAAGGGTTTAACGGGCGGCGTCGTCGCGCATCTCCTCAATCACGATCCGGTCCGATTTCCTCTTCGATAGAGCTATATCCCCAACGCTCCGCCTGCCTTGAGATCGGCGGCCCTGCGTCGGAGTGAATAGAGTGACACCCTCTCGCATCGTCTTGCCTAAATACGCCGTCAATTGTGCTCGCCCGAGCTAAAGCCCGCTCCAGAGTTCAGATCGCGCGTCGACGATAACCGTCAGCGCATGGCTGATGGCCTGACCTAGCTGGTCAGGACCCTAAAGCGGACGTTGCCAACGGCTCTGATGAGTCAGGAACTGTCATTGCCTTCGATCTCTCCGCGAAAGGCTGAAGCTGACTCAAAGCGGAATTTGGCAAGGACCCTTTTCGGCCGGGCTATCGATCAGCCGTCGGACGGGCAAATCTGACTCGTTACGTCTCCCCCTGCATTGGCCGACGAGCGGCAGTTCGCGGATGCCGCCAGAAATCACCTGGCATCCTGCAGATCGTGCAAACCTTCGCGCCAGACAATCATCGCGTGGAGCGCTTCGGCTCTAGTGTTGCATAGCGTTGGGATGCATCCTCGCCATCGGTTCAGTGCGGCGGTGCCGGCCTATGGGGGATTTTCAGTGACCGACTTCCGATTTCTTCACGCCGCCGACATCCATTTGGATAGCCCGCTGCACGGCCTGTCCCGCTACGAGGGGTTGCCGGAAGCGGAGATCCGGGGCGCGACACGGGCTGCGTTTGACAATCTGGTTCGCTTGGCGATCAACGAAGCGGTGAATTTCGTCGTCCTGGCCGGGGACCTGTTCGACGGCGACTGGAAGGACATGGGCACGGGACTGTATTTCGCCCGGGCGATGGGCGAACTCCATCTGGCGGACATCCCGGTCTTTCTCCTCGCCGGCAACCACGACGCTGCCTCCGTGATCAGCCGCAGCATTCCCTGGCCGCCCAATGTGCGGGTGTTCGACGCGCGCAGACCTCAGACGCACCGCCTTGACGATCTAAAGGTCGCGGTTCATGGCCAGAGCTTCTCGACTCCCGCCGTGACGGACAATCTTGTCCTGGCCTATCCGGATCGGCTGGAGCACCACTTCAATGTCGGCATGCTTCACACCGCCCTGGCTGGGCGGTCAGGCCATGCGCCCTACGCCCCCTGCAGCCTCGACGACCTCAAGGCCAAACACTACGACTATTGGGCGCTCGGACATGTGCATGAGTTCGAACGGGTCTGCGAAGCGCCGCACGTCATCTTTCCCGGGAATCTCCAAGGTCGGACTATCCGAGAGGCCGGCCCCAAGGGGGTGGTGCTAGTCTCGGTGCGGGACGGCGCGGTCGAGGCGGTGGACCGGGTCGCTTTGGACGTCCTCCGATGGGCCGCCGTCACCGTCGATTGCACCGATGCATCGGCGCAAACAGCGGCGGATCTGATTCAGGCGGCGCTAGCGTCGGCCTGGCAGAGCCAGACCCAGAGCCTGCCGCTGATCGCCCGCCTGACTCTCGTCGGACAGACGGATGACGCCGGCGCCCTGCTCGATGGCGCGAGCGGTCTGCGGGACGTCGCCCGGGCGCTGGCGGCGGCGATCTCGCCGTACCTCTACATCGAAAAGGTCCGCGTGCAGGTGCATGCCAAACCGGTCTCGACCAAAGATTTCGTGAGCGAGGACTTCACCGCGGCCCTGGCCCAGGCGGCGTCGGCCCCCGAGCTGGCCGCCCTGCTGGCCGAAGATCTCCAGCCCTTCCTGCTGGCCGCCCAGACGGGGCTGGACACGCCGGATGATACGGACCTCAGACGGTCGGCGGCGGACGGAGATTGGGGCACCATCCTCGACGCCGCCGCGCTCGCTTTGCAGTCGCGTCTGCTGAGGGCGGCATAAAATGCGGTTCTCCAGCCTGAATCTCGAACGGTACGGCCGCTTCGAGGGATGCGAACTGCGTTTCCGCGCGGGCAGCCCGGACTTCCACATAATCTACGGACCCAACGAGGCGGGAAAATCGACATCCCTGTCCGCGGTGTCGGATCTCTTGTTCGGTTTCCCCGCCCGTTCTGCTTATAATTTCCTGCACAGCTATCCCTTGCTCCGGGTCGGCGCCGTACTCGAAGACGAGGTTGCGAGCCTAGCGGTCCGACGCAAGAAGGGAACGAGTGGCACCCTGCTGGACGCTGACGACCGGGTCATCGACGAGGGGCCGCTGCTGGCGATGTTGAGGGGGCAGACGCGCGAAACCTTCGCCTTGGGCTTCAGCCTGGACCAAGACGGTCTACGCGAAGGCGGGCGCGCCATGATCGCGGCGCGTGACGATGTCGGCCGGGCGCTGTTTGCGGCGGGAGCCGGACTGACCGGCGTCACCGAAGAACTCGCCCGACTGGAGAGTGAAGCCGACGCCATCTGGGGACCGCGCGCCGCCGCGCGTCGGACGTTTACCCAGGCGCAACGCGAGTTGGACGACGCCATGCGTGCAGTGCGCGACGAGGCGCTCAAGCCCAAGGCTTGGTTGGACGCCAGGACTGCGCTGGCGCAAAGTCAGGCCCGGCTGGACGACGCGCAGCGCCGGCGCGACACCTTGCTGTCGAGCGCCAGCCGGCTGGAGAGAATCCGCCGAATCGCGCCCCACGTCCGGGTACGGGCGGACCAGTTGGCGGCGCTGGCGGCGCTGGCAGGCGTCGTCGACATGGGTGAGGCGCGCGAAGCGGCGGCCGAAGCGGCCATGGTCGAGGCGGACACGGCGTCGCGGGATAAAAGCGTGGCCGAGCGACTCCTCGCCGAAGCGAAGGAACGCGCGACCCGGTATGCACCCGATCGAACCGTCCTGAACGCCGCAGCGGAGATCGACGCCTTGGTCGTCGCCTCCGGCGCAATCCACAAGGCGCATCAGGATCTCGGGCGGATTGAAGCGGAGTACGCCGCAGGCGCGACACGAGTCAGTAGGCTGCGCGAGGAAGCCGGGGCGCTCGGCGCAGCCCCGCCGACACGGATCGTCAGCGGCGGACTGCGTGAACTCGCCGCGGATCAGACGCGCGACAAGGCCATTTTGCGCGAGATCGAAGAGGCGGAGCGTCAACTGGCGGTGCGGCACCTAGAGGCGGCGCCGGACGCCGCCTCCCCGGTGCCGGAGGCCGAAATGGCGGCCCTCAAGGCGGCCGTGGCCGCCGCCCGAGGTCTGGGCCTCGACATCGACGAGCGCTGTCTCACTTTGCAGCGGCGTGCAGAAGCGGCCGCCGGGGCCCTGGATGCGGCGATCACGCGTCTGGCGCCTTGGAAAGGCGAGATCGGGACGCTGCGCAGGCTGCCAAAACCCGCCGTGCGCGAGATCGATGAGGTCGGACAAGGCTTGGCGGCGAATGCTGCGGAGGTCGCTAGGGAGACGGCCAATGCGCGGCGAGCCCGTGAAGAGGCCGAGGAACTGGCGCTTCAAGTCGAGCAACTGGTCGCAGGCGCGGGCGTATCCGAAGCGGATATCTCCGAGGCGCGGGCGACGCGGCAAGACCGTTGGACGCCGATCCGTGACCATGTCGTCGCCGCCGCGCCGCTCGAGGCGGCGCGTGAGGCAGTCTTGGCGTTCGAGAGCGCGCTTGAGCGTGCAGACGAACGCAGTGATCGAAGGTTCGCGGCTGCCGACGCCTCTAGCCGCCTGATGGACTTGGGACAACGCCGCGCGCGGCTGACGCTCGAGGCGGCTCAGGCGGACGCGAGAGCGATGAAGGCGGCGGAGGAGAGGGCGGCCGTTCTTCAGGCCTGGAGCCTGCGGTTGACGGCCGACGGTCTGCCGGACCTTGAACCGAGTCGGTTCCAGGACTGGTCGGGCGAGCGCGACGCGGCCCTCGTCGCCGCCGCTGCGGCGGACCTGGCCGAGGCGGAGACTCGCTCGGCGCGCGAGGCGCGTGACCGCGCACGCGAGACCCTGCAAGGCTTGCTGGCACCCTCATTCGAGGCGACCGGCGACGAGGCGCTTCACCCCCTGTTGCGCGAGGCCGAAGAGCGGGTCGACGCCGCCGAGCGTCTGGCCCAGAAGGCGCAGGTCGATCAGGCGGCCCGCCTTCAGGTCGATCGGGAGGCGGCCGCCCTAGAGGCCCGACGCGCGACGCTGGTTCAGGCGATGTCGATTCGAGAGGCCAACTGGTGCGATCGCACTGCTGCCGCCGGACTCGGGCTCGAGATGCAAGATGCGGCGACCGCGCTCGTTGTGGTCGAGGAACTCCGCGCCGCCCTGAGCGCTCAGGCGGATCTCCAGGCGCGCATCGACGGGATCGACCGCGACAGTCGCATCCACGCGGCCCAGGTGGCGGCCTTGCTCGGCCCGGAGATCACGCCCTCGCAGGACGCGAACCAGGATTTGAACCGGCTCAGGGAGCGGCTTGCAGAGGCGCGCGCCGCCGCAGCCGGGCTCGCGACCCTTGAGGAGACCATCGAGGGCCGTGAGGCCGAGGTGCGAATGGCGCGCGCGCGCGCGGACGCCGCCTCGGAGACCCTTTCGAGCTTGGCGACGGATATCGGCCTGGCGGACCGCGAAGCCTTGTCTGCGGCGATCAGCGGATCGCGCACTCTGAGAAGGCTGCGCGCTGGCTTGGCGGACAGCGAGCGCGCAATCCTTGCGGCCGGAGACGGCAAAACGGTCGAGGCGCTCGTCGCCGAGGCGCAGGATGCGGACATGGACGCCCTGTCCGGACGCACCGAGACCCTGGCGGCCGAGATCGACGTTTTGAACGCCGAAGTCGCGGAGTGCGCCGCCGCCAACGGCGACGCACGCCGGGCCTTTGCGAACCTCGAAACAGACGGCCTGTCCGCAAGCGCAGCGGCGGGGGCGGCGGAAGAGGCCCGCGCCGAACTCGGTGAACTGGCCGAGCACTACATCCTCAAGCGGGCCCAGGTCGTCATGCTGCGGTGGACCATCGAAACCTACCGGGCCCGACACCAGGATCCGCTTCTTCAACGCGCCAGCACACTGTTCAGCCGCCTGACCTCAGGGCGATATGCGGCGCTGCGGGTCGAGGCGGACGGCGCGTCGCCGCAGCTTCTGGGGGTTCGGGACGACGGACGGACTGCGGTCGAGATCGATGGGATGAGCGAGGGAACCACCGATCAGCTGTTTCTGGCCCTGCGGCTCGCGGCGGTCGAGCAATCCGTCGCCAAGGGCGTCCGCCTGCCGTTCATCGCCGACGACCTGTTCGTCAACTTCGACGATGAACGCGCCGAAGCCGGAATTCGGGTCCTGGCGGAACTGGCGCGATCGACCCAGGTGCTCTTCTTCACCCACCACCCCCATCTCGTCGCGATCGCTCGCGAGGTCGTGGGATCAGACCTCCACTCGGAGTGCAGACTGGCCTGAGCCCGCGACCTCAGGCGGCGGGGGCAGGGGGCATATCCGGCTCCTGGCCGTCGGCCGCGGCAAGGCCCGCACCGGCCATCAGTTCGGCCGCCTCGGCTTGCCCAGCGACATCCGCAACGACCTCTTCAGGGGTGTCGTGCGGCAGCTTCATCATCATCCGATAATGGGCGTCGTGACCGCTCCGATCGAAGATGGCTTTGAACACCGCGAGGTAGCGGTCGGCTGTGGCTCCATCGGCGGCGACGTAGAGATCATCGGCGAAATTGTGGGATCCGTCGTTGATCCACGAGAACAGTGACCCGCAGACCATTTGGTCTTTGCCCTGGAATTTGGCGATGATATCGTCCCGGTCTACCCCGCCCAGAATGGTGAAATAGTGCTCCAGAATGCGGCGGAGGACATTCTGGATGGTCAGCTGCGACCGGCTCGGGCTGCGCACCTCTTCCCACAGGAGCTCGTAGCCTGTCCGGATCGGATTGGTCTCGTGCCCTTGGAGCGTCGACAGTTCACCGACCTTGCGCACGGTCCAGAAGGTCTCGGACTTCAGGGCGTCCCGCTGTGACCGCTTGGCGTCGAAGGTCACCTCCTTGTGGAAGTAGATGTTGTGGGTCAGGATGAAGACCTGCTTGATCCGCCCCTTGCCGCCGGTCGCCTCAGCAAGCAGCCGCTTGATCAGGGCGCTGACGATGAACAGCACATCGCTGTCCAGGCTGGACACAGGGTCGTCGATGACGACGATCCGATCGTGGGTAACGCCACTCGCGGTCGTGCCGCCCTGCGTCAGGTGATAGAAGTACAGGAAGGTGACGAAGCACCGCTCGCCTTCGCTCAAGGTCTCACGGGCGTCGGCACCGTCGCCCCTGACGATCTCGTAAAACTCTTCCTTATCGCCGGCCGTTTTGAGCCGGAAGCTGGTGAACCCAAACGAGGCGAGGGTCGCGTTGATCGCGTTGACCGTCGGCTTGACGCTGGTGACGCCTTTTTCCAGGTTCGCCAGGACGGTCATGGCCTGCCCCAGCTTCTCGCGCTTATCCTCCAGCGCCTTGCCCATGGACTCGATCGCCCTGTCGAGCCCTCCGCTGTCCGTCGAATAGGCCGTGATGGACGCCTTGCGGTCTTCGACCAGCCGGCGCCAGATCTCACGCGTCAGGGTGGCGCGTTCGGTCTTGATGTTGGCGATCAGCGTATTGTGGCGCGCAATCTCCACATTGGCAGCATCGACGACGGCGCGGACCGCCTTGTAGGCCTCGGCGACGGGTTCAAGCGCGACGGGCGTGCTCGGTTCCTTGCGCTTGCGTTCCAGGTGGCCGTGGTTGAGCGCGATCTGGGCGGCCAGCCGTTCGACGAGGGCGGCGAGGGAGGGCTGGTCGACATAGGAGCACGGCGTATCGGCTGCGGCCCGGGCGGAGGCGAGCAGGCGAGCCCCTCTATCCTGATAGGCGGCCTCGACCCGGGTGATCGCAGCGATGTCGGCGTCGTAGGCTGCGTCGAAGAAGTCGGTCAGTTGATGATGGAGCGAAGCCTCCAGCGGCTTCTGACAGAAAGGGCAGGGGGCATCGGACTCGGCGTAGACTAGGCCCTGGCGCACCCAGTCGCTGTTGCCCAGTCGTTTGATCAGACTGGCGACGTCGATGTCTTCCTTGCCGACGATCTTCTTCGTGAGGATCGGGTCCGCCTCGAGGTCGAGAAGGTCGTCCGCCTCAAGGATCGCAAGCGGAGCCATGGGCGCGGCGACGTCAGCATAGACGACGGCTGCACGGGCTTTCAGCGCATCCACGGAATGGAGCTGCGTCGTGCTTACAGCGGCCTCGGTCAGGACGCGGTCGCAGAACTTCACCTTTGAGGATCGTATTCCCTCGAAAGCTCCGGCGAAGTGGGCGTCGTGCGCCGCCTTGATCTCCCAGCATTCCGCTTCGAATTTTGTGCGCAAGCCTGCCCGTTCTGCACGCCGTCCCGCCGTGTCGTCATGTCCGATCAATCCGCTCAGGGAGGTGATTTCGCCCTGCAGGTTCTCGACGGTTTTGCGGGCAGCTTCGACGTCCTCGAGCGCCTTTGCGGACGTGTCGCCCAGGGTGAAGACGCCCTTCAACCGAGCGCCGTAGTTCCGGCTGGTGAAATCGCTGTTGTAGACTAGGGCCGGCAAAGCCTGCGCCTTCTTCCACGCGACCCCGCAGGATGGAAATGCAGCAGGATCCGCGACCACGCGCGATAGGGTGGTCTTGCCCGAACCGTTCGTGCCGAAGACGAAGTTGACCGGCCGCAGGCCCGCCATGACCTGGGGCGGGCCGCGATAGGTAGCCGTATCTTCAATCCGAATTTCTTCGAGCATGGCTCGCTTCCCCACATAGCGTCTTAACGACGTCTCGGTGGAATAAACGGCTCCGTAGCGTGTTTGGCAACATGGGCGCGTAATAGGCGAACGTCTGGTTTGTGGCGTCCCGCCAATGACTGCTTCTGGCGCGTCGCAGCCGTTGGCGGCGACTTTTCCGCTGGTTTCTGGTAGCCTCTGTCGCGTGCTGGAAATCGCTGCGATTTCCGTCGCTGTGGTGGCCATATGGTGACCACGGGCATCGGACAGATTGGCCGATGTGAAGTTCTGTCAATGCTCTCAGGAGCTTATCGGCGCGGATACGGCGGTTTCAGCTACCTCTACTGGGACATCGAGCTGGAGCCGTAGGGCGGGCGTCTTTGATCGTCGTGCGACGGTCTGCGTCGTTCGGGCGCTTCACAGCTCTTGCAAAATGCCCTTCAACAGGTGTTGGAGGGGGCATGAGCCGGGATACGAATTGGCAGCGGCTGACGGAACGGGAGCGGCAGGTTCTCGCCTATGTCGCCGCCCACCATCAGAGCAAGAGCATCGCCAGGATGCTCGGCACGGCTCCGAAGACCGTGGACGCCCAGATTTCGTCCGCCTGCAGGAAGCTGGGCGTCGCCAATCGCAACGAGGCGGTGCGCCTTCTGCTACAGGATGAGAACGCCTTTCTGGACATAGGGGGTAATCCCCCACCGGCTTCGTCCCCAATGGCTGTGGGCGTCGTGGGCGGCTCCTTTCTCCCTGTCGATTTCAGGGGAGTTGATGGAGACAGCCACGATGCTTGGAACCTCGCCAGAGGACGTTCTGCCGACCATGACCTACGCGGATCTGGCGGCGGCGTTGGAGCAGGTGGCGTCGAACGAAGCGCATCGGAACATGGCGCCCTATCTGGTTTCGGCATTGCGCCGACAGGCCCCGTTTCTGACGGGGCGGATGGTCCTGTTCGAGATTCTTCGCTCGGCCAACTGTTTGGCGGACATTCCGGCGGCAAGTTCGAATTTCTGACCCAATCGGCTGGCTGGCGACGGCTGGCCTGGGCGGTGGCTGGGTCATTGGTCCTGGCTTTCGCCTTGCCGCTCGCGCTGAAAGGCGCGTTGTGGCTCCAGAAGCTCGTGCACTCGATTCAGTAAACCCTGACCGACGTCTTTCAGACGCGCCGCTGCGGCGGCAGGAGGTCCCATGTCTCAACGAGAAGCGACGGCCACAAGGGTCGCCGCCTATATCAATCACGCCGAGCAATCGCTCGACGAAGCCCTGTCGCGCACGTCGATCCTGGTCAGCGAACTGCCTAGCCTGCAGCGTGACGCAGGGCTGAACGCGGCCTGGGCCCAACCCGCCGTGGCCTCGGTCTGCGTCGCCTTGAACAACCTGACGAGCGCTCGGGCCGCTCTGATTGACGCACACAAGTCGCTCTCGGCCGTGCAACGCAAGCTGGGCGTGACCACGTTGGAAACTCCAAACAACGACAAGCCAGCTGAAACCGGGCCGTTCGCCCGACAGGCGGAGGCTGCGGTCGTCGTGCCGATGCGCGCCTAGGCGTCTTGACGCGGGCGAGGAGCGCGGCGACCTAGGCACATGGCCGCGCTTCTCGCCCCGTTCGATCAGATTCAGGAAATCCTCGGACTTGCGGCTGTGGTCGTCACTGGTCTGTTCGCCGTCTTCATGGGGCGCCGAGAGGTCAGGGTCGCAGGGGTTCTGCACCTGATCGACGGGTTCAGCCTGACCCTGGTCGGGGCGCTGAGCCACGGTGCGACAAGCTTCATCTCTGCCGATGTGAAGGCGATCCTGATCTGGTTTGCTTACGCGCTGATGACCTTGCGCTGGCCCGGCCGGTGGCTGGTGGTGCTGACGGCGTTGCAGGGCCTGGCGGTGCTGATCCGTTGGTCCTTCTGGCTGGATGCGGAACTGCCGCGCGCCACCACCTCGCTGATCCTGAACCTGACCGGATGGATGATGCTGTTCATCCTGCTGGGCGCGACGGTGGCCTATCCGCGCCGTCCCTGGTTCTCGGCCAAGCCGGCCTGATGCGCGATCCGTGGTTAGCCGCCTGACTTGTTCTGCGACGCCTTCCAGACCTCCAGATACTCGAGCCGACGCAGAACCTTTGAGCCGGGGTCCAGCAGGATGTGGGCGCCCGCCGGAGCGGTGAAGGTCGCGCGGCCATTGGTCATGGGCAGGGCGCGCAGAACGCCGTCCACCTCGACCTCGACGGGCAGGGGGAAGGAGCGGCTGTTTCCGGTCTTCCATTCCAGGCTTACGCGCTCGCCGTCGCGGGTCATGACCAGATCGGGCAGAGCGGCCTGATAGAGGTAGGCGTCGAAGAACCAGCCCATGTCGCGGCCTGTCACCTCATTGACAATGGCCACATAGTCCGACGTCGTGGCGTAACGCGGCTTGAAATTCCCCGGTTGCGGATCGGGGCGGCCATAGACCAGACGGCGCAGGCTCTCATAGAAGGCGTCATCGCCGATGAAGAGGCGCAGGGTGTGGGCGATCAGGGCGCCCTTGTAATAGAGGTCCAGCGCCGGGCCGGTCTTGTCGTCATAGACGGTGGCCGCGTCCTGCGGCCTGCCTGACACCACGGGGAAGCGGTTGGCCAGGGTCAGCCGCATGGTCTGGAGCTCGGCCTGCATGGCCCGTTCGCCGTTCAGCCAGCGGGCGTAGAGGGGCTGCATATAGGTGCCGAACCCTTCGTGTAGCCACATGTCGTCCCAGTCGGCGTTGGTCAGCTGATTGCCGAACCATTCGTGCGCCAGTTCGTGCTGCAGCAGCCAGTCGTAGCCCTTGCCGTCCAGCTTGTAGCCGTTGCCGTAAGCGTTGATGGTCTGGTGCTCCATGCCCAGGTGCGGCGTCTCGACCACGCCCATCTTCTCGTCGCCGAAGGGGAAGGGGCCGATGCTTGCCTCATAGAAGTCGAGCATCTGCGGGAACTCGTCGAACAGCGCCTGCGCCTTGGCCGGATCGGCTGTAGCCAGACGCCAGAAGCGCAAGGGGATCACATTGCCGAACCGGCTCTGATAGTCGGCGGCCATCTCCACATAGGGGCCGACGTTCAGGCTGATGGCGTAGGTGTCGGGCTGGCGCGCGGTCCAGTTCCAAGTGGTCGTGCCGTCGCCGTTGTCGCTCTTACCCAGGAAGCGGCCGTTGGCGGGGGCGCTGAGGGTCGAGGGAACGGTGATGTGCATATCCACCCGCTCCGGCTCGCCCTGCGGATGGTCGATGCAGGGCCAGAACAGGTCGCAGCCCTCGCCCTGAACCGCGCTGGCGATCCACGGCTGGCCGTCGGGCGTCGTGGTCCAGACGAAGCCGCCGTCCCACGGCGCGCGCTTGGCCTGATGCGGGCGGCCCGCATAGGCGATGCGGACGGAAACTCTGTCGCCCGCTGTCAGGGGCCAGGGCAGGGGGATGGTCAGCCGTCCTTCGGGGTTGGACCAGTCGGCGACCGCCTGCCCGTCCACGGCGATGGCGGCGATGGCGAAAACAGCGTCCAGCTCGACCACGACCGCCGACGTCGGCGCCGTGGCGGTGAAGTCGAGGACCGCGACGCCCTCCAGCGACTGGCTTTCCGGCAGCAGCTTGAACGACAGGTCCGCCTTGTCGAAGCGCAGCGCCAGCTGCTCCGCCGTGCGCGGCGCGCCGCTGGACAGGGTGAAGGCGGTGGTTTCGCGCGCCGCTTCCTGCGCCAGAACGGGCGACGACAGCAGGGCTGTGGTCAGGCAGAGGGCGACGAGAGGACGCAAGGCTGAAGCTCCGGCAGGACGAACCCTGAGGTTAGCCGCGCGGCGCGCAAAAGAAAAAGGCCGGTGTTTCCACCGGCCTCTTCAAAATCCGTCAGTCGACGCCGATCAGGCGGCGGCTTGCTCGGCCAGCTTGGCGCGGACCTGACGCTTGATGCGCTGGGCGGCGATCGACAGCTGTTCGTCGCGAGCCTTGACGATGAAGGCGTCCAGGCCGCCCTTGAAGTCCAGGGTGCGCAGGGCGGCGTTCGAGATACGCAGCGAGAAGGTCTGGCCCAGAGCTTCCGACTGAACCTTGACCGTCTTCAGCGACGGCAGGAAACGGCGCTTGGTCTTGATGTTGGAGTGGCTCACGTGATGGCCGACCATGGGGCCGATACCGGTGAGTTCGCAGCGACGCGACATCTGAAGATCCTCAAGGTCACATCCGCGATATCGGTGCGGACGCATGAAACAGGGACGCAACGAACAAAGAGGCCCGCGCGAGAGGGGGCCGTATAGAGGAATGACTCGCCGGGCGTCAAGGCTGGAGTCATCGGGCGACGGGATTGGAGTCATTCTGAAGGCGAGGGATCGCCTTCGTTCAGCAGTCGTTCAAGGCGTGACTATATAGAGCAGACCCATGATGAGTCCCATGAACGGCAAATCCATGAAGACCTTGATCCCCTTCGCCCGGCTGATGGCCGTCGTCGCCCCCGTGGCCGCCGGCGCCGTGATGCTGGCCGCGCCCGCGTCCGCGCCTCAGGCCCAGTCGGCCGCCCAGTCCGAGGTTCTGCCCGGCTACTGGGAATACACCACCAGCGTCATGGGCGCCCGCGACACAGAGCAGAAGTGCGTGCGGCCCAGCGAGATCAACCGATTCTTCGGCGGCTTGTCGACGCGCAAATGGCGGTGCACCTACCCGACCCGCGAGGTCGGGGACGGCCGCGCGCGCTTCGAGGGCAGCTGTCAGGACCGCAAAGGCCGCCGCATCAACGTGCGCCTGAACGGCACCTATGAAGAGCAG
The DNA here is from genome assembly GCF_047237745.1 of Brevundimonas phoenicis. Classification (NCBI taxonomy): domain Bacteria; kingdom Pseudomonadati; phylum Pseudomonadota; class Alphaproteobacteria; order Caulobacterales; family Caulobacteraceae; genus Brevundimonas; species Brevundimonas phoenicis. Next base: position 1,039,793 of record NZ_JBDFLN010000001.1, read on the forward strand.
GCCTTCCGCTTCAACGGCGGCGCGCAGCTGGCGCGCGGCACGCCCTATATTCCGGCCAGCATCACCGCCCGTCGCCTGGCCGCCCAGTGCCCGGCCGGGGCGGAGTATTTCTGATCTAGGACGCCGCGCGCGGCTAGATGCGAAAAGACCTCGGCGCGGCGCACCGAGGTCTGATCTTCGTCACGGTGATCGACGGGGTTACAGGCTGCGGGCCTGCTCGCGCATGCGTTGGGCCGAACGGACCATATCGTCGGCCTGTTGCGGCAGGGTGCGTGACAGTTCGATCAGCTGGGCGTGAGTGACCTCGTTCCCGCGGGCGCGGTTTTCGGCGATCACCTCGGCGCGACGGGCTGGATCGCGCAGACGCAGGGCGTTGGCGCGCATGGTCTCGGCGCCCTGATCCATGTCGTCGGCGCCGCGCAGCATGCTGGCGCGCGCATCGATCATGGCGACGCGGGCGTGTTCCCTGGCCGCGTCGGCGGCGACGCGGGCGCTTGCGGCGGCCGCCGCGGCGTCGCGAGTGACCCGTTCAATGGCGTCTCGGCTGCTGCGGGCGGCGGCTTCCGCTTCGCGACGACCGTCCTGGGCGTCACGCCGAGCGGCGTCAGCAGCCAGGCGGGCTTCGGCCCTGGCGGCCTCGATGTCGCGCCGCTCGCCGTCTTCCAGCATGTCCAGATGGATGGTGCGGCCGTTCTCGACGATGAGGCTGGACGTGGTCTGGACCGATTTCGCAGGCTGCGCCGGGCGTTCAGGGGCGGCGGGCGGAGCTGGCGGCGTAGGCGGGACCGGCGGGGCGGGCGGCGTCCAGGCGACGCTTTCGGCCGCCGCTTCGGCGGCGCGCGGGATCAGCTCAATGGCGGCCAGGGGCGTGGCCACAGCCAGCAGGGCGCCCACGGACAGGGCCAGGGTCAGCGGGCGGGACGGAGTCTTGCGAGGGGACGTCATGATGCGGCTTATCCTTTTGGTGAGAGAGGCGTGGGATCCGGCGATGCCCAGGGCGGCGCCGGTGGAAGAAAAGGGGGCGGTCGAGGCCAGGTCGACCAGGACGCGGGCGTAGAGACGGCGGTCCATGCCGGCGACGGCCAGGGCGTCGGCCGCCTCCTCCGTCCGGGCGGACAGGCTGTGGTGCAGCAGCCAGACCAGGGGGTTGAACCAGAACAAGGCCAGAGCCAGGCGCGACAGCAGGGCGAAGATCCAGTCGCCACGGCGAATATGGGCCAACTCGTGGGCGAGCACGGCTTCGGCGGCGGCGGCGCGCGAGACGCAGTCCTCGCCGATCAGGATGACGCCCGGCGGCAGGCCCCAGCTGAGCGGCGTCTTGACATGAGCGGAGGCGATCAGGCGCGTGCGGCCGTCGGCGTTCAGACGGCGCAGGGGCGTCGTCCAGGCCGGTGCGGATACCGTGCGGCCCTGGCTGGTCCAGCGGCGCAGGGTCCACAGACCGACGAGGAAACGGGCGCAGACCGCCAGAAGGCCTGCGGCGTAGGCGAGAGCGATCAGTAGGGCCCAGGGCGCGCCGGCCGGCAGCTGTCCGGCGACCGAGGCGTCCGCCATCGGCTGCAGGCTGACGGACCAGGAAGCCGCCGAGGCAGGCTCGACCGAGGGCGGCGGCGTCAGCCAGGCCAAGGGCAGGCTGGGCCCGACCCACAGGAAGACGGGCAAGGCGACCAACAGGCAGACGGCGATGCGCAGCACCAACGCCCGTTCCGCGGCCGGACGCCGGCTCAGGAAGGCGGACAGGGCCAATCCCGCAGCGGCGACGCCGCCAGACTTGACCAGAAGCTCCAGCAGCAGGGCCCCGGTCACGCCTTGCTCTCCCCAGAAGCGTTGTCGTCAGCATCGTCGATGGCGCGGCGCAGGGCGGCCGCCTGCTCTGGGCTCAACGTCTTGGCCATGCCCAACAGGGCGGTGGCGGCCGTTACGGCTGATCCGGCGAAGAAGGTGTCGACCATGCGCCGCAGAGCGCTGTCGGCCAGGGCGCCGGTCTCGGGCGCCGGGCGCCAGACAGAACCGGACGTGCGCTCGACGAGCTTCTTGGCTTCGAGCCGTTTCAGCAGGGTGCGGACGGCTGAGTCGCTGAGCGGGTCAGTCAGGGCGTCCCGGACGGCGGCGGTCGAAGCCTGGCCCAGACGGCACAGGGTCTCGAACACCTCTCGCTCTCTGCGGGGCAGGGTTTCGATCATGGCGCGCCCTTTTCTTTCGCTACATATGTAACGCTACAAGCGTAGCGAAATGCGGCTTAATTGGGGCGGATCATGTGAACTTTCGGAAAGGCGCAGCAGGGGGGGCGGGCAAAGAAAAAGGCCCGGCGTCGCCGCCGGGCCTTTCGCGTCGTTTGCGGATCGCCTGAGGTCAGGCGGCCTCGGCTTCAGCCTCGGCGGCCGGCGCGACCGGCTTCTTGGCGCTGAGCGACTTGCCCAGCAGGGCCATGGCGGCGTCCTTGTCGATCTTGTTGGCGGCGGCGACTTCGCGGGCCATGCGGTCCAGGGCCGATTCATAGAGCTGGCGCTCGGAATAGGACTGTTCCGGCTGGGTCTCGGCGCGGTGCAGGTCGCGGACCACTTCGGCGATCGAAATCAGGTCGCCCGAGTTGATCTTGGCTTCATACTCCTGGGCGCGGCGCGACCACATGGTGCGCTTGACGCGGGCGCGGCCCTTCAGGGTCGTCAGGGCCTTGGACACGGTGTCGTCGGCGGCCAGGGTGCGCAGGCCGGCGGTCTTGGCCTTCTTGGTCGGGACGCGCAGGGTCATCTTCTCGTGCTCGAAGGTCACGACATAGACTTCCAGCGCCATGCCGGCGACTTCCTGAGTCTCGATCGCGGCGACCTTGCCGACGCCGTGCGCGGGATAGACCACCGCATCGCCAACCTTGAATTCCAGACCGGTCTTGCTCGTCATGTCATTCCTTTCCCGAACCGTAGGGATGAGATCGTCGCCACGCTGATAGTGAAAAACCGCCCCTCCGCCGAGCGCTGGGCCCGGCGGTTGAGGCGGAGGATCGCACTGTCAGACGCGAAAACGGATCACCAAACCTCTGGCCGACCTCGTCTCTAGCGGCGAGGTTCTGTCGTAAATGCGGGCGGCGCGCAGAGTTGCGGAACCGCCCGTTTCGAATAGGGAGGAACCTATCATAAAATTAGGAAATCTCAAAACATCCACAGGGCGCGCGGCGATGACCGGCGCATTGTGACCGCATTGTGGCGAATTCTTAGGAGCCTTTGCCCGGCTTGGGGCTGAAGTACTTCTCGAACTTGCCGGTCTCGCGCTCATACTGTTCGCGATCCGCCGGGGGCACGCCCTTGACTGTGATGTTGGGCCAGACCTTGGCGTATTCGGCGTTGACCTGCAGCCACTTGCCGTCGGGCTCGTCCTCGGTGTCGGGGACGATGGCGTCGACGGGGCATTCCGGCTCGCACACGCCGCAGTCGATGCATTCGTCGGGCGCGATGACCAGGAAGTTCTCGCCCTCATAGAAGCAGTCCACCGGACACACCTCGACGCAGTCCATGAACTTACATTTCACGCAGGCGTCGGTGACGATGTAGGTCATGGCGTTCGGGCGGGCCTGTGGCAGCGAGGGAGGTCGAGGGCGGGCACATGGCCCCGACGGAACCAACTGTCAACCGAAGGCGCTGTTGCAAAGCTGTTCAGGCCCGATGTCGCCGGGCTTTGCTCTACATTCGTGACGCCCGATCATCGTCCATCAGGAGGCTCCACCATGCGTTTCATCACTCGCTCAGCCATCGGCCGTCTCGGCGCGGCGAGCCTGGCGCTCAGCCTGCTGGCCGGCGGCGCGGTCGTCGCCCAGTCCGCCCTGACCAAGGTTCCGTCCGAGGTCCAGGCCGGCGACTACAAGCTGGACCCGGAGCACGGCAAGATCACCTGGTCGGTCGATCACCTGGGCTTTTCGACCTATGTCGGCCAGTTCGTGAACGTCCAGGCCGAGCTGAAGCTGGACCCCGCCAACCCGTCCGCCAGCACCCTGACCGCGACCATTCCCCTGACGGACGTGGCGTCGAACTCGGACGGGCTGAACCGCCATCTGCAGACGGCGGACTTCTTCGACACCGCCAACCATCCGGTCGCGACCTTCCGCTCGACCCGGATCGTGGTTGACGCCGATGATCGCGACGAGGCGACGGTCCACGGCGAGCTGACCCTGCGCGGCGTGACCCGTCCGGTGGTCATGGAGGTGGAGTTCAATCAGGCCGGGCCGACGCGCGGCGGCTACAAGGCCGGCTTCGACGGCGAGGCGACCATCAAGCGTTCGGACTTCGGCATCACCTTCGGCCTGCCCGCCCTGGGCGACGAGGTGAAGCTGCACATCGAAGGCGAGTTCGTGAAGGCGGCGGGCTAGGTCGGCGCGTCCAGCGGCTCATAGAGGGCGCGGGCTTCCTCGGGCGGGCCGCGCCTTTCGCCCATCTGCACCACGCGCACGGCGATAAGGCGCCCGCCTTGGGCGAACAGCACCTCGTCGCCGGGGTGGACGCTGCGGCTGGGCTTGTCGAGCCGGGACTGGGCGCCGTTGTGCGTCAGACGGATCGCGCCCTTCTCGACCATGACGGCGGCCAGGCTGCGCGTCTTGGCGAAGCGCGCGCGCCACAGCCAGACGTCGATGCGGCAACTCTCGAGGCTCATTCGGCGTTCTGGCCCGCCCCCTGGGACGCGGCGCGTCGCGGGCGACGCCGGGATCTGCGCGCCGCCTTGGGTTTGGCGGAGGAGGCGGGACGGGGCGGCTGCGTCAACTGCGCCAGGGCGGCGAAGGGCGAATCCTTGGGCGGCGGCGCCGACTTGCCGGGATGCGGCGCCCGTTCGGCGCGCGGCATGCGCAGGGCGGCCTGGATGGCCCTGGCCTGATCCGCCGTCCAGCCGAGGCTGTTCAGGGCTTCATCCGACAGCGGCGTTTTGCCTGCCGCCCGTTGAGCCTCGGCGAAGGTCTCCAGCGTCTCGACCGGCGCGGTCCAGCGCCCGACCGCGCGTCGCCCGAAGGCGGACAGGGCGCGCGCCGACGGCGGCGGTTCGGGCAGAACCGACAGGCCTTCGCTCACGAGGCCGTTGATCGCCTCGCGCGGCAGGAAGGCCTGCGCCAGGGCCGCGCCGCGCGGTTTCATCACGCCGGGCAGCCACACCGAATGGACGCCGACCCGGATGGCGAAGGTCTTCAGCGTGCGCCGCTCATGCTGGCTCAGGGCTGCCAGATCGCGCTCGACCTCGCGTCGGGGGATCAGGCCGCCCGCCTCGATCAGCCGGAAGGCCAGACCGCGCGGCAGGCCGGTCAGGGCGCCGCTCTCGATCGCATGGCGCAGCCGCTTCAGCGGCTTCAGCGCCCGCCCGGCCTCGGCCGCCAGCCAGGCCTCCATGCGCCGCTCGGCCCGCTCGCGCGCCGGGATCGGCCCCAGTTCGCCCAGCAGCCGCACGCGGGGCGAGAACGGGTCTTCATTGACGATCCGCCCGGTCAGGGCGCCGTTCCACAGCACCCCGCCGTCGGGCGTGACGGAAAAGGCCGCATCCTCGTCCGCCGCCAGCCGCCCCAGCCGCCGGGCCACCTCCGGCCCCACGGCCCGCGTCGCCGCCTGCCGCAGCGCACGGTCGGCCAGGGCCGAACCGCCCGCATCGACGGTGAAGCACACCCCGTCCAGATGGCCGACCACCTCGCCCTCGACCGTCACCTCGCCGTCCTCGGCCACGCCCGCCAGCACGTCGCAGCGCACGTTCAGCGCCCGCATCAGCGCCGCCGTGCGCCGGTCGACGAAACGCGCCGTCAGCCGCTCGTGCAGCACGTCGCTGAGCCGTTCCTCCAGCGCCTTGGTCCGGTCGCGCCACTCCTGGGCGCCCGCCATCCAGTCGGGCCGGTTGGCGATGTAGCTGAGCGTCCGCACCCCCGACAGCCGCGCCGACAGCTGGTCGATTTGCCCGTCGTCGCGATCCAGATCATTGAAGCGCGGCGCCACCCAGTCCTCGGTCAGCCGCCCGCGACGGCTGGTCAGGGCGGTGAAGATTTCCTTCGACAGACGGGCGTGTTCGTCCAGCGTCGTCTTCTGGAAGTCGGGCAACTGGCACGCCTCCCACAGCCGCATCAGAGCGCCGCGCGAACGGGCGATCTTCCTGACGTCTTCATCGACCGCAAAGCGCCGCAGCAGCGTCTCGTCCAGCGCCTGCGCCGTCAGCCGCAACCCATGCCGGTCCGGCGTCACGGTCAGCGACCGCAACAGATCGGGCAGCGTGTCGAAATCCAGTCGTCCGCTGCGCCACTCGGCCGCCTCGACCGGGTCGAAGCGATGCTCGACCACCTGTTCGACCAGATCCTCGTCCAGCTCTTCGGCCTCGCCGGTGACGCCGAACGTGCCGTCGCGCAGGTGCCGCCCCGCCCGCCCGGCGATCTGGCCGATCTCGGCGGCGTGCAGCCAGCGCGTGCGCCGCCCGTCGAACTTCCTCAGACCCGCAAAGGCCACATGGTCCACGTCCATGTTCAGCCCCATGCCGATGGCGTCGGTGGCGACCAGGAAGTCCACCTCGCCCGACTGGAACAGCTCGACCTGGGCGTTGCGGGTGCGGGGCGAAAGCGAGCCCATGACCACGGCCGCCCCGCCTCTCTGGCGACGAAGCAGTTCGGCGATGGCGTAGACCTGCTCGGTCGAGAAGGCGACCACGGCGCTGCGCCGAGGCAGGCGGGTCAGCTTCTTCGATCCGGCGTAGCTCAGCGTCGACAGCCGGTCGCGGGTGACGATCTCCGCATCCGGAACCAGCGACCGCATCAGCGGCGCCATCGTCCCGGCGCCCAGGAACATGGTCTCGAACCGGCCGCGCGCGTGCAGCAGTCTTTGCGTAAAGACGTGGCCGCGCTCGGGGTCGGCGACCAGCTGGATCTCGTCCACCGCCAGAAAGTCGACCGACCGCTCCAGCGGCATGGCCTCGACGGTACAGACGAAATAGGCCGGGCGCGGCGGGACGATCTTCTCTTCGCCGGTGATCAGGGCGACCGAGGCCGCCCCGCGCCGCTTGACGATCCGCTCATAGATCTCGCGCGCCAAGAGGCGCAGCGGCAGGCCGATCATGCCCGAGGCGTGACCCAGCATGCGCTCGACTGCCAGATGGGTCTTGCCGGTGTTGGTGGGGCCCAGGATCGCCGTGACGCGCGAAGGGGCCATGCCTGCAGAACGGTCGCTCATGACCGGCCCAAGGTGGCGAACCTCGTCGGGTTTCACAAGCGACGCGGCGGTTTGGGGGAGGGCGAAGAAGGAATGGTAAGCGGAACCTTGCCGCCCCCTGGAACACGGGCGAAACGAATCATGACCGAATCGGCGACGTCCGCCGATTCAGGCTTTGTTCCATACTAGGGATTGTAGCTTAACGGCTCTTAACCACAAGGCGGAACCATCGCCGCCGCCTCATCCCGCGCCCGTGGCGCGCAGGGGCTTCCCTGACGCCGCAACCTCCTTTAGGCAGACGCGCGTGGCCCCGTAGCTCAGCTGCATAGAGCAAGGCTTTCCTAAAGCCGAGGTCGGAGGTTGGAGTCCTCCCGGGGTCGCCATCGCTTTGGGTCGCAAACACCTTAGGGTTCGCGACCAGACGCGGCCAACTTCCTGGCGGATGCTTCGGGTGCTCACGGAATCGGGTCGTCATCTTTCATGCGAGTCGGCGCCGGTTTTAGTTCAGGGCGCGGCATTTGCAGTTGGCGTCGTTTACCGATGGGCTGTCGATCATGCTGGTGATGTATTTTCTGCCGTCGGTGAGGATGAACGAAAACGAGTTCTCGTTGTTCTGAAACATCTCGGTCTGGTCGTTGCTGTAGGCGACGATCCTCCATCCGGCGTCCAGGAGTTCGGTCATCGACTGGGGTACGGGTGTCCATTCGGTGGCGCGCTCATGAAGATCGGCGCGAGGTCTTTAGCGTGATTGGGCTTCTGCGATCGTGGGCGTGATTGCCGGCAACGCGAGAAGCAGGCCGAGTTTTCTCATTAATTTCGTCCTTGAGGATCAATCAGACCGACCCTTGTTGACTAATTGAGCGCCGTAAAGATCTTGGCGGCCTTCGTTTCCAGTGCCGCAAAGAGCATGGAGCAGAGGTGTTGACCTTCCCTTGATGGGAAGGTTTACAGGTGTCGTCGTCAAAGGTTTACGAGGACGACGTCATGGCCGCCGAAGGCTTGAGAACACTGGATCTGCCTGTCCTGGGCATGACCTGCGCCAGCTGCGTAGGGCGCGTCGAAAAGGCCATCCGCGCCGTGCCGGGCGTGACGGAGGCCCAGGTCAATCTGGCCGCCGAGCGCGCTCACGTCGCCTTGTCGAGCGAGGGTTCCGCCGCCGCCGTCGCGGCCGCCATCAAGAGCGCGGGCTATGAGCCGATGGAGGAGGAGGTCGTCTATCCCGTGCGGGAGATGACCTGCGCCTCCTGCGTCGGCCGCGTCGAAAAGGCGCTGGCCGCCGTGCCGGGCGTGCTGTCGGCCAGCGTCAATCTGGCGACCGAGCGGGCGACGGTGCGCTTCCTGTCGGGGGCGACGACGTTCCAGGATCTGGCCGCAGCCGTCGAACAGGCCGGCTATGTGCTGGAGGCGCCCGAGGACGCGGGGCCGGACGCCAGCGATCGCGAACAGGCCGCCCGCGACGCCGAGATCAAGAAGCTGGGCCGCGCGGTGCTGATCGCGGGCGCGGCGACCCTGCCGCTGTTCGTGCTGGAGATGGGCTCGCACTTCGTGCCGGGGATGCATCACTGGGTCAGTGAGACGATCGGCGCCTTCAACTGGAAGGTGATCAGCTTCGTGCTGGCGACCTTCGTGCTGTTCGTGCCGGGGATCATCTTTTATCGCAAGGGCGTGCCCGCCCTGCTGCGCTGGGCGCCGGACATGAACTCGCTCGTCGTGCTGGGCGCGACGGCGGCGTGGGCCTTCTCGACCGTGGCGACCTTTGCGCCGCAGTGGCTGCCTGCGGGCACGGCCAACATCTATTTCGAGGCGGCGGCGGTGATCGTCACCCTGATCCTGGTCGGGCGCTGGATCGAGGCGCGGGCTAAGGGCCGCACCGGCCAAGCCATTCGCCGCCTGATGTCGCTTCAGGCCAAGACCGCGCGCGTGGTGCGCGATGGCGTCGAGCAGGACGTGGCCGTCGATGCGGTCAAGGTCGGCGACGTGGTCGTGGTGCGCCCCGGCGAGCGGGTGCCGGTCGATGGCGTGGTCACGGACGGCGCCTCCTTCGTCGATGAATCCATGCTGACGGGCGAACCGATCCCGGTCGAGAAGACCGCCGGGGCTGACGTCACGGGCGGTACGCTGAACACCACGGGCGCCTTCCGCTTCGAGGCGCGTCAGGTCGGCTCGCAGACCGTGCTGGCCCAGATCGTCAAGATGGTTGAGGCCGCGCAAGGGGCCAAGCTGCCGATCCAGGCGCTGGTGGACAAGGTGACGGGCTGGTTCGTGCCGGCCGTCATGGCCATCGCGGCCCTGACCTTTGTGGTGTGGTTCGTATTCGGACCCGATCCCGCGATGGGGATGGCGCTGGTCGCGACCGTGTCCGTGCTGATCATCGCCTGTCCGTGCGCCATGGGTCTGGCGACGCCGACCTCCATCATGGTGGGCGTAGGGCGTGCCGCCGAACTGGGCGTGCTGTTCAGAAAGGGCGAGGCGCTTCAGGCCCTGCAGGGCGTGGACGTGGTCGCCTTCGACAAGACCGGCACCCTGACCGAGGGCAAGCCGACCCTGACCGATCTGGTCACGGCCGAGGGCTTTGACGAGGCGACGGTGCTGGCCCAGGTGGCGGCGCTGGAGATCCGCTCCGAGCATCCGGTGGCCCGCGCCCTGGTCGCGGCGGCCGAGGCGCGCGGCGTGACGGTGGTCGATCCGCAGGACTTCGCCTCCATCCCCGGCAAGGGGGTGACGGGTCTGGTCGACGGGGCGCGCGTCGCCGTCGGCGCCGACCGCTACATGGCTGAGCTGGGCTGCGACGTGGCCGTGTTCGCCGAGGCGGCGGCCCGTCTGGGCGACGAGGGCAAGACGCCGCTCTACGCCGCCGTGGACGGTCGACTGGCCGCCATCATCGCCGTGGCCGATCCGGTCAAGGCGACGACGGCCGAGGCCATCGCCGCCCTGCACGAGCTGGGGCTGAAGGTGGCGGTCATCAGCGGCGACAACCGCCGCACCGCCGCCGCCGTCGCGCGTCGCCTGGGCATCGACGAAGTCCACGCCGAGGTCATGCCGGACGGCAAGGTGGCGGTGATCGAAGCTATGAAAGAAAAGGCTGGGAAGGCGGGCGGGCGCAAGGTCGCCTTCGTCGGCGACGGGGTGAACGACGCCCCGGCCCTGGCGGCGGCGGACGTGGGTCTGGCGGTCGGCGGCGGCTCGGACGTGGCGATCGAGAGCGCGGACGTGGTCCTGACCGGCGGCGACCTGCGCGGCGCGGTCAGCGCCATCGGCCTGTCGCGGGCGACCATGGGCAACATCCGCCAGAACCTGGCCTGGGCCTTCGGCTACAATGTCCTGCTGATCCCGGTGGCGGCGGGGGTGCTCTATCCGGTCTTCGGCCTGATGTTGTCGCCCATGCTGGCGGCGGGGGCCATGGCCCTGTCCAGCGTCAGCGTGGTGCTGAACGCCCTGCGCCTGCGGGCTTTCAAACCCCATATCGGTTCGAACAGCGTCAATGGAGCGGCATGATGAACATCGGCAAGGCTGCACAGGCCAGCGGCGTCACCCCCAAGATGATCCGCTATTATGAGGCGCAGGGGCTGATCCGCCCGGCGGACCGGACCGAAGGCAACTATCGCGACTTTTCCGAGCGCGATCTGAACGACCTGCGCTTCATCCGCCGGGCGCGGGGGCTGGGCTTCTCGATCGAGGAGATCAGCCGCCTGCTGTCGCTATGGCGCGACGGCGCTCGGCCCAGCCGCGAGGTCAAGGCCATGGCTGAGAAGCATCTGGTCGACCTGGACGCGCGCATCCTCGAGATGCGCGAAATGGCCGACACCCTGCGCCATCTGGCCAATTGCTGCGCCGGGGACGAAAGGCCGGACTGCCCGATCCTGTCCGACCTGGCGGGCGATCCGTCGCAGGGCGTGGCCGATGCGTCCGCTTGACCTTCCTATGATGGCAAGGGGTCCAATGAACCGTCGCGTATCAAGAAAAGGAGCATCGTCATGATCTCGCTCAACATCCCGAAAATCCGCTGCGGCGGTTGCGTCGCTTCGGTCGAGAAGGCCGTCCTGTCCGTCGATCCGGCGGCCAAGCTCACGGCTGACGTCCCGGCGCGCCGGGTCGAGGTCGAGACGACGGCGTCCCCTCAATCCCTGGCCGACGCCCTGGCGGCGGCCGGCTATCCCGTTCAGGAGAACTGAAGATGAAGATGCCTGTTAAGCTGGCGGCGATCGCTGTCGGGGCGCTGGCTGTCGGCGGCGGCGTGGTCCTGGCCGAGGGCTTCGCCCGGCCCGCCGAGGCCGCCGAGATGACCGTCTACAAGAGCGATTCCTGCGGCTGCTGCGGCGGTTGGGTCGATCACATCCGGCGCTCGGGCATAGAGGTGAATGTGATCGCGACCGACGATCTGGCGCCGGTCAAGCAGCGGCTGGGCGTCCCGCAGTCGCTGTGGAGCTGCCATACGGCTGTGATCGACGGCAAGGTGATCGAGGGCCACGTCCCGGCGGCGGGCGTGAAGGCCTTCCTGAAAAAGCCCGGTCAGGCGCGCGGCATCGGCGTGGGCGGCATGCCGACCGGCTCGCCGGGCATGGAGGCGCCCGGCTATGCGCCCGAACGCTATGACGTCATGAGCTTCGGTGCGGGCGCGCCGGCGCGCTTCATGACTTTCGTGGGCGCTGATCCGGCCTGATCCGGCCCCGGATAGGCTGCAAAGACGACGGCGGCGCCCCTTGCGGGACGCCGCCGTTTCTCGTTCCGGCCGGGGCATGAGGCCGGAGCGAAAGCCTTCAGCCGTTAGGCCAGAACCATGATGGCGACGCGGCGGTTTTGCGCGCGGCCGTCACGGGTGTTGTTCGGCGCGACCGGCTTGGAGGCGCCGTAGGAGATGGTCGCCATGCGGTTCAGGGCGATGCCCTGATCGCTCAGGAAGCGACGCACCGCTTCGGCGCGTTCCTGGCCCAGACGCTCGTTGATCTGGTCATTGCCGGTCGAGTCGGTGTGGCCCTGGATTTCCAGATAGACGTTGGCGTTCTCGGCGCGCAGGCGCTGAACCAGTTCGGCCAGGCGCTGCTCGGCTTCCGGCGACAGCTCGGTGTGGTTGACCGGGAACTTCACCGAGTTGTCCGACAGCACGACCTCGTACAGGAACTTGCCCTGCGCCAGTTTGTGCGCGGCGTTGGCGCGGGCCAGGGCTTCGCCCGCCGTGCCTTCAACCTGGGTGACGTGAGCGTCGACGCCGTCGACGCGCTCATTCACGACCTGCACGTTGTCGCGGACGAACCGGTGGCTGGCGCAGCCGCTGACGGCGATGCCGAGAACGGCGACGGCGCCGATGACAGCGGTCCTAGATGCCAATTTGATCAAATTCAGTCTCCTTCGTGCCCGGCCCAACTCCGGGGGATGTTACGCGCCGCACCGGTGTCGGTTGCAAAACGGCGGAGCAAAGACGCGCGAAGAAGTGAAAAGGTTCAGCTTGACTGTAAAAAAATTTCAACAATCGACGTTTTGCTGTTTTGAGTCGATTTATGGTCTGGCTTGTTGGCGCCATTTTCCTGACGTGCTGGGATGGTCATTGTCGAATATCAAAGGGCGAGGAGAATCTATTGATAGCTTTGGTGTTTGGGGGCGACCAAAACTACAAGTCCCATGACGGCAAGGCTTGGGGAGTTTCGGGGTGAAGCCGGGGCCTCGTCGCCATCGGAACAAGGCCGGCCCGATCCTGGGCAGCTTGATCGCGCACGGTTTGATCCTGGCGCTGATCATTGCTGCGCCGGTTGAACGACCGCCGGAGGCTCCGGTTCCGCCGGTGATCGAGGTGATGCTGGTCGAACCGCCGCCCCCACCGCCGCCGCCGCCTTCGGAACCTGCGCCGGGCGACGCGCCTGCAGGCGGCTCGGAGCCTGCGCCGGCGCCCAAGCCGGAACCGGCGCCCGCCGCGCCTGCGCCCGTTCCCGCCCAAACGCCCGAGAAGGCGCGGCGCACCGCGCCGACGCCGCCGACCCCGCGGCCCAGCCGTCCGACGCTGCGCCCGGCGACGGTCGAGCCTCTGCCCATCTCCGCGCCGGAGCCCAGCGTCTCCTTCGTCCTTCTGGGCGAGGGGGCCCTGAGCGGCGCCCTGACCGCAGGACAGGGCTCAGGCGGGGGCGGCGGCGCAGGGGCGGGCGTCGGCGGCGGCAGCGGCGGCGGGTCCGGTTCGGGCGTGGGCGGCGGCTCGGGCCAGGGCTGCGACATGGTCAAGCGCATCCAGGACGCCCTGCGCAACGACGCGCGCATCAACGCCGCCATCGGCCAGGCCTATCGCACTTCAGGCGCTTCGGGCCGCGCCATCTTGATGTGGAACGGCGACTGGCTGCAAAGCCCCGGCGAAGAGGGCAAGGGCCTGGCCGGGGTGCGTCAGGCCATCGCCGTGACGGTCGGCTTCTCGTCGCGCGCCTGCAAGGCCGAGACGGTCAACGGCTATGTGCTGCTGACGCTCAGCGACCAGCCGGGCGCGCCGCGCGTGGCGCTGGGCGGCGGGCGCTGGCGCTGGTCGGACCTGCTGTCGCTCTAGGCGCCGAAGGCCAGGCCCAAGGGACCGTAGAGCCAGGTCAGCCAGGCCCCGACGGCCAGGAAGACGCCGAACGGCAGGCGGTCGGTGGAGGCCACGGGACGGCGCAGCACGAGCTTGGCCGCCACCAGGCTGAGGCCGGTCAGCGACGCCCACAGCAGCACGCTGGGCAGGCCCATCCACCCGACCCAGGCGCCGATCGCGCCCAGCAGGAACGGGTCGCCCCCGCCCAGACCGTCGCGCCCGCGCAGGCGCTTGTAGAGGAAGGCCAGCAGCCACAACCCGCCGAAACCGGCCGCCGCCCCGATCAGGGGCGTCTTCAGCGGCCCGATCAGCGACCACTTCATTCCGCTCTGGATGTTCGCCGGGTCCAGGGCCACGGCGGCGAACAGGCCGCTGAGGAACAGCGGCAGGGTCAGGGCGTCAGGCAGCCAGAAATGCTCGGCGTCGATCACGGCGATCAGCAGAAGCTGCCAGCCCAGAACGGCCCCGGCCAGGGCCCAGGCCGGATCGGGAAAGCACAGGGCCGCCCAGACGCCGACGGCGCCGGACGCCAGCTCGATCAGGGGATAGCGCAGGGGAATGACGGCGCCGCAGTCGCTGCACTTGCCGCGCGACAACGCCCAACTGACCACCGGGATCATCCGCCAAGGCTTGAGCGGGCGCCCGCAACCGCCGCACCGCGAGCGGCTGACCACGATGTCCTCGCCGCGCGGCAGGCGCAGGCTGACCAGGCTCAGGAAACTGCCGACGATCAGCCCCAGCCCGCCCATCAGTAGCGCCAGCATCATGTTTTCGTCCCATGGTCTGTTTTCGGAAGGAGTGTGGCGCGGGGAGCGCAGAATGGCGCCATCATTTGCCTTGCTCGCCTTGGTTGTGACTCTCTATCGAGAGAAGAGAGCGGCTAGACTGGACGGACGCCGTTCTGAACGGATAGTCGGATTCTGTGCCCATGAACGCGAAGATCGACAAGCTGACGCCGCGCGAACGGGAAATCCTCCTGCTCGTGTCGCATCGCCTTGGCGACAAGGAGATCGCGCAGCAACTCGGTCTGTCGCCACGCACCGTTCAGAACCATCTGCATCGCGCCTATGAAAAGCTGGGCGTTTCCGACCGTCTCCAGGCCGCGCGCGTGTTGAGTAATTCCTACTCAGGGGGATCATTCCCCCTGTCGCCGTCCCCCGTCGTATCGGCAGAAGGGGGCGTCCTCGCAGGGTCTTCGGAAGATGTCGAGGGCGGGAGAACGCCGTGGCCGACACCTTTCTATCGGTCGTATGCGAGCCTCAGAACCTGGCGCCGGCCGCGCAAGATCGGCGGCTCCGTCTTGTGGCTGATCGTGGGCTGGGCTTTCGCCTGGATCCTGATCGCCGTGGTTGCGGCCACTCTGATGCGTCCCGTCCTGGAGATGATCCACGCTCTGCGCTGACGCTCTTTGCTGGTGGAGAAGCGCATGACTGACGGGAAATAACGGCTTGGCGCTTGGATAGGCTGGTCAGCCGGAGGCTTTGATGGACTTGGTTCAATTGGCTTTGCTGTTCCTCGGTTTCGTGGGGCTGGGCCTTTTGTTGTGGCGTGGCGGTCCTGGCGATCGCGCGGCTGCCGCCGTCATGCTGATGACCCTGGCCGCTTCCTATGTCGTCGAGGATTTGACGTGGAACGGGCTCTATCTCGGCCTGATGATCGTCGATGGCCTGGCTTTCGTGGCGCTGTGGCTGATTGCCGAGCGCGCGGGTCGCTGGTGGATCGTCCTGGCGTCCGCGTTCCAGCTTGTCGGCGTCCTGGCCTACTGCGCTCCGCTCCTGTCGTCGGAGCCTCTGGCATGGGCGCTTTTCACGCTGATTTGGGGCCTGTGGTTCCTGATCGTGCTCACATTCTTCTTTGGCGTCTGGGAGGTCGAGGCCGACCGGCGCTTCGCCCTGGGGGGGCGAGATGGCTCAACAATGGACGATGGAGGCCGCGCGCGCGCTGCTCCGTCAATGGAATGACAATCGGCTGGAGGTCTCGGTCCGCGAGGGGGGGCTGACAGCCGAACTGGGGGCGCTTGAGGTCTGGTTGCTGGAACAGCGACCGGAGACCTTGGCTGAGGCCGAGCGCCTGCTGGATTTGATCACATCGCATCAAAGCGGCGGCGGGCGCGGGTTGGAGCAACTGTGTCGCATCGGCGGCGGCGTGCGCAACGACGTGGCCCCGCATCGCAGCCGGGTGGAGCATAGCTTCGCGCCGCGCGCTTCGGGACCGCTGGCCGGGCGGGCCTGAAAGTCATCGTTTGATGATCGTCGGTCGGGGTTCCGCCCCGCCGACGGGGCTGTTACATCCGCTGACAGTCCGCGACGAAGCCTTGCGCCGTCGCTCCGCAAAGCGGTTTTTCCTCCCATGATTTCTGCTGTTCGCGCCGCGTCCCTCGCGTCCGCCTCCTTGTCTGTGCTCGCTTTCGCCGCGCCCGTCATGGCCGAGACGGCCATTGACGAAGGACCGACCCAGGTGTCCGAGATCGTGGTCACGGCCGAGCGGCGCGAGGCGCCGCTGGCGGCCACGCCCCTGTCGCTGACGGTGGCCGGCCAGCCCCTGCTGGACGGCGTCGGCGTGCGCGACATCAAGGATCTGCAGATCCTGGCGCCGGGGCTGATCGTGGCCTCGACCTCGAACCAGACCTTCACCACCGCCCGCATCCGCGGCGTCGGCACGGTGGGCGACAATCCGGGCGTGGAGAGCTCGGTCGGCGTCATGATCGACGGAGTCTATCGTCCCCGCAACGGCGCGGCCCTGGGCGATCTGGGCGAGGTCGAGCGCATCGAGGTGCTGAAAGGCCCGCAGGCGACCCTGTTCGGCAAGAACACTTCGGCGGGCGTCATCAACGTCGTCACCGCCGCGCCGTCGTTCGATACGCGCATGGCGGGCGAGGCGACCTTCGGCGACTATGGAATGTATGGCGGCTCGGTCTCCCTGACCGGCCCGATCGTGGACGAGGTTCTGGCCGGGCGGTTGTATGTCGCCGCGCGTCGCCGCGACGGCCTCTATGACGTGAATACCGGGGAGGGGCCGCGCACCTCGACCGACGATCAGACCGAGAATTACGACACCGTGCGCGGTCAGTTGCTGTGGCGCGCCACGCCGAACCTGACCGCCCGCCTGACCGCCGACTGGACCGAGCGGAACGAACGCTGCTGCGTCGGCGTGCAACTGGTGACCGGCGCGACGGCGCCTCTGCTGGCGACCTTCGCGCCCGACGGCGGCGTGGCGGCGACGCCGAAGCCGTGGGATCGCGTGGCCTATTCCAACCGCGACACCAACACTCGCATCCGCGACAAGGGCCTGGTCCTGCACCTGAGCGCCGATCTGGGCTGGGCGAGGCTGGACAGCACCTCGGCGGTGCGCGACTGGCGCGGCGTCATCAGCCAGGACTGGGACTTCACCTCGGCCGATCTGGCCTATCGCCCGGACGACGGCAGCTGGTCGAACCGCTTCCGCACCCTGACGCAGGAGTTCCGTCTGTCGGGTCAGCGCGGAAAGCTGGACTGGTCGGCGGGCGCCTTCTTCGCCGATGAGAAGCTGACCCGTCGCGACAGCCTGTTCTACGGCGCCGATTACGAAGGCTACGTCAGCCGCCTGCTGTCGCGCTCGGCGTCGACCCCGCTGGGCGACCCGGCCTTCGTGTCGAGCATCACGGGGCTTCCAGTCGGCGCGAGCTTCGTCGAGGGCGAGGGGCAGCTGGACCGCTATTGGCAGACGGCCCGCAGCGCCGCCCTGTTCGGCCAGGTCTCCTACGCCGTGACCGACCGCCTGACCCTGACCGGGGGCCTGCGCCGCACCCATGAGACCAAGGAGATGACGGCCGCCTATCACAACACCGACGGCGGCCGGGCCTGCGCGGCGGCGCTGGCCAACGGCGTCAGCAACGCTATCCTGTGCCTGCCGTGGTCGAACCCGGCCTTCAACGGCCTGAGCCAGTCCGAGACCGTCAAGGACGAGGCCTGGACCGGCATGGCCCGCGCCGAGTTCAAGGCGACCGAGGGCGTGCGCTTCTACGCCTCCTGGTCGCGAGGCCGCAAGAACGGCGGCTTCAACCTGGACCGCGGGCAGACCAATCTGGTCCCCGACGCCTCGCGCGCCTTCCCGGCCGAGAGTGCCGACGCCTTCGAGGCGGGGATCAAGAGCGTGATGCTGGACCGGCGCCTGCTGGTCTCGGCCGCCGCCTTCCGCCAGACCTATGACGATTTCCAGCTGAACACCTTCCTGGGCACGACCTTCCTGGTCCGCTCCATCCCCGAGGTGCGGGCCAAGGGCGTCGAGGCGGACTTCATGTTCCTGCCGTTCGAGGGTCTGTCGCTGCAGGGCGGCCTGACCTACGCCCAGACGGAATACGGCGACGACGCCGTGCCGGGCCTGCCGCTGCTGGCGGGCAGGCGGATGAATTTCGCGCCCTTGTGGAGCGGGTCGCTGGCCGGCACCTATGAGCGGCCGGTGGCGGCGGGGTTGACGGGCCGCGTCACCCTGGCGGCCAAATATTCGTCGGAATACAACACCGGCTCGGACCTGGACCCGGCCAAGAGCCAGCCGGGCTTCTGGCTGGTCGACGGCCGCGTCGCGCTGGCGCGCGACGACGCCTGGAGCGTCGAGCTGTGGGGCCGCAACCTGTTCGATCAGGACTATCGCCAGGTGGCCTTCGGCGCGCCGTTCCAGACGGGGACGCTGGGCGCCTTCCTGGGGGCGCCGCGCACGGTGGGCGTGACCCTCCGGGTGGTGCGATAGACGTCTTTATTTCAGGGAGAGAGCAGGCTGGCGATCCCTCCTTCTCCCGGAGGGGGAGAAGGAGGGAAGGGGAAGAAAGAGCGACGAGAACGTCAGTCCTTGTCGCGGGCGGCGGCCTTGGCGGCGCGTTCAGCCTGACCGCGCCAGCCGTAGCCTTCGCCGTGCTTGCCGACGCTGACGAAGGTGGCTTCCTCGGCCTTGTGGAAATACTGCTCGGCCACCATCCAGCCCTTGAAGGGCCGCAGCACCCACAGGCACATGGCCGCCAGGATCGGGAAGGTCACGACGAAGTGGACCCAGATCGGCGGGTGCACGGTGAACTCGAAGATCATGAAGGCGATCATGCCGACAACGCCGACCGCGCACATGACGAAGAAGGCCGGGCCGTCCGCCGGATCGGCGAAGCTGTAATCCAGGCCGCATTCCGGGCAGGATTCGCGCAGGCTGAGATAACCCTTGAACACCGGGCCCTCGCCGCAGCGGGGGCAGCGGGCGCGCAGGCCGGTCTTGAGCGGGCTCAACGGGGGATAGACAGGGTCGGACACGAGGCTGTTCCTGAAAAGAACGATGGCTGATGGTTTCGGCCTTCGGGCGCCCCGACGCAAGCGGGTGTTTTGTCCTATCCACGTGGGAAGGTTGGCGGGCAGGGCTTTGTTTTCCGCGATTTAAGCCCCGTTAACCGCGATTAAAGCCCTTCGCGCGAGCATGCGCGCGATATGTCCGGGGCCACCGCCAAGAAGCGCGTTCTGCAGACGACCGTGGCGGCCGCCGCGGCGGGCGTCGTCGTCTTCGCGCCCCTGGCGCCGGCGCCCTCGCTGGCCCAGGGACAGTCTCAGGCGGGCGCGCCGGTCGAGATCCGCATCGGCGCCAACGCCGGCTTCACCAAGATCGAGTTCGCCGGGGTCGTGGGATCGCGCGCGCGGGTGCGCCAGGACGGCCGCACCGTCGTCGTCCGCATCGGCACGACCGCCGCCCCCGACGTCAGCCGTCTGCGCGTCGATCCGCCCAAGGGGCTGGAGAAGATCGAGACCCGCGCGGCTCAGGGGGCGACCGAACTGATCCTCACCCTGGCCGAAGGCGCGGGCGCGACCAGCGGGACCGCCGACGGCGCCGTCTGGCTGAACCTGTATGCGCCGGGCGCGCGGGCGGACGGCTCGCGACCCTCGCCCGTGCCGATCGGCGGGGCGGTGCCGGTGGCGGCCGAGGTCAAGGGCCAGCAGACGGTGATGCGCTTCGCCTGGAACGGTCCGGTCGGCGCCGCCGTCTTCCGACGCGGCGAGGCGGTCTGGGCCGTCTTCGACCACGCCGCCCGCATGGAGATGAAGGGCGAGGGGCTGAACGGCGCCCGCTGGGCCGCCGGACCCGACTTCACCGCCGTGCGCATTCCGATCGAGCCGGGCCAGGCCGTGGCCGCCCGCGCCGAAGGCTCGACCTGGGTCGTGACCATCGGCGGAACCGCGCCCTCGCCCAGCGGCGTGGACATCGCGCGTGACGACGCGGTCAAGGCGTCGCTGACCGCGCGCATGGCCGGGGCGACCCGCACCGTCTGGCTGACCGATCCGATGATCGGCGACCGCTTCGCCGCCGTCACCGCCCTGGCCCCCGGCAAGGGGCTGAAGACCGCACGCCGCACGGTGGACGCGGGCTTCCTGCCCACCGCCCACGGCCTGGCGATCGAGACGCCGACCGATGATCTGAGCGTCACCGCCGACGGCGACCTGGTGACGGTGACGCGCCCGCGCGGTCTGACCCTGTCCTCGCCCACGGCGGGGTTGGAGGCGGCCGAAGAGGGAGGGGACGCCCCGCGCGCGGCGTCACGGCCGTCCCTGATCCTAGCCGACTGGTCCGCCGATGCGGGCGAGGGCGGCTTCACCGCCCGCCATCGCGCCCTTCAGGACGCCGCCGAGCGTGAGAGCGGCCGCGCCGTCGAAGATCCGCGCGCCCCGATTGAGGCGCGGCTGGCCTATGCCCGCTTCCTGGTCGGGCACGGTCTGGGGTTCGAGGCGGTCGGCGTGCTGAACGCCCTGATCAAGCAGACGCCCGCCATGCAGGGGGTGGCCGAGGTGCGCGGTCTGCGCGGCGCCGCCCGCGCCTCCATCGGCCGCTTCGCCGAGGCCGAGGCCGACTTCTCGTCCGGCGCCCTGGCCGGGGATCCCTCGACCAAGGTCTGGCAGGGCTATATCGCAGCCCAGCAGGGCGACTGGGCCAACGCCCGGCGGCTGTTCGCGGCCGGGGCGGGCGTGGTCGACGGCTTCGCCCCCGAATGGCGCGCGCGCTTCGGCGCCGCCCACGCCATGGCGGCGGTCGAGACCGGCGACGCCGACGCCGCGCGCGAACTGCTGGCCTATGTCTTCAGCCAACCGAACGTCTCGGCCCCGGACCAACTGACCGCCCGCCTGGTGCAGGCGCGGCTGTTCGAACTGGATCAGAACCCCGAGCGCGCCCTGGCCGTCTACAAGGCGGTGGCGCGTGCGCCGCTGGACGGCATCGCCACGCCCGCGCGTCTGGGCGTCATCAAACTGGAGATGGCCAAGGGGACGCTGAAGGCCGACGCGGCCGCCGCCCAGCTGGAGGCGCTGAAATGGCGCTGGCGCGGGGATGCGACCGAGCTGGCGGTGATCCGCACCCTGGGCGAGCTGTACCTGTCGCAGGGCCGCTATCGCGAGGCGCTGACCACGCTGAAGACGGCGGGGCCGAAGATCGTCACCCTGCCGGGCGGCGACCGGCTTCAGGCCGATCTGGACAACGCCTTCCGCGCCCTGTTCCTGGAAGGGGCGGCCGACGGATTGCAGCCGGTGCAGGCCCTGGCCCTGTTCTTCGACTTCCGCGAGCTGACGCCCGTCGGCGCCGACGGCGACGAGATGGTGCGGCGTCTGGCGCGGCGCCTGATCGACGTCGACCTGCTGGATCAGGCGGCGGAGCTGTTGAAATATCAGGCCGAGAACCGACTGGACGGGGTGGCCAAGGCGCAGGTGTCGACCAATCTGGCCGCCGTCTATCTGATGAACCGCCAGCCGGAAGAGGCGCTGAAGGCCCTGTGGTCGTCGCGCACGACCCTGCTGCCGACGGCGATGAACCTTGAGCGCCGCGCGCTGGAGGCCCGCGCCCTGATGGAGCTGGGCCGTTATGAGCATGCGCTGGAGGTGCTGGGCAAGGACGCCTCGCCCGCCGCGCGCGACGTGCGCGCCGACATCCTGTGGAAGCAGCAGCAGTGGGGGGCGGCCGCCGCCCTCTATGAACAGCGCCTCGGCGACCGCTGGAAGGAGACGGCCGTGCCGCTCAGCGAGGTCGAGGAGACGCGCCTGATCCGTGCAGGCGCGGGCTATTCCCTGGCGCAGGACGCCGGCGCCCTGAGCCGCCTGTCGAAGAACTACGCCCGTTTCGCCGAAGGGGCGCGCTCGCCCGGCGCGATCCGGGTGGCGCTGGCGGGGCTGGATGGAGCCGACGGTTCGGGCCGCCCGCAGGACTTCGCCGCCCTCAGCGCCGGGGCCGACGCCTACGCCGGCTGGATCGCCCAGACCAAGGCCGAGTTCCGGGCGAAGAGCGGGGCGGGACAGTAGTCGCTCCACCTTTGCGGTTATCGAACTGCCCCAAATCCCGCTCATCCCGGCGGACGCCGGGATCCAGTGCTTTGGCTTCAAGCCTCTTCGCAAAAAGAGAGGAAATCACCAGTTCGGCGCTCTTACTGGATCCCGGCGTCCGCCGGGATGAGCGGAGAGGGAATGTCTGCGCCTAATAAAAAACCCCCCTCCCGACGGGAGAGGGGTCTTTTGCGTCTATCCCCGCGAGGGGGATCGAACGCGCCTGTAAGGCTTAGCCGTTGACGGCGTCCTTCAGAGGCTTCGACACGCGGAAGCGCACGGCCTTCGAGGCCGGGATCTTGATCGTCGCGCCCGTGGCCGGGTTGCGGCCTTCGCGCTCGGCGCGCTCGGCCGTGTCGAACACGCCCAGGTTCGAGATGCGAACGTCGTCGCCGCCCTTCAGGGCCTTGTGGATGTTCTCGACAATGGCGGTCAGCACCTTGCCGGCGTCAGCTTGCGACACGCCCGCGTCTTTGGCGACGGCGGCGATCAGTTCAGCTTGAGTGGTCATGAGGGTATTTTCCCGATGGTGGTCGCCCGGAAAGAAGCGCCGGACGAGGACCGGGGGATCAACGACGGTTTTGGGGAGCTTGGCAAGCCCGCATCAGCGCGCAGGCCTTGCAGGCTGGGGATTTATCCGGTTCCGGAGGCTCTCTGGAAGCTCTCGACCAGGCTTCCGGCGACCAGTCGCCACCCGTCCACCAGCACGAAGAATATCAGCTTGAACGGCAGGCTGACCACCACCGGCGGCAGCATCATCATACCCATGGACATGAGCACGCTGGCGACCACCAGATCGATCACAAGGAACGGAACGAAAAGAAGAAATCCGATAGTGAAGGCGGTCTTCAACTCACTGATCATGAAGGCCGGCGTGACCACCCGCAGGGGCAGATCCTGCACGTCCGCCGGGGCCTCCACACGCGACAGGCGAGTGAACAACGCCAGGTCGTCCGGCTTCACCTGGGCCAGCATGAAGGTTTTTACCGGTTCGGACGCCGCATCGAAGGCCTGAGGCAGCTCCATCTGCTGATCCATCAGGGGGCGGATGCCCGAATCATAGGCGTCCTGCCACGTCGGACCCATGACGATGGCGCTCAGAAACAGGGCCAGGGACACCAGGACGGCGTTCGGCGGCGACTGCTGCATCCCCAGCGCGGTGCGCAGCAGGGACAGCACCACGACGATTCGCACGAAGCTGGTGGTCATGATGACGATGGACGGCGCCAGCGACAGCACTGTCATCAGCCCGACCAACTGCACCACGCGCTGCGTCAGGCCGGCGCCGCTGCCCAGGTCGATGTTGATGGCCGAGCCGCCCTGCGCCGCCTCCTGCGCCAGGGCGCCCAGCGGCCAGATCAGGCACAGGGCGGTGGTGGTCAGCGACAGCAGGGCCGCGCGCTTCAACTCGTCGCGGGTCGGCATGCCGAACAGGCTCTGTTTCTCCCTCCCCTTCATGGGGAGGGTGGTCGCGCAGCGACCGGGCGGGGAGGGCTTTACGCAACGCGCGGCGCTCGTCTTTGCGGTCGCCCCCACCCGGCCTCGCCCTTTCGGGCTCAGCCACCCTCCCCATGAAGGGGAGGGAGAGGCGTTACGACGGCCGATCATTTCACGCCTCCCGGCTGGCGGGGCTCGATCAGTTCGCGGCCTTCGCCCAGCAGGATCAGCCGCTCTTCGTCATCGACGCGGATCAGCACCAGGCGGCGCGATGGGTCCAGCACCAGGGTCTCGACCACCTTCATGCGCCGCACTTGGCCTTGCGGTCCCTGGAAGCGGGCCAGGATCTCGGGCGCATAGCGCCGCGCCGCCCAGGCGGCCAGGCCGATGATGCCCAGGGTGATGGCCAGGCCGAAGATCGCCCGGAACAGATCGAGGAAGTTCATGCGGATGCAGCCCCAGACGCATACGGCGGCGGCGCGCGGACGCGGCGCTTCGGGGGCATGTTTCAACGGACGTGGTTAACGGCGCGTTTAGGGATACGAGATATTAACCATGCAGGCGGCAAATTCTGCCGATCACCGTCCGAGGGATTCGCGTGTCCGTCACCGACCTGCCGCTGCTGAATCAGATCAAGGGCCGCCTGGGCTGGCTGGACGACCGCCAGCGGGTGATCGCCCAGAACGTCGCCAACTCCGACACGCCCGGCTATGTCGCCCGCGACCTGAAGACGCCGACCGACTTCGCCGAGGCGATGCGGACGGGCGGCGGCCTGCGCATGACGGCGACCAACGCCCGGCACATCTCGCCGCCCGGCCAGGCGGCGCGGTTCGACGCGACCCGCGCCCCGGATTCGGAGACCACGCTGGACGGCAACTCGGTCGTGGTCGAGGAGCAGATGCTCAAGATGGCCGAGAGCCGCATGGCCTATGACGCCGCCATCGGCTTCTACCAGAAGTCGATGCAGATGATCCGCCTGGCGGCCAAGAAGCCCGCAGCCTGAGGGAGACTGAACCATGCCTGATCCGATCAACGGTCGTCCCGTCACCCCGCGCAACACCGCCATGGCCGTCGCCTCCAGCGCGCTGAAGGCGCAGCAGTCGCGGATGCGCATCATCGCCGAGAACATCGCCAACGCGGAATCCACGGCCAACGTCGCGGGCGGCCAGCCCTATCGCCGCCAGACCCCGGTGTTCCAGGCCCGCAATGTCGCCGGGGCGACCGGCGTGGTCCTGGCCGAGGTGCGGCCGGACCAGAGCGACTTCCGCATGGACTACGACCCCTCGCACCCGGCGGCGAACGCGGAAGGCTATGTCCAGAGGCCCAACGTCGACACCCTGGTCGAGGCCATGGACATGCGTGAGGCGCAGCGCGCCTATGAGGCCAACCTGAACGTCATCGAGACGGCGCGGAACATGGACTCCCGCACCCTCGACATCATCAAGAAGTAAGAGGGTCTAGGGCATGAACCCCATCATGGCCGCCCGCGCCTACGCCTCCGTTCAGGGCGGGGGCGGCGTCAATGTCGCCACCTCGGCCAATGCGGCTGCAAGCACCGGGCCGAACGCGGCCGGCGGCTTCGCCGATCTGCTGCAGAACGTCATGACCCAGACGACGCAGCAGACCCGCGCCGCCGAGACCCAGATGGCCCAGTCGGTGCAGGGGCAGGGTAATCTGATCGACGTCGTCACGGCGATTTCTTCGGCCGAGGCTTCGCTGGAGACGGTCATGGCCGTCCGCGATCAGGTGATTTCGGCCTATCAGGAAATCATGCGGATGCCGATCTGAGGGCTCGCGATGATCGGCGGCTAGTCGGCGAAATAGCCTGAGGCGTCGACGAAGGCCTGGACGGCCGCCTGGTCCGAATAGTCCAGTTCGAGCATGGTCTTCAGCGCCGCCGCCTTGTCCGGCGCGCGATCATGATAGCCGCGCGTGATCGCATAGCCGACGTAATAGCCGAGATCGCGTACGCCGAAGGGGTTGTCGGCGCTGTTGTAGAGCCAGCCGCTGAAGTCCTCGCCCGCCATATCCTGGCGGAAGGCGGCCTTGATCGCCGCGTCATGCGCCGGGCCATAGGTCACATAGGCCAAGTCGGGCATCCGGCCCGTCACCTGTTCGGCGACGAAGTCGGCCACGCCCTCATAGACGGCCTGGGCCAGCAGGCTGGGGCGCTCGCCTTCTTGCTGGGTGTGGACCACCTCGTGCACCGCCAGCAGGTCCAGGTTCTCCAGCGGCTTGCTGGCGAAGTAGGAGGCGAAGAAGCGCTGAAGCCCGGCCGGCATTTCAGAGGTGTCGACGCTTTCGTCGCCGGTGGCCATTTCGACGCCCAGCAGAACCTTGTCGCCCTGCGTCGTCCCGGCGGAGCGCAAGGCGCCGACCTCGAAATAGATCCCGGCCGGGCGCAACTCGGGATAGAGGGCGCGGAACCGTTCCAGATGCCCCTCAAGCCGCGTCAGGGCGCCGGCGGCCAGCGCCGTGCGGGGCCGCACCGAATCCCAATAGGCCGGATAGGCGCGGATCGCCTGAAGATAGGTGTCCGTCGTATAGCCCTTGGCCTCCATGAAGGCGGCCAGACCCGGCGTTCCGGCGTCGATGTAGAGTCTTTGGAACACGGCCTTCTGGGCTTCCGGCGACGTCTCCGCGCGAACGGCGTCATAGGCTGTCCAGAAGCGGGCGACGTCGCTGTCCTCCAACCGGATCGGGGAGGAGCTCGATTGAGCGGCTGCGCCCGTCGCCAGCAGGCTCAGGCCCAGGGTGATCGTCAAAGCCAGTCGGCGCATGGGTTTTCCTGTTCTCAATGGATCGGAAAAGGAGAACCGCTACGCCTGCTGTGTCAAATGAAACGCCGGTAATGTCGGGGCGGAGTCACGCGACAGGGATCGTCCTCGCCTGCGGTTGGTTGTCTCCTGACAAGGGAGAACCATCATGCTCAAGGACAAGAACTCCTCGGCCATCGTGGCGGTGAAGGATCTGGAGGGCGCCAGGGCCTTCTATTCCGACGTGCTGGGTCTGAACCTGGCGGACACCGGCATGGACGGGGTGCTGGGCTATCGCACCGGGAACACCTGGCTGACGGTCTATCGCTCGGACTTCGCCGGGACGAACCAGGCCAACGCCGTGACCTGGGACGTGGGCGTCGAGGTGGACGACATCGTCGCCGACCTGAAGACCAAGGGCGTCGTCTTTGAACGCTATGACGGCATGGCGCATGACGGCGACGTCCATGTCGCCGGGCCGCTGCGTCTGGCCTGGTTCAAGGATCCGGACGGCAACATCCTGCATCTGGTCGGCGGGGCGGGCGGGGCCTAGCCCTCCAGCGAGACGACCGGCTGGCTGACGGCGGCGCCCTTGCCGCGCGCCTTCAGCCAGGCGCGGATGCGGTTCTGGATCGGCTGGTCGATCAGATAGTGCAGGCCGAAGGCGAAGACGAAGGCCGCCAGCACGCCCAGAACCCACAAGCCCCAACGCCAGGTCTCGCCCAGGGACAGCTTGTTGGCGAAGGCTTCGGCCAGGCCGAACCAGGCGATGCGCACCACTTCGTTCGATATGAACATGGAGAAGGAGACCATGGCCGCCGCCTCGACCAGCCTGGACGGCCGCTTGGTCGGCACGGCGCCCGCCGCCAGGATGATGATGGAGATGAAGACCAGCGACAAAAGGGCGTTCTTGTCGAAATACTGGGCGACGGCCAGGCCGACGGCGGCCAGCACCCCGGCCCAACCGGCGACGCGGGCGTTGATCCACACGCCTTGCGCGAACCAGGCCAGCCCCATGCCCAGGATGAACAGGGGCAGGGCGCGCCAGATGCCCAGGTTCAGCGGCATCTGATAGACGGGATATTTCAGGATCGCCCAGCTCAGCTCATTGGCGGCCAGATAGCCGACGACGACCAGGATCAGCGCCGTCCACGGCCCGATCCGGCTGAGCCCTCGCAGCACGAAGGGGAAGGCGACGTAGCAGCCCAGCAGGGCCGAGATCGACCAGGTCGGGGCGTTCCAGCCCAGGCCGCCGTGCACGCCGAACGACTGCACCAGGGCCGCCTGGGCGGGAAGCTGATCCCAGGCGAACCACTCGGGATGGCTGGGCGGCATGCCTGCGGCGGTCGCCGCCAGCACCAGCGCCACCAGCAGGCCCAGTACGATCAGATGCGCCGGGTAGACCCTCAAGGCCCGCTTCAGGAAGAAGTCGCTCTTCGACATCCGGCCCGACCCGACGGCGCGGCCATAGACACGCATCAGCACGTATCCGCTGTCGATCAGGAAGAAGTTGGTCAGCAGGAAGCCGCCCCGCTCGAACACGGGATGCAGCCCCTCGGCCAGGGGGACGGGCGCCGACATCTGAAAGTGATGCAGGATGATCAGGGCGGCCACGATGAAGCGCAGCGCGTCCAGCCAACCGCCGCGCATGATCGGCGGCGGTTCATTCCGGGACGAAAACACAGCCTGCAGCATCACGACCCCCTTGTTCGAATGCTGTTACGCAAGAACGGGGCCGTGCCCTCCTTCACAGTCAGAAAAGGAGGGAAAGTGGCTTTTAGCCTCGCGCCAGCCGCATGAATTCCTCGCGCGTGCGGGGGTCTTCGCGGACGACGCCCAGCAGGCAGCTGGTGATCAGGCTGGCGCCGGGTACGTCCACGCCGCGCATGGTCATGCAGCTGTGTTCGGCCTCGATGACCACGCCGACGCCGTGGGGGCGCAGCACGTCCTGGATGGCGTTGGCGATCTCGGACGTCATCTTCTCCTGGATCTGCAGGCGGCGGGCGAAGCCGCGCACCACGCGGGCCAGCTTGGAGATGCCCACGACCCGGTCGGTCGGCAGATAGGCGACGTGCGCCTTGCCCACCACCGGCAGCATGTGATGCTCGCAGAAGCTGACGAAGCGGATGTCCTTCAGGACGACCAGTTCGTCGTAGCCGCCGACCTCTTCGAAGGTCTTCTCCAGATAGTCGCGCGGTTCGACTTCATAGCCCTGGAACAGCTCGCGATAGGACTTGGCCACGCGCTTGGGCGTCTCGATCAGGCCTTCGCGTGCAGGATTGTCGCCGGCCCAGCGGATCAGGGTGCGGACGGCGGCTTCGGCTTCTTCCTGGGAAACGGCGGGGGAGGAGGGGGTCTGGTCGCTCATGACAGGCTGCATACCTCCCCTGCACAGGTTTTGGAAACGGCGCCGCTGTTTAAAACCGCTTCTGCCCCGATCAGGGCAGGCGAACCAGTTCGACGCGGCGATTGCGGGCGCGGCCCTCGTCGCTGGCGTTGTCGGCCAGCGGCTTGTCGGCGCCGAAGCCCTTGGCCTCCAGCCGCTTGGCGTCGATCCCTTGCTGCGTCAGGGCGGCGACCACGGCGCGGGCGCGTTCTTCGGACAGCGGACGATTGCGGGCGGGCGCGCCGGTATTGTCGGTGTGGCCCTCGACGGACAGGCGCAGGTTCGTTTCGTCCTTCAGCATCTGGGCCATGGCGTCGATCTGGGGGCGCGAGGCGTCCAGGATGTCGGCCTTGTCCAGCGCGAACTCGACCGGCACCGCGACGCGGCCGTCGGCGGCGATCTTGCGCGCCAGTTCGCCGGCCGGCAGCAGGCCGGCGGTCGGCGCCAGGGCCTTGGCCTCGACCACCGCCATCGAGCCTTGCGCGCTGCCGACATACAGGTGGACCCAGACCGTGCGGTCGGCCTGGCGGATCACCCAGGTTTGCGACGGACCGTTATAGATGTCGCCGATGCCGTTCAGCGACGCCATCTGCACCGCCTCGGGCAGGGCATGGGCGGCGTCGCTGGGAATTTGGCCGTCAAAGATGCGAACGGCGCCCGCCTCCTTCAGCGCGTGCTCCATGTTCCGCAGCAGCTCCAGCCGCGAGAAGCTCTTGCCGGTGTCGTTGGTGATCTGGGTCTGATCAACGCGGCCTTCGATCATTTCGAACCGGGCGCCGGTCCAGAAGGGGAAGTCGGCGAAGTCGTGCGCCTCGCTGTTCTGCGGCTTGTAGCCCTCGGGCAGGCGCAGATAGGGGAAGTCGCCCAGGCTGGCGGTCGACAGGGCCACGCTGTTCACGTCGAAGGGACCGACGGCGGCGGCCGAGGCGCCCTCGGCCGGAGCCGTCGCCGTTTCAGTCTGTTCCGGCGCCTTGTTGTCGCACGCGGCGACCAGCAAGGCCGAGGTCGCGATCGTCAGGACGGAGGCGAGACGCAGGAACGGTTTCATGAGGCATCCTTCAGGCGTTGATCGGGGGGAGGAGGAAAACGTTCGTCTAGTCGCCGCTGTTGTCAATCGCATGAAGCGGCATCGACCGGAACATCGGTCTCATTTCATCGTCCTAACGTCGCGTTAACCATCCTGTCGGCATTTTCTGCCCACTGTCCCGTGCGTGTGTTCGGGGCGTCTCGGGGATCGGCGATGAGCGGCGCGGAAGTTCTGGATGTGGGTCGCGACGCCCTATGGCTGACGATCCAGCTGTGCCTGCCGGCCCTGATCGTGGCCCTGGTGGTCGGCGTGGCCATCGGCCTCTTCCAGGCCCTGACCCAGATTCAGGAGCAGACCCTGGTCTATGCGCCCAAGATCATCGCCATCTTCGTGTCGTTGCTGCTGTTCCTGCCGCTGATGGGCGCCCTGCTGGGCGGCTTCATGCGCGAGATCGCCGCGCGCATCGCGGGCATGTAGGGCGGGCTGTAGGGCAGGGACATGGAGCCTTACGCCACGGCGGAACAGGTCTGGGCCGGGGGGCTGATCTTCGCGCGCGTCGGCGCGATCCTGATGATGCTGCCCGGTTTCGGCGAATCCTATGTGCCGCCGAGGGTCCGTCTGTCGTTGGCCCTGGTGCTGTCGCTGGCGTTGTGGCCCATCGTGGGCTCCAGCCTGCCAGCCCTGCCCGCGACCCTGGGCGCCACGGTCGGTTGGGTGATGCGCGAGGTGCTGACCGGCCTGGCCATCGGCGCCATCCTGCGCAGCTTCATGACCGCCCTGACCACGGCGGGCGAGATCGTCTCCCTGCAGACGACGCTGGGCTTCTCCCAGACCGCCAACCCGCTGCAGGCCCAGCCGGGCACGACCCTGTCGGCCTTTCTGATGCTGCTGGGCGTGACCCTGGTGTTCGCCACCAACACCCATCACCTGTTCATCGGCGGCATGGTCGGATCGTATGAGGCCATCGCCCCGGCCAAGCCGCTGATCGTGTCGGACTTCACCGAGATGGCGGTGAAGACCCTGAGCCAGAGCTTCATGCTGGGGGTGCAACTGGCGGCGCCGGTGCTGGTCTTCGCCCTGATCTTCAACCTGGCCTCGGGCCTGGTGGCGCGGGTCATGCCCAGCTTCCAGGTCTATTTCGCCGCCGCGCCTTTGAGCGTCATCCTGGGTCTGTCGGTGTTCGCGCTCAGCCTGGGCGTGGTGGGGACCGTCTTCATCGACCGCTACCGCTCGGTGGCGGCCTTCTTCACGGGAGGCGCCGTTGGCTGACGGCCCCGATCCCGAGTCGAAAACAGAAGACGCCACCCCGCGAAAACTCGAAGAGGCGCGGAAAAAGGGCGACGTCGCCAAGTCGCCGGACGTGGCGGCGGCGCTGTCTCTGGCCGGGGCGGCGGCGGTGCTGCTGGCGGGCGGCGGCTGGTTTTCGACCCGGATCGCCCAAGCCCTGACCCCCTTCCTGGCCCAGCCGCACGCCATGATCGGCGGGCTGGAGGCGGGCGGAGGCGTCGAGATCGGCATGCACGCCGTCTGGGCGGCGGCGCCGTTCCTGGCGGCCCTGATGTTCGCGGTCATCATGGGCGGGGTCGGCGGCAATCTGGCTCAGTCAGGCCTCATCTTCACCGCCGACAAGGTCAAGCCGAAGTGGTCCAAGGTGAATCCGCTGGAGGGCTTCAAGCGCATCTTCGGCCCGGACGGCCTGGTGCAGTTCCTCAAGACCTTCATCAAGCTGGTCGCCATCGGCGCCGTCTGCTGGTGGGTGCTGAAGCCTCACGCGCGCGAGTTCGAGAACCTGGCCGCCATGAGCCCGGCGATGATCCTGCCGTTTGCACGCGACCTGGCGTTGGCGTTGATGCTGTCGGCCCTGGTCTTCCTGTCGCTGACGGCGGGGGCTGACTATCTGTGGCAGCGGATGCGCTTCGCCAAGCGGATGCGGATGACCAAGGAAGAGCTGAAGGAAGACTTCAAACAGTCCGACGGCGACCCGCACGTGAAGGCCAAGCTGCGTCAAATCCGCATGCAGCGCGGCCGTCAGCGGATGATGCAGGCCGTGCCGGACGCCACCGTCATCATCACCAACCCGACCCACTATTCGGTCGCCCTGCGCTATGAGCCGGATCAGGGCGACGGCGCGCCCGTCTGCGTCGCCAAGGGCGTCGACGCCCTGGCCCTGCGTATCCGCGAGGTGGCCAAGGAGCATAATGTGCCCATCGTCGAGAACGTGCCCCTGGCCCGCGCCCTCTATGCGGCGGTCGAGGTGGACGGCGTCATTCCGCGTGAACACTTCGAAGCGGCCGCCAAGGTCATCGGCTTCGTCATGCAGCAGAGGAAGCGGCGATGAGGGCTGCGGCGGAGGAACGGCGTATGCTGACGAACCCTGATTCGCGAGGGCGAGACGCCATGACCATTTCCCGCCCCCAAGACCGGCTGAAGGCGCGCTCGACACGACGACCGACGTTCGATCCCTTGCTGGTGGTCATGGCTGTGGGGTTCGCCCTGGCGGTCGCCGCTATCGCCTACCCGGCGTTTCGCACCAACGCCTTCAGCGCGCCGGGCCTGATCTTGATCTTCGCGGCGGGCGCCACGGCGCTGATCTGGCTGTTCGCCTTCGGCCGGGCCGAGGTGCGGCGCGCCACCGGCGACACGGCGGTCGAGATGCTGGACGCCCTGGCCGAGCCTGCCGCCCTGGTATGGCCGTCGGGCCAGGTGCTGGCCTACAACGCCGCCTGGGCCGAGGAGAACGGGACGGTCACCACCCTGCCGCGCGGCAAGTCGGCCCAGGCCCTCTACATGGCCTTCGCCCAGGCGCGCGAAGGCGATCAGGGCCGCGCCATCGTCCAGATCGGCGCGCGCGAGAAGGAGGTGCTGATCGGCCTGGCGGGACAGGGCCGTTTCCTGGTGCGCGCGGCGCCGGACGCTGTCCTGCCGATGGCGCTGCCACAGGCTGTGGCTCCCCAGCCCGCGGCTCCCACCGGCGAGGCCCGCGCCATGGCTGCGGGGGCGCCTTTCGGCTCAGCCGTCATTGGCGGCGAGGATCTGTTCGCGGGCCGGGTGGAGGAGCCCAACGCGGCGCTCGCGCTGCTGACCGGCCCGGCCGTTTCTGGCGACGCCGCCTTCGGCCATCTGTTCGATCCGGCGGGCGTGGCCGAAGCTCGCGCCAAGCTGGAGGCCGGATCGTTTGGCCCGATCGAGTTGATCGCTCGCGCCCATCCGGATCGGCAACTGCACCTCTATGTCGCGCTCGAAGGCGACAAGCGCCGCGTCTGGCTGTTCGACGTGGCGGCGCAGAAGTCGATGGAGCTGCAGCTGTCGCAGGCCCAGAAGATGCAGGCCGTGGGCCAGCTGGCGGGCGGCGTGGCGCACGATTTCAACAACCTGCTGACGGCGATCCAGCTGCAACTGAGCGGCCTGCTGGAGCGCCATCCGGTCGGCGATCCCTCCTATGATGGGCTGAACGAGATCCGCCAGACGGCCATCCGCGCGGCGGATCTGGTGCGCAAGCTTCTGGCCTTCTCGCGCAAGTCGACCGTGCGACGCGAGCGGTTGGACCTGGGCGAACTGGTCGGCGAGTTCGCCGTGCTGCTGCGTCGCCTGCTGCGCGAGGACGTGCGGCTGGAGACCGACTACGGCCGCGACCTGCCGCTGGTGCTGGCCGACAAGAGCCAGCTGGAGACGGCGGTGATGAACCTGGCCGTCAACGCCCGCGACGCCATGCGCGGGGTGGTCGAACCGGGCGCGGGCGTGGTCACCATCCGCACCCGTCGTCTGACGGGGGGCGAGGCGCGGGATCTGGGCTGGCGCGAGGCGACGGACGAGGTCGCCCTGATCGAGGTGTCGGACACCGGCCCCGGCGTGCCGACGGCCCTGCTGGACAAGATTTTCGAGCCCTTCTTCACCACCAAGGCGGTGAACGAGGGGACGGGCATGGGTCTGGCCACCGTCTATGGCATCGCCCAGCAGGCGGGCGGCCACATCACCGTCGCCAATCTGGAAAACGCGGGAGCCGCCTTCCGCATCTTCCTGCCCGCCGCCACCGCCGAGGAACTGGTCGAGGCCCCGGTGGTCGAGAAGGCGGTCAAGGCGCCGCGCGACCTGTCGGGCGCGGGGCGTATCCTGTTTGTGGAAGACGAGGCCGCCGTGCGCGGCATCGCCGCCCGCCTGCTGCGCCAGCGCGGCTATGAGGTGATCGAGGCCGCCGACGGCGAGGAGGCTCTGATCCTGGCCGAGGAATGGGCGGGCCAGATCGACATGCTGATCTCGGACGTCATCATGCCGGGGCTGGACGGGCCGTCGCTGTTGCGCAAGGCGCGTCCCTTCCTGGGCGATGCGCCGGTGATGTTCATTTCGGGCTATGCGGAGAGCGACTTCTCGGACCTGTTGCAGGACGAGGTCGGCGTGTCCTTCCTGCCCAAGCCGCTGGACATCAAGACCCTGGCCGAGCGCGTGAAGCAGGAATTGCACGCGGGCTGAAAGCGCGCCTGCGGGGCGCGCCTAGGAGCGCTGGGCCTCGTCGCCGGTCTGCGTGCGTTCTACCGTCGTAACGCTTTCACCGTTCGGCCCAACGGTCGTGGTGGTGGTCGTCGTCGTGCCCCGCTCCCACAGGGTGCAGTTCGTGGATGAGCCGCCGCCCGGCTGCGGCGTGGTCCGGCATTGCGCATTGGCGGCAGCAGTGTCAGCGGACCTCAACATTTGCGCCGGGCTAGTAGAGCAGGCGGCAAGCGTAAGCCCTGCCGCCGCGACGGCGCAGTATCGCAACATCATGAATCCTCTCCTGCAATCCCGATCGCGATCTTGCTCAGCCTGGGGCGCAGCGCAAGCGGCTGGGCTTGCAGAGGCGTGCTGGCGCTTTGAGAGGTTCAGATTCTCAGGTCCAGCCGGTCGTCGCTCCAGCGGCGTTCGCGCGCGGCGTCGTGCAGGGTGTCGGCCAATTCCAGCAAGTGGCGTCGTTCTAGACGCGGAATCACTTCGAGAAGCTGTAGGCGCAGAGCCTCAACCTCAGCGTCCGTCATCAGCAGTGGGCGGGCGTGTTCGGGCATGACGTGCTTTCAGCCGTTTTCAACGCGACCTGATCAAACGGTTCGAGCCTGATCCGGTTCCGATATGCGAGAAAAACGGGAAAACTGAACAAAGGTCGTGGTGAAGGCTTGGGTATGGCGCGTGCGGCCCTAGATAGGGTCCAGAGGAATCAAACGCCGTAAAGAGGAGTCTCCCATGGCCTTCACCCTGCCCCCGCTGCCCTACGCCTATGACGCGCTGGAGCCGGCCATCGACAAGGAGACGATGACCTTCCACCACGACAAGCACCATCAGACCTATGTCGACAACCTGAACAAGTTCGTCGACGCCACGCCCGAGGCGCAGGGCAAGTCGCTGGAAGACATCTTCGCGATCATGTCCAAGCTGCCGAAGCCGATCCGCAACAACGGCGGCGGCGTGTGGAACCACAGCCTGTTCTGGGAGCTGCTGGCCCCGGTCGGCGCGGGCGGCGAGCCCTCGGCCGAACTGGCCGCCAAGATCGACGCCGAACTGGGCGGCATGGACAAGTTCAAGGCTGACTTCGACGCCGCCGGCGCCGGTCAGTTCGGTTCGGGCTGGGCCTGGCTGATCCTTCAGGACGGCAAGCTGAAGGTCACCTCGACCCCGAACCAGGACAACCCGCTGATGGACGACGCGGCCGAGAAGGGCGCCGTCCTGCTGGCCGCCGACGTGTGGGAGCACGCCTACTACCTCAAGTACCAGAACCGTCGCGTGGACTACCTCAAGGCCTTCTGGTCGGTGGTGAACTGGAACAAGGTCAACGAACTGTACGAAGCCGCCAAGGGCTGAGCCGGTTCTCGACTGAAATGAAGACGGCCCCGGAATCGCTTCCGGGGCCGTTTTTCTTTGGCCGTCGGCGGCGCCTCAGGGCGCGGTCGGCAGACGCATGGCCAGGATTTCGCGCGTGCGGCGCGTGATGCCGTAAAGGACGCCGGGCGTGCTTTCGTCCCAGTCGACGGCCTGGCCCTCGGCCTCCATGCCCAGGGTCTCGACGTGATCCAGGGTTCCGCCGCCCTGGGGGAAGGCGACGACATAGAGTTCGGGATGGTCGTGGCCGCTGAGGTAGAGCCGCCCGTCCGGCCCCCAGCCGCCGCCGGAGATGCTCATCGGCGCCACCCGCTCCAGGATGGAGGCCGGGACGGCCCAGCTTTCGGTGCGCCGCCACTGGTCGTCGAAGCGGACCAGGGTGGTGTGGCGGTGATCGCGCGGGGCCTCGCCGCCGCGGCCGTCATAGTTGGCGAACATGCCCCACCAGGCGCCGTCGCGTCGCTCGATCCAGGTCAGGGAGCCGGTTCCCAGGCCCAGGGCGACGGTGCGCTTGTGATGCAGGTCGACGGGGTCGAACACCTCGACCGTGCTGACGTGGGGCGTGGCGGGAAAGTTGGAGGCGGCGCAGACCAGCTCGGCCTCGATCAGGGTGCAGGAGTTGATGTGGGGAAAGCGCGCGGGCTCTCCGGCCCATGCGGCGCGCTTTTCGCCGGTGGCCTTGTCGTAGCGGGTCAGCGACCAGTTGGAGACGGCGTAGACGTCGTTGGGACCGACAGCCACGCCCTGACGCGCGTCCGAGGCGTAGCGCCGGACGGTTTCCAGACGGCTGGTGATCGGGGCGGCGGCTTGAGGCGCGGCGTCGGGCGCGCTCAGGGCCAGAAGGGCGAGAGTGGAAATCAGCATGGCGGGGCCTTTGGAAGCAGGAAGGCCGCCCTCCGGTCTGGAAGGCGGCCTGAAGGGGATCAGAAGCTGGCGGAGACGCCGAACCAGAAGGTGCGGCCGTATTCGGCTGATTCTTGCAGATAGCCCTGGTTCGGGCCGGTCACTTCGCGGCGGCCCGCATCGTTCAGGTTCTGACCTTCGGCGAAGATCGTCACCCCGTTGTCGAAGCGCCAGCTGATCGAGGCGTCATACAGGTGACGGCCCTTCCAGTACTGATCGGCGTTGGGGACGGTGTCGTTGATCGTCTCCAGGAAGCCGCCGACGTAGTTGTGCGAGATCCGCGCCTCCAGCGGCCCGCGCTGATAGTAGATCGAGGCGTTGGTGGTGGTGTCCGGCTGCTGGAACAGGCCGGTGTGGCGCTCGCCCTTCGAGGTCAGGAAGGTGAACTCCGTGTCCAGGAAGGTGGCGTTGGCGCTGACGCCGAAGCCGTCGAAGGGCGCGGGCAGCATGGTCAGGGCCTGCTGGAAGCCCAGTTCGATCCCGCGGATTTCGGCCGACTGGGCGTTCATCGGGGTGGAGACCTGGACGTCCTCCATGCCCCGGCCCACGTCCATGCGCTGGACGGAGCTGAGGGTGAAGATCTCATTGTCGATCGACTTGGCGAAGACCGCGACCGAGATCAGGCCGTCCGTCGGATAATATTCGAACGACAGGTCGAAACCCTCGCTCTCGCGCGGCTCCAGATTGGGGTTGCCCCGCGACAGGGTCGGCTGGGAGCCGTCGAAGCTCAGGCTCTCGCTGGCGGCCAGGGAGCCGAAGTCCGGGCGGCCGATGGTGTTGGTCCAGGCGGCGCGCACCACCATGTCCTCGCGCACGTCCCAGCGCAGGTGGACGCTGGGCAGCCAGTTCTCATAGCCGCCCTGGTTGTGCGCGGGCGTCAGGACGCCGCCGGTGTTGCGGGCGGCCTGGGATTCCACCTCGGTCTTCTCGTAGCGCACCCCGCCCAGGACGGTGACGTCGCCGATGCGATAGCTGGCCTGGCCATAGGCGGCGTAGACGTCTTCGGTCACCTCATAGTCGCCGGTCGGCAGGGCGGTCGTGGCGACGAAGCGGTCGCGGTTGGCCTCGAAGAAGCGCTCGGCCAGACCGGCGTCGATGCGGGCGCCCAGGTCATAGCGGCCCTGGATCAACTCGCTGGGGCCGGCCACGTCCACCTCGTCGAAGGTGAAGGCGAAGCCGGGCGCGGTCTTATAGTCGGTGCGGCTGCTGGCGTAGGAGCGGTCGCTGGAGCGGATCAGGCCGCCGAACTTCATCTTCAGGTTCCGCTCATGGCCGCCGTCGTCGAAGGCGGCGTTGAAGCGGGCCTGCACCGTGTCTTCATCGCTGGTGGTCAGGGACACGCGGCGTTGTTGCAGGTTGTAGAGCGAGGCGTCGCGGAAGGCGGCCGGATCGGTCGGCGTGAAGACCGGGAAGAAGTCCGACGTATCGTAGCTGAAGCCGAAGTCGGAATGGGCCGCCGTGCGGAACTCATACGAGGTGTTCGGCGTCTCCAGCGAAGCCTTGGAGTAGGAGAGGTCGCCGTCCAGCGTCCACTGGCTGGTGGCGTCCCACTGGAATCCGCTGCGGACCAGGCCGATCTCGCGCTGGGTGATCGGCTGGTTCAGGCCGACGATGTTGCGTCCGGTCGCGAAGACGCCCGAAGTCTGCGTCTGGTTCGAGACGTTGCCGTTCGGCTCGGTGCGGAACTCGATGCGCTCCTCGTCGTCCTCCATGCTGGCCCACAGGGCCGAGGCCTCCCAGCGGAAGGTGTTGGACGGACGCCATTCCAGCTTGCCGTTCAGGCCCGAGCGCTGCTTGGTGTTGTTGTACCAGAACAGGCGGTTCTGCGTCGGAACCTGGATGCCGTTGCCGGTCGCAGAGCCGGAATCCACCGGCTTGCCGTCGGCGTCGTACTCGCGCACCGACGGCGCGGCGACCTCGACCTGAGGGATGTCGTAGTCGAGCTGTTCGTGCGAGGCGCCGACCACCACGCCCCATTCGTCATTGGCGCCGAAGCGGCGGCCGGTGGCGAAGCTCAGGCGATAGGACGGATCGTCGTTGCGCACGTCGCCGTGGCGCTCATAGACGCCGTAGGAGGCCATGCCGTCGAAGAAGGGGCCGTTGCGGTCAAAGGCGCTGCGGGTGCGCACATTGATGACGCCGCCGATGGCGTTGCCGTCGTTCTCGGGCGTCACCGTCTTGATGACCTCCAGACGGCCGGCCATGACCGAGGGAACGATGTCCATCGGCACGGTGCGGGCGCTCTCGTCGACCGAGCCGACGAAGGCGCCGTCGATGGTGGTGCGGTTATAGGTCGAGGCCAGGCCGCGCAGGATCGGCCAGCGCGGCTCGCCCTGGTCCTCCATGATCGACACGCCGGGAATGCGGCGCAGGGCGGCGGCGGTGTTGTGGTCGGGCAGCTTGCCGATGTCGTCCGACGACACGGCGTCCATGACCTCGAACTGGCGGCGCTTGACGGCGATGGCGGCGCGCTGGGCCTCGCGCTGGCCGGTGACGACGATCTCGCTGACCTCGACGGCGGCGTCCTGGCCTTCGGCCTGGGCCGAAATTTGGGCCGAAATTTGGGCCGAAGTCTGGGCCTGGGCGAGGGCGGGCGCGCACAGGGCCGAGGTGGCGAGCAGCCAGGCGGCGGCGGGGCGAACAGAGGTCATGTTGGGAATCCCCGAAAGCGATACTGATGTCAGGGGGCGAGCTAGGCTTTAGCGGCGACGAAACGGTTTCAGCTCGATGGGGCTTTCATCACCGTTTGGCGTCCGTTCGGCGAAGAGTGATCCAGAACCGGAATTCGCCAAGACTGGAGGGACCGCCGACATTGACTCCCGGCCGCGTCGCCTTCATAAGCCCGGCCTTCTCGCATCGGGTTCCGCCCGAGGCGCGAACTGACTACGGACGATGCGTGAACCGCCGTTGAGATCGCCGCTCCAATCGGGGAGCAGCCGGGCCGCATCATGATAAAGAGTGACACATGTCCAAGCGCCATAGCGCCAAGTACAAACTCGACCGGGCCATGGGTGAAAACCTGTGGGGTCGCGCCAAGTCTCCCGTCAACAAGCGTTCCTACGGCCCCGGCCAGCACGGCCAGCGTCGCAAATCCAAGGTCTCGGACTTTGGTCTGCAGCTGAAGGCCAAGCAGAAGCTGAAGGGCTACTACGGCAACATCACCGAGAAGCAATTCGCGGCGACCTACGCCGAAGCCGCTCGTCGTAAGGGCAACACCTCGGAAAACCTGATCGGCCTGCTGGAATCGCGCCTGGACGCCATCGTCTACCGCGCCAAGTTCGTGCCGACCGTCTGGGCTGCTCGCCAGTTCGTCTCGCACGGCCACGTGACCGTCGACGGCAAGAAGGTCGACATCGGTTCGTACCGCGTCAAGCCGGGCCAGGTCATCGAGGTCAAGGAAAAGTCGCGCAACATGGCGCTGGTGCTTGAAGCCCAGCAGTCGAGCGAGCGCGACCTGCCTGACTATCTGGAACTGGGCGATCGTGGTTTCTCGGTCCGCTACGGCCGCGTGCCGGAACTGTCCGACGTGCCCTATCCGGTGAAGATGGAGCCGAACCTGGTCGTCGAATACTACTCCTCGTAAATTCGACGGACCTTTCTGGTTCATGGAAAGGCCCCGACATCGTCGGGGCCTTTCTTTGTCTGGATTGAGGCCTTTCCGGTTCACTTTCGGACCGAACGGGCGCAATATGAATTGTTGCCAGCATCGCGCCAAGGGAGGCCGAACATGAGAGGCGTCTTCTTCGGCTTCGTTCTTGCGGCGGGGCTCGCCGCTTGCGCTCATGCGCCCGGCGAACTGGTGCGAACCGAAGGCATGCCGGGCCAGTTGGAACCGATCCACGCCGCCGCCTTCACCCGCGACCTCGCCGTATTCCGAGTCAGCTCCAACGGCTGCACCGACAAGAGCGACGTGAAGCCCTTCATCACCCAGTTGAAGGACTCGGCGGTGATCACCTTGCGCCGCATGGGCGAGGACGTCTGCACCCGCCCGGTCAAGGACGGGGTCCAGATCCAGTGGACCTTTGAAGAGTTGGGCCTGCCGGCCGGCGCCAATGTCGTGGTCAATAACCCCTATCTGATGAACGGCGATCAGGGCGTAGCGCAGTAGGGGGACTGAATCTTCAGGCTTCGTTAGCCATGCTCAAACAGCGGCGTTTAAGACCTGGACGATAGAACGGTCGACCCGTTCCTGTCTGCTTGGCATCGCCACCTATGCGCGTTCTTTCGTGTCTGACTGAAGACCATCATTTCGGTCTTGTCGCCTTGGCCGCCCTTATCTGCCTCTTGGGCAGCTGGATCACCACAGGCCTGTTGCGCAGGGTGCGAGAGGAGCGGGGCGTCGCCCAGGCGTCCTGGATGTTCCTGGGCGCCCTGGCTGGCGGGGCTACCATCTGGTGCACCCATTTCGTCGCCATGATCGCTTACCGGCCGGGCGTCGGCGTGGCTTACGAGCCGCTGCTGACAGGCGTCTCCCTGGCTATCGCCATCCTGGGCGTGGGGCTGGCGCTGGGCGGGGCGACGACGCGGGGTCGCTTCGCGCCCGCTGCCGGCGGCGCGTTGTTCGGCCTGGCCGTCGCCGCCATGCACTTTGTCGGCATGGCCGCCATGGCGGTGGAGGGCGTGGTCCACTGGTCGAACGGCTATGTCGCCGCCTCCATGATCGGTTCGGTGGCGTTCGGCGCGATCGCGTTCCAGATGGCCGCCGACGTGCAGGATCGCTTCGCCCGCCTGAAGGGCGCGGCCGCCATGGTCCTGGGCATCGTCTGCCTGCACTTCACGGCCATGGCCGCCATGACCATCATTCCCTTTGCGGCGGCGGACGGCGTGCTGACCGGCCAGGACGCGCAGAACGTGCTGGCGCTGGGCGTCGCGGGCGTTGGCCTGCTGGTGCTGGGCGCGGGCGCGGCCAGCCACGTGCTGGATCGTCAGTCGCACGCCCTGCACAGTGAACGGCAGCAGTATCTGATCGAGAGCGGCGTCGACGGCATGGCCATCGAGCGCGACGGCGTCGTCATCGCCGCCAATGAGGTTCTGGCCGCCCTGCTGGGCGTCTCGCGCGAAGCCCTGATCGGCGCCAGCCTGGAGCAGTGGGTCGAAGACGCGCACCGTCTGGGCGACGGCTCGGTGGCGCAGACCGTCCTGCGGTCCGGCGGCGAGGAAATCCCCGTCGAATTGTCGGCGCGTCGCGATCAGACCACGGGCAGCCGCACCATGATCTATGCGGTGCGCGACCTACGCGCCCGCATGGCCCAGGAGCGCCGCATCGCCCACCTGGCCCGCAACGACAGCCTGACCGGCCTGCCGAACCGCGCCTCCTTCCTGGAACGCCTGACCCGCCAGAAGCAGACGGCCGCCGAAGGCGAGGCGCTGGCCCTGTTCGCCCTGGACCTAGATCGCTTCAAGGAGGTCAACGACCTGTACGGCCACGCGGTCGGCGACCAGCTGCTGTGCATCATCGCCGAGCGCATGAAGGGCGTTCTGCGCGAGGGCGAATTCATTGCGCGTCAGGGCGGGGACGAATTCCTGGCGCTGGCCTCGGTCTCCACCCGCGATGAAGCTCGCGCCGTAGCTGAGCGTCTGCGCCAGGCCGTGATCCAGACCGTGACCCTGGACCATGCCGACGTGTCGTGCGGCGCCAGTATCGGCGTGTCGCTGTGGCCGGAAGACGCCCAGGACGTGTCGACCCTGATCAACAACGCCGACCTGGCCATGTACCGGGCCAAGGCGTCGCTGACGCAGGATGTCTGCTTCTATGAAGCGGACATGGATCAGGCCGTCCGCGCCCGTCGCCGCGTCACCCAAGCGCTGCGCGAAGCGCTGGAGCGCGAACAGTTCGAACTGCACTATCAGGTCCAGGCGTCGGTCGAGACGGGCAAGGCGACCGGCTATGAAGTGCTGTTGCGCTGGAAGAACGACGAAGGCCGTTACATTT
This sequence comes from Brevundimonas phoenicis, assembly GCF_047237745.1. Taxonomy (NCBI): domain Bacteria; kingdom Pseudomonadati; phylum Pseudomonadota; class Alphaproteobacteria; order Caulobacterales; family Caulobacteraceae; genus Brevundimonas; species Brevundimonas phoenicis. The sequence goes on from NZ_JBDFLN010000001.1 coordinate 1,082,070, forward strand.
CGCCAGCAGACTTCATTCCTGTCGCCGAGGAGACGGGGCTGATCCTGCCGATCGGCGAGTGGGTGCTGCGCCAGGCCTGCCGCCAGGCCGCCGCCTGGGCCGAACCGCATCGCATCGCGGTCAATCTGTCGCCGGTCCAGCTGAGCCATGTCGACCTGCCGCGCCTGGTGCATCAGATTCTGATGGAGACGGGCCTTGCGCCGTCGCGTCTGGAGCTGGAGATCACCGAGACGGCGATGATCACCGATATGGAGCGGACGACCCACGTCCTGCGTCAACTGAAGGCTCTGGGCGTGACCATCGCCATGGACGACTTCGGCACCGGCTATTCCTCGCTTTCGACGCTGAAGGCCTTCCCGTTCGACAAGATCAAGCTGGACCGCTCCTTCATGCTGGAGCTGGAAGGCGAGGCGCCGCAGTCGCGAGCCATCATCCGCGCGGTTCTGACCATCGGCGAAAGCCTGTCGATCCCGGTGCTGGCCGAGGGCGTGGAGACGGCCGAACAGCTGGCCTTCCTGCGCGCCCAGGGCTGCAATGAGGTTCAGGGCTATCTTCTGGGTCGTCCTCAGCCGGAAGCCGACGCCCTGTCGAACGGCGCCGCCGTGATCGCGACGATTCCGTCCGTCGAGGATCAGGCCGAGCGCGCAGCCGCGTAGCCGGGCCAGTGTTCGGCGGCTGCTCGTTCATACTGAACGGGCAGGGCTTCGGCGGCTCCGAGGGAGACGGCGGCGTGATGGCCCCAGTTGGGGTCGTCCAGCACGGCGCGCGCGACCGCGACCAGATCAGCCTTGCCCTGGACCAACAGCGCCTCCGCCTGTTGCGGGGTGACGATGAGTCCCACGGCCATGACGTTCGCTTCGGGAATCGCCGCCTTCACCGCCTCGGCGAAGGGAAGCTGATAGCCTGGCTGGTCTCCAGGGATGCGGGCGGTCGCGACGTTGCCGCCGCTGGTCAGGTGCAGGTACTCATAGCCCATGTCGTGCAGGGCGCGGCCGAAGACGGCCGCCTCGACCGGCGTGATGCCGCCGTCGGCCCAGTCCGAGCCGTTGAAACGGGCGCCTAGGGCCTTGGTCCGTGGCCAGGCGTCGCGCAGAGCCTGGGCGACGCGCAGCGGGAAGCGCATCCGGTTCTCCAATGAGCCGCCGAATTCGTCGGTTCGTTCGTTCGATAGCGGCGAGAGGAACTGTGTCAGCAGATAGCCGTGGGCGGCGTGTAACTCGACCAGGTCGAAGCCGGCGCGGTCGGCGCGCGCGGCTGCATCGACGAAGGCCGCGACCACGCGATCCATGCCCGCCGGATCCAGCGCCGTCGGCATGTGCCAGTCGTCGCGATAGGGTTGGGGAGAAGCTGAAAACGTCTCCCACGCCTTGTCTGACGGGGCGGGGCCGCCATGATTGACCCACGGCGGATTGGTCGAGGCTTTGCGGCCGGCGTGACCCAACTGCACCCCGATCGGCGTGTCCGAATAGGTGCGGATGTCGCGGATGATCCGGGCGAAGGCGGCTTCCTGTTCGTCGTTCCACAGGCCGGTGTCGGCCCAGGAGATGCGGCCCGCCGCCTCGACGCCCGTGGCCTCGACGATCACCAGGCCGGCGCCCGACAGGGCCAGTCGGGCGATGTGCTGGGCGTGCCAGGGCTGAGGCACGCCGTCCACGGCCGAATACTGGCACATGGGGGCGATGACGATGCGGTTCTTCAGCGTCAACGGCCCAATGGCGCGCGGGGTGAACAGCAGGCTCATGCATGACTCTTTCGATGGCCCCCGGGGAGGCGGGTCACAGTAGCTATGACTGTGGCGGTTAGGTTCAAGCCCACCCTTTCCGATTATTCACGTGATCCCGAACCGCGACGCTGGCAGTTTGCCGCCAACCAACAAGGGGAACACCTCATGCGTCGTCTCGTTATCGCTCTCGCCGTCGCCGCGCTCGCCGCGCCCGTGCTGTCGGGCTGCATCATCATCGCCACCGAAAAGCCGACGACGCGCGTCATCCACTCGTCCCCCGCCGAGGCGAACTGATGCGCCTCGGTGCTGCCGCCGTCGCCGCCCTGCTGCCGCTGCTGGGCGGCTGCGTCATCTATTCCAACGAGGGCGGTGAAAAGGTTTCGGTCGTCACTGACCAGAATGCAGCCCGCACCGAAGCGCTCGAAGCTGTCCGCAAGGTCGACTTCGACGGCCAGCGGCTGAACGTCGTGGTCGGCTCCAACGGTTGCACCGAGGCGTCCAGCTTTGAGGTGCGTATCAAGGACGCCGATCCGGCGGAGCTGACGCTGGTGCGCCGCTCGCCTGATATGTGCAAGGCCCTGGTCCCCGAAGGCAAGACGGTTAGCTGGGGCTATGATGAACTGGGCCTGGAGCGCGGCCAGCCTGTACGCGTGCTGAACCCCATCAGCCTGTAAGAGGAACTTCTTCTACAAGAGGAGAAGGGCCGCCTATGCCTTGAACGGCCCCAGCATCTCCGCCGGGATGCGGGCGGGGCGCAGGGTCTGGGCGTCGACCAGGCACCATTCGGACAGGCCTTGCGCGCACAGGCGGCCCTCGGTGTCCTCGATGCGGACATAGCGGTTGAAGCGCGGCCCCTGCGGATCGCCGACCCAGGTGCGGGCGACGACGCCGGTCGCGTCGGGCGCGATGGCGCGCAGGTAGTCGATCTCGTGTCTCAGGGCGATCCACGACCAGCGGGCGCGCGTCTCGTCGTCGAAGCGCGCGTTCCAGTGGGCCGTGCCCACGTCCTGAAGCCAGCCGACGTAGACGACGTTGTTGACGTGGTTGTTCTCGTCAATGTGTTCCGGCCGCACGTCCAACGGGACGACGAAGACCTCGCGGTCCTCACGCGGTTGCAGCTGCGGCCGGGCCATCGGCGCTTAGGCCTCGCCGAGGGCGACGCCCTTTTCGGCCATCAGGGCGGCCAGTTCGCCCGACTGGAACATCTCGCGCACGATGTCCGAGCCGCCGACGAACTCGCCCTTCACATAGAGCTGGGGGATGGTCGGCCAGTCGGTGAAGGCCTTGATGCCTTCGCGCAGAGCTTCGTCCTGCAGCACGTCGACGCCGACGAAGGCCGCGCCCACGTGGTCGAGAATCTGGACCGTGACCGAGGAGAAGCCGCAGCGCGGCGAATCCGGCGTGCCCTTCATGAAGAGCACCACGTCATGCTCGGCCACCGTCTGGGCGATGAAGGCGTGGACGGGATCGGCGGCGGTTTGTTCGGTCACTGTGTCGGAACCCTTCTGCGAAGCCCGTGAGCTAGGCGCCCAATGGGGCCGGGTCAAGGCCGGGCGGACGTTCAGTCTCAGGCCGATTGCGTCCGCAAGGACAGACGCTCGGCCCGTTCCGCCAGCACCTGGGCGCCATGTTCACGCGCGGTTTGCGCCGCTTCAGTCAGCATCAGACCGACGCCGCGCGGTATTTCGCCCGTCCAGCGCGCACGCGCCAGCGCCACGCGCGCCAGGCCGATCTGTTCGGCCGCCCAGTCCAGCGGCGTGGCCGTGACTGAAGGGCGCACCAGACGTCGCCGCAGGCTGGTTTCAATGTTCATCAGGGCCGTCAGGTCGCCTGCCGCCCCGGCGCGGGCCGTGTCTTGGGCCACGCGCTGTTCATGGGCCAGCGCGCCTAGGATCAGGCCGCCGCCTTCGGTCAGGGTTTCCGCCTGAATCAGTACGACCGGCGACAAGGCCTCGCGCTCGGCGCGCAAGACCTGGATAGCGGACCAGTCCAGCGGGCTGTGGTCGGGGGTGAACATCTGGGCGGCGGCGTCGAACATGGCCTTGGCCTGATCCCGGGCTGCTGGAGCTTCGGCTATGGCGGCCAGGGCGGCCATGCCGGCCGCACAAAGCGCCAGGGCGCGGGCGCGGCTCAGCGGTCTCTGTTCGGGAGCGGCGGCCTCGACCAAGGCGCGCAGGTCGCGCCCGGCCTTGTCCAGCATCCTGGCGTCGCGCGTATTGAGCCCGGTTTCCAGCGCCAGGGCGGCGCGATCGAGGCGCAGTTCGTCCTCCAGCGTGCGCGCGCCCTTCAGGTTCGCCAGGGCGGCGTCCAGGAGCTTCGCCGCCTCGCTCAGTTCCGACAGTCGGCCGGACAGCAGGGCCAGTCGCGCGCGCAGGCGGGCATGCAGGGCTGCTGCTGCGGCGACCGTATCCAGTCGGCGCGCCGGCGGCAGCTCGCTGAGAAGGTCCAGGGCGGCCGTCAGCCGATCGGGACCGCCGCGCAAGTCAAAGGCCAGCATGGCGGTCTGAGCCAGGTCCAGGGCGGCTCGAACAGCCTGATCGCCGTTGGCGGCGTGCTTAGCGGCGTCGCGCCCGGCGCTCTCGGCGCGTTCCAGGCTGGAGGCGACGCCACAGCGGCGGGCGTGTTCACGCCACAGGGCGGCGGCGCGCAGTGAGGCGTCGAAGGGGCGGGGGCAGGAGACGCGACCCGCGTCGGTTGATTGTTGACGCGCTTCGATCTCGACCAGGCCGACGCCGATCAGCTCGAGCCAGCCCAGGTCGTCGCTGTCGCGCGCCTTCTCGAACAGCCGTCTAAGGTCTCTGCCGAATTCGAACATTCGCCTGTGTCGTCCCGCTTCGGGATTACGGGGGGGATCCCGCTGCCGACCAAGCAAACGCAGCGCCGTAGGAAGGGTTCGCCTTAACCATACCGACAAATTGTGAACTCGAAGTCGACCGACAGCCTCGCGGAGGAAAACTGCTGGAGAGGTCAGCCCAGTTGCGGCGCTTTCTGACGGCAGCGCTGCAGAGCGGCGCGAGCCTCGGATTCTCCGGCGGAAAGGCGACGCACGGCGTCCAGGCGGGCGCGTGTCTGTTCGGCTTCCGCCACCGCCGGGTTGCGGCCGGCGACGGTCGCGGCCTGCATGGCCGCGAGCGACCAGTAGAGGGCGGCGTCATAGAGCGCGCGGCCGTATCGGCTTTCTCCGCCCTCAAGTTCGGACGCCGCTTGTGTCAAACCGGCGCATCTGACCGCCTCGTCATAGGAGACGAGCCGGGCGCTAGGTGCTTGAGCCGGGGCCTGGGCGGGCGCCGAGGCCTGGGCCAGCGCCATGGCGGCGGTGACGGCGACGATGAACATCAGAACTCCACGGGCGCGGGGAGCGCCGATCAGGCTCTACTAAAGAACCACGTCCGGGTGACGGATGAAAGCGGTGTTCAGAAAAGCTTCAGGTTGCATCCGCGAAAGGCGGCATGGCGCGTCCTAAAACACGGCGGGCAGGAGCGGATCGAGCGCCGTCCGCCGCGGCGCCTTGCGGTCCAGTCCGCCCCAGGCCGCCGCCAGCCTGACCACCGCCAGGTCCAGCTCCGCCTCTTCGCGGCTGAAGGGCAGGCGGATGAAGCGGTCGAAGGCGCCGTTGATCCCGAACCGCATGCCGGGCGCGATCCGCACCCCATGATCGGGCGCGGCGATGGCCAGGCGCACGCCGTCCGGCCGGGGCAGCTCGACCCATAAAGACAGGCCGCCGTCGGGCCGTCGCGTCCGCCATTGCGGCAGATGCTCGGCCAGCCGCGTCCGCAGATGGGCCTCGCGGCGCGCCAGCAGTCGCCGCCGTGCGTGCAGCGGCGTCGGGTCGCCTGTCAGCAGCATGGCGGCCGCCAGCTGCTCCATCACGGGCACGCCCAGATCCAGAGACGGCCGATGGCGCACCACCGCATCGATGACCTCGACATGGGCGCGCAGCCAGCCGACGCGCAATCCGCCCCAATAGGGTTTGCTAGTCGAGCCCAGCCGCACGACATGGGGGCCGTGATCGACGGGCGGCGGCGGCGGGCGGTCGAACCACAGCTCGCGCAGGCTGTCGTCCAGCACCAGCATCGCGCCGACGCGGGCGGCGGCGGCGGCGATGTCGGCCTCGTCCTGGGCCGACAGGACATGGCCTGTCGGATTGTGGTGCGCGCCGATCAGATAGATCAGTCGCGGGCGGACGCGGGCGATGGCGGCCAGCATCCCGTCCATGTCCCAGCCCTGGGGCGTCATGGCGACGGGGCTGAGCGCCAGACCGGCCTGGGTCAGGGCGTCCAGCGCGTGGGGATAGCCGGGGTGTTCGACCACCGCCCGGTCGCTGGGCCGCGTCGCCGCCCGCAGCAGCAGGGCCAGACCGCCCAGCGCGCCCGCCGTGACCACCACCTGCTGCGCCGTGGTGGCCATGCCCTCGTCGCTGTAGCGGTCGGCGACGACGCGGCGCAGGGCCTCGACGCCGATCGGCTCATAGCCCGGCCCCGGCAGATGAGCGGGCAGGGCCTCCAGCGCGCGGGCGTAGGCGGCGTGCACCTGTTCGTCGGCGGCCATGGCGGCCGAGGCCATGTCGATGACGCCCGGCGCATCGACCCTCTGCATCGGCCCGTCCAAATAGGTCACCGGCGGGGACGCCGGGCTGGCGGGCAGGGCGGTGAAGCTGCCCGACCCAGTCCGACTGACGATGAAGCCGTCGGCCCTCAATCGGTCCAGGGCGGCGCTGACGGTGATGCGGCTGACGCCCAGGGTTTCGGCCAGCCGTCGCTCGCCGGGCAGGCGCGCGTTCAGCGACAGCCGCCCGTCCAGGATGATGAGCTTCAGCGCCTCGGCCAGGCGGCGATAGGCGGGCTCGCCGTCCGGCCCGCGCCAGCCGTTCAACTGACGCGACAGGGAGGCGGCGTTGACCAGGGTGTCGCGCATAAGGCCACCGTCTCGAAATTGGCCCTATAAAGCAAGGCCGATCTAGGGGCCTATGGCGCACATGTTCATGCGTCGTTTCATCCAGCTTCAACTGGGCCTGTGCCTGTACGGCGTGGCCGCCGCCCTGATGGTGCGCTCCAACCTCGGGCTGGACCCGTGGAACGTCTTTCACCAGGGCCTGTCCCTGCGGACGGGCATCAGCCTGGGGACCGCCTCGATCATCATGGGCGTCCTGGTGATGCTGACCTGGATTCCGCTGCGTCAGAAGCCGGGCCTGGGCACGCTGTTCAACATCTTCGTCATCGGCCTGTCGATGGATGCGGCCCTGGCCGTCCTGCCCGAGATCACAGGCCTGCCGCTGCGGCTGGCCTTCATGACGATGGGCGTGCTGCTGACCGCCATGGGCGGGGCCGCCTACATCGGCGCCGGCATGGGCACGGGGCCGCGCGACGGTCTGATGATCGGCCTGAACCAGCGGCTGGGCTGGTCGATCCGGGTGTCGCGGATGCTGATCGAGGTCAGCGTCCTGGCCGGAGGCTGGCTGCTGGGCGGCTCGGTCGGTCTGGGCACGGTGGTCTTCGCTGTGGGGATCGGCCCGCTGATCCAGATCTTCCTTCCGTGGTTTCAGGCGCTGGGACGCGAACCTCGCGTGGCGCCCTCGACCTGAACGCCGAGTCCGAACCCCGCCAGACCACGCGGTGAAGGCATGAAAGGAAGACGGCCTCTTTCACGCACGAGGTCGTCATGCCTGCACTCATCGACAAGGTCGCTGTCATCACCGGAGCCAGCTCCGGCATCGGCGCCGCCGCCGCCCGTCTGTTCGCCCGCGAAGGCGCGGCGGTGGTCGTCACCGCCCGGCGCGAGGCCGAGCTTCTGGCCCTGGTTGCGGGGATCGAGGCCAAGGGCGGCCGCGCCGTAGCCGTGCCGGGCGACATTCGCGACGAGGCCCTGGCCGAGCGGCTGGTGCGGACGGCGGTCGAGTGCTTCGGCGGTCTGGACATCGCGCTGAACAACGCCGGGGCCATCGGCGCCAATGAACCGACGCCGGAGATCGCGCTGGAGCGCTGGCGCGAGACGCTGGACGTCAACCTGACCGCCGCCTTCCTTGGCGCCAAGCATCAGATCCCGGCCTTGTTGAACCGGGGCGGCGGCTCGCTGATCTTCACCTCGACCTTTGTCGGCCACGCCATCGGCATGCCGGGCATGGCGGCCTATGGCGCGGCCAAGGCGGGGCTGATCGGCTTATCGCGTGTCATCGCCACCGAGTTCGGGGCGAAGGGCGTGCGCAGCAACTGCCTGCTGCCCGGCGGCACGGACACCGAGGCGGGCCGCGAATTCGCCCACACGCCCGAGATCATCGCCTTCGTCGAGGGCATGCACGCCCTGAAGCGGATGGCGAGCCCGGAGGAGATCGCTCGCGCCGCCCTGTTCCTGGCGTCGGACGCCTCCAGCTTCATGACCGGAACGGCCATGCTGGTCGACGGCGGGGTATCGATCAGCAAGACCTGAGGGGTCAGCCCCGTTCCTTGGTCTTGGTGAAGGCGATCTTGGGGAAGCGTTCGGAGACGTAGCCCGTCTCCCAGCTCGACTTGGCCAGGAAGACCGGGTTCTGGTCGATGTCGACCGCCATCTGGGGGCGGTATTTGCCGGCGAAGTCTTCCAGGTCGGCCTTCTCGCCCGCCACCCAACGCGCCTCGGCGTAGGGCGACGGTTCGAAGATGACGTCCAGGCCGTATTCCTCGCCCAGGCGGTCGGCCATGACCTCGAATTGCAGCTGGCCGACGGCGCCGACGATGAAGTCCGCGCCCAGTTCGGGGCGGAACAGCTGGGTCACGCCTTCCTCGGCCAGACCCTCCAGCGCCTTCTTCAGGTGCTTGGCCTTCAGCGGATCCTTGACGCGGACGCGCTGCAGGATTTCCGGGGCGAAGTTGGGCAGGCCCGCGAAACGCACCAGGCCGCTCTCCGACAGGCTGTCGCCGACGCGCAGCACGCCATGGTTCGGAATGCCGATCACGTCGCCGGCGAAGGCGTCCTCGGCCAGTTCGCGGTCCGAGGCGAAGAACATGATGGGGGCGTTGACCGACAACTGCTTGCCGGTGTTCTGCACCTTCAACTTCATGCCGCGCTTGAAGCTGCCCGAGGCCATGCGAAACATGGCGATGCGGTCGCGGTGGTTGGGGTCCATATTGGCCTGAACCTTGAAGACGAAGCCGGTGACTTCGTCCTTGCTCGGTTCGACCGCGATGTCCTCGGGCGCCGGGGCGTTGCGGGTTTCTGGCGGAGCCTCCTTGCGGGCCTTCATGGTCTTGGGCGGCGGGGCCCATTCGCCGATGGCCTTCAGCAGTTCCTCGATGCCGAAGTGGCGCAGGGCCGAGCCCCACAGCACGGGCGTCATATGCCCTTCCAGAAACGCCTGATGATCGAACGGCTTGTAGCCCGCCTCGACCAGTTCCAGCGCATCGACCATGTCGGCCTGCTCCGCGCCTTCGAAGAAGGCGGCGGCCTGATCGAAGGGCAGGGGGGCGGGGTGCTCGCCGTCGTTGTCGGAGGTCTTGCGGGTGTAGGGCTGGAACCGGCCCTGGCCGCCGACCTCGGCCAGACCGCGCAGGCGGTTGCCGCTCTCGGCCGGCCACCAGATGGGCGAGGGGTCCAGCTGCAGGCGGGACGCGATCTCGTCCAGCAGGGCCATCGGATCTTGAGCCTCGCGGTCCAGCTTGTTGATGAAGGTGATGATCGGAATGTCGCGCAGGCGGCAGACCTCGAACAGCTTCAGCGTCTGCGGCTCGATGCCCTTGGCGGCGTCCAGCACCATGATGGCGCAGTCGGCGGCCGTCAGGGTGCGATAGGTGTCTTCTGAAAAGTCCTCGTGCCCCGGCGTGTCCAGCAGGTTGAACATCTTGCCGTCGTGCTCGAACGTCATGACCGAGGCGGTGACCGAGATGCCCCGTTCCTTCTCGATCTTCATCCAGTCCGAGCGGGCGCGGCGGTTTTCCCCGCGCGCCTTGACCGCCCCGGCCGCGCGCACGGCGCCGCCCGCCAGCAGGATATGCTCGGTCAGGGTCGTCTTGCCGGCGTCCGGGTGGGCGATGATGGCGAAGGTCCGACGGCGGTCGGCCTCCTGGGCGAGGGTCAGTTTGGACATAGAGCTTCCTTTAGGACGCGCGACCTACCGCGCCGGGGCTCAATTGTCGACGTTCACGATGTCGTGAAAGACCCTTCGCGTATGATGGTTATTCGAGGCATGCTCGTTTTCGGGAGACGGCGGGCCATGAGTCCGTCGTACAAGGGAAGGGAAACGTCATGGCTCTGGTTCACCCAGGCAAGGTCGCGCCCGTACAGAACGAGCGCAAGATTCACCCGTTGGTCTGCTTTCTGGCGGGGTTCGCCCTGATCGTCCTGGCGGCGATCGTGGTGCACACAGTGTTCGGGGTGCTGCTCTAGGAGGCAGGGAGCGGCCTCGCATCGGACGTCGTGTCTGGCGCGCCTATGTCATCCTGCGGTTCTTCGGGCTCGGGGGCCTCTTCCAGCGGGGCCTGACCCAATGCTTGTCGCGCCTGGTCGATCATTTGTCGCGCTCGACGTTTGTAAGCGCTTTGGTGAGGGCTGTTGGAAACAGGCGTGAGAATCGTGATCGCTTCAGCATTCATGTCGCGCGCCATATAGGCATGCCCCAGACGGGTGCGGCAGTCGAACGATTGCGGAGCCAAGGTGCAGGCGACCTCCAGCGTGGAGATATCGTTGTCCGTCGGATAGCGGGGCTGCCCGCGCCGCACGTCGTTCAGACCCAGATAGATGCGGAAATCCAGCGGTTCGGCGTCCATGGCGCGCGCAAGATAGGCGGCGGCCTGACGGCGAAGCTCGTTGGCGTCGTCGATCGAGGACGCTGACTCGGTCTGATCCAGCAGGGCCAGGGCGGCGACCCGCAAAACCTTGGCGTTGGTTGCGTGGTCGCCGAGACTGGGTTCCAGCACTGCCAGCGCCAAGTCTGGGCGCTGTGACAGCCGGTGTGCGCGAGCCGTGAGCAGTCGACCGACATCGGAGTCCGCATAGCGTTCACCCAGGGCGAAGGCTGAGCGGATGAGTTCGGCCCGGTTCTCATTGGTCTGTCGTCGATCCCGAGCCCGGCGCGCCTTTTGAGCGTCGGATTGCGTGTCGCCCTCCGCCTCTTCCTCTGCGGGAAGCTTGATCGGCGCATTATCAAGGCGAACATCCAGCCAGATGGCGTCAGCTTCGGCCTTGGACATTTGGCTGACCGTCACCTCGGGATGTGTGACCGGGATCTGTGGCGAGGTCACATTGATGGAGCCGGAAGTATAGCGCCACACGTCATCCTGAAGCTGAGCCGCAGTCCGGCCTGTCGCCGCCTGCATGGCGACGACGGAGTCCTCTCCGCTGGCCACAGCCGCCAGATAACGTCTCAGCATCTGGGTGCGTTCAGGCGTGCTCATGAAGTAGTGAGTCATCGCCCATGATTGGGCGTAGTAGAGATGCGCGGGGAAGCGCCCGGAATCTGAAATGCGCCACTTCAGAACGTCTTCCATCCTGGCCCAGGTGTTGAAACCCATGTTCAGCGAATTTACCCGGCCTGGGTTGTGTCGTCCGAATTGGATGCGCTCGTCTGTAAGATTGGCGGTGGAATAGTATTCTGCGAAGCCTTCAACAAACCATGAGGGATAGGCGTTAGCCTTCATCTGGAACATGAAGTGGTGAGCGTATTCATGGAAGACGACGACATCGCCCATGGAGCTACGTGTGTCGACGACTGTATAGATTCGGCCGCTGTTAGGCGAATAATAACCCGCCACGCCTTCGCCTATGCCGGGAGAAATGCGATTCATGTCCCGTCGTCCTTCGGCCATGAAGATCTCCAACTTGGGAATCTCATGATCAGTCTGAATCGGGTAGTAGGTTCGCAACAGGGCGTCGAAGCGCTCGACCTTGCGTGCGTAGCGTCTTAGGCTCGCTTCCGACGTGTCGCCGTAAACGACGAAATGCTGGGTTTCCGCTTTTAGCCATTCAGCTTGGGCAGGCAGCGCGATGAATGCGCTCAACATGACCCCAGTTGTCAGGATGCGCAAAGGCTTGGCCTGCGCGCGTTCGCTTCTCTTGGTCATGCTCTGCCCCATGTCACCGTTCAAGGCATAAAGAACGGCGGTGTTTTAGGGAAGTGGTCAGGCCGCCAGACGCCCCCAAACCGCCTTGTCGGCGGCGACGGTGGACAAGCGGCCGTGGGAGGCGCGCGACTGGAGCTGACGCATGACGGCCTCGGGGAGGGCGCAGAAGCGCGGTTCGACCAGTTCGGGCGCGCAATCGGCTTCGGGCGCCGCAAACAGGGCGGCGTTGACCCCTTCGGTCCGGTGGGCGATCAACCACGCGAGGCGACGCGCCCTCGCCGGATCTTTGCGGTGCAGCAGCGGGTCTTCGGCGAACAGTTCGCAGCCCATCTCCAGCACATAGTCGAAGGACAGGCTCTCGAACCGGCGCACGTCATGACTCGGGGCCGGGCAGGCCTCGTCCAGATCGAAGACGACATCGTTCAAGAGAAACAGCATGGACCGCGTCCGCTCACAGGACCGTTCTGGCCCCCATGCGACGGGTTGTAGGGCGACCGCGCTTGCGGTCCGGTTCACGAACGCGGTGAACAGGCCGGTTACTATTTTTAGTTCGCCCTAACGCGCTTTGCGCTGCTTGAGGGCTTTGTAAAGAGGCCCTACCGGCCTTCGGCCTGCTTGAGGGCCGATGAAGCCTTTCGCGGCGGGAGAGGGTCAGCCCTGCGTCTTTTCGGTCAGGAAGTGTCGTCCCTGCCGGTCCTCGATCTCGATGATCCAGAGGTCGGGGTCATAGCGGCGCTGGCGGTCCAGATAGGCGTCTAGTTCGCTTTCGAATTCGCTGGCGACGGGCTGGATCCACAGGGGGTCGCCGTCTTGGCCGGTCGCCTCGGTCCACAGGCGGGCGCTGCGGTTGGCGGTGTCATAGGCCTTGACGATGACGGCCCCGGCGCGGGCGTCGCCCTTCTTCACCACCACGGCGTTGGCGCCCTCCAGCTCGGCGCGGCGGATCAGGGCGCCGACCCAGACGTCAGTGGAAAGAAGCAATTGGTTCACCCTGTTTGGACACGGACCCGGAACCGGCGGCGGCTAGGGTGGCGGCATGAAGATAGCGCCGTCGCCCCGCATAGTCAGCAGAACGCTGGCCGCGATCGTCGCCCTGACCCTCGCGGCGGGGACGGCGACTGCTGGCCAGAACCTTGGGGGCGACGTCTATTATGAGCGGGCCTTCGTGCGGGCGGCGCAGGACAAGTGCCGCCTGTTCGAACCGCGTCTGACACAGGCGCTGGAGGCGGCGACCCTGCAGGCGCGCGGGGCGGCCCTGCGCGCCGGGCGCCCGGCGACCGAACTGGCCGCCACAGCCGCGCGGGCCACGGCGCGGGCCGAGGCCACCCCCTGCAACGACGCCGAGCTGGGCCGGGTCAAGGCGCGGGTGCGCCACGCCTTCGCCGGATGGTCGCGCGCGGCGCGGATCAACTTCCCCGGCGACAAGGCCGTGTGGAGCGCCGACCGTTTCGAGAGCAGCCGCGACGGCTGGCGCCTGTTTCAGGACGGGGCGACCGGCGCCTCGCCCGTGCGGTTCGGCCTGACCGGCAAGGCGCCGCAGGATGCGCGCCCGGCGGCGGTCGTCTCCTTCGTCGGCAAGCCCCGGCCCTATGCCGCGCGCATCGTCATGCGGGATGCGGCGCGCTCGCCCCGGCCGTGGCTGGCGGGGGACGGCCTGCCGCCCGAGGCCGCGCGCCGCGCCGTCTTCGCCGCCGGATCCGATCTGGCGCCGCGCGACCTGCTGGCGTCCGGGGCGCGGGCGGGCGAGGTCTGGCGCTTTCCCGACAGCGCGGCCGAGGCTCTGGCGGCGCTGGACCCGCGCGAGCCCTTCCTGATCGAGTTCCTGTTCCGCGACGACAGCGTGGCGACGGCGCGGTTCGAGGCGGGCGACTTCGCCGCCGCCCGCGCCTTTCTGGCCATGGGGCCGGTTTAAACGGACATACCGCATCGTCACCCTCGGGCTTGTCCCGAGGGCCCATCGTTTTGACAAGCACCGATGTTTGGGCAGCACGCGGCGGTTTGGCATCGTCTTCTCGCGTGACCTGATCCGCCTTGGGCCCTCGGGACAAGCCCGAGGGTGACGATCAAATCAGGGCTCCAGCCGACGCGGGGCGGCGGAGCCGTAATCCTCATCGCCATAGATCATGACGGGGACGGGCGCGCGTCCGGCGCGGGGCCACAGGGACTCGATCCAGTCGGCGGCCGTATCGACGATGGCGTCCTGAACGCTGAAGCCCGGATCGCGTCCGAACATGGGCAGGTCAGGCTCGAAGCCTTCCTCGCCGTGGATGACCTCGAACAGGGTGCGGTGCGGCTCGATCGCCTTGTTCAGGACGTAGAGATCGGGGCCGTCCAGACTGACGTGGACGCTGAAGGCGCCTTCGCCGTCCTGATCGGGAAAGACGACGACGTTGATCTCGCGCGCCGCCTCGGGCAGGGCGGTCAGCAGGGCGCGGATGCGCTCCAGCGCCGGGCCGTCGTGGGCGTCGAGCGTGGCGCGCAGGGCGGCGCGATAGGCGGTTTCGTCCATGAGCATCCTCGTCGGGCCGGAGGCGTCTTTCCTATGCCGGGCGCGGCGGCGTCGTCCAGTTTGGCGGTTGCGGCAGGGGCGGGCGGCGTGTTCCAGTGCGCGCCATGTTCGATCCCGCCCTGTTCGCCGCCTTTCTGGTCGCCATCACCCTTCTGACGATCACGCCGGGGGTGGATACGGCGATGGTGCTGAGATCGGCCGCGGCCGAGGGCGGGCGTTCGGCCGTCTTCGCGGGGGCGGGCATCCTGCTGGGCTGTCTGATCTGGGGCGCGGCGGTGTCGCTGGGATTCGGCGCCCTGCTGCGGGTGTCGGAGCTGGCCTATACGGTGGTGAAGTGGGCGGGCGCGGCCTATCTGGTCTGGCTGGGCGCGCAGATGCTGTTCAAGCCGCGCAGGAGCCTGGGCGCGCCGGGCGCCGCATTACCCCCCAGCGGCCCGGTCGCCTTTCGCCGGGGCCTGCTGACCAATCTACTGAACCCCAAGATCGGCGTCTTCTACGTGACCTTCCTGCCCCAGTTCGTGCCGCAGGGGGCCAATGTGGCGGCCTTCACCTTCTTCCTGGTCGGGGTGCATGTTGCGCTGACCATCGTCTGGTTCGCCGGGCTGATTTTGGCGACGGCGCCGCTGGGCCGGTTCCTGCGCCGACCGGCCGTAGTGCGGGGCATGGACCGGGTGGTCGGCGTCGTCTTCATCGGCTTCGGCCTGAAGCTGGCCGCGTCGCGGATCTGACGGATCAGACGTCGGCCAGGACCGGCAGGCGCAGGGCGGCCGCCGTGCCTTCGCCCAGGGTGCTGTCGAGGCTCATCGTTCCGTCATGCAACTGAGCCAGGGCGCGGACCAGGGCGAGGCCCAGTCCCGTGCCCTTCGCCTTTTGCGCTGCCTCGCCCGCCTGTTCGTAGGGGCGCCCCAGTCGCGCCAGATCAGCCTTGGCGATGCCGACGCCGGTGTCGGCGATGGTTAGTTCCAGCATGGTCCCTGCCGTCTGGGCTGTGGCTGTGACCGTTCCTCCGGCGGGGGTGAACTTCACCGCGTTCGACAGCAGGTTCAGCGTCATCTGCTTCAGCGCCCGACGGTCGGCCTGGATCATCAACGGTTCGGACGGAAGGACGGAGGTCAGCTCGACCCCCTTGTCCTCGGCCTGGAGGCGGACCAGGGCGAGGGCGGCGGCGACCGTCTCACGCACGTCGAACCGTTCCAGCGACAGTTCGTAGCGGTCGGCCTCGATCCGGCTGACGTCCAGAACGTCGTTGATCAGGTCCAGCAGGTGGCCGCCCGCCTCATGGATGGAGCGGGCGTAGTCGGCGTATCGTGGCGGGACCGGGCCGAACAATTCCTGCCGCATGGCGTCGGAGAAGCCGATGACGGCGTTCAAAGGGGTGCGCAACTCGTGGCTCATGTGGGCAAGGAACCGCGACTTGCCTGCGCTCTGAGCCTCGGCCTCGACGCGGGCGGCGTCCAGTTCGACCTCGCGGGCGTACTGCAGGGTGGCGTCCAGCGCTTGAACGATCAGGCGTGGTCCTTCGCCCATTCGCCGTGCAGCCAGAAGGATGCGGCGGTCCAGCGCCAGACGCGGGGTAAAGCGGACCTGGGCTTCGCCAACGCTACGCGCGCGGGCCAGGGCGACGAGGACGGCGGGACGGTCGGCGGCGTCGACGGCGGACAGCAGGCCGTCCTTGAACAGAGGCTCGACCGGCAGGGCGGCGGGCGCCGCGCCATAGGCGGCCAGGGCGCGCAGATCCTCGTCCAACGCCAAGGTCAAGCCGGGCTGGCCGGCCAGCAGGGTTTCGACCCCCGCCACGTCGGCCGCGGCGGTGTTGAAACGACGGGCCGCCCGGCGAGCGCCGAGGATCAGCGCCGCCGTCGCCGCTCCCGCCACGACCAGCGCGGAGACGCTTGCCGTGGTCGTCGCCGTGGGCGGCGCGCCCAACAGCCAGCCGGAGAGCAGGCCCGCCGCCGTCGCGCCTGTCGCGGCCAGGGCGGCGAGCAGCACCCGGCGGCGTCCGCCCAACGCTAGCCCGGCGGCCAGGGGCGCAAAGACGAAACCGGACAGGGGGCCGCCCGCGCCGCCGCTGAGCGCCGCCGCCGACAGGGCGGCCAACATCCACAACGTCATAAGGGCGGAGCGCGCTTCATCGGTGTCGCGACGCAGCAGGATCAATCCCGCCAGTCCGGGCCCGGTCATGACCGCCAGGGCCAGAAGCACGGGCGAGGCTGCGCCCGAAACCTGGCCGGTCATGGCGCCGGTCGCGACCAGGGCCGTCACCCCGACCGCCGCGGCCCAACCCGCATGCCAGGCGGCCACGGCCGCGCCGTCCCCGGGTGCGTGGACTTCGGGGCGTCGGATGGGATCAAGCAGGGCGGCGTGAGGCTTCAAGTCCACCTGGTCGGAGAAGGATCAAGGACAACTCTATAGTCTAGGCCGCGTCGCGCCCGGCCCCTAGGCCGCTCGCCTGTGGGGGGAGCATTATCCGACGGCTGGGGCGCCCGGTTGTGATCGCTGTCGCCGCGGCCTATGTCGCGGCCATGACCTTCACTGCCGCTCCCGCCCGCTCCATCGACGAGACCCTGGCCGAACTGGTCGAGGAGTTCGACCTGCTGGGCGACTGGGAGGGGCGCATCGAATACGTCATCGACCTGGGCAAGGACTTGCCGCCCTTGCCCGAAGAGGCGCGGATCGAGGCGAACAAGGTGTCGGGCTGCGCCGCCCAGGTCTGGCTGTCGACGCGGGCCGAGGGCGATCGCCTGTTCTTTGACGCCGACAGCGACAGCGCCCTGTCGAAGGGCAACATCGCCTTGCTGCTGCGGCTCTATTCGGGACGGCTTCCGGCCGAGATCCTGGGTTTCGACGCCAGGGCGGCCCTGGACCGTCTGGGCCTGCCTTCGGCCCTGACGCGGCAACGCGCCAACGGCCTGAACAGCATGGTCGGCCGTATCCGCGAAGCGGCGCTGGCGGCGGGCTGACCGCGCTTCTCGCTTCCGGTCGAACGCGATCGGGCGCATGATGGGGCGTCTCATCCTGTGCGGAGCGGTCCGATGTCGGTCCTGACGAAACGCGCGCCTTCCTTCTTCAATCCGATCCGCACGGCCGGCTGGAGCGCGGTCGGGCTGATCCTGCTGACGCCGCTGGTGGCCATGCAGTTCACGTCCGAGGTCGCCTGGGACGCGCAGGACTTCCTGTTCGCCGCCGTGCTGCTGATCGGGGCGGGGCTGCTGCTGGAGCTGCTGTTGTGGAAGGCGCGGACGCCGCTGGCGCGGCTGGCGCTGGCCGGGGCGGTGATCCTGGCCGTGCTGGTGATCTGGGCCGAGGCGGCGGTCGGGATCTTCTGAACCCCGACCGACTTGTCGCGGCCTACTGTTGCGGGCCCAGGAAGGGGAAGGCCCGCGCGTTGCTGAACTTGGCGGTGGCGTCGCCCGCGTGGGTGTTGATCTGGTTCTCGCCCAGCTCCAGCCGCTTGACCGCGGCGCGTGGCGAGAAGTCGATCTTCTTCAGGTCCACCCAGAAGGTGTTCGGCGTCAGGGCCGACTCGAAGAAGTAGAGCTGACGCTTGTGATCCACGACCGTCCGCCAGCGGGTCGAGGAGATGTTCGGCTGGTCCGGGGTCGAGATGCCGAACGGCACAGAGACGTTGCGGATTACGCTGAACACGCTGGCCACGGCCATGTTCTGGTCTTCGAACTTGGGGATGGCGTTGACGTAGAAGGAGGCGCGCGCATAGCGGTCGGCCGCCCGGTTGGTGCCCGGCAGCATGACCGTGCCGCCGATGCCTTCCCAATAGGTGTTCAGCGCCAGCTGCTGGTCGAAGGTCGGCGAGTTGGTCATCACCTGGTAGTCGCGGCTGTGGTGGATCACCAGCTTGCCGTCGATGTATTCGAAGATGGCGCTGTCGCCGGTCGAGTCCGACAGGGACAGGTGCAGGGTGGTCAGGCGTTCCTGACCGGGCACATTGTCGCTGACCAGAACGAACGGCTCGTCGCGCAGGCCTTCGACGGCTTCGGCCACGGTGGCGTAGTTGTCCAGCGCGTATTGCGCCCAGGCGGCGATGCTGCGGGCGGGCTTGTTCGGATCGTGGGCCGGGTATTCCGACTCCACCAGCCACAGGACGTTGGCGACCAGGCCCATCTCGTTCACGCCGTCGACGGTCGAGATGTCGTAGCCGCTGGCGATGACGCTGCCGTATTTGGACGTCCACGTCAGGGAGTTCGGGCCGCCGGACCCGTCCCGCGCCATGCCGCGCGGAAAGATCCAGAGGTTGGTCATGATCTCGTCCTTCCAGTCCATCGACCGGGCGGTGATCACCGCGCCGTCGTGACCATGGTAGACAAGGCGGGTGCAGGCCTCGGCCGCCGGAACGGCCAGCATGAAGGCTGCGGCCAGGGCGGCGACGCCCTTCTTCATTCCAATACGCATGTCGTCTCCTGAGGTGAGAGGATCGTCGGGGGAGGGAGGATCAGTAGGTCAGCGACAGGCCCAGCACCGGGCCGTGGCGGGTCACTTTCCAGTCGAAGCGCTGGCCGGTGAAATCGTCCTGCTCATAGTTCTGATACAGCATGCGATAGCCGGCGTTGATCGAGACGGCGCCGCCCGCCAGCGGGGTGCGATAGGAGGCCAGGGCCTGCCAGGCCAGGCTGTGACGGTCGTTGTCGCCCAGACCGCCGGCGTCGACCTGGGTCCGCAGGGTCCAGCGTTCGGACACGTCGCTCTCGACCCGCAGGCCCAACAGCAGGTCGGTCCATTCGGCGCCCTTCTGCGTGGCGCCCAGCGGGGTGTTCAGCTCGGCCCGCAGCTTGCTCCAGCGGGCGCCGATCAGCGGCTCGACACGGAAGCTGCGCGCGTCGCCGAAGGCGGTGCGGCCGCCCACGGGATCGTCGATCAGGCGGAACAGCACGCCGCCCGAGACGGTGGTCGACCGGGTGCCCAGCTCGGCCGGAACGCCCATCAGGGACACGCCCTCATTGGTCTTGGCGTACTGATAGTCGACGAAGGCGCCCCAGCGGCCCTTGCGCACCTCGACGTCGCCCATGACGACGCTCTCCAACTGGTCGAAGGCGGCCGAGGCGGACACGTCCACCGGCGCCTTGTGCCCGGCCAGGGTGACGTTGCCGTCCAGGGAGGTGGCCCAGACATAGGGGCTGACGGTGACGCGCCACTGGTCGTCGGCGCCGGTCTGGGCGCTGGCGGAACCGGCGACGGCGAGGCCCGCCAGTCCGAGAAAGAGCGAGACGGGGCGGAGGAACGTCATGGGGAGTCTACTCACTGCGACCGAGAGGATCGCCCTTGGGTAGAACGGCCATGCTTAAGTAATCGTAGATCAGCAATCTTTGATTGCATCCTCCCGCTCGGCTCGCTCCGTCATCTGAAGCCGTAGTGATCGGCCAGCGCCTGCAGTCCCTGTTTCAGCAGGGTCTTGCCCTGACGGCGGCGCAGGGACAGGGCCTGCTCCGCCAGTTGCAGCGACGTGCCGTGGATGCAGACCTGTTCGACCAAGGCGCGCAGTCGCGGGCCGCAGGCGTCCAGCGCCGCCTTGACCCGGCCTGAGGCCGACAGGGCGCGGTCGCCCGGCTCGATCCGCCCCGTGCCGCCGCCCGAACCCGAGCGCGGCAAAGCGTCCCAGCGCATGGTCAGGGACGGACCGGCCGCCGCGATCTCGGCCTCGGCGCGCAGCCGTTCGCCCGCCGCGACCTCGGCCGGGGTCAGCCAGGGACGGCCCGACTGATCCTTGCGACGCGCCAGCCACAGGATCGGACTCTCGCCCAGATTGGCGCGGCGCATCGTCAGGCGGCCGTCCGTTTCCATCACCGCCCGTTCGCCCTCGATGACGCCGGGGCGGCCGGGCGGGGACGAGGCGGGAGCATGGTCGTTGGCGGCGCGGGGCAGCCAGCCGCCGCCTTCGCGCAGCCGCAGGCCCGGCCGTTCGATCACGGCGCGGAAGACGGCCTCGTCCAGGGTCAGCACCACCCGGCTGCGCCGGTCGCCGCCGAGGCGCAAGGGATAGGCGCCGTTCGCCTGATCCAGCCAGGCGCCGGGGCGTTGCAGCAGGCTGCGGGCGCGTTCCAGTTGACGGCTCATCGGCGGGCTCCGATCTCGGGCGCCAGATCGACCAGGGGCAGTTCCATCACCGCGCGCAGCGCCCCCTCCAGCCCGTCCATCAGGGCGTCGTAGTCGGGCCGGTCGCGCTCGTCCTCGGCCCAGCGGCAGGCGGCGCCCGCCGTCGCCCGGTTCAAGCCGAAGGCGTGGGCCACCCGCTCCAGCGGCCAGCCGAAGGAGACGTGCGCCAGATACATGGCCGACCAGCGCGCCCGACAAGCCCGAGGCCGCACCCGCTCGCGCCGCGTCATCTCGGCGGTCGGCACGCCCAGGGCCAGGCCCGACAGCGACAGGGCCGCGTCCGCCCGGATGCGGTCGCCCTCCGTCACCGGCACGCGATAGGGTTCCATGATCTGCGCTTCCTCCCGTCATTCCTGTGGATGCCGCCATTATGAGTGCGTTCGGCGACCGAGATAGGAATGTTGTCCTATAGAACGTCAGAAACGGTCGCTTCCCCAGGCGGGGTCCGGCATCGGCGGGGGCGGTTGTGCACGTCCCCTGTGGAAGACGCGTCAGACGTCAACAGGGGAATGAGGGGGCGACGCCAAATAAATTAACGAATCCTTGACTCAGAACTCTGGACGGCGATTCGCAAATCACCTTAGGCGTTTCATATCGGGATGCGTTAACCCTTCTTAAGGTTTTGGCCCGTTAACGTTGGAACAAGGTTACCCGGCCGTCGCTCCCGCGCGGCTATCCCAAGCTTTGCCTGGAGGGGCAAGAATGCGCGTCCTGCTGATCGAAGACGACCACGCGACAGCCCAAAGCATTGAGCTGATGCTCAAGTCGGAAGGCTTTAACGTCTATACGACGGACCTGGGTGAGGAAGGCATCGATCTGGGCAAGATCTATGACTACGACCTCATTCTGCTGGACTTGAACCTGCCGGACATGAGCGGGCTTGAGGTTCTGCGCCAGCTGCGTAACGGCAAGATCAATACGCCGGTGATGATCCTCTCGGGCAGCCATGAGATCGACACCAAGGTCAAGACCTTCGGCGGCGGCGCTGACGACTATCTGACCAAGCCCTTCCACAAGGACGAGCTGATCGCGCGCACCCACGCTGTGGTCCGTCGCTCCAAGGGTCACGCCCAGGCCATCATCCACACCGGCGAGATCGCGGTGAACCTGGACGCCAAGACCGTCGAGGTGAACAGCCACCGTGTGCATCTGACCGGCAAGGAATATCAGATGCTGGAGCTGCTCTCCCTGCGTAAGGGCACGACCCTGACCAAGGAGATGTTCCTGAACCACCTGTACGGCGGCATGGACGAGCCGGAGCTGAAGATCATCGACGTCTTCATCTGCAAGCTGCGCAAGAAGCTGGCGACGGCCGCCGGCGGCAAGCACTACATCGAGACCGTCTGGGGCCGCGGCTACGTCCTGCGCGACCCGGCCGAAGGCGCGATCACCGTCGCCGCCTGAACAGATCCCGTCTGAGCCTCCACTCAGGAACGATCCAGAAACGCCCGCCGATGAACTCGGCGGGCGTTTTTATTTGTCCTTCTCCCACAAGGGGAGAAGGGATTACCGCGCGAACGCCTCGGTCAGCACGCCGAACAGCGGGTTGGGCCGCCCCTCGTCATTGAACAGCAGGGGGCTGTCCTGGCCGTCGTCGTTCTCGCCGCGACGCAGCCAGGAATCGCTGTCGCGCACCCCCCAGACGGTGAAGGCGAACCGCTGGGCGGGCGGCAGGGCCATGAAGGCCCCGGCCAGTTCCGCCACGCGCGCCGTCTGCTGCTCGCGCCGCTGGGCGCGAGGGCGTAGGTCGGGCAGACGGCCGCCGCGTTTCAGCGAGGCGTCCAGTTCGGAGACATGGATGGGCAGGCCGAACTGGCGGGCCTCGTTCATGAAGCTCGCGATCTGGCCCTTGGGGATTTCGATATCGAGGTGGGACTGGACGCCGATGCCCTGAACCGGGGCGCCCGCCTTCAGCAACCGCTCGACCAGACGCAGGAAGGCCGCGCCCTTCTTGGGCGTGTTCTCCAGATTGTAGTCGTTCAGGAACAGGGTCGCCTCGGGCGCGGCGATGCGGGCCTGTTCGAAGGCGCGGATGATATAGGCGTCGATGCCGCCCAGGCCCCGGCTCCAGACGCAGTCGCGATAGCCGCTGCCGTCATCCTCGACCGGCTCGTTGACCACGTCCCAGCCGATGATCTGGCTGCGCCAGCGTCCGGCGACCTCGGCGATGTAGCGGTCATGCTCGGCGATGAAGCGCGGTCGGTCATTGACGATGGCGGTGAACCAAGGGTGGTCCTGCGCATACCAGATCAGGGCGTGGCCGAAGAGGCGGACACCCAGATCACGCGCGAAATAGGCGATGCGGTCCGGCGCGTCGAAGCGCAGGGAGCCGTCCTCCTGAAGGATGTACTCCATCTTCATCTCCCACTCGGGCGTGAGTTGGGAGAAGTGGGTGGAGACCAGCCGGAACCAGTCCTGATCCGACAACTGGCCCGACATGGCGACAGTGCCGACCGGGAAGGGGGCGACGGCTTTCAGCGGACGGATGGGGCCGGTCGGCGGCGTGGCGGGCGCCTCGCCCGCGCCGCAGGACGCAAGCGCGAGGGTCGAGGCCAGCAGGGCGCGACGGTCGATCATGACGCTTCTCCCTCCCCTTCATGGGGAGGGTGGTCGCGCAGCGACCGGGTGGGGAGGGCCTGGTGATCTTGGCCTCGGCGCTTGAATGGCCTCGCCGCCCCCACCCGGCTTCGCCCTGACGGGCTCAGCCACCCTCCCCATGAAGGGGAGGGAGAGGCGCAGGCGCCGTTGCGTCGTTCAGCCACGGCGGCGCAGGCCCATTTCGTCATAGGCGGCGGCCTCACGCTTGGCGGCGGCCGTCAGCTTGTTCAGCCGGGTGGTCTCGGCGACATGCTCGAACTTCTTCAGCTCCTCGAAGGCGCCGGTCAGGGCGTCGCGGGCGCCTTCCTCTTCGGCGGCGACGGCGGCGACCTCGGCCTCGGCGTCGGCGCGGCGCTGCTTCCAGCCGGCCAGATAGGCCTGCAGCATCATGCCGGAGGACGGGTCGTGCCGCGCGTTCTCACGCTCGACCTCGGCCTCGGCGTCCAGCACGGCGACGCGCATCTCGGCCTCGGCCTTGCGGGCGCTGATCTCGGCCAGCCGCTTCTGCAGCGTCTCGACCTCATAGTTGGAGATGCGGATCAGGGATTGGGCCCAGGCCGTCATGCGTCGTCTCCCGCGATCATTGGTCCACCATGCCCTGGTTCAGGATGGTTTCAAGTCTGTCGAAACTGTCGTTCAGCCGCGTCACGTCGTCCTTGTCCTGGGTCAAGAAGCCTTCCAGGGCCGGATTCAGGGCGATGGCGCGGTCGACGATGGGGTCGGCCCCGGTGCGATAGGCGCCAATGCGGATCAGCTCTTCCATGTTGGAATAGGCGCTCAGGCACTGGCGCGCACGTCGGTTCAGTTCGCGCTCGGGCGGGGACTGGTTGCCGGGCATGGTGCGGCTGACCGACTTCAGCACGTCGATGGCGGGGAAGCGGCCGCGCTCGGCGATCTTGCGGTCCATAACGATGTGACCGTCCAAGATGCCGCGCACGGCGTCGGCGATCGGCTCATCATGGTCGCCCCCGTCCACCAGCACGGTGAACAGGGCGGTGATCGGCCCCGCCTCGGTCCCGTCCGGCCGGATCGGCCCCGGCCCGGCGCGCTCCAGCAGCTTGGGCAGTTCGGTGAAGACGGTGGGGGTGTAGCCCTTGGTCGTCGGCGGTTCGCCCGCCGCCAGGCCGATTTCGCGCTGGGCCATGGCGAAGCGGGTGACGCTGTCCATCAGACACAGCACCTCCAGCCCCTGATCGCGGAAGAACTCGGCCACGGCCATGGTCATATAGGCGGCCTGGCGCCGCTTCAGCGCCGGCTCGTCTGAGGTGGCGACCACGACGACGGCGCGTTTCAGCCCCTCTTCGCCCAGGGTTTCCTCGATGAACTCGCGGACCTCGCGGCCCCGTTCGCCGATCAGGCCGACGACGACCACGTCGCAGGTCGCCTGACGCGCCAGCATGGACAGCAGCACCGACTTGCCCACGCCCGATCCGGCGAAGATGCCCAGACGCTGGCCCCTGCTGGTGGTGGTGAAGACGTCCATCGCCCGCACGCCCAGATCCAGCCGCTCGCCCACCCGGCCGCGCGAATGGGCGGGCGGCGGCGGCGCGCGTAAGGGGTAGGGGACGAGGCCGGGCGTCAGCGGCCCCAGGCCGTCGATCGGCTCGCCGAAGGAATCGATGATGCGGCCCAGCCACGCCGTCGTCGGGCGCACGCTCGCGGCGGCGTTGACGATTCTGATGTCGGCGCCCGGCGCCACGCCCTCGACCGGGCCGAAGGGCATCAGCAGGGCCTTGGCCTCGCGAAAGCCGACGACCTCGGCGGGCAGGGGCGGCTGGCCGCGCCGCTCGATCTCGGCGCGGGCGCCGACGGCCAGACGGGACAGGCCGCCGCGCGACTCGATCAGCAGGCCGCTGACGCCCGCCACCTTGCCGGTGACGACCAGCGGGTCGATCGCTTCGACGGCGGCGACGAGATTGCGCAAAGAAGGCCCCTGGGCCGCAAGAGGCGCAGCCGTTCCCCGCAAACATGCTCGATCATGGTTAACAGGCGATGAAGTCAGGCATAATTTTTCAACTTATGATTGCAAGTAATAAAGATGAAACCTTTGAAGCGCCGTTGTTATCGACAGGCTTGTCTAATCCATCGCCGTTATTCTGAAGGGGAGCGGTTCGGATGTTCAGTGGAAGTCGTCGGTTAAAACAGGCTGCGGATCGAGAGCGGCTCGAGGAACTGGACCGCCGCATGGCGGCGATCGGACGATCCCAGGCGGTGATCGAGTTCGACCTGGACGGCACGATCCGGGACGCCAACGACAATCTGCTGCAGACCATGGGTTACGGCATGGACGAGATCCGGGGCCAGCATCACCGGGTGTTCATGGACCCGACCGAGGCGGCGACGTCCGACTACGCCGCCTTCTGGCGCGAGTTGAACGAGGGCCGCTTCGTCGCTCGCAAGTTCCGCCGCATGGCCAAGGGCGGGCGTGAGGTCTGGCTGGAGGCCTCCTACAACCCGGTGCTGGACGAGACGGGGCGGCCGCTGAAGGTGATCAAGCTGGCCGTCGACATCACTGAGGCCGAACAGGCGTCGCAGCGGGCGGAGCAGGCGCGCATGGCGGCCGAGGCGGCGCAGGCCCGGCTGGCCGGCGCTCTGGCCGAACAGCTTTCACGCCTGTCGGACGGTGATCTGAGGGCCGCCATCGAACAGGAGATGGAGGGCGCCCATCAGGCCGTGAAGGCGGACTTCAACGGTGCGGTGGCCAGTCTCAGGACGGCGTTGGAGCAGGTGCTGGCGGCGGTGACGGCGCTGCGCGGCGGCTCGGACGAGATCAGCCAGGCGTCCGACGACCTGTCGCGCCGTACGGAACAACAGGCGGCGTCGCTGGAAGAAACGGCGGCGGCGCTGGATCAGATCACCGCCACGGTTCAGCGCAGCGCCGAGGGCGCGCGGCAGGCGGCGTCGGTCGCGTCAAAGGCCCATACCGAAGCGGGTCGCTCGGGCGAGGTGATGCGCCGCGCGGTCGCCGCCATGGACGGCATCAGCCGCCGCTCGTCCGAGATCGGCGACATCGTCGGCGTGATCGACGAAATCGCCTTCCAGACCAATTTGTTGGCCCTCAATGCGGGGGTCGAGGCGGCGCGGGCGGGCGACAGCGGGCGCGGCTTCGCCGTGGTCGCGTCCGAGGTGCGGGCCCTGGCCCAGCGTTCGGCCGAGGCCGCCAAGGAGATCAAGACGCTGATCGCGGCGTCAGGCGTCGAGGTGGCGCAGGGCGTGGAGTTGGTCGCCGAGACCGGCCGCGCCCTGGAGCTGATCGCTGGACAGGTCAATGAGATGGACAGCCTGGTCGCCGAAATCGCCGCCTCGGCCCAGGAACAGGCCTCGGGCCTGGGGCAGGTCAATCAGGCGGTGAATCAGATGGATCAGGTCACCCAGCAGAACGCGGCGATGGTCGAGCAGACGACGGCGGCGGCCGCCAATCTGAAGACCGAGGCCGAGCACCTGGCCGAACTGGTCGGTCGCTTCCGCACGGGCGCGAACGACGGCGTGGGGCGCGAGCTGTCGAAGCGCGGCGGCCCGCCGCCGGCGCTGGAGGCGCAGCGCGCCCGCCTGCGCGCCGTGGTCAACGGTCCGGCGGTGGAGGAATGGACCGAGTTCTAGAACCTAGAACAGCAGCTTCACCGCCACGCGCATCAGCAGGGCCAGCACGGCGCCGAACACCAGGCAGGCGATCAGGTTGGGGACCGGCCGTTGCAGCCGGGACAACAGGAACTTCATCGAAACGCGCCTGTGGTCAGGCCGGAGCGGCCGGATCCTGCAGCGGCTGATCCTCGTCCGACGGAGAGGTCAGGACTGCGCCGACCGAGGCGGTGATGATGGCGGCGATGGCCAGCCATTGCAGGGTGCTGAGGTGTTCGCCCAGGACGAACAGCCCGGCCAGGGCGCCGATGGCCGGATCGCCGCTGACCGCCACGCCGAAGGTGCGCTTGGGGATGTGGCGCAGGGCGATCATGTCCAGCGTATAGGGCAGGGCGCTGGACACCAGGGCGACCACCAGGCCCAGGACCAGGATCTTCGGGTCGAACAAGGCCAGGCCCGCGCCGGCGATGCCGAACGGCACGACCGTCATAGCCGCCACCGACATGCCGATGGCGACCGTCGCGCCGCTGGGCAGGTGGCTGACGCGCTTGCCGAAGACGATGTAGCCCGCCCAGAACACCGCGGCCGCCGCCGCATAGGCGCAGCCGACCGGATCCAGCGTCGCCACGCCGCCGTCCAGCGGCAACAGCAGGCCCAGACCCAGGATCGCCAGGCCGACCCAGGCGAAGTGGATCAGACGGCGCGAGTTGAACAGGGCGACCGACAGCGGTCCCATGAACTCGATCGCCAGCGCGACGCCCAGCGGAATGGTGTTCAGCGCCATGTAGAAGCTGAGGTTCATCAATCCCATGACCGCGCCGTAGATGGCCAGGGCGCGCAGGTCGCTGCGGGTGAAGGCGCTGCGCCAGGGCCGGAAGACCAGCAGAAGGAACAGGGCCGACAGCCCGACGCGCAGGGCCGCCGTCCCGGCCGGTCCGACCATGGGGTACAGCGTCTTGGCGAAGGAGGTGCCGGCCGAAAGCGACACCATCCCGCCGATCAGGGCGAGGTAGGGCAAAATGGCCGCGATGCGCGGCGTGCGAAGGGCGAGCGTCAGGGAGGACATGGCGCGGAACCTAGCCAAAACCCGTCTGTGTTTCTCGCTGATTTCACCTGCCATGATGCAAGAAACAGGCGTATATTTTCATCCAATGCAAGAAAACATCGATCTCGATTCCTTCGATCGCCGACTGCTGGCCCTGGTCCGCCGCGACAACCTTCAGCCCGCGCGCGTGCTGGCGGAAAAGGTCGGCCTGTCGGAATCGGCGGTGTCGCGACGGCTGCGGCGCCTGCGCGACGAAGGGGTCATCATCGCCGATGTCTCCGTGGTCGATCCCGCCCGGCTGGCGCGCGCCCTGACGATGCACGTCCTGGTCGAGATGGAGCGCGAAGGCACCGCCGTTCTGGACGCCCTGATCGACAAGCTGACCGCCCGACCCGAGGTCCAGGCCGCCTGGTATGTGACGGGCGACACCGACCTGATCCTCTATGTCGTGGTGCCGACGATGGAGGCCTATGAGGTCTTCACCCGCGAGATGCTGAACGATGACGCGCGCGTGCGCGCGTTCAAGACCCTGATTTCGATCCGGGAGGTGCTGCCTTTCGACCCCGCGCGGCGGGCCCTGGCGCGATGAAATTCGGTTTCAGGCCTTGATTCAGTTTCGCCGCTGAATCGCCTTGAGAATCCGGATAGGCTGATTTCATGCATGGTCGTTTTCCGATCCTCTACATCGCCGAGGCGGACGCCGAGGAGGCGGTCCTGTCGTCGGGGGCGCTGGCCCAGCTTGTCGAGGCCATCCCTCAGGCGACCTTCACCGTCGTCGGTTCGCCGGCCAGCGCGCCGCTGTTCGCCGACCTGCCGCGTCTTCAGCGGCTGATCACCCTGGACCGCGACGGGCGCTGGGACTGGATCGCCCTGTGGAACCAGGTGCGCGAGACCAACTGGGGGCTGGTGGTCGACATGCGCGGCTCGACCCTGTCGGGCAAGCTGCGGCGTCAGCGTCGGGCGGTGAAGGACAAGGCGGCGCCGGGCGTGCATCTGGTCGAACAGGCGGCGCGGACCCTGCAACTGGACGAGATTCCGGCGCCGAAACTGTTCATCAGCCGCGACACGCAGGAAGCCGCCGACGCCCTGATCTCGCCGGGTTCGGGCCCGATCCTGGCCATCGGGCCGGGCGCTGACTGGATCGGCAAGCGCTGGCCCGCCGATCGCTACGCCAAGATCGCCATCTCTCTGCTGGGCGAGGGCGGACCGCTGGCCGGCGGGCGGCTGATGATCGTGGGCGAGGAGGCGGACCGCGACGCGGCCCAGACCGTCCGCTCGGCGGTCAAACGCGACCGGGTGATCGAACTGCAGGGGCGGCTGACGCGACTGCAGACGGCGGCGGCCCTGTCGCACGCAGACCTCTATCTGGGCGGCGACTCCCTGTGGACCCAGCTGGCCGTGGCGGCGGGCGTTCCGGCGGTGGCGGTGTTCGGCCCTTCGGATGAGACGCTGAAACGCCCGTGGACCGGCGTCGCCGTACGCGGCCCGCGCACCCTCGACGAGTTCCGCGAACTGGACCCGCGCCTGAACCAGCACATCCAGCACATGATGGACCTGCCCTATGAGCGGGTGCTGAAGGCGGCGAAGAAGCTGCTGGCCGAACGGGCGGCCTGATCGCCCCTCGGCTTGCGTCTCTAAGCCTTCGGCGCGCATAAGCGCCGGAGTTTCAGGAGATGCGCGATGACCCAGACCTATGACCTGATCGTTCGGGGCGGCGAAGTGGCCAACCACGCCGGGCGGGGCAAGGCCGACGTCGGCGTCATCGACGGCCGCATCGCCTTCATCGGCGACCTGTCGCAGGCTTCGGCGGGCGAGGTGTTCGACGCCACGGGCCTGACCGTCCTGCCGGGCGTCATCGACACCCAGGTCCACTTCCGCGAGCCGGGGCTGGAATGGAAGGAAGACCTCGAGACCGGCAGCCGCGCGGCGGCCCTCGGCGGCGTCGTCGCCGTGTTCGAGATGCCGAACACCAACCCCAACACGACCGATCCCGACACCATGGCCGACAAGCTGGCGCGGGCGCGCGACCGGATGTGGACGGACCACGCCTTCTACGTCGGCGGCACGCATGAGAACGCCGAGCATCTGGCCGATCTGGAGCGCCTGCCCGGCTGCTGCGGGGTCAAGGTCTTCATGGGCGCCTCGACCGGCGACCTGCTGATCGCCGACGATGAGGGCGTGCGCAAGGTGCTGTCGAACGTGCGCCGCCGCGCCACCTTCCACTCCGAAGACGAATACCGCCTGGTCGAGCGCCGCAACCTGGCTCGCACCGGCGACTGGACCAGCCACCCCGAGGTCCGCGACGCCGAAAGCGCCATCATGTCCACCCGCCGTCTGGTCGGACTGGCGAAGGAGACCGGCGCCCGCATCCACGTCCTGCACGTCACGACGCGCGACGAGATGGAGTTCCTGCGCTTCCACAAGGACGTCGCCACCGTCGAGATTACGCCCCAGCACCTGACCCTGGTGGCGCCCGAAGCCTATGAACGCCTCGGCGCCGACGCCCAGATGAACCCGCCGATCCGCTCGCAGGAGCATGTCGACGCTCTGTGGCTGTGGGGGATGCAGCAAGGTGTGGCCGATGTGCTGGGTTCAGACCACGCGCCGCACACCAAGGAAGAGAAGTCCAAGCCCTATCCGGCCTCGCCCTCGGGGATGCCGGGGGTGCAGACCCTGGTGCCGCTGATGCTGACCCATGTGGCTGAGGGCCGCCTGTCGCTGGAGCGCTTCATCGACCTGACCTCGGGCGGGGCGCAGCGCGTGTTCGGCACCGCGAACAAGGGGCGGATGGCCGTCAGCTATGACGCCGACCTGACCATCGTCGACCTGAAGGCGAAGAAGACCATCACCCACGACCAGCAGGCCACGCGCTGCGGCTGGACCCCCTTCGACGGCTTCGAGGCGACGGGCTGGCCGGTGGCGACCATCGTGCGCGGCCGCGTGGTGATGAAGGACGGCGAACTGATCGGTCAGGCGCATGGCCGCCCAGTGCGGTTCCAGGAGACGCTGGCGGGGTGAATCAGACCGTCACCCTCGGGCTCGTCCCGAGGGCCTAGGGTTGAATGGGCAAGAGGGCCGGATCGTCTGGCCTGATCCAATTGGACGGGAACCGGCGGCCGCAGAGATGGACCCTCGGGACAAGCCCGAGGGTGACGAGAACTTGGGAAGCGGCGCGACACTCCAACTCGGCCTGATCGGCTTCGGCGCCTTCGGGCGACTGACGGCGAAACATCTGTCGCCGTGGTTCGACATCCTCGCCCATGATCCGGAGGCCGGCGATGACGAGGGGCTGGCGCGGCTGACCACGCTGGAAGAGGCGGCCGCCTGTCCGGTGGTGGTGCTGGCCGTGCCGGTCGGCGTGTTGGCGGAAACGGTCGCGGCGATCGCGCCGCATCTGACGCCGGGCGCCCTGATCCTCGACGTCGGCTCGGTGAAGGTGAAGCCGGCCAAGGTCATGCGGGAGGGGCTGCCCGAGGGCGTGCAGATCGTCGGAACCCACCCCCTGTTCGGCCCCCAGAGCGGCAAGGACGGCATCGCGGGGCTGAGGGTCGCCGTCTGCCCGGTGCGCGGCGACAAGGCGGCGTGGCGCGTCGCCGCCTTCTGCAGGAAGGCGCTGGGGCTGAAGGTCTTCGTCGTCACGCCCGAGGATCATGACCGCGAGGCGGCGACGGTGCAGGGCCTGACCCATCTGATCGCCAAGGTGCTGCTGGCGATGGAGCCTCTGCCCACGCGAATGACGACGACCAGTTTCGAGCGCGTCATGCAGGGCGTCGACATGGTCCGCCACGACAGCGCGGCGGTGTTTCGCGCCATCGAACACGACAACCCCTTCGCCGCCGAAGTCCGCCGCCGCTTCTTCGATTTGGCCGAACAGGCGCGGGCGGAACTGGACGATTAGAGCCTAGCGCGGTTTCAGGATGAAATCCGCCACGGCGGGCGCGACTTCGGCGCCCAGGGGAATGGAGGCGTCGCCATAGGTCGCGGCGTTGCCGGCGCGGTCCATCGGGGCCGGGCGCAGGACGTGGTTAAGGCCGTCGAAGATCACGACCTCAGCCCTGGGTTGGGCCTTCGCCAGGCGCTCCGTATTGGATGGGGGCGCCTGGATATCGGTGGAGCCGTGACCGAGCAGGATCGGACGGTCGTAGTCAGCGATCAGCGCCTCGGGATCGACCACGAAGTAGGAGATCAGGTACGGCTGGACCGACGGGCGAAACAGGGCGGCCAGGGCGGGCGGCGTCTGGGCGACGGTGCGTCCCGCTTCCAGTTCGTCTAGAATGGCGAAGGCGTCGGCCTTCATGGCTTCGGGCAGGGCGGCCTCAAGCTGGCGGCGTACGGCGACGCCCGCACGCTCACCGACCGGCGACAGCAGGACCAGGCCGCAGACCAGAGGGTTGTCGGCCGCCGCGGCCTGTCCGATCAGGGCGCCTTCGCTGTGTCCGATCAGCCAGACGCAAGGCTGGCCTGTCCGCTCCGCCGTCGACCGGGCCCAGGCCTTGGCGTCGTCGATCATGGTGTCGAAGGTCAGATTGGCCTCGTCCGTCGCCGCCGCCGTGCTGGCGGCGATACCGCGCTTGTCATAGCGGACGGTCGCCACGCCGCGCTCGGCCAGGCCTTCGGCCAGTTGGCGATAGACGCCGCCCGTCACGCCGATCGGACTGTTCCCATCGCGGTCGGTCGGGCCGGAGCCGGCGATGATGACGGCGGCGGCGCGTGTCTGATCTTCCGGTGTCAGCAGGGTTCCGTGCAGGGGAGCGGGCGTCGAGGCCAGCTCGACCGGCGTCGAAACCGGCGAGAGCAGCAGGGCGGCGGCGAGGGTCAGCATGCTTGTCTCCGTCTTGAGATCAGAAGGGTTGGCGGTCGGGATCGGCGCGCCACACACGCCAGCTTTCGAACACGGACCAGAGGGCGGCGATCAGGACGCCGCCGATCAGCAGGCTGAAGCCCAGGGGCTGGGGCGCGACGGGGGCGGTGATCAGGCCGAGCACGCCCAGCCAGAAGAAGAGGCGGCCCGCCAGCCGGTTGGAGCGGTCCCAGGCCAGGCGGCTCTTGTAATTCCAGGGGGTGCGCAGGCCGACGATGGGATTGGGCGCGACCCGGCCCATGAAGGCGCCCATGACGGCGAACAGCAGGCTCATCAGGGCGCCGATCAGGGTCATCGACGGAGCCGCTTGCGACGCAGCGTGGCCCAGGATCGTCCAGACCATGAAGGCGCTGACGCCGCCAATGGCCAGCAGCGAGACGAGTTGGCCGACCTCCAGCCCGCGCCGCCGGGCGGTGTCAGGCGTGCGCTTGGCGTACCAGCTCATCGGTCCGGCCGTGATCGCGGCCATGACGGCCATGAAGCCGATTACGCCGGCCAGTTCGTTGCGATCGCCCCAACGATCGGGCTGGCCGTGGATGTCGAAATGCATGGGCAGGGGCGTGGTCGGACCTGCGGTCAGAATCCAGACGGCGAGGGCGACGAGGCCTGCGACCGTCAAGGCGGTGAAGGCGTCCAGTACTGTGAAGCGGGTTCTCGTCATGTCGGCGTCTCCTTCTCGTCCGTTCCGCCTGTTCCGCTGAGGTCCATCAGGAAGGCCAGGGCCTCCTCGACCGCCGAGATCTCCAGCCGATAGCGGATCGACTGGCCGTCGCGCTCAGGGCTGACCAGACCGGCTTCCTTCAGCGCGTTGAGGTGGCCGGTGATGGTCGGCCAACTCATGTCAAAGGCGGCGGCGATGTCGCCGGACGCCAGCGGTCCCTTGCGCAGCATGGCGATGATGCGCCGTCGCACAGGATGGGACAGGGCCTTGAACAGGCTGTTCATAGGCAGAACCCTAATTAGGAAATTTCCTAAATGCAACCCTTGTTCTTTAAGGGGCGGCTGGCCTTGGCGGCGGGCGCGGCCTATGGCTGAGGTTGGTTCAGAATTTGCGAGTTGTTCTCATGGAAATCCGCGATCAGATCGTTCTCATCACCGGCGGCGCGCGCGGCGTGGGCGCGGCGGCGGCGCGGGCCTTTGCGAGGCAGGGCGCGCGGGTGGCGATCAACTGGCGCAACAGCGGCGAGCAGGCCGAGGCGCTGGCGGCGGAACTGGGCGAGCGCGCCTTCGCCGTTCAGGCTGATGTGACGGACCGCGCGGCCGTGGACGCCATGGTGGCGAAGGTTCAGGGCCATTTCGGCGGGGCGGTCAGCACTGTGGTCAACAATGCGCTGGACTACAGCTTCAACGGCGACGCCCGCGCCCAGATGGCCGACATCCCGTGGGAAGATATGGAGCGTCAGTTCGCGACCGTGATCCGCGGCGCCCTGAACGTCATTCAGGCGACGGCGCCAGGCATGGGCGCGCAAGGCTTCGGCCGGGTGATCAACATCGGCACCAACCTGTTCCAGAATCCGGTCGTGCCCTATCACGACTACACCGCCGCCAAGGCCGCCCTGCTCAGCCTGACGCGGACGGCGGCGGGCGATCTGGGGCCGTCGGGGATCACCGTCAACATGATCTCGGGCGGGCTGCTGCGGACGACTGACGCCAGCGCGGCGACGCCGGAAGCCGTGTTCGACCTGATCGCCAGCATGACGCCGCTGCGCTCTGTCACCACGCCGCAAGAGTTCGCCGACGCCGCCCTCTTCTTCGCCTCGCCGTGGAGCCGGGCGGTGACGGGGCAGAATCTGGTGGTCGACGGCGGGCTGGTGCGGGATTAAGTCGGCTGGGCAGTAAAGCCTCAAGGACGGACATCATGAGCGGCGTCATTCTGATCACCGGAGCCACCTCGGGCATCGGCCGGGCGGCGGCGCGTCGTTTTGCGGGCGCGGGCTGGAAGGTGATCGCCACCGGCCGCCGTCAGGAGCGTCTGGACGAACTGGTCGCCGAACTGGGCGCGGATCGGGTCCACGCCGCCCCCTTCGACATGAGAGACGAGGCCGCTATCGATGCGGCGCTTGATGCGCTTCCCGAAGGTTTCCGCGACATCGACGTGCTGATCAACAACGCCGGACTGGCGCTGGGCACGGCGACGGCGCAGGAGGCGGACCTGGCCCAGTGGCGCCAGATGATCGACACCAACATCACCGGCCTGGTGACGCTGACGCACCGCCTGCTACCGCGCCTGATCGCGCGCAAGGGGGCGATCCTGAACATCAGTTCGGTGGCGGCGACCTATCCCTACAAGGGCGGCAACGCCTATGGCGGGACCAAGGCCTTCGTGCGCCAGTTCTCGCTGGGGCTGCGCTCGGACCTGCACGGGACGGGTGTGCGCGTCACCTCCATCGAGCCGGGCATGGCCGAGACGGAGTTCACCCTGGTCCGCACCGGCGGCGACCAGGCGGCCTCCGACGCCCTCTATGGCGGAGCGGCGCCGATGACCGGCGAGGACATCGCCGAGACACTGTTCTGGGTCGCTGCCCTGCCTGCGCACCTGAACATCAATGCGCTGGAGCTGATGCCGGTCAGCCAGTCCTTCGCGGGCTTCCAGGTGGCGCGCGGCTGATCCCGACAGGGCCGGTCGCCAATCCGCCCCCTTTTCTCTATAGGGGCGGGCCATGAGCCAGCATCCGCCGCACCGGTTTTCCGTCGCCCCCATGATGGACTGGACTGACCGCAATTGTCGGGCGTTCCATCGGGCCCTGAGCACGCGCGCCCTGCTCTATACGGAAATGGTGACGGCCCCGGCGGTGATCCACGGCGATCGCGACCGCCTGCTGGGCTTTGACGCGGTCGAGCACCCGGTGGCGTTGCAACTGGGCGGGTCGGATCCGGCGCAGTTGGCCGAGGCGGCGAAGATCGGCGAGGCCTATGGCTATGACGAGATCAATCTGAATGTCGGCTGCCCCTCGGATCGGGTGCAGTCGGGCCGGTTCGGCGCCTGCCTGATGCGCGAGCCGGAGCTGGTGGCCGACTGTATGGCGGCGATCAAGGAGGCGGTCCGCGTCCCCGCCACCGTCAAATGCCGCATCGGCGTGGACGATCAAGACCCTGAGATCAGCCTGTTCGCCACGGTCGACGCCTCGGCGGCGGTGGGGATCGACAGCTTCGTCGTCCATGCGCGCAAGGCGTGGCTGAAGGGCCTGTCGCCCAAGGAGAACCGCGACGTGCCGCCGCTGGACTATGCGCTGGTGCGCCGGCTGAAGCGCGAGCGGCCGCATCTGACCATCTGCATCAACGGCGGCATCGGCGATCTGGATCAGGCCGAGGCGCATCTGAGGGCCGACGACGGCGTGCAGCTGGACGGCGTCATGCTGGGCCGCGCGGCCTATCATGAGCCTGCGCTGATGGGGCAGGTGGACCGCCGCCTCTTCGGCGAGACCACGCCGGACGTCGACGTGTTCGAGGCGCTGGAGCGTTACCGACCCTATATGGCCGCGCGGCTGGACGAGGGCGCCAATCTGGCGAGTATGACCCGGCACATGCTGGGCTTGATGCATGGCCGGGCGGGGGCGCGCGCCTTCCGCCGCATCCTGACCATCGAGGGCGTCAAGTCCGGCGCGGGGCTGGAGGTCGTCGATCGCGCGGTCGAAGCCGTGCGCGAGGCCGAGGCGCGCAAGGCGGCTTGATATGCGTTCTCCTCTCCACCTGGTGGGGAGGCGGCGCGCCGCCGAAGGCGACGTGACGGAGGGGCTGCTCGTTTCCGCCGTAGGCCCCTCCACCACTTCGTGGTCCCCCTCCCCATTGCATGGGGAGGAAAAGGCTGACGGCGTGACGGCGGACGGCTAAGCCATTGGCCATGACTCTGCCCTTGTCCGAACTTGTCCTGATGGTCGCCGCCCTGGTCGGGGCGGGGGCGGTCGCGGGCGTGATCGGCGGCCTGTTCGGTGTCGGCGGCGGGACGGTGCTGGTGCCGGCGCTGTTCTACGCCTTCTCGGTGCTGGGCGTGGGCGGGGAGGGCAATCTGCACGTCGCCATCGGCACCTCGCTGCTGACCATCGTCGCCACCTCGCTGCGATCGCTGGCGACGCATCGGGCGCACGGGGCGGTGGACGAACAGGTGCTGAAGACCTGGACGCCCTGGGTGGCGTTCGGGGGGCTGGTCGGGGCGGCGGTCGCGGGTTTCACCTCCATGGAGGGGCTGGCGATCGTCTATGGCGTCTGTCTGCTGCTGATCGCGGCGCAGATGGGGCTGCTGCCCGAGCGATTCACCCTGCGAAAGGATCTGCCGACGGGCTGGGGGCGGCGCGGCGTGGGCACGGGCATCGGCCTGCTGTCGGCCATGATGGGCGTCGGCGGCGGCAGTTTCGGCGGCATGACCATGACCCTGTGCGGGCGGCCGATCCATCAGGCGGTGGCGACGGCCTCGGGCTTCGGCCTGGCCATCGGGTCTGCGGCGGCCCTGGGATTCGCGGTGTTCGGCTGGGACGCGCCGGGGCGGCCGCCGCTGTCGCTGGGCTACGTCAATGTGCCGGCGGCGGTGATCATGGGGCTGCTGACGGCGCTGACGGCGCCCTATGGCGCGCGGCTGGCGCATCGGCTGGATCGAAAGATGCTGCGCCGGGCCTTTGCGGTCTATCTGTTGCTGACGGCCCTGTCGGTGGTGCTGAAGGCGCTGTGACCGCGATTAAGTAGATGCCCGCAGGCGGGCGCTAACACTTTGTCGAACAACCGCGGGCTAGGAGCGAGGCTGAACCTCCCTCCCCGAGCCTTGAAGTCATGTTGCAGAACCTGTCGGTCCCCAAGAAGCTGATCCTGTCTTTCATGGCGGTGATCGCGGCGTGCGGGGCGGCGACCCTGATCGTCCTGTGGTGCGTGGCGTCCTTGCAGCGCGCCGATGCGGCGGACACGGCCTCACGCGAGGTGATGAAGGCGTCGGACCGCCTGATGGCCGCCGCCGTCGAGCAGCAGAACGCCATGCGCGGCTATGTCGCCAGCCGCGACCCCGGTTTCATCGAAGCCTTCAATCAGGGCGGCGCGGACGTGAAGTCGCGGATGGCGGACCTGGCCGCGTCGGACGTCGACGGGGCCTACGCCGCCGAGCAGACGGCGCTGATCGCCGCCACCGCTGAATTCGAGAAGAGCGCCCAGGGGGTCATGGCCCTTGCGCGCGAGCCTGCGACGCATGAAGCCGCCCTGGCTCAACTGGCCTCGGCCGCGCGCCTGTCGGACATTCGACAGGCGGTCGGTTCGATCCAGAAGCAGGAAGTCGTGCTGGCCGAGGAGCGGGCCAAGGCCAAGGCCTTCGCCTTCACCGAGGCCTATGTCGCCTTCGCTGTGGGCGGGGTGCTGGCGCTGGGCATCGCCGTGGGCGCGGCCCTGTGGCTGATCGGGGCGTTGAGCCGTCCGGTCGAGGCCATGACCCGCGCCATGGGGCGCCTGGCGGGCGGCGATCTGAATGTGGCCATCCCCGCGATCGGCCGCCGCGACGAGATCGGCCGCATGGCCGACGCTGTCCTGACCTTCAAGCAGAACGCCGAGGAAAAGGTGCGCCTGGAAGCGGAGGCCGAGGCCGCGCGCGCCGCCGCCGAAATCGAACGCCAGGCGCAGGGCGCGCGCGACGCCGAGGCCGCTCGCCAGCAGGCCCGCGTGGTCGAGGGCGTGGCCAAGGGTCTGGACCGGCTGTCGCACGGCCAACTGGCCTTCCGCCTCAACGATCCGTTCGCGCCGGAGTATGAGGGGCTGCGCGCCGACTTCAATGCGGCGATGGACAAGCTGCAGGGCGTGATGCGGGTGATCGTCGAGCGCGCCGCCGCCATCGGCGCCAGCGCCCGCGAGATTTCACAGGCGTCCGACGACCTGTCGCGCCGCACCGAACAGCAGGCCGCCAGTCTGGAGGAAACCGCCGCCGCCCTGGAACAGATCACGGCCACCGTGGCCCGTTCGGCGGAGGGCGCGACGGAGGCGGGCGGCGTGGTGCGCGGCGCCCAGTCCGAGGCGGTGGACGGTCAGGCCGTGGTCGGACGCGCCATCGCCGCCATGGGCGAGATCGAACGCTCTTCGTCCGAGATCGGCGCCATCATCGGCGTGATCGACGAGATCGCCTTCCAGACCAACCTGCTGGCGCTGAACGCGGGCGTCGAGGCGGCGCGCGCCGGCGACGCCGGTCGCGGCTTCGCCGTGGTGGCCTCTGAAGTGCGCGCCCTGGCGCAGCGTTCGGCCTCGGCGGCCAAGGAGATCAAGACCCTGATCACCGAGTCGGGCCGTCAGGTCGGCGCGGGCGTGGCCCTGGTCGGCGACACCGGCCATGCGCTGGAGCGCATCGCCGGTCAGATCCAGCGCCTGACCGTCATCGCCGAAGAGATCGCCGCCTCTTCGCACGAACAGTCCAGCGGCCTGCAGCAGGTCAACATCGCCGTGAACCAGATGGATCAGGTGACGCAGCAGAATGCGGCCATGGTCGAGGAATCGACCGCCGCCAGCCATGCCCTGGCCTCCGACGCGATCGAGCTGGATCGCATGATGGGGCAGTTCGCCCTGGACGATGTGCGCGACCTGGACGCGCGCGGACGCATGGACGCCCTGGCGCGGGCCGTGGCTTAAGCGTCAAACTCTCCCTCCCCATGAAGGGGAGGGAGAGGCGCGCGCTTTCCGCGCCTACGCCGCCGCCTTCAGCGTCACCGCGTTCAGGGCCTGGGTCAGGTCGGCCAGGATGTCGTCCTGATGCTCCAGCCCGACCGACAGGCGTAGCAGGCCGTCGGTGATGCCGGCCGTCACGCGGGCCTCGGGCGTCATGGCGGCGTGGGTCATGGTGGCTGGGTGGGCGATCAGGCTTTCGACCCCGCCCAGGGATTCCGCCAGGGTGAAGACGTCCAGCCGCTCGATCACCTGACGCACCGCCTCGGTCCCGCCGTTCAGTTCGAAGCTGAGCATGGCGCCGGGGCCCGACTGTTGCCGCGCCGCCAGGTCGTGACCGGGATGGCTGGTCAGGCCCGGATAGTGGACAGCCTTGACCGCCGGGTGCAACTCCAGCACCGCCGCAACCAGGCTGGCCGTCGCCTGCTGGCGCTCGATGCGAGTGAACAGAGTCCGCAGACCGCGCAGGGTCTGATAGGCGTCGAACGGCGAGCCGGTGACGCCCAGGCAGTTGGCCCACCAGGCCAGCTTTTCATGATCGGCCGGATCGGCCGCGACCACGGCGCCGC
Organism: Brevundimonas phoenicis; assembly: GCF_047237745.1. Taxonomy (NCBI): domain Bacteria; kingdom Pseudomonadati; phylum Pseudomonadota; class Alphaproteobacteria; order Caulobacterales; family Caulobacteraceae; genus Brevundimonas; species Brevundimonas phoenicis. Next base: position 1,121,705 of record NZ_JBDFLN010000001.1, read on the forward strand.
CGACCACGTCGGAATGGCCGTTGATGTATTTGGTGGTCGAGTGGACCACGATGTCGGCGCCCAGCTCCAACGGCCGTTGTAGGGCCGGCGACAGGAAGGTGTTGTCGCACACCACCTTGGCCCCCACGGCATGGGCGCGGCGACAGACGTCAGCGATGTCGGTGACGCGCAGCAGGGGGTTGGACGGGGTCTCGACCAGCACCAGCTTGCACCCGTCGGCCAGGGCGGCGTCCAGGGCGGGGCCGTCGTTCTGATCGACGAAGGCGACGCGGAAGTGACCCTTCTTGGCGCGGGCGCACAGCAGACGGTGCGTACCGCCGTAACAGTCATGCGGCGCGATCAGCAGGTCGTCCGGCTCCAGCAGGCTGAGCGGCAGGTCGACCGCGGCCATGCCGGTGGCGGTGATGACGGCGCCAGCGCCGCCTTCCAGTTCGGCCAGGGTCTCGGCCAGGACGTCGCGGGTCGGATTGCCCGAGCGCGAATAGTCGTATCTGCGCGGCTGGCCGAAGGCGGCGAAGGAATAGTTGGACGACAGATACAGCGCCGGCATGACCGCGCCGTGGGCCGTGTCCGTATCGACGCCCGAGCGGGCGGCGATGGTGCGGGGATCGGCGGGACGGGCGCGGCTCATTGGTCGATGTCCTTCAATACGGAGGTCAGGATGTCGGCGACCAGCCTGTCTTCCTTCAGGAAGGCGTCGTGGCCGTAGACGGAGGGGTGTTGTTCAAAGCGCCAGAGGTTGGGCAGGCGATCGGCCAGCTCTCTCATGTCGTCGATGGGGCAGAGGCGGTCGGTGGTGAAGCCGACCAGGGTGACGGGGGCGCTGATCGCCTCGGGCTCGACGCGATGGCGGTCGATGGAGTCCGACAGGGTCAGCCAGCGCGAAGGCGTGGTGCGGTCGCGATAGGCCCGGCCGCGCGCCTGCAGATAGTCGCACACCGGATAGGCCTGGCCCGCGTGGCTGGGAGCCTCGGAATCGAAGCGGTCGCCGAACTCTTCCTGGGTGCGATAGGTGGTCATGGCCAGTTCGCGCGCCAGGCCGACGGCCTGATCGATGCGGCCAGTCTCAAGGCCCAGTTGCAGGATGCGGCGCTGAATACCGCGCCAGGCGGTGGCCAGCGGGTGCGGGCGGTGGGCGGCCGACACCACCACCAGTTGCTCGGCCCAGTCAGGGAATAGCTCGCCAAAAGCCAGGGCGATCATGCCGCCGTAGGAACAGCCGATGAAGGCGGCGACCTTCTCCACCCCAAGATGGTCCAGCAGCAGGGCCAGAAGCCGCGCCTGATCCTGGGTCGTGATGGTCAGCGGGGTCTTGGCGTCCTTGACGCCTTCGCCGAATTCAGGCGCGAAATCAAAGGCCAGGACGCGGAAGCGGGTCAGGTCGATCGGGGCGCGCACGCCGACGGCGCCGGACCACCAGCCCAGCCCCTTCGTCTCGGTGCGGTGGACGTAGCGGTCGGCGGAAATGCCGCCTGCGACCACGATCAGCGGGGCGTTGGCCTTGCCGTGCAGGCGTCCGATGATCCGCTTTTGGGTCAGGGTTCCGCCGAAATCCAGTTCGAAGCCGTCGGGGATCGCAACCGCGACGTCATGGGCGCCGTCGCGCTGAAGCAGTTCCGACGGACGGCGCGCGGCCCGGGCGCCGATCTGGGTGCCGCCCTTGGGCGCAGGCGCAGCGGCGGAGACCTTACAGGAAGGCTCTTCGGTGGTTTCGGTGGAAATCAGGGCCAGGGTCATTGCATCACTCAAAGGTTCGGCTCACCGGCGAAACCCATGCGTGACAGATCTGTGGCGCGCCGCCTTATCGACGCTCCACCCATCTCTCGCGGTCCTTTCAGGCAAGCCCGAAGAACCCCGCAGGAGTTGGCACCGTTTCGGGCGGAACCCGATGGTTGCCCCGGCGTCAAAGGGCCTAATCCCTCAGCCGGTCTTGATGAGTGAGCTTACGGTGCGGTTGCGAAGAGCGCCGGTCAAGCGAAAAATTTCACCCCATTTCTGCGCATGTGGCTCATGTGGGTGGCGAAAATGGCGTCCTGAGACGATGTTGCGAAAAATTCTTTCGAGACGGGGTTGACGCGGCGCGGCACCCTGGCTCACCCTAAGGCACGATTTTCAACCGGACGCCGCCTGTGCCTTACCGCCTCGCCAGCATGAAGACGACCGCGATCGCCGCCTCGGCGACGGGCCTCTTTGCGTCCATGATTACGACCACCGGTACCACCACCATGCCCTTGCGGGCGGGGACCGGATGATGCGCGCCGTCTAGGCGAGAAAACGCAGAAAACCGATCACCCGCCCGGACCCCCGGGCGGGTTTTTTATTGGCCCGAACCCACCTCCGACCTCTCCCGAAATCCCCCCAGATCCAGCCTTCAGGAAACGCCCATGTCCGCCTCTCTCGCCCTCGTCGCCGATCAGTCGAAACCGGTCGCAGCCCTCGCCCCCGCCGCCGATGTGGTGGTGCTGAAGTTCGGTTCGTCGGTCCTGCGCGATGCGTCCCAGGCCCCCGCCGTCGCCAGCGAAATCTACGGCCACGTTCGCGCCGGCCGGAAGGTGGTGGCGGTGGTCTCGGCCCTGGCCGGGCAGACGGATCAGCTGCTGGCCGACGCCCGCAGCCTGGGCCTGGATCACGAGAACGAGCTGCTGCCCGCCTATGTCGTGCTGGGCGAGGAAAAGGCCGCTGCCCTGGTCGCTGTCGCCTGCGATCGGGTGGGACTGGACGCAGTGGGTCTGTCGGTGCGCGAACTGGGCATTGTGGCGGAAGGCCCGGCCCAGCACGCTCGCCCGGTCGGCGTGAAGAGCGAGCGCCTGCATCAGGCGCTGGCCGAACATGAGGTCGTCGTGGTGCCGGGCTTCGGCGCCGTGCGTCCGAACGGCCGGGTGGCCCTGCTGGGGCGCGGCGGATCGGACCTGACGGCGGTGGTTCTGGCCGCTGAACTGGGCCTGAAGCGGGTGCGTCTGGTGAAGGACGTCGACGGCCTCTACGACCGCGATCCGGCCTGTGAAACGGGCACGCCGCTGCGCTATCGCCGCGCCAGCTGGGACACGGCGCGCCAGGTCGGCGGCGCCCTGGTCCAGCACGATGCGATCGACCTGGCCCAGGCGCGCGGCGTGGACATTGAAGTCGCTGCTCTGGGCCGCGCCGAGGGCACGATCGTCGGCGAACGCGGGGCTCCTCCCGGCCCGGTGCAGGCGGCTGAACCGCTGAAGGTCGCCGTGGCCGGCTGCGGCGTCGTCGGCGGCGGTCTGCTCAGCCGCCTGCTGCCGGATGACCGCTTTGAAGTGGTCGGCGTCCTGGTGCGCAACCCCTTGAAAAAGCGCGACGTCTCGGCGCCTGCCGAACTGTTCACCAATGACGTCGAGGCCCTGCTGTCGAAGAAGCCGGACCTGGTGCTGGAGGCCCTGTCCGAGGGCGAGGCGGGGCATGCCCTGATCCGCCGCGCGCTGGAGGCGGGCTGCGACGTGGTCAGCGCCAACAAACAGGCCGTGGCCCGCGATCCCAAGGGGCTTCAGGCCCTGGCCGACGCCAACGGCTGTCGCGTCGCCTGGTCGGCCTCGGTCGGCGGCGGCTCGCCGATGATCGAGACGTTGCGCGCCGCCCGCGCCGGCGGTCCGGTGGCCGGTTTCGAGGCGGTGCTGAACGGCACGGTCAACTTCATGCTGCAGCGTCTGGGCGAGGGGGCGACCTTCTCCGACGCCCTGGCCGACGCCCGCGCCGCCGGCTTCGCTGAGGAAGACCCCTCGTCCGATCTGGAAGGCTTCGACGCCGCGGCCAAGGTCAAGCTGCTGTCGTTTGAGGCGTTCGGCCGCTCGCCCGACGACCTGCCGCGCGATGTCCTGGCCGCCGAGACGCCGCTGGGCGAGGCGCCGGTGCGCCAGATCGGAGCCTGTTTCGAGCGCGAGGGCGCCCTGGACGCCTATGTCCGTCTTGACGGCGCGCTGGAGGACGCGCTCTTCCTGTCGCTGAACGGAGAGCGCAACGCCTTGAAGGTCTATGGTCAGGACGGCCGGGTGTGGACGTGCAAGGGGCGCGGCGCCGGGCGCTGGGCCACGACCGAGAGCGTGCTGGCCGATGTCGCCGACGTCATGCGCGCCCGCCGCGCCGCTGCGGAGCTTGTCTAGTCATGGCCGTCTTCACGCCCGTCACGCCGCAACAGGCCGACGACTATCTCATGCGCTACCCTCTCGGCGGGTTGGTCGAACTGACCCCGATCGCCGAGGGGGTCGAGAACACCAACTATCGCCTGGTCACGGAGCAGGGCGCCTATGTCCTGACCCTGTTCGAGGGGCGGACCGAGGCCTCGGCCCTGCCGTTCTGTCTCGGCCTGACGGGGCGGCTGGCGGCGCAGGGCTTTCCGACGCCCGCGCCGGTGGCGGACCTGCACGGCCAGGTGATCGGCCGCCTGAACGACCGCGCCGCCGCCATCGTCGAATGGACGCCGGGCGCCTGGAAACGTCAGCCGACGGACAAGGATCAGTATCGCGCCGGTCAGGTGCTGGCCCTGCTGCATCTGGACGCGGCCGACTATGACGGCGTGCGCGAGAACCCGGTCGGGCCGCGCGCCTGGGCGGACCTGGCCGCGCGCTGCGATACGGTCGCTGCGGGCGAGGATCGCCGGATGCTGGAGCAGATGCAGCGCCTGCTGCCGGATCTGGCCCGGCCGTGGAGCGACCCTTCGCTGCCGCGTGGGCCGATCCACGCCGACTACTTCCCCGACAACGTCCTGTTCGCGACGAACGAGCATGGGGCGACGGATGTGGGCGGGGTGATCGACTTCTACTTCGCCTGCGTTGACGTGCTGGCCTATGATCTGGCCATCGCGCTCAGCGCCTGGGGGTTCGACGCCGAGGGGCGGCCCATGCCGTCGGCTCTGCGCGCCTTCCAGAAGGGCTATGAGTCGGTGCGGCCCCTGTCGGACGCCGAGCGTCAGGCCCTCCCCGAGCTGGGCGCGGCGGCGGCGGTGCGCTTTACCCTGACGCGCCTGCACGACCGGCTGTTCCACGACCCTGCCAACCTGGTCACGCCCAAGGATCCGACGCCCTTCTTCCGGCGGCTGGACTACTGGAAGGCGGCGGAGCCGGCTTAGGTCTCACATACGCGCCAGCATCCATACGGCCATGGCGATCATCATCAGGTTCTCGGTCAGCGACAGGAAGCCGAGCGGAACCTTGCTGTCCCCGCCGACGCAGGCGCACTTCAACTCGCGCCTGTCGATATAGACGGCCTTGAACACCGAGGCGGCGCCGATGCCGCCGATGAAGAGGGCGACGGGCGCGGATAGCCAGGTGAGGGCGTGGGCGGTCATCAGCACCCCCGCGCCCGTCTCCGCGAAAGGATAGACCCAGCCGTAGGGAACCCAGCGTCGCGCCAGAAGGTCGTAGTTCAGGAACATGGTGGCGAAGCCGTCGAGGTTCTGCAGCTTCAACATGCCCAGGACGCACATGCTGAACGAGATGAACCACTCAATCGTCCGGCCGGTCAGCGGCGCGCCATAGGCGGCATGGCTGGCGGCCAGCGCCGTCAGAGCCGTGACCGCGAAGACGACCAGGACGGGCGTATAGCTGGTCGCCTCGGGATCGCGCACCCGAAGCCCGAAAAAGCGGCGCAGGTCGTCGAAGCCGCCGATGCGGCGCTCGTCGATGAAGGTCTGCGGCGTGGTTTTCACGCCATGCTCGGCCTTGAAGGCGTCGGTCGCTTCGCGTGTCTCCAGCCAACGGTCATCAACCTGATAACCTTTGGATTTCAGCAGGTGTCGCGCTCTCAGACCCCAGGGGCAGACATGATCGGGCATGACCATGCGATAGAGGACAGCGACAGGACGTGTGTTGCGGGTCATCGGCGTCTCCTTCGCCGATGACAACGAACCAGGACGGTTCAGGCTCCTCTGGGGATGGTCCTACCCCGCAAACCCCTTCACCGCCGCCAGGGCCGCTTCGGGCGTGTTCTCGATCACCGTCAGCCGCTCGGGACGGTCGCCCAAGGCGCGGATGACGGGGGCCGGTTCCGGTTCTACGCCGATGACGCTCGAGACGAAGGCGCCGAACTTGGACGGGTGGGCGGTGGACAGGGCGACGATGGGCGCGCCGTTGCGGTCCAGACGGCGCGCGGCGGCCAAGGCGACCGCCGTATGCGGGCAGACGATGCGGCCCCAGGCGGCGTGGGCGTGGGCGATCTCGGCCTTGGTCGTCGCCTCGTCGACTGAGACGGCGGAGACCTCGGCGCGCAGGGCGGCCAGCAGGTCGGCGGGCAGGCTCACGGAACCTTCGCGCGCGAAGGTTTCGAACACTGCGCGGGTGGCCTCGGCGTCGCGGCCGGAGGCCTCGAACACCAGACGTTCGAAGTTGGACGGCGCCTGAACGTCCATCGACACGCTGCCGCTCTCGACCGCCGGGCGGCGGGCGTAGACGCCGTCGTTGATGGCGCGGGCCAGGGCGTCGTTCTGGTTGACGGCGGCGACGAAACCGGCGGCGGGCAGGCCCATCTTGCGGGCGGCGATGCCGGCGAAGGCGTCGCCGAAATTGCCGGTCGGCACCACGAAGGTCGCCGCCTGGCCCAACTGGGCCGTGGCCGAGACGTAATAGGGAATCTGGCCCGCCAGACGGCCCCAGTTGATCGAGTTGACCGAGGACAGGCGGCCCTGTTCGCGCAAGGATTCCTCGGCCAGCAGCCCCTTCACCAGACGCTGGCAGTCGTCGAAGTCGCCACGCACGGCCAGGTTCAGGACGTTGTCGGCCTGAACCGTCGTCATCTGTTTGCGCTGCACCGGCGAGACGCGATCCAGAGGGTGCAGGACGACCAGTTTGATGCGCTCGGCGCCCGCAAAGGCGCGCACGGCGGCGGCGCCGGTGTCGCCGCTGGTGGCCGTCAGCAGGGTCAGGGTCTCGCCCGTCGCGGCCAGGGCCTCGTCCGACAGGGCGGCGACCAGTTGCATGGCCAGATCCTTGAACGCCGCCGTCGGGCCGTGGAACAGTTCGAGCACGAACAGTCCGGGCTCCAGCTCGACCAGCGGCGTCACCAGCGGATGGTCGAAGCCCTTGGTCAGGCGGTCCAGGGCGCGGTCCAGCGCGCCCGCAGGCAGGGCGTCGCCGATGAAGGGCGCCATCGCCGCCTTGGCGATCTCGGCGTAGCCGCGGCCGGGACGGGTGGCGTCGGCGGGCAGGGGAGGCCAGGCCTGCGGCATGTAGAGGCCGCCGTCCGGCGCGATGCCGCGCAGCAGGGCGTCGCTGAAGCGAGTCGGAGCGGCGTCGCCGCGCGTCGAGAGGTAACGATCAGGGGAGGCTGGCATAACGGGTTGTTTCTAGCCGTGATCTGCGACTTCGTCATGAATATTTTGCGCGTGCGAACGGAATTGTTGCAATACGGCGCAACAACCTGGCTCAACCGGCGCCAAGGCGGCGGCCGGCGCGCGGAGATGGGAAAGGGGGCTGGCGCCGCGCCGCCGGCCGGTTCATGTCAGGCGGATGAACCGCCGTTCCCTTCTCATCCGTGCCGGAGCGATTGCCGCCGCCGTCGGCGGCGGCCTGTGGCTGAAGGACCATGTGCTGTGGCGGCGACCCAGCGTGACGTTCGGCGCCGATGGGACCAGCGGCTGGCTGCCTTTCGTCGCGCCACGGACCCTCTTGCCGACGGTGCGCGTTCGGCTGGCGGGGCGGGAGCTGACCGCCCTGATCGACAGCGGGGCGCAGTATTCGGTGATCGACCGGCGGCTGGTGACGGAGCTGGGGCTGGACGACCTCTTCGACATGCCGTTGATCGCCTATGGCGTGGACGGGCGCGCCCAGATGGGGCGGGGCGTGACGCTGGATCTCGCCGTTGGGACGGCGCGCGTGGGGCGTCTGCGTGCGGGCATTCTGGACCTGGGGCCGTTGGGGGGCGACGAGGGCCTCGGCGCGCCGCTGATCCTGGGGCAGGATCTGTTGATGGAGGCGGTGCTGGAGATGGACTTGCGTCGACGGCGGTTGCGGCTGTTCGGCGAGGCCCAGACGGGGCTGACGCCCGCCTATCGGTCCTTGCCCGTTCGACGTTCGGGCACGGCTCTGATCGCCGAGGTCGTGGTCGAGGGCGCGCCGGTCAAGGCGGTGGTGGACACCGGTTCGTCCTCGCTTCTGGCGCTTAGCGACGTGGCGGCGCAGGCATCGGGTCTGTTGGACGGACGGCCCGAGCAATCGGGGTCCAGCATCGTCCTGGGCGGGGTGGCCAGAACGCGGATGATCCGTGCCCAAAGCGTGGCGCTGGGCGGCGAGGCGTGGCGCAATGTGGCGACCGCTGTCTACGCCAGCCGGGCGCTGCCGAACTATCCTGAAGCGCTGCTGGGCATGGAGGCTTTCGCCGATCGCGACGTTATTTTGGATTTGGGCGACGGACGGCTGCACCTCGCACCGTTGATGGATGTGACCATTGTTTAGTCTTGTTGATTTCCCAATGGTCGAATCCATTTTATCCGCAGCCTGAACGAGGATAAGCGGCCCGTATGACCGCCTTGCCGCCCAGCATCACATCGGCGTCGTCCAGTCAGCGGCTGGAGAGCTTGGATCTCCTGCGCGGGTTCGCCCTGTGCGGCATCCTGCTGGTCAACATCATGATGATGGGCGGGCTTTGGGGACAGTATCATCCGGACTTGCCGCCGACGCTGGCCAATCCTGACTGGTCGGCGTGGATCATCCAGCACCTGTTCGCGCAGGGCTCGATGCGCGGTCTGTTCACCCTGTTGTTCGGGGCGGGGATGCTGCTGATCACCCTGCGCGGCGAAGACGGACGCGGGACGATCCAGGCGGCCGATGTCTATTTCCGCCGCTGCATGGCCTTGTTGGCGCTGGGCGTGTTCAACGCCACCGTTCTGCTGTTTCCGGGGGACATTCTCTATGTCTACGGCCTGTCAGGGTTTCTGTTGTTCGTTTTTCGGGCAGCCCGGCCGCGCACGCTGATCGCGCTGTCAGCCGCTCTGCTTCTGCTGCTGACCGTCGAATCGGCCGTGGTTGGGGCGTATCAGGCGATGGAGGCGCGACGCGGCGCCGAACTGGCGACCCAGGTCGAGGCCGGTGCTGTCCTATCGGCCGAGGACGCAGAGGCGATGAAGGTCCATGTGCGCGCGCAGGAGGCGCAGACCCTGACGCCTGAGACCATCGCCGAAGAAACCGCCACGCGCACGGGGGGCGTCGTCGGTCTGCTGAAGTGGAGCGTGCGGACCTGGCTGGACTATGCGGCTTCCAGCTACACCATCACCCTGGTCATTGAATCGGTCGCCTTCATGTTGCTGGGCATGGCGCTGTTCAAGCTGGGGGTGTTGGGCGGGGCGCGGTCGCTCGGCTTCTATCTGGCGCTGGCCGGGGGCGGTTACGCCCTGGGTCTGGCGGTGAACGGCGCCCAGGCCGTGATGCTGTGGACCAGCCAGTTCTCGTCCGAATCCTGGACGGCTCAGACCAGCTATGAACTGGGTCGCTGCGCCATGACCCTGGGGCACGTCGGTCTGCTGCTGTCGCTGTGGAAGATGAACGCGCTCGGCGTCGTGGGGCGCGCCCTAAGGAATCTGGGGCGCATGGCCCTGACCAACTACCTGGGTCAGTCGGCGATCGCGGGCCTGCTGTTCTATGGCCTTGACCTGTGGGGCAGGCTGGACTGGTGGGGCCTGTGGGGCGTGGCGGCGGGAATCTGGGTGTTCCAGATGGCTTTCAGCGCTCTGTGGCTGCAGGTCTTCAGCATGGGGCCGCTGGAATGGGCGTTGCGCTGGTTCGCCTATGGACGGCCTTCGCCCCTGAAACGCACGAAGGCCGCCTGATCCATCAGGTCTAGAGCTGGGCGAAGGTGTCGCAGGCGGCCGGATCGCCGGTCTGATAGCCGCGCTGCAGCCACTCGACCCGCTGAGCCGAAGAGCCGTGGGTGAAGCTTTCGGGCGAGACGCGGCCGCCGCCGCGGCGTTGCAGGGCGTCGTCGCCGATGGCCTGGGCCGTCTTCATGCCTTCCTCCAGGTCGCCCGGCTCCAGCGCCACCTGGCCGTTCGACACGGCGGCGGCGTTGCTGGCCCAGACCCCGGCGTAGCAGTCGGCCTGAAGCTCCAGCGCGACGGAATAGCGGTTGCCCTCGGCCTGTGACCGCGCCGCTTGCTGGGCGCGCTGCACCTGCTGGCTGGCGCCGGTCAGGGTCTGGACGTGGTGGCCGAACTCATGGGCGATGACATAGGCCTTGGCGAAGTCGGCGCCGGACGCGCCCAGCTTGCTTTCCATCTCGCGCCAGAAGCTCAGGTCCAGATAGACCTTCTGATCGGCTGGGCAGTAGAAGGGCCCCATCGCCGCCTGGCCGTAGCCGCATCCGGTCTGGGTGCCTTGCTCATACAGGACAGTGGTCGGCGGCGTGTAGCCGCGCAGCTTGGTCTCCCACACGTCGTTGATGTTGGAGCCGACGACTTCGACGAACTGGCCGTCCTGATCCTTGGGCGAGCCCATCTGGCCCTGCTGCTCGGCCTGGCCGGCGCCGCCGAACTGGCTGGCCAGCTGCTGGGTGGTGTTCGGGTCGATGCCGAAGACGAAATAGCCGATGGCCGCCAGCACCAGCACGCCAATGCCGCCGCCCGCGACTGCGCCGCCGCCCATGCCGCGCCGGTCTTCAACCCCGCCGCCGCGCCGTCCGCCCTGCCAACGCATCTGTCGCTCTCCGCTTTCGTCGTCTGGTCCGAAGCTAGGCTGAAACGCAGGGGCAGGTGAAGAGATGCAAATGTAACGCTGTGGTCAGTGCGGCGAACGGCTCAGCCAGGCGTCGATCTCCGTCACGCCGGGCGCGGTCTGGTCGAGCGGCGGCGTCAGGGTCGCCGGTGCGGGCAGGGTTGTCGGGCGCGGCGCATAGGCCGTCGCAGGCGGCGTCGCCGGGAGCGGCGACCGCGCAGCTTCAAGCCGCTGCAAGGTCTGACTGGTCTGAAGCCTCATGCGGGCGGCCTCGGCCTCACGCTGGTCGGCCTGAAGGCGCAGACGCTCCATGGCCTGGGCGTGCTGCTCGGCGCGGGCGATGTGGGGATCGTAACCCGCCGGAGGAGGGCCGGGCCAGCCGGGCCAGGTCTGGGCGCTCGCCGCCAGGGGCGCGGCGCAGAACAGCAGGGTCAGGGCGAACAGGCGCGTCATGCCCATACAGATGGGTGTGTTACGCCTCGCCGCCAAGCGAGGCCGTTTGCGCGGTTCAGATCGCGAAGCTGACGCCGCAGCCGCAGCTGGAAGAGGCGTTGGGATTGCGGATCACGAACTGGGCGCCCGCCAGTTCGTCCACGAAGGCGATCTCGGAATCCTTCAGGAAGGGGATGGAGACCGGGTCGATCACCACGGCCTGGCCGTCGCGACGCACCACCAGATCGTCGGCCTCGGGACCGTCGACCAGCTCGAAGCGATACTGGAAGCCCGAGCAACCGCCGCCGTCGACGGCGACGCGCAGCAGGACCGGCTTGCCTTCCGCCTCGGACAGCTTGGCCAGACGGCGCGCGCCGCTTTCGGCCAGGGTGATGCCCTCGGGCGACCGGGTTGCGACCGACAGCGACGGGTCGCGGGCTGATTCTGTGGATTGGACGGTGCTCACGGCCCTCTATATGAGGGGCCGACAGGCGTTCGCAAAGGCCTGTCGCCATCACGAAGTCCTGCCGCCTTGAGCCAGACCCGCGCCCCCTACGCCGAAAACCCCGCCGCCAGCCGCGGCCGCCATGTTTTCGAGCCCGCCAGCCGCACCCGCACCGCCTTCGCTCGCGACCGCGATCGCATCATCCACGCCACCGCCTTCCGCCGCCTGAAGGAGAAGACGCAGGTCTTCGTGGCGCATGAGGGCGACCACTATCGCACTCGGCTGACGCACAGCCTCGAGGTGGCGCAGATCGCCCGGTCGTTGGCCCACGCCCTGCGGCTGGACGACGATCTGGCCGAGACGGTCGCCCTGGCCCACGATCTGGGCCACCCGCCGTTCAGCCACGCGGGCGAGGACGAACTGCACGCACAGATGAAGGCGTTCGGCGGCTTCGATCACAACGTCCAGAGCTTCCGTGTCGTGACCGAGCTGGAGACCCGCTATCCTGGCTTTCCCGGCCTGAACCTGAGCTGGGAGACGGTCGAGGGCGTGGTCAAGCACAACGGCCCGGTGGCGCATCAGCTGACGGACCCTGCGTGGAAGGCGGTCGCCGCCTATGCGCCGGGCGGGGCGGCCGACTGGGACTTGCGTCTGGGCACCTTCGCCTCGCTTGAGGCCCAGTGCGCGGCCATCGCCGACGACATCGCCTATAACAACCACGACGTGGACGACGGGGTGCAGGCGGGGCTGTTCAGCCTGTCCGATCTGGCCGACGTGCCGCTGATCGGGCGCTGTATCGCCAGTGCGCGCGCCGACTGGCCCGACATCGACGAACGGATGCTGCGGCTGGAGGCTGTGCGCCGCATGATCGGCGTCATGGTCGATGACGTTCTGGCCGAGACCGAGGCTCGTCTGGCCAAGCACCGGATAGAGACGGTCGAGGATGTCCGCAACGCGCCCGAGACGCTGGTGCAGTTCTCAAGCGGCATGATGGCGGAACTGGCGGTGCTGCGCCGCTTCCTGTTCGAGCGGATGTACCGCCATTACCGCGTCAACCGCACCCGCAGTCAGGCGCGCCGCGTGCTGGCCCAGCTGTTCCAGCTGTTCATGGCCGAGCCGGAGGTGATGCCGCCGGAATGGCAGGCCTCGGCCCTGACCGACGACCGGGACGCGCGGGCGCGGGCGGTGTGCGACTACATCGCCGGTATGACAGATCGTTACGCTATCGAGGTCCACAGGAAGCTGTTCAGCCTCGACCTCGCCCTCGATCTGTGATTCGAGAAGGGCTTCACGGCGCGTTAGACTGAGCGCCGACGCGCGCCGATTCGCGCGCGTGTCCCACGACCATCAAGGCGCGACCCAATGTCCTACGACGACGATCACCGAGGCAACCCTAACGCCGGCCCCGACCGGGGCGCCTATACGCCGCCGACCGACGACGACCTGCCCTTCACGCGCGGCGGCTATGACCCGCGCCGGGCCCCGGCCGCCAAATCGCCGCCGATCACCCTGATCATCAGCGCCATCGTCCTGCTGCTGCTGATCGTGGCGGTGGTGGTCTTCTATCGCTCGGGCGTGCGCTCCTCGACGGACGCGCCGCCTGCCGTCGGCACGCCGGTCGAGAGCATGAAGGTCGAGGCCCCGCTGGACGCCCAGCCGGTCGACCCGGAAGCCGACATCCGCGTCTATCGCGACGGCGGCGCCTCGACCGACGCCGCGCCGACCTTTACCCCCGGCCCGGAAGAGGTGCTGCCGCGCCCCGCGCCGACGACCCCGGCCGCGCCGGTCGAATCCTCGACCCTGCCGCCCGCCGCGCCTGCACCGGCGACCAAGGCTCCGGCCGCGCCTGCGCCCGCAACCCCCGCTCCGGCGACGAAAGCCCCGGCTCCCGCGCCCGCTCCGGCCGCGACGGGCGGATCGTCAGGCGTGCAGATCGGCGCCTTCTCCTCGACCGCCATCGCCGACCGTGAATACGCCGCCGTCGCCGCCCGCTTCGGCCAGTACGCCTCGGGCGCCGAGAAGCGCGTGCAGGAAGTCACCGCCGCCAACGGCTCGACCGTCTATCGCACCACCTTCACCGGCATGAGCCGTGACCGAGCCGTCGCCTTCTGCAATGCGCTGAAGGCCGCGGGCCGCGACTGCATCGTCCGTTAGGGATCGCGCGCAACATGACCTCCGCCGCCATCTACGGCTGTTCCGGCCACCGGCTGACGGCGGAGGAACGCGCCTTCTACGCCGAGGCCAAGCCCTGGGGTTTCATCCTGTTCCGCCGCAATGTGGACAGCCCCGAACAGGTCAAGGCGCTGGTCTCCGAACTGCGCGACAGCGTGGGCCGCGACGACGCGCCCGTTTTGATCGATCAGGAAGGCGGCCGGGTCCAGCGCCTCGGCCCGCCGCACTGGCCGAAATATCCGCCCGGCGCCGCCTATCTGAAGGCGACCAATGATCCGGCGGCGGCGCGCGAACTGGTGCGTCTGGGCGCGCGCCTGATCGCCCATGACCTGCGCGAGCTGGGCATCACCGTCGACTGCGTGCCGGTGCTGGACGTGCCGGTGCCGGGCGCCCACGACATCATCGGCGACCGCGCCTATGCCCAGGATCCCGCGACCGTGACCCAACTGGGCCGGGCCGCCGCCGAGGGTCTGCTGGCGGGGGGCGTCCTGCCGATCATCAAGCACATTCCCGGCCACGGCCGCGCCTTCTCGGACAGCCACCACGACCTGCCGGTGGTCGAGACGGCGATCGAGGAGTTGGACGCCTGGGACTTCGCGCCGTTCAAGGCGCTGTCGGACATGCCGATGGCGATGACGGCGCACGTCGTCTTCACCGCCGTCGACGCCAAGCGCCCGGCCACGACGTCGAAGAAGGCGATCCGCCTGATGCGCGAGCGGCTGGGCTTCTCCGGCCTGATCCTGTCGGACGATCTGTCGATGCAGGCCCTGTCGGGCACCCTGACCGAGCGGGCCGAACAGTCGCTGAAGGCGGGCTGCGACGTGGTGCTTCACTGCAACGGCGACCTGAAGGAGATGGCCGAGGTCGCCGCTGGAACGAAGAAGCTGAAGGGCGAGGCCAAGCGCCGCGCCGAGGCCGCGCTGAGCCGCATCGTCCGCGCGCCTGAGCCGCTGGACGCCGCCGAAGGCCGCGCCCGGCTGGAGGCGGCGCTGAACGGCCGCTTCGACGCCGCCAAGGGGCCGGATGTCGGCGAGGCTCAAGCCTAGATGGCGGGGGAGGGCGCATGAGCGAGGCCTTCCAGCCGAATCTCGACTTCACCGCCGTCGAGCAGGTCGAGGCGCAGGAGGCCTTCGTCGTCGATCTGGAGGGCTATGAAGGCCCGCTGCACGTCCTTCTGGCCCTGGCGCGGACGCAGAAGGTGGACCTGCTGAAGCTGTCCATCACCCGTCTGGCCGAACAGTATCTGGCCTTCGTGCATGAGGCGCGGCGGCGCAATTTCGCGCTGGCGGCCGACTATCTGGTGATGGCGTCGTGGCTGGCCTATCTGAAGTCGCGCCTGCTGATCCCGCGCAACGAGAAGGACAAGCCGGAGGAGCCGCCGGCCGAGGAGATCGCCGCCGCCCTGGCCTTCCGCCTGCAGAAGCTGGAGGCCATGCGCACGGCGGTGGAGGCCATCACCGGCCGCCCGCAACTGAAGCGCGATGTCTTCACGCGCGGCGACCCGCAGGCGACGGTCATCATCCCGTCGGACCGGGTGGACGCCAGCCTCTATGAACTGATGAGCGCCTATGTCGCCCAGCGCCGCCGTGAGGAGCGCCGCAAATACGCCCCCGGCCAGCGGGTCGAGGCCTTCCAGCTGGAGGCCGCGCGCGACTGGCTGCGCGAGATCATGCCGCGTCTGGCCGAATGGACGCCGCTGGAGCGCGTGGCGCCCCAGAAGCCGGAGGGGCAGGAAGGCCCCAGCCAGGCCAGCTATACCGCCTCCACCCTGTCGGCCAGTCTGGAACTGGTGAAGGAGGGCGGCATGGACATCCGGCAGGAGCGGCCATTCGACGCGGTGTGGCTGAAGCGCAGAGGGCTGGGCCAGCCGCTGGAGCTGACGCCGTGAGTCTCGACTTCACCCCGGACCACCTCGAGATCGAACGCCGGGTCGAGGCCCTGCTGTTCGCCGCCGCCGCGCCGCTGTCGCTGGCCGAGATCGCGCGCCGTTTGCCGCAGGGCGCCGACGTCGGCGGGGCGCTGACCGCGCTTCAGGAACGCTATCAGGGACGCGGGGTCGAACTGGACTGCGTGGCCGAACGCTGGCGGTTCCGCACTGCGCCCGACCTCGGCTTCCTGATGACCGAGGAGCGCGAGGAGCCGCGCCGCCTGTCCAAGGCCGCGCTCGAGACCCTGGCCATCATCGCCTACCACCAGCCCTGCACCCGCGCCGAAGTCGAGAGCGTGCGCGGCGTCTCCTTGTCCAAGGGCACGCTGGACCTGCTGCTGGAGATGGACTTCGTGCGCCTGCGCGGGCGTCGTCGTACGCCGGGCCGGCCCGTCACCTACGCCACGACCGACCGCTTTTTGGAGCATTTCAGCCTGGCCGGCCTCTACGATCTTCCGGGCGTGCAGGAGATGAAGGCGGCGGGCCTGCTGGACCTGTCCATGCCGGTCGGTTTCGAGGTGCCGGACCCCTCGCGCGCTGGGGATGACGAGGGCGAGGATCTGCTGACCGGGCTGGACGACGGCGCGCCGGAATTCGCCCAGGATTTCGTCAGCGAGGACGAAGAGTCGCAACCTTAGCCGGGACGGAACGTCGCGCCCCCAAGAAGTGTCGGAAAGTCATGGACTTAAGTCCAAGGCGCGCCGCCTTGACCTGAAGCCGTCTCGCCTATAGGTTCCGCGCCGAAATTCAGACCCGTTTCGGCCCTGCGCCGGACGCTGAGCGAACAGGCCCATGTCCCCGACGAAGGAATCGCGCGAAGAGGCGATCAAACGCCTCCACGAAAGCGCATCCGCATTGGAGGCGAAGGCCCAGGCCGGGCAATCGGCCGAGTTCGCCGCACACGCGGTCACGGGCCAGGCCTATAAGATCATCGCCGAGCTTCTCGGCGGTGTTTTCGTTGGTTTGGCTATCGGTTTCGGGGTGGACCGGTTCTTTGGAACCTCGCCCTGGGGCCTTCTGGTCGGAGTTCTTCTGGGCTTCGCACTGGCGATCTACATGGCGCGTCGCACAGCCAACCGGCTGATGGCGCAGGCCAAGGCGGCGGGTGTGACGGGTGAAGCCGTTCCCTACGTCGAGGCCGGCGAAAAAGAAGACTAAGGAGCGAGAGGCCCGTGGCCGATCCGATTCACCAGTTTCAGGTTACGCCTCTGGCGGATTTCGGCAGCGTCACGCTTCCGTTGGTCGGCGAGGTCAGCCTGGCCTTCACCAATTCGCACCTGGCGATGACCATCGCCTTCGGCATGGCCGTGCTGTTCCTGACCGTGGCCACCTCGGGCGCTAAGGTGGTGCCGGGCCGGATGCAGGCGGCGGGCGAGACCCTGTTCGGCATGATCGACAACCTGGCCGCGTCCACGATCGGCCATGAGTCGCGCAAGTATTTCCCCTTCGTCTTCACCCTGTTCATGTTCATCCTGATGATGAACCTGCTGGGCATGTTCCTGACCTTTACCGCCACCTCGCAACTGGCCGTGACGGCCACCCTGGGCGTGCTGACCTTCCTGGTCGTGGTCGGCGTCGGCATCGCCAAGAACGGCTTGGGCTTCTTCGGCCTGTTCTGGCCGACCAGCGCGCCGCTGGTGCTGCGCCCGGTCGTCGGCCTGATCGAGTTCTTCTCCTTCCTGCTGCGCCCCTTCACCCTGGCCCTGCGTCTGTTCGGCAACCTGCTGGGCGGCCACCTAGCGCTGAAGATCTTCGCCGGCTTCGTGGTGTCCCTGGGCGCCCTGGCCGTCGCCGGCGGCGTGGGCCTGTTCGCTCTTCCGGTCGCCGCCCTGTCGCTGGGCATGGTGATCGCCCTGACCGCTTTCGAGTTCCTGGTGGCCTTCCTCCAGGCGTTCGTCTTCGCCGTTCTGACCTGCATCTACCTCAATGATGTGGTCAACCTGGGCCATGGCCACTAAGGCTGCGGACCAGTAAGTAAGCCCACCCTCCAAACGCTCCAAGAATTAGGAATATCATCATGGAAGCTGAAGCCGCCAAGTTCATCGGCGCCGGTATCGCCACCATCGGTATGGTCGGTTCGGCTCTGGCCGTCGGCAACATCTTCGGCCAGTTCCTGGCCGGCGCCCTGCGCAACCCGGCTGCCGCCGCTTCGCAAGTCGGCAACCTGTTCGTGGGCGCCGCCCTCGCCGAAGCCCTGGGCATCCTGGCCTTCGTGCTCGGCATCCTGATCTGGCTCGGCTAATACCGAACCCCTGATCTGCGGCGGCGCGCCCATCAGCGGCTGCGCCGCCGCATTTGCTTTCACGACGGATCATTATGGCAGCCACTCCCTCAGCTCCGCCGCCGGTCTTGCCGGTGGAACAGGCCGTTGAATACGCGGCCGAAACCGGGCACGTGCCCGCCAACGCGGCTGCCGCCGCCGCCGAGCATGACGCTGGCGGACTGCCGCAGTTCGAGTTCCAGCACTGGGCCGGGCAGGTCGTTTACCTGCTGATCCTGTTCGTCATCCTGTACCTGCTCATCGCCAAGATCTTCGCGCCGCGCCTGCGCCGCGTGATCGACGAGCGGGCCGACACCATTTCCACGGCCGTCGCCACGGCGCGCTCGGTCCAGACCGAGGCCGCCGCCCAGGCCGACGCCGCCCGCGCCGAGGTCCAGAAGGCCCGCGCCGACGCCCGCGCCGCCTCGATCGCCGCCAAGGCTCGCGTGACCGCTGAAATCCAGGCCCGTCAGGCCGAGGACGAAGCCGCCGTCGCCGCCCGCATCGCCACGGCCGAAGCCGGCATCGCCGCCACTCGCGACGCTGCGCTGGCCCACGCCGGCGCCATCGCCGCCGACACCACTCGCGCCATCGTCGAGCGTCTGACGGGCCAGGCCCCCAGCGCCGATGAAGCCGCCGCCGCCGTCAAGGGAGCCGCCTGATCATGCCCGCCTTCCTGCACGGCAGTTTCTACGACCTGTCCAACGCCGAACTCTGGGTCGGCGTCGGCCTGCTGATCTTCTTCGGCATCCTGGTCCTGGCCAAGGTTCCGCGCATGGTCGCGGGCGCCCTGGACGGCAAGGCCGCCAAGATCCAATCCGAACTGGACGAAGCCGCCCGCCTGCGCGCCGAAGCCGAAGCCATGCTGGCCCAGATCCGTCAGGAGAAGGCCGAGGCTGAAGCCCAGGCCGCCGACCTGCTGGCCACGGCCGAAGCGGACGCCAAGCGTCTGGAAGCCGACGCCAAGGCGCGTATCGAGGAATCGACCGCCCGCCGTCAGGCCCTGGCCGAGCGTCGCATCGCCCAGGCCGAGGCCGAGGCCACGCAAGAGGTCAAGGCCGCGGCCGCCGACCTGGCCGCCAAGGCCGCGCAACAGATCCTGGCCGCCCGCATCGCTGGCGCCAAGACGGACGCTTTGATTGATCAGGCCATCGCTCAGATCGGCGGCAAGCTGAACTGATCGCGTTCAGCCGTGCTGAAAAACATCAGGCCCCGCCGGCGACGGCGGGGCCTTTTGCTTTGTCCGGATCCGGTTGTCGGGATGGCGGACGGATCAATGCGCCGGCGCTGCGCCGATCGGGGCGGAGCCGCGCTTCTCACGCTCGACCAGTCGAGCGTAGATGTTGCCCATCACGGCGCCGAAGACCATGTGGAGCGCCAGCATCCAGCCGATGGTGCCGAAGCCGGACGAGCCTGTGAAGGTCCGATAGTCGCCGACCATGGTGATCAGCAGCATCATGCCGACCCAGGCGCCTACGGCGAAGGCGATGCCCTTGGTGATGGGCGTGCGGGTCGGAAGCCGCGGATAGGCGACGCCGAACAACGACCCCAGCACGAAGGTGCCGATCACCAGATGCAGGGCCCATCCGGCCGCCATGTTTCCTGGCATGCCGAACAACTGGGCGACGATCCCCGGAAAGGGATCGAACATATGGTTGAGGAACAGATTGGCGAGCTCAAGCACGGAAACCGCGACGGTAGCGACGAAGCCGGCGATGATTCCCTTTTTTACGCGTGACATCATGTGAACAGCGCCTCCCAACGCTATCAACTTCGAGACTACGCAAGGGGGAGCATACGCCGTTCCAGGCGGAAACGGCGTGAACGTCGTTCACATTCCTGTGTTTGCCTTAGCTTGGCCTTTATCGCCGGAAGGCGCGCCAGGCGCGGCGCAGACGCCGACGGAAGCGCGCCAGGGGGCGACGACGGCGGCGCAGCACCATCTTTTCGGCGCGCAGGGTCTGCTGCCAGAAGACCGGGGCGATCTCGGGTTTTTTGCGCATCAGACGGCGGAAGGGATAGATCCATTTCGGCCGTGCGCGCTGGGCGCGGATGAACTGCCGCTTGGCCCACCAGGAGTTGCGCAGGACGATGACGAGGCCGAGCGCGATGACGGGCACGCCGCCGGGGCCGGGCAGGGGCGCGATCAATATGCCCAGCAGGATGATGACGAAACCCACGGCCATCAACGCCAGACGACGCAGACGCCGCGCCAGCCCCGGACGGGGCGGCGGAGGCGGGCGCAGCGATGGCAGGACCAGGGTCACGGGGCGGCGTCTCGAACAAGGGTTCGGCCAGGGAGGGCCGACAATCAGTAAACGCACGAGACAAGGCCGAAAGGCGGCGTCGCCATGACGCTTTCGTAAGTCGGCCCCGAAATGCAGAACGCCGTGTCCCGAAAGACACGGCGTTCTCTATGTTCAGGCCTGTTCCGACCGGGTCAGCCGGCGCGGTTGGAGCCTTCCGGCGCGGCCCAGCGCAGACGCGGCGAGCGCGCGGCGCGGGTCTCGTCCAGACGCCGCAGGGGCGCATGGAAGGGCGCGCCCTTGAAGCGTTCGACGTCGCCGGCCTTGGCGGCGCCCGCCAGCAGGCGCATGGCGTGGATGAAGCGGTCCAGCTCGGCCTTGGACTCCGTCTCGGTCGGCTCGATCAGCATGGCGCCGTGGACGACCAGCGGGAAATACATGGTCATCGGGTGGAAGCCCTCGTCGATCATCGCCTTGGCGAAGTCGAGCGTGGTGACGTCCGTGCCCTTCAGCCATTCGTCGTCGAACAGGGCCTCGTGCATGCAGGGGCCGTCGGGGAAGGCCGGGCTCATCAGGTCTTCCAGACGGGCCTTGATGTAGTTGGCGTTCAGCACGGCGTCCTCGGCCACCTGACGCAGACCGTCGGAGCCGTGGGACATCATGTAGCTGAGGGCGCGCACATACATGCCCATCTGGCCCTGGAAGGCGCACAGGCGGCCGAAGGCCTGTTCGGCCTCGTCTTCCTCACGCTCGACCAGTTTGTAGCCGTCGCCGGTGTTCACCACCCACGGGGCGGGCGCGAACGGGGCCAGGGCCTCCGACAGCACGACCGGACCGGCGCCCGGACCGCCGCCGCCGTGCGGCGTTGAGAAGGTCTTGTGCAGGTTGATGTGCATGGCGTCGACGCCCAGGTCGCCCGGGCGCACCCGGCCGACGATGGCGTTGAAGTTGGCGCCGTCGCAATAGAAGTAGGCGCCCGCCTCGTGCGTCAGGCGGCTGATCTCCAGGATGTCGCGCTCGAACAGGCCGCAGGTGTTCGGGTTCGTCACCATGATGGCGGCCACGTCCGGGCCCAGCTTGGACGCCAGATCGGCCACGTCGACGCGGCCGTCGTCGGTCTGGGCCACTTCGACCACCGAATAGCCGACGAAGGCGGCCGTGGCCGGGTTGGTGCCGTGGGCCGAGGTCGGGACCAGCACCTTGCGGCGCTGCTCATGCTCGCCCTTGGCTTCGTGGGCGGCGCGGATGGCCATCAGGCCGCACAGTTCGCCGTGGGCACCCGCCTTGGGCGACAGGGCCACCGCAGGCATCCCGGTCAGCGTTGTCAGCCAGTGGGCCAGCTGGTCCATCAGCTCCAGCGCGCCCTGCACCGTTGACTGCGGCTGCAGCGGGTGGATGTCCGAGAAGCCCGGCAGGCGCGCCATCTTCTCGTTCAGGCGCGGGTTGTGCTTCATCGTGCACGAGCCCAGCGGATAAAGGGCCAGGTCGATGGCGTGGTTCTTCTGGCTCAGGCGCACATAGTGGCGCATGGCCTCGGGCTCGGACAGGCCGGGCAGGCCGATCGGATCTTTGCGGACCAGATCGCCCAGGTCCGAGCCGTTGCCGGCGGGCTTGGGCAGGTCGACGCCGGTCTTGCCCCAGCCTTCGCCTTCAAAGATCAGCGGCTCGTCCTGCAGCAGGCCGCGCCCGCCGGTCAGGGTGGCGGGCTTGTAGGACGCGTCCGAGGCGGCGTTCGGGGCGGTCGGGCGGCCGACAGTGTTCATCGTGCTCATGGTTCCAATCTCCCCTTAGGCGGCCAGAACCTTGGCGAGCGCACCCGCCAGGATCCTGATGTCGGCGTCCAGCGTCGTCTCGGTGGCGGCGACCAGCAGCACGTCGTCCAGGCCCGCATCCGGGTTCAGGCGGCTGTAGGGCACGCCGCACAGGACGCCGTTGTCGGCCATCGTCTGAACCACCTCAGCGGCGTTCTTCGGCAGCTTGACCGCGAACTCGTTGAAGAAGCGCGGGGTCAGCACCTCGACGCCCGGAATGGCGGCGAGCGCGTCGCGCGCGGCGAGCGCCTTCTCGTGGTTCAGCAAGGCCAGCTGGCGCAGGCCCGTCTCGCCCAGCAGGCTCATGTGGATGCTGAACGCCAGGCAGCACAGGCCCGAGTTGGTGCAGATGTTCGACGTGGCCTTGTCGCGGCGGATGTGCTGCTCGCGCGTCGACAGCGTCAGGACGAAGCCGCGCTTGCCCTCGGCGTCCACCGTCTCGCCGCAATAGCGGCCGGGCGTCTGGCGCAGCAGCTTCTCGCGGGTGGCGAACAGGCCGATGTAGGGGCCGCCGAAGTTCAGGGCGTTGCCGATCGACTGGCCCTCGGCCGCGACGATGTCGGCGCCCATTTCGCCGGGCGATTTCAGCAGGCCCATCGACACGGCTTCCGTCACCACGACGATCAGCAGGGCGCCGGCGGCGTGGGCGGCCTCGGCGATCCTGGTCACGTCCGTGGCGGTGCCGAAGACGTTGGGGGTCTGGACGACGACGCAGGCCGTGTCCTTGTCGATGGCGGCGATGACGGCGTCTTCGGCGTCGACGGCGGCGGTCAGGGCCTCGGTTTCGACGCCGACGGCGTGGACCACGGTTTCGGTCGCCTTGACGTAGTGGGGATGCACGCCGCCCGAGATGACGGCCTTGTTGCGGCGGGTCACGCGGGAGGCCATCAGCACGCCCTCGGCCATGGCGGTCGAGCCGTCATAGAGCGAGGCGTTGGCGACTTCCATGCCGGTCAGGTTCGCGACCTGGGTCTGGAACTCGTACAGGTACTGCAGCGTGCCCTGGGCGATTTCCGGCTGGTAGGGGGTGTAGCTGGTCAGGAACTCCGACCGCTGGATCACATGGTCCACGGTAGCCGGGATGTGGTGCTTATAGGCCCCGGCGCCGCAGAAGAAGGGTGCGGTTCCCGCCGTGGCGTTCTTGCTCGCCATGGCCGAGAGGGCGCGTTCGACCTCCAGTTCGCCCGCCACGCGGGGCAGGTCGACGAAGCCGTCGCGGCGCGCGGCCTGCGGCACGTCGATGAACAGGTCGTCGATGGATTTGGCGCCGATGGCGGCCAGCATGGCCTCACGGTCGTCGGGCGTCAGGGGGAGGTAGCGCATTACAAGTCCTCGGCGGCATCCCGGAGGTCGCGCGGGCGACGCTCCGGGAGCGCTTCAAGCGGCGGGGAATCCGGCGATCCCGGATCGGCGCGCCGCGCCGTCCGGGGACGACGGCGGGTCTTAGAGGGTGGTCAGATAGGCGTCGTAGGCGGCCTGATCCATCAGGCCGTCCAGCACAGAGGCGTCGGACACCTTGATCTTGGCGAACCAGCCTTCGCCTTCGGGATCGGCGTTGACGGTTTCCGGGGCGTCGGCCAGGGCGGCGTTGCCCTCGATCACTTCGCCGGCGATGGGGGCGTAGACGTCCGAGGCGGCCTTGACCGATTCCACGACGGCGAAGCTGTCGCCGACCGAGACGGTCTTGCCCGCTTCCGGCGTCTCGACGAACACCACGTCGCCCAGGGCGTCAGCGGCGTGCTTGGAGATGCCGACCGTGGCGACGTCGCCGTCCAGGCGAACCCACTCGTGATCCTTGGTGAACTTCATGTACTGACCCCTCTTCAGGCCTTGGGTTTGCGATAATAGCGGGTCGCCACGAAAGGCGTGGCGATGACTTCGGCGGCGGCGGGACGGCCGCGCACCAGAACCTTCAGGGTCGTGCCCAGCTCGGCGAAGGCCGGCGGCACATAGCCCATGGCGATGTTGTGACCCAGCGTCGGCGAGGGGCCGCCCGAGGTGATCTTGCCGATCACGGCGCCGTCGGCGTCGGCGATCTCAGCGCCTTCGCGGGCGGGGGCGCCTTCCTTGACGTGCAGGCCGACGCGGACGCGAGCCGGGCCGTCCGCCAGTTGTTTCAGGATGACGTCAGCCCCGGCGAAGTCGGCGCGTTCCTTGCGCGACTTGGACAGGGCGAAGGTCAGGGCGGCCTCGACCGGGGTGGTCTCGGCGTCGATGTCGTGGCCGTGCAGCGGCAGGCCGGCTTCCAGACGCAAGCTGTCGCGTGCGCCCAGGCCGACCGGCTTCACGCGGGCGTCGGTCAGCAGCAGGTTCCACACGCGCTCTGCGGCGGCGGCCGGAACCGAAATCTCATAGCCGTCCTCGCCGGTGTAGCCCGAGCGCGAGACGATGCAGTCCTCGTCGAACAGACGGATGGTGCGGCAGTCCATGAAACCCATCTCGCCCAGCGCGGGTTCGTGCTGGGCCATGACTTCGGCGGCTTCCGGCCCCTGGATAGCCAGCAGGGCGCGGTCCAGCACCTCCAGCTTGGCGTCGCCCGACAGATTGGCGTTCAGGAAGGCGAAGTCGGCGTCCTTGTTGCCCGCGTTGACGACGACATAGAGGCCGTCCTCGAACGGCTTGCCCGCCATCAGGTCGTCCATGATCCCGCCCTGGCCGTTCAGCAGCAGGGAGTATTTCTGCTTGCCGGGCTTCACGATCGCATAGTCGCCGGGCACGAAGCGCTCGAACTGGGCGATGGCGTCGGCGCCGGTGATGCGCGCCTGGCCCATGTGGGAGACATCGAACAGGCCGGCGTGCTCGCGGGTCCAGCGGTGCTCGGCCAGAACGCCTTCATACTGGACCGGCATGTCATAGCCGCCGAAGCCGACCATGCGGGCGCCAAGCGCGCGATGCGCGGCGTTGAGGGGGGTAGTCTTAAGGGCCTGATCGCTCATGGCGTCGCCTCCGGGTCGCGGGTTGCGGCGATAGCTCCGCCGTCGTCGCGCCCCCGCTGTCCTGAAGCCTGAGAGATTCCGACCGTTCCCTCCCAAGGGGCGGCCTTGCTCCGTCGGCGCGCCCTCGGATTCTTGACGATCCTTCGGCGACTTTCCAGCGTCCGTGCGCTTTCGCGGTCCTTTTGCCTGAGCGTTTCCGGGGCGGTTGCGCCTTCGGCTCCGGGCGCCGCGAACGGACCCGATCTCTCCCGCGAGAGCGTTCGACCTAAGGCCCCGACTCCGGCGCGAAGTCAAGCGGCGCCGGACTTGCCGCCGACGATCTGAACGGCCATGAGGGGGCGGAACCGCGCTTCGCCCACAGGATTTCAAGGACGTCATGACCGCCCGCACCGATCTCGCCGCCCACCTCGCCTCCCTCGACCTGCCGCAGGGACTGGTCGCGACGCTGACGACGGCGGCCGCCGCCTGCGTCGAGATCCGTCAGGTGGTGGCGGGCGGCGCCCTGGTCGGCGCCCTGGGGGCGTCGGGCGCCGTCAATGTGCAGGACGAAGAACAGAAGAAGCTGGACGTCATCGCCGACGACCTGCTGACCGACGCCCTGCTGGCCTGTCCGGCCGTGGCGGGCGTGGCGTCCGAGGAAAAGGACACGATGCAGCCCTCCACCAACCCGGCGGGCGAATATCTGGTGCTGTTCGACCCGCTGGACGGCTCGTCCAACATCGACATCAATGCGCCGGTCGGCACCATCGTTTCGGTGCTGAAGGCGCCGCCGGCCCAGCCGACCGAGGCCGACTTCCTGCAGTCGGGCCGTCAGCAGGTCGCCGCGCTCTACGCCGTCTACGCCGGTCAGGCCATGCTGGTGCTGACGACGGGCAAGGGGGTGGCGGGTTTCACCCTGGCGCCCGACGGCCGCTGGCTGATGACGCATGAGGACGTGCGCATCCCGGTCGATACGAAAGAGTTCGCCATCAACATGTCGAACCAGCGCCACTGGGCCGAGAGCGTCCAGCGCTACGTCGACGGCTGCCTGAAGGGCGCCGACGGCCCGCGCGGCAAGAATTTCAACATGCGCTGGGTCGCCGCCATGGTGGCCGACGTGCACCGCATCCTGATGCGCGGCGGCGTCTTCCTCTATCCGTGGGACAAGCGCGAGCCGAACAAGCCGGGCAAGCTGCGCCTGATGTATGAGGGCAACCCCATGTCCTTCCTGGTCGAACAGGCGGGCGGCAAGTCCACCACGGACGGCAAGCAGGCCATCATGGACGTGACCCCCACCGAATTGCACCAGCGGGTGCCGGTCGTCCTCGGCTCGGCCAACGAAGTCGACCAGATCGCGGCGGCCTGAGGCCATGCAGATCGCCGCCACTGACGCCCTTCTGGTCATCGACGTCCAGAACGATTTCTGTGAGGGCGGCGCCCTGGCGGTGCAGGGCGGGGCGGCGATCATGCCCCTGATCAACGGGCTGGCTGAGCGGTTCAGCACCGTCATCGCCACCCAGGACTGGCACACGCCGGATCAGATCAGCTTCGCCTCCAACCACGCAGGCAAGGAGCCCTTCACGCAGATCGAGGTCGCCTACGGCCCCCAGATGCTGTGGCCGGATCACTGCGTGCAGGGGACGCCGGGTGCGGACTTCCACCCCGACGCAGCGCCTGCCGTGACCAGGGCGCGGGCCGTGGTCCGCAAGGGCTACAGCCCGGCGGTCGACAGCTATTCGGGCTTCTATGAGAACGACCACAGGACGGCGACGGGGCTGGCGGGCCTGCTGCGCGATCTGGGCGTGAAGCGGCTGTTCCTGTGCGGTCTGGCCTATGACTACTGCGTCCGCTTCACCGCCGAGGATGCGGTGCGCGAAGGCTTCGAGGCCGTGGTCATCGCGGACGCCTGCCGCGCCATCGCCCCGGACACGGCCGCCGCCGCCAAGGCCAGCTTCAGCGCGCTGAAGATCGCCGAGATCGCGGCTGCAGACCTGATTTCTCACTCATAGAAATCCGCCTCGTCGGGGATGCGGGTGAAGGCGATCTTGGCGCCGATATAGTCGGGCAGGCCCGCCTTGGGGCCGATGCTGACCGTGTCCTTGCCATAGCGTTTGTTCAGCGCATCCAGCGCCTGCGACAGGCGTAAGGACGGCGCGTCGCCGCCCTGATCCGGGCCGATGTCGAACAGATCGGCCTCAAAGGCGTCGCGCGCCTTCAGGCCGTGGACGCCGACGCCGACATAGCTCAGCCGTCCGGCCTCCAGCTCCGGCTCGACCCGGCGCCACAGCGCGTCTAACGCGGCTAGCAGGGCGAAGGTGTCCTGCGTCGGGGCGACGGCGCGGGTCAGGCCCGTCGTGTCCCAGCCGCGCTTGGCGCCCTTCGGCCCCATGTCGAGATGCAGGCTGATCCCGGCGCCGGTCAGCCGCATCCGCCGCAGTCGCGCCCCGCATTTGACCATCAGGCGCCGCGCCACCGCCCGCGCCTTGTCCGGGTTGCGCATCGCCTGGGCCAGGACGTGGCTGTGGCTGATTGAGGCGGGGGGCTTTTCCGGCGTCGGCTCGCTGTCGAGGCCGTGCAGGCCACGCCAGATACGCTCGCCCTCGATGCTGTTCCAGACCGCGCGCGCCTCCTTTGCCGACATATTCCACAGGCCCGCCGTGTCCGTGACGCCCGCTGCGGCCAGCCTTTGCTGCATGCGCGAGCCGACACCCGGATACTGCGACAGCGGCAGGTGCAGGATGGCGCCGGGCAGTTCATGGGCGCGCAATATGGTCAGCCCGGCGGGCTTCTTCATGCCGCAGGCCGTCTTGGCCAGAAACCGTGAAGGCGCCAGCCCGATGGAGGACCGCAGGCACTCGCCCACATTCTCCATGATCCCCGCCTGAATGCGCCGGGCCAGGGCGACGGCGTTCGCCTCGCGCCGCTCCGGCCCGATCAGTTCGCACGAGCATTCGTCGATGGAGCCGACCTTCCACACCGGCACGTGCTGATCGATCTCATGCATAATCTGTTTGTGGACCTGAACGTAGAGGTCGGGCCGCGCCTCGGCGACGATCAGGTCGGGGCACAGGCGGCGCGCCTCGGCCACCTGCATCCCGGTGCGGACGCCGAAGGCCTTGCTCTCATAGCTGGCGGCGATGGCGCCGGAGTATTCGCTCTCGACGGGGCGGACGATGACCGGCTTGCCGCGCCAGTCGGGGTTCTGCTGCTGCTCGACGCTGGCGAAGAAGGCGTTCAGGTCGATGAACAGCCAGCGTAGGCCTGCGGCGTCTTCATCAGGCTGTCGGCCGGGGTGTTCCATGACGTGAACATATCAGGAACATTGTGCGTGTGGGAGTCGGATGTCGGATGACCGGCCTGCTCCCCACTGCCGTCATCCTCGGGCTTGACCCGAGGATCCAGCCAGGCCGACAGCCACGGTATGAAACACTGGCACCTGCACGGATCCGGCCGGAACGGTTCTGGATCCTCGGGTCAAGCCCGAGGATGACGGCGAAGAGGGGGAGGGCGGCTCAGTTCGCCGCCGCGTAGGCCTCCACCTCGGCGATCCGCGCGGCCTTGTCGGCGTCGCTGAGGAAGCTGCCCTCGAAGCTGTTCTTGGCGAGTTGCACCACCTGTTCGCGCGTCAGGCCGACCGCCTCGGCTAACTGGCTGTAGTTGGCGTTCACATAGCCGCCGAAATAGGACGGGTCGTCCGAGTTCAGAGTGACGTGCAGGCCGCGGCGCAGCATCTCGGGGACCGGGTGGTCCTTCAGATCCTTGACCACGCACAGCTTCAGGTTCGACAGCGGGCAGACCGTCAGCGTCATCTGTTCGGCGGCCAGACGGGCGATCAGGGCCTCGTCCTCCATCGAGCGGTTGCCGTGGTCCATGCGGTCGATGTGCAGCAGGTCCAGTGCTTCGCGGACGTATTCGGGCGGGCCTTCCTCGCCGGCGTGGGCGCACAGCTTAAGGCCTAAGTCGCGGGCGGCGGCGAAGACGCGCTGGAACTTCGACGGCGGGTGGCCGACCTCCGACGAATCCAGTCCGACGCCGATGAAGTGATGCAGATACGGCTTGGCCATTTCCAGAGTGGCGAAGGCTTCGTCCTCGCTGAGGTGGCGCAGGAAGCTGAGGATCAGGCCCGACGTCACGCCCAGGTCCGCCTTGGCCCGGTCCATGCCCGCGATCAGGCCCTCGACGACAACGGCAAAGGGCACGCCCCGGTCGGTGTGGGTCTGGGGGTCGAAGAAGATCTCGGCGTGGCGGACGTTGTCGGCGGCGGAGCGCTGGAAATAGGCGAAGGCCAGATCCTCGAAATCCTGACGGGTCAGCAGCACGGCCGCGCCCGCGTAATAGATGTCGAGGAAGTCCTGCAGGTTCGAGAAGTCATAGGCCGCGCGCACGGCCTCGACGCTGTCATAGGGGATGGCGACGCCGTTGCGCTGCGCCAGCTCGAACATCAGTTCGGGCTCGAGCGAGCCCTCGATGTGCAGGTGCAGTTCGGCCTTGGGCAGGCCGGCGATGAAGGCGTCGAGGGACATGAGGGGAGGCTCCTTGGCGGTCGCCTCCCCCTTATCACATTACATCCGCTCGGGGGTCTCGATGCCCAGCAGGCGCAGCGCCGTCTCCAGCTGGTGCAGGGTCGCGGCGGCCAGGGCCAGGCGCGAGCCCTTGGTCGCGGCGTCCGGCGCCACCAGGATCGGGCAGGCGGCGTAGAATTTCGAGAAACTCTGCGCCAGCCGATAGGCGTGCTCGGCGATCAGGTTGGGCGAGCGCTTGTCATAGGCGTCGGCCGTGGCCGCGTCAAAGGCGTCCAGTGTCAGGGCCAGGTCGCGTTCGGCGGCTTCCTCGATGACGATGGGGGCCAGGGCCACGCCCTGTTCCGCCGCCTTGCGCAGCAGGGATTTCACCCGCACGGCCTGATACAGCAGATAGGGGCCGGTCTTGCCCTCGAAGCTCATGAAGCGGTCGAGGTCGAAGACGTAGCTGGTCGTGCGGTTGTTCGACAGGTCCGAGAACTTCAGCGCGGCGACCGCCACCTTGTGGGCGATGTCCTCGAACTCTTCGGCGGGCAGGTCGTCGCCCAGCTTGGCCTCGTGCAGACGCTCGCGCGCCTTTTCCGTCGCCTGATCGATCAGGTCGCGCAGCTTCAGCACGCCGCCCGCGCGCGTCTTGAACGGCTTGCCGTCCGCGCCGTTCATGGTGCCGAAGCCGAGGTGCTCCAGCGACTTCTCGGGCGCGTATCCGGCCAGATAGGCGGCGCGGAAGACCTGTTCGAAATGCTCGGCCTGACGCTCGTCGACGACGTAGAGGATCAGGTCCGGCGCAATCGACTTCTTGCGGTCCAGGATCGTCGCCAGGTCGGTCGTGCCGTACATGGCTGAGCCTTCGGAGCTGATGACCAGCAGGGGCGGAGGCGACGGGGCCTCGATCACCGAGCCGTCGGCCAGCTTCTTCTTGCGGGTCTCGCCGTCGCGGGCGACGTGGACCACCTGGGCGCCGTCGTCCTCGACCAACAGGCCCTTGGCCTTCAGGTCGGCGATCATCTCGTCCATCAGGGGGTCGGCGTCACTTTCGCCGTTCCACAGGTCGAAGTCGACCGATAGGTCGTCATATTCGCGCTTCAGCGCCTCGCGGCTGACGGCGACGAAGTGGCGCCACAGGGCGCGATAGCCGGGGCGGCCGCCCTGCAGTTCGGCCGTCGCCTTGCGGGCGCGGTCGCGGAAGGCGGGGTCTTCCTTGGCCTTGCCCGCCGCCAGCGGATAGAGGCGGTCCAGATCAGCCAGAGTCACCGGCGTCTCGGCCGGGAAGGGGCCGTCGCCTTCGGCCATGAAGGCGTCGGCCAGACCTTCGTCGCCGCAGGCGGTGATCAGCAGGCCCATCTGGAAACCCCAGTCGCCGAAGTGGGCGTCGCCGGTCACGTGGTCGCCGCGCAGGCGGAACAGCCGCTTCAGGCTCTCGCCGATGATGGCGCTGCGCAAATGGCCGACGTGCATCGGCTTGGCCACGTTCGGGCCGCCGTAGTCGATGACCACCTTGCGCGGTTCGACGCGCGAGGCGCCGGCCAGTTCCTTGTCCGCCGCGACCTCGGCTGCGCGCTGGGCCAGGGCCGCATTCGACAGCTTCATGTTGATGAAGCCGGGACCGGCGACCTCGACCGACGATAGGCGCGGATCGGCGGCCAGACGCTCGGCCACCTTGGCGGCCAGTTCGCGCGGATTGGCCTTCAGCGCCTTGGCGGCGGCCAGGGCGCCGTTCGACTGGAAGTCGGCCAGATCGGGACGGTCGGACGCGGTGATGCGGGCCAGGGCCTCGTCCACGCCTTCGGCGGCGAAGGCGGACCCGACCGCTTCGCTGAGAGAAGTCTTGAGGTCGGTCATGTCTTAGTTGGTCTGCTGGCCCGAAGTCGGGCGGAATCGGCTGCCGGATCGGTTGAACTCGGCCATCTGCGGCGTGACGTCGAAGCCGATCAGGACTTCGAAATTGCCGCCGCTGGTGGTGGCCTCGGCGCGCGGGATGACGATGGTCTGGCTGGCTTCGGCCTGGGTGCGATCGGCGCCGCCGAAGGTCACGGGCAGGTCGAAATATTCCTTGGCCAGGACCGCCGAGTTCCGCTCGGTCACGGCGATCCAGTAACGATAGGTGCGGGCGTCGCCCTGCGCCTGCGGACCCTTGCCCAGGCTGAACAGCAGGTTCATGTCCAGGCGGATGGGGTCGTCTTCACGATAGACGCAGTCGGAACTGACGCCCTCGATCTCGCCGGTAAAGCCCACGCCGTTGGCCGAGGGGCGCTCATAGTCCGACAGTTCGACGTAGCGGGCCGCGTCGTAGAGAATCTTCACGAAGGGGCAGGGGCCGGCGTTGGCGCGACGGCTCAGCGGCGCGATGCGCGCGGGACGTGCGGGGGCCTTTTCGGCCTGCTGGCCTTGTTGCGGGCGTCCGCTTTGCGCCTCAGCGGCTTGGGGGATCAGCGCGGCCGTGACAGAGAAGGCGGCGAGGGCGGTCAGGACGCGACGCATCAGGAGCTTTCCGGCAGTCGATGGGGGCGCGGACGATCAAACATCCGATCGAACCACGCTGGGTGGTGATAGCGGCTAAAGAGAGGCGCGGCAAACGGCCTGCGCATCCTTGGGTGATGAAGGTGGCGACGACGCCTGCGAAGGACTAGGTTCCGGCTCATGAACGCGCCCGTGCCGACTTCCGATTTTCAACGCCGCCCCCTGTCCATTCGCATGGCGACGCCGCGCGGCTTCTGCGCCGGGGTGGACCGGGCCATCCAGATCGTCGAACGCGCGATCGAGAAATACGGCGCGCCCGTCTATGTGCGCCACGAGATCGTCCACAACCGTCACGTCGTCGACCGATTGAAGGGGCTGGGGGCTGTCTTCGTCAAGGATCTGGACGAGTGTCCAGACGACCGGCCGGTGGTCTTTTCGGCCCACGGCGTGCCCAAGTCGGTGCCCGCGACGGCCCGCTCGCGCGAGATGCTGTTCCTGGACGCGACCTGCCCTCTGGTGTCCAAGGTCCACGTCGAGGCGGAGCGCAACTTCGCGGCGGGCCGCCACGTCATCCTGATCGGCCACGCGGGCCATCCCGAGGTCGTCGGCACCATGGGCCAGTTGCCCGCCGGCGCCATCAGCCTGGTCGAGACGGTCGAGGATGCTGAGGCGTTTCAGCGTCCTGGCGACCAGCCGCTGGCCTACGCCACCCAGACCACTCTGTCGGTGGACGACACGGCCGAGATCCTGGCGGCGCTGAAGCGGCGCTTCCCCGAACTGCCCGACCCGCACAAGGAAGATATCTGCTACGCCACCACCAATCGGCAGGAAGCGGTGAAGCGTCTGGGCGAGGGATGCGATCTGGTGCTGGTGGTGGGGTCCAAGAACTCGTCCAACTCGGCGCGGCTGGTTGATGTGGCTCTGCGCGCCGGCGCCAGGTACGCGCGTCTGGTGGATGACGCCGGCGATCTGGACTGGGCCTGGTTCGAAGGAGTCGCGGACGTGGGACTGACGGCTGGAGCCTCGGCGCCCGAACCGCTGGTGCAAGGCGTTATCGCCGCGCTTGAACAGCGATTCGACGTGACCGTGACGGAAGACGACGGCGCCCGCGAGACCGTGACCTTCAAGCTGCCTCGCGTCTTGACGACCTGATCCGGGCACAGAAGAAGGGCGCGTCCGTCGAAACGAACGCGCCCTTGAACATGCGGAATGTTCGGTAGCCTTACAGGCCTGGCAGCTTGAAGCGGGTGTCGCGGCGCGGCGCGATGGTGATGCCTTCGCGGCCGCCTGTCAGGGCCTGCAGACGCTCATGTTCGGTCGAGGCGTCGATGGTCCGGGCGCCTTCGCCGGTCTGGGCCACGGTTGCAACCTGGCTGGCGGCGTCGTCCTTGCGCCAGAACATGATTCGATTGGCCCAGCTTTCTTCCTTGTGGGCGATGTTGCCGAACTCGTCATCGACAACATAGCGGGCTAGGGGGTCGGCGCGATCGGCGCCGGCCTGGGCGGTCAGCGCCTGCTCGCCGGCGGTGCGGGTCACGGCCTGGCGCTGGCCCAGCAGAATCTGACGCGCGGCGCTTTCAGGGGCCAGCTCCTGCGGGCGCGGGGCGCCCGGTGAAGGCGGGGTCAGGCCGTATTCCGGCGGCACCACCAGCGGGGCGCTGGCCACGGTGACGAATTCGTCCGGCACGACCTTGGACAGGCCGACGCTCTGCTTCATCGATCCGCAGGCGCTCAGGCTGAGGGCCGCGCCGGCGGCCAGGGTCACGATCAGGACAGGACGGTTACGCATGGGTCGTTCGGCTCCGGGAGGCGCGCCGCACGGGCGCAGGCTCGGGTCGATAAGTTAAGTGGGTGTGATTACGACTTTTCGTGGGCCGCGCCAACTGTCGAACGGCGCTCGAACAGGAAGCTGTCCAGGATCAGCAGGACGACGCCGACGGTGATGCCGCTGTCGGCGATGTTGAAGATCCAGGGGAACAGGCCCGTGCCGGAAAAGTCGAGGAAGTCGACCACGCCGCCGAAGCGAATGCGGTCGATGACGTTGCCGATGGCGCCGCCCATGACCAGGCCGATGGCCGCGACCAGCAGACGGCGGTCCGCCCGCGTCGCCCACCAGGCCAGAAGCCCAGCCACGACGACGGAGAAGACGCTCAGGATCCAGCGCCCGGCGCCGCCGCCGAACAGGCCGAAGCTGACCCCGGTGTTCAGCACATAGGTCAGGTTGAACACCGGCGGCGCCACCTCGGCGATGCGGAAGCCGTCGGGAATGTAGGTGATGTGTTCCGCGCCGATGGCGCTCAGCACCCAGGCCTTGGTCAGCTGGTCCAGCACGATGACGGCGAGGGCGATCAGATAGGCGCCCAGGGCGAGACGGGAAATCTTCATGCCGAGCGGGTTAGCAGGAAGACGTTCGGCGGCGAAGAGGGAAATCGAAGAGGCGCGGATCGTCCGCACGGCCTTTCCCCCCGGTTTTCCCCCGCTATAAGCGGGGCATGACCCTGCCTCATCCGCTGCCCCGCCTGTCCGCCGTCGCCGACGACTACGACATCCTGCTCTGCGACGTCTGGGGCGTGATCCACAACGGGCGCGAAAGCTGGCCCGCGGCCAGCGACGCCCTGACCCAGTTCAATGAGAAGGGCGGCCATGTCGTTCTGATCTCCAACTCGCCGCGCCCCTCGCCGGACGTGGTGGCGCAGCTGGACGCCCTGGGCGTGCCGCGCAGCGCCTGGAAGGCCTTCGTCACCTCGGGCGACGCCACCCGCATGGAACTGGCGCGCCGCGCGCCCGGACCGGCCTGGATCATCGGGCCGGACCGCGACTTCGTCCTCTATGAAGGTCTGGACCTGACCAGCGCCCACGACGCGGGCGACGCGGCCTTCATCTCCGTCACCGGCCCCTATGACGACACGACCGAGACGCCCGAGGACTATCGCGAACGCCTGACGCCCGCCGTCGAGCGTGGGCTGGAGCTGATCTGCGCCAACCCCGACCGCATCGTCCAGCGCGGCGATTCCATCATCTACTGCGGCGGCGCCATCGCCGATCTGTATGAGTCCATGGGCGGCCGCGTGGTCATGGCGGGCAAGCCGTTCGCGCCCATCTACGCCCTGGCGCTGAAGGAGGCCGAGGGGCTGATGGGGCGGCCGGTCGATCGTTCGCGCGTCCTGTGCATCGGCGACGGCGTGGTCACGGACGTTCTGGGCGCCGCCGAGCAGGCGCTGGACTGCCTGTTCATCGCCCAGGGTATTCACGGCGACGCCGCCAAGGGGCCGGACGGAACGCTCGATCCCGCCCGCGCGGCCGAATTGCTCCGTGCCGAGACGACCTTCGCCCGCTACGCCGCTCTGGAACTCACGTGGTGAGTCTCGCCATTTCGTCGCACCTGCCTTAAAGGGCCGCTCATGGTTGATCTGGTCCAAGCGCACCCGTCGGGCGGTTACATCCTCGACGAACTCCACGTCGGCATGGCCGCAGAGAAGACGGTTCACGTCACCGAAGAGCGGATTCGTCTGTTCGCCGAGGCGTCCGACGACTTCAATCCGGTGCACCTGGATGAGGCCTTCGCCGCCAAGACGGCCTATCGCGGCCGCATCGCCCACGGCCTGCTGTCGGCGGCTTTCGGCTCGGCGGTGGTGGGGACCATCCTGCCGGGCGCGGGCTCGATCTACATCTCCCAGACGCTGGCCTTCCACTTCCCGGTGCGGATCGGCGACACGGTGCGGATCGTCATCACCGTCATCGCCCTGGATCATGACAGCGCGCGCGGCGAGCTGCGCTGCGAAGGCTTTGTCGAGGACAAGCTGATCATGGACGGCGTGGCCGTCGTGCGCGTGCCGCGCCGCCGCAAGCCTTCGGCGCGCTGAGAGCCGTCCGCATGGTCGAGGTCATTCGCGACTGGCGCGGTCTGACCGCCGCGCAGCAGGGGGCGGCCGTGGCCGTCGGCGCCTTCGACGGCGTGCATCGCGGCCATCAGGCGGTCATCGCCTCGGCGCGCGAGGCGGCGGATCGCCTGGGCGTTCCCTTGGCCGTCGTCAGCTTCGACCCCCATCCGCGCCGCCTGTTCCAGCCCGAAGCCGCGCCCTTTCGCCTGATGACGCCGGACCAGATGGCGCGCGCCCTGGCGCCGCTGGGCGTCGACCGCCTGTATCTGTTGCCGTTCGATCGCGAGATGGCGGGCATGTCGGACGAGGAATTCGCCCGCCGCGTCCTGTCCGAGGGCCTGGGGATCAGACACGCCGCCGTCGGCTTCGACTTCACCTTCGGCAAGGGCCGTTCCGGCTCGCCGGCCCTGCTGCGGACCTATGGCGAGACGCTGGGCTTTACGGTCTCCGTCACCGACCGCATCGACGACGCTTCGGGTCTGAAGCTGTCGTCCAGCGCCGTGCGCGAGGCGTTGAAGGCCGGCGACATGGATCGCGCCGCCGCCATCCTGGGCCGCCCCTTCGCCATCCAGGGCGAGGTGATCCACGGCGACAAGCGCGGCCGCACCATCGGCACGCCGACCGCCAACATCGCCATGGGCGACTATATGCGCCCGGCCTATGGGGTCTATGCGACCCGCACCCGGCTTCCGGACGGGCGGGTGGTCAAGGGTGTCGCCAATCTGGGCGTGCGTCCGATGTTCGAGGTCGAAGAGCCCCTGCTGGAAGTCTGGCTGCTGGACTTCGACGAAAGCCTCTACGGCCAGGTGCTGGAGACCGAGCTGATCGCCTTCCTGCGCGGCGAGATGAAGTTCGACGGCCTCGACGCGCTCAAGGTCCAGATCGACGCCGACGCCGCCGCCGCCCGCGCGCTTCTGGGCTGAGGCCTGGGCGCCCCTGCGGCGTGACTCATTTGTAAGTCGGAACGGCGTTCGTCCTGAGCTAGCCTCTGCGTTCAACAGCGGAAGAGGCTCGCCATGAGGCAGGGATTTTCGCGTGTAGTTCTGGCGGCGGTTCTGGCCGTCGCGGCCGGATCGGCGGCGGCCCAGGCGCCGCAGGTCGTCACCTATAAGACGGCGGGCGAGCAGGCTCTGTCCGCCCATCTGTTCGCCCCGAGCGACGCCGCAACGGGGCCGCGACCGGCGATCCTGATGTTCCACGGCGGCGGCTGGGTGGCGGGCGAACCGGCCTGGACCTATCCGGCCGCGCGGCGGATGCAGGCGCAGGGCCTGGTCGCCATCCCCATCGAGTATCGCCTGTCCGGCGAGACGGCGACGCCCGCCAACGCCTTGTCCGACGCCTGCGACGCCTTCGCCTGGGTGCGCGCCCATGCGGCGGAGCTGGGCGTCGACCCGCAGCGAGTGGCCGGCTACGGCGTCAGTGCGGGCGGGCATCTGGCCGCCGCCGCCGGGCTGGGCGGCTGTGCGGAAGGGATCAAGGGGCCGGACCTGCTGCTGCTCTGGTCGCCCGCGCTGGACCTGGCCCAGGACGGCTGGGTGCGGCGGCTGCTGGGCGGAGCCGATCCGGCGACGATCTCACCGCTGAGTTTGGCGGCGCGAGGCGGTCCGCCCGCCGTCATCGTGCAAGGCGCGGCCGACACCTTGACCCCTGCGCGCGGCGCTCAAGCCTTCTGCGACGCCCTGGTTCAGACGGGCGGGGCCTGCGATCTGCATCTCTATCCGAACCTGGGGCATCTGCTGACCCGCAACCTCGACAATCAGGAAAGCGACTTCGACCCCGATCCCGTCGCCCGCGCCGACGGCGAAGCGCGGCTGGACGCCTTCCTGGTCGCGCACGGTTACGGATCAAAGCCATAGCGGGCCGCTTGCGCGCCGCGCCCTGCGCGACCAGATGAAGAACGGCGTTCACGGGAGCGGCGAATGCAGAGTGATAATCCAATGGCCTGGCGAGCGATCGCGGGCGTCTGCGCCCTGTGGGCCGCCGCGGCGGCGTTCAGCGGGGCGGGCGTGTCGGCGCCGCTGCTGATCGGAGCCTTGGCGCTGATTTGCGGAGTCAACGCCGACGCCCGGCGCTGGACGACAGGCAAGCTGTCGTGGGCCTTGTCCGGCTCGGCGTTGCGGCTCGTTCTGGTGATGATCGGCGTGATGATGCTGTGGCAGACCGTCGGCCTGGAACTGGCCCTGTTCGCCGCCGGTGACGTGCTGGCCTATCTCGAAGTCCTGACGGCGGTCAGCCTGATGACCGCCCAGGCGCGGCTGGCGCCGGTCAGGGCGGCGATGACGCGGCGCGTGACGGCGCTCATGCAGCCGCTGCGCCGCTTGAAACTCAGAAGTCGGGCGCGCCGTATCCGGCCGAAGACGCCGCCGTCTTCCAGCGACGCCGACGGACCGGCGGGCGTCTGGGCCTTCGCCTGAGGCTCTAGCCCTCCGCCTTCTCGGCGATGGCCATCAGGTCGTCGTGCAGCGACTTGCCCTTGTCGTCGATGATGTCGGCGATGCGCCACATCGGGCCTTCCTTCACCAGCTTCAGCGTCTGGCGACGCTCGCGGCCGTGGTTGGTGAAGACGACCTCGGCGGTCGCGGCCTGGGGGCCGTCGGGCGTCATCGTCACCGTCTTCAGGGCGAAGCTGTCGGCGTCCTGGCAGGCGCAGATGGGGTCGTAGTTCAGATAGGGAACTTCGTCGCGAGACTGAGCCTCGCGGAAGTCGACGCCGATCAGGGCGTTCAGGGTGCGTGAATAGAGCGGGTCGCGGCCGGGGGTGATCGCCGCCTCGGCCGGGTCTGGCGCATCACGAGGTTCCGCCGCGCGGGCGTAGAGAGCGCGCACGAAGGCTTCGGCATCCTTTTCGCCTGCCGCATAGACGGCGGCGCGGCCGGTCAGGGCCGACGCGGCGGCCTCAGCCGGAGCGGGCGCCTCCTTTTCCGCCGAGCAGGCCGCCGCCGTCAGGGCCAGCACCGCCGCCGTCGCCAAGGCCTGAAGTCGCATCCGATCCGTCTCCCGTCTGTTCGCCTGGACTATGGCGCAGGGGGCGTGCGGTCTGCTAGAGCTTTCCCATCATGACCGTTCGCGTGATCCGTCCGATTTCGATTAGCCGCCCGGCGTAGCGCTGCAGGGCTGACAGCCCCGCGCACGTCGGGATTTCTCGAAACATTTCGCCGAGACGACGCCGCCTTGAGCCATCAAGGCATGGGCCGTCCGGCGCCTTCACGCTAGACTGACGCTCGACGCCGTTTCCAAACGGCCGCGCGCGCAAAGACGAAAAGACATTCCATGGCCGACGCCGACACCCAGACCCCTTCCGGCCGCGACTATCGCGACACCGTCTTCCTGCCCGAGACGCCGTTCCCGATGCGCGGCGGCCTGCCCAAGAAGGAGCCGGAAATCCTGGCCCAGTGGGGCGACCTGTACGGAACCTTGCGCGCCCTGCGTCAGTCGCAGAAGGCGCCGCTCTATGTGCTGCACGACGGCCCGCCCTACGCCAACGGCGACATCCACATCGGCCACGCCCTGAACAAGACGCTGAAGGACTTCGTGGTCCGCTCGCGCTTCCTGCTGGGCTATGATGTCGACTACGTCCCCGGCTGGGACTGCCACGGCCTGCCGATCGAGTGGAAGATCGAGGAGCAGTTCCGCGCCAAGGGCCGCCGCAAGGACGAGGTGTCGAAGGAAGAGTTCCGCACCGCCTGTCGCGATTACGCCGGCAAATACATCGACCTGCAGCGCGACCAGTTCCTGCGTCTGGGCATCACCGGCGACTTCGCCAACCGCTACGCCACCATGGACTTCACGTCCGAGGCGGCCATCGTCGCCGAGTTCCACAAGTTCAAGAACTCGGGCCAGCTGTATCGCGGCTCCAAGCCGGTGATGTGGTCGCCGGTCGAGCGCACGGCGCTGGCCGACGCCGAGGTCGAGTATCACGACCACGTCTCGCCCACGATCTGGGTCAAGTTCCCGGTGGTCGGCGCGACCGACAGCCACCCGGACGACCTGCTGACCTTCCGCGCGGCGACGCCCTCGATCGTGATCTGGACGACCACGCCGTGGACCATTCCGGCCAACCGCGCGATCAGCTACGGCCCCGAGATCAACTACGGCCTGTATGAGGTCACGGCCCTTGAGGAAGGGCTGGACTATGAGCCCTGGGCCAAGCCGGGCGACCGCTTCATCCTCGCCGACAAGCTGGCCGAAGAGGTGTTCAAGGCCGCCAAGATCGCCGCCTGGACGCGCGTCTACGACATCGACCCGTCGGGCCTGGAGTGCGCCCACCCGCTGGCCGCGCTGGACAGCGGCTATGGCTTCTCCGTGCCGCTGCTGGCGGGCGATCACGTCGCCGACGACGCTGGCACCGGCTTCGTCCACACGGCGCCGGGCCACGGCGCGGACGACTTCAATGTCTGGCTGGCCCACGGCCATCGCGAGGTGCCGGACACGGTCGATCCCGACGGCGCCTATTATGAGCACGTGCCCCTGTTCGCCGGCCTCAAGGTGCTGGAGACCGAGGGCAAGAAGACCGGCAAGTTCGGCCCCGCCAACGGCGCGGTGATGGACAAGCTGATCGAGGCGGGCAACCTGCTGGCGCGCGGTCGGATGGAGCATTCCTATCCGCACAGCTGGCGCTCCAAGGCGCCGATCATTTTCCGCAACACGCCCCAGTGGTTCATCCGCATGGATGAGGAACTGGAAGACGGCGCGACCCTGCGCGACCGCGCCCTGAACGCCATCGACGCCACCGCCTTCCACCCGGCGGCGGGCAAGAACCGCATCCGCTCCATGGTCGAGGGCCGCCCCGACTGGCTGATCAGCCGTCAGCGCGCCTGGGGCACGCCCCTGGCCATGTTCGTGGACAAGCAGACCGGCCAGCCCCTGCACGATCCCGAGGTCGACGTCCGCATCGTCAAGGCCGTGGCCGAGGGTGGCGCCGACGTCTGGTTCTCGGCGCCCGACGTCGACTTCCTGGGCGCGCATGATCCTGAGCGCTTCGAGAAGGTCACGGACATCCTCGACGTCTGGTTCGACAGCGGCTCGACCCACGCCTTCACGCTCGATCCGCGCACGGCCGCGCACGGCTATGCGGGCGACCGCCCGTCGCACTGGCCCGCCGACCTCTATCTGGAAGGCTCGGACCAGCATCGCGGCTGGTTCCAGTCGTCGCTGCTGGAAGGCTGCGGCACGCGCGGCCGGGCGCCGTTCAACGCTGTCCTGACCCATGGCTTCACCCTGGACGAGAACGGGGAGAAGATGTCGAAGTCGCGGGGCAACACGACCGACCCCCTGACCATCATCAAGGAGTCGGGCGCCGACATCCTGCGTCTGTGGGTGGCCCTGGTCGACTATTCGGACGACCAGCGCATCGGCAAGCAGATCCTGCAGACCACGGTCGACGCCTATCGCAAGCTGAGGAACACCGTGCGCTATCTGCTGGGCGCGCTGAACGGCTTCGACGAAGCCGAGCGCCTGACCGACTATTCGCAGTTCCCGCCGCTGGAGAAGTTCATCCTGCACCGCCTGTGGGAGCTGGATGGCCAGGTGCGTCAGGCCTACGCCGAATACCGCTTCCAGGACGTGGTGCGGCCGGTGCTGGAGTTCTGCTCGGGCGATCTGTCGGCGCTGTATTTCGACGTGCGCAAGGACAGCCTGTATTGCGACCGTCCCGACAGCATCAAGCGCCGCGCCGTCCGCACGGTGATGGACGAGGTGTTCAGCCGTCTGACCGCCTGGCTGGCCCCGCTGACGCCCTTCACCATGGACGAGGCCTGGATGACGCGCTTCCCCGAAGCCGGCACCAACTGCGCGCGGGTGATCCCCGAGACGCCGGGCCAGTGGCGCAACACGGCCGAGGCCGAACGCTGGACCAATGTCGAGACGGTGCTGGAGGTCGTCAACGAGGCGCTGGAAGCCGCGCGTCGCGACAAGGTCATCGGCGGGGCGCTGGACGCCTGGCCGGTAGTGACGGCCCCGGCCGAACTGCTGGCGCCGTTCGAGGGCCTGGACGCCGCCGAGGTGTTCCGCACCTCGGGCGCCGAGCTCAAGGTCGGTGGCGAGGCGGTGACGGTCGAGGTGAAGACGGCGGACTATCCCAAGTGCGCCCGCTCCTGGCGCCGGGTGCCGGACGTCGGCTCCGACGCCGACTATCCCGACCTGTCGGCCCGTGACGCCGACGCCGTGCGCTGGCTGGACGCGCAGAAAGCCTAAAGGATCAGGCCCCTCCGCTCCGGCGCAGGGGCCTTTTTCTTCCTTCTCCCCTTGTGGGAGAAGGTGGCAGGCGGAGCCTGACGGATGAGGGGTGTGTGCGCCTGCGCCTAAACGACTGTCGCGGCGCACGGACCGCCAGAACGTCAAACGCTGCGCCGACACCCCTCATCCGAGCGCCTCCGGCGCCCACCTTCTCCCACAAGGGGAGAAGGGATCAGACGGCGTCGTGGAAGATCAGGCCCAGCGTCATCCGCTTGCCCGCGCGCACCGTGCTGACGCCGTGGCGCATCTGGACGCGATAGTCGCCGCGCGTGCCGGCGACGGGGCGTTCGCGCACGGCGAAGATGACGGCCTGTCCTTGTTTCAACGGCACGACATGGGCCTGGGACTGCGAGCGGGGTTTCTGCTCGACCAGGACGAATTCTCCGCCTTCGAATTCCGCCGGATCGCTCAGCAAGATGGCGGCCTGCAGCGGGAAGACCAGTTCGCCGTACAGATCCTGATGCAGCCGATTGTAGTCGCCCGTACCGTAGCGCAGCATCAGCGAGGTCGGCCGCGTCTGTCCCGCCGCGCGGCAGCGGGCGGTCAGTTCGTCCAGTCGCGCCGGAAAGCCCGGTCGGCCCATCCGCCTCGCCCAGTCGTCGGCGATCGGCGCCAGACCTTCGTAGAGGTGCGCCCGCAGTCGCGGCAGGGGATCGGGCAGGGGTTCGGCGAAATACTGATACTCGCCCTGACCGAAGCTGTGGCGCTGCATGACGATACGGCTGCGGAACCGCTCGGGCTGGTCATAGAGGGTCTGCAGCACCTCGCAGGTCGCGGGCGTCAGCAGGGGGCCGGTCAGGGCCCAGCCCTGAGCGTTCAGGGTGGCGGCGATGCGGGGCCAGTCGAGGGAGGCGTCGGTCATGCCGCCATAAGAGCGCGCAGCGATCCGGCTGTCTGGCGGCTTTCGGCCGTGGGTTTAGAAGCGCACCCTCTGCTCGGCCGATTTCAGCGTCGAGCGGACGAAGTCGGCGGGCGGGTCGGTCTCGGCCAGGACGGCTTCCTTGATGGCGCGCGGCTCGCCGAACAGATGGCCCTGGCCCATGGCGATATCCAGTTCGAGGATGTCGACGACCTGTTTCTCGCTCTCGACCTTTTCGGCGATCAGTTCCAGGCCGTGGCGGCGGGTCAGGGGGGCGAAGTCCCCGGCGCGGATGTCGGGCTGGCTGGGCAGGGGCGCGGCGCCGTCCAGATCCAGCAGTTGTTCGATCAGCAGGTCGGCCGCCACCTTGATGAAGCGCACGTCCGAGCGCTGCAGATCGGCGAAGTCCAGATCCAGCGTCTGCACCTTGTCGATGGAGAAGCGGAAGCCCAGATCGGCCAGCTTGGCCATGTTGCGCGCCTC
Source organism: Brevundimonas phoenicis (assembly GCF_047237745.1). Lineage (NCBI taxonomy): Bacteria > Pseudomonadati > Pseudomonadota > Alphaproteobacteria > Caulobacterales > Caulobacteraceae > Brevundimonas > Brevundimonas phoenicis. The sequence goes on from NZ_JBDFLN010000001.1 coordinate 1,165,005, forward strand.
GACGGCGCCGCGCGCGTCGAACGTCGCCTGACCCAGTTCGAAGATCAGGGCGTCCTTCAGGTCGCGGTTCTGGCTCAGGAAGTCGAGGAACTGCGGGAAGAAGGTCTCGTCGCCCAGAGATGCCAGTGAGATGTTGCAGAAGACGCCGACCTTGCGGTCCTGTCCGGCCAGGCGGCGCACGATCTGGGCGCAGCGGAACAGCAGCAGATTGTCGATGGCGGGCAGCAGACCCTCGCCCTCGGCCACCGACAGGTATTCGGCGGGCATCATCACCCGGTTGGACGGGTCGCGCAGGCGGGTGAAGCTCTCATAATAGACCGTCCGCCGCTGGGGCAGGGTCACGACGGGCTGCAGATACAGGTCGACGCGGTTCTCGCTGAGGGCGTCGTGGACGGTCTTCAGCAGGGTGTTCGACTGGACCTGACGGCGACCCTCGAAGGTGTCGGCGGTCAGGGTGGAGGCGGCCAGCCGTTCCTCGATGGATTCGCTCATCTGCTGGACCAGGCCTTCCAGCATCCGCACCTCGCCGGTCAGGGCGTCGGTGCGCGACAGGGCGCCGGTCTCGATGGCCTGCGCCAGTTCGGTCAGGGCGCCTTGGGTCGACTCCATCGCATCGGCCAGCAGGCGATGGGCCTCGCGCACCTTGGCGATTTCCAGACGCAGGGCGCGACGGTCGGCCATGCCCGTGACGAGGGCGTGAACGCCGGCCATGATCCCCAGCGCGCCCAGCACCCCGGCCGCGCCCGCGCCGCCGCCCAGACCGGCGCGCCAGATCGCCGCCCCGATGGTCAGGGCGAGGAACAGGTAGCCGAAGAAGAGGAAGCCGCCGGTGATCTTTCGCATGGGGCCGGTCAGAACCGCCTTTCCCTATAGAATCGATCAAGTATCACGTTAACGAAGGCTAACGGCTAGGGTCCGCGCGGATAAACGGGCGGTAAAAGGAGGTTAACGCATGGAATTGTTCGATCTGAGCGGCAAGGTCGCCATCATCACCGGCTCTTCCAAGGGAATCGGCAAGGCCATCGCCGAGCGTCTGGCCGAACACGGGGCGCGCGTCGTCATCTCCTCGCGCAAGGCCGGGCCGTGCGAAGAGGTCGCCGTCGCCATCAATGAGAAGCACGGCGAGGGCCGCGCCATCGCCATTCCCGCCAACATCGCCTCCAAGGAAGACCTGCAACGGCTGGTGGACGACACGCGCACCGCCTTCGGCCAGATCGACATTCTGGTCTGCAATGCGGCGACCAATCCCTACGCCGGGCCGATGGCCGGCATCGCCGACGAGCAGTTCGAAAAGATCCTTCAGAACAACGTCATCTCCAACCACTGGCTGATCGGCATGGTCGCGCCCGAGATGCTGGAGCGGAAGGACGGGGCGATCCTGCTGATCTCCTCCATCGGGGGCCTGCGCGGCAACGCCCTGATCGGCGCCTACAACATCTCCAAGGCGGCGGACATGCAACTGGCGCGCAATCTGGCGGTGGAGTTCGGTCCGTCGAACGTGCGGGTGAACTGTATCGCGCCGGGCCTGGTTCAGACCGATTTCGCCCGCTATCTGTGGGAGAACCCGGAACTGCTGAAGACCGTCACCGAACCGGCGCCGCTGAAAAGGATCGGCCAGCCGGATGAAATCGCGGGCACGGCGGTCTATCTGTGCAGCCCTGCGTCGGCCTATGTGACCGGCCAGACCCTGGTGGTGGACGGCGGATTGACGATTGCCTGGTGAGAACAACAAACCGCGCCCAAGCAGCCCGAAGGGCGACAGCGCCGCTAAACTGGGCCAGGAATTAGTCTGGCGGTTGGAGGCGGCGGCGTTCCAGGGGCTGTTCGGCTTCCTGCGTCTGCTGGGCGTCGAGCGGGCCTCGGGCTTCGGCGGCAAGCTGCTGCGGACGCTGGGGCCGCTGACCGGCACGCACAAGACGGTGACGCGAAACCTGCGCATCGCCTTCCCCGACATGGACGCCGCCGAACGCGACAGTCTGGCCGTCGAACAATGGGAGCAGACGGGGCGCACCTTCGCCGAACTGGCCGTGATGGACCGGCTGACGCCGGAAAGCGGGCGGATCGACATCGTCGGGCTGGAGCGGCTGCATGCGGTGCGCGACAGCGGCAAGCCGGTGGTTCTGATCTCGGGCCATCTGGCCAATTTCGAGGTCATGGCAGCGGTTATCATGTCGGCGGGCGTACCGTGTCAGGTGACCTATCGCGCGGCCAACAACCCCTATGTCGACGCCCTGATCCGCCAGAGCCGCGAGCGTTACGGCATCAAGCTGTTCGCGCCCAAGGGCGACGGCACGCGCGAACTGATGGCGGGGATGAAGCGCGGCGAATCCATCGCCCTGCTGGTCGATCAGAAATACAGTCAGGGACCGGAGGTCGAGTTCTTCGGCCAGCCGGTCAACGCCTCGCCCGGCGCGGCGCGCATGGCGCTGAAGTTCGGCACGGTGATGCAGCCCCTGTCGGTGGTGCGCCTGCCCGGCGTGCGCTTCCGCGTCACCGCGCATGAGCCGATCGCCGTGCCGGATACGGGCGACAAGGCCGCCGACGTGCAGGCGGGCGTGCAGGCGGCCAACCGCTTCGTCGAGGACCGGGTGCGCGAACATCCGGTCGACTGGTTCTGGGTCCACAAGCGCTGGCCGCCCCAGGTCTATGAGGCGCTGCGGGCGTCGGACGCCTAATCCAGCACGCCGTCGTCGGCCCGGCGGAAGGGGCCGGTGAAGCCTGTCGTCCCTGTGCGGCGGCGATCCGGTCCGAAATAGCTGGGCGAGCGCACGAAGGGGCGGGGGCGCAGGATCACCGCCTCGATCCGCGTCAGCAGGGTCTGGGCCTTCACCGGCTTGGCGACGAATTCGGTGACCCCCGCGTCGCGCGCCTCGGTGACGCGGCTCTTCTCGGAATGGCCCGTCATCATGATGACCGGCAGATAGGGGTTGGCGCTGTCGCCCTCGTTGCGGACCGCGCGGGTGAAGGCGGCGCCGTCCATAGGCTTCATGCGGAAGTCGACGATGGCGATATCGACCGCCTCCTGACGCAACAGCTCCAGCGCCGCCGCTCCGTCCTCCGCCTCGGTCAGGCGGCCCACGCCGACGGACTTCAGCATGGCGGCGACGATGGCGCGCATATTGGGATTGTCGTCGACCAGCAGGACGTGGATCGAACTCAGGGCGGACATCTGCGGGACACCGACGAACAGGGGCGCCGGAGGCGATCCGGCCATGACATTCAGAAAGGGCTCAGCGCCCGGCGGCGGCCAGATACTCGTGCGGTCCGGCGTAGGCCTCCTGCTTCTCGACCGACCAGTAGCGCAGGGCGGTCAGGGGAATGACCGCGCCGCTGACGGCGCACCGCACATAGGCCCCGGCGGACAGGACCGCGAACTCGCCGTCGCCGTAGTGAAGGCAGGCCTCGCTGGAGACGGAAGAAGGGGGCTGGGTGCTCATGCCGCCATCATAGCGTGAAGCTTGTGCGGGACGAGAGCCGAATCGCCGTCATCTGACCGCCTGTCGTTCACAATTTCGGATGTTCCATGTCCCGCTCGCCCGCTGACATCCTGGCCGCCGCCGTTTCCGCCGCTGTCCTGGCCGCCGCGCCCGGCGCGATCGCTCAGGACGGTGCGGCCGAGCGCCCGACGATCCGCGACCTGGGCCGGGCGCCGGGCATCCTCTCGCCGGGGCCGCTGAACGCCATCACCGACGTGGCCGGGGTGAAGGTGGGGCAGGTGGCGCTGCGTTCGGGCGACAGCGTCCGCACCGGCGTCACCGCCATCGTGCCGCACGGCGGCTCCCTGTTCCGCGACAAGGTTCCGGCCGGACTGTCGGTGGCCAACGGCTTCGGCAAGCTGGCGGGGGCGACCCAAATCATGGAGCTGGGCGAGATCGAGACGCCCATCGTCCTGACCAACACCCTGTCCGTGGCGCGGGGGATCGACGGCGTTCTGGACTGGACGCTGAAACAGCCGGGGCATGAGGACGTCCGCTCGGTCAACGCCGTGGTGGGCGAGACGAACGACGGCGGGCTGAACGACATCCGCGCGCGCGTCGTCACGGCCGCCGACGTGGTGCGGGCCATCGAGACGGCGACGCCGGGGCCGGTCGAGCAGGGCGCGGTCGGCGCCGGGACGGGGACCATTGCGTTTGGCTTCAAGGGCGGGATCGGCACCAGCTCGCGTCGCCTGCCGGATAGCTTGGGCGGCTTCACCGTGGGGGTGCTGGTCCAGTCGAACTATGGCGGCGTGTTGAGCATCGACGGGGCGCCGGTCGGGGTGCGGCTGGGCCGCTACTACCTGCGCGAAGAGGTGGAGAATGAGCGCGCCGACGGCTCCATCATGATCGTGGTGGCGACGGACGCGCCGCTGTCGGACCGCAATCTGGAGCGTCTGGCGAACCGGGCCTTCGCCGGTCTGGCGCGGACGGGGGCGGCCTTCTCTAACGGGTCGGGGGACTATGCGATCGCGTTTTCGACGGCGGAAGACGTGCGCCGGACGCCTGAGCGTCGGGCGGGGCAGACGACGGTCGCGGACTGGCCGAACGACCGCATGTCGCCCTTGTTCGTCGCGGTCGCCGAGGCCACGGAGGAGGCCATCCTCAACTCCCTGCTGAAGGCGCAGACGACGACCTCGGTGATCGACGGCAAGCCGGTGATGATCGAGGCGCTGGACATTGAGGCGGTGAAGGCGGTGCTGGCCGAGACCGCCAGCCGTTAGGGCGCTGCCCCTCTAACCCGCTCATCCCGGCGGACGCCGGGATCCAGTAAGAGCGACGCGCTCGGTCTTCTGAAGTCTGCCGCCGAGCTTTCAGGCGCAGAGGTTGAAGCCAAAGGGCTGGATCCCGGCGTCCGCCGGGATGAGCGGAATTTTCAGGGCTCAGAACAGGTCGCCCTGGCTTGCAGGCGGGGCCTTGGGGCGCGGGGCGGGTTTAGGCGTCGGGCGCGGCGTCGCGCCCTCGCCGTCGATGGTGGCGCCCTTGGCGCCGTCGCCGAAGACGATCTGCACCGCCTGCCCCGGCGACAGCGCGGCGGCCGAGGCGATCATCGCGCCGTCGGCGTCCTCGATGCGGGCGAAGCCGGGCTTGGGCGTCTTGGGGTTCAGCGTGGTTAGGGCGCGGGATAGGGCGGCGAGGCGGTCCTCGGCGCGCTCGAGCCGACGCGGCATGACGCCGTCCAGACGCAGGCTCAGGGCTTCCAGCCGCGCTTGCCGTTGATCGAGGCGGCGATGTAGGGGCGCGGGGCTGAGGCGTCCCGCCGTCTGAAGCAGGCGGCGCTCGTTGCGGGCGACGCCCGCCTGAAGCGCAGAGCCCAGACGGTCGGCGGCGCCGCGCAGGCGGTCCTGACCGCGCTCGACGCGGGCGCGCAGCAGGCCGGGCGTCAGCCGACCGGCCGCAACGGCCAGCTGGCGTTCATGCACGGCGACGTTGCGGTGCAGGCCGGAGCCCAGACGGCTGGCGGCGTGGTCCAGCCGTTGCTGCGGCAGGGCCAGCAGGTCTTCGGGCCGGGCGGGCAGGCCGCGCGCAGCGGCGCGCAGGCGGGTGCGGCGGTCCTCCAGCATCCGCGCCCCGGCGCGCGACAGCCGTCCCTCCAGATCGCTGAGCGCCCAGCGCAGGTCGGCCAGAACCGGCGTCGCGATCTCGGCCGCGCCGGTCGGGGTCGGCGCGCGGCGGTCGGACACGAAGTCGATCAGCGTGGTGTCGGTCTCGTGCCCCACGGCCGAGATGATGGGGATGCGGGCGGCCGCGACCGTGCGCGCCAAAGCCTCGTCGTTGAAGCACCACAGATCCTCGACCGAGCCGCCGCCGCGCGCGACGATCAACAGGTCGGGGCGGGGGATCGGCCCGTCCGGTGTCATCTGGTCGAAGCCGCGGATGGCGTTGGCGACCTGACCGCTGGCGGCGTCGCCCTGAACCACCACCGGCCAGACGATGACGCGGCTGGGCCAGCGCTCGGCGATGCGGTGCAGGATATCGCGGATGACCGCGCCGGTCGGGCTGGTGATGACGCCGATGGTCGCGGGGAAGGTCGGCAGGGCCTTCTTTTTCGCCGGGTCGAACAGGCCCTCGTCGCGCAGTTTGACCTTCAGCCGCTCCAGCTGGGCCAGCAGGGCGCCCGCGCCCGCCGCCTCCATGCTTTCGATCACGATCTGATAGGAGGACCGCGCCGGATAGGAGGTGATCTTGCCGGTGACGATGACCTCCAGACCCGTCTCGGGCTGGACGCCCAGACCGCGCACCACGCCTTTCCAGATCACGCCGTCGATGGCCGATTTGTCGTCCTTCAGCGTCAGATAGACGTGGCCCGAGGCGTGGCGGTTCACCTTGGAGATCTCGCCGCGCAGCCGCACATGGCCGAAGCGTTCCTCCAGGGTGCGCTTCAGCGCGAAGCTCAGCTCCGAGATCGACAGCGGCGGATTGTTGTCGCGGGCGGGCTGCGGGGCCGCGCCCTCGAAGGCGTAGTCGTCGTCGGAGGTCATGGCTCCACCCTAGCCGCCGCCGCCGCGCCCGCAAAGACATGGTCGGCAAGCGTGGCGGAACGGCCGCGTCCCCGCGCGCGTTCGCCGATCATGGTGCAGTCTCCAGACCCATTTCCGGAAGAGCCGACGGCCGACGACCTGCCGCCCGACCAGGCGCGCGAGCGCGAACTGGCGCGTCGCAGTAACAATCCGACGCTCAGCCCGTGGCTGGTTTTGGGGCTGATTCTTCTGGCCGGCGCCGGCGTCTATGTGGTCTCGGCCCTGATCTAGAGACAGGAGGGTTCGATGATGAAGACCTTGTTCGCGGCCGCCTCGGCCGCGGCTCTGCTGGCGGCCTGTTCACAGCCGCCGGCCAAGCCCGATAAGACGCCCGAGGCCTCGCCCGACGCTGCCTCGGCGCCGACCATGGCTGGCGCGCCCGCCGCTGGGGCCGTGGTCATGGCGCTGGGCCTGACCGTGGCTCAGTTGGAGGGCGCCGACATCATCACGCCGGCGGGCGTCGATCTGGGCGATGTCCAGCGGGTCGATGTGGACGCCTCGGGCGCTGTCACCGGCCTGATCATCGAGCCGGCAGGCGAGGGCGGGCCGCGCTGGGTTCGCATTCCGCTGGATGGTCTGACCACCCGCAAGGAAGGCGACGACTACGACCTGGTGTCGACCATGACGCTGGCGCAGTTGAAGGCCTTGCCCGCCTGGGTTCCCTGATTTGCGTGACCCAAGGGGCCGCTAACCCTTTCCGGCGCTTGACCGGGACGGCGCGCGCGGCCATTCCGCCGGGATGAACATTCTGCTCGTCGGATCGGGAGGGCGCGAACACGCCCTGGCCTGGAAGATCGCCCAGTCGCCGCTGGTCACGCGGCTTGTCGTCGCGCCCGGCAATCCCGGCATGGCCGCGCTCGGCGAGATGCGGCCCGATCTGAAGGTGACGGACGCTGAAGGGCTGGCGGCTCTGGCGCGCGAGATGAAGGCTGATCTGGTCGTCGTCGGCCCCGAATCGGCCCTGGCCGAGGGTCTGGCCGATCGGCTGCACGCGGCGGGCATCCCCTGTTTCGGTCCGACGCAGGCGGCGGCGCAGCTGGAGACGTCCAAGGCCTTCTCCAAGGCCTTCCTGCAGCGCCACGGCATTCCGACGGCGGGCTACGGCGTCTATGAGGACGTCGCCTCGGCCAAGGCGGCGCTGGATCGGTATTCGGCTCCTTATGTCATCAAGGCCGACGGTCTGGCGGCGGGCAAGGGCGTGGCCATCAGCCCCGATCGCGCCGACGCCGAAGCCGAGATCGAGCGGATGCTGGGCGGCCGGTTCGGCGCGGCTGGATCGCGCGTGGTGATCGAAGAGTTCATGGACGGGGAGGAGGGCTCCCTCTTCGTCCTGTCGGATGGGACGCGGTCGGTGTTGTTCGGCGGCGCGCAGGACCACAAGCGCGCCTTCGACGGCGACATGGGCCCCAACACCGGCGGTATGGGCGCCTATTCGCCCGCGCCCGTTTTCACGACGGACTTCACCGAGGCGGCCAACGAGCGCGTCGTCGTTCCGACCATCCAGAAGATGGCCGAGGAAGGCGTTCCCTATCGCGGCGTCCTCTACGTCGGCCTGATGGCGACGACCGAAGGCCCCAAGGTGGTCGAGTTCAACGCCCGCTTCGGCGACCCCGAATGTCAGGTGCTGATGATGCGGCTGGACGGCGATGTCGTGCCGCTGCTGCTGGCCTGCGCGCGCGGCGACCTGACCCAGGCCCCGGCGCCGGTCTTCAAGCCCGGGGTGGTCATCTGCGTGGTGCTGGCGGCCAAGGGCTATCCCGACAGCCCGCTGGAAGGCTCGGTCATTCGCGGCGCGGATCAGGACTTCGGCCCGCACGTCCAGGTCTTCCACGCGGGGACCAAGCTGCGCGACGACGGCGCCCTGGCGGCGGCGGGCGGCCGGGTGCTGAACGTCTGCGCCTATGGCGACGACGTGGCCCAGGCGCGCGAGCGCGCCTATGAGGCCATCGCCAAGATCGACTGGCCGGGCGGTTTCCACCGCACCGACATCGGCTGGCGGGCGCTGGAGCCGCGCTAGGCGGCCCTTCTCCGCTTCAGGTCATGGCGAACAACAGCCGACCTTCGCCCATGCGTTCGCGCAAGGGGATCAGGTCGGCGTGGGACACCGAGAAGCAGCCGTAGGACCGGCCCAGCTTGCCCTGCCGCGCCAGGAAGGCCGGGTCGGCGTAGTCGGCGCCGTGGATGATGATGGCCCGCTCGCGCGCCAGGTTGTTGGAATACTCCAGCCCGTCCAGCAGGACGTTCGGCCCCTGCTGGCTGCCCCAGCTGGCGCCCGCCGTGGCGTAGGCGCCGATCGAGGACATATGGCTGTCCGGGCGGTTCGAGAACTGCTGCGCATAGCCTGAATGCGCCGGGTCCGATCCGCGGCCGTGGCTGGTGCGGTAGGCCGTGACCCAGCCGCCTTCCAGATCGACCTCATAGAGGCGGTCCTCGCCCGAGAACTTCTGGAAATCGACCAGATACATCCGGTCGCGCTTCGAGATCTTGTGGCCGTGCACGTCCATAGCGGCGCGGGCGCGCTCGATCAGGTCGGGGCGCACAATCCCGTGGGGGTCGATCGTCGTCCCGGCGTCCGCCATCTGCACATGGGCTGTGCGCGCGCGCTCAGGTACGATCGGCAGCGTTGGAGCGACGGCTCCGGCGAGCTGAAGGTGGGAGGTGGAGGCGGCGGAGGAGCACCCCGCCAACAGGGCCGAACCGCCCAAAATCAAGCCACGTCTGGAAAGCCGCATGCGACGCCCCTCGCACGGTTAAACAACTGTATCGGCTTGTTTCATGAACCGTCGTTAGAACGCAACCTTGGCCTTGGCGTGAAGATTGGAATGGTTATGTTGCGCGCTTCAGTAACGGGAGGGATACATGAAAAAGCTTGCCCTGATTGTGACCGCAGCTGTTTTGGCCGCCACCGGCGCCGAGGCGCGCCAAGCCCCGGCGGCAGCGCCGGTTTCGGCTGAACAGGCGACGAAGTTCGTCCAAGTGGGGCGGCTTTTGGCCGATCCGGCCAACGGTCGCGTGCTGCGCGATAAAACTCTCGTGATCAGAGGGAACCAGGTTGTCGAAATCCGCGACGGCTTCGTCGGCGAGGGGAACGTCGTCGATCTGCGCTCGGCCTTCGTGCTGCCCGGCCTGATCGACAGCCACGTCCATCTGGGCAGCGAGCAGAGCCCGAACAGCCGTCTGGACCGGCTGACCATGTCGAACGCCGACCAGGCGATGGTCGGGGCGCGTCACGCCCGTCGCACCCTGAATGCAGGCTTCACCACGGTGGCGGACCTGGGCGGCGCCAATGAGTCGATCTTCGCCTTGCGCGACGCGGTGCGGCGCGGCGACGTGGTCGGCCCGCGCATCATCGCCGCTGGTTCGTCCGTCTCGGTCCACGGCGGCCACGGCGACGCCAACGGTTATCGCGAAGACATCCTGCACGTCCTGTCGAACGAGAGCGTCTGCTCGGGGGCCGAAGATTGCCGCCGCGCGGTGCGGACCCAGGTTCGCGCGGGCGCCGACATCATCAAGATCACGGCCACGGGCGGGGTGCTGTCGAACACCGCCGCCGGTCTGAACCAGCAGTTCACCCAGGATGAACTGGCCTCCATCGTCGAGGTCGCGCACCGCATGGGCCGTCAGGTCACCGCGCACGCCCACGGCGTCGACGGCATCAACGCCTTCCTGCAGGCTGGCGGCGATTCCATTGAGCACGGCACCTATCTGGACGACGAATCCATGCGTCTGTTCAAGACGAACGGAGCCTGGCTGGTGCCGACACTGCTGGCGGGAGATTTCGTGGCGCGGGTCGCGTCGAGCCCTGACAACTTCTTCACCCCGGCCCAGACGGCCAAGGCGTTGGAAGCCGGACCCAAGATGCTGGACATGGCCGCGCGCGCGCATCGCGGCGGGGTCCGGATCGCCTTCGGCACCGATTCCGGCGTCTCGGCCCATGGCGACAACGCCCAGGAATTCGCCCTGCTGGTCCGGGCGGGCCTGACGCCGCTGGAGGCCATTCAGTCGGCCACCGTCGGCGCGGCCGAGCACCTGAAGATCTCGGGAGAGGCGGGCCGCATCGCGCCGGGCATGCCCGCCGACCTGATCGCGGTCACGGGCGATCCTTTGACCGATGTGACTGAGCTTGAGCGCGTCCGCTTCGTTATGAAGAGCGGCCAGGTCTTCCGTCAGGACTGAGGTTTCAGTTGATCCAGCAGGAAGGCGGCGAAAGCCGCCTCATCCTCGAAACGCGCGACCACGGGCCAGGGCGATACCCTGGCCCTTCTTTCCGGGGTGAGGCGCACCCAGTCCTTTTCCGTCGTCACCAGTCCTGCGTCGTAAAGGGCGGCGCGGTCGGTCAGGAAGGCGAAGTCGCGATCCGACAGTTCGGCGTGGTCGGGAAAGGGGACGAAGTCCTTCAGGTCGCACCCGGCGGCGATCAGCGACCGCTCCACCTTCCACGGCTTGGCGATGCCCGCGAAGCCGACCTGCGGTCCCGGCGGCGGCGGGCCTTCAGGCTCCAATCGGGCCAGGAAAACGGGCAGGCTGGCGAATGTCTCGAGCAATTCCGGATCGACCTCGTCCAGATCGGTCGGCAGCAGAATGATCACCCCGTCGGCGCGCGCCAGGCCCGCCTTCAACGGCTCGCGCATCGGGCCGGATGGAAAGACGGAGCCGTCGCCGAACGGCCATTCGCCGCCCCGCGTCTCGCCATCCACGACGATCAGGCTGATCGTCTTCTTCAGCGACGGGTTCTGATGGGCGTCATCCAGCACCAAGACGGCGACGCCGGTTTCGGCCGCCGCGCGGGCACCGGCGACGCGGTCGCGAGCGATCCAGGCGGGCGAACCCAGCGCCAGCATCAGCGGCTCGTCGCCGACGTCGGCGGCCGTGTGGGCGGCGGAATCGACACGGACCGGGCCTTCCAGCCTACCGCCATAGCCGCGCGACAGGGCGGCGGCCTCGATCCCCCGATCCCGCAGCAGGCGCAGCGCCTCACGCGCCACGGGCGTCTTGCCCGAGCCGCCGACGGTCAGATTGCCGATGGAGATGACCGCCGCGCCCGGATCGACCGGCGTGGCGCGGGCGATCTTGCGCGCCGTGACGCCCGCCCACAGCCATGAGGCGGGCTTCAGCATCATCCGCGTCATCGGGGCGTGGCGGCGGTCGCGGCTATACCACCAGCGGGGGGTGTTCAGTTTCATGGGCGCCTGCGTGAAGGGGCGGCGGGCAGGTGGGTCTGAAGCGCCAGCCACAGGCGGTCCAGCCCGGCGGCGGCGGCCTCTGCGGAGCGGCGGGCGCGTTCGCCCATGTCGCGGGCGGCCTCGGGATCGGCCAGCATGGGGCCGACGACCGAGGGCAGTTCGGCGGGCGACAGGACGGAGACGAGGCCGCCCGCCTGTTTCAGCATCCGGGTCACGGCCTGCCAGTTGCTGGCGTCGGGGCCGGTGACGATGGGCTTGGCCAGGCGCGCAGGCTCCAGCGGGTTGTGGCCGCCGACCGAGCCGCCGCCCAGCGCCGGGGCGAAGGAGCCGCCCATGACCACCACATCGGCCAGCCGCAGGAACAGGCCCAGCTCGCCCAGGGTGTCGGCCAGGTAGATGTCGGTCTGGTCGCAGATCGGCTGGCCCTGACTGCGGCACGCGAAGCCGTAGCCGTCGTGGGTCAGGGCTTCGGCGATGGCGTCGGCGCGTTCGGGGTGGCGCGGCACGACGATCAGGAACAGGCGGTCGGCCAGATGATCCAGCGCGCCGACGATGGCCATTTCCTCATGTTCATGGGTGCTGGCGGCGACGACGACGGGGCGGTCGTCGATCAGGGCCGACAGGCGGGCGAACTCGCCCTTGTCATAGGGCAGGGGCTCGCCGGACAGCTTCAGGTTCACCTGGCCGTCGACGCGGGCGCCCAGCGCGCTCAGCCGGTCGGCGCTGTCCTGATCCTGAGGCCAGACGTGCTGGAACCCGTTCATCAGGGCGCGGGCCATGCCGGGGGCCTTCTTCCACCCTTGCGCCGTCTTGTCGGTGATGCGGGCGCTGACCAGAGCCAGCGGCACGCCGCGTTTGCGGGCGGTGGTCAGGAGGTTGGGCCACAGCTCGCTCTCGACAAAGACGCCGACATTGGGCCGCCAGTGGTCGAGGAAGGCCGCGACCGCCGAGGGGGCGTCCACAGGGGCGAATTGATGGATCACGCCGCGCGGCAGGCGCGTCGCCAGCACCTGGGCCGAGGTCAGGGTGCCGGTAGTGACCAGCACCGTCACGTCGGGGCGGTCCTTGCGGATGCGCTCGGCCAGCGGAAGGATGGACAGGGCCTCACCGACGCTGACGCCGTGGATCCAGACCAGAGGCCCTTCGGGGCGCGCCATGCCGGGTAGGCCCAGCCGTTCGTCGACGCGGGCGGGGTCTTCCTTGCCCTTGTTGACGCGGGCGTCCAGCAGGCGCGGGGCCAGCGGCTCCAGCAGGCGCGTCAGCAACTGATAGGCGATCAGGGCGGGGCTGAAGGCCACGGTCAGACGCGCTCCAGCCCGGTGAGGGCGTCGGCCCGCGCCTCGACGGCGGTCAGGCGCGCGGTCCAGTCGGCGGCGACCTCGGCCAGGTCGGCGCCTTCAGGATACCAGGCCTTGTCCCAGACAATGGCGCCTTTCCCGAACGGCAGGGGCAGGATCGCCCTGTCCCAGCTGTTCAACCGGATCGCGGGTTTGCACGACAGGCCGATGAACAGAACCGGCGCGCCGGACATCTTGGCCATCAGCGGCAGGCCCTCGGCCATCTGGCGCGCCGGGCCGCGCGGGCCGTCCGGCGTGATGGCCAGACCGCCGACCTTCAGCTGCTTCAGGCCGTCGCGCAGGGCCTGTGCGCCGCCCTTGGACTGTTTGGCCTTGTCCTTGTTGGCCGAGGAGCCGCGCACGGCGGGAATGCCCAGGCGGCCGACGGCCTTGGTGAAAAATTCACCGTCAGGGCTGAGGGAGACCAGACCCTTGACCGGCTGTGCCCGCGTCATCGGCCAGCAGACCGGCGCCAGGGCGAGGCGCGAGTGCCAGAAAGCGCACAGGACGCCGCCGCCGTCGTCCCAGACCTCTTCGGCCGCCTGTTCGTTCTCATGCGTCCAGCGGGTGGTGGCGTAACAGAACCGCATCCACTCGGACAAAAGCCAGGCGGCGGCGTTCTGGATGGCCGGATTGCGGAGGGGTCTCATGCGCCGGTCTCGTCGGGTAGTTCAGCCAGCGGGGGCAGGGCGATCGGATCGCTGTCCAGCGACTGTTGGCGGGCCAGGCGAGCGTAGAGGCCGCCTCGCGCCACCAGGGCGTCGTGAGTTCCTTCCTCGACGACGCGGCCGCCGTCGATGACGTAGATGCGGTCGGCGTTCTTCACCGTCGACAGGCGGTGGGCGATCATCAGGGTGGCGCGGCCGTCCATCAGCCGCTCCAGCGCGGCCTGAACCAGGGCCTCGCTCTCGGTGTCCAGCGCGCTGGTGGCCTCGTCCAGCAGCAGGATGGGCGCGTCCTTGAGGAAGGCGCGGGCGATGGCGAGGCGCTGGCGCTGGCCGCCGGACAGGCGGGCGCCCGCCTCGCCCACGCGGGTGGCGTAGCCGTCGGGCAGGGCGGCGACGAAGTCGTGCGCGGCGGCGGCGCGGGCGGCGGCCACGATGTCCTCGGCGGTCGCGCCGGGGCGGCCATAGGCGATGTTGGCGGCGATGGTGTCGTCGAACAGGAAGGGCTCCTGCGTCACCAGGGCGATATGGTCGCGCAGGGACGACAGACTCAGCTCACGGATGTCGCGGCCGTTCAGCGTCACCCGCCCCGCCGTCACGTCGTAGAAGCGCGGCAGCAGGCTGAGGATGGTCGACTTGCCCCCGCCGGACGGGCCGACCAAGGCGACGGTCTCGCCCGGCGCGACATGCAGGCTTACGTCCGACAGGGTCGGGGCGGACCCGTCCTCGTCGGCGCGATAGGCGAAGGAGACCTGCTCCAGGGCGACGGTGACGGGGCCGGGCGCGACCTCGGCGGCGTCGCTGGCCTCGCGGATCTCCGGTTCGATATCGAGGGCGGCGAACAGGCGGCGCGCGGCGGTGAAGCCCTCGCTCAGCACCGTCGTCAGGTTCGTTACTTGCCGCAGGGCCTGACCGGCCAGCAGCAACATGCCGATGAAGGAGGCGAAGGCGCCGACCGTCATCTGGCCTTGGCTGGCGCTCCATCCGGCATAGGCCATGACGGCGGCGACGACGCCGTAGGCGACGATGTCGCTGGCCGGGCCGGAGAAGGCGCGGCTGTCGGCGCCCTTGATGACGTGACGCTGGCGGCGATTGATGACGCTGGAGACGCGGGCCTCTTCGGCCGCCTCGCGGTTCTCGATCTTGATGACGCGGACGCCGTCCAGATTCTCCATCAGGGCGCTGGACAGGGCCTCGGTCTCGACCATGGCGCCGCGCGCGGCCTTGCGCGACTTCTTGCCGAAGCGGCGGATGATCCAACTGACGACCGGCACGCCCAGCAGCACGATCAGCGTCAGCGGCAGGTCGATGAAGCCCATGGCGACGATGACGCCCAGCAGCATCAAGGCGTTCTGGGTGTAGTTGACCACGCCCGAGGTGAAGGCCTCGCGCACCAGGTTGGCGTCGAACAGGACGGAGGAGACGAACGTCCCCGAATGCTGGCTGCGCAGGCGCGACAGGTCCGCCCGGATCATGCCCGAGAACAGCTGCTTCTGGATGTCGCCGACGATGCCGTGGCCCAGCCGGTTCACCAGCGCCGCCTGGCCCGCCATGCTCAGCGAGCGGATCACCGCCACGACGATGATGAACAGGGGGATGGCGATCAGCACCTTGTCCGCCGGGATGGTGACGGTCTTCCAGATCGTCACGGGCCCCTGATGTTGGCCGAACAGCAGGTCGATGGCCGGTTCCAGGAACTTCAGCAGCAGGGCCGTCAGGCCGCCCGACACGCCCGCCAGCAGCATGGAGGTGAAGAAGGCCGGCTTGTGCCGCGACAGATACTCGCGCCAGATGCGGGCGAGCAGGGGCCGCAGCGGCTCGCGGGCGTCGTCATGAGGGGCGGGAACGGTCATCGGCCTTCGGTCGAACGGCTGAGGCGTCAAGTCAAGCGGCCGCGCGCGAGAGAGACGGCCTTGGGACGGGTGACGCCGGGTGCAAACGGCGCTATCTCGCCGTCATGGGGCGCTACGATCTGACTACGCCGTTCGGCCGTTTCAAGGCGCGCTGGTCCTATTTCTGGAAGGATCACGCCTTTCTGCGCACGGCGTTCACCAACGCCCACTGGCTGGGACCGGACCTGGTGCGGACCAATCAGCCGTCGCCGCGCCAGCTGGCCTGGTGGAAGCGGCAGGGCGTCCGCACCGTCGTCAATCTGCGCGGTCAGAGGGACGAGGCCTATTATTGGCTGGAGAAGGACGCCTGCGAACGGCTGGGGCTGACCCTGATCGACGCGCCGCTGGATTCGCGCGATCCGCCGGGCAAGGACCGTGTGCGCCGGGCCAAGGCCCTGTTCCAGACGATGGAGTATCCGGCCCTGATCCACTGCAAGTCGGGCGCGGACCGGGCGGGAATGATGGCGGTCTTCTATCGCCACTTCCACCTGGGCGAGCCGATCTCGGCGGCGATGGAGGAGCTGGGCAAGCGCACCCTGCACAGCCGCGAGGGGCTGACCGGCGTGCTGGACTATACGCTCGAGAAATATGTCGCCGAGGTCGAACCCACGGGCGTCAGCTTCGAGGACTGGGTCGAGAGCGACGCCTATGACCCCAGGGCGATCCGCGCCGAGTTCAAGGCCGGCTGGTGGGGCAAGCTGGTCGTCGACCGCCTGTTGAAACGCGAATAGGGGTCAGCCCCAGGGGCCGCGTCCGGCGGCGGGCGGCGGGGCGTTGCGCGCCGTCTGTTCCTTCTTCCAGCGCTTGATCTGACGGACGTGATCGCGTTGGCGGGCCAGGACGATCAGCCATAGCGCCAGGACGGCGATCAGGGAGACCACGCCGAAGATCTGCTGGCCGTCCAGCGTCTGGCCGAATAGCGTCAAGGTCTGCGGTCCCGATCAGAAGGGGTGAAGGGGTCGTTCCAGGCGGTGTCCTGATCCTCGCCGGGGCGGGCGACGTGCGGCGGCCCCTTGCGCACGACCCAGACGATCGCCGCCACGGCGACAATCACCAGAAGCAGGACGATGAGGGTCGGCAGCATGGCGAATCCTGTTCATGACAAAGGCGACTGATGAGAAAGCGCATCAGCCGCCCCTGCGGTTCCTGAACAGCGGCGTAACTGCGCCGTGAACGGTGGGTCAGGCGTCGGTGCGCGGGTCGATCAGCTTGTGCGCGTGCAGGATGAAGTAGCGCATGTGGGCGTTGTCGACGGTCGCCTGGGCGCGGGCCTTCCAGGCCTTCTTGGCTTCTTCGTAGTTGCCGAAGGCGCCGACGAACTCGACCTGCGACAGGTCGCGGAAGACGGGCTCGGCCGGGTGGCGCATTTCGCCGCCGATGACGAGGTGAAGCAGTTGGGGGTCGTGAGAGTCGGCCATGGAGAGGGGGTCCATTGCGGGAGGAATGTCAGATGGCCAGCGGGATAGGCGCTGTGCGCCTCACGATCAACGGGTGAAGGGCCGGCGCGGCGCATATCAGGCTGGTTTGGCGCGGATCGGGGCGATTAAAGCGCCAAGCGCGGCCCATATGGTCGCTGACCCTGGCCCCGGCTTCTTCGGCGATCAGGGCGCCGGCGCAGACGTCCCAGTCCCATTTGGGGCTGATGGCGATGGCCGCGTCGAAGGCCCCCGCCGCCACCAGCGCCATGCGATAGGCCAGGGCGTTGCGTTTGGAGAAGCGCATCGAGGGCCAGGGTTCGTCCCATTCGCGCGCCTCCATCAGCCGGGCGTCGGCCAGAAGCTCGGCGTCCTCCAGATCGTCGGTGTCCGAGGCGCTGATGGGGCGGCCCTGAAGGCGGGCGCCGCCGCCCAGGGTGGCCTCGAACATCTCGTCCATCATCGGGGCGTAGATGACGGCGGCGACGGGGCGGCCGTTTTCGACCACGGCGATGGGCACGCACCACCACGGCTTGTTCTTCATGAAGGCGACGGTGCCGTCGATCGGGTCGACGACGAAGATGCGCTTCTTCGACAGGCGGTCCGTGCTGTCGGCCGTTTCCTCGGACAGCCAGCCGTAGTCGGGGCGGGCGGTCAGAAGCGCATCGCGCAGCAGTTCGTCCACCGCCAGATCGGCGCTGGTGACGGGCGAGCCGCCGTCCTTGGACCAGACCTTCAGCCCGGCCTCGCGGTGTTCGAGCGCCAGCCGACCGGCGGCCAGGGCCGCGTCGCGGATCAGGGCGAGGTCGGCGCTGTAATCGCTCATTTGCCCGCGATCGCTACCTTGTCGAACAGCAGGGAGGGGCTGTTGAACGAGCCGCGGAACTCCAGATCCCCGGCGCGCTGCAGGCGGGCGTAGAGCTCGATCAGATTGCCCGCCACGGTGACTTCGCTGACCGGATAGACGCGCTGGCCGTTCTCGAACCAGAAGCCGGACACGCCCGCCGACCAGTCGCCGGTGTTGCCGTTCAGCGAGGGGCCGAACATGGAGGTGATCAAAAGGCCCGTCCCGGCCTGCGCCATCAGGGCGTCCAGATCGCCTTCGCCCGGCGCCAGGTGCAGGTTGTGGGTCGAGACGCCCGACGGTCCCGCCAGCCCGCGCGAGGCATGGCCGGTGGTTTGCAGGCCCAACTGGGCCGCCGAGGCCGTGTTCAGCAGCCAGGTGGTCAGGACGCCGTTGCTGACGATCTCGCGCCGTTCGACGGCCACGCCCTCGTCGTCGAAGGGGGTGGAGCCGAGGCCGCGCGGGCGGAACGGGTCGTCGATCAGATCGACGCCGGTCGGCAGGACGCTCTGGTTCAGCTTGTCCTTCAGGAAGGAGCTGCCGCGCGCGATCGACGGGCCGGAGATGGCGCCCAGCAGCGGCGACAGCACCTGGGTCGCGACGCGGTTCTCGAAGATGACGGGGGCGGTGGTCGAGGCGATCTTGCGCGGGCCGACGCGGGCGACGGCGCGCTCGCCCGCCTTCAGGCCGATGAAGGCGGCGTCCGGCAGGTCGGACAGGTGGCGCACGGCGCGGCTTTCGCCGCCGCGCTCCATGGCGCCGTCCTTCTCGGCGATGACGCCGACGCCCAGCGAAAAGGCGCTGCCGCGATGGCGGCCGTCGAAGCCGTGCGAGGTGACGAGGCGCCACTCGCTGGCCGACCATGAGGCGTGGCCGCCTTCGGATTTGGACACGCCCGATACGGCCAGGGCGGCGGCTTCGGCTTCGGCGGCGGCGGCTTCCAGCGCCTCGGCCGAGCGCTCGGCGGGATCATAGAGGTCAAGGTCCGCGTGCGGCGCGGCGGCCAGCCGGTCCTGCGGCGCGAGGGACGCATAGGGGTCTTCCGGCGCCAGCCTGGCCATCGCCACGGCGCGCTCGACCAGACGGGCGCGGGTGGCGTCGGACAGGTCGGAGGCGGACACCGTCGCCTGACGCCGCCCGATGAAGACGCGCAGGCCCAGGTCGCGGGCCTCTTCACGCTCCACGTCTTCCAGCGCGCCGTTGCGCACGCCGACGGACAGGGAGGCGCGATGGGCGGACACGGCCTCTGCCGCATCGGCGCCGGCCTTCAGCGCGGCGGAGATCAGATCGTTCAGGATGTCGGGGGAGGGCGTCTTATCGGACATGCCCCGATATGGCGGAGGGAAGTCCGGGCTGCAACAGCATACCCTCTCCCGGCGGGAGAGGGCTTGAGCGCACGAGAGCGTAGCGATCGTTCTGGCGCGAAAGGGTGAGGGGCTTGTCCCGTCAGTCGGCGCAAGCCGTGGCGCGACGGCCTTGCGGCCGACCTCACCCGCGAACCCTCACCCTTTCGCCTTGCCAATCGCTTCGCTCTTGGAGGCTCAAGCCCTCTCCCATCGGGAGAAGGTCAGAGGATCGACCACGCGATCAGGCTGACGGCCGCCACCAGCAGCGCCAGCCAGGTCAGGATCATGCCGACCGAACGGCCCAGCGACGGGCCGTCCTGGAACAGCAGGCCCAGCGCATGGATCACACGCCCCGCGAACAACATCCCGCCGACCGCATGGATCAGCATGGCGGGGGCGCCGAGGAAGGCCAGCAGGATCAGGCCGCACATTCCAGCCGGGATGTATTCGGCCGCATTGGAGAAGGCGCGGGTGGCGCAGACCAGCTCGCGCACCCCGCCGTCGCCGAACTCGACCAGATGCTGACGGCGGCGCCGCACCACCACGCCCGACAGGACGAACAGCAGCAAGATCAGCAGACCGCCCCACAGGGCGGCGGCCTGAATGGTCGGGATCAGGCTCAATTTTCACGCCCCACCGGATAGAGGCGATAGCGCTGGTCGTAGAAGGGCGTGCGCTCATAGAACCAGGCGAGACGCGCATCGCCGTCGGCGGCGAAGGCGGGATCGGCGGCCAGCTTCGCCTCGAACTCGGCCTTCAGCGCCGGGTCGGCGGCCAGCATCTTTTCCGCCAGCGGGGCGATGGCGTAGGCCTCGATGTATTCGACGCGGTTCAGCACTTCGGGGAACATCCCCCAGGCGAAGAAGCTCTCGTTCGACTGCGGCTCCAGCAGCAGAATGGCGACGTCGCCCATCGGCTGATCGGTCGGCACGCGCACCGATCCGATGGGGAAGGTCCAGTCGTGGGCCTCGGGCCGGACCTCGCTGACCGAGATCGGCACATGGCCTTCATTGGTGCGGCCCGACACCTTGGGATCGACAAGGCGCAGCATGTCGACGGCGACGGTGCGCGGGGCGTCCAGCGTCTGCATCTGCACGCCGTGGACGCGCAGGCGCTCGATCACGTCCTGACGATAGGACGGCACCCAATAGGCGGTCGGCCGCTTCAGCGTCAGCGTGGGGTGCGAGCCGTAGAAGGGCATGGGCCACAGTTCAGCGTCCGGCTGGCCCAGCCAGCGGATTTCGGGGCGGCCCGAGGCGACGCTGTCGAACGTCTCATAGCGGATGCCCTTGAAGGGGCGGGTGCGCGAGGGCGTCTCGTCGCTGTCGAAATTGGCGGGCAGTTCGGCGGGGCGCAGGGCGCGGTCGGCGGCGATGGCGGCGCGCAGGTCGCCGGATTTTTCGGCCAGCAGCTTCAGCGCTTCCTCGAGGAAGACGTAGGTGCCCAGCACCCGCTGCTCATGCGGCTTCAGGCTGTGGTTCTCGATCAGAATGGTCGGGACGTGGGCCGCCGAGCCCCAGCCGTTGGAGTAACGCTCGCCCAGCCCGCCGTCGTTCAGACCCTTCTTCGGATCGCGGTCGTCGATGGCGAAGACCAGTTCGCCGGGGATGTGGCCCTGCGTCTCCAGCGCCTCATACATGGCGGGCTTGAAGGCGGCGTCCAGCCATGAGGCGATGGCCGGGCTGCGGCTCCAGACGCCGTCCTCGCCGTTGTAGCCGAAGGTGACGTCGTATTGATAATCGATGCCGTCGGTGACGTGGATGTCGACGTAGAGGTCCGGCTGGTATTTGTGGATCAGGCCCATGACGGCCTGCATCTCGGTCTGATCCAGCTTCATGAAGTCGCGGTTCAGGTTCTGGTTGGTCGCCGTGTGGCGCCAGCCCTGGATGCGCGGCCCGCGCTGGTTGGGGCGCGAATAGGCGCCTGCGCGCTCGTGCCCGTCGACGCTGAGGATCGGGATCAGGATCAGGTTGGCGCGATCCAGCAGGCTGTCTTTTCCGTAGAAGGCGATGTCGCGCAGCAGCATCATGCCCGCGTCCTTGCCGTCGATCTCGCCCGGATGGATGCCGGCCTGGGCCAGCAGGACGGGCTTGGACGGAGCGAAGGCCGCGCCGTCCTTGGAGGCGATCACGGCGTAGATCGGGCGGCCTTCCGGCGAGGTTCCGAACTGCTCGATGCGGATCAGGTCGCTGGCGGCGTCCAGCCGATCGAACCAGGCGCGGGTGTCGGCGTAGTTGGGCGAGAAGTCATGCGCCGCATCGGCCTCGAACCCCGTGACCCAGGGATCGGCGGCGCCTCGCAGCAGGGCGCGGCTGGGGCCGTCCCAGGCGAGAGCGGGCGGCAGGAAGGCCTGGTCCCACGGGGCTTCGTTGGGAACGGAAGCGGACGGGGTCTGGGACATGGCGGGGCTCGCGAGACAAACTAGGGCGGCGACGGCCGCTGTGACGAAACGGTCTAGGCGCATAGGCCCTTCGTGATCCGATCACAGCCGTCTGGCAACCCCGGCGCAGTTCGCGAGAAGCGCGTCCGGCCGCGCGTGACGGCCGGACGCAGGGTCGTTACGCGGGCAGTTCCACGCGGTTCATGTTGCCGATGGCGCTGTTGTAGCGGTCCACGACGGACTCGCGGTAGCTGTCCGAGTTGGACTGCTTGAAGTCGCGATAGGCGCCGACCATGCCGCTGAGGTTGTCGGCGATGCTGGACAGGTAGGACTTGTTGCTGTTGTCCGCCGGCATCTTGGCCTGTTCCTCGCGCAGCTTGGCGATGGCCGCTTCCATCGCCGGCAGCTGGGCGTCCGCTTCGGCCTTGTTGTCCTCCATCACCGCATTGGTGAACAGGTCCGCCTTCTGCATGGCGTCCAGCAGGCTGGCCTCGGCGGCGTGGCCACCCTTGCGCATGGCCTCCATCTTGGCGGCGTTGCTGGCGCGCTGGTATTCGGTCAGGGCGACGTCCAGTTGTTCGATGCCGGCGACGCTGCCCTGATAGGCCTGCGTCTGGGCGGCGTGGGCCGCCTTGGCCTTGGCCAGGCCGTCGTCACGATAGGCGCGGGATTCGAAATAGGGGTCGAGCGCCTGCCACTGGGCCAGCAGGGCCTCCAGTTGCGGGATCAGCTTGTCGGCCGCCTCATCGGCCTTCTTGCCCTGATTGCCGCCGTTCAGCGCCCGGCCTTCCTTCAGCTTCGCGATCGCGCGCTCCAGGTGGGAGATGTTCTCGGGGAAGTAGAGATTCGCCGTGGCCGAGGCGTTCGGGATGTCCAGCTTCTGATAGTCGCCGAAGTATTTCGACACGCCCCAGTGGTCGTCGATCAGCGCGTTGAAGGCGTCGATGTAGAGGTTCATCTTCTCCTGGGTGGCCTCGTTGCCCGCCGCCTGAGCGACCGACTTGGGCGCCGGATTCTCGGCGTTGCCCTTGCTGTCGCCGCACGCCGAAAGGCTGAGCGCGGCGGCGAGTGCGAGCGTGGCGACGCCGGCGCTGGTGCGTGAAATCATATGGATTCCCCTAGGCCGATCAGCGCGCCCCAAGCGTCGCCGTTCCTTCGGCCGGGAAACTGAACGCCGATCAGCCATTTGGGTTCTCTCGCGAGACGAGTTTTTGCAAACTGCTCACAGGAACCGCGTCAGGCCTTCCAGATCGGCGCCCCGTCGCCCGGCAGGCCCAACGAGGCCCACTTATCGGAGACGCGGTCGATCACGTCCTGCTCCATGCGGATTTCCTTGCCCCATTCGCGCTTGGTCTCGGGCTCCCACTTATCGGTGGCGTCCAGACCGATCTTGGAGCCCAGGCCGCTCTCAGGCGAAGCGAAGTCCAGATAGTCGATGGGGGTGTTCTCGATGACGGTGATGTCGCGCGCCGGGTCCATCTTGGTCGAGACGGCCCACATGACGTCCTTCCAGTCGCGGGCGTTGATGTCGTCGTCCACGACGATGATCCACTTGGTGTACATGAACTGGCGCAGATAGCTCCAGCAGCCCATCATCACGCGCTTGGCGTGGCCGGGATAGGCCTTCTTCATCGACACTACGGCGATGCGATAGCTGCACCCCTCGGGCGGCAGCCAGAAGTCGGTGATCTCGGGAAACTGCTGGCGGATCAGGGGGATGAAGACCTCGTTCAGGGCCTCGCCCAGCACGGACGGCTCATCCGGCGGACGGCCGGTGAAGGTGGTCAGATAGATGGGGTCTTTGCGCATGGTGATCGCCGTCACCTGGAAGACCGGGAACTTCTCGACCGAGTTATAGTAGCCGGTGTGGTCGCCGTAGGGGCCTTCGTCCTCGAACTCGTCCAGCAGGACGTGGCCTTCCAGCACGATCTCGGCGTTGGCCGGCACCATCAGCGGCACGGTCTTGCACGGGACCAGTTCGGCCTTGGAGCCGCGCATCAGGCCGGCGAACTGATATTCCGACAGGGTTTCCGGCACCGGGGTCACGGCGGCGAGGATGGTCCCCGGATCGGCGCCCAGAACGACGGCGCAGGGCAGGGGCTCGCGCTTGCCCGCCTTCTTATGCCGGGCGTAGTGCTGGGCGCCGCCGCGATGGGCCAGCCAGCGCATGATGGCCTTGTCCTTGCCCAGCACCTGCATCCGATAGATGCCCAGGTTGAAGTCGTCCTCGCGGTCGTCCGACGGCCCCTTGGTCACGACCAGCCCCCAGGTGATCAGGGGCGCGGGCTCGCCGGGCCAGCAACCCTGGATGGGCAGGCTGGTCAGGTCGATCTGATCGCCCTTCAGCACCACCTCCTGCACCGGGGCCTTCTTCACCGTCTTGGGCCGCATGGACATGACGGTCTGGGCCAGCGGCAGCATCTCCATGGCGTCGCCCAGGCCGCGCGGCGGCGTCGGATTGCGCAGGAAGGCCAGCAGCTCGCCGACCTCGCGCAGCTCGCCCGCCGTGGTGCGCTGCTTGCCCTCCAGCGTCACGCCCATGGCCACCCGCTTCACCGTGCCGAACAGATTGGCGAGGCAGGGGATGGGGCTGATCGAGCCGTCGGGCATGACCGGCTTCTCGAACAGGACCGCCGGGCCGCCGTTGCGCAGCAGCCGGGTCTGGATCTCGGTCATCTCCAGATGGGTGGAGACGGGCTCCGACACGCGGACCAGTTCGTCGTCGGCTTCGAGGGTCGCAATGAAATCGCGCAGGGACTTGTAGGCCATGCGCTGACGCTTAGGCGGACGCGAGCCGTCTGTCACGCCGTCCGAACGCGCGATCGATCGCCACGACGACCAGCCCCAGCAGCAGGAAGAAGATCAGCAGGCCCGCGAAGTTCGCCGCCGCCCGCGCCAGGCCCAGTTCGCTGACATTGACGAACCAATAGGGCCACCAGCCCGTCATCGCCCCGTGCGCCAGGGTCCAGCCGCCGTAGAGCAGCGGAAAGGCCAGCCATTTGACCGCGTCGATCCAGCGCAGCCGCCCCTTGGCCGTGAACAGCAGCCAGTCGCCGACGAAGGCCAGGGGCATGACGGTGTGCAGCAGAGTGTCTGCGACCTTCTGCCAACCCTGCGGGTTCCAGGTCTGGGCCAGCAGCAGATGATAAACGACGCCGACCACGACGATGTACATGGCGACGGCGGCCCGCACGCCCTCGCTTCGGCTCCATCGGCCCAGAGGACTGTCGGGCGCCAGCGCCGGTCCCGTCAGGGCCAGCGCCGCCAGCAGATTGGTCAGGATGGTGAAGAAGCTGAAGAAGTTCAGCGTCAGCTCGCCTGCGCCGGAGCCGGGATTGTTCCGCAGCAGCAGGCCGTATTGCAGGGCCAGGGCGCCCCAGCCGACCACGGCGAACAGTCCGCGATAGAGCCGCGCCGTCATCAATAGGCCGGGGCGTCGGACACCAGCGCCCACACCGGCAGGCGCAGGGCGCGGGTGGCGGCGTCCAACTGGGCGGCGTCCAGGTGCTCGCGTCCCGCCTCGACCCGGCGCAGCGCCTCGGGCGTCAGGTCGATGGCGGCGGCCAGGTCGTCGAAGGCCACGCCGCGCTGGTCGCGCCAGCGGCGGATGCGCGCGCCGACGACGGCGTCCATCGGATCAATCCCCGGAAAGCCCAGAACCGAACCCATGGCGTCCTCCTCGGCGCATGCGCCCTAGAACCGTGTCGGATCAGGCATCCTGATCCCATTGGAAGGCCTCGTCCAGCCAGTCGCCGATGCGGCCGTCGGGGCGGGCCAGGGCGCTGATCCACGCCATTTCGTCGGTCGACAGCTCAAAGTCGAAGATGCCGAAGTTTTCGGCCGCGCGGCTTTCCTTGGCGGTGCGCGGAATGGCGATGACGCCCTGTTGGATGATCCAGCGCAGGGCGATCTGGCCGTTGGTCTTGCCGTGGGTCTTGGCGATCTCGCCGATCACGGCGTCGTCGGCGATCTTGCCCTGCGCCAGCGGCGACCAGGCGGTGATGGACGAGCCTAGTTCCCGCGCCGTTTCGATCAACGTCTTTTGCGACAGATAGGGGTGGTATTCGACCTGATTGGTGATCAGCGGCGCGCGCGACAGGGCGGCGGCCTCGCGGAACAGGGTCGAGGGGAAGTTGGACAGGCCGATGTTCTTGGTGAAGCCCTGATCGCGCGCCGCGTTCAGGGCGTCGATGGTTTCCGCCAGCGCCGGCGTCGGCTTGGGCCAGTGCAGCAGCAGCAGGTCCGGCGTCAGGCCCAGGCTGAGCGCGGACTCTTCGGCCTGACGCAGCAGGGCGTCGTGATGGAAGTGATCGACCCAGATCTTGGTGGTGACGAAGATGTCGTCGCGCGTGACGATGCCTTCGGCCACGGCGTCGGCGATGCCGTCGCCGACCGCCTTCTCGTTCTTGTAGATCCAGGCGGTGTCGATGTGGCGATAGCCGATGCGCAGGGCTTCGCGCACCATGCGGCGGGCGTCGTCGGCCTCCAGCTGCCAGGTGCCGAAACCGAGCAGGGGAATCTCAACGCCCGAGGCGGTCACGGTCGGCTGATCGGAATAGGGCATGGGGGGAGGCTCCGGTGGGACGATGAGCCTGGGATATAGGCGCCCGCTCAGGCGTCGCCATTGTTCAGCCAGTGGAAAATCCGATCCCACAACGGCTCCATCCCCTTGCGAAAGGCGCCTTCGTGGCCGATCCGCCGCGCGCCGAAATCGCCGGCCGCATGGACGTTCATGTTCGAGCGAGCGTTGGGATAGACACTCAACAGATCGCGCGCCGTGCTGGGCGTGGCGATGGGGTCGTCGGTGAAAATCCATGAGCGGATCGGCGCGGTCACGGCCTCATAATGATGGGGCCGCAGGCTGGTCTCCAGCTCCTTGGAGAAATACGCGCGCTTCATGCACCAGCGCCGCCATGTGGTGAAGACCCCGCGCGGCAGGTCGGTCCCGGCCCACAGGCCGCCGCCCTTGATATAGCCGTGGCGCATCAGGCTGAACGGTCCGAAGCCCAGCCAGAAGAACAGCTCCATCGGATTGTAGCTGCGGTGGTGCCCGCCCCACCAGCCGGTCCCGACCGAGACGAAGGCGTGCCGCTCGATCCGGTGGTGATTGGGCATGAAGCCGATGAAATGGCCGCCGACGCTGTGACCGACATGGACGACGCGCAGGCCCGGCGCCGCCTCGATCAGGGCGTCCAGCGCGGCGGGCATGTCCAGCCGTCCCCAGTCGGGATAGTCGATGGTCGAGCTCTTCAGGTCATCGGGCCGCGACCCGGCGATGCCCCGAAAGTCATAGGTCAGCACCGCCGCGCCCCGCGCCGCCAGATAGCGGGCGAAGCGCTCGTAGAAGCCCTTGGGAAAGCCCGTGCCGGACGAAACCAGCACGGCGATCCGAGGCCGGGCGGCCGACACCAGCCGCATCGACAGCGGATAGCCGTCGGCGGCCGGGGCGGTGAAGTCGCGAGTCACGAGATCGGTCATAGGTCCGTCCTGTTTGGAAACGAACCTTAGCCGGTTGACGCCGCGTCAGGTCAAGGCTTTGCGGGGGCGGACGCCGTGGTCGGGCCCAGCGCCAGCAGGCCGTCAAATTTGCCATCCTGTTGCGATGCGAGAATGATGCCGCGCGTTCTGGCGGCGTCGACATTGGGGATCGGTGCGCCGCCGCAGTCGTCACGACACATCCACGCCTCGCCGCCTTGCTGGGCGACGCTGAGAGACAAAGTTTCTTCCGGGCGGATATGGGCGGCGGCGGGCAGGCCCAGCGGCGAGCCCACGCGACGAAGCTTCTCGGCATGGACCCGCCCGACCAGCGCCAGCACGCGGGAGTGAGGCTGGGCCATGGCCTGACGGCTCCATAGAACCGCCCGATCCATTTCTGCATAGGATTGGCGGAAGCCTTCGACACGCGGGCTGTTCGGGACCGAGGCGACCACGGTCATGTCGGCGGCCTCCCGCAGCATGGCGCGCAACCGCAGCAAGAGGTCCAGCATGGCCTCGCTGCCGCGTCCGTCATGATGGACGAAGGAGCCGTGCGGATAGGCGGCGAGCGCCGCACGGGCTTCGGCTTCGGTGTCGGCCTCCATGAAGGCGTCCAGCGTCGGTTGAAACTCGACCGGATACTCCAGCGAGACGACGACCGGCCCCTGTTCCAGCGCCGCGCACACCAGATCGGCGAAGGCGGCGGGGGCCTCGACCGTGCCGTGGGTCTCGCCGACGAAGACATAACGGACGTCATCGCGCCAAAGGGCCTCGGACCCTGCGACGGGGCGGCATCCATCGGACCAGTCGAGCATCGACAGCAGACCGGCGGCCACGAGAGCGGTGATCATGGGCGTCTCCTGACTGGGGCCCGATCAATAGGCCAGGGCGTTGCCGTCCTTGCGCATTTCGGTGGCGGCGCCGTAGGTCCAGCGGCCCTGTTCGTTGATCTGCTTCATCACGTTCTGATAGCCGCCGAAGCCGCCGTCGGGCGGACCCAGATCCCAGCCCATCGCCGTCAGTTGCTGCTTGGTCGCTTCGGGCACGCCGGATTCGAGGTGCAGCTTGCCCACGCCTTCGGCCGGTTGGCCGGTCGGTTCGGATGAGCCGTAGTGCTGCCAGCGCGGGCTGTCGCCGGCTTCCTGCGGATCGAGGCCGTAGTCGACCATGTTGATGATGATCTGGGCCTGTCCCTGCGGCTGCATCCCGCCGCCCATGACGCCATAGGCCATCCACGGCTCGCCGTCCTTGCAGGCGAAGCCGGGGATAATGGTGTGGAACGGGCGCTTGCCGGGCGCATAGACGTTGGGGTGGCCGTCGGTCAGGGCGAACAGTTCGCCGCGGTTCTGGAACATGAAGCCCAGCGTCCGGCCGTCCGGGCCGTCGGCGACCAGGCCGCCGCCCATGCCGCGATAGTTGGACTGGATCCAGCTGACCATCATGCCGTCGCTGTCGGCGACGCTGAAATAGGTGGTGTCGCCCTGCGTCGGCGCATCGCCGGGGAAGACGCGGTCCATGACGCGGTCGGGACGGATCAACTTGGCCCGTTCGGCGGCGTATTCCTTGGAGTTCAGCCAGGCGGTCGGGGCCTTGGCGAAGCGCTCGTCGGCGAAGTAGCGGGCGCGGTCCTCGAACGCCAGGCGCTTGGCCTCGGCCTGGACGTGGATCGAGGCGGCGGACTGGAAGCCCATGGCCTTCAGATCGAACTGTTCGCAGATGTTGAGGATCTGGTTGGTCGACAGGCCTTGCGTGTTCGGCCCCAGCGAATAGACCTCGACCCCGCGATAGGTGGTCATCAGCGGCTCGACCCATTCGGTGCGATGGGCGGCCAGATCGGCGCGGGTCATCCAGCCGCCGATGCGTTTGAAATAGCGCTCGATATGATCGGCGATCATCCCGTCATAGAAGGCGTCGCGGCCGCCCTCGGCGATCAGGCGGTAGGTGCGGCCTAGGTCCGGATTGGCGAAGATTTCGCCCGTTTTCGGCGTGCGGCCGCCGGTCAGCCAGACCTTCTTTCGGTTGTCGTTTTCCTCGATCGTCGCGGCGCTGCGGTCGAAGCCGGCCATGTTGCGTTCGAGGTAGTAGGCCACGACCTGCGGCACGGGCACGCCCTGTTCGCACAGTTCGGCGACGGGCAGCAGGACATCCTTCCACGGCAGTTTGCCGTAGCGCTGGTGTGCGCTCCACCAGGCGTCGACCGCGCCGGGAACGTTGACCGTCACCGCGCCGTAGCGGGGCAGATAGCCGTCAGCCCCGGCCTTTGAACGGGCGGTGGCCAGCGACAGGCCGCGCGGGCTGTTCCCCGAGCCGTTGAAGCCGACGACCTTCTTCTGCGCTGGATCCCACATCAGGCCGAAGGCGTCGCCGCCTATGCCGTTGGCGGTCGGCTCCAGGAAGCCCAGGGCGGCGTTGATGGCGATGGCGGCGTCGATAGCCGAGCCGCCGCGCCGCAGGGTGTCCAGGCCGATCATCGTGGCGGCGGGGTGGGCCGTGGCGGCGGCGCCGTTCGCGCCCCAGACGGTTGAACGGCCCACGAACTTCGGCCCGGTGATGCGGTCGCCGATGCCGACGCCGGCGTAAGGATCCGGCCGGGGCGTGGAGCGGGCGGGAGGCGCCGCGTATGGGGCCGGGGCTCCGGCCGCCTGTTGTGCGCTGGCGGCTCCCGCCATCAGAGCGCCCGCGGGCAAGGCGGACAGGAACGTACGGCGACGCATGGCGATAAACTCCCCCTCTTTCGAGGTCCGCATTGAGGCGGGAACGGGAGGGCGATGCAAGCGGTCGAATGACTGCCGGGCAAAGAAAAAGGGCCGCCGAGGCGACCCTTGATCCGATGGGATCGAAACGATCCTATTCGATGTCTTCGTTCAGCAGGCCGACCTTGAAGAAGCCGTTCTCCTGAAGCTTGTTCATGACTTCCATGAACTGGTTGTATTTCACTTCCGGCTGGGCGCGGACGAAAACGCGCTCGTCGCGGCAGTTGGCCACGGCGCCCTGGGCGGAGCAGACGTCAGCCGGCAGGGTGGCGATCGAGGTTTCCTTCTCGGCGATGTAGAGCGAGCCGGATTCCTGGATGGTGATGTACACCGGCTCCTTCGGCTTCTCGGCGTCCGGCGCCGGCGGCGTGGCCGGCGGCAGGTCCAGCTTGATCGAGACGGTGGCCATCGGCGCCGCGACCATGAAGATGATCAGCAGAACCAGCATGATGTCCACGAACGGCGTGACGTTGATGTCCGCGTTCTGTTGGGCAAGTCTGCCGCCGCCGCCGCCGCCGCTCGAGGAAAGTTTCGCGCCCATACGCAGTCGTCTCCATCAAGGCCCGCACCCTCCGGCGGACCGCACTGAAATTCAAACTCGTCTCTTGGCGTCCCAGGGCGGCCTTGTAAAGCCGTCGAATGCGAGGAAATGACCATGCAGGGGAATAAGATTGCGAATTCGGTCAGAGGCCGCCTTCTCCGCGATCAATTCAATCCCTGACGACCAACGCCAGCGTTCTTCGGCTCAACCCTTGGCCAGCTTGAGGAATCGTTCGGCCAGGGCCGGGTCGTCCTTGAAGGCGCCGGTGAAGCGGGTGGTGATGGTCGAGACGTGGCGGTGATGCACGCCGCGCGTCGTCATGCACTGGTGCGCCGCATCGACCAGCACCGCCACGCCCTTGGGCTGCAAGTGCGATTCGATGGCGTCGATGATGTCGTTGGTCAGGGTCTCCTGGTTCTGGAGACGACGGGCGAAGATCTCGACCACGCGCGCCAGCTTGGAGATGCCCACCACCTTCTCGCCCGGCAGATAGGCGACGTAGGCCTTGCCCAGGAAGGGCGCCAGGTGGTGCTCGCAGTGGCTCTCGACCTCGATGTCGCGCAGGATGACCATGTCGTCGTAGCCGGTCACGTCCTCGAAGGTGCGCGACAGCTCCTTGCCCGCATCGGCGTCATAGCCGTCGAACCATTCGCCATAGGCGTCGACCACGCGCTTGGGCGTGTCCAGCAGGCCTGGGCGGTCGGGGTTGTCGCCGGCCCAGGCGATCAGGGTGCGCACGGCCTCCAGAGCCTGTTCGCGGCTGGGACGCTGCGGCGCCTCATTGGCGACGAGGACGGGCTTGGCGGGGGTGGTGCTCATGAAACGATCCGGCGGCGGCGAGAGCGCCTGTTCAGAATACTAATTTATATGGACTTGGGCGCGCGGCCCTGACTGTCTATCAGGCCGCTATATGGGACACCTCGTCCGTCCCGCAAGAAAACTCGCAAAAGACCTGACCCATGGCCCTGCACATCCACGACACCCTGCGCCGTGAAAAGCGCCTGTTCGCGCCACGTGATCCGAACCGGGTGAGCCTCTATGTCTGCGGCCCGACGGTCTATGACTACGCCCACATCGGCAACGCCCGTCCGCCGGTGGTGTTCGACGTGCTGGTGCGCCTGCTGCGCCGCACCTATGGCGCGGACAAGGTGGTCTACGCCCGCAACGTCACCGACGTGGACGACAAGATCAACGCCAAGGCCGCCAAGGAAGGCGTCGCCATCGGCGAGATCACCGCCCGCTATGAGGCCGCCTATCTGGCCGACATGGGCTTGCTGAACGTCTCGCCGCCCGACATCGCGCCGCACGTCACCGACTATATCGAGGCGATCACCAAGCAGATTCAGGCCATCATCGACGCCGGCTGCGCCTATGCCGCCGAGGGTCATGTGCTGTTCGACGTGTCGTCCTATCCGTCCTACGGCGCGCTGTCGGGGCGCAATCTGGACGACATGATCGCCGGCGCCCGCGTCGAGGTGGCCCCCTACAAGAAGAACCCGCACGACTTCGTGCTGTGGAAGCCGTCCAAGGCGGACGAGCCGTCATGGCCCTCGCCGTGGGGCGAAGGGCGCCCCGGCTGGCACATCGAATGCTCGGCCATGATCGAGGAGACGCTGGGCCTGCCCATCGATATCCACGGCGGCGGGATCGACCTGGTCTTCCCGCACCATGAGAATGAGATCGCCCAGGGCGTCTGCGCCCACGGCCATGCGCATGGCGATGAGGCGCATGACGAATACGCCCGCTACTGGATGCACAACGGCTTCCTGACTGTGGACGCCGAGAAGATGTCCAAGTCGATCGGCAACGTCCTGCTGCTGCACGATCTGGTGCAGGCCATGCCGGGCGAGGTGGTGCGCTGGGCCTTGCTGAGCGCCCACTATCGTCAGCCGCTGGACTGGAACCAGACGCTGCTGGAGCAGAGCCGGAAGAATCTGGATCGCCTCTACGGCGCCTTGCATCGCGCGGCCGGGGTCGAGGCGGCGGACGTGGAGCCGCCGGTCGAGTTCCTGAAGTCCATTGAGGACGACCTGAACACGCCGGGCGCCATGGCGGCCCTGTTCGCCCTGTCCAGCGACATCGAGCGCGGCATGACGGCGGGCGATGAGGCGGCGGTGGCCGAAGCCAAGGGGCGGCTGATCGCGGCGGCCTCCATCCTGGGCGTGCTTCAGGCCGATCCGGCGGAATGGTTCTCGGGCGTCGATGAAGGACTGAAGGCCGAGGTCGAGGGCCTGCTGGAGCAACGCGCCGCTGCCCGCACGGCCAAGAACTGGGCCGAGGCCGACCGCATCCGCGATCGGCTGAACGAACTGAACGTCGTCGTCATGGACGGCCCGCAGGGCGCGACCTGGCGGATGAAGGGCTAGGAAACCCTCTCCCGGCGGGAGAGGGCTTGAGCGCACGAGCGCGTCAGCGATCGTTCTTGCGCGAAAGGGTGAGGGGCTTGTTCCGTCAGTCGGCGTAAGCCGTAGCGTGACGGCCCTTGGCCGACTTAAGCCCCGAACCCTCACCCTTTGGCTGCTTCGCGCCGCCCTACGGGTCGCCTTAGCCAATCGCCAGCGGCTCTTGGAGGCTCAAGCCCTCTCCCAACAGGAGAGGGAAAAGCTCAGCGCGCTCGCCTGATCAGCTCTTCCGCCAGCACGTCGGTCAGATACCCGTCCGCCGTCCGACCGTTCGCCTGTTGCCAGCGGCGCAGGGCGGCGCGGGTGTTGGAGCCGATGACGCCGTCGACGCCTTGCGTGTCGAAGCCCATGCGCGTCAGGGCCTGCTGGGCGCCGACGCGCTGGTCCCGCGTCAGAGGGCCGTCGTTGGGCCAGGAGGCCTTCAGCGCAGGCTTGCCCGACACGCCGTCGGCGATCATGCCGATGGCCAGGGCATAGCTGACCGAGTTGTTGTAGCGGCGGATGACGTAGTGGTTGGGCAGGGCCAGGAAGGCCGGGCCCTTGGCGCCTTGCGGCAGCAGGATGGCCGCGCCCTCGGCCGCCTCGGCGCTGTTGGGCGAGGAGCCGTCGGCCAGGCGCACGCCGCGGGCGGTCCAATAGGACCAGGGGTGTTTCGGCCCCTCGGCCTGGCTGTAGTCGAAGTTGGAGGGCAGGGTGACTTCATAGGCCCAGCCCTGGCCGCGCTTCCAGCCTGCCTGAGCTAGCAGATTCGCCGCCGAGGCCAGGGCGTCGGCGTCCGAGCCCCAGATGTCGACCTTGCCGTCGCCGTTCTGATCGACGCCCAGCCGCAGATAGTTGTCCGGCATGAACTGGGTCTGGCCCATGGCCCCGGCCCAACTGCCCTTAAGCCCTGCACGGTCGCGCTTGCCCGTCACGACGATGTCGAGGGCGTGCTTCAGCTGGTCCTCGGCCCAGGCGCGACGGCGGCCGTCATAGGCCAGGGTCGCCAGGGAGCGGATGACGTCGAAATCGCCCTGGACCTGGCCGAAGGCGCTTTCCTGCGCCCAGACGCCCAGCAGGATTTCGGTCGGCACGCCGTACTTCTGGGTCACGTCCCACGGCACGCGGTCGACGCGCTGGCGCGCCATGGCGATTCGCGCGGGCGTGGTGGCGTTCTGGATATAGACCCCGGCGGGGCGCGAGAATTCGGGCTGGTTACGGTCCAGACGCACGACGCTGGGGTTGGGCGTCACGCTCTCCAGCTCGCGGGCGTACTCCCATTTGCGGGCGCCGCCGTGGCGCTCCAGGAAGCTCTGCTTCCAGGCGTCGAAGCTGGCGTGGTCATAGGCCTCGCTGAGGTCCGTCTGGGCGGGCGGGGGCGTGGGGGCCGGCGTGGCGGGGGCAGGCTCGACCACGGGCGGCGGCGCAGGCTGGGGCTGCGGCGGCGTGGGAACCATGGGGGTGCAGGCGGCAACCGAACCCAACAACAGAAGACGATAAGCGATACGCATAGTCACAGGCTAACGCCCCCGAATTCCTCGACCAATCACAAGCGCGCGAAGGCTGGATCAGTTTCCGTGATAAGGGTGAAAACGGCGTTAACCATTCTTGAAAGCAGGCGGTTAATCCGCCGAATTTACATTGCAGCGTTCCCTGAGCAGGGCCTGGTGGCGGAGGGGCGACGCGCCGGACGTGCAAGTCCGGAGATCCTCCGTTCGACTCGGGGGCCAGGCCTCCAGTGGATTCCCCGCGCGGAATGTTGACGAAAGGCGAAGGCCTCTCTATACGACCGCCTCCGCCGCTGGTTCGCCCGCGGCTCTTTTGTTTTACTCGCCCTCACGGGCCTCCAACCGGGACATCCGACCATGAAGGTCCGTAGCTCGCTGAAGTCGCTGAAGGGTCGCCACCGCGACTGCAAGATCGTTCGTCGCAAGGGCGTTCTGTACGTCATCAACAAGACCGACCCGCGCTTCAAAGCCAAGCAAGGCTGATCACGCGCGATCGGCGCGCCCGGCCTGTCTATAGGTCAGGCGCGCGCCGAGCGTCGGTGGATGGGATGACTATCCACAGGGCCGCGGGCGTTGTCCGCGGCTTTTTCGCGTCCGGCGTTGAGCCGGGCGCCTGTGCGTGATTAGTGATTCTACTTCTTCGCCCTAACGGCCTTCGGCCTGCTTGAAGGCGTGGTTTTCTCTTGCCCTGACGGCCTTCGGCCTGTTTGAGGGCGCAGCCTGATTTTGAGTTCTGGAGTTCAGTCATGGACGACGCTTCCTTCGACGCCAGCCCCGACGTCCTGACCGCCACGGCCCAGGGCCGCCTTCGCTCGATCATCGAGCGCCTGGAGCGCCTCGAAGAGGACAAGCAGGCCGTCATGGTCGACATGAAGGAGGTCTTCGCCGAGGCCAAGGGCGAAGGCTATGACGTTAAGGTGCTGCGCAAGGTTCTGCGCCTGCGCAAGCAGGACAAGGCCAAGCGTCAGGAAGAAGAAGCGATTCTGGACCTCTACCTCTCTGCTCTCGGCGAGATCTGAGGGAGGCGGGCCTGAAGCGCACGCCCTTCAAGCCCTCAGGCGACGGCCCTTCACGCTCCAACAGGCTGAAGGGGGGCGGCGCCCTTAAAACCAAACCTTCTCTGAGCCCCTGGGAGCAGCAGAAGGAAGCGGCGAAACGGTCTGCGCTCAACGCTCTGAAACGCGCCCGCCGCTCGGCAGAGAAGGCGGGCGTTTCCCTGTCCGAATGGGAGGGCGAGTTCCTCGATTCGGTGGGTGAACGAATCCAGACCCACGGCCGCGCCTTCGCCGACCCGGAAAAGGGCGCGCCGGGTCAGGCCCTGTCGGCCATGCAGGGCCGCAAGCTGAAAGAGATCACGGCCAAGGCCAAGGGCGAGCTGCGTCGATTCGGACGGCGTCGTGGAGAGGCCGCGCCCGATGAGGGCGAATGAGGCCTGCAACCGTCCAGCTTGGCCGAGCGTTGCGCCTGCGGATTTCCAAACCCTTTGAGAGGGAAGACTGATGAAACGCTTCGTCTCCGCCGCCCTGACCGGCGGCCTTCTGAGTTTGAGCCTGGCGCTGGCCGCGTGCGGGGACCGGCCGGGCGCGGCGCCCGAGGCGGCTTCGGAAGCGACGCCGGATCTCAGCGGCGGTCCCGCGGCGGCGCCCCAGGCGGTCAGCCCGGCGCCGGACGCCGCCCAGGCGCTGCCCGCCGTTGATGAAGCGGCGGCGCGCGCCTTCGTCCGCGAGGAAGGCTCGACGCTGGAGGTGCTGACATTCGACCGGGTCGGTTCGGTGACGAAGGAGGGGACGGTGAAGGGCTATGCGGCGCCGGTGTACGCCGTGCCCGTGGCGTCGGGTCAGACGCTGAAGGTCGCCTTCAAACCGTCGAACGCCAACCTGTATTTCAACATCAGCGACGCAGCGGATCAGAGCGGCGCGGCCGTGTTCCGGGGCGAGGTCGAGGGCGAAACGGCCGAGCTGAAGGCCGCCAAGGACACGACCTATGTCATCACCCCGTTCCAGCCGCGCGCCACCGCGCGCCGAGAATCGGAAGGCGGCTACAGCCTGACGGTCAGCCGGAACTGAGCCAGGGCATGAAGACGAAGGGCGGCGGAGACGAACTCCGCCGCCTTTTTCGCATCTAGGGCAGGGCGTTCAGGCGCATGGCCGACAGATAGGGCTGATAGGCCGCGCGGGCGGCGGCGGCGCCGGACAGGTGGTCCTGCTCGATGTGGATGGTCAGGCCGTAGCGGTCCTTCAGCACGCTGATCAGAGAATCGACGTCGCCGCCTGAAGCCATGGACTCGATGCCGATGACGGCGACTTCGCCGGTCGGGCCGTCCATGACCACGGAAAGATAGTTCTCGCCGCCGATCGAGGCGAGGGCTGTCGGGGAGGACAGGGCCAGCTCGCGTCCGCCCTTGGTTATCTCGACGGCGGCGACGGCGCTCTTGTAGGCGGTCTCCTGAGCGCCGGCGATGAGGCCGGACAGGGGACCGCTTTCCTCGGGAACCGGCGCCTTGGAATCGATCAGCAGGATTTCGGTGCTGGTCCCCGGCTCGCCATAGGTCATGGAAACCGAGAAGGCCTGGCAGTCGATCTCGGTCAGCGGCTTGCCGGCGATGGTCTGGGCCGTCGGCATGGCGGCCAGCAGGGGATGGTTCTCGCACTCGGGCGGCAGGGCGACCTTGAACGCGGCGGCTTCGGCCTGGGTCGGGGCCTCAGCGTTGGAGCAGGCGGCGGTCAGGGCGGCGACGGACGCCAGGGTCAAGGCGACGGCGAGGTGGCGAAACAAGAGGGGCGGCTCCCTTTCGTGAACAGAACGCAGGGAAGGTGTGGCCCGTAAAGTTCGCCTTTGAAACCCCGAACGGAAACGACGGGCCCTGTTTCGGGCCGCGTCCGGGCCTTCTTCAGCCGGCTTCCTTGAGCTGTTCCTCCAGGCCCTGTTCGCGAACCTTGCGGTAGAGGGTGGAGCGGCCGATGCCCAGGCGGCGGGCGATTTCCGACATATGGCCGGAATAGACCTCGATCGCGTGCTGGATCAGGTCACGTTCGATCTGTTCCAGGGTGCGGACGTGGCCGCGGTCATCGGTGATGCGGACGGGGCTGTCGTGCTGGCCGTCGTCATCGGTCGAGGCGGACGCGGAAGCCGAGGCGGGGGCGTCTTCGCCGCCCGGCGCGGCGGCCACGGCGTCCAGCGGCACGGCGACGCCCGAGATGGCCGGGAAGTCGTGCGGCTGCAACAGGGGCGAGTCGGCCAGGACCAGGGCGCGATAGACGGCGTTCTCCAGCTGGCGGACGTTGCCGGGCCAGTCGTGACCCTGCAGCAGGGCCAGGGTCTCGGGCGAGCAGCCGATGACGCGCTTGCCTTCCTCAAGGTTGAAGCGGGCGATGAAGTGCTCGACCAGGGCCGGGATGTCCTCGCGCCGTTCGCGCAGGGCCGGGGCCTCGATCGGGAAGACGTTCAGGCGATAGAAGAGGTCTTCGCGGAAGGCGCCTTCCTTGACCTGCTGGGCCGGGTCGCGGTTGGTGGCGGAGACGATGCGGACGTCGACCTTGACCGGGCGCTTGCCGCCGACCGGATCGACCTCGCCCTCTTGAAGGGCGCGCAGCAGCTTGACCTGCATGTCCAGCGGCAGTTCGCCGATCTCGTCCAGGAACAGGGTGCCGCCGTTCGCCTCGACGAATTTGCCGGCGTGTTTCTCATGGGCGCCGGTGAAGGCGCCCTTCTCGTGGCCGAACAGGATCGACTCGACCAGATTGGCGGGCAGGGCGCCGCAGTTCACGGCGATGAAGGGCTTGCCCGCCCGGTCCGAGGCGCCGTGCAGGGCGCGGGCGATGACTTCCTTGCCGACGCCGCTTTCGCCGGTGATCAGCACGGGGATGGAGGACTTGGCCGCGCGCTGGCCCAGGGCCTTGACCATCCGCATGGGTTCGCTGTCGCCGACCATGTCGTCGAAGGAGGAGCGGCCCGCAGCGCGCTTCTTCAGGCGACCGATCTCGGCGGTCAGCTGGGTCATCTGCAGGGCGTTGCGGACGCCGACCAGCAGGCGGTCGGGGCCGACCGGCTTGACGAAGAAGTCCTGGGCCCCGGCCTGCATGGCCTTGACCACCGTCTCTATGCCGCCGTTGGCCGTCAGCACGATGACCGGCGTGGCCACGCCCGCCGTGCGCATCTCGGCCAGAGCCTCCATGCCCGACAGGCCCGGCATGACGAGGTCCAGCAGAACCACGTCGGCGCCGCCGCCCTTGGTCAGGCGGTCGATGGCCTCGCCCCCGCTTTCGGCGTGGACGACCGCATAGCCTTCACGGTCGAGCACCGCCTGAATCAGGCGGCGCTGCGTGGGATCATCGTCGACGACCAGAACGGTCTTGGCCATTGGAGCACACCCTTCAACATCACCATCGAACGGCCGTCCTCATTGGTTCGGGACTGGCTCGTTTCGACACAACCCTAGAACGGAGGGAATGAAGATCGGGTTTCGGAGACCTGAGTCAGGGGTTAACGGCGACGGGTGTTGGGCAGGCGGCTTCCGGTTGCAGCCGCCCGGTCACGGCGCCCATGCTCAAGTTCGGCCAGGGCGAAGCGACGGCCTTGAGATCGGGATGCTTGAGCGCCTCACGCAGGTCGCGGCCGCCGGGGCCGGGGCAATGCGGAACGTGATAGTCGCCCTGATGAATCCAGCGGCCCTCGGCGTCCTGTGCGAACAGGGCGATGTTGTAGGCGGTCGCCAGCAGGATCTCATCGCGGCCGTCGCCGTTCAGGTCGCGCTGCGCGGCGAGGCAGTTGTCGTCGCGGCCGCAGGCGAAGCGCGGGTCGCCGGTCGTCGTCGGAGCCAGGAAGGCGGCGGGCAGGGGCTTGTCCGCCGGCCACGGGGCGATGACCGGCTGGCGCGGAGGCGTGCCGACCTCGACCAGATCATAGCGTGAGGTCGAGGCCTGGGCCGCCTTGGCGCGGCGGGCGACCTCGGCGTCGGAGGATTTCGCCAACTCGGCCAGGGCGGCGCGTCCCGTCTTACCAGCGCCGAAGCGCAGGAAGGCGTAGTCGAACTGGGCCGCGCTGACGGCGCCGCGCTTGAGCCGGGCCATCTGGTCGTTGACCGACAGGCGGGCCGGATCGGCCAGGGGGCTGAACAGGGCGAGGATGACCAGCACCGTCAGGACGGCGGCCAGGATGTTGGTGCGCTCCAGCGGCTTCATCCAGGCGGTCTTGCGCCACAGGGGCGACAGGGCGGCCCAGCCGTATCCGGCGGCGTAGAGGACGCCGACCAGGGCGCAGGCCGCGGCGATGATCCGGTCGGGCGTCAGGCCGTGCTGGCCGATGCGAAGGCTCAGGCCCCAGACGGCGATCAGGATCAGCGGCGCCAGCAGCACCGAGGCGACCCGCACCGCCAGGCGCAGGGCGGCGGGCGGCAGATTGTCCTCGCGTCCGTCCTGGTAGGCCGTGTTGATCAGCACGATCAGGGCGGCGGCGGCCGACAGCACCAGGGCCGTGGCGCTGCCCGTCTTCCACAGCCCGTCCAGTCCGGTGAAGGGCAGGGCGGCCAGGAAGCCCGCCACCAGGACGGTGATGACCAGCAGCAGCCACGACAGCAGCATCAGCGCCACTGTCCGCACGCCCCGGATCAGGCCGCCGCGCACGTCGGTCAGTTGCACCGCCACGGCGAAGACCAGACAGGTGACGGGGATGGAGAACCACTCCTTGCCCAGCAACTCGCTCAGGAAGTTGAGGCCGATGACGCGGAACAGGGCCGCGCCCAGGAACAGCAGCAGCCAGAAGGCGCCGGTAAAGCCCAGCGACAGCACCAGCTGCACGCCCGCCTTCCACG
Source organism: Brevundimonas phoenicis (assembly GCF_047237745.1). NCBI lineage: Bacteria > Pseudomonadati > Pseudomonadota > Alphaproteobacteria > Caulobacterales > Caulobacteraceae > Brevundimonas > Brevundimonas phoenicis. Next base: position 1,205,030 of record NZ_JBDFLN010000001.1, read on the forward strand.
CGGTGTCGAAATAGTCGTCGTAGTCGGCGATCCAGCGTCGCCCCTCGACCGCCGGAACGATCAGGTGATGGGCGATGAACAGAGCCGCCGCCGCGAAGGCCACGACCGGGAAGCGCAGATAGGGCGGGCGGAAGTAGTCGCTCGCCTGCTGGGCCGCGTCGTGCCAGCCCAGCAGCGCCAGAACCGCCGCCGCCACCGCGCCCCACAGCGCCAGCGTCTTCCATCCCATCCGCCCGACGCCCGCCAGCAGCATGATCGGCGCGAACGTCGTCGCCAGCACCAGGGCGGCGAACAGCGAAGGCTGGGTCGCGGGCCAGACCAGGGCCGTGGTGTCCGACGCCGAGCGATACAGCAGATAGAGAACCAGCCCCTGGATCAGGCCGATCCCGATGCGGAAGGCGGAGAGCCCGCGCGCGCCTTCCAGCGAGGCGCGGCCGGTGGGGTCGGGGGCGGAACGGGTCATATTTGAACAGTGCTCGATTTTTAGGGCGAAGGGAAGACGCTTTTCATAGTCCTGGCTCGAGGCTGCCCCCCCTGAAAGAAGGGCGGCTTGCATCGCGCCGTTCGCCTCCCCACAACCAAGGGCATGAACGCGCCCGTCAAACCAACCGAATTCGCCGACGCCCCGCTGTGGGATCTGTCCGACCTCTACGCCTCGCGCGAGGATGCGCGTATCGCCGCCGATCTGGAGCGGGCCAGGGGGCTGGTGGAGCGGATGAACGCCTGGCAGGGGCGGCTGGCCGCGCTGTCGGGCGCCGAACTGGGCCGGGCGCTGGACGAGGCGATCGGGCTTTATGAGCAGGCGGCGGATGTGATGGGGGCCTTGGGCGCCTACGCCTTCCTGGCCGCCTCGACCAACCGCGAGGACGCGGCGGCGCAGGGGTTTGAGGCCGATGTGCGCGAGAAGCTGACCGTCATCGCCACCCCGACCGTCTGGCTGACGCTGGAGATCAATGCGCTGGACGAGGCGGCGGTTGAGGCGGCGCTGACGGCCCATGCGCCCGCCGCGCGCTGGGCGCCGTGGCTGCGCCGGGTGCGGGCGATGAAGCCGCATGAACTGTCGGCCGAGCTGGAGACCTTCATCGCCGAGCGCGGGCCGATTCAGGCGCAGTGGCCGCGCCTGTTCGACGAAACCCTGGCCGTGCTGCGCGCGCGCGTAGGGGATGAGGAGCTGACCCTGGCCGAGGGGCTGAATCGTCTCAGCGACGCGGACGGCGCCAAACGTCAGGCGGCGGGCGAGGGCCTGTCGACGGCCTTTTCCGGCATCGCCCGGACCATGGCCATGGTGTTGAACACCGTCGCCGCCGAAAAGGCGCTGGAGGATCGCAAGCGCGGTTTCAAACGTCCCGCCGACAGCCGCCATCTGGGCAATGAGGTCGACGGCGAGAGCGTGGACGCCATGGCCGAGGCGGTGGCCGAAGCCTATCCGCGTCTGGCGCATCGCTATTATGCGCTGAAGGCCAAGGCGATGGGCAAGGATCGGCTGGCCCACTGGGACCGCAATGCGCCGATCGAGGCGGCGGCGTCGCGCGCCTATGACTGGGCGGGCGGGCGCGAGGTGGTGCTGTCCAGCTTTGCTGATCTGGGCGGGGACTTCGCCGAGCGGGCGGGCTGGTTCTTCGACCGGCCGTGGATCGACGCGCGGGCGCGGGCGGGCAAGCAGTCCGGCGCCTATGCGCACCCGGTGACGGCGGATCGGCACCCCTATGTCTTCCTGAACTGGATGGGCGAGCGGCGCGACGTGCTGACCCTGGCGCATGAACTGGGCCACGGGGTGCACCAGACGCTGGCGGCGGGGCAGGGATCGCTGCTGGCCGATACGCCGCTGACGCTGGCCGAGACGGCGTCGATCTTCGCCGAGGGGCTGACCTTCGACCGCCTGCTGGCCGAGGCGACGCCGGACGAACAGCGCGCCCTGCTGGCCGGTCGGATCGAGGACGGGCTGAACACGGTGGTCCGCCAGATCGCCTTCCACCGCTTCGAGACGCGCTTCCACGACGAGCGGGCGGCGGGCGAGGTGCCGGTCGAGCGCATCCGCGACATCTGGATGGAGGAGCTGGGCGCCAGCCTCGGCCCGTCCGTCGACCTGACCGGCTATGAGGACTGGTGGGCCTATGTCAGCCACTTCGTCCACGCGCCTTTCTATGTTTACGCCTATGCGTTCGGCGATCTGCTGGTCGCGGCGCTGATGGAGACGCGGGCCAAGGATCCGGCGGCCTTTACGCCCCTGTATCGCGACCTGCTGTCGGGCGGCGGGGCGCGGACCTATGTCGAGGCGCTGAAGCCGTTCGGCCTGAACCCGCGCGACCCGGCCTTCTGGACCATCGGAACCAAGCGGCTGGAAGGCCTGATCGATCGGTTCGAGGCGCTGGGATGAGGCGCGGGCTTGAGCCGTGCGCAGGCCTCGCTATAAGGGCCGTCGAAATCTCGACTCTTTTTTGGATGCCCCATGGCCGACCAGCACGCTGAAGCGACCGCCCCCCACGTCCACGGGGAAATGAACATCACGGAGCAAGCGGGCACCTGGACGCTGTTCATGGGCCTGACCAAGTGGTTGTCGTTGGCCACGGCCGTGCTGATTCTGTTCCTGACGGTGTGGTTCGCCGTCGGCGCCGGTTTCATTCCCGCCTTCATTAGCGGTGTCGTGCTGTCGGTCGCGGGTTTCTTCATGCTGCGTTCCAAGTCGTCGCACTGAGTTTCGGCTCTCTGGAAACAGAGGTGTCCTGAAGGCCCGCCGGTTCGTCCGGCGGGCCTTTTGCTTGTGGGGCTTTGACGCCGCTTCCAGCTTCGGCCTAACGTCGCTTTCGGACCCTGGGGATTGGGAGGATTCGCTTGGCCGTCGCCATCGCCGTGACCCGTGAACGCCGTGAAGGCGAGACGCGCTGCGCCGTAACCCCGGAAACGGTCAGGAAGCTGGCCGATCTCGGCGCGACCGTGACGGTCGAGGCGGGAACAGGTCTGGGCTCGTCCATTCCGGATGACGATTACGTCGTGGCGGGGGCCAGCGTGCGGCCCGATCTGGCGGCGGCGTTGGCGGGAGCTGACATCCTGCTGAAGGTGCGCGGCCCGACGGCGTCGGAGATCAGCGCCCTGAAGCCCGGCGCGGTGGTGGTCAGCCTGCTGGACGCCTGGCGCGACAAGGCCACGCTTGAGGCGTTGAGGGGCGCCAACGCCACCGCCTTCGCCATGGAGTTCGTGCCGCGCATCACGCGCGCCCAGGTGATGGACGTGCTGTCGTCCCAGGCCAATCTGGCCGGATATCGGGCGGTGATCGAGGCGGCCTACGCCTATGGAAAGGGCTTCCCCATGATGATGACGGCCGCCGGGACGGTGGCTGCCGCCAAGACCTTCGTCATGGGCGCGGGCGTTGCGGGGCTTCAGGCCATCGCCACGGCGCGGCGTCTGGGCGCGGTCGTTACAGCCACCGACGTGCGCCCTGCCGCTAAGGAGCAGGTCGAGAGCCTGGGCGCCAAATTCGTCGCGGTCGAGGATGAAGAGTTCAAGGCGGCCGAGACAGCGGGCGGCTACGCCAAGGCCATGTCGGCCGAGTATCAGGCCAAGCAGGCCGACCTGACCGCCGCCCACATCATCAAGCAGGACGTGGTGATCACCACCGCCCTGATCCCCGGCCGCCCGGCGCCGAAGCTGGTGACGGCGGCGCACGTCGCCTCGATGAAGCCGGGCTCGGTCATCATCGACCTGGCGGTCGAGGCGGGCGGCAACGTCGAAGGCTCCAAGCTGAATGAGGTCGTGACCACGGCCAATGGGGTGAAGATCGTCGGCTGGAGCAACATGCCCGGCCGTATCGCCGCGGACGCCAGCGCTCTTTATGCGCGCAACCTGGTCGCCTTCCTGGGGTTGATGATCAAGGACGGCGCCCTGGCGGTCGACCTGGAGGAGGAAATCCTCCAGGCCGCCGTCGTCACCCACGGCGGCGCCGTGGTGCATGAAGGAGTGAGAGGCTGATGGAACACGTTGATCCCACCGTCTTTCGCCTGGCGATCTTCGTCCTATCGATCTTCGTCGGCTACTATGTCGTCTGGAGCGTGACGCCGGCGCTGCATACGCCGCTGATGGCCGTGACCAACGCCATTTCCAGCGTCATCATCGTCGGCGGCCTGATCGCGGCGGCGGCGATGAGCGCGCAGGCGGGCGGGCCGAACGCCTGGATCGCCAAGGGCGCGGGCGTGGCCGCAGTCACCCTGGCCAGCGTCAACATCTTCGGGGGCTTCATGGTCACGCGCCGGATGCTGGCCATGTACAAGAAGAAGGAAAGGCCCAAGGCTTCGTGACCCTGTCGCCCATCCTGCTGGCCTTCTATGCCTCCTGGGCCGTCACGGGTCTGGGCGTGGCCCTGTGGATCTGGAGCTGGGTGCGGGTGAAAGACCCCATCGGGCGCCTACGGTTCCAGGACTGCGGGGTCGTGCTGGTTTTCGCCGCTGTCCTGACGCGCATCATCATTCAGGATCGTCAGATGACGGTCTTCGACTGGGCGATGATCCTGCTCGGGCCTCTGTTCATCGCGGCCGCCCTGTGGCGGTTGTCGCGCACCCAACCCGTCAAACGCTAGCAAGAGTATCGCGTGATGAAGACTGTCTTGATTTCTGTCGCGGCCGTGTCGGCTGTTGTCGCCCTGGCCGGGGCCGCCTCTGCGCAATCGACCCGCGAAGTGGGCAAGAATCCCTACGGCGGCCTGCACTGGTCGGTTGTCGCGCCGCAGGGCGCCAGCTGGGCGCTGGAATGCGGTTTCGCGCCCGTGACGGTGCGCGGCGTTCACATGAATCGCATCAAGCACACGGGCTCGGGCCGGATGACCGGGCGGTTGCCGGGCGCGGACGGCCGCTGCCAGGTGATCAAGACGGGCGGCCAGGGAACGGTCGGTCTGGCGGTGGTCAAGAACGGCCAGGCCACGGCGGCGGGCACCAACGGCGGCGCGCCCGCCATCGTCAACGTTTTCTGATTCAGGGTTGAAGGAAGGGGGAGGGGATGAACGCATCGATCGCGGCGCTGGCCTATCTGGCGGCGGGGGTTCTGTTCATCCTCTCGCTTCGAGGGCTGTCCAGCCCTGAGACCAGCCGTAAAGGCAACACCCTGGGCATGGTCGGCATGGCCCTGGCCGTCGGCGTCACCCTGCTGACGCTGGGGACCAGCGGGGCGCTGGATCCCCTGACCCTGGCCCTGATCGCGGGCGGGGTCGTGGTCGGCGGCGGCGCGGGCGCGGTCATCGCCAACCGCGTGCCGATGACGGCCATGCCGCAACTGGTCGCGGCATTTCACTCCCTGGTCGGCCTGGCGGCCTGTCTGGTGGCGGTGGGGGCGGTCTATGCGCCCGACGCCTTCGGCATCGTCACGGCGACGGGCGGGATCAAGACCCTGTCCATCGTCGAACTGAGCCTGGGCGTGGCCATCGGGGCCATCACCTTCACCGGCTCGGTTATCGCCTTCGCCAAGCTGGACGGGCGGATGAGCGGGGCGCCGATCATCCTGCCGGCGCGGCACCTCATCAACATCGCTCTGGCGCTGGCTCTCGTCTTCCTGATCGGCATCCTGATCGGGACGGGCGGGACGGCGATCTGGGCCTTCTGGGGCGTGTTCGCCATCGCCCTGATCCTGGGCGCGACCCTGATCATCCCCATCGGCGGGGCGGACATGCCCGTCGTGGTGTCCATGCTGAACTCCTATTCCGGGTGGGCGGCGGCGGCGCTGGGGTTCACGCTGGAGAACATCGCCCTGATCATCACCGGGGCCCTGGTCGGGGCGTCGGGCGCGATCCTCAGCTACATCATGTGCAAGGGCATGAACCGCAGCTTCATCAGCGTCATCCTGGGCGGTTTCGGCGCCGAGGCGGGCGCGGCGGCGGGCGGCGGCGCGGTCGAGACGCGGCCGGTCAAGCAGGGCTCGGCCGAGGACGCCGCCTTCATCATGAAGAACGCCTCCAAGGTCATCATCGTGCCCGGCTACGGCATGGCGGTGGCCCAGGCCCAGCACGCGCTTCGCGAAATGGCTGACACGCTGAAGGAAGAAGGCGTCGAGGTGAAATACGCCATCCACCCCGTCGCGGGCCGGATGCCGGGTCATATGAACGTCCTGCTGGCCGAGGCCAACGTGCCCTATGACGAGGTGTTCGAGCTGGAGGACATCAACAGCGAGTTCGCCTCGGCTGACGTGGCCTTCGTCATCGGCGCCAACGACGTGACCAATCCGGCGGCCAAGACCGATCCGCAATCGCCCATCTACGGCATGCCGGTGCTGGACGTGGAGAAGGCGGGCACCGTCCTGTTCATCAAGCGGTCGATGGGCAGCGGCTATGCGGGGGTCGAGAACGAACTCTTCTTCCGCGACAACACCATGATGCTGTTCGCCGACGCCAAGAAGATGGTCGAAGGGATCGTGAAGGCCCTTTGAGTTCGTGCGCGAGAACCCTTCGCGCGGCGGTGCGTTGGCTTGCGACGCTCAACCTGAGCCGTGGAGAGATCATGACCGCATTCCAAGGACTGAAAACCGTCGCCGTGCTGGGCGTCCTGGCTGGACTGGCCGCTTGCGGTCAGGCGGAAAAGACGGCCGACAAGGCTGACGCTACGGCCGAGGCGACCCAGGCGGCGCCTGAAGCCGCCTCTGCAACGGGCGGCGCGCCGACCATCGACCAGATGATGGGCGTGCAGGTGGCCTATCTGGAATCCAAGCTGGGTCCGGCCCGCACGGTTCAGGACAAGGAGCGCACTTATGAGATCGGCGGCTGCACGGTCCGCGTCCGCGCCGAGGGCGACGAGGTCGTCGGCTACGCCGTGCCGATGACGCCGGCCTGCTCGACCCAGGCGCTGGCGGCGCTGAAGGACTATGATCTGCCGCAGAAGATCGACCTGACCATGGGCGAGTTCGCCGCCGCGCGCGGCAACGCCGACTTCAAGGCCGACTGCCTGATGCTGTGCGGCAATGCGGCCGATCCCTGGCTCTATCTGGAAAGCGCCGGTCCGCGCGTCTCGCCGGGCATTCGCGCCTCGGCCGTGATGGTCAGCGACGCCACGATCGACGCCTCCTTCCGCATCCGCGACGCCATCAAGGCGGCCAAGGGCGAGGACTATGTGATCGACACGACCTTCAACTGCAGCGCGGACTTCGACCAGATGGCGGTGAGCGAGCTGAAGGCCGTCCGCATCGACGAGATCGAGGTCGGCTACATCCCCTACGGCCGCTGCTGAGGGCGAGGGCGAGGGCGATGAAACGCGGCGCGGTTCTGCGAGTCGGAGCGGCGCTGGCGACGGGGGCCGTCGTCCTGGCGGCGTGCTCGGCGATGATCCCGGTCAACGTCAGCGGCGGGCTGGAGCGGCCGGTCGCGACCTTCGGCGCCGATCCCGCCAAGCCCGAGAAGGCCTGTCTGGGCGGCATCGCCGTGCATGAGCGGTCGAACGCCATGATGCGGCCGGTCTGGTCGATCGAGGCGCGCGGCCGCGACTGTCGGGGCGTGAGGCAGGTGGTCTATGGCGAGACGCCCGAGGGGTTCGAAACGACAGTAGAGGCGGCGGCGCTGAAACCGGGCGTGCGATACAGCGTCTTTGGCTACGGCATGACCGGCGGCCCGTTGAGCCGCGTGCCCTGGCGCGGCGGGGATGAGGTGGTGTTCGAGAATGGTCAGTGGCGTCCGGCAGGCGGGTCCGCTGCTGTCGGGCAGGAGCCGTAGGCCTCACTATACGGTCGATCGAAGCAGGCGATGAAGCCGTCGAGAACCTTGAGGTTGACCGGCCATTCCAGATCGAAGCCGTACTGGGCCTTGAAACGCGCGGCCGCCTGATCAAAATCGGGCGGCTTGGGCAGGGCGGCCAGCCGCTCTCTTGCGGCGATCAGGCCTACGCGGTCCTGGTGAAGGAAGGCGATGGTCCCAAGCGCATAATCGGAAAAGCCACTGCGAGACATGTCAGGATTCACCCCGGCCATCATCAGCCGCGTCGCCGCCTGCGTCTGGCCCAGCCCCGCACGGAGCTGGCCCTCATGCCAGTAGTTGGTGTGGAGTTCGCTCGGCGTCAGGTCGCTCCAACGCGCCTTGCGATAGTCGGCCAGCAGGTCAGCGGCGACGGCAGCGCATTCGGGCTTTTCAGCCAAGGGGCGCCAGCCGCCCTGAAGATCCTGGTCAAAGGCGGCGGGCGGCAACGCGAGAAGCGCCACCCGGTCGTGAGAGCAGGTCTCACTGACGGAAGAAGGCGTGGCCTGCGCGATAGCCAGCGACATAAGAACGATCAGCATTCTGAGCCCCCTGAATGTCTGGCCATGAGAACGACGTTCTGTGTCTGGAATGTGGCTGTATCGCAGGGGCATTGGGCTGACAGGCGAAGCGCGCCATCAAGCGTGTGGCGTTCGTGTTGAAACTCAGTGGCTGGCGAGGGGAAGTGGAATTCACTGTGGATGAGGTCGTCGAGAACCTGGGGCTGCGGCCGCTGGTCGAGGGCGGCTGGGGGCGACCCATGGCGGGGGCGGACGCCGCCGCGCGCGGAGAGGCGGTCGGCGCCTATCGCCTATTGACGCCCGAGGCGCCGGACGACTGGCGCGCCACCGAAGCCGAGGAGCTGTGGACCGCCTATATGGGCGCGGCGCTTCAGGTCGAGCAGGCCACGGAGACGGGCGTGCGGCGCGAGACCCTGGCGGCCGGATCGGGCCAGTGGGTCACGGTTCCCGCGGGCGGCTGGCTGAGAACGCGCGCGCTCGGCGGATGGTGTCTGGCGGGGCGGATCGGACAGGCGCAAGGTGACGGCCTGTCCTGAGCGGGAGGCCGGGAATGAGCGAGCCGAAGACCAAGCCCACCGACGCCTCGGTCGAGGACTTCCTCGCGGCGGTCGAACCGGCGCGGCGACGCGAGGAGGGGCGGACGCTCTGCGCCCTGATGCAGGCGGTTTCGGGCGAGGCGCCGGTGATGTGGGGGCCGTCCATCGTCGGCTTCGGCCGCTACGCCAACGTCACCGCTGACGGCAAGAGCGCCGACTGGCCGCGCATGGGCTTCTCGCCGCGCAAGGCGGCGCTGACCCTGTATCTCGCCTCGACGCCGCAGACGGAGGCGCTGCTGGCGCGGTTGGGTCCGCACACGACCAGCACGGCCTGCCTCTACATCAAGCGGCTGGATCAGGCGGACATGGACGTGCTGCGAGCGCTCTGCGTCGCCGGTTGGGACGAGATGAAACGCCGCTATCCCTGATTGGCTTGCCGAGGGCGGCGAACGGATTATAGCGGATTCATGCGCACCTTTCTGATCGCCGCCGCCGCCCTGCTGTCCGCCTGCGCCCTGGCGCCGCTGGCCGCCGCCGAAACGCCGGTCCAGCCGGTCGACCTGCTGCTGACCTCGGCCACGGTGGTCGATGTCGAGAAGGGGACGACGACGCCGGATCAGCTGGTCGCCGTGCGCGGCGGCGACATCGTGGCCGTAGGCCCCGAGGGCGAGGCGGGCCGATATCAGGCCGTGCGGACGCTGGATCTGGGCGACCGCTACGTCATGCCGGGCCTGTGGGACATGCACGTCCACTTCGGCGGGGGCGAGACCCTGATCGAGGAGAACGCCGAGCTGATGCCGCTGTTCGTGGTCAACGGCGTGGTGGCGGTGCGCGACGCGGCGGGCGACCTGGCGCAACAGGTGCTGGACTGGCGCGCGTCGCCGCCGACCGCCGATGCGCCGCGCATCTTCACCTCCGGCCCCAAGATTGAGGGCATAGCCCCCGTCTGGAAGGGCGTGATCGAGACGGGCAGCGAGGCCGACGTGGACGCCGCCCTGGACCGGCTTCAGGCCCTGCGCGTCGACTTCGTCAAGATCACCGACAACACCCTGACGCCCGAGCTTTTCCTCTACGCCGTGCGCGAGGCGAAGAAGCGGGGCATGAAGACCTCGGCCCACATTCCGGCCAGCATCACTGTGCTGACGGCGGCGGAGGCGGGCCTGTCGTCGATCGAACACCTCGACTACGCCATGAAGGCGGGTTCGCGCGATGAGGCCGCCATCGCGGCCGACTATTTGGCGGGCAAATACACTTACGCCCAGACCATGCGGCGCTACGCCGACACCTTCGACGTTGAGACGGCGCGCCGGGTCTATGCGCGGTTGGCGGAGCTGGGCACGGCCGTGTCGCCGACCCTCTACGGCTCGACCACCCTGGCCAATCTGGACAAGGACGACCATTCGCACGACGACGGCCTGGCCTATGTCGGGCCGGGCATCCGGGCGACCTATGACTGGCGCGTCCAGCGCGCCGCCCAGGCTACGCCACAGCAGGTCGAGGATCGCCACTTCGTGAAGGACGTCACCGCGCGCACCCTGCCCATGCTGCGCGACGCGGGCGTGACGATCCTGACCGGGACGGACGCGGGCTTCCTGAACTCGTTCAACTATCCGGGCTTTTCGCTGCACGATGAGCTGGAGCTCTATGTGTCGCTGGGCCTGACGCCGCGCGAGGCCTTGGCGGGCTCGGTCGTGGACGGGCCGCGCTTCCTGAGCCAGGGCGAGCGTTACGGCGCGGTGGCGGCGGGCAAGTCGGCGGATCTGCTGGTGCTGGAGGCGAACCCGCTGGCCGACGTCAGCGCCACGCGCGACGCCGAGGCTGTGGTGCTGCGCGGCCGCCTGATCGATGCGGTTGAACTGGAGCGGATGCGCGCCGAGATCCGCGCGCGGGTCGCGGCGCGCAATGCGGTCTTCAAGCCTTCGCCAGCGTCCTGACCTTGAAGGCGACCCAGATCAGCAGCAGGCCGAACAGCACGGCCCAGGTCGCGATCAACCACAGCAGGCCGATGGCCCCGGCGCCGGGCATGAAGACCAGGATTAGGCCGAAGATCACCGACAGGGCGCCGGCGGCGCCCAGCGTCCACTCATTGGCGATCTCGTTACGCAGGCGGACGGCGCCGATGATCTCGAGCACGCCGCGCAGGATCGACCAGAAGCCGATCAGATAGACCAGGACCAGGGCCGTCAGGCCCGGCCAGGCGAAGACGATGACGGCGGTCAGGATGCTGACCACCCCGCCCAGGGCCAGCCACCAGCGGGGGACCATGCCGCCGCCGCGGATCGCCGCGATCAGGGCCAGAATCCCGTCTGCGAGGGCGTAGATCCCATAGACCATGATGAGGGTCAGCAGGCTGATCTGCGGCCAGACGAAGGTCAACACGCCGAACGCCACTGCGGCGAAGCCGCGCAACAGCAGCAGCCACCATGACCGATGCAGGGCGGATTTGACGAAGCCTTCCAGCGAAGGCGCGGCGTTGGAAGAGGTCATGAGTTCAGCTCCCCTTGGGCGTGGCGGCATACGGCCACGCTGGGCCAACGCGGGCGCGTGGGGGAGGGTTCCTCAACCTGCTTTCCCGCTCAGGCCGCCGCGCGCCAGTCGGAGCGGGCGTTGAACGGCGGGGTGTGGAACTCGTCCCACAGGGCGTCTTCGTTGGTGTAGCGGCTGGTCGAGGCGCTGATGACGTCCACGACCTGTTCCTCCTGACGGTCCCAGATGACGGCCAGATCGCTCTCGGTCTCGCACGGCACGATCATGTAGCGGTCGGCGAAGGTCTTGCGGGCGGGCTTTTGAACCGTCGGGGTGCGGGCGAAGGCCATGTCGTGATCTCCTGAAGCGATTGCCTCTTGCTGATGATGAGAGGATGCGACAGCATTACGCCAGTTTCGGACGTATCTCTGTGGAGAAGTCATTTGCGGCACGACAAGGCGGCCCTGGTCATCGATCTGGCGCGAGGCATGGCGGCCAGCGCCGAGGGGCTGACGCTGAACGAGATGGCGGCCCAGATGAACGTCGGGCGCCGCACGGCCGAGCGGATGCGCGACGCCGTGCTGATGCTGTTCCCGCAGGTCGAGGAGGTGTCGGATCCGCCAACCAAGCGCTGGCGCATCCGGGGCGGGCTGTCGGCTTTTGAACAGGCGCCGGCGGCGACCGAGATGCTGGAGCTGACCAAGGCGGCGGCCGCCCTGCGCGCGGCGGGCGAACCGGCGCGGGCGGCGGCGCTGGAAAGTCTGGAGCGCAAGGTGAAGGCGGCGATGCGCTCGACCACATTGAACCGCATGGCGCCGGATCTGGAGGCCCTGGTTCGGGCCGAGACGATCGCCGTCCAGGCCGGGCCGCGCCCCAGCGCCGATGAGACGGTGCTGGCCGAGATTCGCGGAGCGGTGCTGGCCGAGCGGCCGCTGAACTTCATCTACGCACGACCGGGGGCGGAGGCGCGCACCCGCACCATGACGCCGTGCGGCCTGATGTTCGGGCGCGCCAACTATCTGGTGGCGGCCGACCGCGAGAGCGGGCGCATCCAGACCTTCCGTCTGGACCGGATGAGCGCGGTCGAGGCGGGCGAAGGCACGGCGCGTCCGCCCGCCGATTTCGACCTGGGGGCCTTCGCCAGCCAGTCTTTCGGCATCTATCAGGACGAGATCGAAGAGGTGGCCGTCCGTATCACGCCCGAGGGGGCGGACGAGGCGCGCGGCTGGCGCTGGCACCCGACCCAGACGATCGAGGATCAGGCCGACGGCTCGGTCGTGGTGCGGTTCCGCGCCTCGGGCATGCGCGAACTGGCCTGGCACCTGTTCACCTGGGGCGAGCGGGCGACCATCGTGGGGCCCGAGCGGCTGAAGGCGGTGATGGCCGAGGAGCTTGCTGCGGCGGGGCGCGCCCTCGAACGGGCGTAAAGCTGAGCAAAGCGTAAGATGACGATGATGCAGCCGAACCTATACCTTCCCTGCGTCATCCTCGGCCTTGTGCCGAGGATCCATAAACGCGCCGGTTCGTCATCTGGATGGGACGGTTGAACGTCTTGCCGTCGAGGGTCTGGATCCTCGGCACAAGGCCGAGGATGAGGGCGTGTGAGTGGCGGATGAATAAGCAAAACAGGAGCCGTGCGTGCGTCTGAAAGTCCTGTCCACGGCGGCTGTCGCGGCCGCCATCCTGCTGACCGCCTGCGCCGCCAGCCCTGCGCCCGGCCCCTGGAACGTTGAGGCGGCGCCGCAGGTGACGGTGACGCGCAAGGACGGGCGGTTGACCGTCGACTATGTCTTCAACCGCGACGCCGTGGTCTGGGCCTTCATGGACTCGGCGCTGATTTCGGAGGTGCGCGAGCCGTGGCGGCCGCGTCAGTGGACGGTCGAGACGCCCGGCGTGGTGATGGAGCGACGCGGCCACTACGACATCATCCGCAGCACGGATGGCGGCCCGGTGCCGCGCCACGTCCGTTTCAGCGTGACGCCTCAGGCGGTCGAGCTGGAGGCGGAATACAAGACCCTGGTCTTCTCGGACGGGGCCGTGGCCCTGCCGACGCGGCAGATGGACGTCTTCGCCCTGGGCTCGCCCGAGGCGGCGGAGGCGATGCCGGCGGACCTCAACGGCGTCAATCTGGACGGCGGGGCGTCGCGCGTGACCTGGCGCGACCTGGACGGGCCGGTGCTGTTCAACGGCGAGCGCCACGCGGAACTGACGACGACGGGCGAGCGGTCCTATGTCCTGCTGGGACAGGCGCGGGTGACGCCGGGCGAGGGGCTGACCACCGTCATGGACCCCAATCTGCCGCCCTGGATCGGCGAGAAGATCCGCGACTTCGCCCCGCGCGTGGGCCAGTTCTATCTGCAACGTCTGGGACGGCCCGGTTCGGGCGGCGAGAAGCCGGTGGTCATGGTGTCGTGGAACGGCCCGACCGAGCGGATGACCAGCATGGGCGGCAGCGTCCTGCCCGGCCTGATCGTCATGTCGTTCGAGGGGACCGGCGTGACCCGGCCGACGGCGGAGATGGAGCGGGTGTCCCGCTGGTTCATCGGCCACGAGAGCGCCCACTTCTGGCTGGGCCAGACCGTGCGGTACGAGTTCGCGCGCGACGCCTGGATCACCGAGGGCGGCGCCGACCTGATGGCGGTGCGGGCGCTGAAGGCGCTGGACCCGGCCTATGACGACCGCAAGGCCCTGCAGGAAGAGGTCGACGACTGCGTGAGCCTGAGCCAGGGGCGCGGCGTGGCCGAGGCGGGCGAACGCGGCGAACACCGCGCCTATTACGCCTGCGGCGCCGTCTTCGCCCTAACGGCCGAGGGCGCGCAGAAGCGGCGCGACGGCGGCGACTGGTTCGGCTTCCTGCGGCCGCTGCTGGACGCCAACCGCCGGGACGGCGTGCTGAGCCGCGCCGAATGGCTGAACGCCCTGACGCGCGTGTCGGGCGATCCGACGCTGGCGGCCGACATCGGGCGGATGCTGGACCAGGGCGCGGCCGATCCCGCCGTCGAGATCGCCAGCCTGTTCCGCCGCGCGGGCGTGCCGCACCGGGTCGAGGGCGGTCGCATCATTCTGGCGAATTGATCCTGCTCAAGGCGCGGAACGGCGGTTTGTGCGTTGATGGGGCGTATCCTGAAGCAGGAGGCCCCAATGCCCTGGACCAGTCTGATCGTCTATGTCGACGATGAAGCCGACAACCCCGCCCGCCTGACCGAGGCCTGCGCACTGGCCGGCGCTCACGGGGCGCGGCTGATCGGGGTGTCTGCCTGCGCGCCCGAGACGCCGGTGGCCGACGCCTATGGGGCGGGCATTCTTCTGGGCGAGGTGATGGCGGCTCAGCAGGCGCGCAACGAAACCACGCTGAAGTCCGCTGAGCAGCGCTTCCGGGGCGCGATCGAGGCGGCGGGCGTCGAGGGCGAGTGGCGCGGCGACGTCGGCGACCCGACCGGCCTGACCCTGCGCTGCCTGCGGGCGGCGGACGCGGCCCTGGTCGGGCGCGACGCGGGCGGGGCCAGCGCCTGGCGCGCGCCGCATCCGGCGGATCTGGCCATGCGCTCGGGGCGGCCGGTGGTGGTGCTGCCGCCCAATCCGATCCGTTCGATGGTGGATGCCCCGGCGCTGCTGGCCTGGACCGACACGCGCGAGAGCCGACTGGCGGCGCAGGCGGCCCTGCCTCTGTTGAAGCGCGCCGACGGGGTGCGGGTGGTCGAGCTGTGCGACCCTGAAGACATGGACGGCGCCCGGTTGCGGACGCAGGATGTCGTACGCTGGCTGGCGGGGCACGGGATTGCGGCTGAACCAGACGCCCGCGCCCATGACGACCGCTCGGGCGGTCGGCGGCTGATCGACTGCGCCGAGGAAATGGGGGCGGGGCTCATGGTCTCCGGCGCCTGGGGGCATGCGCGGATGCGGCAGTGGATCTTCGGCGGGGTGACGCAGACCTTGCTGAACGAAGCGCCCGTGTCGCTGATGCTGGCGCACTGACTTTCCTTCTTCCCTTGCGGGAGAAGGTGGTCCGTAAGGACCGGATGAGGGGTTGCACTGTCGGTTGAGAGACCCCTCATCCGACCTCGCTTCGCTCGGCCACCTTCTTCCACAAGGGGAGAAGGGGAAATTAGGCGAACGGATAGGGGCTGACGGATTTCGACCAGTCGTCCACCGTCAGGGCGCGGCCGACCGGCGGGGCGGCGCGTTCGGCGCAGGGGTGGCGTTCGCACAGGCGGCAGGCCGGGCCGATGGGGGTGACCTCGGGCTTCTGCAGGTCCAGACCGCGGGCGTAGATCAGGCGGTGGGCGTGGCGAAGCTCGCAGCCCAGGCCGATGGCCAGGTCATGCCCCTCGGTGAAGGCGTCCTGGCCCTGACGGTCGACGGTGCGGGCCAGGGTGAACCAGCGCGATCCGTCGGGCGTCTCGATGATCTGGGTGACGATGCGGCCCGGCGTGCGGAAGGCCGAGTGCAGCCGCCAGCGCGGACAGGCGCCGCCGAAGCGCGAGAAGGGAAAGGCGCCCGACGCATAGCGCTTGGACACATTGCCCGCCTGATCCACCCGCATCAGGAAGAAGGGCACGCCCCGCGCCGTCGGCCGCGACAGGGTGGTCAGGCGGTGGGCGACCTGTTCGAAGCCGACGCCGAAGCGGGCCTGTAGCCGGGACAGGTCATAGCCGGTTTCCTCGGCCGTGCGCTGGAAGGCGGCGTAGGGCATCAGCACGGCGGCGGCCAGGGTGTTGGCCAGCGAGGCCTTCAGCAGGTTGCGTGTCGGGGCGTCGGGGGCGTTCGCCGCCTCGGTCAGAGCCTGAAGCTCAGGCCCGTGCTCCATCAGGGCCAGTTGGTTGGCGACGGCGAAGGCGCGCGAGGACGGGCCCAGCGCATCGGACAGCAGAAGGCGCCCCCGGTGCGGATCGAAGCGGCGGGTCCATTCGACCATGACCTCGGCGGGCAGGGTGCGGACCGTCAGGCCGTGACGGGCGAACAGGCGCGCGCGGGCCAGGGCCTCGAATCCTTCGTCGGGGGCGGGGGCTTCGGCGCGCAGGGCGTCGTGCAGGGCCTCGCCGAGGGCATCGAGGTCGGGGAAGTGGTTGTGACGGGACTGGACGTATTCGCGCACCCATTCCGAAGGACTGTCGGTCGGGGCGGCGCCGCCGCCCGCCTCGACCTCGGCCCGGTCGCGCACCCGGCGGTCGGTGAAGGCGCGATAGAGGCGCAGCACGGCGTCGGCGACGGCGGGCTGATCCTCGGCCAGCTGCATGATCTCGTGGCGCGGCACGGCCAGCCCTTGGAACAGGGGATCGGCGAAGACCTCGGCCAGTTCCGCCTCTGACGCCGGTCCGCCGGACTGGCCGAGGTTCCTCAGGTCGACGTCATAGGTTTCGGCCAGGCGCAGCAGAAGCTGGGCCGAGACGGGGCGCTGGTTGCGCTCGATATGGTTCAGATAGGAGGGCGAGACGCCCAGATCCGCCGCCATCGCCGTTTGCGACAGGTCGAGGTCGCGCCGCAGCCGCTTGAGGCGGCCGCCCAGGAACAGCTTGCGATCGGCGGCGGCGTTCATGGCATGATCATGTCACATCATGACTTCATAGCAAGTGTCATGATGTGACTGTTTGACTTGAATGATGTGGCTATCGATGTGTCAATCGTGACGATGGCATGTTCAGGTTTCCGGGACAGCGGCTGCGGCCGCGCCTTATCGAGACCGAGACGAACATGACGACCTTCGCCGATCTGGTTCCTTCGCCCGCCGGCCGTTTCGACGGCATCGAGCGCCCTTATTCGCCTGAAGACGTCCTGCGTCTGCGCGGCTCGGTGCCGGTCACGCACACCCTGGCCGAGCGCGGCGCCAACCGCCTGTGGGAGCTGCTGCACACCGAGCCCTACATCAACGCCCTGGGCGCCGTGACCGGCAATCAGGCGATGCAGATGGTCCGCGCGGGCCTGAAGGCCATCTATCTGTCGGGCTGGCAGGTCGCGGCCGACGCCAATACGGCCGGCGCCATGTACCCGGACCAGTCCCTGTATCCGGCCAACGCCGCGCCGGAACTGTGCCGCCGCATCAACCGCACTCTGCAGCGCGCCGACCAGATCGAGCACGCCGAGGGCGGCGCCAAGCGCGACTGGTTCGCCCCCATCGTCGCCGACGCCGAGGCCGGTTTCGGCGGCCCGCTGAACAGCTTCGAGATCATGAAGGCGTTCATCGAGGCAGGCGCCGCCGGCGTCCACTTCGAGGACCAGCTGGCGTCCGAGAAGAAGTGCGGCCACCTGGGCGGCAAGGTGCTGATCCCGACCCAGGCGCATGAGCGCAACCTGATCGCGGCGCGTCTTGCGGCCGACGTCTGCGGCACGCCGACCCTGACGGTGGCGCGCACCGACGCCGAGTCGGCTCAACTGATCACCTCGGACATCGACGAGCGGGACCACCCCTTCATCGACCGCGAAAACCGCACGCCCGAGGGCTTCTATCGTCTGAGGCCGGGCACGGGTCTGGATCACTGCATCGCGCGCGGCCTGTCCTACGCCAAATACGCCGACCTGCTGTGGTGGGAGACCTCGCACCCCGATCTGGACGACGCCAGGAAGTTCGCCGAGGCGGTCCAGAAGAAATATCCGGGCAAGCTGATGGCCTACAACTGCTCGCCCTCGTTCAACTGGGAAGCCAAGCTGGACAAGGACACCATCGCCAAGTTCCAGCGCGAGCTGGGGGCCATGGGCTACAAGTTCCAGTTCGTGACGCTGGCGGGATTCCACAGCCTGAACAACGGCATGTTCGAGCTGGCCTCGGGCTATCGCGATCGCGGCATGGCGGCCTATTCCGAGCTGCAACAGCGCGAGTTCGCTAATGAGGCCGCCGGCTACACCGCCACGCGCCACCAGCGCGAGGTCGGCACCGGCTACTTCGATGATGTCGCCACGGTCATCTCCTCGGGCCAGTCCTCGACCACGGCTTTGAAGGACTCGACCGAAACCGCCCAGTTCCACGCCGCCTGAGTTCCACGTCTCACAGGAAAGGAAACGACATGGAGCCCATGACCCGTCCGCAAGCCATCATCGACTTCTGCCTGGCGCCGCTGGCGCTGGACGGATCGACCGAGGCCGAGCGCGAGGTGCGCCGCCGTCTGGAGCACGTCCTCAAGACCTTCGAGGCCAAGGCGGTCCGTCCGCTGAGCGTGGATTTCTCGACCATGCCCAGCCAGGTCATCAACGAGGCGGCGCACGGCTACGAGTGAGCCGCGTCGGCATTGAAAGAAGGAGACCTCAGGCCGCGGCTTCCGCGGCCTGAGGCGTCTGTGCCGTCAGGTCCGAGACCATGGCCAGAAGGTCTTCGACGCTGAAGGGCTTGGCCATATGGCGGTCGGCGCCGGCGGCCAGGGCCTCGTCCAGATGTTGGGCCAGGGCGTTGGCGGTCAGCATGACCACGGGAACGTGCGGCAGGCCCATGACTGCCTCGTGCAGGCGGATTTCCCGCACGGCGGACAGGCCGTCCATGACCGGCATCTGCATGTCCATCAGCACCAGGTCGAAGGCCTGGGCGCGATAGGCCTCCACCGCTTGGGCGCCGTTCTCGACCGAGACGATATCGAAAGCGGCGCTGTCCAGGATCAGCTCGACGACGCGGCGATTGGTCGGATGATCGTCGGCGGCCAGGATGCGCAGGCGGCGCGGCGCGGCTTCTGCGGCCGACGCGACGGCGACGGCGTCCTTCAGGGCGGGACGCAGCGGTACGGGCGGCGCCTGGGCCGGCTTGAGCGGCAGGCTGAGAATGAAGGCGGCGCCCGCGCCTGGCTCGCTCTCGCAACCCAGGTCGCCGCCCATCATGGCCGCCAACTCGCGGCAGATCGCCAGGCCCAGGCCAGAGCCGCCGTAGTGGCGGGTAATGTCGCCGTCGGCCTGTTCAAAGCGGTTGAACAGACGCGCTTGCGTCTGGGCGTCGAAGCCGATGCCGGTGTCCTGAACCACGAAGCGCAGGGTCTGGGGCGCCTCGGCCGGGACGGCGTCGACGGTCAGGCTGACGAAGCCGGAGGCGGTGAACTTGACGGCGTTGGAGACGAGGTTTGTCAGCACCTGCTTCAGGCGTACCGGATCGCCATAGGTCCACACCTGGGCCTCGGGCGCGACCTCGACAATGAACTGCAGCCCCTTGTCCCTGGCGGCGGCGGCGTAGAGGAGGGCGGCTTCCTCCACCGTGCGGGCCAGGTCGAGCGGTTCCTCCTTCAGCTCCAGTCGACCGGATTCGACGCGGGCCAGATCCAGAATGTCGCTGAGCAGGGTCTGGAGAGTGCGGCTGGACGACTGGATCAGCTCGAGCATTTCCTGCTGGTGCTGCGACAGTTCGGTGCGCGTCAGCGCCTGGGCCACGCCGATCACGCCGTTCAAGGGAGTGCGGATTTCATGGCTCATGTTGGCCAGGAAGCGGCTCTTGGCGCGATTGGCGGCGTCGGCGGCGTCGCGCGCCTCGGCCAGGGCGTCGGCGTTGCGCTTCAGGTCGCTGATGTCCGAGCAGACGGTGACGGCGCCGCCGCCTACGGTGGGGCGGTCCTGGACGCGCAACCAGCGGCCGGCGACTTGCATTTCGCGCGGCGCGAGGAGCGTTCGGCGGCTGGTCAAGCGCTCTGAGATCCAGGCCTCTTCGCGACCGATCGCGTCAGCGTAGACGCCGGCCTTGATGCCGACCTCGAGCACCTCGCGGAAGGAGACGCCGGGCCGCAGCACGGCGGCCAGATGCGGGTGAATCTCGCTGTAGCGCTGATTCCACATGACGAGGCGATCATCGGCGTCATAGACGCCGACGCCGTCGGGCATGGCCTGGACGGCTTCCAGAAGCTGCCCCAGGACGCTGCGTCGCGACCACCAGATCATGCCGGTGAAGAAGGCCGCCACGCTGAGGGTCAGGGCCACGCCGAGGGCGATCCACAAGGTGACGACGGCGGCGCTCGCCCCTTGGCTGAGAAGCACGCCCGGCGCGGGGGTCAGGCTTACCGCCGTCATGGCGATGAAGTGGAGCCAGGCGACGCCGCCGGAAGACAGGGCCGTGGCGGCGGCCAGACCGCGCCACTTGTTCATCGCAGGCAGCCAGGCGACCGCGCTGAACAGGACAAGCGCGCCCGCCACGGCCAGAACGACCCGCGGCGCGTTCCAGGTCAGGACCGCTCCGGACAGGCGCATCGCATCCATGCCGACGAAGTGCATGGCCGCGACTCCGGCCGTGATGGCGGCGCCGGCGGACAGGGCGGAGCGGCGCCGCCAGCCTGCCTCGGTCGCGCCGATCAGATGCAACTGCATGGCGACCCAGAAGGCGGCCGTGACGATCACCAGCGACAGGAAGGTCTGCAAGGGATCGTAGCGGATATCCACCCCAACGTCGTAGGCCAGCATGGCGATGAAGTGGGTCGTCCACACGCCCAGTCCGGCGACCAGCGGCGCCGACAGGGTGTAGGGACGACGCGCGCGGGGCGACAGGCGACGGGCGCGTTCGGACAGAAGCAGGGCGATGCCGATGCTGAAGACGCAAGCCAGGATGGCCAGGGAGGCGATTCGCCAGTCGTGGCGTTCAACCAGACAGCCCAGAACGCCGCCCATCATGATGCTCCCTCAGCCCCTAGCCGTTCCGCCGTAAATCCGTGAAGAAACCAAGCTACACATCCCGTGCGTCGATCCGGCCGACTCAGCGGGCTGCCGACGAACCATAGGTCGTGCTGCTGAATAATGAGATAACGTCGGTCTAGATGCCTTACGATCACTCTCCGTCACCTGTCGCGCCTACGGCGTCGTCCCGGCTGTGGACCGCCGGCGCCAGCGGGGGCGTCGCCATCCTGGTGATGGCGGTCCTGGCGGTGATGAAGCCGGAGCTGGCGGGCTGGCTGGCGGCGGGGGCCGTCGCGGTCGCGCTGGCGACCTGGCTGGTTAACCGCAACCCGCCGGCGGCCGCCGATGAGATGGAATTCGAGCCCGGCGCCGTCGATCTGGGGCCTGATGCGGCCCTGCTGGGCGATGTGTTCGAAGCGCTGGACGATCCTTTGCTGATCATCAGCGGCGGCGAGGCCGACGACATCGCCGGACGCCGCATCGCCCTGGCCAATGCAGCGGCGCGCGAGCTGTTCAAGCTGAACGGGACGGGCGGGGGGCTGCTGGTCTCGGTGCTGCGCGAGCCGCGCGTGCTGGAGGCGGTGGACGAAGCCCTGTTCGAAGGCGTCGGCGCCGAGGTCGATTATGTCGGCGGCGGCGTTCAGGAGCGGCACTGGCGAGCCTTCGTGCGTCCTCTGCCGACGCGCGAGGCTTCGGCCTGGGGCGGCGGGGCGCTGACGCTGCTAGCGCTGCGCGACGAGACGGACGTGCGCCGCATGGAGAAGATGCGCGTCGACTTCCTGGCCAACGCCAGCCACGAACTGCGCACGCCGCTGGCGTCGCTGTCGGGGTTCATCGAGACGCTGAAGGGCCACGCCAAGGACGACCCCAAGGCGCGTGACAAATTCCTCGACATCATGGCGGTGCAGGCCGACCGGATGCGGCGGCTGGTCGCCGATCTGCTGTCGCTGAGCCGGATCGAGCTGAACGAACACATCGCGCCCCTGGGCCGGGTCAACCTGGCGCGGGCGACGGCCGATGTGGTCGATGCGGTCAGCGTCATCTCCAGCGAGCGGCAGGTGACGATCCATGCGGAGCTGCCGCATGGCGGCGCGGCCGTGACCGGCGACCGGGACGAGATCGCCCAGGTGGTGCAGAACCTGATCGACAACGCTCTGAAATATTCCAGCGCAGGCGGGACCATCGAGGTCGGCATCGAGATCGACCGCACCCTGGACGAGGCCATGGCGGCGCGGATGGCCGAGGGCAACCGCCTGTCGTTGGCGACCCCCGACCGCGAGACGGGTCAGCGCTACGCCGTCGTCACCGTGCGAGACCACGGGCCGGGCATGGCGCGCGAGCACCTGCCGCGCCTGACGGAGCGATTCTATCGCGTCGAGGGTCAGAAGAGCGGCGATCGGCAGGGCACGGGCCTTGGCCTGGCCATCGTGCGCCACATCATCATTCGCCACCGGGGCGGCCTGTCCGTGGACAGCGCGCCCGGGCATGGGGCGATCTTCGCGGCCTGTTTCCCCCTGGCTCCGCCATCCGAAGCGTGAAGTCCGGGTTCGGAGCGATCGTCATGGGCCTGCGACATTGCGGCTGGGCGTCGTAACAGAACTGTCATCCAGCCGTCTTAATCCGCTGACGTATCGCAGGCAGTTTCCCGGCCGAAACGCACCGAACCCGGCGCGTTCCTGATTCCTGCGCTGATCGGACCGGATGATCTGGATTTTCCTGCTGCTGCTGATCGCCTTCGCCGTCCTGGCCTATGTGGCCGGGCGGGCCTTGGCCGTTCGCCGGAGCCAGGGGGCGAAGTCGCATTCGCGTCCTGGCCAACACGGGCTTTACGCCCTGATCTGGGTCGGGGTTCCGGCGCTGGCGATGCTGATCGCCGCCTCGGTCTTCTCGACCTCCATCGAGCAGCAGATGATGCGGGCGGGCGCGCCTGACAGCGTCACTCAGCTGGAGCCGTTCCGCCGCGAGGCCTTCTTCGCCGACGCCCGTCTGGTCGGGGCCGGTCAGGAGGCGCGCCAGATCTGGCCCGCGCCCTACGCCGAGGAACTGCCCGCCGAGGGCCGCCGCGCCCATCGCATCGCCGCGGCCCTGAACTGGGGCGGGGGCGTCGCCGCCCTGATCGCCGCCGTGCTGGGCGGCCTGTTCGTCTTCACCCGCATCCGTCCCGACCTGCGCGCGCGCAACAAGGTCGAGGGCTGGATCACCGGCGTCCTGTTCGCCTGTTCGGCGGTGGCGGTGCTGACCACGGTCGGCATCATCTTCTCGCTGGTGATCGATTCCTTGCGCTTCTTCAGCATGGTGCCGATCACCGAGTTCCTGTTCGGGACCAAGTGGAGCCCGCAGATCGCCATCCGCGCCGATCAGGTCGGGTCGTCGGGCGCCTTCGGGGCCGTGCCGCTGTTCGCGGGCACCTTCCTGATCATGGCCATCGCCATGGCGGTGGCCGCCCCGATCGGCCTGTTCTCGGCCGTCTATTTGTCGGAATATTCGGGCAAGAAGACCCGCGCCCTGGTCAAGCCGGCGCTGGAAGTCCTGGCTGGCGTGCCGACCGTGGTCTACGGCTTCTTCGCCGCCCTGACGGTGGGGCCGGCGCTGCGTGTCTTCTTCAACGGCATCGGCGACACGCTGATCGGCGGACCGTTCAACGATCTGGGCCTCTATCTGTCGCTGGTTCAGAATCAGATGGCCCTGGTCGCGGGCGCGGTCATGGGGATCATGCTGATCCCCTTCGTCAGCTCCCTGTCGGACGACATTCTGAACGCCGTGCCGCAGTCCCTGCGCGACGGCTCCTACGCCATGGGCGCCACCAAGTCCGAGACGATCAAGAAGGTGCTGCTGCCCGCCGCCCTGCCGGGCGTGGCCGGGGCCCTGCTGCTGGCCGTGTCGCGCGCCATCGGCGAGACCATGATCGTGACCATGGCCGCCGGTCTGGCCGCCAAGCTGACCCTGAACCCGCTGGAGACGGTGACGACCGTCACCGTCCAGATCGTCACCCTGCTGACCGGCGATCAGGAGTTCAACAGTCCCAAGACCCTGGCCGCATTCGGCCTGGGGCTGACGCTGTTCGTCGTCACCCTGCTGCTCAACATCGTCGCCATGCGCATCGTGCAAGCCTATCGGGAACAGTATGACTGACGCCGCCTCTCCCTCGACCGGCGTCAGCCCGCGCACCCAGCGCCTGAAGAGCCGCCTGCGCGCCCGCTATGCGCGTGAGACCCGCTTCCGCTGGTACGGCCGCGCGGCCATCGGCGTGGCCCTGACCTTCCTGGTGATCCTGCTGGGCAGCATCGTCACCCAGGGCTACACCGCCTTCTACGCCCATACCGTGACCCTGCCGGTCTATATGGACCCGGCGCGGATCGACCGTTCCTATCCGCAGGGCGCCAATTTCGAGCAGATCGTCGCCGAGCAGCAGATCCGCCGCCTGGGGATCCAGGACGACGAACAGGGAACCAAGGCCTCGGCCATGAAGGCCCTGCTGTCCTCGGAGCTGAAGTTCCAGGCCGCCAAGATGATCGCGCGCCAGCCTAGCCTGCTGGGCCAGACCGTGCCGGTCGCCGCGCCGCTGTCGGATGACGCCGAGATGTATCTGAAGGGCAAGATCACGCGCGATCAGCCCGAGGACCAGCGCCGCGTCACCAATGAGCAGATGGACTGGCTGGATCGGATGAAGGCCTCGGGCGCCGTGCGCGCCCACTTCAACGCCGCCCTGTTCACCAAGGGCGACTCGACCCAGCCGGAGCTGGCGGGCCTGTTGGGCGCCGTGGTCGGGTCGGCCCTGATGCTGATGGTGACGGCCCTGATCGCCATCCCTGTCGGAGTCGGCGCCGCCGTCTGGCTGGAGGAATATTCGCCGCGTAACCGCATCACGGCGATCATCGAGGTCAACATCAACAACCTGGCCGCCGTGCCGTCCATCGTCTACGGCCTGCTGGGTCTGGCGCTGTTCATCAACTTCCTGCACCTGCCGCGCGCCAGTCCGCTGGTCGGGGGCCTGGTGCTGGCGCTGATGGCCCTGCCGACCATCATCATCGCCACCCGTTCGTCGCTGAAGGCGGTGCCGCCGTCGATCCGCGAGGCTGCTTTGGCCATGGGCGCCAGCCGCACCCAGACGGTGTTCGGCCACGTCCTGCCGCTGGCCATGCCCGGCGTGATGACAGGGGCCATCATCTCCATGGCCCACGCCCTGGGCGAGACGGCGCCGCTGCTGCTGATCGGCATGATCAGCTTCGTGCCGGGCGTGCCGCACGCCATAGACGAGCCCGTCGGCGCCCTGCCGTCGCTGATCTACATCTGGGAGAACGCCTCGGAGCGCGCCTTCCACGAACGGACGGCGGCCGCCATCCTTGTCCTTCTCGCCTTCATGATCGTCATGAACGCCGCCGCAGTCTTGCTGCGCCGTCGCTTCGAACGCCGGTGGTAAATCTTATGAAGTCCCGCATCTTCCGCGCTCCCGACGGCTCGTCGACCGGCGCTGCCTCCTCTGAAGCCGCCACCCTGTCGACCGCCCCGGCCGTCGGCGCCCACGCCTCGGCGCCGCTGGGTCCGATCAAGATCGCCGCGCGCGACGTCTGCGTCTTCTATGGCGAGAAGCAGGCCCTGTTCGACGTCTCGCTGGAGATTCCGGACAAGACGGTGACGGCGCTGATCGGTCCGTCGGGCTGCGGCAAGTCGACCTTCCTGCGGACGATGAACCGCATGAACGACACCATCCCCGGCACCCGGGTGACGGGCCGGATCGAGATGGACGGCGAGGACATCAACGATCGCAAGATCGACCCGGTCCTGCTGCGCGCCCAGGTCGGCATGGTGTTCCAGAAGCCGAACCCCTTCCCCAAGTCGATCTATGAGAACGTGGCCTATGGGCCCAAGATCCACGGTCTGGCCTCGACCAAGGGCGAGATGGACGAGATCGTCCAGAAGTCGTTGAAGCGCGCCGGTCTGTGGGACGAGGTCGCCGACCGTCTGCACTCGCCAGGCACGGGCCTGTCGGGCGGCCAGCAGCAGCGTCTGGTCATCGCCCGCGCCATCGCGGTCGAACCCGAAGTCATCCTGATGGACGAGCCCTGCTCGGCGCTGGACCCGATCGCCACGGCCAAGATCGAGGAGCTGATCGACGAACTGCGCGAGCGGTACTGCATCGTCATCGTCACCCACTCGATGGCGCAGGCGGCGCGGGTGTCGCAGCGCACGGCCTTCTTCCACATGGGCAAGCTGGTCGAGACCGGCGACACCGAAGAGATCTTCACCAACCCGCGCGAAAAGCGCACGCTCGATTACATCACCGGCCGCTTCGGCTGAGGACGCGACGATGAACCAGCATACGGTCAAGGCTTACGGCGACGAGCTGAACCAGTTGACGGCCGAGGTGGTCCGCATGGGCGGCCTGGCCGAGGCCCAGGTGGCGGACGCCATCGAATCCGTCGCGCGCCGCGACGTGGCTCTGGCCAAGGCGGTGGTCGAGCGCGACAACCGCCTGGACGCTCTGCATCGCGACATCGAGAAGAAGGCGATCCGCCTGATCGCCCTGCGCCAGCCGGTCGCCAGCGACCTGCGCCGGACGCTGGGGGCGATGAAGCTGGCTTCGGACCTGGAACGGACCGGCGACCTGGCCAAGAACATCGCCAAGCGGGCGCTGATCCTGGCCGAGGCCGAGCCGATGCAGCCCCTGACGCGCTCGATCGAGCGGATGGGGCGTCTGGTGTCGAACCGCCTGCGCGACGTGCTGGACGCCTATACGGCGTCAGAGATCGAGCGCGCCCTGTCGGTCTGGCAGACCGACGACGAGGTGGACGAGCATTACAACGCCCTGTTCCGCGAACTGCTCACCTATATGATGGGCGACCCGCGCACGATCACGGCCTGCACCCACCTGCTGTTCATGGCCAAGAACCTGGAGCGGATCGGCGACCACGCGACCAACATCGCCGAGACGGTCCACTATGAGATCACCGGCGAGGACATGCTGGGCGAGCGGCCGAAGGCCGTGCCCGGTCCCGGCGAAGAGCCGACGCCGACCCCCCATCTGTCTGCGTCCCCCGACGCGGCGGACGACTGACACCCCTACATCGCTGACGACTTCGACGAACCGGAGAGGCTGACGTGCAACCCTATATCCTGGTGATGGAAGACGAGGACGCCCTGGCCACCCTGCTCCAGTACAATCTGGAGAAGGAAGGCTATGACGTGGCCGTCGCCGCCGACGGCGAGGAGGGGATGCTGCAGATCGACGAGCGCACCCCCGACCTGATCCTGCTGGACTGGATGCTGCCCAAGCTGTCGGGCATCGAGGTGTGCCGCCGTGTGCGCGGCCGGGCCGAGACCCGTAACCTGCCGATCATCATGCTGACCGCGCGCGGCGAGGAGACGGACCGCGTGCGCGGTCTGGACACCGGCGCCGACGACTATATGACCAAGCCCTTCTCGATGACGGAGCTGACCGCGCGCATCCGCGCCGTTCTGCGCCGCATCCGTCCGGGTCTGGCCGACGACCGGGTCAATCACGCCGACATCATCATGGACCGCGTCGCCCACCGCGTCAGCCGCGCAGGCCGCGAGGTGCATCTGGGGCCGACGGAGTTCCGCCTGCTGGACCACTTCCTCAAGCATCCGGGCCGGGTGTTCAGCCGCGAGCAGCTGCTGGACGCGGTCTGGGGCTCGGACGTCTATGTCGAGGCCCGCACGGTGGACGTCCACGTCGGCCGCCTGCGCAAGGCGCTGAACGTCGAAGGCACGGTCAACCCGATCCGCACCGTGCGCTCGGCGGGCTATTCGCTGGACCTGAATAACTAGGCGGTGACTCCTGTGGCGCGGGCCACGACGCTCCACGCCGCTCTACGACGCGCCACGGCTCCCCATCCCTTGCCGTCATCCTCGGGCTTGACCCGAGGATCCAGCCGTCCGCCTGCACGGCGTTGAACGGGTGAGCGCGCCGTCGCCCTGGATCCTCGGGGCAAGCCCGAGGATGACGGCGTGTAGAGGCGGGAAACGGCGCGTATGGGGCGAAGCCCGGGCGTGTGGGGCGGGGAGCAGGAGCTTAACTTTTCTTCATCTGCATCTGCTGGCCCCTGCCGCCGCCTCTGAACGACGACGTCGCA
The DNA here is from genome assembly GCF_047237745.1 of Brevundimonas phoenicis. Classification (NCBI taxonomy): domain Bacteria; kingdom Pseudomonadati; phylum Pseudomonadota; class Alphaproteobacteria; order Caulobacterales; family Caulobacteraceae; genus Brevundimonas; species Brevundimonas phoenicis. The sequence goes on from NZ_JBDFLN010000001.1 coordinate 1,232,907, forward strand.
TCGGGGGAGGAAAGAGCCATGCCGGACGCAGTGATCGCCATGTTGGGCTGGGTCGGCGCCGTCGCGCTGGCGGGCGGGGCGGCGGCCGTGCTGTCACGCGGCAAGGTGCGCTGGGGCTGGCTGGTCTCGGGCCTGTTGCTGATGGCGGTCTATGACGCCGTGCTGACGCGCGGCTATGGCCATATCCCGCTGGATTTCGGGCCCTCACGCTGGAACTGGGAGGGCAAGACGCTGGCCGTGCTGCTGTCGCTGGCGGTCGCCGGCCTGCCCGTCGTCGGATGGCGACGCAGCGGCCTGATCCTGCATCAGGACCGGCAGGGGCTGAAGGGGGCGCTGATCCTGTCGGGCCTGCTGGTCCTGCTGTTTCTCGGGCTGGCGATCGCGATGCCGGGCGAGGGGTTCGACGCCGACAGCCTAGCCTTCCAACTGACCATGCCGGGGCTGGACGAAGAAATCTTCTATCGCGGGGTGCTGCTGCTGATCCTGAACGAGGCGTTCGGGCGGCCGGTTCGCGTGCTGGGGGCGCAGATGGGCTGGGGCGCGGTTCTGACGGCGCTGGCGTTCGGTCTGACCCACGCGCTGGGCTATCAGCACGGCGCCTTCACCTTCGACTGGGCGCCGATGGCGACGACGGGGCTGGCGGGCCTGTTGCTGGTCTGGCTGCGCGAAAAGACCGGCAGCGTGCTGCTGCCGGTCCTGCTGCACAACTACGGCAATGCCGTCTTCATGCTGGTCTGAGGGATCAGGCCTCGGCCGTTTCCAGCTCGGCCGGGTCGATCTCATAGTTGGTCGAGCAATACTCGCACGTCACGCGGATCTTGCCGTCGTCCTCGACCATTTCGGCGCGTTCTTCCGCCGGGAAGGACTGCAGCACGGTGGTGATGCGATCCTTCGAGCAGCGGCAGACGGCGGCCAGGGCCTTGGCGCCTTCCAGTCGCACGCCGTCCTCGTGGAACAGACGGTACAGCAGGGTTTCGGCGCTGATGGTCGGGTCGATCAGCTCGTCGTCGCCCAGGGTGGCGAACAGGGCGCGGGTGCGCTCCCACACCTCTTCGGTCGAGCCGCGCGACTCGTCGCCGGCGATGACCTGAATCATCGCCCCGCCCGCGCGCCATGTGCGGCCCGCGTCCGTCTCGACCTCGCCGACGGCCAGGCGGACCTTGGTCGGCACCTGTTCTGACTGGGAGAAATAGTGTTCGGCGCATAGCGACAGGCTCTCGCCCTCGATGGGGGTCACGCCTTGGGTGCGTTCGAAGTCGGCGCCGCGGTCCACCGTCATGATGAAGACGCCGCCGCCCAGCAGGGTCTTGGCCCCCGGACGGGCGAAGCCTTCCGACGCCTTGGCCACTTCTTCCGGGTCGAAGCGGCAGAAGCCGCGCAGATGGCCGTCCGTGCCGTAGTCGGCGACGACATAGCGCACCGGGCCGTCGCCCTGAGCCTGAACGATCAGGCGGCCGTCGAACTTCAGCGCCGAGCCGACGATGGCGGCCAGGACGCAGGCCTCGCCCAGCAGGGCGGCGACCGGTTCGGGATAGGCGTGGGCCGACAGGATCTTGTCGACCGCTTCGCCCAGGCGGACCAGGCGGCCGCGCACCGGCCAGCCTTCGATCTGGAAGGCGGCGGCGAAGTCGTCCGTCGGGGCGGCGATGGGGGCGTCGGGCGCGTGATCGGTCACGGCGTGAAATCCTGAAAACTGTCGGAAGCGGCGCAACATAGGGAGCCGAAGCCCGCTTGGTAAGGGGAGGGCGTGTCGCCCGCGCCACGGCCCCGTGCGGTTTAACGTGCGGTTCGGCAAGCTTGACCGGACGCAGGGAACCCTTTGTGCTGAAGCTCGCTCCCTTAGGAACCGAAACCGCTTCCTTCCCCAAGAGGTCTGACATGATGGATCGTGAGTTCAACGTCGTGGACGAGGTCCGCAAGCACCCAGGCGTCGTGGCGGGCGTCGTGGCCGTCCTGGCGGGCGTGGGCCTGGCGACCATCCTGCTGAACCAGCGCAGCGGCCCGACCCGCTATGAGCGGATCAAGACGCGCATCGACCCGCGCGGCTGGTTCGACGCCGAGGCCCTGCGTCACCGCTTTGACGACATCGCGCGCGGCGTGCGTCACGGGGCGGACGACCTGACCCATCGCGCGGCCGACCTGGGCGACTACGCTCATGAACGGGCCGGACGTTTCGGCGCCGACGCCCGCGATCGGGCCGACCAATGGTATCGCCGGGCCAGGAAGAAATCGCGCCGTCCGATGCGCCGCTACACCAAGCAGGCGCGCCGCTATGCCGAGGACGCCGGCGACTTCGCCCGCGATCACGCCAAGGAGGGCGGCGCCCTTCTGGCCGTGGCCACCATCGCCGCAATGATCGGCGCGGCGGCCCTGGAGAGCCGCCGTCGGGGCGGAAACGGCGGCCGTTGAGCCGGTTTCCAGCGGTAAATAGAAAAATCATGCGGAAAGGGGTGCTGCGGCGCCCCTTTTTATTGCTGCGGATGCGAAGAGGGGCTAGAGGCCGCGCATGATCTCGCCTGTCTTCATCTTCGACTTCGATTCCACCCTGGTTCGCATCGAGACGCTGGAGGCGTTGGCCGACCTGGCGCTGAAAGACGCGCCCGACGCCGCCGAGCGCAAGGCCCGGATCGCGGCCCTGACCGACGACGCCATGAACGGCCGCATCGGCTTCGGCGAGGCGCTGAAACAGCGGCTGGACCTTCTGGCGCTGCGCCGCGAGCACGTCGAGGCCCTGACCGATCGGATTCTGGACGAGGCGACGGTCTCCATCCGCCGCAACGTCGACTTCTTCCAGCGCAACGCCGAGCGCATCTACATCCTGTCGGGCGGCTTCCGCGAGGTGATCGCGCCCTTGGCCGAGCGGCTGGGCGTGGCGGCCGATCATGTGCTGGCCAACGACCTGATCTATGACGACGAAGGCCGCGTGACGGGCGCGGACACGACCAACCCCCTGTCGCGCGAGAACGGCAAGCCCGAGGTGATCCGCGCGCTGGGTCTGGAAGGGCCGGTGGTCATGGTCGGCGACGGCTGGACTGACGCCGAGGTCAAGATTCAGGGCGCGGCCGACCGCTTCTACGCCTTCACCGAGATCGTCAGCCGCGCCAAGGTGATCGAGGCCGCCGACGCCGTCGCCGCCTCTCTGGACGAGGTGCTGTACGCCGAGGGCGTGGCCGGGCGCTGGTCCTATCCGCGCAACCGCATCCGCATGCTGCTGCTGGAGAACGTCCACCCCGCCGCCGTCGAGCGGCTGGAAGAGGCGGGCTATACCGTCGAGACGATGAAGGGCGCGCTGGATGAGGACGACCTGATCGAGGCGATCAAGGGCGTGCACGTTCTGGGCATCCGCTCCAAGACCAACGTCAGCCGCCGGGTGCTGGAGGCGGCGGACCGGCTGATGGCCGTGGCGGCCTTCTGCATCGGCACCAATCAGGTCGATCTGGACGCGGCGGCGGACAAGGGCGTGGCGGTGTTCAACGCCCCCTATTCCAACACCCGCTCGGTGGTCGAACTGGCCATCGGCATGATGATCGTCCTGATGCGCGACGTGGCGGACAAGTCGCGCGAGATGCACAAGGGCGTGTGGAACAAGTCGGCCACGGGATCACGCGAGGTGCGCGGCAAGACCCTGGGCATCGTCGGCTACGGCGCCATCGGCAGCCAGCTGTCGGTGCTGGCCGAGAACCTGGGCATGCGGGTGCTGTTCTATGATCTGTCCGAACGGCTGGCGCTGGGCAATGCGCGGCGGATGCGCTCGCTGGACGCCCTGCTGGCCGAGGCGGACGTGGTGACGCTGCACGTCGACGGCCGCAAGGAGAACACCGCCATAATCGGCGCCGATCAGTTCGCGAAGATGAAGCCGGGCGCCCTGTTCCTGAACCTGTCGCGCGGCCATGTGGTCGATGTGGACGCGATGGCGGCGGCGCTGAAGTCCGGTCGTCTGGGCGGGGCGGCGGTCGACGTCTTCCCCGAGGAGCCGCGCACCAACGCCGACCCGTTCGACAGCCCTCTGGTCGGTCTGGACAAGACCATCCTAACCCCGCACATCGGCGGCTCGACCGAAGAGGCGCAGGAAGCCATCGCCGAGTTCGCGGCCGAGCGGCTGCTGGGCTATCTGAACCGGGGCGACACCACCTTCTGCGTCAACCTGCCGAACGTGCAACTGGCCGAGGTGACGCGCGCGCACCGCCTGCTGCACATCCACAGGAACCAGCCGGGCGTGCTGGCCGAGCTGAATCGCGCCCTGTCGGATGCGGGGCTGAACATCCTGGGCCAGCACCTGAAGACGGACGAGCGGACGGGCTATGTCATCACCGACGTTGACCGCGACTATGACCGCGAGGCGCTGACGGCGCTGAAGCTGCTTCCCGGCACAATCCGCTTCCGCCGGCTGCATTAGGGGCGCGCTCTTTTGATGCCGCTCATCCCGGCGGACGCCGGGATCCAGTGCTTTGGCCACAAATTCAGCGTTCGAAGGTTCGCCCCTTTATGCGTCCTCACACTAACGGTGGAGGGCGTTGCTCTTACTGGATCCCGGCGTCCGCCGGGATGAGCGGGTCGCAATGTACTAGGCTGATCGTCGATCACCTTCCGTCACGTCATCTTGCGTCCTGAGAAAAGCGGCGCAGAGTGGCGGATAACGACCGCATACGGACGGTCGATGGGAGGGAAATCGATGTCTCGTCTTCTTCGCGGAGCGGCGCTGGCCGCTCTGAGCCTGGCCGCCGTATCCGCCGCCGGGGCCGCCTCGGCCCAGAGCTACAACCGTCTGGTGGTGTTCGGCGACAGCCTGTCGGACAACGGCAACCTGTATCTGGCGACGGGCGGATCGACCCCGACCTCGCCGCCCTATGGCGCGGGGCGATTCTCCAACGGGCCGGTGTTCACCGAGCGGCTGGGCTTCACCGCCGCCAACTTCATGGGGCCGGTGACGGGCAACATCAACTACGCCTTCGGCGGGGCGCGCACCGATAGCCAGGCCCAGCCGCTGGGGATGCGGCTGCAACTGGCCCAGTACCAGCAGCGCGGCGGAACTTTCGGCGCCAATGACCTGGTCAGCGTGCTGGGCGGGGCGAACAACATCTTTCAGGGACTGCCGGCGGCGGGGGTCTCGAGCAATCCCACGGCGAGCATTACGCCGGTGGCGCAGAGCGCCGCAGCCGACATCAACTTCATCGTCAACGGCATCGCCCAGGCAGGTGCGGGTACAGTGCTGGTCACGAACCTACCGAAGCTGAGCCTGACGCCGCAGTTCCGCGGCACAGCGGCCGCGCCGCTGGCTGACTTCGCCGTCACCACCTTCAACGGCGCTCTGTTGACCGGGCTGAACACGACGGCGGCGGCGCGGCCAGGAACGAACATCATCCTGATGGACCTGTTCAAGGTCGGGGACGTGATCGCCAACAACCCCAGCGCCTTCGGCGTGTCGAACGTGACCCAGGCCTGCTTCAACGGCGTGACGCTGTGCTCCAACCCGGACGACTACTTCTATTTCGACGGGGTTCACCCGACGGCCAAGGGGCATGCGGTGATCGCGCGTCTGGCGAACGACTACCTCTATTACGGCGATCTGGGCAGCCAGACGGCGGTGCTGGGCGAGACGGCCTGGCGGCACCGCGAGGACGCGCTGGACGGCTCGACCGCCGCCCTGTCGGGGCGTGAGGCGTGGACGGGCGGAACCTCGATCTCGGTCGAGGGGCTGGTCGACAAGACCGAGACCGACGCGCGCGGCGCCATCGGCGAGGCGTCCTCCGACGGCTACGGCGTGCGCATCGCGCTGGAAAGCGGCACGGAGAGCCTGCGCTTCGGCCTGGCCGGATCCTATCGCAACGCCGATGTGGACGCGGGCGCCCTGCGCGCCGACGTCGACAGCTTCGGGCTGGACGTCTACGGCGGCTGGCGCTCGGGCGACCTGTTCGTCAATGCGGCGGCGGGCGTGGCTCAGGACGACTTCAACGACGTCAACCGCCTGACCAGCCTGGCGCCGATCGTCCACAGCGGCTCGACGCGCGGCGTCTCGACGGGGGCGCGCCTGCAGGGCGGCATGTGGTTCGATCTGGGCGGTTTCGCCCTGTCGCCGCGCGCGGCGTTGGCCTGGATCAACGCCGACGTGGACGGCTTCAACGAGCAGGGCCCGGCGGCGCAGTACGCCTATACTGACCGTTCGGTGCAGGCGACGACGGCTGAGATCGCCCTGCGCGCGGAGGGCGGGACCGAGCGGGTCCGCTTCTACGCCGAAGGCGGTTACCGCGACACGCTGAGCGATGACAGCGACGACGTGCGCACCGGCATCCTGGGCAACCCGGCCCAAATTCTGGCCCGCGACGTAGATCTGCCGTTCGGCGGGCAGGTGCTGGCCGCCGCCGGGATCGAGGGCACGGTCATGGAGCGGCTGAAGGTGTCGATCGGCTACAAGGGCCGCTTCGGCGACCATGCCGACAGCCATATGGCGGCGGTGAAACTGAGCCTGCCGCTGTAGGTCTTGAAACGAAGGTTTCCGAGGTGCGACCCCGTGTCGCCCTCGGAGCGCCCCATTCATGTCCCGGTGAAATTGCAAAAGACGGTCAATTCCGGCCGTCGGCGACGTTGAATTTTCGCCATCCGCGCGCGTGTTTCGCGCCTTTCTGACGGCTCCTCCGCGCTGACCAAGCGCTCAGAATGAGTCGTTAGAGTATGCGTTTAGTTCCTCCGGCCGTGCGGCCGCATGTGATCCGTTTCGGCCAGACGGGCGTCCTGGCCGGTCTGGCGGTTCTGGCCATGGCGGCCGCGCCCGTCGGCATGATTTCCGGCGCGCCCGAGAAGGTCGTCGACATCTCTGCCCCTATCGCCCCGCCGGTGAAGGCGGTGGCTGAACCCGCCGGTCCGGTCACCCGCAAGATCGTCTTCGAGGCCCCGTTGAAGGGCTATCGCATCAACTCGCCCTTCGGCCTGCGCAAGCTGGCGATTGAGGCCAAGGCGCGGGCGCACAAGGGCGTGGACATCGCCGCCCCGACCGGCACCGGCGTCTTCGCCACGACCGAGGGCAAGGTGCTGCGCGCCGGCTATCAGGCGGGCGGCTACGGCAACTTCATCGAGATGCAGCACCCCAACGGCATGACCAGCCTGTACGGCCATCTCAGCCGCATCGACGTGCATACGGGCAAGGTGGTGGCGGCCGGCGAGCGTATCGGCCTGGTCGGCTCGACGGGCTATTCGACCGGCCCGCACCTGCATTTCGAGGTGCGTCGGAACGGCGGCCAGATCGATCCCGCCAAGATCGTCGGCCAGAGCTTCGATATCCGGGTGAAGGCCCCGGCCTGATGCGTCAGGCGGCGCGGCATCATGACCAAACCGTAATGTAAAATACCCTTTCCATTACCTGCGCGCTGTCGTTAGATTCGATCCTTGGGCTTTTTGCAGGGGGACCGAATGGTCGCGGCGCTGACGCTGGACGGAATCAGCAAGAGATATGGCGGCTTTCAGGCCGTCTCCGACCTGAGTTTTCAGGTGGAGAAGGGCTCGATCTGCGGCTTCCTGGGACCGAACGGGGCGGGCAAGACCTCGACCCTGCGGATGATTCTGGGGCTGCAACCGGCCACCAGCGGCCGTATCGACATCCTGGGCGCGGACGACGGGCGCAAGGTGCGCGACCGGATCGGCTTCCTGCCTGAGGAGCGGGGCCTCTACAAGAAGATGACGCCGGTGGACGCCATCGCCTTCTTCGGCGGGCTGAAGGGCCTGCCCCTGCCCGAAGGCCGCCGTCGCGGCCGCGAGATGCTGGAGCAGATGGGCCTGGGCGAGGCCAGCAAGAAAAAGATGAAGGAGCTGTCCAAGGGGATGGCCCAGAAGGTCCAGCTGATCGCCTCGGTGGTGCATCAGCCGGAGTTCGTGATTCTGGACGAGCCGTTCTCGGGTCTCGATCCGATGAACCAGCAGGGGCTGGAGGCCATGATCCGCGCCCTGGCCGACAATGGGGCGACGGTGCTGTTCTCGACCCACGTCATGCAGCACGCCGAGCGTCTGTGCGACAAGGTGGTGCTGTTGGCCCGCGGCCGTAAGGCGTTCGAGGGCACGGTGGACGAGGCGCGGGCGACCTCGCCGCGCTTCCTGGAACTGGAAGGGGCGCTGGACCGCAACGCGGTCGCCGCTCTGCCAGGCGTCGGCGGCATCGAGGTTTTGGCTGAGGACGGCGCCGTCAGCACCCTGCGCGTCGGCCTGACGCCGGGAGCGGAGGCGCAGAGCGCCCTGCGCGCCGCCTTCCTGGGCGGGCTGGACGTGCGGCGCTTCCAGATGAAGGAGCCGACCCTGCACGACGCCTTCATCGCCCTGACCGGGGATCATCCGGACGAAGATCAGTCCGTCTCCAAGACCGATAAAACGGGAGCCGCCTGATGAACCGGATTCTTCTGATCGCGCGCCGCGAGTTTCTGGCCTACGCCAAGACGGTCGGCTTCTGGCTGTCGCTGCTGGCGTTTCCGCTGTTCGCTGTGCTGGGCGGCGCCATTCCGGTGCTGATGAAGCATGCGGAGCCGGTGCGCGAGGCCGTCATCGTCGATGAAACCCCGGCCGGGTCCGGCCTGGCCGCCGCCGTGCGCCAGGCGCTGGAGACCGAACGCGGACGCGCCGATATCGCCGCCCTACGTATGGCCGCCGTGCCCGAGTCGGGGACGGCGGGAGGCGACCGGGTGCGCGAGGCCGCCGAGAAGGGCGGTTTCCACGCCGGGCTTGAGGCGCTGAAGAAGGAGGCGCCGCGCGCCGCCGCGGGCTTCAAGACGCCCAAGCGCTCCTTTGAGCTGGTCGAGGCGCCCGCTGAACTGATGGCCGCCGCGCCGGGCGAGGCGCGCGACGCCCTGGCACGTCGCTATGTCGACAAGGACGCGCCCGAGAGCGAGCGTCTGAACGCCGTTGTCTTCCTGACCGAAAAGGACGGCCAGCCCGGCGCGCGCGTCTGGACCGGCCGGGCCACCGACGATGTCGTGGAAGACGCCGTGCGCGACGCCCTGAAGTCCGCCAACCGCAGCCGCGTCTTCGTGTCCAGCGGCATCGACCCCACGGTAGTGGCGCAGACCGAGCGCTTCCGGCCTGAGGTCTCGGTCTTCTCGCCGCGCGCCGCGTCGGGGGGCGAGGTGTCGTTCCGCGACAAGCTGCCGGTCATCGTCGGCATGGCGGTGGGCTTCATCCTGTGGTCGCTGATCATCACCGGCGCCTCCATCCTGCTGAACAGCGTGATGGAGGAGAAGTCGAACAAGATTCTGGAGGTGCTGCTGTCCTCGGCCTCGGCGACCGAAATCCTGACGGGCAAGGTGTTGGGCGTGGCCCTGCTGACCCTGGCCGTACTGGGCGCCTGGGGCGGCATAGGCGCTATCGGCCTGATGGCGAGCGTGCCGGACGTGGCGCGGGACATCGGCTCGGTGCTGCTGACCGACGGCCTGTTCGTCTACTTCCTGCTGTTCCTGGTCGGGGGCTATCTGATGTATGCGGTGCTGTTCGCCGCCATCGGCGCCTTCTGCGACACGCCGCGCGACGCCCAGACCCTGATGGGGCCGATCATGATGGTGTTGGTCGTGCCGATCCTGGTCATGCAGATGGCCATCCGCACCCCCGACGCCATGGTGGTGAAGGTGATCAGCCTGATCCCGCCTTTCACCCCCTTCGTCATGGCCGCGCGCGCGCCCAGCGGACCGCCCCTGATCGAGATCATCGGCGGCCTGATCGGCATGTTCCTGTTCGCGGCCCTGATGATCTGGGCGGCGGGCCGCGCCTTCCGCGCCGGCGCCCTGTCGGATGTGAAGCTGAGCTGGAAGAGCTTCATGGGCGCCGTCACGGGCCGGTGAAGCTAAGGGGAGGGAGGCGCGTGCGCGCCTCTCTCGCCCCCTCTCTCCCTTCTCTCCGTCATCCTCGGACTTGATCCGAGGATCCAGACCCGCGACGTGGACCGGGTCGCATGGATCGCTCGGAATAGCGCGGACGGCGTGACTAGATCCTCGGATCAAGTCCGAGGATGACGGCGAAAGGAACCGGAGCGGGGCATAGTCATCAGGCAAAGAAAAAGGCCGCCCCGGCGATCCGGGGCGGCCTTTGATCTTTCAGGCGTCAGCGGGTCTTAGCGACCGCGACCCTTCGGAGCCGGCAGCAGGCCTTCGCGCTGGGCGCGCTTGCGGGCCAGCTTGCGGGCGCGACGGACGGCTTCAGCCTTTTGGCGAGCGCGCTTTTCCGACGGCTTTTCAAAGTGCACGTGACGCTTCATTTCGCGGAAGCTGCCTTCGCGCTGCATCTTCTTCTTCAGGGCTTTCAGCGCCTGATCGACATTGTTGTCGCGGACAAAAATCTGAACCAGGGGTCTCTCTCCTTTGGCCGCCCGCCGCGTCCTTTCCAAGGGAGACGGGCAGACAAAACAAAACCACGCTCGAGAGGAGGCCTCCCAAGTGAAGGCGCGCTGATACATGATCGGGGGGGGCGTGTCCAGATCGTCGCGCCTAATCGTGATGGCTCGAAACGCCCGCCGGATGGGCGTATCGTGCCGCCCATGACCGAGACAGCCGAGACTGCTCCGAAAGGCGATTGGGCCGACCGCACTGAACAGGCCGTTCTGGACGCGGCCATAGAACGCGCGCCCGCGCTGGGCTGGAACGCGCGCCTGACGCGCGCCGCGTGCGAGGCATGCGGCCTGTCGCTGGGCGACCAGGAACTGCTGCTACCGAACGGCCCGCGCGATCTGGCGGTCCTGCTGTCGCGTCGCCACGACGCGCGGGCTCTGAAAGCTCTGGAGGCCACGCCTGCGGCCACGATGAAGATTCGCGAACGAATCGCCGCCGCCGTCTCGGCGCGGATGGAGGCGGGGGCGCAGGATATCGAGGCGGCCAAACGCTGTGCAGGCTTTCTCAGCCTGCCGACCAACGTCGACCTGGGCTTCAAGCTGGCGTGGGAGACGGCGGATCACCTGTGGCGCTGGGCCGGGGATACGGCGACGGACCAGAATCACTACTCCAAGCGGGCGATTCTGGGCGGCATCCTGATTCCAGCTCTGACGATGCGCTGGTTCGACGGACGCGAGGCGGCGGAAGGCTTCGTCGCCCGCCGCATCGACAACGTCATGGCCTTCGAGAAGTGGAAGGCGGGCAAGGATTTCGACGCGCCGGTGCGGACGATCACCGACGTGCTGGGTCGCTTGCGCTACGGCGCCAAGGCATAGGAAACCCTCTCCCATTGGGAGAGGGAGGGCGCTGAGAGGGTTCAGAGGATGCGGTTGATGTGGGCCATCTTGCGCCCCGGCCGGACGTCGTGCTTGCCGTAGAGATGCAGGCGGGCGTTCGGCTCGGCGGCCAGTGCGCGCCAGTGCTCGACCTCGTCGCCCAGCAGATTGGTCATCTCGACGCGGGCGTGGGCTTGCGTCGGGCCCAGAGGCCAGCCGACGACGGCGCGGATGTGCTGTTCGAACTGGTCGCAGACGCAGCCGTCCTGGGTCCAGTGGCCGGTGTTGTGAACGCGCGGGGCGACCTCGTTCACCAGCAGTTCGCCCTCTCCCATGTCGAACAGTTCGATGCCCATGACGCCGATGTAGTCGAGGCCGTCCAGCACGGCGGCGGCGATCTGTTCGGCGCGCGCTTGCGTGGCGGGGTCGACCGCGGCGGGAGCGGTGGTTGTCTTCAGCACGCCGTTCTTGTGGACATTCTCGCCGAGAGGATAGACGGCGACCGCGCCGTCGTGGCCGCGGGCGGCGATGATCGACAGCTCGCGTTGGAAGACGGCGGCGGCTTCCAGTACGGCGGGACGGCGGCCGATGGCGTCGAAGGCGGCTTCGGCCTCGGCGGCGTCGCGAATCCAGACCTGGCCCTTGCCGTCATAACCTTCGCGGCGGGTCTTCAGCAGGGCGGGCAGGCCTAAGCGATCGATGGCGTTGGTGAGGTCATCCTGCGTGGTCACGGCGGCGAAGGCCACGGTCGGGGCGCCGACGGCGTTCAGATAGGTCTTCTCGTCCACCCGGTCCTGAGCGACGGCCAGCGCCGTCGGCCCCGGCGCGACCAGGGCGCCCGCTTCGGCCAGGGTCTCGACCGAGGCGGCGGGGACGTTCTCGAACTCGAAGGTGACGACATCGCACAGGCGGCCCAGCGCCTGCAGGGCGTCAGGGTCGTCATAGGGGGCGGTGATCTGGGCGCGCGAGACGCGGGCGGCGGGGCAGTCCGGCTGAGGGTCGAGAATCACCACGTCGAAGCCCAGACGCGAGGCGGCCTGAGCCAGCATCCGGCCCAACTGGCCTCCGCCGAGAATGCCGAGGGTCGAGCCGGGAGGCAGGGGTAAATCGGGCATCAGTCCTCGACGCTTTCGGCGACGGATTCGGTCTGGGCGGCGCGGAAGGCTGACAGGCGCTCGGCGATGGCGGAATCGGACAGGGCCAGGATCTGCGCCGCCAGAATGCCCGCGTTGGCGGCGCCCGCCTCGCCGATCGCCAGCGTAGCGACGGGCACGCCGCCGGGCATCTGGACGATAGACAGCAGGGAATCGAGCCCCTTCAGCGCCTTGGACTGGACCGGCACGCCCAGCACCGGCAGATCGGTCATGGACGCGGCCATGCCGGGCAGGTGGGCCGCGCCGCCGGCACCCGCGATGACGACCTTGAAGCCCTTGTCCTTGGCCGTGGTGGCGAAGTCATAGAGACGCTGGGGCGTGCGGTGGGCGCTGACGACCTTGGCCTCCCAGGCGACGCCCAGCTGATCCAGGCGTTCGGCGGCCAGCTTCATCGTGGGCCAGTCGGAGCGGCTGCCCATGATGATGGCGACAGGAGGCGTCGTGGCCGGCGGCGTGGAGGCGGTCATGCGCAAAGGCTCCCCAAGCGGAAAGCGGCCCGTTACAGCACCCGCGTTGCGCCCGCAACCGAGGACGCTAGACTCCGGCGCGTCGCGGGGCCTTGAGTCGGCCGGAAATGCGACGCCGGAGCCCGCCTTGAACCACCTGGCCGAACAGACGACCTCTGCGGGCGACGATGCGGAACTGCGCGCCGAGATCGCGCGCCTGCACGCCGAGGTGGCGGCCCTGACCGAACGGGCCGAGCGAGCCGAGGCTCTGGCGGACCACGACGTGCTGACCCCCGCGCTGAATCGGCGCGGCTTCATGACGGTGCTGACGCGCAACCTGGCCTATTGCCGCCGCCACGGAGTCGAGGCGGCGCTGCTGTATCTCGATCTGGATGGGTTCAAGGGAATCAACGACGGCCTGGGCCATGCGGCGGGAGACGCGGCTTTGATCGCCGTGGCCGAGCTGTTGCTGGCGAACGTGCGCGAATCCGACGCCGTCGGCCGCATGGGCGGGGACGAGTTCACCGTGTTGCTGATGAACGCCGGCGCCGAGGAAGGGCGCGAGAAGGCGCGGCGGCTGAGCGAGGCGCTGCAGAGCGAAGGCTTTATCTGGGATGAGAGGCGGGTGGCGCTGGGCGGCTCGTTCGGCGTGCGCGCATTCGCCGGTCAGACGGACGCGGAGGTCTGGCTGTCCGAAGCCGATGCGGCCATGTGGCTGCGGAAGAAGGCGCGGCCGGAGGCGACGCGCTGAAGAATTGAAAAGAGCGCCGAGGTCATCCTCGGCGCCCTTTGTTTTAGCCGTTCAGCAGGCTGTTGCGGCGGCTGTACAGCAGATAGACCGCCACCCCGATCACGTTCCAGATGACGAAGTTGATCTGGGTCGAGGCCGGCAGGCTGAAGAACAGATAGACGCAGCCGGCGATGGCCACGGGCCCGACCAGCCACCACACCGGGGCGCGGAAGACGCGCGGACGGCCGGGCTCACGGCGGCGCAGCATGATCAGGCACAGGCCGACCGAGGCGAAGGCCACCAGCGTTCCGGCGTTGGCCAGGGCGGCCAGGTCGCCCAGCGGGATGAAACCGGCGATGATCGCCATCAGGACGGCCGTGCCCGCCGTCACGCGCACCGGCCCGCCCGAACGCTCGGACACATGGGCCAGGCTGCGCGGCAGCAGGCCGTCGCGGGCCATGACGAAGAAGATGCGGCTCTGGCCGAACATGAAGGCCAGGATGACGGTGGGCAGGGCGACGACCGCCGCACCCGCGATCAGGGTGGCCCACAGGTCGGACCCGACGGTGCGAATGATGTGGGACAGGGGCTCGGGCGACTTCATGAAGTCGGTGAAGGGCATGGCGCCCAGGGCGGCGATGGCCACGGCCATGTAGATGACGACGCAGGCCACCATCGAACCGATGATGCCGATGGTCAGGTCGCGGGCGGGGTTGCGGGTCTCTTCCGCCGCCGTGGCCACGGCGTCGAAGCCGTAGAAGGCGAAGAAGATGATGGCCGCCGCCGCCATGACGCCCATCTCGGCGCCGATGCCATGCGAGAAGCCGTAGGGCATGAAGGGCTTGAGGTTGGCCGGGTTGAAGTGGGGCAGGGCGATCGCCACGAAGGCGATCAGGGCGGCGATCTTGACCACCACCAGCACGGCGTTGATCGAGGCGCTTTCCTTGGTGCCGGCGACCAGCAGGCCCGCCACGGCGGCGACGATGATGACGGCGGGCAGGTTGACGATCCCGCCCTGCGACGGGGCCGAGGTCAGCATGGCGGGCAGGCCCATGCCGATCCCCTCCATCATGCCCGAGAAATAGCCCGCCCAGCCCACGGCCACGGCCGAACAGACGACGGTGTATTCCAGGATCAGGCTCCAGCCGACCATCCAGGCCGCGCCCTCGCCCAGGGTGGTGTAGGAATAGGTGTAGGCCGAGCCCGACTCCGGGATCATGGTCGCCAACTCGGCGTAGGCTAGGGCGGCGCAGACGCAGACGATCCCGGCGATGACGAAGGCCAGCATGACCGCCGGCCCGGCCCGCTCAGCCCCCACGCCGATCAGGGTGTAGATGCCGGTGCCGACAATGGCGCCGACGCCCAGGGCGACCAGATGCGGCCAGGACAGGGTGGGTTTCAGCCCATGAGCCTTGGGCGGCCCTCCCAGCACAGGCAGGGCCTTGCGGCGTGTCACGAAACTCATGCGTCTCCCCCGGTAGTCTTCGATGGCGAAGTAAAAATATTCGGTATAACGGCGTTTTTCCGTAGCATTTTTGGCCCACAACCTACCTTGGTAAGCTGAGCCGCAACAGAAAAAACGACCCGATTGGGCCGTATTCAATCCCTATCACTGGATCATAAATTCAGATTTGTCGCAGAAACAACGCTTCTGTTGTAGGGCTGGGCCGAATTTCTACATTTCGAAGATGGTGATCGGTTTTGGTGATTGGTGTGAATTTTATTCCGTCGTTTGGATAATATCCGAAACTTCTGTCTTCGATGCAGTGCTAGCGAATTGGGGAACGGCTGAGGGGCCGGGCAAACGCTTGCAGGGGCCGATGGCCCTCGATCTTGGGAGGGATTGCGGCTTGCGGACGATGTTTGGGGAAAAGTCTGTCTTCAAGGGCGCCGGCGCGGCGTGTGCGGTTGCGCTGCTGCTTGCGGCGGGGACGCCGAACGCGGTGTCGGCTCAGGCTCAAGCGCAGGCGGCGTCGGCGCGGGCTACGCTGAACCCGGCGCCGCCGAGACGCGCCGACGAGGGCTATGGTCCCTATCCGCTGATGGTGGTGCGCGGCGCCATGCTGATCGACGGCACGGGCGCCCCGCCCATGGGGCCGGTCGACATCGTCATCGAGAACGACAAGATCACCGACATTCTCCAGGCGGGCTGGCCGGGCCTGCCCGAGCGTGAAGGCCGCCCGCCGCTGAACGCCGCGCATGAGATCGACGCGCGCGGCATGTACGTCATGCCCGGCTTCGTCGACGCCCATGCCCATGGCGGCAGCCCGCAGAAGGCGCCGGATCTGGAGTACGTGTACAAACTGTGGCTGGCGCACGGCGTGACGACCGTGCGCGGCGTCAGCCTGGCGCCGCACGACATCGCCGTGTCGGAAAAGGCCCGTTCGGCGCGCGGCGAGATCGTCGCGCCGCGTATCTACAACTACCAGACCCTCGGATCGGGCTGGTCGCGCGGCCGTATCCGCAACCCCGAGATGGCGCGCGAGTGGGTGCGCTGGGGCGCGGCCAACGGCGTGGACGGGATCAAATTCTTCCTGCGCGGCGACGAGACGCCCGAGGTGGTCCTGGCCGCCATCGATGAAGCCAAGAAGAACCACATGGGCACGGTCGCCCACATCGCCCAGCCGGGCGTGGCCCAGTTGAACGCCGAACAACTGGCGGCGGCGGGTCTGGGGACCATCACCCACTTCTACGGCCACTTCGAGTCGCTGTTGGGCGGGCGGACGATCCAGGACTATCCGACCGACTACAACTTCTACGACGAGCAGAAGCGCTTCGGCGAGGCGGCCGAGATCTGGGACGAGGTCGAACCGGGTTCGGCGGAATGGTACGCCTATCTGGAGGCGCAGAAGAAGGCGGGGGTCGTCTTCGATCCGACGATGACCATCTATGCAGCGTCGCGCGATCTGATGCGGGCGCGCAATGCGCCCTGGCACCAGACCTATACGCTTCCGGCGCTGGCGGACTATTTCCAGTCCACGCGCGACAACCACGGCAGCTATTTCTTCGACTGGACGACGTCGAACGAGGTGGCGTGGCGCCGCTTCTACGAACGGTTCATGCGGCTGGTGAACGACTACAAGAAGGTCGGCGGCCGGGTGACGGTGGGCTCGGACTCGGGCTTCATCTGGAAGCTGTACGGCTTCGGCTACATCGAAGAGCTGGAGCTGTTGCAGGAGGCGGGCTTCCACCCGCTGGAGATCGTGCGCGCCGCGACGATGGACGGGGCGACGACCCTGGCCGAGCCGACCGGAAAGGCGCCGACCTTCGGCGTCGTGCGGCCGGGCATGAGCGCGGATCTGGTCATCACGACCGAAAATCCGCTGGCGAATTTCAAGACCTTGTACGGCACCGGACATGAGCGCCTGAGCCCCGAGAACCGCATCGAGACGGTCGGCGGCGTGCGTTGGACGGTGGCGCGTGGGGTCGCCTACGACGCGCCGGCCTTGTTGGCCGACGTGCGGGCGATGGTCGATCGGCAAAAAGCCGAACGAGGGGAGGCGCAAGGAGGGCGCTGATCCGCAACAGACGACGCAGGCGAGGTCGAATGGGGACGGCGCGCCTGTGATTCAGATCAGAAAAACGAGGGGTGATCCAATGAGACTGTCTGCGTACCTGAAGACCGGCACGATGATCGCCGGTCTGGCCGTCACGGCCGCCGCCGCCCAGCCCGCCCGGGCGCAATCCGAAGCCCCGGCCCCGGAACCGGAAGCCAGCGCCGTCGCCGACATCGTGGTGACCGGCTCGCGCATCCGGCGTCCGAACGTCGAGGCGTCGACCCCGGTCAACGTCGTCGATGCTCAGGAAATCGAGAACATCGGCGTCACCAACCTGATCGACGCCATGGCCCGCCAGCCGCAGGTCGGCCTCGGCAGTTCGGCGTCCAGCACGACCAATACGGTCGCGGGCCAGGGCCTGGCGACGCTGAACCTGCGCAACCTGGGCTCCAGCCGAACGCTGGTGCTGGTCAACGGCCGTCGTCACGTGGCCGGGTCCAGCGGCACCAGCGCCGTGGACGTCAACACCATCTCCAAGACCACCATCGCCCGCGTCGATACGGTGACGGGCGGGTCTTCGGCGGTGTACGGCGCCGACGCCGTGGCCGGGGTGGTCAACTTCATCACCAAGCAGGACTTCGACGGTATCGCCGCACAGGCCCAGTACGGTTCGGCCGACGGCCCGAACACCTATTACGGCTCGATCGCAGTGGGGCGGAACTTCAACGACGGCCGCACCAACATCATGGCCGCCGCCACCTACGACCAGACCGAGGGCCTGTACCGCCACGAACGCGATTACGCGATGAGCGGCCTGGCCTACATCCCGAACCCGAACAAGAAGAGCCCGGACGACGGCTTGCCGTCCTTCATCATGGCGCGGGACGTCTATACCAACATCACCAACGACAGCTTCACGCCGGTGATCGTCACGCCGATCGGCGGAAATGCGGCTTACAGCCTGACCTTCACGCCGGATGGCAAGCTGGTTCCCTTCGATCGCGGCCAGGTCGTGGTCGACGGCGCGGGCCGTCCGCAGAAGGTCTCGATCGGCGGCGACGGCTTCAAGTTCCGTGAAGACGCCCTGCGCACCCCGGTAGAGCGTTACGGCGGCGAGCTGCAGCTGCGCCACCAGTTCCAGCCGTCGGGCGATTTCATCAGCGAGCTGAACCTGTTCGCCGAGGGCAAATACTTCCACACCGAGGCGACCAGCCAGCGCGAGAACGGCACCTTCGCCGGCGACGTGGACGGCAGCAAGTTGGTGACGGGCAACGCCTATCGCATCCAGGCCGACAACGCCTTCCTGCCTAGCGATCTGAGGGCCATGCTGACCGCCGCCGGGGTCGCGCGCTTCGACATTACCCGCAACGACCGCGACTTCGGCATCCGCACCTATGAGAGCGTGTACGACACCACCCGCTTCGTGACCGGGATCGACGGAGCCTTCAGCAATGGCTGGCGGTTCGAAGCCTACGTCAACTACGGCCAGACCGAGTCGCAGTTCACCAACTTCGATCGACTGCAGAAGGAGTTCTACGAGTCGATCGATGCGATCAATCTGAACGGCCAGATCGTCTGTCGCAGCGAAGATGCGCGGGCCCGAGGCTGTCAGCCGCTGAACCTGTTCGGGGCCGGAATCGCCTCGCAGGAGGCGATCGACTACTCCTATATCCACACCGTCCGGGACGACGTGACGCGCCAGTGGAACGCGGTGGCCAGCGTCAACGGGGAGCTGTTCTCCTATCCGTCGCTGTTCAGCGGGACCAGCCTGCCGGTCGCCTTTGCGGCGGGCGTCGAGTGGCGCAAGGAATACGCTCGTTCAGTGCCGGACGAACGTTCGCAGAAGGGGCTGATCTTCCAGAACGCCCAGCAGATCACTGAAGGGCGCTATGAGTCCAAGGAGATCTTCGGCGAGATCAACCTGCCGCTGCTGGCCGATGTCCCGTTCGTGCAGTACCTAGATCTGACGGCGGCCTATCGCTACCAGGACTACACCACCACGGGCGGCGACAGCAGCTATGGCCTGGGTCTGGAATGGACGGTCAACCGCGACATCCGCTTCCGCGGCAACTACGCCAAGGCGGTGCGCTCGCCCAACATCAACGAACTGTTCGGCGGCGGCAGCGAAGGCTACAGCCAAATCGAGGATCCCTGCGACGCGACGCGCCTGAACCTGGGCAACGCCTCGGCCAATCGCAAGGCGAACTGCGCGGCGCTGGGGCTGAGCCCGAACTTCGTACAGTCGACCGCGACACGGCCTGTGGTCAGTCAAGGCAACCCCGATCTGAACCCGGAAGAGGGCGAGACCCTGACGATGGGCGTGGTGCTGACGCCGTCGTTCCTGCCGGGCTTGGCCCTGACGATCGACCGCTATGAGATCGAGATCAGCGACGTGATCGCCTCGCTGGGGTGGCGCAACATCATCAACAACTGCGTCGACAGCCCGAGCCTGAGCAACCCGTTCTGCGCTAGCGTATCGCGGGGTTCGGACGGCAACATCACCCGCGTTCTGAACCAGGTGTTGAATGTGGCCGAGTACACCAACTCGGGCTGGGACGTGACCGCGTCCTATCGCACCGACCTGGCTAAGCTGGGGCTGCCGGACTATGGCTCGCTGTCATTCAATGCGGCGGCCGGCTTCCTGGACGAGCTGACCTACGACCCGGTTCCGGGCGACGCCAGCGTGCGGGACGAGCAGGCGGGCGAACTGCCCAATCCCAAGCGTCGCATGAACTTCCGCGTCACCTGGGACTATGATCGGGTCTCGCTGTCCTACGCCAACCAGTATCTGGGCAGCATGGTCCGCAGCAACCAGGATCCGGCGGGCGCCTATGAGCCCTACAAGGCGCCGTCGTGGATCACTCACGACCTGCGCGCTGAATATCGCTTCGACAAGTATTCGGTCTTCGCGGGGGTAAACAACTTCACCAATGAAGAACCGCCGCAGACGCCGTTCACCTGGACCGGCACCTCGCTGAACACCGGATTCAACGGAAGCATATACAACAACCTGGGCCGCTATGCCTACATTGGCGTGAACGCCCGGTTCTGATCCGAATAGGGAAGCCGTCCGGTCACGGGCGGCTTCTCGCTCTGGGCGGCCTGCGGGCGTCCGCATGATTTATTGGGGGAGAATGCAGTTGAAGACCCTGACCGCGTACAGCGCCATCGCCGCCGCCGTGGGCGTGATGGCTTTCGCCGCCCTGCCGACGACGGCCGTCGCCTCGGCGCCCGCGTCGGCTTCGGCGACGAGCGCCGCCGCCGTGGACGCCCAGTTCCGCGCCATCGCTGAAGAGGAATACGCCTGGCGTCAGAAGGAGATGCCGTCGCGCGCCTCCAAGCCGTCCAACCTGCCGGACGTCAGCGCCGCGACCCAGCAGCGTCGCCTGGCCTATTGGACCGATATCCAGAACCGCCTGAACGCCATCTCCCTGGATCAACTGTCGCCGTCCGAGCGCACCAACTACGCGGTCTATAGGCATCAGATCGACAACTACGTCGATGACGGGCGGCATCGCCTGTACGAAATGCCCTTCAATTCTGACAGTTCCTTCTGGTCGTCGATCTCGGGCATGGCCAACCAGACCTTTACTTCGGTGGAGGACTATGAGCGCTATCTGTCGCAACTGCGCGACACGCCGCGCTACTTCGATCAGCAGATCGTCAACATGCGGGCTGGTCTGGCGCGCGGCTTCACCCAGCCCAAGGCCTCCCTTGTCGGGCGGGACGTGTCGATCCTGGCCGTGACGGAACCGACCGATCCGCAGGCCAATCCCTTCTACAAGCCCTTCATCGACATGCCGCAGTCGGTCTCTGAGGCGGAGCGGCAGCGTCTTCGCGCCGCCGCCGTCCAGGTGATCCAGCAGCAGGTCGTGCCGGCGCACCGCACCTTGCTGAGCTTCATCCGCGATGAATATGTGCCGGGCGCGCGAGATACCCTGGGCGCCAACCGCCTGCCGAACGGCGACGACTTCTATCAGACGCAAATCCGCCAATACACGAGCGTCAATCTGACGCCGGATCAGATCCACCAGATCGGCCGCGCCGAAGTCGCGCGCATCCGCGCCGAGATGGAAGCGGTGATGCGCAGCACGGGCTACACGGGTGATTTTGCGCAGTTCATCACCTTCCTGAAGACCGATCCTCAATTCCAGTATGAAAAGCCCGAGCATTTGCTGTGGCACGGCGCCTGGGTGATCAAGAAGGTCGACGGCAAGATGGGGCAGTACTTCAACCTGAAGCCCCGCGACACCTTCAGTCTGGTGCCGGTGCCGGACGCCATCGCACCCTTCTATACTGCTGGACGGGGCGGTAACGGGACGTGTCTGCTGAACACCTATGACCTGCCGTCGCGACCGCGCTACAATATCCCAGCGTTGACGGTGCACGAGTGCAATCCCGGCCACGCCTGGCATGGCGTCCTGCGTCGCGAGCACGCCAAGCTGCCGGAGTGGCGCTCGCAGGCGGGCATCTCGGCCTTTGGCGAGGGGTGGGCCCTGTACACTGAAAAGCTGGCTGTCGAGATGGGCATCTACGAAGACGCCTATGAGGACTTCGGCCGCCTGAATTACGAGATGTGGCGAGCGGCGCGGCTGGTGATCGACACCGGCCTGCATTCCAAGGGCTGGACCCGCGATCAGGCGATTGCTTTCCTGAGCGAGAATACGGCCCTGTCTGATCATGAAGTCGGGACGGAGATCGACCGCTACATCACCTGGCCGGGGCAGGCTTTGGCTTACAAGCTGGGCGAGATCGAGATCGTGCGTCTGCGTCGTCAGGCGGAGGCGGAACTGGGGGCGGATTTCGACATCAAGGCCTTCCATGATCACCTGTTGGCCCTGGGCGTCGCCACCATTCCGGCCATGACCGCCGAGATGGAAGCCTTCATCGCCGAGAGCAAGCAGGCCGCCGCCGCCGCTCGCCGAGCAGAGTAAAGCCCGAAGACGCGCAAGAGGCGTTGTTTTCGACCGGCGGTTTCCCTCCCAGGTCGCCGGTCCCGCCGCCTGCTGATCCATTGCGGATCAGCAGGCGGTTTGACACAGTTCGGAGTAGGTAAATGCGTAAGGGGGAGCCGCGCATGAGCGCAGCGGATTACAAGTTGGACGATGCGGATCGCCGCATCCTGAGGGTGCTGCAACAGGACGGGCGGATCACGAACCAGGATCTGGCGTCGGCATGCAATATGTCGGCGTCATCCTGCTTCGAGCGGGTGCGGCGCCTGCGCGAACGAGGGGTGATCATCGGCTATACGGCGTTGATTGACCCGAAGTTCGCCGAGCGGGAACTGTTGATCTTCATCGAGGTGCTGCTTGACCGCACGACCTCGGACATTTTCGATCAGTTCGCCGATCGCATCCGCCGCTCGCCCGAGGTGCTGGAGTGCCATATGGTGGCTGGCGGTTTCGACTATCTGGTCAAGGTGCGGATGAAGGACATGGCCGCCTATCGCGTCTTCCTGGCCGACACCCTGATCACCATGCCGGGCGTGCGCGAAACCCGCACCTATGCGGTGATGGAAGAGGTGAAGGACACTTCGGTCCTGCCGTTGTAAGCAAAGATTGGCGGAGGCGGCGCTGAACCGCCTCCGCAACAGATTCACCAGTAACCGCCGGGGCAACTGCCGACCGCCTCTAGCGTGTAATAGGGCGAGGTGGTCCCGTGAACCGGCGCCGCAACGACGCGCCCGTTGGAGCAGCGGTCGATATACCAGCCCACCTGAACTGTCAGCGTGGCGTCGCTGTAGAAGGTGCGATGGTACATGATGCCGGGGGACTGCGCCCCGGCTCCGGCGGACAGCAATGACGTCGCCGCTGCGACGGTCGCCAGAAGCACGGCATTACGAATCTTACGCAAACGCATCGGTTCTCTCCTGCCAGTGGGTGACGATGTCATCTCCACCGTTAACGACACAAGAGTCAATGACCGTCGTTATGTGATTATGCGATGATGTCGGGCAGGATGCGATCCTGCAGCTTCACGATGTCGTCGCGCAGAGCCAGCTTCTTGCGTTTCAGGCGGGCGATCATGAGCTGGTCGGGCGCGGGCAGAAGCGCCAGGGCCTCGATGGAGGCGTCCAGGTCCGCGTGCTCCTGCAACAGCAGGGAGAGCTGCGCGCGCAGCGCCTTGTCTTCTTCGGACAGGTAAGGTTCGTCGTCGTTCATCGTCAGGCCCCGCAGCGGTGACGTTATAGCCGAGCTGGCGTCAGGCCGGAAGCAGGTCGGCCAGGGTTCGCAGCGCTGGGCGAGGCACCACGCGGTCCCACAGGCGGGCGGCGGCGGCCATGGCGTCGATGGGCGGGTACGGCGTCCCGGCAGGTTCCGGAGACAGGGCCTGCAGGCTCTCCAGAAGATGGCGCTCGGCGGCCAGTTCGGCGGCCTTCACCTGTTCGCGCACGGCCAGGCGGGCGTCGGTCTCAAGGTCCGGCACAGGCGTCTTCAGCGTGCGGCGCACGGCGCGCAGGGGGGCGATGGTGGTGGTCTGCCAGGCGCGGGCGGTGTCGCAGGCGGCGTCGATCGTCTCTTCGTCCGGGCGGCGGCCCGTGGCGGCGGTCCAGGCCGCCCAGAGCAGCAGGGGCACGTTCTGCTCGTGATAGTCCTGCAGCGACAGGCAGGCGTCAGCCACGCCCGGCGCGGCGTAGGCGGCGCAGGCCCAGGTCCACAGATCGTCGCTCATGCCTCGGCTCCGCCCTTCAGGCCTTCCCAGCGTCGCACGGCGGACCAGTCCAGGCCGAAGACGTCCAGCGCCCGCCCGACCGATTGGTCGATCATCTGCTCCAGGCTGTCGGGCCTGGCGTAGAAGGCGGGCAGGGGCGGGGCGATGACGGCGCCCATTTCGGCAAGCGCCGTCATGGTGCGCAGGTGGCCCAGGTGCAGCGGCGTTTCGCGCACCATCAGCACCAGGGGGCGGCGCTCCTTCAGCGTTACATCGGCGGCGCGGGTCAGCAGGGTCGAGGTCACGCCGGTGGCGATCTCGCTCATGGTTCTCACCGAGCAGGGGGCGACGATCATGCCGAGCGTGCGGAAGGAGCCGGAGGAGATGGTGGCCCCGACATCGTTCAGCCGATGCACCACATCCGCCTTGGCCGTCAGGTCGTCAGGGGGGAGATCGGTCTCCTGCGACAACGTGAGTAGGGCGGCGCGGGTGACGACCAGGTGGCTCTCGACCCCCAGTTCGCGCAGGGCGTCCAGCACGCGCGCGCCATAGACGACGCCCGAAGCGCCAGAGATTCCAACGACTAGCCGAAGGGGCGCCGGCGCCCGAACGGTCGTGTTCACAACATCGGCCAAATTCGCCTCCAACCTGTCCGTGTCCGGAGCGGCGGGGGGTCACTGCAATGTGATTCCACACCCTGCCGAACCGGGCGCTCAGTGTAGTGGTCCCTTAGACATGGAGGCGCAAGCCATGACCATCGAGGCTCGTATTCGCGAACTGGGTAATCGGCATCGGTCGCTGGATGACACTATCCAGCAGGAGATGCGACGCCCCACCGCGGACCCGACACACCTCAGGGAGCTGAAGCAGCGAAAACTGCGACTTAAGGAAGAGATCAACAGTCTGGAAGCCCGAAGCCACTGACGGCTTCCCACCTGAAATGACGACGGCCTCGGAAGAGCGATCTTCCGGGGCCGTTTTGTCTCTAGCCGCTGGCTGGGATCAGTCGCGCGAGCCGAACACCGACTCGGCGGTGGGTTCGGCGCCCAGGCCGTATTCTTCCTCGGGCTCTTCTGCGGCGACTTCCGGTTCCGCCTCGGGCTCGATGGGTTGCAGGACGCCGTTCTTGGCGTCGTCCTTGGCCTTCTTGTCAGCGGCCTTGCGCACCACTTCGTCCAGCTGCAGCTGGCCGGTCAGGCCCAGCGTCACCGGGTCGACGGGCTTGATGTTGGCCGAGTTCCAGTGGGTGCGGTTGCGCACGCTCTCGATGGTGGCCTTGGTGGTGCCCAGCAGCTTGGCGATCTGGGCGTCGGTCACTTCCGGGTGGTTGCGGACGAACCACATGATGGCGTCCGGGCGGTCCTGACGACGCGAGACCGGCGTGTATTTCGGGCCCGACTTGGCGGGCTTCAGCAGTTCGGCGTGGCGGCTGACCACGGCCTTCATGCGGTAGTTCTCGTCGTTCTGGGCCTTGTCCAGCTCTTCGCGGGTCAGTTGGCCGTTGACGATGGGGTCGGCGCCGCGGATGTCGCGCGCTACGTCGCCGTCGGCGATGCCGCGCACCTCAAGCGGGTGCAGGCCGCAGAAGTCGGCGATCTGCTCGAACGAGAGCGAGGTGTTGTCCACCAGCCAGACCGCGGTGGCCTTGGGCATCAGGATGTCGGTCATGGGCATGGATCCCGGCGGTTGCGGCCCGAAAAACGGGCGTTTGAATCGACGGCGCCCGACCTTTTCGGCCGGGCGCGAGAAGGCCTTTATAGGTGATCTTGGCCGAAATGAAAACGTCGTCTGTCGTCTTCATACAGCGAAGGTTCATCTGTCGTGATGAACATTGGGGGCCAGGGCGCGTTGTGCGCCGAGAGAAACCTCGAAGGAGACCGTATCATGAAGAAGTTCGTGATTGCAGCGGCGGGATTGGCCATGACGGCGGGGGGCTTCTCCGCCATAAATGTGAGCACGGCGGAGGCGCAGGTGATGCAGCGTGGCGCGCCGCGTGGGTCGTATGCGCAGAGCTGCTCCGGGTCGTATGTGAACCAGGGGCGCCTCTACGCCGATTGCCGCGATATGCGGGGTAATATGCGTGAGACCTCGATTGAGCTGGCGCGCTGCTCCAGCGAGGAAATCATCAACCGCGACGGGCGTCTGGTCTGCGGCCGCTTCCAGGGCGATTTCGAGAACGGCGGCCGTCCCGGCCGTCCGGGCGGCGGCTGGGATGACGGTCGTCCGGGGCGTCCCGGCGGCGGTTGGGATGATGGCCGTCCCGGCAACGGCGGCTGGGGCCGGTCTTCGATCACCGTTTATCGCGACGCCGATTACCGCGGTCAGTCGATGAGTTTCCGTAGCGAGGTGCCGAACCTGCGCAACGTCGGCATGAATGACGCGATCAGCTCGATCCGCCTGTCGCGCGGAACCTGGGAAGTCTGCGAGGACGCCAACTATCGCGGCCGTTGCGAGATTGTCAGCGGCGACATGCGTAACCTGGCGAATACGGGCATGAACGACCGGATTTCGTCTCTGCGCCCGGCGCGCGGCGGCGGTCGCTGGTAAAGCACCGGCCTGTTCGGAAGGCGAGGGCGGGAGGCTGCGGCTTCCCGCCCTTTTCTTTTAGGGCAGCAGCACGACTTTGCCGACGTGGGCGCCCTCTTCCAGGTGCGCATGGGCGGCGGCGGCTTCGGCCAGGGGGAGGGTCGCCTCGACCTGAGCCTTGACGGCGCCGGACGTGACCCAGGGCCAGACCGTCGCCTCGACGGCGGCGGCCAGGCGGGCCTTTTCGTCGGCCGGGCGGCTGCGCAGGGTCGAGCCGGTCAGGATGATCCGCTTCAGCATGATCCGCATCAGATCGACCTCGGCCTTGGCTCCGGTCAGGGTGGCGATCACCACCCAGCGTCCGCCGGGCTTCAGGGCGTTGAGGTTCAGCTCGGCATAGGCCGCGCCGACCATGTCCAGCACCACGTCGGCGCCGCCCGCCTCCTGGATGGCGGCGGCCAGATCGTGTTCGGTCGCGTCCAGGCTGACGTCGGCGCCCAGGACGCGGGCGGCCTCGGCCTTGGCGGCTCCGCGCGAGGTGGCGATGACGCGGGCGCCCGCCGCCTTGGCCATCTGGATGGCCATGACGCCGATGCCGCCGGTGGCGCCGTGGATCAGCAGGGTCTCGCCCGCCTTCAGCTCGCCGCCCTCGAAGACGTTGGCGAAGACCGTGAAGGCGGTCTCGGGCAGGGCGGCGGCTTGGATGCAGTCGAGGCCGTCGGGAATCGGCAGGGCGTGGCGGGCGTCGACCACGGCGTACTCTGCGTAGCCGCCGCCGCCCAGCAAAGCGCAGACCCGGTCGCCGACGGCCCAGCGCGTCACGTCTTCGCCCACGGCGTCGACTTCGCCCGCGACCTCTAGTCCCAGAATGTCCGAGGCGCCCGGCGGCGGCGGATAGCGCCCCTCGCGCTGGACGATGTCGGGGCGGTTCACGCCGGCCGCCCGCACGCGGATGCGGATCTCGCCGGGCCCAGGCGCGGGCAGGGGGCGTGTCGCCAGGCGCAGGGCGTCGGCGGGGCCGCGTCCGTTCTCGATCTCTATGGCCTTCATGGCGACGGACATGGCGGCGCTCCCTTGGCTTGCATTCCGGTTCAATGCGGCGTTCACATAGGAGGTCATGCTCGGAATGGCCAAGGAGGCGAGGATGAGTTTCGAAGATCTGGAGCCCCGGCCGCAGCGCGGCGAGGCCCTCTCCGCTCTGGGGCGCGAAGACCTGGACCTCTACGCCGTGGACGAACTGCAGGAGCGGATCGCCGCCCTGGAGGCCGAGATCGCGCGATCTCGTGCGGCGATCGACGGCAAGTCCTCGCAGCGCAGCGCGGCCGACGCGCTGTTCAACTTCCGCTGAGGGGCGGACGGTTGGGGACGGTTTCGACGGCCCTCTCCCGCAGAATCAGCTTCCGTGGCATGACGATTGCACCCAGCGGATGCATGAGATGCATGGATAGACACCCGTGACAGCCATCGAAGCCGATCTGACCCCGGCGCGCCTCGCCGGCGCCGAAGTGCTGGACTTCGCACGCTCGGAGCTGTTCGAGCGCACCTTCCGCGAAGGCATGGAATTGGTCGAGGAGACCGCCGCCTATCTGGATGGCGACGGACGGCAGGATTCCCGCCTGCTGTCGCGCGCAGCGGCCCTGTCCTATGCGGGCGAGAGCATGAAGCTGACCACGCGGCTGATGCAGATCGCGTCCTGGCTGCTGGTCCAGCGCGCCGTGCGCGAGCAGGACATGAGCGCCGAGGCGGCGGGCGACCCTCGCTATCGCCTGGCCGATCGCCGCATGGACGCCGAGCCGCGTCGCGGCGACCTGCCGATCGCCCTGATCGAATACGCCGTGCGGGCGGAGAAGCTGTACGACCGTGTGCTGCATCTGGACCGCCAGATGTACGTCGAGCCCGCCGAGGCGCCCGCCAATCCCGTCCTGAACCAGATGGACCTGCTGCGCGCCGCTTTCGGCTGAGTTTCTCCTCCCCATGAAAGCGGGGAGGAGAAGGCAGGGCGTCTTACGGCGTCACTTCATCCGGATCGATCGGCGCGTCGGCGATGACCTGGGGCAGGTTGACGGCGATGCCCAGAGCGTCGGCCAGCTTGGCGTCGCGCTTATAGACGTCCTCACGGAAGGCGACGCGGCCCTGACCATCGACGAAGGCGGTCCAGTACAGCAGGCGCACGCCGATGTTGCGGCCGGTGGTCACGCGCTTGGTCTCGCCGCTGGCCTGGGCCGTGTCGAACAGGGCCAGACGCTCGGGATCGGGCGACAGCAGCAGACGGGCGAAGCCGATGGCGTCCTGCACCCGCACGCAGCCGTGGCTGCGCTGGCGCACCGACAGGTTGAAGGCGTGCTTGGCCGGGGTGTCGTGCAGGAAGATGGCGTAGCTGTCCTGCAGCTCGAACTTCACATTGCCTAGCGACGACTTCGGACCGGCGCGTTGCACCACCCAGCCGTCGGCGTTGACGTACATGTCGTTCGCGGCCAGGTAGCCGGGGCCCTTGGGCAGGATTTCGCGACGCGCGATGCCCATGGGTACGGTCCACGGCGGGTTGGCCACGACCGAGGCGAAGGGCTTTTCAAGGCTGGGGGTCTGGTTGGCGGCGGTGCCGACGACCACGCGGTTGGAGTGAACCGGTTTGCCGTCCTTCCAGTAGACCATGATGGCGGCGGCGGTATTGACCTCGATCCGCTCGGGATTCAGGTCGCGCTTCAGCCAGCGACGGCGCTCCAGGTTCAGGGCGATCTGACGGGCGCGATCCTCGGCGGTGGCGGTCAGCGAGCGCTGGGTGGCGCCGCCGATGCGGCCGTCGGCGCCCAGGCCGTGGCGGGTCTGGAAGCTGCGGACCGCCTGCTCGAGGTCCGGGCCGTAGGACAGGTTGCCCTTCAGGCGTTCGGCGGCGGCGGCGCTCAGGTCGCCTTCAGCGGCCAGGCGGGCGGTCAGGGCCGGGATGCGCGGGTCGCTGGTCCCCGGCTCGATGGTGCCGCCGATACGGAAGGCGGGCCAGCCGCCCTGGCGGGCGATGCGGCGATAGCGGGCGTAACCGGCCGACAGATTGGTGTAGCCTAGGTCCGTCGGGGGCAGGGCGTCGAACCACTGACTCAGCTTGTTGGCGGCCACGGCGTCGACCAGGCCGCGCGGCAGGTCGACGCTGTTCTTTTGCATCTCCCACAGCTCTTCGACCGTCTCGGGCCGGACGCGGCCCTCGGACAGAACCTTGGCGTAGGCCAGGGCGGCGGCGGTGGTGCGAATTTCAGCCGTTTCGCGGTCGGCGGCCAGGCCGACGAAGTCGAAGAAGTCCCCGGCGGGCAGGCCGTGGCGCTCGGCCCCGGCGGCGACCTCCTGCAGCACGCGAAGGCGGTCGGCGGTCCAGATCGGCTTGCCGCCGGTCAGTTGATAGACGGCGCGGACATCGGCCTGCTGGGCCGCGGGCAGGCGCCCGGCCTGGGCGTCGAAGCCGGCGATGAAAATTTGCGGGTCCGTGGTGCGCGTCTGGGCCAGCGCCCCATTCGCGGCTGCCAGCGTCAGGCTCGTCGTGGCGACGCCAAGGCCCAATTCCCGTCGGTTCATCGTCTGTAACTCTTGTGGTCCGATATCGGCCCGGACCCAACGTCCACGCCCCGAGTAATCGAACGCGCCCATGTTAACGGTGTTCCGGGCAACAAAAAAGCGCCGGTCCCAGGACCGGCGCTTTTGTGGCGAACTTGTCGCACCAAGCGTGGCTTACTTCTTGATGAAGCCGCCGAACTTGTTGTTGAAGCGCGAGACGCGGCCGCCGCGGTCCATCAGGTGCTGGTTACCGCCGGTCCAGGCCGGGTGAGACGTCGGATCGATGTCCAGGTTCAGCGTGGCGCCTTCCTTCCCGTAGGTCGAACGGGTCTGGTAGGTGGTGCCGTCGGTCATCACAACAGTGATGAAGTGGTAGTCGGGGTGCGTGTCCGCTTTCATCGATCTTGTCCGTCTCTGCGCGACGACGATGCCGACCGTCACTGCGCGTAAATAGAGAATCCCGCCGCAGAGCGCGACGGGAGCGAGGGGCGGCGTTTACACCGGGGGGCGTTCCGGGGCAAGAGCGCGACCATGACCCAAGCTGAACCTCAACGTCATGCCCAGCCGACCGGCCGCCCCGGCGCCGGCGCCGTTCTGGCCGAACAGATGGACGAGGCGGGCGGCAAGCGCGCCAAGAGCCGCAACATCCGACCTCTGGGACGGCTGCTGCCCTTCCTGGGGCGGCACAAGATGGACGCGGCGATCGCCACGGTCTGGCTGATCGGATCGACGGTCGCGTCGCTGGCGCTGACGGCGACGGCGCGCGGCGCCATCGACCAGGGGTTCGAGAACGGCGGCGCCAATATCGACAAGTGGTTCCTGATCCTGGGTCTCAACGCCGTGATCCTGGGGCTGGCGACGGCGCTGCGTTATTTCTACGTCACCAAGACGGGCGAGCGGATGATCGCCGATCTGCGCACGGCGCTGTTCCAGCGCATCCTGACGCTGGACCCGGTCTTCTTCGCCCATATGCGGACGGGCGAGGTGCTGTCGCGCCTGACCACGGACATCCAGTTGGTGGATACGCTGCTGACCACTTCGATTAGCTATGCGCTGCGCAACTTCCTGACCCTGATCGGCGGGGTCATCCTGCTGTTCTTCGTCAGTCCGAAGCTGACGGGCTTCGTCCTGCTGATCGTGCCGGTGCTGATCGTGCCGCTGTTCCTGTTCGGCCGGGTGGTGCGCCGCCTGACGGTGCAGTCGCAGGACACCTTCGCCGGGGCCGTGGGCTTTGCGGGCGAAAGCGTCGACGCCATTGAGACGGTGCAGGCTTTCGGTCGCGAAAAGAGCGCCATCGGCCGCTTCGGCGCGGCGGTGGAGGAGGCGTTCGGCGTCTCCCTGAAGCGGATGCGGGCGCGCGGCGTGATGACGGCCATGATCATCATGGTGATGTTCGGCGGCGTGACCCTGGTGCTGTGGCTGGGCGCTCAGGACGTGATCGCCGGGACCATGACGCCGGGCGCCCTGCTGCAGTTCGTCCTGCTGTCGGTGTTCGCGGCGGGCGCCGTCGGGGCGCTGGGCGAAAGCTGGGGCGACGTGCAGAAGGCCGCCGGGGCCATGGAGCGGATCGACGAACTGATGCGGGCGACCCCCGCCATCGCGCCGCCCGCCAGCCCGGTCGCCCTGCCTCAGCCGCCGCGCGGCGAGGTGTCGATGTCGGCGGTGGACTTCGCCTATCCGGGCCGCCCCGACCTGCCGGCGCTGAAGGGCTTCAGCCTGACCGTGCGGCCGGGCGAGACCGTGGCCCTGGTCGGGCCGTCGGGGGCGGGCAAGTCGACGGTTTTCCGCCTGCTGCTGCGCTTCTATGACCCGCAGTCGGGTCTGGTGTCGGTGGACGGCGTGGATGTGCGCGCGGCTGATCCGGTCGATGTGCGCAACCGCTTCGCCTGGGTGTCGCAGGAGGCGCCGCTGTTCTCGGGCTCGGCGCTGGAGAACATCCGCTTCGGCCGCGAGGCCGCTACGCTGGACGAAGCCCGCGCGGTCGCCGCCGAGGCGCAGGCGCTGGGCTTCATCGACGCCCTGCCGGAAGGGTTCGACACGCCTCTGGGCGAGCGCGGCAAGAGCCTGTCGGGCGGCCAGCGTCAGCGTCTGGCGATCGCGCGGGCTCTGGTGCGCGAGGCGCCGATCCTGCTGCTGGACGAGGCGACCAGCGCGCTGGACGCCGAGAACGAGCGTCTGGTTCAGGCCGCGCTGGATCAGGCGATGGAGGCGCGCACCACCCTGGTCATCGCCCACCGTCTGGCGACCGTGCTGAGGGCCGACCGCATCGTGGTGATGGACGGCGGCCAGGTGGTCGAGGAAGGCACGCACGTCGAGCTCTCGGCCAAGGGCGGGCTGTATGCGCGTCTGGCCAAGCTGCAGTTTCAGGGGACGTAAAAGCTACCCTCCCCCGGCGGGAGAGGGGTTAGCGCGCCTTGACGGCGGCGGCGGGAAAATCGCTGAACACGGCGTCGACGCCGAGGGTGTAGATCGTCTTCAGCCACCCCTCTAGATCGCCGTGGTCGGCGGGCGCTTCGCCCACGCGATACTGCGCGGGCAGGAACAGGTTCTCCGCCCGGAAGGTCCAGACCACGACCTTCAGACCCGCCGCATGGGCGTCCTTCGTCAGAGGCGACGCCTCCAACGCTCGGCCGGCATTGTCGCGCGGCACGATCATCAGATCCTGCACCCCGACCGCCTCGGCATAGCGGGCGATCTCCGCCAGACCCTGCGGCGTCGCCATCTCGGCGTAGGTCGCGCCGGGCCGGTCGGCGGGGCCGCCGCCCGCCTGCATCAGTTGCAGTAGGGGCGCGTCGATGCGCGCCTTCAACCGCTCCAGCGTCCCGACCTCGAAGCACTGGATCAGGATGGGGGCGTCGGCGCCGGTTAGGCCGTGGCGCTCCAGCGCGGCGACGAAGGCGCCCTCCATCGGCAGGCCAAGGGCGGCGAAATGGCTGGGGTGCTTCAGTTCGGGCGCGACGCCGATGACGCGGCCGGTGCGGGCGCTGGCCTCACGCGCGATCTTGACCACTTCGTCGAAGGTCAGGATCGGTTCCTGCCCGTCGAAGGCGGCTGAGGCGGGGCGCAGGGCGGGCAGGCGCTCGCGGGCGCGCAGGGTCTTCAGCTCGGCCAGGGTGAAGTCTTCGGTGAACCAGCCGGTGATGGGCACGCCGTCCACCTCGCGGGTGGTGCGGCGCGCGGCGAACTCGGGACGATCGGCGACGTCGGTGGTCTCGCCGATCTCGTTCTCGTGGCGGACGACCAGGTGGCCGTCGCGGGTCATGACCAGATCGGGCTCGATGAAGTCTGCGCCCTGGTCGATCGCCAACTCATAGGCGGCGCGGGTGTGTTCGGGCCGTTCGCCCGGGGCTCCGCGATGGGCGATGACGATGGGCTTGGCGGGGGGCGGGGACATGGCCGGTTGGCTCGACGACAGGAGGACGGCGGTCAGGATGGCGGCGATCATGGCCGAAGGGTAGGGGCCGCACGTGACAGGCGCGTGATTTCTCCCTCCCCTGTATGGGGAGGGTGGTCGTCGCTTAGCGACGAGCGGGTGGGGAGGGCGGATACGACAGAGGCGGCGCCTCTTGCGAAGCGCCGCCCCCACCCGGTTTCGCCCTTTCGGGCTCAACCACCCTCCCCATGAAGGGGAGGGAGAATGTCTTACGCATCGCGCAGGATCTTGCGCAGCTTGGCCTGTATCTCCGGGTTGCCGGCGACGATCTGCTTGCCGCTCATGGGGTCGCCGTCCTGGTCGATGGTGGTGACGACGCCGCCGGCCTCAGTGACCAGCAGGATGCCCGCCGCCACGTCCCACGGTTGCAGGTTGCGCTCGAAATAGGCGTCGTAGCGGCCCGCGGCGACCCAGGCGAAGTCCAGCGAGGCGGCGCCCAGACGGCGGATGCCCGCGACGCGCTGGCCGACGGCGTGGATGTCCTTGATGGCCTGGCCGTGGCCCGTCTTGCCGATGAAGGGCAGGCCCGTGGCGATCAGGCACTCGGCCATGTCAGCGCGTCCGGCGATGCGGATGCGGGTGTCGTTCAGGTAGCAGCCCTTGCCCTTTTCGGCCCAGAACATCTCGTTCATGACCGGGTTGTAGGTGACGCAGGCCACGATCTCGGACGTGCCGTCGGGATGCTTGCGCTCCAGGCCCACCGTGATGGCGAAGTGGGGCATGGCGTGCATGAAGTTGGTGGTGCCGTCGATCGGGTCGACGATCCAGGTGTGGGTCTTGTCGGTGCCCTCGACCATGCCGCGTTCCTCGCCCAGGAAACCGTAGCCGGGGCGGGCCTTCAGCAGCAGCTCGAACAGGGTCTGCTCGGCCTTGACGTCGGCGGCGGTGACGAAGTCGCCGGGGCCCTTGCGGGACACCTGCAGCTGGGACACCTCGCCGAAATCCCGAAGCATCGGGCGGGCGGTCTTGCGGACGGCGTCCATCATGACCTGGAGCAGGGCGGAAGCGAGGGCCATAGGCGGTTCTCCTGATCCGTCGATCCTCAAAAGCCAGCGGCCCGGATGGACGGAGAAGCAAAAGGGGCGCGGACCATCCGCGCCCCTGAAAGCAAGTCTTACAGCGCCCGGCCTTGGCCGGGAATGACGGCGTTTGTTAGTCCGCGCGGCGGACGTATTCGCCGGTCGAGGTGTCGACGATGATCTTCTCGCCCGTCGACATGAAGGGGGGGATCATGACGCGGATGCCGTTCGAGGCTTTGGCGGGCTTGTAGGACGACGAAGCGGTCTGACCCTTCACGGTCGGCTCGGTTTCGACGACTTCCAGAACGACCTGTTCCGGCAGCTCCAGACCGATCGGACGCTCTTCGTGCATCTCGATGACGACCTTCATGCCTTCCTGCAGGTAGGGGATGCGTTCGTCGCCGACCCAGCCCTTTTGCAGTTCGATCTGCTCATAGGACTCGTCGTCCATGAAGACGAGGGTCTCGCCGTTGTCGAACAGGTAGGAATAGTCGCGCTGTTCCAGCGTCACGCGCTCGACCTTGTCTTCCGAGCGGAAGCGTTCGTTCAGCTTGTTGCCGGTTTCGAGGTTCTTGGCCTCGACGTTGGCGAAGGCGCCGCCCTTGCCGGGCTTGACGTGGCTGGCCTTGGTGACGACCCACAGGCCGCCGTTGTGTTGCAGGACCATGCCGGGCTTGATGGTGTTGGCGTTGATTTTCATGAGAACCGTAGGGCTCGTTGCTGGGGGGGCGGCAGGCGCCGACCGCCAGGGCGTGGCGCGCCAAATCGCGGCGAGCCCTAGAGGATCAAGCGAAAAAGGGCAATGGCGCTGCTCGGCGACCCGCGGATTCAGGCGGCGTCGTCCAGGCCGCGTTCCGCCTGATTGGCCAGGCGCACCCCCATGCCTGTGGGGGCTGCCAGCTTGCCTGCGCCGGGATCCAGCTTGCGCGCCTCATGGGCGAAGGCGGCGGCCAGACCGGCTGAGGACATGGCGGCCAGAATCTGGGTCCAGCGTCCAGTAGGCCGCGCCGCCAGCCAGACGGCGTTGACCGCCTGGGCGACAGCCCACAGACCCATTGCAGTGTTGCGGCCGGGACGGGCGGGGGCGTTCCACACGCGCAGGGCCGACAGGGTGGTGGCCGAGAAGACGGCGGGCAGGATTAGGCTGAACGGTCCGCGCGGCCGCTCGGTGATCGGACCCTCGCGTTTTCGGGCGCCGGTCAGGCCGCGTGTCTGCGGGGGAACGGCGCGGGTCGCCACAGCCGTCGCCGCCAGGGCGAAGCCGACGGTCAGCGCGGCGCCCAGGGCGACGTGCCGCCAGTCGCGGCCTTCGGCGTTGAGAAAATCCGCTGCGTGGTCGCGGGCGGCGTCGAGGGCGTCGTCCATGCTGCTCATGCAGCCAAGAACAACCGGGCGCGGCGGACGTTCCCGCCCTCCGACGCCGCGCCCGGTCTTCGGATCAGTTCCCGGTGGCGGCGCCGTCGGTGACGATTTCCTTCATGGCCGACTGCAGATAGTTCTGCGCGCCCATCAGCTTGATCAGGCTGTGCTGGTTTTCGAGGAAGTCGACGTGCTCCTCGGTGTCGGCCAGGATCTTCATCAGCAGGTCGCGGCTGACGTAGTCGCGGGCTTCCTCGCACTGGGTGACGGCGTCGCGGGTCGTGGCGCGGCTGTCGATTTCCAGTTGCAGGTCGGCGCCCAGGCATTCGATCGGGTCTTCGCCGACCTTCAGCTTGTGCAGATCCTGCAGGTTGGGCAGGCCGTCCAGGAAGAGGATGCGCTTGATCAGCATGTCGGCGTGCTTCATCTCGCCGATCGATTCTTCGTAGATGACGTTGCCGAGATGGGTCAGACCCCAGCTCTCGAACATGCGGGCGTGCAGGAAGTACTGGTTCACCGCCGTCAGTTCGTTGGTCAGCACCGCATTGAGGGTGCGGATGATCGCGGGATCGCCCTTCATGGTCGTCGTCCTTGTTCAGCGGCGGCGAAAGCGACGTCAGCGCGACGACAGGGCCTCTCGGCCGCCCGTAAGGACTTCATAGCACGGCTGAAACGCCGTGGATTATTTGCGAGTTTTTATCACTGCATTGATAATGCGAGTGAAATCCGCTTTCAAAAAGCGGCGGCTCTTACGCTAGGCTCTACTCGGCCGCGATGGCGAAGGCGGCCTGGGTTTCCTGGATCATCTGACGCATTTCGCACACGCATTTGGCGCACTGGGGCGCGCACTGGTGGCTGGCGAAGATGTCCTTCGGACGGTTGGCGCCCGCCTCGATGGCGAGGGCGACGTCACGCTGGCGAAGACCGTTACAGTTGCAGACGTACAAGGCGGGGCACCCGGAACACTGAGAATGGCTCGCTATAGCATTTATTAAGGCGGGTGCAAATCATTCGCATGCACATGCGACATTGACGACGACGGCGACGACGGGCAGGGCTCGGCCATGGCACGTCAACCGCAAATTCCCGCCCGCCCGGCCTGCCGGCTGTACCTGATCACGCCGGTCGCCATCCCGGACCTGGAGGCCTTCGCCGCAGAGCTGGAGACCGCCCTGTCGGCCGGGGACTGCGCCGCCTTGCAGATCCGTCTGAAGGAAGCTTCGGACGAGGCGATCCGCGCCGCTGTCGCCCGGCTTAAGCCGATCTGCCAGGCGCACGACGTGGCTCTGATCCTGAATGATCGGCCGGATCTGGCGCGCGCCACGGGCTGCGACGGGGTGCATGTGGGCCAGGAGGACGCCTCCCTGGCCGAGGCGCGGCGCATCATGGGGCCGGACGCCATGATCGGCGTCACCTGCCACGACAGCCGCCACCTGGCGATGGAGGCGGCCGAGGGCGGGGCCGACTATGTCGCCTTCGGCGCCTTCTTCCCGACCGAAACCAAGGACGTGGTCCATCACGCCGAGCCAGACATCCTGACCATCTGGCAGGAGACGATGGAGGTTCCCTGCGTGGCCATCGGCGGCGTTACGGCTGAGAACGCAGCCGGTCTGGCGGCGGCGGGGGCGGACTTCGTGGCCGTCAGCGCCGGGGTCTGGGCGCATCCCGACGGCCCGGCGGCGGCGGTGCGCGCTTTCGACGAGGCGCTGCGAACCTCGTATTGATCCTAGGGTCACGCTTCAGGGGATGTTTAGGAACGCGCGCGAAGATCAGGGCCTAAGACTCTAGTTCTGGGCCGGATTGATGAGCATGAGCCGCGCGCTCCAAAGAGGAGAAGTCGCATTGGATGCGACGGGCAAGGGAGCCGCGCCGGCTGAAACCCTGGCTCCCCCGAACGCGGATTTCTTTCGCCAGCCCCTGGCGCCGATCCTGACGGCGCTGGGCGTGGCCGTGCTGGTGGTTCTTGCTGTCAGCTTCGCCCGCGCCAACGGCCTGGTCGCCGCCCTGTGGGGCGCAGGCGGCGTGGCCATGGCCGCCTGGCTGCGTGGCGGCCGCGGTCTGCAATATGACCTCGGTTTCGGCGTTCTGGTCGTGGCGGGCGTTTTCGCCGGGGAGATTCTGGCGGGTAACGGACCGTCGCTTTCGGTTTTGTTCACCCTGACCAACCTGCTGGAGATCGTTCTGGCGGTGGTGCTGACGCGCCGTCTGGTTACAGGGCTGCATGTGGATAGCGTGCAGGGGTTGGCGCGTTTCCTGACCATATGCGCGATCGCGCCCCTGCCGTCGGCTCTGATCAGCGCCGGGGCGCTGTCCAGCATGGTTGGGGAGGATTTCCTGGACGCCTTCCGTATCTGGTGGAGCGGTCACGCCCTGGGCTTCGCGGTGATCGGGGTGTTCGGCCTCAGCCTGCGCAAGGCCCATCTGAGAGTTCTGAAGCAGCCGGCGCGACTGGCCGAAGGCGTCGGCCTGGGCGTCCTGCTCGCCAGCGCCTGTTATGCGATCTTCTCACATCTGAGCCTGCCCTACGGCTTTCTTCTGCTGCCGCTGATCGTGATTGCGGCGGTGCGGTTTCGCGTGATCGGCGCCGCCTGGGCGCTACTGGTCGTGTCGGTGGTCGCCATCGGCGGCACCATGGCTGGGCACGGCCCCTATCATCAGTTCGGCGCCGAGGATCGTGCTCTTCTGGCGCAACTGCTCGTACTGCTGGGTTACATGCCGATCCTGATGGTCGCCGCCTTGCTGGAAGAACGAGACCGGTTGATGCTGAGGGCCAAGGAAGGCCGGTTGCGCGCTGAGCGCGCCTCGGCCGCCAAGTCGCGCCTGCTGGCCAATGTGGCCCATGAGATCAAGAGTCCGATCGGCGGGGTCATCGGCATCGGTGAACTTTGGGCCGGGGGGCATTTGGGCCAGACGACGGACAGCCAGGTCGAGATGGCGCAGATGCTGGTCAAGACGGCGCGGCAGGTCGAGGCGCTGACGCATGATCTGCTGGACGTGGCCCGGGCCGAAGCCGGCGCGGTGAAGGTCGATCTGAGACCGACCGACGTGCGCGGGGTGTTGGAGGACGTGCGTCGGTCCATGATCCTGTTGCCGGAAGCGGCGGGTCTGAAGATCGAGGTGGTCGCCGACGGCGACGCCCTGGTGGCGATGGCGGATTCCCAACGACTGACCCAGGTGATCGGCAATTTGGCCAACAACGCGATGAAGTACGGCGCTTCGGGCGGGCTGGTCGTCCTTCGCGCCGCCTGGATCGAGGATCGCATACGCATTGAAGTCATCGATAGGGGAGCGGGCCTGTCCGAAGAAAAGCAGGCGCAACTGTTCGAGCCGTTCAACCGTCTGGGTCTGGAACGCTCGACCGTCGAAGGGCATGGCGTCGGCTTGACCCTGGCCAAGCGTTTGGTCGAGCTTCAGGGCGGAGACATCGGGGTGATCTCAGCGGTCGGCCAGGGGGCGAACTTCTGGGTCGAATTGCCCGGAGTCTGAACGCCTTCGCTTGACCAGGCGGGGCGGGCGCAGCCAATGTCGCGGGCATGAAAGCCGCATTCGCCGTCGCTGCCCTGTCGTTGATCGTCGCGCCTGCCGCGCTGTTCGCGACCTCCGCCGCCGCCCAGCAGGATCCTGCCGAACGCGCCCGCATCGAGGAACTGACGCGCAGGCTGAACGGGGCGATGCCCGCGCCGCAGACGCCGCCGCCAACCACGCCGCAGACCGCTCGGACGCCTGCTCAAGCAGCGCCTCAGGCTGGGCCCCAGACAGCACGTCGTGCGACGCCTCCGGCTGCGGCTCAGGCTGCGTCGCAGCCGCGTTCTCAGCCAACCCCCGCCCCGCGCCCGCAACCGCCGAAGATCGCCGGTCAGGCGCCGCTCGGAACCCCTCGGCCTCAGGCGGTTCTACCCGCTCCGCCGTCCGCGCCGAATCCGCAAGGCTTGAGCGGGGCGCAGCAGGCGGCCTTGCCGTTCAGCGTCGACCTGCCGCCAGGCTTCCTGTTGATCGAGGGCCGCACGGCCCCCGGCGCCCACGTCTATTCGGCGCGCAAGGCGGGCAAGACCTATCTGATGATCTACACCGGGCCGTCGTCGCAGTTTCCCATTTATGATGGGGAGCAGGTGACGGCGGGGGGGCGCATTTCGGTCGTCGTACCGGAGGGCGCGCGCCGCATCGCCATGGAGCACCTGTTCCAGCGCGCGACTGAACCCGCCGAGATCCACGTCTGGGTGATGGCCCAGGACGGCGCCGACCGTGACGAGGCCGAGCGCATCGCCCAGACCGTGGACCCCAAATAGGGCCTTACGTCTCGGACCAGATGGCTAGTTCGTTGCCGGACGGGTCGCGGAAGTGGAAGCGCCGCCCGCCGGGGAAGGCGAAGATGGCGTGAGTGATCGCGCCGCCCGCCGCCTCGACCTTGGCCTGCATGGCCTCCAGATCGTGGGCGTAGAGGATGGGCAGGGGCTTGGGCGTCATGGCGTCGGGCGTGAACCCGCCGTCCAAGCCCTCGCTGAACGCCGTATAGGCCGGGCCGTAGTCCTGGAAGGTCCAGCCGAACGCCTGGGCGTAGAAGGCCTTGTGCGCCGTCAGGTCGGTCGCGGGCAGTTCGAGATAATCCAGCTTGCCGTCTTCGCGCATGACGAGTCTCCAGAGAAATGGCGGCGGACGCTTGCACGAAGACCGACT
Source organism: Brevundimonas phoenicis (assembly GCF_047237745.1). Classification (NCBI taxonomy): domain Bacteria; kingdom Pseudomonadati; phylum Pseudomonadota; class Alphaproteobacteria; order Caulobacterales; family Caulobacteraceae; genus Brevundimonas; species Brevundimonas phoenicis. Next base: position 1,273,103 of record NZ_JBDFLN010000001.1, read on the forward strand.
CTGCGCAAACCTGCAAATGGTTCGCAGATGCAGGAGTCGGCCCATGATCGTCCTGAGCGCCGGATGCGCCTCTCTGGCCTCGCTGATGCAGCGGGATGCGGACGGACGACGCGGGCCTGATACAGAACGGGCGCCGACCGAATCCGACCGACGCCCGCGTCTGATTTCAAAGAACGGCTCGGATCAGCGCGCCGTCTGGGTCTCGCCCGCGCGCCACACGCGATAGCGCACCTCGACGTCCGACGGCGTGTAGACCACCACCGGCAGGCGCGAGTTGTAGCGGATCAGCGGCTGCTCCTGGGTGGTCACGAAGGCCTCGCGTTCAGAACCGGGCGGGCAACCCATCAGGGTGCTGGCCCCGGCGCCCAGCGCGGGCAGGACATAGTAGTCGTAGCCCCAGCCTTGAGCCGTGCGGGTCTCCAGGCTGCCGCCGAAGAACTGGCGATTGCAGTCGACGGTCTTGGTCTTGCCGAGGATCAGTTCGACCTTCAGCGCGTCCTCGTCCGACTGGGCCGGCAGGTTGATGACATGGCGCGTCTGGCCCGCGGTCGCGGCCGGGAAGGCCTTGAGGTCGACGGACCCGGCCTGGGCGGTCGCGGAGTTGTTCTGGGTCATGACGCCTTCAGCCTGAGCGGTGGCGCAGGCGGTCAGGCTCAAGGCGGCGACGCCGGCGGCGAAGAGGGGAGGGAGTTTCAAGGGGGAGGTCTCCACAGTCGGTAAGCTTGACCGCCGACAACGCCACAGGCTCAGACCAGTTCCACCGCCATGGCCACGGCTTCGCCGCCGCCGATGCACAGCGAGGCCACGCCCTTCTTGCCGCCGCGCGCCTGAAGCGCCGCCAGCAGGGTGGACAGGATGCGCGCGCCCGAGGCGCCGATGGGGTGGCCCAGCGCCGTGGCGCCGCCGTTGACGTTCAGTTTGGCGCGGTCGATGCCCAGTTCCTGTTGGGCGATCATGGCGACGACGGCGAAGGCTTCGTTGACCTCCCACAGGTCCACGTCCTCCACCGACCAGCCGGCCTTCTTCAGCGCCTTCTGCATGGCCGGGACGGGGGCGGTGGTGAACAGGGCCGGCTCATGGGCGTGGGCGGCGTGGCTGACCACGCGGGCGACGATGGGCAGGCCCAGGGCCTTGGCCGTGCTTTCGCGCGTCATGACCATGGCGGCGGCGCCGTCAGAGATGGAGCTGGAGTTGGCGGCGGTGACGGCGCCGTCCTTGACGAAGGCGGGCTTCAACGTCGGGATCTTGGCCGGATCGGCCTTGCCGGGCTGTTCGTCCTCGCTGACCGTCACCGGGCCCTTGCGGGTGGCGACCTCGACCGGGACGATCTCGGCCTTGAAGGCGCCCGAAGCGATGGCGTTCTTGGCGCGGGTCAGGCTTTCGATGGCGTATTCGTCCATCGCCTCGCGGGTGAACTGATACTGGGCCGCCGCGTCCTCGGCGAAGACGCCCATGGCCTTGCCGGGGGAATAGGCGTCCTCAAGACCGTCCATCATCATGCTGTCGACGATGACGTCGTGGCCGATGCGGGCGCCGCCGCGGTGCTTGTTCATCAGATAGGGGGCGCCGGTCATCGACTCCATGCCGCCCGCGACGATGACCTCGGCCGTGCCTGCCAAGAGGGCGTCGTGCGCCATCATGGCCGACTGCAGGCCCGAGCCGCACATCTTGTTCACCGTCGTCGCCTCGACGTGCTTGCCGAGGCCCGCGCCGATGGCGGCCTGACGGGCCGGAGCCTGACCCAGGCCGGCGGGCAGGACGCAGCCCATGAAGATCTGCTCGATCTTCTCCGGCGCGACGCCCGCGCGTTCGACGGCGGCTTTCACCGCAGCGGCGCCCAGGTCGGTGGCCTTGACCGGCGACAGCGCGCCCTGGAAGCCGCCCATCGGGGTGCGGGCGAAGGAGCAGATGACGACAGGATCAGAAGCGGCGGTCATGGCGAGCGTGTCCGTAAGTGAATCGTTTCGTGGGGGATTAGGGGAGGCGAAGGCCCGCTGGCAAGCGGCGCCTCACAGCAGCTTGCGGCGCTGGCGCGCCAGGGCGAGGGGGCGGCCGTCTGCGCCCCAGGCGGTCGCCTCGTCCACCGACCAGCCCAGGCCGTGGTCCAGCAGGCGGTATTCGAAGAAGACCCAGCCGTCGGGCGCGGCGTCCGGCGTCGGATCGGCCAGGAAGTCGCAGCGCAGGTCCACCGTCGTCATCATCGGCGGCGCTTTGAAAGCCGTCCAGGCGGGCGGATAGAGGGCGTCCAGCAGGTAACACATCCGCAGTTCGTCCAGCGGCGCGCCGTCCTTCACCCGCATCCAAACCCGCTCGACGACCGGCTTGCCCTCGTTGCCGCCCAGAATGTTGGGGCCGTTCTCGAAGCGATAGTCGACGTGCTGCGAGAAGCGCGGCGCCATCGGGCCGCTGATGCCTGGCGCGTCCTTCAGGCTGTCCAGCGAGGGCGGAGGCGCTAGCAGCGGGGTCAGGGAGGCGGGCGTCGCGCCGTCGGCGCCGTAGGTGGCGCTGGCGTGGTGGGTCAGCTTCGAGCCTTGGCCGCCCTCGACCGCGGCGTAGGCGACGTTGCGGCCGCCGCGCAGCATCCGGGGCCGGAAGTGCAGGGACTGGCCGTAACGGGCGGCGGCCAGATACTGAACCGTCAGGCTGCGCAGCGGCGCCTCGATCCCCAGACCCTGGCGCATGGCCCCGGCGCACAGGGCCGCCAGCAGGCCGCCGAAAGGGAAGCCCGCCTCGGGCGGGGCGCTGATCGGGCCGTTCGAGAACTCGCCGGAAAGGTGGGCGGCCAAGGCCCCATCGTCCTCGGGCGTCAGGCGGAAGGCGGCGTGGATCAGCTCGGGTTCGGTCATGGCTCTCATCGAAAAGCGGAGGCGGAACCTGCGACGGCGCCGCCTCCGAGTTCGAGGGATGGACACGGCCGGGGAGCGGCCATGTCCGTTGCAAATAGAAACTGACTGACTCCGTCGCGATTGGCAACCCTTGTCAAAAGCCTGACGCGAGGTCACTTTCTGCTGATGGGACGCACCGCCGACTATTCGCGCCAGAGCTGCTCGGTCGCCGCCACCCTCGAGGTGATCGGCGATCCGTGGACCATGCTGGTCATCCGCGACGCCTTCAACGGCGTCAGCCGCTTCGAGCAATGGCAGGAGCGGTTGGGCGTGGCGCGCAACGTCCTGGCCGCGCGCCTGAAATCCTTGGTGCATCATGGGGTGCTGGAGCCGCGCCCCTATTCCCAGCGCCCGCCGCGCAACGAATATGTGCTGACGGCCAAGGGCAAGGATCTGTACGGCGTCCTCGTCACCCTGCACGCCTGGGGCGAGAAGCATGTTTATGGCGACGAACCGTCGGGCATCGTCCTGCGTCACAAGACCTGCGGGCACGATCTGAAGCCCCGCATCGCCTGCGGCTGCTGCAATGAGATGGTTCGCCCGCGCGAGGTGGAGGTGGTCTTCACCGAGAACCGCCCGACGGTCGGCGAGGTCATGCCGGCCAAGGACGAAGCGGCGTAAAACCCTCTGATCGATTCAACCTCCGTCAACCGTCGAAGGTTAACGGTGGGGCATGTTTCAGTCCCTGACGTCCAGGATCGCCGCCGTCAGCGCCCTGGTGGTGATCGCATTACTGGTTCTTGTGGCCGCCCTGGCCGACGCCTCGCGGCAGACCCGCGAGAGCTTCCGCTGGGTGACGCACTCCGCCAAGGTCATCCAGGCGATGGAAGAGACCGTGGCCGGTCTGCGCGACGCGGAGTCGGGCCAGCGCGCCTATGTGCTGACGCGGAATCCGGCCTACGCCCAGTCCTTTGACACGCGGGTTTCGGACTCCTTGCGGGCGTTCGGCGAATTGGTGGAGCTGACGCGGGACAACCCGTCACAACAGGAGCGGGTGCAGGCTCTGGGCGCGCAGCTTTCAGGCCGTATCGAACTGTTGCGTCAGCCTTTGACCCTGGCGCGGAGCGGGGATTTCGCCCAGGCTGAAGCCTTCATCGTCGAGGGGCGTGGATTCGATTCCATGAGCGCCTTCGTGCTGGCGGCGCGAGCGCTGCTGGACGAGGAGCGGGTGGTGCAGGCGCGTCGCGTCGAGGCGGCCGAGCAGCGGCTGGCGCGGGTGCGAGGCCTGGCCCTGATCGGCGGGCCGTTGATCGCCTTCTTCTCCCTGTCGGTGTCCTTCATGGTCATTCGCGGCATTCGCCAGCCGGTGCGCGTCATCACCCGCGCCATGACGGGTCTGGGCGCGGGCGACCTGAACCAGAGGATCGACGGCCGCATGGGCTCGCGCGAGTTCGACCGCCTGGCGCGCGGCTATAACGACATGGCCGATCGTCTGGCGACGGCTGCGAAAGATCAGAGCCGCAGCGAGCGCGAACTGAAGCGCTTGCATGAGGAGCTGCTGTCCAGCGCCCAGACCCTGCGCGAGCGCGGCGAGGTCATCGAACTGCTGGGCGGCATGGCCCATCGGATGCAGGCGGCCCGCACCGATGACGAACTGGCCCAGGTCATCCACGCCTTCGTGCCGCGCGTCCTGCCTGGGCTGCCGGGCGCGCTGTACGCCTACAACAACTCGCGCAATCTTCTGGTCCCGCTGTCGGGCTGGGGCGGGCATGAGGCCGAGACGGAAGGCTTTGCGCCGGATCAGTGCTGGGCCTTGCGTCGAGGGCAGTGCCATTTCGTGTCCGAGCCGGGGGCGGACGTCGTCTGCGGCCATGTGGATCATATGGCGGCGCCCTATCACTGCGAGCCGCTGCTGGCGTCAGGCGAGGTGATCGGCGTCCTGCATCTGGACGGGCTGGTCGAGGCCGAGACGCAGTTCCGCCTCAACGTGCTGGCCGAGAACATCGCCTCGGCCATGGTCAATCAGAAGCTGCAGCGCGACCTGAAGGAGCAGACGATCCGCGATCCGCTGACCGGCCTTTTCAACCGTCGCTACATGGAGGAGGCGCTGGCGCTGGAGGTGGCGCGCGCCGCGCGTTCTGGCGCGCCCCTGTGCGTGGTCATGTGCGACGTGGACCATTTCAAGCGCTTCAACGACGAGTTCGGCCACGACGCGGGCGACGTGGTGCTGCAAGCCGTCGCCGCCGAGCTGGGTCATCGGTTCCGCGACGGCGATATCGTCTGCCGCTACGGCGGCGAAGAGTTCATCATCATCGCGCCGGGCACCACGGCCGAGGCCCTGGCGCCGCGGGTCGAGACCGTGCGCCAGGCCATCGCCGCCATCGCCCTTCGACTGGGCAAGCAGCCGCTGGGCAGCAGCACCATGTCCTTCGGCGTCGCCGAATGGTCCAAGAGCATGGACCGCGACGGCGACGCCCTGGTGCAGGCGGCGGACGCGGCGCTGTACCGCGCCAAGCGAGAAGGCCGTAACCGGGTGGTCCTTCACGCCGCCGCCTGAGAGCCTGGCTGAAATCCATGCTGCCGCTTTCTGGCAGCAAGTCTGCTAAGCTTGCGGCGTGTCCCGTTCCGAACGCCTGCTTGATCTGCTGAACACCCTGCGGCGGCATCGTCGGCCGGTCAGCGGACGCGCGCTGGCGGCCGAGACGGGCGTTTCCCTGCGCACCCTTTATCGCGACATCGCCAGCCTGCAGGCGCAGGGGGCGACGATCGAGGGCGAGCCGGGCGTGGGCTACGTGCTGAAGCCCGGCTATCTGCTGCCGCCGCTGATGTTCACGCCGGAGGAGATCGAGGCCCTGGCCCTGGGTTCGCGCTGGGTGGCCGAGCGGGCGGATGCGCGATTGCGTGATGCGGCCTTGAGCGCCCAGGCGCGGATCGCGGCGGTGGTGCCGCCGGATCTGCGCGACGAGATGGAGGCCTCGGCCCTGTTCATCGGGCCGGGCGCGCCGATCCCCGCCGATGCGGTCGATCCGGCCCAGTTGCGCAAGGCGATCCGCATCGAGCGCAAGTTGAGGCTGAACTATCGCGACGAGGCGGGGACGGCGTCGGACCGAGTGGTCTGGCCCTTCGCCCTGGCCTTCTTCGACCGGGTGCGGCTGCTGATCGGATGGTGCGAGCTGCGCGGCGACTTCCGCAGTTTCCGCACCGACCGCATCGTCGAGGTCGAGGTGCTGGATGCCCGCTATCCCACGCGCAAGGCGGTGTTGCTGAAGCGATGGCACGAGGCCTGCGACCGTCAGGGGCCGCCGCGATGATGCTGACAGAAATTGGCGGTATGGGCGGCTAGGTTCTCCTTCTGTTCAGACAGGCGGAGGGGCCATGACCATGAGCGACGACATTCTGCTGAACGTGGCCGATCCGGGCGCGAGCGCGCATTTCTATGCCGGATTGCTGGGCCGCCGGCCGGTGGAGGCGGGGCCGGACCATGCGGTCTTCCTGCTGGCGCCGGGGCGGACGCTTAGCCTATGGCGCGGGCGAGGCGGGGCGCAGGCGGACCTGCGCATGGAGGCGCCCGCCGTGGTGGACCAACTGCACATCGACTGGTGGGATCGGGGCGCGCGCATCGTCCTGCCGCCCAGCGACATGGACTGCGGCCACGGTTTCGTAGCGCGCGACCCGGACGGCAACTGCCTGAGGGTCTATGCGGCCCATCAGAACCGTCACCCTCGGGCTTGTCCCGAGGGCCCATGGCGGACGTGTGCGTGACCTGAGCGGCTGTCCGTGCGGCTGGCGAATTCAGCGAAAAGCGTGTCGCCGCGCTGGGCCCTCGGGACAAGCCCGAGGGTGACGATAGGGGTTAGACCGCCACGGCCTCTGTCGACTGGATGAAGCCGCCGCCCATCACGCGCTCGTCGTCGGCCGGGTCGTAGAGGACGCAGGCCTGGCCGGGGGCGACGCCTTCTTCGCCCTGATCGAAGACGACCTGCACGGCGCCGTCAATAAAAGCCAGACGGGCGGAGGAGGGCTGTCGCGTCGAGCGGACGCGGGCCAGGACCGGGGCGCCGTCGCGGGCGGCTTCCTCGATGGTGGCCTGATCGCCCAGCCAGTTGGTTTCCTCCAGCGTCAGACGCGCGGTCAGCAGGGCTTCGCGCGGGCCGACGATGACGCGGCGGTTGTCGGGGTCCAGTTTGGTCACGAACAGGGGCTCGCCCACGGCGACGTTCAGCCCTCGGCGCTGGCCGATGGTGTAGTCGGTGATGCCCGAGTGGCGGCCCAGCACCCGGCCGTCCATGTGGACGATGTCGCCGGCCTCGCGCCCCTGCGGCCGCAGGCGATCGATCAGGGTGCGATAGTCGCCGGTCGGCACGAAGCAGATGTCCTGGCTGTCCGGCTTGGCGGCGATCCTCAGGCCCAGGGAGGCGGCGACGCCGCGCACCTGTGGCTTCTCCAGATCGGCGAGAGGAAAGCGCAGATAGTCGAGCTGATCCTGCGTCGTGGCGAACAGGAAGTAGGACTGGTCGCGCGAGTGATCGACCGCCTTGCGCATCTGCGAGCGGTTGCCGTGGGTGGCGCGGCGGACGTAGTGGCCGGTCGCCATCGCCTCGGCGCCCAGATCGCGGGCGACGTCCAGCAGGTCGCGGAACTTCACCGTCTGATTGCAGCGAATACAGGGGACCGGCGTCTGGCCCTTCAGGTATGAATCCGCGAACTGGTCGATCACCGCGTCCTTGAAGCGGCTTTCGTAGTCCAGGACATAGTGCGGGATGCCGATCAGATCGGCGGCCAAACGGGCGTCGTGAATGTCCTGACCGGCGCAGCAGGCGCCCTTCTTCTTCAGCGCCTCGCCGTGATCGTAAAGCTGAAGCGTCACGCCCACGACGTCATAGCCCGCCTTGTGCAGCAGGGCGGCCACGACGGTGGAGTCCACGCCGCCCGACATGGCGGCGACCACGCGCGCGCCCTGCGGCAGGCCGACGGCCAGTCGCACGCTCTCGATCGCGGCGTCCAGGTCGGCTTGCGACATGGGGGCGATGTCGGGAACGGGGCAGAGGATGTCGTCGGTCAGGGCGTCCATGGTCATCGCCGCCATTTAGGCCCTTAGGCGCGCGATTTCGAGGCCTGGTCCGAAACAAGGCGCGCCCCAATGAAAAAGACCGCCCCATTCAGGAGCGGCCCATGATCATACGTCAAGCCGGAAGGCTAGTCGCGATAGCTCTGGATGCGCGTGGTGCGCAAACCCTGCATGCCCCATTTGTCGATGGCCTTCTGCCAGGCCAGGAACTCCTCGGCCGTCAGACGGTATTTGGCCAGGGCGTCCTCCAGGCTGATCAGACCGCCGCGGACGGCGGCCACGACCTCGGCCTTGCGGCGGATGACCCAGCGGTTCGTGTCCGACGGGGGAAGATCCCGCAGGGTCAGGGGCGTGCCCGTCGGGCCGACCACGTACTGTTCGCCGTTACTGTTAAGGCGTCGCTCTTGCAGCATGGGCTTAAGCCTCTCTCACCACCACCATAGACGCACAGGCTAGGGCCCCGCCCGCTAAGGGGCGTTTAAGCGTCGTGGTGAAGGAATGGCTAAAACGCATCCGGCCGGTCCGGCGCGTTCTGCGCCGGCTAAAGGAAGGATTCATCGAGTCTAACGAGACCTTGCTCATGGATTCCCGTTGGCCGATCAGCGCTTGATGTTGATCAGCTCCGCCAGCATCTCGTCGGCGGTGGTGATGATCTTGGACGAGGCCGAATAGGCGCGCTGGGTGGTGATCAGGCCGGTGAACTCGGTCGACAGGTCGACGGTCGAGGCCTCCAGCTGTTGCGCGCCCAGCAGGCCCGCGCCGCCCGTGCCGGGAGCTTTCAGGTTGAAGGTGCCGGAGCTCTGGCTGACGCGGAAGGCGTTGCCGGACACTTCGCTCAGGCTGTCGGCGCTGGGGAAGGTGGCCAGGGCGACCTGGGCGATCTTGCGCATCACGCCGTTGTCGAAGATGGCGGTGACGAAGCCCGCCTCGTCGATCTTCACCTCGGTCAGGTTCCCGAAGGCGGTGCCGTTCGTATAGGTGGCCTGGACGATGGAGGTGCTGTCGTATTGCGTCAGGCCGCCCGCCGAAGCATTCAGGTCGAAGGCGATGGTCTGGGATGCGATGCCCAGCAACGGATCCCAGCCGCCGTCCGGCGTGCTGCCGTCGGCGGGCGCCGTGCCGTCGGACGCCGACAGGCTGATGCTGGCGTTGGTGGGGTCGTCGAACAGGCCGCCGCCGGCGCCGCCCGGCGCGCTCCACGCCTGCATGGCGGCGACATCCAGACGACCGTCCTGGGTGAAGGCGATGCGGCCGGATTTCAGCAGGCCGTTGGCGTTGGTCACCGTGCCTGCGGGCGCGCGGACCTCGGCGTACCACTCGTTGGCGTCCGCGCTCTTCAGGAAGGAGACGGTGATGTTGCGCTGACCGCCCTTGGAGTCGGACACCGGAATGGTGATCTCGAAGTCCGGCTTCACGCCCGTCGCCGGGTCGTTGGCGTACATCGACATGGAGTGGGTGGTCGGGTCATAGGGCGTGACACCGGTCGGGGGCGGATTCTGAGCCGCTTCATTGACCGGCTGGCTGGATTTCAGGTTGGCGTTCAGGCCGACGCGGGTGGTCGGTTCGGCCGCGCCGCCGACGGAGCCGACGTTGATGGTGCGCAGGCGGCTCATGTCAGAGGGGTCGCTGTTGACCACGCCGTCGGCGCTGACCGGCCAGCCCTGGAGATACAGGCCCGAGGTGTTCTGCAGATAGCCCAGGTCGTCGATCTTGAACGCCCCGGCGCGGGTGAACAGGCGCGCGTCCGATAGGGTCAGGTTCTCGGACTTCTCGGTGACGACGAAGAAGCCCTGGCCAGCGATGGCCAGATCGGTGCCCGAGGTGGTGCGCTGAAGCTGGCCTGCCTGGCTGATGAAATGGCGGGCGGCGGCCTGAACGCCGCCAGCGGAGTAGTTGACGCCCGCCGTCTGGGCGTTGACGACGGTGGAGAATTCCGTCGATGCGCGCTTGTAGCCGACGGTGTTCACGTTGGCGATGTTCTGCGAGATCGTCGAAAGGGCCGCGGCGTTCGCGGTCAGGCCGGACACGCCGGCCAGCATGGCGCCGTTAATGCTCATGGCTGGAATTCCTTACGAGAGAAGATTGAAAGGGTTGAGTTTCGAGGCGAGGGCGCTGGCCGCGCCGGCGTCGTCCTCGGGTTTGACGGCGGCCTTCTGTTCTTCCAGCGCGATCAGGCTGGACACCGGCATGATCGAGTTGCCGATGATGACGAAGGGCGTGTTGTCGTACATCTCGACGCCGGTGACGCGACCGCGGATCAGCACCTGGCTGTCGACGGCCTTGCCTGCGCCGTCCTTGGCGACGACCTTCAGCGTATAGACGCCGCCGTCGTCGACCTGGCCGCCTCCGGTGGTCTTTCCGTCCCATTTGAAGTCGTGCATGCCGTTGGTCTTGTCGGGGGCCGGGCCGCTCCAGACCACCTTGCCCGAGGCGTCCAGCACCTGAAGCGTGGCGTCGGTCGCGTCGGCGGCCAGCTCATAGCTCCAGTTGGCCTCGCCGTCTTCGAAGCGGGTCGCGGCCCAGACGGCGGTGGCGTCCTTGCCGATATACTGCGCCGCGCCGGTCAGGCCGTCGCCCTGCTGGACCTTCAGCAGGCCAGTCAGGAGGTCATTGGTCAGCAATTGCTGCTCGACGCCCGCCATCTGGGTCAACTGGGCGGTGAACTCGTTGGAATCCACCGGCGACAGCGGATCCTGGTTCTTCAACTGCGTGGTCAGCAACGACAGGAAGGTCTGGAAGTTGGAGGCCAGCATCTGACCCCCGGCGTTCACCCGGCCCGCGGCGTTGTTGGAAGAGACGGCGTCAACCATCGATCAGACCTTCAGATCGACGCGGTCAGGCGTCAGGGAAAGGGACGTCCAGGCGCTGGGCGGCGGAATGACGGAATCGGCCTCGGCGGCCAGGCGGGCGGCGCCGGAGAAGGCGCGGCGGTCCGGCTGGCGCTCGAACGCGCCGCCGCCGAAGCCGGATGAAGGATCACGCTCTGCGAACTCGAGGTCATCGCGCGACAGCTGCAGCCCCGCGTCCAGAAGTTGACGACGCAGTTCGTCGGCGCGGGCGCGCAGGTCGGCGGCCGCCGCCGGATTGTCGAAGGCCAAACGGGCCGTGACCTGGCCGTCGGACTCGATTTCAAGGCTGACGTCGACCCTGCCCAGGCCTTCGGGCGTCAGGGCCATGTCGAAGCGGGTCGAGCGGCCGTCCAGCTTCTTGATGATCTGGGCGGCGATCTGGGCGGTGGTCTCGACCGTGGCGCGCGACAGCTGGGACAGGCCCAGATCGCGTTGCGCGCCCGGGGCATGAGAGGCGGCTTCGACGGCTGCTTGTTGCGGCGCGATCGGGGCTTCGCCGTCGACCGAGGGCGCGGCGACAGTCGCTGCGGCAGGCGCTTCGACGAGCGTGGGCGCGGCGGTCGGGCGCGCGGCTGGCGCTGACACGGCAGCGTCGACGGAGGTGTCGGCTTGGGCGGGACGATTGGCGGTCGCTTCGGCGCCGCCCGTCGCGGCGGCGGCCTGTATCGCTTCTCGCGCTGAGGCCAGACGTTCGCCCGCGCCCGATCTAAAGCCGGTCACGCCCAGCAAGGCGGCGTCGTGTGCAGAAAGAGACGCCGGTCCAGGACGCGACGACGGCGGCGCGTCCGACGGCTCGTCGCTCTCGGCGGGCGTGGTTTCAAGCGCCGCGTCCGGTTCTGCAAAGGCGGCGGGAATCGTGGCTTTGAGGGCGGCAGGCGCAGCGGCGGAGAGCATCGTCGCGGCTGAGGTCGGTGCGGCCATGGTCGGCGCAGCCGCAGCTGCGGGCTCGACGGCAGGGGCGGCGGGAGCCGCCTCTATAGTCTCGGGGGCGGCCTCGAAAACGGCTTGCGGTGCGGGCGTCGTTGCGGCGGTGAAGGAAGGCTTCGCTTCTGTCGTCGGCGCCGCCGGATCGGCAGGGGCTTGCGGAACGGCGGCCTGTTGCACCGGCGGGGGCGGCGCGAACCAGGCGGGCGGGGCCGCGACGACGACGTCGTCCTCTTTGGCGGGTTCGTCTGGAGCGACGGTTTCGGGCGTCTCGGCGACCGAGACGACGGGCGGCGCGGCCTGCGCTTCTTCCTTCAGCATCAGGTCCGCGAAGACGGCGCTGTCCGTCGCCGCCTCGACGGAGGCGTCGACGCTGGCGCCGCCGGGGGCGGCGGGCGTCAGGACGGACATGAGGCTGACGGCGGACATGCGGGCGGCAGGCGCTTTCGGTCGGTGAGGAGCGGCGCCTGCTGCGCCTGGGTCATTCGGCAGAGCCTCCGCAAGCCTTGGGCCAAGTGTAGGTGGTTCCTGTAATGTGTTGAAATTTATCGATATTAATGGATTTTCGGTCGCCGTTGCCGTGACGTGACGCCGGGCGCTTCTTGCCGCGTTCGTCGCTTTTTGCCGGGCGCGGGCGGCGCCGTTCGACTTGGCCCGCCGCTTGCCTCCCTTGTTGACGAATGCACAGGGGCCGAATGCCGATGTCGAGTAAAATCAAAGAGATGGCTAGAAGGCCGGCTCAATCCGCCGGGCAAGATTTGCGCGGCCGCCTGCAAGGCTTGCCGGGCGTCAGCCTGCGCGTGCGCTGCGGCGTGGGAGACGTCTGATGTCCCTCAACTCGATCATGAACATCGCCACCTCGGGCATGAATGCGGCCCAGACGCAGCTGCGGGTGGTCTCGGACAACGTCTCCAACGTCAACACGCCCGGCTATGTCCGCAAGATCGCCGACCAGCAGTCCTGGGCCAGCCAGGGCGTCGGCGCGGGCGTCGAGATCGCCCGCATCCGTCTGGCCACCGACCGCTTCCTGCAGGCGGCCAGTCTGAACGCCAGCGCCGACGCCGGCCGTCAGACCGTGCGCTATGAGCTTTACGACCGCATCCAGTCGATGTTCGGCGATCCGGGCTCCAACAGCGGCTTCTTTTCGCAGATCGACAGCGTCTTCGCCGCCTTCGCCGCGTCGGCCGAGGATGCGACCTCTGGCCCTCGGCGCCAGGAGGCCATCTGGAAGACGCAGGGCCTGTTCGACGAAGCCGCCCGCATCAACAGCCAGATCCAGTCGGTGCGCGAAGACGCCGACGCCCGCATCAAGAGCGCGGTCGAGACGGCCAACAGCCTGCTGGAGCAGATCGAGAAGCTGAACGTCGAGATCGCCAAGGCCACGGTGATCAATGCGGACTCCTCGGGCGCGCAGACGGCTCAGGCGGCCTTGATCGATCAGCTGTCGGGCCTGATGGACGTTCGCATCACCGGCCGTGCGGTCGGCGGGGTCGAAATCCGCACCGGCGCCGGCATCCTGCTGGCGGGGCAGGGGGCGGCCAAGCTGGACTATGTGCGCGCCGGCGCCGTCTCGGCCGAGACGGTGTTCAACGAGGTCATGGTCATCGAGCCCCCCGCCGGAAAGGCGCGCTCTCTGGCTGAAGGCTTGGGCTCGGGCGAGATCAAGGGGCTGCTGGAGCTGCGCGACGGCGAGGCGCCGGCCACGGCCGAGCGTCTGGCCGAACTGATGTCGCGTCTGGCCGACGAACTGAACCGGGCGCACAACGCCTCATCCGCCGCGCCGCCGCCCAACAGCCTGACCGGCCGCAACATCGGGCAGTCGCTGGAGACCGCCCTGCAGGGCTTCACCGGCCGGACCTCCATCGTCATCACCAATGACCAGGGCGTAGCCCTGCAGAAGATCGACCTGGACCTGGCGACGCTGAATCCGGCGACCTTCCTGGCCGACCTGAACGCCCAGCTGGGGGCCAACGGCAGCGCCAGCTTCGTCGACGGGCGTCTGAAGATAGAAGGCGCGCCCGGAACGGGGGTGGTGGTGGTCGATGATCCGGCCGCGCCCTCGAACAAGGGCGGGCGAGGCTTCTCGCACTTCTTCGGCTTGAACGATCTGATCACCAGCGAGCAGCCGGCGATCTATGAAACGGGCATGACGGGGGCGTCGCAGCACGGCTTTACGCCCGGCGAGACCATCACCTTCCGCTTCAGCGACTCGGCGGGCGCCAAGTTGCGCGACATCGAGGTGGCGGTCCCCCCCGGCGGCGACATGACCAGCCTGCTGGCGGCGCTGAACGACCCGATGACGGGCGCGGGGCGGATGGGGACGTTCAGTCTCAATCCGGCGGGCGAGATGACGTTCACGCCGCGCCCCGGTTCGGGCGCGAACCTGTCGGTGCTTCAGGACCGCACGACCCAGGTTCCTTCGAACGTGTCGATGAGTGAACTGTTCGGTCTGGGCGGGGCGCGCGCCTCGCGGGCCGACGCCTTCTCGATCCGGGCCGACATCGCCCGCGATCCGGCCCTGATGGCCTTCGCCAAGGCCGATGCGACGGGCGGGCTGGGCACGGCCGTGGTCAGCAAGAACGACGCGCGCGGCGCGCGCCTGCTGGCCAGTGCTGGCGAGAACGCCGCTTCCTTCTCGGCGGCGGGCGGGGCGGCGGGCGGCTCCATGTCGCTGGCGCGCTATGCGTCGGAGCTGTCGGGCGAGATCGGCAGCCGAGCCGCCATGGCCAAGAACAACGCCGTCAGCGCCACGGCCCTGGCCAAGGAGGCGACGGCGCGCCGCGTCTCGGTCGAAGGTGTCAACCTGGACGAGGAACTGGTGCTGATGACCACCTATCAGCAAGCCTTTAACGCTTCGGCCCGCATGGTTCAGGCCGCCAAGGACATGTACGACATCCTGCTGGGAATGGTTCGATGACCCGCGTTTCGACCTACGGAAACTATCAGTCGGCCCTGCTTGACCTGATGTCGGCCCAGTCGCGCATGGCGGACGCCCAGCAGAAGGTGAACACCAAGAAGAACGCGACCGATCTGGTCGGTTTCGGTCGGAGCTCCGAGACGGTCAGCGCGCTGAAGTCCAGCCAGACCCGCATCGAGACCTTCATCGACACCAACAAGACCGTCGCGGCGCGGCTGGAGACCCAGGATCTGGCGATGGACCGGGTCGCGGACGCTTCGACGGCGGCGCGTCAGGCCATCGCCGACGCCATCGCCGCCGGGCGGATGGACACGCTGATGGGGACGTTGAACAGCCTGTTCGTGGAGGCTCAGGACGGGCTGAACATGAAGCACCAGGGCAAGTATCTGTTCGGGGGCGGGGTCACGGACCGCGCGGCGGTGGAGTTGCCCGACATCCCCGGCCAGCCGGGGGCCAGCATGATGGCCAAGCTGGCGGCCTTGCCCGACGAGAGCGCCGCCTTCCGCAACGACCAGCTGAAGCAGTCGTCCTGGCTGGACGAGAACGTGTCGATGGACACGGGCTTCCTGGCCGACGCCATCGGCTCTGAGCTGTTCGCCATCTTCCGCGACATCCAGCTGGCCCATGAGGCGGCGCCGCTGGACGGCCAAATGACGGACGCTCAGAAGACCTTCCTGACCACGCAGATGGGCCGCTTCGAGGCGGCGGCGAAAGGGGTGGTCGAGTTGCAGGCCGCCAACGGCGGGATGCAGAACCGTGTCGACCGTCTGCTGGAGTCCCAGGAGGCGCGCAAGATTTCGATCGACACCATCCTGTCCGGCAAGACCGACGCCAACATGGCCGAAGCCGTCACCGAACTGGAGCTGGCGCAGATCTCCCTGCAGGCGTCGGCCCAGGTGGTCAGCCAGCTTCGCCAGGTCTCCCTGCTCGACTATCTGCGCTAGGTCTTTTCACGCCGCCGTCATTCGCGGGACGCTGAACGAAAAACGCCCGACGACGTTCACAAAGCTGCGCCGTGACGGGAGGGCCTTGGCTTGCGTCGAGCAACGCCGGAAGAGATCGAGTTTTGTCATCAGTCGTTGACGCGACGCGAAAATCAGAGCTTTAAGCGGCGTATGCGAGCAGGCGGGCCTGTGTCAGTGTCGGATTCATGAATCGGGCGGACTTCCAGATTGACGAACACCAGGACGGTCAGGCGCGCTTGCGGCTGGCCGGCGACTGGTCGACCGTCGCCGTCGGCCGCCTGGGCGATCGGCTGAAGACCGAGCTGGACGGTCGAGCCGTGACGGCGCTGGACCTGGATGATCTGGGTCGTTTCGACACCGCCGGCGCCCTGGCCGTGGCCCAGGCCATGAGCCGCCCTATCCCTGAATCCGCCTGGTCCGCACGCCCCGAAGCCGGGCGCCTGTATCGCATGGTGGCCAAGCTGGACTGCATGACGGCCGAGCCGCCGCGCCGCTCGGCTCCCATGACGCGCGGCTTCGCCAAGGTCGGGCGCGGGGTCTATGATTTCGGCGCCGAGGCCATGCTGTCGCTGGCCTTCCTGGGCCGTCTGATGGCCGCAGTGCTGACCACGCTGAAGCATCCCGGCCGCATCCGCTGGGCCGCCTGGTTCAGCCAGGCGGAGCGCACGGGTCTGGACGCCATTCCGATCGTGGTGGTGACCAACTTCTTCATCGGCGCCGTGGTGGCCTTCATCGGCGTGGACCTGCTGACCCAGTTCGGGGCGGGGGTCTTCGCCGTGCAACTGATCGGCGTCGCCGTCTTCCGCGAGTTCGCCGTGGTCATCACCGCCGTGCTGCTGGCGGGTCGTTCGGCCTCGTCCTTCGCCGCCGAGATCGGCTCCATGCGCATGACGCAGGAGGTGGACGCCATGCAGGTCATGGGCGTCGATCCCTTCCAGGCCCTGGTGATCCCACGCCTGGCGGCGCTGCTGGTCATGCTGCCGCTGCTGACCTTCCTGGCCATGATGGGCGGCCTGCTGGGCGGGGTGCTGGTGTCGTGGAGCCAGCTGAACCTGGGCCCGGCCTTCTTCTTTCAGCGGCTGGTCGAGGACGGCTATATGCCGACGCACATGATGGTCGGCCTGATCAAGGCGCCGGTCTTCGCCCTGGTGGTCGCGGCCATCGGCTGCCGTCAGGGCATGTCCGTGGCGGGCGACGTCGAGAGCCTGGGGCGCCGGGTGACGGCGGCGGTGGTACAGGCGATCTTCGCCATCATCCTGCTGGACGCCGTCTTCGCCCTGATCTTCATCGAGCTGAAGATATGACGGACGAGACGCATAAACCGGACGACCGCGAGGCCGTCATTCAGGTGCGGGGCCTGCTCAGCCAGTTCGGCGACCGGGTGATCCATCAGGATCTGGACCTGGACGTGATGCGCGGCGAAGTGCTGGGCGTCGTCGGCGGGTCAGGCACCGGCAAGACCGTGCTGCTGAACTCCATCATCGGCCTGAAGGAGCCGGAGGGCGGGGAAGTCCGTCTGTTCGGCGAGGATCGTGCGGCCATGACCAAGGCCGAGGCGGCCGCCGTCGAGCGGCGCACCGGCGTCCTGTTCCAGCAGGGGGCGCTGTTCTCGTCCCTGACGGTGCTGGAGAACGTGGCCTCGCCGCTGGTCGAGCATACGAAGCTGTCCAAGTCGACGATCCGCGAGCTGGCCGAGATGAAGGTGGCCATGGTGGGCCTCAAGCCCGAGGCCCTCTATCTGAAGCCGGCTGAGCTGTCGGGCGGGATGCGGAAGCGCGTCGGCCTGGCCCGCGCTCTGGCGCTGGACCCCGAACTGGTCTTCCTCGACGAGCCGACGGCCGGGCTGGACCCGATCGGGGCGGCGGCGTTCGATGATTTGATCCGTCAGCTGTCGGACGATCTGGGGCTGACGGTCTTCATGATCACCCACGACCTCGACAGCCTTTACGCCATCTGCGACCAGGTGGCCGTGCTGGCGGACAAGCATGTGGTGGCCAAGGCGCCGGTCGCCGAGCTGGAACGCTCGGACCACCCTTGGATCAAGGAATACTTCCTGGGGCCGCGCGGACGCGCCGCCCACAAGAGCGCGGCCTGAGGAGGGCGCGAAACGATGGAAAGAGACGCCCATTACGCCGCCGTCGGCATCGCCACAGTCGCCCTCATGCTGGCGCTGGCGGTGTTCACCATCTGGCTGGCCCGGTTGCAGTTCAACAAGGACTTCGACGTCTATGACATCGTCTTCTACGGCCCGGTGCGCGGCCTGTCGGAAGGCGGCGAGGTGCACTTCAACGGCATCCGCGTCGGCGAGGTGACCAACCTGAATCTGGATCCGAAGAAGGGCGATCAGGTCATCGCCCGCGTGCGGCTGAACGGCACGACGCCGGTGCGCGTGACCTCGCGCGCCCAGTTGGAGCCGCAGGGCATCACCGGCCTGAACTATATTCAGATCACTGCCGGTTCGCCGGACAGCCCCATTCTGAAGGATCAGTATCCCGACCATGTCGTGCCGGTGATCCAGAGCCAGCCCAGCCCCATCGCCGAGCTGCTGAGCGGATCGGGCACGGTGCTGGCGCAGACCGTGGACGCCCTGAACCGCATCAACCGCGTGATGTCGGACGACAACATCCGCAGCTTCTCGACCAGCGTGAAGAACGTCGAGGCCCTGACCGCCGAGCTGGAGGCCCGCAAGGGCATGTTCCAACAGCTTGAAGAGACCATCACCAAGGCCAACGCCGCCGTCGGCGAATATCAGGCCCTGGGCGCGAGCGCGCGCCAGATGGTCGACACCGACGGCAAGCAAGCCATCGCCAACATCAACGCCGCGACGCGCGAGGCCCAGGCCGCCATCGCCTCAATCAACCGTTCGGCGACAGGACTGGAAGGTCCGCTGGGCGACTTCGGCACGCAGACCGTGCCGCAACTCAACGACACCATCCGACAACTGGATCAGGCGACGCGCTCGCTGCAGTCGCTGATCGACAATGTGCGTGAAAGCCCGCGCGACTTCATCGCCAAGGCGCCGTCCAAGGAAATCGAGGTGCAGCCGTGATCCGTTCTACCTTCATGATCGCTGCGGCGTCGGTCGCCTTGTCGGGTTGCGCCTTGTTGTCGTCGCCCGATCCGGTTCAGCTGTATCGCTTCGGCGGGGCCTCGGCCTATGCCGGGACGGGCGCGACCTCGGCCTGCCCGGACGTTCACGTCTCCATGCGCCGGGTAGACTTCCCCGAGGCGGCGCGCGGTGATCGCATCCTGGCCGTCACCGGGGCTGAGGCGGCCTATATCAAGGGCGCACGCTGGGTGTCGCCGGCCGAGACCCTGTTCGAGGAAGCGCTGCGCAACGCCTTTCTGGACGGCGGCACCTGCACCGTCCTGAGCAGCGGACCGCTGTCGCGCAACGGCTTGCTGCTGAGCGTGGACGTGCGCCGCTTCGAGGCGGCCTACGCCGCGCCGGGCGGCGTGCCGGATGCGAACATTGTGGTGCTGCTGCGTCTGTTCCGCATGAGCGACCGCAGCCTTGTCGTCGAGGACCGCATCACGGTGCGCGAAAGCGCAGGCGAGAACCGCCAGTCGGCCATCGTCGCCGCCTTCGACCGCGCCACGGCCGAGGCCAGCCGCCAGATCGTCCTGTGGACCGACCAGCAGGGCTTCCAGGCGACGCGGGACTAGATCGCTTCTGCCTCCGACGTGAGCATGAAAAACCCCGGCGGCCTCGCGGTCGCCGGGGTTTTGCGTTGCGGGCGGGGCTGGCGGCTCAGCCCAGGTTCGCCGCCACCGTGTAGTCGGCCTCGGTCTTGGCCGCGACCTCGTCCAGCGTAACGCCGTCGGCCAGTTCGATCAGCTCCAGCCCCGAACCGTCCGGCTTGACGTCGAAGACGGCCAGATCGGTGATGATGCGGCTGACTACGCCCGTGCCCGTCAGCGGCAGTGTACAGGCTTTCAAGACCTTGGACTGGCCGTGCTTGTTGGCGTGATCCATGACCACGACCACGCGCTTGACGCCCGCGACCAGGTCCATCGCCCCGCCCATGCCCTTCACCAGCTTGCCGGGGATCATCCAGTTGGCGATGTCGCCGTTCTGGGCAACTTCCATCGCGCCGAGGATCGACAGGTTGATGTGGCCGCCGCGGATCATGGCGAAGCTGTCCGAGGAGCTGAAATAGCTGCTCTCGGGGATTTCGGTGATCGTCTGCTTGCCGGCGTTGATCAGGTCGGGGTCTTCCTCGCCCTCATAGGGGAAGGGGCCCATGCCCAGCATGCCGTTCTCCGACTGCAGGGTCACGACCATGCCCTCGGGGATGTAGTTGGCCACCAGGGTCGGAATGCCGATGCCCAGGTTCACATAGAAGCCGTCCTGCAGTTCCTTGGCGGCGCGCTCGGCCAGTTGTTCGCGAGTACGAGCCATTGGATTAAGCCTCCCGTTGACGAACAGTGCGCTGTTCGATGCGCTTTTCGGACACGGTCTGGATCAGGCGGTCGACATAGACGCCCGGCGTATGGATGTGGTCGGGGTCCAGCGAGCCGACGGGGACGATTTCCTCGACCTCGACCAGCGTGATCTTGCCGGCCGTGGCCATCATCGGGTTGAAGTTGCGCGCCGTCTTGCGGAACACCAGATTGCCGCGCTCATCGGCCTTCAACGCCTTGACGATGGACAGGTCGGCGACCAGTCCCGTCTCCATGACGTACTTGCGGCCGTCGAAGTCGCGCACTTCCTTGCCTTCGGCGACCAGGGTGCCGACGCCGGTGGCGGTGAAGAAGGCGGGGATGCCTGCGCCGCCCGCGCGGATGCGCTCGGCCAGGGTGCCCTGCGGGTTAAACTCCAGCTGCAGCTCGCCGGCCAGATACTGGCGCTCGAACTCCTTGTTCTCGCCGACGTAGGACGAGATCATTTTCGCGATCTGGCGCGTCTCCAGCAGCTGGCCCAGGCCGAAGCCGTCCACGCCCGCATTGTTGGAGATGACGGTCAGCCCTTTCACGCCCGTGTCGCGCAGGCCCGCGATCAGGTTCTCGGGAATGCCGCACAGGCCGAAGCCGCCGGACATGACGGTCATGCCGTCGAATGTCAGCCCCTCCAGCGCGGACTTCACGTCAGCGTAAATCTTGCCCATCGGACTCCCTTTTTCACCATCTGATGAATATCGCGATCTCTTCCGTCCTTAAAGCGGGCCGGGAAGAGGGGCAAGCGGCAAGCGCGACGCAGGGGAAGGCTGAGCGGTTGACCCCACGTCACAAGAGCGACACACCTAGCGTCACAGAAGACTCGTCTCAGTGGGGAAATTTCATGCGCAATCGACTGATGAAGGCCGCCTTGCCCGCCCTGGTGCTGGCCGCGGCCGTGCCGGCCCTGGCTCTGCCCGCCGCCGCCCTCGCCCAGAACGCGGCTCCGACCTACCAGCAGCCGCCGCAGCCGATCGCCCAGATACTGGACGCCAAGCCCAACCCCGGCGTCAGCGTCAGCCCGGATCGCAAGACCCTGCTGCTGACCGACCGCTCAAACCTGCCCAGTATCGCAGAACTGTCCGAGCCGATGCTGCGACTGGCCGGCTATCGCATCAACCCTCGCAACAACGGCCCGGCCAACAGCCGCGTTTCGTGGCTGACGGGGCTCAGCTTCCAGTCGATCGACGGCGGCCCCGCGCGGCCCGTGTCGGGTCTGCCCGCCAATGCGCGCCTGACGAACACCAGCTGGGCGCCGGACGGCAAGACGGTCGCCTTCCTCGTCAACGTGCCCGGCGGACTGGAACTGTGGGTTGCTGACGTCGCCCAGGCCAAGGCGCGCAAGTTGAACGGACCGATGGTTAACGCGGCCTCAGGCGCGGGCTTCTCGTGGCTGCCGGACTCGTCTGGCCTGCTGGTCCTGGCCGTTCCAGCCGGTCGCGGCGTGGCGCCGAACGTCGAGCATCCGCCCGAAGGCCCCATCGTGGCCGAGACGGGCGGCCGCGCCGCCCCGGTCCGCACCTATCAGGATCTGTTGTCCAATGCGGGCGACGAGGCCCTGTTCGACTATTATTTCACCAGCCAGCCGACCGTGGTGTCGCTGAACGGCCGCGCCCGCACTGTGGGCCAGCCGGGCGTCATCCTGGGCGTCTCGAACTCGCCGGATGGCCGCTACATCCTGCAAACGCGGGTGAAGAAGCCCTACAGCTATGTCGTGCCGGCCAGTCTGTTCCCGTCTGAAATTATCGTCACCGACCTGAACGGCCGCGAGGCGCATCGCGTCGCCGACCTGCCGTTGCGGGACAATGTGCCGACGCCGTTTGACGCGGTGGCGCCGGGGCCGCGTTCGGTCCAGTGGCGAGCGGACGCCGACGCCACCCTGGTCTGGACCGAGGCTCAGGACGGCGGCGATCCGCGCACCGCCGCCGAGGTGCGCGACCGCGTCTTCATGCTGCGCGCGCCGTTCAACGACCGGGCGCAGACTCTGCTCGACCTCAAAGAACGCTACGCCGGAACCACCTGGGGCCGCGACGACGTCGCCATCGTCAACAGCCGCTGGTTCAACACCCGCCATGAGACCCGCACCCTGGTCGACCCGTCGAATCCGGGGCAGGGTCGCGTCCTGGTCGATCGCAACTATCAGGACCGCTACAACGATCCGGGCTCGGTGATGACCGAACCGAACGCGCGCGGCCGCTCGGTCATGCGCTTCAACGCCGACGGCTCAAAGGTCTTCGTCGAGGGCGACGGCGCCACGCGCCAGGGTCAGTATCCTTTTCTTGACTTGATGGACCTGAAGACCGGCGAAACGGAGCGTCTGTGGCGCTCGGCGCAGGGCGAGTATGAGACCGTGGTCGGCGTGCTGGACGAGAATGGCCGCAAGCTGGTCACCTACCGCGAAAGCCGCACTGATCCGGCCAACTTGCGGGTGCGCGACCTGGATGGCGGCGTGACGGCCCTGACCGCCTTCCCGGACCCTGCGCCGCAACTGGCCGGTGTCAGCCGAGAGCTGATCACCTATACCCGCGACGACGGCGTGCAGCTGTCAGGCACGCTGTATCTGCCGGCTGGTTACGACAAGGGCCGCGACGGCCCGCTGCCGTTGCTGATGTGGGCCTATCCAGCCGAGTTCACGGATGCCGCCGTGGCGGGGCAGGTCGTGGATACCGACAACCGCTTCGTGCGGCCCGGCGGCTCCAGCCACCTGTTCCTGCTGACCCAAGGCTACGCCATCCTGGACAACCCGACGATGCCGATCATAGGCCGCGACGGGGCCGAGCCGAACGACACCTACATCGAGCAACTGTCGGCAAGCGCCAAGGCGGCGGTCGACGCCGTCGTGGCCTTGGGCGTGGCGGATCGCGAACGCATCGCCGTGGGCGGGCACAGCTACGGCGCCTTCATGACGGCGAACCTGTTGGCGCACACCGACCTGTTCAAGACCGGCATCGCGCGCTCGGGCGCCTACAACCGCACCCTGACGCCCTTCGGCTTCCAGGCGGAGCAGCGGTCCTATTGGGAGGCGACCGAGACCTATAACGCCATGTCGCCCTTCACCTACGCCAACAAGGTGAACGAGCCGATCCTGCTGATCCACGGCGAGGCGGACGCCAACTCGGGCACCTTCCCGATTCAGACGGAACGCTTCTACGCCGCGCTGAAGGGCAACGGCGCCACGGCGCGCTATGTCGTTCTTCCCAAGGAGGATCACGGCTATCGCGCGCGGGAATCGGTCGGCCACACCCTGTACGAGATGGGCGCCTGGCTGGATCGCTGGATGAAGCCGACGGCGACCGCTGGACAGGAGTGATCAGCGATCCCACTCCGGCGTCTCTCCGTAGAGGCCGGACAGGAATTCGATGAAGGCGCGGACGCGGGTTTCGGCCCGCGCCCGCCCGGCCGTCAGGGCGAAGATCGCCACGTCCGACGATCCGGCATACTGCGGCAGCACTGCCTTCAGCCGCCCGTCGCGCAGTTCGTCGCCGACGTCCCAGGTCGAGCGCAGGGCGACGCCGCCGCCCGCCAGGGCCAGCTCGCGCGCCACTTCGCTTGAGTTAGTGCGCACCCGGCTGCGGGCGCGGAAGACGACGGGGCCTTCTGGGCCTTCCAGCCGCCAGGTCGACTGGTTCTCGGCCGCCAGCTGGGCGTGGCGGCGCAGGTCGTCCAGACTGTCCGGCGCGCCGTGCTCGGCCAGATAGGCGGGCGAGGCGCACAGCACCCGCCGGTTCGGCGCCAGACGATGCATCCGCGGGTTGTCCGCCTCATAGCCGCCGATCCGCACCGCCACGTCCACGTCCTCGGCCATCAGGTCCACGAAGGCGTCGGTCAGGTTCAGCTCCAGCGTCAGGCGGGGCTGGGCCGCCAGGAAGGGCTGCAGCAAGGGCGCCAGCCGCCGCCGTCCGAACGAGGTCGGCGCCGAGACGCGCAGCAGGCCGCGCGCCTGCGTCGTGCGGCGCGACACCACGGCCTCCAGATCCTCGACCCCTTCCAGCAGTTGCGCCGCGCGGTCATAGACCAGCCGTCCCGCCTCGGTCGGGGCTAGACGGCGCGAGGTGCGCTCGATCAGCCGCACGCCCAGCCGGTCCTCCAGCCGCGCCAGCCTGCGCGAGGCCACGGCGGGCGACAGGTCCAGCCGCCGCGCGGCGGCGGACAGGCTGCCTTCCTCTAGCGCACGGACGAAGATTTCATACTCGGCCAGCATGGCGGGGTCTCGTCATTGCATATTTGGCAAAGATAGACGCCTTCCTTAGCCGTGGATAGCGCGCGCCGCGCGGCCTACTCTTCAGCCTGAAGGAGACCGCCATGTTCGACGCCCCCAAGACCCCCGCTGACGCCTATGTCCGCCACGGCAGCCTGAAGGTCGCCGCCGAGCTTGACGCCTTCGTTCGCGATCAGGCGGCGCCGGATTCGGGCGTCAGCGCTGACGCCTTCTGGGCCGGTGTCGAGGGACTGCTGGCTCAGTTTAGCCGCCGCAACCGCGACCTTTTGGAACGCCGCGACCAGTTGCAGAGCAAGCTGGATGACTGGCACCGCGCCTATCCGGGCCAGCCGGATCAGGCGGCCTATCAGGCCTATCTGCGCGAGATCGGCTATATCGAGCCAGAGCGCGACGGCGTGCGGGCCGAGACGGCGAACGTCGACCCCGAGATCGCGACCATGGCCGGGCCGCAATTGGTCGTGCCCCTGACCAATGCCCGTTATCTGCTGAACGCCGCCAATGCGCGCTGGGGCAGCCTGTACGACGCGCTTTACGGCACCGATGCGCTGGGCGAGGCGCCGAAGGCGGGCGGCTATGACGTCGAGCGCGGCGCCAGGGTCATCGCCCGCGCCCGCGCCCTTCTGGATCAGGCGGCGCCGCTGGTGACCGGATCGCACGCTCAGGCTGTGGCCTATCGGGTCGAGCATGGCCGGTTGATCGTGACGCTGGACGGCGGGCTGGAGACGGGGCTGGCCAGCGCGGATGTGTTCGCGGGCTATTCGGGTAAGGCCGACGCGCCGTCGGGGGTTCTGCTGCGCCACAACGGCCTGCATCTGGAGATCGTGATCGACCGCGCGCACCGCATCGGCCGCGACGACCCGGCGGGCGTCGCCGATGTCGTCGTCGAGGCGGCCCTGTCGGCCATCGCCGACGCCGAGGACAGCGTCGCCGCCGTCGACGCGGCGGACAAGCGACTGGTCTACGCCAACTGGCTGGGCCTGATGCGCGGCGATCTTCAGGCTGATTTCCAGAAGGACGGCCGCACGGTCGAGCGGCGGCTGAACCCTGACCGCGTCTATACGGCGCCCGATGGATCGCGGCTGGCGATCAAGGGACGCAGCCTGATGCTGGTGCGTAATGTCGGCCTGCACCTGACGACCGACGCCGTGCTGGACGCCCACGGGCGCGAGACGCCCGAGCATCTGCTGGATATCGCCATGACGGGCCTGATCGGCCTGCACGACCTGCGCCGTCCGGCCGAGGCGCGCAACAGTCCGGCGGGCTCGGTCTATGTGGTGCGGCCCAAGATGCACGGCTCGGATGAAGTGGCCTTCGCCGACGAACTGTTCGGCGCGGTTGAGACTATGCTGGGCCTGCCCGCCCTGACGCTGAAGATGGGCATCATGGACGAGGAGCGCCGCACCAGCGTCAATCTGATGAACTGCATCGCGGCGGCGAAGGGCCGGGTGGTCTTCATCAACACCGGCTTCCTGGATCGCACCGGCGACGAGATCCACACGGTGATGGAAGGCGGCCCCGTCGTCCGCAAGGAGGCGGTGCGCGAGACCGGCTGGATCAAGGCGTATGAAGACCGCAACGTCGATATCGGCCTGAAGGCGGGCCTGTCGGGCCGGGGCCAGATCGGCAAGGGGATGTGGGCCGCGCCGGACCGCATGGGCGACATGCTGGCGGCCAAGGCGGGCCATCCGCGCGCGGGCGCTTCGACGGCGTGGGTTCCGTCGCCGACGGCGGCGACGCTTCACGCCCTGCATTATCATGAGGTCGATGTCTGGGCGCGTCAGGCCGAAATCGCCACGCGCGCGCCGACCGGCCTGACGCCTCTGCTGACCCCGCCGTTCGCGACCGGAACGCCGGGCGCCGACGAGATCCGGCAGGAGCTGGACAACAATGCGCAGGGCATTCTCGGCTACGTCGTGCGCTGGGTAGATCAGGGCATCGGCTGCTCCAAGGTGCCGGACATTCACGATGTGGGCCTGATGGAGGACCGGGCGACGCTGCGCATCTCCAGCCAGCACTTGGCCAACTGGCTGCGCCACGGCGTCACGACCGAGGACGAGGTCATTGAGGCGTTGAAGCGCATGGCCGTGGTGGTGGATCGTCAGAACGCGGGCGATGCGGACTATCGTCCTCTGGCGCCGGGCTATGAGGGGCCCGCGTGGCAGGCGGCCTGCGATCTGGTGTTCAAGGGCAGGGAACAGCCGAACGGCTATACCGAGCACCTGCTGACCCACTGGCGCCGTAAGGCCAAGGCGCAGGGCTGAGGCGCTACGCATGAAGCTCTCCCCCTCGATGGGGGAGGGTCGGGTGGGGGTGTCGGCTGCCGGTGTGCAGGAAGGGGGGAGACGCGGCGTCTCATGCATCTGTGCGGCGTCGGTCGCGTTCTCCCCCCCCCCATCCCCGGCCCTTCCCCCATCGAGGGGGAAGGGGGAATTGAAAAAGGGGCGCGACCGGCAGGCCGCGCCCCTTCTGTTCAGGTGGGGGAGAAAAACCTTACGCCTTGGCGCCCGCGTTGCCCTTGGCCAGTTCGCGGTTCAGCCACAGGGCCAGCAGGGTGCAGACGGCGCCCGACAGCAGATAGGCGCCGCCCGCCACCAGGCCGAACTTGCCCGACAGCGCCAGCGCCGCCAGCGGGGCGAAGCCCGCGCCGAACAGCCAGGCCAGATCCGACGTCAGGGCCGAGGCGGTGTAGCGGTTGGTCAGGCTGAAGCTGGAGGCGATCGAGCCGGACGCCTGACCGAACGACAGGCCCAGCAGGATGAAGCCCAGGATCATATAGGTCAGCTCGCCCGCCGGGCCGCCGTCCAGAAGCTGGGGCGCAAAGCCCGAGAAGGCGGCGATGCCCGCGGCCGTGACGGCCATCAGGGCGCGGCGGCCGTAGCGGTCGGCCAGCCAGCCCGAGGCCATGATGGCGAACAGGCCGAAGACGGCGCCGATCAGTTCGATCATCAGGAAGCGGCTGGGCGCCTCGTCCGTGTAGAGGAAGACCCACGACAGCGGGAACACCGTCACCATGTGGAACATGGCGAAGCTGGCCAGGGGGGCGAAGGCGCCGATGACGATGCTTCCGCCTTCCTCGCGCACGGCCTTGGTCACGGGCGTGGGGTGCAGCTCCAGCGTCTTGAAGGCGGCCTGGAAGGTCGGCGTCACCACGATGCGCAGGCGCGCGAACAGGGCAACCACGTTGATGGCGAAGGCCACGAAGAACGGATAGCGCCAGCCCCAGTCCATGAAGTCGGCGGCCGACAGCTTGCTGAGGAAGTAGGCGAACAGGGCGCTGGCCACGATCAGGCCGAAGGGCGCGCCCAATTGCGGCGCCATGGCGTACCAGCCGCGCCGCTTCTCGGGCGCGGCGACGGCCAGAAGCGAGGCCATGCCGTCCCAGGCGCCGCCCAGGGCCACGCCCTGACCGATCCGCAGGGCGATCAGCATGGCGGCCGACCAGTGGCCGACCTGCGCGTGCCCCGGCAGGAAGCCCAGGCAGACCGTCGACAGTCCCAGCAGGAACAGGGCGATGGTCAGCTTGGTCCCGCGCCCGAAGCGCCGGTCGATGGCGATGAACAGGGCGGTGCCGAACGGCCGGGCGATGAAGGCCACGGCGAAGACGGCGAAGGACAGCAACGTCCCGCCCAGCGGTCCCGCATAGGGGAAGACCAGCTGCGGGAAGACCACGACCGAGGCGATGGCGTAGACGAAGAAGTCGAAGAATTCCGACGTCCGGCCGATGATGACGCCGATGGCGATTTCGCCCGCGTCGATTTTGCCGTCTCGCGCGTTGATCCGGCTGGCGTCCCGTTCGAGGGGCTCTGAAGAAGGCGCGCCGCTGGCTGCGTTCATGACCGATGAGGCTCCAGGAACCGGGGCGCACGCGCGCCCGCGACAATAGAATGTTGAAACAGCCCCTTTGCTCCCGATGGTCGGAGCAGGGGATAGGGCAGATTGTCCAATGTCGCCTGTTCGGGGGCGGGGTTACGGGGCCTGCACGATGACCGTGCCCTTGCCTCGAACCTCGACTGGAGCCGCCGTGCGCCGACTGCGCCCCCTGTTGCTGTTGCCCCTTCTGGCCCTGCTGCCCGGCTGCGAGGCCGTGGTCCTGGCGCCCGCCGGCGACATCGCCGCCCAGCAGCGCGACCTGCTGGTCTGGTCGGTGGCGCTGATGCTGATCATCGTCATTCCGGTGATGGCGATGATCGTCTTCTTCGCCTGGAAATATCGGGAATCGAACCGGGAAGCCCGGTACGAGCCGGACTGGGACCACTCGACCCATCTGGAGCTGGTGATCTGGGCCGCGCCGCTGTTGATCATCATCTGCCTGGGCGCCATCACCTGGGCCGGGACGCACCTGCTGGACCCCTATCGTCCGCTGGACCGCATCGCCGAGGGCAAGGCCGTTCCCGAGGATCACCGTCCGCTGCAGGTCGAGGTGGTGGCGATGGACTGGAAGTGGCTGTTCATCTACCCCGAGTACGGCATCGCCACGGTGAACGAGCTGGCCGCGCCGGTTGATCGGCCGATCCGCTTCCACATCACCTCGACCGGGGTGATGAACTCCTTCTACATCCCCGCCCTGGCCGGTCAGATCTACGCCATGCCGGGCATGGAGACGAAGCTGCACGCCGTCATCAACCGTCCGGGCGAATACGTCGGCTTCTCGGCCAACTATTCCGGCGACGGCTTCTCGAACATGCGTTTCGCCTTCCATGGTCTGGATCAGGCCGGGTTCGACCAGTGGGTCGCGAGCGTGCGCGCCGCCGGGCAGGGTCTGGACCGCGAGACCTATCTGGAGCTGGAGAAGCCCAGCGAGAAGGTGCCGGTCCTGCACTACGCCTCGGTCGACGACCGCCTGTTCGACGCTGTGGTCAATATGTGCGTCGAGCCGGGCAAGATGTGCATGGGCGAGATGATGGACATCGACCGCAAGGGGGGGCTGGGTCTGGCGGCGGTCAAGAACACCCTGCCGCTGGTCTATGACAAATACGCCCGTCGCGGCGACGCCGTCTTCGGCGCGGGCGAGTCCTATGTGCTGACGATCTGCACCCCGCTGGAAGCCGAGGCCGCCGCCGTCGAGGCCGCCCGCCGCCGTCAGGCCTTCGGCGAGGACGTCGCCCGCGACACCCCGCTGAACCGGGTCATGGGGCAGGGGCTGCAACGTCCCGGCCGATCCGAACAGGGCGAGCGTTTCGCCTCCCTCTTCTCCGCGCCTTCCACGGCGTCCGCGCCCGCCGCGTCGCAATCCTGAGCGCCTGAACGATCATGACTGTCGAACAAACCACATCGCCGCTTCTGGGTCGGTTGAACTGGGACTCGCTTCCGTTCCACGAGCCCATTCTGGTCGCCACCTTCGCCGTCGTCGTCATCGGCGGGCTGGGGGTGCTGGCCCTGCTCACCCGCTACAAGCTGTGGGGCTATCTCTGGAAGGAGTGGTTCACGACCGTGGACCACAAGAAGATCGGGATCATGTACATGATCCTGGGTCTGGTCATGTTCCTGCGCGGTTTCGCTGACGCCATCATGATGCGGATCCAGCAGGCCATGGCCTTCGGCGGGTCCGAGGGCTATCTGAACGCCCACCACTATGACCAGATCTTCACCGCCCACGGCGTGATCATGATCTTCTTCGTGGCCATGCCGATGATCACCGGCCTGATGAACTATCTGGTGCCGTTGCAGATCGGGGCGCGGGACGTCTCCTTCCCCTTCCTGAACAACTTCAGCTTCTGGATGACGACGATGGGGGCCGTGCTGGTCATGGCCTCGCTGTTCATCGGCGAGTTCGCGCGCACCGGCTGGCTGGCCTATCCGCCGCTGTCGGGCATCGGCTACAGCCCCGGCGTCGGGGTTGATTATTATATCTGGGCGCTGCAGGTCGCGGGGGTAGGGACCACCCTGTCCGGCATCAACCTGATCGCCACCATCGTGAAGATGCGCGCGCCGGGCATGGGCCTGATGAAGATGCCGGTCTTCACCTGGACCTCGCTGTGCGCCAACGTCCTGATCGTCGCCTCCTTCCCGATCCTGACGGCGACGCTGGTCCTGCTGTCGGCGGACCGTTACGTGGGCACCAACTTCTTCACGAACGACTTCGGCGGCAACCCGATGATGTACGTGAACCTGATCTGGATCTGGGGCCACCCCGAGGTCTACATCCTGATCCTGCCGCTGTTCGGCGTCTTCTCCGAAGTGACCTCGACCTTCTCGGGCAAGAAGCTCTTCGGCTACACCTCCATGGTCTATGCGACGGTGGTCATCACCATCCTGTCCTACCTGGTGTGGCTGCACCACTTCTTCACCATGGGCTCGGGCGCGTCCGTGAACTCCTTCTTCGGGATCACGACGATGATCATCTCGATCCCGACAGGGGCCAAGTTGTTCAACTGGCTGTTCACCATGTACCGCGGCCGCATCCGCTTCGAGCTGCCGATGATGTGGACGGTCGCCTTCATGCTGACCTTCGTGATCGGCGGGATGACGGGCGTCATGCTGGCGGTGCCGCCGGCGGACTTCGTGCTGCACAACTCCCTGTTCCTGATCGCCCACTTCCACAACGTCATCATCGGCGGGGTGCTGTTCGGCCTTTTCGCCGCCATCAACTACTGGTGGCCCAAGGCCTTCGGCTTCAAGCTGGAGAAGAAGTGGGGGCTGGTCAGCTTCTGGTGCTGGGTGGTCGGCTTCTGGATGGCCTTCATGCCGCTGTATGTCCTGGGCTTCATGGGCGTGACGCGGCGGATGCGGGTCTTCGACGATCCGGCCTATCAGATCTGGTTCATCATCGCGGGCGTGGGCGTGGCGATCATCGGCGTCGGCGTGCTGGCCATGCTGATCCAGTTCGCCGTCAGCATCATCAACCGTGACAAGCTGCGCGATGAGACGGGCGATCCCTGGCACGGCCGCACCCTGGAGTGGGCCACCTCTTCGCCGCCGCCGGACTACAACTTCGCCAAGACGCCGATCATCCACGACGGAGACGCCTGGTGGGACATGAAGGCGCGCGGCTATGAGCGTCCGACCGCTGGCTTCAAGCCGATCCACATGCCGTCCAACACGGGGGCTGGGTTCATCCTGTCGGTGTTGTCGCTGATCCTGGGCTTTGCGCTGATCTGGTACATCTGGTGGCTGGCGGCGGCGAGCTTCGCGGCGCTGATCGGCTACGCCATCTTCCACACCTTCAACTACAAGCGCGACTACTACATCCCGGCCGAGACGGTTCAGGCGACCGAGGACGCGCGCACCAAGGCCCTGGCGGCCGCAGCGGCGACGCAGGGGTGATCCGATGAGCCACGCACCTTCCCTCAACCCCGACTATGTCGACGACGCCGGGCGGCCGATCTTCCACCCGGTAGAGGAGCCGCACCACCCGGAAGGCCACAGCACCATGCTGGGCTTCTGGATGTATCTGATGAGCGATTGCCTCATCTTTGCGATCCTGTTCGCCGTCTACGCCGTGCTGGGCGGCAACTATGCGGCGGGCCCGGCGCCCAAGGATCTGTTCGACCTGCCGCTGGTGGCGGTGAACACGTCGATGCTGCTGTTCTCGTCGATCACCTACGGCTTCGCCATGCTGGCGATGTACCGCAACAAGGTGGCGCAGACGCAGGTCTGGCTTGCAGTCACCGGCCTGTTCGGCCTGTGCTTCCTGGGGATCGAGCTCTATGAGTTCGCCCACATGATCCACCTGGGCGCCACGCCCCAGCGCAGCGGCTTCCTGTCGGCCTTCTTCATCCTGGTGGGCACGCACGGCCTGCACGTCACCTTCGGCATCATCTGGCTGGTCACCCTGATGATCCAGGTGGGTCAGAAGGGTCTGATCCAGGCCAACAAGCGCCGCCTCATGTGCCTGAGCCTGTTCTGGCACTTCCTCGACGTCATCTGGATCGGCGTCTTCACCTTCGTCTATCTGTTCGGGATGCTGCGATGAGCGCTGAAGCCCACAATGAGCACGCCGTGGACCATCACGACGATCACCACGGCGATGACCACGATCACGGCACCTACAAGGGCTATCTGATCGGGTTCGCCCTGTCGGTCGTGCTGACCGCCATTCCGTTCTGGCTGGTCATGGCCGGGGTTCTGGCGCCGCAGCTGACGGGCCTGGTCATCACCGCCTTCGCCGTGGTGCAGATCGTGGTCCACATGATCTTCTTCCTGCACATGAACCATAAGTCCGAGGGCGGATGGAACATGCTGGCGCTGATCTTCACCCTGGTGATCGTGGTCATCGCCGTCGCCGGTTCGGTCTGGGTCATGTATCACCTGAACACCAACATGATGCCCGTCCACGACATGCAGGGGATGGGCTGAGCCCTCTCGCACGCGGAGACGCCGCTTGACGTCATCGTCGGCCCCTGAACCCGCCGCCCGTCCGGCGTCACGCCGTCGAACGGTCGCGGGACTGGCGGCGTTCGCCGTACTGATCGCGGGCTTTTCGGCGCTGGGCGTCTGGCAGGTCCAGCGCCTGGCGTGGAAGCAGGAGCTGATCCGTCAGGTCGACAGCCGCATCCACGCGGATCCTGTTCCCGCGCCGGGGCCGCAAGGGTTCGGCGCCGTGACGCGCGAGGCGGACCAGTACCGCCGCGTCATCGCCAGCGGCCGCTTCGCCCATGACCGCGAGGTGCGGGTGAAGGCGGTGACGGACCTGGGGCCGGGTTTCTGGGTCGTGACGCCGTTGACGGACGCGCGCGGCTTCACCGTCTTGATCAACCGAGGCTTTGTCCCGGCCGAGCGCGCCGCGCCCGAAAGCCGCGCTGAGGGTCAGGTCGAAGGGCCGGTGTCCGTCACCGGCCTGTTGCGGATCAGCGAGCCCAAGGGCGGCTTCCTGCGCGACAACGATCCGGCGGGCGACCGCTGGTTCTCGCGCGACGTGGCCGCGATCGCTGAGGCCAAGCAGCTGAGCGGCCCCATCGCGCCCTATTTCATCGACGCGGACGCAACGCCCAATCCCGGCGGCTGGCCGCGCGGCGGGCTGACGGTGGTGCGGTTCGCCAACAGCCATCTGGTTTACGCCCTGACCTGGTTCGGTCTGGCGCTGATGTCGGCGGGCGGCGCCGTTCTGTGGCTGCGCGACGAGCGGCGCCGCAGGGCAGGGGGACGTTGATGCAAGCTGAGGCTTTGAACCGCTTCTTCCGCACCGTTCTGGGCATGGACGCCAACGCCGAGACGCCGGTGTCGCCGGGCGCGGCCGGACGGCGCAACATGCTGCTGCTGATCCAGCTGAGGTGGCTGGCGGTGATCGGTCAGGTGGCGACCATCGTCATCGTCCACTGGGGTCTGAAGATCAGCGTCCCGCTAGGGCCGCTGCTGCTGGCGCCGACGGCGCTGGCGGTGATGAATCTGGTCAGCGCGCCGGTGACCCTGCGGCGCAAGGTCGTCACCGACCCGGAGATCCTGCTGGCCCTGTGCGTCGACGTGGCGGCGTTGAGCTGGCTGCTCTACTTCAGCGGCGGGGCGGCCAATCCCTTTGCGGCCCTTTACCTGATGCAGGTGGTGCTGGCGGCGGTGCTGCTGCGGCCGGTCTACGCCTGGGGCTTCGTGCTGGCGACGGGCGCCTGCCTGGCCTTTCTGGCGGTGTGGCGTCAGCCGCTGGACCTGCCTGCCGGAGCTGACGCGCGGTTGGGCCTGATCCAGCAGGGCGCCCTGATCAACTTCATCCTGATCGCCGTGCTGCTGGTGGCCTTCGTCACCCGCACCAGCCAGAACGTGCGCGCCCGCGACGCCTATCTGGCCGAGGCGCGGCAGCAGGCGGCGGAACAGGACCACATCGTGCGCATGGGGCTGCTGGCTTCGGGCGCGGCGCATGAGCTGGGCACGCCGCTCGCCTCGCTGTCGGTTATTCTCAGCGACTGGCGACGGATGCCCGCGCTGAACCGCGACGAGGATATGGTGCAGGACATCGAGCAGATGCAGGCCGAGGTCGAGCGCTGCAAATCCATCGTCACCAACATCCTGATGTCGGCGGGAGAGGCGCGGGGCGAGGCGCCCACCGTCACCACCTTGAAAGCCTTCCTGCAGGAGATCATTGCGGAATGGTCCGACAAGGCGGGCGAGGTCATGCGCGTGACCTTAGACGGCCCGACGCCTGGCAATCCGCCCATTATCGCCGATCCGGCGCTGAAACAGGTGTTCAGCGCGCTTTTGGACAACGCCCACGAGGCTGGGGCGCGGAATCTGGAGGTTCGGGCCGCCGCCGACGCGGGCGGGTTGTTCATCGCCTTCGAGGACGACGGTCCGGGCTTCTCGTCGGCGATCCTCGAGAAGCTGGGCCAGCCCTATCAGTCGACCAAGGCGCGGGCGGGCTCGGGCCTGGGCCTATTCCTGCTGGTGAATGTGATACGCAAGTTGGGCGGGACGGTGGTGGCCGTGAACCGTTCCAGAAAGCAGGAAGGCGGGCAGGGGGCCATGGTGCGCCTGACCTTGCCGATCGACGCCCTGGCTCCGAAATGAGGGGCCGGGAAAGAGGGAATGAGATGACCGACGAGCCCCGCCAGCTTCTGATCGTCGAGGACGACGAGTCCTTTTCGCGCACTCTGCGCCGATCTTTCGAGCGACGCGGCTATCAGGTCGTCTCGGCTCATAGCCATGACCAGATGGTCGAACTGCTGAAGACGCACCATCCTGATTACGCCGTGGTGGATCTGAAGCTGGGAACCGCGTCAGGCCTGACCTGCGTGCAGACGCTGCACGCCTTTGATCCCGACCTGGTGATCGTGGTGCTGACGGGCTTCGCCAGCATCGCCACGGCGGTTGAGGCGATCAAGCTGGGCGCGCGGCACTACCTCGCCAAGCCCGCCGGCACCGACGCCATCGAGGCCGCCTTCGGCCGCGAGGCGGGCGATCCCGATGCGCCTCTGACGGCGCGCTCGACCTCGATCAAGACGCTGGAGTGGGAGCGCATCCACGAGGTGCTGGCCGAGACCGACTTCAACATCTCCGAGACCGCGCGTCGCCTGGGCATGCACCGCCGCACCCTAGCGCGGAAGCTGGAGAAGCGGCAGGTCAGCTGAGCCAAACACCGCGCTCATCCCTGCCTCGCCGTCATTCTCGGGCTTGACCCGAGAATCCAGCCCTTCAACCTTTGAACAGGCATGGGTCGATGCGGTCGCCGTCGTGCTTGCTGGATTCTCGGGCCAAGCCCGAGAATGACGGCCTGAGAGAGGGGGGGGAGGCGTCACCCCTCCGTCTTCAACGCTTTCAACACAGCATCCGTATCCTGCCCCAGCTTCGGCGGCGGGGCGTCATAGCGCACCGGCGTCTTCGAAAGGCGGATGGGCGAAGCCACAGTGCGGACGGGATGGGCCAGGTCGGGCCGCGTCTGCTCGACCGTCAGGCCGCGATGGATGGCCTGGGGCTCCTCGAACACCTGGTCGATGGTGTTGACCGGGCCGCAGGGCACGCCCGCCGCCTCAAGCGCCTGCATCAGCCCCTGCATGGTGAAGCCTTGCGTCTTCGCGGCGATCAGCGATCCTAGCGCCTCGCGGTTGGCGACGCGCAGGGCGTTGGTGGCGAAGCGATCCTCAACCTCTAGCCCCAGGGCGCCGCACAGGGCGCGGAACTGGCTGTCGTTGCCTACGGCGATGATCACCATGCCGTCCGAACATGGGAAGGGCTGATAGGGGGCCAGATTGGGGTGGGCGTTGCCCATCCGCGTCGGCGCCTTGCCCGATACGAAGTAGTTGGTCGCCTGGTTCGCCAGCATGGCCGCCTGAACGTCGAACAGGGCGATGTCGACGTGCTGGCCTTCGCCCGTCGCTCGCGCGTGCCACAAGGCCGCCAGGATGGCGTTGGAGGCGTACAGGCCGGTGAACAGGTCCACGACCGCCACCCCGACCTTCATCGGCTCGGCGCCCGGCGCGCCGTCCGGCTGGCCGGTGATGGACATCAGCCCGCCCATGGCCTGGATCATATAGTCGTAGCCCGCCCGGTGCGCGTCCGGCCCGTCCTGGCCGAAGCCGGTGATGGAGCAATAGACCAGCTTCGGATTGACCGCCGCCAGCGAGGCGTAGTCTAGTCCGTACTTCTTCAGCCCGCCGGTCTTGAAGTTCTCGACCACCACGTCGCAGGTCGCAGCCAAACGGCGCACGGCTTCGGCGCCTTCAGGGCTGGCGATGTCCAGCTCGACCGACTTCTTGCCTCGGTTGGCGCACAGGAAATAGGCGGCGTCGCCGGGCTGTCCCTCAGCCGTGGTGGTGAAGGGCGGGCCCCAGTGGCGGGTGTCGTCGCCCGCGTCCGGCCGTTCGATCTTGATGACCTCGGCCCCCAGGTCCGCCAGCGTCTGCGTCGCCCACGGCCCGGCCAGAACCCGCGACAGGTCCAGCACGCGCACGCCGTGAAGCGGGCCATACGAGGAAGGGGCGGCGGGAATCGAGGCGGTGTCAGACATGTCCGCCTTCTAGCAGAAACCGGGCGCAGCCGGATGGCCTCGCGCCGAGGCGCGACGATCATTCAACATATGAAAAGAAGGAGACGATGGTGGGTGATCACAGGTTCGAACTGTGGACCCGCTGATTAAGAGTCAGCTGCTCTACCAACTGAGCTAATCACCCGTACCGTCGTCTGCGCCCTTGGTGTGGCGCCGGTCCTTCGCGGCGGCGTTGATGGCCTCGGCGAAGGGCGCTCCTATTACTCAGGACCGGTCTCGGGTGCAAGCGCCAAATGCGTCTTTTATCGCGATTGCATCGCGCGCTAAGGTCGCGCCTTGAATCAGCCGCCGAGAAGACGCGGCGAGGGGGAGTAAAGATTATGGCGTTCTGGAACCGTCGGCGCTCGATCGACGCGATGCTGGCCCCGCATTCGGGGCCGGGGCTCAAGAAAACCCTGGGTTGGCCGCATCTTATGGCGCTGGGCGTCGGCGCCATCGTCGGAACCGGCATCCTGACGCTGATCGGCGTCGGGGCGGGTCTGGCGGGTCCGGCGGTGCTGATCAGCTTCGCCCTGGCCGGTCTGGTGTGCGCTTGCGCGGCCCTGGCCTACGCCGAGCTTTCGACGATCATGCCCGCTTCGGGCAGCGCCTATACCTATTCCTACGCCGCGTTGGGCGAGATTTTCGCCTGGGTCGTGGGGTGGAGCCTGATCCTGGAGTATTCGCTGGTGGTGTCGACGGTGGCCGTCGGCTGGTCCGGCTATGCCGTGCCCTTCCTGGCCGGACTGGGTATCGACCTGCCGTTCGCCCTGACCGTGGGACCGCACGTCGAGGGCGGGCTGATCAACCTGCCGGCCATCTTCATCATCGCCATCGTGACCGGCCTGCTGCTGCTGGGCACGAAGGAAAGCGCCACGCTGAACGCCGTGCTGGTGTTCGTGAAGATCGCCGCCCTGGTGGTGTTCGTGGCCATCGCCATGCCGCACTTCGATACGGCCAACTTCACCCCCTTCATGCCGCACGGCTTCGGCGCGCCCTTCGTACAGACGGGGGTCATGGCGGCTGCGGCCATCATCTTCTTCGCCTTCTACGGCTTTGACGCCATCGCCACGGCGGCTGAAGAGACCAAGAAGCCCGAGCGCGACCTGGCCATCGGCATCGTCGGCTCGATGGTGGTCTGCACCGTGCTGTATATCGCCGTGGCCGCCGCTGCGATCGGCGCTGCGCCGGTCGCCAGCTTCGCCGACAGTCCCGAGCCGCTGGCGCACATCATGCGCGGCCTGGGCCAGGGCGTCGCCGCCCAGTGGATCGCCGCCGCCGCCGTGATCGCCCTGCCGACCGTGCTGCTGGCCTTCCTGTTCGGCCAGAGCCGCATCTTCCTGGGCATGTCGCGCGACGGCCTGCTGCCCAACCGCCTAGCCAAGATATCCAAGCGCGGCGTTCCGGCCGTGGTGACGATCTTCACCGCCATTGTCGTGGCCTTCCTGGCCGGCATCATGCGTCTGGACGAACTGGCCTCGCTGGCCAACGCCGGCACCCTGATGGCCTTCATGGCCGTGGGCGTCAGCCTGATCGTGCTGCGCGTGCGTGAACCGAACCGCGAGCGCAAGTTCAAGGCGCCGCTGTGGTGGCTGGTCGGCGGCATCGCCATCATCGGCTGCATCGTCTTCTTCTTCAGCCTGAAGAGCTCGACGCAGCTCTACTTCCTGCTGTGGAACCTGTTCGGCCTGGCTCTCTACCTGCTGTGGTCGTCGCGCAACTCGCG
Organism: Brevundimonas phoenicis; assembly: GCF_047237745.1. Taxonomy (NCBI): domain Bacteria; kingdom Pseudomonadati; phylum Pseudomonadota; class Alphaproteobacteria; order Caulobacterales; family Caulobacteraceae; genus Brevundimonas; species Brevundimonas phoenicis. Next base: position 1,311,421 of record NZ_JBDFLN010000001.1, read on the forward strand.
CCTGGCCAAGGGCGAAGAGGCCGAGGCCTGATGGCGAGACGCGACCTGTCGGGGGCGGTGGATTTCACCGTCCTCGAAGCCATGACGGCGGGCATGGATGATGTGACGGAAGAAGTGCTGGGCCTGTTCGCCGAACAGGCCCGCATGTGGTCGGCCATGCTGGACGCCTCCAGCGAGGGCTGGCGCGACGCCGTTCACACCATCCGCGGCGCCGGGGCGGGCATCGGGGCCAAGGCCCTGGCCCAGGTCTGCGAAGAGGTGGAGTTCGGCGAGCAATCCGCCGCGGCCGCCGGGCTGGAGCGGGTGAAGACGGCGCTGGATGCGGCCCTGGCCGATGTGGCGGCCTATCGCCATGAACTGGCGTTGAAGAGCCTGAAGGGCTGAAAGGTCGTCAGACCCGCGTCTTGTCCCAGGTTCCGAACTCGTGGGCGATGCAGCGGTCGATCAGCAGGCGCCAGACCGGCTCGGCGATGTCGGGCGACAGGCCGGCGGGCGCGGCCGCCTTCAGCACCTTGGCCACCACGTCGTCGATGCGGGCCTGGTCGAAGACGGCGTCGCGGTTCGGCTTGATGCGGGCGGCGGCGTCCATGTAGCGCTGGCGCTCGGCCAGCAGGGTCACAAGGGCGCGGTCCAGGGCGTCCACGCCCTGACGCACGTCGAGCATGGTGGCGCAGTCTTCCGGGGCCTTGCGCGTGTCGATGGCGACGGCGGCGGGAGAGGTCATCAGGTCAGCCGACAAAGGCGCGCTCCAGAACATAGTCGCCGGGTTCGGCGTTCGAGCCTTCTTTCAGGCCGTAGGATTCCAGCAGTTCGCCGGTCTCCTTGATCATGGCCATCGAGCCGCACAGCATGACGCGGTCGCTGTTGGGCGAGAAGCCGATGGGCAGTTGCAGGTCGGCGAAGACGTCGCCCGACTTGATGCGGTCGGTGATGCGGCCCGGCGTCTCGAAGCGCTCGCGCGTCACGGTCGGATAATAGGTCAGCTGGGCCTTGGCCTCGTCGCCGATCAGCGGGTCGTCGTGAATCTCGTGGCTGAAGAAGTCGCGGTAGGCCAGGTCGGCGACATTGCGCACCGTGTGGCAGACGATGACCTGCTTGAAGCGGGAATAGGTCTCAGGATCGCGCGCGACCGACAGCCACGGCGCCAGCCCCGTGCCCGTGCCGATCAGCCATAGACGTTCGCCGCCGGTCAGGGCGTCCAGAACCAGGGTGCCGGTCGGCTTCTTGCCCATCAGGACGCTGTCGCCCGCGACGATCTTCTGCAGGCGCGAGGTCAGGGGGCCGTCCTCGACCTTGATGGAGAAGAACTCCAGTTCCTCGGCCCAGAAGGGCGACGCGATGGAATAGGCGCGCAGCACGGGCTTGCCGCCGTCTTCGCCCGGCAAGCCGATCATGACGAACTCGCCCGAGCGGAAGCGGAAATCCTCGGGCCGCTTCACGCCGAAGCTGAACAACTGTTCGTTCCAGTGGCGGACCCACAGGACTTCCAACTCATGGAACGGACTGGCCTTGACGGGCGGCGCGGAGAGGGAGGCGTCAGACATGGCGACTACCTAGGCCGTCGCGGGCGGTTGCGAAAGTCTCGCGAGGGTCGCAGCGCGACAAGATTTGCGGATGACGACGGAAGATTCCGTCTCTAGCTTCACCGCCATGCGCACTTTTCTTCTCGCCTCGACGATCCTGATGGCTGCGACCTCGGCCTTCGCACAATCCTCGCCGCAGCCGGGGGCTCCGCCCGCCGCCACGGCGCCCGCGTCCTCGATCCTGACGGTCGAGCGGGTTTTCGCCAATCCGTCCCTGGCCGGGCCGGTGGCCAAGGGGGTCAGTCTGTCGCCCGACGGCGAACTGGTCGCCTTCCTGCGCTCGCGCGAGGACGACGTGGACGTGCTGGACCTGTGGGCCGCGCCGGTGAAGGGGGGCGAGCCGTTCAAGCTGATCGACGCTCGCGCCCTGGTCCCCGATGCGGGCGAATTGTCCGAGGCCGAGAAGGCGCGGCGCGAGCGGATGCGGATTTCCCAGCGCGGCGTGGTCGAATATTCGTGGGACGAACAGGGCCGCTACATCCTGGCCCCGCTGGAAGGCGACGTCTTTCTGGCCAACCGCGCCGACGGCTCGGTGCGGCGTCTGACCGAGACGGCGGCCGATGAGATCGACGCCAAGGTGTCGCCCAAGGGGGGCTTCGTCAGCTTCGTGCGCGATCAGAACCTGTTTCTGGTCAATCTGGAGACGGGCGCCGAACAGGCCATCACCACGGACGGCAAGGATCTGATCACCTGGGCCACGGCCGAGTTCATCGCTCAGGAAGAGCTGGACCGCGACACCGGCTATTGGTGGAGCCCGAACGAACGCTACATCGCCCTGCAACGCACGGACGAGAGCACGGTCGACGTCATTCCGCGCCTGGACATCACGGGCGGCGGGGCCTCGGTCATCTCGCAGCGCTACCCCCGCGCCGGACGGCCCAACGCGGTGGTCGAGCTTTATGTGCAGGACGTGCAGAGCGGTCAGCGGGTCAATGTCGATCTGGGCGCCGACAACGACATCTATCTGGGCCGGGTGAACTGGGCGGCGGACGGTTCGGTCGCTTATGTCCAACGCCTGTCGCGCGACCAGAAGCGGCTGGACCTGCTCAGCGTCGATCCGGCCACGGGCGCCAGCCGGGTGATCGCCAGCCAGACCTCGAACGCCTGGGTCAACGTCACCCATGACTTCAAGGCGCTGAAGGACGGAAACTTCATCTGGTCCAGCGAGGAGAGCGGGTGGCGTCACCTGTATCTCCATAACAAGGACGGCCGCCGCCTGCGGCCGATCACGCGCGGCGACTACCCGGTCAAGGCGCTGGACGGCGTCAATCAGGAGACGGGCGAGGTCTTCTTCACCGCCTCCATGCGCGACGGCAGGGAATATCCGATCGAGCAGCAACTGTTCCGCGCCAGCTACAAGCGGACGTTGAGCCCCACGGAAGTCACCCCGCGCGGCGGCTGGTGGAGCGCGTCGGTCAACAACACCGGCACGGCCTATGTCGGCAACTACAGCGACGTGAACACCCCGGCGCAGTCGGCGCTCTATTCGATCAACGGCCAGCGCGTGCGCTGGATCGAGGAGAACAGGCTGCAGCCCGGCCATCCCTTCTGGCCCTATGCCGAGCGCCAGCAGAAGCCGACCTTCGGAACCCTGCAGAGCCACGGCGAGACGCTGATGTGGCAGATGACGACGCCGCCGGGTTTTGATCCGTCCAAGACCTATCCGGTGGTGATGGAGGTCTATGGCGGGCCGTCGGGCGGCGGGGTGAAGAACGCCTGGCAGCCGGCCAAGACGCAGTTGCTGACCGAGGCTGGCTACATTGTCTTCCGTCTGGACAACCGGGGCGAAGGCGACCGTTCGGCGGCCTTCAAACAGGCCCTCTATCTGAAGATGGGTCAGCCGGAGATCGCGGATCAGGTCATCGGCGCGGACTATCTGCGCTCGCTGCCCTATGTCGACGACAGCCGCATCGCCATGATGGGCTGGTCCTATGGCGGGTTCATGAGCCTGATGGCCCTGACCGAGCCGAAGATGGGGCTGGCCGCCGCCCTGGCGGGCGCGCCGCCGACGGAGTGGAGCCTGTACGACACCGCCTATACCGAGCGGTACATGTCGACGCCTCAGGCCAATGTGGACGGCTACGCCGCCTCGGACGTGGTGAACCGGCTCGACAATCTGACGGGGCGGCTGCTGCTGATGCACGGCATGGCCGACGACAACGTCATCTTCGAGAACACCACGCGGGTGCTGAACGCCTTGCAGGAAAAGAGCATCCCCTTCGAGACGATGCTCTATCCGGGCCAGCGCCACGGCATTCGCGGCAATGATCGTCAGCTGCATCAGTGGCGGACCTATCTGGACTTCCTGGATCGCACGATCGGCACGCGGGCGCCGCAGAAGGCGGACTGAGGCGAACTCTGATCCGGCGGAACCCGGCCCTGCGGCCGTCGTTCCGCCGGAATGGAAAAGCTGTTCAATCATCTGGCGAACGCGACGGCCAAGCTGGCGGGGCGGCCGTGGACCTTCATCGTCTGCCTGGCGGTGGTGCTGATCTGGGCTGTGACGGGGCCGGTGTTCAAGTTCAACGAGACCTGGCAGCTGGTGATCAACACCGGCACGACCATCGTCACCTTCCTGATGGTGTTCCTGATCCAGAACACCCAGAACCGCGACGCCGCCGCCATGCACGCCAAGATGGACGAGCTGATCTATGCGGTGAAGAAGGCCGATGCGGGCTTCATCGGCATCGAGCACCTGACCGACAAGGAGCTGGCGGTCATCCTGCAGGAGGTCGAGCGGCGCGGCCGCGACATCCACGCCGGACGTCCTGCGCGGGCGGTCAGGCAGCGCCCGGCGTCGCGGGTCGAGGAAGGCTGAAGGTTCGGACTCGAAAAAACAGAGTCCAATTCGTCTGAATCGTCTGAAATCCCTCCGCGGCCTGAACCGAGAAGGCAGGGTGACGCATCGGCGGGACGCGGCGCGCAGATTCAGGCGAACCGCGCGCAACTCCCGTCTTTTCCCGGGATTGGAGCGGCGTGATGCGCGGGCTGGGCGCCTGAATCAGAGGCGGGGCGCCGTTTACATCTCGCGCCAGGTCTTGCCGGTGACGCCCTCATAGTTGGTCGCATGATAGACGCCGCGCGCCACGGCGCGGGCCAGGACGTCGGCGGCGACGTTGCCCAGTTGCGCCACGGCGACCTGACGGGCGGCGGGGTCTTCGATGACCTTCTTGCCGGTGGACAGGCTGAACAGGGTGTCGCCGTCGAACGGCGCGTGGGCGGGGCGGATGGCGCGGGCCATGCCGTCCTGCGCCATGATGGCCACGCGCTGAAGCTCCACGCGGGTAAGGGCCACGTCGGTGGCGATGCAGGCGATGGTGGTGTTCTCGCGCGGCTGAGGCCGAAATTTCGCCGCCCCCCAGTCTTCAGCCGAGGCGTGCAGTCCGGACGAGCCGAGGCCGCCGAACTCGTCGCCGATCTCATAGGGGGCGGCCCAGAAGCTCTTGCCCCCGGGCGCCACGACCGAGCCCACGCTGTTGACCGCGACGATGGCGCCGATCGTCCAGCCCGAGACCATGACGGCCGAGGCCGAGCCGACGCCGCCCTTCAGTGCGCCCGCCTGGGCGCCGTAGCCCGCGCCCGCCGTGCCCAGGTCGAAGCGGTCGCCGGCGGCCTCCAGCGCCTGAACCGACAGGCGGCGATAGGGCGGCTCCATCTCCCACTGCTTGTTCCCGCCGTTGGCCAGATCATAGAGGCAGGCGGTCGGGATGATGGGCGAGGGGGGCACGCCCGGCGCCCCGCCCATGCCGTAGCCGCGCCCGCGCATGCCCATCCAGGCGGCGACGCTGTCGGCCGAGCCCAGGCCGTAGACCGACCCGCCCGACAGGATGACGGCGTCCACCTCCTGCACTAGGTTTTCGGGGCGCAGCACGTCGGTCTCGCGTCCGGCGGGGCCGCCGCCGCGCACGTCCACGGCGGCCGTGGCGGGCTTTTCGGCGAGGATGACGGTGACGCCGGTACGGACGCCCGCGTCATGGGCCTGACCGACCTTGATGCCCTCGACGTCGGTGATCAGGTTCAGCGGGCCGGTGCGGCCGGACGCGCGGGCGGCGTTCTGAGCCGCAGGCTTGGCGCTTGCGGCGGTTCCGGTCGCGGAAGCGGCGGCGCCGATCAGGGCGGAGCCGAGGACGGTTCTGCGGTTCATCCGAAGGTTTCCTTATCCAGGGCGCTATTGCGGACCAGATCCGGCGTCGCCGCCAGAAGTTTCTGCGTATAGGGGTGCGACGGGGCGGCGAAGACGGAGGCGGTGAGGCCCTGTTCGACGATCTTGCCGGCCTGCATGACCAGCAGCCGATCCGTCACCGTCCGCGCCACGGCCAGGTCATGCGTCACAAACAGATAGGACAGACCGAGGCGCTCCGACAGTTCGGCCAGCAGATCCAGCACCTGGGCCCGCACCGAGACGTCGAGCGCCGACACGGGCTCGTCCAGGCAGATGACCGACGGCTCCGTGATCAGGGCGCGGGCGATGGCGATGCGCTGGCGCTGGCCGCCTGAGAACTCATGCGGGTAGCGGTCGGCGGCGTTGCTGTTCAGCCCTACGCGCTCCAGCATTTCATCAACGCGGCGACGGGCCTCAAGCGGGCTGGGGCGCGCGTCCAGCAGGTGGAAGCTTTCGGCGACCAGATCGCTGACCTTCCAGCGCGGGTCGAAACCGCCATAGGGATCCTGGAACACCACCTGGATGTCGCGACGGATGGCTTTCAGGGCGGCGCCTCTGGCTGCGGTGATATTGCGGCCCTTGACCTGGACGCGGCCCGCCTGCGGCGCTTCCAACGCGAGGATGGCGCGCAACAGGGTGGACTTGCCGCTACCGCTTTCACCGACCAGGCCGACGCTTTCCCCCGGTTGGATCGACAGGCTGACCTGATCGACGGCGCGGAAGGGCTTGGCTCTGCCGAAGAGAGGGCGGGCGCCGGGGTATTCGCGGACCAGGCCCTCGACCTGAAGCACGGGGACTGCCTCGGCCTGGGGGCGACCGTGGCGCGCGGGGACATAGGCGGCATCGGCGAGAAGGCGGCGCGAATAGGGATGCGTCATGCCGGTTCGAAGACGTTCGATCGGCGCCTGCTCGACCAGTTCGCCGGCCTTCATCACCGCCAGACGGTCGGCGGTTTCGGCTGCGACGGCCAGGTCATGGGTGATGAGGATCAGGCCCATGCCGTCCTCGCGCGCCAGTCGTTTCAACAGGTTCAGCACCTGAGCCTGGGCGGTAACGTCCAGCGAGGCCGTGGCCTCGTCCGCGATCAGCAGCCTGGGAGTCAGGGCGATGGCGATGGCGATGGCGACGCGTTGTCTCTGGCCGCCTGACAGTTCATGCGGATAGCGGCTCAGCGGGAATCGCTCGGCGGGCAACCCGACGCGGTCCAGTACGGCGCGAGCGACGGCCAACGCCGCCTTGCGCGAGGCCTGGCTGTGCACGCGCACCGTCTCGGCGACCTGATCGCCGATGGTCATGACAGGGTTCAGGGCCGTCATCGGCTCCTGAAAGATGACGCCCACGTCGCGGCCGCGCACCTGCTGCATCACGGCGTCCGAGACGCCGGAGATGATCTTGCCGTTCAAACGAATGTCGCCGGACATCGTCGCGCGCGGCGGGGTCAGGCCCAGCACGGCCAGGGCGGTCATGGACTTGCCCGAGCCGCTTTCGCCGACCAGGCCGAGGATCTCGCCGGGGGCGACGGACAGGCTGACGTTCTTGAGGATCGGCGTCGAACCGATCGACAGGCTGAGGTCGCGGACGTCGAGGACGTTCATGCTCAACGCTCCCGCCGCACGCGCGGGTCGAACAGGTCGCGCAGGCCGTCGCCGGCGAGGCTGAACCCCAGGACGGTCACGAAGATGGCGAGGCCGGGCATGACGGCCAGCCACGGCGCGAAGCCGATCATGGTTTGGGCCTCGGCCAGCATCCGGCCCCAACTGGGCGCAGGCGGCTGGGCGCCGAGACCGACATACGACAGGCCCGCCTCGGCGACGATGCCGACGGCGAGCTGAATCGCGGCCTGCACGACCAGCAGGCTCATCAGATTGGGCAGGATGTGCTGGATCGAGATCAGGGCCTTGGACTTGCCCGCCGTGCGGGCGGCCAGGACGTATTCGCGGGTCCAAAGGCCCTGCGCCGCGCCGCGTGCGACGCGGGTGAAGACGGGGATGTTGAAGACGCCGATGGCGATGACGGCGTTGATCGCGCCCGGTCCCATGACGGCGGTGATCATCACGGCCAGCAGCAGGGCGGGGAAGGCGAAGATCAGGTCGTTGCCGCGCATGACCACTTCGTCGATCCAGCCGCCGCGCGCCGCCGCGGTCAGGCCCAGGGGCGTGCCGATGCCGACGCCGACGCCGACGGCGACGAAGGCGACGATGAGGGAGTTCTGCGCGCCCGCCATGATCATCGACAGGACGTCGCGGCCGAAGTGGTCCGTGCCGAACGGGTGGGCGGCGGAGGGGGCGGTCAGCTTGGCGGCGATGTCGACCGCCTCGACGTCATAGGGCGTCCAGACGAGGGCCAGCAGGGCGGTCGCCAGCACGACGGCGGTCAGCGTGGCGCCGACGATCAGCGACAGGGGCCAGCGCACGCGGGGCTTGGCGGGGGCGGTGATGGCGGGGGCGTCTGTCATGCGCGGCGTCCCCTCAGGCGCGGATCAGCGAACAGATAGGCGAGGTCGATCAGGAAGCTGACCAGAACCACGGCGAAGACCAGCACCACCACCACGCTCTGCACCACGATCAGGTCGCGCTGGGTGATGGCCTGGAAGACCAGTCGGCCGAGGCCGGGCAGGGAGAAGACGTTCTCGATGATGATGCCGCCCGCCAGCAGGAAGGGGAACTGAAGGCCGAGGATGGTCAGAACCGGAATCCAGGCGTTGCGCAGGGCGTGCCGCCACAGGGCTTGGTTGACCGACAGACCCTTGGCGCGGGCGGTGCGAACATAGTCCTCGTTCATGGTGTCCAGCAGGGCGGTGCGCAGGACGCGGGCGAGGATGGCGGCCTGGGGCGCGGCGAGCGCTACGGCAGGCAGGATCAGGGCCTTGAGGGCGGGCCAGAAGCCCGCGCTCCAGCCGGGGAAGCCGCCCGCCGAGAACCAGCCGAGGTTCACCGAGAACAGCAGGATCAGCAGCATGGCGATCCAGAAGTTGGGCAGGGCGACGCCGACCTGGGTCACGCCGATCAGGCCGGTGTCGACGGCGGTTCCCCTACGGCTGGCGGCGGTGACTCCGATGGGCAGGGCGACCAGCAGCGACAGGACGGTGGCCATCAGGGCCAGCGGCGCGGATACGGCCAGACGTTCGGCGATCAGGCCGCCGACCGGCACCTGATAGGTGTAGCTGGTCCCGAACTTGCCGGTCAGCAGGTCGCCGAGCCAGGCGAGGTAGCGCTCAAGACCCGAGCCTTCGAGGCCCATCTGCTGGCGCAGGGCGGCGATGGATTCCGGGCTGGCGTTCAGCCCCATCATGTAGCTGGCCGGATCGCCGGGCACGACCTGCAGCAGCAGGAATATGACCACGGTCGCCGCCGCCAACGTCAGGGCGTGGCCCCCCAGCTTTTTCAGCAGCCAGGCCGCGCCGAAGCGCCAGGCGACGAAGGCCAGCAGGCCGACGCCCGCGATCAGGCTGATCCAGCCCCAGGGCGGGCCGCCGCCGGTGCGCTCAGTGCTGGCGGTCGTCGCCGCGCCCGCGCCGGTCCAGTAGGCGCCGGTGACGTCATTGGCGGCGATGGGGCCGTTGATCCACAGGCCGTTCACGTCCGCCTTCCACACGCCGATGCGCGAGGACTGGAACAGGAAGCCGTTGACCGCGTCGTCTGCGATGCGGCGTTGCAGGTCGCCCAGCAGCCGCAGGCGCGTCGGTTCGTCCGGGGCGGCGTTGACCTGGGCCAGCAAGGCGTCGAAGGCGGGGCTGTCGTAGCCGAAATAGTAGTCCTTGCGGCCGTAGATGTCGTAGTCCATCGGCTCGACGTGTTCGACGATGGTCAGGTCGAACTGGCGGCGCTTGAACACCTGATCCAGCCACTGGGCCCATTCGAGGTTCTCGATCTTGGCGCGGATGCCCGCCTCGGCCAGTTGCGAGATCAGCACTTCCCCGCTGCGCCGGGCGTAGGGGCGGGGCGGCAGGCGCAAGGTCACGTCGATGCCGTTGGGATAGCCGGCTTCCGCCAGCAGGGCGCGCGCCTTGGCCGGGTCGTGGGGAGACAGGCCGGTCAGGTCGACATAGCCCGGCGCCTGACGCGAATAGTGGCTGCCGATCGGCTGGCCGAAGCCGAACATGGCCCCCTGGATCAGGGCTTCGCGGTCGATGGCGTAGGAGAGGGCGCGGCGCACCCGCACGTCGTTGAACGGCGCCTTGGTGTTGTTGATGCCCAGGATGACCTTGCCCTCGGACGCGCCGACGACGACGCGGAAGCGCGGATCGCGCTGGAGCTGGGCCACGTTCTCGGGCGCGGGATAGTTGGGGAAGGCGTCCACATCGCCTGCGCTGACGGCGGCGAAGGCGGCGGTCGGGTCGCTGATGAAGCGGAAGACGACGGTGTTCAGGCGCGGCGGCGTTCCCCAGTAGTCGTCGCGACGCACCAAGGTCAGCTGGCTGCCGCGCTGCCAGTTCTGCAACTTGAACGGCCCGGTGCCGACGGGGGTGACGGCGTTGGTCGCGGCGGTCTTGGGCGAGACCATGACCGCGTCGCCCCAGGCCAGAAGGTAGGGCAGGGTCGCCATCGGGCGGGACAGGTGGATGCGCAGGATCGCCGGATTGATGACCTCGACTTCGCGGATCGGCGCGAACAGGGCCTTCTGGGCGTTCGTGGAGCCTTCGGCGGTGATGCGGTCGAGAGAGAATTTGGCGACGGCGGCGTCGAACGGCGAGCCGTCGGAGAAGGTCACGCCGCGTCGGAGGTGGAAGGTCCAGATCAGGCCGTCAGGCGCGGCTTCCCACGACTCGGCCAGGGAGGGGGCGACCGCGCCGTTTTGGGTCAGGCGGGTCAGGCCCTCGAAGACGTTGGCATAGACGACTTCATCCACCGCCGCCGCCGCGCCCGAGGTCGGATCGAGGTTCGGCGGCTCGAGCGGCAGGCCCAGGATCAGGCGGTCGCGTGCGGGCTGGGTCGGTGCTTGCGCTTCGGTGGCGCCGGGCAGGGCCGTGGTCAGGCTCAGCATCAGCGCGAAGGAGGCCAGCGCACGCCGGATGCGTCGCCAAACCTGTCTTCTCATGCCCGAAGTCACGCGGTCACGCCTCCCGTCCTGCAGCATCGCTCAAATCGGCCACGGCGTCAGGGCGTGCCGCACCCTCGATATCACGCAAAGTCTTGTTTGCGCGGCAGAGGGCTGGATCGACGGTAGCACGAGAAGAGAAAATGCGGCGGGCGCCGCGCGGGCTGCGGATGACAAGGGAGCTCCGCCTGCGTAGCGGATGAAAGAACGCGATAGCTCGGCGACCAGACGGCGAGCATGCGGCGCCTGCAGACCGTAGCGCCGAAGCCGTGGGCGACGAGCACTCCGGGTGAGGGGAAAATGTCGGAAGTTAATGGCGGAGAGGGGGGGATTCGAACCCCCGGTACGCTTCCACGTACGCCGCATTTCGAGTGCGGTACATTCAACCACTCTGCCACCTCTCCGCGGGTCGGTAGTCCCTAATGGGGCTGAGCGAGCGGCTTCTGTAATGAAAGCCGTCCCGGGCTGCAAGCGGTATGTCGAAGAAAATCGACTGGCGCTTCAACGCTGTCCGGGCAGGGTCAGACCCGAGGGCGCGCCGCCTGCCGGTTCGGGGCCGATGTAGCGGAAAAGTTCGGCCGGACGGCCGCCTGTGTCGCTGGCGAAGACGCCCGTGGGCTGGACCAGGCCGGTGCGCTCGACGCCGCGGCGGAAGTTCTGCTTGTGCAGCGACAGGCCCGCCACCGCCTCGGCTGCGTTCTGCAGGGCGGACAGGGTGAAGGTCTGGGGCGTCAGGTCGAACAGGACCGGGCGGTACTTGAGCTTCGAGCGCAACCGGCCCAGCCCGGTGGCGACGATACGGCGGTGGTCGGAGGTCATGGACAGGTCGCCCAGGGGAGCGGGGATCGGCCGGTCGTGATCGCGGGCGGATTCTGCGACAAGGCCCGCTTCGTAGAGCAGTTCGTAGCGTTCCAGCACGCGCTCCTCGTTCCAGCGCGCGTCGGGCGAGAGGGCGAATAGGGAATCGGCGCGGCCGCGTCGGACGGCGTCGTCTCCGGCCCATTCAGCCAGGTCCGAGCACAGGCTGGCCAGGATGGGGGGGCGTCCCTGACGCCAGTCCTCCCAAGGGAAGATGTCGAAGACGGGCGTCCAGGCGGCGTCCAGGCCCGGGGCCTCGGGCGCTTCGGCGGTCAGGGCGAGATAGCCGACCGAGACCTCGCGCGCGCGCTCTGGACCCGGCGTGGCGCGGGGCGAGGCGCGACCGGCGTCGCCGAAGGTGTAGAGCTGCTCGACGAAGCCGAGGGGGAAGCCGGTCTGTTCGGTGACGAAGGCGCGCAGAGCCAACTCGAACGTGCGATCTCGAGCCGGATCGAAAGGACCGAAAGGCAGGGCGGACGCTCCGTCCGCCGCATGGGTGGTCAGCACCACGGCCTGACGGTCGCGCAGGGCGATGACCACGGCCGACAGGCCGATTCGCACGCCCTGTTCGCCACCCTGCGTCATGCGCGTCCTATTCCGTGTGCCAGGCGTCGGCGCCGGGCAGGATGCCGACAGCTTCGGCCAGAACGCGATAGCGGTCCAGATAGCGTTGCTGGGCGATGGCGGCGGGCTGGGGCTCGATGATCAGATCATAGCCGGGCGGCGGGGCGCCGAAGATCTGCAGCGACTCGCGGCGGGTGAAGCCGGCCAACTGGGTCGCCTCATAGAAGGCGCAGGCCTTGTCGGCCTTCTTGATCAGGGTCTTGATCGTCTGCGGCGTCTTGGGCGGCAGTTGGAAGCGAACGTGAATGGCGGCCTCAAGCCGGGCCTCGAAGTCCTTGTAGCCGGCGCCCAGCGCCGATTTGAACGGCGAAATCATGTCGCCGATGACGTATTCCGAGGCGTCGTGCAGCAGGGCGGCCAGACGCCATTTCGGCTCCAGCCCCGGCCGGATGTGGGCGGCGATCTCCTCGACCACCAGCGAGTGCTGGGCGACCGAGAAGGCGTGCTCGCCGATCGTCTGGCCGTTCCAGCGGGCGACGCGGGCCAGGCCGTGGGCGATGTCCTCGATCTCGATGTCGAACGGCGAGGGGTCCAGCAGGTCCAGGCGACGGCCGGACAACATGCGTTGCCAGGCGCGAGGCGGCTTGGGTTTGCGGACTCGGGCGCGGGGCCGGCGTCTTCGATTTCTTCGGCCAAGGTCTTGATGCTGCGCATGCTCAGGCTGGTGACTCAGACCGAACGCGCGATCAAGGGCGGCCGTTGCGATAGATGGGGGTTAATCGCCGACGTTGAGCGTCACCAGGGCCTTGGCGGCGTCGAACAGGCGGTCGGGATCGCGGTCCTTGCTGCGGACGGTGGCGACGACGATGGGGCCGCCGACCGGGCCGCGCGCCTCATACCCCACGGTGCGCCAGCCGCTGGCCGAAGGTTCGTCCGCCGTCATCAGGAAGGTCGAACGGACGGATTCTCCGGCGGCGCTGGTGCGGATGCGGGCGGCGCCGTCGGTCGCTTCGATTTTTACGGCGTCGTCTCCGGACGAGACGTCGACGCGGCTTGACTTGTCATCGGCGCGGATGGTCAGGCCGCCGATGCGGATGTTGGCGCGGTCGCCGTCGGCGTCGATCCTCATGCCCGGCAGGCGGACTGTGGCCTTATCGCCCTGGGCGTCGACGCGCACGCCGGGCGCGCTGACATGGGCGGAGTCGCCGGAAGCGGCTTCGGCCGCTGCACGAGAGGCGTCGGCCTCGGCGCGAGCCGAGTCCGCCTCGGCCCTGGCGATGTCGGCCTCAGCCCTGGCGGCGTCGGCTTCGGCGCGGGCGTTCTCGGCTTCGACCTCGGCCATGGCCTCGGGCAATTCGGCGGCGAGACGGGTCTCGAAGGGTTTCAGGGCGTTCTGCGCCGAACGGCCGTCCAGTTGGACCAGGCGCAGGACGACTTCCGAGCCGCGCGGGCCGCTATAGACGCAGGAGCCGTCGGCGCGGGCCGAACCCTTGCGCGTCAGCACGCCCTGGGTCTGGGGGCATTGCAGGGCGTCGACCACCCTCAGCGCGCCGGATGAATCCGAGGTCGTGGAGGTGGTGATGCGCACCGAGCCGGAGTTGTCGCAGGCGGCGGCCATCAGCGCCAAAGCGATAACGGGCCAGGTGATCTGTTGCATGGTCGGCTCCACTCCAGGCCTCGATTGTGCGCCATAAGCGCGGCGGGACCAGTGAAATCGCGGTAATCGAAAGACGACGGGAAAGCGGCTGAAATCAGCCGCCTCTATCAACCGCCAGGACGGGCGCCGTCGCGGCGGGCCATGAAGGCCAAGCGTTCGAACAGATGCACGTCCTGCTCATTCTTCAGCAGGGCGCCGTGCAGCGGCGGGATCAGCTTGCCCGGCGTCTTTTCGCGCAGGGTCTCCGGCGCCACGTCGTCGACCAGCAACAGCTTCAGCCAGTCCAGCAGTTCGGACGTCGAGGGCTTCTTCTTCAGGCCCGGCGTGTCGCGGATCTCGTAGAAGGTCTTCAGCGCCTCGGAGACCAGGCGCGGCTTGATGCCGGGGAAGTGGACCTCGACGATGTCCTGCATGGTCTCGGCGTCGGGGAAGCGGATGTAGTGGAAGAAGCAGCGGCGCAGGAAGGCGTCCGGCAGCTCCTTCTCATTGTTCGAGGTGATGACGACGACCGGGCGGACCTCGGCGCGGATCGTCTCGTCCGTTTCCTGGACGTAGAACTCCATGCGGTCGAGCTCTTGAAGCAGGTCGTTGGGGAACTCGATGTCGGCCTTGTCGATCTCGTCGATCAGAAGCACGGGGCGGGCGGGTGCGGTGAAGGCCTCCCACAGCTTGCCCTTCTTCAGATAATTGCGGACGTCGTGGACCCGTTCGTCGCCCAGCTGGCTGTCGCGCAGGCGGGACACGGCGTCGTATTCATACAGGCCGTTGTGGGCCTTGGTGGTCGATTTGACGTGCCAGGTGATCAGCGGCGCGTTCAGCGCGCGGGCCAGTTCATAGGCCAGAACTGTCTTGCCGGTGCCCGGCTCGCCCTTGATCAGCAGCGGCCGTTCCAGCGCCACGGCGGCGTTGACGGCGACCTTCAGGTCGTCTGTGGCGATGTAGTTGGACGTGCCTTCGAACCGGCTCATGCGAAACCTGCTCCATTCCGGGGGAAAGGAGCAGGTAGCTTAAAGAGATGCGCGTGAACAGGCGGCAGCGTCAGGTGATGCGCTTGGCCGATACCGGGTCGCTGGCGGGAAAGGTCTCCTCGACGCCTTCGTCGATCAGGGCTTCCTGTCGGTTCTCGGCTTCCTTTTCCTTGTCCTTCAACTGGTCGGGCTTGCCGTGTTCGTGGGGCGCGCGCTTGGCCGGGGGGGTGTTCGGGTCGGCGTCTTCCTGGGCCTTGGTCGGATGATGTTCGGTCATGGAATCCCTCATTGCTCGGGGCCGTAGCCCAGATCCTCGATGTCGTCGTCAGAGAGGCGCTTGGCTTCCCAGTGGGCGGCGCTGGCCTGTGCGCCGCGCTGGTTGCGCATCAAGCCGGCGTAAACCAGCTCGATCTCGTTCGCGCCCGAGGCCGTGGCGCCGTCGCTGTCGGCCTCGTTCAACCGCACGCCGTTGACGCCCAGCAGGGCGTCGGCCTCGGCCTCTATCCCGTCCAGCGCCAGATCGGCGTCCAGATCGGCGTCGTCCTCGTCAAAGGGTTCGGCGTCGGCGTCCCCGTCCAACTGGGTGACGTCCAGCACGTCGTCGGCTTCGTCGAACGACAGATCGCCGTCGCCTTCATCGTCCAGATGGGTCTCGTCATAGACCTCGGCCTGGTCCTGGCCGTCGGCCTCGAATTCCGGTCCTGCCATCGTCGTCTCCCTTCCGAAAGGTCAACGGCTCTGCTGGGCGGGGCGTTCCCGTCTGCGCGATCGTGACGCTGGGAAGCGCCTGAAGTGAAGGGATGGTTAACCACGTCGCTTTACAGTTCTTCAGCGGCCGGCCGTCACGGTGAGGGCGGCGCCACGGAGACCTTCCCTTGCCTCTGAAACTGTCGCTGAAGCCCGGCGAGAAATTCGTGCTGAACGGGGCCGTCGTGCAGAACGGCGACCGTCGCGGCGTGCTGGTCCTGCAGAACAAGGCCAGCGTCCTGCGCGAGAAGGACATCATGCAGCCCGAGGATGTGACCACGCCCGCGCGCCGCATCTATTTCCCCGTTATGATGATGTACCTGGATGAGTCGGAAGCACCGAAATTCTATGATGAATTCGCCCTTCGCCTGACGGAGTTCATGGGGGCGGTGCGCAACCCTGACATCCTGACGGAATGCGTCGCCTGCTCCAAGCACGTGCTGGCGCGCCAGTATTACAAGGCCCTGATGGGCGCTCGCAAAATCGTTGATTACGAAGACCAAAGGCTCGGCAATGTCGCTTCAGGCGTACAAGACGGCGGCGACGCGGGCTGAATCACCGCGTGAAATGGAATACCGGCTGTTCGGCCAGGTGACGCGCGCCCTGATGCACGCCTCGACCCTGGACAAGTCGGATGTCGCCGGGCGGATGGACGCCCTGGACTGGAACCGCCGCCTGTGGTCGACGCTGGCGACCGCCTGCTCGGACCCCGACAACGCCATGTCCCAGGCGATGCGGGCTCAGTTCATTTCCCTGAGCCTGTTCGTCAACCGCAACACCTCCGAGGTCATGCGCGGCGAGGACGACTTCTCGACCCTGATCGACATCAACCGCATGATCATGCAGGGCCTCAGCGGCCAGACCGACGCGGGCTGAACCTAGAAGAGGTTCGTCGCCCATTCGGCGATGCCGGCGACGACGGCGACCACCGTGGTCCACACCAGGGCCAGATAGATCCCGCACACGCCCGTGCCGAAAAAGCCGGCCAGGATGAAGGCGCCGTCGCGCTGGATGATCCCCAGGCCGAACAGGGCCAGGGTCAGGCCGGGCAGGGCGTCGCCGAACGGC
Organism: Brevundimonas phoenicis; assembly: GCF_047237745.1. Classification (NCBI taxonomy): domain Bacteria; kingdom Pseudomonadati; phylum Pseudomonadota; class Alphaproteobacteria; order Caulobacterales; family Caulobacteraceae; genus Brevundimonas; species Brevundimonas phoenicis. The sequence goes on from NZ_JBDFLN010000001.1 coordinate 1,328,065, forward strand.
ACCGGCAGGGCCATCATCAGCGCCAACAGAATGCAGATCAGGCCGATGACCACGTCGGCCGCTTCGCCCGTCAAGGCGGGCCAACGCGGGCGAGTCAACCGTTCGACCCGGCGCAGGCGCGGCAGAATCTTGTCGGCGGCGGATCGATAGGAGTTGCGGTTGACCGACAGATTCAACAGCCAGCGAGGCAGCCAGACCTTCTCGCGTTGCAGCGCCAACTCGGCGGCGATTAGGATGATGGGCACGGAAAACACGGCCTTGCCTCCAGGCGGCCAGGGCACCAGCGCCATCAGCGCCAGCATCAGGATGACGGCGCCGAAACCGCGCTCACCAAAGGCTTCGACCATTTCGCGGAGAGACAATTTGTCGGCCTGGCCCTGACCCAGGCGCTCCAGCACGTCGGAGAAGGTCCGCCCTTCATCGGGCGGCGGCGTGGAAACAGGCGTCATCAGGCGAGACTCAGGGAGCGAAGGTCCGTCAAGTTAGGGGCGCTGCGAACCGTGCGCCATCCCTGAGGCGTGGTGGAACGTCTATTGTTTTGCAACGTGCTCGGGTTTGCCCTTGCGCCGGGTGTGGGCGAATTCTTCCAGCTGTTTTTCGGTCATCGATTCCATCATGGATTTCGACGCGCCTTTGAGCTTGGATTTTGGCGTATCGCCGCGCTTGGCCGACAGGGCGGCTCCGGCGGCTTTCTGCTGGGCGGCGGATTTGGCGGGCATGACGACGATCTCCTTCGAATGAAGGGCAACCTTCCGCTCGCTTTAAGGTTCCTGGGGCAAGGTCAGGCTGATCCGGGTCTGGCCGGCTTGATGATGGATCTCGCCCGGCGTGGTGATGCGCAGCGACAAGCCCTGGTTTTCGAGAAGGATCGTTTCGCCGGCGCGAAACTCGCGCAGGTCGGCCAATGAAACGGGCAGGGTGACGGTGTGGATGGTCATGCTGCCTGCGACCACGCCTGTGGGGACATCAATCAGGGCGGGGGCTCCTTCACTCTTCAGCGCAAAACCCGGAGCCTCCATGACCACCGTGCCGCGGGGCAGGGCGATGCCGCCGTCGGCCAGCGGGGTCATCGCTCCCGCTGAAAAAGACAACTGGACGTCCTTGCCGCGAACGCCGGGCGCCTTCAGTTCGAGAACCAGCCAATGTGGAGCCTGGTCCAGGAAGGCTTCGCGGCTCGTGGCGCCTTTGGGCGCCTGGTTCAGTCGCTCGGCGGCCTGAGCCTTGAGCGCGGGAAGGTCGAAGCGCGCGGCGGCGGCCGAGACATCCTCGTGCGAACCTTCGCCGATCGTCTGGCGCAGAAGAACGTCCAGCGGGACGCCTCGGCTGATATGCGTTCGCCACTGGTCCGCGTCGAGGTCAGCAAGCAGCCAGGTCAGGGCAGCGCCGACGGGATAGGCGCGCCAGCGGAACAGCTCGGAAACCAGGCTCATGTCGTCATCGCCCGGAACGCCGAGATTCCTGGCGATGGCGCGGGGCAGGGCCTCGTCGGGGCGATCGGCGATCAGGTTGCCGGCCTGCAGGCCGATGAACTCGGCCGTGCCTTCTGTCCACTCTCTTTGCTGCTGCACCGCCAGGATTTCGGAGGGAAGCTCGGCGCTTCGTACTGACCTGAGCGCCAGATAGGTTCGCGCCAGACGTCGCCGGGCGGTCGCGTCGGGCTCCAGCAAGGCGGCTTGCAGTACGAGGCGCTCCAGATCCAGGGCGGCGATGAATCCGGCCAGGTCGGAAATCGCATTCAGATCGACGAATTCCTGATGCCCGTCGCCCGACATCCAGCGGAAGGCCGTGTTCTGGTAGTCGTGGAACTGTTCGTGGAACAGGGTCGACAGGTCGTCGTCGGGGCCGTCGGGGCGCAGCAGGACAGTGTCCGGGCGGCCGGACGGATAATCCAGGACGAAGTAGAATTCAGCGCCCTCTAGCCGGCCAGGCCTGAAGCGGGGCGTGTCGGGCAGACGATCGCCGCCGAAGACGGCGCCGACGTTCGGCGCATAGAGGATGAAGGGTTGGGTTTGCGGCCAGTATCCGGGCCACAGGCGGCTGAGCGCGTCTGCGTGGCGTTCGACGCGCTCAGCCTGCGCCGTCAAGGCGGCCTGATCGAGAAGAGGGGCGGGGGCTTGAGCCCAGGCGGCGGAGGCGAAAAGCGCGCCCAGGCCGCCCAGCAAAGCCCCCCGTCCGATCACATCAGCTTCCCAGCAGTTCGCGGCCGATCAGGAAGCGGCGGATTTCGTTGGTGCCGGCGCCGATGTCGTAGAGCTTGGCGTCGCGGACCAGACGCTCGACCGGCCATTCCTTGGTGTAGCCGGCGCCGCCTAGGGCCTGGACGGCCTCCAGCGAGACCTTCACCGCGTTCTCGGAGGCCAGCAGGATGGCGCCCGCCGCGTCGTAGCGGGTGGTCTTGCCCTGGTCGCAGGCGCGGGCCACGGCATAGACATAGGCGCGGGCGCTGTTCAGGGCGACGTACATGTCGGCCACCTTGGCCTGCATCAGCTGGAAGCTGCCGATGGCCTTGCCGAACTGCTTGCGGTCGCGGACGTAGGGCAGGACCACGTCCAGGGCGGCCTGCATGATGCCCAGCGGACCGGCCGACAGGACGGCGCGCTCATAGTCCAGGCCGCTCATAAGCACGGCGGCGCCGCGGCCTTCGCCGCCCATGATGTTCTCTTCGGGGACTTCGCAATCCTCGAACACCAGCTCGGCCGTGTCCGAGCCGCGCATGCCCATCTTGTCCAGCTTCTTGGAGACGCTGAAGCCCTTCATGCCCTTTTCGATCAGGAAGGCGGTGACGCCGCCGTTGCCTTCGCCCGTGCGGGCGTAGACGACCAGGGTGTCGGCCGAGGGGGCGTTGGTGATCCAGAACTTGGTGCCGTTCAGGACGTAGCGGTCGCCCTTCTTCTCGGCGCGGGTGCGCATGGACATGACGTCCGAACCCGAGCCGGCCTCGGACATGGCCAGGGAGCCGACGTGCTCGCCCGAGATCAGCTTGGGCAGGTATTTCGTCTTCTGCTCGGGCGTGCCCCAGCGGCGGATCTGGTTGACGCACAGGTTGGAGTGAGCGCCGTAGCTCAGGCCGATCGAGGCCGAGGCGCGGGAGACTTCCTCCATCGCCACGACGTGTTCGAGGTAGCCGAGGCCGAGGCCGCCGAACTCTTCCTCGACGGTGATGCCGTGCAGGCCCAGCTCGCCCATCTCGGGCCACAGGTCGCGGGCGAACGCGTTTTTCTCGTCGATTTCGGCGGCGCGGGGGGCCAGCCGTTCGGCGGCCCAGCGGGCGGTGGTGTCGCGGATGGCGTCAGCGGTCTCGCCGAGGCCGAATTCCATGGATTGGGGCGCGAAGGGAATGCTCATGCCGCAAGGCGTAGCATCGCGCGCGAGCTTCGCAAAGACTGCTGTCAGTGCGACTGTTTCTGCTCTGCGGGCATGTTTTTGCCGCGCAGGAAACTCCAGGCCGCCACGCCGATGAAGACTAGGCCGGCAATCGCGAGACCTGCGCCTATCAGCACTGTGGCGTCGTCCGAGGCAGGGGCGCTCAGCGCGCGCGCGAAGGCGGCGATTCCCGCCAGGAAGGCCAGGGCGCCGATCCCGCCAATGAAGAGGACCGCGCCTCGGTCGCCCAGGGCTGAATCGCCCGCTGTCGGCGCGGTGCGTTTCTCATGACGCATGACGGGCACGCTTGGCGGGGGGGCGTCGACGGGCGGCTCTGCGGCGCCTGGGCCGCGCACGGGCGCGGTCAGCAGGGCGTCCAGCGGGGCTGGCAGGTCCGGCGCGGTGTCGAACAGGGCGCGCTCGGCCGAGCGGCGGCGATACAGGGCGTCGACCGGCGGCGAGGCGCGCTCGGGCCAGGCGGACAGGGCGACGGCGGCCTCGGTCGGCGCGTTGGCGTCCAGCTTGGCCTGGACGTCCGAGCCCTGGAATCGCTCAAGACCGATGGAGAAGATGAAGCTGGCCAGGGCGTCGAACTGATGCTGGTTCAGCGGCAGGCGCACGCGCTCGTTCAGCAGGGCGACGATCGGCATCAGGTCGTATTGCAGCAGCAGTTCGGCCTCGGCCTCGCTGACCACGGCTCCGGGGCGGGCCGAGCGGGCGTGGCCGTAGCCGATGACGGGCGTGCCGTCGCGGCGCAGCACGGTGCGCGGGCGGAAGCCCTCGAAGCTCTTGATCAGCAGAAGGCCTTCTCGAGAGACCTTGCGGCGTTGCGGCGCGGCTGCGGACACGGATTGACCCAATTCGAAACGGGCGTTCTCGCCCTGATCGGGACGGAGCAAGCCTCGTTCCGAAATCGGCGGGGCCGTTTCAGGTCAGATTTACAGCAGGACGATGGTCGCCAGGCCGAGGAAGATCAGGAAGCCGAAGAAGTCGGTCGTCGCCGTCACGAACACGGCCGAGGACACGGCCGGGTCGAACTTCAGCTTCGACAGGGTCAGCGGGGTCAGCACGCCGACGCTGGCCGCGACCAACAGGTTCAGGATCATGGCCGCCGCGATGACCGCGCCGATGCGCCAGTCCTGGAACCAGAAGCCCGCCGCCAGCCCGATCAGCGGCGCCAGGACGAAGCCGTTGGCCAGGCCGACGGCCATCTCGCGCCAGAAGGTTCTGAGGGCGTTGGAGGCGTTCAGCTCGCGCGTCGCCAGGGCGCGCACGGTGACGGTCAGGGCCTGTGTCCCCGCATTGCCGCCGATGGCCGAGACGATGGGCATCAGCACGGCCAGGGCCACGATCTGTTTGATGGTGCCTTCGAACAGGGCGATGACGCTGGCGCCCAGCATGGCGGTGAACAGGTTGATGCCCAGCCACGGCACGCGGCCGCGCACGATCTCGAACACGCTGGACGAGCGGTCCTCGTCGGCGACGCCGGCCAGGCGCAGGATGTCCTCGCGGTTCTCTTCCTGAATGATGTTGACGACGTCATCGACGGTCAGCTGGCCGACCAGCCGCCCGCCCGTGTCGACCACGGGGGCGGAGATCAGGTGGTATTTCTCAAAGATGTAGGCGACTTCTTCCTGGTCGACGTCCACCTCGATGGCATTGACCGGCTCCATCAGCTCGATCAGGGGCGTGGCGCGCGGGCTGCGCAGCATGCGGCTGATGGCGACGCCGCCGATCGGCCGATTCATCGGATCGACCACATAGATGTCGAAGAACAGCTCGGGCAGGTCGTCGCCCTGGGCGCGGACGTGGTCGATGGTGTCGCCGACGTTCCAGAACTGCGGCGCGGCCATGAACTCGCGCTGCATCAGACGGCCGGCCGAATCCTCCGCATAGCCCAGCGAGGATTCGATGGCGGCGCGCTCGACCTCGGGCATGGCGGCCAGCACACGCTCGCGCTGGTCGTCCTCCAAGTCTTCGACGACCGAGGCGGCGTCGTCCGAATCCAGCTCCTGCAGGGCTTCGGCCAGGGTGGCCGAGGGGACGCGCTCCAGCACCTTTTCGCGGATGCCGTCGTCCATCTCGGGCAGGGATTCCGCCAGCAGTTCGGGCGGCAGCCACTGGACCACGACCGAGCGATGCTCGGCGGTCAGGAAGCCCATCAGATCGGCGACGTCGGCGGGGTGCAGGTCTTCCAGCAAGCCGCGCAGACGCATGCCGTCGCCATCGTCCGCGGCGTCCACGACCTTTTCGACGAAGGCCGCCGTCAGGGCGTAGTCTTCACCGAGGGCGGCGTGATCATCGTCTTCGAGATGGGGGTCTTCGGGGCGCAGAGGGGCAAGGTCCGTGGGGGTCACGTATCTGCCTCCTCTGAGATGATTTCAGCCTATCTAGCCGAGATTCGCCCTGTCAGATCAGATGGTGCGGTCGAGAAGACTCGAACTTCCACGGGTTGCCCCACAGCGACCTCAACGCTGCGCGTCTACCAATTCCGCCACGACCGCTCGCATCGGAGGGCGGGCAATAGCGGAGAGCTGACGGAAAGAAAAGAGCGTTTTGCTGAACAGGTGAAATTCCCTCTCCTGATGGGAGAGGGCTTGAGCGCACGAGAGCGTCAGCGATCGTTCTTGCGCGAAAGGGTGAGGGTTCGGCGGTGAAGTCGGCCAAAGGCCGTTGCGCGACGGCTTACGCCGAATGACAGGACAAGCCCCTCACCCTTTCGCCTTAGCCAATCGCTTCGCTCTTGGAGGCTCAAGCCCTCTCCCACCGGGAGAGGGTGCGCTACGCGGCCCCGGCCATGAAATCATACACATCGGCCGGGCGCGTCACCGTGATGGCGATGCGGTCGTCGCGAATCTCGATCTCGCCGCGCGCGACCGGGTGGTTGTTAGCGAGGATCCAGACCTCGTCCTTTTCCGAGGCGTCCAGCGGGATCACCGCGCCGCGGCCCATGCGCAGCAGTTGCTGCATCGGCAGGACCGAACGGCCCAGCACGACCGAAATCTCGACATCGACGGCTTCGATCTGGCTCAAGACGGTACTCGCAAATCAACGGGCGGCCCTTGCGCCGCCGCGTTCGGCCCCACATTGAGGGCATCATGCTTGCCGACCCGTTAAACTCTTCCCAACGCCGCCTGTTTCGCGAAGACGGTCGTCCCGTCGAATGGGCGCTGTCGTCGGGCTATGTCGACTACGCCGCCGCCGAGGCCGCCATGGAGGCGCGCGTCGCCGCCATCGCCGCCGGGGAGGCCGAGGAGCTGGTCTGGCTGCTGGAGCACCCGCCGCTCTATACCGCAGGCGTCTCGGCCAAGGACGACGACCTGCTGGCGCCCGATCGCTTTCCTGTGCACCGCACGGGGCGGGGCGGGCAGTTCACCTATCACGGGCCGGGCCAGCGCGTGGCCTATGTGATGCTGGACCTGAACCGGCGCGGCAAGGACGTGCGCGGCTTCGTGCATGGGCTGGAGGACTGGATCATCGGCGCCCTGGACCGTTTCGGCGTCGAGGCTGGAATGCGCGAGGGCCGCGTCGGCGTCTGGGTCGAGCGCAAGGGCGCGGGCTGGAGCCGCGAGGACAAGATCGCCGCCATCGGCGTCAAGGTCCGCAAATGGGTCAGCTTCCACGGCATCAGCCTGAACGTAGAGCCGGACCTGGATCATTTCGGCGGCATCGTACCGTGCGGCATCACCGAACACGGCGTGACCAGTCTGGTCGATCTGGGCGTACTGGCGACGATGGACGAGGCGGATGACGCGTTGAAGTCGTCCTTCCAGCGGATGTTCGGGCCGGTTCAGGCGGGCGTCGCGCCGCTCTGAACCCCGGCGCCGGGCGCGGCGCCGTAGCGGTTGAACGCCTTCTGACCCGGCAGGACCGCCAGATCGAAGACGACCAGAACAAGAGCGGCCGTCGCGACCCAGCCCAGCAGCGTCTGCGGTTGCGGCCACGCCAGGGCGAAGGCCAGCAGGATCGGTCCGCTCCACCACCCTGAACGGCCCCGGTCATGCAGGCGTTGGGACAGGACGCAGAAGCCGCTGTAGAGCAGGGCGGCGGCGATCAGGGCGTGAAGCCAGCCTGGCGCCGGCAACAGGATATCCGCCGCAATCCAGACGCAGATCAGACACGCCGCGCCCAGCAGAAAACGAAACCGACCGACGCGCCCCGTGGAGTTCAGAAAAAGGTCAACGAGAGCGGTCATGCGGAATCACGCAGCGTTCGGCGCGTTTTACGCCAGCGGAGCTCATGGCCTAGTCATGAAACCGGCGCGCGTAAACGTCGCGTCGCTAGAAGCGGCGCAATTCGCAACAGGGGTGGCGACGGCGCCGTTAATGAGTCTAAAACACGCCCAAACCGCACTCTGAACGGACCGGGAGAAACCCCTATGCAACGCCTGCTTTCCGCTTCGGCGGCCGTACTGGCCCTGAGCTTCGCCGCCTCGGCCGCTTCGGCCCAGAATTTCAGCGATCTGGCGCGGCAAGACCTTCAGGCCATGCACACGGCCCTGCGCGACAACCACCCCGCCGCCGTGGTGCCGGGCGACGCCAGCGCTCCTTTCCGCGCCTGGCTGGATACGGGCCTGCAGCAGGCCCAGGCCAAGGCCGGTCAGGTCAACAGCGGCGACAGCCACGCCTATCTGCTGCGCTGGTACGCCAACGGCTTCCGCGATTCCAACATCGCCGCCCGCCCGACCTATGAGGGCCTGGGTCCGTTCTTCGCCACCAGCTGGCCGGGCGTGGCCACAGCCTGGCGCAACGGCCAGTACGTCGTCTCCTATGTTCAGGAAGGCGTGCGCGGGGCGCCGCCGCTGGGCGCCGTGCTCAAGAGCTGCAACGCCGAGCCGATCGAAAATCTGGCCAAGGCCAAGCTGGACCAGTTCGAGGGCGACCTGACGACCGAGGCCGGCCGCGTCCGCAGCGCGCCTTATCTGCTGTGGAACCGCAACAACCCGATGACCACGGGCGTGCCCAGCACCTGTGAATTCCAGGTCGGCCGCCGCACCCGCGATTTCACCCTGTCGCCGCAACCGGCCACGGCCCAGAACCTGGAAGCCGCCTATCGCGCCTCGGTCTATACGCCGTCGGGCGCGCCGCTGTCGGTCGAGACGGTGAACGGCCGCCCGTGGATCAACGTCCACTCCCTGGCCGATGACGCCGCCTGGGACGCCTTCTTCGCCCAGATCGAAGCCCAGTCCGCCGCTATTCGCGGGCCGCAAGGCTTTGTGTTGGACCTGCGCGGCGCCAACGGTTCGTCGCTCAACGCCACCACGCGCGGCTATGGCCTGGCCAACCGCATCTGGTCGCCGGAATTCACCGTCAGCCGCCAGCCGGAAGCGGGTCAGATCACCTATCGCGCCACCGCCGCCAACCGTCAGTGGTTCGCCGACACCCTGAACCGCATGGTGTCGGACCCGCGCTTCGTCCAGGAATCGGGCGCGGTGATCGAGCAGACCCAGGCCATTGTCGCCGCCTTCGACAGCGCCATCGCCGCCGGTCAGCCGACCTTCGTCATGCCGGGCCGTCCGGCGACCCCGGACACCGGCGCCGCCAACCCGGTGCAGGGCCAGGTGATCGTGCTGGTCGACGCCGGCTGCTCGGGCGGCTGCCTGGATACGCTGGACCTGCTGAGCCGCCTGCCGAACGTGCGCATCGCCGGCTCGACCACGGCCGAGGACACCATCTTCATCGAGCCGACGACCCTGCGTCTGCCGTCCAACTACGCCGATCTCAGCTATGGCCATAAGGCCTGGACGACGCGCCAGCGCGGCAACAACGCGCCCTACGCCCCGGCCGGCGCCCTGGCCTATGCCGGCGACGCGACCGACGAAGCGGCCGTGCGGACCTGGGTGAACGGCCTGTTCGGCGCCTGATCCGAACGATCATCTCAGGCTATTGAGGGCCGGACGGTGGAACGACCGTCCGGCCCTTCCTATTTTGAGATCATGACCCAGACCGAATCCGCCTCCCCGATGCGCTCCGCCTCCGGCTATGACCTGACGCCGCCGACCGACAGCCAGCGCGTGGCGCTGGAGGCCGACCTCTCGCCGGAAGAGAAGCGCGTGCTTCTGGCCCACGGCACCGAGGCGCCTTTCTGCGGAACCCTGCTGGGTGAAAAGCGGGCGGGGGTCTTCTGCTGCCGCGAATGCGGCCTGCCCCTGTTCCGGTCGGGGACCAAGTTCGAGAGCGGCACCGGCTGGCCCAGCTTCAACCAACCCGTCGATCCGGCCCACGTCCGCGCCGTGCGCGACGACAGCTACGGCATGGTGCGGGTCGAGACGCGCTGCGCCCGTTGCGACAGCCATCAGGGGCACGTCTTTCCCGACGGCCCGCCGCCTACGGGCCTGCGCTACTGCATCAACTCGGTCGCGCTCAGTTTCGTGGCAGAAGGCGAGCCTCTGCCTAATCCCTTAGGGCGCGACGACGGGACGGCCTGACCTTGGCCGCATTTGGGGTTAGGGTGTTTGTGAACGGGAGTAGATGCGTATGCTGATCGAACTCATGGCCGCCTCCCTGCTGCTGACCGGCAGCGACCCTGAAGGCGTGGTCTCGACCGCGCCGCGTGCTGGTCCGGGCGCCGTGCCGACCGCCACCGCCGACGCCCTGGCCGCGACGGTGAGCGACGCCTCACCCGCCGTGACGCTGCAGACGGCGGCGCCGCACGGCCTGACGACCGAGGAGCAGATCTCCCGCTGGATCGGCGAGCGAAAGGCTGACGCCGGCGCATCTCCGCCCTGGGCGGACGCCTGGGAGGACGAGCAGCCCCGCAGGATGCACGGCGAGGTCAGCGCGGGGATCGGCACGGGCGGCTATCGTGACTTCGCCGCCGCCGTCTCCATGCCGATCGGCGAGAACGGCACGCTGAACCTCAGCGTCAGCCAGACCAAGAACGCGCCCTGGGCCTACGGCTACGGCCCTTATGGCTATTCGCCCTACGGCTATGGGGCGGGGCGCTATGGCCTGGACGGCTACGGCTGGCGCGACGCCTACGGCGCAATGCCGGGACCGCTGGGCGTGCGCAGTCCGCGCGACCGGCCCAGTCGCATTCGCCCCTTCAGCGTAGACGAGAAGCACGCTGAGCCTGCGCGCGACCGGGCGGACGACGTCAGCCGATAGGCTGGACACGGGCAAAGTGCGGCGCATCCGCCACGCAGACCTGTTTTTTCGGGTCGGGCGTCGCATCGCCGCATTCCCTTTATAGGCGCTGATCCCATATGCCCTTGGGCAAAGGATCAGTATGGACAGCTTGCTTACCTCCGCCGCCGACTTCATCGCCCGCAACGCCATGTGGGCCGGCGTGATCCTTGGCGTCGTGACCTTCTTCGAGTCTCTGGTCGTCATCGGCGCCTTCGTGCCGGCGACAGGCTTGCTGGTGGCGGCGGGCGGCCTGGTGGCCGCAGGCGTGCTGGACCCCTTCACCGTCATCGGCGGCTGCGTTATCGGCGCCGTCATGGGCGACGCCATCTCCTACTGGATCGGTCGGCGCCTGGGCACGCGGGTGCTGCGTCACCACCTGCTGGTGCCGCACCGCCGCAAGCTGGCCTGGACCCGCCTCTACTGCCGGCGCTACGGTGTGGCCTCCATCTTCATCGGCCGCTTCTTCGGACCGCTGCGCGCCTTCGTGCCGGTGATGGTGGGCGTGCTGCAGATGCGACAGCGCGTCTTCCAGATCGCCAACGTTTCTTCGGCTTTCGTCTGGGTGCTGGCCATGCTGGCGCCCGGCTATCTGGCGGCCAAGGGGTTGGCCAAGCTGGAGATGATGAGCGAGGCGCACAATCCGACCCTGTGGCTGCTGGCCTTCGGCGCGGTGGTGCTGGCGTTGGTGCTGGCCATGCGCTGGCTGAAAGGCCGTGCGGCGCGGCGCAATGCGTTGCTGGAAGCTTCTGTGCGCGGGCTGGGGGAGTAACCTCCTCGCCCCGTTTGCGCTTCAAGGCGCAAGCGTGAGATTTCTATCTTTCGTCACCCTCGGGCTTTCACACTGTCCGCCCCCGCTCATCCCGGCGGACGCCGGGATGAGCGGGAATGAAAGGCGACGACCAACACTTAGGGCCAACCGAGTCACCACGAAAAAGGGCCCGGCGGATGTCGGGCCCTTTCGCGTTCCTGCCTGGCGGCGGGATCAGTCGTGGGTGTGGCTGTGGGTCTCGGCGGCCGAGGCTGTGCCCGAGGCGCTCCAGGCCTGGCCGTCTTCGCTCTCGAACCAGAACGGCTTGCGCTCAGCGCCGCCGACTTCGTTCATGTGGTTATCGAACAGACGGCCGTTGATCATGGTGTAGCCGATCTTGGTCGAGTCCCGCAGGTTCTCGAGCGGATTGGCGTTCAGCACGACCAGGTCGGCCAGTTTGCCGACTTCCAGCGAGCCGATGTCCTTGTCCATGCCCAGGGCGCGGGCGCCGTTGATGGTGCCGACGCGCAGGGATTCGTGGGCGCTCATGCCGCCCTGTTCGAACATCCACAGCTCCCAGTGGGCGCCGAGCCCTTCACGCTGGCCGTGGGCGCCGATCTGGACCGAGACGCCCTGATCCATCAGCCGCTTGGACTCACGCGCGATGGAGATGTGGTTCAGCTCCTCCGGCGGGGTTTTCACCGGACGACGCGAGCGCGAATCCAGGATGCGGCGCGGCACGTACTGGGTCAGGATCGGATCCTTCCAGACGTCCGTCGTCTCATACCAGTGGTTCTCGCCCCAGGCGCCGCCGAAGCCGACGATCAGGGTCGGGGTGTAGGCCGTCCCCGTCTGCGACCACAACTGCACCGCGTCGTCGTACATCCGCTCCACCGGCACCGAGTGCTCGATGGTGGTGTGGCCGTCGACCAGCATGCTCATGTTGGCGTGGTACAGCGAGCCGCCTTCCGGCACGACCATCATGCCCAGTTCGCGGGCGGCCTGCATGATCTGCTGGCGCTGGTCGCGGCGGGGCTGGTTGTAGCTCTTGACGCTCCAGGCGCCGATGGCCTGCATCCGGCGCAGGTGCGAACGCGCGTCGTCCAGGTTGTTGACCACGGCCGTCGTCGGCGTGGCCGCCCCGTACAGGATGGTGCCGGTCGAGAAGATACGCGGCGCCACCACGCGCCCAGCCTTGGCCAGCTCGCTGTGGGCGAAGATCTCACTGTTGTCGTTCGACGGGTCGTGCAGCGTCGTCACGCCGAAGGCCAGGGCGGCGTAGTTCACCCAGCTCTGCTGCGGGATGATCTCGTCCGAACCCATGCGGCCGTGCCAGTGGGCGTCGACCAGGCCGGGAATGATGGTCTTGCCGGCCATGTCCATGACGCGGGCGCCGGCCGGAACCGTCACCGAGCCGCGCGGGCCGATGGCCTCGATGCGGTTGCCGTTGACGACCACCACGCCGTCCTCGATCACCTCTTCGCCCTTCATGGTGATCAGGCGGGCGCCGGTCAGGACGGTGACGCCGCTGGGGCGGGCGTAATCGGCGCTGAAGCCTATCTTGATCCCGTGTTCGGCGGGCTTGGGCAGGTCAGCCGGCGCGCCGTCCATGAAGGCGAAGCTTTCGCTCAGCGGACGCGAGAACAGCTCCGGGCCCATCGACCACTGCAGGCGGCTGGAATCGCCGGACCAGTGCAGCCACTCGCCGGCGTCGCGGGTGACGCGCGTCTGCGGCAGGGCCTTGGCGTCGGCGCCGACCGTGATCGGGCGGCCGGTCGGGACAAAGGGGGCGACATAGGCGTTGAAGCGTTCGGTCCAGGCGATCCACCGCTCGTCCGGCGAGATGGAGAACTCGGCCGCCCATTCGCTGCTCAGGTGGGTGCGTTCGTCTTCGCCCGACAGGTTGACGGACTTCAGGACGCGCTTCTCGCCGTCGCGGGCGCTCAGGAAGATGCGGTCGTTGCTGGCGCCGAACTGCGGGTTGGCGCCGGAATCGGTGATCTTGACCGGCTCGCCGCCGCGCACGGAGACGCGGTAGATGCCCGGTTCGCGGCTCCACATGGCCGAGCGCAGATAGCCGTCGCTGGAGGTGCGATAGACGACCGTCTGGCCGTCCGGCGAGAAGCGCGGCTCCAGATAGTGGCCGGGGTTGGTCGTGATGGCGCGGCCTTCGCCGCCCGCGACGGGAACCACGCGGATGGAGCCCAGGTTTTCGTCGTTCCAGGTCGTGTAGACGATGGAGCGGCCGTCGCGCGACCAGGACGGATACAGCTCGAAATGGTCGCTCTGGCGCGTCAGGCGGCGCGGCGTTCCGGCCACGCCGTTGCGCAGGTCGCGGACCCACAGATTGCCCAGGGCTTCGAACACCACCTTGGAGCCGTCGGGCGAGGTCTGCGCCCAGCGGATCATCTTCACGTCGAACTGGGCCGGGGCCACGTCGACGGGGAAGCGGGCGGTTTCCTGCACCCGGCGGGTGTCGGTGACGCGGAAGGGCACTTCGCTGACGGCCTTGGAGGCCACGTCGATGCGGCGGATCTTGCCGCCCGCCCAGATGACGATGGAGCCGTTGTCCGGCGTCCAGGCGAAGCCCGGATAGACGCCGTGGATGGCCCAGGTCTCCTGCATGTCGCGGTCCAGGGCGTCGTAGATCGGCGTCTCGCGCCCGGACTCCAGGTCCATGACGTAGAGCACCGACTGGTAGCGGTCGCGGCGCACGAAGGCGAGCGACTTGCCGTCCGGCGACGGGGTCGGGCGCACCGAGCCGCCCGGCCCGGTGACGAAGGGCTTGATCTCGCCCGTCTCGCGATCCAGGCGACGGATCACATAGAGTTGGGTGTTCGGATCCTTGGAGTATTCAAAGACGCCGCCCGGCGTGGAGTCGTCGCTGAAGTACATGTAGCGGCCGTCGGGCGAGAAGGCGGGCTCGCCCGTGTCCTTCTGCTGGGTGCGGCGCTCGGTCAGTTGCACGCCGCTGCCGCCGCCCGAGCGGTGGTACATCCACATCTCTCCCGCGCCCAGCGAGCGCGAGGAGGTGAAGTGCTTGCGCCCGACGATGAACTGGCTGTCCGGCGTCCAGGCGGGGGAGTTCAGCAGGCGGAAGGTCTCGCTGGACACCTGGCGCGGGTTGGAGCCGTCGCGGTCCATGACCCACAGGTTGTCGCCGCCCGCGCGGTCCGAGGTGAAGGCGATGAAACGGCCGTCCGGCGAATAGCGCGGCTGCATGTCCCAGGCCACGCCCGAGGCGATGGGGCGGGCTTCGCCGCCGCCGATCGGCATCACATAGATGTCGCCCAGCAGGTCGAAGATGATCTCGCGGCCGTCGGGGCTGACGTCCAGCGCCATCCAGGTGCCTTCGTCGACGTTGATGTTGACGTCGCGCTGGGCGCCGATGGGGTTCTGCACGTCCCATTTCGGCGTCGCTTCGGCCCCGCCTGCCGCGGGCGTCTGTGCGAACGCCGGAAAGGCCACGGTCAGCGCCGCAGCCGTGGTCATCAGAATACGCTTCATGAAAAGCCCCTCAGCCCCTCGAACAAAACTTGATGGGGCGAAGCTAGCGGCGCGCGGACTGGGTTGACCAGTCGGGATAATGACGCAAAGGCCGAATAATCTTCGGCGTCTTGTCGCGGGGGAGGTGGCGAGCGCCTGCGCGATTTCGTCGTCTTGCCGTCAAGCTTCAACTGACGGAGTTTTTCGCGGGCGCTCTTTATCGGACGCCGAACAATGGAGTTCAGAGTGAGCGCGTCGAATGAAGCGCCGAATGCGTCGGCTTGGACGATTGTGAGCGCGCAGGCGGATGACGTTGACGCCCTGGCCTTGATCGGGGCGGCGACCTTTCTTGAAACCTTCGCAGGGGTGTTGGACGGCGCGGCCATCGTTTCGCATTGCGGCGTCGCGCATGCCTCCGGCTACTACGCGGAACGACTGAAGGCGGGGGCGGCGGCGTGGCTGGCTCAGGTCGAACACGGCGCGCCCATCGGCTATGCGCTGCTGGACAAGCCCCAGCTTCCCGAGGTCGAGGTTCGCGAAGACGATCTGGAGCTGAAGCGGATCTACGCCCTGAGCCGATTCCAGGGCGGGGGATTGGGCCGCGCCTTGATGGCGACGGCGCAGGACGAGGCGCGGCGTCGGGGCGCGCAGCGACTGCTGTTAGGCGTCTATGCGCAGAACCAGCGGGCCTTGGCCTTTTATGCCCAGGCCGGATTTGTCGGGCTCGGCCAGCGGCGCTTCAGCGTGGGCGGGCGTGAGTACGAAGACATGATCCTGGCGTGCGACCTGGCGTGATCCATCGGCGCCGAACGGCGAAGCAGAGCCGTCGCAGGATTCGATTTTGTGACGTTCTTTTGTGCGTTTCCGAAAACATGATGCTTATCCCCACATTGTTTTGAGGGGTAAGGCGTTTGGCCGCGTATTGCCGTTTCTCAAGTATAAATATGAAATAATCTACGACGCTGTTTAAAGCGCATGATCATTTGGAGCAACGAAAAATAGTCATGTACGGCCCAACTTCCTTGGGCGTTTGGCGAGTTGCAAGCGATAAGAACGTTTTCTGGGGATTTTGTTGCCGTTATTTCAGTAAATTCGGCATAAATATTACCGATTTTTGAGCCGCCATATGTATATACATGACTTGACGCTCAAGACGCCTCCCGCACAGGTTCCGCCGCAGTCAGGGCTCGAAGTTCTGCGCGAATACCTAAGCGGGAAGGCATGGGGACGATGAAAAAGAGGCTTTTGTTGGCGGGGGCGGCTGTCGTCGCGACGATGTACGGCGGGGCGGCGTCGGCTCAGGAAGTCGATGTGACGAATGTTGACGACATCGTCGTCACCGGCAGCCGGATCAAGCGTCAGGACATCAGCGGGGTCGGCCCCGCCACGGTCGTGACGGGCGAGGACATCGAGCGCACCGGCATCACCAACGTCGAGACCCTGTTGCAGCGCCTGCCGGCGTCGGCCGGCGCGGCGGGCAATCAGACGAACTCCTACTGGACCGGCAACGGCTACGGCACGGCGCAGGTGAACCTGCGCGGCCTGGGCATCAACCGGACCCTGACGCTGATCAACGGTCGTCGCGTGGTCAACGGCGGCACCGGCGCCAACAGCGCCCCCGACCTGAACATGATCCCGACGCCGATCATCGCCCGCATGGACGTGCTGAAGGACGGGGCGTCGGCCATCTACGGCGCGGACGCCGTGGCCGGGGTGGTGAACATCATCACCGTCAACGGCTATGAAGGCCTGAAGGTGTCGGGCAAGTACGGCATCACCGATGAAGGCGACGGCCAGGATGTGACCTTCGACGTCCTGTGGGGCATCAAGAACGACCGGGGCAGCGTCACCGCCGCCCTGACCTATCAGAAGTCCGAAGAGGTCAACCTGGCCAGCCGCGCGCCGTGCGGCCTGGGCGAGGTGAATGGCGCCCTGACCTGCATCTCCAGCGCCACGACGCCGGGCGGCCGCGCGGTTCTGCCGAACGGGCAGATGATCAACTTCAACCAGACGCCGGGCGGGGACGGAAACTTCTACGAGCCGTATGATCCGGCCAAGCACAACCACAACTCCAACGGTTATCTGAACGCCTCCTCGCCGATCGAACGCTTCAGCACGGCCGTGCTGGCCGACTATCAGTTGACCGATAAGGTCAGCCTGTTCGGCGAGCTGTTCTTCACCCACCGCGAGAGCAATCAGGCGGCGGCGCCGGGCGCTCTGCGCGACATCCGCATCGCGGCCGATCACCCGACCAACCCGACCGGCCAGGATCTGCTGCTGATCCGCCGTCTGCTGGTCGAGCCGGGCCAGCGTCAGTTCTTCCAGGAAACGGACACCTACCGCTTTGTCGGCGGCGCGCGCGGCGACATCGCCGGCGACTGGACCTGGGAAGCCGCCGCCAACTGGGGCCGCAACACCGGCGTCGACGGCATGACCAACATCGTCAACCTGCAGCGGCTGGATGATACGCTGAACACTTCGCTGTGCAGCCCGACGCCGGGCGCCGCCGTGCCGTGCGGCGACTATCTGGGCATGGGCGACGTCAATCAGGACGTGCTCGACTATATTCTGTTCAACTCGCGCGACACGGGCGGAAACGAGCAGAAGAGCTTCACCTTCGACGTCAGCGGCACGGTCATGGAGCTGCCTGCCGGTTCGCTGGCGATGGCGGCAGGGCTGGTCTATCGCGAAGAGAAGGGCTGGCGCGACCCTGACGCCCTGACGGTGCTGGGCTACGCCAACACCAATCAGCAGGATCCGATCGCGGGCGAGACCAAGGCCAAGGAAGCCTATG
Organism: Brevundimonas phoenicis; assembly: GCF_047237745.1. NCBI lineage: Bacteria > Pseudomonadati > Pseudomonadota > Alphaproteobacteria > Caulobacterales > Caulobacteraceae > Brevundimonas > Brevundimonas phoenicis. The sequence continues at coordinate 1,345,583 of NZ_JBDFLN010000001.1, forward strand.
TCGAACTGTCGGCGCCGCTGCTGAGCGATCTGCCGTTCGTGCAGCGGCTCGAACTGGACGGGGCGGTCCGCTACTCGGACTATGACATGTTCGGCGGCAATACGACCTATAAGCTGGGCCTGAACTGGTCGGTGGTCGACAGCCTGCGTCTGCGCGCCACCTATGGCACGGGCTTCCGCATTCCCAGCGTGCCGGAACTGTTCGGCGGCGTGGCCGAGGGCAATCTGACCACGACCGATCCGTGCAGCCGTTACAACACGAGCGGCGATGCGGTGCTGATCGCCAACTGTGCGGCTTCGGGCGTTCCGTCGGGTTATGTGCAGATGGGCACCACCATTCTGACCACGGTCGGCGGCAATGAGAATCTGAAGCCGGAAAGCACCGAGACCCTGACTCTGGGTCTGGTGTGGCAGCCGACGCAGATCGGCGGCCTGACGCTGACGGCCGACTATTTCGACATCAAGGTCGAGGACGCGATCCGCTCCATCCCCGGTTCGACCAAGCTGGCGATCTGCTATGCGACGCCGAGCATGGACCACCCGTTCTGCAAGCCGGACAGCTTCACCCGCAATCCGCTGACGGGTGAGGTGAACTATCTGTCGGCCCAGCCCTCCAACACGGGTCTGGAGACGATGAAGGGCGTGGACATCGGCGTGCGCTACGCCTTCGACATCGGCCAGCGTCGCGCCAGCCTGGACTGGAACACCACCTATCTGGACGAATACGTCATCACGCCTTTCGAGGGCGGCGATCCGATCATCTTTGACGGTCACATCGGCGGCGGCAACGGCGGCTATCCGCACTGGCGCTCGAACGCCAGCCTGACGGTCATGGATGAGCGCTGGGCCGGAACCTATTCGATCCAGATGATCGGCGAGGCGACGGACTTCAACGCCGCGCCGGGCGACATCGGCTATCAGACGGACGCTGTCTTCTACCACAACGCCCAGTTCTCTTACCGGGTGAACGACAACGTCGACGTGGCCTTCGGCATCGACAACCTGTTCGACAAGAAGGCCCCGTTCATCCAGAGCTGGACCGACGGCAACACCGACACGATGACCTACGATCTGCTGGGCCGTCGCGGGTATGTCCGCCTGACGTATCAGTTCAACTAAAACCGATGTGAGGTGCGTCAGGCGCGTGTTCTGGAACGCCGCCTGACGCAGCCTTCTCTCACAAGCCGTGAGTATAAAATGATACGCTGGCCTCTATTGGCGCGTAGAACCCACAAGTGGTTTTCGCTCATCATGGGCGTCCAGGCCCTGTTCTGGATCGTGAGCGGTCTCTACATGACCGCCATCCATATCGACATCATCCACGGCGACCACCTGATACGGACGCCGGACGCCAAGCCGATCGCGACGGAGGGCCTGGTGGAGCCGTCGGCCATCCTGCAGGGCGCCGACCGGGCCAGCAGCCTGCGTCTGGTGCAGCAGCTGGATCAGCCGCTCTACATCCTGACGGATGCGAGCGGGCAGGCGCTGTTCGACGCCCGCTCGGGCCAGAAGCTGCCGCTGATCGACGAAGCGGGCGCCCGCCGGCGCGCAGAGCGAATCTACGCCCCCGAGGGCGGGATCGTGAAGGCCGAGCTCCTGACCGAAATCCCCGGCGAGATCCGCGGCCGCGCCGCGCCGATCTGGCGCGTCGAGTTCGAGGGGATGTGGAAACCGACCCTCTACCTTTCGCCGCACACCGGAGAGCTGTTGTCCCGGCGCCATGACCTGTGGAGAGGCTTCGACTTCTTCTGGATGCTCCACATCATGGACTACGAGACCCGCGACAACATGAATAACGCCCTGCTGAAGGTCGCGACCTGGATGATGGTGGCGACGTCCCTGTCGGGCGCCTGGCTCCTGATCTTCAGTTTCCGCCGCAAGCGCCGCGTGCGCAAAAAAGCCGCTGCGTGAGGACCGTCTATGTTTCTACTTCGCAGACTTCATAAGTGGTTCGGCCTGGTTCTGGGCATCCAGCTCCTGCTGTGGGCGATCAGCGGCGCCGTCATGGCCATGATCGACCACCACAAGGTGACGGGCGGTCACGTCCTGGCCGAGGTGAAGCCGACGCCAGCGCCGACCCAGGTGCTGTCGCTGGCCCAGGTGTCCCAGGCGATCGGCGCGCCCGTGTCGCAGATCGAACTGCGGCCGCTGCAGGACCAGTGGGTCTTCGCCGCGACGACCGCAGAAGGGATCAGGCTGGTCGATCCGGTCAGCGCCGCGCCGGTGGTTATCGACGCCGAGCGGGCCAAGACCCTGGCGACGGCGGCCTTCAACGGCTCGGCGGCGATCACCTCGGTGACGCGGGTCGAGAAGCCGACACTGGAGACCCGCGATTTCGCCCTGCCGGCCTGGCGGGTCGAGTTCGCCGACAAGGAGCGTTCGACCTTCATCCTCAACGCCGCCACCGGCGAGCTGGCGGGAGCCAAGACCAACACCTGGCGGCTGTGGGACGTGTTCTGGATGATCCACATCATGGACTACACGGATCGCCAGAGCTTCAACCACCCGCTTATCATCATCATCGCCACGGGCTGTCTGTGGCTGGCGCTGAGCGGTTTCATCATGCTGTTCCAGGCCTTCCGCAGGCAGGACTTCGCCTATCTGCACGACGGCATCGAGTGGCTGCAGGAGCGGCGTCGCCGCTGACCACCAAAGGCCGGGGCGCCCGTGACGGCGTCCCGGCTTCTTTATGTTCAGAGCCTGAAGAAGGCCGCCATGACCTTGGGAGGGGCGCATGGACAGTCCGCTTCACCGGCGCATCCGGTCCGACATCGCCGAGCGCATCCTGTCGGGCGAGTGGCCGCCGGGCTTCCGCATTCCCTTCGAGCATGAGCTGATGGCCGACTACGACTGCTCGCGCATGACGGTCAGCAAGGCCCTGGCGCCGCTGGCCGAGCGGGGCATGATCGTCCGGCGCAAGCGGTTCGGCTCCTTCGTAGCGCGGCCGCGCATCCACTCGGTGCTGCTGGACATCCCCGACATTCAGGCGGAGATCCAGAAGCGCGGCGAGCCCTATGACTATGAGCTGCTGCTGCGGAAGGTCCGTGCAGCCCATCGGCGCGACGCCAGCGAACTGGGACTGACCGCGTCCGGGGAGGTGATCGAGCTGCGCTGCCTGCACAAGGGCAGCGGCCGCGCCTTCGCCCTGGAAGAACGGGTGATCTGCCTGACCTCGGTTCCCCAGGCCAGGGATGCGGCGTTCGACGAGATTCCGCCCGGAACCTGGCTGCTTGAACGGGTTCCCTGGACCGAGGCCGAACACAAGATCAGCGCGGTGAACGTGTCGCGGGCGACCGCCCTGACGCTGGGCGTGGAGCCGTCGGCGGCCTGTCTGTCGTTGGAGCGCCGAACCTGGCGGCGAGCCGAGGGCATCACCTTCGTGCGGCTGACCTTCCCTGGCGAGGCCTATGACCTGGGCGCGCGATTTGCGCCCTCCGAGCCGGACCCAACCGTTCCCACGGGGGCGTAACGGTCGCTGCAAACAGATTGAGTATGAAGGAAAAAGTCATGTCGGCTGATGGCTCGGCTTTGCCGTCCAAGGTAGTGATCATCGGCGCGGGACACGCGGGGGGCTCGGCGGCGGCGCTGCTGAGGCAGTATGGGTATGAGGGCGAGATCGTCCTGGCGGGGCAGGAGGATGCGCCGCCCTATCAGCGGCCGCCCCTGTCGAAAGCCTGGCTGAAGGGGGAGGCGGGTCTGGAAGACCTGCTGCTGCGTCCCAAGAGTTTCTACGCCGAGCAGAACATCGCGCTACGCACCGGCGTCACGGCGAGCGCCATCGACGCGGACGCCAGGACCGTGACCTTCGCCGATGGAACGGTCGAGACCTACGACGTGCTGATCCTCGCCACCGGCTCGACGGCCCGCAAGCTGACCCTTCCCGGCGCTGACCGGCCCGATCTGCTGGAGCTGCGCACCCTCGATGACGCCGAGCGGCTGAAGGCCGTGCTGGCGCCTGGCAAGCGGCTGGCGGTGGTCGGCGGCGGCTATGTGGGGCTGGAGGCGGCGGCCTCGGCCCGCGTCCTGGGCGCCGAGGCGGTGGTGATCGAGCGCATGGACCGGGTGTTGGCCCGCGTGGCGTCTCAGCCCCTGTCGGCCTTCTTCACCGACCTGCACCGGAAACACGGCGTCGAAATCCTGACCGGCGCCGAAGTGGCGGGGTTCGAGGATGCGGGCGTGCGCCTGGCCGACCGGAGGCTGATCGCGGCGGACGCGGTGCTGGTCGGCGTCGGCGCCTTCGCCTGCGAGGCCCTGGCGCGCAGGGCCGGATTGACGTGCGACAACGGCGTGGTGGTGGATGAGACCGCCCGCACCAGCGATCCGGCCATCTACGCCATCGGCGACGTGACGCGGCGGCCGATCCCGGTCCATGGCGGCGTCATGCACCGGCTGGAGAGCGTGCCCAACGCGCTTGAACAGGCCAAGCAGGCGGCCAGCGCGATCGTCGGTCGCGCGGCCCCGGCGCCGGAAGTGCCGTGGTTCTGGTCCGACCAATATGACGTCAAGCTGCAGATCGCGGGCGTGCCTTTCGACGCTGATCGCCAGCTGGTGCGCGGCGATCCGGCCGGCGGCGCCTTCTCCGTCTTCCATCTGAGTGGCGACAGGATCGTGGCGGTGGAGGCGGTCAACGCCCCCGCCGACTTCATGGGCGGGCGGATGCTGATCGGGAAGGGGGCGCGGGTATCAGCCGAACGGCTGGCTGATTCTGCGACGTCCATGAAGGCTGTCGCCCTGTCCTGAGATGGGTGATGGAATGGCGATGTCGGTCAGGCGAGCGGGCCTGTCGGCATCGCCAGCATCCAGGAACGATTCCAATCTGCCTGACCGAGGCGTGAAGACGCCTGCGCCGGACGTGATATGTCCAGGCGATCAGACAAATACTTGATTGAAATGGAGAGATTGGCCCCAGCCCTTGCCGATCCGGGATCAGCAAGGGTTGGGATGGTGCCGCCGGGCAGGATTGAACTGCCGACCTCAGCCTTACCAAGGATGCGCTCTACCACTGAGCTACGGCGGCGGGTCACTGAGGAAGCGGCCGTATAGCCAAAGGTTTCGGCTGGGCCAAGCCAAAAATGCATGCTTGATCAAAATCTTTGCACGCGGTCTGCTGCCGCCATGGACAAGCCGACCAAAGACGCCGACGAGACGGGGCGGGACGCAAACTCGTCCCCTTCCGCCAGCCCCGCAGCCTTGGCCAAGGCCGAGCGCGCGGCGCGTCTGGCGGCCGCCCTGCGGACGAATCTGCGCCGTCGAAAGGCGCCGGGCGCGGGCGGCGCGCGGCCGCCGAGCGAAAGCAACTGAAAGTCATCCGTCTTGCGACGTTACAGCCTTTCGCGGGCGCCGTTCGGCTTGCTAGATAACCGGTTCGCCGGGCCGTAGGGGTCCGGGCCTCCCAGGACTTCCCCGACACCCATGGACAGCATCGTCATTCACGGCGGCAATCGCCTCAACGGCTCCATTCCGGTCAGCGGGGCCAAGAATTCGGCGATCAAGCTGATGGCGGCGTCGATTCTGACGGATCAGCCCCTGCTGCTGACGAACATGCCGCGTCTGGCGGACACGCGATTCCTGGGCCAGCTGCTGCGCCAGTTCGGCGTGGAGGTGACCGAGCGTGACGGCGTGGACGGGCAGGAGACCCTGTTCCATGCGCCGGAGCTGACCTCGACCTTCGCCCCTTATGATCTGGTGCGTCAGATGCGGGCCTCGTTCAACGTGCTGGGGCCGCTGCTGGCGCGCACGGGGAACGCCAAGGTCTCCCTGCCGGGCGGCTGCACCATCGGCGCGCGGCCGGTCGATTTGCACCTTCAGGCCCTGACGGCCATGGGTGCGGCGATCGAGCTGGAAGAGGGCTATGTCAGCGCCACCGCGCCCAAGGGTCTGCGCGGGGCCGAGATCGAGTTTCCCTTCGTGTCGGTGGGCGCGACGGAGCACGCCCTGCTGGCCGCCGTTCTGGCGGACGGCGTGACGGTGCTGAAGCGCGCCGCGCGCGAGCCTGAGATCGGCGACCTGGCCCGCTGCCTGATCGCCATGGGCGCCAAGATCGAGGGGCTGGACACGGACGTGCTGACGATCACCGGCGTCTCGTCCCTGTCGGGCGCGACCTGGTCAGTGATTCCCGACCGGATCGAAATGGGCTCTTATGCGCTTGCGGCGGCGATGGCCGGAGGCGAGGTGCGCCTGACCAAGGGCCGCGCCGACCTGATCACCGCCCTGACCGACAAGATGGTCGAGGCGGGCGTCGAGATCGAACCGACGCAGGACGGCCTGATCGTCCGTCGCGACCCGACGCAGCGGCTGAAGGCCGTCAACGTCACGACCGAGATCTACCCGGGCTTCGCCACCGACCTGCAGGCGCAGTTCATGGCCCTGATGACGACGGCTGAGGGCGAGAGCGTCATCCATGAAAACATCTTCGAGAACCGTTTCATGCACGCGCCGGAACTGGCGCGACTGGGCGCGGACATCACCGTCCATGCGGGCGAGGCCGTGGTGCGCGGCGTCGAGGGGCTGAAGGGCGCGCCGGTCATGGCGACGGATCTTCGCGCCTCCATGTCTCTGGTCATCGCCGGTCTTGTGGCCGAAGGTGAGACGACGGTCGGCCGCGTCTATCACCTGGATCGCGGATTCGAACGGATGGAAGAGAAGCTGGGCGCCTGCGGCGCCGATGTCCGACGGATCAAGGGGGAGGGCGATGAGCACTGACGGCGAACCGATCTCGGCCCTGACTGACGACGTCGTGGACGAAGGCGCAGCGGGCGAAAGCCTGGCGCCGATGACGCCCCTGCGCCTGTTGGCCGAGGACGCGGATGACCTGCAGATCATCTCGGCCGCGCTTCAGGACGCCATCATGCGTCCGGTCGACATCCGTTGGGAGAAGGAGGCGCGGCGCCTGACCGTCGTCCTGTCGCGTTTCTGCTGGGAATGCGGCGGCACGCGGGTCATGGCGGCCATGCAGTTCGGCGACGTCCAGGCGGTCAAGAGCCGCCGCCTGCCGCGCCTGCCGGAGGCTGCGCTGGAGCTGTTGGCGCTCGACTTCCTGCCGACCGAGGCGCCGGGCGGTCAGGTGATGATGATGTTCGCGGGCGGCGGGGATCTGCGGATCGACGTGGAGTGTCTGGATGCGGTGCTGACCGACCTGTCTGAACGCTGGCCCGCGCGGGTGGCGCCGACCCACCTGGACGGAGCGGCGGAATGAGCGGGCCGCACAAGCTGACCGCGATCGAGATCGACAACGCCTCCCTGCCGGCCGCGACGGCCGAGATCGAGCATCAGCGCCGGGTCGCCATCTTCGATCTGGTCGAACAGAACAGTTTCATCCCGGACGGCGCTGAAGGCGGCCCCTACACCCTGGCCCTCTCGTCGCAGGATAATCGTCTGGCTTTCGATATCGCCGGACCGGATTTCAACCGGACGCATGTCCTGTCGCTGACGCCGATGAAGACGGTGATCCGTGACTACGGCCTGATCTGCGAAAGCTACTATGAGGCCCTGCGCGGTTCCTCGCCCAGCCAGATCGAGTCGGTCGATATGGGGCGGCGGGGACTGCACAATGAAGGCGCGGCCCTGCTGAAAACCCGGCTGGACGGCAAGGTGGAGATCGACCAGGAGACGGCGCGCCGGCTCTTCACCCTGGTCTGCGCCCTCTACCGTCGGGGCTGAACTCGACTATCTGAGCGTTTTGGTGCATTAGGCGCCCTCACTTTCACGGCTCGCGCTCACGCTCGGCGCGGGCCCGTAGCTGTTCACACGGGCGAGAGAGGCCGCATGGCTAAGGAAGAACTGCTGGAATTCCCCGGCGTGGTCAGCGAACTGCTGCCGAACGCGACGTTCCGCGTGACGCTGGAAAACGATCACGAGATCATCGCCCACACCGCGGGCAAGATGCGCAAGAACCGCATCCGGGTGCTGGCCGGCGACAAGGTGCTGGTCGAAATGACGCCCTATGACCTGACCAAGGGTCGCATCACCTACCGCTTCAAGTAAGGACGCGCGTGTCGCGTCCTGACGCCTTGGCTCCGAGGTTAATTCTGGCCTCGTCGAGCCCGCGCCGCATCGAATTGCTGGCGCAGATCGGCATTGCGCCCGATCTGGTCGATCCCGCCGATATCGACGAAACACCCGAGAAGGCCGAGACGCCGCCGCGTCTGGCGCAGCGTCTGGCCTGCTCCAAGGCGGCCGTCGTGGCTGGGCGTCATCCCAACGACGTGGTCCTGGCGGCTGACACCGTGGTGGCCGTGGGGCGCCGCCTGCTGGAAAAACCCGCTGACGAAGCGGAGGCGATCCGTTTTCTGAATTTGCTGTCGGGGCGCAATCATCGCGTCTTTACCGGCGTGGCCGTGATCTGCGGCGGGCGCACGTCCTGGCGCGTGGTCGACACCCGCGTCAGCTTCAAGCCGTTGTCGCAGGACGAGATCGCCGCCTATGTCGCTTCGGGCGAATGGCGCGGCAAGGCCGGAGGCTATGGGATTCAGGGCCGGGCCGCCGCCTTCATCACCCGAATCGTCGGCAGCCATCCCGCCGTCATGGGCCTGCCCCTTTATGAGGCGGCGAATCTGCTGCGCGGCGCAGGCTGGAGAGGCGAGGCGGCCTGATGGCCGATGTCGAGGTCTTCCTGGACGGGGCTCCGGGCGAGACCCGTGGCATGGTCTTTCGCGACGGTCGCGCCTTGACCCTCATTATACATAGAGACGACGATCGGCCCGAGCATCGCCTGGGGGCCCGCGTCGTCGGCCGTGTGGCGCGCCTGGCGCCCGGTCTGCACGGCGCCTTCGTCGACCTGGGCTGCGGCGAGCCGTTCGGCTTTCTGCCGTTGGGCAAGGCGGATCGTCCGGCGGAAGGCGCCAAGCTTGAACTTCTGATCACGGCCGAGCCGCGCGAGCGCAAGGGGCCGGTCTTGCGCCGCCTGGGAGAGGCGAGCGGAGAGCCGCGTCTGCTGGCGGCCGGACCCGACGTCGCCGCCATCCTGAACATGCTGGCGCCGGGCGCGCCTGTGTCCAAGGGCGTCGAGGCGATCCGCGCGGCGCTGGAGGGTGAAGAGGAGGCGCTGTCCGGCGGCGTGGTCGTGCCGGGCGTGGGCCTGGATCTGGCTGTGCAGCGGACGCGCGCCCTGATCGCTGTCGACATAGACTATGCGCCCGCCGCTGGTCGAGATTCCCGCAAGGGGCGCGAGGCGGTGAATCGCGAAGGCCTGCGCCAGACGGCGCGGCTGCTGGCGCTGAAAGGGTGGGGCGGTCTGGTCGCCATCGACCTGGCGGGCGTCGCCCTGCACCCAGAGACCACTCTATCCATGGCGCGGCAGGCGTTCGCCGATCACGACGGGGTGGCGATCGGGCCGCTCAGCCGGTTCGGCCTGCTGCAACTGTCTTTGCCGTGGGGGCGCACGCCTGCGGACGAACGATTGGCGGCGTCAGGGGCGCTGGAGATCGGCGCCCTGCGTCGGCTACGCCTCGCCTTGCTGACGGATCGCGCCGCGCCGCGCCTGACGCTGCACTGTAGTTCGACATCAGCGGCGATCCTGTCACCCTGGGTGGCGCAGCTGGGGCCGCGCGCCCACATCCGCCTGGACGCCGCGCCGGGCGTGTTCGAGATCAAGGAGAGCTGAGCATGGCCCAATGCCCCATTTGCCGTCGCGCCGAAGCTGTCGCCGCCTACAAGCCCTTCTGCTCCAAGCGTTGCGCCGACATCGATCTGCAGCGCTGGTTCACCGGCGGCTACGCCATTCCGGCCGAAGATGCGCACGATGATGAAAAAGATCGCGGAATTGAGTGAATTGGCGTCTGGACAGCCCGTCCGGGCTCGCCTATAGACCCGCCTCTCGCGACGACGTCGTGCGCCTGGATAGCTCAGCTGGTAGAGCAGCGGATTGAAAATCCGCGTGTCGGTGGTTCGAACCCGCCTCCAGGCACCACTTTCCCTTCATTGTCGAATATTCGCTTCGGTCACCAAAAAGCCGAAAATTCGTCACGGGCCTAAACTTTTCTTAACCTTAGCTTGCACGGCAAGTTTGTTGCTGTTTCGTGACTTTTGCGCGCATTTTTTATGCGTCGCGTGCCGTGACGCGTCGGGCAAGGGGTGAAAAGCCATTTTCCGCCCTTGACGCTAAGATACCGCTTCGCCAAAGGGACAGGATCGCATTCCTGCTTGCAGGCTGTGGACGGCGAGATATTGTCTCTGTCGTCATGGTTCGCAGGCGCTTCGGCGCTTGGAGGATTGCGGCGCCGACCGGCGGGGGAGAAATCCGGCGGGAGGAAAAGATTTCACTGTAAAGGCGCGGCCGACTGACGCGGTCGCTGTCTTGGGTTCCACGAGTCAGACCAAAGCAGGAACTGGCGAAACATGCTCGATAAGAAGACGAATATCCTCCTCGCTATGGCCGGCGCCGCCGTCCTGATGGCGAGTTCGCCGGTTCTGGCGCAGGACGCAGCCGCACCGGCCGCTCCGGCCGCAGCCTCGGCCCCCGCCGCTGACGCCGCCGCTCCGGCCGCCGACGCTGCTGCTCCGGCGGCTGACGCCGCTGCTCCGGCGGCTGACGCCGCTGCTGAAGCCCCCGCCGAAGAGGCCGCTGAAGGCGGTCACGGCGGCAGCCTGACCCCGATCGCCATGTTCATGATGGCGCACCCGGTCGTTAAGGTCGTGATGGCAGGCCTGGTCCTGGCGTCGATCTTCTCCTGGACGCTGCTGCTCATCAAACTGGTCGAGTTCAGCTCGCTGACCAAGACGACCAACCGCTTCCTGGAAGAGTACCGCGGTGCTCGCAACCTGGCCGACATTCGTCGCCTGGCCACCTCGGAAGAGTTTGAAGGCAACCCGCTGGCTGACATGGCGGCGGCCGCTACGGGCGAAATCGAACTGTCGCGTCAAGCTGGCCTCGACGTGATCGGCGCCCACCGCGACGCCACTGTCGCTCGCGCCTCCAACGCCGTCGCCGCCGTCCAAGGCGGTCTGGGCATCCGTCTGTCGGGCGGCCAGCAGTTCCTGGCATCGGTCGGTTCGTCGGGTCCGTTCATCGGTCTGTTCGGTACCGTTTACGGCATCATGAACTCGTTCATCGGCATCGCCGAGTCGAACACCACCAACCTGGCCGTCGTGGCTCCGGGTATCGCTGAAGCCCTGCTGGCTACCGGCATCGGTCTGTTCGCGGCCATCCCGGCGGTTATCTTCTATAACTACTTCAACACCCGCATCGCGTCCTACGGTGCTCGCGCCGATGGCTTCAACGCCGAGCTGATGAACTCGATCTCGCGTCAACTCGACAAGGGAGCGTAAGACGGATGGCCGCCAAACTTTCCGGTTCCGGCGGCGGCAAGTACACCGTCGAGGCGAACAGCGATATCAATGTCACGCCTTTCGTCGACATTATGCTCGTTCTCCTTATCATCTTCATGGTGGCGGCTCCGCTCGCCACCGTGTCGGTGCAGGTGAAACTTCCACGTGCCGTCGCTCCGCCGGCTCCCAACCCGCCCAAGCCTATCTTCATCTCCATTCAGAATGGCGGCGAAGTGTTCGTGGGCGATTTCCGGACCTCGGTTGCAACGCTAGGCGATGATCTGAAGACCCAAATCGGAACGCGTAACCCTGACCAGGAGCGGATCTTCATCCGTGCTGACCAGCAAACGCGCTACGGGGACTTCATGCAGGTCATGAACGCCTTGCAGGACAATGGTTTTTACAGCGTCGCCCTGGTTGGCGAAGATCAGTCGTAAGGGGGCGTGACGCAAAGCATGACTGCTGAACATCACGAGCATCGCGACCCTCTGCTCGACGCCCCGAAGAAGAAAAAACTTTCGACGGGCGCAATGGTCGGAATCGGCATTTCGGTTGTCGTTCACGTTCTTGCTGGTTTTTACCTCTACAAGAGCAAGTTCGAACTCCAGGAGTTCGATTACGTGGACGAGGCTGTGGATGTGGAGTTGATGGCGCCGCCACCGCCGCCACCGCCTCCGCCTCCGCCGCCGCCGCCGCCGCCGGATACGCCTCCGCCGCCGAAGCTTCAGGTGCGCGAGCCGGTCGTCAACACCCAGGCGCCTCCGCCTCCGGTGACCTTGCCGATCGAGCCGACGAAGAAGGAAGACCGCGTCGAATACACGGGCCCGCCCGTGATCGTCCCTGGTCCTCCGCCTCCGCCGGCGCCGCCCGCGCCGCCGCGTCCTTCGGTGATCACCAACCCGCAGTGGGCTCGCCCGCCGCGTCCGACCGAACGAGACTTCCCGCAACGCGCTCTTGATCGCGGCGTGGGCGGTTCGGCCACGGTCGAGTGCACGGTGACCCCGAGCGGTCGTCCCGAAGCTTGTCGCGTCGTCTCGGAAGAGCCGTCCGGCATGGGCTTCGGCGCTGCGGCCGTTCGCATCGTCCAGCGTGGGCAACTTTCGCCCCGCACGGTCGACGGCGCTGCAACGAACGCCAAGTTCGTGGTCCGGGTGCCTTTCAACCTGGACTAAGCGAGCGATCGTATTGAAACGAAAAGAAGCGCCTCGAGGTCTTGCCTCGGGGCGCTTTCTTCATGCGCTGAAACCTCAAGGTCGCGGCTCAACGAAACGAGCGATGGAAATGCACTTTGCGGCGTCAGGCATGGAGCCGGGCGGCCTGCCTGTGCATTATGGCCCCTGAACTGTTCCGGAGGACTGATGTCTCGTAAGCCCCTTATGCTCGCCCTGGCGATCACCACCGGCGTTCTGGGCGCCGGGGTCGGCGCCTGCGCCTATAATGAGGCCCTGGGCCGCAATCAGCTGGTCTTCATCGACGACGGCGTGCTGGTCCAGCAGTCGCAGGCGGCTTGGGCCGAGACGCTGCGGACGCAGAAGGTGTCGAACAATACGGCCCAGAACGCACGGGTGCGCCGAGTGGGCGATCGCATCGTCCAGGCGGCCAATCTGACCAATCGCCATTGGGAATATGCAGTGTTCGACGACGCTACGCCGAACGCCTTCGTCCTGCCGTCAGGCCATATGGGGGTGACGACGGGACTGCTGGCCATCGCCAAGAACGACGACCAACTGGCGGCCGTGATCGGCCACGAGGTCGGCCACGTCATCGCCCGTCACGCCGCCGAGCGCGCCTCGACCACCCAGACGACGGGCCTGATCCTGGGTGCGGTGCAGAGCCAGGCCGGGGATTACAGCCAGGCGGTTCAGGCCTTTGGCGGCATGGGCGCGCAGTTGGGCGTGCTGTTGCCGTTCTCGCGCAGCCATGAGTTGGAAGCGGATCGGCTGGGCGTCGATTACATGGCGGCGGCCGGCTACAAGCCGTCGGAATCGCTGGCCCTGTGGCGCGCCATGGCTGAAGGGCGGCAGTCTGGGACGCCGGAGTTCGCCTCGACCCACCCTTCGGACCAGACCCGTCTGATGCAACTTCAGCAGTATATCGCCAGCCGCGGTTGGAACTGACGGGGATAAAACATAAAATCCTGCGCGAGGACGAAATGGCCGCTTGCCCCCGACGGCGAGGCCCGCTAGAGAACCGCCCTCGCGCAGAGATGTGCAGCCTTAGCTCAGCTGGTTAGAGCGCCGGTTTGTGGAGCCGGAGGTCCTCAGTTCAATCCTGAGAGGCTGTACCATTCTCCCTCGAATCGCTTTTGCGATAATCGAGGGAGAAGTATGACGATGACGTCGCCGGCGTGGGATCCCCAACAGTACAACCGTTTCGAGCGCCAGCGTGATCGCGCGGCGATCGATCTGCTGTCTCAGCTTCCGGGTGATCTGAACCCGCATGAGGTTTGGGACATCGGCTGTGGCACGGGTCAGCACGCGGCCTTGCTGAAGCGGCGCTGGCCGGAGGCGCAGATGCACGGGCTGGATTCCAGCGCCGCCATGCTGGAACAGGCGCGGGGCCTGCCGGACGATGTGGACTGGGTGCAGGGCGATCTCGGGGCCTGGGCGCCCGATGCGCCGGTTGATCTGATTCTGGCCAACGCCTCCCTGCAGTGGGCGCCGGACCATGGGGCGCTGTTTCGACGCCTGACCGAGTCGCTGGCGCCGGGCGGCGTGCTGGCGGTGCAGATGCCCATGGCCTGGGAGACGCGCCATCACACCCTGATGCGCCAGACGGCGGCGGACGGCCCGTGGAGCGCGCGCCTGAAGGGCGTGGACACCATCCAGCCGCTGCTGGCGGCCGAGGATTATTACGACGCGGTAGCGGACCTGTGCGAGGAGGTCGATATCTGGTCGACGACCTATCTGCATGTGCTGGACGGCGAGAACGCGGTGCTGGAGTGGATGAAGGGCACCGCCCTCAGGCCTTATCTGACCGCGCTTTGCGAAGACCCAGCCAACCAGGACGCCTTCCTGGCGCGCTTGGCTCAGGTGTTGGGGGAGGCGTTTCCGCGGCGTCCTGAGGGAAGGACTCTTCTGCCATTTCCTCGACTGTTTCTTCTGGCGCGCCGGTCTGACGGCGACGGTGCAGGGTCTCGATCGGCCCGTTGAGGCTGTCCAGGGCTGCATGCGCGGCCTCGTAGCCCGCCGCGACGCCCGGCTCATAGGCTTTCCAGTCGCGGATATCGACGCCGTCGGGCGTGGGCAGGATCAGCAGGTCCGTCTCGGCGCGGGCCTGCATCCGCTCGGCTTCGCTGGACAATGTGGCCGAGCGCATCAGGATGGAGACGATCGGCGGCCCGTGCTTCCAGGCGCCCGACAGGATCCAGCGCCACCAGGACGGCGGATTCTCCAGCATCTCGGGATCGACGCCGCGCGTCATGGACACGTCGACGCCGACGACGGGCCCGCTGTTCAGCCGCCGCATCACATCGCTGGGGAAGTTGCGCAGCACGGCGCCGTCGACCAGCACCTGGCCGTTCATCACCACGGGCGGCATGACGCCGGGGATGGAGATGGAGGCGCGCAGAGCGTGGCGCAGCATCCCTTCACGATGAACCTCCAGCTTGCCCGAGGTCAGATTGGTCGAGACGGCGAAGAAGGGCAGCAGCATGTCCTCCATCTGCACGTCGCCGAAGGCCTCTTTCATCATCGCCTTGACCTTGCGGGCGTGCGTCATGGCGATGATGGGCGGGGCGATGTCGGCCAGGGGGTCGGACATGACGAAGGCCTGGCGGATGTGGTGCTCAAGCTCTTCGTCCGACCAGCCCAGAGCTGGGCCCGCGCCGATGACCGCCCCCATGGAAGCGCCGCCGATGAAGTCGATGGGCGTGCCCGCTTCGCGTAGGGCCTTCAGCGCGCCGATGTGGGCATAGGCGCGCGCGCCGCCGCCCGACAGCACCACGCCCACGGCCGAGCCGGTGATCAGGCGGGCGATCCGCGCCGTGTCGTCGAACAGGCCCTCGACCGCATGGAACCAGCGGCCCGGCTTCAGCACGTCCAGCCAGGCGCGGGTGTTGCTGGGGCGCGGCATCCGCGGATCGCGCAACAGGATCAGGTCGGTGCGCTGGCCCGCGTCGTCCCAGTCGTCGGCGACGGGCGGGGCAGGGGGCGGCGGGCGGTCGGCGGCGCCGACCAGGAACAGGCGATCGACCTGGCGTGCGCACAGGGCGGCCCAATTCGGTTCGTCGGCCTCGGCGACGTAGAGGACGTAGTCGTGGGCGTCCTCGACGCGCGAGAACCATTCGGCCGCCGACGCCAGGGCCGAACTGTCGATGACGTGGCAGGTGACGCCCTGGGCCTCGACCGCGCGGGCCACGCGCTCGACGAAGGCGCGGATCGGCTTGCCGCGCGCGGAAACGAAGCCGAAGACGTTCGGCTCGGTCCCGCCGCCGCGCTCGCGGGCGCGGGTCAGCATGATCTGGCCCAGTTCGGACATCAGCATGGGATCGTTGCGTGCAGCGTCGAAGAAGGCCTCGCGCGGCAGGGCCAGCACGTCGCTGTCGCGCAGAGCAACCACGTCCGACATGTGCGACGTGCCCGCCAGCATGGCCAGTTCGCCGACCGGCTCGCCCGGCTTGATGACGGCGGTCATCAGCGGAACCCGGCCGTCGTCGTGGCGGAAGACGCCCAGACGCCCGGCGCGCAGCAGATAGAGGGTGTCGGCCCGATCGCCGGCGGAGAACAGCCGCTCGCCCCGCGTCAGGGCGAACCAGCTGGCGCGGCTGTCCTGCGCGTCCTCGAAGGCGCGGGACAGGGCGACGGCGAGCGTGTCCGGTCGAAGCGGGGCCATGACAGGCAGATATAGCCGATTTCGTCGTGGGGGAACCGAACCGGCTTCCCCCCGGCGCGGAAGCCTCCTAAACCTTGGGCATGCCCAAGCTGATTTCCGTCGTCGATCGCAACAGTCCTGCTTTCAAAACGCTGGATGCGCACAATCGCGCCCTGCGGGACGAGCTTTATGAAAAGGTCGCCAAGGCCGCGCGCGGCGGCTCTGACGCCAGCCGCGACCGCCATGTGGCGCGCGGCAAGCTGTTGCCGCGCGACCGGGTCGAGCGCCTGCTGGACCCCGGCTCGCCCTTCCTGGAGGTCGGCCAACTGGCGGCCAACGGCATGTACCGGGACGAGGCGCCGGGCGCGGGCATGATCTGCGGCGTCGGCCGGGTGTCGGGCCGTGAGGTGATGATCGTCGCCAACGATCCGACGGTGAAGGGCGGCGCCTACTTCCCCATGACGGTGAAGAAGCACCTGCGGGCGCAGGAGATCGCTGAGCAGAACAACCTGCCGTGCGTCTATCTGGTCGATTCCGGCGGGGCCAACCTGCCGCACCAAGCCGAGGTCTTCCCGGACCGCGACCATTTCGGCCGCATCTTCTTCAATCAGGCGCGGATGAGCGCGCGTTCGATCCCGCAGATCGCCTGTGTCATGGGATCGTGCACGGCGGGCGGCGCCTATGTGCCGGCCATGTCGGACGAGACGGTGATCGTGCGCAATCAAGGCACCATCTTCCTGGCCGGTCCGCCGCTGGTGAAGGCCGCGACGGGCGAAGTTATCTCGGCCGAGGAACTGGGCGGCGCCGAGACGCACGGCCGCAAGTCCGGCGTGGTCGACCATGTGGCCGAGAACGACGAGCATGCGCTGGAGATCGTGCGCTCCATCGTCGCCAATCTGAACACGACCAAGCCCCAGCCGCTGGACGTGCGGGAGCCGCGCGCGCCTGCTTATGACCCGGCCGAACTGTATGGCATCATCCCTGAGGACGTCCGCGCCCCCTATGACGTGCGCGAGGTCATCGCCCGCATCGTCGACGGCTCGGAGCTGGACGAGTTCAAGGCGCTGTACGGCACGTCGCTGGTGTGCGGCTTCGCGCGCATCTGGGGCCAGCCGGTGGCCATTCTGGCCAACAACGGCGTGCTGTTTTCGGAAAGCGCGCAGAAGGGCGCGCACTTCATCGAACTGGCGTGCAAGCGCAAGATTCCGTTGCTGTTCCTGCAGAACATTTCGGGCTTCATGGTCGGCGGCAAGTATGAAGCCGAGGGCATCGCCAAGCACGGCGCCAAGCTGGTCACGGCCGTCGCCTCGGCTGAGGTGCCCAAGTTCACCGTCCTGATCGGCGGGTCGTTCGGGGCGGGCAACTACGGCATGTGCGGCCGGGCCTACAGCCCGCGCTTCCTCTTTACCTGGCCCAACAGCCGCATCAGCGTCATGGGCGGCGAGCAGGCGGCCAGCGTCCTGGCCACCGTCCACCGCGACGCGGATACGTGGACGCCGGAAGAAGCCGAAGCCTTCAAGGCGCCGATCCGCCAGAAGTATGAGGACGAGGGCAACCCCTATTACGCCACGGCTCGCCTGTGGGACGACGGGGTCATTGACCCGGTCCAGACCCGCGACGTGCTGGGTCTGGCCATCAGCGCCAGCCTGAACGCCCCGATCCCCGAGACGACCTTCGGCGTGTTCCGGATGTAAGGTTACAAATTAAACAGCGCTCAAAAAACTGCTTGAAGCCGGATCGCGCGGCTGAGAGTGTCGCGTCGGCGATCTCGATGCGGGATCGAAATCTGGACGACAAGGACAGTGACATGAAGAAGACGGCAGCACTTATCGCCCTGACCACGCTGCTTGCGGCTTGCGGATCGCAGGCCGATTCCAAGGCCCCGGCCACGGTTGAAGCCGCGCCTGAGGCTGCGGCGACGACGCAGACCGAACCGGTCTCGGCGGCTGAAGAGGCGGCTGCGCGGGCGGGCGAGCCATCCGAAGCGGTCTTCCCGGTCGGCTATCGCGGCAACTGGGACTATAGCGACGACGGCTGCGCCAAGGACGAGAGCGGCACGCGCTTCGTCATCACGGCCAATGAGATCAAGGGCTATGAGGACACCTCCAAGCTGGTGGCTCTGGAGACCTTGCAAGGCGAAGGCGACGCCATCCGGGTGGTTCTGGAGAACCAGTCGTCCGACGGCGACCAGACCATTGTCCAGACCCTGCGCCTGTCGCCGGTGGCGGGCGTCTCGCTGCGTGTCGAGCAGGACGGCAAGACCGTTCGCGCCAACCGCTGCGATCCTGTTTAATCGCCTTCTTCCCCTGTGAGGGGGAGAGGGATGACGTTTGAAGCGTTCTATCGGCCAAGGAGCCCATCATGACTGACCAAAAGCCGACAGAAGAAGAGCTGAACGCTCTGGACATCACCGACGCCGAGGCGGCGGAGATGAACGCCATCGCCCACCCCTTCGTCGCCGATGCGGCGCCGGACGCCAACGACGACCTGGTGCAGATCGACGCCACCGCCGACGGCGTGGTCTTCGTCACCATCAACCGCCCAGAGAAGAAGAACGCCTTCGACGCGGCGACCATCGCCGCCCTGTATGAGGCGTTCGAGACCCTGCACGGCGCCGACAAGGTGCGCGTGGTCTTCATCCGCGGCGCGGGCGGGACGTTCAGCGCGGGCGCAGACCTGAACTGGATGCGTTCGGCGGCCGACTGGTCCGAGAGCGACAACCGCGACGACGCCATGGGCCTGGCGAAGATGCTCAAGGCCCTGCACGACGTGCCAGCCCTGACGGTGGCCCTGGTCGAGGGTGCGGCCATGGGCGGCGGGGCGGGCATCGTCGCCGCCTGCGACATGGCCGTGGCCGTGGAAGGGACGCGCTTCGCCTTCTCCGAGGTCAAGCTGGGCCTGATCCCGGCGACCATCGCCCCCTATGTCATCGAGGCGGTCGGCGCGCGGCGCGCGCGCCAGCTGTTCCTGACGGCCAACATCTTCGACGCCGACTACGCCGCCCATGCGGGACTGATCGACATGGTCCTGCCCGAAGGTTCGGTCGATGAGTTCATCTCCATGCTGACCGACAGCCTGTCGGCCAATGCGCCGGGCGCGATGGGCGACGCCAAGCGCCTGGTGAACGACGTGGCGGGCGAAGAGATCGACAACCGCCTGCTGGAAGAGACCGCCAAGCGCATCGCCCGCGCCCGCGTCTCGGCCGAGGGCCAGGAAGGCGTCCGCGCGTTTCTGGACAAGCGTCCGGCCAGTTGGGCGCAGTGATTTCGCCCTTCTCCCCTTGTGGGAGAAGGTGTCATGCGGAGCATGACGGATGAGGGGTGTCGACGCGCCCCTCAATGATCTTGTCGACCGGCGCCCCGACATCGGCCAGGACGCCGCCGTCACCCCTCATCCGGGTCGCGCTGCGACCCACCTTCTCCCACAAGGGGAGAAGGATCAGGAGCGTTTCATGTTCAAGTCCGTCCTGGTCGCCAATCGCGGCGAGATCGCCTGCCGCGTCTTCCGCACCGCCCGCCGCATGGGCCTGCGCACCATCGCCGTCTATTCCGAGGCTGACGCCCAGGCGTTGCACGTTCGTGAGGCCGATGAGGCGGTGCTGATCGGTCCGGCGGCGGCGCGCGAATCCTATCTGGATGCGGCCAAGGTGCTGGCGGCGGCCGAGGCGACGGGGGCGGAGGCCATCCACCCCGGCTACGGCTTCCTGTCCGAGAACGCCGACTTCGCCGAAGCGGTGGCGGCGGCGGGCATCGTCTGGATCGGCCCCAAGCCGTCCTCGATCCGCGCGATGGGTCTGAAGGACGCGGCCAAGAAGCTGATGATCGAGGCGGGCGTGCCCGTCACCCCCGGCTATCAGGGCGAGGACCAGTCGCTGGAGACCCTGACGGCCGAGGCGAACCGCATCGGCTTCCCCGTTCTGATCAAGGCGGTCGCGGGCGGCGGCGGCAAGGGAATGCGCAAGGTCGATCGCGCCGAGGATTTCGCTGAAAATCTGGCCTCGGCCCAGCGCGAGGGGCAGTCGTCCTTCGGTGATCCGCGCGTGCTGATCGAGAGCTACATCACCCGCCCGCGCCATATCGAGGTGCAGGTCTTTGGCGACAGCCACGGCGAGGTCGTCCACCTGCATGAGCGCGACTGCTCGCTGCAGCGCCGCCACCAGAAGGTGATCGAAGAGGCCCCGGCGCCGGGCATGGATCAGGCCACGCGCGACGCCGTCACCGCCGCCGCCGTCCGCGCCGCCAAGGCCGTGGAGTATCAGGGTGCAGGCACCATCGAATTCATCGCCGACGCCTCCGACGGGCTGAAGGCCGACCGCATCTGGTTCATGGAGATGAACACCCGGCTTCAGGTCGAACACCCGGTGACGGAGGCCATCACCGGCGTCGATCTGGTCGAATGGCAGCTGCGCGTGGCGGCGGGCCAGCCGATCCCGCTGGCGCAGGCCGACATTCCGATGAAGGGCTGGGCCATGGAGGCCCGCCTCTATGCCGAAGACCCTGCCAACGGCTTCCTGCCGTCCATCGGGCGGCTGGATCACTTCGTCATGCCCGACGATATCCGGGTGGATACGGGCGTGGAGCAGGGCGGCGAGGTCAGCCAGTTCTACGACCCCATGATCGCCAAGCTGATCGTCCACGAAGACACCCGCGAGGCCGCCGCCGCCCGTCTGGCCGACGCCTGCCGCGACGTAGAAGTCTGGCCGGTGAAGACCAATGCGGGCTTCATGGCGCGCTGTCTGGATCACCCGCGCTTTGTCGAAGGCGACGTGGATACGGGCTTCATCGCGGCGGAGGAGGGGGCGCTGATCGCCCCGGCTCAGGCTTCCGTCCGCGCCCTGGCTGCTGCGGCCGGACAGATCGGGCTGGAGGCGGACGCCGCCGCCTTCGACGCGCCGGATAATGTGCTGGCGCCGACCCGCGCGGGCTTGTTCGGTTTCCGGCTGAACGCGGCGCCGCAGGCGCATACGGCGCTCCACCATGACGGCGCGGCTCACGCCCTGACCCTGACCGGCGAGCCGGGCTGGTATGGCCGTTCATCCAGCTTCACCGTGAGCGGCGATTTCGGCTCGGCCCAGATCTATGGCGAACCGGGCGTGGTTGTGGTCGACGGCGAGGTGGTCAGCACCTTGTCGCCTGACGCTGAGCGGGTTCTGGTGTTCGACGGCGGCGACGTGGTCGAGTTCCACCGCCGCAAGTCCAGCGGACCGGCGGGCGGTTCCGCCTCCGACGGCGGCTTGCGCGCCCCCATGCCGGGCAAGATCGTCGCCGCGCCCGCCAAGGCCGGGGACAAGGTGGCCAAGGGCCAGCCGGTCGTGGTGCTGGAGGCCATGAAGATGGAGCACGCCCTGACCGCGCCCTTCGACGGCGTGGTGGCCGAGTTCAACGTCGCCGTCGGAGATCAGGTCACGGACGGCGCGGTGCTGGCCGTTGTGCAGGCCGAGGGGGCAGGCGAATGATCGTTGCGGCGATGATGGCGACGGCGCTTCTGGGCGCCGATCTGAGCGACATGCCGACGGCCTCGGCGGCGGACCTTCAGTGCATGGGCCTGCTGGCGGTGGCGATCGACGATCCGGCCGCCTCGGATGCGCTCAAGCAGCAGTATACGGGCGGCATGATGTATTATCTGGGCCGTTTGGAAGGCCGTGATCCGGCGCGGAACTGGATCGGGCGGATGCTGGAATATACGGACTCCACCCCGGTCCAGCAGGTGCGTTCGCACAGCCAGCGGTGCGGACAGGACCTGATCGCCAAGGGGCAGGAAATCTTCACCCAGCTGGATCGCGAGCCCTGAGCCGGGCTGGCCTTCGCGGCGTCGGATGACTAGTTGGGCCGCATGCCCCTGCACATGATCAAGCTCTGCGTCGGCGTGACCGAGGTCGAGACGCTGGAAGCGAACGCGGCCCGGTCCGACTGGCGCATCGTCCACACCCGCATGACGCCCAAGCGCGCCGCCGAGATCGAGGACGGCGGCTCGCTGTACTGGGTCATGAAAGGCTCCGTGACCTGCCGCCAGCGCATCCTCGAGATCACGACCATAGGCGAGGGCAAGGCCAGCCGCTGCGAGATCAAGCTGGACAGCCAGGTCATCCGCACTGCGCCCCTGGCCCGGCGGCCGTTTCAGGGGTGGCGCTATTTCGAGAAGGACGTGCCGCCGGACCTGTCCGTGGCCGAGCCGACGGACCTGCCGCCTGACCTGGCGCGTGAGCTGCGCGAGCTGGGCGCCTGGTAGGCGCCTGAAACGCACGTAAAATCGTTTGACCCGCGCCTGCGCGCGTGGCTGTTGCGGCCTCCGATGGTCCAGTCCCTGTTCAGCTTCCATAATCGCGCCACCCTGACCGAGCTGTTGAAGCTGGCCTGGCCTGTGGTGCTGGCGCGTCTGGGCATCATGACCATGGGCCTGACCGACGCCATCGTCGTCGGCCACTACGCCAGCCGCGAGCTGGCCTATCACTCCCTGGCCTGGGCGCCGTCCTCAGTCGTGCTGACCACGGCGGTCGGCCTGATGATGGGGGTCCAGGTCATCACCGCCCGCCTGCTGGGCGAGGGGCGCGGCGACGAGGTCGGCGCCGTCTTGCGACGCGGCATGACCTACGCCCTGCAGATCGGCTTTGTCGCCATGATCGGCCTGCTGCTGCTGGGGCCGTTCGGCCTGGTGCACATGGGGCTGGAGGACGGTCTGGGTGAAGGCGCGACGCCCGCCCTGATGGTCTTCGCCCTGTCGATGCCGGCCTATCTGATTTCGATCTGCGCCCTGTTCTTCCTTGAAGGACTGCATCGGCCCAAGGCGGGCATGGTGGCCATGTGGGTGGCCAATGCGGTCAACCTGGGTCTGAACCTGCTGCTGGTGCCGGATATCCTGGGCATCGGCCTTGACGGCGCGGTGGCCTCGTCCTGGGCGACGTTCGGCGCGCGTATGGCGCTGGCGATCTTCCTGGTGATCTTCATCCTGCGCCTGCCTGAGGCGCGCGCCTGGGGCGTGTTCAAGAAGCCCAAGCGCGACAAGGCGGTCGAGAGCCAGCAGGTCAAGGTCGGCCTCGGCGGCGGCGCGTCCAACTTCATCGAGGTCGGGGCCTTCGCCGCCATGACCCTGTTCGCCGGCCAATTGGGCGCGGCCGAGACCGCCAGCTGGGCCGTGGTCATCAACGTCTCCGCCATCGTCTTCATGGTGCCCATGGGTCTGTCGTCGGCGACGGCGGTTCTGGTGGGGCGCAGCTACGGTGGCGGCGACAGGGCGGGCGTCATGCGGGGCGGCCTGGCGGGAGTCGGCGTGGTGACGGTGCTGGCCTTCATCATCGCCATCGGTCTGTGGCTGACCGCGCCCCTGGTGGTCAGCGCCTATACGACCGACCCGGCGATCCTGGCCATCGCGGCGCCGGCCCTGGCGCTGGCGACCCTGTTCTTCGTCGCCGACGCCCAGCAGGTGGTCGCCGCCCAGGCCAACCGCGCGGCGGGCGACGTAGTATGGCCGACGCTGATGCACCTGCTGTCCTATGGGCTGATCATGATCCCGCTGGGCTGGTTCCTGGCGCATCGGATCGGCGTGGACGGTCTGGTTTGGTCGGTGATCGTCGCCAGCCTGATCTCGGGCGCGCTGCTGACCGGGCGGTTCGTGCGGATCGCGCGGCGGCTGCCGACGACAAGGGCGACGCCTGTCTCCTAGGACGTCTGTCCTATAAGACACTTGGCCCATAAAAGGTGACGTTCGGGTTTGCGCCCTCTATATCCGACGCCTCCCTGTCAGACGTTGGAAGATCATGTCCCGCATCCTCATCACCTCGGCGCTGCCCTACATCAATGGCATCAAGCACCTGGGGAATCTGGCCGGGTCGATGCTGCCCGCCGATGTGTGGGCGCGCTTCATGCGAAGCCGGGGGCATGACGTTCTCTATGTCTGCGCCACCGACGAGCACGGCACCCCGGCCGAGCTGGCCGCCGCCGCCGCCGGTCAGGACGTCCGCACCTATTGCGACGAACAGCACGAGGTTCAGAAGAAGGCCGCCGACGCCTTCAGCCTGTCGTTCGACATCTTCGGCCGCAGCTCCAACGCCCCGAACACCCGCCTGACCCAGCACTTCGCCAAGGTGCTGGAAGAGCGCGGCCTGATCGAGGAGCGCGTCGATCGGATGATCTATTCCATCGACGACGCCCGCTTCCTGCCCGACCGCTATGTCGAGGGGACGTGCCCGCACTGCGGCTACGAGAAGGCGCGCGGCGATCAGTGCGATAACTGCGGCCGCCTGCTGGACCCGACCGATCTGATCAATCCCTATTCGGCTGTTTCGGGCAGCCGCAATCTGGAGGTCCGCGACACGCGCCACCTCTATCTGCTGCAGACCAAGGTGGCCGATGAGGTGCGAGGCTGGGTCGACGCCCGCTCGCCCCAGTGGCAGCCGCTGGCCCGCTCCATCGCCTATAAGCACCTGGACGAAGGCCTGATCGACCGGGGCATCACCCGCGATTTGAAGTGGGGCGTGCCGGTCGTCGGCCCCGACGGCGGCCCGCGTCCGGGCATGGAGGGCAAGGTCTTCTACGTCTGGTTCGACGCCCCCATTGAATACATCGGCGCGACCGAGGAGTGGGCGCAGAAGACCGGCGGAAACTGGCGCTCATGGTGGCGTCTGGACGAGGGCGCCGCCGATCCTGAAAACCCGGTGCGCTACGTCCAGTTCATGGGCAAGGACAATGTGGCCTTCCACACCGTCAGCTTCCCCGCCACCATCCTGGGCTCGGGCGAACCGTGGAAGACGGTGGACCAGCTGAAGGCCTTCAACTGGCTGAACTGGTACGGCGGCAAGTTCTCGACCAGCATGGGCCGGGGCGTCTTCATGGATCAGGCGCTGGAGCTGCTGCCTGCCGACTACTGGCGCTGGCACCTGACGGCCTATGGTCCGGAACATTCCGACGCGGCCTTCACCTGGGAGCAGTTCCAGTCGACGACGAACAAGGATCTGGCCGACGTTCTGGGCAACTTCGTCAACCGCATCGTCAAGTTCACGGAATCCAAGTTCGACGGCGTGGCGCCCGAGGGCGGCGAGCCGGGCGCGCTGGAAGACAAGCTGGCGGCCGACGTCAAGGCGGCCCTGGCCAGCCTGACCTATGAGTTCGAGGCCATGGAGTTCCGCAAGGCGGCCCAGGCGGCGCGCGCCCTGTGGGTTCTGGGCAACGAGTATCTTCAGGAAGCTGCGCCCTGGACGGCGCTGAAGACGGATCGCGAACGCGCGGCCGTGGTGGTGCGGACTGGCCTGTCCCTGGTCGCCCTGTTCGCCCGCGTGACCGCGCCCTTCATGCCTGAGGCGGCGACCCGTATCGTCGCCACGGTCGGTGCGACCGACCTGTCGTGGCCGGATGCCGAGGGCGATCTGCTGAACCTGGTTCCGGCCGGTCAGGCGGTTGCGGCCGCCCAGGTGCTGTTCGCCAAGATCGAGGACGCTCAGGTCGCCGAATGGACCGAGCGCTTCGGCGGCGCCGAGGGGTGAGCGCGGCCTTCGCCGCCCCGATTCTGAACGCGCTCTCGGCCGAGCGCCGTGTCGCGATCCGCGAGCGGTTGCATCGGACGGGGCGCGCCCAGATTGACAGCTTCCTGACCGAAGAGACGGCCGGGGCGCTGTATGAACTGGCGCGCGACGCGGATTACAACGTCGTAACTCGGCGCGGCTCGGGGCATGTCGATCTACCGTCGGCCTGGCTGGCCTCCTTGGAGCCTGCTCAGAAGCAGAGTCTGGGCCAAGCCGTTCAGAAGTCGGCGTCAGACGGCTTTCAGTATCTGTACGACAACTATCCGGTGTTCGACCTGGTCCAGGCTGGGCAGGCAGGCGCGTCGTGGCGCGATCTGGCGGCCTTTCTGAACGGCGAAAGCTTTCTGGGCCTGATGCGCGATCTGACCGGCGAGGATCGCATCGCCCAGGCCGACATGCAGGTGACGCGGTATCGCACGGGCCACTTCCTGACCGAGCATGACGATCACGCTGAGGGGAAGAACCGCTACTTCGCCTATGTGTTGAACCTGACGCCCGGCTGGCGGATCGACTGGGGCGGCCTGCTGGCCTTCCACGGCGAGGACGGCAATGTGGCCGAGGCGTTCACGCCGCGCTTCAACACTCTGAACCTATTGCGGGTGCCGACGCCGCATTCGGTGACGCAGGTGGCGTTGTCCGCCGGCGGCGACCGGATCTCGATCACGGGCTGGCTGCGCGGTCGCTGAGACGACGCCCTGAATATGAGAAAGGCCCGGAGCGATCCGGGCCTTTCGTGTTTCAGGAGGCGGGTTGGGCGACTTCAACCGTCTGCGGCGGAGGATCGCGTCGTTCGCGGCCGCCGGGCAGGGCGTGGGGCGTGTGCGAATCCGCGCCCTTTCCGCTGTGTTTCATGTGCTTGGCCTGTTCCTCGGCGCCGATGTCGAGGAAGGCGGGGGCGGAGGCGTTGAACTGATCCGTATGGCCGGTGCGCACGATGACCGAACGCCCGCCGTCCCAGATCATGTGCAGGGCGACATAGAGGACGATGGCCAGACCGATATAGGCGATCCAGCGATAGCGGTTCAGCAGCTTGGCGATGAAGCTGGCGGCCAGGCCCATCAGGGCGATCGACAGGATCAGGCCGAAGACCATGATCCACGGATGGTCGTGGCTGGCGCCGGCGACGGCCAGGACGTTGTCCAGGCTCATGGTCAGGTCGGCGATCATGATCTGGATCAGGGCGGCGCCGAAGGTCTTGCGCTTCAGGCCCATTTCTTCCGGCGACGGCCCGCCGCCGTGTTCGATGGCCATGGCCCGCTCGATCTCGGCCTCGGCCTCGGCCTGGTCGTGGGTGGCCTGTTCGCGCAGTTCGCGCCACATCTTCCAGCACACCCACAGCAGCAGGAAGCCGCCCGCCAGCAACAGGCCGACGATGGCCAGAAGCTGGACGGTGATGAGCGCCAGGCCGATACGCATGACGACGGCGGCGGCCAGGCCGATCAGGATGGCCTTGCGGCGTTGTTCCTGGGGCAGGGCGGCGGCGGCGAGGCCCACGGCGACGGCGTTGTCGCCGGCCAGGACCAGGTCGATCATCAGCACCTTGCCGAGGGCGGAGGCCTGACTGATCAGTTCGGGATTGGAAAGAAAGTCCATGCCGGACTCTTAAAGCCCGGCCGGACCCGCGCCAAGACGCCGCAGGGACGAGTTGACGCGGGGGCTTGTTCCTAGCTCGCGCGGCCTTGGGCGCGGGCGGCTTCATACAGGGCGATGGCGGCGGCGTTGGAGACGTTCAGGCTCTCGAAGCCGCCGGGCATGGGGATGCGGGCCATGGCCTCGCAGTGTTCAGCCACCAGGCGACGCACGCCGTCGCCTTCCGAACCCATGACGATGATGGTCGGGCGGGCGTCCAGCGCCTGTTCCAGCGTCAGATCCGATTCGCCGTCCATGCCGATGGCGCGCCAGCCGTGGTCGGCCAGCTTCTCCAGCGCGCGGCTGAGATTCGTCACGCGGGCGCAGGGCAGGCGTTCTGTCGCGCCGGCCGAGGCCTTGGCCAGGGCGCCGGCGAGGGCGGGGGAGTGGCGATCCTGCACCACGATGCCGCGCGCGCCGAAGGCCAGGGCCGAACGGAAGATGGCGCCGACGTTCTGAGGGTCGGTCAGCTGATCCAGCATGACGATGACCCCCTCGGCGGGTTCGGCCAGGTCTTCCAGGGCGACGCCCTCCAGCGGCTGGACCTTGAAGGCCATGCCCTGGTGCACGGCGCCGGCGGGCAGCATCCGGCCCAGGGCGACAGAATCGACCACTTCGATTCGGTGGCCGTTCGCCAGATTCTCGCGCTGGATCTCTTCGGCGCGGTCTTCCGTGACCATCAAACGGCCGCTTCCGCGACGCGCGGGATTCGCCAAAGCGGCCAAAACCGGATGACGTCCCCAAAGAAAATTATCGGCGTCCGGACGCGAACGGGCGGTTTTGCGTTCGTTATCGTTCCCGCCGCGTCCTTGCGTAGCGGGCGTTTGAGGCCGATCCAGACGGCCCTCCCCTCTCTTTTGGAAAGATTGTTTTTTACCGGTTTTCCGGTCGTTGCGTTCTCGAAATGACGACACTATAAGACGGCCTCCGATTTGGGCCCCAGGGCTTTCGGTTCAGGCGCTTCCTCTACTGCAGGCGTCGCCCGACAGCGAAGGCTTTCGTCGCGAAATGATCGAAAGATTGTTTCCGGCGTTTCCAGACCGGCATTGACATAAGGCGCGCTGGGGGAATGTCCCGAGCGGCAAAGGGGGCGGACTGTAAATCCGCTGCGTAAGCTTCGCAGGTTCGAGTCCTGCTTCCCCCACCACGCGCCTTCAATGCCCTGGGACGGAGTCCAATGAAGGTATCGGGTGCGGAAACGTCGCTCTTCATGCGAAGAGCGGTGCAACCGCATTCTTCGTGCGGGTATAGCACAATGGTAGTGCAGCAGCCTTCCAAGCTGAGGATGTCGGTTCGATCCCGTCTACCCGCTCCAGGTTTTTTGAACTGAGCACAGCGCCCCTCCGTTCCGGACCCGGGCCACAGGAGTTTGGCCATGGCCAAGGAAAAGTTCGAACGCACGAAGCCGCACGTGAACATCGGCACGATCGGTCACGTTGACCACGGCAAGACGACGCTGACGGCGGCGATCTCGATGACGCTGGCGAAGGCCGGCGGCGGCAAGGCGATGAACTACGCCGACATCGACAACGCGCCGGAAGAAAAAGCGCGCGGCATCACGATCAACACGTCGCACGTCGAGTATGAGACGGCCAACCGTCACTACGCGCACGTCGACTGCCCGGGCCACGCCGACTACGTGAAGAACATGATCACGGGCGCGGCTCAGATGGACGGCGCGATCCTGGTTTGCTCGGCCGCTGACGGCCCGATGCCGCAGACCCGCGAGCATATCCTGCTGTCGCGTCAGGTCGGCGTTCCGGCGCTGGTGGTGTTCCTGAACAAGGTCGACATGGTCGACGACGAGGAGCTGCTGGAGCTGGTCGAGATGGAAGTGCGCGAGCTGCTGAGCTCGTACCAGTTCCCGGGCGACGACATCCCGGTGGTGAAGGGTTCGGCCCTGGCCGCCGTCGAAGGCCGCGATCCGAAGATCGGCGAAGAAGCCGTTCTGGCGCTGATGCAGGCCGTTGACGACTACATCCCGCAGCCGGAGCGTCCGATCGACCTGCCGTTCCTGATGCCGGTGGAAGACGTGTTCTCGATCTCGGGCCGCGGCACCGTGGTGACCGGTCGCGTCGAGCGCGGCATCGTCAAGGTCGGTGAAGAAGTCGAAATCGTCGGCATCCGTCCGGTTCAGAAGACGACCTGCACGGGCGTCGAAATGTTCCGCAAGCTGCTGGACCAGGGTCAAGCCGGCGACAACGTGGGCGTGCTGCTGCGCGGCACCAAGCGTGAAGACGTCGAGCGCGGCCAGGTGCTGTGCAAGCCGGGTTCGATCACCCCGCACACCAAGTTCGTGGCCGAGGCCTACATCCTGAACAAGGAAGAAGGCGGCCGTCACACGCCGTTCTTCACGAACTACCGTCCGCAGTTCTACTTCCGCACGACGGACGTGACCGGCATCGTGCGCCTGAAGGAAGGCGTCGAGATGATCATGCCGGGCGACAACGCCGAGCTGGACGTCGAGCTGATCACGCCGATCGCGATGGAAGAGAAGCTGCGCTTCGCCATCCGTGAAGGCGGCCGCACCGTCGGCGCCGGCGTCGTGGCCAAGATCGTCGAGTAATCGACGTCAGAATGGGCGAGGGCCTCGGTCTTCGCCGGTTCGACAGTACGAGTAAGCGTACCGGCCTCAAGCAGCCCGCAAGGGCGGTAGGCCGCAGTAAAGCGTAACAGAGCGGCCCCCGGAGACATCCGGGGGCCGTTTTGCATGTCAGCCGTTCGGGGCGCGTCCCGCTCCTTTTGCGTTGAATCAAAAGAAGAAGCCCGACTTTGGTCGAACGGAGCGGTTAAGGCTTTCTCAGCCATGCGGGGGTCATGAGACGCCGCTGAAAGGGACACCCTATGACTGACGTTGACTGGCCCCGTCGCGCCGGACTCTCCGCCGCGCTGGATGAGGCCGCCATCGTGGCGATCACGGATCGCGCCGGCCGCATCCTGTACTGCAACGACAAGTTCGAAGCTGTCAGCGGTTATGCGCGCGAGGAGCTGATCGGTCAGACGCACAGGGTGGTGAACTCGGGCGTCCACGCGCGCGACTATTTCCGCAATCTGTATCGCACCATCGCGCGGGGCGAGGTGTGGCGCGGCACCATCCAGAACCGCACCAAGTCAGGCGAGTCATACTGGGTTGATACGACCATCGTGCCGAACCTGGGGTCTGACGGCAAACCCGAAACCTATACGGCCATTCGCTTCGAGGTGTCGGACCACGTCCGCGCGCTCAAGGCGCTGGAGCTGGCGCAGGCCGAAGCGCGACAGGCCGCCGAGGTGCGGGACCGATTCTTCGCCAACATCAGCCATGAGGTGCGCACTCCGCTGAACGCGGTGCTGGGCCTGGCCTCAGCCCTGGCGCACACGGCGCTGACACCGCGTCAGACCGAGATGCTGAAGCTGATCACAGGAGCAGGCGACGCCCTGCGCCGGGTGCTGGACGACATGCTGGACCTGTCGAAGATGCAGGCGGGTCAGTTCAGCCTGTCGCTGACGCCGTTTGACCTCAGAACCGACATCGAGGCCGTTGTCGAGATGCGACGGGCGGTCGCCGAGGACAAGGGGCTGATGCTGGACGTCGCCTTTACGCCCAGCGCCCAGGGGCAGGTGATCGGCGACGGCGTCCGCATCACCCAGATCGTCTCCAACCTTGTGTCCAATGCGGTGAAGTTCACGGCTGAGGGGCGTGTATCTGTTCGTGTCGACGTGCGCGCCGAGGACAACCGGGAACATCTGGTCATTGAGGTCGAGGACACGGGCATGGGCTTTGACGCCGAAGCGGCGCGGCGCCTGTTCGATCCCTTCGTTCAGGCTGATGACGCCATATCGCGCCAGTTCGGCGGTACGGGTCTGGGCCTGTCCATCTGCAAGTCGCTGGCCGAGTTGATGGGCGGCGAGATTGCCGCAGAGTCGGCGCTGGGTAAGGGCAGTCTGTTCCGTGTGGTCCTGCCCGTCGAGCGTGTGGCCGCGGTCGTGGCCGAACCGGCGGCGACATCGGTTGAAGCGGCGCATGCGTCGGATGAGGGCGCGCAGATTCGCGTCCTGGCGGTCGAGGACAACCCGGCCAATCAGATGGTCGTGCGCTGCCTGCTGGAGCCGCTGGGCTTCGAGATCGTCACTGCCGACAACGGTCTGGAAGGCGTGCAGCGTTTCCAGCAGGAGCATTTCGACGTGGTGCTGATGGACATGCAGATGCCGGTCATGGACGGGCTGGACGCCATGCGCCGCATCCGCGCCGATGAAGCGCGTCTGGGCGCCGCACGTACGCCCATCGTCATGCTGACGGCCAATACGACCGAGACGCACCACCTGAAGGCGGTTCAGGCGGGCGCCGACCACCTGGTGGCCAAGCCCGTCACCCTGGAGATCTTGATGCAAGGCATGGAGCAGGGGGCCGCCGCCGCCGCCGAATGGTCGAGCGAGCACGTCCTTTCGGCGGCCTGAGGGGCCGGTGCGCGCTGAACGCCGCAGTTTCGACAACAAAGCTGGCGCAGGCGGGGCTTCACCTTTACTATCGACTTCGCGGACGCCGTTAGTCGCGCCGCGCTCAGGGCTTCTCCCTTTTCGATGTTGACCATCGCTATCGTCGTCGTGCTGCTGCTTGTGGTGCTGAACGGCCTTTTCGCCATGACCGAACTCGCGGTCGTGTCCTCCCGTAAATCCAAGCTTCAGAGCCGCGCCGAACGAGGCGATCGCGGCGCCCGCGCCGCGTTGAAGCTGGCCGAGGAGCCGACGCAGTTCCTTTCGGCGGTTCAGGTGGGCATCACCCTGATCGGCATTCTGGCGGGCGCCTATGGTCAGGCCGCCATCGCGGGCGAGGTGGATGACATCCTGACGGCCAATATCCCCACCCTGGCCCCCTATTCGCAGATCATCGCCACCGGCGTGGTCGTGGTGCTGATCACCTATGTCTCGCTGATCGTCGGCGAGCTGGTGCCCAAGCGCCTGGCCCTGATCTTCCCCGAGACCATCGCCTCCAAGATGGCCGGTCCGATCTCGACCCTGGCCCTGGTGATGAAGCCGTTCGTGCTGCTGCTGACGGCCTCGACTTCGGGCATCCTGAAGCTGCTGGGCGTCAAGGATCGTGACGGTTCGGACGTCACCCAGGAAGAGGTGGAGAGCATCCTAGCCGAGGGCACGTCCGCAGGCCTGATCGAGCCGGAAGAGCAGGAGATGATCGAGGAGATCCTGCGCCTGGGCGACCGGGCCGTGCGCGTGGCGATGACGCCGCGCCACGAGGTCTACTGGATCGCCCTGGACGATTCCGAAGAGACGCTGCGCGAGGAAATTCGCACCTGTCCCTATTCGCGCATCGTGGTGGCGCGGGATAACGACATCGATAATCCGCTGGGCGTCGTCCACAAGAAGGATCTGCTGGACAGCCTGCTCGACAACGGCGAGTTCAACGTCGAGAAGCTGGTGGCCGAACCGGCCTTCATCCCGCAGTCGACCTCGGTGCTGAAGGCGCTGGAGATCCTGAAGGGCTCGAAGGTGCACATGGCCTTCGTGGTCGACGAGTACGGCGCCTTTGAAGGCGTGGTCACGGCGACGGACCTGCTGGAGATGATCGCTGGCGATTTCAACGAGAGCCACGACGAGGTCGAGACGGCCGTGCGCAAGCGCGCCGACGGCACCTGGGCCGTGGATGGTCAGATCGATCTGGATGAGCTGGGCGAGGCCCTGGGCGAAGACTTCGGCGAGCATGAAGGCTTCCACACGGTGGCGGGCCTGGTGCTGCACCATCTGTCGCGCGTGCCGAACGAGGGCGACGTCCTGCAACTGGGGCGTTTCGAGGTCGAGGTCATCGACATGGACGACCGACGCATCGACAAGCTGCTGTTCCGCCCGGTGATTCACGGACAGGATGACGACGCCGCCTGATCCAGGCGGCGTCGGTTACTCGATCAGGGCCGGTCCAGCGGCTGGACCAGGGCGACCCGATAGGGACGCATGGGGCCGCCCGGCTCGGCCAGAGAGACGTATTCCCCTGGCACGAAGCGTTCGCTTTCGAGGCGGAAGCCGACGGCGTCGGCGTCCTCGCCGGGGAAGTCCAGCACCCAACGGCCGTCGGCGCCTTGAGACAGTTGGCCGACCGCCAGGGTCTCGCCGTCGCGGAAACGGCGGACGCGCGTGCGCTCGGGCGCGGCGAGCAGGGCCGGGGCGTCCAGCCGCGCCTGCTGATCTAGCGTCATGACCAGGTCATAGCCGTCGCGCGGATCGCCGTGCGGCGCATCGGCCTCGCGGGCCAACTCCAGCCGGATATGATGCAGCGTCATGGTCAGCGCCCCTTGCGGTCGGCCAGATTGCTGCTGATCACGCCATAGGCCATGGCGGCCATGAAGGTGAGGAAGAAGGCGCCCATGGCGGCGACGGGGGCGATGATTTCTGAGGGCATGGCAGTTCTCCTATGCCGACAGCAGAGCGTATCGCGGCGCCCCCCGCCTTGATGGAGATCAAAGGTCTCGCAGATCAGGCGGCGGCCTGAAGCGGTCCGGCGCTGGCCTGAACATGGCCGTCCGGGGCGATGCCGCTGACCGTCAGGGCCTGATCGCAAAGGGCCAGCGGGGCCGGGCGGTGGCTGACCAGGATCAGGCCCTGGCCGGTGCGCTGAAGGCGTTGCGACAGCCGATCCAGCACCTGGGCCTCGGTGGCGGCGTCCAGCCCTTCGGTGGGCTCGTCCAGCACCAGCCAGGGGGCGGGGCGCAGATAGGCGCGGGCCAGGCCCAGGCGCCGCCGCTCGCCGCCTGACAACCGTGCGCCGTTTTCGCCCAGAGGCGCGTCCAGGCCGCCAGGCGCGGCGCGGATGCGGTCGGCCAGTCCGGCGTCCTCCAGCACGGCCCAGAGTTGGTCGTCATCCGCCGTGGGGGCGGCCAGGCGCAGGTTCTCGCGCACTGTTCCGGCCATCAGCACCGCCTGCTGCGGCGCATAGGCGAACAGGGGCCGCACCGCATCCGGGGACAGGGCGGCCCCGTCGATTTCGGCGAAGGCGACCTCGCCCGGAACGCGCGCGCGCAGATGCATCATCCGCTCGATCAGGGTGGTCTTGCCCGCCCCGGAGCGACCCACGACGGCCAGGCGCTGAGGCGGGGTGAGGCGCAGATCAGCGGATGACAGGCGAAGGGCAGGCGCTGCGGCGGCAGGCGCCGCGATGGGCGCTTTCCCGTCCAACAGTTCGCCCAGACGCTGCACCGCGACGGCGACGGCGCCGTTCTGGCGCAGGGCGTTCAGCAGATTGCCCGCGCTCTCGACCGTGGCGACGGCGGCTAGCATGGCCAGCGCCGTCAGCGCGGGAGAGGCGGAACCGGCGGCCAACGCCGCGCCCGTGACGCCCAGCGCCATCGCCAGGGTCTGCGCGGCCGTCAGCCAGCCTCCGGCGCGAGCCAGGGCCTCGGCGGCGGCTTCGACGGCGCCGCCCTGACGGGCCAGGCGATCCACCGCCCAGTCCTTCATGCCATAGGCGTGAAGCTCGGGCGCGGCGGCGGACATGGCGGCGAAGTCGGTCTTGAAGTCGCCCATGGCCTCCTGCAGGCGGCGGCCCGCCGGTTCGGCCAGACGACGGCCCAGGACGACGCCCAGCGCCACGCTGACCACGGCGGCCAAGGCGACCGCGACGGCGGCGCGCCATCCGGCCAGCGAGGCCATCACCATGCCGGTCAGCAGGCCTGCGCCTGCACTCCACGGCGCGGACAGGCGCACGAAGCGGTCCTGCACGGCGTCCACGTCCTGCACCAGCCGGGCCGAGGCCTCGCCGCCCGCCAGCGACAGGGCGCGCGTCGTGGGGCCGCGCGCCAGGCCGTCGAACAGCTGGGGGCGCAGGGCGGCCAGGGCCTGCAGCGCCGCCTCATGCCCGGTGACGCGCTCGCCATAGCGGGAGGCGGTGCGGACGATGGCCAGGAAGCGGATGATCGCGCTGGGCACCAGATAGTTGAACACATGGGCTACGGCCGGTCCGGCTGCTCCGGCTAGGGCGGATGCGGTGATGAACCAGCCGGACACGCCCAGCAGGGCCACGGCCCCGGCCGAGACCAGCGCCCCCGTGACCGATGCAGCCAGCAGGCGCGGGAACTGGGCGCGCTCCTGGGCGCGGATCATGGCCTTGAGGCGGACGACGCCGGAAGAGGACTGAGGCTTCACAGGCGCACCACCACATCGGCCAGTTCGGCCACGGCGTCGGAATGGGTCGCGATCAGGGTCGTGCGCCCGCGCGCCGCCTCGCGGATGAGCGGCAGCAGGGCGGTCTCGGCCGCGGCGTCCAGATTGGCGGTCGGCTCGTCCAGCAGAAGCAGGGGCGAGGGCTTGAGGAAGGCGCGGGCCAGGCCCAGGCGCCGCCGCTCGCCGCCGGACAGGCCGCCGCCGCGCTCGTCGATCCGGCGATCCAGCGCGCCGTCGAGGCCCGCCTTGCGCGCGGCCTGCTCGATCTCTTCGGGCGAAGCGCCGCGTCGGGCCAGGGCGATGTTCTCGGCCAGCGTCCCCCGGATCACGACCGGCGCCTGACCGGCCCAGGCGATCCAGGCGGTCAGGTCGGGATGGTCCGACAGGCGCGCGTCGCCGACCTCGACCTCGCCGCCTGACAGAGGCGCCAGACCCAGGAAGAGGTTCAGCAGGCTGGTCTTGCCCGCACCGCTGAGGCCGGTCAGGGCGACGATGGAGCCGGGCGCGACCGTCAGATCGAAGCCGCTGAGCACCGGCGCGCCGTCATAGGCGATCGCCACGTCTTTGAAACACACGGCGGGCGCTGAGGCGGGCGGGGAGGGACGCGCGCGGGGCGTCTCGTCGGCCTGATCCAGGCGGCTGAGGGTGGGGACGGCGGATTCGGCGGCCTGACGGTCGTGATAGGCGGCGGCGAGGCGGCGCATGGGCTGATAGACCTCGGGCGCCAGGGCCAGGACGAAGAAGGCCTGCGCCAGGCTCAGTTCGTCGGGCGCGGGGAAGGGCAGCAGCTTCAGCAGGTTGAAGCCGCAGTAGACGGCGACCAATGCGACGGCCAGCGCCGAGAAGAACTCCAGCACCGCCGAGGACAGGAAGGCGACCTTCAGCACCTTGCCGGTGCGGCGGGCCAGGTCGTCCGAGGCGCGGGCGATGACGCGGGTCTGCTGTGTCTCGGCCTGAAAGGACAGGATGGCGGGCAGGGCGCGCACCCGGTCCAGAAACAGCCCCGACAGCCGCTCCAGCGCCAGGAACTGACGGCGGCTCTCGGCGCCCGCCGCCATGCCGGTCAGGGCCATGCCCAGCACGAAGGGCAGCAGGGTGAAGATCAGGATGCCGGCGGTGAAGGGGCTGACCACGCCTGCGGCCAGGATCAGGATCAGGGGCGAGACGGCCGCCGCCGTGCGGGCGGGGGTGAAGCGGGCGACGTGGCCGTCCAGGGCCTCTACGCCCTCGGCGGCGGCGGTCATGGCGGCGGCGTCGGACAGGCGGCCGCCGAGCGCGCCTGTCAGCACACGGCGACGCAGGCCGTTCTTGGCGGCGCGGGCGGCGCGGGTGTTGACGAGGACGGCGCCCTGGTTGAGCGCGGCGCGCAGGATCAGGGCGGCGACCGCCAGAATCAGGCCGGGAACGGCTTCGGCCAGCCCTTGCGGCAGGGCTCCGACGGCCAGGGCCAGTCCGGCGGCGAAGCCGATGGCGGGAACCGTGTCCGCGATCACCAGGACGCCGCCCAGGCTCATCAGGCGACGCCAGGGCGCCAGGGCGGACTTCAGCCAGGCCGCAGGCGCAGCCGTCTCTGCGATTCTCGGAGGATTCGCCTGTTGAGGGTCGACCGGCTGGGCCGTCATCACGTCTCCTGGTGCGCCATTCTGGGAAAGCGGGCCTGATCCGGCCTCATCCACCGTAACCGGCGACGATAGAGGATGGGGCAAAAAGCCTATGTGGCGAAAGGTCTTTGGGCGAAACGCCCTCTAGTTCAAGTCGCTGTCTCTGGCTTTGATCAGGATCAAGGCGCGCCAGACGGCGCTGCTTTAGGTTAGAGTAGAACGCCGGTCGATGGGGGCTGGCGGTCAGGAGCCTGGAACGATGATCGACCTGGCGGTCGTAGACCTTTCACGCCTTCAGTTCGCACTGACGGCGCTATACCACTTTCTGTTCGTGCCCCTCACATTGGGCCTCTCCTTCATGCTGGTCATCATGGAGAGCATCTATGTGATGACCCGTCGGCCGATCTGGCGGACGATCACCCGTTTCTGGGGCGCGATCTTCGGCATCAACTTCGTGCTGGGCGTCGCCACCGGCCTGACGATGGAATTCCAGTTCGGCATGAACTGGAGCTATTATTCCCACTACGTCGGGGACATCTTCGGGGCGCCGCTGGCCATTGAGGGCCTGATGGCCTTCTTCATGGAGGCGACCTTCGTCGGCCTGATGTTCTTCGGCTGGGACAAGCTGAAGCCGCACGCCCACCTGTTCGTCACCTTCATGGTTGCGCTCGGCACCAACCTGTCGGCCCTGTGGATTCTGACCGCCAACGGCTGGATGCAGAACCCGGTCGGCGCCGCCTTCAACCCCGACACCATGCGCATGGAAGTCACCGACTTCATGGCCGTGATCTTCAACCCGGTGGCCCAGGCCAAGTTCGTGCACACCGTCTCGGCCGGTTACGTCTGCGCCGCCGTGGTCGTGCTGGGCATCTCGGCCTTCTATCTGCTGAAGGGCAAGCACAAGGGCTTCGCCAAGCGGTCGATGACGGTCGCAGCGGCTTTCGGCCTGCTGTCGTCGCTGTCGGTGGTCGTTCTGGGCGATGAGTCGGGCTACGCCCTGACCGACAACCAGAAAATGAAGCTGGCCGCCCTGGAGGCCATGTGGCGCACCGAAGAGGCCCCGGCCGGTCTGACCCTGTTCGGTCTGCCCAGCCTGAAGGACCGCGAGACCCACTTCGAGGTCAAGGTGCCCTACGTCCTGGGCCTGATCTCGACGCGCAGCATCGACAAGCCTGTCGAGGGCATCCTGGAACTGGTCGCCGTCGCCGAGGACCGCATCGAACGCGGCGTCGTCGCCTATGACGCCCTGGAGAAGGTCAAGGCCGACCCCACCGACATGGCCGCGCGCGGTCAGTTCGAGACGGTCCGCAACGACCTGGGCTATGGCCTGCTGCTGAAGCGTTACGTCGAGGATCCGCGCACGGCCACGCCGCAGCAGATCCAGCAGGCCGCCTGGTCGACCGTGCCGAACGTGCCGCTGATGTTCTGGGTCTTCCGCTTCATGGCGGGCATCGGCTTCTTGATGATCGGCCTGTTCGGAACGGCCTTCATCCTGTGCACCCTGCGCAAGCATGAGACGAAGTGGTTCCTGCGCCTGGCCGTCCTGGCCATCCCGCTGCCGTGGATCGCCATCGAGTCCGGCTGGCTTCTGGCCGAAGTGGGGCGTCAGCCCTGGGCCGTGGAAGGCGTTCTGCCGACCTTCCTGGGCGCGTCCAGCCTGACCGTGACGCAGCTGTGGACCACGATCATCTGCTTCACCCTGCTGTACGGCGTGCTCGCCGTCGTCGAGGTCGGCCTGATCCTGCGCGCGGTCAAGAAGGGGCCGTTCGCCGAACAGGAAGCCCGCGAAGCCGACGCCATCACGGAAGGCGAGCCCGCGGTCGCCTGACCCGGTCGTTGAAGGAAAAAGAGAGATGGAACTCCCCCTCGACTACACCACCCTCCGCCTGATCTGGTGGGGACTGCTGGGCGTGCTGCTGATCGGCTTCGCCCTGACCGACGGGTTCGACATGGGCGTCGGCGCCCTGCTGCCCTTCGTCGCCAAGACCGACCAGGAACGCCGCATGGTGATCAACACCATCGGCGCGACCTGGGAAGGCAACCAGGTCTGGTTCATCGTCGGCGGGGCGGCGATCTTCGCCGCCTGGCCCCAGGTCTACGCCGTCAGCTTCTCGGGCTTCTACCTGGCGATGTTCCTGGTGCTGTCCGCGCTGATATTGCGGCCCGTGTCGTTCAAGTATCGCTCCAAGCGGCCTGAGGCGCGCTGGCGCTCCATGTGGGACTGGGGCCTGTTCATCGGCAGCTTCGTTCCCGCCCTGGTGTTCGGCGTGGCCGTTGGCAACGTCCTGCTGGGCGCGCCCTTCCGCCTGGATAGCGACCTGCGCAGCTTCTACGAAGGCAGCCTGCTGGGCCTGTTCACCCCCTTCACCCTGATCTGCGGCCTGCTGTCTGTCTCCATGCTGGTGTTGCACGGCGCGGCCTGGCTGGCGATCAAGGGCGAAGAAGGCCCGGTGCTGAAGCGCGCCCGCGCCATCGGCACCGTCGCCGGCGCGGCCAGCCTGGTGCTGTTCGCCATCGGCGGCGCCATGGTGGCCTTCGGCGACATGGGTTTCCGCATCACCGGCGTGGTGGACACGGCGGGCGCCTCCAACCCGCTGCGTACGGCGGTCGAGGCCGCGCCCGGCGCCTGGATGGACAACTACGGCCGCTATCCGTGGATGATCATCGCTCCGGTTCTGGGTTTCGTCGGCGCTGCGATCGGTCTGCTGGGGATGTGGCGCAAGTCGGCGGTGATGGCCTTCGGCGGCTCGTCGGCCTCGGCGGTCGGGATCATCTCGACGGTCGGCCTGTCGATGTTCCCCTTCATCCTGCCCAGCTCGATCAACGCCCAGTCCAGCCTGACGGTGTGGAACGCCTCGTCCAGCCATACGACCCTGTTCATCATGCTGATCGTGGTGGCGGTCTTCCTGCCCTTCGTCCTGCTCTACACCTCCTGGGTCTACAAGGTGCTGTGGGGCCGTTCGACCGAGGCTGAGCTGAAGACCAACCCCGACCTCTACTGATCCCGCGAAAGGAGATCGTCTCATGTGGTATTTCGCCTGGATCCTGGGCCTCGGCCTGGCGGTGGCCTTCGGCGTCCTGAACGGCCTGTGGCACGAGTTTCGCCTGTTCGATGAAGGCGACGAGGGTCACTCGGAACCCTGATCCCCGTCATCTGACGAACTGACTGAATGATCCCCTTCGGCGCAGGCCGGAGGGGATTTTTCATGACCCCTACAACCGCTTATCCCGGCGGACGCCGGGATCCAGTGCTTTGGCTTCAAGGGGCGTCTCTGAACGGCCAGGTTTCTGGCTTGCATCCTCACTGGATCCCGGCGTCCGCCGGGATGAGCGGGAATAAGAAGATATTTTTATAAATATCCGTCACTTGCGTTGGATCAAGGCGGCGTGAGGCGAGCAGGGGCAGGGTCGTGCAGACATCGAAGCCGGGCCCTCTTCCGACCCGGCGAATGTCGGGGATTGAACCGATGAAGACCGCTGCCGCATTGATCGCTTCCGTCAGCCTGCTGGCCGTCGCGGGCGCCGCCTCGGCCCAGAACGCCGCGCCTGAACAGGTAGGCAAGGGCTCGCTGATCGTCACCGCCCGCATGACCGGCGTCCTACCGCAGGCCGATGACGCCATCGTCACCGCCGCCGGGGTCGACAGCGGCCTGAAGGTCGATGTCGGCGACGACTGGATGCCGACGCTGGGCTTCACCTATTTCGTCGCCGACCACTGGGCCGTCGAGGCGATCCTGGGCGCGACCCAGCACGAGGTCCGCGCCCAGGGCGGGGCGACCGACGTGGCCGTGCATGAGGCCTGGGTGCTGCCGCCGGTGGTGACGCTGCAATACCGGCCGACGCCGAACGCGACGGTCAGCCCCTATGTCGGGGCGGGCGTCAGCTACATGGCCTTCTTCAGCGGCAAGGATAAGAACGGCTTCGAGGTCGATCTGGATGACGGCTTCGGCGTCGCGCTTCAGGCCGGGGCGGACTGGAACATTTCCGGCCCGTGGACGCTGAACCTGGACGCCAAGAAGGTGTGGTTCGACACGGACGCCAAGATCAACGGCGGCGCGCTGAAGAGCAGCGTCAGCCTGGATCCCTGGGTCGTGTCGGTGGGCGTCGGTCGCAAGTTCTGAAGCCGATGCGGGGAGGGGCGCGGAACGTCAGGCCGCGTCCCCCTATCCCTCTAGCCCAAGATCAGGCGGCGCCTTCGCCCAGGGCCTTCAGCGCGGCCGGGTCGGGCAGGGCGACGTCATTGCCCGGCAGAAGCTGGATCAGGCCCGAGGTCTTGAACTGGGTGAAGACCCGGCTGACGGTCTCGATCGTCAGGCCCAGATAGTCGGCGATGTCCAGCCGCGTCATCGGCAGGTGGACGTGGCCCACGGCGCCGCCCAACTGCACCTGACGCTCGGACAGGCGGGTCAGGAAGCTGGCCAGCCGCTCGCGCGCCGTCTTGCGGCCCAGCAGGACGATCTGCTCCTGCGCCGCCATCAGCTCGTCCCCGGCCAGGGCCACCAGACGGTGCTCCAGCGCGGGCAGGGCGTTCAGCAGTTGATCGAAGTCGCCGCGCCGGAAGCGGCAGGCGTTCAGCGGGGTCAAGGCTTCGGCAGTGAAGCTGGACGGCCCGCGTCCGCCCAGGCCGAGGAAGTCGCCCTGGAACAGAAAGCCGGTGATCTGGCGTCGTCCGTCGGGCAGCAGGCGATACAGCTTCACCGCCCCGTCCACGACGTTGAAGACATAGGGGTTCGGATCGCCCTCGTGGAACAGGGCCTGGCCCGGCTGGGCGGTGACGTTTTCGCTGGCGCAGGCCATGCTCTGCAGCTCATGACCCTTCAGGTCCGCGCACACGCCCAGCGGGCGGGCGCCGCAGGTGGAGCAGGGATGGACGTCTTCCAGACGCACCTCTTCGATTTCGGCCTGGGCCGCAGCGGTGTTCACGAACGTCGTCTCCCGAATAGCGCGGCAGTCTAGGCGATAGGGGCCTGATTCCGAATAGGTCAGCCTGTCCTAGCCGTCAGTTCGGCGGCGCAGTCCGGCGCGATGGCTTCCTCGGCGTAGCGCAGCCGGGCGCCCAACTGGCAGGCCAGGGCGGTCAGTTCGACGGCCAGGCTCTGCCGCACCAGGGGCCGCACGCCCATTTCACGCACCACGAAGGGACCGGCCCACAGGGTCTCGCCGTACTCCAGATCGGGCTGCCGCCACCAACTGACGAAGCCCAGCACCCCGCCGCGCTGGTTGCGCGCGCTGAGGATGCCCCGGCTTTCCGGGGCGGCGCGCCAGGCGGTCAGAAAGGCGTCCCACTGGGCCGGCTCCAGATTGGGCCGCCACAGCCGCGCCAGGGCGAAGGCGGCGGGCGCCTCGGCTTCGCTGAGGGGGGCCACCTCCAGGCGAGGCGTATCGGACGCGAAGCGGGACTCTGTCATGGGGGCATTGGAACCGAAGCGGCGTCCAGTCGCCTTGATCTGCGTCAAGGCTGCATCGAAGCTGCCCAGCCAAACTGCGTCGTCATCTTCCGGAGAAACGCCATGAGCTCGACCTCGCGCATCACCCCGATCCATGGCGGCGCGGTGGCCGCCATCCTCAAGCTGCTGGACAGCCAGAAGCTGATGACCCTGGCCGTGAACCGCGCCGACGGACGGCCGCAGGCGGCGACGCTGGGCTATCTGAACGACGGGCTGAACCTCTATTTCGTCACCGCCCGCGACAGCGAGAAGCTGAAGAACCTGACCGCCGACCCGCGCGTCGGCGTGGCCGTGCGGGGCGTGGGCGAGGAAGGGGAGGCGGTCGGCGTCTCCATCGACGGCCGCGCCGAGGAGGTCACGGACGGCGACGAGGTGAAGCGGCTGAACGACCTGATCATCGCCCGCTCGCCCGACCTCAGCCCCTGGGCGCCGGGCGGCGACGCCGTGGCGGTGGTCAAGGTGATTCCCGAAGAGATCGAGGCGGTGGCGGTGGTGGACGGCCGCAGCCGGGCCCAGACCTTCTCGATCGGCGATTCCGACGCCCTGGTGAAAGGGCTGAGCTATGAGCCCAGCGCCGTGGCGCGTCTGTTCTGAGGAAAATCCGCGACTTCGCGCGTCTGCGGCGCAGATGGCCCTTGAAATGACCGTGGGGCTCGGGCATACGCCCCCCTCTGGCGAGGGTCGCGCCGCTGGGTGGTTATCCACGGCGCGCTGATCTTTGTCCGGGACACTAGGAGTGTAGCTCAGCTGGTAGAGCATCGGTCTCCAAAACCGAGGGCCGGGGGTTCGAGTCCCTCCACTCCTGCCATTCCCCCTGTTGCGATCGCCTGGGACTTCCCATGTGGAGCAGCGGGATCCAGAGGTTGAAGAGACGTCAAATGGCCAAGGCGAAGACCCCGGGCGGCCGCCGCACCACGGGGACCAAGACCGCAGCAGCCGCGCAAGGCGCAGCGACCGTGGCCGTCGACGCGCCCGCGCCGAAGAAGAAGACGTCCATTCCGCAGTTCATCAGCGAAGTTCGCGCTGAAGCCCGCAAGATCGTGTGGCCCAGCCGCAAGGAGACCTGGATCACCTCGGTGATGGTCTTCATCATGGTGCTGATCGCCGCCGCCTTCTTCTGGATCGTGGACACGGGTCTGGGCTTCGCTTCCCGCTTTATTCTCGGCCTTGGCCAATAAAGGAGCCGCGCACATGACTGATGCAGCGCCCAAGCCGGCGGCCAACCCCCGCCACAAGTGGTACATCGTCCACGCCTATTCGAACTTCGAGAAGAAGGTCGCCGAGCAATTGCGCGACCAGGCCAAGCAGCAGGGCCTGGAAGACGCCTTCTCCGAAATCCTGGTTCCGACCGAGGACGTCATCGAGATCCGCCGCGGCAAGAAGGTCAACGCCGAGC
Organism: Brevundimonas phoenicis; assembly: GCF_047237745.1. Lineage (NCBI taxonomy): Bacteria > Pseudomonadati > Pseudomonadota > Alphaproteobacteria > Caulobacterales > Caulobacteraceae > Brevundimonas > Brevundimonas phoenicis. The sequence continues at coordinate 1,389,391 of NZ_JBDFLN010000001.1, forward strand.
GCAAATTCTTCCCGGGCTACGTCCTGGTGAAGATGGAGATGACCGACGAGGCCTATCACCTGGTCAAGAACACGCCGAAGGTCACGGGCTTCCTGGGCGCCGCGGGCGGCACCAAGCCCCTGCCGGTCTCGGAACGTGAAGTTCAGAACATCATCGGCCAGGTGGAAGAGGGCGTCGAGCGTCCGAAGCCCACCATCCGCTTCGACATCGGCGAGAACGTCAAGGTCATCGACGGCCCGTTCGCCAGCTTCGACGGTCAGGTCGAAAGCGTCGACGAAGAGAACGCCCGCCTGCGCGTGGCCGTCTCGATCTTCGGCCGCCCGACCCCGGTCGAGCTGGAGTACAATCAGGTGGAGAAGGTCAGCGCCTGATCGGCCGCTGACGCCACGCAGAGATCGGGACCGTCTTCGGGCGGTCCCGTTTGCGTTTTCAGGGCCTGCCTGCTAAACGCGCGCCTTCGCTGGACGGCCTTCGAGTCGCCCGGCGTCAAATCCGTGGAAGGCAGCCATGCCGCACCACGGCTCACCGGCCGGGCGCATCGTCGCCGGGTCATTCATAGGAGAGACCAATGGCCAAGAAGATTCTCGGCTATATCAAGCTGCAAGTGCCGGCCGGTTCGGCCACGCCTTCGCCCCCGATCGGCCCGGCTCTGGGTCAACGCGGCGTGAACATCATGGGCTTCTGCAAGGAGTTCAACGCGCGGACCGAGAAGGAAGCCAAGGGCACCCCGCTTCCGACCGTCATCACCGTCTATCAGGACAAGTCGTTCACCTTCATCACCAAGACGCCGCCGGCGACCTGGTATCTGAAGCAGGCCGCTGGCATCAAGTCGGGCGCCAAGCTCGTCGGCCGCGAGTTCGCCGGCAAGATCACGCAGACGCAACTGCGCGAAATCGCCGAGAAGAAGATGAAAGACCTGAACGCGAACGACCTGGACGCCGCGTCGCGCATCATCGAGGGCTCGGCCCGCGCCATCGGCATTCAAGTGGTGGAGGGCTAAGACATGGCTAAGCTGACCAAAGCCCATAAGGCCCGCACGGGCGTCACCGAAGACCTGCTGGTCTTCTCGGACGCCATCAAGCTGGTGAAAGACAACGCCAAGGCCAAGTTCGACGAGTCGATCGAAATCGCCATCAACCTGGGCGTCGACCCGCGTCACGCCGACCAACAGGTCCGCGGCGTGGTGAACCTGCCCTCGGGCACCGGCCGTGACGTCCGCGTCGCCGTCTTCGCCAAGGACGCCAAGGCTGATGAAGCCAAGGCCGCCGGCGCCGAGCACGTCGGCGCTGAAGACCTGTACGAGAAGATCGCCGGCGGCTTCATGGACTTCGACCGCGTGATCGCGTCGCCGGACATGATGGCCCTGGTTGGTCGTCTGGGTAAGGTGCTGGGCCCGCGCGGCCTGATGCCGAACCCGAAGGTCGGCACCGTGACCCCGAACGTCGCTCAGGCCGTCAAGGACGCCAAGGGCGGCGCCGTCGAGTTCCGCGTCGAGAAGGCGGGCATCGTCCACGCCGGCATCGGCAAGGCCTCCTTCACCCAGGACGCCCTGGAAGCCAACGTCAAGGCCATCGTGGACGCCCTCGTCCGCGCCAAGCCGTCGGGCGCCAAGGGCACCTATGTGAAGCGCATCGCCCTGTCCTCGACGATGGGCCCGGGCTTCAAGATCGACCCGGCTTCGCTGGGCGCCTGATCCGGCTTCACAGCTAAGAATGACGACGGCCCCGGAAGAGCGATCTTCCGGGGCCGTTTTCTTTGTTGATTACGCCTACCGCGCTTTGCGCTGCTTGAGGCGTCTTTCAGTAACCGACGGTGAAGCGGGCGCGGGGGTGCTTCGGCGTCTCGATCTCGTCGGCCATGGCGATGGCGTAGTCGGGGAAGGAGATGCGGCTGTTCCCCTGGTCGTCCGACAGCAGGGCGTCGCCGCCCAGACGGAAGACGCCGGTGCATTCCGACCCGTCGAACAGGGCCGAAGGCGACAGAAAGGTCCAGTTCAACTCCGGCTCGGCGCGCAGGGCGTCCAGGAATCGGCCGCCGGCCAGGGCTTCGGCCTTATAGGCTTCGGGGAAGGCGGGCGTGTCGACCAGGCGTTGGCCCGGCGCGATCTCCAGGCTGCCGGCGCCGCCGACCACCAGATAACGCGGAACGCCTGCATCCTTGATCGCCTGGATCAGCAGGGCCGGATCGCTGTCCACGAACATGATGGCGCTGACCACGGCGTCGGCGTCGGCCAGGGCCGGGGCGAGAGAGGCGGGCTGGTTCACGTCGCCTGCGACAGCGGTCACGCCGGGAGCGGCGGGCACGCGGTCCGGCTGGCGGGCCACGCCCGTCACCTGATGCCCGCGCCGGGCCAGTTCCTTGACGATCTCTGATCCGACACGGCCGCTGGCGCCCAGGACGGTTATGTTCATGGGATGGTTCCTGTTAGTTACCGATGGGTACCAGGTGTGCTATGGGAAGTTATCATGCAAGAAGGCACTTTTCTCTCACCAGGTTCCCCGGCGGTGACCGCTTCCAGCGACGGCGAGCGGGGAAACGTCTATGCCGCCGACTGCCCGACCCGGCTGCTGCTGGATCGGATCGCCGACAAGTGGACGGTGCTTCTGCTGACCACCCTCGCGGACGGACCGATGCGTTTCAATGCGCTCAAGCGCCGGATCGAGGGCGTGTCGCAGAAGATGCTGAGCCAGACCCTGCGCCAGATCGAACGCGACGGCCTGGTCACACGAACGGTCGAGGCCGCTGTGCCGGTGTCCGTCACCTATGCGATCACGCCCCTGGGGCAGGGGTTGGTTCAGGCCTTGCGACCGATGATCGACTGGGCCGAGACGCGCATGGACGAAGTGGCGGCGGCGCAATCAGCCTATGAAGCACGGGTTGCGGACGCCTAATCCACTAAATCCGTGTGCGGATGACTTGACGAGCCGGTATTGAATCCGGTCTTGGAGCGCGGGCGCCTGAGCGGCGACCTTATCGGAGAGGCCTCATGCTCAACTGGTTCCAGGCGCTGCTGCCTAAGGAAGACAACTTCTTTCGGTTGTTCGACGCCCATGCGCAGACGCTGGCTCACGGCGCGGGCGCCCTGCGTCAGATGATGAACGGCGGACCCGCGACCGGGGAATGGTGCGCCAAGGTGGTCGCCCACGAGGAAGAAGCCGACGAGATCGCGCGCGAGGTGCTGTTCGCCGTGCGCCGCAGCTTCATCACCCCGTTCGACCGCTCGGACATTCGCGGCCTGACCAACTCGCTGGACGACACTATCGACCAGATGCAGAAGGCGGCCAAGATCGTCACCCTGTACGAGATGCGCGACTTCTCGCCCAAGATGCAGGAGCTGGCCGACATCGCCGTCGAATGCGCGGCCCTGACGCAGGAGGCCTTCGCTTTGTTGCCGGCCATGCGCAAGAACCACGACCGCCTGAACGCCCTGACTGAACAGATCACCAATCTGGAGGCGCGCAGCGACGACCTCTATGACGCGGGCATGAAGGCGCTTTATGAGGCGCACCGTCACGACATGACGGGCGGCAACACCCTGGGCTTCATCATCGGCAGCCAGCTTCTGGATCATCTGGAGAAGGTGATCGATCGCTTCGAGGACGTGGCCAACCGCATCAACGGCGTTCTGGTCGAGCACCTGTAGGGCGCCATGGATCACGCCCTCCTGATCCTGGTCTTCCTGATCGGCGTCGCCCTGCTGTTCGACTTTCTGAACGGCCTGCACGACGCGGCCAATTCGATCGCCACCATCGTCGCCACGCGCGTCCTGCCGCCGATCTATGCGGTGGGGTGGGCGGCCTTCTTCAACTTCATCGCCTTCCTGTTCTTCGGCCTGCACGTCGCCGACACCATCGGGCGCGGCATCATCTCGCCGGACGTCATTTCGGATCAGGTGATCTTCGGCGCCCTGATGGGGGCCATCAGCTGGAACGTCATCACCTGGCTGGGCGGGATTCCGTCGTCCAGCTCGCACGCCCTGATCGGCGGCCTGCTGGGGGCGGGCATCGCCAAGGCGGGGACCAGCGCCGTGGTCATCGCTGGGGTGCTGAAGACGGTGGGCGCCATCTTCATGTCGCCGGCCATCGGCTTCCTGCTGGCCCTGTTGCTGGTGCTGATCGTGTCCTGGCTGTTCGCCAAGGCCAATCCCAACTTCGCCGATCGGGTCTTCCGGGGTTTGCAGTTCGTGTCGGCCTCGGCCTATTCCCTGGGCCACGGGGGCAATGACGCCCAGAAAACGATGGGGATCATCGCCATCCTGCTCTATTCGCGCGGCATGCTGGGCGGCGAGTTCCATGTGCCCTTCTGGGTGGTCATCACCTGTCAGGCGGCCATCGCACTGGGCACCCTGTTCGGCGGCTGGAAGATCGTCCACACCATGGGATCGCGGATCACGCGCCTGTCGCCCCAGCAGGGCTTCTGCGCCGAAACGGGCGGGGCCATCACCCTGTTCGCGGCGACCAGCATGGGCATTCCGGTGTCGACCACCCACACCATCACCGGCGCCATCGTCGGCGTGGGCGCGGCCAAGCGCGTCTCGGCCGTGCGCTGGAGCGTGGCGCGCAGCATCGTCACCGCCTGGTTCATCACCATGCCCGCCGCCGCCGCCATCGGCGCCCTGTTCTACGCCCTGGGCGGGCTGTTCCTGACCTGATGTCGAACAAGCCTCGCACCCTTTCGTCCGAGACGCGCCAGGTCGCGGCCCTGCCGTGGCGGCACGGCGCGGACGGCGTGGAGATCATGATGATCACCTCGCGCGAGACTCGGCGCTGGGTCATCCCCAAGGGCAACCGCATGGCGGGCAAGACCGACGCCGAGGCCGCCGTGATCGAGGCCTACGAAGAGGCGGGCGTCCAGGGCGACGTCATGGGCGCGCCGATCGGCTGGTTCCGGTACGGCAAGCGGCTGAAGTCGGGACGGGTTCAGGCCACCATCGCCAGCGTCTATCCGCTGGAGGTCTTCATCCAGCTGGGCGCCTGGCCGGAGGACGCCCAGCGCGAACGCCGCTGGATGTCGACCGAAGACGCCGCCGCCGTCGTGGACGAGGTCGAGCTGGCCGAACTGATCCGCGACTTCAAGCCGGGACGAGGGGCGGAGTAGGGCGTTTCGCTTTCAATAAAGAACCCTGTTCACTATGAGTGCGGCGTCGCTATGGAGAATCCGATGTCGTCCTTTCTGTCCGCAGCCTGTCTCGCTCTTGTCGTGACGGGCATGACCCTCTCGGCGCCCGTCCAGGCCCATGCGTCGCTTGAGGGGCAAGCCAAGGCCTCGGTGCAGGTTTCCGATAATCGTGCGGCCCTGACCCGTCGTTATCTGGAGCTGACCACGGGCGGCATCGACAAGATCGTACAGCAGCTTATCAGCGAGGAGCTCGCGGGCATGGCGGACGCGATGCCGGCTGAGCAACTGGCGTGGTTTCGCGCCAATACCGTCATCATCATGCGGCCCCATATGGATGCGCTGATCCGGAGCTTGAGCGACGATATCCAGACACGGTTCACCGAGGCCGAACTGGAAGCCCTGGTCGGCTTCTACGACACGCCGGAGGGGCGTGCGATCGCCGCCAAGCAGATGGAGATGGGCGGCGCCATGAGTCAGGCCATGCAGAGCTTCGAGATGTCCTATCTGCAGGATCTGATGACCAAGTTCTGCGGCGCCTTCGACTGCGGAGCCATGGCGCAGGAGGCGGCGGGCGCGACCAAGCCCGCCAAGCGTTGATTTTCCCGCCGGGCCGTGTATAGAGCCCGCATCTCGTCGGGGCCTCGGTTCTGACGATGCCTGTCCGAGAACTTCGGGATGCGGGGGTCGCCCGCGTCGTAAACGTCCAGAGAGCCCTCTGGCGCCGTGGGGAGATGGGGATGCAAAGACCTTTTGCCTGCCGGTATCCGGCGGGCGGGCCATGCTTCCTTCGGACAATAAGACCGGCCTGAACGCTGTGCAGCAATGCATGGCGCAATGGCCAATCCGTCGCTGGGAATAAGCTCGGCGGCGAATACCAAAACTGGAGACCACAATGGACCGCGCACAAAAAGCCGAGTCGATCGAATCGCTGAAGAGCGTGTTCGCCGACGCGGGCGCCGTGGTCGTGACCCACAACCTGGGTCTGACCGTTGTGGAGATGGAAGACCTGCGTGGTCGTCTTCGTAAAGAAGGCGCCGCGTTCAAGGTGGTGAAGAACCGTCTGGCGCTCAAGGCGCTGGGCGTCGAGGAAGGCAGCGAGTACCACAGCCTGTTCAAGGGCCCCGTGGGCATCGCATACGCCGCCGACCCCGTCACCGCCGCCAAGGTCACGGCCGAATTCGCCAAGGGCAACGACAAGTTCGTCATCCAGGGCGGTTTCATGGGCGACAAGGTTCTGGACGCCAAGGGCGTCGAGGCCCTGTCCAAGCTGCCGTCGCTGGATCAACTGCGCGGCAAGCTCATCGGCCTGCTGCAAGCCCCGGCGACCAAGGTTGCCGGCGTCCTGCAAGCGCCGGCCGGCCAACTGGCGCGCGTCTTCAACGCGTACGCGACCAAAGACGCCGCCTAAGCCCCGTCATCTCTGCATATCTCTCTGAACCTCATCCTACCGAAGGAAGACTAAAATGGCTGATCTCGCCAAAATCGTTGAAGAACTGTCGGCCCTGACCGTCCTGGAAGCCGCTGAACTGTCGAAGCTGCTGGAAGACAAGTGGGGCGTCTCGGCCGCCGCTCCGGTCGCCGTCGCCGCTGTCGCCGGCGCTGCTGAAGCCGCTCCGGCCGGCGAAGAGCAAACCGAGTTCACCGTTGTCCTGGTGGACGGCGGCGACAAGAAGATCAACGTCATCAAGGAAGTCCGCGGCGTCCGCACCGACCTGGGTCTGAAGGAAGCCAAGGACCTGGTCGAAGGCGCTCCGCAGCCGGTCGTCGAGAACGTCTCGAAGCAAGCTGCTGAAGAGCTGAAGAAGAAGCTGGAAGAAGCCGGCGCCAAGGTCGAAATCAAGTAAGATTTCGGATCTGGCCTCTAGTTCGCCGATCCGGCTGGACCAGAGACTGCTTTCCAAAGCGAAACGGGCCGGAGGGAAACCTCCGGCCCGTTTTTCTTTTTTAGCCGTTAGCCTTCTCCCCCCTTCATGGGGAGGGTGGCTGAGGCCGTCAGGCCGAAGCCGGGTGGGGCGGTTAGGCCATTCAGGCGCCCGAGGCCAGGAGCGCCTGGCCCTCCCCACCCGCTCGCCGCTTCGCGCCGACCACCCTCCCCATGAAGGGGAGGGAGAGGCGCGGTGTCCTGGCTCCTACCGTCGGCGCGGGCTGAGGATGTCGCCCAGCCGATCCGGCGTGCCGGGAATCCGCTCCAGGCGCGGGTAGCGCAGACCGTCGTGATAGTCGAAATCGACGGCGCGATAGCGGTCGCCGTTCTTGAGCAGCAGGCGGATCGGGGCGTCGGTTCCCTTGGCGGCGGTGACGGCGTCGCGCAGCTTCTCGGCCGAGGCGGCGATGTCGTTGACGGCCACAAGCTCCCAGCCCGGCCCGATGTCGGCCTCGAAGGCGCGGCCGCCCCAGCGAATGCCGGTCAGCTTGTTCGACGAGGACAGGGTGAAGCCCAGGGAATACTGGAAGTCGTTGGCCCAGCCCGACTGGATGCGCTTCTCGTCGGCCGTCAGGGTGTCGGTGTAGGTCAGGCGGTAGCCGCCGCGCGCCAGACCATCCAGCGGGGCCTTGGCGTCCGGGCCGTTGGCGTCCAGGCGGGTGCGCAGGAAGGTCGCCCAGTCATGCGGATGGACCGCGTTCAGCGCCGCGACCACGTCGTCGAACGTATAGCCGCGCGGCGCCCAGGAGCCGTCGTCGCCGCCGAAGAAGCCCTTGGCGAAGTCGTCCAGCGACTTCTTCCCGCCCGTCGCTTCGCGGATCAGGGTGTCGGCGTCCAACCAGATCAGCAGGGCCTCGCGGTAGTAGTCGCCCGTGCCGCGCATCCACGACGAATAGGGGTTCGAGGTGCGATAACCGAGCAGGTTGTGGTTGTTCGCATCCTGCAGCGGGCGCCATTCGCGGCCCGGCTGGTTGTCATAGAAGGCGGCGTTCTCGGCCACGGTGACCAGAATGTCTTCCTTGGAGGCCAGGCCCGAGCGGGCGGTCAGCACATCGCCCCAGTATTCCGTCTGACCCTCATAGACCCACAGAAGGGTGTTCTGGGTCGGGATGTTGTGGTTGGCGGTCAGTTCGTCGACCGGGCGCTGGCGCTTGCCGTTCCAGGCGTGGACGAACTCGTGCGGCAAGAGGCCGACGGCCCCCATGCTCTTGCCCCAGTTGGTGAAGAAGTCGGTCGGGACCGAGTTCTCGGACGAGCGATGATGCTCCAGGCCGATGCCGCCCATCTTCGACGTGGCGGCCACCAGGAAATCGTAGCGGTCATAGGGGCGGGCGCCGAACAGGCGGTCGGTCTGGGTGACCAGGTTCTCGAACCAGCCGAGCTGCTCGGTCGTGGGGGCCAGATCCTTGGCCGCATCGGCGACGATGTTCAGGTGGACGGCGCCTTCGCCGTTTCCGCGGCGCGGGTCGATGGCGATGCGCTGGAAGTTGGCGCCGCCGAACAGGGGGCTGTCGATCAGGGTGTAGAGGTCGGTCGGCGCAAACGTCGCCAGGCCGTCGACGAAGCTCTCGGTGTCCAGCGCCACGCCGTATTTCCAGCCCTGCGGCAGGCGGATCGACGGGGCGAAGGTGATGCCGGTGGAGCGATAGCCCGCCGGATAGAGCAGGGCCTTCTCCCACTGCAGATTGACCATCTCGGGCGTCATGACCACGCGCCAGGTCGAGCTGTCCGGCTGGGTCAGCCACTGGAAGTCGACGGTGATCTCGCTGACGCCCTGCGGCACCTCGATGTGGAAGGCGTAGGGGTCGATGGTGTCGCGCAGCCAGTCGATGCGGGCGCCGCCGCCCTGCACCGTGACGCCGGACACCAGCTGGATCGGGCCGGTCGCCGCGTGGTTGCCCGGCAGGAATTTCGGATAGAGCAGGACCAGATGGCCGGGCGTGACCGGGATGGTCTGGCGCACGCGGACGATCTTCTTCTCTACGTCGGTGGCGTCGACCTCATAGCGGATGACGCCGGGATAGGCCTCTGCCGTCGGCGCCGGGATCGGCGGCAGGGCGCGGGGCAGGGCCAGCGGCGTGTTCTGCGGCGTCGGCGCGGCGGGGGCCTGCGGGCCGGTCCATTGCTGAGCGAGCGCGGTCGAGGCGGCCGAGGTCAGCAGCAGGGCGAGGGCGGCGGCGGGCAGGCGTCGGGTCATCGGGTATCCAGAACTCTGAAAGCGGTCGGTATTAGGCTTGGCAGGAGGCGTTATCGGCGGCGAGGCGACAGGATGTCGCCCAGTCGGTCGGGCGTGCCTTCGATCCGTTCAAGATGCGGATAGCGCAGGCCGTCGTGGTAGTCGAAGCGCACCGTCCGGAAGCGGTCGCCGTTCTTGAGGATCAGCTCGATCGGTTCGGACGTCCCCTTGGCGGCGGTGACGGCTTCTTTCAGCGCGTCGGCCGATGCGGCGCGCCCGCCGACGGCGACGACTTCCCAGCCCGAGGTCAGCCCCTGTTCGAAGGCCGGGCCGCCCCACAGGACGGAGGTGATCCGGTTCGACCCGTTCATCATGAAGCCGAGCGAATAGGTGAAGTCGTTGCGGCCCAGCTCTTTATACAGGGCGCCCATGTAGCCGGACGGCTCTTCCTTGAAGACCAGGCGGTAGCCGCCGCGCTCAATGCCGTCCAGCGGTCCGCGCGAGTCGGGGCCGACCGCGTCCAGCCGCTCGCGCAGGAAGGCGGCCCAGTCGTTCGCCTGCACCCCGTTCAGCGTCGAGGTCACATCGGCGAAGGTGTAGGGGGCCGGATCCCAGTCGCCGTCCTCGACGCCGAAGAAGGCCTTGGCGAAGTCGTCCAGCGACTTCTTCCCGCCGGTCCGTTCGCGGATCAGGGTGTCGGCGTCCAGCCAGATCAGCGAACCTTCGCGGTAATAGTCCTCGCTGCGCTGATAGCTGCTCCAGGGCTGCGGGCGGCGCTGGCTGATGATGGGGTCGTTGGTGGTGTCCTGCATGGCGCGCCAGTGGCGGCCGGGGATGTGCTGGAAGCTGGCGGCGCTCATGGCCAGGACGTCCAGCGCCTGCTGCTTGGACATCAGGCCCGCGCGGGCGGTCAGGACCAGGCCCCAGTACTGCGTCTGGCCCTCATAGACCCACATCAGGGAGTTCTGCAGCGGCTCGTTCAGATTGGGCGTTAACTGGTCGGTCGGGCGGCGCCATTTCCCGTTCCAGCTGTGGGTGTATTCGTGACCCAGCAGGTCGCGGTCGGCCAGGGTCGCCTCGCGATCGGTGAAATACTTCACATCGACGCTGTTCTCGGACGAGCGGTGGTGCTCCAGCCCGATGCCGCCCAGCTTGTCCGTCACGGCCAGCAGGAAGTCGTAGTGGTTGAAGTGGCGCGCGCCGAACAGGCGGTCGGCCTGCTGGACCAGGTTGCGGTGCAGTTGGACGTGCTCGTCCGTCGCCTCCAGCATCTTGGCGTTATCGGCCACGACGTTCAGGCGCACCGGCGAGCGGCCGCCCGGATCCAGGTCGATCTGGCGATAGTGGGCGCCGGCGAAGACGGGGCTGTCGGCCAGGTGCTCCAGCGTGATGGGGGCGAAGGTCGCCAGGCCGTTCTCGAAGCTGACGGTATCCAGGGCGACGCCGTAGTTCCAGCCCTGAGGCAGCTTCAGCGTCGGCTGGAAGGTGATCTGGCGCGAATAATAGCCCGCCGGATAGAGCAGGGCCTTCTCCCACTGGATATTCAGCATCTCGGGGGTGACGACGACGCGACCCTGACTGCCCTCGATCGGCGTCAGCCACTGGAAGGCGGCCTCGACCTCGGTCACGCCGGCCGGAACCTCGATCTGATAGGCCCAGGGCTGGACGGTGTTGCGCACCCACTCCAGCCGCCGCCCCTCGGCGGTGAAGGTCAGGCCGCCGACGTTGGCGACGGGGCCGACCGGGCCGTGGTTGCCGGGAATCCATTGCGGATAGAAGAGGATCAGCGGGCCGGGGCCGCTGACGGGGATGGTCTGGCGCACCTGGATCAGGCGGCGGTCGATGTCGGTGGCGTCGACGTCCAGCTTGATGACGCCGGGATAGGCCTCGTCCTTGGCCGCCGGGATCGGCGCCAGGGCGACGGGCAGGGCGGGCGTTCCCACCTGGGCCAGCGCCGAACCGGCGCTGAACAGCAAGGCGGAGGCGCAGGCGGTGACAAGCAGGCGAGCGGCGGGATGCATCATCAGGGGACTTTCCGGCAAGGCGGCGAGGACGCAGCAGATCACTGTGCGTCGCGGCTATGGTCAAGCCCGAGGTGGGCGGATGAATTCGCCGTCATGTTTGGGTCGCCTGCGCGGAGGCGGATTTCATCGGCTACGGTCGCGTACTAGCCTGACGACGGCGTCACAAGGCGAGGGAAATCACATGGACGGGATGCGGATTCTGGCGGGCGTCGCCGCGGTGATGGTGATTTCAGCGTCGCCTCCGGCCAGCGCGGCCCAGGCGCCGTCGCCCGATCGCGCCGGCCATGAACCCGTGATCGAGACCGGCGACGTTGACCGCTTCTACACGCTTTACGACAGCGCCGCCGGACAGCCGAGCGCCGAGCAGTTGCAGGCCTATCTGGATGGCGGCTCCACCGGTCTGACGCATCTGGCGAAGGTGCGCAGGGTGACGGGCGCGAGGATGGCGGAGGCCATGGCCGCTCGGCCTGAAATCTATGTCGAGGCGCGGGCCTGCGCCGACCACCTGCCGCGCGTCCGTGCGCGGGTCGCCGAGGGGCTGGCCCGTTTCATCGATCAGTATCCCGAGGCACAATTTCCCTCGGCGACTTTCGTGATCGGTCGCGGCCGCCCGGTCGCGGTCGGCAGTCCGGTGGACGGAATCCAGGTGGGGCTGGAGGCTCTCTGCGCCACCGACTTCATCAATCCCGACATCGAGGACCGCTTCGTAGGGGTTCTGATCCACGAGTATGTCCACACCCAGCAGGCGCCGGAGCTTACTGAAAAAGAGCAGTTCACGGTGCTTGAGGTGTCGCTGGCCGAGGGCGTCGCGGAGTTCGTGACCGAACTGCTGATGGGCGCGCCGGCCTATACCTATCTCGAGCCGCAGACCCGAGGCCGTGAACTCGAGATCGAGACCGCCTTCCTCGCCGATATCGACAAGACCGACCTAAAGGACTGGGTCTATAATTCCACGCCGGAGAAGCCGGGGGATCTGGGTTACTGGGCCGGTTATCGCATCGCCAAGGCCTACTATCGCCGCGCGCCGGACAAGAAGGCGGCGCTGCGGGCGATACTGCAGATGACGGACGCCAAGACCTTCCTTGCCGACAGCGGCTGGAGGCCCGGCATGAACCTGGACTAGCGCTCCGGGTTCACTTCCAGCAGTTCGACCGTGAAGCGCAGGGTCGAGTTGGCGGGGATTTCCGTGCCCATCCAGCGGGGGCCGTAGGCCAGATCGGCGGGGATGACGAACTGATAGGTTTCGCCCTCGCGCATCAGGGCGACGCCCTCGGTCCAGCCCTTGATGACTCGGTTCAGCGGGAAGCTGGTCGGCTCGTTGCGCGAATAGGAGCTGTCGAACTCGCGCCCGTCGATGAAGGTGCCGCGATAGTGGACCTTGACCGTGTCGGTCGCCGTCGGCTGCTCGCCCTCGGGGTTGGCCTTGCCGATCAGGCGGTATTGCAGGCCGGATTCCGTCGAGGTCCAGCCGCGACGCTGCCCGTTCCACATCAGATAGGCGGCCTGGCCGACCTCCCAGTTTTCTTGCGTAGCCGGGCCGACCGGCTCGCGCAGGCCAGGGTAGTCGACATCGGGCGTCGAGGCGCAGGCGGCAAGCGACAGGGCGGCGAGAGCGGGCAGGACGATGTGCTTCATAAGGCTAGGCTTATCACGCTGATCGAAACTGTCGACTGCTCGCGTGAGGGGTCTTTATTTCGCCGAAGAAGGGCGTATATATGCGCGCTCCGCAGATTCCATGAATCCCGCGCGAAAGCGCCGAGGCCCGGTTTGTCGCCCTCCGACCGGTGCGAAGGCGTCGCCCCTCCCCAAGGGGGCGGATACATCCAGGCGTCCTGATCCGCATGCGGGTCGAGGGTGGACGCCGAGAGACATTTACGGTCACGGATCGCCGGTCGGCGCGCCGTGGCTGCTGCATTGAGAGCGGGCCTCGCAAGGGGCCGCGATTGGGAAAACAGAATGGCCAAGTCCACCGACGGTCTCGCCTTGGGTAAGATCGCTGCCGCCACGTCGTTTACCGGCAAGAAGCGCATTCGTTACAGCTTCGGGCGCATCCCTGAAGCCGTGCAGATGCCGAACCTGATCGAGGTTCAGCGCGCTTCCTATGAGCAGTTCCTGCAGCGCGAGTCGCGCCCGGGCCTGCGTAACGACGAGGGCATCGAAGCGGTCTTCAAGTCGGTCTTCCCGATCAAGGACTTCAACGAACGCGCCGTCCTGGAATACGTCTCCTACGAGTTCGAAGACCCGAAGTACGACGTCGAGGAATGCATCCAGCGCGACATGACCTATGCCGCGCCGCTGAAGGTCAAGCTGCGCCTGATCGTCTTTGAGACCGAGGAAGAAACGGGCGCCCGTTCGGTCAAGGACATCAAGGAGCAGGACGTCTACATGGGCGACATTCCGCTCATGACGGACAAGGGCACCTTCATCGTCAACGGCACCGAGCGCGTGATCGTCTCGCAGATGCACCGTTCGCCGGGCGTCTTCTTCGACCACGACAAGGGCAAGACCCACTCGTCGGGCAAGCTGCTGTTCGCCGCCCGCGTCATTCCTTATCGCGGTTCGTGGCTGGACTTCGAGTTCGACGCCAAGGACATCGTCTACGTTCGTATCGACCGTCGTCGTAAGCTGCCCGCCACCACCTTCCTGCTGGCCCTCGGCATGGACGGTGAGGAAATCCTCAAGACCTTCTACGAGACGGTTCCGTACGAGAAGCGCGGCGAAGGCTGGGTCACGCCCTACAAGCCGGAACGCTGGCGCGGCGTGAAGCCCGAGTTCGACCTGGTCGACGCCGACACCGGCGAAGTGGTCGCCCCGGCCGGTCAGAAGATCAGCGCCCGCGCCGCCAAGAAGCTGGCCGACGGCGGTCTGAAGTCGCTGTCGCTGGCGGCTGACGCCCTGCTGACCAAGTACCTGGCCTCCGACGCCGTCAACTACCAGACCGGCGAAATCTACGCCGAGGCGGGCGACGAGCTGGACGCCGCCGCGATCGAGCTGCTGGAAGCCAACGGCTTCACCACCATCGACGTGCTGGACATCGACCACGTCACGGTCGGCGCCTACATGCGCAACACCCTGCGCGTGGACAAGAACACGGGCCGCGAGGACGCGCTGTTCGACGTCTATCGCGTCATGCGCCCGGGCGAGCCGCCGACGCCGGAAGCGGCCGAGGCCATGTTCAACTCCCTGTTCTTCGACGCCGAGCGCTACGACCTGTCGGCCGTCGGTCGCGTGAAGATGAACATGCGTCTGGAGACCCCTGAGGTTTCGGACGAAATCCGCGTCCTGCAGAAGGACGACGTGCTGAAGGTGCTGCAGATCCTGGTCGGCCTGAAGGACGGCCGCGGCGAGATCGACGACATCGACAACCTGGGCAACCGTCGCGTGCGTTCGGTCGGCGAGCTGCTGGAAAACCAGTACCGCGTCGGTCTGCTGCGCATGGAGCGCGCCATCAAGGAGCGCATGAGCTCGGTCGATATCGACACGGTCATGCCGCACGACCTGATCAACGCCAAGCCGGCCGCCGCCGCCGTGCGTGAATTCTTCGGCTCGTCGCAGCTGTCGCAGTTCATGGACCAGACGAACCCGCTGTCGGAGATCACCCACAAGCGCCGCCTCTCGGCGCTTGGCCCGGGCGGTCTGACGCGCGAGCGCGCGGGCTTTGAAGTCCGCGACGTTCACCCGACGCACTATGGCCGCATCTGCCCGATTGAAACGCCGGAAGGCCCGAACATCGGTCTGATCAACTCGCTGGCCACCCACGCCCGCGTGAACAAATACGGCTTCATCGAAAGCCCGTACCGTCGTGTGGTCGAAGGCAAGGCGACGGAAGAGGTGGTCTACATCTCGGCCATGGAAGAGGCGAAGCACGTCATCGCCCAGGCCAACATCGACCTGAAGGACGGCGAGATCGTCGAGGAACTGGTGCCGGGCCGTATCAACGGCGACTCCCAGCTGCTGACCAAGGAAACGGTCGACATGATGGACGTGTCGCCGAAACAGGTCGTTTCGGTCGCCGCCGCCCTGATCCCCTTCCTGGAAAACGACGACGCCAACCGCGCGCTGATGGGCGCCAACATGCAACGTCAGGCCGTGCCGCTGGTGCAGTCGGACGCGCCGCTGGTCGGCACCGGCATGGAAGCGGTCGTGGCCGTGGACTCGGGCGCCGTGGTGATCGCGCGTCGTGACGGCGTGGTCGAGCAGATCGACGGCACCCGCATCGTGGTTCGCGCCACGGGCGACGTGGACGCCGGCCGTTCGGGCGTCGATATCTATCGCCTGTCGAAGTTCCAGCGTTCCAACCAGTCGACCTGCATCAACCAGCGCCCGATCGTGCGCGTGGGCGATGAAGTGAAGGCCGGCGACGTGATCGCCGACGGCCCGTCGACGGACCTGGGCGAACTGGCTCTGGGCCGCAACGTCCTGGTCGCCTACATGCCCTGGAACGGCTACAACTTCGAAGACTCGATCCTGATCTCCGAGCGCATCGTGCGCGACGACATCTTCACCTCCATCCACCTCGAAGAGTTCGAAGTGATGGCGCGTGATACGAAGTTGGGCCCGGAAGAAATCACCCGCGACATTCCCAACGTCGGCGAGGAAGCCCTGCGCAACCTCGACGAAGCGGGCATTGTGGCCATCGGCGCCGAGGTCCAGCCGGGCGACATCCTGGTCGGCAAGGTGACGCCGAAGGGCGAAAGCCCGATGACTCCGGAAGAGAAGCTGCTGCGCGCCATCTTCGGCGAGAAGGCTTCGGACGTGCGCGACACCTCGCTGCGTCTGCCGCCGGGCGTCGCCGGCACCATCGTCGACGTGCGCGTGTTCAACCGCCACGGCATCGACAAGGACGAGCGCGCCATGGCCATCGAGCGCGCCGAGATCGAACGTCTGGGCAAGGACCGCGACGACGAGCTCAAGATCCTTGAGCGCAACGTCTACGGCCGCGTGAAGCCGCTGCTGCTCGGCAAGACCGCCGTGTCCGGCCCGAAGGGTATGGGCCGCGGCGAGGTCACCGAAGAGAAGCTGGCCGAAGTGTCCAAGGGCCTGTGGTGGCAGGTCGCCCTCGACGACGAGAAGGCGATGGGCGAGCTGGAGGCCATGAAGAAGCAGTTCGAGGACGCCCGTAAGGCCCTCGATCGCCGCTTCGAAGACAAGGTCGAGAAGCTGCAGCGCGGCGACGAGATGCCGCCTGGCGTCATGAAGATGGTCAAGGTCTTCGTGGCCGTGAAGCGCAAGCTTCAGCCGGGCGACAAGATGGCCGGCCGTCACGGCAACAAGGGCGTCATCTCCAAGATCCTGCCGATCGAGGACATGCCGCACCTGGACGACGGCACCCACGTCGACATCGTTCTGAACCCGCTGGGCGTGCCGTCGCGCATGAACATCGGCCAGATCTTCGAGACCCACCTGGGTTGGGCCGCCGCCGGCCTGGGCAAGCAGATCAAGGGCTTGCTCGAGCAGTGGATGGACGGCGGCATGCGCGACGCCCTGGTGTCGCGTCTGACCCAGATCTACGGCGCCGACACCCCGCTGCCGCAGAGCGACGAAGAGCTGATCGAACTGGCCCAGAACCTGTCCAAGGGCGTTCCGTTCGCGACTCCGGTCTTCGACGGCGCGCGTATCTCGGACATCGAGGATCTGCTGGAATCGGCGGACCTGGATCGTTCGGGTCAGTCGATCCTGTTCGACGGCCAGACGGGCGAGCAGTTCAAGCGTCCGGTCACGGTCGGCTATGTGTACATGCTGAAGCTGCACCACCTGGTCGACGACAAGATCCACGCCCGCTCGATCGGCCCGTACTCGCTCGTCACCCAGCAGCCGCTGGGCGGTAAGGCGCAGTTCGGCGGTCAGCGCTTCGGGGAAATGGAGGTCTGGGCTCTGGAAGCTTACGGCGCCGCCTACACCCTGCAGGAAATGCTGACGGTGAAGTCGGACGACGTGGCCGGCCGGACCAAGGTCTACGAGGCCATCGTCCGCGGCGACGACAGCTTCGAGGCCGGCATCCCCGAGTCCTTCAACGTGCTGGTGAAGGAAATGCGCTCGCTGGGCCTGAACGTGGAGCTGGAAAACAGCTGATCGGATCAAGCGCCCTTCCTCGCTTCGGCGGGGGAGGGCGGTCCGCCTGTTCTCCTCTCTGAATGATTTTCGCGGGGCATTCCCGCAGAAGGAAAAAAGATGAACCAGGAAGTCCTGAACATCTTCAACCCGGTCCCGGTCACCCCGACCTTCGACCAGATCAAGATCGCCCTGGCCTCGCCGGAGAAGATCCGTTCGTGGTCGTTCGGCGAGATCAAGAAGCCGGAAACCATCAACTACCGTACGTTCAAGCCTGAGCGTGACGGCCTGTTCTGCGCCCGTATCTTTGGCCCGACCAAGGACTACGAATGCCTGTGCGGCAAGTACAAGCGCATGAAGTACAAGGGCATCATCTGCGAGAAGTGCGGCGTTGAAGTCACGCTGGCTCGCGTCCGCCGCGAGCGCATGGGTCACATCGACCTGGCCGCTCCGGTCGCCCACATCTGGTTCCTGAAGTCGCTGCCGTCGCGCATCTCGCTGATGCTGGACATGGCGCTGAAGGACGTCGAGCGCGTCCTGTACTTCGAGAACTACATCGTCACCGAGCCGGGCCTGACCCCGCTGAAGCAGAACCAGCTGCTGACGGAAGACGAATTCTATCACTATCAGGAAGAGTTCGGCGACGACGGCTTCACGGCCGAGATCGGCGCCGAGGCGGTCCGCAACCTGCTGATGGCGATCGACCTGAACGCCGAGGCCGAGAAGCACCGCGCCGAACTGGCCGACAGCCCGTCGGAGCTGAAGGCCAAGAAGGCCTCCAAGCGTCTGAAGCTGATGGAAGCCTTCATCGAGTTGGGCAACAAGCCCGAGTGGATGATCCTGACCATCGTGCCGGTCATCCCGCCGGAACTGCGCCCGCTGGTGCCGCTGGACGGCGGCCGCTTTGCGACCTCGGACCTGAACGACCTGTATCGCCGGGTCATCAACCGGAACAACCGCCTGAAGCGCCTGATCGAGCTGCGCGCGCCGGACATCATCATCCGCAACGAAAAGCGGATGCTGCAGGAATCCGTCGACGCCCTGTTCGACAACGGCCGTCGCGGTCGCGTCATCACCGGCGCGAACAAGCGTCCGCTGAAGTCGCTGGCCGACATGCTGAAGGGCAAGCAGGGCCGCTTCCGTCAAAACCTGCTGGGCAAGCGCGTCGACTACTCGGGCCGTTCAGTCATCACCGTGGGCCCCGAGCTGAAGCTGCACGAGTGCGGCCTGCCCAAGAAGATGGCGCTGGAGCTGTTCAAGCCGTTCATCTACGCACGTCTGGACGCCAAGGGCCTGTCGGGCACCGTCAAGCAGTCCAAGCGCATGGTCGAGCGTGAGCAGCCCGCCGTCTGGGACATCCTGGACGAGGTCATCCGCGAGCACCCGGTTCTGCTGAACCGCGCGCCGACGCTTCACCGTCTGGGCATCCAGGCGTTCGAGCCCAAGCTGATCGAGGGCAAGGCCATCCGCCTGCACCCGCTGGTCTGTACGGCGTTCAACGCTGACTTCGACGGCGACCAGATGGCCGTGCACGTCCCGCTGAGCCTCGAGGCCCAGCTGGAAGCGCGCGTGCTGATGATGTCGACGAACAACATCCTGTCGCCCGCCAACGGCAAGCCGATCATCGTGCCGTCGCAGGACATCGTCCTGGGCCTGTACTACCTGTCGCTGGTCAAGGAGAACCAGCCAGGCGAGGGCAAGCTGTTCGCCAACATGGGCGAGATCGACGCGGCCCTGGACGCCCAGGTCGTCAAGCTGCACACCAAGATCAAGGCGCGCTGGACCGAGATGAACTCGGATGGCGAAGTCGTGACCAAGGTGATCGACACCACGCCGGGCCGGATGAAGCTGGGCGCTCTGCTGCCGCTGAACCCGAACATCGGCTACCGTCTGCTCGAGAAGAACCTGACCAAGAAGGAAATCGGCAACCTGATCGATCAGGTCTACCGTCACTGCGGTCAGAAGGCGACGGTCATCTTCGCCGACCAGATGATGCAGATGGGCTTCCGCGAAGCGGCCAAGGCCGGCATCTCGGTGGGCAAGGACGACATCGTCATCCCGGCCAAGAAGGAACAGCTGGTCAACGAAACCCGCACCCAGGTCGAAGAGTACGAGCAGCAATATGCTGACGGCCTCATCACCAAGGGCGAGAAGTACAACAAGGTCGTCGACGCCTGGGCCAAGGCCACGGACAAGATCGCCGACGAGATGATGGGCGAAATCGCCCAGCCCCGCGTCCTGATCAAGGGCCAGGAGCCCGACATCAACTCGGTCTTCATGATGGCCAACTCGGGCGCTCGTGGCTCGCAGGCTCAGATGAAGCAGCTGGGCGGCATGCGCGGCCTGATGGCCAAGCCCTCGGGCGAGATCATCGAGACGCCGATCATCTCGAACTTCAAGGAAGGCCTGACCGTCCTTGAATACTTCAACTCCACCCACGGCGCCCGTAAGGGTCTGGCTGACACCGCGCTGAAGACCGCCAACTCGGGTTATCTGACCCGTCGTCTGGTGGACGTGGCGCAGGACTCCATCGTCACCGAGGAAGACTGCGGCTCGACGCGCGGCATCACCCTGCGCGCCGTGGTCGAAGGCGGCGACGTGCTGGTCTCGCTGGGCCAACGCGTCCTGGGTCGCTATGCGGCCGAGGACATCAAGGAGCCGGGCGGCGAAGTCCTGTTCCCTGCGGACACCTATCTGCAGGAAGAGGAAGTCGAGCTGATCGACAAGGTCGGCGTCCAGTCCATCAAGGTCCGTTCGGCCCTGACGTGTGAAGCCGACGCCGGCATCTGCGGCATGTGCTACGGCCGTGACCTGGCGCGCGGCACCAACGTCAACATCGGCGAAGCGGTCGGCGTCATCGCCGCCCAGTCGATCGGCGAGCCGGGCACCCAGCTGACGATGCGTACCTTCCACATCGGCGGTACGGCTCAGGTTGCGGAAACCTCGTTCTTCGAGGCGACCAACGCCGGCGTCATCAAGGTGGTCGGCCCGACCGTTATCGCCGCCCACGGCGATCCGGTGTCCATGAGCCGCAACGTCGTGGTCACTGTGACCGTCGACGGCAAGGACCGCGAATCCTACAAGGTGCCTTACGGCGCGCGCCTGCGCGTCAAGGACGGCGGCGAGGTGGTCAAGAACCAGCGCCTGGCCGAGTGGGATCCCTACACCACCCCGATCCTGACGGAAGTCGGCGGCGTGGTGCGCTTCGAAGACCTGGTCGACGGTCTGTCGGTCAAGGAAGAGACCGACGAGGCCACCGGCATCGCCCAGCGCGTCGTGTCGGACTGGCGCGCCAGCCCGCGCGGTTCGGACCTGCGTCCGGCCGTCGGCGTGACCCAGGGCGACAGCTACGCCAAGCTGTCGAGCGGTTCTGACGCGCGTTACCTGCTGCCCGTGGGCGCCATCCTGTCGGTGGCGAACGGCGACGAGGTCAAGCCGGGCGACATCGTCGCTCGTATCCCGACCGAAGGCGCCAAGACCCGCGACATCACCGGCGGTCTGCCGCGCGTGGCCGAACTGTTCGAAGCCCGTCGTCCGAAGGACTGCGCGGTCATCGCCGAGATGGACGGCCGCGTCGAATTCGGTCGCGACTACAAGAACAAGCGCCGCATTAAGATCACCCCGGAAGTCGATGCAGACGGCAACCAGGGCGAAGCGGTCGAGTTCCTGATCCCGAAGGGCAAGCACATCTCCGTCCACGACGGCGATCTGATCCAGAAGGGCGACTACATCATCGACGGCAACCCGGATCCGCACGACCTGCTGCGCATCCAGGGCGTCGAAGCGCTGGCCGAGTATCTGGTGAACGAAGTGCAGGAGGTCTACCGACTGCAGGGCGTGCCGATCAACGACAAGCACATCGAAGTCATCGTCCGTCAGATGCTGCAGAAGGTCGAGGTCATCGACTCCGGCGAAACCACCCTGATCCGTGGCGACACGGTCGAAGTGGCTGAAGCGGCTCTGGAAAACGCCAAGGTCGAGAAGCGCGGCGGCCGTCTGGCTGTCACGCAGCCGGTCCTGCTGGGCATCACCAAGGCGTCGCTGCAGACCCGCAGCTTCATCTCGGCGGCGTCCTTCCAGGAAACCACGCGCGTCCTCACCGAGGCTTCGGTCCACGGCAAGAAGGACATGCTGGAAGGCCTGAAGGAGAACGTGATCGTGGGTCGTCTGATCCCTGCCGGTACGGGCTCTTACCTGCGCAGCCTGCAGAAGATCGCCAACGAGCGCGATGCTGAGCTGACCCAGGCCCGCGAAG
The DNA here is from genome assembly GCF_047237745.1 of Brevundimonas phoenicis. NCBI lineage: Bacteria > Pseudomonadati > Pseudomonadota > Alphaproteobacteria > Caulobacterales > Caulobacteraceae > Brevundimonas > Brevundimonas phoenicis. Next base: position 1,410,939 of record NZ_JBDFLN010000001.1, read on the forward strand.
ATGCGGTTGAGCCGCTTCCCGCGGATCTGGCCCTGGAGCTGGAACAGTCGGCCGACTGATCCGGGTCTCGGACCTGCAAAGACTGAAGAGGGCGGCGTCGAAAGGCGCCGCCCTTTTCTGTGGCCTATCGCGCTTCGCGCTACTTGAGGCCGGTTATGCGCCTCTACTGAGCTTTCGCCTCCTTCTCCCTTTGTGGAAAGAAGGAGCCGCGTCTACTGCGGCCGTATCGGCTCTCGGGGTCCGGCGGCGCCGGGCGTCATCGGGCGGCCCGAGGCCGGGGCGCCGTCGCGGCGGGTTTGGACGTTGCGGTTGGAGTCCATCTGCATCGAGGAATCCAGGTGGGCGCCCGCGCAGCCCGTGCCGAAGTTGGAGCCGGGACAGTCCTGAGGCGTTAGCACGCCGACGCCCCCGCTGAGCGGACGACGTTTGGCTTCATAGCGGCGCAGTGCGGCTGCGCCTTCTCGGGCGAACCGCGTGTCTCGATCAGGATGGCCCGTGCCGGTGATGGGGCGCCGTGCTGCAGCCTCCGCCGCCCGTTCATTGAAACGCTCGTCGCAGATTACGCGCTCGGCGCGGGTCAGCATTTCGGGAGAGCGGCAGCCGACAGGCGACGTGCGCAGAGCGCGCGCCGTGGCGGCCGCCTGAGTTTCCGTCGTCACGCGCCAGGGATCGGCGATCGGGTCGGCTGAAGCGGAGGGGGCGGCGTCTGGCGTAGTCCTTGCGATGCGTGGCGCAGGCGGCGTCGGACGATCCGGCGTGGAAGGCGCAGGGGCCTGGGCCTGGCTTGTGCTGTTGGCGCCCCGCGCCCGTGCCTGAGGCGAGGGCTGGGTTACGACGACGGTCTGCCGAGGCCGTTCGTCCGGCAGGAGGGGGCGAGGTTCGATGTCCAGATAGACGACGGGCGGCGTGTCCGACCCCAGACGGGGCGGCGGCTTGACGGCGTAAAAGGCGAGAGGAGCCAGTAGCAGGCCGTGGATCAGCAGCGAAGCTCCGGCCGTCGCCGCGCGTCGATGGCGTGCTCCCTTGCCCCGCCCGCCCAATTTGTCCAGCACCACGACGGTCATGCGACGTCCCCATCCCTGGAGCAAAACATGGCTTTGCAAGCGTGGCGATATGTGGGCGAGGGATCAAGAAGGCGAACAACGTGCGGCGAAGCTCGCCGTGCGCGAATCCCTTGACCTGTTAACGGATCGAGCGTAGAAGCCGCGCACTTTCGAGACGTGGGCGGTTCGCCGCTCGCTGAGATCGTGACAATTGAACGGACGGGCTGTGTCCCGCCGGAACGCCCGAAGCGCGCGTTCCGGTTTTTCTGTTTGGGCGTCGTGACCTCGGCTCGATAACACCCGGGCGGGGCTTCGGTCTCGTTCAAAAGAAGGCTCATGAGGCGCTCCGGTCGAAAGACACACGCCTCCACATCGAAAAGAGACGAATTCGAATGCCCACGATCAACCAGCTGATCCGCAAGCCCCGCAAGCCGAAGCCGGTCCGCAACAAGGTTCCGGCCCTGGAGGGTTCGCCCCAGCGCCGCGGCGTCTGCACCCGCGTGTACACCACGACCCCGAAGAAGCCGAACTCGGCTCTGCGTAAGGTCGCCAAGGTCCGCCTGGCCAAGAACGGCGTCGAAGCCGTTTGCTACATCCCCGGCGAAGGTCACAACCTGCAGGAGCACTCGGTCGTGCTGATCCGCGGCGGCCGCGTGAAGGACTTGCCCGGCGTGCGTTACCACATCCTGCGCGGCGTGCTCGATACGCAAGGCGTCAAGGACCGCAAGCAGCGTCGTTCGCACTACGGCGCCAAGCGTCCGAAGTAATCGGCCCCGGCCTACGTTTCAGAGATTTCCCCGACGTCAGTCGGGCCCGAGAAGGAATAACCCATGTCGCGTCGTCACCGCGCCCAGAAGCGTGAAGTTCTGCCGGATCCCAAGTTCGGCGATCTGATCGTCACCAAGTTCATGAACTACGTCATGTACGAAGGTAAGAAGGCCGTCGCCGAAAACATCGTTTACGGCGCCTTCGACATCCTGGCGGACAAGAAGAAGGAGCAGACTGCGGTCGAGACCTTCCACGCCGCCCTGGAAAACGTCGCCCCGTCGGTCGAAGTCCGCTCGCGCCGCGTCGGCGGCGCCACCTACCAGGTGCCGGTCGAAGTCCGTCCGGACCGTCGTCGCGCCCTGGCCATCCGTTGGCTGGTCAACGCCGCGCGCAACCGCGGCGAAAACACCATGACGGAAAAGCTGGCCGCCGAGCTGCTGGACGCCTCGAACAACCGCGGCACCGCGGTCAAGAAGCGCGAAGACACCCACAAGATGGCTGAAGCCAACCGCGCCTTCAGCCACTACCGCTGGTAAGCGTCTTAAAACCGCCAATGGCGGCGACTATTTAAGACGATCTGGCGCGGGCGTTTTTTCGGAATCGCCCGCGCCGTCATATCCGACACCCCAGGGCGCTCGCCGCGTCCGCGAAGCTCCCGGAAGGCAACTTCAATGCCCCGCACACATAAAATCGAAGACTACCGCAACTTCGGCATCATGGCCCACATCGACGCGGGCAAGACGACGACGACCGAGCGGATCCTGTTCTACACCGGCAAGAACCACAAAATGGGCGAGACGCACGACGGCGCGTCCACCATGGACTGGATGGACCAGGAGCAGGAACGCGGCATCACCATCACGTCGGCCGCGACGACCGCTTTCTGGCGCGAAAAGCGCCTGAACATCATCGACACCCCCGGCCACGTGGACTTCACCATTGAAGTCGAGCGTTCGCTGCGCGTGCTCGACGGCGCCGTGACGGTGCTGGACGGCAACGCCGGCGTCGAGCCGCAGACGGAAACCGTCTGGCGCCAGGCCGACAAGTACCGCGTGCCGCGCATCGTCTTCGTCAACAAGATGGACAAGATCGGCGCCGACTTCGAGAAGTCGGTCGAGTCGATCCGCGACCGCCTGGGCGCCAAGGCTGTGCCGATCCAACTGCCGATCGGTTCGGAATCGAACCTGAAGGGCGTGGTCGACCTGGTCGAGATGAAGGCCCTGGTCTGGGAAACCGACCAAGTCGGCGCCTCGGCCGACGTGCGCGACATCCCGGCTGACATGGCTGACGCCGTGGCCGCCGCTCGCCAGTACCTGGTCGACAACGCCGTCGAGATCGACGACGAGGCCATGGAAGCCTACCTGGAAGGCAACGAGCCCTCGGTTGAAGTGCTGAAGCGCTGCATCCGCAAGGCCGTGATCACCGGCGCCTTCTACCCGATCCTCGCCGGCTCGGCCTTCAAGAACAAGGGCGTGCAGCCCCTGCTCGACGCCGTCGTCGACTACCTGCCGTCGCCGGTGGACATTCCGCCGACGCCGGGCATCGACTTCAAGACCGAAGAGCCGGTCGTCCGCAAGGCTTCGGACGAAGAGCCCCTGTCGGTTCTGGCGTTCAAGATCATGGACGACCCCTTCGTCGGCTCGATCACCTTCTGCCGCCTGTACTCGGGCAAGATGGAGACCGGTCAGTCGCTGCTGAACTCGTCGCGCGACAAGCGCGAGCGCGTCGGCCGCATGCTGCAGATGCACTCGAACAACCGCGAGGACATCAAGGAAGCCTACGCCGGCGACATCGTCGCCCTGGCCGGCCTGAAGGAAACGCGCACGGGCGACACCCTGTGCGACCCGCTGAAGTCGCCGGTCATCCTCGAGAAGATGGAATTCCCGGCGCCGGTCATCGAGATCGCCGTCGAGCCCAAGACCAAGGCCGACCAGGAGAAGCTGGGCGTCGCCCTGGCCAAGCTGGCTTCGGAAGATCCGTCCTTCACCGTCTCGACCGACCACGAGTTGGGCCAGACGATCCTGAAGGGCATGGGCGAGCTGCACCTGGACATCAAGATCGACATCCTGAAGCGCACCTACAAGGTCGAAGCGACCATCGGCGCGCCGCAGGTGGCCTATCGTGAATCGATCAGCCGCAAGGTCGAGATCGACTACACCCACAAGAAGCAGACCGGCGGCACGGGTCAGTTCGCCCGCGTGAAGCTGGTGTTCGAGCCGGGCGAGCCGGGTTCGGACTTCGTCTTCGAGTTGGCCATCGTCGGCGGCGCAGTGCCCAAGGAATACATCCCGGGCGTCGAAAAGGGCCTGAAGTCGGCCAAGGACAACGGCCTGCTGGCCGGCTTCCCGGTGATCGACGTCAAGGCGACGCTGATCGACGGAGCCTTCCACGACGTCGACTCCTCGGTCCTGGCCTTCGAAATCGCGTCGCGCGCCGCGTTCCGCGAACTGAAGGAAAAGGGCGGACCGAAGCTGCTCGAGCCGATCATGGCCGTCGAGGTCGTGACCCCGGAAGAGTACCTGGGTTCGATCATCGGCGACCTGAACGGCCGTCGCGGCATGATCCAGGGGCAGGACATGCGCGGCAACGCCGTCGTCGTGAACGCCTTCGTGCCGCTGGCCAACATGTTCGGCTACGTGAACACGCTGCGCGGCATGTCGCAGGGCCGCGCCCAGTTCACCATGCAGTACGACCACTATGAATCGGTGCCGCAACACGTCGCCGACGAAGTGATCAAGAAGTACGCCTAAGTCCGTCTTTCTGACGGACCCACTTGAAAACGGGGCGGTTTGACCACAAATCGCCCCACCTATCCCCAAACCCATTTGGACCCCAGTTTGGGGACACCAGGAGCTAGAGAATGGCCAAGGAAAAGTTCGAACGCACGAAGCCGCACGTGAACATCGGCACGATCGGTCACGTTGACCACGGCAAGACGACGCTGACGGCGGCGATCTCGATGACGCTGGCGAAGGCCGGCGGCGGCAAGGCGATGAACTACGCCGACATCGACAACGCGCCGGAAGAAAAAGCGCGCGGCATCACGATCAACACGTCGCACGTCGAGTATGAGACGGCCAACCGTCACTACGCGCACGTCGACTGCCCGGGCCACGCCGACTACGTGAAGAACATGATCACGGGCGCGGCTCAGATGGACGGCGCGATCCTGGTTTGCTCGGCCGCTGACGGCCCGATGCCGCAGACCCGCGAGCATATCCTGCTGTCGCGTCAGGTCGGCGTTCCGGCGCTGGTGGTGTTCCTGAACAAGGTCGACATGGTCGACGACGAGGAGCTGCTGGAGCTGGTCGAGATGGAAGTGCGCGAGCTGCTGAGCTCGTACCAGTTCCCGGGCGACGACATCCCGGTGGTGAAGGGTTCGGCCCTGGCCGCCGTCGAAGGCCGCGATCCGAAGATCGGCGAAGAAGCCGTTCTGGCGCTGATGCAGGCCGTTGACGACTACATCCCGCAGCCGGAGCGTCCGATCGACCTGCCGTTCCTGATGCCGGTGGAAGACGTGTTCTCGATCTCGGGCCGCGGCACCGTGGTGACCGGTCGCGTCGAGCGCGGCATCGTCAAGGTCGGTGAAGAAGTCGAAATCGTCGGCATCCGTCCGGTTCAGAAGACGACCTGCACGGGCGTCGAAATGTTCCGCAAGCTGCTGGACCAGGGTCAAGCCGGCGACAACGTGGGCGTGCTGCTGCGCGGCACCAAGCGTGAAGACGTCGAGCGCGGCCAGGTGCTGTGCAAGCCGGGTTCGATCACCCCGCACACCAAGTTCGTGGCCGAGGCCTACATCCTGAACAAGGAAGAAGGCGGCCGTCACACGCCGTTCTTCACGAACTACCGTCCGCAGTTCTACTTCCGCACGACGGACGTGACCGGCATCGTGCGCCTGAAGGAAGGCGTCGAGATGATCATGCCGGGCGACAACGCCGAGCTGGACGTCGAGCTGATCACGCCGATCGCGATGGAAGAGAAGCTGCGCTTCGCCATCCGTGAAGGCGGCCGCACCGTCGGCGCCGGCGTCGTGGCCAAGATCGTCGAGTAATCGACGGGCGGCTTTCGAGCCGCACAGTACGAGTAAGCGTACCGGCCTCAAGCAACCCGCAAGGGCGGTAGGCCAAGAGTAAAGCGTAACAGAGCGGCCCCCGGAGACATCCGGGGGCCGTTTTGCATGTCAGTCGTTCGGGGCGCCGGTCGCGGGATCGGTTTCCGTGCGGCCTGAGTTGCTGCTGCCCTCGGCGCCCTTGGGCTCGGTGGCCGGGCGAGGCGGACTGCCCTCCTTGTCGGGACGCTGGTTCTCGTTCTCGGTTTCGCGGGTCTTGGGGCGTGGTTTCGGCATGAGCACCTCCTGAATGAGGTCAATGCGGCGATACGCGGTGAAGCTCCGATCTTTTGTGCAAGGCGCTGAACGCTAACCCGGCCTCAAGGGCTTGGCCGTATGAGGCGGTGTTGGAACGGGACTTGCTGTGATCGTTCCGAAGGGAGCGTCATGTCGGGACCACTATCAGTTGAAATCCGCAACCTCGTCGACCTGTCGGCCGAGGAGGGCGTCCAATGGAACAAGTGGGCGCGCGCGGACCCGGACCTGAGCAGCCCCTATTTCCGGTGGGAGTTCGCACGGACGGCCGGGCCGATCTGTCCCGGTTCGGCTGTGGCCGTCTTCAAACGGGACGGCCGCGTCGTCGGCTATTATCCGCATCAGCGTCGGGGCGGGACGGTTCAGCCCCTCGCCGCGCCGATGAACGACTATCACGGCGTCATCGGCCCGCGCGAGGACAAGCCTTCGATGCAGGAGGCGGCGGCCTTGATCGGCGCGCCGCGTTTCGCCGCCGCCGCCTGGATCGGCGAGGCGCCGCAGGCGATGCTGCGCAATCACAGCGTGGTTTCCGTGGTGCCGGATGAGGGCGGATTCGACGCCTGGTACGCACGACGCCGGAATGCCTTCCCGAAATACTTCAAGGACAAGGAGCGCTCTCGTCGCGGCCTGGACGGTGCGTTCAGGGCGGTCGAAATCGAGATCGAGCTGCACGATCACGCCCTGCTGAAACGCCTGATCATCGAGAAGAGCGAACAGTACCGCCGCACGGGGCATCACGACATCTTCGCCTGCGGCTGGACGGGCGACGTCCTGCACGCCTTGATGGATTGCCGGGGCGAGGACGGCTTCGGCGCCTCCATGGCCGTGCTGCGGGTGGACGGGCGGGTCGTCGCCATGGAGTACTCCATGCACGCCGGGCGTCATTTCCACCTGTGGTTCCCGGTCTATGAGCAGGAGGTCGCGCGCTGGTCGCCCGGCATCGTGCTGACGCAGGAGACGATCCGTCTGGGCTCGGAGCGCGGCTATCGCATCTTCGACTACGGCGTCGGCGTCGGCGGCAACTACAAGAAATACTATGACGACGGGGGCCTTGTGACCGTCGAAGGCGTTGTGGCTCGACCGGGCGTCGGCGTCGCCATGTGCGCGACGGCGAGCGCCGCCCTGGGCGTGCTGGGCCATGCACGGGCGGAGCGGTTGCGCATCAGCACGCGGCGGCGTTGGTCCGTGGTCGAGGCGTGTGAGACAAGTCTGGCCGGTCAGGCCTCGGGCGTGCTGAGAGCGGCCGCCGACATGGTGCGGAAACAAAAAGCGGCCGGCTCGGCCGATTGATGAGGAGAGCGGTATGACGGCTTCCATGACCCGCTACGCGGGCCCGATCACCCAGGCCGAGATCCACCCTCACGCCCTGGTGGCCGACGGCTTCGCCGAGGATCAGGCGCTGGCCGAGGTGCTGGACCGCTATCCGGCCGATTTGTTCGACATCAACCTGTACGACTATGACGACGAGGGTCAGGTCAGCCTGCGCACCGGCGCACGTGGAAAACTGAACGGCGCCGAACTGCTGGAGGCGATCCAGCAGGGCCGCCTGTGGGTCAATATGCGCAAGGTGGAGCAGGGCTGGCCCGAGCTGTGGCGCGCGGCCATGGTCGACTTCGAGCGCATACTGGGCGGCTATGGAGTGAAGGCGGCCAGCGCCAGCGGCCAGCTGATCCTGTCCTCGCCCAAGGCGCGGGTGCCCTACCACTTTGACGCCGGCGGCGTGGTGCTGTTGCACATGCGCGGCCGCAAGCGCCTGTTCGTCTATCCGGGTGATGAGGCCCATCTGCCGGAGCGCAGCATGGAGCAGGTCGTCACCCGCCAGACGACCGAAGAGATTCCCTATCGCCGCGCCTTCGAGGACGACGCTCGAATCGTCGATCTGGAGCCGGGCCAGGCGCTGACCTGGCCCTTCTATGCGCCGCATCGGGTGGAGAATCTGGACCGCTTCTGCGTCTCCCTGTCGGTGGAGTTCCAGAGCTGGCCGTCGCGTATCCGCAACGGGGCGCTTTACACCAACGCCTTCCTGCGCAGCCGGGGAGGGAAGCCGCGCACGACGGATCGCATGAGCAAGCCCGAACTGGCCGCGCGCTGGGCCGCTTCGGTGGCGTTGAAGCGCACGGGCCTGATGAAGAGCCGCATCGCCGCGTTCGAGCGGGATTTCGAGCCTGCTGTGGGCGCGACGGATGGCGCTGCGGCCTTGGCGCCGGATCGTGCAGGCGGTCCCGCAACCTGACGGTCGCCTTAGGTTAAAAGGGGTTCATGACCTCGATTTAAACTGACTTTGCGGGGCGCGGCCCTCAGTTTCGCCTGGACACAGAGACAGGGAGACCCCGCTGATGAAACCCGCTGCAATAGCCGCCGCCATGGGAACCGCACTGGCCGCATCCGCCGTTCTGGCGGCGCCGGCCATGGCCGAGGATGTGACGATCCGCAACGCCGTGGCGCGCGTCATCGTCATTCCGGAAGATCGCTCGGACGTCGGCGTCGAGATCACGCAGGGCTCGGCCGGCCTGCCGGAGCTTCGGATTGAACGCAGAGGCGCTCAGGTCCGCATCGATGGCGGCTTGGGACGCGGGCGCGGCATGAGCTTTAACGGCGGCCAGATCGGCTCGTGCAACAGCGGCCCCGCAGACGCTCGCCAACCCGGCGAAGGCGCGACGGTCGAGGTGCGCGGCAAGGGCCGCATCCGCATGGAGGAGGCCCCTCTGATCGTCCTACGCACGCCGCGCGACGTGGATGTCAGCGGCGGCGGCGCCATCTTCGGTTCGGTGGGGCGCGGCGCCCGGTCCGTCGAGTTGGGTAATGGAGGCTGCGGCTCGTGGACGGTGGCCAACGTTGATGGCGATGTGGACCTGTCGGTCGGCGGATCCGGCTCGATCCGGGCTGGTACGTCACGCAATCTGGAAGCTGCGGTCGGCGGTTCCGGTTCGGTCTTCGCCGGCGCCACGGGCAAGCTGGACGCCAGCGTCGGCGGTTCGGGCGGCATCGATGTAGCGCGTGTGGATGGAGAGACCAACGTCGCCATCGGCGGATCCGGCGGCGTGCGGGTGCGCGGCGGCCGCGCCTCGACCCTGGAAGTCTCAATCGGCAGTTCGGGCGACGTGAGCTTCGGCGGAACGGCGGGCGATGTTTCGGTCGCCATCGCTGGTTCGGGCGACGTGCGAGTGGCCGAAGCCACGGGCGCGGTGTCCCGCTCGATCGTGGGATCAGGGGATCTGCGCATCGGTCGCTGACGCCGCGCCCCCCTGAAGGAGAAGGCCCGGGAGCGTGGAACCCCTCGGGCCTTTTTCATGCCTGGAGCCCATCTGGCCCGGGCAAACAAAAACCCCGGCGGATCGCTCCGCCGGGGTTTCGTTGATCCGTGCGGTCGGAAGACCGCGAAGATCGCTTAGAGGCCGAGCAGGGCGGACACGCCGTTGTGCGTGCGGCCCAGGTTGGCGCCGGCTTGGTCGCGGGCTTGCAGACCGCCGCCGAAGCTGTAGCGCATGCCGATCTTGAAGACGTTGGCGTCGACGTCCAGGTCCGAGGACTTGACGTAGTCGTAGCCGCCGAAGACCGAGTACGGCGAGTTGGCGAACTGGTACTCAGCAGCCACGCCGGCCGACCAGGCGTCGACGTCGCTGTTGCCGATGAACATGTTGTCGGCGTCGACGTTGGTGTAGGCGGCGCCGCCGCTCAGGCGCAGTTGCGGCGTGGCGTAGAAGGCGGCGTCGCCGGCCACGGTCCAGATGTCGGCGTCAGCCGCGGTGCCGTACGAGACGACGCCCGTCAGGGTGGCGCGGTCCAGGTACTTCTGACCTTCCAGGCCGAAGGTGTTCAGCGTGGTGTTGCCCAGTTCCGAAGCGGCGTAGAAGCCGCCGAAGCGCATGTCTTCGATCTTCTTCGACAGGTGCACGGCGCCGGCCAGGGTGGTTTCGTCGCCGGCGTGCTGGACGTCGGTGTAGGCGGCTTCAGCGTTGAAGGTGACGGTCCAGTCGCCGAACACCGGCGAAGCGACGGTGCCGTCGATGACGCCGCGGTTCACGTCGGTGCCTTCGACGTCAGCGTAGTTGTAGGCGATGCCGACCGAGCCGATGGCGTCTTGAGCGAAGGCGGGAGCGGCGATCAGGGTCGCGGCGGCGACCGAAGCGAGAAAGACGGTTTTCATTTTTTTTGTCCTTATGTACTGCCGCCAAACAAGCTTGGCCCGTCCGGCGATGAGCGAGACATAGGTCGCTCTTTGGCGCTTTGCCGTAACAAACATGTCATGCAGAGGTCACATCAGGGGCGATGTTGCCCAAAAGTGACGCATTGCGGCATAACTGCGTCAGTATGCGGCGCGCATTGCGGCGACGCCTTTCCGTGGTGTTCATCTGGCCGTTTTCCCGCCTCAGTCCCTAACGGTCGGCCCGTGTTATGTTGCGGTGCGGCGGTCGGGGAGGGGCGCGGGCGACGTGAGTCGCAAACCCTGACGGGGCGGGGATTTCCGCGCTTGACGGAAACGGAATCGGAAGGCATAAGCACCCCTCTTGTTGGACCGGCTGTGCACTTTCGGGTGCAGACGCGGTCCGCAGGGACGACCTAAGTTACTGTTCTTTGCAGCTTCTTGGGAACTTACGGCCTTCGCGGGGGACTGCGTGGGCCGCTCGTTTTTGCGGATTTGCGTTTCCTGGGAGCGAGTGATCGCTCTGAGGCTTCGGTCTTTGAAATGGTTCACAGGGACGCGGCTCCGGCCGCATGGGAATAACAACCGATATGGATCAAAGCATCCGCATCAGGCTCAAGGCCTTCGATCACCGCGTCCTCGACTTTTCGACGCGCGAAATCGTTAACACCGCCAAGCGCACGGGCGCGACCGTTCGTGGTCCGATCCCGCTGCCGACCCTGATCGAAAAGTTCACCGTGAACCGCTCGCCGCACGTCGACAAGAAGTCGCGCGAGCAGTTTGAAATCCGCACGCACAAGCGCGTGCTCGACATCGTCGACCCCACCCCGCAGACCGTGGACGCGCTCATGAAGCTCGACCTGTCCGCCGGCGTGGACGTCGAGATCAAGATCTAAGAAAGAAAGAGGCGGGATCCGACATGCGCACGGGCGTGATCGCCAAGAAGCTGGGGATGACCCGCGTGTTCGCCGATGACGGCGCACACGTTCCGGTCACTGTGCTCCAGCTCGACGGCTGCCAAGTCGTCGGCCAACGTACCAAGGAGCGCGACGGTTACGTCGCCCTTCAGCTGGGCGCTGGCGTTAAGAAGGCCAAGAACACGGCCAAGGCTCAACGCGAAGTCTTCGCGAAGGCCGAGGTCGAGCCTAAGGCCTATGTAACCGAGTTCCGCGTGGGTGAAGACGCCCTGCTGGACGTGGGCGCCGAACTGTCGGCCGACCACTTCCTCGCGGGCCAGAAGGTCGACATCCAGGGCCATACCATTGGTAAGGGCTTTGCCGGCGCCATGAAGCGCTGGAACTTCGGTGGTCTGCGCGCCTCGCACGGCGTGTCGATTTCGCACCGTTCGCATGGTTCGACCGGCCAGCGTCAAGATCCGGGCAAGGTCTTCAAGGGCAAGAAGATGGCTGGCCATCTCGGCCAGGAAGTCGTCACGACCCAGAACCTGACCGTCGTCCGCGTCGACGCCGAGCGTGGCCTGATCCTGATCAAGGGCGCTGTCCCGGGTCACGACGGCGCCTACGTCAAGGTCAGCGACGCCATCAAGAAGGCCCGTCCTTCGGACGCCCCGTTCCCGGGCGCCGTGAAGTCGGCCGCTGCTCAACCCGCTTCGACCCCGGCTGAAGCGCCGGCCGTGGAAGCGACCGAAGGCGGTGAAGCGTAATGAAACTCTCGGTCATCAAACTCGACGGCAAGGCTGCTGGCGACGTTGAGCTGTCGGACGCCGTCTTCGGCATCTCCGACATCCGCGGCGACCTGCTGGCCCGTTACGTCAACTGGCAGCTGGCCAAGCGCCGCGCCGGTACGCACAAGGTTCAAACCCGCAACGAGAACTCTCGTACGGGCAAGAAGATGTACAAGCAGAAGGGCACCGGCGGCGCTCGTCACGGTTCGCGCCGTGCGCCGCAGTTCGTCGGCGGTTCGCGCGCCTTCGGTCCGGTTGTCCGTGACCACGGCTACTCGCTGCCGAAGAAGGTCCGCGCCCTGGCTCTGCGTCACGCCCTGTCGTCCAAGGCCAAGGCCGGCGATCTGGTCGTCGTCGACAGCGTCTCGGTCAAGGAAGCCAAGACGGCCTCGCTGCGCGAGATCTTCGGCAAGCTGGGCTGGACCAAGGCTCTGATCATCGCGGGTCCGGAAGTTGAAACCAACTTCGGCCTGGCCGCGCGCAACATCCCGCACATCGACGTCCTGCCGAACGCCGGCCTGAACGTCTATGACATCCTGCGGGCCGACAAACTGGTGCTGACCAAGGCGGCTGTTGAAGCCATCGAGGCGCGCTTCGCTGAGAAGGAAGCCGCATAATGGCCGCCGCTCAACCCACCGCCAAGCACTACGACACCATCCTGGCTCCGGTGATCACCGAGAAGGCCACGATCCTGTCGGAGCAGAACAAGGTCGTCTTCCGCGTCGCCGGCACGGCGACCAAGGACGAGATCGCCGCTGCGGTCGAAAGCCTGTTCAAAGTCAACGTCCTCAAGGTCAACACCCTGGTTCAAAAGGGCAAGACCAAGCGCTTCCGGGGCATCCTGGGCCGTCGCGTGGACATCAAGAAAGCGATCGTGACGCTGGCCGATGGTCAGTCGATCGACGTCACGACGGGGCTCTAAGAAGATGGCTCTGAAGCATTACAATCCGACGTCGCCGGGCCGCCGCGCCCTGGTGCTGGTCGACCGTTCCGAGCTGCACAAAGGCCGCCCGGAGAAGTCGCTGACCGAAGGCCTGACCAAGTCGGGCGGTCGTGGTCAGGGCGGTCGCATCGCTGTCCGCTTCCGCGGCGGCGGCGCCAAGAAGCTGTACCGCAAGATCGACTTCAAGCGTCGCAAGTTCGACGTGGTCGGCACGGTCGAGCGTCTGGAATACGACCCCAACCGCACCGCCTTCATCGCCCTGGTTGTCTACCCGGACGGCGAGAAGACCTACATCATCGCGCCTCAGCGCCTTCACGCCGGCGACACCATCGTCGCGGGTGAGAAGGTCGACGTGAAGCCGGGCAACGCCATGCCGCTGCGCTCGATCCCCGTCGGCACCATCATCCACAACGTGGAGATGAAGCCGGGCAAGGGCGCTCAGCTGGCCCGTTCGGCCGGCGCCTACGCTCAACTGGTCGGTCGCGACCAGGGCTACGCTCAGATCCGTCTGGGCTCGGGCGAGCTTCGCATGGTCCTGGACGGCTGCATGGCCGTGGTCGGCGCCGTGTCGAACCCCGAGCACATGAACCAGAACCTGGGCAAGGCGGGCCGCAAGCGTCACATGGGCTGGCGTCCGCACGTCCGCGGCGTCGCCATGAACCCGATCGACCACCCGCACGGTGGTGGTGAAGGCCGGACCTCTGGTGGTCGTACCCCGGTTACGCCGTGGGGCAAGGACACCAAGGGCACCCGTACCCGCAAGAACAAGGCCACGGATAAGTTCATCATCCGTAGCCGTCACGTGAAGAAGGCTCGCTAAGAATGGCCCGCTCCTCCTGGAAAGGCCCGTTTGTCGACGGGTATCTGCTCAAGAAGGCCGACGCCGCTCAATCGTCGGGCCGCAAGGACGTGATCAAGACGTGGTCGCGCCGCTCCACCATCCTGCCGCAGTTCGTCGGTCTGACGTTCGGCGTCCACAACGGCCAGAAGCATGTGCCGGTGTCGGTCTCCGAAGAAATGGTCGGCATGAAGTTCGGCGAGTTCGCCCCGACCCGGAACTTCCCGGGCCACGCGGCGGACAAGAAGGCCAAGAGGAAGTAATCCATGGCCCAGACCAAGAACCCCCGTCGCGTTGAAGCGACCGAGGCCCGCGCCAAGCTGGTCAACGTCCGCATCAGCCCGCAGAAGCTGAACCTGGTGGCCGCGTCGATCCGCGGTCTGCCGGTCCAGAAGGCGCTGAACGAGCTGGAATTCAGCCACAAGCGCATCGCTGGCGATGTCCGCAAGGTTCTGTACTCGGCGATCTCGAACGCCGAGAACAACCACAACCTCGACATCGACAACCTGGTTGTCGCCGAGGCCTTCGTGGGCAAGAACCTGGTGATGAAGCGTTTCGCGAGCCGCGCTCGCGGTCGCTCCTCGCGCATCCTGAAACCCTTTAGCGAGATCACGATCGTGGTCCGTGAAGCCGGCGAGGCTGCCTGATGGGACAGAAAATCAATCCGATCGGTCTGCGCCTCGGCGTGAACCGCACGTGGGACAGCCGCTGGTTCGCCGGCGGCGCTGACTACGCCAAACTGCTCCACCAGGATCTGAAGCTGCGCACGTGGCTGAAGGAACGCCTGTCGGCCGCCGGCGTGTCGCGCATCATCATCGAGCGCCCCCACAAGAAGTGCCGCGTGACGATCTACGCCGCCCGTCCGGGCGTCGTGATCGGCAAGAAGGGCGCTGATATCGAGAAGCTCCGCAAGGACATCTCGGCCCGCACCGAAGGCGAAGTTCACCTGAACATCGTCGAGGTCCGCAAGCCGGAGACCGACGCTCAGCTGATCGCCGAGAACATCGCTCAGCAGCTGGAACGCCGTATCGCGTTCCGCCGCGCCATGAAGCGTTCGATGCAGTCGGCCATGCGCCTGGGCGCCAAGGGCGTCCGCATCAACGTGTCGGGCCGTCTGGGCGGCGCCGAAATCGCTCGTATGGAATGGTACCGCGAAGGTCGCGTGCCGCTTCACACGCTGCGCGCCGACATCGACTACGGCTTCTATGAAGCCAAGACGACCTACGGCATCATCGGCGTGAAGGTCTGGGTGTTTAAGGGTGAAGTGCTCGAGCACGACCCGATGGCCCAGGACAAGCGTTGGGCCCAGGAAGCCTCGGGTCCGTCGTCCAACGAAGGCCGTGAGCGCGGCCCCCGCGGTGATCGCGGTCCGCGCCGTGGTCGTGAGGGCTGATAGGCCATGTTGCAACCGAAAAAGACCAAGTACCGCAAGGCCTTCAAGGGCCGCATCCACGGCTCGTCCAAGGGTGGTTTCTCGCTGAACTTCGGCTCCTACGGCCTGAAGGCCGTCGAGCCGGAGCGCATCACGGCGCGTCAGATCGAAGCGGCTCGCCGCGCGATCACCCGTCAGATGAAGCGTCAGGGCCGCGTCTGGATCCGTATCTTCCCCGACGTGCCGGTCTCCGGCAAGCCGGCTGAAGTGCGGATGGGTAAGGGCAAGGGCGCGGTGGACCACTGGGCCGCTCGCGTGGCCCCGGGCCGCATCATGTTCGAAATCGACGGCGTGCCGGACGACGTGGCTCGTGAAGCGCTGCGCCTCGGCGCCGCCAAGCTGCCGATCCGCACCAAGGTGGTCACCCGCCTGGACGCCGGCATCGTTACGGAGCAAGCCGCCTAATGACCAAGATCGCCGATCTCCGGTCGCAAACCGTCGACCAACTGTCCGACGAGCTGCTGAAGCTCAAGAAGGAACAGTTCAACCTGCGCTTCCAGGCCGCCACCGGCCAGATGGAAAAGACCCACCGGGTCTCGGAAGTGCGCAAGGACATCGCTCGCATCTCGACGCTTCTGCGCGAGAAGCGTGCGGCCTCGTAAGGAAACACCGATGCCCAAACGCATTCTTGAAGGCGTGGTCGTCTCCGACAAGGGCGACAAGACCGTCGTCGTGAAGGTCGAGCGCACCCTGCTGCACCCGCTGCTCCGCAAGACGGTCCGCAAGTCCAAGAACTACCACGCCCACGATGAAGCTAACGCTCTCAAAGTCGGCGATATCGCGCGCATCATCGAATGCGCCCCCAAGTCCAAGCTGAAGCGCTGGGAAATCATTTCCCCGGCCTCGGCTTCGTAAGAAGAAGGATCGGATCCCATGATCCAGATGCAAACTAACCTGGAGGTCGCCGATAACTCGGGCGCTCGCCGGGTCATGTGCATCAAGGTGTTGGGCGGCTCCAAGCGCCGCTACGCCTCGATCGGCGACACCATCGTCGCCTCGGTGAAGGAAGCGATTCCGCGCGGCCGCGTGAAGAAGGGCGACGTCGTTCGCGCCATCGTCGTGCGCACCGCCAAGGACATCCAGCGCAAGGACGGCTCGGTCATTCGTTTTGACAAGTCGGCCGCCGTCATCGTCAACAAGCAGAACGAGCCTGTCGGCACCCGTATCTTCGGCCCGGTTCCGCGCGAGCTGCGCGCCAAGAACCACATGAAGATCATCTCGCTGGCTCCGGAGGTTCTGTAACCATGGCCGCCAAGATCAAGAAGGGCGACAACGTCGTCGTCCTGACCGGCAAGGACAAGGGCCGCACCGGCAAGGTGATGCAGGTTCTGCCGACCGAAAACCGCGTCGTCGTGCAAGGCGTCAACATGGTTCAGCGCCACACGCGCCCGACCCAGGCTGACCCGCAAGGCGGCATCAAGCACAAGGAAGCCTCGCTTCACCTGTCGAACGTCGCGATCGCCGACGCCAACGGCAAGGCGACCCGCGTGGGCTTCAAGGTCGAGGGGGACAAGAAGGTCCGCTTCGCCAAGTCGACGGGAGACGTCATCTGATGGCCGACACCAAGTACACGCCGCGCCTCAAGGCCGAGTATCAGGACCGCATCCGCGGCGTCCTGAAGGAAAAGTTCGGCTACTCCAACGAGATGCAGATCCCCAAGCTGGACAAGATCGTCCTGAACATGGGTATCGGTGAAGCTGTCGCCGACTCCAAGAAGGCCAACGCGGCCCTCAAGGATCTGACGGCCATCGCCGGTCAGAAGGCTGTGCCGACCAAGGCTCGTAACTCCATCGCCGGCTTCAAGCTGCGCGAAGGCATGGTCATTGGCGGCAAGGTCACGCTGCGCGGCGCCCAGATGTACGAGTTCCTGGACCGCTTCATCACGATCGCCCTGCCGCGCGTGAAGGACTTCCGGGGCCTGAAGGGCACTTCGTTCGACGGTCGCGGCAACTACGCCACGGGTCTGAAGGAGCACATCGTGTTCCCGGAGATCAACTACGACCAGATCGACCAGATGTGGGGCATGGACATCGTTGTCTGCACCACGGCCAAGACCGATGAGGAAGCCAAGGCTCTCCTCACCGAGTTCAAGTTCCCGTTCGTGAACTGATCGGGAAGGGAAGAGAACAATGGCTAAGAAAAGCGCCGTAAACCGCAACGAAGCCGTCAAGGCCCTGGTTGCGAAGTATGCCGCGAAGCGGGAAGCCCTGAAGGCGACCGCCAACGACGAGAGCCTGCCGCTGGAGGAGCGCTTCGACGCGCGCCTGAAGCTGGCCGCCCTGCCGCGTAACTCCGCGCCGACCCGCATTCGCAACCGTTGCGAAGTCACGGGCCGCCCGCGGGCTTACTACCGCAAGCTCAAGATGAGCCGTGTCGCCCTGCGTGAGCTGGGCAACATGGGTCAGATCCCCGGCCTGACGAAGTCGAGCTGGTAAGGGGAGCGAACAGATATGATGATCAACGATCCCCTGAGCGACATGATCGCTCGCATCAAGAACGCGGCCACCCGCAAGCGTTCGTCGGTGCTCACCCCGGCTTCCCGTCTGCGTCAGCGCGTCCTCGACGTGCTGCAGGACGAAGGCTACATCCGCGGCTACTCGCTGGTTCAAAACCCCGGTGAGTTTCCGCAGTTCGAGATCGAGCTGAAGTACTTCGACGGCCAGCCGGTGATCGCCGAGATCGCCCGCGTGTCGAAGCCCGGCCGCCGCGTCTATTCGGCCATCAGCGATCTGAAGCCGATCAAGAACGGCCTCGGCATCTCGATCCTTTCGACTTCGAAGGGCGTCATGTCCGACGCCGCCGCCCGCGACGCTAACGTCGGCGGCGAAGTCCTCTGCAGGGTCTACTGATATGTCTCGTATCGGCAAGAAAACCATCGCTGTGCCGAAGGGCGTGACTGTCACGCTCAACGGCCAGGCCGTCACCGTGAAGGGTCCGAAGGGCGAACGCTCCTGGACCGTCGCCGAAGAGATCGAAGTCACGCAGGAAGGCGACGAACTGTCGCTGACCCCGCGTTCGGACACCCAGCGCGCTCGCGCCATGTGGGGTCTGTCGCGCACCCTGGTCGCCAACATGGTGACCGGTGTGACCGACGGCTTCGAGAAGACCCTGGAACTGGTCGGCGTCGGTTACCGCGCCGCCCTGAAGGGCAAGGATCTCTCGCTGCAGCTCGGCTTCTCGCACGACGTGGACATCGTTCCGCCGGAAGGCATCACCTTCGCCGTGCCGAAGCAGACCGAGATCAAGATCTCGGGCAACGACAAGCAGGCTGTGGGCGAAATCGCCGCCGTCATCCGCAAGATGCGTCCGCCGGAACCCTATAAGGGCAAGGGCGTGCGCTACCAGGGCGAGTTCGTCCGGCGCAAGGAAGGCAAGAAGAAGTAAGTCATGGCTCTCTCTCTTCAACAACAAGCCAAGCGCCGCGCCGAGCGCACCCGTCGTCGCCTCAAGGCGGTGGCCAATGGTCGTCTGCGTCTGTCGGTCTTCCGTTCGGACAAGAACATCTCGGCTCAGATCATCGACGATGCCCAGGGCATCACGGTGGCTTCCGCCTCGTCGCTGGAAGGCGGCAAGGGTTCCAAGGGTTCGGACGTCGCAGCCGCCGCCAAGATTGGCAAGCTGATCGCCGAGCGCGCCATCGAGAAGGGCGTCACGGACGTCGTCTTCGACCGTGGCGGCTACATCTATCACGGCCGGGTCAAGGCGCTGGCGGAAGCCGCGCGCGAAGCCGGTCTGAACTTCTAAGGGAACGGCAAGCATGGCTCGTGAACCCCAACGCGGCGGCGGCGATCGCAACCGTCGCGACAACCGCAACGCTCCCGTTGAAGGTCCGGATTCGGACATCATCGAGAAGCTGGTGCACATCAACCGCGTCGCCGCCACCGTCAAAGGCGGCCGCCGGTTCTCGTTCGCGGCCCTGATGGTCGTCGGCGACGGCAAAGGCCGCGTCGGCTTCGGTCACGGCAAGGCGCGCGAAGTGCCGGAAGCCATCCGTAAGGCGACCGAAGAAGCCAAGAAGACCATGATCAAGGTTCCGCTGCGCGAGAACCGCACCCTGCACCACGACGGCTCGGGCCGTTGGGGCGCCGGCAAGATCATGATGCGCGCTGCCCCTCCGGGCACGGGCGTCATCGCGGGCGGTCCGATGCGTGCGGTCCTCGAAACCCTCGGCGTCCAGGACGTCGTGGGCAAGTCGACCGGCTCTTCGAACCCCTACAACATGATCCGCGCCACCTTCGAAGCTCTGAAGGTTCAGTCGTCGCCGCGCCAGATCGCCTCCAAGCGGGGCAAGAAGGTGTCCGACCTGATGGGCCGCCGCAATGACGGCGCCTCGGCGCCGGAAGCCGTGGAGGGCTGATAGATGGCCAAGACCGAAAACAAGACTGTGACCGTCCGTCAGACGGCGAGCCCGATCCGCCGCAAGTCGGATCAGCGCGCCACCCTGGTGGGCCTGGGTCTCAACCAGATCGGCCGTGAGTCGACCCTGGAAGACACCCCCTCCGTCCGTGGGATGATCGCCAAGGTCGCCCACATGGTGGAAGTGGTCGAGAAGTAAGACGGTTCGCCCTCTCCCGTTCGCGGGGGAGGGCGTTTCGCTTTATGAAGGAAGCATCTTGCGATGCTGACGCGGGTCGCTTAATCAGCGGCCCTTCAATTTATCCAACGCCGAGTCAGGACCGCCTGGCGGACCTGGCGCTAGCACCCGAAAGGATCAGGCAATGAAGCTGAACGAAATCCGTGACAACGAAGGCGCCGCCAAGAAGCGTATGCGCGTCGGCCGCGGCCCGGGCTCGGGCAAGGGCAAGACCGCCGGTCGCGGCGTCAAGGGTCAGAAGTCGCGTTCGGGCGTCGCCATCGGCGGATTCGAAGGCGGCCAGATGCCGCTGTACATGCGTATGCCGAAGCGCGGCTTCAACGTGCCGAACGCGCCGAAGCTGGCTGAAGTCAACCTGTGGCGCCTGCAAGAGGCCGTCGACGCCGGCAAGCTGGACGCCAAGGCCGAGATCAACGGCGCGGCCCTGGTCGCCGCCGGCGTGATCCGTCGCGTCAAGGACGGCGTGCGCGTCCTGGGCGAAGGCGAACTGAAGGCCAAGCTGAACCTGGTCGTGTGGTCGGCCTCGTCGGGCGCCGTCAAGGCGATCGAAGCCGCCGGCGGCTCGGTCACCCAGCAGCGCATCGAAGCCGAAGCTAAGGCTGCGGCTCGCCTCGAAAAGCGCAACGCCGCTCGCGGCAAGGCGCCGGAACCCAAGGCTCCGAAGGGCGACGCCAACAAGATCTCGGCTCGCGCCAAGCGCACCGCCGCCAAGGCCTAAAATCCGATATCGTCATCCCGTCGGAGCGCGGCTTTCGCGCCTCCGCCGGGATCGTCCGGACCGGGATGACGATTTTCCGAAAGCGGCCCTCGCAAGAGCGCCGCTTTCCGCCTATCTGACGACGGGCATAGTCGTGGGGACCGCCTGATGGCTTCGGCCGCTGAACAACTTGCTGCCAATATGAACATGGGCTCGTTCGCGAAAGCGACCGAGCTGCACAAGCGCCTGCTGTTCACGCTGGGCGCGCTGCTGGTCTACCGGATCGGCACCTATGTTCCGATCCCTGGGATCAACGGCGAGGCCTTCCTGGCCTTCTTCCAGAACCCGGATGGCCAACGCGGCATCCTGGACATGTTCAACATGTTCTCGGGCGGCGCCGTCGAGCGCATGGCCGTGTTCGCGCTGAACGTCATGCCCTACATCTCGGCGTCGATCATCGTCCAACTGATGGGCGCGGTGTATCCGCCGTGGGAGAAGCTGAAGAAGGAAGGCGGCGAGTCGGGCCGCAAGCAACTGAACCAGTACACCCGCTATCTGACGGTATTCCTGGCCCTGGCCCAGTCCTTCGGCATCGCGGTGGGCTTGAACGCCCAGCCGGGCCTGATCGACCAGCCGGGTCTGTTCTTCATCATTTCGACGGTCACCGTCCTGACCGGCGGCACCATGTTCCTGATGTGGCTGGGCGAGCAGGTGACGGCGCGCGGCGTCGGCAACGGCATCTCCCTGATCATCTTCGCGGGCATCGTGGCGGTTCTGCCGTCGACGGTGGCGCGGATGCTGGGCCTGGCCCAGCAGGGTCAGATGTCGGCCTTCACCCTGCTGTTCATCGCCATCATGGCGGTGGCGGTCATCGTCTTCATCGTCTTCATGGAACGCGCCCAGCGCCGCCTTCTGATCCAGTATCCGAAGCGCCAGGAAGGCAACCGCATGACCGGCGGCGACAAGTCGTTCCTGCCGCTGAAGGTCAACACCGCGGGCGTGATCCCGGCCATCTTCGCCTCGTCGCTGCTGATGCTGCCGACGACGGTGGCCCAGTTCACGGCCAATGCGAACCTGCCGGACTGGATGAGCTGGCTGCCCCTGGTGACGGCCCAGCTGACGCACGGCCAACCGGTGTTCATGATCCTGTACGCCGTCCTGATCGTCTTCTTCTGCTTCTTCTACACCTCGATCACCTTCAACCCCGAGGACACGGCCGAGAACCTGCGCAAGTACGGCGGCTTCCTGCCGGGCATCCGTCCGGGCAAGCGCACGGCCGAGTATCTGGACTATGTGCTGACGCGCCTGACGGTGATCGGCGCCGCCTATATCACCGCCGTCTGTCTGCTGCCGGAGTTCCTGGTCAGCAGCCTGGGCAACAGCCTGTACTTTGGCGGAACGTCTATCTTGATCGTGGTCTCGGTGACGATGGACACTGTCGCCCAGATCCAGTCGCATCTGCTGGCGCACCAGTACGAAGGGCTGATCAAAAAGGCCAAGTTGCGCGGCCGTGGCCGGGGCGGTTCCGCTCCTGTCCGTCGCTGATCGGGTAGGGGAGCCCGGAATATAAAATGAACCTGATCCTGTTCGGGCCGCCTGCGGCCGGCAAGGGCACCCAGGCCAAGCGGCTGGTCGAAGAGCGAGGCATGGTCCAGCTCTCGACCGGCGACATGCTGCGTGCGGCTATCGCTTCCGGCTCGGAGCTGGGGCTGAAGGTCAAGGACGTGCTGGCGCGCGGCGACCTCGTCACCGACGAGATCGTCATCGCCCTGATCGAAGCCCGCCTGCCGGAGGCCGAGGCCGCCGGCGGCGCCATCTTCGACGGCTTCCCCCGCACGGTGGCCCAGGCTGAAGCCCTGGACCTCATGCTGGCCAAGTGCGGCGCCAAGATCGACAGCGTCATCCGCCTGAAGGTGGACGACGCCGCCCTGACCGACCGTATCGGCAAGCGGTTCGCCGAGCAGGGTCGGGCGGACGACAACCCCGAGACCTTCAAGGACCGCCTGGCCGTGTACAACCGCCAGACCGCGCCGCTGCTTCCCTACTATGCAGACCAGGGCAAGCTGACCGAGGTCGACGGCATGGGCGACATCGCCGCCGTGGCCGCCGCCATCGACGCGGCGCTGGACGCCTGAGCCGACACGCGGTCTGATCCCCTCCGCTTCTGAAGCGTTAGCGTTCTGAAGCCTTTGCGGGAGAGACGGTTGCGGCCGAAACGAATGAAGCAATGGCGCTGGGGCGCGGCGGGGCTGGCGGCCCTTCTGCACCTCGGCGCCTTTGTGCTTTTGGGCGTCGGTCGGCCCGAGGCGACCTTCGTGCCGCCGCCGCCGCTCATCATTGTCGATCTGGTCCGACCTGAGCCGGTCGCACCGCCGCCGCCTCCCCCAGAGCCTGCGGCGTCCCAGGGCGGCGGCGCCCCGGCCGCGCCCTCCGTCGTGCGCCCCGCGCGTCCCCGTCCTGAGCCGCCCAAGTCGGAAGTCACGCCGCCGCCGCGTCCTGCCCTGGAGCAACCGCTGGTGATTGGAGTCGCGCCTGAGCCTGGCCCGACGCCTGGTCAGGGGCAGGGCGGGCAGGGAACCGGCAGCGGGGGCGGCAGCGGATCGGGCGTCGGCCCTGGCGTGGGCGACGGCCCGCCACGCATCATTCGCGGCCCCACTGTGGGGGAACTGCGCACGCTGCATCCGCGCGAGGCCTTCCGCCAGCGGAGAGGCGGTCAGGCGACCCTGGCCTGCCGGGTGCGCCTCGACACCACTCTGAGCGATTGCCGCCTGGTCGACGAATCGCCGCCGGGGATGGGATTCGGTCAGGCGGCCCTTGCGGCCTCGCGTTATTTCCGCTTTCGTCCTGCAACGCAGAACGGAGCGCCGCTTGATGGTCGAGAGGTCCGGGTGGGGGTCGAATGGCCCTGAGCCAGCCTGCTCACGGCGCTTGCCCGTTGACGCATTGGGAATCCCCTGTATAAGGGCGGCCTTCCGCGAAGGGCGTACACGTTCCAGGTCTGTTGACCGGAGCGGTTTCTGCGTCTGAATTAACGCGTACTTGGAGAATTTCGTGGCCCGTATCGCAGGCGTCAACATTCCGACGAACAAGCGCGTTGAAATCGCGCTTCAGTACATTCACGGCATTGGCGCGCACAACGCCAAGGAGATCACGGCCAAGATCGGCATCGAGCCGGCTCGCCGCGTGAACCAGCTGACCGACGCGGAGATCCTGCAGATCCGCGAGACCATCGACCGCGACTTCACCGTCGAAGGCGACCTGCGCCGCGAGACGTCGATGAACATCAAGCGCCTGATGGACCTGGCCTGCTACCGCGGCCTGCGTCACCGTAAGGGCCTGCCGGTCCGCGGCCAGCGCACCCACACCAACGCTCGCACCCGCAAGGGTCCGGCCAAGCCGATCGCCGGCAAGAAGAAGTAAGAGAGAGGCCTGACCGATGGCTAAGGAACCGGGTCGCGTTAAGCGCCGCGAACGCAAGAACATCACCTCGGGCGTGGCCCACGTGAACGCTTCGTTCAACAACACCATGGTGACCATCACCGACGCTCAAGGGAACGCGATTTCCTGGTCGTCGGCCGGCCACATGGGCTTCAAGGGCTCGCGCAAGTCGACGCCGTACGCCGCTCAGATGGCTGCGGAAGACGCTGGCAAGAAGGCCGCCGAGCACGGCGTCAAGACGCTGGAAGTGAACGTCTCGGGTCCGGGTTCGGGCCGTGAGTCGGCCCTGCGCGCCCTGCAGGCCGTCGGCATGACGATCACGACCATTCGTGACGTGACGCCGATGCCGCACAACGGCTGCCGTCCGCCGAAGCGCCGTCGCGTCTAAGGTTCACGCCGCCTAACCCTTCTCCCGGCGGCTCCTGTTGTTCTGAACGTGAGAACACGGAGCCGTCGAAACCCGTTCGAGGGACTTTATGATCGAAAGAAACTGGCAAGAGCTGATCCGTCCCGAGAAACCGCAAGTCGAGGGCGGGTCTGACCCGCAGCACAAGGCGCGTCTGATCGCCGAGCCTCTCGAGCGCGGTTTCGGTGTGACGCTCGGCAACGCGCTTCGTCGCGTTCTGCTGTCTTCGCTTCAAGGCGCGGCGGTCACGGCCATTCAGATCGACGGCGTTGTGCACGAGTTCTCGTCGCTGGAAGGCGTTCGCGAGGACGTGGTCGATATCGTTCTGAACATCAAGCAACTGGCCCTGCGCATGCACGCGGAAGGTCCGAAGCGGATGACGCTGCGCGCCACGGGCCCCGGCCCGGTGACGGCGGCTCAGATCGACCTGCCGGCCGACATCGAGGTGCTGAACCCGGATCACGTGATCTGCACCCTGGATGACGGCGCATCGGTCCGCATGGAGCTGACGGTGCAGAACGGCAAGGGCTACGTCGCCGCCGAACTGAACCGCCCGGAAGACGCCCCGATCGGCCTGATCGCCGTCGACGCCCTGTATTCGCCGGTGAAGCGCGTCGCCTATCGCGTCGAGCCGACCCGTCAGGGCCAGTCGCTGGACTACGACAAGCTGATCCTGGAAGTTGAAACCAACGGCGCCGTCTCGCCGGTTGACGCTGTGGCTTACGCTGCGCGCATCCTGCAAGACCAGCTGCAGATCTTCATCACCTTCGATGAGCCGACCAAGGCTGTCGAGCAGTCGGACGGCAAGCCCGAGCTGCCCTTCAACCCGTCGCTGCTGAAGAAGGTGGACGAGCTGGAGCTGTCGGTCCGTTCGGCCAACTGCCTGAAGAACGACAACATCGTCTACATCGGCGACCTGATCCAGAAGACCGAGGGCGAAATGCTTCGCACCCCGAACTTCGGCCGCAAGTCGCTGAACGAAATCAAGGAAGTTCTGGCGTCCATGGGCCTGAGCCTCGGCATGGACGTGCCGAACTGGCCGCCGGAAAACATCGAAGATCTGGCCAAGAAGTTCGACGACCAGATCTGATCATCAACCCTCCGCCCAGGTCCGTTGGATCGGTTGGGGCGGTTAGAATGAGAGGCCCCAGGTCTCGTCCGCCAAGTAGGGACGGGAAACCAGGGTTGAGTAGGAGAGACCCCGATGCGCCACGGCGCCGCCTATCGTAAGCTCGGCCGTACGGTCAGCCACCGCCAGGCCATGTTCGCCAACATGGCCGCCTCGCTGATCAAGCACGAGCAGATCACGACCACCCTGCCGAAGGCGAAGGAACTGCGTCCCTTCGTCGAGAAGCTGGTCACCCTCGCCAAGAAGGGCGACCTGCACGCTCGTCGTCAGGCCATCAGCGCCGTTCGCGACGTGCCGCAAGTCGGCAAGCTGTTCGACACGCTGGCCCCTCGTTACGCCGAGCGTAACGGCGGCTATATCCGCATCATGAAGGCGGGCTTCCGTCACGGCGACAACGCCGCGATGGCCGTGATCGAGTTCGTCGATCGCGACGTGGCCGCCAAGGGCCTGGACTCCGGTCCGGTCTTCGCCATCGAAGGCGACGACGAGGCCTGATTTCGGCTTCATCGCTACGATGCCGAAAGGACGACCGGAGCAATCCGGTCGTCCTTTTCTTTGTCTGGAATTCTGTGACGGGCAGGATGTTTCAATGACCTTCGCCATGCCTTCCATCGAGACATGGAATGGCCGCCGCGTCTCGATCTGCTCCGCGGATGCTTCGTTGTTGGCGACGACAGGCGACATCAACGGCTTTCTGTCGATGGCCTTTGAAGCGAACGCGGACTGGCTGGCCCTGCCGGTCAGTCGTCTGGGGCAGGATTTTCTTCGTCTGCGCACCCGCCTTGCGGGCGAGACGACCCAAAAGTTCGTCAACTACCATGTTGGTTTGGCGATCATCGGCGATATCTCGGTCGAGATAGCCGCATCGGATGCGCTGGCTGGCTATGTGCGTGAGAGCAATCGAGGCCGTGCGGTCTGGTTCCTGCCGGACCTCGGCAGTTTGAAGACGGCTCTGGAGGCGGGGAGGGACGCGCCCTAGCGTCGTTCAACGTCGAGGCTTCGGTTTCATGCGGTCCATCCGAAGAGAATTTGCGCCCGGGGGCGGTGTTTTCCGAAGTCGTGCAAATTGCGTCGGGCGCGGGAAGACGCCAAGCTGTCGCCAAGCCTCGCAGAAGGCTGAGAGTGAACGCATCAGGAGATCCCATGTCTCGTCCCCCCGCCATGCTGGCCGCAGGTCTGGCTTTGCTGGCCTTCTCGTCGCTGGCCATGACAACGACCAGCGTGCTGGCGCTGGAGGCGGCGGTCTCGCCCCATGCTGCGACGGCGACGCCCGCCCGCGCTCTGACCACGCCGCTGGAGGCGTTCGGCCATGAGGTCGGGGCGGACTATCGCCTGATCACCTACACTCAGTTCGAACGCTATCTGCACACCCTGGCCGGGCAGTCGGACCGGATGAAGCTGGTTGAGATCGGCCGCTCGTCCGAAGGGCGGACGCAGTACCTCTCGGTCGTCTCCTCGCCGCAGAACCTGGCGAACATCGACCGC
The DNA here is from genome assembly GCF_047237745.1 of Brevundimonas phoenicis. Taxonomy (NCBI): domain Bacteria; kingdom Pseudomonadati; phylum Pseudomonadota; class Alphaproteobacteria; order Caulobacterales; family Caulobacteraceae; genus Brevundimonas; species Brevundimonas phoenicis. The sequence continues at coordinate 1,437,903 of NZ_JBDFLN010000001.1, forward strand.
TATCAGGAGATCGCGCGCCGCCTGGCCAAGGCCGAGGGCGTCAGCGAGGAGGAAGCCCGCGCCCTGGCCGCCGAGGGCAAGGCCGTGGTCTGGATCGACGGCGGCCTGCACTCCACCGAGACGGTGCCGCCCCAGGCCCTGATCGCCGCCCTGTATGAATGGCTGACGGCCGAGGACGCCGAGGCCAAGCGCATCCTGGACGATGTGGTCATCCTGTTCGCGCCGCTGAACCCGGACGGGTGGGAGCTGGTCTCCACCTGGTACATGCGCAACGATGATCCGCTGAAGCGCGAGTACGACAGCATCCCGGTGCTGTACCAGAAGTACGTCGGCCACGATAACAACCGCGACTACTACCTGTCGGCCATGGCCGAGACGACCAACGTCAACCGGCAGTTCTTCCGCGAGTGGTTCCCGCAGATCATCTACAACCACCACCAGACGGCGCCGGCGGGGACCGTGGTCTTCATGCCGCCGTTCCGCGACCCCTTCAACTACAACTACGACCCGCTGGTCATGAGCACCCTGTCCGAGGTCGGGGCCGCCATGCACAGCCGTTTGATCGAAGAGGGCAAGCCCGGCTCGACCATGCGCAGCGGGGCCAACTATTCGACGTGGAACAACGGGATGGAGCGCTCCGTCACCTATTTCCACAACGCCGTCGGCCTGCTGACCGAGATCACCGGCCACCCGACGCCCAGCCGGATCAGCCTGATCCCGGACAATCAGCTGCCGCGCAACGACCTGCCCATGCCGGTCGCGCCTCAGACCTGGCGTTTCGCCCAGTCGATCGACTATTCACAGTCGATCAACCGCGCCGTGCTGAACTACGCCTCGCGCAACAAGGACCGGGTGCTGTTCAACATCTGGCGCATGGGCCAGAACGCCATCGACAAGGGCAATACCGACACCTGGCGCGTCACGCCCTCAACGATTGAAGCCCTGCAGACTGCGGCCGGAGAGAACGCGCAGCAGGGGCGTCGCGGCGTTGATCCTGCGCTGTATGAGCAGATCCTGCGCGACCCGGCCCGTCGCGATCCGCGCGGCTATGTCATTCCCGCGGACCAGGCTGACCTGCCCACCGCCGTCGCCTTCCTGAACAGCCTGATCAAGACCGGCGTGGACGTGGAGCGGGCGACGCGCGCCTTCACCGTCGGGGCTAAGACCTATCCGGCCGGTTCCTATGTGGTGAAGACGGCCCAGGCCTATCGCCCGCATGTACTGGACATGTTCGAGCCGCAGGATCACCCGCACGACCTGCAATATCCGGGCGGGCCGCCCAAGCTGCCCTATGACGCCACCGGCTACACTCTGGCCATGCAGATGGGCGTTCAGTTCGACCGCATCCTGGACGGTTTCGAGGCCCCGACTGAGCGCGTCGCCGATGTCATGGCGCCGCCGCCGGGCAGGATCGAGGGAACGGGTCGGGCGGGCTGGCTGATCGATCATGCGCCGATCAACGGTTTCATCCTGACCAACCGCTTGCTGGCGGCGGGCGTGCCCGTCTTCTGGCAGGAAGGCGAGACGCGGGCGGGCCGTGCGAGCCTGGCCCCAGGCGCGCTTTGGATTCCCGCCGATGAAAAGGCGCGGCCGATCGTCGAGGCGGCGGTGCGCGACCTGGGCCTGAACGCCCACGCGGTCGCCCGCGCGCCGGGCGGTGAACGTATCGCGCTGAAGCCCGTGCGGATCGGCCTGGTCGATCGCTACGGCGGCTCGATGGCCTCGGGCTGGACCCGCTGGATGCTGGAGCAGTTCGAGTACCCGTTCGAGGTGATCTATCCGCAGCGCCTAGACGCCGGCGATCTGAACAAGGACTTTGATGTTCTGGTCTTCGCGTCGGACATGATTCCTGCGGACCTGTCGGCGGCGGCCCAGCGCGAACAACCGGACCCTGAGACGATCCCGGCCCAGTATCGCGGTTGGTTGGGGGCCGTCACGGCCGAGAAGACGGCGCCGCAGATCGATGCCTTCGTGCGCGACGGCGGCAGTCTGGTCACCATCGGTTCGTCGCATCGCCTGGCCAAGGCCATCGGCGCGCCGGTGCAGGACGTGCTGACCCAAGCCGACGGCAGGCCGCTGGCACCGACCGACTTCTTCATTCCGGGCGCGGTGCTGAAGACCGAGGTGGACAACAGCCGCCCTCTGGCCTTCGGAGCGCCGCGCGAGATGAACGTCTTCTTCAATCGCAACGCGGGCTTCCGCCCTGCGGGCGAGGGGGCGTCGATGGTGCGCTATCCGCAGCAGGTGGCGGTGAACAGCGGCTGGGCTATCGGGTCGGAGCGTCTATCGGGCGCAGAGGCGGTGCTGGACATCAAGCACGGCGAGGGCCGGGTGATCGTCCTGGGGCCGGACGTGGTGAACCGCGCCCAGGCGCGGGCTTCGTCACGGCTGCTGTTCAACGCCCTGTTCTACGGTCCCGCCGTGACGGGCGCCGACCGTTAAGTCTCCCCCAGAGGCGGAAGTGAAAAGGCCGCCCGGCGTCCACCGGGCGGCCTTCTTTTTCAGAGATGGGCGGATCAGCCTTCGGTCGAACCGTCCTGGGGCGCCTTTGCGGCGCGGCCGCGGCTGTAGATGAAGTAGACGCCCAAGCCGACCAGGTTCCAGAACACGAACCACAGCTGCGTCTTCTGCGGCAGGCTGGCCAGCAGGTACAGGCAGCCGGCGATGGCCACGGGGCCCACGACCCAGCCCAGGGGCGTGCGGAACCCGCGCGGCATGTCAGGCGCGCGACGGCGCAGGATCAGCATGCACAGGGCCACGGCGCTGAACGCCACCAGGGTGCCCGCGTTAGCCAGGGCCACGATCTCGTCCAGCGGCACGAACAGGGCGATGGCGCCGACCACGACGCCGGTGAAGACGGTGATGCGCACCGGCGCCCCGCCCTTGGACACGCGGGCCAGGCCGCGCGGCAGCAGGCCGTCACGCGCCATGACGAAGAAGATGCGGCTCTGGCCGTAGAAGAAGGCCAGGATCACCGTCGGCAGGGTCAGCACCGCCGTCACCGCCAGGAAGTGGGCCGCGCCCGGCTGGTTGATCTCGCGCAGGATCAGGGCCAGCGGCTCGGGGCTGTTGGCGAAGCGGGTGAAGGGCGTGGCGCCCAGGGCGGCCGTGGCGATGACGGTGTAGATGGCAGCGCAGGCCAGCATCGAGCCGATGATGCCGATGGCCAGGTCGCGCTTGGGGTTGCGGGTCTCTTCGGCCGCGGTGGCGATGGCGTCGAAGCCATAGAAGGCCGAGAAGATGATGGCCGCCGCCGCCATGACGCCGCGCTCGACGCCGTCATCGCCCATCTGACGGGCGAAACCGAAGGGGCTGAAGGGCTCCAGGTTGGCGGCGTTGAAGTGGGGCAGGGCGAACCAGACGAACAGGGCCAGGGCCGACAGCTTCACCGCCACCAGGATCAGGTTCAGCGTCGCGCTCTTCTTGGCTCCGGCCAGCAGCAGGGCGCCCACGGCCATGATGATGAACAGGGCTGGGACATTGGCCACGCCGCCGGCGTGCGGTCCCTGCATGAGGGCCATGGGCAGGCCCAGCCAATCATGCAGCAAGGGAGCCGCGTAGCCTGACCAGCTGACGGCCACGGCGCTGACCACCAGGCTGTATTCCAGGATCAGGCTCCAGCCGATGATCCAGGCGACCGCCTGGCCCAGCACGACGCGGGAATAGGTATAGGCGCTGCCGGACGCCGTCACCGTGGTCGCCATCTCGGCGTAGCACAGGGCGGCGCAGGCGCAGACAAAGCCAGCGATCAGGAAGGACAGCAGAACCGCCGGCCCCGCCTTATCCGCGCCGATGCCGATCAGCGTCAGGATGCCGGTGCCGACGATAGCGCCCACGCCCATGGCCACCAGATGCGGCCAGCTGAGGCTGCGGGCCAGGCTTTGAGCGCCGGACTCGGCGTTTGGGCGCGGTTGCGCGTCTGGGCCGCCCATCGGTGGCTCCTGTCTTGAGGAGATCATGAAGCCAGCGGGTTTGCTGCGGATGGCCGGGCAATACAAGGGGCGTGGGCCCGTCGCCCTGAGCGCGGGTTCGGTTTCTGATCCGATGGCGGAATTTTCGTCACGGTTTCTCAGTCGAAACGGCATGAAACGGAGGTCGATCCGTCACCGGCTCGCGCAAGCTTCGGTCCTGCTTTTCGCTATCCCTCGCCGCCGGGCAGGAGGGGTTCGACGTCATTCCGGTCGGTATGACCGCCTCCCGCCGCAGCTTTTTGACCAACCGGTGGAACGACGATGAACAGCAGCTTCAAGACCCTGCTCGTGGTGGCGGCCAGCACGCTCGCCCTGGCGGCCTGCGGCGGATCGGCCGAGGTGGCCTCGCCCGGCGAAGGCGACTTCGGCAATGGCAACGGGAACGGCAACGGCAATGGGAACGGCAATGGCGGCAACGGCCAGGCCGCGGCTGACTGCCCGACCGGCTTCGCCAACGTCGGCACCATGGCCAACGGCACGCTGCGCAACTGCCAGCTGCCGCAACAGATCAACGGCGCGCTGACCGTGCCGCTGCGCGCCGGCACCATCTACTCCATCTCGGGCCGCACGGCCGTCGGCACGGACGGCGGCGTCGACGCCTCGGCCAACACCGGCACGCAGGGCATCCTGACGGTGGAAGCGGGCGTGACCATCTTCGCCTCGGGCGGCGGCGACTACCTGCTGGTCAACCGCGGCTCGCAGATCTACGCCGAAGGCACGGCCTCGCAGCCGATCGTCTTCACCAGCCGCCAGAACGTCGAAGGCGCGACGACCGAGAACTCGCACGGTCAGTGGGGCGGCATCGTCATCGCCGGCCGCGCGCCCCAGGCCAACTGCCAGCTGACCGCGCCTGTCACCTGCACCGGCCAGGTGGAAGGCACCAACGCCTTCTACGGCGGCGGCAACGTCAACGACAACTCGGGCCGTCTGCGTTACGTCCAGATCCGCTACTCGGGCTTTGAAATCTCGACCGGCAACGAGCTGCAGGCCCTGACCCTGGCCGGCGTCGGCGCGGGCACGACCATCGAATACGTCCAGTCCTACAACTCGTCGGACGACGGCATCGAAATCTTCGGCGGCAACGTCAACCTGAAGCGCATCGTCATCAACGGCGCCGACGACGACGCCTTCGACACCGACACCGGCTGGCGCGGCGGCGCCCAGTTCGGCATCGTGACCCAGCGCGCCCCGAACGCGACCAGCCGCTCGGCCGGTTTCGAGTTCTCGGCGGCTCCGGCCTCGACCCCGCTGGCCCAGCGCTACAACTCGCAGCCCAAGATCGCCAACTGGACGATGGTGGGCCGCAACTCGCCGACCGACGCCCACACCGTCGCCCACTTCGACACGGGCACGAAGGCGACCGTGGTCAACTCGGTCTTCACCAGCGCCGCCGGTTCGTTGGCCGGTTGCCTGGACATCGCCGACGCCGACACGGCCAGCGTCAACCCGGTGTTCAACTCGGTCTTCATGTCCTGCGGCATCTCCTACCGCGCCAGCGGCGCCGCTCGTTCGGAGCCGATCTTCACGGCCGGGACGAACAACACGGCCAAGGGAACCTCGACCCTGACCGCCCCGACCGCGGGCGTGACCATCTCCAACCAGGTTCTGACCTTCATCAACGGCGCCAATGAAACCGCCGTGACCCCGGTCAAGGCCTCGAGCGTCCACGCCGCCTTCACCGACACCGACTACATCGGCGCCGTGAAGAACGCTTCGGACACCTGGTGGCAGGGCTGGACCTGCGGCCTGACCGCCAACGCGAAGTGCTGATGAACCCTCTGGCGAGGCGGCGGTCCGAAAGGGCCGCCGCCGACCCTTTGAGCGTCCAGCCTCTCTCGACCTACGCAAGGCAGCCGAACATGAAGAACAAGACCCTGACCCGTAACGGGCTGCTGCTGGCCAGCAGCGCCCTGGTCGCCGCTTTCGGCGCGCCCAGCCTCGCGCTCGCCCAGGCGTCCGCCCCCGTCGCCGCCGTGGCACTGAGCAATGAACTGCCCGCCGATCCGGAAAACCCGGATCAGGTGTCGCAGACCCCGGCCACCCAACTGGGCGACATCGTCGTCCTGGGCCGCAATATCCCGCAGCCGAACCGTCAGAGCGCCGAGGTGGCCGCTTTCCTGACGTCGGAAGACCTGCAACGCACCGGCGACTCCACCGCCGCCGCCGCCTTGACCCGCGTGACCGGCCTGTCGATCGTCGAGGGCCGCTTCGTCTATGTGCGCGGCCTGGGCGAGCGCTATTCCTCGGCCCTGCTGAACGGTTCGCCGCTGCCCAGCCCCGAGCCGCTGCAGCGCGTGGTGCCGCTGGACCTGTTCCCCTCCAGCATCCTGGCGGGCGTGACGGTTCAGAAGTCCTATTCCCCCAACTATCCGGGCGAGTTCGGCGGCGGGGTCATCGACCTGCGCACCGTGGACGCCCCGGCCGAACCCTTCCTGACCTTCAAGGCGGGCATCGGCGGCAACACCGAGACGACGGGCCGCGACAACCTGGTCTATTACGGCTCGGACACCGACTGGACCGGCTTCGACGACGAGACCCGCAAAATTCCGGGACCGATCGACCTGGCCTTCCGCACCGGCAAGCAGATCAACATGGCCAACTTCTCGGCCGCCGAGCTGCAGACGATGGGCCGCTCGATGGTCAATGCGCCGCTGCGCCTGATGCAGCGTCAGCAGACGCCGGTCGACGGCAGCCTGGAGCTGGCGGGCGGTTTCCGCACCCCGACCGAGGTCGGCGACCTGGGCGTCATCGCCGTGGCCGGCTACGACAACTCCTGGCGCACCCGTCAGGCGATCCAGGAAGAGGGCCAGTTCCAGGGCGACGACCTGGTGCCGGTCTCGACCTTCGACGTCGAGTCCAACCAGAACGACGTGCGCCTGAACTTCCTGGGCGGCCTGTCGCTGACGACTGACGATCATGAGGTGAAATGGACCAACCTCTACGTCCGCACCACGACCAAGCGCGCGCGCACCTCGGCCGGGCCGGACTTCGACGCCGGCGGCAGCGTGATCCGCAACGACTACACCGAATGGTTCGTGCGTCAGCTGTTCACCAGCCAACTGGCGGGCGAGCACTACTTCGGCGCCGACGGCGAGTGGAAGCTGGACTGGCGCGCGGCCTACGCCAAGACCTCGCGCGACGCGCCCTATGAATCGCGCTTCCAGTACGGCGTCGACGCCCAGGACCGCTTGATCCACAACGTCCAGGGCAACCAGATCTCGTTCAGCGAGCTGGACGACGAAATCTGGTCCGGCGGCGTGGACCTGGCCTATAAGCTGCCGATGGCGGCGGGGCGCGAGGCGACCATCAGCGTCGGCGCCTCGACCCTGGACAACACCCGCTCGGCCGAGCGTCACGACCTGCAGTTCGAGGCCGTCAACGGCCTGACCGACAGCCAGCGTCGCGCGCGGATCGACTATCTGTTCTCGGACTTCAACATCAATCCGTGGACCCTGCAGCTGCGCGAGATCGCCGGCTCGAACGGCGCCAACGCCTATGACGCCGACATGAAGGTCAACGCGATCTACGCCATGGTCGACGCCGAGTTCGTGCCGACCATCCGCACCACCTTCGGCGTCCGCTTCGAGGACGGCCAGCAGAGCGTGACCCCGCGCGACCTGTTTGGCGGAACCTCGTCCTATGAGGCGACCGAGATCGAGGAGCAGTACTGGCTGCCGTCGTTCACGGCGACGTGGAACTTCACCGAGGATCAGCAACTGCGCTTCGGCGCGTCCAAGACCATCGGCCGTCCGCAGTTCCGCGAACTGGCGCCTCAGGCCTACACCGATCCGGAAAGCGACCGCGTCTTCATCGGCAACCCCTATCTGACGGACACCGAGATCCTGAACCTGGACGCGCGCTGGGAATGGTATTTCGGCCGCCAGCAGTTCGTCACGGCGGGCGTCTTCTACAAGAAGCTGGACAAGCCGGTCGAAGCGGTGATCGTCGATGTCGGCAACCAGCGCCAGCAGACCTTCCTCAATGCGCCGGAAGCGACCGTCATGGGCGTCGAGGCCGAGGTGAAGAAATACTTCGAGTTCGCCGATCAGGCGGCCTTCATCTCCAACAAGCGCTGGCTGGTGCAGGCCAACTACACCTGGTCGGACTCCGAGGTTTCGGTCGGCGAGGGCGACACCGTTATCACCCTGGGCGGCGGCGGCCGTCCCGAACAGGCGTCCTTCTTCATCCAGGACGGCAGCCGTCTGCAGGGCCAGTCGGAGCACGTCGCCAACCTGCAGCTGGGTTGGGAAGACGACACGGCCCGCTCGCAGGCGACCTTCATCCTGAACTACGTCTCGGAGCGGATCACCGCGCGCGGCGCGGGCGTCGGCACGGCGCGCGAGCCGGACTATGTGCAGGAGCCGGGCGCCTTCCTCGACTTCGTCTATCGCAAGGACTTCACCGTGAAGGGGCGCGACCTGGGCTTCGCCCTGGAGCTGCGCAACCTGCTGGGGACGGACTTCGAGGAGTATCAGGAGAAGGGCAACAAGATCCGCATCAACCAGTACGACCTGGGCCAGAGCGCCTCGGTCAGCCTGACGGCGCGTTTCTAAGCGTAGACTGCGCCTGAACATTTGAGCCGGGAGGTCTAGCGGCCTCCCGGCTTTTGTTTGGGTGTTGCCTTTTCAACCGCTCATCCCGGCGGACGCCGGGATCCAGTGCTTTGGCTAAGCCCTCTGCAATTTCTGACTCGCTTGCTCGCGGCTCTTACTGGATCCCGGCGTCCGCCGGGATGAGCGGGGATGGAACATCTGCACTTTCACTACGAAACGTCCGAACCCGCCGTATCTGTCGTGACAACTTCTCGGCGCTGTCATGGTTCGGAGCGAGCCGGGTACGGAGCATCCGCCTAGGGAGTCGTTGCGGCCGCGAGAGGCCGTTGGGGATGTCTTCCTTGCTCGCTGGCCTTCGCAAACTGAGCGCCGTTTCGTGGGGCAAGGGCGGCCTGTCCCTTCGCCGCCTATCCCTTCGTCGTCCGCCGTTGCGGCGCGTGGTCGAGGCGACGTTGATCCTGCTTCTTCTGGTGCAGGCTGGGCGGCTGGTCTGGCTGTTCGCGGCGCCGACGCCGCAAGCGACGCAGGCGCGGCCTCTGCCGGAGGTCGACCTGGGCGTGCTGTCGCGCTTCGACGCCTTCTTCCGCAACGGCGGAGGCGGGGCCGAGGCGGCGCCGTCGGACAGCGGCGGCCTGAGTCTGTTCGGCGTGCGCGCGGACGGCGCGGGCGGCGGCTCGGCCATCATCGGTCTGTCGGACGGACGCCAGGTCTCGGTCGGCGCGGGCGAGGAACTGGAGGCGGGGCTGACCTTGACCTCGGTCGCGCCCGATCACGTCATGCTGTCGCGCGGCGGCGCGCCGTTTCGTCTCGACTTTCCCGACATAGCCCCGGGCGTTGCGCCCGTTGCGCCTGTAGCGGCGGCGCAACCCGCCGTGACTGCGCCCCAATCCGCTTCGGCCGAAGGCGTGGTGGTCGATCCTCAACGTCTGATCGCCCAGGCGGGGCTGCGGCCGCGCATCCAGGGCCTGGGGATCAAGGGGCTGACCGTGTCCGCCTCGGGCGACGGGGGCGAGCTGCGCAACGCAGGCCTGCGCTCAGGCGACGTCATCCTGTCGGTCAACGGCGCGGCCCTGAACAGCCCGCAAGCGCTCGCCGCCCTGCGCGGCCAGTTGGCCGACGCTCCCTCGGCCCAGATCCAGTTCGAGCGCGACGGTCAGGTCCGCTCCTCCACCGTAAGGACGCGCCCATGAAGGCCCCCAGTCGTCGCTCTGGAAGCCGCTCCCTGTTGACCGGCGTTCTGGCCGCTGTTCTGGCGGTCCAGCCGCTGGCCGCCGCGCCGGTGATGGCGCAGGAATCGCGCCAGACGCTGAACGTCCAGAACGCCGACATCCGCGCCTTCGTGCAGGATGTGGCGCGCACGACGGGGCGCACCTTCATCGTTGATCCGGCGGTGACGGGCACGGTGACGGTGTCCAGCCCGCGCCCGTTGACCCGCACCCAGCTGTTCGAGGTCTTCCTGTCGACGCTGCGGGCCAATGGCCTGGTGGTGACGCCGACGTCGTCGGGCGCCTATCGCATCAGTCCGGCGCAGGGCGCGGCGCAGGGACCGGCCACGGTCGGCGCCGAACGGTTCTCGACCGAGGTCTTCACCCTTCGCCACATCGACGCCGCCTCGGCCGCCGAGACGATCCGGCCGCTGGTCGGGGCGCAGGGGCAGGTGCTGGCCAACCCCGGCGCCAACAGCGTGGTGGTGGCCGACTTCGCCGACAACCTGTCGCGCATCCGGGCGCTGGTGGGCCGCATCGACGTCGACCGTTCCGCCTATGAGGTGGTGGCGCTGGAGAACGCCTCGGCGCGCGAGATCGCGGGCGTGCTGCAACAGGTGACGGGCGGCCCCGGCGGGCCGGGTCTGGTGACGATCACCCCGGTCGAAAGCTCCAACGCCCTGGTGCTGCGCGGCGACGGGCAGGCGCTGGCGCGGGTGCGCGGCCTGATCGCCGATCTGGACGGCCGGGCGCGGGCCAGTCAGGACGTCAACGTCGTCTTCCTGGAGCACGCCGACGCCGAGCAGCTTCTGCCGGTCCTGCAACAGATCGTTGGCCAGCCGGGTGATGCGGCGGCGACGTCCTCGCCGCGCCTGCGCACCGCGCGCGCCGGGGCGAACCAGACGACCAGCGGCATGGGGCAGGGCGGCCTGACCACGACGGGCGAGGTCGACAGCGGGCCGATCGGCTCGACCACCGTAACCGCCACCGGCCAGCGCGCGACGATCGCCCGCTTCCCCGGCGCCAACGCTCTGGTCATCTCCGGCCCGGCGGATATGCAACGTACCTTGACCGAGGTGATCCGCCAACTGGACGTGCGCCGCCAGCAGGTGCTGATCGAGGCCATCGTCGTCGAGCTGAGCGACAAGGCCGTGCGCGATCTCGGCGTGCAGTGGCTGATGGCGGGCGAGCAGGGCGTCGGCCTGACTAACTATTCCGACCGCGCGGCGCCGCTGGTTCCCATCGCGGGCGGGGCGGCGGCAGGGCAACTCGACAAGGACGACCCCTTGCGCGAGCGGTTGCAGAACCTGGCGCTGAACAGCCTGCTGGGCGCCAACGGCTTCGTCGGCGGGGCGGGCGGCAAGTGGGGCGACGGCCTGTTCGGCTTCATCATCAATGCGGCCAAGACGGACGCGGGCTCCAACCTGCTGCAGACCCCGTCGATCATGACGCTGGACAATGAAGAGGCCACCTTCCTGGTCGGGCAGGAGGTGCCGATCACCACCGGCCAGACCATTCTGGACGGCAACTCCAATCCCTTCACCACGACCGAGCGCAAGGACATCGGGGTGCGCCTGACGGTGCGGCCCCAGATCAATGCCGGCGGCTCCATCACCCTGACCCTGCGGCAGGAGGTGTCGAGCATCAACGGCCTGCTGACCAGCGGCGCCAACGACCTGATCCTGGACAAGCGCGAGCTGGAGACGACGCTGGTCGTCGATGACGGCGACATCGCCGTGGCGGGCGGCCTGCTGGATCAGAACGACCGGCTGGAGACCAGCAAGGTGCCGGGGCTGGGCGACATTCCGGGCGTCGGCGTCCTGTTCCGTTCGACCAGCCGCGAGCGGGGACGGACCAATCTGATGGTCTTCCTGCGCCCGACCATCCTGCGCACCACGGCGGACGCGCAGGGGCTGGCGGCGGACCGCTGGGGCTATATGCGCGGCGAGCAGCAGCGTGTTCACCCCGATCGCGAACCCAGTCTGGACGCCCTGCTGCGCGACTATATGCAGGCCCAGCCGCCTGCGGCGCCCGCAGCAGGCGAGCCGCTGGTCATCGCCCCCGTGGCGTCGGTCGCGGCCCGGCCGCTGCCGCCCGTGACGGGGGGCGCGCGGTGATCACCGTCGTCGATCCGCGTCTGCCCTACGGCTTCGCCAAGACCCACGGCGTCCTGCTGCTGGCGGCGGGCGAGGTGATGGCGGTCGGGGTGCGCGAAGGGGCCGACCCTCTGGCCCTGGTCGAGGCGCGCCGCGCTCTGGGCCGTCCGCTGGAGGCGACGCCTCTCAGCGCGGCCGCCTTTGATCGCAAGCTGTCGGAAGTCTATGCGGGCGAGCAGCTGACAGCGGCCGACGGCGATGACCTGTCCCTGCCGGTCGGGCTGGACAGTCTGGTGGACGACATTCCGGCGGCGGCTGATCTGCTGGACGCCACGGACGACGCGCCGGTCATCCGCCTGATCAATGGCGTCATCGCCGAGGCCGCCCGCATCGGCGCCTCGGACGTGCATCTGGAAAGCTACGAGACGCGCCTGCTGGTGCGGATGCGGGTGGACGGGGTGCTGCGCGAGGCGTTGAGCCTGAACCCGCGCGTGGCGCCCCTGCTGGTGTCGCGCATCAAGGTCATGGCGCGGCTCGACATCGCCGAGAAGCGCAAGCCGCAGGACGGGCGCATCCCCCTGACGCTGGGCGGCAAATCGCTGGACGTGCGCGTCTCGACCCTGCCTTCGCGGGCGGGCGAGCGGGTGGTGCTGCGGATTCTGGACAAGGATCAGGCCGGACTGACGCTGGACCGGCTGGGCATTGACCCGGCTGCGCTGGAGGCCTTCCGCCATGCGCTGGCCGAGCCGAACGGCATCATCCTCGTCACCGGGCCGACCGGGTCGGGCAAGACGACCAGCCTCTATGCCGGGCTGTCGCTGTTGAACGACGGCTCGCGCAACATCCTGACGGTCGAAGACCCGGTCGAATACGCCATGGAGGGCGTCGGCCAGACGCAGGTGAATCCCAAGGTCGGCATGACCTTCGCTGCTGGCTTACGCGCCATTCTGCGCCAAGACCCGGACGTGGTCATGGTCGGCGAAATCCGCGACACGGAGACGGCGGCCATCGCCGTTCAGGCGTCCCTGACCGGCCATCTGGTGCTGTCGACGGTCCACACCAATGACGCGGCCGGGGCGGTGACGCGCCTGCGCGACATGGGGGTCGAGCCCTTCTTGCTGGCCTCGACCCTGCGGCTGGTAGTGGCGCAACGGCTGGTGCGGCGCCTGTGCCCGCACTGCCGGATCGAGGAGACGGCGGACAAGGCGACGGCGCGGCTGATCGGGGCCGAGGAGGGCGTGCGCGTCTGGCGGCCGCACGGCTGCACTGACTGCGGCTCGACCGGCTATGTCGGGCGGATCGGCCTCTATGAGACGCTGACGGTGGACGAGAAGGTGCGCCGTCTGATCGCCTCGGGCGCGGATGAAGACGCGGTGTTCGACGCCGCCTTCGCGCGCGGCGGGACGTTGGCCGACCGGGCGCTGGCGCTGGTGCTGGAAGGCGTCACCTCGGTCGAGGAGGCGCTGCGCGTCGCGCGTCAGGAAACCGCCGCCGAAGAGGTCGCGGCCTGATGGCGGCCTTTGACTACATCGCCGCCGATGCGGCTGGGCGGACGGTCAGCGGCTCCGTGACCGCCGCCGACGAGATCGCCGCGCGCAAGGCGCTGGCGAAGCGTCAGTTGGCGCCGTTGCAGCTGTCGCCCGGCCGTTCGGGCGTGGTCGCGGCGTCGAAATCCGGCAAGGCCGGGCGGCTGTCGCCCAAGGCGTTGGCGCTGACGACGCGGCAGCTGGCGACGCTGATCTCCGTCTCTCCGCTGGAGGAGGCGCTGCGCAATCTGATGCTTCAGGCCGATCGGCCGAACCTGCGCCGCGTGCTGGAAGGCGTCCACGCCGGGGTGATTGAGGGGCGTCGCCTGTCGGACGCCATGGGCCAGCAGGGCGCGGTCTTTCCGCCGCTGTATCGCGCCATGACGGCAGCGGGCGAGCAGTCGGGCGCGCTCCAGCCCATTCTCGAACGCCTCGCCGACGGGCTGGAGCGGGACGAGGTCGTGCGCGGCAAGGTGCTGACGGCGCTGGTCTATCCATGCGTGCTGGCGGTGGTGGCGCTGGGCGTCATCGTCGCCATGATGACCTACATCGTGCCCAAGGTGGTCGATCAGTTCGACAGCATGGGTCAGACCCTGCCGCTGCTGACGCGGCTGGTCATCGGCCTGTCGGACCTGATGCGTGACTGGGGCTGGCTGATGGCGCTGATCCTCGCCGCCGTCGTCGCGGCGGGGCTGATCGCGCGGCGACGCGAGGCGGTGCGGCTGAAGCTGGACGCCTGGGTGCTGCGGCTGCCGCTGGTCGGACGGTTGACGCGCGATCTGCACGGGGCGCGCATGGCCCGCACCCTGTCGACCATGATCGCGGCGGGCCTGCCGGTGCTGGAGGGGTTGACCATCACCGCCCGCACCGTCTCCAACCGCGCCCTGCGCCGCGCCACCGAACAGATGGCCGAGGCCGTGCGCGAAGGCGGGGGGCTGTCGGCCGCCATGCGCCGCGCCGAGGTGTTCCCGCCCATCCTCGTCTACATGACCGCATCCGGCGAAAGCAGCGGTCGGCTGGAGCCCATGCTGGAGCGCGCGGCTGACTATCTGGAGCGCGAATTCTCCAACTTCACCGCCGTGATGCTCAGCCTGCTGGAGCCGGCGATCATCGTGGTCATGGGCGGGATCGTCGCCGTGATCGTGCTGTCGATCCTGCTTCCCATCCTTCAGATCAACACCCTGGCTCTGGGGTGAGGAGTCCTTCCATGCGCAGCGAAGATATTCAGGACAAGCGTCAGAAACGTCAGGGCTTCACCCTTGTCGAACTGATGGTCGTCATCGTCATCATCGGCCTTCTGGCGACGGTGGTGGTGATCAACGTCCTGCCCAGTCAGGACAAGGCCATGGTCGGCAAGGCGCGGGCTGACATCTCGGTGCTGGAGCAGGCGGTGGAGACCTATCGCCTCGACAATCTGACCTTCCCGACGGACCAGCAGGGGCTGAAGGCCCTGACCGCGCCGCCCGCCGATCTGGCGCGGCCGGAACGCTATCGTCAGGGCGGCTATGTCCGCCGCCTGCCGGAAGACCCGTGGGGCAATCCCTATCAGTACCGTCGCCGCAGCGCCCACGGCGGCCAGTTCGACATCTGGTCCTTCGGCGCCGACGGCCAGGAAGGGGGCGAGGGGAATGACGCCGACATCGGCAACTGGCAGGGCTGAGGCGCTCTCTCGCCCGGCCGGTTCGGTAGCCGTGGGAACGCCCAAACGCGCTGAAGAAGCGAGCCGCCGCGCGGGGAGCGTTAGCGCACGACAAGGGTTTACCCTTGTCGAGTTAATGGTCGTCATCGCCATCATCGGCGTGGCGGCGGGGGCGGTGCTGCTGTCCATGCCGGACCCGCGCCCGACGCTGGCGGTCGAGGCCGAGCGGTTCGCCGCACGCCTGACGCTGGCGCGCGAGGAGGCGGTGATGACCAACCGACCGGTGGCCCTGCGCGCCGATGCGGCGGGTTATGGCTTTGAGAGTTTCGACGGCGTCGTCTGGACGCCTTTGACCGGTGTTCTGGCGCCCCAGGCATGGGGCGAGGGCGCCGCCGTCGCCGGAGCGGCGCGCGCCGTGTTCGATCCCACCGGCGGCGCCGACGCCGCCAGCATGCGGCTGGAGCGCGAGGGCCAGGCCGTTACTGTCGCCATCGACGGGGCGGGCGAGGTGACGATCCATGAGTGAGGGAGCGTGCCGCGCGGGCTTCACCCTGATCGAATGCCTCGTCGCCCTGGCCGTGTTCGGTTTGGCGGCGATGGCGCTGTTGAACCTGTCGGGCGAGAGCACGCGCTCGGCGGCGCGGGTCGAGACACGGACGCTGGGCGGCGTCGTCGCCGACAATGTGGCCGCCGAGGCGATGATCGCGCGCGATCTGCCCAGCGGCAGTACGTCGGGGCAGGCGATGTTGGGCGGTCGCGAATGGCGCTGGATGCGGATGGTCAGCGCGACCGACATGCCGGGCGTCGGCCGCATCGACGTGCGCGTCTTCGCCGATGAGGAACAGGCCGCCGAGCGCGTGCTGTTCCGGGCGGCGGGCGCATGAAGAGGTGGCGCCAACCCGCTCAAGCAGCGAGCCGCGGCGCGGCGAGCGATAGTGGAAGAAAGAGAGCCGGGTTTACACTGGTCGAGGTCATGATCGCCCTGCTGATCTTCGCCTTGCTGGCGGGAGCGGGCGCACTGGTGCTGGGGCAATCGATCGAGACGCGGTTCGCGGTGAAGGCGAACGCGGACCGGGTGGCGGCGCTGCAACGCACCCGCGCCCTGCTGCGCGCCGATCTGGCGCAGGCGACGGGGCGGCGGGTGCGCGGGCCGACGGGGCGGCCGTCGCCGCAGGCGATCATGGGGCCGCAACGGCCGGGCGATCCGCTGCTGGTGCTGGCCCGCAGCGGGTGGAGCAACCCGGACGGGGCGCCGCGCGCTTCGGTTCAGAGGGTCGAGTACCGGCTGGTCGAGGATCGGCTGGAGCGCCGCGTGGCGCCCTATCTGGACGGGGCGCGGGCCGGGCCGCCGCAGGTGCTGTGTCGCGGGGTGACGGAGGCGCGCGTCGCCTTCATCCAGAACGGGTCCGAGGCGCCCGCCTTTTCCGCCAGCAGCGACCGGCCCCTGCCGGACGCCGTGCGGGTGACGCTGACGCTCGACGGTTTCGGCCCGGTCGAACAGTTGTTTCTGGTCGCCGCCGCATGAGGCCGCGCGCGCGCGATCGCCGGGGCATGGCCCTGTTGACCGTCCTGCTGCTGGTGGCGGTGATGGCGGCGCTGTGCGTGGTGCTGCTGGACGACGTGCGCTTTTCCGTGCGCCGCACCACCAACGCCGAGAGCCAGGCGCAGGCGCAAGCCTATGCGGCGGGGGCGGAGGCGCTGGCGCGGCGGCGGCTGTCCGACCTGGTCCGCGCTGATCCGGCGCGCACGCCGTTGCAGCCGCAATGGAACGGCCGCGTCTTCGCCCTGCCGCTGGAAGAGGGCGAGGGGCGGGCGGTGATCCACGACGGCCAGTCCTGCTTCAACCTGAACAGTCTGGTGCTGGGGCAGGGCGAGGATCTGATCGCCCGGCCCGAAGGCGCGGCGCAGTTCATCGTCCTGGGCGCCGCGCTGGGTCTGCCGCGCGGGCGGATGGCGGGGGTCGCGGCGGCCCTGACCGACTGGATGGACGGCGACGACGAGGTCGCGGCCCAGGGGGCCGAGGACGCCGCCTACGCCAGCCGCCCGGCGCCCTATCGCACCGGCGGGGTCATGTTGGCCGAGATCAGCGAACTGCGCGCTGTGGCGGGGGTGGACGACGAACTCTATCGCCGGTTGAGGCCCTATCTGTGCGCCCTGCCGGAAGCGCGGCTGTCGCCCCTGAATGTGAATACGCTGGAGCCGCGGGACGCCGTGCTGCTGGTCGCGATCAGCCGGGGCGTGGTGGGGTTGAGCGCGGCCAAGGCGGCCATCTCCGCGCGCCCGGCGACGGGCTGGAGCAGCCCGGACGCCTTCTGGGCTCAACCCGCCCTGTCGGGCGTGGTCGTCGACGAAGAGGCCAAGGGCCAGATCACCCTGGCCACCCGCTATTTCGACCTGAGGGTGGAGATCGAACACGGCGACGCACGCGCCGTTCGCACCGCCCTGATCCATGTCGCGCCCCATGGCGCGGCGCGCACCGTCATCCGTCGCTGGACGCTTGAAGAATGAGCATGGAAGAATGAGCCACGCCCGCATCCTGTTCATCCCGACCCACGCGACCCTGGCGGCGCGTTTCCTGCTGGTCGACCGCGAGGGCCGCGTCGTCGGGCGCGGTGAGCTGGACCCGCATCAGGCCGACGCTCCGCCGCCGATGCGCACCATCGCCGTGGCGCCCGGCGCCGACGTCATGACGCGCTGGCTGGACCTGCCGCCGGGCAATATGGTTCAGGCCAGAGCCGCCGCGCGCTGGGCCTTGCGCGATCAGGCGGCGGGCGAGGTCGAGGGGTTGGACGTGGCCCTGGGCGCGGCGCCGGTCGATGGCGGGCCGCGACTGACGGCGGCGGTGTCGGCCAAGCTGCTGCAGGCCTGGCTGCGCTGGATGGAGACCTTCGACATCCGGCCCGAGGCCGTCGTGCCGGACAATCTGTGCCTGCCTGCGTCGCTGGAGGCGGAGACGTTGACGGCCGCACAGGCGGGGGCCGACGTGGCGCTGCGCGGCCCGCTCTTCGCGGTGACGGTTCAGCCTGATCTGGCGGAGGCGGTTGCAGCCGGGCGCTCTTTGACCTGGCTGGAAGGGGAGGCGTTGGACGCGGCCCTGGCGGCGGGGGCGATGGCGGCGCCGGTCGACCTGTTGCAGGTCCACGACCGGCGTGAGCGGGGACAGGCAGCCAGAGGCTGGCGGCTGGCGGCGGGTCTGGCGGCGGCGCTGTTGGTCTCGCCCCTAATCCTGATGGCGGCCGAAGGGTTGCGCGACCGCGCGGCGGCCGATCGCGCCGAGGCCGGCGCTCGGGCAGGGGCGGTGAAGCTCTATCCTGAGCTGGCGACGGCGGACGATCCGGCGCCGGAGGTTCTGCGGCGCCTCGACGCCGGGCCGCCGCCGGGCGGGACCGCGCGCGCGATGGCCGCCGTCTTCGCCGCCGTCGAGCGCGTGCCGGGCGCCGAACTGGACGACGCGACCCTGGGCGGCGAGGGGCTGCGCGTCACCCTGGCCCATCCGACGTTCAATGATCTGGACGCCGTGCGCGCCGATCTGGCCGAGGCCGGGCTGGCGGTGGTTGACGAAACCTCGGCCGAGGAAGGCGGGCGCATGGTCAGCACGCTCACGATCGGAGGCGCGCGATGAAGGCCCCGTTTTCTTCCGTCGCCGCCTGGTGGGACGGTCGGTCGCTGCGCGAGCGGCGGATGCTGGCGGTCATGGGGGCGCTGGTGCTGGGCGTCGTCGGCTGGCTGGGCGTGGTGCGGCCGCTGGACGGCTGGCAGGCCGATCAGGCGCGCGCCCGCGTCGCCGCCGAGCGACAACTGACGCAGGTCGAGACGGCGGTGGTTCAGCGCGGCGCGCGACCGACTGAGGCGGTCGATCTGCAGGCTCTGGTCGCCTCCACCGCCCCGGCGGCGGGGGTGCAGCCGACGCTGGGCATGTCCGAGGGCGGGCGGCTGGGCTTCCGGCTGGATCGCGTGACGACGGCCCAGGCCTTCGGCTGGCTGGCGGCGCTGGAGCAGGGCGGGGCGCGTATCGAGGAACTGGGCGTGGTCGAGAACGCGGACGGGACGCTGGGCGTCACGGGCGCGTTGGCGTCCGGGGGCTAGGCCTGCGCGCTTTTCGGTCCTGCGGGAGTCGTCCGTTGTGGACTTGGAGAGCGCGGCGGGGCAGGTATCGCAGCCATGATCACTCGTCTGGCTCTTCCTCTGGTCAGCGCGGCCGTCCTGGCGGGCTGCGCCTCTGCGCCGCGCGTCGAGACGCAGTTGTCGGCCGCCGTGCCCGCGAACGTGACCGCCTATCGCCTGCTTGAGGCCGAGGCGCCGAGCGAGGCCGACCGCGCGGCGGCCGAGGCCGTACGTCAGGCGTTGAGCGCGCGCGGTTGGCGCGAGGGGGACGACAAGGCCGCCTGGCGGGTCGAGGCGGCCTATGCGGTGCGGCCTCAGAAGACCGGCGTCTTCACCGACGTCGATGCGCGCCAGGGCGAGTGGACCGATGCGCCGCGCCTGCCGCAATGGTGGAGCCAGGGCCGCCAGACGCACAGCCTGACGGTGATCCTGACCGGGCCGGGGAATGAGACGGGGGCCTACCGCGCCTCGGCGGTGGCGATCCTGGGACGGCGTCAGGCCGAAACCGCGCCGGGCCTGTTGGCCGAGGCGGCGGTGGCGCAGTTGGACGCGGCGAACTAGGGCCGACCGCCTGCAGCTTCATTCCCCTTCCATGAGCCTGGGCAGTGTCAGGATGAAGGTCGCGCCCGGCGATTCGGGCTGGTGGCGGATGGTTCCGCCGTGGCGTTCGGCGACGGTGCGGACGAAGGCGAGGCCCAGCCCCGCGCCACGATGATCGGCGCCGCCGTGGCCGAAGGCCTGGAACAGGCGGCGCGCGGCTTCTTCCGACAGGCCCGGTCCCTGATCGCTGACGCTGAGGACGCAGACCGGGCGGCCGTCGTCTTCGGCGCCGGTCAGGCTGACCTGGATGACGCCGCCCGCCGGGCCGTACTTCAGGGCGTTGTCGAGCAGGTTGGTGGTCAGGCGGCGAAGCAGGGCGGGGTCGCCCTGAACCAGGAACTCTTCTTCGCCGTCGGGCGTCAGGATGCGGACGCCCTTCTTCGACGCCTGGGGCCACAGGATGTCGGCGGCGTCCATCGCCACCTGGCCCAGGTCCAGCAGTTCCGAGCGATAGGGCTGGCTCTCGGCGCGGGCCAACTGAACATAGCCCTCGGCGAGGTCGAGGGTCTGGCGGGCGTAGTCGGCGATGCGGCGCTCGACCATGGGGTCCAGGCGCGGCGCGGGGCCGTCCAGCAGGGTCAGGATCGACACCTGGGGCGCGCGCATGTCGTGGCTGAGCAGTTGCAGGGCCTCGGCGCGCTGGCGCTCGGCGGCGCGGAAACGGGTCATGTCGGCGAAGCGCACGATGTGGCCGACCGGATGGCCTTCGGCGTCGGTCAGCAGGGCGGCGGCGGCTTTCAGGATGCGGCCGTCGGGCGTGGTGATGTCGCCGGGATCGCCCTCGGGATCGAGGAAGCGGCGCCAGGCCGGTTCGCCCAGGGACTGGAACAGCAGGGGCAGGTCGGCGTCGTCCCTCAGTCGGTCGCCGAACAGGGCCTCGGCCCGGTCGTTGGACAGGATGATGCGGGCGTGCGGGTCGGCCACGACCGTGGCGTCGGGCAGGCTTCGCAGGGCGTCGGAGATGAAGCGTTCCAGGTCGCGCACCTGGCGCACGGCGGCGCGCAGGGCGTCCACCTGGCGGGCCACCACGTCGCCGCCCTGGGCGCGACCGATCAGGCGCACGCCGTCGCGCTCGAAGGCCTCGACCTCGCTCTGCATATAGGCCGAGGCGGCGGCCAGGCGGCGCCAGCTCCACAGCGGATAGGCCAGGGCCAGGCCGGCCACGGCGGCCGAGGGCGGGAACCACAGGCCGCCCGCCAGGAAGGCGACGGCGACGGCGATCAGAGTCAGCACGATCAGCCCGGCCCCCAGGGCCATGTTGGCGGCCGGGCGCAGCACTAGGAAGCCGGCGACCAGCAGGCCGAGCGGCAGCAGGGACAGGATCAGAACCCAGCCGGGCGACAGGCTGCGCGGACCGCCGCCCTCGATCAGGGTCTGGAGCAGGGCGGCCTGCACCTCGACGCCGGGACGCAGTTCGCCGTGCGGCGTGGCCGGGGTGGCGTAACGGTCGCCCAGGCCCGGCGCCGTCGCGCCGACCAGCACCAGCCTGTCCTTCAGGAAGGCGGCGGGCGTCTCGCCGCTGAGCACGTCGGCGAAGGACAGGGTGCGGAAGGCGCCGGGCGGGCCGCGATAGATCAGGGCTTCCGGCGAGGCGGCGAAAAGCTCGTCGCCGCCGTGTAGCGCGGGCGGCGCGGGTGCGGCGCCCTTGGCGGCGGCCAGGGGCAGGATCAGATGCGGCCAGGTCCGCCCATCTGCCTGAAGATAGAGGGGCAGGCGGCGCACGGCGCCGTCGTCGTCGACCGTCAGATTGACGTGGCCGAGGCCTGCCGCCGCATCGGTCAGGATCGGCGCAGGGGCGTCCTCGCGAAAGGCGGCTCCGTTCAGGCCGGGGGCGTCCAGCACCACCGGCAGGCGGACCTTGCCGTTGCGGGCCAGGGCGGCGGCCAGGGCGTCGTCCTGCGGGGAGGCTTCGGTGAACAGGACGTCGTAGGCGACAGGCCCCGCGCCCGCCTGGGTCAGGCGGTCGATCAGCCGGGCGTGCAGGTCGCGCGGCCAGGGCCATTGGCCCAGGGCCTCCAGGCTGCGGTCGTCGATGGCGATGATGACGATGTCTTCGTCGGCCGGTCCCGCCTCGGCCCGCATCAGGGCGTCATAGACCAGGTGGTCGGCGCCGTCGGCGACAGGCGTCAGCGCCATCCAGCCGACCAGCAGGGCGGACAGCGTCGCCACCAGCGCCCACTCGACCAGGGCGCGACGGCCGGTCAGGCGGGCGCCGAGCCAGCCTCTCCAGCCGCCTTTCGGCCCTGCGGGCGCGGGCACGGCGCTAGCGCCCGATGCGGAGCTGTTGCGGTTCGGACCAGGCTTCTAGCAGGCGGCCGAAGCGATGGCGCGCGCCCTGCACCCGCCAGCTGTAGACGCCCGGCGGCAGGTCGCTGAGGGTGAAGGCTTCGTCGGTCAGGCCGGGCTGGTCGACCAGCAGGGGGCCGTCGGCGGTTCCGTCCTCGGCCTCGCGCCACAGCTGGAAACGGAAGGTCGCCTCGCCGACGCCCTCGGCCTCCCAGCGGAAGCGGTAGAAGCGGCGGCGGTCGCGTTGATCCATGGCGGAGGCCAGGCCGCCGACGCCGTTGCGGGCGCGGATGAAGCTGTAGGTGGTGGCCTTGCCCTCCAGCCCCTCGGGCGACAGGGCGGTCAGACGCAGGAAGAAGGCGCCTTCTTCCATGTCGCCGAAGACCAGGGGGCCGCCGGGCGCGCTGTCGACTTCGGCGAAGGCCTCGATCATGCCGGCGTCCTGGGCGACGCGGCCGCGATAGCGTTCGGCGCCGGGCAGGGGCTGGATGTCGAAGGCGACCTGGGCCTGGGTCTGCGGCGCGTCGGGGCGAACCAGGGCGGGCGCGGGCAGAAGGGGCAGCAGGCGCACAGCGCCGGCGGCGGCGCTGACGCCCTGATCGGCGGCGGCCAGGGTTTCGGCCTGGCCCGAGGCGATGGCGACGGCGCCTTCCAGCACCTCGGTGGTCGAGCGGTCGGCGTCATCGTCGAAGGAGACGCGGAAGTCGGTGCCGCGCACGGCCGAGACCGAGACGGGGGTGCGGATGGCGAAGCCGCCGGGGCGGCGCCGGGGGCTGACGCGCGACTCGGCGCGACCGGCCTCGACCGTCAGGGCGTGATCGACGGCGCCGTTGATGGCGTAGCGGCGCAGGCGGCTGACGCGCACGCGGCTGTTGGAGGGCACGACCACATGGCTGCCGTCCGACAGGGCCAGACGGACGAAGGCGTTGGCGCCGGTGCTGAGGACGGCGCCTTCGCGCACGGTCTGGCCGGAGGCGGGGGCGGCGGATCGGCCGTCCTGATTCAGGGTCGCGGCGCCCCGGAAGCCGGCGATGCGCGCCTCGTCAGGATCGGCGCGCAGCAGATCGACCGGCAGGGCCAGGGTGCGGCCGATCGCGAGGCGGCGCGGATTGGCGACCCGGTTCTCGCGCTGGACCCGGCGATAGTCGAGCGGCCGGTTCATATAGGCGGTCGCCAGGTCGATCAGGGTGTCGCCGCGCTGGACCACATAGTCGAGCGTCTCGACGGCGGCGGAAGACGCCGTGCGGGGCGCGGGCGGAGCAGCCGAAGTCTGTGCGGCGGCGCTTCCTGCGGCCAGCATCGCTGCAACCGCCAGAGCCGCAGACCAATCCGTCTTCATTCCGCCACCTGCGTCTTCATTCAGGCGTCAGGGCCGGGTTCGGCTCCCGTGACGCGCTCAAGGCGGTATCCGTAGCTGTAAATGGGGGTCAGGCGGAAGCCTCGCTCGGGCCGAAGCTCCAGCTTGTTGCGGATGCGCGAGATGTGCATGTCCAGCGAACGGCTGTTCAGGTCCGGCTCATTGCCCCACACCGTTTCGAGGATGTAGGTCCGCGACAGCGCCCGGTGCAGGTTGCGGAACAGCAGCAAGGCCAGGGCGTATTCCTTGGCCGTCAGGGCCACCGACTGGCCGTCACGGGTCACGGCCCCGGCCAACTCGTGGAAGGACACCCCGTCATAGACCTCGACGCCCGGCGTCGTCGGTTGGGCGTAGGCGCGACGGATCAGGGCGTTGATCCGCGCCGCCAGCACCGGCTTGGACAGGGGCTTGGGCAGGTAGTCGTCGGCCCCTGCGTCCAGGCCTGCGACCACGTCTTCATCCTCGGCGCGGCTGGTGACCAGCAGCATGGGCGGGGCGGGCTTCAGATTGGTGCGCGCCCAGGCCAGCACTTCCAGACCCGAACGGTCCGGCAGGTTCCAGTCGACGATCAGCATGTCGAAGGTGTCTTTGCGCAGGGCGGAGATCAGCGCCTGGCCGCGCGAAAACAGCGTGGCGCGATACCCAGCGTCCTGGACGACCTCGGAGACGAACTCCAACTGGACGGGATCGTCATCTAATATCGCGATCTTCATACTGGCTACGCAGCTCCGGGGAGAACGCTGGAGTCATAGCCTCGGATGCTTGGCTTTAGAGCAATGTAAAATGTAAAATATGGTCACCCCTCGGCGCGTCCTGGCGAGGATGCGGGCAGGGGGGCGAGACGGCGGGCCTGATCCTGGCACAGGGCCTTGATCCAGCGCCGGACCGTCTTCAGCCGCGCCGTGCCGTGGACTTCGCGGTGGGTGCTGAGCCAGAAACGGCGTTCTATCAGTACTTCGTTCGCCAGAACCCGCGTCAGCCCTTCGGCCAGAAAGCAGGGCAGGACGCCGATGCCGCCGCTCGCCGCCACCATGTCCCGTTGGGCGCGGATGGAGGAAGAGGCCAGCCGCGGGCGCAGGTGCGGGCGGATCTCGTCCAGATAATGTAACTCGGACGCATAGATCAGGTCGTCGACGTATCCGACCATGTCGACGCGGTTCAGGTCGTCGATGGTGTCAGGCGCGCCGTGGCGTTCGAGGTATTCCGGCGCGGCGTAGAGCGCCAGCTGATAGGTGGTCAGCGGCTCGACGATCAGGCGCGGCCCGGCGGCGGGACTGAGGGTGATGGCCATGTCCACCTCGCGGCGGCTGGGCGACAGGAAGCCGGAACTGGCCGCCAGTTCGACGTTCAGGCCCGGATGCGCGGCCAGCAGGCCGGGCAGGGCGGGGGCCAGCACTGCCCCGCCGAAGCCTTCCGATGCGCTGATCCGCACGGCGCCCGCGATCAGGTCTGGCTGGGTGACGCGACCGGCCGCCTCCATCGCGCTTTCGGCGTCCAGCGCCCGCTCCAGCAGTTGGGCGCCGGTGGCCGTCAGGTGCAGTCCGGCGGCCGAGCGGACCAGCAGGGTCGACTTCAGCGCCGTCTCCAGCCGCGCCACGCGCCGTCCGACCGTGGCCGCGTCCACGCCCAGCCGCTGCGCCGCCGTGGCCAGCGACCCGGCGCGGGCGGCCGCCAGAAACACCCTCAGATCATCCCAGTCGAACATATGCAGATATGCACATCATCACCTGCAAGATTGCAATGGGCCTGACCGATCCGCTCTGCTAGGGCAGGCTCACGAAGAACCATAATCATCGGGAGAGACGCCAATGCGCGATATTCGCCACTTCATCGACGGTGCGGCTTTTGATGGGGCGTCGGGCCGCTTCGGCGACGTCTTCAACCCCAACACCGGCGAGGTTCAGGCCCGCGTCCAGCTGGCGACGCCGTCGGAACTGGACCGCGCGGTCCAGTCGGCGCAGGCCGCCTTCGAAGGCTGGTCCTCGACCAACCCGCAGCGCCGCGCCCGCGTCATGTTCGAGTTCAAGCGCCTGGTCGAGGCCAACATGAACGAACTGGCCGAACTGCTGTCCAGCGAGCACGGCAAGGTCATCGCCGACTCCAAGGGCGACATCCAGCGCGGTCTGGAAGTGATCGAGTTCGCCTGCGGCATCCCGCACGCCTCGAAGGGCGAATACACCTATGGCGCCGGTCCGGGCATCGACGTCTATTCCATGCGCCAGCCGCTGGGCGTGGTGGCGGGCATCACCCCGTTCAACTTCCCTGGCATGATCCCGATGTGGATGTTCGGCGTGGCCATCGCCGCGGGCAACACCTTCATCCTGAAGCCGTCCGAGCGTGACCCGTCCCTGCCGGTGCGTCTGGGCGAGCTGATGATGGAGGCGGGCGCGCCCAAGGGCGTGCTGAACGTCGTCCACGGCGATAAGGTGGCGGTCGACTCCATCCTTGAACACCCGCTGATCCACGCTGTCAGCTTCGTCGGTTCGTCGGACATCGCCCACTATGTGTTCCAGAAGGGCGCGGCCCACGGCAAGCGTGTTCAGGCCATGGGCGGCGCCAAGAACCACGGCATCGTCCTGCCCGACGCCGACATGGATCAGGTCATCAAGGATCTGACCGGCGCGGCCTACGGCTCGGCTGGCGAGCGCTGTATGGCCCTGCCGGTCGTGGTGCCGGTCGGTCAGCGCACCGCCGATGAACTGCGCGAGCGTCTGGTCTCGGAAATCCCGAACCTGCGCGTCGGCGTCTCGACCGACGCCGAGGCCCACTACGGCCCCGTTGTCACCCAGACCCACAAGGACAAGGTTCTGGGCTGGATCAACAAGGGCGTGGAAGAAGGCGCCGAACTGGTCGTCGACGGCCGCGAGTTCAGCCTGCAGGGCCACGAGAAGGGCTTCTTCATCGGCCCGTCGCTGTTCGACCACGTCAAGCCGGAGATGGAATCCTACAAGGAAGAGATCTTCGGCCCGGTGCTGCAGATCATGCGCGCCGCCAGCTTCGAGGAGGCGCTGAGCCTGCCGAGCAAGCATCAGTACGGCAACGGCGTCGCCATCTTCACCCAGAACGGCCGCGCGGCCCGCGACTTCGCCGCCCGCGTCAACGTCGGCATGGTCGGCATCAACGTGCCGATCCCGGTGCCGGTGGCCTATCACTCGTTCGGCGGCTGGAAGCGTTCGGCCTTCGGCGACATCAACCAGCACGGCATGGAAGGCGTCCGCTTCTGGACCAAGACCAAGACCGTGACGGCCCGCTGGCCGGATAGCGATCTGGAACACGCGGACTCGAGCTTCGTCATCCCGACGATGGGCTGACCTTGACCCTCTCCCGATGGGAGAGGGCTTGAGCCTCCAAGAGCCGAAGGCGATTGGCTAAGGCAAAAGGGTGAGGGTTCAAGCTGTCAGTCGGCGGCAGCCGTTGCGATACGGCTTACGCCGACTGAGGCCGGGAACCCTCATCCGCCCCTTCGGGGCGCCTTCTTCCATCGGGAGAAGGAATAACTATGAGAGCGTATAGGGGATCACCCCCCGCTCATTCTCCGGCACGGCCAGGGTCCGGTCGATCGGCGGAAACGCCCGTTGCGTGCAGTCCGTCCGCTCGCAGATGCGGCAGTTGACGCCCATACGTGTCGGCGGGCCGTTCAGGTCCAGACCGTCGGCATAGACCAACTGCGCCGCATGTTCGATCTCGCACCCCAGACCCAGCGCATAGCGCCGATCCGGCTCCAGAAACGACCCGCCCGGCTTGGACACGCTCTTGGCGATGCAGACGTAGCGGGCGCCGTCGGGCATCTCCGACAGATTGACCAGAATGCGGTCCGGGGCGCTGAACGCCTCATGCACGTTCCACAGCGGGCAGGCGCCGCCGAAGCGGGCGAACTGGAAGCGCGTCGCGCTGTGCCGCTTGGTGATGTTCCCGGCCATGTCGACCCGCGCGAAGTAGAAGGGCACGCCGCGCCAGCCGGGGCGCTGTAGCGTGCTCAACCGGTGGCAGGCCTGCTCGAAGCTGACGTGAAAGCGGTTGCGCAGGCGGTCCACGTCGTGCCGCAGTTCCCGCGCCGCTTCCAGAAAGGCGCGATAGGGCAGCAGCAGCGCCCCCGCCGCATAGTTGGCCAGACCGACCCGGCACACGTCGCGCGCGACGGGAATGTCGAAGGCGGCGCGGTCCAGTTCGTGTTCGATCAGGTCTTCGAAGCGCAAGCGAACCAGCTGATGCGCCATCTGGAAGGCGCGGGTGGCGCCCGGCAGGCTGGCGTCGACATAGAGGATGCGCGCGCCGGGATCGAAGCGCCGCATGGCGCCGCGTCCCTGACCCGTGGCGACGCGCACGCCGCACAGGTCGTTGAGGGCGGCCTCCAGCTCGCGCTCAGGGTGGACGCCGTCGCCGAGATTCAGCCGCGCGGCCAGATCCTCGGCCGCTCGGTCGAGGGCGTCGATGTAGTTGTCGCGATAATGGAAGAAGTCGCGCACCGCCTCATAAGGCAGGGCGGGGGCGGCGTCGGCGGCGTGTTCGTCGCGGCCCAGCGTCTCGTTCAGCGTCTTCAGCCGCTCGTCCAGACGGCGATAGTCCTGGTGCAGGGCCAGGAACTGCCGCGCCAGCCGGGGCGCGTTCATGGCCGCCTGTTTCAGTTCGCCCGCCGTCGGCGCCTCGGCGTGGCCAGCGACGTCGGTGGTCGCCTCGCGCAGGTCGGCGATCAGGCGGGCGTCGCCGTCCAGATCGAACAGGCTGGCGTCCACGTCGAAGGCGCGCGTCAGGGCGATCAGCACCCGCGCCGTGGCCGGGCGCTGGTTGGTCTCGATCTGCGACAGATAGGACGGCGACAGCGCCAGCCGCCCGGCGCACTGCTCCAGCGTCCAGCCGCGCGCCTCGCGCAGCTTGCGCACCTTGGTCCCGAGGTAGAGTTTTTCAGCCATGGTTGTTGGGCATTGCAACTTTGCAAAAACGCCTGTCCGCCTTGGCAGGCTTACGCACTTGGACGACTTTTGCAAAGTTGCGATTGCCTTTCTGTGATGAAGCGGCTTGTTGGACCCTGAACGAAGTCAGGGAGTCGCCCAACCATGAGCCAGGCCATCCTCGAAGAGCTCGAGCGCCGTCGCGCCGCCGCCAAGCTGGGCGGGGGCGAGAAGCGCATCGCCAGCCAGCACGCCAAGGGCAAGCTGACCGCCCGCGAGCGCATCGGCGTCCTGCTGGACGAAGGCTCCTTCGAAGAAACCGACATGTTCGTGGAGCACCGCAGCCACGATTTCGGGATGCAGGATCAGCGCATCCCCGGCGACGGCGTCGTCACCGGGCGCGGCACGATCAACGGCCGTCTGGTCTATGTCTTCTCCAAGGACTTCACGGTGTTCGGCGGCTCGCTGTCGGGCGCCCACGCGGCCAAGATCGTCAAGATCCAGAAGATGGCCCTGACGGCGGGCGCGCCGATCATCGGCCTGTTCGATGCTGGCGGCGCGCGCATTCAGGAAGGGGTAGAGAGCCTCGCCGGTTACGCCGACATCTTCCTGCAGAACACCCTGGCCTCGGGCGTCATCCCGCAGATTTCGGTCATCATGGGCCCGTGCGCGGGCGGCGACGTCTATTCGCCCGCCATCACCGACTTCATCTTCATGGTGAAGGACACCTCCTACATGTATGTGACCGGCCCCGACGTGGTGAAGACGGTCACCAACGAGGTGGTCAGCCACGAAGACCTGGGCGGCGCGCGCGTCCATGCGGGCAAGTCCGGGGTCGCCGACGGCGCCTTCGAGAACGATCTGGAGGCCCTGTCGGAAGTGCGTCGCCTGATCGGCTTCTTGCCGCTGTCGAACCGCGAGACGCCGCCGATCCGCGACACCTATGACGAGCCGGATCGCGACGAGGCGTCGCTGGACACCCTGGTCCCGGCCAATCCGAACCAGCCCTATGACATGAAGGAGCTGATCCTGAAGACGGTCGACGAGGCCGATTTCTTCGAGATCGGCGCCGACTTCGCCAAGAACATCATCTGCGGCTTCGGCCGACTGGACGGCCAGCCGGTCGGCATCGTCGGCAACCAGCCTCAGACCCTGGCGGGGGTGCTGGACATCGACAGCAGCCGCAAGGCCGCGCGCTTCGTGCGCTTCTGCGACGCCTTCCACATCCCGCTGGTGACCCTGGTGGACGTGCCGGGCTTCATGCCGGGCACGAAGCAGGAGTACGGCGCCTTGATCAAGCACGGCGCCAAGCTGCTGTTCGCCTATGCCGAGGCCACCGTGCCCAAGCTGACGGTCATCACGCGCAAGGCCTATGGCGGCGCCTATGACGTCATGAGCTCCAAGCACCTGCGCGGCGACGTCAACTATGCCTGGCCCACCGCCGAGATCGCAGTCATGGGCGCAAAGGGCGCGGTCGAGATCATCTTCCGCAAGGAGGCCGGCGACCCCGAGGCCCTGGCCGCGCGCGAGGCCGAATACAAGGAACGCTTCGCCAACCCCTTCGTGGCGGCCGGGCTCGGCTACATCGACGACGTCATCATGCCCCACGGCACCCGCCGTCGCCTGATCAAGGCCCTGAAGACGCTGAAGAACAAGACCCAGGAAAATCCCTGGAAGAAGCACGACAACATCCCGCTGTAAGGCCCAGAAATGTTCGATAAAATTCTGATCGCCAACCGCGGCGAGATTGCTGTTCGCGTCATCAAGACCTGCCGTCGCATGGGCATCAAGACGGTGGTCGTCTATTCCGACGCCGACGCCGGGTCGCTGGCCTGCGAGATGGCCGACGAGACCGTTCACATCGGCCCGTCGCCCGCCGCCCAGTCCTATCTGATCCAGGACAAGATCGTGGACGCCGTGAAGCAGACGGGGGCGCAGGCCGTGCACCCCGGCTTCGGCTTCCTGTCGGAAAACGCCAGCTTCGCGCGGCGACTGAAGGCCGAGGGCATCGCCTTCATCGGGCCGAACCCCGAGGCGATCGACGCGATGGGCGACAAGATCACCTCCAAGAAGTTCGCCGCCGAGGCGGGCGTCTCGACCGTGCCGGGCCATATGGGTCTGATCGAAACGCCGGACGAGGCGGTGAAGATCGCGCGTGAGATCGGCTATCCGGTCATGATCAAGGCGTCGGCCGGGGGCGGGGGCAAGGGCATCCGCGTCGCCCATTCGGACGACGACATGGCCGAGGGCTTCGCCGCCGTGAAGGCCGAGGCGCTGAACGCCTTCGGCGACGATCGCGTCTTCCTCGAGAAGTTCATCGTCGACCCGCGCCATATCGAGATTCAGGTGCTGGGCGACAAGCACGGCAACGTCATTCACCTGTTCGAGCGCGAGTGCTCGATCCAGCGTCGCAACCAGAAGGTCATCGAGGAGGCGCCGTCTCCCCTGCTGGACGAGGCCACCCGCGCCGCCATGGGGGCGCAGGCCGTCGCCCTGGCCAAGGCAGTGAACTATGACTCGGCGGGCACGGTCGAGTTCGTCGCCGGTCAGGACAAGAGCTTCTTCTTCCTGGAGATGAACACCCGCCTGCAGGTCGAGCATCCGGTGACGGAGCTGATCACCGGCGTCGATCTGGTCGAGCAGATGATCCGTTCGGCCTGGGGCGAGCAACTGGCGATCAAGCAGGACGACCTGTCGATCAACGGCTGGGCCATCGAGAGCCGCATCTACGCCGAAGACCCCTATCGCGGCTTCCTGCCGTCGATCGGCCGTCTGGTGCGCTATGAGCAGCCGGAAGAGGGCGATCACTCCGGTTCTGGGGGCGACTACACCGTCCGCAACAACTCGGGCGTCCGCGAGGGCGACGAGATCAGCATGTTCTACGACCCCATGATCGCCAAGCTGTGCGCCTGGGGCGAGACGCGCGAGGACGCCGTGCGTGGCATGGCTCGCGCGCTGGAGGACACCCATCTGGCGGGTCTGGGCCACAATGTGCCCTTCCTGGCCGCCGTCATGGATCAGGAGCGTTTCCAGTCCGGCGAGCTGGCCACCAGCTACATCAAGGACGAGTTTCCCGACGGCTTCCACGGCCTGGCGCCGACGCCGGAGCAGGTGAAGATCCTGATCGCCTCGGCCGTAGCCATGAACGAGGTCATCGCCGAACAGGACGGCGACCCCAGCGAGCGCATCGACTGGACCGTCCTGATCGACAAGACGGCCTATGAGGTCGAGGTCGGCTATGACGAGGCCGAAGACCTGATCGTCGCCATCGACGGCGAAGAGGTCTCCCTGTCCGAGATCGACTGGCGGCCGGGGCTGTCGCTGTTCAAGGCGGTGCTGGACGACGACGCCTTCACCGCCGAGGTGAAGCGCGCCGCCGACGGCTTCGACATCCGCCACCGCGCGGCGCGGGCGCGGGTGCGCGTGCTGCGTCCTGACGTGGCGCATCTCTACGCCCTGCTGCCCGAGAAGCAGGCGGCGGATACTTCCAAGCTGGTGCTGTCGCCGATGCCGGGTCTGGTGGTCGACATCCCCGTGCTCGAGGGGCAGGAGGTCAAGTCCGGCGAGACCGTCGCCATCATCGAAGCCATGAAGATGCAGAACATCCTCAAGGCCGAGCGCGACGGCAAGGTGAAGGCGGTCAAGGCCAAGGCCGGCGACCCGGTCGCCGCCGACGACGTGCTGGTGGAGTTCGAGTAAATGACCGAGTTCGCCGTCCCGACCCCGCTGGAGTGGCGCGAGGCCGCCGTGAAGGCGCTGAAGGAGCGTCCGCTGGAGAGCCTCATCCATCTGGATGCGGACCAACTGGCGACGAAGCCGCTGTATGGGACGGCGAACGGGGGCGAGCCTGTATTCGCGCCTCGGCCCTCGGATTCCGAAGGCCGGGCCTGGGACGTGCGGGCGCTGAATGAGGGTGAGGATGCGGACGCCCTGAACCGCGCCGTCCTGACCGATCTGGAGAACGGGGCGGCGTCCGTCCTGATCGCCGGACCGGTCGCGGCGGACCCTGTGAAGCTGGCCCGTGCGCTGGACGGGGTGGCGCTGGAGCTGGCGCCGGTGGCGCTGGACGCCGGGTTCGACGGCGTGAAGGCGGCGGAGGCCCTGTCGACGGTCGCCAAGGGATCGCCTCGCGCCAAGCTGGCCTTCCATCTCGATCCGATCTCGGCCTACGCCGAAGCGGGCGGGACGCCGGGCGATTTCGCGGCCGTCATGGCCGAGACGGCGAAGGCAGCGGCGACCCACGCCGCGACCTATCCCGAGGCGACGCTGTTCATGGCGTCGGGCCGTGTGGCGCATGAGGCGGGCGGCTCCATCGCGCAGGAACTGGCCTTCGCCGCGTCCTCGGCCGTGGCCTATGTGAAGGCGGCGGTTGAAGCGGGTCTGTCGGTCGAGGCGGCGCTGAAGGGCGTCGTGCTGGGCGTGGCTGTGGACCAGACCTATTTCGACTCTCTGGCGAAGATCCGCGCCCTGCGCCTGATCTGGGCCAGCGTTTCTAAGGCGTTCGGCGCCGAGGTTCCGGCGATCATCGAGGCGCGATCGTCGCGGCGGATGCTGTCAGCGCGCGATCCGTGGCCGAACATGCTGCGCCTGACCGCCGCCGGGTTCGCTGGGGCTGTGGGCGGAGCCGATGCGGTGGTGCTGGACGGCTTCACCCGCGCGGCGGGCCTGCCGGACGACTTCGCCAAGCGTCAGGCGCGCAACACCCAACTGATCCTGATGGAGGAGTCCAATCTGGGCCGTGTCGACGATCCGGCCAGCGGCTCCTGGTATCTGGACGCGCGCACCCGCGAACTGACTGAGGCCGCGTGGGCCGAGTTCCAGGTCTATGAGGCCGAAGGCGGCGTCATCGCCTGTCTGGAAGGCGGGGTGATCCAGCCCCGCATCGCCCGCGCTCGCGAGATGGCTGAGAAAGCCTTCAAGGACGGCGCCGCCCAGATCGTCGGCGTCACCAAATTCGTCGACCCGGACGTGAGGCCCGCGCCGGTGACGCCCGCGCCCGTCGCGCCTGCTGCGATCGGGACGTTCGAGGCTTTGTCGCCTGTCCGCTTCGCCGCCGCCTTCGAGGAGGCCGCCCAATGAGTTTTCCTGACTTCTCCAAGGTCGCTCTCGACCTCGACGCCACCGGCGCCGGGCCGGACCGCGCGGCCTGGACCACGCCCGAGGGGCTGACGGTCGAGACGGCCTATGGGCCGGAGGCGCTGGACGGGCTGGACTTCATCCACGGCCTGCCGGGCTTCGCCCCCTTCGTGCGCGGGCCCTATCCGACCATGTATGCGGGCGCGCCGTGGACGATCCGCCAGTATGCGGGCTTCTCGACCGCCGAGGAGTCCAACGCCTTCTATCGCCGCAACCTGGCCGCGGGTCAGAAGGGCCTGTCGGTCGCCTTCGATCTGGCGACCCACCGGGGCTATGACAGCGACCACCCGCGGGTGAAGGGCGACGTCGGCATGGCGGGCGTGGCCATCGACAGCATTCTGGATATGCGGACGCTGTTCGACGGCATTCCGCTGGACCAGATGTCGGTGTCCATGACCATGAACGGGGCGGTGCTGCCGATCCTGGCCCTCTATGTCGTGGCGGGCGAGGAGCAGGGCGTCGACCACGCCAAGCTGACCGGGACCATTCAGAACGACATTCTGAAGGAGTTCATGGTCCGCAACACCTACATCTATCCGCCCGCGCCCTCGATGCGGATCATCGCCGACATCTTCGAGTGGACGGCGAAGGAAACGCCCAAGTTCAACTCCATCTCCATCTCCGGCTATCACATGCAGGAGGCGGGAGCGTCGGCGGACATCGAACTGGCCTACACCCTGTCGGACGGCATCGAATACCTGCGCGCCGGCAAGGCGGCGGGCATGGAGA
Source organism: Brevundimonas phoenicis (assembly GCF_047237745.1). Classification (NCBI taxonomy): domain Bacteria; kingdom Pseudomonadati; phylum Pseudomonadota; class Alphaproteobacteria; order Caulobacterales; family Caulobacteraceae; genus Brevundimonas; species Brevundimonas phoenicis. The sequence continues at coordinate 1,471,994 of NZ_JBDFLN010000001.1, forward strand.
TCGACCGCTTCGCGCCGCGCCTGAGCTTCTTCTGGGCCATCGGCATGAACTACTTCATGGAGGTGGCCAAGATGCGCGCCGGCCGCCTGTTGTGGGCCGAGGCGGTCAAGCGCGAAGGCGGCGTCAATCCGAAGTCGCTCAGCTTGCGGACCCACTGCCAGACCTCGGGCTGGTCGCTGGCGGCGCAGGACGTGTTCAACAATGTACCCCGCACCATGGTCGAGTGCATGGCGGCAGCGGGCGGCCAGACGCAGTCGCTGCACACCAACGCCCTGGACGAGGCGCTGGCCCTGCCGACCGACTTCTCGGCCCGGATCGCGCGCAACACCCAGATTCTGGCGCAGGCCGAGACGGGCCTGACGCGCGTCATCGACCCCTGGGGGGGCAGCTTCTACGTCGAGCGCCTGACTCAGGAGCTGGCGACCAAGGCCCGCGCCCTGATGGAGGAGGTCGAGGCCTACGGCGGCATGGCCAAGGCCATCGAGGCGGGCATCCCCAAGCTGCGGATCGAAGAGTCCGCCGCCAAGACCCAGGCCCGTATTGATACGGGCCAGCAGACGGTCGTCGGCGTGAACAAATATCTGAACCCCGTGGTCGACGACATTCCGATGCTGAAGGTCGACAACGCCGAGGTGCGCGCCCGCCAGATCGAGAAGCTGCAACGCCTGAAGGCCGAACGAGACGAGGCGGCGACGCAAGCGGCTCTCGACGCCCTGACCGAGGGCGCGCGAGGCAGTGAGAACCTGATGGAGCTGGCGGTGCGGGCGGCCCGCGCCAAGGCCACCGTCGGCGAAATTTCCGACGCGCTGGAGGCCGCCTTTGGCCGCCATATCGCCACGGTGAAGACGGTTTCGGGCGTTTATGCGAAAGAGGCGGGGAACGATCCCAAGGTCGCCCGCGCTCGTGAAATGGTCGCCGCCTTCGTCGAGAATGACGGCGGCCCGCCGCGCATCCTGATCGCCAAGCTGGGGCAGGACGGGCACGACCGTGGCCAGAAGGTGGTCGCCACCGGATACGGCGACATCGGCTTCGACGTGACGGCCGGTTCTCTGTTCCAGACCCCTGCCGAGGCGGCCAAGGACGCGGTGGAGAAGAACGTCCATGCGGTCGGCGCCTCTTCGTTGGCGGCGGGGCACCTGACGCTGGTTCCCGAGCTGAAGGCCGAACTGGCCAAGCTGGGGCGCGAGGACATCATGATCGTGGTCGGCGGCGTCATCCCGCCGTCGGACGTGCAGCCCCTGCTCGATATGGGCGCGGCGGCCGTCTATCCGCCCGGCTCGGTGATCGCCGAGACGGCGGCGGACCTGATCGAAAAGCTGAACCAGCGCCTGGGCTATGCCCAGCCCGCGCCTGTGGAGACGAAGAAGTGATCGGCAATCTGAACCACGTCGGCGTCGCCACGCCCTCCATCGCCGAGTCGATCAAGCTGTATCGCGACGTGCTGGGCGCGACGAAGATCGGCGAGCCGTTCGATCTGCCCGCGCAGGGGGTGAAGGTCTGCTTCATCGACACGCCGACGGCCCAGATCGAACTGATCGAGCCGTTCGACGAGACCAGCCCGATCACCGGCTTTCTGGCCAAGAACCCCAAGGGCGGACAGCACCACGTCTGTTTTGAAGTGGCGGACATTCATGCGGCCATCGCTGAAATGCGCGCCAAGGGCGTGACCATCCTGGGCACGGGCGAGCCTCGCATCGGGGCGCACGGGACGCCGGTGGTGTTCCTGCATCCCAAGGAGATGGGCGGGGTCCTGATTGAGCTGATGGAGACGCCGAAAGGCGGTCACTAAAAGACAAAGGCCCGGTCTCGCGACCGGGCCTTTTTCATGATCATGGCTCTTCGTCATCCTCGGACTTGATCCGAGAATCGGGCCATCCGTCTGCGTGACGGCGGACAGGACGAGCGCGCCGGTCCCCTCGATCCTCGGATCAAGTCCGAGGATGACGGCGGGTGAGCACAAGCCTCAGTACAGGATCTTCCGCAGGCTGATCCTGAACGTCCGGCCCAGCGGGTCGAGGTAGTCGGGCTGATAGGACAGGGGCGTCTCGCCCAGGCCGTCGCGGACCTTCAGGCGTTGGTCGAAGATGTTCTCGACGCCGACGCTGACGCGGGCGCCCTTCAGCCACGGGTAGCGTGACACCAGGCTCTCACGCGACGACAGGTCGGCGAACAGGTTCAGGTTCACCGTCGTCAGGTCCGAGAAGCTCAGGTCGTCGTCCGGCGACGAGCCGCCGTTGATGCGGGTGGATTCCTTCCAGTTGGCGTTCAGGAAGCCGCCCATGCCGCTCTTGAAGACGCCCATCTGCAGCTGGACTTCATTGCGGGACTGGCCGCCGCGCGCGCCGATGGCGGCGCCGTCCAGCAGGTCGAGCACCGGCAGGCCGTCGCGGATCGTGATCTCATCCTGGATGCGATAGGTGTGATAGAGCGAGATGTTGAAGCGCCCCTGGCCCGGCATCATGCCGCCGCCACGGTTGCGCCCGCCGCCAGACTGCATCCGCATTCCGCCGCCAGGGGGCGGGCCGCCCGCGCTGTGACCTCCCGGAGGCGGGCCGCCCTCGACGCGCATGACCGTCGGCGCGCCGCCGCCCGGCCCGCGCTGGCCGCCGCCGCTGCGCGCGTTCATGCGCTCCATGGCGGCGGGGTCCGGCTTGCCGAAGGCGGTCGAGAAGTTCAGGCCCCAGCGGATTTCCTGCTGCTCGGCCTTCTGGAAGTTCAGCGGCCGGGCGTCGATCGACAGCAGATTGCCGTCCAGGTCGCGCGTGAAGCGCTCGGGCAGGGCGGCTTCCAGTTCGGGCGTGATGGTCGGGAAGGAGGCGATGGAGCCTTCCGTCTCGGTCCGGGTGTAGTTGGCCGTGAAGCGCAGATCCTTGTCCTTCAGCGGGGTCAGGTTGACGCCGAACTTCAGGACGCGCTTGGTCTCTTCGGACAGGTTGGGGTTGCCGCCCTCGATGCGGACGATGTTGACCGACTGGCCGGTGGCGAAGTCATAGACGGGCACGTTCGGGGTCGAGATCGTCGGGTCGTTCAGTTGCGACATCGACGGGGCCTTTTGCTCGTCGGCCCAGCTGGCGGTGAAGTTGACCGGCTCCCACGGCGACCAGTTCAGCCCGACCGTATAGGCCGACAGGCCGCCGAAGTCGGACAGGTCTTCGTAGGCCAGGTTTAGATTGGCCGACAGGTCGCCGAGCGCGCCCAGCACCTCGCGGTCGCGGCTGGCGATGGGCAGGTTGAAGTTGCCCGAGGCGCTGGTGCGATCGCGCGACAAGGAGCGTTCGGAGAAGACGCTGGCCTGCTGTTCCTCGGAGAAGCGCAGGTTCTCGGAGTCCAGCGACTGGCTGTCGAAGCCGACCTTGAAGGTCGAGGTCAGCGATCCAGCCGGGCCTTCCCAGGCCGTGCCGTTGATGACGCCCTCGACGCTGGTCTTGCTGGAGATGGAGCGCGCCGTGTCGAACGGATTGGTCGGCAACTGGCCCAGGTCGCCGAACGGGTCGATCGTTCCCGCCGTTACGCCCGCCTGAAGGGCGTCGTCGTTGAGGCCGCGGCCGGTGCGGGTCTTGGTCTCGGTGCGGTCGTAGCCGCCGTTCACCGTCCAGCGCCAGTCGCCGAGATAGCCGTCGACCAGGAAGCCCAGTTGGCCTGACATGGTGTCCGTCTGTCGTCCCAGCGCGCCGGGCGCATCGACATAGCGATGCAGCAGCACGTCGCTGACGAAGGGCGAATAGGGGCTGGCCGAGGGCAGGGCCAGGCTGAGGCCCGGCAGGCCCAGGTAGGAGAAGCTGGACGTATCCTCCAGTTCGCCGCTGAGCGTCAGCGACATGGTCTGGTTCAGGTCGCGCACCAGGGAGCCGGAGATGGAGCTGTTCTCACGCTTGGGCGACAAGGTGCGATAGGCGGTCAGGTCGTCGGTGCGCGGCCCGACGCCGAAGTCGGACAGGGCGGCGCCGCCCGCTGCGCCCGTCCCGACCGAGGCGGTCGTCACGCCCTGGCCCAGCAGGGCCGACAGGGCGGGGTCGATCTCGCCGCCGCCGGGCGCGGTGACATTGCCCATCAGGTCATAGGGCGTCCCGTCGCGGACGATGTTGCGCTCAGTCTCGAACAGGGGCGTGTCGCGTTCGTATTCCAGGTCCAGCGTCCAGCGCTGCTTGCCCGAGATGCGCAGGATGTTGCTTTCCAGGTCGGTCATGGTGCGGCCGCCCTGGTCGGGACGGCGGGCGCTGGCCTGCATGGTGACGGAGCGGAAGTCGGCCTTCAGTACGAAGTTCACGACCCGCTGGTCGGCGCTGTAGCCGTAGGACAGGGCGGTTTCCTCGGGCAGGATTTCGGTGCGCTCGATGGCCTCGGGCGGGATGCCGCGAATCTCGCGAAAGCCGGAGATGCGCCGTCCGTTGACCAGGAAGACCGGCGAGCCGCCGCGCGAACTGCGCGTCACTGGCTCCAGCAGGGTCATCAGCTCTTCGATGCTGCTGGCGCCGTAAGCCTTGATCTGCTCCTCGTCGAGAGTCAGCTCGGGCTCATAGTCGCCCAGGGCCGCGCCGCGTCGGGCGGTGGTCACGGCCGCGAGCGTGCCCAGGTCATAGGCGCCGTCGTCCAGCTCCTCCTGCGGGACGGGTGTGGCGGTCTGGGCGGGCGCGGTCTGCGGCGGGGCGGCGGGCGCCGCCGTGTCGGCAGGGGACAGGGAGGCGAGGGCGAACAGCAAGGCGACTGGCGACATGTCGAGTCCTAAAGGCAACCGGGAAACAGGCACGCTCGCGACCGACGCCCTGTCTCGTCGGTCGCATCGAATCGAATAAAGAACGATGTGCGCCGAAAGGGGGCGCGATCGCTCTCCTGGATTAAACTCCTGTAATGCGGGGCTTAGTCCTGTCCGAACCGACAAGACTCCAACGGACGAAGGGGCGGAATCCGTCGGACCCGCCCCTCCTTTTTTGCAGCGACGAAGAAGCCCTAGAAGCGGGCGCGCACGCCGACCGTCAGGTTGCGCCCGCGCAGGGGCGCGGTCTCGGCCAGGAAGGAGGCGTGATTGAACGCCGTCTCGTCCAGCAGATTGGTCCCGCGCAGGAAGATCTGCGAGCGCACCGGCCCCAGATCGACGTCATAGGCGACGGTGGCGTTGACCATGTCGTAGCCCGGCGTCTCATGCTCGAAGGCGGCGATGTCGGTCTGCTTGAAGGTGCGGCTGTATTCGACGTCGCCGGACCACGGTCCCTGGAAGGCGGCCAGACGCACGCCCGCCCGCGCCGCCGGGATGCGCGGCAGGTTTCCGCCGTCGCCCTTCAACTCGCCCTGGACGTAGTCGCCGAACACCGTGCCCGACAGCCACGGGGTGAACTGTTGCGTCAGTTCCCCCTCGATGCCGGTGAAGGTGGCGTCGGCCTGGCTGTAGCGGATCAGGCGGAAGTCTTCGTACTGATCCAGCGTCCGGGCGAAGATGTAGTCGTCATAGATGTAGTGGTAGGCGCTGACCGAGCCGGTCAGGGCGCCTTCGGTCTTGCGCAGGGTCAGCTCGATCGAGTTGGCCGTCTCGACGTCCAGGCTGGAGTCGCCGATCTCATAGGTGTTGGTCGCCAGGTGGACGCCGTCGGCGTAGAGCTCCTGGGCCGAGGGCGCGCGTTGCGAACGGGACAGCGACACGGCGCCGGACCAGCCGGGGGTGAAGTGCCACACCGCCGCGCCCGAGATGGAGAAGGGCTTGTGCTCGACACCGGGTAGGCCGATGGCGGAGGCCTCCTGCCATTCCTGACGCAGGGCGCCTTCCAGGTGCCACAGGCCGATCTCGTATTCCTCCATCACGAACAGGCCGGTGTTCTTGGTCGTGCTGGGGGCCAGGAAGCTCTCCTCGCCGACGGCGGCGAAGTCGCTCTTGCTCAGTTGCAGGCCGACCACGCCCTTGAAGCCGGCGATCTCGCGGTGCTGGGCCTCGATGCGGCCGTCATAGCCCTTGTTGGTGAAGGTGGTCGAGACGACGCCTTCTTCCAGCTCGCTGTGCTCATAGTCGGTGTAGCCGGCGCGCAGGCGCACGTTCTCGATGCCCGGCAGCGGGTCGCGCAGTTCGCCGCGCAGATCGACACGGCGGCTCTTCAGGCGGACCTCGGGGGCGGCGTGGTCGTGCTCGCCTTCATGCTCATGCCCGTGATCGTCGTCGCCGTGGCCATGATCGTCGTCGTGACCGTGGTCGTGGCCGCCGCCGCAGTGCAGGTGGTCGCCGTGCGGGTGGCAACCCTCATATTCATGGCTGTGACCGGCCAGGCCATAGCGACTGGTCTGTTCCGTATAGGCCGCACCCAGATAGCCGCGCGACCCGATCCATGAGGCGCCGAGCGTCGCGGTCGAGGTCTCGTTGTAGGAGCCGTCCAGGCGCGGCTCGTCCCAGCCGGGAACCTTGTAGTCGTCCGACTTTCGCGCGGCCGCCTCGACGCGGAAGGCGAAGTTGCCGGCGCCGACCGTCAGGCCGACCACGCCCGCTTCCTCGTCATCGACCGAGCCGCGACGGTATTCGGCCACGCCCTCGCCGCCGTTCGCCGGGATGCGGGTCGGGATCTTCTTGTCCAGCAGGTTGACCGCGCCGCCGATGGCGCCGCCGCCGTAGAGCAGGGCCGCCGGGCCGCGCAGGATCTCGACGCCTTCCAGCAGCAGGGGCTCGCCGCTGACCGCGTGGTCGGGCGAGACCTCGGAGGCGTCCATCAGGCCCGCGCCCTCGCTCAGCACCTTGACGCGGGGCGAGGTCTGGCCGCGCACCACCGGACGGCTGGCCCCGCCGCCGAAGGTGTCGGAGTTGACGCCGGGAATGCTGTTCAGGGTGTCGCCCAGGGTCGACTGGCGCCGGTGGACCAGGTCGTCGCCGCTGAGAAGGGCGACGTGCGAGCCGACGTCGTCGCCTGCACGGCCCAGGGGCAGGGCGCGCACCACGACCTCGTCCATCTCATAGGCGTCGGCGGTGCGGGGCGTGTGATCGTGCGGGTCGCCCTGGGACTGACGCTGGACGACGTCTTCGGCGAAGGCAGGCGCAGCGACGCCCAGGCTGGTCAGCGCCGCCGCCCCCGCGGCGGTCAGCAGGAAGGTCCGAAATCGCATGTCACGCATCCCCGTTACAATGATGGAAGGCTTGATATGTTATAGTATATCATTACGCAACCGTTCCCTGACGATTTCGTCCAAGCGGAGCCTTCACAAGCCCTCGACGTTGCAGCAGGGTCGCAGCAGCAAGGGGGCCGCCATGACCAGATCCGCCACGTTCCAGACCATCGCCGTGACCGCTGCGTTCGGGTTGCTGGCCGCCGGGTGTTCTCGGGAAAAGCCGGCGGAGCCGACCTCGCCGATCGAGGCGCCGGCGGCTCAGAGCGTCGCCGCCGTCGGCTATGCCTGCGAAAGCGGCAAGACGATCGCCGTCGCCTATCCCGACGCCCAGACCGCCCGCGTGTCCTATGAAGGCAAGGATTACGTCCTGACCAACGTCGTCTCGGCCAGCGGCGCTCGATATGCGGGGCAGGGGCTGGAATGGCATACGGCCAGCCGGGGCGAACTGGAGAGCGGCATGCTCAGCCGCGCGGGTCAGGGCGATCAGGCCGGCAGCGTCGTCATCGAGCGTTGTAGCCGTCCGGTCGCCGCCGTGGCCCCGCCGCCGTCGGGCGCGCCGTGCGCCGCCGAGAATCTCCGCCTGACGGTCGAGGGCGGCGACGCGGGCATGGGGTATCGCCTCACCACCCTGGCGTTGCGGAACGCCGGACCCAACGCCTGCACCGTGACCGGCTATCCGTCCGTCAGCCTGCTGGACGGCGACGGCAAGCTGATGACCGGCGTTCGCGCGGTTCAGGCGCCGAGAAGCTATCTCGCCGAGGGCCGCGCGCCGGCGCCGGTGGAAATCCGCCCGCAACAGGCCGCCTGGTTCGACCTGGCCTGGACCGTCATTCCGCATGAAGACAAGGGCGAGACGACCTGCCCCTCGGCCAAGACGGTGCGCGTGACGGCGCCGGGCGCGGCGACGGCGATCGCCCTGCCGCTGGCCTTTACGCCTTGCGGCGGGCAGGTTGAGGTCAGTCCCCTGCGGCCTGTCGCCGAGGCTTCGGCTCAGCCGGCTTCGGCGCCCGCAAACTAGGGGTTCAAACCCGCCCGAATTCAGCGTAGCGGAGCACGCATGACCCAAGATACGAACCAGGCCTTCTATGACCGCGTCTCCGCCGAACTGGCTGACATCCACGCCCAGGGGCTGACCAAGCCCGAGCGTGTCATCGCCTCGCGTCAGGGGCCAGTGATCTCGGTCAACGGCCGCGACGTGCTGAACTTCTGCGCCAACAACTATCTGGGGCTGGCGGGCGACGAGCGCGTCACCCAGGCCGGGATCAAGGCGCAGCAGAAATGGGGCGCGGGCACGGCCTCGGTCCGCTTCATCTGCGGCACGCTGGAGATCCACAAGGAGCTGGAGCGCGCGATCGCCGACTACCTCGGCTTTGAGGACGCCATCCTGTTCGCCGCCGCCTTCGACGCCAACGGCGGCATCTTCGAGCCGCTGTTCGGGGCCGAGGACGCCATCGTCTCGGACAGCCTGAACCACGCCTCCATCATCGACGGCGTGCGTCTGTCGAAGGCACAGCGCTATCGCTTCGCCAACTCGGACATGGCCGATCTGGAGGCTAAGCTGAAGGAGGCGCGCGCCGCCGGCGCCCGCAACATCATCATCGCCACCGACGGCGCCTTCTCGATGGACGGCTACATCGGCAAGATCGACCAGATTCGCGCCCTGGCCGACCAGTATCAGGCCCTGATCATGGTCGACGACTGCCACGCGACCGGCTTCCTGGGCGACAAGGGCAAGGGCTCGTTTGCACACTGCGGGGTCGAGGTCGACTTCGTCACCGGCACCTTCGGCAAGGCGCTGGGCGGGGCCATGGGCGGCTTCATCTGCGCCCGGTCGAGCGTGGTGGAGCTGCTGAAGCAGCGGGCGCGCCCCTATCTGTTCTCCAACGCCCTGGCGCCCGCCGTCTGCGGCTCGTCGCTGGAGGCCATCCGCATCGCCGCCGGGGATGAGGGCGACAAGCTGCGCGCCCAGTTGTTCGCCAACGCGGCGCGGTTCCGTTCGGCGATGGCCGAGGCAGGCTTCGACCTGCTGCCGGGCAAGCATCCGATCATTCCGGTCATGCTGGGCGACGCCAAGCTGGCGCAGGACATGGCGGCGCGCCTGCTGGAGCTGGGCGTATACGTCATCGGGTTCAGCTTCCCCGTGGTGCCGCGCGGCCAGGCCCGCATCCGCACCCAGATGTCGGCGGCCCACACCTTCGAGCAGATCGACGCCGCCGTGGCCGCCTTCACCCAGGCGGGCAAGGAACTGGGCGTCATCAAATAGGCGTTCGCCTGTATCGTCATGGCCGGGCGACCGGCCGTGCCGGAATTAAATAAGCGTTTGAGGAAACGACATGGCTGACATGATGAAGGCCCTGGCCAAGACGAAACCGGCCGAAGGGCTGGAGCTGATCGACGCCCCCATTCCCGTCGCGGGCGATGAGGACGTGCTGATCAAGGTGCACCGCACCGCCGTCTGCGGCACCGACATCCATATCTGGAACTGGGACGAGTGGTCCCAGAAGAACGTGCCCGTGCCGATGATCACCGGCCACGAGTTCGCCGGCGAGATCGTCGCCATCGGCAAGGACGTGGACCGTCGCCTGAAGGTCGGCCAGCGCGTCTCGGCCGAAGGGCACGTCATCGACCTGAACTCCGAAGCGGCCCGCGCCGGTCACTTCCACCTGGACCCCGACACCCGCGGCATCGGCGTGAACCGCCAGGGCGCCTTCGCCGAATACGTCGTGGCCCCGGCCTTCAACGTCATCGAGCTGCCGGACGACGTGCCCTATGAGATCGGCTCGATCCTGGACCCGTTCGGCAACGCCGTGCACACGGCGCAGCAGTTCGACCTGCTGGGCGAGGACGTGCTGGTCACCGGCGCCGGACCCATCGGCATGATGGCCGCCGCCGTGGCGCGCCACGCGGGCGCCCGCACCGTGGTTCTGACCGATATCAACGACTTCCGCCTGGAACTTGCGCAGAAGGTCGCGCCGGGCGTGCGCACAGTGAACACCACCAAGGAAGACCTGCGCGACGTCATGCATGAGCTGGGCCTGAAGGTCGGCTTCGACGTGGCGCTGGAGATGTCGGGGTCGCCCGTCGCCTTCAAGCAGTGCGTCGACACTCTGATCATGGGCGGCGGCATGGCCCTGCTGGGCATTCCGTCCAAGCCGATGGAGACGGACTGGGGCGCGATCATCCTGAAGGCCCTGACCATCAAGGGCGTCTATGGCCGCGAGATGTTCACCACCTGGCGCAAGATGCTGGGTCTGCTGAAGGCCGGTCTGGACCTGACGCCGTTGATCACTCACCAGATGTCCTATCAGGACTTCGAGGCGGGCTTCGAGGCCATGAAGTCCGGCAAGTCGGGCAAGGTCGTTCTGAACTGGGCCGACTGAGCGGGCTTTAAATTCCGACTTCGCGAAGGCGGGCGCGCAGGCTGTTGATCCAGTCGCGCGCCTCGTCCCCGCCCCACAGGCGCCAGGCGATGTAGCCCGCCGAGGGCTTGATGGGGTCGGCCCAATAGCGGCCGTGCTTGTCCACCGCGTGACGGGCGAAATAGCTGTACATCGACTTGATGTCCCGATCGCTGAGCGGCGCGCGCGCCATCAGCTGTTCTGCGCGCCTGACCCCGACCTCGGTGCCGCCGCGCCCGTGCTGTTCGCGCAGGGCCAGGCCGTCCTCGGCCGTTTCGGCGACGGCGGCGGAGGGCGTGCGGTCCTCGTCGGAGAGGATGGGGTGGTCGATCAGCATGGCGTATCCTGAAGCCGGGGCGTCGACCCTTCTTATACGACTTGACCTGATGACGTGGGCGGGAGACGAGCGGCCATGAATTATCGCCACAGCTTTCACGCCGGAAACTTCGCCGACCTGGTCAAGCACGCCCTGGTGCTGTGGCTGCTGAAGGAGCGTCAGGCCAGAGGGCCGGTGACGGTGCTGGACACCCACGCGGGCGCGGGGCTTTACGATCTGTCAGGCGACGGCGCGCGTTCTAAGGAAGCAGAAGCCGGGGTGGCGCGGCTGATGTCGTCCGCTGACCGTCCGCCGCTGATCGAAGCCCTGGCGGCCGAGGTCGCGGCCCTCAATCCGAACGGCGGCACGCGATTCTATCCCGGTTCGCCGATTCTGATCGCCCGCGCATTGAGATCTGGCGACGTCTATCGTGGTTTCGAGCTGAACCCGCCGGTCGAACTCATGCTTGCTGAAGCCCTGACCGGCTGGCCCAATGCGACAGGGCAGGGGGGCGACGGCTATGACGGCGCAGTCGCGGCGGCCAGAACTGAAACGGCTCCGTTGATCCTGATTGATCCGCCGTTCGAACGGCCCGATGACTACGTTCGTTCGGCCGAGACGGCCGCCGCCGTGGTCCGTCACGATCCGTCGGCCGTGGTGGCGATCTGGACGCCGCTGAAGGATATGGAGACGTTCGACGGCTTTATCCGGCGTCTGGAGCAGGCGAAGGCGGGGCGGATTCTGGTGGCGGAAGCGCGGTTGAGGCCTCTGAGCAACCCCATGAAGATGAACGGCTGCACCATGACGCTGGTCAATGCGCCTTCGGGCGCCGAGGCTGCCGCCGCCGAGATATGCGGGTGGGTCGCTGCGACATTGGGCGATGCGGGCGCTCGCGCGGAAGTCTGGCGCGCGGGCTAGGCGCTCGTCACCTCGCCGGGCTCATACAGGTGAGGTTCGAATGTGGCGATGGCCAGGATGGATCCCATGACCGCCACGACCTGAGGGTGTCGCGTCATGGCCTTCCAGTCCGTGGCGCTGGCCCAGACCGCATGATTGGCGGCCACCCGACCGTTCAAGCCGCGATGCAAGGTGGCCGAGATGAAGCCGGGCAGGGCGGCCTGCACGCGCGCCAGGGCGGTCAGGCGTTCGATCAACTGATCAAGGTGGCGCGGGTCGCACTTGAAGATGTTGATCAGCACGACCGGATCGTCGGTTGGGGCCATGACGGTTCGTCCCATTGCGTTCCCTTGGCTTCTACCCCAATCCAAGGGGCGACGCCTCCTCCCCATGTGTCTTCAGAAGTGAAAATCGAGCATGACCGTCATCGCCATTCTTGAGACCGGACGTCCGCCTGCGGATCTCGTCGCGGAACACGGCGATTATGTCGACCAGTTTCGCGCCCTGCTGGGCGAAGGCGTCGTCACGCGTCGCTTCGACGTCCAGGCGGGCGAGTTGCCGGATGATCCGGCCGCCTTCGCCGGGGCCATCGTCACGGGCTCTGCGGCGGGCGTCTATGAAGACCTGCCTTGGATTGAGCCTTTGGCCGAGTGGTTGCGCGACGCGCGCGGCAAGACGCGATTGGTCGGCATCTGCTTCGGCCATCAGATACTGGCTCAGGCCTTCGGCGGGCGCGTCGAACAATCGGATCGCGGCTGGGGCGTAGGCCTGCACGCTTATGAAGTGACCGGCGACGAGGTCTGGATGCAACCGCCCGCCGTCGCCCTGTCCATTCCCGCCTCGCATCAGGATCAGGTAGTTGCTCTGGCCGATGACGCGCGCGTGATCGCGGCAAGCCCTTTTACGCCTCATGCGGGTCTGGCCTGGGGTGACGACGCCATCAGCTTCCAGTGCCATCCGGAGTTCGAGCCCGACTTCGCGGCGGCTTTGACCGAGGGGCGGCGCGGTCGCATCGCTGAACATGTCGTCGATGAGGCGCAGGCCAGCCTGCAACAGCCCAATGATCGGGCGATCCTCAGCGCCTGGATCCGAAACTATCTGGGCGTGTCGGGTACGGAAGAAAAAAATATGGCGTGACTGCGGCGCGGCGATAAGCCTTGCTCAATCTCTCGTCCTCACTGTCGCGCTGATGTCAGGCGGGAGTAGGGATTTGGTGCGCCGTGGTCTGTTGAGCGGCTTCGCGCTGGTGATCGCCGCGGCGGCGTCGGTCGCCATCGCCCAGGCGCCGGCGTCTCAGGAAACGGCGCCTCCTGCGGCTGCGGTCGAACTGGCCCGGGCCGTCGAGAACCGTGCGATGCGCACGGATTTCAACACGCTGGAAGACTTCGGCCGCCAGGCCTTGTCCCGCCACGATCGCGAGGGGCTGAACCGCCTCTACCACGTCGCCTGGACCTTCCTGAATCAGGGCGATTTCGACCGGGCGGCCCTGTGGAACAGCCGTCTCGAAGCACGGGCGCGTGAGGAGCAAGATCCGCGCTACCTGGCGATCGCCCGCCTGAACGCCCTCACCATCCGGTACGACCGGGGGGATCTGTCGGTTACTGACGATATGGGGCGCACTGCGGAAACGGCGAAGGATTGGTTCGTCAGAGCGCACGCCGCCCGTCTGTACGCGCTGGCCTTGATGGATCAGGACCGCGTGGGAGAGGGGCTTCGACTGCTCACCGCCGTCGAGGCCGACATTCCCGTAGATGATCCCTTCGCCGACACCGCCCGCGCAGGCGTGTGGGAGATGACCGGCATGGGGCTGATGAAGCTCAATGACGTGGCGGGGGCCGCCGCCGCTTTTCGCCGGTTCGAAATCGACTACTCAAATCCGGCCTATCCGCGGCCTGACTTCGACAGCCTCTACAATCTGACGCGCATGTCGGTACAGGTCGGCGACCTAGTCCGGGCCCAGTACTACTATGCCGCTCATCATCGTCTGGCTGAGCGGTCCGGAATCCCGACCATCCTCGCCTATGACGCCGCACTGTGCGCCTTCGTGGCTGACCTGCGCCAGTCGCCGCAGAGCGTGCTGCACTGCCTGGAGCCGCATGAGGCCGTCATTGACCAAAAGGCTTTCCTGGCGCTGGACATCCTGCCGATCCGAGGCATGGCGCGTGCTCAACTGGGCGACCTGAGAGGCGCGCGGCAGGATCTGGAGCGTTTGCGCGAGTTGGCGCTAGACGGCGCTGCCGATCCACGCGAGCGTTTGGTCGAGGCTGAATTGCTGCAGGCCTCCGGTCGGTCGGCTGAAGCCTACGCCGTCCTTCGTGAGTACGAGCGTCAGCGCGGCATGCAGGTGACCCAGCGTTTCAGCGCGGGCATACATCAGGTGACGGGCGACATGCAGGAGCAACTGGCCGAGCGCCGTCGCCAGTTGCAGACCGCCAGCGCCAACACTCAGCTTCAACGCGCTGTGATCCGTGGTCAGAACTGGATCATGGGCATCGGCCTTCTGTTCGTTCTATCGGCCCTGTTCGTGGTGATCTGGCAGCGACGCCAGTCCCGACGCCTGCGGGCCGCTCAACTGCGGGCCGAAGAAGCCAATCAGGCCAAGAGCGAGTTCTTGGCCAATATGAGCCATGAAATTCGCACGCCGTTGAATGGAGTCGTGGCCATGGCCGACGTTCTTTCGCGCCGTGACCTGGCGCCGAAGGATCGGGAACTGGTGGACATCATCCGCTCATCCGGCGTCACGCTGGAACGGCTGCTGTCCGATATTCTGGACACGGTGCGGATCGAGACCGGAGAGGTTCGTCTGGATGCGGCGCCGTTCCAACTGGGTCGAATGCTGCGCGAGATCGTGGCCTTGTGGACGCCCATGGCGATGCAGAAGGATGTCGAGCTTTCGCTGGATCTGCACCCGGTTCTGGACGCCGTCTTCATCGGCGACGTGGTGCGTCTGCGCCAGGTGCTGACGAATCTGGTGAGCAACGCTGTTAAATTCACCGAGACGGGACGCGTGCGGATTGAGGTGACGCGCACTGCGGACGGCCGGGCGTCATTCGCCGTATGCGACAGCGGCATTGGCTTTGACGAGGACTTCAAGCAGCGCATGTTCCACCGCTTTCAGCAGGCGGACGGTTCCATCACGCGTCGTTTCGGCGGCAGCGGCCTGGGGCTGGCGATTTCGGCAGACCTGGTTCGGTTGATGGGCGGGCGGCTCGATTGCGAATCTCCTTCGGATGAAGGCGCGCGGTTCTGGTTTGAACTGTCCTTGCCCCCTGCGCCTGAAGAAGAGGCTGAACCCGCCTTCACCTCTTCGCGGTCTGCGGCGGCTCCCGAACGTCTGCGTATCCTTCTGGCCGATGATCATCCGGCCAACCGCCTGGTTGTTCAGGTCATGCTGGAAGCCATGCCGGTTGATCTTGTCAGTGTCGAGAACGGCGTTGAAGCGCTGGAATCCTTCAAGCAGGGCGGGTTCGATCTGGTGCTGATGGACATGCAGATGCCGGTGATGGACGGCCTGACGGCCACCTCCGGCATTCGCGAGCATGAGCGCCTCACCGGCGCGGCGCGTACGCCGGTTCTGATGCTCACCGCCAACGCTATGAGCGAGCATGTCGAGGCGGGGCGGGCGGCGGGATCGGACGGGCACTTGACCAAGCCCCTGACAGTCGCCGCCCTGACCCAAGCGATCCAGGCGGCGGTGATTGTCGAGACGGATCAGGTTTCAGCCTGAGCGGCGTGCGTGGTCAGGGCCATTTCACCACGGGCGGCATGGAGCTGAGGATCGACTCGACGTTGCCGCCGGTCTTCAGCCCGAACATGGTGCCGCGGTCGTAGAGCAGGTTGAACTCGACGTAGCGGCCGCGACGGATCAACTGTTCCTCGCGCTCGTCGTCGGTCCAGGGCTCGTGCATCCGGCGGGCGACGATGTCGCAATAGACCTTGAGGAAGGCCTCGCCGACCGCCTGGGTGAAGGCGAAGTCCCGCTCCCAGTCGCCGCTGTCGTGGTGATCGTAGAAGATGCCGCCGGTGCCGCGCGGTTCATTGCGGTGGGGCAGGAAGAAATACTCGTCGCACCATTGCTTGTATTTGGCGTGCCAGGTCGGGTCGAAGGCGTCGCAGGCGCCCTTCATGGCGGCGTGGAAGTCCACGGTGTCGGGGTGGTCGTCACGCCGGTCGGCATCCAGCACGGGCGTCAGGTCGCCGCCGCCGCCGAACCAGGTCTTGGTCGTAGAGATCAGGCGGGTGTTCATGTGGACGGCGGGCACGCGCGGGCTGACCGGATGGCAGATCAGGCTGATGCCGGTGGCGTAGAAGCGCGGGTCTTCCTCGGCGCCCGGCACGTTCTTGGCGTAGTCGGCGGGGAAGGTTCCGTGGACGGTCGAGCAGTGGACGCCGACCTTTTCGAACAGGCGGCCGCTCATCATGCCCATGACGCCGCCGCCGCCTTCCCTGCGATCCCAGGGCGTGCGGACGAAGCGGCCGGGTTCGCCGGCGAACAGTTCGGCGGGGGCGGCGTCTTCCAGCGCCTCAAAACCGGCGTGGATCTTGTCGCGCAGGGTCTCGAACCAGACGCGGGCGCGCTCGCGGCGCTCAATCATCAGGGCGGGGTCAGCTTGGATCATGAGGGCTTCAACCATGACGCGGCCTTTCTGAACAGTCCGGCGGGGTGCGCGGATACGAGCCTGATGCCGCAGCGCGGGCGAGGGGGCCTTGATCCAGATCACAAGGCGCGGCGCAAACGATGCCTACGGACGGTTCCCACGGCGTCGCGCTTGTGCCAGCGTGCGGCGCCCGCAAAGCGGCGCCGTGGGGCGACCGGGCGGGTCTGTAGTTCAGAGGGGAAATCATGATCCGCATCGCTTTGCGCGCCAGCCTGCTGACCGCCGCCTCCGTCGCCGTTCTGGCCGGACCGGTTCTGGCTCAAACGTCTCAGCCTCAAGAGGCGCGCGTGATGCAGATTCTGAAGCGCACGCCCCTGATCGACGGGCACAACGATTTGCCTTGGGCCTTGCGTCAAGGCTTTGGGAATGATCCGCACGGCGTTGATCTGAATGCGAATCTGTCGACGTCGACGCGCCTGCATACGGATATTCCGCGTCTGCGCGCCGGGGGCGTGGGCGGTCAGTTCTGGTCGGTCTATGTCCCCGCCAGCATGGCGCCGGTGGAGGCCGCCAAGGCCACCTTCGAGCAGATCGACACGGTCAAGCGCATCGTCGCCGCCCATCCCGAGACCTTCGAGATCGCCACCACGGCCGACGACCTGGTCCGCATCCATCGCGCGGGCAAGATCGCCAGCCTGATCGGCATGGAGGGCGGCTATTCGATCGACGACTCCCTGGGCCTGTTGCGCGAGTTCTACGATTCGGGCGCGCGCTACATGACGCTGACCCATTCCAATAGCACGACCTGGGCCGACAGCGGCACCGACGCGCCCAAGTGGAACGGGCTGAACGCCTTCGGCGAAGACGTGGTCCGCGAGATGAACCGTCTGGGCATGATGGTCGACCTGAGCCACGTGTCCGAGGACACCATGGTCGACGCCATTCGCGTGTCTGAGGCGCCGGTGATCTTCTCCCACTCCTCGGCGCGGGCGGTGACGGCCCATCCGCGCAATGTGCCCGACGCGGTGCTGCGCCAGATGGCGGGCAACGGCGGTATCGTCATGGTGACCTTCGTGCCGGGCTTCGTCAGCGAGGCCGTGCGGGCCTCGGGCGCGGCGCGCGGCGCGGAGATGACGCGGCTGACGGCCCTCAACCCCGGCGATCCCGCTGCGGTCAAGGCGGGCATGGACGCCTGGAACGCCGCCAACCCGGCGCCCAAGGCGACGATGGACGACGTCATCGCCCACATCCAGCACGTCCGCGACGTGGCGGGCATCGACCACGTGGGCCTAGGCGGCGACTATGACGGCGTGGACAGCCTGCCGGTCGGGCTGGAGGGCGTGGACGGCTATCCGCGCCTGCTGGCCGAACTGATGCGCCGCGGCTGGAGCGAGGCCGACATCCGCAAGATCTCCGGCGAGAACCTGTTGCGCGTCATGCGCGCGGTGGAGCGCGTGGCGGCGTCCAAGAGCGCCGAGCGGCCGAGCCTGGCCAAACTGCCGAACGACGGCGCGCCGGAGTAAGACGGAGCGCCTCTTTCTCCTTCCCCGTTCTGGGGAGGGGGGCTGAGGCCGAAAGGCCGAAGCTGGGTGGGGGCAAGGCTATTCAGGCGCCGAGCTTGGGAGAAGTCCGAGGCTAGGATCGCCTGAGTTCCGTTTCATCAAGCCTCCCCACCCGGTCGCTGCGCGACCACCCTCCCCATGAAGGGGAGGGAGAAAGTGTTGTGTTCAGCGAGTCGGCAGTTCGTTCATCTGCCGCAACGCTTCATGCAGGCCGATGCCGGCGCTGACGGACAGGTTCAGCGACCGGGTCTCCGGTCGTATGGGGATGTAGATTCGCGCATCCGCCGCCGCATGGACGTAGTCGGGCGAACCGGCGCTCTCCTTGCCGAACAACAGAACGTCATCGGGCTGGAAGACGAAATCCGTCAGGGGCTCGGCCGCGCGCGTGGTGAACAGCACCAGACGGCCCGGCGCGCGGTCGCGCTGGAAGGCCTCCCAGTCGGAATGGCGCGTCATATGGGACAAAGGCCCGTAATCCAGGGCCGCCCGCTTCATCGCGCGATCATCGAAATTGAAGCTCGTAGGCTCGATGACGTGCAATTCCACGCCGAAACAGGCGCTCAGTCGGATGCAGGCGCCGACATTATGGGGGATGTCAGGTTGAAAAAGGGCGAGACGCATTCTAAGGCCCTCATACGCGCGGGGCGGGGCCTTGTCGCGGCTTTTGTTGCGACTGTTTCGCAAATCGCTTCCGCGACTTGTCTGGAACCGTTGAAACCAAGGCCGGGCGGTCAGGGATTTGCCATCGCATGATAGGGTTCCATTCGGTTGACGTCCCATCTCGGGGCGGGCGACCGGCGATGCAGAGGTGAAACGCGTGGCCGAATCGGTCGTGAATGCTGACGGGCCTGACGGCCAACACGGGGGTGGCGAGGCCACTCGCCGCGACTTCATCCACATTGCTGCGGGCGCGGCTGCTGCCGGCGCCGGCGTGATGGTGGCCTGGCCGCTCATCAACCAGATGAACCCGGCGGCCGACACCCTGGCTCTGGCGTCGATCGAATTCGATCTCACCAAGGTCCAGGAAGGCCAGCAGGTCGTCATCAAGTGGCAGGGCAAGCCGGTCTTCGTGCGCTATCGCACCCCGGCCGAGCTGACCAAGGTCATCGACGAGGGCGCCGTGGGCAGCCCGCCGCAGACCGACGCCGAGCGCACCAAGGAAGGCCACGAGAAGTATCTCGTCGTCATCGGCTCGTGCACCCACCTGGGCTGCGTGCCGACCTTCAACGCCGGCGAGTACGGCGGTTGGTTCTGCCCGTGCCACGGTTCGCACTACGACGCCTCGGGTCGTATTCGTAAGGGCCCGGCGCCGCTGAACCTGATCGTGCCGAACTACGAATACATGTCCGACACCCGCGTGAAGATCGGCTGAGGACGGACAGAGGAACCATGAGCGATCACGAATCCACTTATGTCCCGAAAACCGCCGTTGAGCGGTGGATGGACACGCGCCTGCCGATCATCCGTTTCGGCATGGACTATGCGAACCTGCCGACCCCGAAGAACCTGAACTACTGGTGGACCTTCGGCGGCATCCTGGCGATCTGCCTGATGACTCAGATCATCACCGGCATCGTCCTGGCCATGCACTACACCCCGCACGTCGACATGGCCTTCGCCTCGGTCGAGCGCATCATGCGCGACGTGAACGGCGGCTGGCTGATCCGCTATGTGCACGCCAACGGCGCGTCGATGTTCTTCATCGCTGTCTATCTGCACATGCTGCGGGGTCTCTACTACGGCTCCTACAAGGCGCCGCGCGAGATGATCTGGATCGTCGGCTGCGTCATCTTCTTCCTGATGATCGCCACGGCCTTCCTGGGCTACGTCCTGCCGTGGGGCCAGATGTCCTTCTGGGGCGCTGAGGTCATCACCAACCTGATCGGCGCCATTCCGGTCGTCGGCGAGCCGATCCTGGTCTGGCTGCGCGGCGGCCCGGCGATCGACAACGCGACGCTGAACCGCTTCTTCTCGCTGCACTACCTGCTGCCGTTCGTCATCGCCGGCTGCGTGGTGCTGCACCTGTGGGCCCTGCACGCCGCCGGTCAGAACAACCCGGTCGGCATCCTGATCCCGAAGGACCGCGCCAAGAAGGACATGCTGCCCTTCCACCCGTACTTCACGGTCAAGGACGGCTTCGCGATCATCCTGTTCCTGATCCTGTTCGCGGTGTTCGTCTTCTACAACCCGGGCGCCCTGGGCCACGCCGACAACTATATCCCGGCCAACCCGCTGCAGACCCCGGCGCACATCGTGCCTGAGTGGTACATGCTGCCCTTCTACGCGATCCTGCGCGCCATCCCCGACAAGTTCGGCGGCGTGGTGGCCATGTTCGCGGCGATCGGCGTGCTGTTCGTCCTGCCGTGGCTGGATACGTCCAAGGTGCGCTCCATGCGCTACCGCCCGACGATGAAGACCTTCTTCATCATCTTCCTGTTCGTCTGCTTCGGCCTCGGCTGGTGCGGCGCTCAGCTGCCGGACGCGCCGGTTGTTCCGGGCATGCCCAGCTTCAACCTGATCGACGGCCAGTTGAACTCCTACCTGTGGCTGACGCGACTGCTGACGGCGTACTACTTCGTCTTCTTCCTGGTGCTGATGCCGGTCATCGGCCTGCGTGAGAAGCCGCTGCCGATCCCGGCGACGATCTCGGAGCCCGTGCTCCCGTCGACCGCAGCCGAGAAGGCCTGAGCGCGATGATGAGCAACGAGAAAAAGACCGTGTCCTTCCGCAAGATCCTTGTCTCCGTGACGGCCGCTGTCGGCTTGGTCGCCATCGCCGCTCCGGCGATGGCCGCCGGGGGCGCCAAGCATCCGCGCGACGGCGGCTTCAGCTTCGCCGGGCCGTTCGGCACCTTCGATCAGGGCCAGCTGCAGCGCGGCTACAAGGTCTATCGTGAGGTCTGCGCCTCCTGCCACGGGATGGATCTGGTGCACTTCCGCAACCTGGGCGACAAGCACGGGCCGTTCTGGAATCCGAAGTACCCGAACCCGAACGACAACCCGGTCGTGAAGGCTCTGGCCAAGGAGATCCAGGTCGCCGACATCGACTCGGAAACGGGTGAAGACCTGCGTCGCGACGCCACCACGGCGGACCGCTTCCCCAACCCCTATCCGAACCCGACGGCGGCCGCTGCGGCCAACGGCGGCGCCATGCCGCCGGACCTGTCGGTCATGGCCAAGGCCCGTCACGACGGCGCCAACTACATCTATTCGCTGCTGTCGGGCTATTCGACCCCGCCGGCGGGCCTGAAGATGGCGCCGGGCCAGCACTACAACCCCTATATGGCGGGCGACATGACCCCGTTCTGGGAAGGCAAGGGCCATGTGCCGGAAGGCGGCTTCATCGCCATGCCCGCGCCGCTGACCGCCGGTCAGGTCACCTATGACGACGGCACCGAGGCGACCGTGGATCAGATGTCCAAGGACGTCGCCGCCTTCATCGCCTGGACGTCCGAGCCTAAGATGGTCGAGCGCAAGCAGATGGGCTTCGGCGTGCTGATCTTCCTGGTGTTGTTCGCGGGCGTGACCTACGCCAGCTACCGCCGCATCTGGAAGGGCGTCGCCCACTAAGGCGCCTTCCAGTCGGAAAGAGATGACCCGCCGGAGCGATCCGGCGGGTTTTTTCATGCCCGCTTCGACGACCGTGGCCGTCGACATGGGCGGTTTCGCTCACTACGGTCCCGCCATCGAATTCTCCGAGGGGTGAGACTGTATGCGTATTTCATCTTCTGTCGCCGTTCTGGCGTTCGCTGCGGCCCTGGCCGGCGGCGCGGCTGCTCAGGCCCAGACTCAGGCCCGGACTCAGGCCCAGACTGCGCCCGCCTTCGACGCTGCGCGCATTTCCCAGGACATCCGCGTCCTGTCGGACGACAGCTTCGAGGGGCGCGGCATCGCCACCCCGGCCGAGCAGAAGGTGATCGACTACCTGAGCCGTCAGTACGCGGCCGCAGGCTTCGCCCCGGGCGGCGAGAACGGCGGCTGGACGCAGGCCGTGGGGCTGAACCGCTTCACCGTCTCCAACATCTCGGGCCGGCTCAAGCTGGGCGATTGGAGCCAGCCGCTGACGCAGGGCCAGGAAGTCACCATGACCACGCGCCTGCCCGGCGCGGCGGTGGACCTGAAGGACAAGCCTCTGGTCTTCGTCGGCTATGGCGTCAATGCGCCTGAGCGTCAGTGGAACGACTTCAAGACCGACGTGCGCGGCAAGGTGATCGTCGTCCTGGTCAATGACGCCGACTTTGAAGACCCCTCGCTGAACACCTTCGGCGGCGAGGCCATGACTTACTACGGCCGTTGGACCTACAAGTACGAAGAGGCTGCGCGTCAGGGCGCGGCGGGCGTGCTGATCGTCCATGAGACCAAGCCCGCCTCCTATGGCTGGACGACGGTCGCCAACTCCTGGGGCGTGCCCCAGTTCGACATCGTACGCGCCAACCCCACGGCCGAACGTGTTCCTATGGAAGCCTGGATCCAGCGCGATCTGGCCATCGATCTGTTCCGCCGCGCGGGCCTCGACTTCGAGCAGGAGAAGATCAAGGCGCGCAGCCGTGATTTCCAGCCCGTGGAACTGACCGGCGCGACCATCGACGCCAGCTTCGACGTGAAGACGGACCGCATCGTCACCCACAACATCGTCGCCAAGCTGGAAGGCGCGAGCCATCCGGACGAGACCATTCTCTACACCGGCCACTGGGATCACATCGGCATGGGCGAGCCGGACGCCAACGGCGACCGTATCTTCAACGGCGCCATCGACAACGCCTCGGGCACGGCGGGCCTGCTGGAGCTGGCGCGCGCCTACGCCGCCGGTCCGCGCCCCGAGCGCACCATCGTCATGATCGGGTTCACGGCCGAGGAAAGCGGCCTGTTGGGGTCGGAGTTCTACGCCGCCAATCCGCTGTATCCGCTGGAGAAGACCGTCGGCGGCTTTAATCTGGACTCGGCCGCCGTCTTTGGCCGGATGAACAAGCTGGGCGTGACCGGTTACGGCCATTCGGAACTGGACGAGCCGGTGATCGCGGCGGCGGCGGCGCAAGGGCGCGGCTTCGTCGGCGACGCCGGCGCAGCGGCGGGAATCTACTTCCGCTCGGACCACTTCCCGCTGGCGAAGAAGGGCGTGCCGATGGCCTATCTGTCCTCGACGGGGGATTTCATCGACGCTCCGATCGAACCGCGCCAGGCCAAGGCCGCCGACTATCGCGCCAATCGCTACCATCAGGCGGCGGACGAGTGGGAGGCCGACTGGGATTACGGCGGCATGCTTCAGGACCTGGAAGTGATCTTCAGGGTCGGTCAGGATCTGGCCAACAGCCGCGACTGGCCGGAATGGAAGCCGGGTTCCGAGTTCGGCGGCGAGCGGGCCAAGAGCGCCGATCAGCGCCGCTGATCCCAACTTTCGGCAATCATGACGAAAATGTAAGGGGCGGCCTCGCAAGAGGCCGCCCTATGACTATGCGGAACGGCCTCGTGGGGGAGGCTGAAGGGAATCGCCATGCATCATCGTTTCATTCGCGGCGTCGCCGCTGCGGCCCTGCTGCTCGTCGCAGGCGCCGCCTCGGCCCAGGATTTTTCGGCTCAGCGCCTGTCGGATGAAATCCGCACCATCAGCGCCGACGACTTCCAGGGGCGCTATCCGGGAACGGACGGCGAGAAGGAAACGCTGGACTGGCTTCAGGCCCAGTATGAGGCCATGGGGCTGGAACCGGGCGGGCGGAACGGCGAGTGGCTGCAGGTCATCGATCTGAAGCGCCTGACGCCCCAGGGCGCGCCGACCGTCGTCTGGACCGGGCCCGACGGCGCCCGGCACGATCTGACGCCGGGAACGGACGTGACCTTGCGGGCCATGAACGTGCGGGCCAAGGGATCGGTGGCGGATGCGGCCGTGGTCTTCGCCGGATATGGCGTCTATGCGCCCGAGCGGGGCTGGGACGATTACGGCGACCTGGACGTCCGGGGCAAGGTGGTGCTGGTCGTGGCGGGCGAGCCGGACGGCGACCTGTTCAACGGACCTTATTCGACGACCTATCAGTCGGGCGCCTACAAGGCGGACGAGGCTAAGCGTCGCGGCGCCCTGGCGGTGCTGACCGTCGTTGACGCCGATCGCGCCTGGCAGCGTGAGACCGCTGGCGCGAGCCGTATTCGCACCCTGACGCCCGGCGCGGCGGACCTGGAGTTGACGGGGGCGGTCAACGGCGCGACGGCGCAGGCCCTGGGTCTGGACATGGGAGCGCTGAAGCCGCGTCTGGGGACGGGCGATTTCCGCGCCTTCGAATTGCCGGGCGTGCGCCTTAGCGCGGCGGCCGAGGAAAAGGTCGAGATACTGCGCACCCATAACCTGCTGGCGCGGATCACGGGGACCGAGCGGCCCAATGAGGTGATCGTCTATTCCGCTCACTGGGACCATGTCGGCGTCAACGAGCACGCGGCGGGCGACGACAAGATTTTCAACGGCGCCTGGGACAACGCCTCGGGCACCGTAGGCGTGGTCGAGATGGCCCGTCAGCTGAAGGCCGCGCCGGCGCCGAAGCGCACCATTGTCTTCGCCCATATGGCGGCCGAGGAAATGGGCCTGCTGGGCGCATACGCCTATGTGGCTGATCCGATCTATCCGCTGGAGACGACGGTGGCCGACATCAACATCGACATGCTGCCCCTCAGCGGGCCGACCCGCGACGTGCCGATCTTCGGCAAGGGGCAGAACAGTCTCGAGGACGACCTGCATGCCTTGGCGCAGAAGGAAGGCCGCTACGTCTCCGACGACGGTCAGCCGGAACAGAATTTCTACTACCGCTCCGACCACTTCCCCTTCGCCCGCGCTGGCGTGCCTGCCCTGATGCCATGGCACGGGGTGGATTGGGTCGAGGGCGGCCGTGAGGCGGGCCTGGCGGCCTGGAAGGCCAAGTTCGGCGCCGATTACCATCGCCCCAGTGACGAGTGGTCGGCCGACTGGGATCTGCGTTCGGCGGTCGAGAACTTGACCTTGCTGTACCGGCTGGGTCTGGATCTGGCCAATGGCGACCAGTGGCCGAGCTGGAAGCCGACTTCCGAGTTCGGCCAGGTCCGCGAGCGTAGCGCGGCGGCGCGGCGCTAGGCGGCAACGGGGATGATGTCAGGGCGTTGAAGACTTCATGAAGCCGCTTCTCGCCCTGTCTGTCCTGTGCCTGGCGGCCTGCGACCGGCCGGGCGCGGTCAATCCGCCGACCGAGCCGGCCCAGCCGGTGCAGGGGCCGATAGCCGCAGCGCCGCCGGCCCAGCGGCCGCCGGGCGCCGCGAGCATGTTGCCCGGCGCCGGTCCGGTCAGCTTCGTCGGCCGCTGGGCGGCCAAGGCCGAATGGTGCGCCCAGACCACCGGCGAGGGGCGCGCCATCGAGATCACCACCACGGAATTCAGCGGCTACGAAAACCGTTGCGCCATTGTCGGCATTGATGAGCAGCCGGACGGCTATCAGGCGACGCTGAGCTGCGACAGCGAAGGCGTGCGGACGCGCGAACGGGTCCGCTTCGTCGCCACCTCCGAGACGCTGAACCTGACCTGGCTGGATCGGGGAACGGATCAGCCGGTTCTGCTGATCCGCTGCACGAGTCTGGCGGGCTGAAGGTTCAGACGGCGGCCAGGGCCTGATCCAGATCGGCGATGAGGTCGTCAATGTGTTCAATGCCGACCGACAGGCGCACGGTGTCCTCGGTCACGCCCGCCTTCTTCAGTTCGTCAGGCGAAAGCTGGCGGTGGGTGGTCGAGGCCGGGTGGCAGACCAGAGACTTGGCGTCGCCGATGTTGACCAGACGGGTGAAGATCTTCACCGCGTCCTGGAAGCGGGCGCCCGCCTCGCGGCCGCCCCCCTCTTCAACGGATCTGACGCCGAAGGTCAGCAGGCCGGACGCCTTGCCGCCGAAATACTTCCTGATCAGCGGGTTGGACGGATGGTCTTCCAGTCCGGCGTAGTTGACCCATTCCACCTTGGGGTGGGCCTTCAGCCACTGGGCGACGGCGGTCGCGTTCTCGACGTGGCGGTCCATGCGCAGAGCCAGCGTCTCAAGCCCTTGCAGGATCAGGAAGCTGTTGAACGGCGAGATGGCCGCGCCGGTGTTGCGCAGCAGGACGGTGCGCACCCGGCCGATGAAGGCCGCCGGGCCAAGCGCCTCGGTGTAGACGACGCCATGGTAGCTGACTTCCGGCTCGTTCAGGCGGCGGAAACGCGCCTTGTGCTCGGCCCACGGAAACTTGCCGCTGTCCACGATGGCGCCGCCGATCGAGGTGCCGTGGCCGCCGATGTATTTGGTCAGGGAGTGGATGACGATGTCCGCCCCATGCTCGATCGGGCGGGTCAGGTAAGGGGTCGGCACGGTGTTGTCGACGATCAGCGGCAGGCCTTGGGCGTGCGCCGCGTCGGCCAGGGCGCCGAAGTCGACGACATTGCCCAGCGGGTTGCCGATGGACTCGCAGAAGACCGCCTTTGTGCGTTCATCCGTATGGGCGGCGATGGCGGCCGGGTCGGCAGCGTCGATGAAGCGCACCGTGATGCCGTACTGGGGCAGGGTGTGGGCGAACAGGTTGTAGGTGCCGCCATACAGGGTCGAGGTGGCGATGATGTTGTCGCCCGCCTCGGCAATGGTCAGGATCGCATAGGTGATCGCCGCCTGACCCGAGGCCACCGTCAGCGCCGCGATGCCGCCCTCCAGCGCCGCGATGCGCTGTTCCAGCACGTCCGACGTCGGGTTCATGATGCGGGTGTAGATGTTGCCCGCCACCTTCAGGTCGAACAGGTCCGCCCCGTGCTGGGTGTCGTCAAAGGCGTAGCTGGTGGTCTGATAGATGGGCACGGCGACCGATTTGGTGGTCGGGTCGGGCGAATAGCCCGCATGCACGGCGAGGGTATCGAACTTCATGGCGTCCCTGGAGAATTTTCAGCGTCAGTCGGGCTGATTCATCCAGGGCTTTGGCGATACCTGCAAGGGTATGGAATTTCAGTAATTCTATCAGGGCGGTCAGATTTTCTAACCGCCCTGAAGAAACGTCTTAGTTGTTGAACAGGAAGTGCATCACATCCCCGTCTTTGACGACATAGGCCTTGCCTTCGGCGCGCATCTTGCCCGCTTCCTTGGCGCCCGCTTCGCCCTTCAGCGCGACATAGTCGTCGAAGGCGATGGTTTCGCCGCGGATGAAGCCCTTTTCGAAGTCGGTGTGGATCACGCCCGCCGCCTGCGGCGCGGTGGCGCCGACGGGGATGGTCCAGGCGCGCGCTTCCTTCGGCCCGACGGTGAAATAGGTCTGCAGGCCCAGCAGCTTGTAGGCCTCGCGGATCAGGCGGTTCAGGCCGGGCTCTTCCAGACCCAGGGTCTCGAGGAACTCCTTCTGCTCCTCGTCGTCCAGGACGGCGATCTCCGACTCGATCTGGGCCGAGATGACCACTGAGTTGGCGTTGTCCTCGGCGGCGCGCTTGGCGACCAGGTCGGACAGTTCATTGCCCTTGTCGGCCGAGCCTTCCTCGACGTTGGCGACATAGAGGGCGGGCAGGGCGGTCAGCAGCTGCAGCATGTCCCAGGCCTTCTTGTCCTCCTTGGACACCTCGGCCAGACGCGCGGGCTTGCCGTCGCGCAGCTTTTCGAGCGCGGCGTCGATCAGCTTCAGGTTCAGCTGGGATTCCTTGTCGCCGCCCTTGGCGCGTTTCTCGATCTGGACGCGGCGGCGCTCAAGGCTCTCGAGGTCGGCCAGCATCAGCTCGGTCTCGATGATCTCGAGGTCCGAGATGGGGTCGATGCGGTTCTCGACGTGGGTGATGTCGTCATCGACGAAGCAGCGGGCGACGAAGGCGATGGCGTCGCAGTCGCGGATGTTGGCCAGGAACTGGTTGCCCAGGCCTTCGCCCTTGGACGCGCCGCGCACTAGACCGGCGATGTCCACGAAGGTGATCCGCGAGGGGATGATCTCCTTGGACCCGGCGATGCCGGCCAGAATGTTCAGGCGCGGTTCCGGCACGGCCACGTCGCCGGTGTTCGGCTCGATGGTGCAGAACGGATAGTTGGCCGCTTGGGCCGCCGCCGTCTTGGTCAGGGCGTTGAACAGGGTGGACTTGCCGACGTTGGGCAGGCCGACGATCGCGACTTTCAGGGCCATGGTATTCCTCGTGAGCGCGAGCCTTTAGCCGGTTCGGGCCGGTTTGTCAGGTGTGGGCGACAGACAGGGCGACCCTCTCCCGGCGGGAGAGGGCTTGAGCGCACGGCGGCGGAGCCGTCGTTCTGGCGCGAAAGGGTGAGGGGCTTGTCCTTTCAGTCGGCGTGAGCCGTGGCGCGACGGCCTTTGGCCGACTTATGCCGCGAACCCTCACCCTTTGGCTGCTACGCGCCGCCCTTCGGGTCGCCTTGCCAGTCGCTGCGCTCTTGGAGGCTCAAGCCCTCTCCCATTGGGAGAGGGTGTTACTCCTCTGAATCCACCACCGGCGGCTGCTTGATGGCCGCGTGGACGCCGATGGGGCCGGCCTTCTCGAACGTCAGGGTGAAGGAGGCGACGCCGCCGTCGACCAGCGGATCGCGCAGGCCCATCAGCATGATGTGGTTGCCGCCGGGCTTCAGCTCGACCGGGGTTCCGGCGGGCAGGGGCAGGCCGTCGGCCAGGTGGCCCATGCTCATGACCCCGTTCTCCATCTTCATCTCATGCACCTCGGCCGACTGGGCCAGGGAGGTCGAGACGCTGACCAGACGGTCGTCGGAGCCTGCCGTCAGGGTCAGATAGCAGCCTCCGACCTTGGCGCCGTTGGGCGTGGGGCGACACCAGGCGTCGGCGACCTGGACCACGCCGGGGGCGACGGTCGCGTCCTTAGCGGCTTCCGCCGACTTTTCGGCGGGCTGGCCGCAGGCGGCGAGGGTGAGGGCGGCAGCCGACAGGGCGGTCAGGGCGAACAGAGGTTTCATGTTGAAGCTCCTTCTCAAGAGGCTGCGACGGGCTTGGGCCCGGTGAACGCACGCACCGCCCGGTCGAGCAGCAGGGCGGCCACGAGGCTCAGTCCCGTCAAGGGATAGAGGATGGACAGGGGGATGACGATGCACAGCACGGCGATTCGTGCGCGCGGGCCGGGCGGTGCGGGCGGGGCGCCGGTGCGACGGCGCGACAGGCTGGGCGGGCGGCGCTTCCACCACATGATCAGACCGCTGATCGCCAGCAGCCAGACGGCGATGCAGCCGATCAGCATGACGATGCGGTTGATCAAGCCGTACTGCGTTCCCTGATGGACGGCGATGCCCCATTCGAAGCCCCTGGCCATGACGCCGAGCTGATGCCAGCGCAGGTCGGCCTTCACCGCCCCGCTGGCGCCGTCGACATAGAGGCTGCGGGCGTCCTCGACCTTGCGGGTCTGGCGGGCGACCGTCCAGGCCAGGTCGGAGGATTGCGGAATGCTGACGGTGAAGGGGCGGGGCAGGGCCTGCGCCTGCGCGGTTTCAAGAACGCGCGTCAGGCTGGCGACACCGTGGCCATGCGCGGGCAGGACGGCGTTCTCCAGCGTCCAGCCCACGCCTGCGGGGGCGTCGTGGGGCTTGGCGTGGCTCCAGGGGCTGGCGGCGGCGGGCGCGGGCGGACGGCCCAGTCCCGTGTCGCGCATGACGCCCATGAACCGATCGCCCCAGACGGCCGACCACGGCATCCCCGTGACCGCAAGGAAGATGATCACCCCGCCGACATAGAAGCCGGTCAGGGCGTGAACGTTGCGCCAGAAGGGGCGGCGTCCGGCGTCCGTCTCACGCGGCCTCAGCACGGCGCCGGTGCGGCGGCGCGGCCACCAGAGATAGAGGCCGGTGGCGCACAGGATGACGGCCCAGCCCGCGACGATCTCGACCAGAATGTTCAGCGCCGTGCCGACCGGCCCGCCGAACAGGGTCAGAGAGTGCAGCTTCTTGATCGTCTCGGTCACGCCGCCATAGGCGGTGACGCCGGTGACGGCGGCCGTGTGCGGATCGACGAAGACGGTGCGCTGGGCGCCGTCAGGCCGGTCGACGCGGACGCGCACGGCCTGATCCGCGCGGGCGGGAACCAGCACGTTCGCCGCCCGGCCTTTGCCCGCGCGAGCGGCGGCGTCCAGCCACTGATCAGGATCGGCCTGCCGGGCGCTGGCCGGAACCTCGATCATGGAGCGATAGACGGCGTGGTCGATCTCGTCCTTGAACAGATAGAGGCCGCCCGTCAGCGTCAGCAGCATCAGGAACGGCATGACCAGCACCCCGGCGTAGAAGTGCCAGCGCCACACGGCCCGATAGGCGCCGGACATGACCTCCGGCGCCTTGGTCTTGAGAGAGACGGTCACCAGTAGGCCAGCCGCAGGCCGACGAAGACCGAACGGCCCTCGCCGGGGAAGAAGACGGCGGTCTGTGTCGTGCTGGCGTCCGTCACAGCCGAGAACTCGCCGACGTAGCGTTTGTCGGTCAGGTTGCGCGCGTCGATGTAGACCGAGGCGTTCGGGCCGATGTTGAAACCGCCGGTCAGGCCGAGCACGACATAGTCCGGCGCCTTCATGGTGTTGGCGTAGTCGACATAGGGGCTGGACAGCCGCCACTCGACCGACGGGGTGACGAAGACGCCCGTCGGGTGGCGCCAGGTCAGTTCGGCGCGATACTGATGCTGCGGCACGACCGGCAGGCGGTTGTCGCCCCAGCGCGCATCGCCATCGAAGCGGAAGTCGCTCCAGTTATAGACCTGACGCAGCATCAGCGACCCGTCCGCCAGTTCGACCGGCAGGGACCAGTCCAGCCCGGCCTCGATCCCCTGGTGGATGGTCTTTTTGGCGTTGAAGGTGGCGGCGGGGATGTCGGGGCCGGTGATGAAGTTCAACATCTCGCCCTCGATATGGCTGCGATAGGCGACCAGATCCCAGGCCAGAGGCCCGCGACGACCGCGCGTGCCGATCTCGCCGGTCCAGGCGTCCTGAACCTCGACCGGGGTGAAGCCGGTCAGCGGCGCCTGCACCAGGGCGCCGAAGGTCGGCGGCTCGATCGAGCGGGTCAGGTTGGCGAAGACCTGGGCCCCGTTCTCGGCCTCCCACAACAGGCCCATGCGCGGCGAGAACCACTCATAGTCGCGGCTGGCGTCATTGGCCGGGGCCATCCGGTCCAGATAGTCGCGCGTGGCGCGCCCCCATGAGCCGCCCGCGACCAGCGCCAGTTGGTCGGTGACGAACAGCCGCCCCTCGGCGAAGACGTCGAGGCCGGAGGCGTTTTGCCGCGCATCGGCGGTTTTGGCGCCGCGTTGGCCCGCCAGGTTCACATAGCGCAGGGCCTCGACCTCGCCCTCGCGCCACGAGAAGCCGTAGAAGGCGTCGGCGCGCAGGCCGCCGATCTGGCCGGTCCAGTCGATGCGGGCGAAGGCGCCGCGCGTTGCGCTGTCCTGATCCATCACCTGGAAGATCGGGTGATAGAGCGACTTCTCCCAGCCCCAGACGGCGCCCTCGAACAGGGTGGACTCATTGAAGCGCCAGCGGGTCTGCAGCGTCAGCCGCTTGACCGTCAGATCGCGGGCCTGATCGCCGGACAGGGCGCTGGCGGAGGCTTTGCGCGGCTTGTTCAGCGCATCGTCCAGCGTCAGCGAGCCGGGCATGTCCTGCTTGATGTCGGCGGCCTGGGCGATCAGGCGCACCTCGCGGTCCTCGCCGAAGGAGCGGCCCGCATTGACGGTCAGACGGCCTTGCGACTGTTTGCTGTGGTCGCGCCAACCGTCGCCCTGCATGGCCGTGGCGGCGGCATAGACGTCCCAGTCGCCATAGGTCTCGGCGACGGCGCCGTGGGCGCGCACGAAGCCGTAGCTGCCGCCCTCGACCTGCATCAGAGCGCGCTGGCGGGCCGTGCGGCCGGTCGGGGTGACGAGGTTGATCGCCCCGCCCAGTTGCGCCCCGCCGAAGCGCAGGGTGTTGGCGCCCTTCCACACCTCGACATAGCGGGCGCTGAGGGAATCCACGCTCTGGAAGTCGGAGAAGCCGTCGGCGTCGGCGAAGGGCACGCCGTCCTGGGCGAACAGCACGCCGCGCTGGTGGAAGCCCTGGGCGATGCCTGAGCCGCGAATGGACAGGCGGCTTTCCTCGCCGAACCGCTTTTGAGCCAACATGCCGGGGACATTCCGCAGGGTGTCTGCGAACCCCTGCACGAAGCGATCGGAATAGCTTTCGGCCGACACCACGGCGACGGCGCCGGGGGTGCGGCTGAGACGGTCGCGGGCCTCGGCCACGACGGTCGGGTCTTCGGCGTTGCGGCGGCCGGTGACGATGATGCTGTCGACGACGGTGGGGCTGTCAGCCTCCGACAGGGCGTAGGCATGGGCGAGGGACGGCGCCAGGCAGGCGCCGATCAGCAGGGCGCACGGCGCCGCAGCGGTCTTGAGAGACATGGAATTTGTATCCTGAAAACAGATGTGCGGACGCGCAGGCCTTCAGCAGGCGCGCGGCGTCGATGGGTCTGGTTTTCAGGCGTGAGGCGGGGCGCGCGACGGCGGTCGCGGCGGGGCGCGGGCTGGGGGCGGCGGGCTGGCGATGAAGGGGGCGTAGACGACGGCCTGCGTCAGACGCACGACCGGCGCCGGTTCCGGCGCGGCGGGCGCGGGCAGGGCGGCCGCCAACGGCATGACGCAGGCGGCGCACTTGGCCCCCATATGCTCCTTGGCCGGGCCGTCGACGCCGCCGGACTGGATGGTCTGGGGACCATCGGCCGAGCAGATGACGATGGGCTGGCCGGGCGTGGAGGCCGCCAGCGCCGCGAAGGGCATCAGGCTGCCGATCACGATAGCGAACGTCGCGGTCAGGAAGGCCAGCGAGCGCCAGGTCGACCAGTTTTCTGCCTGGGAGCGGGTCACGAGGCAGGGCCTTAAACCTTCCCAGACGGGGAAGCTAGACCGGCGAGGGGCGACGCGGCGTCGCGTGCGGCCTCGACAAGACCGCCTTCGCAGTGCAGCGTGACGCTTGGACAGTCATCGAGGACACGCATGATCCGCGCCATCGGACCCTTCGCTCTCGCCCTGCTTCTTGCCGCGCCTGCGGTCGCGCAACAGGTGGAGGAGGGGCCAGGCGGTCCCGATCGCGTCTCCCTGACGGTCTACAACCAGAACATCGCCCTGGTGGAGGACGTGCGGAACCTGAACGTGCCCGCCGGGCGCTCGCGTCAGGAGTTTCCGGGCGTTTCCGCCAGCATCCGCCCCGAGACGGTGGGCCTCTCGGGGCGCGGCCTGTCGGTGGTCGAGCAGAACTTCGACTATGACCTGCTGACGCCGGGCAAGCTGATGGAAAGCGCTGTCGGCAATGAGATCGGCATCGTCCGCACCAACCCCGGCTCGGGCGCGCAATCCACCGAACGCGCCCGCGTGCTGGCGGCGAATCAGGGCGTGGTGCTGCAGATCGGCGACCGTATCGAGGTGCTGCGCGACGACGGCGTGCCGACGCGCGTCATCTTCGACCGGGTGCCGCAGAACCTGCGCCCACGCCCGACGCTCAGCGTGACCCTGGACGCCGAGGGGGCTGGCCGTCGCGAGACGACGCTGTCCTATCTGACCAGCGGTCTGACGTGGAAGGCGGACTATGTCGCCCGTTTCGACGAGAAGGCGGGCAAGCTGGACCTGACCGGCTGGGTGACGCTGACCAACAACTCGGGCGCGACTTTCAGCAACGCCCAGACGCGCGTGGTGGCGGGCGACGTCAATCTGATCAATCAGGGCGGCTATAATCCGCGCCCGCCGGTCCGTGTGTCCAATACGCGCGGCAATGGAACCCAGTCGGGCGGTGAGGGCGCGCTGGCCGACGTCTATGTCTATCCTCTGCCCGAGGCCGTGACGGTCGCCAACAACCAGACCAAGCAGGTCGGCCTGATCGACGCGGCGGGCGTGCCCGCGACCAAGCGCTATCTGCGGGTGGTCGACGGCTTCTACAGCGCCGAAGAGCCGATCGCGGCCGAAGTCGGGGTCATCTTCGCCAATGGATCGGGCGACGCGGCGCGCGCCCTGCCTGCGGGCGTGATCCGCGTTTATGTGAAGGATGAGGCGGGCGAGCCGCGCTTCATCGGCGAAAGTCAGGTCGACCACTCGCCCGCCGGGTCAGAGATCGTGGTGACGACGGGCGACGCCTTTGACGTGACGGTGCAACCGCGTCTGGTGTCGTCCGAGCGGGTGTCGAAGCGCCTGGTCGACTATTTCCGCACCCGTTATGCGATGGAATACACCGTCCGCAACGCTCGGCCCGAGCCGGTGACGGTCGAGGTGCGCCAGCGCGGTCTGGGCCGCGACACCGAACTGACGGATCAGAGCATCACGGGCGAGATGCGCGACGCCCGCACCGTCGTCTGGCGCGTGCCCGTGCCCGCCAACGGCGAGACCAAGCTGACCGCGACCATCACCACGGGCGGTTGATCTCATGCGCCGCCTTCTGGCGATCACCACTGCGCTGAGCCTTCTGGCGCCTGCGGTCTGGGCCCAGACGGAGAGCGTGTCCGCGCGTCCTGACGGGGCGACTGTGGTGATCTATCGCGACCGCCCGGTCGATACGGTCGCCCTGATGGAACAGTCGCGCCAGCCGTGGAGCCGGCTGGATCGTCAGGGGCTGGCCCTGATCGTGGAGACGCGCACGGTCGATCTTCCAGCGGGCGAGGGGATCATCCGTTTTCGGGGGCTGGCTACGGGCGTCGTGCCGCAGAGCGCTGTGCTGGAGGGTCTGCCCGCCCATGTGGTCGAGCGCAACGCCGACTTCGACCTGCTGTCGCCGGCCAGCCTGATGGAGAAGTCGGTGGGCGAGGTGGTGCGCGTCGTTCGCACCAATCCGGCGACTGGCGAACAGGTCGAGAAGGCCGCGGTCATCCGTGCGGGCGCTCAAGGCACTGTGTTGGAGATCGACGGCCGGTTCGAGGCGCTGGACTGCTCGGGCCAGACCGAGCGGGTCGTGTTCGACCGCGTGCCAGAGGGGCTGGGCGACCAGCCGACCCTGTCGGTCCGCACACGGGCCGAGCGGGCGGGACGGCACACGGTGACGCTGGCCTATCTGACCACGGGGCTGCAGTGGTCGGCCGACTATGTCGCGCGGCTTAACCCGACGGACGGGACGCTGGACCTGACCGGCTGGGTGACGTTGGCCAACTTCGGCGGCACGGGATTCCCCGACGCTCCGGTTCAGGTGGTGGCGGGCACGCTGAGGAAGGACGCAGGCACCGTGCCGGTCGAGCCGATGGTCCGCTATCAGCAGAACCAGTGCTGGCCGCAGGGAACGACGACGTTCGGTTCAGGGCAGTTCGCGGGCTATGGCGGCGCGCCGCCTCCTCCGCCGCCGCCGGCTCCGCCGAGGCCGATGGCGATGGAGGCGGCTGACGTCGTCGTCACCGGCAGCCGCATGGCGCGCGCTCCGAAGCTGGCCGAACAGGGCGAACTGGGCGACTATAAGATCTACACCCTGCCTGAGCCCACGACTGTCGCGGCGCGGCAGACCAAGCAGGTGCGCTTTCTGGAGCGCGAGGCCGTGGCCTATGAGCGGGTCTATCGCGCCGGGGTGCTGAACCCGGACGAGGAGACGCAGCCCACGGCCATCGTCATGAAGCTGCGCAATGAGGAGGGCGCCGGGCTGGGCGTGGCCCTGCCGGGCGGTTCAGTGGCGGTGATGCAGCCGGACGGGGCGGGCGGCGTGCTGTTGGCCGGTCAGGACCGGTTCGAGGACAAGGGCGTGGGACTGCCGGTGCGGCTGACTTTCGGCGAATCGCCGGACGTGCGGGTGCAGACGCGGCTGGTGAAGTCCGGGCGCTCGACGCGCGGCGCGGTCACGACCGAGCGCACCGAGGTCGAGACCACCGTCACCAACGCCCGCTCCGAGCCGGTAACGGTTGAACTGGTCGCCGATGCGGCCGGACAGCGCGGTTTCCGTATCCGCAGCCAGTCGGTGCGCAGTCGGGTGGACGACACCGGCTATCCGGTCTGGACGATGAGCGTGCCGGCGAACGGTGCGGCGACGCTGACGGCCGCTTGGACGACGACGGATTGAGGCTGTGATTCTCCCTCCCCATGAAGGGGAGGGAGAGGCGTTGCGTTACTCCCCCTTCGCCGCCTGCCTGGGGCTGAATTTCGGCGCAGGAGCCAGGCGCATGACTTCGCCCTGATAGCGTTCGTCGTCGCCGTTCACCGCGAAGGGCAGGGCGTCGGCGCAGGCCTGCAGCATGGCGTCCAGCCACGGCTTGTCGGCCTTGTGGAAGTCGCCCAGGACGTGGTGCATGACCAGTTGCGGCTCGCCAGGGTGGCCGATGCCCATGCGGGCGCGGCGGAAGTCGGCGCCCAGGTGGCTGATCAGGCTGCGAATCCCGTTCTGGCCTGCTGCGCCGCCGCCCTTCTTCATGCGGAAGCGGCCGGGGGCCAGGTCGATCTCGTCGTGGAAGACGATGACGTGTTCGGGCTTCACCTTGTAGAAGCGCGCCGCCTCGCCGACGGCGCGGCCGCTCTCGTTCATATAGGTCTGGGGCTTCATCAGCAGGATCTTGGTCCCCTCGACCTCGCCGTCGGCGACGATCGACTGGAACTTGGCGCGCGACGGACCGAAGCGCCAGCGGTCGGCGATTTCGTCCACGGCCATGAAGCCGATGTTGTGGCGGTTCTTTTCGTATTTGGGGCCGGGATTGCCCAGGCCGGCGATGATGATCATGCGGTCCTCATGCCCCGTGCTTCAGACAAAGAAAAGCCCCGCCAGGCGAACCCGGCGGGGCTGTGTCTCGCTGTTTAATCCCCTCAAGCAGCCCTGCGCCGCGCGCAGGGCGATAGGGGAGGAAACATCAGGCTTCTTCGGCTTCAGCTTCCGCCGTGGTGTCGCCGGCGTCCGACTGAGCGGCGGCCGAGTTCTTGATCGCGGCGATCATGAAGTCGCGGTCGGTGATGGTCGCCGAGGCGCCTTCCGGCAGCTGGATGTCCGAGATGCGGATGTTCTCGCCGATCTCGCGGCCCTTCAGGTCGACGACCAGTTCAGCCGGGATACGGTCGGCGCGGACCATGATCTCGACGGTGTGGCGAACCACTTCCAGCATGCCGCCCTGACGGGTGTAGGGAGCTTCGTCAGCGTTGACGAAGGCGACCGGGATTTCGATCTTGATCTCTTCCTTGGCGCCGACGCGCATCAGGTCGAAGTGCAGCGGACGGTCGGAAACCGGATCGAACTGGATGTCCTTGGCGATGACCGGCTGGGTTTCCTTGCCGTACTTCAGGGTCACCAGGTGACCGATCAGCTTGCCGGTGTACAGCGACTTGCGGAACTCGCGCTCGTTCACGGAGATGGCCACCGGGGCCTTGTCGCCGCCGTACAGCACGCCGGGGACGGCGCCTTCGCGGCGCGCGGCGCGGGCGCCGCCGGTGCCCACGTTCTCGCGGACATCAACGTTCAGAATGATCTCAGCCATCGGGCTCGCCTTCAATACAAGTAAACGCCTGCGCAGAACCGTGGCCCGCGCGGCGGGGTCATGAACCCTTCGAATTCAAGAGCGCGGGCTATTACACGGAACACGGGGCGGACGCAACCGCCCCGGCTTCGCCCGCAGTGATATTCAGCCCTAGCCGTTAGGAGTTGCGGTGACCGCGGACTGGTTCTGCGCCTGGGCCATCGGCGTGGGCCCGCCCGCAGGCGGCACAGCCACGGTGATGGTGGGCATCGGTCCCGTATACTGCGAGGTGCACTGGGCCAGGTCGCGGACGACGTGACGACCGGCGCAGAAGATGTCCTCATAGTTCGGCTTGGCCGCCGCCAGGCACTGGAACAGCATCAACTTCGACATGTTGAGGCAGAACTCATTGTTCGATTCGCTCGTCAGGGCGTCGGTGTTCGCCTTGGCGTCCTCGCCCGCCGCACCCAGCGCCGCCAGGGCGGCGATGGCCAGGGAGTTGACGATGGCGGGCGTGAACGGCGCGCCGCGCTGGGCGGCGGTCAGGTTCAGGCCCGAACCGCTGTTGGCGGCGGCGAACAGGCGGGCGCTGTCCTCGGCCGAGGGCAAGCGCGGCACGGCCGACAGGGACTTGGCGCCTTCCAGACGGCCCACGCGGTCGGCGACGGGCTGGGTGGCCCAGCGACGGCGGGGATCACGGCGTTCCTGGATGGTGTAGGCGTCCGTCTCCACCGCCTCGGCGATGGCGGTCATGGTCGCCGCGTCCTGACCCATGGTGCTGGCGATCAGACCGGCGGCGGCTTCCGCGCCGGGCAGGGTGGCGGCGTAGGCCGGGTCGGCGACGATTCGGGACACCATCTGCTGGCGTTGGGCCGGGTCGGAGGCGTACTGGCGCACGCCGGCGACATATTCCGGGGATTGCAGGGCCAGGATGGCGCCATAGGCGATCATGCCGCGCGACAACTGGCCGGCCTCGACGGCGGCGCCCTTGCGGACGGCGGCCTGAATGGATTCGGCGTCGGGGAAGCCGGCCTGGATCGACCCGACTTCGCGCACGAAGGCGACATAGACCGAGGCGGCCTCGGCCACGCTCTGGTTCAGCGCCAGGGCGGGCGGGGGCGGCGGGGGCGGCGCAGGGGGCGGCGCTTCCGGTTCAGGCGTCGAACAGCTGGCCAGGACGGCGGCGGCGGCGACAGCGGCGACGGAGAGGCCGCGGCGCAAGAAGGCCTGGGGCATCGGCGGTCTTCCCTTGTTTTAAGCGATACGCACTTGGACGGGCGTCGGAGGCGGACAGCGCCTGCCGAACTACAAGCCCTTATATCGCGGAGGGAATGGTTAGCCGAACCTTAATCGAACAGCTTTGAGACCGACTCTTCGTTGGCGATGCGCCGAATCGCCTCGCCCATCAGCGGAGCCACGGGCACGCGGCGGATCTTCGAGCAGTTCAAAACTTCGTCAGGCTGTTCGATGGAGTCGGTGATCACCAGCTCCTTCAGCGGGCCGTTGGCGACGCGGTCGACCGCCGGACCCGACAGGACGCCGTGGCTGATGTAGGCTGAAACCTCGGTCGCGCCGCGGTCGATCAGCGCCTTGGCCGCGTTCACCAGGGTGCCGCCCGAATCGACGATGTCGTCGAACAGGATGCAGCGGCGGCCTTCGACGTCGCCGATGATGTTCATGACTTCGCTCTCGCCCGCCTTGGGGCGGCGCTTGTCGACGATGGCGAGGTCCGCATTCAGGCGGCTGGCCAGGGAGCGGGCGCGCACCACGCCGCCGACGTCGGGCGAGACGATCATCAGATCATCGCCCTTGGGGTAGTTGTCCTTGATGTCCTGGGCCAAGACGGGCGTCGCCACCAGATTATCGGTCGGGATGTCGAAGAAACCCTGAATCTGGCCGGCGTGCAGGTCCATGGTCAGGACGCGGTCGGCGCCGGCGCGGGTGATCAGATTGGCGACCAACTTGGCCGAGATCGGCGTGCGGCCGCCGGTTTTCCGGTCCTGTCGGGCGTAGCCGAAGTAGGGCATGACGGCCGTGATCCGCTTGGCCGAGGCGCGCACCAGCGCGTCGGTCATGATCAGCAGTTCCATCAGATTGTCGTTGGCCGGATACGAGGTCGACTGGATGATGAAGACATCCTCGCCGCGCACGTTCTCCTCGACGACGGCGAACACCTCATTGTCCGCGAAACGCTTCACCTGGGCCTTGGTCAGCGGCATGTCCAGGTGAGCAGCGATGGCCTGGGCCAAGCTCCGGTTCGAATTGCCAGCAAGCAGCTTCATTGACCGGTCATCCTTTCGCCGTCATCGCTCCGCCAATAGTTGCGGGTGCGTTTCTGGACGCGCTCTCTAGGCGGCGAACGGTGCGGCGTCCAGCCGTGTTCCGGACGTATCTTCGATTTCGGCGGATTGGCTTGGGCGCGAGCGCTGTTATAGAGGGCACAACCTGCTACCGAGGGCGCGTGTCGCGTGTCCGCGTCCCGAAGGCATCTTGATGAGGTCGTCCTTGCTCGCTTCGAAATCTCGTTCCGGCATGATCCTGCTGACGGTCGCCGTGGCGGCACTGTCCGTCGCCGCGTGCTCGGGGACCAAGCCCCGCCAGCGTCTGGCTTATGAGGAGCGTCCGGTCGAGGCCCTGTACAACACGGGCTATCAGCGACTGCAGTCCAAGCGCTGGATGGACGCGGTGGACTACTTCCAGGAAGTCGAGCGTCAGCACCCCTATTCGGAGTGGGCCCGCCGCGCGATCCTGATGCAGATCTACGCCTATTATCAGAACAACAACTATCAGGACGCGATCGCAGCAGCTGACCGCTTCATCGCCCTGTTCCCCGGCAATCCGTCGGCGGGCTACGCCTTCTACATGAAGGCCGTCTGCAATTTCGAGCAGATCGTGGATGTGGGTCGGGATCAGGGCTATGCCGAGGCCGCCCTGGCGGGTCTGCGCGATGTGGCGCGTCGCTATCCGGACACGGCGTACGCCACTGACGCACGGGTCAAGATCGACATGGTCAATGACCAACTGGCGGGCAAGGAAATGGCTGTCGGTCGCTTCTACCAGCGCGCCAACCAGCCCCTGGGCGCATTGAATCGCTACAAGGCGGTGATCAACAATGAGGCCTTCCAGCGCACCTCGCACACGCCTGAGGCTCTGTATCGTCTGGTCGAGGTCAATCTGAGCCTGGGCCTGACCGAGGAGGCGACGCGTAACGCCGCCGTCCTGGGCCACAACTATCCGGGCAGCCCCTGGTACGCCGAGGCCTTCGCCCTGCTGCGCGAGCGTGGCGAGAACCCGACAGTCCAGCCTGAGGGCAAGCGCGAATCCTGGCTGCAACGCCTGATCCCCGGCGGCGCCTGATCCGGTCGCAGGGCAGTGACGCGGTGTGATTAAGGCGCTGCGTTCCCGTTCTGTTTCCGGCTAGGATGCGGCGAAACATCGAATCAGATCGCCCATGCTGACCACCCTTTCGATCCGCGACGTCGTCCTCGTCGACGCCCTTGACCTGGAGGTCGAGGACGGTCTGACCGTGCTGACCGGCGAGACGGGGGCGGGCAAGTCCATCATCCTCGACGCGCTGGGCCTGGCGCTGGGTGCGCGCTCAGACGCGGGGCTGGTGCGCAACGGGGCCAAGCAGGCGTCGGCCACGGCCGTTTTCACGGCGCCGGATGATGAGGCTCTGATCGCCTTGCTGTCCGAACGCGGCTTCGAGGTCGCGCCGGGCGAGGAGCTGATCCTGCGCCGGGTGGTGTCGGTCGACGGCCGCAGCCGCGCCTATGTCAACGATCAGCCCGCCGGGGTGACGGCCCTGCGCGAGATCGGCGCCCTGCTGGTCGAGGTGCACGGCCAGCATGAGACGGTCGGCCTGCTGGACTGGAAGACGCACCGGGCGCTGCTGGACAACTACGGCGGGCTGCAACCGCAGCTGGCGGGCGTGGCCGGGGCGGCCGAGCGCCTGAAGGCGGCGCAGGCCCATCTGGATGATCTGGAGGCGTCGGCCGCCGAGGCGGCGGCCAAGGCTGAGGAAATCACGCAGAACCTGGCCGATCTCGACGCCCTGGATCCCAAGCCGGACGAAGAGACGGAACTGGCGGGCGAACGCGCCATTCTCGGCGCGGCGGAGAAGGCGGTGGCCGATCTGGCCGACGCGCGCAATCTGCTGGGCGGGGACAAGCTGAGCCAGCGTCTGGCCTCGGCACTGCGCGCGGTCGAACACGCGCGCCAGCGGGCGGTGCAGGCGGGCGCTGAGGGCGACAACCCCATCATCGTCAAACTGGCCTCGGCCGCCGAGGCGGTGGACCGCGCCCTTGTCGAGGCGACCGAAGCCGTGGCCTGTGTCGACGCTGCGGCGGACGCCTTCGACTTCGAGCCGGGCCGTCTGGACAAGGCGGAGGAGCGGCTGTTCGCCCTGCGCGCCGCCGCCCGCAAGCTGAACACCACGGTTGAGGCCCTACCGGCGCTGCGCGTGCGTCTGCGCGAGCAGCTTCGCCTGATCGAGGACGGCGAGGAAGCCCTGACCAAGGCGCGCCGCGACGTCGCCGTGGCGATGGAGGCTTATGACGTGGCGGCCCTGCTGCTGACCTCGGCGCGCGAGGCGGCGGGGGACCGACTGGTCGCCGCCGTCATGGACGAGCTTGGCCCGCTGAAGCTGGAGCGCGCGCGCTTCCGCGTGACGCTGGAGCCGGTCGAGGGGCGTCGCGGCCCGCTGGGCGTCGAGACGGTGCGGTTCGAGGTGGCGACCAATGCCGGGACCGCCTTCGGTCCGCTGGACACGGTGGCGTCGGGCGGCGAGCTGGCGCGTTTCGCGCTGGCGATGAAGGCGGCGCTGGCCAGCCGCGAGGACCAACGCCAGCCGGTCATGATCTTCGACGAGGTGGACCAGGGCGTCGGCGGCGCCGTGGCCGAGGCCGTCGGCGGGCGCCTGCAACGCCTGTCGCGCGGGGCGCAGGTGCTGGTCGTGACGCACAGCCCGCAGGTGGCGGCGCGCGGCCACGCTCACTGGAAGGTCCGCAAGGCGGACGTGGAGGGTCATACCCGCACCTCCATCGACGTGTTGGAGCAAGGCCCGCGTCAGGAAGAGATCGCGCGGATGCTGTCGGGGGCCGAGATCACCGATGAAGCGCGCGCGGCGGCGCGGGTGTTGATCGGCTAGGGTCTTCCTTCTCCCCTTGAGGGAGAAGGTGGCAGGCGGTGCCTGACGGATGAGGGGTGTCGACTCCGTCTTCTTGAAATTCGATCAGCGGGCGTCAGTACGGCTTTCACAACCGATGCGCTGACACACCTCATCCGAGCGCCTCCGGCGCCCACCTTCTCCCTCAAGGGGAGAAGGAAGGCTTAGACCCCCAGGATCCAGCCTTCTTCACCCTCGACCTGAGCGATCAGGGCTTCGTCCGCGCTGGCGGGCGGGGCGAAGGCTTTCTGCAGGTCGCCGGCGTCGTCCATGCGGGCGAAGGCTTCGGCGGCGGCGCGGACCTGGGCCTGGGTCTTGTATTCCTTGACGCCTTCGGCGTTCACGCCGCGCTTGGCCTCGAACATCAGGGGCCAGACTTCGACGACGACGGCCGACAGGGGCTCGATGTCGGCCTCGGTCAGTTCGCGCCAGCCGGTGCCGAAGGGCCAGACGGCCGCCGAGGCGCCCAGCGTGTCCAGCAGGCGGCGCAGCATGGGCACGCCGACCAGCGTCAGGCCGCCGATCGCGCCCGCGCCGTGCATCTGCCAGACGCTCTTGGGCGGCAGCTTGTCCTTGCGCGCGGCCATTTCGGTGGCGCGAAATTCGGGGATGTCGGCGCCGGCGCCTTCGGGCGGCTTGGTCGTGGTCAACCAGCGCTGGGCCTGGCTGGCGGGCGCGCCCCAGAAGGGCCAGGGCTCGTCCGTCATCAGGCGGTTCATCTTGGCCGCGACCTGATAGCGGTTGTTCGAATTGTCGGCCTTGTCGACGATGTTGGCGGCCAGGAACTTGCCCATGGCGTCCCACGGGCGGCCGTCCAGCTTCAGCCGCGCGGCGGTCCCGGCCGGAAAGCCGAAGTCGAAGTCGAAGCCCACCAGGACGCGGTCGCCGCGCTTGCGGTGTTCGGCCAGCAGGTCGGCGATCAGCTTTTCGCCCTCGGCGCGCGTGGCGACGTTGTGCGTCTCGGCATAGAGGCGGAAGCGCACGTCGCGCTTGGCGACGCCGACCCACAGGGTCTGCTCGCCCAGCTTCTTGCCCTCGGCGGCGGTCCAGTTGGCGATGATGTAGGCGTCGAAAAGGCGGGCCACGGGGGCTCCTGAAGAAAGAAGCGAAGAACAGGAACGGGGGCTTCTAGCCGCCCTGACTCAAGCCGTGAAGGGCGATCAGCGTTGCATCAGGGCTTCGACGTGCGACAACCAGCGGCGCCCCAGCCGCAGACCCTCGCCGGGAGAGCGGGTTCCGGTCGCCGTCTCGGCCTCGGAGGCGGGGGCGGTGCGCGATCCGCTCCACAGGGCCAGCTCGAACTCGGCGTTGTGCGGGGCGCTGAAGATCAACCGCATCACGACCAGTTCGGCGTCGGGCGCATCGAGGTCGATTTCCTTGCGATGCTGGCCGCGCAGGACGCGGGCGACCACATGGCCGTCGACGATGATCTCGGCGCCCAGCACTTCCTCGAAGGCGTAGACCAGCCCCATCGCGCCGCGATTCCACAGGACCGCCAGCTGGCCGCCTTCCAGATCCAGCCCGGCCGCGCGGCCTTCATGGGCGGACAGGGCCAGGGTGTCGGCCGGGGCGCCCAGCGCCTTCTTCATCGCCCGTCGCAGTCGCCGCTCGGACTCCATCCACCAGGAAAACAGCAGGACGCCGGTGGTCAGGAAGGCGGCGATCAGGGCGATCAGCAGAATGGCCCTGAACGTCTCGCCCATGGATCAGGCCTCCAGATCCAGATCGACCACGACGGGGACGTGATCGCTGGGCTTTTCCATGTCGCGGGCCTCGCGGTGCGTCTCGATGGCGCGGAAGCGGTCGGCGGCCTGGGGCGACAGCAGGGCGAAGTCGATGCGGATGCCGTGGTTCCTCTGCCAGGCGCCTGCCTGATAGTCCCAGAAGGTGAAGGTTCCTGCGGGCTCGCGGCCCAGTTCGTGGGAATCGGCCAGGCCCAGCCATTTCAGCGCGCGGAAGGCCTCGCGGCTTTCAGGCTGGAACAGGGCGTCTTCGGTCCAGGCGGCGGGGTTCTTGGCGTCCTCGGCTTCGGGGATGACGTTGTAGTCGCCGCACAGGGCCAAAGGCTCTTCCAGCGCCAGCAGCTCGCGCGCGTGGTTCTGAAGCCGCTCGAACCAGGCCAGCTTGTAGGTGAACTTCTCGGTGCCGATGGGATTGCCGTTGGGCAGGTAGATGGAGGCGACGCGGATCGGCCGGGGCGCCTCGATCAGGGCCTCGATGTAGCGGGCCTGTTCGTCCGTATCGTCGCCGGGCAAGCCGCGCCGCACGTCCGACAGCGGAAATTTCGACAGCAGGGCGACGCCGTTGTAGCTCTTCTGGCCGTGGGTCTCGACGTTGTAGCCCAAATCTTCGAAGGCCTCGCGCGGGAACTTCTCGTCCACGCACTTGATCTCCTGGAAGCAGGCGACATCGGGATTGGCGGCCTGAATCCACTCCAGCACCGTAGGCAGGCGGGCGTTGACCGAGTTCACGTTCCAGGTGGCGATGCGCATGGGACGCAAGGCTAAGGTGAGCCGCTTCGTTC
The DNA here is from genome assembly GCF_047237745.1 of Brevundimonas phoenicis. Classification (NCBI taxonomy): domain Bacteria; kingdom Pseudomonadati; phylum Pseudomonadota; class Alphaproteobacteria; order Caulobacterales; family Caulobacteraceae; genus Brevundimonas; species Brevundimonas phoenicis. The sequence goes on from NZ_JBDFLN010000001.1 coordinate 1,516,885, forward strand.
GGGAAGAGGGGCGCGCAAAACAAAGACGCCGCCGGATCGCTCCGGCGGCGTCTGAACCGTCAGGCTGGGCCGAGGATCAGCTGTTCGGCGCGGCGGCCGGAGGCGTGGTCGTCAGCTTGCAGCCGCCGCCGATCTGCGAGGCCGTGGCGCAGGGATAGATCTGTTGCACAACGTTTTCGGCGTTCAGGCGCGCAATGACGCCCTCGGCGCCGCTGCAGGCGGCTTCATAGAAGGCGCCGTTGGCGTTGCGGCCCATGTAGCGGGCTTGCGACACGTCGCACGAGGCGGCGTCCGAACCAGCGAGCAGGGCCTTTACGGTGGCGGCCTGTTCTTGCTGAGTGGTGAAGCGGCAGGTTGAGCCGGCCGAGGCCAGTTCCAGGCAGTCCGCGACTTCCCAGCCGTTGGCGCCCTTGTTGATCTGGGCGCCGTCCACGCCGACGCAGCCGATTTCATAGACGACGGCGCCGCCCGGCTTGGCGCCGATGATGCCGCCCTGATCGACGGTGCAGGTGATGCCGGCTTCCTTGGCGAAGGCGGTGAAGACGGCCATCGCATTGTCATTGGCCGGCAATGAGCACTGGGTGCCGACATCGGCGTTGGGATCGCGCGCTCGCGTTTGTTCGGCTGATGACGCCAATACCAAGCAGTCCATTGCCTGAGGCGGCGTGGAAGCAAGAATGATATAGCCAGGTCCGCTAGCGCAGGCCGCCTCGTAAATCTTTGTCTTGTCAGCCGTTTGGCCAAGCAACTTGGCCTCTGTGATTTGGCATTGCGTGCCCGTGGCTGCAAACAGCGTTTCCGCTTCAGCCTTGATTGTAGCGGGATCTACCGCTGCGGCTTCAGCTTGCGCGCGTGCGCGGGCGTCGGCCTGGGCGCGACGGTTTCCACGGACGCGGCTTGCACTGGTATCGCGCGTGCCCGCCACAGGATTGGGATCGACCGAGCTGCCCGGGGCCGCGCGTCCACCGTGCTCAGGATTGCTGGATTGACCGAGCGAGGACTGTGCAAGCGATGTTTCCGACGCTGCCATGACGAGAACCATCGCGCCCGCGGCGGCGAGAGCTAGGCGAGATTTGAACATTTTGAGACTCCGAGGCTGCCGGAATTTTGAAGCGATAAGCCTTGGGCGGAGAGCTGCGTGCGGTCAAGTCTGCGATCGTCGGCGAAAGTCGGTTGGCATTGCGTACTTTTGGGCATACCCAGTACAGTATTCAAAGGAGACTGACTTGGCGGATGGCGTTCCAGCGGCTGAACCTGACATAAAGCGCGGACTGACCTACCCCTTTGCGGCGGTTCCCGTGACGGGTGAGGCGGTTTCGGTTGCGCCCGGCGTACTGTGGCTGCGTCTGCCGCTGCCGATGGCCCTTGATCATATCAATCTCTACGCCATTGAGGATGACGGGGGCTGGACGGTTATCGACGCCGGGCTGGCGACGAAGGTTTCGCGGACGGGGTGGGGCCAGGCTCTGGCAGGGGCCTTCGGCGGCCGCCCGATCACGCGCGTCGTCTGCACCCATATGCACCCTGATCACATCGGTCTGGCGGGCTGGCTGTGCGAGCGGTTCGACGCGCCGTTGCTGATGTCGCGCACCGAATATGTGACGGCGCGGATGTTGATCGGCGACGAAGCCCTGGGGCCTCCGGCGGGGGCCGAGGCCTTCTATCGCGCGGCGGGCTGGTCGGACGCGCAGATCACGCACTGGCGCGCCGGTTATGGCGGCTTCAGCCGCATGGTTCAGGATTTCCCGCGCGATTATCGTCGGGTGCAGGACGGCGATGTTCTGAGCATCGGCGGAGACGACTGGCGCGTGGTCATCGGCGAGGGACACAGTCCAGAACACGTCTGTCTGTGGCGCGAGAAGGACGGCGTCTTCATTGCGGGCGATCAGATCCTGCCGCGAATTTCCTCCAACATCTCGATCTGGCCGACAGAGCCGCAGGCCGATCCGCTGGGCGACTGGCTGCGCTCGCTGGCGGCGCTGAAGGAGCGGTTGCCGGGCGATCTGCTGGTGCTGCCGTCGCACGGGGAGCCGTTCTACGGCGTGACTTTGCGGCTGGAGGCGTTGATGCGCGGGCATGAGGTGGCGCTGAAACGGCTGGAGAAGACGCTGCGGACGCCGTGCCGCGCCGTGGACGTGTTCGGCGCCCTGTTCGCCCGCCCGGTCGGCGACGCCGTGCTGGGCATGGCGACCGGCGAGGCGCTGGCGCATCTGAACTATCTTGAACGCCAGGGACGGGTCCGCCGCGCGCGGGACGAGGACGGCGTCGACTGGTGGAGCCTTTTGGAGACAGGCCAATGAGCGAACATATCCGGACCCAACTGGACGGCGGCGTCCTGACGGTCGTCTTCGACCGCGCGGACAAGAAGAACGCCATCACCCAGGCCATGTACACGGCCCTGGCCGACGCGACCGAGAAGGCGAAAGCCGACGACGCCGTGCGCGTCATCCTGTTCCGCAGCGAGGGGGATTCCTTCTCGGCGGGCAATGATATCGCCGACTTCATTTCCCTGGGGCAGACGCCGGGCGATCTGGTCGAGATGGGGGTGTTCCGTTTCCTGAAGGCGCTGGCGGATCTGGACAAGCCCGCCGTCGCGGCGGTGCGCGGCCGGGCGGTGGGCATCGGCCTGACGCTGCTGTTGCACTGCGACATGGTGGTGGTGGCCGAGGACGCCCTGCTGTCCGTGCCCTTCGTCAACCTGGCCCTGGCCCCGGAGGCTGCGTCTTCGCTGCTGCTGGGCGCCAATATCGGCCATCAGCGCGCCTTTGAACTGTTCGCCCTGGGTGAGGCGATCGACGGCAGGACGGCGCTGGCCTGGGGCCTGGCCAACCGCGCGGTTCCGGCTGACCAAGTCGAGGCGACGGCGGCCGACCTGGCGGGCAAGCTGGCGGCGCGGGCGCCCAACTCCATCCGCAAGACCAAGGCGTTGATGCGCAACGCGGAGCTGTTGTGGACGGTGATGCAGCGCGAGGCCGAGGCCTTTGGTTCGCAGATGCGCAGCCCTGAGGCGATGGAGGCCTTCATGGCCTTCAGCCAGAAGCGGGCGCCGGACTTCTCCAAGCAGGGCTGATTTCCCGCCATTTCGCCGAAAATCGCGATTGATTCGAGGGGCGCGGGGGACTAGGGGCCGCGCATGAACGCCGCGCCTGCTTCCGCCCCTGAAAACGACCCGCAGATCGCGGGGGCGATCACGCGTGAGACGACGGCTGATGCAACCGCCGTCGACGCCCTGGTCATCGCCGCCTTCGGTCCCGGCCGTTTCGCCAAGACGGCCGAGCGTCTGCGCGAGCGCGCGCCGCTGGCGGCCGGGTTCTGCCTGCATGAAGACGGCCGTCTGATCGGTTCGGTGCGGCTGTGGTCGATCCTGACCGGCGAGGCGCGCTCGGTCTTTCTGGGGCCGATCGCCGTGGACAAGGCCAACCGCAGCACCGGCCTGGGCGGCGAACTGGTGCGCGCCTGTATCGAGGAGGCGAAGGCGCTGGGGCTGGACGGCGTCCTGCTGGTCGGTGATCCGCCTTATTTCTCGCGTTTCGGATTCGTGCCTGCGCCCGACGCCGTGCTGCCGGGGCCGGTGGATCAGCGGCGAGTGATGTGGCTGCCCTTCACCGCAGCGGCGCCGGTCGGAGCGGTTCGACCCGACGCCTGAGCCGGGCGCAGCCTTCCTTTGCGAGGCGACGCATCCCATAGTTCGGATATGACAAACCCACCGACATCCTCGGGTCTGACAGGCGTGGCCGAGGCTGCGCGACAGGCGCCGGGGCGTGGCCTGCCGCCGGTGCATCTGTGGCATCCGGAACATTGCGGCGAGATCGACATCCTGATCCGCGCCGACGGCGTGTGGATGCATGAGGGCTCGCCCATCGGTCGGGCCGAACTGGTGCGGCTGTTCTCGACGGTGCTGAGGAATGACCCGGACGGCTATCATCTGGTCACGCCGATCGAGAAGCTGAAGATCGCGGTCGAAGACCTGCCGTTCCGCGCCGTGGCGGTGCGCGAGGAAGACGACGCCCTGGTCTTCACCACGGATCAGGGCGACGAGGCCGCCGCAGGCCTCGACCACGCCATCGTCGTCGAGACGGACGCGGCGACTGGCGAGCCTGCGCCGCGCGTCCATGTGCGCGGCGATCTGTGGGCGCGGATCGCGCGGTCGGTCTTCTATGAACTGGTCGAGCGGGCGGGGGAGACTGACGGGCGCTTGGCCGTGCGGTCAGGCGGCGTGACGTTTCCGCTGGGGCCGGAAGGGGCGGGCCTGTGACGTGCAACAGCTTGAAGGCGCGCCTTCAGGCGCGGCTGGATCCGGTGTCCGACTGGTCGCCGGAGCGTGTGGCGGTGCGGTCCGACTATGACCTGAACCCCGATTTCAGTCGCCCGAAGGTCAAGCTGAGGCCCGCGGCGGTGCTGATCCCCATCATTGCGCGGGAGGACGGCCCCAGCGTGCTGCTGACGCGCCGGTCCGACAGTCTGGCCAGCCATACGGGGCAGATCGCCTTTGCCGGCGGGCGGCTCGATCCCGGCGAGACGGCGCTGGACGCAGCCCTGCGCGAGGCGTGGGAGGAGATCGCGCTGGACCCTGCCGTGGTCGAGCCTGTGGGGCTGGGCGATCCCTATGAGACGGGCACCGGCTTTCTGGTGACGCCGGTGGTGGGCTGGCTGACGGCGCCGCCGGTCGTCACCGCCTCGCCCGCCGAGGTGGCCGAGGTGTTTGAGGCCCCGTGGGACTTCCTGATGGACCCGGTGAACCATCGCCGTGACTACTACGATCAAGAGAACGGGCCACGCCGCTGGTTCTGGGCCATGCCCTATCGCGAGCGCTACATCTGGGGCGCGACGGCGGGTATTCTGAAGGGGCTGTTCAACCGGCTCTATGGCGAAGAGGCTGCGCCGCATCAGGCCGCCGAGGCCGATGCGACCGAGAGCGTCGAATGAGTCGTGTCCTTGAGGGCCAGGACTGGCTGACCGCGAGCGCTACCCGTGCGGTGATGGCGGCGCTGGCGGCGGCGGGCGGGGCGGATTGCGCCCGCTTCGTCGGCGGCTGCGTGCGCAACGCCGTCCTGGGCGCGCCGATCGACGACGTGGACATCGCCACCGTGCTGACGCCCGAGGCGGTGGTGAAGGCGCTGAAGGCGGCGGGCCTGAAGAGCGTGCCGACCGGCATGGAGCACGGCACGGTGACGGCCATATCGGAGCGCCAGCCGTTCGAGATCACCACCCTGCGCCGGGACGTCTCGACCGACGGGCGCCGCGCCACGGTGGCCTTCACCGACGACTGGGCGGAGGATGCGGCGCGCCGGGATTTCCGCCTGAACGCCCTCTATGCCGATGCGGACGGGCTGATCCTCGACCCGACGGGCGCGGGGTATGAGGACGCCCTGGCCGGGCGGATCGTCTTCGTCGGCGAACCGGAACAGCGCATCCGTGAGGACTATCTGCGCATCCTGCGTTTCTATCGTTTCTTCGCCTGGTATGGGCGCGGCGCGCCGGATGCGGCGGCGGTGGAAGCCTGCGCGGCCTTGGCCGAGGGGGTGGAGCGGCTGTCGGCCGAACGGGTGTCGAAGGAACTTCTAAAGCTGCTGGCCGCGCCCGATCCACGCGCGGCGGTGCGGCTGATGGATCAGGCGGGCGTGCTGGGGCGTGTGGCGCCGCAGCCGGAAAGTCTGACGCTGTTCGAGGCGATGGTCGGGATCAGCGCGGACTCGGTGCTGCGTCTGTCGGCGCTGTTGCCGGATGACGCGGAGGCTGTGCGCGCAGCGGCGTTGAAACTTCGTCTGTCGAACGCCCAGCGGGACCGGCTGGTCGAGGCGGTCGCCGAACGGATCGACCCGGCGATGAGCGAGGCCGAGACGCGCGTCGCCATCTGGCGCGCCGGGCGTCAGGCGGTCGAGGATCGTCTTTATCGCGTATGGGCGGCGGGCGCGGACGCCGGGACGACGCAACGCCTGCTGACGCTTGCGGCGAACTGGTCGCCGCCGAAGCTGCCGGTCGGAGGCAAAGATCTGGCGCGGCTGGGCCTGTCTCCGGGACTGGAGACGGGGCGGCTGCTCAAGGCGTTTGAAGACGGCTGGATCGCCGACGACTTCCCCGACCACGGGCATGAGGCGCGGCTGAAGGCCCTTATGGCTCGGTCCGGCTGAGGCGCACGATCACCGGGCGGTGGTCCGAGCCCGTCTTCTGGCCCAGCCGTCGCTCGACCAGCGCCAGATCGGGCGAGCGCCAGACGTGGTCGATGGTGATGCCGAGGGAGGCGGGCAGGGCCGAGGGCCAGGTGCCCGGCCGGGCGGGGGCGGGGATCAGGCCCGTCTCGGCCTTGATCTGACGGCCGATGCGGCCGCTTGAGATGCTGTTGAAGTCGCCCGCCACGACGACCGAGCCTTCCAGTCCGGCGCGCAGTCCGGCTAGGCGTTGCGCCTGACTGATCTGGCCGTAGGGATGCTGGAAGGGCCAGGGCCGCGTCATGTGGACGGCGATCAGGCTGACCGGCCCCAGCGGCGTCTCGGCCCGGGCGACCAGGGCGGCCAGGCCCTGACCGTCGGCGTCGCGCACACGGCGTAGGGGCAGACGCGAGGCGATCACTGAGCGCGCGGCGCCGCTGGGCCGGTCCTTGCGCGGCGTGGCGACGCGGTGGGGATAGGCGGCCAGGATCGTGTCCAGTTGCGCGGCGGGGGCGTCGCCCAGTTCGATCAGCATGACCACATCGGCGTCGGCCTGTTCGATGGAGCGGGTGATGGCCGCCACATCCTGATTTCGCGCCCACAGGTTTGCGGAATAGATGGTCAGGGTTTCGGGTCCGGCGGGGCGGTCCCGATCCGGCGCCCACTGCGGCCAGACGGCCAGAAGCAGCAGTACCGCCACGCCTGCGCCCAACGCCGCCATGTCCCACAGGCGAAGCAGCAGGAAGAGTCCGCACAGCACGACCGTCGCGATCAGGGCGGGCGCGGTGAACTGGGTCAGCAGGTCGGGCAGGCGGTGGCCGATGCGGCTGAGCGCCGAGACGGCGACGAGGCCGGGCGGCGCCAGCAGAGCCAGGGCGGCCAGCCGCATCAGGGCCTGGGTCAGGGTCATGCAGCGACCTTTGAAGAGAGCGTGTGGGCGCCCCCGGTTAGCGCGTCGGCGCAGCGCCTGTCGAGCGGGGCGTCATGCGTCCAAATGCGCGGGCGGGGCGCGGGTCGATAGCGTGCCTGACGCGGCCAATCCCAGAAAATTCCCGGCTTTGGCGCTGTGTGGAGCGGATCGGCGCGCCGGGGCTCGGCGCCTGACCAGACTGCGGTCTCAACCTTTGGAGACCGCCATGAGCGATGACGCCAGCGCGCGGCTGGGCCTGCCTTATCTGGCGGCCGGACAGCTGCAGAAACACGTGACCCTGAACGAGGCCCTGACCCGTCTGGACGCCCTGATCCAGACGGCGGTGGTCAGCCGCACGGTCAGCGATCAGCCCGCCGATCCCGCCGAGGGGGCGCTCTACATCCTGCCGGAGGGTGCGACGGGCGCGGACTGGGCGACGCATCCGGCAGGCCGTCTGCTGCGCCATGAGCGGGGCGGCTGGCTGCCGGTTCCGGCGTCGGACGGTCTGCTGGTCGTGGTGCTGGACAGCGAGGAGATCCTGGTCCGCCGCGAAGGCGTCTGGACGCCCCTGTCCTTCGGCCTGCCCGAGGAGATCCAGCAGATCACCCGTCTGGGCGTGAACACCACGGCGGATGCGACGAACGTCGTCGCAGTGCGAGCCAACAAGGCGCTGTGGACCGCGCTGGAAAGCGAGAGCGGCGGCGACGGCGATCTGCGCTTCACCTTCAACAAGCAGACGGCGGGCGACGTCCTTTCCCTGCTGTTCCAGAGCGGCTGGGGCGGGCGGGCCGAGCTGGGTCTGGTCGGGGACGACGACCTGCGGCTGAAGGTCAGCCCCGACGGCGGCGCCTGGCGCGAGGTGCTGATGGCCGACCGTCACACGGGCCGGGCCTGGTTCGCCAAAGGCGCGACGCGGCGCGAGACGACGACCCTGACGACGGGCGGCGCCTGGTCTCCGCCTGAATGGGCGCGGTGGGTCGAGGCGGTCTGCATCGGCGGCGGCGGAGGCGGCGGCGCCGGTCTGGCCGGTGCGGCGGGAACCGCACGCCACGGCGGCGGAGGCGGGGGCGCGGGCGGCGTGATGAGCGCCCTTTGGCCTGCCGAGGCCCTCGGCGTCGGGCTGACGGTCGTCGTCGGCGCGGGCGGCGGCGGCGGTCCCGGCTCGGGCGCAGAGGGCGCGTCGGGCGCGGACAGCCGCATCGCCCTGGGCGGCGTGACGCTGCTGACCGGCGAGGGCGGGCGCGGCGGGGCGGGGGGCTCTGCGGCGTCCGGGCTCGGCGGGGCGGGCGGCGGGGGCCTGCCTTCATCAAACGCGGGCGGCGCATCCGCCGCCACGCTTGCGGGCGGCGGCGGACAGTCGGGTGCCCGCCCTGACGGCGCGGGCGGCGGCGGGGCCGGGGGCGGGCTCAGCGCGGCTGACGTCGCCCAGTCCGGCGGAGCGGGCGGTGATGGCGGCATTCTGTCGGTGAAGGCGCTTGGCGGCGCTGCCGGCTCAGGCGTCGGCGCGGCGGGGCAGGGCGCGCCTGTCGGCGACCTGCACTGGGCGGGCGGCGGCGGCTCCGGCGGCGGCGCGCAGGCCTCGGGCGCGGGAAGCGCGGGCGGCGACGGCGGTCTTTATGGCGCAGGCGGCGGCGGCGGCGGGGCCGGCGTCACCGCGGCGGGCGTCGGCGGGGCGGGCGCGGCCGGCGTGGTCCGGCTGACGGCGATTGGGTGATCCGATGACACGACGCCTGCACCGCATCCTTGAGGCCGTGGAGCCTTGGGAAGACGCCGCGTCCGCCCTGTCGGAACTACCGGAACTGCCGGACCAGGAGATCTGGTCCGCGCCTGACCGTCTCAGCGCCGACGACTGTTTCGACCACCTGGGCGCCGACTGGCGAGGGCCGGTCCGTCCACATGATCCAGAGGATGAGCAATGATGTCAGAACATCACGACAAGCCCGCCCCCGCTGAAATGGCCGAAGGCCGCTGGTTGTGGCGCCGCCTCTATGTCTATGGCGCCAGTCTGGCGCTGTGGCTGCTGTTGCGCCTAGCCGTGAACCGGACCGAGGCTGCGGACATGCCGCGCATCGCCGAGGGGCTGATGGGGCTGATCGCCCTGATGCTGCTGCTCTATCTGGTGGCGCCCAGCGCCCAGCAGATCGTCAACATGATGCGCCTGCGCGCGGGCGGTCGGCCATGAGCTTTCGCCTGTCGCAACGCTCGCAGGATCGGCTGAAGGGCGTTCATCCCGATCTGGTCGCCGTGGTCGAGGCGGCGATCCGCATGACGCCGGTCGACTTCATGATCACGGAGGGGCTGCGAACGCCCGCTCGTCAGGCCGAACTGGTTCGCGCGGGGGCCAGCCGGACGCTGAACTCGCGCCACCTGACCGGGCACGCGGTCGATGTCGTCGCCTGGGTCGACGGCGACGTGCGCTGGGACTGGCCGCTCTACCCTCGCATCGCCGAAGCGTTCAAGGCGGCGGCGAAGGGCCGGGATGTGGCTCTGATCTGGGGCGGCGACTGGCCGCGCCTGCGCGACGGACCGCATTTCGAACTGGATCGGAGGGCCTATCCATGAGCGCGCGATTTCTGCGCGTGCTGACGCCTCTGGGGCGGTTGGTCGTGGCGATGTTGGCGCTGGGCCTGATGCTGCTGATCGGCAAGGGGGCGGGGCTGAACTGGGATCCGCTCGGCCTGCAGGCCCGGCGTCATGTCGAGACGGAGCGCCGCGCCGACCGGGCCGAACAGGACGCGGCCGCCCGCACGATCGAAGCGGAAGGGCGGGGGCGTCAGGTCGATCGCCTCCGCGATTTTCACGAACAGAGCCGGGCTGTCGATAGCGCGACGATCATGGCCGAACAGAAGGCGAGGAGCGCCGATGACGCCGACACACCCCTGGATGACGCTGTCGCTCGGCGTCTTGATGATCATGACCGCGAGCTGTGCCGTCTCTCGCCCCGTCTCGGCGGTTGCGCCGCCTCGGCTGATGCTGCCGCCGGAAGCCGAGGCGCGGTGCGGCCTGGCGCGGTTGCCGCCCCAGGCGACGGCGGCTGATCTGGAGGCCGCCTATGTCCGGCGCGGCGCTCAGATCGCGGCCTGCGACGCGGCGCGACAGCTGGCGGTGGACACGCTGAGGGACGAACGCGCCCTTATCGACGTCTGGATGGAGTGCGTAGGGCGGCAAAAAATGCCTGCCAACTCGGTAAAAAATGCCGCCCATCGGTGCTGAGGGGAAGGAAGTGCCGAGTGTCCCGCAGGTCGAGATGGTTTGTTTTCAATGAGATACATGAGGCGGGGCGTCGGTGCGGCCTGGCCCGCGGCTTGCTGCGTAGGCGTCCGAGCAGAATGCTCCCGGCAGCCAAAATGGCGTCGGACATCGTCTGAAGACAAAGGACAGCCAAAATGGCTAACAGCATCAACACCAATGCTGGCGCTCTCATCGCCCTGCAAAACCTGAACGCGACGAATCGTGACCTGAACGTCGCGCAAAACCGCGTGAACACGGGTCTGAAGGTCTCCACGGCCAAGGACAACGGCGCCATCTTCGCCATCGCCACCGCACAGCGCGCCGAAATGGGCGCTCTGGACTCGGTGAAGCAGTCGATTCAGCGCGGTCAGTCGATCGTCGACGTGGCCCTGGCCGCCGGCGAGACCATCACCAAGGCCCTGGAAGAACAGAAGAGCCTGGCGGTCGCCATCGCTTCGTCGACCGGCGCGGCTCAAACGGCTTACTTGGCTGACTACAACGCCCTGGGTGGTGAAATCACCAAGGCCCTGGCCGGCGCGACCTTCGACGGCGTGAACCTGTTCTCCAACACCACGCAGCAGTCGGTTCTGACCAGCACCTCGGGCGCGACCCAGAACATCGGCACGGGCGCGGCGATCACGGTCGCCACCACGGCTACCCTGTCGGCTCCGGCGGACGCCACGGCCGCTCAGGCTGCGATCACGGCCGTCGACACCGCCATCAGCGGCTTCACCGCCGAACTCGGCAAGCTGGGCACCCAGTCGAAGTCGATGGAGCGTCAACTGACCTTCGTCAGCAAGATGCAGGACTCGCTTGAAGTCGGCATCGGCAACCTGGTCGACGCCGACCTGGCCAAGGAAAGCGCCCGCCTGACGGCTCTGCAGACCAAGCAGCAACTGGGCGTGCAGGCGCTGTCGATCGCGAACCAGTCCAGCTCGATCCTGCTGGGCCTGTTCCGCTAACACTGAAGGCGGCGGTTGAGGCCGCCGCCTGACCACCTCTCGCTACCGAGCAGAATGCTCACCGACGCCAAAACGGCGTCGGCCATCGTCTGAAGACAAAGGACAGCCAAAATGGCTAACAGCATCAACACCAATGCGGGCGCTCTCATCGCCCTGCAAAACCTGAACGCGACGAACCGCGACCTCAACGTCACGCAGAACCGCGTCAACACCGGCCTGAAGGTCTCCACGGCCAAGGACAACGGCGCCATCTTCGCCATCGCCACGTCGCAGCGCGCCGAAATGGGCGCTCTGGACTCGGTGAAGCAGTCGATCCAGCGCGGTCAGTCGATCGTCGATGTGGCCCTGGCCGCCGGCGAAATCGTCACCAAGGCTCTGGAAGAACAGAAGGGCCTGGCGGTCGCCATCGCTTCGTCGACCGGCGCAGCTCAAACGGCCTACCTGGCTGACTTCAACGCCCTGGGCAATGAAATCACCAAGGCCCTGGGCGGCGCGAGCTTCGACGGCGTGAACCTGTTCAAGGCCAACGCTGCGGCTGTCGACGTCCGCACCGGCACCGGCGCGGCCGACACCTTTACTGTGAAGGCGATCGCCGCGACGGATACCGCCGTCGCCACCGCCGGCGGCGCGGCGACCGTGGCTACCGCCACGACCGCTGCGGTCGAGGGCGCCATCACGGCCTTCACCGCCGTGCTGGGCGACCTGGGCACCAAGTCCAAGTCCATGGATCGTCAGCTGACCTTCGTCAGCAAGATGCAGGACTCGCTGGAAGTCGGCATCGGCAACCTGGTCGACGCCGACCTGGCCAAGGAAAGCGCCCGCCTGACGGCTCTGCAGACCAAGCAGCAGCTGGGCGTGCAGGCGCTGTCGATCGCGAACCAGTCCAGCTCGATCCTGCTGGGCCTGTTCCGCTAATCCGACGCGGTTAAGGAAGGGGCGGGCCGCTGGTTCGCCCCTTTCTCGCATCGTTGAGACGGGAGGCGCGGCAGGGCCGCGCAGAGGGATATGGCTGACAATGTCGCAGGCGTTTCCAGCGTAACCTATCTGGATCGCGAGCCGCAGGGTGTCGTGGTCGAGCCGAAACCCGCTGTTCAGGCGTCTCAGGACGCAGCCGATGACGCGGGCCGTTACCGACTGACGATCGAGCGCGAGTCGACGGGCTATGTCTACAAGACCCTGGATCGCGTGACCGGGGAGGTGATCCGCCAGTTCCCGCGCGAGGAAGTGCTGAAACTGCGCCAAAGCCCGGCCTACGACGTCGGGAAGATCATCAAGACCGAGGCCTGACCAGCCGCGCGTCCGAACCATGAAACGCCCCTCGGCATGGCCGGGCGGCGTTAACAGGCGTTGCGATGGCGTTAACCATACGCTCAGGAATCAGCGTCACTAATGCTCGCCAGAATCGGACTGAGGCGAGAACAGCCATGAGCAACAGCGTAATCACCAATGCGTCGGCGCTTGTCGCGCTTCAGAACCTGAACGCCACCAACTCCAAGCTGGCGGCGACCCAGAGCCGGGTGAACACGGGCCTGAAGGTGCAGGGCGCGCGCGACAACGCCGCCACCTGGGCCGTCGCCCAGAACCAGCGCGCCGACATGAATGCGCTGGAATCGGTCAAGACCAGCCTGAACCGCGCCACCTCCATCGCCGATGTCGCCCTGGCCGCTGGTCAGCAGATCTCCGACATTCTGGTGGAACTGCGCCAGAAGGCCACGGCGGCGGCTGATCCGTCGGCTTCTGATGCGACCCGCAAGGCCTACAACGACGAGTTCCAGTCGCTGCTGAAGTCGTTGCAGTCGTTCGCGGACAACGCCGCCTTCGACGGCGAGAATATTCTGAACGGCAAGGTTCCGGGCGTGACGCCGACACCGAACCCGCTGACGCCTTTGAATTTCCTGGCCAATGCGGATGCGTCCGAGACGATCACCATGAACCGTCAGGACATGACGCTGGAGGGGCTTGGCCTGAATAACGTTTTCGGCGGCACACCCGGCAACGCCGGTCCGGATGGGATTCCGGGCAATGCGGATGACGTGGCGGCGGTGCCCGGAACGGCTGCGCCCAGCCTGCTGACGGAAGCGAATGCGACAGAGGTGCTGGCCGCCGTCGAGACCGCGCTGGCGACGGCCAACTCCAGGCTGGCTGAACTGGGCGCACAGTCCAAGCAGATCGAGAAGCACACTCAGTTCGTCACCAAGCTGATGGACTCGCTGGAGGTCGGCGTCGGCAATCTGGTCGATGCGGACATGGCCCGTGAAAGCGCGCGCTTGCAGGCTCTGCAGGTTCAGCAGCAACTGGGCGCTCAGGCGCTGTCGATCGCCAACCAGGCGCCGCAGATCATCCTGTCTCTGTTCAAGGGCTGATCGCGGCCTTAGCCCAGCCGCCGGTGCGCGCCGTGTCCTAGCGACAGGGGAGGCGGCCGACGGCGGGTCGGTCGGGGGATCAGGCCATAGAGGCTCATCAGCCTCATCAATATCCAGCGCACGCGTGACATGGGTGGTCTCACCTCGGCTGTGGCGAGGCGAAAACGACGCCGTCGGGCGCCGGTTCCTGGCGACGGTTAAACAGTTCGTTACCGCAGTGGGCGATGCTGACGGGCGGAGGTTTGCGTGGCGGCGATCAACAACAGCTATCTGCTCGGTCTTTTCGGCACGGGGACGGGTCTCGGCGGCCTGCCTTCGGCTGCGCCTGCGCCAAAGCCCAAGACGCAGCCGACCGCGCCCTGGACCCTGACTCCCAAGGAAAAGCCGAGCCAATCGGACCTGCTGCGTTCGGCGCTGAGCGGGCGCAAACTCGTCAACGAAGAGAATGCGGTCCTTGACGTCAAAGGGGCCTCGTCCGGCGATTATCGCAAGATCTTCGCCATGTATCAGGGGCTGACCATGCTGGAAGCCCTGACGACGCGGGCGGGCGAGCGGGGCGTGGGCAGGTTAGAGGCGGACCAGTTGTCGCGCCGTTTCGCCTCGGGCGTCGCCGAGATGACTGACTTCCTGGCCTCGGCCCAGTTCGACGGCGTGCGTATCGTACAGGGCGTTTCGGCCTCGCAGAGCCAGTCCACGGCGGCCGTCGCACGCGACAACTCCAAATATCTGACCGGCCCGATCCATGACGGCGCCCTGACCGATCCGGTCGCGGCCTTTCAGGGCGACGTGCGTTTCGGCGTCACGGTGAAGACCCTGACGGGAACCCAGACGGTCAACATCGACCTGGCCGAGATGGGGACGACGCCGCGCACCATGGATGCGGTGCTGGAGCACATCAACGGCAAGCTGGAGGCGGCGGGCGTGCAGACCCGAATCCACCGCCAGATGATCGAGGCCGAGCCGCGAACCGTGAAGGCGGGCGACAAGACCATCACCCTGCCGGCCGGGCCGACGCGCTGGGGGCTGACGGTCAGCGGAACCTCGGCGGAGACGATCAGCTTCGTTCCCGCAGAGGCGCGCGATTCGATCCAGGTGGTGCAGGGCGTCGGGACCAAGGGCGGTCACGAAGTGCTGAAGTTCGACCCGGACGGCAATCCGGTCGCCGGCGCGGGCGGCGAGAGTTTCTGGGTCGAGGGCCGCAGCGGCGTCTCCACCCTGCCGGACGGCGTAGAGACCGTGCGCGCCAGCGCCGCGGGGCCCGACGGCTCCATGTGGATCGTGGCTGACGTCAACGCCGGCTCCTCGACGCGGCCGATCAAGGGCCAGGCCGACGTCGTTCTGATGAAGCTGGATTCGGCGGGCAATGTGGTGGTCAGCCGGGCTCTGGGCGCGGCCTCGAAGGCCAGCGGCTACGCCATCGCCGTGGATGCGGACGGACGGGTGGCGGTGGCCGGCTCAGTGGTCGGCGCCTTGGTTCCTGGCGAGGCCGGAGCCTCGGCCACGACGGCGGACAGCTTCGTCACCGTCTTCGACGCCGAGGGCCGCGAGCAGTGGACCCAGAGGCGCGGCGCCAGGGCCGAGGATGAGGCGACGGCGGTCTCCTTCGGCGCGGACGGCCGGGTCTATGTGGCGGGGCGCGCCAAGTCGGCCATGCCGGGAACCTCGGCCGTCGGCGGCTGGGACGGCTACGTCCAGGCCTTCAGCGAAAGCCAGATCCACAGCCTGGCGCCGATCAAGGCGACGGCGACCGGCGCGGCCCAGTTCGGCACGGCGGGGGACGACAACGTCCAGGCCATGACCATCGACGGCGACAATCTCTATACGGCGGGCGTCGAGAACGGCGCCTTCGTGCTGCGTCACTTCCGCGTCGGCCCGACGGGCGCGCCTGAACTCTTGAGCGTGCGCGACCTGGGCGCGTCCTCGGGCGGCGAGATCGCCGGTCTGGCGGTGGCGGACGGGCGGCTGATCGTGTCGGGCGCGACGGGCAACGGCGCGCTGAACGCGGGTCAGGCCGTCAACGCGCATGCGGGAGGGCAGGACGCCTTCGTCGCCACCCTGTCCACGGACCTGGCCGCCTCGGGCGCGGATCGGCTGACCTATTACGGCGGCGAGGGCGACGACACGGCCGCCGACGTCAAGGTGCATGACGGCAAGGTCTGGCTGACAGGTGTTTCGGACCGCCCTCTCGGCGCCAAGAAGGATGATCCCACGCGCGGTTATCTGGCGCGACTGGACGCTCAGACCGGCCAGGTGGAATGGAGCCAGACCTGGACGGCGGCCGAGGGACAGGCCAAGCCGCTGGCCCTGACGGTTTCCTCCGGCGGCGCCAGCGTTCTGGATCGTCTGGGTCTGCCGCAAGGCGAGATCGATCAGAGCGATTCCAAGGCTCTGGTGGACGCCACCGCCGTGCGCGCCGGCGATCGCTTCTATGTGCAGAACCCCGCGACCGGGCGACAGACGGCTGTGACCATCGAGGCCAAGGACACGCTGCAGTCCCTGGCGCGCAAGATCGAACTGGCCTCGGGCCGCCATCTCAAGGTCACCATCAAGACGGATCGGGACTATCTGACGGGCATGGACGGCGACACGCGCGTGACCAGCGGCGGCGTTCAGCGTCTGTCGATCACCAGCGCTGACGGGCGGGCCGGGGCCGTGCTGATCCCTGGTGAAGGGGGACGCGACGCTCTGGCGGGGCTGGGCTTGACGCCCGGTTTCATCGGCAAGTCGGCGGACGACAAGAAGAAGACCTTCGGCGTCGACCTGTCGCCGCTGCTCAATCTGTCCAGCGCCGAGGCCATCGCCAAGTCAAAGGATCAGGTGCAACTGGCGATCAAGGCCATGCGCGACGCCTATCGCGCCCTGTCGCCCGAAGCGTCCAAGCCGCCGGTCACGGGACAGGCGCCGGCCTATCTGCAAGCTCAGCTGGCCAACTACCAGGCCGCCCTGGCGCGACTCACAGGCTAAGCCGGGATGAAAGGCGCTTTCGGTTGACGGCCGTAGGGCGGACGGGGTTAGTGGGGCCTTCTTTAGCGTTGAGAGCTGCATGGCCCTTTCCAAAGACAATCGTACGGTCCTGATCGTCGGCGCCGGCCTGGCCGTCGTCGGCGCGGTGGCGGCCGCCCTGGTCTTCAGCGGCGGGCGCGACGGACCTGTCGAGGCGCCGCCGGCGTCCAAGGGGGGGCTGACCATCGACGTCGCCGAGGCCCCGACCCTGGAGCCGACGCGAGAGCTGCGTTGCTTCGTCAACGGACAGTTCGTCGGCCTGGCCACCCTGGCCGATTGCGCCCAGAAGAACGGCGTGGCCACCAGCGCCCTGGACGTCGGCCTGGACGCCTCCGGTTCCCTTGTCGCCGCTCCAACCGCGTCCTTTGCTCCGCCGCCTGAACTGCCTGCGGCCCCGATGGTCGAGCTCGCTCCCGCCGGTCAGCCTGGAACGGTTGAAGACACGCGCCCTGCGCCGGCGTTGTCAGGCTCGGCCTGTCTGCGCCACACCGGCTCGGAATGGCGTCAGATTTCGGGCAACATGAGCCTGGCCGCCTGCGTGCAGGCCCTCTATTCCGGTACCTGCGTTTCACCGGGCGAGGCGCGCTATGGCCGTTGGGGCGACTCCACCCTGCGCTTGGTGCCGCGTCGCGTCGAGCAGTCGACGGACAACAACCGCTTCCGCACGCTGGCCCAGCAGGATCGCCAATGTCAGTTCCCGGAGTTGTGAGCATGTCGCGGTTTTCGATCGCGGCCATGGCCGTCGTGCTCGGCGGCGCGGGTCTCTCCGCTTGCGCCCAGAAGGTCGAGGCGCCGGCCGACAAGGGCGTCTGCTACCATGTGGGCGACACCGACGACGGCGGCGCGCTTTTCAATGTAGTCGCTCGCGATCAGCCGCAGATTGAGTTCTGCGCGGCGAGGCTTGAGGAGATGCGTCTGCGCTTCCTGCGTATGGGCGGGAGCAAGACTGAATTGGTGGGCGCCTACCAGGGACAGTTCATCTTTATCGATCGCGCGGGCGTCAAGTTCGGCAAGAGCCTGGACGGCCCTCGCTTCTTCGCTCTGGCGCGCACTGGCGACGGCCGGCTGGCTATTCCGGGCGCTATTCAACGCCAGATGGACGGTCGCCCCATCGCCGTCGCACCGAACTAATTTCGCCGTCCTTCGCGGCGTGAACAAAACTGGAACATTTCGTCGATCTCCGCTAGGGATCGACGCAACGATATATAAAGGACATCGGTCATGGCGGGCAGCGTCAACAAGGTCATTCTGGTCGGCAACCTGGGTCGCGACCCGGAAATCCGCTCGCTGAACAACGGCGATCGCGTCGCCAACCTGCGTATCGCCACCTCGGAAACCTGGCGCGACAAGGCCACGGGCGAGCGCAAGGAAAAGACCGAGTGGCACTCGGTCGTCATCTTCAACGACAACATCGTCAAGGTGGCCGAAAACTATCTGAAGAAGGGCTCGACCGTTTACGTCGAAGGCGCGCTGCAGACCCGCAAATGGACCGATCAGCAGGGCGTCGAGAAGTACTCGACCGAGATCGTCATCCAGCGCTTCAACGGCCAGCTGACCATGCTGGGCGGCCGCAGCGACAGCCAGGGCGGCGGCGGTGATCGCGGCGGATACGGCGGCGGTCGCGACGACGACTATTCCTCGGGCTTCTCGACCGGCGGCGCCAACAAGCCCTCGGGTCCGAAGGAAAGCTACGACCTGAACGACGACATTCCGTTCTAAGGTTCGTTCAGCGGAACATGAAGGCCGCGCCTCTGCTGGGGGCGCGGCCTTTTTCAATGAAGGATCAGCGCGCGAAACGGCCCTTCTCGGCGGCTTCGGTCAGGGCCTGGCGAACGGCGGCGGTCAGTTCGTCCATGGTCTGCACCTGATGTACGCCATAGGCGCGGGCGGTGATGTCGACGTTGCCCTTGCGCCAGAAGCCCTCGGGGGCCAGCACGATCAGCTTTCCGCCGCGCGCGTGCAGGCCCATTTCCAGCAGGCTGATCGGGCTTTGCGTGCCGGGCGCGAAATACATGACGATGACGTCGGCGCTTTCCAGGGCGGCCAGCTCCCACTCGACCTGACGACGGAACTCCGGCTCGTCCGCCTCGGGCCGCCAGGCGGGGTTCCAGTCGGGACGGCGGGGGTTCAGGACCGTGACGTCCATGTCGGACAGGGCGCGCGTCAGCGCCGCCTGCCACTCGGGCGCGCCGCCCATGTCGATGCTGCCGCCCAGGAAGACGCGCGGACGGGAGTCGTCGATCGGCAGGGGCTGGGGCGAGACCACGACTGTCGGCTCCCCGGTTGCGGGCGCTGCGGCGATGCAGGCGGACACGACGGCGAGGGCGGACAGCAGGGCAGGGGTCTTCATGGCGGCCTCTATAGCCGACAGGGCGGGCGGTTGTGCAGGGTAACCTGCGGTCATGCTTCGTGAGAGGCCAATCGTCGCGCCCTGTGGCAAGCATGGGGGCGTGTCCAGTTCCTCCTCCTCCCCGCACGCGCTGACGCCGCTCGAGATCGCAGCCATCGTGGCCGTTCTGGTCATCTGGGGCGTCAACAACGCCGCCGCCAAGGTCGCCACCGAGGTGCTGCCGCCGCTGATGACGGGGGCGCTGCGCTTCGCCATCGCCGCCGCCTGCCTGGTCTGGTTCGTGCGGCCGCCGTTTCCGAACTGGAAGAGTCTGCTGATCATCGCCGTGGTGGGCGGGCCGATCCACTATGGCCTGATCTATCTGGCCTTCTGGCTGGCCAATGACGTCAGCCCGGTGACGGTGGCGACCCAGCTGTGGATTCCGCTGACGTCCCTGTTCGCCTTCCTGCTGCTGGGCGAGCGGATTTCGCGGATGGCGACGGCCGGCCTGGTGATCGCCTTCATGGGCGTGGCCTGGATGACGCTGGACCCTCATGCCTTGCAGGACTGGAAGGCCATTCTGGCGGGGGCGCTGGGCGCCTCGGCCTGGGCGCTGACGACGGTGATCGCGCGGCGCACGACCTCGATCCCGCCGCTGAAGATGCAGGGCCTGTTGGCGCTGATGGCGTTTCCGGCCCTGACCCTCGGCTCGGCCCTGTTCGAGACAGGGCAGTGGGAGGCGGCCAAGGCGGCGACGCCGCTGGTGTGGGGCACGCTGGTCTGGGCGGGGGTGATCTCGTCCGTGTTCGCGACCAGTCTGATGTTCTGGCTGGTGCAGCGGCGCGAGGCCGGGCGGGTGACGCCCTATCTGTTGGGCTCGCCCCTGGTGTCGATCATGATCGGCGGCCTGTTCATGGGCGACGTGCTGACGCCGCAGATCCTGACGGGCGTGGCGATCGCCTTGGCGGGCGTGGTGACGGTGGCCCTGGGGGAGCGCGGCTTGCGCGCCGGCGCTCCCGCCAAGGTTTAAGCGGTTTACTGCGCCTTGATGACCGCGCAGGCCACGCGGTCGCCCGCGCCGCCGATCGGCTGGCTGGAATGGTCGTCGGCGTTGGCGTGGATCACCAGGGCCGAGCCGTCGGCGTCCAGCAGCCACTGGCCGGGGCCGTTCTGCGACAGGCGGGCGTGGCTGGTGAAGACCTCGGCGTTCACGGCGCCGGCGGCGTCGGCGAAGACGTTGGGCAGGTCGCCGTCATCGGGGCCTTCAGCGTTCAGCAGGCCGTGGGGCTTTTTGGGATCGCCGTGATTGATGTGGGCGCCGGCCGAGGTGAAGGGCGCCTCGCACTGGCCCGTGGCGTGGATATGGATGCCGTGCCAGCCGGGCGTCAGGCCCGTGGCCTCGACCTTGATCAGCAGGCCGGTCGAGCCCTGCGTCAGGGTGGCCTTGCCGATGTCGGCGCCCTGGCCGTTGATGATGGCGACCTGCGAGGTCTGGCCCGGCGTGGCGCGCATCATGGCCATGTGCGAGGCGTGCTGATCCGGCGTATGGCCTGCATGGCCCGCGTGCTGCTGCGCCGAGGCGGCGCCGGCGGCGAGAGCGATCGCCAGAACGCTGGGAGCGATGAAAGCGGCTGGGGTCAAACGCATGAATTTCCTGTCCTTTTATGCGTGGGGATTTCAGCGGCGTTTCTTTGCCACCACGGCCCCCTGATGATAGAAACCTGAATAGCGGATCACGTTCCGATTCCGGCCATCTAAAGCCTGATTTCCTTGACCGACGACAGCTACCAAAACGCCGCCCCTTCGGCGCCGGGCGATATTTCGACCATCACCATCGAGGATGAGCTGAAACGCTCCTACCTCGACTACGCCATGAGCGTGATCGTCAGCCGCGCCCTGCCTGACGCGCGTGACGGTCTGAAGCCTGTTCACCGCCGCATCCTGTATTCGATGCACGACCTGAACATGACGCCCGAGCGGTCGTATTCGAAGTGCGCCCGCGTGGTCGGCGACGTGCTGGGCCGGTTCCACCCGCACGGCGACGCCTCGGTCTACATGGCCCTGGTCCGTATGGCCCAGGACTTCTCCATGGGGCTGATGCTGGTCGACGGCCAGGGCAACTTCGGCTCGGTCGACGGCGATATGCCGGCCTCCATGCGTTACACCGAGGCCAAGATGGCCCCGGCCGCCGTGGCCCTGCTGACCGATATTGAAAAAGACACGGTCGATTTCCAGCCGAACTACGACGAGAAGGAACTGGAGCCTGTCGTACTGCCGGCGCGGATTCCGAACCTGCTGGTCAACGGCGCGGGCGGCATCGCCGTCGGCATGGCGACCAACATCCCGCCGCACAACCTGCGCGAAGTGATCGACGCCGCGGTCGCCCTGCTGGACGACCCGGACGTGTCGGACGACGCCCTGCTGGACATCGTGCCGGGACCGGACTTCCCCACGGGCGGCGAGATCATGGGCCGCACGGCCCCGCGCAACGCCCTGCGTGACGGCCGCGGCTCGGTCATCGTGCGCGGCAAGGCGTCGATCGAAGAGATCCGGAAGGATCGCGACGCCATCATCATCACCGAACTGCCGTTCCAGGTGAACAAGCAGACCCTGATCGAGCGCATCGCCGAAATGGTGCGCGAGAAGCGTCTGGAAGGCATCGCCGACGTTCGCGACGAGTCCGACCGTCTGGGCATGCGCATCGTGATCGAGCTGAAGCGCGACGCCTCGGGCGATGTGATCCTGAACCAGCTGTATCGCTATACGGCGCTGCAATCCTCGTTCGGCGTCAACATGCTGGCGCTGAACCACGGCCGTCCCGAGCAGATGGGCCTGCGCAAGCTGCTGGAGCTCTTCCTCGACTTCCGCGAGGAAGTGGTGGTCCGCCGGGTCAAGTTCGAACTGGCCAAGGCCCGTGATCGCGGCCACGTCCTGGTCGGTCTGGCCGTCGCCGTCGCCAACATCGACGAGGTCATCCACATCATCCGCAGCTCGGCCGATCCGGCCGAGGCGCGCGAGCGGCTGCAGGCCAAGGCCTGGCCGGTCGGGGACATGATGGCCCTGGTCGAGCTGATCGCCGACCCACGCACCGTCCTGGTCGAGGGCGACAAGATCCGCCTGACCGACGAGCAGGCCCGCGCCATCCTGGCCCTGACGCTGTCGCGTCTGACAGGCCTGGGCCGCGACGACATCTTCGGCGAGGCGCGCGCCCTGGCCGACACCATCCAGGGCCACCTGACCATCCTGTCGGATCGCAAGAACGTCCTGGCCATCATCCGCGAAGACCTGCTGCTGGTGAAGGATCAGTTCGGCGTTGATCGCCGCACCCTCATCGGCGAAGGCGACGCCGAGATGGAGGACGAAGACCTGATCCCGCGCGAGGACATGGTCGTGACCGTGACCCACTCGGGCTACGTCAAGCGCGTGGCGCTGAACGCCTATCGGACCCAGCATCGCGGCGGCAAGGGCCGCAGCGGCATGGCGATGAAGGACGAGGACGTCGTCACCAGCGTCTTCAGCGCCTCGACCCACACGCCGGTCCTGTTCTTCGCCACCAACGGCAAGGCCTATAAGCTGAAGACCTGGCGCCTGCCGCTGGGCAATCCGCAGTCGCGCGGCAAGGCCTTCGTCAACCTGCTGCCGATCGAGCCGGGCGACAGCATCATGAACGTGCTGCCCCTGCCGGAAGACGAAACGACCTGGGGCGACTACGACATCATGTTCGCCACCCAGTCGGGCGACGTGCGCCGCAACAAGCTCAGCGACTTCGCCACGGTGAACCGCGCGGGCAAGATCGCCATGAAGCTGGAAGACGGCGACGGCATGGTCGGCGTCGGCCTGTGCACGGCTGAGGACGACGTGCTGCTGACGACCGCTCTGGGCCGGGCCATCCGCTTCAAGGCCGACGACGTGCGCGTGTTCAAGGGCCGCGACTCCACCGGCGTGCGGGGTATCCGCCTGCAGGACGGCGACACGGTCATCTCCATGGCCATCCTGGGCCGCGTGGATGCGACCCCCGAAGAGCGCGCCGCCTATGTCAAACACGCCAACGCCATGCGTAAGGCGCTGGCTGGGGCCGATGCGGAAGAGGATGTCGTCACGGTCGAGGCGGACGATGAAGAGGCCGGCGACGCCGCCCTGTCCGTCGAGCGCATCGCGGAACTGGGCGCGGCCGAGCAGTTCATCCTGACGGTCACGGAAACCGGTTTCGGCAAGCGGTCCTCGGCCTATGAGTACCGCCGCACGGGTCGTGGCGGGCAGGGGCTGACGGCGCACGGCCTGGGCGGTCGCGCGGGCACGCGCCTGGCCGCCGCCTTCCCGGTCGAGGAGTCGGACGATCTGATGCTGGTCACGGACGGCGGCCAGATGATCCGCACCCCGGTCAGCCAGGTCCGCATCGTCGGTCGCTCCAGCCAGGGCGTGACCATCTTCCGCACCGGCAAGGACGAGAAGGTCGTCTCGGTCGAGCGTCTGGCCGATACGGGCGGCGACGATGAAGACGGCGACGTCGGCGAGGCGTCGACCGACGAGGGCGGCGAGGCCTGATCCTGCATGGCCGTCGCTCCTGAACTCTGGATCGACGGCCGATCTGCCGGGGTTGAGGATCTGGGCCGCCAGGCCTTGTTCAACTACGGCGCCCTGACCTCTTTCCGCGTAGAGGGGGGCGGGGTGCGCGGGCTGGATCGGCATCTGGATCGCCTCAACCGTGCGGCGCTCGAACTGTTCGGCGAGGCTGTGGCCGCAGATCGCCTGCGCGATCTGATGCGGACGGCGCTGGCCGGGCGGGATGAGGCCTGGCTGCGCATCAGCCTGTTTTCAAATGAGCTTTCCCTGCGCCAACCGGACTGGGTCGGCGCGCCGCAGGTGATGATCAGCGTTTCGGCCCCGCCGTCGCCCTTGCCGCACGGGGTCCGCCTGCAGAGCCAGGTCTATGCCCGCGAGGCGCCGCATCTGAAGCACGTCGCCACGATGGGCCTGTTGCGGGCGCGGCGCATGGCGCGGCTGGCGGGATTCGACGACGCCCTGTTCACCGACGCCGAGGGCCGGATTTCCGAGGGCTCGCTGTGGAATGTCGGCTTCATCGAGGGCGAGACGGTGGTCTGGCCTGAGGCGCCCATGCTGGACGGCGTGGCGCAGGCCCTGATCCGCGAGGCGCTGGACCGCGCCGGATCGCCGCAGCGGATCGAGGTCGTGCGCCTGTCGGACCTGCCTCGGTTTGACGGGGCCTTCCTGTGCAACAGCGCCACCCCCGCGGCGGAAATCGCGGCCGTCGACGGCCATGTCTTCACCGGCGCGGCTGATGCGGTGCAGCAGATAGGCGCCCTTTGGCGATCACAGCCGCGTCAGAAAATCTAGGCCGTTCATTTCGCACCTGCTAAACGGACCCAAACGATGGGGAGGCCGCTGGCCATGCGTATCGGACTTTATCCGGGCACCTTCGATCCGGTCACCAACGGTCATCTCGATATCATCGGGCGGGCGGTCAAGCTGGTGGACCGGCTGGTCATCGGCGTCGCTCAGAACGACGACAAGGGCCCGCTGTTCTCGACCGCCGAGCGGGTCGAGATGCTCAAGGCCGAGGTGGCGCGCTTCAACGCTGACATTGAGGTGCGGCCGTTTTTCAGCCTGCTGATGCATTTCGCCGAGGAACTGGAGGCCAGCGTCATCATACGCGGCCTGCGCGCCGTCGCCGATTTCGAGTATGAGTTCCAGATGACGGCGATGAATCAGCGCCTCAACAGCGACATAGAGACGGTGTTCCTGATGGCCGATCCGCGGCATCAGGCCATCGCCTCGCGACTGGTGAAGGAAATCGCCCGGCTGGACGGCCGGATCGACAGCTTCGTCAGCCCCGCAGTCGCCGCGAGCGTGTTGGCCAAGGTCAAGAAGGGTTGAGGTCGGGTTTGAAGATCAAGTCTGTGATGGCGCTGGCGGCGACCGCTGCCCTGTTGGCCGGTGGTGCGGCCGCTCAATCGAACGACTGGCGTACCGTGGCGCCTGAGAATTTGTGGGTGATCGACACGGCCAAGGGGCGTGTGCTGGTGGAGTTGGAGCCGCGCGCGGCACCGAACCACATCGAGCGTATCCGCACCCTGACCAATCAGGGCTTCTATGACGGACTGAAATTCCACCGCGTTATTCCCGACTTCATGGCCCAGACCGGCGACCCCCAGGGCACCGGCGCGGGCGGCAGCGAACTGCCTGACTTGAAGGGCGAGTTCACCTTCCGGCGCGGCCGCGACAGCGGCTTCGCTCCGGTCGAGAACAGCGGACCGGGCCTGCGCGGGATCATGGGCTCCATTCCGGTGGTGACGCAGCCCGACGCCCAGATGTTCGTCACGGCGGACTTCAAGACATCGGCCCAAGGGTTGTTCTGCCCTGGCGTTGCGGGCATGGCGCGCGCCGGCTCGCCTGACAGCGCCAACAGCCAGTTCTTCCTGATGATGGGCCAGAACGACAATCTGAACGGCGGCTACACGGTCTTTGGCCGGGTGGTGCAGGGGATGGACGTGGTGCGCGCGCTCAAGGCTGGCAACGAAGCGCAGGACGGCGCCGTGGGGCCGGACGCCGATGTCATGACGCGGGCGCGGCTGGCCTCGGCCATGCCGGAAGCCGAGCGGCCGACGATTCGCGTGGCTGTGCCCGGATCTGCGCCGTTCAACGCCGCCGTCGAGGCGACACGAGCCGAAAAGGGCGCATCCTTCAATATCTGCGACGTCCAGCCGCCCGTTCAGGGGGGGTGATCGACGTCTTTCGACACGCCGGGGAGGGCGGAGGAATGAGGCAAGGACTTCTGGCGACGCAGGCCGCCTTGATCTTGGCGTCGGCGCTGGCCGCATGGCCCGTCATGGCGCAGGAATCGGCTCCGGTCGCCCCGGCGGTCGCGGCTGCCGATTGGCGTGTTGTTCCAGCGGACAACCTTCTGGTGATCGACACCAGCAAGGGTCGTATCCTGGTCGAGATGGCGCCGGAGGTTGCTCCGGGACATGTCGCGCGCATCCGCATGCTGGCCAAGGCGGGTTTCTATGACGGCGTGCCGTGGCATCGTGTCATTGACGGCTTCATGGCTCAGACCGGCGACCCGCTGGGCACGGGCGAGGGGCAGAGCTGGCATCCCGACCTGAAGGCCGAGTTCACCTTCCGCCGCGACGCGCAGACGCCCTTCACCGCTGTCGCCGCGCCGGCGGGAGCCCAGGTCGGCTTCCTGCACTCCCTGCCGGTCCAGACTCAGCCTGACGCCGTCATGGCGACCACCGCGGATCGCAAGGTTCACGCCTGGGGCCTTTACTGCCCCGGTGTCGCAGGCATGGCGCGGGATGACGCTCCGGACAGCGCCAACAGTCAGTTCTTCCTGATGCGCCATCCCTACCCGGCGCTGGAAAAACGCTACACCGTCTGGGGTTCCGTGGTGTCAGGACTGGACGTCGTGCGCGCCCTGAAGTTCAGCCCCAATCCGGACGGCATTGTCAGCGAGCCTGACCGCATGACGCGCGTGCGCGTGGCGGGCGATCTGCCGGTCGCCGAACGGCCGACGGTGCGCGTCCTGAACACGACCTCGGCTGCTTTCCGCACCCTGGCGGACGGCGTGCGGGCGGCGCGTGGCGCGGACTTCTCGGCTTGCGATATCGCCTTGCCGGTCGAGGTGGACGCGCCAGGCGCCTAGGCCGTAACTGCGGCCCCGCCGTTGCGGCGGCGGCGGCGTTTCCGGCGGGGTTTCTGCTGGCGGTCCTCGCGCATTCTCTGCAGCAGAAGACCTTCGCGCAGGCCCCGGTCGGCGACGCGGACGCGCTCGCACGGCCAGGCGCGCTGGACGGCCTCGAGAATGGCTGCGCCGGCCAGGACCAGGTCGGCCCGATCCGGCCCGATGCAGCTTTCCGCCGCCCGACCTGCTGGACCCAGGGCGATCAGGCGGTCGGCCGCGCGCTCGCAATCGACCCGCGTCATCCACAGCCCGTCGACCAGATCGCGCTGATAGCGCCGCAAGCCCAGGTGGATGCCCGCCAGGCTGGTGATGGCGCCCGAGGTGCCGACCATGTGGCCGCGGCTGGTGCGGAACAGTTCGGCCAGGGCCGGGGCGTCCGGCGCCCCGGCGGCGATGGCGGCGCCGAAGTCGGCGACCATGGCTTCGTACCATTCCGGCGGGCTGCCCTCGGGTTCCGGGTGGCGTTCGGCCAGGGTGACGACGCCCAGCGGCGCCGACATCCAGGCTACGGTGTCGAAACCGGACGCGCCCTTGGTCAGCCAGGACAGTTCGGTCGAACCGCCGCCCACATCGATCACCAGCACGGCCTCGGCGCGCGGGTCGAACAGGTTGAGACAGCCGGAAACCGACAGGGCCGCTTCCTCGGACGGGTCGATGATCCGCAACCGCAGGCCCGTGCCGCGACGCACCCGCTCGACGAAGGCGGGGCCGTTCTCGGCCATGCGGCAGGCCTGGGTGGCGACGGCGGTCAGGCGCTGTGGATCCACGCCCTTGCGGGCCAGTCGTTCGGCACACAGGGCCAGGGCGTCATAGGCCCGGTCCATCGCACGGTCGTCCAGACGGCCCGTGCGCGACAGGCTTTCCCCCAGACGCACGATGCGGCTGAAGGAATCCACCACGCGAAAGCCGTCACGCGCCGGACGCGCGATCAGCAGGCGGCAATTGTTGGTCCCCAGGTCGAGCGCGCCATAGAGAGGCGCATCTCGATCGACGCTCCCGCCGTTGCGGGAAGATCGAAGCAGGGACCGCGAGTCGCGCCGTCCGGGCGCGCCAGGGGTCTCCGGCATGGGCCGAGCTTTCATGTGGGCGGTCCGAAGTGGCGCCCGTCCCGCATAAGTTAGACCGCGACTCCCTGACGCGCCAGTCGTCATTGTCGGTGGTGACGAATGAGCGACCTCGCGTCAGCGTTGCAACAGTCATGCGTGACGACAATGAAAGAGCGCGCTAATCTGCCCTGAAAGGCCATCAGAGCCGTGAGGAGCGTTCCATGTCCGACTTCGAGCACGTTTTCGAGCAGCCGCCGGAAGGCGCCGCCGCCGACTGGACCATCCCTCAGAACTGGTCGGCCTATACCGAGGTCGAGCATCAGACTTGGAACACCCTGTACGAGCGGCAGATGAAGATCCTGCCCGGTCGCGCCAGCGAGGCCTTCCTGCGCGGGCTGGATGCGCTGGACCTGAACGCGGGCGGCATTCCCGACTTCGAGATCATCAACCCCAAGCTTCAGGCCCTGACCGGCTGGACCGTGGTCTGCGTGCCGGGACTGGTGCCGGACGAGGTCTTCTTCGATCACCTGGCCAACCGCCGCTTCGTCTCGGGCCAGTTCATCCGCAAGCCGGATCAATTGGACTACCTGCAGGAGCCGGACATCTTCCACGACGTGTTCGGCCATGTGCCGATGCTGACCGACCCCGACTTCGCCGCCTATATGGAGGCCTACGGCAAGGGCGGGCAGCGGGCGGCGTCGCTGGGGATGCTGCCGAATCTGGCGCGCCTGTACTGGTACACGGTAGAGTTCGGTCTGATGCAGGAAGCGGGCGAGCTTCGCATCTATGGCGCGGGCATCGTGTCGTCGGCGACCGAGAGCGTCTTCAGCCTGGAAGACCCCTCGCCGAACCGCCTGGGCTTCGATCTGGAGCGGGTGATGAAGACCCTGTACCGCATCGACGACTTCCAGCAGGTCTATTTCGTCATCGACAGCATCGAGGCGCTGAAGACGGTGACCTTGCAGGACTTCGGCCCCGTCTATGAGCGGCTGAAGGGCGCCGAGGCGTTGCCGATCGAGGCTGTCCTGCCGACGGATGATGTCTTCACGCGCGGCACCCAAGCCTATGCGGCCAAGGGTGGACGCTTCGCGGCATAGGCGGCGCGCATCTTCTCCCTCCCCTTTATGGGGAGGGTGGTCGCGCAGCGACCGGGTGGGGAGGCTGAGGTGATCCAAGAGCGGCGATCAGCTTGCTTCGACGCCCCCACCCGGCCTCGCCTAACGGCTCAGCCACCCTCCCCATGAAGGGGAGGGAGAAAAATTGAGTCCAATTCGTCTGAATCGTCTGAATCTCTCCTCTGCGGTGGCGCGGGGGAGGGATGATGACATGTGTCTGGGCGATGGGGTGAAAGTGCAGGTCTGCGCGCGCCGACGCCGGGAGTTTCCTGCGTTTGGACGGTGAGGATGCGCTGACGCTCCCTTCTTTCCGTCACCCTCGGGCTTGTCCCGAGGGCCCAGGTTCCGTTCACGCTCCCGAGCACGTAGTCTAATCGCCGCGCCTAACAGCTAACCGTAGCGGGTGAGGCCCCGATGGGCCCTCGGGACAAGCCCGAGGGTGACGGTATGGGGGAAGGGCCTCAGACCCTGAACCGCTCCCACGGGCCAGTGACGGCCAGGGTCATGCCGGGGGAATACAGGTTCACGAACATGGTCTGGCCGTTCGGGGCCCAGCAGACGCCGGCGAACTCGGTGTTCGACTCATCGGCGTCGTGGCGCATGGCGTTGCGGGCGATGGCGTAGACGCGGCCGTCGGGGGTGACGCCCTTCACATGCTGGGTGCCGACCTGCTTGTCCTCGCAGCCGATGACGTGGCCGTTCGGGGCGATGGCGATGTTGTCGACATAGTCCAGCACGGCGCGGTCGCCCGCCTCGACGAACAACTCCAGCATGCCGGGCTGGCTCGCCTCGTCCGACTGGCCCTCGCGCGGGCTGGGGACGTAGCGCATGATCTGGCCGTGGCGGCCGACGCCGCCCGAGGTGCAGGTGAAATAGAGGTGGTCGCCCGCCCAATGGACGCCTTCGCCGCGCGCGAACAGGGCCGCGCCCGAGGCGTGGCCGCGCAGGGACAGGTCGCCGTCGGGGCTTTCGACGTGATCCAGATCGACCCAGCGCACGGCCAGGCGTTGTCCCTGACGCCACAGGACGCCGTTCCAGTTGCGAGTGTCGCCGCGCGCCTGATCGACCAGGGCCAGGGCCTGAAGGCGCCCGCCGGCCTGCAGGCGGCGCGGGTCAGTCGGCAGGTAGCGGTAGAAGAGGCTCTCGCTCGTGTCCTCGGTCATGTAGACGACGCCGGTGCGCGGATCGATGCAGGCGGCCTCGTGCTTGAAACGGCCCATGGCGCGGATCGGCGTGGGATCGACCAGGCCGGTGGCGCGCGACGGCACCTCGAACACCCAGCCGTGATCCTGGGGCAGGCCGTCCTTGGTCCCGGCCACGATCTCTTCGCAGCTGAGCCACGAGCCCCAGGGGGTGACGCCCCCGGCGCAGTTGACCGCCGTGCCGCCCAGGCTGAGGTGCTGGCGCTCGGTGCGGCCGGTCCTGAGGTTGTAGACGACGGTGGTCGTACCGCCGCCCAGCGGAGCGACCGCGCCGGTCTCATCGGGATAGACGCCATAGACGCGGGCGCGGTCGAGGTCGCCGACCAGTCGGTGATTGGCGCCCCAGGCGCTGGCGTTGAACTCCAGCGGATTGACCTCGTGGTTGCGGACCAGGATCACCCGGTCCTCGTCCAGCCCGAAGCAGCCCATGCCGTCGAACTTGTCGGGGGTCAGCAGGCCGTCGGCCATGGTCTCGCCCGCCTGGGACACCACGCGGTAGGAGAAGCCCTCGGGCAGGTCCAGCAGGCCGTAGGGGTCGGCCTTCATCGGGCCGTAGCCGAACACCTCGTTGCGCGAGGGGCCGTCGACGAAGCCGCCCGGCTCGGCGGCCATGGCCTGGGCGCGTTTGGCGTAGCCCGACAGGGCGAGGGCGGCGGCGGAGGCCATGAAGGCGCGGCGTGAAGCGATCATGCGCCGTGCTTACGAGCGGCGCATTACGGTCCGATGACGGCGGCTTGACCGCAGCGTGACGCGGACTGCGGCCGATGGTCCTGCCTGACGGTCAGACCCGCTGGAACGGATAGAAGCCGCCGCTGAGGTTCAGGATCTGCGTCAGCTCGTCAAGCGCGCCGCGCGTCTCGTCCAGCAGGGAGGGATCGGCCAGGTCGTGCGCCGTCAGGCTGTCGCGATACCAGCGGCGGCCCCAGTCCGACAGGCGGGCGTGAAGGGCGTCGGTCAGGCGCATGGCGGGGTTGGTCGCCGCCAGCTCGGCCTCGGTCAGGACGACCCTGAGACGGAGACAGGCCGGGCCGCCGCCGTTGCGCATCGACTGGCGCACGTCGACGTATTCGACATGGCCGATCGGGCCGTTGGAGGCGGCGAGCCCCTGCGCGACCGCATGGCTGCGCGGGTTGTCGCGCGTCTCGGTCGGGCAGATCAGGGTCAAGCGGTCCTGGCCCGGAACCCGGATCAGCATGGAGTTGAACAGATAGGAGCTGATGGCGTCGGCCAGCGGCAGGTCGGCGGCCGAGACCTCGACGAACTGCGGCTCGAAGCCGTCGGCGACGGCGCGGATGGCGGCCTTGGTCGCGTCCGTGTCTTCAAACGCCAGCTCATGGAAGAAGAGGGTGTCCAGGGCGCCGACGCAGACCACGTCGTTGTGGAAGGCGCCACCCGTGATGGCGGCCTTGCCCTGACGCGCCAGGACGGCGCCGGACGCTTCGTGGCGGCGCATGATCGCCTCGGACGCCTCGCGCGTCTGGCGGGCGGGGTAGGGGCCATCCCAATGCTCCCAGGCCTCGCGGCCCCAGACCATCAGATTGACGCCCGTCTCGCCGTGATCGCGGCACAGGCGGACGTGGTTGGCCGCCCCCTCGTCCGCCAGGTGGGCGACCGAGGGCAGGGCGTCGTGGACGGCGAACCTGGCCGTGTCGGGGAAGAGAGCGTCCAGCGCGCGCTTGGTCTGATCGTGCTCCAGGCTGCGGTGCAGGTTGGTGATCAGATTGGCGGGGGTGAAGTGGACGCGGCCGTCACGTGCGTCGGCGCTGGGCGTCACCGTGGCGGCGTTGGCGGCCCACATGGGCGAGGCCGAACAGGCGGCGGCGGCGAAGGAGGGCGCGTCCTTCCATCCGCGCTCCAGCACCTGGGCGTCGGAGCCCGAGAAGCCGAGGTCGCGCAGGAAGGGGATATTCGGCCGCTCATGCGGAGGCAGGACGAACTGGGGCAGGCCCAGGTCGGCCAGGGTCTTCATCTTGTCGAGGCCTTGCAGCACGGCCGCGCGCGGGTTCGACGCCTCGCCCTTGTTCAGGCTGGACGCCAGATTGCCCGGCGACAGCCCGGCGTAGGAGTGGGTCGGCCCGATCAGGCCGTCGGCGTTGGCCTCGACAGCAGAAGTCATGCGCGCAGGCCCTTGATCTCGCTTTCGATGTTCTTGACCGAACCGGCCTCGAAGCTGGCGACCGGATAGGCGCAGTAGTCGGCGGCGTAGTAGGCGCTGGGGCGGTGGTTGCCGCTGGCGCCCAGGCCGCCGAAGGGCATGTCGCCCGCCGCGCCCGTGGTCGGGCGGTTGAAGTTCACCACGCCCGCGCGGATGCGGTTGATGAAGCGGTCCCAGTTCTTCGCATCGTCGCTGACCAGGCCGGCCGACAGGCCGTATTTGGTGGCGTTGGCGGCGGCGATGGCGGCGTCGAAGGTCGGGACGCGCAGCACCTGCAGGAAGGGGGCGAACATCTCTTCGTCCTCGACCGCGACGCCGGTGACGTCGATGATCGCAGGCTTTACGAAGGCGCCCGGCAGGTTGTCGACGGGGCCGGAGGCGCGGATCACGCGCGCGCCCGCGTCGATGCGCTGTTGCAGGGCGGCCAGCGCATTGCTGGCGGCCTTCTCCGAGATCAGCGGCCCGGCGTAGGGTTCGGGGTCGCTGTCCCACGGGGCGAAGTTCAGGCGGTCCGACATGGCGGCCACGGCCTCGATGATGGCGTCGCCCTGGGCGCCTTCCGGCACGATCAGGCGGCGCGCGCACGAGCAGCGCTGACCCGTGGTGACGAAGGCGGATTGGACCACAATGCCCGCGACGGCCTCGGCGTCGGCGGCGTCCCAGACGACCAGGGGGTTGTTGCCGCCCAGTTCTAGCGCCAAGATGACGTGGGGATCGTCGGCGAACTTGCGACGGAAGTGCGCCCCGGCCGCGCCCGAGCCGGTGAACATCAGGGCGTCGATGGGCTGATCCAGCAGGGCCGCGCCGGTGTCGCGCCCGCCCTGAACCATGTTGAACACGCCCTTGGGCAGGTCCGCGGCTTCCAGGCATTCGGCCATCAGCTGGCCGGTCAGGGGCGTCTCCTCGGAGGGCTTGAACACGACCGTGTCGCCCGCCAGCAGGGCCGGGACGATGTGGCCGTTGGGCAGGTGGCCGGGGAAGTTGAACGGGCCGAGCACCGCCGAGACGCCGTGCGGGCGGTGGCGCAGGGTCGCGCGGCCGAAGGCGGTGTCGCTGCTGCGCTCGCCGGTACGCTCGTCATAGGCGCGGATCGAGATGTCGACCTTGCCCGCCATCGAGGCCAGTTCGGTCTTGGTCTCCCATAGGGCCTTGCCCGTTTCGCGGCTGATGGCCTCGGCCATTTCGGGGGCGCGCTCTTTCAGCACGGCCTGATAGCGTTTCACCGCGTCGATGCGGTCCTGACGTGGGCGGTCGGCCCAGTCGGGGAAGGCGGCGCGGGCGGCCTCGACGGCGGCGCCGACCTGTTCGACGGAGGCGGCTTCGCCTTCCCAGACGGTTTCGCCGGTAGCGGGGTTGGTGGAGGTGAAACGGGTCATGGCGGGTACTCGGTTCAGGATTTCACGCGGACGACAGCGCCGTCCTTGATCTTGAGGGCGGCCGCGACGTCGGGGGTCATGCGGACCATGTCGCCGTCCACCAGGACGCGGGCGCGGACGGCGCGGAAGGCGGAGACGCTGTCGGTCGAGACGAGGCTGGGCAGTTCGACCTCGACCTCCTTCTCGATGCGGGCCGTCAGGACGCGGGCGTCGCGGACGGTGCGGATGTTGTCACGGCCGCAGGCCACGGTCGGACCGGCGTCGAAGATGTCGACCAGGCCGTTGGGGCGGAAGCCTTCGGATTCCAGCAGGGCCATGGCGGGCACGCCCTGGGGGTGGACCTTGCCGATCACGGCGCGGGCCGGTTCGGGCAGCAGGTCGATGTAGATGGGGTGACGCGGCGCCAGGTCGAGGATGAACTGCTTGTCGGTCGAGCCGCTCATGCGGTCGGCGTCGTCGAAGTCCATCGGGAAGAACTTGTGCGCCACATGGTCCCAGAAGGGGCAGTAGCCGTCGGGCGTGAAGACGCCGCGCAGTTCGGCCAGGACGTTGTCGGCGAACAGGTCCGGCTGGGCCCCGATCAGCATGTAGCGCGACTGGCTGAGCAGGCGTCCGGCGCCGCCCTTGCGACGATCGGCCTTGAGGAAGAGCGAGCCGACCTCAGTCCAGCCTGTGCACTCGTTCACCAGCACCAGGGTCTGATGGTTCAGCTTGATGCCCAGAGAGGGCGACTGGACCGTGTTGTTGACCACGCGGAAGCTGAAGAAGGGCCGCTTCAGCCCCACGGTCGCCTTGACCGAGCCGACGCCGTCAATGTCGCCCGTGTCGCCGTCTTCCAGCATCAGGGTGTACCAGGCTTCCTGCGGCGGGATGCGGCCCTCGAAGCTGGCCTGGCTCAGTTCCAGGCGCTCGCTGAGGACGTCGGCGTCCTCGGGCAGGCTGGTGAAGCCGGGGCCGGACAGGATGGCCAGTTCGAGCAGGTGGTGAAGGTCGGCGGGGCCGGCGGGGCGAACAACGAGCACTAAATTCCTCCGTCACTCTCGGGCTTGTCCCGAGAGCCTATCGTTGGGCCGGACGCGAGGGTCGGCGTGAAGTTTCTTGAGCGGATCAGCAGCGATGGGCCGGCCTGTTGAACGATGGGCCCTTGGGACAAGCCCGAGGGTGACGATGAGGGCGTTATGCTCACATGGTCTCCAGTCGGAGCTGTTTCAGTTTGAGGGCGTCGATCTCGCCCGAGGCGATCTTGCATAGGATCAGGGCGGACAGCTGGGCCCGTTCGACGAAGCTGGCGGGCCAGGCGAACTCCTGGTCCGAATGGATCTCGCCGCCGACGACGCCGAGGGTGTCGACATTGGGCAGGCCTGAGGCGTGCAGGTTGTTGCCCTCGCAGACGCCGCCGGAGGGCTTCCAGGCGATGGTCTGGCCCAGCAGGTCGCCGGCGTCGCGCACGGCGTGGAACAGGGCGGTCTGGCTGGCGTCCATCGGCTTGGGCGCGCGGGTCATGCCGCCGTGCAGGTCCAGCGTCAGGCCGGGGAAGGGCGGCTCGGCGGCGAGAGCGCGCACCGTCTCGTCGATCCATGCGGCGCTTTGAGCGTCCGGCACGCGGACGTTGAAGCGGACCACGGCGTTGTCGGCCACGACGTTCAGGGGGCCGCCGCCGGCGATCTTGGCGACATTGACGGTGACGCCCTCGCGCTGGCCGTTCAGGCCGTGCAGGCGGGCGGCGATGATGGCGGCGCCCGCGACGGCGTTGGCGCCTTCGTGGAAGGCGCGGCCCGCATGGGCGGCCTTACCCGTGACGATCAGGTGGAAGTTGCCGCTGCCCTTGCGCTCGCCCGCGAGCGTCCCATCGGACAGGGCGGGTTCATAGGTCAGGCCGACGTGGCCGCGCGCGCCCAGTTCCGCCAGCAGGGGCGCCGAGGCGGGCGAGCCGATCTCCTCATCGGGGGACAGCAGCACGGTCCAGCCGACGCGGGCCCTGTCAGGATGCGTTTCGAAGGCTTCCAACGCGGCCAGCATGACGCTGATGCCGCCCTTCATGTCGGCGATGCCGGGGCCGTTCAGGGCGCCGTCGTCGCGCGTGACGACGGTCTGGAAGGCGCTGTCGGCGGGGAAGACGGTGTCGTAGTGGCCGGTCAGCACGACCTGAAGCGGGGCTTCGGGCCGGGCGACGATCTTCAGGCAGTCAGCGTAGCTTTCGGCGATCACCGCGCCGCTGTCGGCGACGGTGGTGGAGCCTTGGGTCGGCACGCGCACGATCGTCGCCTTGGCGAAGGCGGCGCGCGCCGTGGCGTCCAGAACATCGAGAACCCGCGCCAGGCCTTCGGCATGGCGGCTGCCTGAGTTGATGTTGGACCAGTCGACGGCGCGCTGAACAATGGCGTCGCCACGGGCCGCGACGTGATCGAGCACGGCCTGATCTTGAGGTTCGATCCGCATGGCGGCGACCCTAGACGGGCGGAGGTCAAAGGTGAAGGCGGGGCGATATCTCTCTCACGCACTTGGGATTTCGGCCTTGAGCAGGATAGTTTCGTCGCCTCAGTCAGGGAGTCGCGCATGAACCGTCGGATCGCACCGCCCCAACCCTTCGCCCCGGTCGATTCGACCGAGACGGCGACGGCGCTGGCGCGGGGCAGCGCCTGGGCCTTCTGGATCTGGGCGGGCGTGGGCCTGATGCAGGCCGGACTGGTCTGGTTCCTGAGCGCGCCCGAACAGGCGGAGTTCCGCGGGGCGACGACGGGCTTCGCGGTGGTCTTTTCAGGCGTGGCCGCCGTGCTGGGCCTGGTGCAGTGGCGCCGTCCCAACCGCATCCTGCCGGTCTTCGGCCTGGCCTGGGCGCTGTATGAACTGAGCGCGATGTCGGTCAGCCTGATGGTCGGAGCGTCGCCGGCCGCGCCGGGGCTGCCCGGCTGGAGCGTCGGCGTGGCGGGGGCCGGCATGGTGCTGTGCCTGCTGCTGCATATCGGCGGCCTGCGCGGGGCGGCGAAACTGGCGCACGGCGGCTTCAAGGCCTAGGTGAGGACGCAGACAGGAGCCTGACCATGACCGTCACCCTTTACCACAACCCGAAATGCTCGACTTCGCGCAAGGCGCTGGAGCTGCTGCGCGAGCGGGGAAATCAACCGACGGTGGTTGAGTATCTTAAGACCGGCTGGGACGCCGAGACCCTGAACCGTCTGGCGCGCGAGACGGGCGGCGGGCTGAAGGGCCTGCTGCGCAAGAAGGAGGCGAAAGCCGCCGAACTTCTGGCCGCCGACGCCGACGACGCGACGGTTCTGGCCGCCATGATCGAGAGCCCGGTCCTGGTCGAGCGCCCGATCGTCGAGACGCCCAAGGGCGCGGCGATCGGGCGGCCGGTCGAGGCGGTGCTGGAAGTTCTTTAGGGGCTCTTGGTTTTCTGAGCTTCAGGTTCCTGCGCTCGAATATGGGCTTCAACGGCCTCTGCCGCCTCTGCGGGGACTTCGACGCGGGCTTCAACAGATTGTTGGACGCCTGCGATCTTGCCCGTCTCAACAGGCGTCGTCACCTTTGCACTGACTTCATGACGGGGCTCGGAGCAGGCCGATATGAGCACCAGAGTCGTTAAGGCTGCTGCACGGTTCATCTTCGTCTCCGTTTGATAAACGTGACTCTTTCAAGCGAACGTTGGTCCGTCGAGTGAAGATTTCTTCATTCGACGGGTAAATTGACGCCTCCGCGCTTCGATGCCAGACCCCAGCCGTCCGTCACGCTTGGAGTTCGCCCATGACCCGCACCCTGTATGGCATCAAGGCCTGCGACACGATGAAGAAGGCGCGCGTCTGGCTGGATCAGAACGGCGTCGCCTATGACTTTCATGACTACAAGGCCGCAGGCGCGGATCGCGCCGAGGTGGAGCGTTGGGTCGCCGAGCATGGCTGGGAGAAGGTGCTGAACCGGGCGGGCACGACCTTCCGCAAGCTGCCCGACGCCGACAAGGCCGATATCGACGCGGCCAAGGCGGTGGACCTGATGCTGGCCCAGCCGTCTATGATCAAGCGGCCGGTGCTGGACCTGGGCGACGGGCGGACGCTGCTGGGCTTCAAGCCCGAGATCTACGCCGCCGCCCTGAAGGGCTGAGGGTCAGTCCTCGACGGCGGTGGTCGGGCGGTCGTGGCCGTCGGCGCGTTCGGTGACCCACTGGCCCGAGGCGTCTTCATACTCGATCCAGGAGGTGCGGTCCGGCACGCGTTGCTCGCGCGCTGCGGCCGTGGCCGCCGCCAGCGCCGCCGCGTGGTTGGGGAAGGTCTCGGAAAAGCTGTCGCCGAGCTTGTAGGCCCAGCCGCCGTCATGCTGGACGATGCGATAGGTGATGTTCATGCGCGTCTCCGAAGGGGTCGGCGGCACCGTTGAACGCCGCTTCGGGCATGTCGAGTCACGCTGTGGTGACGCATTACGAAGAGTTCATGCGCGCAACTGCATCCATAGGCGATCATCGCCGCCTCTTGTGATCAGAAGGCCGCCGCATCAGGCCCGGCCGAACAGGGGTCAAACTCATGGATGAAGTTTTCATTCCGCTGGCGTTCTTTGCAATGATCGCGGCCATCGTCGTCGTGCCGTCGTGGCTCAAGAGTTGTGAGCGCCGCGAGATGCAGGCCACGCTGAGGGCCTCCATTGAGAAAGGGCAGTCCCTTCCGCCGGAAGTGATCGAAGCCATCAGCAAGGAAAACACGAAGCCGCCGGCGACGGCGGCGCGCGACCTGCGAACGGGCGTGATCCTGCTGTCGGTGGCGATCGGCATCGCGCTGTTCGCCTATGCGGTCAGCTTTGCCGAGATAGACGCCTTCTATCCTATAGCCGGCGGCGCCGCGATCCCCGGCATGATCGGCCTAGCCTTCATCATCCTTAGCTTCTTCAACAAGAACAAGGACTAAGGCGGGTCGGAGCAGGGAAGCCGTCATGGCCCAAGCCTTACGTGATCTGCACGACGTCGAGCTGGCCGGGCTTGCGGCCGGCGGCGGCCGCCGCGAGTTCGGCGAGCTGGTCCGTCGGCACGGCTCGGCGGTGCGGGGCCTGCTGCGCCGCATGGGCGCCCAGCCGGCCCTGGCCGATGACCTGGCCCAGGACGCCTTTCTTCTGGCGTTCGAGAAGTGCGCCGAGTTCCGGGGCGAGGGCACCTTCGCCGCCTGGATCAAGCGTATCGCCGCCCGCATGTATCTGAAGCGCATCTCGAAGGAGGCGCGCTATGTGGCGGAAAGCGAAGCGGAAAACGTCGCGCCCGCCGTCGACAGCATCGGCCGTGTGGACTTGGACGAGGCCTTGAAGGGGCTCAGCGAGGTCGAACGCCTGTGCGTCTCCCTGTGTCATGGCGCCGGGCTGTCGCACCCGGAAATCGCCGCGGCCATGAATTTGCCGCTTGGAACGGTGAAATCTCATGTCAAGCGTGGTCTGGATAAACTTCGGGCCCGGCTCCAGCCGGGGTCGGTTGCAATCGGGAGCGCATCCCATGTCGGCTGACGAATTCGATCCCACGATTGAGCGCCTGTTCGCGCAGGCGCCGCACTTTTCCGATTCGGCCTTCTTTGAAGCGGATGTGGCCGCGAGGCTGCACAAGGCCTCCCGCGTGCGGTCCATCGCCCTGTCGGCGGCGGGGCTGATCGGCGGGCTGATCGCAGTGCGTGAACTTCTGGGCGTCAACTTTCATCTGGGGCCGGACGGCTTCACCGCCCAGGCGGGCGGGGGCGGGCTTGATTCGGTCGGCTCCCAGGCCGGGATGCAGGGCGGACTGGCGGTTCAGTCCCTGCTGGAGCGGAGCGGACTGGGCGATGCGGCCCTCAGCGCCATGGGCTCCATGGGCGGCATGCAGATGTTCTGGGCCACGGCCGGGGTGCTGGTCGCCCTGCTGGCGGCGGGCGTGGTGAAGCTGTCGCAACAGATCTGAGCGCCGTTTTCCCGCCCCAGTCCCGGCTTAGGGCTGGAAAAAGCCGTTTCGCGCCCAACGCCTGCGTTGCGGCCGTGACGCCGAACCTCTAGGGTCGCGGCGTTTTTAATGATCGGCCTTGGCTGCATTTTTGGGGCGACGCTTCGTGGTTGATGTCTTCGAACAGGTCGAGGAGGAGCTTCGCTCCGAACGCTATAAGCGTATGGCCCGTACCTGGCTGCCCGTTCTGGGCGGCGTTCTGGCGGTGGCCCTGGTCGCCGCCCTGGCCTGGTGGGGCTGGCAGTCCTATGTGACGTCCCAGGCCGACAAGGCCTCGGCCGCCTATGAAAAGGGCGTCGAAGCTCTGCAGGGCGGAAAGACGGCGGAAGCTGACGCCGCCTTCGCCGAAGCCGTGAAGGCCGGCGGCGGATATAAGGTTTTGGCGCTGATGCAACAGGGCGGTCTGGCCCTAGCCGACAAGAAGACGACCGAAGCTGTCGCCCTGTTCGACGAAGCCTCCAAGGCGACGCGCGATCCGATTCTTTCAGACATGGCGGCGCTGAAGGCCGCCTTCCTGGTCATGGACACGGCGTCGCTGGAAGACGTGCAGAAGCGTCTGGAGCCGCTGACCGGCGACAAGCGTCCGCTGCAGGCTTTCGCCCAGGAAGCCCTGGCCATGGCTCAACTACAACACGGCAAGACCGCCGAGGCGCGCCAGACTTTCGTTCAGCTGCAACTGGGCCAGGACGTGCCTGATCCGGTGCGCCAACGCGCCCAGGCCGGCGTGCAGGCTATCGACAACGGTACGGCCGCCAACCTGGCCGCCATCGTCAAGGCCGCCGCCGCTCTGCCGACCCCGTCTCCGGCCGCTGCCCAGGCCGCCGCCGCGCCGGCCGCAACGGCCGAAGCTCCCGCCGCCCCCGCCGCTGCGCCGGCCGCGCTTTGACGCCTTCGGAACGACTCGCATGAACAAAACCCTGAAAGTCGCTCTGCTTTGCGGTTTGGCGATGACCGTCGCCTCCTGCGGCACCGTGCGCAACGCCCTGCCGTTCGGCCTGGGCGGCGACAAGGAGCCGGCGGCGACCGCCAGCGAAGGCGAGCGGATATCCATCCTCGAGTTCGAACAGCAGCTGGCGCCGTCGGCGGCTCTGTCGGGCCGTGATTTCTTCCTGCCGGGACCGCAAGCGGTCACCGCCTGGAGCCAGCCCGGCGGCAACGCCGAGAACGCTGTCGAACACGTCATCGCCGCGCCGGAGTTCACGGTCGCCTGGCGGCGTGACATCGGCGCCGGTTCCGGCGGCACCAATCAGGTGATGTCGCCGGTCGTCGCGGACGGCGGAAAGATCTTCGTGCTGGACGGCGAGGCGGGCGTAACCGCTGTCGATGCCGGCACCGGCCAGGTGGTCTGGAAGGCCAGCGTCAAGGTCGAGGAAGCGGATCGCGGTCGTCGCATCCTGGGCATCGGTCTCGGCGGTGGTTCGGGCGGCGGCGGTTTCGGCGGCGGCGTCACTGTCGGCGGCGGCAAGGTCTTCGTCGCGTCCGGTTATCGCGTCATGACGGCCTTTGACGCCAATACGGGCGCCGAGCTGTGGCGCTCGACCGTCGACCTGCCGATCCACGGCGCGCCGACGGTGGCGGGGCAACGCGTCTATGTCGTCGACGTGGACAACCAGTTGATCGCCTTCAACGTCAACACTGGCCAGCAGGACTGGTCCTATCGCGGCATCACCGAGCCGGCTCGTATCATGCGCGCCTCCAGCCCGGCGGTCAGCGGCGACACGGTGCTGGCGCCCTTCTCGTCGGGTCAGATCGTGGCTCTGCGCGCCTCGAACGGTCAACCGGTGTGGGAGCAGGTGCTGTCGCGCACCAGCCGCACCAGCGCTTTGTCGGAACTGCGCGACATCGCCGGTCGTCCGGTCGTCAGCCGCGGTCAGGTTTACGCCATCAGCCAGTCTGGCGTGATGCAGGCGATGGACCTTCGCAGCGGCCAGCCGAAATGGTCTCTGCCCGTTGCGGGCGTGAACGCGCCCCTGCCAGTCGGCGACGTGGTCTACGTGGTGTCTCAGTCTGGCGAACTGACGGTGGTCAACCGCGAGACGGGCCAGGTCTATTGGTCGCGCGATCTGAACGAGGGTCGCGTCCGCAAGGAAGGCGGCTTCCTGGGCTTCGGCAAGCGCACCGTGCGTCCGGTCTGGTCGGGGCCGATCCTGGCGTCCAACCGTCTGGTCCTGGTCAATTCGGACGGCGAGGCCGTGGCCTTCGATCCGAAGACCGGCGCGCAGACCGGCAGCCTGAAGCTGGGTTCGGCCGCCTATATCGCCCCGGCCGCCTACAACGGCGCCCTCTATGTCCTGACCGACAAGGGCCAACTGGTCAGCATCCGCTGACCTTTTCACCGATTTAAGCTAGAAGGCCGACATGGCTCTGAAGGTCGCCATCGTCGGCCGCCCCAATGTGGGCAAGTCGACACTGTTCAATCGCCTCGTCGGCAAGCGCCTTGCGCTGGTCGATGATCGCCCCGGCGTGACCCGCGACCGCCGCTACGCAGACGGCGTGATCGGCGACATGGATCTGACCCTGATCGACACCGCAGGGTATGAGGACGTCACCGACGAAAGCCTGGAAGCCCGCATGCGCGAGCAGACCGAGGCGGCGATCGAGGACGCGGACCTGATCATGTTCATGATGGACGCGCGCGAAGGCGTGACGTCGCTGGACCGCATCTTCGCCGATCGCCTGCGCAAGGTGCACAAGCCCATCGTCCTGCTGGCCAACAAGTCGGAAAGCCGCGAAAGCGGCGGCGGCGTGGGCGAGGCGCACGGCCTGGGCTTCGGCGAGCCGGTGCCGATCTCGGCCGAGCACGGCGAGGGCATGGCCGATCTGTATCAGGCCCTTCTGGCTGCGTCGGAAGACATCTTCATCGAAGAGATCGACGAGCCGGAAAAACCGATCCGCATCGCGGTCATCGGTCGCCCGAACGCGGGCAAGTCCACCCTGATCAACCGCCTGATCGGCGACGACCGCCTGTTGACCGGCCCGGAAGCCGGCATCACCCGCGACTCCATCTCGGTGGACTGGGTCTACGAAGACAAGAACATCCGCCTGGTCGACACCGCCGGGATGCGCCGCAAGGCCCGCGTCCAGGAAAAGCTGGAAAAGCTGTCGGTCGCCGACACCATCCGCGCCATCACCTTCGCCGAGGTGGTGATCATGGTGATGGACAAGGACGACGCCTTCGACACTCAAGACCTGCAACTGGCCGATCTGGTCGAGCGGGAAGGGCGGGCGCTGGTCTATGTCGCGTCCAAATGGGATCTGGAGGAAGAACCTCAGGCGCGTCTGGCCGAACTGAAGCGTCTGGCCG
Organism: Brevundimonas phoenicis; assembly: GCF_047237745.1. Taxonomy (NCBI): domain Bacteria; kingdom Pseudomonadati; phylum Pseudomonadota; class Alphaproteobacteria; order Caulobacterales; family Caulobacteraceae; genus Brevundimonas; species Brevundimonas phoenicis. The sequence goes on from NZ_JBDFLN010000001.1 coordinate 1,559,670, forward strand.
ACGACAAGCTGCCCCAGTTGCGCGGTTCGCCCTTCGTGGCCCTGTCGTCGTTCAACGGGCGCGGCGTCGAGCGCCTGATGCCCGCCGTGCTTCAGGCCTATGACACCTGGTCGGTCAAGGTGAAGACCAAGGATCTGAACGACTGGCTGTCCCTGGCGACCCAGAGACACCCGCCGCCCGCCGTGGACGGCAAGCGCATCAAGCCGAAATACATGGCCCAGACCAAGGCGCGTCCTCCGACGTTCGTGCTGATGGCCAGCCGGGCTGAGGCCATGCCGGAGCACTACAAGCGCTATCTGGTCAACTCGCTGCGCGAGAGCTTCGACCTGCCGGGCACGCCGATCCGCCTGAACGTCAAGTCGGGCTCGGCCAACCCTTATGCGGATGGCGGCGCCAAGTCGGGGCCGGAACGCTTCAAGGGCGACGCCAAGACCGCGCCGCGCCGGGTGATCAAGGCCGAGAAGGCCGAGAAGCTGTCCAACCTGCCCGGCAAGGCGCTGGAGCAGAAGGCCAAGGCCGGCATCAAGCCCAAGGTGAAGCCCCTGGGCGGGCTGAAGGCCAGTGCGTCCAAGAAGGCGGGCTCCAACGCCTTCGTCGGCAAGGGCGCACGCGGCGGCGCACGTCAGGTGTCCCGCTCGGGCCGTGTCCGTACGGGCCAGAAGGGCGGCGCCAAGCGCTGATTCACATCAGACCTGCCCGGTCGCGCTTCTCTTGAGACGCGGCCGGGCAGGGGCTGTCGGTTCGTCCCCCAACGCCAGCTTCAGCGCCAGCGCCACCACGATCACCCAACGCAGTTCATGCCAGTTCATGGCGATGCTCTCGGTCAGCATCGTCACGGTGAAAGACGCGATGAGCGGCAGGGCCAGCCAGCCGCCGGGGCTGGTGTAGGCCGCCCACAGGGACTGCGCCCAGATCTGGGTCAGGAACAGGGCGAACAGGATGACGCCGCCCAGGCCCAGGGCGATGTACAGCTCCAGCCAGCCGCTGTGCGCATCGGCGGGCATGAAGTGCGCCTGATAGCCGATCCAGGCCTTGGGCCCGGTGAAGCTGGGATCGTCCCATACGGCGCCGTAGCCGAAGCCTTTCCAGGGGTGCTCGGCCATCTGCTGCATGATGCCAGACCAGATTTCGGTTCGCCCGGTCAGGGTCGCGTCCTTGCCGAGTAGGGCGAAGAAGGTGTCGGTTTCCATCGCGATCAGCAGACCCGCGCCGATGACGAAGACGACGGCCAGCCAAGTGGCGACGACCGCACGCAGCGGTCCAGACTTGACCACGGCGACAAAGCCCATGGACGCCAGAGACAGGACCAGGACGACCAGGGCGGTCTTCGACGTCGACAGCAGGATCAGCAAGACGGGGACGACGGCGAGACCGAACCACAGCTTGCGCCGCTCCGGAGCCATCACGCCGGCCGCCAGCAGGAAGACGGTCGTCTTGACCATGACGTTGCCCATGGAGTTCTTCTCCAGCCACAGGCCGCGCCAGGCGCCGGGGAATATCTCCTCCATCCGGCCCATGTGAGGCAGCAGGGCTCCGACCAGGAACGAGAGGATCGCCAGGGCCGCCAGGGTTCCAGCGATGATTTCCGTCAGGCTGCGCCAGCTCCACCGCGAGGCCAGCGCGACGCCCGCCAGGGTGGTGAAGGCCAGGGCGGGTATGCGCCGCGCGGTCAGCTCCGGCATGATCGACCAGAAGTAGGTTGCCGCCGTCAGCAGCAGGAGCGCGATCAGAAGCGGCGATCGTATCAGGCCTTTGAGCGCGCGCTCAGGCCGCAGGCAGACCAGGATCAGCGCCAGCAGATAGGCCGGGTAGTAGAAGTTGCGCAGGAAGTCCGCGGACCTTGCGCCGTAGCCGGTCAGCGGCGCGCTCCAGAAACCGACGTAGGTGAGGATCAGCCCGACCGAAGCCACCACAGCGACGATGTCGGCCAGGGGGGCGGCGCGCACAAGTGGAAGCGAGGGGCGTTTTGCCGCCGGGTTCGCTAGCGACCGTGCGCCCGGATCCAGCCCCTCGATCACGCGCAGATCAGACCAGGGCGTCCGCCGACAGCCCTTGCTTCCATTCCTTGAAGCTGACCGTCAGCGGCGGGGTGAGATCGGGGCGGGCCAGTTCGACGATCAGGGGACCGATCTCCGAGGGATGCGGCAGAACGCTGGGGTCTTCACCCGGAAACGCTTGGGCGCGCAACTGCGTCCGCATCCGGCCCGGATCGACGATGCAGGCGCGGACGGGCGTGCTCTCGATCTCGTCGGCCCAGCATTTGACCAGGGCCTCGGCGCCCGCCTTGGTCGCGGCGTACATGCCCCAGAAGGCGCGCGGCTGGCTGGCGACGCTGCTGGTCAGGTGGATGGCGCGTCCGGCGTCCGAGGCGCGCAGCAGCGGCTCCAGCGAGCGGATCAGGCGATAGACGCCGGTGAAGTTGATCTTCTCGACCTTGGCGAACTCGCGCGGTTCGGCGTGGGCGACCGGGGTCAGGCCCGACGGGCCCATGGTGGCCGCAGCCTGAACCCAGATGTCGAGCTTGCCGTAGCGTTGGAACAGGGCGCCGCCCAGGCGGTCGATGGCGCCGCCGTCCACCAGGTCGAACGGGACCAGGCTGGCGTGCTGGCCGGTGGCGGCGAAGATCTCGTCGTCCAGCTCCTCCAGGGCGCCCTGGGTGCGCGCGGCGGCGATGACGTGGGCGCCGGCCTTGGCCAGGGCCAGGGCGGATTCGCGGCCGATGCCGCGCGAGGCGCCGACGACCAGGGCGACGCGGTTGGCGAGGGGGAGGGAAGCGTGTTCGGACATGGGGCCGCTGATAGCGCGGCCGGACGCCGGGCGAAAGGCTCAGTAGCCCGGCGCAGCCTGCCATAGGCTGAAGCTGACGCCCTGGTCGTCGCTGACCACGACCGACAGGCCGGACGGGCTCTCGGCCGGCACGGCGGCGCGGCCGCCCAGCTCGGTCACGCGGGCGCAGGCGGCGTGGATGTCGTCCACGCGGAAATAGAGATTGGGGAAGGCCTTTTGCTCGCCCTTGGTGAGGCCGAAGGCGGGGACGGACCCGGCCACATGGGCGTAGGTCGGGCTGGACGAGGCTTCGTCGAAGCGCCAGCCGAACAGGCCCGCGTAGAAGACGCGGGCCTTGTCGACGTCAGGAGTGTCGAGCGTGAAGTAGCCGAGCTGGATCATCCAGCCTTAAGCGGTCACCAGCAGAGAAAGTTGCTTCCCGCGCGGATCGCGGCCGCCTTCCTCGATCTCACGGTCCAGCAGGCGGGTCGGATAGTCGCCGGTGAAGTAGTGGTCGGTGTACTGCGGGCTGGCGGCGTTGCGCGGTCCGGCGCCCAAGGCGTCGTACAGGCCGTCGATGGACAGGAAGCCGAGGGAATCGACCTCCAGCACCGCGCGCATCTCTTCCATGCTGTGGGTGGCGGCCATCAGTTGCGACCGCTCGGGCATGTCGATGCCGTAGAAGTCGGGGAAGAGGATCTGCGGGCTGGCCGAGCGCAGGTGAACCTCCTTCGCGCCCGCCGCGCGCACGGCGCGGACCAGCTTCAGCGAGGTGGTGCCGCGCACGATGGAATCGTCGATCAGCACGACGCGCTTGCCTTCCAGGGCGGCGCGGTTGGGGCTGTGCTTCATCCGCACGCCCTTCTGACGAGCGCCCTGGCTGGGCTGGATGAAGGTGCGGCCGAGGTAGTGGCTGCGAATGATGCCCATTTCATAGGGCAGGCCGCTTTCCTGTGCGTAGCCGAGGGCGGCGGGGACGCCCGAGTCGGGCACCGGCACCACGATGTCGGCCTCGACCGTGTGCTCGCGCGCCAGGCGACGGCCCATCTCCTTGCGGACGTCATAGACCGACAGGCCGTTCACGACGGAATCGGGACGGGCGAAGTAGACGTATTCGAACAGGCAGGGGCGAGCGGCCCGCGCGGCGAAGGGCTTGATCGAGGTCAGGCCTTCCTCGTCGATGACCACGACCTCGCCGTGTTCGACGTCGCGCACGAAGGTGGCGCCGATGGTGTCCAGGGCGCAGGTTTCGGACGCCAGCACCCAGGCCTCGCCGACCTTGCCCAGCACCAGCGGGCGGATGCCCAACGGGTCGCGCGCGCCGATCATCTTGTAGCGGGTCTGGGCCACCAGGGCGTAGCCGCCTTCGATCCGGCTCAGGGCGTCGATGAAGCGGTCGACGATCTTGGCCTTACGGCTGCGGGCGATCAGGTGAAGGATGGCCTCGGAGTCCGAAGTGGACTGGAAGATTGCGCCTTCCGAGACAAGTTGCGCGTGCAGGTATTTGAAATTGGTCAGGTTTCCGTTGTGGGCGATGGCGATGCCGCCCTGGTCCAGATCGGCGAACATCGGCTGGATGTTGCGCAGGAAGCTGCCGCCGGCGGTGGAGTAGCGGGTGTGGCCGATCGAGGCCTGGCCCGGCAGGCGCTTCGTCAGTTCGGCGTTGCCGAAGGCGTCGCCGACGAGGCCCTGATGCCGTTCGGTGTAGAAGCGGTCGTCGTGGACGCTGGCGATGCCGCAGGCTTCCTGGCCGCGATGCTGCAGGGCGTGCAGGCCCAGCGCGACGATGGAGGACGCCTCGTTCTCGGGCGCGCCCCAGACGCCGCAGACGCCGCATTCCAGGCGCAGCTGATCGTCTTCCGGCTCACGCCAATGCTCACGGTGAACGACGGGTTCGGCGATATGGTGGCGCATCGTCAGGCTCCGATGACCGGGGAAGGATAACTCAAAGGGCGGCGCCGCGCACGTAAGCCGCCCAGGCGTCCGGGGCAAGCCTCATTGGTCGGAAAACCCTTCGCGAACGGAAGAACCGACGACGGGGGTCAGGGCGTCGGCGCCCTTTCCAAGCGTGGGCAGCACGATCTGGATGGCGCGGGCGGCGCCTTCGCTGACCGGGGCGGTGGCGGCGTCGGACAGCCAGCGCGGCGGGTTGTCCTGCATGGCGCCCATGATGATCAGGTGCACCGCCCCGATCAGGCCCAGGGCGCGGACGAGGCCCACCAACAGGCCCAGCGTCTGGTCCAGCACGCCGAGGGCATGGCCACGCGCGCCTTGGGAAATGGCCGAGCCGAGGAAACGCAGGCCGAAGTAGAGGATGACGAAGACCAGCCCTACGGCCAGCACCGAACCGGCCCAGTCCGGATCGACCAGCGACCGTCCGACCGGCGCCGTCCACGGCAGGGTGATCAGCGCCAGCAGCGCCGCCAGCAGGAAGCTGAACAGGGCCGTGATCTCGCGCATGCCGCCCCGGAACCATCCGGCGGCGCCCGAGGCCAGCAGGGCCAGGATCACGAAGACGTCGTAGCCGGTCACGCGCTCTGCGGCCTCATGGGATGGGAACGCGCTTTAGTAGCGGTTCTGGGAGATTCGCTCGACCGCGTCGGTCAGGCGGGTGACGACGGTCAGGGCGACATCGCCCTTCTTCACCTTGCCATTGGCTTGTGGCGGCGCGAGGGCGCGCTCGAAGCCCAGCTTCTGGGCCTCGCGCAGGCGGGCCTCGGCGCGGCCGACGGCGCGGACCTCGCCCGACAGGCCGATCTCGCCGAAGACGACGCAGCCCTGCGGCAGGGGCATGTCCAGGGCCGAGGAGATCAGGGCGGCGGCGGCGGCCAGATCGGCGGCGGGCTCGTTGATCCGCATTCCGCCCGCGACGTTCAGATAGACGTCCTTGTCCCCGAACCCCAGACCGCAGCGCGCCTCCAGCACCGCCAGCAGCATGGCCAGGCGGCCCGAGTCCCAGCCGACGACCGCGCGTCTTGGCGTTCCGTATGCAGAAGGCGCGACAAGGGCCTGTATTTCCACCAGAACGGGGCGCGATCCCTCGATCCCGGCGAAGACGGCGGCGCCGGGCGCCCGGTCCTTGCCTTCGCCCAGGAACAGGGCCGAAGGATTGGGCACTTCGCGCAGACCGGCGTCGCCCATCTCGAAGACGCCGATCTCGTCGGTGGCGCCGAAACGGTTCTTGCCTGCGCGCAGAATGCGGAAGGGATAGCCGCGCTCGCCCTCGAAGCTGAGCACGGCGTCGACCATGTGTTCGACCACGCGCGGCCCGGCGATCTGGCCGTCCTTGGTGACGTGGCCGACCAGGACGATGGCCGGGCCGCCGTTCTTGGCCAGCCGCACCAGTTCGGCGGCGCAGGCGCGTACCTGGGTGATGGAGCCGGGACCGGCGTCGTGCGCGTCGCTCCATAGCGTCTGGATGGAATCGATGATGACGATGTCGAACGGATCGCGCTTCAGCGTCGTCAGGATGTCGCGCAGGGCGGTGGCGGAGGCCAGCGACACATCGGCGTCGGCCACGCCCATGCGTTTGGCGCGGGCGCGGATCTGCTCGATCGCCTCTTCGCCCGAGATATAGGCGACCTTGGCGCCGTTGCGCGCCGCCTTGGCCGTGACCTCCAGCAGCAGGGTCGACTTGCCGACGCCGGGGTCGCCGCCCAGCAGGATGGCCGAACCCGGCACCACGCCGCCGCCGCAGACGCGGTCGAACTCGGTCACGCCGGTGACGATGCGCGGCGGCTCGGGCGTGTCGGACTGCAGCGTCTCGAACTGCACCCCGCGCCCGCGCGCGGTCGAGGCGGGCTTCATGGCGCCCGGCGGGGCCGCCTTGGATTCCTCGACCAGGGCGTTCCACTCGCCGCAAGACGAGCATTGCCCGGCCCATTTGGAATGAACCGCCCCGCAGGATTTGCAGACGAAGAGAAGAGAGTCGCGCGCCATGCGTCAGACCTAGCAGATCAGACGGGCGAGGGCAGGCGGGTCGGAATGCGCTGCGTCCGAAATTGTCATAGGGAGACTGCGGGGTTGCGCCCGCATCCACACAGCCGTCATTCTGACATGATAAGGCCGTGATCCGACTCAACCGCCCAGAAGGCTACCGAATGACCCTGGAAAACCCCCCCGCCGTCGATCCCTCGCTCGTCTCGCGGGTCAAATACATCCTGACACGGCCCAAGTTCGAATGGCCGGTCATCGACGCCGAGAGCGCCAGCATCAAGGGGCTGTTCACCAACTACGCCGTCATCCTGGCGGCCATTCCGGCGGTGGCGACCATCGTGGGACAGATCGCCTTCGGTCATCGCGGTCTGGTCGGACCGGTGCTGGCGGGCGCGCTCAGCTATGTGCTGAGCCTCCTGAGCGTCTACATTCTGGGCCTGATCATCGACGCCCTGGCGCCGACCTTCGGCGGGACCAAGAACCCGGTGAAGGCGATGCAGGTCGCCGTCTATTCCATGACCCCGATGTGGGTGGCGGGCGTGCTGAACGTCATCCCGACGCTGGGCTGGCTGGCTGGGCTGATCGGCCTTTACGGCTTCTATCTGATGTATCTGGGCCTGCCGGTGCTGATGAAGACGACGGCTGAAAAGGCGCTGGGCTACACCATCGTCGTGGTCGTGGCGGCCATCATCCTGTGGGCGATCGTCTGGTCGCTGGTCGCAGCGGTCATCGCCAGCTTCGTCATTGTCGGCGTGGGCGCCACGGCGTTCGCCCTGAGCTAAGTTGTAAGAGAAGGGCTGGGGCCTTGCGCCTCAGCCCTTTGCTGTTCGGCCCTGATAGACGCGCGGCACGCGCGGCGTGATCGAGGTCAGTAGCTCATAGCTGATGGTGCCCGCCGCCGCCGCCGCGTCGTCGATCAGGCGATTGGCGCCGAAGATCTCGACCGGATCGCCCGCCTTGACGTCGAGGCCGGTCACATCGACCGCCAGCACGTCCATCGACACCCGGCCGATGATGGGCCGCATCTCGCCCGCGATGCAGACCTGTCCCTTGGAGCTGTAGGAGCGCAGCACGCCGTCGGCGTAGCCCGCGCCGACGGTCGCCACGCGCATCGGCCGCTCCGCCTTGTAGCCTTGCGAATAGCCGACGGTTTCGCCCGCGGGCACGTCGCGCACCTGCACCGCCTGGGCGATCAGGCTGGCGACGGGCGCGATCTTATCATGTGGGCGGCCTTCCGGCCCGCCGCCGTAGAGGCAGATGCCCGGACGCACCACGTCGAAGGCGAAGTCCGGCCCCAGGAAGCAGCCCCCCGAGTTGGCGAAGGAGCGCGTCACGCCCGGATAGCGGGCCGCCGCCGCCGCATAGGCGTCGCGCTGGGCCCGGTTCAGCGGGTTCGACGGTTCGTCGGCGCAGGCCAGATGGGTCATCACCAGTTCGAGGCCCTCGAACGGTTCGGGCGCGTCCTCGACGCGGAAGCCCAGCCGGTTCATGCCGGTGTCCATCTGAAGCCCGCAGGCCCCGCCGCCCGCCGCCTGCCAGGTCTGAAGCTGGGTCGGGTGGTTGATGACGGGCCGCAGGTTCGAGGCCTTGAGCATGGCGGCCCCGTCGCCGTGGCAGCCGTCCAGAATATAGATGACCGGCTCAGGCCCGATCGCCTCGCGCAGGCGCACGCCCTCGGCCGCGCGGGCGACGAAGAAGGTGCGCGCGCCTTCGGCCATCAGGCGCCGGGTCACGGCGGCGGCGCCCAGGCCGTAGCCGTCGGCCTTCACGACCGGATTGACCGGCGCGCCGCTGACGGCGCCCAGGGTGCGATAGTTGCGGGCGAGCGCGTCCAGATCGACGTTGAGGACGGCGGGAGCGAGGACGGGGGAGGTCATGGCGACGGTTATAGGCCGCTGTTCAGGCGGCGCTAGCCTTTGCGCGACCATCCGCCCCTTCTATCGCCGTCATGCCCGGACTTGATCCGGGCATCCAGCAGACGCAGCCGGGGATGCGTCAGGCGTCGGCGCGGCTGGATCGTCGGGTCAAGCCCGACGATGACGGCAGGGGGCGTTCCTACTCCGGAATATCCGCATAGGCGCCGCCGTAGCGGCCGTCGTGGGCCAGGTTGCCGAAGCGGGTGGTGTTGGAATCGAACGCCAGCTTGACGATGCCGATGGGGCCGTGACGCTGCTTGCCGATGACCACTTCGGCCTGATGCTGCAGGCGGTCCATGTCTTCCTGCCACTTCAGGTGTTCTTCGGTGCCTTCGCGCGGCTCGGCCCGGCCCAGGTAGTAGCTTTCGCGATAGACGAACATGACGCAGTCGGCGTCCTGCTCGATCGAGCCGGATTCACGCAGGTCGGACAACTGGGGTCGTTTGTCCTCGCGCTGCTCGACCTGACGCGACAGCTGCGACAGAGCGATGATGGGGACGTTCAGCTCCTTGGCCAGCGCCTTCAGGCCGCCGGTGATCTCGGACACTTCCTGCACCCGGTTCTTCTGGCTGTTGTCGCCGGTCGTCACGAGCTGGAGATAGTCGACCACGATCAGGTCCAGGCCGTTCTCCATCCGCTTCAGCCGTCGCGCGCGCGCCGCCAGCTTGGAGATGGACAGACCGCCGGTGGCGTCGATGTAGAGCGGGCTTTCGCCGATCTCGATGGCGGCGTCGCGGATCTTGCCGAAGTCCGAGGCGTCGATCTCGCCCTTACGCAGTTTGTCCGAGGACACGCCCGACGCATCGGCCAGGATACGCATGGCCAGCTGTTCGGCGCTCATTTCCAGCGAGTAGAAGGCGACGACGCCGCCGTCGACGGTCTTGCGCCCGCCTTCCGGCGTCGGTTCCCAGCGATAGTTGCGCGCGACGTTGAAGGCGATGTTGGTGGCCAGCGCGGTCTTACCCATCGACGGACGGCCCGCGAGGATCAGAAGGTCGGACGGGTGCAGGCCGCCCAGCTTCTGGTCCAGATCGTCCAGGCGGGTGGCGAGGCCCGCCAGCTTGCCCTCGCGCTGATAGGCCTCGCCCGCCATTTCGACCGCGCCGGACAGGGCGTGGGAGAAGCTGACGAAGCCCGACGACGGCTTGCCCGTCTCGGCCAGTGAATACAGGGTCTGCTCGGCCTGTTCGATCTGTTCGTCGGCGGGCGTCTCGGGGTTGGGCGCCTCCTTGATGATCTCGCCGCCGATGCGGATCAGGTCGCGGCGCAGGGCCAGGTCATAGACGACGCGGGCGTAGTCGGGGGCGTTGGCGGCGGGCGGCGCCCGGTCCACCAGGTCCGCGAGGTAACGCAGGCCGCCGAATTCCTGGAACGCCGGATCCTGCTTGAACCGCTCCATCAGGATGGTCGGCTCGGCCAGCAGACCCTGACGGATGTGGTCCTCGATCGCGTCGAACAGGCGCTGGTGGAAGGGCTCGTAGAAATGGCTGCCGCGCAGCCGGTCCGACAGGCGCTCGAACACGGCGTTGTCGAACATCAGCGAACCCAGAAGGGCCTGCTCCGCCTCCAGGTTGTGGGGCATGGACGACACCTGCACGGGGTCGTTGGCGGAATCATAGGGCATCGGGGCGAAGGCGTTCATCGACATCATCAATACGCATAGGCGCGCCCTACGTCAGACGCGGGCGGGGTCGTGGTCGTGGACAGTCGCCGACGCCTGTGGACGGGCCGGAAAACCGCTGTCGGATCAGTAGGGGGTCGTCAGGCGCGGCAGGGGTAGCGCTCGGCCATCCAGTCGCGCACGGCCTGGGTCACGGTGATGCGGCGACGCGATTCCGGCATGGTCTCGAAGCGCGCGACCAGGGCCTCGGGCGTGATGCCGGTGCCGGAGGCGGGGATGCAGTGCGCGGGCGTGCGGCCCGCCGAGACGGCCGAGGCCTGCTCGGCCTTGACGGTGCTGACGGCGCCGGTGACGACGCGGATCAGGCGGCGGGTGTCCGGGCGCATCATGGCCACGGCGCGGTTGCGCGGGATGTTCTGGCCGATCGTCAGAAACTGCTGGACGGTCATGTCGGACGACTGGGCCTTGGCCAGAGGCGCGGAGGCGAGCAGCGTCAGGGCGCCTAGCGACGCGGCGAATAGGATGTGAACGGAACGCGACATGGGGGCTAGATGCGCTCGCCTGCGCCGCGGTTCAAGTCTCAGGCGGCGCTCAGGCGGGGCAGGGGTATTCCTCAGCCATCCACTCGCGGACGGCCTGGTTGACGCTGATGTTGCGCCGTTGGGCCGGGATGGCGTTGAAACGGTTCAGGATCTGCTCTGCCGACAGGCTGATTTTGCCATCGGGGATGCAGGTGGCGGAGCGCCGGCCGGCGGCCTTGGCGGCGGCCTGATCGTCGCGCACCGCTTTGAAGGCCCCGTTCATCTCATTCATCAGCCGCCGCGTGTCCGACCGCAGCAGCGCCGTGGGATTGCGAGGAATGCGATTGGCGGAGGTCAGGAACTCCTGCACCGTCATGGCGGCGGCCGCGCTGGGCAGGGCGGACAGCGCCAGGGCGGCGACGGCGGCGAACGTGGCGGCTTTCATGGGCTTCCCTCCCGTGAGACGGTGAAGCCTAGCGTGTGGTTCGCGACCGAACCATGACCGGTGAACGTCGTATCACATTAAGTTTTCGTCAGACGCGGCGGCTCCCCGCGGGCCGCCGCGTCTGACGAGGGAGGCGCGCTCAAAGGACAGGGAGGAAGCCCCGATGCGCGCGCTCCAAGCCGATCACCACTTCACGTTCAGGCGGGCGTAACCGTAGCGGCCGTTGAACCCGAACGGCGAGTAGTAGGGGAAGCCTAGTACGCCGTTGTTGTTCAGGTTGGCGGGCACGAAGTCCGGGTACTCGTCGAAGACGTTGTCCACGCCGATGGCCAGGCCGACCCGGTCGGTGATCTGGAAGCGGCCTTCCAGGTCGATGGTGGTCTTGTCGCCGGTCGAATAGTCGTTGGCGGACGTCGAGCCGGGCTGCAGAACGCTGGCGTAGTAGGTCGCCCGCGCGGTCGCGCCCCAACGGCCCTGGTTCCAGTCGGCCGAGGCCGCGACCTTGGTGTCCGGCGTGCCTTCCTCGATGGTCAGGATGCGCTGGCGCGCGAACAGGGTCGGGACCGGGTTCAGCACCGAGGAGGAGGTCGGGATCTTGGTCACGCTGACATCGTTGACGTTGGCGGCGACGGTGAAGTCCCAGTCGCCCGCCGCCTCGGTGCGCAGGCGATAGCGGCCGACGATGTCGACGCCTTCGGTCTCGGTCGACACCCCATTGAGGAAGAAGCGCGCAGCCTGGACGCCCAGCGGGTCCAGCAGGCCGGCGACCTGGGGCGAGAAGCTGCGGTTGATCAGTTCCGACAGGACGATCTGGTTCTCGATCTCAATGCGATAGGCGTCGATCGTCAGGTCGAAATTCCCCAGACGGATCACGGCGCCCAGGGTGTAGTTGGTCGAGGTCTCGGCCTTAAGCGGGCGGGCGCCCAGGACCGAGGCGACCTCGCTGGTGGCGGGGAAGGTGCCGGTTTCGACGAAGCCGCCGTTCTGGACGACCGAGGAGGTCGAGGTGAAGAAGCTCTGCTGCAGCGACGGGGCGCGGAAGCCGGTGGAAACCGAGCCGCGCAGGGCGAAGTTCGGATTGAAGTCGTAGCGGGCGGCGAACTTGCCCGTCTGGGCGTCGCCGAAGTCGGAATAGTCCTCGACGCGCAGCGCGCCCTCGACCGTCAGCTTCTCGGTCAGCGGGATTTCGACGTCGGCGTACAGGGCCACGGCGTCGCGGTCCTCATCGACTGCGTTCGAAGGCTGGAAGCCGGGGAAGCCCTGGGCGCCGCCGGCCAGGGCGGTGTTCGATCCCAGCGGGCCGCGGTTCCACGATTCCGGCTGACCGGCGTCGATCTTGTAGTTCTCCTTGCGGGCCTCCAGACCCCAGGCGAAGTTCAACGGGCCGCCGTCCAGGCCGATCTCGAACTGACGGGTGAAGTCGGCGCCGAAGACCAGCTGGTCATAGGTCAGGCCGCCGGAATCGAAGCTGGTGAGGGAGTTGGCGCCATAGGTGGCGTTCAGCGAATCCTCAGTGCGGAATTCCAGGGCGTTGCGGCCATAGACCAGGCTGAAGTCCGCGTCCCATCCGGCCAACGTCCCGCGCACGCCGCCGGCGGCGGAAACGTCCTGCGAGTTGATGGCGATCTTGGGCAGGAAGCCGTTCGGATAGATGGACGGCACGTTGTTGGGGTTGTCCGACAGGCGCGGGAAGGCGGCCGAGGCGCTGTCGCGCTCCTGATAGCCGGCCCAGCCGTAGGCCTCCCAGTCGGCGTTCAGCGGCTTGCCCGCATTGGCGAAGACGCTCCACTGCTCGACCTTGGGATCGCCGAAGCGGGCGGTGATCGCGCCGTTGGCGGCGGCGCGCGGGTCGTAGTCTGAACGGTTGGTCGGGTCGCGGTCGGAATACTCCGCCGACAGGGTCAGGAAGCCGTCCGAGCCCAGGCCGAAGCCTTGCCAGGCCGAGACGGTGACGGCGCGGCCGTCCTCTTCATCCCGCTCGCCGCGCGCGGTTTCCACACTGGTGAAGTACTGGCCGTAGGTGACGCTGGCCCCGCCGCCCTCGCGGGCTTCCTTGAGGCGCAGGTTGACGACCCCGGCGATGGCGTCCGAGCCGTATTGCGCCGAGGCGCCGTCGCGCAGCACCTCGACCCGGTCCAGGGCGCCGCTGGGGATGGCGTTCAGATCGACGGCGGCCGAGCCGCGCCCGACCGTGCCGTTGACGTTGACCAGGGCCGAGGTGTGACGGCGCGTGCCGTTGACCAGCACCAGGGTCTGGTCCGGCGACAGGCCGCGAAGAGTGGCGGGACGGATCGAGTCCGTGCCGTCGTTGGCCGAGGGCCGCTGGAAGGTCAGGGACGGCACCGTCTGGGCCAAGGCGGCGGCGAACTCGGTCGTGCCGCGGTTCTGCAGGGTCTCGGCCGTCACCACATCGACGGGGGCCAGGGTGTCCAGGCGCGAGCGGGCCGGGGCGCGGGTGCCGGTCACCACGATGTCGTCGACTGAGGTGGCGTCGTCAGGAACAGTTTGGGCCGAGGCGGCGCCGGCGATCAGCAGGGCGGCGCCGGATACGGCGGCCAGAAGGGCGGGGCGGCGGGGGAAGCGGGAGGTCATCTCGAGAGGTCGTCTTTTCTGATTGGACGCGCGTCAGGGCTCGCCGTCGCGGGAGGGCGAACGCCGGCTGCGTCTGGAAACGGAAGTCTGGAAGCGGATGGAAACCACGGACCGGCGGCGGACCGGTCGGAGGGGGTGGCTTCAGGGTCGCTGGCACGGACATCGCGCCGGTCGGATCACCGGGCGATGCAGTTGGGCGTAAAGGCCGGGGCGCATCGTTATCTCCTGCCCGTCAACGGTGACGAGCCATGGCGATATTGCGGTGCGAAAGCGGCGACGCCTATCGAGATTATGTGTGGGGATGTTTAGGAAAGCTAAAGTGTGAGCGATATGGTCAATACCCGCTCATCCCGGCGGACGCCGGGATCCAGTGCTTTGGCTTCAAGGCACGAGGCAGGATGGATAGCTTCTAGACTGGCGCTCTCACTGGATCCCGGCGTCCGCCGGGATGAGCGGAACAGGGGAGGGGTGTTCAGCCCAAGAAAAGGGACGCTTCCTTGCGGAAGCGCCCCTCGATCATCTCGCCGAAGCGACAGGATCAGGCTTCGTCGCCGAAGCCTTCCTGTTGGCCGGCTCCGCCTTCCAGCAGCTCCTGAGCGGCCTGGTCGGCGGCGTTGCGCTCGTCGTCGAACTGAGCGCGGATCACGTCCTCGCCCTTCGCTTGACGCTCGGCTTCGTCGGCCGAACGGGCGATGTTGATCTTGACGGTGGCCGAGACCTCCGGGTGCAGGCGAACCAGCACTTCGTGGACGCCCAGCGTCTTGATCGCCGTGTTCAGCACGACCTGCGAGCGCTCGACCTTGCCGCCTTCGGCGCGAACGGCCTCAGCGACGTCGCGGCCGGCGACCGAGCCGTACAGCTGGCCGGTTTCACCAGCCTGACGGATCATGACGTAGCTCTGACCGTCGATCTTGTCGGCGATCTTCTGAGCTTCAGCCTTGTTCTTGTCGTTGCGGGCCTCAATGGCGACGCGCTCGATTTCGAAGGCTTTCAGATTGGCTTCCGTGGCCCGACGCGCCTTGTCGCGCGGCAGGAGGAAGTTACGGGCGAAGCCGTCCTTGACGGTGACGACGTCGCCGATGGCGCCGAGGTTCTCGACGCGTTCCAGCAGAACGACCTTCATCTTACTTCACCACGTACGGCAGGAGGGCCAGGTAGCGGGCGCGCTTGATGGCCTTGGCCAGTTCGCGTTGCTTCTTGGCGGAAACGGCGGTGATGCGCGAAGGCACGATCTTGCCGCGTTCGGAGACGTAACGCTGCAGCAGCTTCACGTCCTTGTAGTCGATCTTCGGCGCGTTGGCGCCCGAGAACGGGCAAACCTTGCGGCGACGATAGAAGGGGCGACGGGCCGGGCCGGAGCCGGCCGGAGCGCCCGGGATGGGGGCAGTCGTATCGGTCATGATCCGGTTCCTTATTCCGAAGCCGCGGCGTCGTCGGTGCGCGGGCCGCTGCGGTCACGTTCGCGTTCGCGGCGGGCCAGCAGGGGCGACAGCTCCAGGTCGAGTTCCTCGACGCGGATGGTCAGCCAGCGCAGCACGTCTTCGTTGATCGACAGCTGACGCTCGACTTCGGCCATGGCGGCCGGCGGGCAATCAACGGCCATCAGCGAATAGTGAGCCTTGCGGTTCTTCTTGACCCGGTAGGTCAGGTTGCGCAGACCCCAGTACTCGATCTTGGCGACGGAGCCGCCGCCTTCTTCGATCAGAGCCTTGATGGTGTCGTTCAGCGCTTCGGCCTGTTGCGCCGAGATATCCTGGCGCGTCATGACCGTGTGCTCGTAAAGAGCCATGCGGCATTCTCCCTTGGCGGACATCGGCGCGGGCGAACCGGGTAGTTCGTCCACGATGGCTCCTGACACGGCGGACGGGAGTTTCCCGACCCTTTGACATTCCGCAGCAGGACCGAAGCCCTGGAAAGGGGGCGCCTATACGGGAAAAACCCCGGCAGGGCAAGGCGCGGGGGCCCTTGCGCCGGCGATTGGCAGGGGCGGCGAAGCGCGGCACGGTTGGGGCTCACGCAACCGGAGCCTTCAGCATGACGCAAACGCCGACGCCGAGGAACCGCTGGTCGCTGATCGGGCCGGGAATCGTGGTGGCCGCGACCGGGGTGGGGGCGGGCGATCTGGTCGCCACCCTGATCGCCGGATCGCGCTTCGGCTACGCCCTGCTGTGGGCCGCCGTCATCGGGACCGTGCTGAAGATCGCCCTGGCCGAGGCCGTGGGCCGGTGGACCCTGTCCAGCGAGCGGACAATGTTCGAGGGCTGGTCCAGCCTTGGGCGTTCTCGTTTGGGAGGCGGCTGGCTGGACGGGCGGCTGAACTGGGCCGGGCTCTATTTCGGCGTCTATGTGGTGGTCTGGGGCTTCGTCTATGGGGCGGCGGCCATGACCTCGACGGCCCTGCCGCTGGCGGCGCTGTTCCCCGTGCTGGACCTGAAGGCCTGGGGGATGTTGAGCGGGATCGCCGGGCTGATCTTCGTCTGGTTCGGCGGCTACGGCCTGTTCGAGAAGGTGATGACGGCCTGCGTCGGGGTGATGTTCGTCACCGTCGTCGGCCTGGCTGTGATCGTTACGCCGAACCTGCCCGAACTGCTGACCGGCATGTGGCCGAGCCTGCCGGAAGGGTCGGCCTTCTATACCCTGGGCCTGATCGGCGGGGTAGGGGGCACCATCACCATGGCGGCCTATGGCTACTGGCTGAACGCCAAGGGCTGGAAGGGGCCGGGCTGGATGGCCGTGATGCGGCTGGACAACCGGGTGGCCTATGTCGTCACCGGCGTCTTCGTGGTCGCCATGCTGATCGTCGGGGCCGAGCTGCTCTATAGCGCGGGCATCGCCTTGCAGGGCGGGGACCGGGGCTTGCTGGATCTGGACCAGGTGCTGCGCGAGCGGTTCGGGCGGCCGATCTCCATTCTGTTCCTGGTCGGCTTCTGGGCCACCAGCTTCTCCAGCCTGCTGGGCGTTTGGCAGGGCGTCAGCCTGATGTTCGCCGACTTCACCGCCCATGTGCGCGGGCGCTCCGACGATCCGAAGGCGCGCGGCGACAAGAGCCGGGCGTTCCGCGCCTACGCCCTGTGGCTGACCTTCCCGCCGATGCTGCTGCTGTTCATGGATCGGCCGTTCGGGCTGATTGTCGCATATGGGGTGTTGGGCAGCCTGTTCATGCCCTTCCTGGCCGGAACGCTTCTGTGGCTGCTGAACAGCGCCCGGACGCCGCAGGAATGGCGCAGCGGCTGGATTTCCAACCTGTTGCTGGGGGCGGCGGCCCTGCTGTTCGCCGTGCTGGCGGGCAAGGAGCTGCTGGGTCTGATCCCGTCGTAGGCGGCCTATTCCTCGCAGGAGTTTCACAAAAGCCCCGGCGAACCGTCGCATTGGGCCGTTAGGCCTCGCCCTCGACCATATCGGTTCGGGGAAAATCGTCATGAAGCTGTCCGTCGCTTGTCTGGCCGCATCCGTCCTGCTGGCCGCCGCGCCTTCGATGGCCCAGGTCGTCGCGCCGCCGGACCCCGATCAGCCGCCGCCGCCGCTGCACGCGCCGAACGGCCGCTGGGCCGCCAAGGGCTGGGCCGACCGCATCGTGCTGAGCCCGGCCGCCGACGCCGCACGCGGCGCCGCCGTCGCCTGGCGCACCGACACGCGCCAGACCGCCGCCGAGGCCCAGATCGCCGAGGAGATCGACGGCCCCCTGCTGGGCTTCGCCGCCCGGACCGTGGCCGGGACCACGGCGCCGATCGAGAACGAGAACGGCCGCGCCCTCTATCATCAGGCGCGCTTTGACGGGCTGAAGCCGGACACGCGCTATGTCTATCGCGTGCGCGCCGCCGACGGCTGGAGCGAATGGCTGCCGTTCCGCACGGCCAAGGCCGAGTTCGCGCCGTTCCGTTTCATCTACCTGGGCGACACGCAGAACGACATTCTGGAGATCGGTTCGCGCGTGATCCGCTCGGCCTTCAAGGAAGCGGGACCGGCGGCCCTGGTCGTCCACGCGGGCGATCTGGTGGCCCAGCGCGAGGTCAAGGTTCACGACGACGAGTGGGGCGAATGGACCGAGGCCGGCGGGCGCGCCTTCGCCATGACGCCGCAGCTGCCCGCCAGCGGCAACCATGAATACGTCGACCATATCTTGCCGAACGGCGAGGAAGCGCGCGTTCTCGGCCCGCACTGGCCGCTGCAGTTCGCCCTGCCGGACAACGGCGCCGAGGGAGCCAAGGCGACCAGCTATTACGTCGACTATCAGGGCGTGCGCTTCATCGTGCTGGACGGCACGGCGGCGATCGACCTGGGCGCCGGGGAAAGTCAGACGCGCTGGCTGGATCGCGTGCTGGCCGAAAGCCCGGCGCGCTGGAACGTCGCCCTGTTCCACCAGCCGATCTACACCTGCGCCCGGCCTGAAGACACCGAAGAGCTGAAGGCCGCCTGGAAGCCGATCTTCGACGCCCGCAACATCGATCTGGTGCTGCAGGGGCATGACCACTGCTATGGCCGCGTCTCCAACCCCGCCGGGGCCGAGGCTTCGCGCGCCGACAGTGATGCGGGCCGCCCGCAGGGGCCGGTCTATGTCGTCTCGGTCACCGGCTCCAAGATGTACGGGCTGAACGACCGGGCGGACACGCAGCCGGTGCGCGCGGCCGAGAACACCGAGCTGTATCAGTTGATCGACGTCGAGGCCGACCGCCTGTCGTTCCGCGCCTTCACGGCGACGGGCGGGCTGTACGACGCCTTCACGCTGGAGCGGCAGGCCGATGGGACGAAGCGATTGGTCGAGACGCAGGACACCCTGCTGGCCCTGCGTCGTTGCGACGGCGCGGCGGGGCCAGACGACCGTCCCTGTACGGCGGAAATCAAGGACTGAGGGGGAACTTCGACGCGAACAGCGGCTTTGGCTTGATCAACGGCGACGCCTGTCGCCTTACCGTTCAAGGGGGATTTATGCGTATCACCATCCTGGCCTGCATGGCCGCCTTCGTCGCCCTGGCCGCTTGCGGCAACGCCGCCCAAAGTCAGAACGATCCAGGTCGCTCTCCTAGCGGAGCCTACAAGGTCACGATGATGGACGGGACTGCAGTCGACGTCGATCTGAAGGCCGACGGCTCCTTCACCATGTCGGAACCCGGCGGTCCGGTGGCGCGTGAAGGCACGTGGCGTCGCGCCGACGGGCAGTTCTGCCTGAATGATACGGCGCGCCCGCGCGAGGTCTGCATGGATGAAGCGTCTGTGGGCGACAATGGCGGCTTCGACCTTAGCGGGCGAGGTAAGGTGGTGATGCAGTTCCGTCCCATGGCGGCTGCAAGCACCTGATTGAGACAGAGCGCCCGGCCTGAGCCGTGTCCTGTCGGCCTCAGCGCCTTGCAGCCAAAGCACTGAATCCCGGCGCCCGCCGGGATGAGCGGGGGTGAAACGGCGGCGTTCTTCTTGCCGTAGGGGAGGGATTCGCCTACCCCTCGCGGCTTGATTCAACGGATGACGGACGATCCCGGATGAGCCTCGCGCTTCTCTTTCCCGGTCAGGGTAGCCAGTCGGTCGGCATGGGCGTCGCCCTGTCGGACGCCTTCGCCAGCGCGCGCGAAGTCTTCGCCGAGGTCGATGACGCCCTGAACCAGAAGCTGTTCGAGCTGATGCGCGAAGGCCCGGAAGATCAGCTGACCCTGACCGAAAACGCCCAGCCCGCCCTGATGGCCGTGTCGGTCGCCACGGCGCGGGTGTTGAAGGTCGAGTTCGGCGTCGATGTGACGCGGGCGGCCTTTGTCGCCGGTCACTCTCTGGGCGAATATTCGGCCCTGGCCGCTGCGGGCGCGATCAGCCTGTCGGACACCGCGCGCCTGTTGAAGCTGCGCGGTCAGGCCATGCAGCGCGCCGTGCCGGTGGGCAAGGGCGCAATGGCCTCGCTGATCGGCCCCAAGACCGATCTGGCGCTGGCTGAAGAGGCCGCCAAGGCCGGTTCGGCGGCGGGCGTCTGCGTCGTCGCCAACGACAACAACAAGGGCAACGTCGTCATCTCGGGCGACAAGGCCGCCGTGGATCTGGCCACTGAAAAGGCCAAGGAACTGGGCGCGCGCGCCATTCCGCTGAACGTCTCGGCGCCCTTCCACTGCCCGCTGATGCAGCCGGCCGCGGACGAGATGGCCGCCGCTCTGGCGGACGCCAAGATCATCGCGCCCGTCGTGCCGGTGGTCGCCAACGTCACCGCCCGCCCGGAAACCGACGCCGAGGTCATCCGCCGCCTGCTGGTCGAGCAGGTCACGGGGCGCGTGCGCTGGCGCGAGAGCATGGAGTGGATGGCGACCGAAGGCGGCGTGACCCGCTTCGTCGAGGTCGGCTCGGGCAAGGTGCTGACCGGCATGGCCAAGCGTATCGCCCCCGACGCCGAGGCCCTGGCGCTGAACACGGCCGAAGAGCTGGAAGCTTTCGCGAAAAGCCTTTGATCCTTCTCCCCTTGCGGGAGAAGGTGGCTGGCGCAGCCAGACGGATGAGGGGTCGCTGCGGCCCCTCAAGATTGAAGACACGGCAGGGGTCGGCAAGACCCCTCATCCGGCCCTGACGGGCCACCTTCTCCCGCAAGGGGAGAAGGAAGAGGAGAGACAGAGATGTTCAACCTTACCGGCAAGACCGCCCTCGTGACCGGCGCCACCGGCGGCATCGGCGGAGCCATCGCGCGCGCCCTGCACGCGCAAGGCGCCACCGTCGTCCTGTCCGGCACGCGCGAAGCCGTGCTGGCCGATCTGGCGAAGGAGTTGGGCGAGCGCGCCCACTTCGCCACGGCGAACCTTTCGGACCCGGAATCGGTCGACAATCTGGTCAATGCGGCCGAGACGGCGGCGGGCGCGCCGCTGGACATCCTGATCGCCAACGCGGGCATCACCAAGGACGGCCTGCTGATGCGGATGAAGGACGAGGACTTCCAGTCCGTCATCCAGATCAACCTGGAGTCCTATTTCCGCCTGACCCGCGCGGCGGTGAAGGGGATGATGAAGCGCCGTTCGGGCCGCATCATCGGCATCACCTCGGTGGTCGGCGTCACCGGCAATCCCGGCCAGACCAACTATTCCGCCTCCAAGGCCGGGATGATCGGCTTCTCCAAGTCGCTGGCGCAGGAAGTCGGTTCGCGCGGGATCACGGTCAACTGCATCGCGCCGGGCTTCATCGCCTCGCCGATGACGGACGTGCTGAACGACCAGCAGCGCGAGGCCATCCTGTCGAAGATTCCGGCCGGACGTCTGGGCGCCGGTGATGAAATCGCCTCGGCCGCCGTCTATCTGTCGTCGGATGAAGCGGCCTACGTCACCGGCCAGACCCTGCACGTCAACGGCGGCATGGCGATGATCTGAACCCGTTGTGCGGCGTCATCACGACGCGCAACAGACTATTTCCACGCCGTCACCCTGTGCTAAAGGGCACGGACGTCTTTCGGGGGTGAGTCTCATTGAGGCTTGATCCCGGCAGGCAGCCGTGACACGGCGAAACAACCCAAGACCCGCCTTCACGGCGATTTCAAACAGGCAGAGAGACACTCATGTCCGACACCCTCGAACGCGTCCGCAAGATCGTGATCGACCACCTGGACGCCGATCCGGACAAGGTCACCGAGAAGGCTTCCTTCATCGACGACCTGGGCGCCGACTCGCTCGACAACGTCGAACTGGTCATGGCCTTCGAAGAAGAATTCGACGTCGAAATCCCGGATGACGCCGCCGAGCACATCCAGACCGTCGGCGACGCGGTGAAGTTTATCGACGAGAAGCTGGCCGCCTGATCCGGCTGCGATTCGTCGCACTTACCAGCTGATGGCCGCCGTGACGGACCCCTAGCGGGACCGTCCGGCGGCCATTAGTGTTTCTGGCTACGATTCTGACCAAGAAGGAGCGCGAACCATGCGCCGCGTCGTCATCACGGGCCTTGGCCTGGTCACTCCGCTCGGTTCGGGCGTCGAGCACGTCTGGCAGGGCATTCTGGACGGCCGGTCGGGCATCCGTCCGATCACCGCTTTTGACACCGAAGGCTACGGCTGCACCATCGCGGGCGAAGTCCCCAGCGTCGACGGACGCGGCGGCGGCGAGGCGGGTCAACCGGGCGTCTTCGATCCCGATCAGGTCATGTCGGCCAAGGACCGCAAGCGCGTCGACGACTTCATCCTGTACGCCATCGCGGCGGCGGACGAGGCGCTGGCCGACGCGAACTGGAAGCCGGAATCGGAAGACGACAAGGAAGCCACCGGCGTTATGGTCGGCTCCGGCATCGGCGGCCTGGGCCCCATCGCCGACACCGCCATCGTGCTGAAGGAACAGGGCGTCCGCCGGGTCAGCCCCTTCTTCATCCCCTCGGCCCTGATCAATCTGGCGTCGGGCCAGATCTCGATCCGCCACGGCCTGAAGGGGCCGAACCACTCGGTCGTCACCGCCTGCGCCACGGGCGCCCACGCCATCGGCGATGCGGCCCGGATGATCGCCCTGGGCGACGCCGACGTCATGGTGGCGGGCGGCGCCGAAAGCTCGGTCGTGCCGATCGGCATCGCGGGCTTCCTGGCCTGCAAGGCGCTGTGCACCGCCTATAACGACACGCCGGAGAAGGCTTCTCGCCCCTATGACCGGGGCCATGCGGGCTTCGTCATGGGCGAGGGCGCGGGCGTCATGGTTCTGGAAGAGTACGAACACGCCAAGGCGCGCGGCGCCAAGATCTACGCCGAGGTCGTCGGCTACGGCATGAGCGGCGACGCCTATCACATCACCGCGCCCTCGGAAGACGGCGACGGCGGCCTGCGGGCCATGAAGGCGGCGCTGAAGCGCGCCGGGATGCAGCCTTCGGACCTCGATTACGTCAACACCCACGGCACCTCGACCATGGCCGACTGGATCGAGCTGAAGGCGGTCGAACGGCTGGTCGGCGATCACGCCAAGGATCTGGCCGTGTCGTCCACCAAGTCCATGACGGGCCACCTGCTGGGCGCCGCCGGGGCGATCGAAAGCATCTTCTCGGTCCTGGCCATCCGCGACCAGATGGCGCCGCCGACCATCAATCTGGACGACCCGGAGATGGAGACGCCGATCGACCTGATCCCGCACAAGGGGAAGGCCAAGAAGATCGACGTGGCGATGTCCAACAGCTTCGGCTTCGGCGGCACCAATGCGGCCGTGATCTTCAAGAAGGTCGACTGACTTGGCCAAGGCTCCGCCCCCCCGCACCCCCAAGGTTCGCATTCCCAAGTCGCGCGTTCCGAAAAAGGGCGGCGGGGGCGGAGGCTCTCGTTTCGGCCTCGGCGTCGGTCTGATCACCGCCGCCGGGACGTTGGGCCTGTTTCTGGTCGCCGCGCTAGTGGCGTTCTGGGCCATCTACTGGGGACCGGGGCCGAAGGCGGTGGAAGGGGAGGCGACCATCGTCACCCTGCCGTCCGGGGCGGGCGTTCCGGCCATCGCGGCCAATCTGAAATCGGCGGGGGTGATCCGCTCCACCGACCTGTTCCGCGCGGCGATCAGTCTGACCGGCGCCGACCGCAAGATCCGCGCGGGCGAGTATGAGGTGCCGTCGGGCGCCTCTCTGGCGACGGTGGTGGGCCTGCTGGTCGACGGCAAGGCGGTCCGCCACTACGTGACCCTGCCCGAAGGCTGGTCCAGCGCCCAGGCGGTCGACATCCTGATGAAGCAGCCGGTCCTGACCGGCGAGGTCGAGGTTCCGCCCGAGGGCAGCCTGTGGCCGGAAACCTATGAGGTCACGCGCGGCGAGACCCGCGCCGCCGTCGTCGCCCGGATGCAACGCGCGGCCAAGACCAAGCTGGAAACCCTTTGGGCCGCCCGCTCGCCCGCCACAGTGGTCACGACGCCGGAAGAGGCCGTCATCCTGGCCTCCATCGTCGAGAAGGAGACGGGCATCGCCTCCGAACGGCCCGAGGTGGCGGCCGTCTTCACCAACCGCCTGCGTCTGGGGATGCGGCTGGAGAGCGACCCGACCATCGTCTATGGCGTGACCAAGGGACGGCCGCTGGGACGCGGCATCCTGTTGTCCGAACTGCGCAATCCGACGCCGTGGAACACCTATCTGATCGACGGCCTGCCGCCGACGCCCATCGCCAATCCGGGTGAGGAGGCGATCAAGGCCGTGCTGAACCCGCCGCGCTCGGAATACGTCTTCTTCGTCGCCGACGGTACGGGCGGCCACGTCTTCGCCCGCACCTATCAGGAGCACCTGCTGAACGTGGCCCGCTGGCGCGAGATCGAGCGCCGCAAGGCCGGTCTGGCGGCGGGTGAGAGCGCGCCGGAGACCTCGCCTGCGCCGATGACGGACGAAGCCGCCGGCCCGGCCATCGCCATTCCGCCGGGCGCCAAGGTCATTCGCGTGCCGACGGAGGCCGGACGATGAGTCAGATTTCAGGCCAAATTTCAGGCATGACCGGCTTCGGCCGGGCCGACGGGGCGCTGGACGGCTGGACGTGGACGGTCGAGGCGCGCTCGGTTAACGGGCGCTCGCTGGAGACGCGCTTTCGCGGCCCGCACGGCTTCGACAATCTGGAGCGGCTGGCCAAGGCGGCGGCTCAGACGCGGCTGAACCGGGGGCAGGTGACGCTGGGCCTGCAGGCCAAGCGCGCCGAAGGCGCCGAGCCCGCACCGCGCGTCAATGAGGCGGTGCTGGCGACCTATCTGCGGCTGGCCAACCAGTTGGCGGAGGAGGGGGCGACCCCGCCCTCGGCCGACGGCCTGCTGGCCCTGCGCGGCGTCATCGAGGTCGCCGAAGAGGATGAGGACGCCGAAGGCCGCGCCGCCTTGGAAAGCGCCATGGCCGTCACGGTCGAACAGGCGCTGGACGCGTTGAAGGCCTCGCGCCAGCGCGAAGGCGAGCAACTGACGCCGGTCATCCACGACTTTGTCGGGACCATCGAGGCTCTGGTCGCCCGCGCCGAGCTTGAGGCGTCGGCGCAGGTCGAGGCCATCCGCGAACGCTTCACCCGCCGCATCAGCGAACTGGCGCCCGATGCGCCCGGCCTGGACGAGCGCGTCTTCCTTGAGGCCGCCGCCCTGGCGACCAAGGCCGATGTGCGCGAGGAGCTGGACCGGCTGACGGCCCACGTCGCCTCGGCCCGCGCACTGTTGCAGCAACCCCCCGCCGGTCGAAAACTCGACTTCCTGATGCAGGAATTCATGCGCGAGGCGAACACCCTCTGCTCGAAATCCGCTACGACCGCGCTCACCGGAATCGGCCTGGAGTTGAAGGCCGTCATCGAGCAGCTTCGAGAACAAGTTCAGAATGTCGAATAACCGCACCCCCCGCCGTGGCGTCCTGCTGATCGTGGCCAGTCCGTCGGGGGCCGGAAAGACCTCGCTGTGCCGCCGCCTGATGGCCGACCACAAGGGGCTGGAGCTGTCGGTCTCCATGACCACCCGCGACATCCGTCCGGGCGAGGTGGACGGCCGCGACTACAACTTCGTCAGCAAGGAGCAATTCCAGCGCCTGGTCGATGCCGACGCCTTCCTGGAATGGGCCGACGTGCACGGCAATCGCTACGGCAGCCCGGCCGCTCCGGTGGAGCGCGCGCTGGCGGAAGGCCGCGACGTCCTGTTCGACATCGACTGGCAGGGCGCCCGCGACGTGGCCGCCAAATGCCCCGGCGACGCCGTGCGGGTCTTCATCCTGCCGCCCAGCCTTGAGGAGCTTCGCCGCCGTCTGGTGACGCGCTCTCAGGACGCCGAGGACGTGATCGAGCGCCGCGTCGCCAACGCCAAGGGCGAGATCGAGCACTGCGACGACTTCGACTATGTGCTGGTCAACGAGGACTTCGACCGGTCCTACGCCGAACTGGCCCACATCTATCACGCCGAGCGCAGCCGCCGTCATCGCAATCTGTGGGTCGACGGCTACAAGCAGGCCCTGCTGAAGGAAGTGGTCTGACGCCCATGTCCGAGGCCGAACACCGCCGCTGGCTGGCCCAGGCCGTCGATCTGGCGCTGGAGAACGTCAGGGCGGGCGGTCGGCCGTTCGGGGCGGTGCTGGTCAAGGACGGCGCCCTGATCGCCAGCGGCGTCAACCGGATGCTGGCGACGAACGATCCCAGCTCCCACGCCGAGATGGAGGCCCTGCGTCAGGCCGGGCCGGCGCTGGGCGGCGTCGATCTGTCGGGCGCGATCCTCTACGCCAGCGGCCACCCGTGCCCCATGTGCCTGGCGGCGGCGGTGATGACGCGGGTCAGCGCTGTCTATTACGCCTTCAGCAATGCGGATGCCGAGCCTTACGGCTTCTCCAGCGCGGCGACTTATCAAGCCCTGGGCGTGACGCTGGACCCGCCGCCGCTGCCGCTGACGCAATTGGACGCGCCCGGTCGGACGGCGGCTGATCTCTACGGCGGCTAGCGGAAAGTCACCCGTACGCCCGGCTTGACCTTGGACGCCAACTGCTCGGCGTCCCAGTTGGTCAGGCGCACGCAGCCGCTGGAGAAGGTCTTGCCGACCTTGGATGGGTCCGGCGTGCCGTGGATGCCGTAGGTGTCGCGCGACAGGTCGATCCACACCGAACCGACCGGATTGTTCGGCCCCGGCGGCACGATGACCTTGCGGTCGCCTCGGTCATAGCTGACCCGATCCGGGTCGTAGGTGTAGTTCGGCTCGGGCGCGACGCCGACGACAGTCAGTTCGCCCGAAGGCGCTGGGCGCGTCGAACTGCCGATGGTGGCCGGATAGAAGGCCAGAAGCCTGTCCGCTGCGTCATAGACCCGCACCGACCGCTCGGCCTTGTCGACGACGATATGGGCCACGTCGCCCGTCAGCTCGGTCTGGGCCACGGCGGCGACGACGATGCTCTGGCCCGCCTTGCCGAAGTCGATGCCGGGGTTGAGCGCCTGCAGCAGGCCCTCGGTCATGTGGAATTTCTCGGCCAGCATCTCTAGCGGCGTGGCGTAGCCGACGGTCTGGAGCTTGGCCATGTCGGCCAGATCGGCCGGAACCTGGCCGATGAAGGGACCGGCCAGGTCGGCGGCGGTGATCGTATAGTCGGTCAGGACGCGGCCGTCGTCGCCGGCGGTCAGGCGGCGGAAGACCTCGGCGTCCAGCACACCGTCCTGGGGCAGTCCGGCGGCCTTTTCGAAGGCGGCGATCGCCTGGCGGGTGTTGTCGCCGCCCAGGCCGTCGATCACGCCGGGCGAGAAGTTGGCGCGGTCCAGCAGGATTTGGGCGCGCGCCGTCGCCGCGTCGGGCCGCGCGGGTTGACCCTCGACGGGGGCGGCAACGGTCTCGAAGACGGCCGCCTCGACCGCCTGTCGGGTCAGGGGCGCGGCGGCGCCTTGAGCGGCCGGGGGCTGTTCGGGATTCGGCGTCTCGGCAGGCGATCCGCAGGCCGTGAGGACGGCCGCGACGAAGGGCAGGGCAGAGACGGCGAGGCGCGATTTCGACATGAAAGCTCCGAAGGTTCCGGGGCTTGTCGAACGCTTCTAGGCTGTCCGCTGTTCCTGCGCTTCCTCGGTGCGGGCAGCGAAGAAGGGCTTCAGACGGCTGAGGGCGTCCTCGATCTCGGGCGTCGAGACGGCGAAGCTGAAGCGGATGAAGCGGTTGCCGTTCACGGGGTCGAAGTCCACGCCCGGCGCCGTCGCCACGCCTGTTTCGCGCACCAAGGTCTCGCAGAAGGCCATGCTGTCGTTGGTCAGGTGGCCGATGTCCGCATAGATGTAGAAGGCGCCGTCCGGCGGGGCGATCGAACGCAGACCCATGGCGGGCAGGGCCTTCAGCATCA
The DNA here is from genome assembly GCF_047237745.1 of Brevundimonas phoenicis. Classification (NCBI taxonomy): domain Bacteria; kingdom Pseudomonadati; phylum Pseudomonadota; class Alphaproteobacteria; order Caulobacterales; family Caulobacteraceae; genus Brevundimonas; species Brevundimonas phoenicis. The sequence continues at coordinate 1,587,165 of NZ_JBDFLN010000001.1, forward strand.
GCTCGCGGTTGGCGCGATAGACGTCGATGTTGGCTTCCAGCTCTTCTTCGCAATCCATGGCGGCCAGCCCCGCGAACTGGCTGAGCGTCGGCGGCGTCAGGAACATGTTGCCCATGCGCGCGCGGGCCTGCTGGACCTCTTCTTCCGGCAGGATCAGCCAGCCCAGGCGCCAGCCCGCCATGCTCCAGTATTTGGAGAAGCTGTTCACGATCATGGCCTTGTCGTCGAACTGCAGCATGCAGGGCGTGTCGTGGCCGTAGGTGATGCCGTGATAGATCTCGTCAGAGATGATGCTGATGTTGCGCTCGCGGCAGACCTCGACGATGGCCTTCAACTCGTCCTCGGCGATGACGGTGCCGGTCGGGTTGGCGGGGCTGGCGATGATGACGCCCTGAGGCGCGGGGTCCAGTTCGCGCAGGGCCTTGGCCGTCAGTTGGAAGCGCACGTCGGGGCCGCAGTCGATCTCCTGCGGGACGATGTGCAGGGCCTTCATCGTGTTGCGATAGGCGACATAGCCGGGGCGGGCGATAGCTACGCGGTCGCCGGGGGCGAATCGCATGTTCAGCGCCACCACCAGGGCGGGCGAGGCGCCCGCTGTCATGATGACGCGCTCGGGATCGATGACGACGCCGTAGCGGTCCTTGTACAGCTTGGCCACGCGGGCGCGCAGGTTGGGGCTTTCCCAATAGCCGCCGGCCTCGGCGTCGACCACGCGGTGCGCCTCGGCGATGGCGCGGCTGGGGGCGCCGGTCGAGGGCTGGCCGAACTCCATATGGATGACTGACTGACCTTCAGCCTTCATCTCATGGGCGATGCGGCTGATGGCGATGGCGCGGAAGGGTTCGATTTCTACTGTCATGTCAAAGCGTCGGCCAATCTGAGGAAGCCCGCCACGTCGATGGTCTCGGCGCGGGCGTCGGGTTCGATTCCAGCGGCTTCGCACAGGGCGGCGCCGCCAAGTTGTTTCAGGCTGGAGCGCAGCATCTTGCGACGCTGGCCGAATGCGGCCGCCGTGACCCGTTCCAGCCGCTTCAGGCGGTCGGGGGCGGGGCGCTCGGCCAAGGGTATCAGATGCACCACGGCCGACGCCACCTTCGGCGGCGGGGTGAAGGCGGCGGCGGGCAGGTGCATGACGATGCGCGCCTCGGCCACGGCCTGGCTGATGACGGCCAGACGGCCATAGGCGTCCTCGCCCGGCTGGGCCACCACGCGTTCGGCGACTTCCTTCTGGAACATCAGGGTCAGGGCGCACGGCGTCCACGGCCCCGTCAGCCACTTGATCAGCAGCGGCGTGCCGACGTTGTAGGGCAGGTTGGAGACCAGGTGCGCCGGTCCCTCGACCAGATCGGCTTCCTTCACCTTCAGGGCGTCGGCCTCGACGATGGTCAGGCGGCCCGCGCCGTCGTCCAGTTCAGACAGCAGGGGGATGAAGCGCGGATCCTTCTCGACCAGCACCACCTTGCCCGCATCGCTTTCCAGCAGGGCGCGAGTCAGGCCGCCGGGGCCGGGACCGACCTCAATGACGGCGCGGCCCTCGAACGGTCCGGCGTAGCGGACGATCTTCCGCGTGACGTTCAGGTCCAGCAGGAAGTGCTGGCCGAAGCTCTTCTTGGCCGACAGGCCGTGGGCGTCGAGCGTTTCACGCAGGGAGGGCAGATGATCGGTCACGAGGCCTGTTAGCGCGCCGCGCGGGCGGACGCCATCTCAGAAGCCAGGCGGACGGCGGCGATGAAGCTGTCGGCGCGGGCGACGCCCTTGCCGGCGATGTCGAAGCCGGTGCCGTGATCGGGAGAGGTGCGGACGATGGGCAGACCCAGGGTGGCGTTGACTCCGCCCCAGAAGTCCAGCGTCTTCACCGGGATCAGGGCCTGATCGTGATAGAGGCAGACGACGGCGTCGTAACGCGCCCGCGCCTCTTCGTGGAACAGGGTGTCGGCGGGCAGGGGGTCGGTGATGTTCAGGCCTTCGGCGCGCAGGGCCTCGGCGGCGGGGCGCAGCACCGTCACCTCCTGCAGCCCGATGGCGCCGCCTTCGCCCGCGTGGGGGTTCAGGGCGGCCAGGGCCAGGCGCGGGGCGGTGATGCCGAAATCGCGCTTCATCGATTCGTGGACGACGCGGGCGACGCGAGCGACGCGCTCGCCCGTCACCAACTCGGGCAGCTGGTCGATCGGCACATGGATGGTGACGAGGCAGGCGCGCAGGTTCTGAGCCGTCAGCATCATCACCGGGCCGCGCGTGCCGCTGAACGGGACGTCGGCGGTCAGTTCGGCGATGAACTCGGTGTGGCCGGGAAAGCGGAAGCCGGATGCATACATCGGCGCTTTGGCGATCGGGGCGGTCACAAGGCCGCAGCCTTCACCCGACAACACCAGATCGACGCCGCGTTCGATCCAATCCGCCACGGCGACGGCGTTGGCGGGCTCAGGCTGGCCCGCCGTCACGGGCGCGGGCGCCGGATGGTGCAGGACAGGGATGGCGCGGCCGAAGACACCGGCCGCATCGGCAGGGCTGATGACGGCTTCCACCGGCTGGCCCTGCGCCTTCAGAACATCGGCGTCGCCGACCACGACGAAGGGCACGACCGGCGGCAAGGGGCCGGGCGCGGAGCCCAGCACCGACCAGGCGCGGGCGATGATTTCCGGCCCCACCCCGGCGGGGTCGCCCATCGTGACGATGAGCGGCCGGATCATCGTCATTGCTTGATTTCGATCAGGGCGTCTTCGCGCAGATCACGCAGATAACGCCGGCCCAGCATGGCGTAGTTCTGATTCTGCAGACGCGCCTCGACCTGTTGCGACGAAGGGGCTTCCGGACCACCCAGGCGACGGTCGCAGACGGCCAGCAGGTGGACGCCCAGCGGGGTGCGGACGGGCGTGCTGATCGAGCCGAGTTCGGCAGAGCGGGCGACCTGTTGGAACTGCGGCGCCAGGTCATCGACGTCGCTTTCGCCCAGGTCCGCGCCCAGCAGGCCGGTTTCCGAACGGGCGCGGTCCAGAATGTTGTCGCAGGTCAGTTGGCCGCGCAGGGCCTCCAGGCGCTGGGTGGCGGCGGCTACTTGGGCGTCGTCAGCATTTTCCGGCACTTCGACCATGATCTGCTTCATCTTGACCATACTGGTCGAAGCGCCCGAACGCTTGTCGCGCATGTACAGGATGTAAACGCCGCCATCGACCGGGATGGGGTTCGACAGCTGGCCGACTTCCAGCGTGTCCATGACGGTTTGCAGCGCAGGCTGAACCGTGCCTTGAACCACCCAACCGGCGTCGCCGCCACGCGCGGCGGAAGGAGCCGCCGAGAATTGACGGGCGACGGCCATGAAGGGCGCGCCCTGGATCATCTGCTGCACCAGTTGGCGCGCGCCGTTCACGGCTTCCTGCATGCCGCCGACGCGAGCAGCCTCGATATAAATCTCACCAACCAGATATTGGGGCTTGGTGGCGGATTCCGTCAGCTGACGCATGGCCTGATCGACCTGGCTCTTGCTGACCCGCGCGCGGTCGCGGAAACGGCCGCCGACCAGATCGCGCCAGCCGACCTCGGTGCGAATCTGTTCGCGGAAGGCCGGAATGGCGATGCCGCCTTGCTGAAGGAAGGAGACGAAGGCGTCGGGGCTGGCGCCGGTCTGGCGCGCCATGTCCGCGATTTCGCGGTCGACTTCTTCGTCAGTGATCTTCAGCTGATCGAATTTGGCGATTTCCTGGGCCTGCAGATGCTGCTCGATCAGATCGTTGAGCGCCTGCTGCTGGATGGCGGCGATGTTCTCTTCGGTCGGCTGCATCTGCGACATGGCCATGACGACCAGCATCCGCTGACGCAGGTCGAAGCCGGTGATGATGCGGTCATTGACCGTGGCGATGATGCCATCGGCCATGCGGAACTGAGGCGCGGCGGTCGCGCGCTGGGGCGCTTCTTCCGCCGCTGGGTTCAGGGCGCCTGCGGCCGGTTGCGCTTGGGCGCCTTGCTGTTGAGGCGCGGGTGTCGAGGTCGCCTGAGCCCATGAAGGCTCCACGGCTGCAACGACCATCAGGGCGGCCAGTGCGGCTCCCGTAGAGTAACGCTTCAAACGCATCGTCAGTCCTGATTCCCTAAAGCGGTCCCAACCCGATGTGCGACGCCGTCAGCGCCGCCACGCCAGGGCGCACGTCCCCGTAAGCCGCAATGCACGCCATGCCTACCGCATATTGTTGCGATCATAGCCTGAACCTCCAAAAGTGGCGAGGTTAAGACGAATATAGACGCCCTCGGTGGGGCCGGTGGGGCGCACCCGAGTGTTGTCGCGACGCCAGCCCAGTTCGATTCGGAAGCAGTCGTCATCGAACAGAAGTCCGACTTCCGAACGAGTGATGATGTCTCGCTCCAGATCGGCGATGCCGGTCACCGCCACGCCCCAGTTGCCATAAACGAACTGGTGTCCCGAGAGCTGAACAAACTCGTAGTTGCGGTTCTCCGGACCGTTCAGCGGGTTGGAGTTGTCCACGATATAGCTCAGACTGGCCAGGTTGCGACGACCCCAGCGGCCATCGACCGTCGCCTCGGCGCGACGAATCTCTCCGTTGCCGTCGATCGTGGCGTGGAACCAGCCGCGCATGCGATCCGAGGGATTGAACGTGCCTTGCACCACCCAGTCCGACGTCCGTCCGGCCAGGCCAGAGGGGTCGTAGAGACGCGTCGGATCGTCAGGAATGGGCGTCAGATATTCGTCCTGGTCATCGGCGCGCATGCTGCGGCCGATGAAGAAGCTGGCTGAACGCACATCGTCCCAGCGCAAGGTCGCGCGGGCGCCCGCCGTAAAGCGCAGACCGCCTTCCAGCAGATCGTAACCAGGGAAGCGGTCCATGCGGAAAAGGGACAGGTGATCCAGTTCCGTGATCTGACTGTCCTCGTTCGGAATGCGCGGATCCAGGTCGGCCTTGTTGGAGATCGACATCTGGGCCATCGGCTCCAGAATCAGGTCCGACGAGGCGCTGAGACGACGGTACAGGGGATAGCTGATATCGACACCGGCGCTCGCCCGGGCGCGAGTGTAGGTCTCGGTTCCCACGCCCATGGCGGGCGGCAGGTCACTCACTGAGTAGAAGTCGGTACGCAGGTCGACGAAGGGCTCCCAACGCACGCCGATGGGGGAAATCATCGTCCGGCGCCATTCCGCCTGGCCGGTGACGCGACGGCTGTCGACGCCGGGCAGGCCGTCGGTGGGACCGCCGGGAATCAACTCGGGCGCCAGGGTCGGGAAGCCGACATAGGCATCGCGAGTCAACGCCACGGCTGAGCCGCGCAGGCGCAGACGGCCGCCGAAGACGGGCCCGTCCGGTTCCCACCGGGCCTCGATCAGAGGCGCCACCAGCGGCAGAGTGTTGTCGTCCTCGAACACCAGATAGCCGTCGGCGTCACGGAAATCCGTGTCGGCATAGGACGGATCAAGCCGCAAGCTCTGCATGGAGAAGGCGGCGACCGACAGATAGGATCGTTCGGTCTGACGCTCTGCGTAGATCTGGCTGATTAGACGTCGGCTGTCGCCATAGTAAAGGCCGTTGTCCTGATAGGCGTTGCGCACGTCGTAACGGTCGAACAGCGTCTTGTCCGACACGCGCTCGGCCGTGAAGCCCCAGCGCCAGGGGCCTGCGGGATCGAACGCGCCGTGGGCCAGCAGATAGCTGCGGCTGGTCTTGTCGCCGAAGCGGACGTTGCTCTCGGCGTCGCCGTCGCCATCCAGATCAAAGTCGCCGAAGCTGCGGCCATAGGTATAGCCGCCGCGGGCCACGATCATGCCGTCGGCGAATCGCTTGCGCCATTGCAGGTTCAGCAGCGGCGCGACTTTGGTGTTGAATTGCGGGCTGAACAGCACGTCCTCGGATGGGGAAATGACGTGCAGATAGGGAATCTCCAGCGAAACGCCCCGACCTGCCTGGTAATCGCCCCAGGGGACCAGGAAGCCTGAGGCGCGATCAACGGTCGGGTCCGGGTGAGAGAAGGCCGGCAGGTAGAAGATCGGCACCCCGCCCACGCGGAACACCACGTCGCGATACAGGATCGCGCGCAGTTCTTCGTTCTGGACCGCCTTGGAGGCCTGGATGGAGACGCTGGGCGTCTTGCCGCCATCCGCCGCGCAGACGGGACAGGGCGTGAAGATAACCCGGTTTAACTCGCTGACGGTTTCAGAGCGCCGTACGGCGGTCGCCGCCATCAGGCTGGAGCCGTCGGCGAGGCGGGTCGCCAGATCGACGGCCACGCCGGCCTTGAGGTCGGAATCAAGCTCGATGCGCTCGGCGTGCACGACCGATCCGTCAGGCGCGGTCAGTTCGGCGTCGCCGGACGCCGTGGCGATACGGCTTTTCAGGTCGTAGGTGACGTCCTGGGCGCGCAGGCTGTGATCCTGAAAGCGCGCCAGCACGCGATCCTCGGCTGACCCCTGGGCGGAGACGACTTCGCCTTCACGCTGGGTTGCATCCGCGTCGACATAGACGGCTTCAGGCGTCAGGCCGTCGGCGTTGCGTGTCTGCGAAGGCGTCGCCGACGTCTGCGACGGGGCCTGAGCTTGCTGGGCTAAAACCGGGCTTGCGGCCAAGGGCGCGCCTATGACCAACGCCGCCCCGGTCAGCAACCGAAGGCGCAGGGCTCCCATGCGGGGGAGGCGGCGGTTGATCATGCACTATCCACTCTGTTGCCGGCTACTGTCATGCGAGGGCGGGCGAAACCGCTCGATTAGCCGTCTTCGGTATAGAACAGCAAGGTGAAGGCGGCGAGGGCCGTCAATACAGGCGGCAGCCAGGCGGCGATGATAGGCGGCACCACCTCAGCCGACCCCATGGCCGACGAGAACTGGTTCAGGAAGAAGAAGGCGAAGCCCAGCACCACGGCCGCGACCGTCATGCGCGCCAGATCGCCCAGGCGCATCAGTCGCAAGGAAAAAGCGGCGGCCAGGATCGACATGGCGCCGAACACCAGCGGCGTGGCCAGAAGTTGCTGCAGCCGCAGCCGATAGGCGGTGGAGGCGAACCCGGCGTCCTCGATCCGGCGAATCTGGTTGGGCAGGGACCAGAACGGCGTGGATTGCGGTCGGGCGAATCGCTGGAAGGCTTCCTTGTCGGCCAGGTTGGAGGGCAGATCCAGGGTGGCGTAGCGCACGGCCCGCTGTCCGGTCTGGGCGCCCCTGGCGTCGGTCAGGCGCCAGCGTCCGGCGTTCAGGGCGGCGGTGGCGGCGTCGATCCGTTCCGTGAAGACGCGCCGTCCCCCGGACGTCGTGGTGTAGATGAAGAAGGTCGCGTCCAGCAGACGGCCGGTGGCCTGTTCCTGGCGGCCGCCGCGAATGATCATCTGCCGGTTCTCGTCTCCTTCGCGAAGCCAGACCGACTCAGCGGTTTCTCCTCCGGGGACGGAACCGGAGATCCGACCGCGTTCGCGCTGCCAGATGCCGTCTCCGGCTGCGGCCATCGGGCCCAGAACCGTCACTGTGAGCGCGCCCATCAGCACGGCTGCGCCTGCCGCCGGAAGCACGAAGCGCCAGGCCGAGACGCCCGCCGCCCGCATGGCGATCAGCTCGCTGCGCCGGTTCAGGCTGACGAAGGCGCCCAATGTCCCGAACAGGAAGACGAAGGGCAGAAGCTGGAGGATGACGGATGGGGATTTGACCAGCACCAGGCCGAGGATCCGCGCGCTGGACAACTCGCCGGAAGAGTTCAGCCCGCGCGACACCTCGACGAAGTCGATCAACATGACCAGGGCGGCGATGACGGCCAGAGCCACGCCCAGCGACTTCATCTGCTGGATCAGCACATAGCGTTCGATGCGCCCGAGACGAAGCTTCATGCGGTCCTCGCCTTCACGCGGGCCAGCGGCGACAAGGCGCGGCGACGGCGCGGTTTGAGCGCGCGGAACAGGATGCGCAGGGCCAGGGCCGTGGCGGCCAAGGGCACGACGTATTGCAGGATGTTCAGGGCGCCGTTCCAGGCGCTGGCCGCGACCAGGCCGTAGCCGATGACGCGCAGGATCAGAAAGGCGCCCGCCGCCTTGGCGATTCGCCCTGTGTAGCCGATCCGGCTGAAGGCGCCGCCCAGGATGGCCGCCAGCGCAAAGGCCATGGCCGCCAGGGCGTAGAGGGGCGAGGCCAGGCGCGAATGCCCCTCGGCCGCCAGTTCGCCGCGCGTTCCGGCGGTCTCAAGCAGGGCGGGGGTGGGGTCGAACAGGTCCGTCAGCCATAGGTCCGATGGTTTGAAGCGGATTCTTTCGTTTGTCTGGGCGTAGGGCGACAGGTCGAACACCTGCTGGTCGAACGACAGCTGGTTCAGCACCTCGCGCGAGGAATAGCGCTGCATCGACCCGTTCTGCATGGTCAGCACCGGCAGGCCGTCGACGCGGCCGAAGCGGGCGGTCTCGGCGTCCCAGGTCGTGACCGTCTTGCCGTTATCGAGATAGACGAAGAGGTTCTTCATCAGGCCGTTCTGCTCGATTTGCTGGACGTAGACGGTCAGGCCGTCCGGCCCCTGGACGAAGCGGCCTTCCTCGACCAGCAGGGCGGCCAGATCGGTGCGGATGGCGAAGGCCTGGCGACGGCCCTCGCGTTGGGCCCAGGGCTGGACAAAGACGTTCACCAGCAGGGCGACGACCGTGACGATCAGGGCGATCTGCAGGGCGGGCCGGATCAGGGCCCAGCGGCTGACCCCGGCGGCGTAGGCGGCGGTCAGCTCCTGCTCGCGCTGCAGCCGCGTCAGGGCGATCAGGGCGCCGACGAACAGGCCGATGGGCAGGATGACGGCGATCAGCTGCGGCAGGGCCAGCAAGGTCAATTTGACCATGACCCAGACGCTTTGGCCGCGCTCGACGATGACCTCCAATTGGTCAAGGCTCTGACTCAGCAGGCCTATCCCGGCCAGCGCCGCGACCGCCGCCACGATGGGCAGGCCGATCTGGCGGAAAAGATACCTCTGAATCAGGGTCATGCGGCGGGTAAGGTCGTATAATCGGCTGCGAACGTGTTGCAGCCCAGGGCGATGCGAGCCATGTAATACACATCCGGCCGCCCCGACGAAACCGTCGCCGCGACCATGGCAAATTCAAGCGTCACCGGGGCATGATTTCTCGGTCTGGAGTCAGTTTATGAAAATCGAATTCGTCGCTTCGTCGGGCGCAGCCGAAATTCTCGCCGTGCTGGCGCACGAAGGACGAGCCCTTGCAGGCGCCGGTTCGGCGCTGGATCAGGCCGCATCGGGCGCCCTGGCCAAGGCGATGAAGAACAGCCGCTTCACCGGCGCGGCCAACAGCACCCTGAACGTCGCGGCCCCGGCCGGGATCGACGCGAACGCCGTCCTGCTGGTCGGCGCGGGCGCGGCGGACAAGCTGGACGATCTGGCGGTCGAAACCACCGCCGCCGCCGCCTATCACGCCGCCAAGCTGTCGGGCGCCGAAGTCCTGACCATCGAGGCGTCGCACCTGTCGCCGGAACTGGCCGCCCGCGCCGGTTTCGCCGTGCGCCTGGCCGCCTACCGCTTCGCCAAATACCTGACCAAGCAGAAGGCCGATAAGATCCCGTCGGTGACGACCGTGCGCGTCGTGACCTCGGACGTGAAGGCCGCCGAGGCCGCCTTCCAGCCGCTGTCGGCCGTGGCTGACGCCGTTCTGTTCTCGCGCGATCTGGTGTCGGAGCCCGCCAACATTCTGTACCCGGCCGAGTTCGCGCGCCGCGTGAAGGAGTTGGAGGCCCTGGGCGCCAAGGTCGAGATCCTGGGCGAGGCCGAGATGCAGAAGCTGGGCATGGGCTCGCTGCTCGGCGTCGGTCAGGGCTCGGTGCGTGAAAGCCAGCTGGCCGTCATCCAGTGGAACGGCGGCAAGGAAGGCGAGGCCCCCATCGCCTTCGTCGGCAAGGGCGTCTGCTTCGACACCGGCGGCATCAGCCTGAAGCCCGCCGATGGCATGGAAGAGATGAAGTGGGACATGGGCGGCGCCGCCGCCGTGGCCGGCCTCATGCACGCCCTGGTCGGCCGCAAGGCCAAGGTCAACGTCGTCGGCGTCCTGGGCCTGGTCGAGAACATGCCGGATGGAAACGCCCAGCGTCCGGGCGACGTCGTCACCTCCATGTCGGGCCAGACCATTGAGGTGCTGAACACCGACGCCGAAGGCCGCCTCGTGCTGGCCGACGCGCTTTGGTACACGCAGGACCGCTTCAAGCCGAAGTTCATGATCGACCTGGCCACCCTGACGGGCGCCATCATCATCTCGCTGGGCCTGGAATACGCGGGCGTCTTCACCAACAGCGACGAATTGGCCGCCAATATCGCCGACGCCGGTCCGAAGGTGGGCGAGAAATCCTGGCGCCTGCCGATCCCGGCGGAATACGAGCGTCACATCGACAGCCCGATCGCCGATGTGAAGAACATGGGCAACGGCCGCGCCGGCGGCTCGATCACCGCCGCCCTGTTCCTGCAACGCTTCACCAACGGCACGCCGTGGGCGCACATCGACATCGCCTCGACCGCCTGGGTGAAGGACTCCAAGAACCCGACCGTGCCGGACGGCGCCGTGGGCTATGGCGTGCGTCTGCTCGACCGCATGGTCGCCGACCACTACGAAGGCTGAACACGTCCTTGAAGGGGTAGGGCCGGGTGTCTGACGCCAAGCCGGAAATCTGGTTCTACCACCTGGAGCGCTCGACGCTGGACCAGGTGCTGCCGACCCTGCTGGAGCGCACGCTTCAGCGGGGCTGGCGCGCCTTGATCCGGGGCGCGACCTCGCACCGGCTCGACGACATCGACGAGCTGTTGTGGACTTATCGCGACGACAGCTTCCTGCCGCACGGACGGGCCGATGGCGACCATGCCGCGCGCCAGCCTGTGCTTCTGTCCGAATCGGGCGAGAATCTGAATGGCGCTCAGGCGCTGTTCATCGTCGATGATTCAGAGCTTGGGGCCACGCAGGAGTTCGCACGTTGCTTCATCATCTTCGACGGTCGGGACGAGCAGGCGCTGAACCACGCGCGCGGGCGCTGGCGGACGCTGAAGACGGACGGCGCCGACCTGGCCTACTGGAAACAATCGGACGAGGGCCGCTGGGAAAAGGCGGCCTGATCCTGGGCGTGGGCCTGGTCGCCCTGTCGGCCTGCGCCTCGCCGCCCGCCCGGCCCGTCGGCCAGCCGACCGCGCCCGTCCGGACGCCGGTCTCTTCGACCGAGCGGCCCTATCTTTCCGAACCGGGCGTTCGCAGCATTGACGGCGATATGTGCAAGGCCGGCGAGCTTCAGTGGCTGGTCGGGAAACCGCGCAGCCAGATTCCCGTTCCGGTGGATGTGGTGAACCGTCGCGTCGCTTGCACGACCTGTCCCGTGACTGAAGATTACTCGCCTTACCGCTTGAATATTTTCTATAATCAGCAGACGGGCCTGGTTGAACAGGTTCGCTGCGGCTGATCGAAAAGGACGCCGCCATGAAGACGATTCTGACCCTGAGCGCCGCTGTGGGCTTCCTCGCCCTGGCCGCCTGCGCCCCGACCCAGGGCGGCGGCGCGACACCGACGCCGGGCGGCGAGGCGATCCCCGTCGCCTGCAAGGCCAGCGACTATCAGGAGTATGTGGGCCGCAATCGCTCGACCATTCCGACCGCGCCGGAAGGCCGTATTTTCCGCGTCCTGTGCAGCAGTTGCGCGGCGACCATGGACTATCGCGAGAACCGCGTGACCTTCACCTACGACGACAAGACCAACGTCGTGACGCGCGTCAGCTGCGGCTGAGTTCAACCAATATCCGCTCATCCCGGCGGAGGCCGGGATCCAGTGCTTTGGCTGCAAACGCGGCGGATGAAGTTCTCACTGGGCCCCGGCGTCCGCCGGGGTGAGCGGAAAGCAGGGGCTGGGGCTTAGCGCTCCAGGCCGTAGAGGGCGTCGGCGACGTCCTCTACCTTCTGGCGCACCACGGTCTCCGCGTCGCGCAGGCCGCGGTTGTAGAACAGGCGGCCGATGTCGCGGCCGATGAACTCCACCAGCATCTCGGCGGGCAACTGGCCGACCTCCACCTCCATTTCGTCGCGCAGGTAGGCGCGCAGACGGGCGGACGCCTCCTGCATCTCGTCCTTGGTCAGCAGGGGCGGCGTTTTGCTCATCACGAGACCTCGGCCAGGGCTTCTTCGGCGGCGATCCAGTCGATCTCGGCCTGATCCAGGTCTGCCTGGGTCTTGGCCCGCGAGCGGGTCAGGCCTTCCAACTTCTTCGGATCGTTGACGGCGGCGTTGGCCAGATCGTCGTCCAGACGCGCCAGGTCGGCGGTCAGTTGGGCCATCTTCTCTTCCGCCTTCTTCACCGCATGGCGCAGGGTCGAGGGCGAGGGGCCCTTCTTCTTCTCGGCCTTGGGCGTGGGCGCGGGAGCCTCGGCCACGGCTTCTTCATGCTTGACTTGGCTCGGCTTCATCCCCGCCTGCTTGGCGCGGTCCAAAACGAACTTCTGATAGTCGTCCATGTCGCCTTCGAACGGCTTCACCGACCCGTCGGCGGCCAGCCACAGGCGGTCGGCCACCAGCTCCATCAGCGAGCGATCGTGGGTGATCAGGATGACCGCGCCCGTATATTCGTTCAGCGCGTCCAGCAGGGCGCGGCGGCTGTCGATGTCCAGGTGGTTGGTCGGTTCGTCCAGGATCAGGATGTGCGGCGCATCCATCGCCACCAGGTTCAGCAAGAGGCGCGCGCGCTCGCCGCCCGACAGGGACGCGACGGTGGTCTCCTGCTTCTCGAACGGCAGACCGAACTGGGCCAGACGGCTGCGGCGGCTGCTCTCCGAGGCGTCCGGCATGGCGCGGCGAATGATCTCCAGCGGCGTGTCGGTCGGGTCCATCGCTTCGATCTGGTGCTGGTGGAACCAGCCCACGCGCATCTTGCCGTCACGGTGGAACTCGCCCGTCTCGACGGTCAGGGCCTTGGCGATCAGCTTGGCGAAGGTCGACTTGCCCGCCCCGTTGACGCCCAGCAGGCCGATGCGGTCGTCCAGATCCATCCGCAGGTTCAGGTTCTTCAGGATCGGCTTGCCCGGCTCATAGCCGACGTTGGCCTTCTCCAGCCGGATCAACGGCGGGGGCAGGGGGCGTTCGGGCGAAGGCAGGGTGAAGGGGGCGACGCGCTCTTCCGGCGGCAGTTCGATGCGCTGCATCTTCTCCAGCCGCTTGACGCGCGACTGGGCCTGTGTGGCCTTGGACGCCTTGGCCTTGAAGCGGTCGATGAACTTCTGCAGGTGAGCGCGTTCGGCGTCTTGCTTGGCCTGGGTCGACGCCATCAGGCGCAGTTTTTCGGCCCGCGTCTTTTCGAAGGTGTCGTAGTTGCCGGTGTAGAGGTCCAGCTTGCGGTTCGACAGTTGCAGAATGTGGGTGCAGACGCCGTTCAGCAGCTCGCGGTCGTGGCTGATGATCAGGGCCGTGTGCGGATAGCGCTTCAGCCGCTGCTCCAGCCACAGGGCGCCTTCCAGATCGAGGTAGTTGGTCGGTTCGTCCAGCAGCAGCATGTCCGGCTCGGCGAACAGGGCGGCGGCCAGGGCTACACGCATCCGCCACCCGCCCGAGAACTCGGCCATCGGGCGCAGGATGTCGTCGTGGCTGAAGCCCAGACCCGCCAGGATTTCAGAGGCGCGGGCGGGGGCGCTGTCGGCGTCGATCTCGATCAGGCGGCCCCAGATCTCGCCCATTTCCTCGGGCTCGGCGGTTTCCAGCCGGGTCAGCAGGTCGTGGCGCTCGACGTCGGCTTCCAGAATGGTGTCCAGCACGCTGACGGGCGTCGCGGGGTGTTCCTGATCGACCGAGCCGATGCGGGCGGTCTTGGGCAGGGAGATTTCGTCGCCGTTGGCGGCCAGTTCGCCCAGGATCAGCTTGAACAGGGTCGACTTGCCAATGCCGTTGCGGCCGACCAGGCCGACCTTGGCGCCCGGCGGCAGGCTGACGGAGGCGTCGTCCAGGAACTCGCGGCCCCAGGCGTTGTAGGTCAGGTTTTTGATCTGCAGCATGGGAACCGGAAAGAAAAAGGCTTACGCGCGGGGATATTGGAAAGATGTGCGGCGCTCGCTATAAGCCGCCGACCCTCAAACTCCCAAACAAGAAGTCACTCCCATGACCGAACGTACGTTCTCGATCATCAAGCCGGACGCCACCCGCCGCAACCTGACGGGCGCCATCAACGCCGTCATCGAAGGCGCTGGCCTGCGTATCGTGGCTCAACGCCGCGTCAAGCTGACCGAAGCCCAAGCCAAGAAATTCTACGAAGTGCACGCCGAGCGTCCCTTCTACGGCGAACTGGTCTCGCAGATGATCGCCGAGCCGGTCGTCGTGCAGGTGCTGGAAGCCGAAGGCGCCGTCGCCAAGTACCGCGAAGTCATGGGCGCCACCAACCCGAACGACGCCGCTGAAGGCACCATCCGTAAGCTGTTCGCCCTGTCGATCGGCGAGAACTCGGTCCACGGTTCGGACTCGCTGGAGAACGCCGGCATCGAGATCGCCCAGTTCTTCACGGACGCCGACATCGTCGGCTAAGGGTTGAGGCAGGCCTCTCTGTGAGGCCTGACACAGCGATAAAGCGGCCCGCTCCCGGAACCGGGGGCGGGCCGTTTCGTTTTCATGGTCACGCTGTCTCTCGAAGAAGAACAAGGATGACCGCCATGAAGACGATGCTGAAGCTTGCCCCGGTGATCGGCCTGACGGCCCTGCTGGCCGCCTGCGGCACCACGACGGAACAACGCGCCGCCACGGGCGCCCTGGGCGGCGCGGTCGCCGGTCAGGCGATCGGCGGCAACACCGGCGCGACGGTCGCCGGCGGCGTCATCGGCGCCGTCGCAGGCGCCGCCACCACGCCGAAGAAGCCGCACGAGTAAGGCTTTCCGCCCCACTATGTGGTGAGGGGGACCACGAAGTGGTGGAGGGGCTTGCGACAGGTCGCGGCGCCAAGCGGCCCCTCCGTCTCGTCGCCTTCGGCGTCGATCCACCTCCCCATGAGATGGGGAGGAGAAAAAGGGCGTCGGCCGCGAAGCCGACGCCCTTTCCTTTTGTCCGTCGCCGGCCGCGCCGCTTACCAGATGCGGGCGCGCTTTTCGGGGGCGATGTACTCCGCCTGATCCGGGGTGACGCCGAAGGCGGCGTACCAGGCGTCGATGTTGCGCGGCGGGGTGGCGGCGCGCGCCATGCCGGGCGAGTGCGGGTCGGTGGTCAGCTGCTCTTTCAGAGCCTCTTCACGCGACTTCTCGCGCCACACCTGGGCCCAGCCCAGGAAGACGCGCTGCTCGCCGGTCAGGCCGTCGATCACCGGGGCCGGCTGGCCGTTCAGGCTGCGCTTATAGGCGTCCAGCGCCATCAGCAGACCGCCCAGGTCGGCGATGTTCTCGCCCATGGTCAGCTCGCCGTTGATGTGCGTGCCGGGGACCGGCTCCTCGGCGGCGTAGATGGCGCCCAGCGTCTTGGCGCGTTCCTCGAAGCGGGCGGCGTCCTCGGGCGTCCACCAGTCGCGCAGCACGCCGTTGGCGTCGGTCTTGCGGCCCTGATCGTCGAAGCCGTGGGTGATCTCGTGGCCGATCACGGCGCCGATGCCGCCGTAGTTGACCGCCGGATCGGCGTTCGGGTCGAAGAAAGGCGCCTGCAGGATGGCGGCCGGGAAGACGATCTCGTTGCGCGGCGGGTTGTAGTAGGCGTTCACCGTCTGGGGCGTCATGCCCCATTCCAGCGGATCGACCGGCTGGCCGATCTTGCTGCGGTTCCAGGCCCAGTCGAAGGCGGAGGCGCGCTCGACGTTGCCGTAGAGGTCGCCCGCCGTCAGCTCCAGCCCGTCATAGCTGCGCCATTTCTCAGGATAGCCGATCTTCACGCCGAACTTGGACATCTTCAGGATGGCCTGCTCGCGGGTGGCGTCGCTCATCCAGTCCAGGGCCTTCAGGCGCTCGGTCATGGCGGCGCTGAGATTGGCGACCAGTTGCTCCATCTGCGTCTTGGACGAAGCCGGGAAGTGCAGGCGCACGTATTCCTGGCCCAGAACCTCGCCCAGCTGGCCGTCGACCAGGGCGACGCCGCGGTTCCAGCGCGGACGGTTCTCGGGCTGGCCGCGCAGGGTCTTGCCGCGGAACTCGAAGCGCGAGTCGACGAAGGCGTCGGACAGGTAGGGGCTGGCCTGATCGACGGTCTGGAAGGCCTGCCAGGCCTTCAGCGTCTCGATCGGGGTGTCGGCGAACACCTGGGCGATGCCGGGGATGGCGGTATTCTCCATCAGCACCAGGGTCGGCACGCTTTCGACCTTGGAGGCCTGTAGGAAGGCGGCCCAGTCGAAGCCCGGCGCGAAGGTCGACAGCTGCGCGGCCGGGGTCGGGTTGTAGATCTTGTCGATCTGGCGGCGCTCGACCGTGGTCCAGTGCTTCTCGGCCACCTTGGTCTCGAAGGCCAGGATGTCGGCGGCGGCCTGGGCCGGGTTGCTCCAGCCGGCGGCGGTCAGGGCGCGCGTGACATAGCCGACATAGGCTTCGCGCTGGGTCGCGAAGTCAGGCTTCAGATAATAGTCGCGGTCCGGCAGGCCCAGGCCGCCCTGGCCCAGATAGGCCGAGTTGACGTTGGGGTCTTGCAAGTCCTCGAACACGGCCACTCCGAACAGGGAGCCGCCGAAGCCTTCGTGGCTGGCGCCCATCAGGCGGGCCATGTCGCTGTGGTTCGCCACGGCGCGGATGGCGGTCAGGTCTGCGGCCAGGGGCTGGGCGCCCAGCTGGTTCACGCGGGCCTCGTCCATGAAGCTGGCGTACAGGGCGCCGACCTTGCGGGCGTTGTCGTTGACCGGATTGGCGGCGCTGGCCTCGATGATGGCGCGAAGCTGGGCCTGCGAGTTCTCATACAGGACGTCGAACGGGCCGAAGCGGGCCTTGTCGGCCGGAATCTCGGTGTCGCGCAGATAGACGCCGTTGGCGTAGGCGTTGAAGTCGTCGCCCGGCTTCACCGTCAGATCGCGACCGTCCAGGTCGAAGCCCCAGGGCTTGATCTCGGGCGCGGTCGAGGCTGTGGCCGAAGCGTGGGCGTGTTGGGCCAAGGTCGGTTGAGCCGTGAAGGCGAGGGCGAGGGCCATGGCGGCGGCGCCCATCAGGCGAGTTTTCATCATCGGGTCTTTCCCAGTGGTGCAGACGTGCGCGATTGCGCCATCGGGACGGCGCATCCGTGCTTGCGGGCAACCTGCGCGGGCTGCGACCGGCTGTCGCATTAAAAATCGTTAAGGATCAGGCGCGGCGGATGAAATCGGCGAGCGCCTGGGGATAAAGGCCGTGCTCCGCCGCCTTGACCCGTTCGGCCAGGATGTCGGGCGTGTCGCCGGGCTGGATCGGCACGCGCGCCTGGCCCAGGATCGGGCCTTCGTCAACGCCCTCGGTGACGATGTGGACGGTGCAGCCCGCCTCAAGGTCGCCGGCCTCGATGGCGCGGGCATGGGTGTTCAGGCCGGGATAGAGCGGTAGCAGCGACGGGTGGATGTTCAACATCCGGTCCGCCCATTTGCCGACCAGCCACGGGGTCAGCAGGCGCATGTATCCGGCCAGGGCCACGACCTGGACGCCGCGCTCGACCAGCAGGGCGTCGAGGGCGCGTTCATGCGCCTCGCGGTCCTTGCCGAAGGGCTTGTGCTCGACGGTCAACGCCTCGACGCCCGCCGCCTCGGCCTTGGTCAGGCCGCCTGCGCCCGCGATGTTGGAGATGACGACCACGACTTCATAGGGCGCGTCCGCCGTCTGACCCGCTGCGATCAGGCTGGCCATGTTCGAGCCGGTTCCCGAGATCAGGACGGCGACGCGGGTTTTGGCGACGGACATGGGCGGCTCACGCGTTGAAAAAGGCGCGACTGCCATGCGGCCCCGACGGCGACTTAGCAAGAGGGACTGCAAGGCGAAGGGGAGGGCGCAGCGCCGCCGAACGAATATCGACCAACTGACGCAAACTCCGTTGCTTCTTCGGAAACGGCGGCGCTAGCGTCGATCCGCCGGAGAGTCCGGCATCCTAGGGGGAGTATCCTATATGCGTCGTCTGTTGACCGCCGCCTGCGCTGCGGCCCTGTTGGCCGCGCCGGCCGTTTCCATGGCTCAGGAAGCCGCGTCCAGCGGCGGTTCGGGGCCGGTCCGCTCGGCCTCTGATCGCCTGCGCAATGTCACCGCCGAACAGATCGAAAAGAACTGGGCGCGCGCCACGGCCGATGAAACGGAAGTGACCACCAGCCACTCGATCAACGCCCACGGCCGCACCCTGCGCTATAAGGCGACGGCGGGGACGCTGACAGTCCGCAACGACGCGGGCATGCCGACAGCCAGCCTCTTCTATGTGGCCTATACGCTGGACGGCCAGCCGGTCGGTCGTCGCCCGATCACCTATATGTTCAACGGTGGGCCGGGTTCGCCGACGGTGTGGCTGCACATGGGCGCCTTCGGCCCGATGCGGGTCCAGACCGACGCCCCGGTGGTCGAGCGTCCGGGGCCGTTCAACCTCGCGCCCAACGACATGACCCTGCTGGACAAGACCGACCTGGTCTTCATCGACATGGTCGGCGCCGGCTATTCGCGCCCGCTGGGCGAGACGCCGGGTTCGGCCTTCTGGGGCGTGGATCAGGACGCGGACACCTTCGCCCGCGCCATCATGCGCTACACGACCAAGTTCGACCGCTGGTCCAGCCCGAAATACGTGCTGGGCGAAAGCTACGGCACCTTGCGCGCGGGCGCCCTGGTGCATCAGCTGGAAAGCCGCGGCATGTCGCTGAACGGCGTGGTCCTGCTGTCGTCGATCATGAACTACGGCGTGCGCCAGCCGGGCTATCCGCAGAACTTCGTCACCCTGCTGCCGACCTATGCGGCGACGGCCTGGTATCACAACAAGATCCCGAACAAGCCCAGCCTGGAGGAACACGTCCAGCGCGCCCGTGAATTCGCCATCGGCCCGTACTCGGCCGCCCTGTCGAAGGGGCATCTGATCTCGGACGCCGAGCGCGCCCAGATCGCCCAGCAGATGAGCGCCCTGATCGGCATTTCGCCGGACGTTCTGGATCAGGCCAATCTGCGCCTTGAGCTGAGCCCCTTCCGCAAGGAGCTGCTGCGCGATCGTCGCCAGACGGTCGGCCGTCTGGACACCCGCTACCTGGGCATCGACGCCAATGCGGTCGGCGGCTCGCCCGAGGAAGACCCCTCCAGCAGCGCCATCACCGGCGCCTATTTCAGCATCTTCCGCGACTATGTGGCCACGACGCTGAACTACCGCACCGACATGGACTATCGCCAGTCGGCGCGCGGCCTGCCGGGCTTTGACTGGGACTGGAGCCACCGCCCGCCGGTCGGCGGCCCGCAGACGACGCCGAACACGGCGGTCGACCTGGCCACGACCATCCGCCGCAATCCGCACCTGAAGGTGCTGGCGCTGAACGGCTACTACGACGCCGCCACGCCCTTCTTCAGCACGGAGTACGACCTGGCCCAGATGATGCTGGAGCCGCACCTGCGCGGGAACCTGGAGTTCACCTACTATGAAGGCGGCCACATGATGTACACGGCCCGCCCGGCGCTGGAGCAGCTCTACACCGACATGGCCAAGTTCTACGACGAGACGCAGAACGGCGGCCTGCGCTGATCTTGGCGACAGTCTGAACAAGGAAGGCCCCGGTCAACGCGATCGGGGCCTTTTTCTCTTTATGCCCGCTCATCCCGGCGGACGCCGGGATCCAGTGCTTTGGCCTTCGGCTCGGCGCTTGAGGTTCTCACTGGGCCCCGGCGTCCGCCGGGGTGAGCGGAAGAAGCGTGGACGCAAAAAAGCCCCCGGCCGCGTTGACCGGGGGCTTTTGTCTTGTCGGAAGGCTGTCGCCTTACGCCGCCTGCAGTTGTCCGCAGACAAACGCCGTCTCGCCCGCGTTCAGCAGGGCGGCCAGCACCGGCTCGACGTTCTCCGGCGCGACGATCAGGATGAAGCCCACGCCGCAGTTGAAGGTGCGGCGCATCTCGTGGTCCGAAATGCCGCCCGTCTCGCCCAGCCACTGGAAGACCGCGGGCATCGGCCAGGAGTCCCAGTCGAAGCTGGCTTCCAGGCCCTCGGCGATGCAGCGCGGCGGGTTTTCGATCAGGCCGCCGCCCGTGATGTGGGCCGCGCCCTTGATCAGGTCGGCCTTCATCAGCGGCAGGACCGGCTTCACATAGATGCGGGTCGGCTCCATCAGGGCCTGGGCCAGGGTCTGGTCCTTGGCGAAGGGGGCGTCGTCGCCCCAGGCCAGGCCGGACTTCTCGACCACCTTGCGGATCAGCGAATAGCCGTTCGAGTGCGGACCCGAGGAGGCCAGGCCGATGATGACGTCGCCCGGCTTCTGCTGGTCCAGATAGGGCAGAACCTTGCCGCGCTCGACCGCGCCGACCGAGAAGCCGGCCAGGTCGTAGTCGCCGCCCGAATACATGCCCGGCATTTCGGCCGTCTCGCCGCCGACCAGGGCGCTGCCCGACTGGCGGCAACCCTCGGCGATGCCGGCGACGACGCGGCGCGCGGCGTCCACGTCCAGCTTGCCCGTGGCGTAGTAGTCCAGGAACATTAGCGGCTCGGCGCCCTGGGCCAGCAGGTCGTTGACGCACATGGCGACCAGATCGACGCCCACGCCATCATGGCGGCCGGTCTCGATGGCGATCTTCAGCTTGGTGCCGACGCCGTCCGTGGTGGTGACGATCAGCGGGTCTTCAAAACCGGCGGCCTTCAGGTCGAACAGGGCGCCGAAACCGCCCAGCGAGGCCTCTGCGCCGGGGCGGCGCGTGGACTTGGCCAGGGGCTTGATCGCGTTGACCAGCTGTTCTCCGGCGTCGATATCCACGCCTGCGTCGGCGTAGGTCAGACCGTTTTTCAGGGCCTCAGGGGTGTCGCTCATCGGTCACGGCTCGAAATCGGGGGCGAAAATATGTCGCGGCGCTCTTGCCACGACGGCGTCGCGCGGGGCTATAGCATCGGAATGACGCCAATCACCACCAATGACGCGCTGATCGCCTTCTGCGATCGTTTGGCCAAGGCCCCGTACATCACCGTTGATACGGAATTTATGCGGGAAACGACCTACTGGCCCAAGCTCTGCCTGATTCAGGCTGCGGCTTCGCCTACGGACGCCGCCATCATCGATCCGATGGCGGAGGGGCTGGATATGACGCCCTTCCTCGACATCCTGCGGGACGAATCGATTCTGAAGGTCTTCCACGCCGCCCGGCAGGACGTGGAGATCTTCAACAAGCTGGGCGCCATGCCGCGCCCGCTGTTCGACACCCAGGTCGCCGCCATGGCCGCCGGTTTCGGCGATCAGGTCAGCTATGAGGCCCTGGTCCGTCAGATGCTGGGTCAGGAGCTGGACAAGGGCAGCCGCTTCACCGACTGGGCGCGCCGTCCGCTGTCGGATGCGCAGCTGACCTATGCCCTTGGCGACGTGACGCACCTGTCGGCCCTCTATCCCAAGTTGCGCGACCGGCTGCAGAAGGAAGGTCGTCTGGACTGGGTCATGTCGGAAATGGGCGCCGTCACGGACCCGGCCCTCTACGACACCTCGCCCGAGAACGCCTGGAAGCGGCTGAAGCCGAAGAAGTTCAACGCCAAATATCTGGCCGCCTTTGTCGCTGTCGCCGTCTGGCGCGAGCGCGCGGCCCAGGAGCGCGACCAGCCGCGCGGCCGCATCCTGAAGGACGAGGCCATCGACGAGATCGCCGTCCAGGCGCCGACCGACCCGGACGCCTTCAACCGCCTGCGCTCGGTGCCCAAGGGCTTCGGCGGCTCGCGTCTGGGGCTGGAGCTGGCGGCGGAACTGAAGCGCGTCCTGGCCGACCCGGAAGCCCATGCGCCCAAGCTGGAGCGTCCGGCCAACAACCAGCCGGCGCCGCCCTCGGTGGTGGAACTGCTGAAGGTGCTGCTGAAGGCCAAGAGCGACAACGCGGGCGTGGCGGCCAAGCTGATCGCCACCGTCTCCGATCTGGAGAAGATCGCGCTGAACGACAACGCCGACGTCGAAGCCATGAAGGGCTGGCGCCGCCAGTTGTTTGGCGAGGACGCGCTGAAGCTCAAGAAGGGCGAGATCGCCCTGGTGCTGAACGGCGCCCGCGTCGAAGTGGTCGAGATCGAGGGCTGATCAACCCTCTCCCGGCGGGAGAGGGCTTGAGCGCACGAGAGTGTAGCGATCGTTCTTTGCGCGACCCGAAGGGCGGCGGGTAGCAGCCAAAGGGTGAGGGGTTTGTCCTGTCAGTCGGCGTGAGTCGTTGCGCGGGGGCCTGCGGCCGACTTCGCGCGCGAACCCTCACCCTTTTGCCTTGGCCAATCGCCTTCGGCTCTTGGAGGCTCAAGCCCTCTCCCATCGGGAGAGGGTTTTAGATTTTCAACGTCAGATCCATCGCTTCGGCCAGGGCCTTGGCCCGGCGTTTCGTCTGTTCGCCCAGC
This sequence comes from Brevundimonas phoenicis, assembly GCF_047237745.1. Classification (NCBI taxonomy): domain Bacteria; kingdom Pseudomonadati; phylum Pseudomonadota; class Alphaproteobacteria; order Caulobacterales; family Caulobacteraceae; genus Brevundimonas; species Brevundimonas phoenicis. The sequence continues at coordinate 1,609,547 of NZ_JBDFLN010000001.1, forward strand.
AGCATGTCGGCGTAGCCGTTGGCGGCGGTGACGCGCAGGGCGCCTTTCTCGACCGTGGCCGTGGCGTTGGCGAGAAGCTGCGGCGAGCGGCCGGACAGGTCGCAGGCCAGCCGCATGGCCAGGCCCAGGGCGCGGGCGCGCTTCTGGCCCTTTTCCGACAGCAGGCGGTTGACCGTGTCCGGCGCGGGTGTGCGCGCTTCGCCGCCATAGCGGGCGTTCATGGCCACGGCCATGAAGGCGCGTTCGGCGTGGGTCTGGCCCGGAATGGGCGACCACAGCACCTGATCGAACACCAGGTTGGTGCGGTGGTCCGGGTGCAGGCGCGCGCCCAGGTCGGCCAGGCGGCACACCGAGGACGTCAGCAGGGCGTCGCGTTCCTCGCCGAACACTTCAGGTAGGGCCGAGGCGACCGACTGCAGCCAGCCGTCCAGGGCGCGGGGCAGGGCGGGGTCCACGCCCTGGCGGCCGCCCCAGGCCGAACATCCGGCCAGCAGCGGATCGACGGCCCGCATGGCGGGCTCCATGCCGTCATACAGCAGCCCCTCGCGCACGCCCCAGGCCGAGAAGATGATCGAGCCAAGCCCCAGCCGGTCGATCAGCCCCTCCAGCACCAGGGCGGCGTAGGGCAGGGTCTCGGCGCGGCGCTTGGACAGGCCGGGCAGCTTCTCCAGCGAGGCGCGGGACTGACGCGCGACCAGCCGGGCCATATCGCGGGCGTCGGCGGCGTTCAGGACGTATTGGTGGACGATGCGGATCGGGTGCTCGACCATCGCCATATGCATCTGGGCCAGGCTGCGCCATGCGCCGCCGACGGCGTAGAGCGTCGAGGTCGCATAGTCGTCCTGGATCGGCTCCAGCCGTCTGGCGATGCGCGTCCGCAGGCGATCGGCGTCGAAGCCCTTGGCGTCTAGCAGGGCGAAGGGGCCCAGCGGCAGGGTCACGCCCTTGCCCCGCGGACCGTCGCCGATGCGCGTCAGCTCCAGACTGGCCCCGCCCATGTCGGCGGCCACGCCGCGCGCGCCCGGATCGCCCGCCAGCACGCCCAGCGCCGAATATTTCGCCTCTTCCTCGCCGCTCAGGACGCGGATGCGCAGCCCCGTCTCGGCGGCCACGCGCTCGCAGAACAGGGGACCGTCCTCGGCCTCGCGCACGGCGGCGGTGGCGGCGACCAGCACCTGATCCGGCTGGACGCCTTCGATCACGGCGGCGAAGCGGCGCAGCGCCGTCATGGCCATGACTACGCCCGGTTCGGACAGGCGCCGGGTGGCGGCCAGATCGCGGCCCAGACCGGCCAGAACCTTCTCGTTGAACATGGTCCAGACCGCGCGGCCTTCCAGCCGGTACAGCACAAGGCGCACCGAGTTGGAGCCGATGTCGATGACGGCGATCTGTTTCGATTCGTATTCGCGCTCGGGGCTCATCAGCGGCGCTTCCGCGGCTTGAGGCCTGGATAGGACAGGGCGCCGGGCAGGGTCTTCACCTTGCGGCCGCGCCCGGAGAGGCTGGGGTTGGTCATGAAGTACTTGTGCGCCGAGAAGGGCCGCTCCGACCCGCTGGGGATCACCCGCCGATACGAGCCGTCCGAGGCCAGAACCCAGCTCTGGGCGTCGTCCTTCAGATTGGCGACCATGATCTGGTCCAGCACCTGATCGTGGACGGTGGCGTTCAGGATCGGCGTCATCGCCTCGACCCGACGGTCCAGATTGCGCGGCATCCAGTCGGCCGAGGAGATGTAGACCCGCGCCCGGTTGCTGGGCAGATCGTGGCCGTTGGCGAAGGCGACGATGCGGCTGTGCTCCAGGAATCGGCCGACAATGGACTTGACCCGAATGTTCTCCGACAGGCCGGTCACGCCGGGACGCAGGCAGCAGATGCCCCGGATGACCAGTTCGATGCGCACGCCCTGTTGGCTGGCGCGATACAGGGCGTCGATGATCTCCGGGTCGACCAGGGCGTTCATCTTGGCCCAGATGGCGGCGGGCTTGCCCTTGGCGGCGGCGGCCATCTCCTTGCCGATCATCTCGATCAGGCTGGTCTTCATGTTCAGCGGCGAGACGACCAGGGCTTCCAACTCGTCCGGCTCGGCGTAACCGGTGATGTAGTTGAACACCCGCGTCGCGTCGCGGCCCAGCGCCTGGTCGCAGGTGAACAGGCTCAGGTCCGTGTAGATCTTGGCCGTGACCGGGTGATAGTTGCCGGTGCCAAAGTGGCAGTAGGTGCGAAGGCTGTCGCCCTCGCGCCGCACGACGACGCTCATCTTGGCGTGGGTCTTGTACTCGACGAAGCCGAAGACGACGTGGACGCCCGCCCGCTCCATCTGACGCGCCCAGCGCAGGTTGGCCTCTTCGTCGAAGCGGGCCTTCAGCTCGACCAGGGCGGTGACGTTCTTGCCGTTCTCGGCCGCCTCGATCAGGGCGGCGACGATGGGGCTGTCCTTGGAGGTGCGATAGAGCGTCTGCTTGATGGCGATGACGTGCGGGTCGCGCGCCGCCTGACGCAGGAACTGGACCACCACGTCGAAGCTCTCGAACGGGTGGTGGATCAGCATATCCTTTTCGCGCACGGCCGCGAAGATGTCGCCGCCGTTGTCGCGCACCCGCTCGGGGTAGCGCGGCTCATAACCCTTGAACTTCAGGTCGGGGTGGCCGCCGGGGATCAGTTCGGACAGTTGGGCCAGTCCCAGCATGCCGTCGACCAGCACCACGTCCTGCGGCTGGGCGTGAAGCTGGGCGATGATGAAGTCGCGCAGGTCGTCCGGCATGTCCGCCTGGATCTTGATGCGGACGACCGAGCCCATGCGGCGCTGCTTCAGCGCTTCCTCGAACTCCATGACCAGGTCTTCGGCCTCTTCCTCGATCTCGATGTCGGAATCGCGGATCAGGCGGAACAGACCCTTTTCCAGGATCTCGCAGCCCGGAAACATGTGGTCGATGAACAGCAGCAGCAGGTTTTCCAGCGAGACGTAGCGCGTGCGCCCCGGCGTGGAACGCCCGTCTGTCGCCAGCGCCCAGAAGCGCCGCACCTGCGTCGGCACCGGCACCAGAGCATAGAGGACGCGGTTGTCGCTGTTGCGCCGCAGCTTCAGCGCCAGCGAGAAGCCGAGGTTGGGCAGGAAGGGGAAGGGATGCGCCGGGTCGATGGCCATCGGCGTCAGGACGGCGAACAACTGGTTCAGGAACTCCGGCTCCAGCCGCTCGCGCTCGGTCTTGGTGATACGGCTGCGCTCGACGATCTCGATGCCCGCGGCGGCCATCTCCTTGCGCAGGACGCGCCACTGACGCTGCTGTTCGGCCATCAGGCCGCCTGCCGCCGCATTGACCTGCTCCAACTGTTCGGCGGGGGTCAGGCCGTCGGGCGAGACCACGCGGACGCGCTCGCGCACTTGTCCTTTCAGACCGGCGACGCGGGTCATGAAGAACTCGTCCAGGTTGTTGGCCGAGATGGACAGGAAGCGCACCCGCTCCAGCAGGGGGTGGCCCTCGTTCGCCGCCTCTTCCAGCACCCGGCCGTTGAAGGCCAGCCAGGACAGCTCGCGGTTGATGAACCGCTCGGGCGAGGCCATCAGCGCCTCGGACAGCTCCAGCTGCGGGGCGCGCGAGGAAGGGACTTCCTCGCCGGTGGTGTCGACGGCGATGGGCGCGAGATCAGTCATGATTCCGTTGTCGCTCGCGCCTGTGACGGCTGCAACCGCGATTGTGTCGCGGCGGGTGAGACTTTGGAGCGCCACCTATAATTCCGCTCATCCCGGCGGACGCCGGGATCCAGTAAGAGCCTCAGTCGCCCCGCTAAAAAAACCTGCTCACCCATCCACGCGCGAGTTTGCAGTCAAAGCACTGGATCCCGGCGTCCGCCGGGATGAGCGGGTAGGGGCGGCTACTCCCCGTCCAGCACCTGACGGGCCAGCACGCGCGTCACCGGGCGGTGCAGGGCGTCCAGGCGGTCGACCACGGCCTCGGCGGCGTCGGCCGAGCGGTCGATGCGGCGGACCAGATAGTCGATCAGTTCGTCGGCCGGGGTGATGTTCCGGCTGGCGAAGGCGCGGCGCAGCATGGCGGCGAAGACCACGTCGTCGGGCGCCTCGATCCCCACGGTGCGGATGGCGTTCAGGCGCGAGCGCAGGTCGGGCAGGTCCGTGGCCCATGATGCGGGCGGATCGCGCGACACCAGCAGTAGGGCGCCGCCGCCCGACTGGGTCAGGTTGATCAGGTGGAACAGGCTCTCGTCGTCGGCGTCCTGGGCCCGATCCAGCAGGACGGGGCGGCCCTCAAGCTCCAGCGGGTCGACCAGGGCGGCCTCGGCGCCGTGCAGGGCGATGGCGCCGGTGCGTTCGACCCAGGCGGCGGCCAGGTGGCTCTTGCCGCAGCCCGCCGGGCCGAACAGGGCCAGGATGGCGCCCGGCGCTTCCGGCCAGGTGGTCAGGGCGGCCACGCCCGCGGCGTTCGCTTCCGAGATCGCCAGGTCGGAGGCGCGTTGCGGCGTCTCCTGCTGCAGCGGCAGGCGCAGTTGACGGATTTCGGCGGCCGAGGCGTTCATGAGGACGGACCCTAGCCGGGCCGAGCCGTGGGCGTCTCTGTTGATAGGGCGGGATCACGGGGACAACCTGTCCGCCGCTGTGGATGGCGCGTCGTGGGCGATTCAGCCGCCAGCCTTGACTTTCGGGGGCGATGATGGGCCTTTCCCCGCTCCTAATTCACGCTGTTCGACAGCCGTTTTCAGACGAAAATCCGATATGCACGCCTATCGCTCCCATACCTGCGGCGCCCTCCGTTCGACGGATGCGGGCGCGAATATTCGTCTGTCGGGCTGGATTCACCGCAAGCGCGACCACGGCGGCCTGCTGTTCATCGACCTGCGCGACCACTACGGCCTGACCCAGCTGGTCCTGCACCCCGAGACGCCGGGCTTTGACGTCGTCGAGCGCCTGCGCGCCGAAAGCGTCATCAAGATCGACGGCGAAGTGGTCCTGCGCGAAGGCTCGACCGTCAACGCCAACCTGCCGACCGGCGAGGTCGAGGTGCGTGTCCAGTTGGTGGAAGTGCTGTCGGAAGCCGCCGAGCTGCCGTTGCCGGTCTTCGGCGAGCCGGAATACCCCGAAGAGATTCGCCTCAAGAACCGCTTCCTGGACCTGCGTCGCGAGACGCTGCATCGGAACATCGTCCTGCGTTCGCGCGTGATCCAGTCGATCCGCAACCGCATGTGCGCCCAGGGCTTCCTCGAGTATCAGACGCCGATCCTGACGGCCTCGTCGCCGGAAGGCGCACGCGACTTCCTGGTGCCGTCGCGGATGCACCCCGGCAAGTTCTACGCCCTGCCGCAGGCCCCGCAGCAGTTCAAGCAGCTGCTGATGGTGTCGGGCTTCGACCGTTACTTCCAGATCGCGCCCTGCTTCCGCGATGAAGACCTGCGCGCCGATCGTTCGCTGGAATTCTACCAGCTCGACGTGGAAATGAGCTTCGTCACGCAGGAAGACGTCTTCCAGGCGATCGAGCCGCTGATGCACGGCCTGTTCACCGAGTTCGGCGAAGGCAAGCCGGTGTCGCCGATCGACGGGACGCATACCTTTACCAACGACTTCGGCCAGACGATGGAGCACAAGGGCTTCGAGCGTCTGACGTTCGAACAGTCGATGAAGTGGTACGGTTCGGACAAGCCGGACCTGCGCAACCCGATCAAGATGCAGGACGTGTCGGACCACTTCCGCGACGGCGGTTTCGGCCTGTTCGCCAAGATCCTGGGCGCCGACGCCGCCAACGCCGTCTGGGCCATCCCGGCGCCGACGGGCGGTTCGCGCGCCTTCTGCGACCGCATGAACTCCTGGGCGCAGGGCGAGGGCCAGCCGGGCCTGGGCTACATCTTCTGGTCGGACGATCAGCAATCGTGGGGCGGCCCGATCGCCAAGAACCTGGGTCAGGAGCCGGCCGAGGCGCTGATGTCTTCGCTGGGTCTGGGCAAGGGCGACGCGGCCTTCTTCACCGCCGGCCTGCCGTCGGTCTTCGCCAAGTTCGCCGGTCTGGCCCGCACCCGCGTCGGCACGGAGCTGAAGCTGGTCGACGAAGACCAGTTCAAGTTCTGCTGGATCGTCGACTTCCCGATGTTCGAATGGTCGGAAGAAGAGAAGAAGGTCGACTTCAGCCACAACCCCTTCTCGATGCCGCAGGGTGGCATGGAGGCGCTGGAGACGCAGGATCCGCTGACCATCCGCGCCTATCAGTACGACATCGTCTGCAACGGCTATGAGCTGTGCTCGGGCGCGATCCGGAACCACAAGGCCGAGATCATGCTGAAGGCCTTCGAGATCGCTGGCTATGACGCCTCGGTGGTCGAGGAGCAGTTCGGCGGCATGCTGAACGCCTTCCGCTACGGCGCGCCGCCGCACGGCGGTCTGGCGCCGGGCATCGACCGCATCGTCATGCTGCTGGCCGGCGAACAGGCCATCCGTGAGGTCATCGCCTTCCCGCTGAACCAGCAGGGCCAGGATCTGCTGATGAGCGCCCCGGCCGAGGCCGAGGAGCGTCAGCTGAAGGAGCTGTCGATCCGCACCCAGCTGCCGATCAAGATCTGATCGCGGCGACAGCGCTGAAGTGGAAAAGGGAGGGGGCGACCCCTCCCTTTTTTGTGTCCGGTCCTCAGTTGCCCGAGGTGATGACCAGGTTGCGCTGGCGCGGAGGAATGGGCGGAACAGGCGGCGCGGGCGGCGTGCGGATGACGCGGACGCCGCCGCGGCAGTTTCGGGCCGTCAGGCCGCCCGGAAGGCGGGTCGAGGCGTCGCCGCAGGCCTCCTCGACCTGATCGGCGGTCAGGCCGCGCGCACGGGACAGGTCCAGGCCGCGAATGTCGGTACGGCGCAGGGAGGCGTCGCGGAAATCGGTGCGATTGAAGCTGCCGCCGGACAGGCGTGCGCTGTCCAGGTCGGCGTCGCGGAAGGTGGCGTTGTCGAAGTTTCCGCCCGACAGGTTGGACGCCTTGATGTCGGCGCCGGTGAAGTCTGCGCCGCTGGCGTTCACATTGGCCAGGGTGGCGCCGAAGATCTCCGCATCGTTCAGGCGGGCGCGGACCAGGACGGCGCTGTTCATGTTGACGCCCTGAAGCTCGGCGCCGGTCAGATTGGCGCCGGTCAGATTGGCCCGGATCAGGACGGCGCCGGTCGCTTCTGCGCCCATCAGTTGGGCGCCGGTCATATTGGCGGTGGTGAAGGTCGAGCCGACCATTTCGATGCCGCGCATGTCGGCCCGGCTGAAGTCGGCGCCGACGAAGTTCGAACCGACCAGTTCGGCGCCGCGCAGATTGGCTCCGACCAGGGTGGCGTTGGCGAAGTTGGCGCCGGTCAGGGTGGCGCCGGACAGGTCGCGGCCCGACAGTTCGCAACGGACGCAGCTGCCGCCCAGGGACACCATGCGGGCGACGTCGCGATCCTGGGACGAGGTCATGTCCACAGCGCCGGCCAAGGCGGGGGCGGCCGTCGTCAATCCCACAAGGGCTGAGGCGGCGAGGGCCAGACGGCGCAGGGGTGAAATCGAGCGTTTCATCACCCCTCTTGAATGCGCCTTAGTCCGTAAAAACCCTACTTAAATCGCGGTAACGAAGGCGACGCTCAACAGGCGGGAATGCGTAGTCCCGAAGGCAGAACCGTGTTCTGGTCGCCGCAGGCCTGATTGAGCTGCGACTGGGTCAGGCCGCGCGCGCGCGACATCTCGGCGCCCGACAGATTGGTCCCGTTCAGCTTGGCCCCGGCGAAGGCGGCGCCTTCCAGATAGGTTCCGACGAAGCTGGCGTTGGTTAGGTCCGCCCCGGTGAAGTTCGAGCTGGACAGGACGGCGCCGTAGGCCTCGACGTCGCGCAGGTCGGCGCGGCTGAAGTTGGTGCGGTTCATCACCGATAGGCTGATGTCCGCCTGACGGACGCGGGCGCCCGCCAGGTTCAGACCCGTGCGCTCCAGGCCCGAGAAGTCGCCCTGGAACAGGTTGCAGCCGGGGCAGGAGGCGCCGCGGCGCACCTGGCTGATCTGAGAGGCGTTCTGCGCCGAGGCGGGCAGGGCCGTCAGCGTCAGGCCGACGGCGGCGAGAAGGGCGATTGCGGGACGGATCATGCGGATGGCTCCAGGCTTTGCCGCCTCGCAGCAAGAAGCGGGCCGCCGTTTCGGGACAGTGCGTCCCGTTTCAGCCCTGAACTTGTTAACCCTGAACCTTGGGCGCCGCGCCGCAGGCCCCGCATACGGGCGTCCCGTTCCGATCCGTCAGCATCAGGTCGCCGCACTCGGGACAGGGGCCGGCCTGCGCCTGCGGCGTGGTGCGTGGCGACGGCTCCTTCCGGCCGAAGGGAGCGACGATCAGATTGTCGGGCGCCGCGCCGCGGGCGAAACCCTTGGAGATGAAGCGGGCGGCGGGCACGGGCTGGGGCGCGTCGGTCGGGGCGCCGTCCATACCGTCCAGATTGGCGGCCTCGGGCGTGACCTGCGCCAGTTCGCGACGGTCCAGATAGGAGACGCCCAGCTCGCGGAAGACATAGTCGAGGATGGAGGTCGCCGAGCGGATGGAGTCGTTGCCCGTGACCCGTCCCGACGGCTCGAAACGGGTGAAGACGAAGGCGTCCACGAACTCGTCCAGCGGCACGCCGTATTGCAGGCCGATGGAGATGGCGATGGCGAAGTTGTTCATCATCGAGCGGAAGGCGGCGCCTTCCTTGTGCATGTCGATGAAGATCTCGCCCAGTTCGCCGTCTTCGTACTCGCCGGTGTGGATGTAGACCTTGTGGCCGCCGACCGAGGCCTTCTGGATATAGCCCTTGCGGCGGTCGGGCAGGCGGCGGCGGGTGCGGTCGCGCTCGACCACCTTCTCGATCACGCGCTCGACGGTCTGGTGCGCGGCTTGCGGCGGGGCCTCGGCGCGGCGGGGGGCTTCAACTTCGGGCAGGGTCAGGCGGAAGCTGAGCGGGGCTTCCGCGCGGCGCAGGGCCACGGCGCGGCGATCGTCGCGCGCGCCGTCGGCGATGGCGCGGCTTATCTGCATGGCGTCGGAGCGCCAGTCCAGCAGGCGGGGGCGGGCGTCGGGGGCGTCGCTGAACGGCTCGATCGTCTGGCGCAGGGCCGCCTCGAGATCGGCGCCCGGCGTCGCCAACAGGGCTGTCAGCGAAGGCGGCGCCTGATCCCAGTCCGACAGGTCCGGTCGGCCGAAGACATAGGCGGTCGCGGCTTCGATCTCTTCAGCCGTGAAGCATAGACGAGGCAGCAAGGCGCCTTCGTCCGGCGTCAGCCCCAGCACGTCGCCGATGAAGCCCGCGTCCAGCACCGGCGGAGCGAAGGCGGGGCCGAAGTCCTCGACCAGGGCCAGGGCGCGCTCGATGGCCTCCAGCTCCAGATCGGTGAAGCCCAGTTCGCGCAGGCGTCCGTGGCTCACGCCCGGCGCCTCGGCCAGGGTGCGGCGGCCGAACAGATGGCGCTCCGCCGCCTCGACGTCGCCGCCCGCCGCGACGATGGCGGCGGCCAGGTCGGGCCTCAGGCGTCGGGCGATTTCGTCGTCGGCGGTCTGGAACACATCCGTCGCGCCGAACGGCGACAGGCCTAGCCGCAGGTCCAGCTCGGCCTCGTCGACGAACAGGCCGATCACGGCGTTGCGTCGCCCGTTCGACTCCAACGCGGCGGCGTCGCGCCCTTGCGCCTGAAGCGCGGCGATGACGTCGTCCTTGGCGGTCGCCCATTCGGGGCAGGGCGCCAGTCGGGCCGCCAGATCGCAGGAGGCTTGGGACGCCATGTCAGCGACGCGCCGCCCTAGCGCGGACGCCTGCGCGACAGGGTCGGCCCCGTCCTGGCTGACCGCCCAATCCGCCAGACCGCCGAGGCCCAGCGCGATGGGCCGCGCGGCCTGCGCCTCGGCCTGGCCTGCCTGGTCCAGTTCGATATCCAGCGCCGTGGTCCACAGGGCGACTAGCGCGTCTAGGGCAGAATCGAAGTCCGCCCCAGCCAGCGCCGCCAGCGCGGGCAGGTTCAGGATCGCGCGCGCGCCCGTCTGGGCGGCGGTCATGGCCTCGGCGTCGGCGGGTGAGAAGACGATCACGACCGGGCCTTCCTGCGCCGCCTCGGCCACGGCGGCGGTCTGGGGATCGCCTGAGGCGGTCGTGTCGCGCGCCGCCAGCACGGGCAGGGCGGCGGGCTGTTCGGCGGCTTCGATCGTGAGGTCGGCGGCCTCGCCCTGAATGGCGCGCAGGATGTCGGCGTCGCCGGCGCCGCAGCGGCGCGCCGCCACGGCCGCGCGGGCCAGGGCCGGGTTGGCGGCGGGATCGGCGCAGGCCTCGCGCGGGCCTTCGCAACGGGAGACGGCGTCGGCGACCTCGCCCAGCGCCTTGGCCAGGGCTTCGGTCGCGCGGGTGGATAGGCGACGCCCGCGCCAGGCGGCGGCCTGGGCCGACAGGGCCTGCGCCGCATCCGGTTCGGACAGGTCGATCAGCGGCCGGAAGCCGTTCGTCGTCGGCAGGGCGGGCGCAGCGAGGCCTAGCAGCATGGACGCGGCGAGTTCAGCAGCGAATCGCTCGGCCTCGGCGGCTGTGGTCAGGGCGCCGCTTTCGCGTCCATCAGATGCGAGTCGGGCGGCCCAGCCCTGGATGGCGTCGTCGAGGGCATGGGAGGACGACGACGCCTGGCTTTCAGCCCAGTCCAGCCAGGCTTCGACGCGAACGTCGGTCCACCCGGCGGGCGCTGCGACCGGCGTCAAGGCGCGGCCGCGCTCGATCTCGCGGGGCTCGAAAGCGAGCGTCGCGGCGAGAGGAGCAAAGCGAGCCTTGAAGCGCATTCCACGTCTCCACGCATGTCGTCTGAACCAGCTTACCGACAGACCTGACGGGCGTTCAACGTATGTTGTGGTTTGTGCGGGGGTTGCCCACAAGATGTTGAGGCGTTTCCCTTGCGCTCCCTGCTGGACGTAGGGCGTCGCGGTTTCTATGATCGCGCCGCGCCGCCGGACCTTCCCTGGGCGGTGGATTCGAGTGAGTTCGACGACGTGCTGAGCAAGATCTTCACCTGGTGGAACGGCGCCACGATCGGCACCCTGTTCACCGTCGGCAAACGCGGCCAACTGGTCGGCACGGACGAGTTCGGCAACCGCTATTACGAATCCCGCGACGCCGTCAGCTATGACGGCCGCAAGCGCCGCTGGGTCATCTATGACGGCTACGCCGAGGCGACCAAGGTGCCGCCGGAATGGCAGGGCTGGCTGCGCTACACCTATGACGAGACCCCGGCCGAGCGCCCGCTGCCGCGCCAGGCGTGGGAAAAGGATCACCTGCCGAACCTGACAGGCACGCCGATGGCGCGCCGTCCGCAAGGCTCGCTGGCGGCCCTGGGCCAACGCCCGGCCGCCACCGGCGACTATCAGGCCTGGAGCCCGGAATGACCCTTCGCCATGTCCTGCTGGCCGGGGTGGTCGTCGCGGGACTGGCGATCTCGGGCGTCGGCGTGGCCAGCGCCCTGATGGACCTGCCGCAGGACGCGACGCCGGCCCCGGCCGATCCGATCGGCGACCTGCTGCGCGACACCGGCCGCACGCCGCTGCAACCGACGCAGCCGCAGACTCCGCCCGCCAACGGCGGCCAGACTCCGGCGACGAACCCGACCACGCCTCCCGCCCCCGTACAACCGGGCGTCCCGACCGTCGCGGTCCAGGGACAGGAAGTCGCCGTTCAGGAAGAAGTGCCGGAAGACCTGACCGCCGAAGAGGAAGAGGCCGCGCCCGCGCCCGCCGCTCCGACCACGCCGCCGGGCGTGCGCCAGCGCCGCCGCGTCGCCGTCATTCAGGCGGTCGACAAGACGACGGCCGAGACCATGCGGTTCGAAGTCGAGGTGGGCGGTCGCCCGGTGCGTTTTGGCAAGACCCTAATCTTCAAGGCCCGCGCCTGCGAGGTCTCCGCTTCGGATGAAATGACCGAGGACGCCATCGCCTATATGGAGGTCGGGGTTCAGCCGCGCGGTCTGGCGGCGCCGACCGAGGCCCGTCAAGTCTTCAAGGGCTGGATGTTCGCCTCGTCGCCCAGCGTCAGCGGGCTGCAACACCCGGTCTACGACGCCTGGGTTGTCGGCTGTAAGGGCTAAGGGGCGCGCGAATGACGCATCGGAAATCCCCCAAGAAGACCGAAACCGTCGAAATTCGGCTTTCGCACGCCGCCAAGACCGCCTTCATGGCGCGATGCCGGGCCCAGGGCATGACGGCCAGCGAGGCGATCCGACGTTTCATTGATGCTGATCGGGCGGATGTTCGCGTTGCGTCGTGGCGCCAGATATGGATCGCAGCGGTCGCCGGGCTGGCGTTGGGTGCGATTGCGGCGCCGTCGCTGGCTCAGAGCCTCTCGCCGTCGCGCGCCGCATTCGATCGCCTGGACCGCGACCGGAACGGCGTCGTCACCTTTGAAGAGTTTCGCGCCCGCTAGAGCGAAATCGGTTCAGGTGCGATTGCATCTGAACTCAGGTATTCGCTCCAGCATCAATGCTGGAGCCTGATTCACGGCATCAGCGGAATCGCGAAGCGATTCCACCTCAACCGATCAGACTCTAGCGGATGGGTTTCAAAAACCGGTCGGTCTGAAGGTTCAGCCACGTCCCGGGTCTGGTCAGGCCGGCGCCCGGTTCCCATGACGCAAGCACGATCTCCGCTCGGCCGATGATGTTCTCGGCCGGCAGCAGACCGACGCCGACCTCGGCGGGCCATCGGCTGTCCAGCGAGTTGTCGCGATTATCGCCCATCACGAAATACCGGCCCGCCGGCACGCGATAGACGTCGGTGTCGTCGCCGGGCTGAGAAGGGCCGCCATCGTAGGTGACATAATCTCGACCGTCATCTCGACCGTCGCCCAGCGTTTCGTGCACGGCCAGCACCTGTCGCTCGGGCGCGTCGTGATCCTGGGTCAGACCCAGGGGCGTGCGTTTGACGGCGTGTCCGTTGATGAAAACCTGGCCGCTTCGAACCTGAACCGTATCGCCTGGCAGGCCCACGACGCGCTTAACCCAGGCGGTTGACGGGTCGTTGGGCCGACGAAAGACGACCACATCGCCCCTGGCCGGCGAACGCGCCAGAAGCCGCCTCGGCTTTATGGGCGGGTTGAACGGCAGCGACGCCGTGCTCCAGCCGTAGCTGTACTTCGACACGACGATGTAGTCGCCGGTGACAAGGCCCGGCTCCATCGATGAGGAGGGGATGGTGAACGGCTGGAACAGCACGGTCCTGACGACGAAGACGAGCAGCAGGGCGTAGGCCAGGGTTCGAGCGATATCGACGACTTCACGGCGCCAGGCGGGCGGTGCGTCTACAGGGGCGGGGGCGTTGGCGACATGGGTCATGACGCCATGGCGCGCCGGGTCAGTCGGTAAGGCCAGCCTTATCGTGTCCCGACAGTTGCAAAACCTGTCCGGACACGGCCGCCGCCACGGCTTCGACGCCTGTCAGCGGGACGAACAGTGCGGTGGAGTCCGGTACGACCTTCAGGGCCGGAGCCAGCATTCGCAGATAGGCCGTCTGCGGCGTCTCGACGGCCCCGAACTGGCTGAGGTGGTCGGTCAGGAACTGCGCGTCCAACAGGCGCCAGCCGCCCTTTCTCAGTCGTGCGACCAGATGGACCAGGGCGACCTTGGAGGCGTCCGTGGCCCGGCTGAACATGCTCTCGCCGAAGAAGGCGCCGCCCAGCGTCACGCCGTACAGGCCGCCAACCAGCGTCTCATCGTGCCAGCACTCGATGCTGTGGGCGAAGCCGCGCTGATGCAGTTCGACGTAAAGGCGACGGATCGGGGCGTTGATCCAGGTGTCCTCGCGCCCCGGCGCGGGCGCGGCGCAGGCGTCCAGCACGGCGGCGAAGGCCGTGTTCACCCGGACCTGAAACGGCTCGCCTCGCACGGTGCGGCGCAGGCGTGACGGAATGTGGAAGCGATCCAGCGGTATGACGCCCCGCTGGTCCGGCTCGACCAGGAAGACACGCGGATCATCGTGCGCCTCGGCCATGGGGAAGACCCCCCGCGCGTAGCAGGCGAGCAGCGCTTCCGGTCCGAAGACGTCGGAAGGGCCGCTCGCGCTGAAGCCCGGCTCGTCCAAAGGGCGCTTAGGCCTTGGCCTTGCGCGCCGCCGCCCACTTCTCCAGCCAGTGGATGTCGTAGTCGCCCGACAGGATGTCCGGCTCCTGCAACAGCTTCTGGAACAGGGGGATGGTGGTGTCGACGCCGCTGATGACCGTCTCGCCCAGCGAACGCTTCAGACGGGCCAGCGCCTCTTCGCGGTCGCGGCCGTGGACGATCAGCTTGCCGATCAGGCTGTCGTAATAGGGCGGGATCGAATAGCCGGCGTAGATGGCGCTATCCAGACGCACGCCCAGGCCGCCCGGCGCGTGGAACTCGGTGATCGTGCCCGGCGACGGGGTGAAGGTCTCCGAGTTCTCGGCGTTGATCCGCACCTCGATGGCGTGGCCCTTGAACTCGATGTCATCCTGCGTGAACGACAGCGGCAGGCCCGCGGCGATGCGGATCTGTTCGCGCACCAGATCGACGCCCGTGATCATCTCCGTGACCGGGTGTTCGACCTGCAGGCGGGTGTTCATCTCGATGAAGAAGAACTCGCCGTCTTCCCACAGGAACTCGATGGTTCCGGCGCCCAGGTAGCCGATGGCGGCGATGGCCTTGTTGACCGTCTCGCCGATCTTGGCGCGGCCCTCGGCCGACAGGGCGGGCGAGGGGGCCTCTTCCAGCACCTTCTGGTGACGGCGTTGCAGCGAGCAGTCGCGTTCGCCCAGGTGGACGACGTTGCCGTGGCTGTCGGCGATGACCTGGATCTCGATGTGGCGCGGCTTCTGGAGGTAGCGCTCCATGTAGACGGCGCCGTTGCCGAAGGCGGCCAGGGCCTCGGTCTGGGCCGTCTGGACGGCCTCGACCAGGTCGTCGGCCGTCATCGCCACCTTCATGCCGCGCCCGCCGCCGCCGGCGGCCGCCTTGACGATCAGGGGGAAGCCGATGGTCTTGGACGCCTCGATGGCCTGTTCGACCGTCTCGACCTCGCCGTCCGAGCCGGGGACGACGGGAATGCCCGCGTCCTTGACCGTCTGCTTGGCGGTGATCTTGTCGCCCATGACCCGGATATGCTCGGGCTTTGGACCGATGAAGGCCAGGCCGTGGGCCTCGACGATCTCGGCGAAGCGGGCGTTTTCCGACAGGAAGCCGTAGCCGGGGTGGATGGCCTGGGCGCCGGTGATTTCCGCCGCCGCGATGATCGAGGGGATGTTCAGATAGGACTTGGCCGCCGGCGCGGGGCCGATGCAGACGCTCTCGTCGGCCAGGCGCACCCACATGGCGCCGCGGTCGGCTTCCGAGTGCACGGCGACGGTGGAGATGCCCATCTCCTTGCACGCGCGGTGGATGCGAAGCGCGATCTCGCCGCGGTTGGCGATCAAAACCTTGTTGAACATGGGGCTCAGGCTTCCAGCACGACCAGGGCTTCGCCGAACTCGACCGGCTGGGCGTCGCCCACCAGGATTTCAGCCACCACGCCGTCGCGCGGCGACTGGATCGGGTTCATGGTCTTCATGGCTTCAACGATGACCAGGGTCTGACCCTTCTTCACCTTGTCGCCGACCTTGATGAAGGGATCGGCGCCCGGCGCGGGCTGCAGATAGGCGGTGCCGACCATCGGCGACTTCACCTCTTCGCCGGCGCGGGCGACGATGGTGGCCGGGTCCGACGGCATGGAGAGCGGCGCGGCGGCGGCCGGCGCGGCGTGGGCGACCGGGGCCGGTGCGGCGGCGTACTGGATCGGCGCGGCGGCGACGGTGACTTCGCGCTTCACCTTGATCTTCAGATCGCCGCGCTCGACTTCGATCTCGGTCAGGTCGGTGTCGTTCAGGATGTCGGCCAGGCTGCGGACCAGGTCGGCGTCGATGTTCTTGTTCTTGTCGTCGGACATGGGGGTCTCTTCTACTTGATCTTCAGACGGCGCGCGGCGGTCAGCCCTTGGCCCCGGCGCGGCGCGCCAGGTCCAGAGCGGCCCGGACGGCCAATTCATAGCTGCGGGGGCCGAAGCCGGCGATCACGCCGGTCGCGGCCAGGGACACATAGGAATGATGCCGAAACGCCTCGCGCGCAGCGGGGTTCGACAGGTGGCACTCGACCACGGGGATGCTCAGCGTCTTCAGCGTGTCCAGCAGGGCCACCGAGGTATGGGTGAAGGCGGCCGGATTGATGACCAGGGCGTCGGCCTCAGTCCTGGCTTCCTGGATCCAGTCGATCAACTGGCCTTCATGGTTCGACTGACGGAAGACGACGCGGGCGCCCTCGGCCGCCGCCTCGCACATGGCCTGAACGTCGGCCAGCGTCTCGCGGCCATAGATATCCGGCTCCCGAACCCCCAGCAGGTTCAGGTTCGGCCCGTTCAGGACATACAGGGTGAGAGTTTCGGGCATTCGCTCGCAAAACAGGCGCGCCGCCGCGCGGAATCGAGCGCGCGTTGTAGCCTAGGTGGCGCGCGGCGCAAAGCGGGCGGGGAAAAAGGTGACGTAGGGGGAGGGAAGCTCAGGAAAGTGGAACGATGGTGTCGCCGTGTGTGCGGATCCGTCGCCCTATGCGGCAAGCGTGTCGGCCGTCACGAATCTCGAACTCGACAGACGATCTATCCGCGATATCGTAAACCGTTATTGCATTGCCTTGTTCTATAACAAGATATCCTGGACTTCCAAACGTACAGCGCCCAGCGCTTGTCTGATGGAAGGTGCAGCGAATAGACCCCTTCTCGGTACGGATTAGCCAGTTGCCGATAAGCAAACTGTTTGAAAATTTTCACGATGAGTGAGCGTTGGCGCAATAGAGGGGCAAGGAACTTGACCTGAAGCTTCTGCGGGCACGTATGTCCATAGCATTTTTGGCACAACAGAATGTTGCTCGGATGAAGCGACTGCAGCGCTCGCGACCATGCCCGCGCCCGCGAGGGTCATGGAGTTTAGAAGGGTATTTAAAGCAAGCTTCATTCGCGGCTCCAAATTCGATGTGTATACTGGTTAATCGATCAGTGCGTTTCAATCTAAGAATTGCGAGTAACCTAAAAGCAGATTTTAATGGCGGGGTTTGATGTCTCACGCTCGAACTCCCATTATCAGACGTCTCCGGGAGGCTCTGCCTCTTCCCCTTCATTCCCTGGAGCGAACAGTTTGCGTATCGAAGTCAACGGCGAGGCGCGGGACACCGCCGCCACGACCATTCTGGGTCTGGTTCGGGAACTGTCGCTGGACCCCAAGAAGGTTGCGGTCGAGCGCAATCTGGAGATCGTGCCGCGGTCGCTGCACGGCGAGACGGTGCTGGCCGAGGGCGACAAGATCGAACTGGTGCAGTTCGTGGGCGGGGGCTGACCCTAACCCCCGCTCATCCCGGCGGACGCCGGGATCCAGTCCTTTGGCGACAGGTTCGCCCTTCAAAGGTTACGGGTGAGGCTCTCACTGGATCCCGGCGTCCGCCGGGATGAGCGGGAAGGGGGCGCAAGCGCAAGCCGATCAAATCCCGCAACGGCGCTTCCCCCCGGCGGCGGGCGGCGCTAGGTCACTAAACCATGACTGACACCGCTCCCCGCACCGACAGCTGGACCGTCGCCGGCCGCACCTTCAACTCGCGCCTGATCGTGGGCACCGGCAAGTATCGCGACTACGCCCAGAACGCGGCGGCGGCCGAGGCTTCGGGCGCCGAGATGGTCACCGTGGCCGTGCGCCGGGTGAATCTGACCGATCCGAACCAGCCGGTGCTGACGGACTTCATCGACCCGAAGAAATACACCTATCTGCCGAACACGGCGGGCTGCTTCACCGGCGAGGACGCGGTGCGGACCCTGCGTCTGGCGCGCGAGGCGGGCGGCTGGACCCTGGTGAAGCTGGAGGTTTTGGCGGACCCCAAGACCCTGTTCCCTGACATGGAAGAGACCCTGCGGTCGCTGAAGCTGCTGACCGCCGAGGGCTTTGAGGTCATGGTTTATTGCACCGACGACCCGGTCTATGCGCGCAAGCTGGAGGACGCGGGCGCTGTGGCCATCATGCCGCTGGGCGCGCCGATCGGCTCGGGGCTGGGGGTGCAGAACCCGATCAACATCCGCCTGATCGTCGAGCAGTCCAAGGTGCCGGTGCTGGTTGATGCGGGCGTGGGCACGGCCTCGGACGCCGCCATTGCGATGGAACTGGGCTGCGACGGGGTGCTGATGAACACCGCCATCGCCGAGGCGCGCGATCCCCTGCTGATGGCCAGCGCCATGAAGCACGCGGTCATCGCCGGGCGTGAATCTTATCTCGCGGGGCGGATGAAGAAGCGGTTCTACGCCGACCCGTCCTCGCCGTTGGCGGGGCTGATCTGAGAAGGCTCAGGGGCTGACCGGAAGGTCAGCCCTTTTTCTTGGCCGCTTCGATCAGGGCGCCGACCTCGCGCGGGTCGATGCCGGGGCTGGCGACGCCGTTGATGAAGAAGGTCGGCGTGCCCTGCAGGCCGAGCGCAGCGGCGGCGGCATGAATGTCGGTGACGTGGCGCGTCATCTCGGGTGCGGAGATGGCGGCGTTGGCCTTGGTCATGTCGACGCCGTTGTCGGATAGGATGCGGTCGATGGCGGCGCGGTCCAGCGCGCGTTCGGCCATCAGGGCGTCATAGACGGCCAGGTATTTGCCCTGCTGGTGCGCGGCCAGGGCGGCGCGGGCGGCGTACTGTGAGGAGACGTCCTCGCCCCGGTCCAGAATCGGCCAGTCCTTGAAGACGAAGCGCACGTCCGGGTGGGCGGCCATCAGGGCGCGGTAATCGTGTGCCACGGCCTTGCAGCCGGGGCAGCGGAAGTCGAAGAACTCGATCACCGTCACCTTGGCGTTCGCCGGGCCGAAGGCCGGATCGCGCGCATCGGCGGCCAGCAGGGCCGGGTTGGCGGCGGCGGCGGCGTTGATGGTCTGGACGCGCGACTGGGATTCCGCCGTCTCGCGCGCCGCCAGGATTTCATCCAGCACTTGCGGGTTCTGGATCAGATAGGCCCGCACCCGTTCGCCGAATCCGCCGGTCAGGTAAGGCGCGGCCGACAGGACCAGGGCGACGGCTGACATCCCTGCGGCGGCCCAGCCCAGCGTCGCGCCCGACAGGCCTAGGCGCGCCTTTCTCGGCGTAGCGGTCGGGGTGGGATCGTGGCGTGCGTCGTCGGTCATCAGTCTCTCGTCTTACTCAGTAAAGCCGTGGGGCGGGGCGGAATCAGCCGCCTCCTGGCGGGATAACGCCGGATCGGCTGCGCTGCTCATTGCGACGCTCGGCGTCCTGGATATCTTTCTCAGTCGCACCGGTCGCCAGTACGATGTCCGTCGCGCGGCGCCATTCGATCGAGCTGCGGTCCAGCATGTCGCGGGCGCGCATGGCGAACTGGGCGGCCTGGTCCGGACGGCGCAGAGCGAACCAGTATTCGGCCGAGGCCAGGCGCGCCTCGCCCTCCTTGCCCTGGCTGGAATAGGCCTGAGACAGCAGGCGCCAGGCCAGGTTGTTGTCGCCTTCCAGAGCCACGGCGCGCTTCAGCTGGTTTTCCGCTTCGGCCAGCTTGGTCGTATCGTTCGTCTCTATAAGGGCATGGGCCAGGTTGATGCGCAGAAGCGGAGCGTCGGGCTTGAGCTGCACAGAGCGTTCATGGGCGCCGATGGCTTCGGTCGGGCGGCCTTCTTCGAATAAAATCTGGCCCTTGAGTTCCCAGAAATAGGGGTTCTCGGGCTGTTCGGTCAGAAGCAGATCGACGGCGTCCAGCGCCTTCTGCGTCTGGCCGTCGCGGTACCAGGCGATGGCGCGAGCATAGCGGGCGGGCAGGGTGACGTTGCTGGACGGATAGTCGCGCAAGGTCGAATTGGGCGCGTCCATGAAGGCGCGGATCTTGGCCACGACCAGGGCGTGTTGAGCCATACGCTCGGCGCTATCGCGCTTGTTGTAGTTGGAGGCGGCTTCGACCGGCGGTCGCAGGGCCTCGATGCGTTGCGACGATAGGGGGTGGCTGCGGAAATAGGGGTAGCGGCGCTGGTCCGAGAAGATTTCCTGCGAGCGGAAGTTCTCGAAGAACTCGACCATGCCGCGTCCGGATTCCCCGGCGCGCTCCAGGGCGCGGGCGCCGGTGATGTCGGCCTCGCCCTCCTGGCTCTGCATGTAGCGCAGGGCGCCCAGAGTGCCGA
The DNA here is from genome assembly GCF_047237745.1 of Brevundimonas phoenicis. Lineage (NCBI taxonomy): Bacteria > Pseudomonadati > Pseudomonadota > Alphaproteobacteria > Caulobacterales > Caulobacteraceae > Brevundimonas > Brevundimonas phoenicis. The sequence continues at coordinate 1,629,704 of NZ_JBDFLN010000001.1, forward strand.
AGTACTGGCTGGAGGCCAGCAGGGCCGCGCCCGCGTCGGGCGCGCCTGCGATCGCGGCCAGGGCGCCCAGCGCCATGGTCATGATCATCGGCTGCATCCCGGCGTTCTGGGCGCCGTCGCGCAGGGTATGCCGGTTCTTGATGTGCCCGGCCTCGTGGGCGATCACGCCCAGGAGCTGATTGGGGCTTTTGGTCCGCAGGATCAGGCCGGTGTTCAACCCCATGATCCGCCCGCGCGTGGCGAAGGCGTTCAGGTCGTTGTCGTTGACCAGCAGGATCTCCACCTCGTTCGGGTCCAGCCCCATGGCGTCGAGCACGGGCTCGGACCACTCGTGGATGATGCCCTCGATCTCGGTGTCCCGGATCAGGCTCTGGGCCTGGGCCGCGGCGGATGAAGCCAGCACCGCGAGGGCGCCGACGCCGGCGGCCAGATAGCGCCGAAAGCGGGTTGCGGCGGGGGGCGTCCTGGTCATGACGAACTCCAGAGCGATAGTCTCCCCCGCAGCTTCCAGCTTAATCGTGTCCGATCAACGGCGCCACCAGCCCCGCTTGGGCTTGGCGGGCGCTTCGCCGATCTGGTTCGGATCGTCGGCGATGATGGCCGCGATGTCGACCTCTGCGGCAGGCGTCGGTGTCGGTTCGGTCAGGACCACGGCTTGGGCCTGGTCTTTGACCATGACGTCTTCGATCACGACGTCTTCGGTCAGGGCCTCTTCGATCGCCTGCTCGATGCGGGCGGCGACGGCCGGGGGTACGTCCAGGTCGGCCGCGACCGGTTGAGGTTCCGGCTCGACCGGCGCTGCATCCTCGCTGGTCGTTTCCACGACAGGCTCAGCGGCGGTTTCAGACGCGACCTTGCGGCGAACGCGACGACGCTTGGGGGGCTCGATGGTTTCTACGACGTGGGGGACGTCGGCGGAGGTTTCCCCCACGGAATCACCATCGATCATCACGGCGATGGGCGTGTCCGGCGAACCGACGGGCGGCAGGCCTTCATTAAGGGCGCGATCCTCGACCTTGGCGTCGTGCGTCACTTCGCCACGACCGCGGCCGCGACCGCGACGACGACGCGAACGGCCGTTGCGGCCTTCGCCATCGTTCGCCTGTTCGACGGAGACTTCACGGATGTCCCCGTTCTCAGCCTCATCCCTTGCAGGGCGTTCGGCGATGATAGGCGCGGGATTGATCGGATCGAACCAGACGTAAGGATCCTGCAGCGAGGGCGTGCGGCCCCGCACCCAGGTGAAGACGTCGCGTTCGCCTTCCTCGCGCACGCGGCGACCGCCGCGACGGCCCCGACGGCGACGACCGCCGCGCCCGTCGTCATCGTCCTCGACAACAACGGCTTCGGCTTCTTCTTCACGACGACCGCCGCGACGGCGACGACGGCGACGACCGCCGCGACCGTCGTCGTCCTGTTCCAGGCGAGCGCGGGCTTCGTCGTCGTCTTCGTCTTCACGGTCCAGGTCAGCGTCGTCTTCATCGTCGCCGCCGAGGTCTTCGTCCTCGTCGACGTCCTCATCCTCATCAGCGAAGGCGCTGTCGTCGAAGCCGTCGTCGAGGTCAGCCAGGTCGATGTGGCTTTCCGGCGCGACGAAATCCTCGTTGGTTTCTGTGCGCTCGATCGAGTGCTCGCCCTGGGCCAGGCTGTCGTCGATCTGGATGACGACGTTCACGCCGCGCTGCTCCAGCAGGAACTGCAGATAGTCGCGCTTGTGGTTCAGAATGTAGAGGGCGACGGTCGTCGAGACGCGCAGGTTCACCGAACCCGCGCCGTTCTTGCCGGCTTCGATGTCGACGGCGCGCAGGGTGGTCAGCGCCGCGGATTCAGCCGAGCGGATACGTCCGGCGCCCTGGCAGCATTCACAGACCTCGGTCGCCCCTTCGATCACGCCCAGGCGGCGGCGTTGACGGCTGATCTCCATCAGGCCGAAGCCCGAGATGCGGCCCATCTGGATGCGGGCGCGGTCCTTGGCCAGGGCGTCCTTGAGGGCCTTCTCGACCGCGCGGTTGTTCTTGCCCTCGTCCATGTCGATGAAGTCGATGACGATCAGACCGGCCAGGTCGCGCAGGCGCAACTGGCGAGCGGCCTCGACGGCGGCTTCCAGGTTGGTCTTGGTGGCCGTGGCCTCGACGTTGCGTTCCTTGGTGGCGCGGCCAGAGTTCACATCGATGGCGACAAGGGCTTCGGTCTGGTTGATCACCAGATAGCCGCCCGACTTCAGCGGCACGACCGGCTGGTGAATCTGGGTCAGAATTTCTTCGATGCCGTTCGCCGCGAACAACGGACGCGAGCCCTGGTAGAGATGAATCTTCTTGGCCTGGGAAGGCATCAGCACGCGCATGAAGTCACGGGCCTGCTTGAAGCCTTCGACGCCCTCGACCTGAATGCCGTCGAAGTCCTTGTCGTACATGTCACGCACGGCGCGACGGACCAGGTTTTCTTCTTCGTAGATCATCGCCGGAGCGTTGGAGCTCAGCGTCGTCTCGCGGATCGTCGACCACAGGCGCAGCAGGTATTCATAGTCGCGCTTGATCTCGGCCTTGGTGCGCTTGGCTCCGGCCGTACGGATGATAAGACCCATCCCCTGCGGCACCTTCAGCGACGAGGCGGCGGCCTTGAGGCGGCGGCGGTCCGAGGTGTTGGTGATCTTGCGCGAAATGCCGCCGCCCTTGCCGGTGTTCGGCATCAGCACGCAGTAGCGGCCGGCCAGCGACAGCCAGGTGGTCAGGGCCGCGCCCTTGGCTCCGCGCTCATCCTTGACGACCTGCACCAGCAGGATCTGACGGCGCTTGATGACGTCCTGGATCTTGTAGCGACGCATCAGCCGACGCTTCAGGCGCTCTTCGTCGGCCAGACCGCCTTCGGATTCGTCGTCGCCTTCACGGCCTAGATCATCGTGATCGTCATCGTCCGACTGCGCTTCGGCCATGATGGCTTCGCGATCTGCGACCGGGATCTGATAATAGTCTGGGTGGATTTCGTTGAAGGCCAGGAAGCCGTGGCGGTTGCCGCCGTATTCGACGAATGCGGCCTGCAGGCTGGGCTCTACGCGGGTGACCTTGGCGAGATAGATGTTCCCGCGAAGCTGGCGACGCGCGCGGGATTCGAAATCGAATTCCTCAACCTGGCGGCCGTCCACGATCGCGACGCGCGTTTCTTCCGCGTGCGCCGCGTCTATCAACATGGTTTTTGACATTGAAGGTCTCTCTCAGGCGCGCCAGGCCGTGCGCCGCGATTTCAATCGCGGGAAGGGGGGCGGCTCGCCGAATGGAAATGGGGGCCAGGGCGCGCGTCATCCCCTCGCAGAAAGCGAGAGCGGCATGGTCTTGCCGGTGGGGATCGCAGGCGGGTCGGCCCATAAGGTTGTCGGTCCTGGGTCCGGACGCGCCGATCAAGGCCGCGTCCTGAACCCGTTCTTCGGATCGTCGGCCAGGCCGGGCAATCCTCGGAATAGGTGAAAAGTCAGCGCCGCGAGGAGGGCGCGGCCGATCCCGCAGGACTGCGGGCGGCGCGATCAGTCGCGTACGAAGTTCATAATAGGCATATGCGACGGAAAATAAAAGAACCGCGACGGTAAGAGGTCTTAACGAAATCCTTAATCCGCCGGGTCATCCTAGCGATGAAACTACAGGGTAACTTCGGTTCATGGCCGGTCGGTGGCGTGACAATCTGGCCCGTTGGGGCGTACGCGAATGGGCGATGACGGCCTTGGCCTTCATCGTCGTTTGCGGCGTCGTGCTGGCGGCTGGGCGCGGTCTCGCCTTTGGATCGGATGGCGAGGTCATGCGAATCCGTTTCGGCGGGGACGCTCAGCGGACTCGCATCGTGGTCGACTTGGGCCGGGCTACGCGGGGTCAGGTGGTCGAGGATGGAACGTCCGGGCGCGTCATTGTCGCCCTGTCGGGCGTTCAGCCGGCGCGGGGGCTGGACGGTGCGGGATCGGGACTGGTGCGCGGCTATGACGTGTCCGCTTCCGGTTCTTCGTCTCGGGTGCGGTTGGATCTGGCGCGAGGCGCGGAGATTGAGCGTCGTTTCCTGCTGCCGCCCGGCGATGGGGTTCAACACTATCGCTATGTGATCGACCTGAAGGCGACAGGCGCCGCCGCGGTGACGCCGGTCGCCGCCGCGCGCCGCGCGCCGGCGCGCGCTGAAAAGCCACTGATCGTCATCGATGCCGGTCATGGCGGTCGCGATCCGGGCGCTCAGGGCCAGCATGTTCAGGAAAAGGCCGTCACCCTGGCGGCCGCCCGCGAGTTGAAGACGGCGCTGGAACGGACCGGCCGCTATCGGGTGCGCCTGACCCGCGACGGCGACGTCTATGTGGTGCACGGCCGCCGAGTGCAGATCGCCCGCGACGCCGGGGCGGATCTGTTCATCTCGCTGCATGCCGACGCCGGTTCGGACCCGGCCCTGCGCGGCGCCAGCGTCTATACCTTGTCCGAACAAGGCGCCGGACGCGCCGTGCGTGAGTTCACCAAGGGCGACGACTGGCAGCGCGACCTGCGCCTGCCGGGGCGCGACCCTTCGGTCGACCGCATCCTCCTGGACATGACCCAGCGCGCCACCCAGAACCGCTCGGCCCAGTTCGCGCGCGTCCTGCTGACCCACATCGAGGGCGACAATCATCCCCTGCTGCGGCGCAGCCACCGCGACGCGGGTCTGGCCGTACTGCTGGCGCCCGACGTGCCGGCGGTTCTGCTGGAGATGGGCTTCATCACCAATCCGGAAGATGAGCGCGTTTTGACCGATGAGCGCGCTCGCCGTCGTCTGATGCGCTCGGTCGCCGATGGCATTGACCGCTACTTCCGCGAACCGGCGGCTCCCGTCATGGTCGCGGGCGAAGTCGCCGGGGGCTGATTTCCTCCCTATGCAACGGGGAGGTGGATCGACGGCGAAGGCGACGAGACGGAGGAAGCCGCTTGGTTTGGCTGTCGGCAGCCCTCCACTACTGCGTGGTTCCTCTCCCATCGGAATGGGGAGAGGGTGTTCTTTACTAGTCTTCTAGGGCCGCCCTGGCGCGAATGAAGATGTCTTCGAACATCTCTGCCGTCAGGCGCCCCGTATTCGTGTTCAGTCGCGAGCAGTGATAGCTGTTGATCAGGATGTAGCGGCCGGCCTTGCCTTCAACCCCATGTCCGGCGGGAATGGCCGAACCAGGATAGCCGAGCGTGCGCAGTATGCTGCGGCGTGACACGTCGCCCAACGTCACGATCACCTTCAGTCGGGGAAGGGCGGTCAGCCGGTCGACGAGGAAGGGACGGCACGTGTTCTCTTCCGCCGCCGTCGGCTTGTTCTGAGGCGGAGCGCAACGCACGGCGTTCGTGATCATGCAGTCGATCAGCGTCAGATCATCCTTGCCGTCAGGATCGTAGCGGCCTGTCGCGAAGCCGGTCTTCTTCAGCGTGTCGTAAAGCAGCCAGCCTGCATGATCGCCGGTGAAGGGGCGTCCGGTCCTGTTGGCTCCGGTGCGGCCGGGCGCCAGGCCTGCGACCAGCAGACGCGCGTTCGGATCGCCGAACGACGGCGCAGGACCGTTCCACCAGTCCGGGTTCTGACGAGCGTTCTCCGCGCGGTACTCGACCAGACGGGGGCACAGGGGGCAGTCGCGGGCAGGTTCAGGGTTCAGCCCGACCTTCACGCGCGGTCGCTCCGATCCAGGGTGCGGGTCACGCCCTGATTCATGGGCGCTTTGGGCTTGCCTATCTCGTTGATGATGTCGGCCAGATCGATGAAGGCGTCAGCCTGGCGGCGCAGGTCGTCGGCGATCTGCGGCGGCTGGCTCTTCACCGTCGAGACAACGGTGACGCGCACGCCTTTGGCCTGCATCGCTTGCGCCAGGCGGCGGAAATCGCCGTCACCCGAGAACAGCACCACGTGATCCAAGCGCGGCGCGAGTTCCAACATGTCCACTGCGATCTCGATGTCCATATTGCCCTTGGTGCGGCTATGGCCCTGAGCGTCGACGTAGCGTTTGACGGGTTTCGTCACTACGGTGAAGCCGTTGTAGTCGAGCCAGTCGACCAGCGGCCGGATCGGTGAGAATTCCTCGCCCTCGACCACGGCCGTATAATAGTATGCGCGGACCAGCCGGCTTTCGCCGGTGAAACGTTCCGTCAGCTTCTTGAAGTCCAGATCGCAGTTCAGGGCGCGGGCCGCCGAGTACAGATTGGCGCCGTCGATGAACAGGGCGATGCGGTCGTCGGGATGGTTGGTCATGAGCGAAAAATGAGTCCGTCGGTATGGTCGAGAAAATGAAGACCCAAAGCGAAACGGCCGAAAGCGCGCTCGATCTGGATGGCGCAGTCATCGTCGCACTTGGCTGTAATGACAAGGGCGATTGGTCATCGTGCGCCGAGGCGCTGGAGGCGGCGCTGGCGCGTTTTCGCGCGGAGGGCGTGGATGTGCTGGCCCGGTCGTCCTGGTGGGCGTCGCAGGCCTGGCCTGATCCGGGCGACCCGCCCTTCCTGAACGGGGTGGCGATCGTCAGCACGACACAGGACGCGCCGACCTTGATGCGGACCCTGGGGCGAATCGAGGATTTGTTCGGGCGTGTACGGACGGCGCGCAACGCACCGCGTACGCTGGACCTCGATCTGATCGCCTACGGACAACTCAGCGGCGATCTGGACGGGTTGATTCTGCCTCATCCGCGCGCGGCGGATCGGTTGTTCGTCATGGGCCCCCTGGCCGAGATCGCGCCGAACTGGCCACATCCGGTCTGTGGCGGACGAGCAGGGGATCTGGCCTTGCGCGCCGAGGTCGGCGACGATGCGAGGCCTGTTCCCAAGGCTTGACGTGGAGCGGGTCTCGGGCGAGGGAGGCGCAACTCACGCCGATCCGCCCCAATGCCGCCTTCGCGGCGTTGCACAATCGGCTTTCAACCTATATTTTGTGCGGTTCTCCCTGCCGCCAGAGGAATTTCATGGCCCGCGTCACTGTCGAAGACTGCATCGAGAAGGTGCCGAACCGCTTTGGTCTGGTTCTGCTGGCCGGTCACCGCGCCCGCAACATCGCCAACGGCGCGCCGCTGACGCTGGACCGCGACAACGACAAGAACCCGGTCGTCGCCCTGCGCGAACTGGCCGAGGACACCGTCACCCCGGAAGAACTGCGCGAGAACATCATCACCACGCTGCAGCGCGTCGACGAGCGTACCGAGGCTGAGGATGAAGCCGAAGTCGTGGCCCTGCTGGCCGAGCCGCAGCACATGAACATGGCCGAAGCCGAACTGATCCGCGCGCTGCAAAGCGATCGCGACGGGGGCCAGGAGGAACGCTACTGACGGCGCAGCCGGTCACTGGCGTCACTCCCTCAACGGCGCGGCCCCTGGCGGACACGCCGATGGACCAACCCGCGAATCTGCAAGACAAGTCGGCGTCGCCCCCTGCTGGGGCGGCGCCGAAGTCGTCTGAAGGCCCTGTATTGTCTGAACCCAAACGCGCACCGATCATGCGCCAGTTCGAATTGATCGAGGCGGTCAAGGCCTATGACCCGACCGCCGATGAGGCGCTGCTGAACCGCGCCTATGTCTATGCGATGAAGATGCATGGCTCGCAGTTGCGGGCCTCGGGCGATCCCTATTTCGCCCACCCGATCCAGGTCGCGGGCATCCTGACCGACTATCGGCTGGACACGGCGACCATCGTCACCGCCCTGCTGCATGATGTGGTCGAGGACACCTCGGCCACCCGCGAGGACATCGCCGAGATGTTCGGCGAAGAGGTCGCCGTCCTGGTCGAAGGCGTGACCAAGCTGTCTCGACTAGAGCTTCAGGCCGAGCACACACGCCAGGCCGAGAACCTGCGCAAGTTCATTCTAGCCATCTCGCGCGACGTGCGGGTGCTGCTGGTCAAGCTGGCCGACCGCCTGCACAACATGCGCACCCTTCACTTCGTGAAGCCTGAAAAGCGCGAGCGCATCAGCCGCGAGACGTTGGAAGTCTACGCCCCCCTGGGCCGGTCGATCGGCATCCACTCCATCGCCGCCGAGCTGGAGGAGTTGGCGTTCGAGCATTTGAACGCCACGGCGCGCGTCGCCATCCAGCGCCGCCTGGAGGCGCTGAAGCTGGAGAACGGCAGCGCCATCGAGGCCGTCTCGCCCGAGATTGAGCGGGTGCTGTCCGAGGCGGGTCTGACCGCGCGGGTCAAGGGCCGAGAGAAGACGCCCTATTCCATCTGGCGCAAGCTGCAGCGCAAGACGGTCGGCTTTTCGTCCCTGTCGGACATCTACGGCTTCCGCGTCATCGTCGAGAGCGAGGACGACTGTTACCGCGCCCTGGGCGTCATCCACCGCGCCTGGCCGATGGTGCCGGAACGCTTCAAGGACTTCATCTCGACGCCGAAGTCGAACAACTACCGCTCGCTGCACACGACGGTCGTCGGGCCGGGCGGCCTGCGCATCGAGATGCAGATCCGCACCGAGATCATGGACCGTGTGGCCGAGGACGGGGTGGCGGCGCACTGGGCCTACAAGAACCAGTCCTACGGCTTCGACCGCGAGGCGATGGAGGCCGACGGCGGCCGCGATCCCCTGTTGAACCTGCGCCATCTGGTTCAGGTGATCGAGCACGGGGAGGGGGGCGAGGACTGGGTCGAGCACGCCAAGCTCGAAATGTATCTGGATCAGGTCTTCGTCTTCACGCCGAAGGGGACGCTGATCACCCTGCCGCGCGGCGGGATGCCGCTGGACTTCGCCTACGCCGTCCACACCGAGGTCGGCGACACGGCGGTCGGGGTCAAGATCAACGGCGAACTGAAGCCCATGCGCACGGCGCTTCAGAACGGCGACGTGGTCGAGATCATTCGCGGGACCAAGCGCGAGGTGCCGACCGACTGGCGCAGTCTGACGGTCACGGGCCGCGCCCGCTCGGCCATCCGCCGCCACATCCGCACCTCGGAGCGCGAAGAGTTCGTGCGTCTGGGCAAGACGACGCTGGAGCAGACGCTGGAGCGGGCGAGCAAGTCGCTGGCCGACGTCAAGCTGACGGAGGTGCTGAAGACCTTCGCCATGCCGTCCGAAGACGACATGTTCGACGCCATCGGCCGGGGCCGTCTGACCGCCACGCGCGTGGCTGAGACCCTGTTCCCGGCGCTGAAGGGCCAGCTGAAGGCCGGTCCCGAGCGCAAGCGCATCGGCGCGGAATCTCCGCGCCTGTTTGTGCGCGGCAGCGGCCTGACGCCGGGCGTCAGCATCCACTTCGGCCAGTGTTGTTCCCCTGTGCCCGGCGACCGCATCGTCGGCATCCTTGAGCCGGACAAGGGGCTGACGGTCCACACCATCGACTGCCAGACCCTGGCCGACTTCGCCGACGACGATTCCGTCTGGCAGGATCTGCAATGGACGCCGCAGGCCGAGCGCAGCGCTGTCGGCGCGGTCAAGCTGCACGCCACCATGAAGAACGCCCCCGGCGTTCTGGGCCAGGTCGCCACCATCATCGGCGAGGCGGGCGGCAACATCCTCAATCTAAGCATGGCGCACCGCCAGCAGGACTTCTTCGACGTCGATATCGACGTGGAGGTTGAAGACGCCCGCCATGCGACCATGATCATCGCGGCCCTTCGGGCCAATCCGTCCGTCGACACCGTCGACCGCGCGCGCGGCTGAACGCCGCCGCCTCTTTGTGTTTTACGACAAGGCCGTCATGTCCCCCGAACAACAGAAGCTCGCCAACGAGGCCCAGATGGCCTCGCCCTCCTATCGTCTGGCCGCCCTGGATCAGGATTTCCTGCTGGGTGAGTCGATGCGCGGCGTGCGCTTCCTGATGGAGTACGAGAAGGCCGAGCAGGCGCTGAAGGCCTGGGGCGTGCGTTCGACCATCGTCGTCTTCGGCAGCGCCCGCGTCGGCGTGAACGGCGACGGTCGTCACGCCTATTGGTACGAGCAGGCGCGCGAGTTCGGCCGCATCGCCTCTGAACGCGGCGGCGCCTTCCGCGGCGAGCCGGGCGAGGTGCGCGACAACGTCATCGCCACGGGCGGCGGGCCGGGCATCATGCAGGCCGCCAACCAGGGCGCGCATGAGGCGGGGGCGCCGTCGATCGGCTTCAACGTCACCCTGCCGCACGAGCAGTTCCCGAACCCCTGGTCGACGCCCGAGCTGACGTTCCAGTTCCACTACTTCGCCATGCGCAAGATGCACCTGGCCATGCGGGCCAACGCCCTGGTGGTCTTCCCCGGCGGCTTCGGCACGTTGGACGAACTGTTCGAGATCCTGACGCTGCGCCAGACGGACAAGGCGCCGCCGATCCCCATCGTCCTGTTCGACGAGGCCTATTGGCGCTCGGTCATCAACTTCGACACCTTGATCGAGCATGGCATGGTCAAGGCGTCGGACATGGATCTGTTCGCCTTCGCTGACGACGCCGAGACCGTGTGGGCCAAGCTGCTGGAAGGCGGACTGAAGCCCAACTGCGAGATCAAATAGGGCGCGGGTTGAGGGCGACCGCCGCAGGGTCTAAGGACGGCTTTCATGAACACTGAAGACGTCCTCAACGAATTCCGCGACGCCGGCGCCCTGCGCGAAGGCCATTTCGTCCTCTCGTCCGGCCTGCACAGCCCGGTCTTCCTGCAGAAGAACCTGGTCTTCATGGACGGCGCCCGCTGCGCGCGCCTGTGCAAGGCGCTGGCGGAAAAGATCGTCGCGACGGTCGGGCCTGTCGATGCGGCGATCTCGCCCGCAGTCGGCGGCATCATCCCCGGCTATGAGACGGCCAAGCACCTGAACGTTCGCTCCATGTACGTCGAGCGCGAGGGCGGCGAGTTCCGCTTGCGTCGCGGCTTCTCGGTCGAGCCGGGCGAGAAGATCGTCATGGTCGAGGACATCGTCACCACGGGGCTTTCTTCGCGCGAATGCATCGCCGCGATCCAGAAGGCGGGCGGCGAAGTCGTCGCCGCCGCCTGCATCGTCGACCGCTCGGGCGGCAAGGTCGATGTGGGCGTGCCCCTGATCGCGTTGGCCTCGATGGAGGTGCCTGCCTATCTGGCCGACGCCCTGCCGCCGGAACTGGCCGCCCTGCCGGTCGAGGATCCGGGCAGCCGGCGCCTGTCCAAATAGGAAAGAGAGAACGGGATGAAGCGTCAGCGGGTTCGTCTGGGCGTCAATATCGACCACGTCGCCACGGTTCGTAACGCGCGCGGCGGCGCTCATCCCGATCCGGCTCGCGCGGCCGAGGCGGCGCTGGCGGCCGGCGCCGACGGCATCACCGCTCACCTGCGCGAGGACCGCCGTCACATCACCGACGCCGACATCGACGTGCTGACGGCCCTGTGCCGCCGCGCGGACAAGCCGCTGAACTTCGAGATGGCGGTGACGGAGGAGATGCTGGCCATCGCCCTGCGCCACCGTCCGCACGCCGCCTGTCTGGTGCCTGAACGGCGTGAAGAAGTGACGACCGAGGGCGGTCTGGCCGTCGCCGGTCACGAGGCCCGCATCGCCCCGGTGGTGAAGGCCCTGTCCGACGCCGGTATCCGCGTCAGCCTGTTCATCGAACCGTCCGAGGATCAGGTCGAGGCCGCCGCCGCCGTCGGCGCCCAGGTAGTCGAGTTCCACACCGGCCGCTATTGCCACCTGACCGACCCGGCCGTGCGCGCGGCCGAATTCGACCGTCTGGCCGCCGCCGCCGCACAGGCCGACATTCTGGGGCTGGAGGTTCATGCGGGGCACGGCCTCGACTACGCCTCGGCGAGCGAAATTCTGGTCATCCGTGAGATCGTCGAGCTGAACATCGGTCACTTCCTGATCGGCGAGGCGGTCTTCGTCGGTCTGGACGCCGCCATCCGCCGCATGCGCGCGGCGATGGACGAGGCGATTTCAGGATCGGGGTCATGATCATCGGCGTCGGCGCTGACCTGTCGGACATCCGCCGCATCCAGGCGTCGCTGGACCGTTTCGGCGACCGTTTCAAACAGCGCGTCTTCACCGAGCTTGAGCGCAGCCGCTCCGACCGCAAGGCCGATCCGGCGTGGAGCTACGCCAAGCGGTTCGCCGCCAAGGAAGCCTGCGCCAAGGCGCTGGGCACCGGCATGCGCTCCGACGTCTACTGGCGCGACATGGGGGTGGTGAACCTGCCTTCGGGTCAGCCGACGCTGGCCCTGACCGGCCACGCGGCCGAGCACTTGGCCCGCCTGACCCCGCCGGGGCATGAGGCGCGCATCCACCTGACCCTCAGCGACGAACACCCCTACGCCCTGGCCTTCGTGGTGATCGAGGCCCTGCCCAAGGCCTGACGCCGCCGCGAAGGTTGCGGTTCCTTCATCATCCAGAGTCTTGCTCGCGGCGGGTTCAGCGACTACGCCTCGACCTTCAAACCCCGCGTTCGGCGGGGGATTCGAGCAGACGATGAGCGACGACCCCAAGGCGAACGGCGGAGCAGCCGACCCAGCCCTCGATCCGGCTGACCAACGGCCGATCTGGAGCGACGACGGCGACGCCCCCTTCGACATGGGGGACGACCCCGAAGCCCTCGACAGCGAGACCCCGATCTATGCGCCCCGGCGCGCCAGGAAGGCCAAGCGAGTGAAGAAAGAAAAGTCCGCGAGCAACGAAACGGTCGAGATCATCAAGACCGTCGTTTTCGCCCTGCTGATCGCGCTGGTGCTGCGGGTGCTGCTGTTCCAGCCCTTCACCATCCCGTCGGCCTCGATGGAGCCGAACCTGTACGAGGGCGACTACATCGTCGTGTCGAAGTGGTCGTACGGCTATTCCAAGCACTCGATCCCGTTCAGCCCGCCGGTGTTCAACGGCCGCATCCTGGGCAAGGGCCCCGAGCGCGGCGACATCGCCGTGTTCAAGCTGCCGCGCGACAACAAGACCGACTACATCAAGCGCGTGATCGGCCTGCCGGGCGACAAGGTGCAGATGATCGCCAACAAGCTCTACATTAACGGCGCGCCGGTGCAGGACGCGGTGGTCAGCCGCGCCCAGATGGCCGACATGTTCGGCCCGCGCGCCGTGACCCAGCTGCGCGAGACCCTGCCGGGCGGCCGCACCTTCATGACGCAGGACTTCGGTCCCGGCGGCGATCTGGACGACACCCCGCTGTATGAGGTGCCGGCCGGTCACTACTTCATGATGGGCGACAACCGCGACAACTCGATCGACAGCCGTGTCGAGATGTCGGCGGGCGTGGGCATGGTTCCGGCCGAGAACCTGGTCGGCAAGGCCGAGATCATCATGTTCTCGTGGACGCCGGGGGCCTCGCTGTTCAACCCGGTCAGCTGGTTCGCCAATGTGCGCTTCAGCCGGTTCTTCAAGATCCTCGACTGATGGCCGGCGGACGCACGAACGTGCGCGCCGAGGCCGTGGCGGCCCTGCGCCAGCGCCTGGGTCATGACTTTGAAGACGCCTCCCTGCTGGAGCGCGCCCTGACGCACTCCAGCGTGGGCGAGGGGGCGGGGCCGCAGACGCCCGCCGACAATGAGCGGCTGGAGTTCCTGGGCGACCGGGTGCTGGGTCTGCTGGTCGCGGATCGGCTGGTGCGTGATTATCCGGCGGCTGACGAGGGGCAGCTTTCCGCCCGCCTGCACGCCCTGGTGGACAAGAGCGCCTGCGCCCGCGTGGGCGAACGGCTGGGCGTCGGCGACGCGCTTCGCCTGTCGCCGGGCGAAACCAAGACCGGCGGCCGCAGAAAGGCCGGAGTCATCGCCGATGCTGTGGAAGCGATCCTGGCGGCCGTCTATCGCGACGGCGGTCTGATCGCTGCTCAGGCCGTGTTCGAACGCGCCTGGGCCGAAGAATTGGCCGCACCTCCGAGTGCGGCGGTGACCAACCCCAAGTCCGCCCTGCAGGAATGGGCGCAAGGCCAGGGCCGACCGCTGCCGACCTATGAAGTGGTCCAGCGCACCGGCTCGGATCACGCGCCGACCTTCACGGTCGAGGCGACGGTGACGGGCTATGAACCGGCCCGCGCCCAGGGACGTTCGCGACAGGAGGCGGAAAAGGCCGCCGCCATCGCCTTATTGAAACGAGAAGACGTAATTTGACCGAGACCACCGAAACCGCCGAGATCACCGGCCAGCGCGCGGGCTTCGCCGCCATCATCGGCGCGCCCAATGCGGGCAAGTCGACGCTGGTGAACCGGTTGACCGGCTCCAAGGTCTCCATCGTCACCCAGAAGGTCCAGACCACGCGCTTCCCCGTGCGCGGCATCGCCATCAAGGGCGACGCCCAGATCGTGCTGGTGGACACGCCCGGCATCTTCACGCCGCGCCGCCGTCTGGACCGCGCCATGGTCGCCTCGGCCTGGGGCGGGGCGCAGGACGCGGACGTGGTCGTCCACCTGATCGACGCCCAGTCGCACATCGACGCTGAAGGTCGCGAAGGCACCGCCGCCGACCGCCGCTCGGCCGAGGACACAGAGACCATCATCGCCAATCTGAAGGCGACCGACACCAAGGTCATCCTGGCGCTGAACAAGATCGACGGGATGCGCCGCGACACCCTGCTGGCCCTGTCGCAGCGCCTGTTCGAGACGGGCGTGTATTCCGAGGTCTTCATGATCTCGGCACTCAGCGGCGACGGCGTGGACGATCTGAAGACGCGCCTGGCCCTGGCCATGCCCGAGGGGCCGTGGCTGTACCCGGAAGATCAGTCGGCGGACGTGCCCCTGCGCGTCCTGGCGGCCGAGATCACGCGTGAGAAGGTCTATCTGCGCGTTCACGAGGAACTGCCCTATTCGGCGGCGGTCGAGACGACCTCGTTCGAGGACAAGGCGGACGGCTCGGCCCGCATTGAACAGACCATCTATGTCGAGCGGGAAAGTCAGCGCCCGATCGTTCTGGGCAAGGGCGGCCAGACCCTGAAATGGATCGGCCAGAAGGCGCGCGAGGAGCTGATCGAGATCCTGGATCGGCCCGTTCACCTGTTTTTGACCGTCAAGGTCGATCCCAAATGGCAAGACTCAAAGGCATTGTACGCCCAGTTCGGCCTGGAGTTTGACGTCTAGTCTCGTGTTCATTGTTCCCAAGACCGCGGGCGGAAGGCCCTGGTTCCTCGGTTCCCTCGTCGCCGCCGGCCTGATTTCGGCCGGCGCGGGCGCGTGGTTCGTCAAGGCCGTCGCGCCGGAAACCCAGGCGGCCGCCGTTTATCGGACAGACCTGCCCAAGCGCCCGCCGGTTGAGGTGGTCGAGGCCCTGCCGCAGTTGAAGGAACGTCTGGACCACCTGGCGGCCAGCAAGCAGTTCACCGGCGCCGTCCTGGTGGCCCGGGGCGATCAGGTTCTGTTCCGCCAGGTCTACGGCAAGGCGAACTATGAGCAGGACACGCCCTTCGCCCTGGACACCCGTTTCCGCCTGGCCTCGGTGTCCAAACAGTTCACCGCCGTCGCCGTTCTGAAGCTTCAGGACGAGGGCAAGCTGTCGGTCGACGATCCGGTCTGCAAATGGATCGAGCCGTGCCCCGACGCCTGGCGGCCGCTGCGTATCCATCACCTGCTGTCGCACACTTCGGGCATTCCGGACGTGATGGCCCAGGCCGAGTGGGGCCGCATCCGCGTCACCCACCGCACGCCGCAGGAACTGACCGAGACCTCGGCCCGCTATGGCCTGCAGTTCGAGCCGGGGACGAAGGTCCGCTACAACAACGCCGCCTTCAACCTGGCGGCCGAGATCGTGTCAAAGGCCAGCGGCCAGCCGTTCGAAACCTATATGGAGCAGGCGATCCTCAAGCCCCTGGGCATGAAGGACACCGGCTCGGACGTGAATGACGACGCCCAGGGACTGGCCATGGGCTACGGGCTGTTTCCGGCGGGCCTGACGCCGCAGCCTATCGCCAACGTCAGCGTCGTTGCGGGCGCCGGGGCGTTGTATTCGACGCTGGATGACGTGCTGGCCTGGAACCGCTCCCTGCATCAGGGCCACATCCTGAGCGACAAGGCCTATGCCGACCTGATCGCCGATCACGCCCCGGACGACATGCCCGAGCGGCGCGGCCCTCATCGAGCCTATGGCTACGGCATCTACGTCAGCGCCTTGGGCGAGCGGACCTCATCGCCGTTCAGCGATCGCCAGATTTATCACACGGGCAGTTGGGCGGGCTTCCGCAACCTTGTGTCCTACCAGCCCGATCAGGAGGTGACGGTGGTGGTGTTGTCCAACAACTACCACCTGCGCGATCAGGTGCTGCTGATCAACCAGCAGGCCATGGCTGAGGCCCTGGGGCGTCCGTTCCCGGCGGCTCTGGCGCGCTAAGGCCGATCAGGCCTTCATCGACCCCGTCTCGATATAGCGTTGGTGCCACGACAGCGCCTCGGTCAGCAGGTGCGGCGACTGCAGGCCGTATGAGCCTTCCAGCGCGCGGTCGTAATAGTCCTTCAGCGCGTCGCGATAGTCGGGGTGGGCGCAGTTGGCGATGATGACCCGCGCGCGCTGTTTGGGCGACAGGCCGCGCAGGTCGGCCAGGCCCTGTTCCGTGACGATGACCTGCACGTCCTGGGTGATGTGGTCGACGTGGCTGGCCATGGGGACGATGGCCGAGATTTTTCCACCCTTGGCCGTCGACGGCGTGACGAAGCAGGAAATATAGGCGTTGCGCGCAAAGTCGCCCGAGCCGCCGATGCCGTTCTGGATGCGCGAGCCCATGACGTGGGTCGAGTTGACGTTGCCGTAGATGTCGGCCTCGATCAGGCCGTTCATGGCGATGCAGCCCAGGCGGCGGATGATCTCCGGGTGGTTCGAGATTTCCTGCGGGCGCAGGATGATCTTGCCGCGGAACTGCTCCATGCGGCTGTTCAGATCGGCGGCGGCCTCGGGGCTGAGCGAGAAGGCGGTGGCCGAGGCGACAGTCAGCTTGCCGCTATTCAGCAGGTCCAGCATCCCGTCCTGCAGCACTTCGGTATAGGCGGTCAGGTTCTCGAACGGGCTGTCGGCCAGACCGGCCAGCACGGCGTTGGCGACATTGCCCACGCCCGATTGCAGCGGCAGCAGATGGGCGGGCAGGCGGCCCAGCTTCACCTCATGCTGCAGGAACTCGATCAGATGCCCGGCGATGGCCGTCGCGCTGGCGTCCGGCGCGGCGAAGGGCAGGTTGCGGTCCGGGCTGTCCGTCTCGACGATGGCGGCGATCTTGGACGGATCGACGCGGAAGACCGTCTCGCCGATCAGGTCGGTCGGCTTGATCAGCGGGATCGGCACGCGCGCGGGCGGCAGGGCCGTGCCGTAGTAGATGTCGTGCATTCCCTCCAGCGCGGCGTTCTGCCAGCTGTTGACCTCCAGGATGATCTGGTCGGCGCGGTCGAGCCAGGTCTTGTTATTGCCGATGGACGACGAGGGGATCAGCGCCCCGTCCTCGCGGATGCCCGACACCTCGACCACCGCCGTCTCCAGCGGGCCGAGGAAGCCCTGCCAGGCCACCGGCGCCACCTGCGACAGGTGCATATCGAGGTATTCCATCTCGCCCTTGTTGATCTTCTCGCGGGCGATGGGGTCGGAGTTGTAGGGCAGGCGGAACTCGATGCCGTCGGCTTTTGCGAGCGCTCCGTCCAGTTCCGGCCCGGTCGAGGCGCCGGTCCAGACCTTCAGCTTGAACGGATTGCCCGCCGCGTGCTCGGCCTCGATCCGCTCGGCCAGAGCCATCGGCACGACCTTCGGGTAGCCCGAGCCGGTGAAGCCGCTCATGCCCACGGTCGAGTTGGCCGGGATCAGGGCGGCGGCGTCCTGGGCGGACATGATCTTCGACTTGAGGGCGGCGTTACGGACGCGGGACATCGCAAACCTGACGGCTGGAGCCGGGGAGGGCTCAAGGAACGACGCGGACATAGGCGCCGCATCACCCTGATTCCAATACGGCTTTGGTCGTAACGGTCCGTGATCACAAAGGCGTCAACCGCCGGGTTTCCACGCCTCTGTCGGGTTGGTGTTGACCATCCAGGGGATGCCGAACCTGTCGGTGAAGCTGCCGAAGCCGGGCGACCAGAAGGTTTCGGCGAAGGGCATCGACACCTTGCCGCCTTCGGACAGGGCGTCGAAGACCTGTCGCGCCTTGCCGAGGTCGTCGGTGTGATACGACACGTCGAAGCCGTTCTTGGGCTTGTCGATGTTCGGCGCGAACTCGGGCGGCAGGTCGGCGCCCATGATCGCCTGGTCTCCGATCTCCAGCCAGCCGTGCATCAGCCAGTCCTTGTATTTGGGATCGACCGGCATGTCGGGCGGGCCTTCGCCGAACGGAAAGGCGGCCGTGACCTTGCCGCCCAGCACGCGGGCGTAGAACTCCAGCGCCTCGCGGCACTGGCCCTGAAAGCTGAGGCTGGTGACGATCTTCATGGGATCCTCCTTCGGATGGAGCCGGAACGCGCCAGGCGGGCGTCGTTTCCCGGCGCTTCCCCCATTGACGGAACAGGACTAGAACAAAGCCATGATCACCGCCGCCCTGATGATGCTTCAACTGTCCGCCGCGCCCGCAGAGACCGCGCCGATCGAGCGCACGCTGGACGCCATGCACGCCGCCGCCTCGGTGGCGGACGGCGAGGCCTATTTCGCGGCCTTCACGCCGGACGCCCGTTTCATCGGCACGGATGCGGCTGAGCGGTGGAGCCTGTCGGAATTCCGCGCCTACGCCACGCCCTACTTCTCGCAGGGCAGGGGCTGGACCTATCGGCCGACAGCGCGGACCGTGACTATCGCCCCGATCGAGTGCCGCTGCGTCGCCTGGTTCGACGAGGTGCTGGACAATGACGCCTATGGGACGACGCGCGGCTCGGGCGTGCTGCGCCTGACCGACGAGGGCTGGAAGATCGAGCAATACGTCCTCAGCTTCGCCGTACCGAACGACAAGGCGCGCGCCGTCGTCGACGCCATCAAGGCCAACTGATGGAGGTTCAGGACGACGCCTTCGTTCTGTCGGCGCGGGCGCATGGCGATACGGGGGCGGTGGTCGATCTGCTGACTGAACGGCACGGTCGCCGCGCCGCCTATGTCGCGGGCGGGGCGTCGCGGCGGATGCGGCCCTTCCTTCAGCCGGGCGCGCGGGTCGTGGCCGATCTGCGGTCGCGGACGTCGGATCAGTTGGGCTCGGCGCGACTGGAGCCGGTGGGCGAAGGCCCGGCCGCACTGTTCGACGACCCGCTGGCCCTGACCGGGCTGAGCGCCGCCGCTGCGGTGGCGCAGGGCGCCCTGCCGGAGCGGGAGCCGCATCCGGGCGCCTTTTACGCCTTCGAGGCGCTGATGGGCGCGTTCGCCGTGCCCGAGGTCTGGCCCGCCATTTTCGTGCGGTTCGAGGCTGGGTTGCTGGAGGACTTGGGCTTCGGTCTCGACCTGTCGCGCTGCGCGTCAACGGGGTCGATGGACGACCTGGTCTGGGTCAGCCCCCGCACCGGCCGCGCCGTCAGCCGCGAGGCGGGCGCGCCCTATGCCGACAAGCTGCTGGCCCTGCCGCCTTTCATGCTGGGCGCGCAGGCGGGGCTGGGCGCGGGAGACGTGAAGGCGGGGCTGGAGCTGACGGGGCATTTCCTTGAGCAGTTCGTCTTCCACGCCCTGAACCGGCCGCTGCCGCCCGCGCGCGTTTGGATGATCGACAAGCTGGGCGAGGCGGGGCGGCTTTAACTCCGGTAAGGCGGTTGAAACCTCACCGTCACCCTTGGGCTTGTCCCGAGGGTGACGGGATTTGAGTGTGCGCGCTTACCGATTCAGCGCCGACAGCCCCGCAATCGCCTCGCGCGTTTCCCTTTCCAACATCGCGACCAGTTCAGGGGCAGGCAATGCCCGGCCTAGCGACGCGCCTTGTCCCGCCCAGTGCGGCGCATAGCCGTTGTCGCCCTTGGCCTTTGCCGCCGCGTTCAGCGCCTTGCCGAGGTCGTAGGCGTAAGGATAGGCGGCGATCTTCGTCTCATCGGCCCGGCGCATGAAGGCGTTCTCCACCCCGCGCGCCGGGCGGCCGGAGATGGCGGCGCTGACCCGCGTGCGCCCGGCCTCCTCGCCTGCCAAGGCCGCTCGATAGGCCGCATCCGCCGCCGATTCTGGGCACGATGCGAAGGCTGTGCCCATCTGCGCCCCGGCCGCGCCCAGCGCCAGCGCCGCCGCGATCCCGGCGCCGTCCATGATCCCGCCCGCCGCGACGACCGGAACCGACAGGTCGCGCGCCAGCAGGCGTGTCAGCGGCAGGGTGGCGAAGCGCGGATCGTCGGCCGGATCGAAGACGCCGCGATGGCCGCCCGCCTCGACCCCTTGCGCGATCACCATGTCGAACCCGGCGGCGACGGCGGCGCGGCCTTCCTCGGGCGTGGTGGCGCTGGCGATCAGGACGCAGCCCGCCGCCTTCAGCGCCGCGATCTGATCGGCGCGCGGCAGGCCGAAGTGGACGCTGACCACGGCGGGCCTTTCTTCGACCAGCACGGCCAGCTTGGCGTCGTCGGTCAGGAAGCTCTGATAGATGTCGTTGAGCCGTTCGGGCGGGGCCGCGCCGAACTCAGCGAAGATCGGGCGCAGGCTGTCGATCCATGCCGCGTCGCGCGCTGGATCGGCCGCGATCGGCGCGTGGCAGAACAGATTGACGTTGAACGGCCGGTCGGTCAGCGTCTTCACCGAGCGGATGGCCTTGCGGCTCGCCTCGGCGTCGATGGCCCCCAGGGCGATGGAGCCAAGCGCTCCCGCGTTCGACACGGCGGCGGCCAGTTCGGCGGTCGAGGTTCCGGCCATCGGCGCCTGGATCAGAGGAACGGAAAGGCCGAGGCGGTCGGTCAGGGCGGTCTTCATCGGCGCTCCTTCGCGCGTTTCTGCACAGATAGGCGCTGACAATCCCGGCGTCAGGCCCCGGCTGCGCTAGACTTTCCTCGCCCGATCATTGATTCGAAGTCGTATGACCATCCACACCCCGACGCCCGAAGGCGGCCGCATCGTCGAAGAACCGATGGGCGATGCGCTGTCGCGCCGCTATCTGGCCTACGCCCTGTCGACCATCACCAACCGCGCCTTGCCCGACGTGCGCGACGGCTTCAAGCCCGTGCACCGGCGCATCATGTACGCCATGCATCAGATGCGGCTGAACCCGCAGGCGGCCGCGCGCAAATGCGCCAAGGTCGTCGGCGAGGTCATGGGCGGCTATCACCCGCACGGCGACGCCTCGATTTACGAGGCTCTGGTCCGTCTGGCCCAGGACTTCGCCCAGCGCTATCCGCTGGTCGACGGGCAGGGGAACTTCGGCAACATCGACGGCGATAGCGCGGCCGCCATGCGCTACACCGAGTGCAAGCTGACGCCCGCCGCCGTCCTGCTGCTGGACGGCATCGATCAGGACGCGGTCGACTTCCGCCCCACCTATGACGATCAGGACGAAGAGCCGGTGGTCCTGCCGGCGGGCTTCCCCAACTTGCTGGCCAACGGGTCGTCGGGCATCGCCGTGGGCATGGCGACGTCGATCCCGCCGCACAACGTCGGTGAACTGATCGACGCCTGCCACCTGTTGCTGGAGCGGCCGGACGCCACGACCGAAGATCTGGTCAGGATCGTGCCGGGACCGGACTTCCCCACCGGCGGCGTGTCGGTCGAGAGCCAGGCCGCCATCCTCGATGCCTATGAGACGGGACGCGGGGGCGTTCGCCTGCGCGCTAAAT
Organism: Brevundimonas phoenicis; assembly: GCF_047237745.1. Classification (NCBI taxonomy): domain Bacteria; kingdom Pseudomonadati; phylum Pseudomonadota; class Alphaproteobacteria; order Caulobacterales; family Caulobacteraceae; genus Brevundimonas; species Brevundimonas phoenicis. Next base: position 1,651,243 of record NZ_JBDFLN010000001.1, read on the forward strand.
GGGTCGAGGAAAAGCTGGATCGCGGCGCCTATCAGATCATCATCACCGAGATGCCGTATCAGGTGCAGAAGTCGCGCCTGATCGAGGCGCTGGCCGACCTGATCGAAAACAAGAAGGCGCCGCTTCTGGGCGACGTGCGCGACGAGTCGGCTGAGGACATCCGCCTCATCCTCGAACCGAAGAACCGCACCATCGAGCCTGAAATGCTGATGGAAAGCCTGTTCAAGCTGTCCGATCTCGAGGTGCGCTTCCCCATCAACATGAACGTGCTGGACGCCACCGGCACGCCGCGCGTCATGGGGCTGAAGGAGTGCCTGCGGGCCTTCCTCGACCACCGCCGTGTGGTGCTGAACCGCCGCAGCCAGTGGCGCATCGCCCGCGTCGAAAAGCGCCTGCACCTGTTGGAAGGCCTGCGCATCGTCTTCCTGAATCTGGACGAGGTCATTCGCATCGTCCGCGAGGAAGAGCAGCCCAAGGCCGAACTGATCGCCCGTTTCAGCCTGAGCGAGCTTCAGGCCGACTTCATCCTCGACACCCGCCTGCGTCAGTTGGCCCGTCTCGAAGAGATGACGATCGAGAAGGAATTCAATGAGCTGTCGGAAGAACTTGCGGCGCTGCAGGCGCTGACGTCCTCCGAGGCCAAGCAGTGGAAGGCCATCGGCAAGGAACTGGAGGCCGTGCGCAAGGCGCTGGTGTCGCCGCGCCGGACCGTGATCGGCGAGGCGGTTGACGCCTCGGCCTTCGTGGCGCCGGAAGCCTTCATCCCGCGTGAGGCGATCACCGTCATCCTGTCGGATCGCGGCTGGATCCGCGCCGCCAAGGGCAAGGTCGACGACCCCTCCGAACTGAAGTTCAAGGAAGGCGACAAGCTGGGCTTCCTGGTCCCCGCCTATACGACCGACAAGCTGCTGGTCGGGGCGTCGGACGGGCGCATCTTCACCATCGGCGCCGACAAGCTGGCGTCGGGGCGCGGGCATGGCGAGCCGTTGCGCCTGATGATCGACCTGGACGAGAAGGCCGACATCATCAACGTCGTGGCGCACGAACCGAACGCCAAACTGCTGGTCGCGTCGAAGGCGGGCTACGGCTTCGTGGCGCCCGAGAACGACCTGCTGGCCCAGAAGCGCGGCGGCAAGCAGGTGCTGAACGGCGAGATGCTGGCCATGCTGCGGATCAATGGCGATCACGTCGCGACCATCGGCGAGAACATCAAGACGCTGATCTTCCCCCTGGCCGAACTGCCCGAAATGGGCCGGGGCAAGGGCGTGAAGCTGCAGAACTACAAGCAGGGCGGCCTGGCCGATGTGACGGTGTTCAACGCCGAACAGGGGCCGGAGTGGGCCGACGGCGGCGGCCGCCGCCGCAACTGGCCGGACTGGAAGGACTGGCTGGGCAAGCGCGCCGGGGCGGGCCGCCAGGGGCCGCGCGGCCTGCGCAAGTTCCGCTGATTTATCTTTCTCCCTCCCCTTCATGGGGAGGGTGGTCGCGCAGCGACCGGGTGGGGAGAGGGCGCTGCGCCTGAATAGCTCTGTCGTCCCCACTCGGCTTCGCCTTTCAGGCTCAGCTACCCTCCCCATGAAGGGGAGGAAGAAGGCGCGCGCGTTTTCCTTCCTATTGCGTGGAGAGGAGAGGTGACGCCGAATTCACTGGTTGCGGCGTCTTTCGGCCTCCATATTCACACCTGATCTTTCGGAGGAGGCTCAATGATCACCTGGATCATCATCGGCGTCATCGTCGTCATTCTGCTGTTCGTCGTGGTCGGCGCGTACAACAGGCTGGTGAAGCTGGATCAGACGGCGAACCAGTCGTTCGCGGACATCGACGTGCAGCTGAAGCAGCGCCAGGACTTGATCCCCAATCTGGTCGAGACGGTGAAGGGCTACGCCACGCATGAGCGCGGCACCCTGGACGCCGTGACCCAGGCGCGCGCCGCTGCTGCGGGGGCCCGAACGGTCGATGAGAAGGTGCAGGCCGAGAACATGCTGACGGCGACCCTGGGCCGCCTGTTCGCCGTGTCCGAGGCCTATCCGGACCTGAAGGCCAACGCCAACTTCCAGCAGTTGCAGATGGACCTGTCGGACATCGAGAACAAGCTGGCCGCCGCGCGCCGCTTCTTCAACAACGCGGTCAGCGAGTTCAACGCCGTGCGCCGCCAGTTCCCGACCGTCCTGTTCGCCGGGATGTTTGGATTCGGCGCCGACAAACCCTTCTTCGACGTGGGCGAGGGCGAACGCGCCGCCCTGAACGCCGCCCCGCCGACGGTGAAGTTCTAAGCCCCAATGGCGGTTTTCGGTCAGGCCGTCGGCCTCAAGACCCACATCTGGCGAAACAATACCCGGTCGGCGATCTTGCTGGCCGGGTTCCCGGTGCTGCTGGTCGGCATATTGTTCGGCGTCCAGGTGCTGATGATGGGCTTCGGCCTGCTGCCCAACTCGGGCGGCGACCTGGGGCAGGATCTGGCGCTGGCGGCGTCCATGCTGGGCTGGACCGTGCCCTTCGCCGCCGTCGCGGCGGCGATCTGGTTCGTCATCGCCTATTTCGGCAATCAGATGATGATCGACGTCATGACCGGCGCGCGCAAGGTCGAGCGCCGGGTCGAGCCGGAGCTCTACAATCTGCTGGACAACCTGGCGATCTCGCGCGGGATGAAGACGCCCGCCCTGCGCATCATCGAAAGCCCGTCTCTGAACGCCTATGCGTCCGGCCTGCACGAGGGCAACTACAGCGTCACCGTCACGCGCGGCCTGATGCAGACCCTGAACCGGGACGAGATGGAGTGCGTCCTGGCGCATGAGCTGACCCACGTCATCAATAAGGACGTGCGGACCATGGTGATCGCCTCGATCTTCGCGGGGATCATCAGCGTGGTGGCCGAACTGGTGTTCCGCAGCCTGTTCTACATGCGCGGCGGGCGAGGGCGGGACAACAAGAACGCCATGCCGCTGATCCTGATCGGTCTGGCCATCGGGGTGATCGGCTTCGGCTTGGCCGCCGTCATCCGCATGAGCCTGTCGCGAACGCGGGAGTATGTGGCCGACGCCGGGGCGGTGGAACTGACCAAGAACCCGGATGCCATGATCTCGGCCCTGCGCAAGGTGTCGGGCCAGTCGAAGCTTGAGGCGCCGGATGAACTGCGCGGCATGTTCCTGGATAATACGGCGGAGAAGACGGGATTCTCAGGCCTGTTCGCCACCCATCCGCCGATCGAGAAGCGGATCGCCGCGCTGGTGCAGTTCGCCGGCGGCCGCGACGACGGCCCGTGGGGCGGAGCGCCGCAAGCGGCGGGCACGGCGGTCCCGACAACGTAGCTAGGGGAGAAGGGCTTTACAGCCGCTCCCAGCCCCAGGGCCGCAACGCCTCCAGCGGGCGGAACTCAGCCTTGTAGTCCATCTTGGGCGAGCCCTGGACCCAGTAGCCCAGATAGACATAGGGCAGTCCCACCGTCTCGGCCTGATGCAGGTGGTCCAGAATGGCGAACCGGCCCAGGCTGCGGCGCTCCAGATCCGGGTCGAAGAAGCTGTAGACCATCGACAGGCCGTCATGCAGCAGGTCGGTCAGGCAGACGCCGACCAGACGGCCGGGGCCGTCGTCCTGGCTGGGCAGGCGGTATTCGATCAGATGGGTGCGGACGGCCGTGTCCTCGACCATCGACACATAGTCCAGCCAGCTCATGTCGCTCATGCCGCCGCCGGGGTGGCGGGCGTTCAGATAGCGGCGCAGCAGGTCGAACTGCTCCATCGTCGCCTCGGCCTCGACCAGGCCGCGCGACAGGTCGGCGTTGCGCGCCAGGATGCGACGGCGTGAGCGCGAGAGTTTGAAGTCCGCCACCGGAATCCGCACCGAGACGCAGGCCGCGCAGGCCTCGCAGGCCGGGCGGTAGGCGATGTTCTGACTGCGACGGAACCCGGCCTGGGTCAGGGCGTCGTTGACGTCGGCCCCGTCGCTGAACGGCAGGTTGGCGAAGACCTTGCGCTCGAACTGACCCGGCAGATAGGGGCAGGGCGCGCTGGCGGTCATGAAGAAGCGGAGTTGGCGCGAGAAGAAGTGCTGGGTCACGGCTGTCGCTCCGTGACGGCGTCAGCGCCCGCACAGGGGCCGGATGAATAGGCGCGGCTCATATTCTGATTTGGCGCGCAACCGGCCGTTTTCGCAAGCCTTCTTCGCGCGGCGAGCGTATCGCCGCGCGCGGTCACAGGCTGGTGTCCGTGGGCAGGACCGGCGCCTCGCGCAGCAGGACGATGGCGATGCGGCGGTTGCCCGCCAGCGACGGGTCGTCGGGATAGAGGGGATCGGACCCCGCCTTGCCTGCGACGGAATAGACCCGGTCGCTGTTCACGCCAGCGCTTTGCAACGTCAGGCGCGAGGCGTCGGCGCGGGCCGAGGACAGGGGCCAGTCGCCGGGGCTGCTGGCGCGGCTGGAGCCGGCGACGGCGCTGGTGTGGCCGGTGATGGAGATGCGGTTGGGCAGTTGGTTGATCACCTTGGCCACGGCGCGCAGCAGCAGCTGGGCCCGCGGATTGGGACGCGAGGAGCCGTTCTCGAACATCGAGCGGCCTTCCTGATCCACCAGCTGGATGCGCAGGCCCTCGGGCGTCTGGTCGATGATCAGCTGTTTCGACAGTTCGGCCAGTTCCGGCATGGACTGCATGGCCTGGCGCAGGGATTCGGCGGCGCTGGCGAAGTCGGCGGCTTCGCGCCGGGCGATCTCGGCGCGCAGGGCGGCTTCGCTGGCCGAGGCCAGGTTGGAGTTCTGGCCCGCTTCCTGCGGCGCGTCGGGGGCTTCGGGGGCCAACTGTTCGATCACGGCGTTGGAGCCGGCGCCCTTGGCCCCTTCGGAATCGCCCAGCGAGGTGCCGCCCAGGATGCCGCCGGAGCCCGAGGTCGAGGCCGAGACGTTGGCCGGGGCGAAATATTCGGCGATGCCGCGCTTCTGCTCCGGGTCGGTCGTGTTGATCAGCCACATCAACAGGAAGAAGGCCATCATGGCGGTGACGAAGTCGGCGTAGGCCACCTTCCACGCGCCGCCGTGGTGGCCGTGTCCGGCAACCTTCTTCACCTTCTTGATCAGGATCGGGCGATCGTTCAGCGCCATGGGGCGGGTCCGTCTTAACCGTGTTCGTTCGCCCTAAATCCCATGCGGGGCTTAAGAAGCGGTTGCGGTGAGATGCGACGGCGCGCCGCGCCCTTGCCGATGCGGGCTTCACGGCCTAGCTGATGGCCATGTCACAGTCGCTCGCTTCCCCCGCCGCTGATTTCGATGCCCGCGCCTATCGCCGGGCGCTGGGCGGATTTGCGACCGGGGTGTGCGTGGTCACGGCCCATACCGTCGATGGGCCTCTGGGGATCACGGTGAACAGCTTCACCTCTGTGTCGCTGGACCCGCCGCTGGTGCTGTGGTGCATGGACATCAAGTCCGACCGTCATGACGCCTTCGCCGGGGCGGATCGGTTCGCGGTGCATATGCTGCCGGTCGAGGATCAGGCCATGTCGGACCGCTTCGCCTGGGGCGTCTGCCGCCTGTCGGACGACGAGTTCGCGGTCGATGATCCCGAGCCGCCGCGCCTGCTGAATGCGGTGACGCGCCTGACCTGCCGGACGCACGACCGCATTGTCATGGGCGACCACCTGGTCATCGTCGGCCGGGTCGAGGCGTTCGACACCCGGCCGGGCGATGCGCTGACCTATTTCCGCGGGAAGTACGGCAAGGCCGCCGATCCGACGGCCTGAGCCTTTGCGCGGGCTTCAGCCCATCATCCGGGCCGCTTGCGGCGCGAAGTAGCTGATGACGCCGGACGCCCCCGCGCGCTTGAAGGCGTGCAGGCTTTCCAGGATGGCGCGGTCCGGGTCCAGCCAGCCGTTGGTGAAGGCGGCCTGCATCATCGCGTACTCGCCCGACACCTGATAGGCGAAGGTCGGAACCTTGAACGTCTGCGACACCAACCGGACGATGTCGAGGTAAGGCAGGCCCGGCTTGACGATCAGGGCGTCGGCGCCCTCCGACAGGTCCATCGCCACCTCGCGCAGGGCCTCCTCGGCGTTGGCGAAGTCCATCTGATAGGTTTTCTTGTCGCCGGTCAGCGACTTGGACGAGCCGACCGCGTCGCGATAGGGGCCATAGAAGGCCGAGGCGTATTTGGCCGCATAGCTGATGATCAGGGTGTCGCTGAGGGCGTTGGCCTCCAGCGCCTCGCGGATGGCCTGGACGCGGCCGTCCATCATGTCGGACGGGGCCACGGCGTCGGCGCCTGCGTGGGCGTGGATGAAGGCCTGTTCGGCCAGCCGCTCCAGTGTCGGATCGTTGACGATGCGGCCGTTCTCCAGAACGCCGTCGTGGCCGTGGTCGGTGTAGCAGTCCAGCGCCACATCGGTCATGACGCCGATCTCGGGCGCGGCGTCCTTGATGGCGCGGATGCAGTCGGGGATCAGGCCGTCCGGGTCGGTGGCTGCGGTGGCGACATTGTCCTTCAGCCCGTCGTTCACGTTGGGGAACAGGGCGACCATCGGGATGCCCAGATCGCGCGCCTCGACGGCGGCCTTGGCGGCCTCCTTCGGCGACAGGCGGAAGACGCCGGGCATGGAGGCGACCGGCTGGCGGTCTTCCGGGCCGTCATGGACGATCAGCGGCCAGATCAGATCGGCCGGCGTCAGGGTCGTCTCGGCGACCAGACGGCGCACCCAGGGCTGCGAACGCAGGCGGCGCGGGCGGGCGTAGGGGAAGGCGGCGGGCTGGAAGGGCATGGTCATGCGCGCGGCTTAAAACAAAGCGCGTGGAGAGGCAAAAGACGAACTGTCCAAGCGGGCGCGCCCCCTTTCTTCCCGCTCATCCCGGCGGACGCCGGGATCCAGTGCTTTGGCCACAGGCTCAGCGTGTGAAGCCCACGCTCTTTTATCAATGCTGCGCGCGTTGCTCTTACTGGATCCCGGCATCCGCCGGGATGAGCGGAGTGTGGGTGCTGACGCATCTGCAAGGTGACGCGCGCTTCGCCAGCCGTTAGAAGCGCCCCGAACGCCCCGTCAGAGGGCAGGCTGTAATGCGGGAGCTTTCATGGACTTCGCCCTCACCGACGATCAACGCGCCATTCAGGACGCGGCCCGCGCCTTCGCCGAGGCTGAACTGGCTCCGCACTCGGCCCGCTGGGACGAGGACAAGCACTTCCCGGTCGACGTGCTGAAGGCCGCCGCCGAGATGGGCTTCGCCGGCATCTATACGGGCGAGGAACACGGCGGCCTGGGCCTGGGCCGTGTCGAAGCGGCGGTGATCTTTGAAGAGCTGTCGCGCGGCGATGTGGCGACGGCGGCCTTCATCTCGATCCACAACATGGCGACGTGGATGATCGACAGCTTCGGCTCGGACGAGCTGCGGGCGCGCTTCGTGCCGTCGCTGGTCGGGATGGAGAAGATCGCCAGCTACTGCCTGACCGAGCCGGGCTCGGGCTCTGACGCGGCGGCGCTGCGGACGACGGCGGTGCGCGACGGTGACCACTATGTGCTGAACGGCGCCAAGGCCTTTATTTCCGGCGCCGGGACGTCGGACGTCTATGTCGTCATGGTCCGCACGGGCGGCGAGGGCCCCAAGGGCATCTCGACCATCGTGGTCGAGGCGGGGACGCCCGGCCTGTCGTTCGGAGCCAATGAGAAGAAGATGGGCTGGAACGCCCAGCCGACCGCCGTGGTCAGCTTCGACGACTGCCGGGTGCCGGTCGCCAATCTGGTGGGCGAGGAAGGCGCGGGCTTCAAATACGCCATGGCCGGTCTGGACGGCGGACGCCTGAACATCGCCGCCTGCTCGCTGGGCGGGGCGCGTCTGGCGCTGGAGACGGCTCAGGAATACGTCGCCGGCCGCAAGCAGTTCGGCCAGGCCATCGGCCAGTTCCAGAACACCCAGTTCGAGCTGGCGGACATGGCGACGGACCTTGAGGCCGCCCGCCTGATGGTGCTGCGCGGCGCCTGGGCCATCGACACTGGCCACGCCGAAAAGACCAAGTGGTGCGCCATGGCCAAGCGCCTGACGACCGACGCCTGCTTCCAGATCGCCGATCAGGCGCTGCAACTGCACGGCGGCTACGGCTATCTGAAGGACTACCCGCTGGAGCGGATCGTGCGCGACCTGCGCGTTCACCGCATCCTGGAAGGCACCAATGAGATCATGCGTGTGATCGTGGCGCGCGAGCTGGCGCGCTAGGCGTTAGCCGCAGCGCCTCGCCAGATTCACCAGCGCGGCGGACTGGCCCAGATACCACGGCTCGTCCGCCTCGTTCGGGGCGTCCAGATCGACGTTGCGCGCCTGTTTCAACGCGGCCTTGCCTTCGGGCGACAGGGTGTAGACCTGCCGGTCCATGTCATCGACCGAGGGCGTCAGCCGGTAGTCGGCGCCGTCGACGGTCAGGGCCAGGGCGCGCTGACCGGGGGCGGGCGATCCCGGAAAGTCATAGAAATACTGGAACGTGACCTGGCCGCCTGCGCAGTGCGCGCGAGTGATGACGCTGGTGAAGTTCCAGTTCAGGAAGCTGGCGACCGTGCCTTCGCCGGATATGTCGTGCGTCACCCACTGGGCGCTGCGTTCATCGCCGGGCGCGGCGGTCAGGGTCAGGGCGGCAGTCATCGCGGCGATGAGCATGGGGGAGGTCTTTCGTGAGCGATACGGGCGACATACCAACGCTGCATCGCGTCGAATGCAAGACGGCTCTTCGGCTTTACCCGCGACGGCGCGGGCTCTAGACCCAAGACATGAGCACTGAATCCGAAGTCATCACCCGCATCGAAAATGGTGTCGGCCGCATCACCCTGAACCGGCCCAAGGCGATCCACGCCCTGAACCGGGCCATGTGCGAGGCGATGATCGAGGCCCTGCTGGCCTGGCGCGGGGACGACGCGGTTCAGTCGGTGCTGATCGACCATGCGGGCGAGCGCGGCTTCTGCGCGGGCGGCGACATCCGGATGATCGCCGAGAGCGGGGCAGGGGACGCCTCCGAGGCCAAGGCCTTCTTCAAGGCCGAGTATCAGCTGAACCATCTGATGTTCGTCTACCCCAAGCCGATCACGGCGGTGGTCGACGGCATCGTCATGGGCGGCGGCGTGGGCATCAGCGAGCCCGCCGACGTCCGCATCGCCACCGAGCGCACCACCTACGCCATGCCGGAGACGGGCATCGGCCTGTTCCCCGACGTGGGCGGCGGCTGGTTCCTGCCGCGCTTGCCGGGGCAGACGGGCGTGTGGCTGGCGCTGACCGGCGCGCGGCTGAAGGCGGCGGATACGGTCGCGCTGGGCATTCATACCCACTTCGTGCCGAGCGAGGCCGTCGAGGGCCTGAAGACCGAACTTCTGGCCGCGTCCGCCGACCCGAAGGCGGTCGCCGATCGCGCCGCCGGAGACGCCGGACCCTCGCCTTTGGCCCCGCACCGCGAGGCCATCGACCGCCTGTTCGCCTTCGACAGCGTGGAAGAGATCGTCGCCGCCCTTCAGGCCGACGGTTCGGACTGGGCGCAGAAGCAGCTCGACATCCTGAAGACCAAGTCGCCGCAGTCGTTGAAGGTGTCGCTGCGCCAGATCCGCACCGGGGCGACGCTGACCGACTTCGCTGACAACATGGCGATGGAATATGCGCTGGGCGGGCGCGTGGTTCAGACCCACGACTTCCAGGAAGGCGTGCGCGCCGTCATCATCGACAAGGACAACGCCCCCCAATGGTCGCCGGCCGAGCTTTCTTCGGTTTCGGACGCCCAGATCGAGGCTCTGTTCGCGCCCTTGCCCGTCGATGAGGCATGGAAACCGCTGATCGGCTGATTTCGCGCAAGCTTCATTGTTCAGGGCGGGGGAAAAGCCTATCTTGCCGGCATGAGTAAGCGCTGGACCCCAGAATCCTGGAGAAACAAGCCCGTCCTGCATATGCCGACGGACTATCCGGACGCCGCCGAACTGGCGCGCGTCGAAGACGAGTTGCGCGCGATGCCGCCCCTCGTCTTTGCCGGCGAGGCGCGCAAGCTTACGGACCATCTGGCCCAGGTCGAGGCGGGCAACGCCTTCCTGCTGCAGGGCGGCGACTGCGCCGAGAGCTTCAAGGAGTTCTCGACCGACAACATCCGCGACACCTTCCGCCTGATCCTGCAGATGGCGGTGGTCCTGACCTTCGCTGGTCGCAAGCCGGTGGTGAAGGTGGGCCGCATCGCCGGTCAGTTCGCCAAGCCGCGCTCGTCCCCGGTCGAGGAGATTGGCGGGGTCGAGCTGCCGTCCTATCGCGGCGACATCATCAACGGCATGGGCTTCACGCCGGAAGAGCGCATGCCCGATCCGCAGCGCCTGATCCGCGCCTATAACCAGTCAGCCTCGACGCTGAACCTGCTGCGCGCCTTCGCGGGCGGGGGATACGCCGACCTGTACAACATCCACCGCTGGACGCTGGGCTTCGCCGACGACGGCGCGGGCGCGGCCTACCGCGAACTGGCCGACAAGATCACCGAGGCGCTGGCCTTCATGGAGGCGGTCGGCGTCACGCCCGAGACGCATCCCGACCTGTCGCGCGTCGAGGTCTTCACCAGTCACGAAGCCCTGCTGCTGAACGTCGAGAGCGCCCTGACCCGTCTGGACGGCTCGACCGGCGAATGGTTCGACACCTCGGCCCACATGCTGTGGATCGGCGAGCGCACGCGCCAGCTGGACGGCGCCCACATCGAGTTCATGCGCGGCATCTCCAACCCCATCGGGGTCAAGTGCGGGCCGACCATGACGGCGGACGACCTGCTGCCGCTGATCGACGCCCTGAACCCGAACAACATCCCGGGCCGACTGACGCTGATCGGCCGCTTCGGCCACGACAAGGTGGGCGACCGCCTGCCGGGTCTGATGCGGGCGGTGAAGGCGGCGGGCAAGCGCGTCATCTGGTCGATCGACCCGATGCACGGTAATACGCTGAAGGCCGGCAACGGTTACAAGACGCGGCCCTTCGACCGCGTCATGGGCGAGGTCCGCAGCTTCATCGACGTGGCCGAGGCCGAGGGCGTCCACCCCGGCGGCGTCCATCTGGAGATGACCGGCCAGAACGTCACCGAATGCATCGGCGGCGCCCAGGCGGTCACGGAAGACGACCTGTCGAGCCGTTACCACACCCACTGCGACCCGCGTCTGAACGCGGATCAGGCGCTGGAGATGGCCTTCCTGGTCGCTGAGCGCCTCAAGGCCGGGCGGCAGGCCCGGTCCGAGGCCGCATGACGGCAGAAGACGAAACGCCCGGCCGCGTCGCCTATCAGGGCGCGCCGGGCGCCTTCAGCCATGAGGCCTGCCTGGACCTGCGCCCGTGGGACGAGGCCGTCGGCTATGAGACCTTCCAGGGCGCGATCGACGCCGTCCTGAGCGGGGATTGCCACTGCGCCCTGATCCCCGTCGAGAACTCGACCGTGGGCGTGGTCGAGCCTGCGGCCACCCTGGTGCGGCAAGCGGGACTGGTCGAGGTCAGCGAGGCCTGGCGGCCGATCCGCCTGGCCCTGCTGGGCGCGCCTGACGCGCGCCTCTCGGACGTGAAGACGGCCGAGAGCCACCCTGTCGCCCTGCAGCAGTGCTCCAAGGCGCTGAACGAGATGAAGATTACGGCCGTCGAGGTGTTCGACACAGGGGGCGCCGCCGCCGCCGTGGCCGAGGCGGACGACGCGACGCGCGCCGCCGTGGCGCCCGCCCGCGCGGCCGAGGTCTATGGGTTGGTGGTTCTGCGCAACGATTTGCAGGATTTCAGCGACAACCGGACCCGTTTTGTCCTGTTCACGGCCCCTCAGGGTTGACCGCGCATAAAGTTTGCGGCTTTAAGGTCCGGTCGGATCGACCTTGATCCAGAAACCGGACCGGATTCATGTCCTCGCTGCGCGCACAAATGACCGTTGAAACCACCACGCGCGCGGTGGCCGGCTTTTATTTTGGCTACGGCTATTACGGCTTTCGATACGCCGGCTGAGGCGTCGGGCTTCTAACCAACCCTGACTGTCTCACTGGCGACCGCTTCTCCCCAAGCGGCCATACCGCGCGTCCCTGCCTGATCTTCATCGGCGGACGCGGCTTCCTTATCGAAAATCCCATGCTGAAAGCCATTTCCCATGTCGCAATCCGCCATCCAGCAAGTCTGGCCCGCTGAAACCGTTGAATTGAGCGCCGAACAGAAGGCGCTGGCCGCCCTGCGCGCCGAAATCGACAATCTGGACGATCAGATCCTCGAACTGTTCGAGCGCCGCCTGTCCGTCGCCGCCCAGGTGGGCAAGGCCAAGGACGCCCCGACCGGCCCCCACACCAAGCTGCGCCCCGATCGCGAACAGGCCGTCCAGGCGCGCCTGCTGAAGCAGTGCGACCCTGAGAACCGCGAGGCGGTCGAGCATCTGTGGCGCGAGATCGTCGGCTGGGGCCTGGCGCGCCAGGGCCGTCTGCAGGTCCAGGTCTGGGCGCCCATCGACCCGGCCAAGGCCGTGGACGGCGCCCGCCTGCGTTTCGGCGCCGCCGCCGACATCAAGCTGGTCCTCGACCCGCAGGCGGCCCTGGCGCATGCGGCCGAGGGCAAGGGCGTGGCCGTCCTGTCGATCAGCGGCGACGATCCCTGGTGGATCGGCCTGCGCCGCGAATGGTCGATGCTCAGCGTGTTCGACGGCTATGGCGGCGAGACGCCGACGTCTCTGGCCGTGGGCAAGATCGATCCGCCGGCTCTGCCGAAGGGCCGCCGCGTCGTGGTTACGGCGGGCGGCGACGCGGGCGACGGCTCGGGCGCGCGGCGCTGGGGCCTGAACACCCACCACGGCTGGACCCTGGCCCTGACTGACGCCGATGTGGCGCCGGGCGATGTCGAGGGCGGCGTCGGCGCCATCGGCTGACCGCAGGCCGTTAACTCCGTCTCAAAGCCGGGCGGGCGAGGGTGGCTGCATGGCCCAGCCCGTCCTGCATCGACCACGCCTTGTCGTCGCCCTCTCAGCGGCGGCGCTGGCGCTTGCGGGCTGCGGCGTGAACGAAGCCGATCCGCACCGCTTCGAGAGTCTGGCGCAGTCGGTGGCCTCCATTCCGGTATCGGCGGAAGGCGAGGGCGAGGAGCGGCCGACGGTCACGCCCGATCCGCCGCGCGAGCGAGCCGCGCCGTTGAAGGTCGAACTGATGACTCCGCACGAGCTGTGGGACGCGCGCGAAGGCCTGAGCGCCAAGGTTCGCCTTGCCTCTGCGCCTGCATCGGCGCCGACGGCCTATGCCGACCCCGAGGCTCTGCCGCAGACCGTGACGGCGCCCAAGCCCGCCGTGGTCGCCGCGCGTCACGTGCAACTGGGCGCCTATTCCAGCGAGGACGGCGCCCGCGCGGCCTGGACGCGACTGAACCGCGGGCCGGGCGGGGCGGTGCTGTCGGGACTTCAGCCCGTCTATGAGGCGGTCGAGGTCGGCGGCCGTCGCCTGGTCCGGCTGAAGGTCGCCGCCTCCGTCGAACAGGCTCAGGCCCTGTGCCGCGACCTGGCGGCGTCGGACCCCTGGTGCGCGCGGTCCGGTGGCGCCGCAGCCTGATCGTCCACAGGCTCAGCTTAAGGTTTCGTTGACGATTGTCTCTCGGGGGCTGATCTTGCGGCCCATGGGCGGGCGACGGACGAAGATGAGTCGCGCCTGCTGATCACAGTAGGATTTCACATGGCGCAGCCTCAGGTCATCGTCATCGGCAATGAAAAGGGCGGGGCGGGCAAGTCCACCCTGGCCATTCACATCGTCACCGGCCTTCTGCACGCTGGACGCAAGGTCGCGGTCATCGACCTGGACCTGCGCCAGCGCTCGCTGGAGCGGTTCTTCGCCAACCGCGCCGCCTGGACCAAGGCCAACGGTCATGAGCTGCCGCAGCCGATCGTGCCGGACATGGGCGACGGCAAGGCCCTGCATAAGGCCGACGAGACCGAGCAGATGGCCCGCTTCGAGGCCGCCTTCGTCGAGGCCAAGGCTGTGGCCGACGTCATCTTGATTGACACGCCAGGCGGCGATACGGCCCTGTCCCGCGCCGCGCACGGGCGGGCGGACCAGATCGTCACGCCGATGAACGACAGCTTCGTTGACTTCGACCTGCTGGGCGAGGTGGACCCGGTGACGCTGGATCTGGTCAAGCCGTCCATCTATTCCGAAAGCGTCTGGGAGGCGCGCAAGCACCGCGCCATCACCGAGGGCCGTCAGGTGACGATCGACTGGATCGTGGTCACCAACCGTCTGGCCGTGGCCGAGGCCCGCAACCGTCGCCGTCTGGAAGCCCGCATGAACAAGCTGGCCAAGCGTGTCGGCTTCCGTGTCGGGCCGGGCCTGCGTGACCGGGTCATCTATCGCGAACTCTTCCCCTTCGGCCTGACCGTGGCGGACCTGTCGAACGACATCCGCCCGGTGTCGGTGTCGCTGGCCCATGTCGCCGCGCGTCAGGAGATGCGCAATCTGATGCAGGCCCTGGGTCTGGACGACGCCATCGCCGCCATGGACGCGGCGGCCTGATCACTTCATGGGGCTGATCTGGCTGGGTCTGGCCGCCGTGGCCCTGTGGGCCATGGTGCGTCTGGGCCGTCAGACCGAGCGCGCCAGGCGCGGTCACTGGCGCATCTCCGCGACCATATTGAGCGCCGCCCTGCTGGCCGGGGCGGTGTTCGCCGTCGCGCGCGGAGCGTGGCTGATCGCGGGCGGTATGGCGTCTGCGGGCGTCTGGCTGGCCGTGCAGTCGCGCATCCGCCCAGTGACGGTGAAGGCCCGTCCTGTCGAACGCATGAGCAAGGCTGAAGCCCGCGCTATTCTGGGCGTTGCGGCAGATGCGGACGTCCAGACGATCCACGCCGCCTGGCGCCGTCTGATGGCGCGCGCCCATCCAGACCAGGGCGGTACAGAAGGGCTGGCCGCCCGCGTCAACGCTGCGCGCGACCGTCTGTTGAAGGAGTAGGGGCGTTGTCCTCTAGAAACGGAGATCGGCCTCGCCGCGCAGGATCGCTTCGGCTTGCGGGCTGTGTTTGGCGCCGTCGCGGTCGTGCAGGATCAGGGGCGGCAGCAATCGCAAGGGCGCCTTGCCGGTCTTGATGGCCTGGACCAGCACGCGCTTGGCGGGTTGATCGGCGTAAGGGTGGATCGGGCGGACGGCGAAGGAGCCCGCCTTGGGCGCCAGCAGGCTCAGGATGTCGGCGAGGCGGTCGGCGCGGTGGATGACGACGATGCGTCCGCTCTCGCGCACCGCCTTCAGCAGGAAACCCGCCCAGGCGGTCAGGCCGTCGTCGGCCATCCAGGCGCCGAGCTTGCCCTCGGCGGGGGCGCGCAGGGCGCCGGGGTCGTCGAAGAAGGGCGGATTGCTGACCGCCCAGTCGAACGGCGGCAGGTCCAGGGCGCGAAAACCCCGCGCCACGTCGCCGTCCATGATAGCGGTGCGCGCCTCGGCGTTGTTCAGTTCGGCATTCTGACGCGCGAGGGCGGCGGCGGCTGTGTCGCGCTCCAGTCCCGTCAGCAGGACGCCGGGGCGTCGGGCGGCGATCTGCATCAGGACGGCGCCCGCGCCGCAGCCCGCTTCGATCAGTCGTTCGCCGGGGCGCGCCTCGACGGCGGCGGCCAGCAGGGCGGCGTCCATGCCCGCGCGATAGCCCTTCGTCGGTTGGCGCAAGCGGATGCGACCGCCCAAAAAGGCGGATTCGGCCACATCTGCGGCGACAGTAAGGGATGACTCGGCTTGACCCATCATAACGCCGCCACCATTGTGCGCCGCATCGCGTCCGGGCAAGCGGATGCGTGTGAATTTCGGGCGAATCTCCCCCTTCGCCCCTGTGCTGAAAGAGATTTCCGTGGACGCAGCTCTCGCCGTCGCTCCCCGTCCCAAGGGCGATGTGGACGCCCTGGTTCATCTGGCTAAGGACGACATGGCGGCGGTCGACGCCCTGATCATCGCGCGGATGCAGTCAGACGTGCCGGTGATCCCCCTGCTGGCCGAGCATCTGGTGTCGGCGGGCGGCAAGCGTCTGCGCCCGCTGCTGACCGTAGCGGCGGCGCGCGCGATCGGTCAGACAGGCGCCATCGAAGGCCCCAAGAAGCTGGCCGCCTCGGTTGAGTTCATCCACACCGCCACCCTGCTGCACGACGACATCGTCGACGGCTCGGAAATGCGCCGGGGCAAGGTCGCGGCGCACCTCATCTGGGGTTCGGCCTCGTCGGTGCTGGTCGGCGACTTCCTGTTCGCCCGCGCGTTCGAGTTGATGGTCGAGACCGATTCCCTGCGCGCGCTTGGCATTCTGGCGCGAGCCTCGGCCGTGATCGCCGAGGGCGAGGTGCTGCAGCTGACGCGCGCCCACGACCTGAACCTGGACCTCGACACCTATCTGCAGATCATCCGCGCCAAGACGGCCGAACTGTTCGCCGCCGCCGCCGAATCCGGCGCGGTCGGGGCGGGTGCGACGGACGAACAGGTCGCGGCCCTGCGCGACTACGGCATGGCGCTGGGCATCGCCTTCCAACTGGCGGACGACGCCCTGGATTACGGCGGCGCGACCGAGACCCTGGGCAAGAACGCGGGCGACGATTTCAACGAGGGCAAGGCCACCCTGCCGCTGTTGCTGGCCGTTCAGCGCGCCAAGGGGACCGAAGACCTGTTCTGGGATCGGGTCATCACCAAGGGCGACCGCAAGCCCGAGGACTTCGACCGCGCGCGGCAGTTGATCGTCGCCAGCGGCGCCGTTGAAGCCACGCTCGATACGGCGTCGGAATACGCCGACCGGGCCAAGACGGCCTTGCAGGTTCTGCCCGCCGGGCCGTGGCGCTCGGCGCTGGAAGCCCTGGCCGATTTCGCCGTCAGCCGGGCGATGTGATGCTGGCGGCGCTGCTCGTCGCCGGGCAACTGGCCGCGCAGGAGCCGCCGCGCTTCCTCATGCCGCAAAGGCCGGGGGACGGTTTGAGGGCTGAGCTGTTCCGTCTGGAGCCGGGCGATCCCGGCGGTCAGGCGCGCGCCCTGCTGGGCGAGGCGATGATGCGGGACGACGCCGAACTGGTGGTGCGCCCCGTGCCGCCGATCATCATGCTGTATCGCGAGGGCAGCCTGCCGGACGGCCCGATCGTGCTTTACGCCGGACCTGAGGTGGACGGCGAGCCGGACGCCGCCTGCCGTCTGTCACGCCTTTCCGGCGGAGAGATCGACAATTCGGAGCGTGCGCTGGCGTGGTGCGCGGGCTTCATCCTGAAAACGGCGCCGACG
Source organism: Brevundimonas phoenicis (assembly GCF_047237745.1). NCBI lineage: Bacteria > Pseudomonadati > Pseudomonadota > Alphaproteobacteria > Caulobacterales > Caulobacteraceae > Brevundimonas > Brevundimonas phoenicis. The sequence continues at coordinate 1,668,425 of NZ_JBDFLN010000001.1, forward strand.
TTGAACATTCCGCCGGCGCCGGTTCACTGAAGGCTTATTTCAGGCTGGCGCAGAAGCGCTGGATGCGGGTGCAGCCTTCTTCCAGCACGGCTTCCGAGGTGGCGTAGCTGATGCGGAAATAGGGGCTGAGGCCGAAGGCCGCGCCCTGGACCACGGCCACGCCCTCGGCGTTCAGCAGTTCGGTGGTGAAGGTTTCGTCGTCGGTGATGACCACGCCCGACGGCGCCGTCTTGCCGATCAGGCCTTCGATCGACGGATAGACGTAGAAGGCGCCTTCCGGCTTCGGACAACGGATGCCCGCCGTCTGATTCAGCATGGAGACGACCAGGTCGCGGCGCTTCTCGAAGGCGGCGGCGCGCGGGGCCAGGAAGTCCTGCGGGCCGTTCAGGGCCTCGACGGCCGCCCACTGGCTTATGGACGAGGGGTTGGAGGTCGTCTGGCTGGCCACCTTGCGCATCAGATCGATCAGCGGCTTGGGCCCGCCCGCATAGCCGATGCGCCAGCCGGTCATGGCGTAGGCCTTGGACACGCCGTTGCAGGTCAGGGTGCGGTCGTACAGGTCCGGCGCGACCTGGGCCATGGTGACATAGTCGAAGTCGCCGTAGACGAGGTGCTCATACATGTCGTCGGTCAGGATCCAGACCTGCGGGTGCTTGCGCAGCACCACGGCCAGGGCTTCCAGCTCGGCGCGGGTATAGGCGGCGCCGGTCGGGTTCGACGGCGAGTTCAGGATGATCCACTTGGTCTTGGGCGTGATGGCGGCGTCCAGCACCTCGGGACGCAACTTGAAGCCGTCGGCTTCCTGACCGATCACGCTGACGGGTTCGCCGCCGGCCAGCAGCACCATGTCGGGATAGGACACCCAGTAGGGCGCCGGGACGATCACTTCGTCGCCGGGGTTCAGCGTGGCGACCAGGGCGTTGTAGATCACCGGCTTGCCGCCCGAGGCGACGTGGATCTGATTGGTTTCGTAGGTCAGGCCGTTTTCGCGGGCGAACTTGGCGGCGATGGCGGCCTTCAGTTCGGGCATGCCGTCGGCGTCGGTGTATTTCGTTTCGCCGCGATTGATGGCTTCGATGGCGGCGGCCTTGACGTTGTCAGGCGTATCGAAGTCCGGCTCGCCGGCGCCCAGACCGATGACGTCGCGGCCCTGGCGTTTCAGTTCGCGCGCCTGGGCGGTCACGGCCAGGGTGGCCGACGGCTTGACGCGAGCGAGGGAGGCGGACTGAAGGCTGGACATGTCTATCCCGTCTGGTGGAAGTGATGGGGCCGGGGAGGCTGAGGCTTGATACGCAACCCCGCAGGGGCGCACAACGTTTGTGCGCGGCCTGGACGATCAAAAGGCGATTTGGGCGAAATTTATGCGGCGGGTCGTCGATTTTCTGCTGAATATGGAGGCCAAGCGGTGGCGCACCCTGGCCGTGACCCTGCTGCTGCTGGCGGGAATCATCGCCCTGTTCGCCCTGGGCAAGACGCAGCTGGCGTTGGGGGCGGAGGACCGGCTGGAGCATTGGCTGGCCGGATACCGCATCGGCCCGTGGGGGCTGGCGGCGGCGGTGCTGGTCTTCACTCTGTCGGCCTTCATCGGCGTGCCGCAGTTCCTGTTGATCGCCGCCTGTGTCGTGGCCTTCGGGCCGTGGTTCGGTTTTCTCTATAGCTGGATCGCCACCATCGCCTCGGCGGCCGTCACCTATTGGCTGGGGCGCGGGCCGACCGCGCGCACGCTGGAACGCTACGGCGGCGGGACGGTCGAGCGCATCCGCAAATTCGTCGGCCGCAACGCCTTTTCGGCCAGCTTCATCATCCGCAACGTGCCCTCGGCGCCCTTCATCGTCGTGAACATGGCGTTCGGCGCGGTGCGGGCGTCGTTCCCGGCCTATCTGGCGGGGTGCGCTTTAGGAGTGCTGCCCAAGACGGCGCTAGTCGCCTTTTTCGGCGGGTCGTTCATGGCGGCGGTCAGCGGCGATGGAATCTGGACGTCGGTGATCCTGGCGGCGGTCGCGGGCGTTTGGCTTGTATTGATGCTGGCGGTGCGCGAGTGGGTGAAGCGCCGCGAGGCTGCACGCAACCTGCAAGTGGATTGATCGGAGAACGACGATGCTGAAGCTCTATTATTCGCCCGGCGCTTGCGCCATCGCTTCGCACATCGGCCTGGAAGAGGCGGGAGCGGAGTATGTGATCGAGAAGATCGACCTGCGCGCCGGCCAGCAGCGCACGCCGGAGTATCTGGCCATCAACCCGGCGGGCGTGACCCCGGCCCTGCAGACCCCCAAGGGGGTGCTGACCCAGAACGGCGCCATCCTGGCCTATGTCGCCCAGACTCATCCGCACGCCCAACTGGCCGATCTGGACGATCCGTTCGAGTTTGCGCGGATGCAGGCCTTCAACGGCTGGCTGGCGTCGTCGCTGCACCCGGCGATCGGCAAGGCGCTGTTCTCCAAGCCGCCGTTGGAAGGCGATGCCAGGGACGAGGCCGTGCGGATTGCGCTCGAGAAATATGACCTGGCTGAGAATCATCTGCTGGCCGGTCCGTGGGTCATGGGCGAAGATCATTCGATGGCGGACGGTTATCTGCTGGTCTTCACGCGTTGGGCGCGTCAGGCGGGCCTTCTGGACAAGGCGCGTTTTCCGAAGCTGAACGCCCATCTGGACCTGGTGCAATCGCGCCCGGCCGTGCAGCGCGTGCTCCATGCCGAGGGCATCACGGCGGTCTGAGCCGCGAACCCGCAAGCGGGGCTGGAAAGCTTGAGCGGCAAGGCTTTCAAGCCTTGCCGTGACAAGCCTGTGATCGAGGAGTCATAGGCGCTTGCAATCCCCGCGGCATGAGGGCAAACGGGCCTGTAGTCGGCTCGGCGAAGACGGTCAGGACAGCTTTGCGATCAACGTGAAGCGGGGGTAGGGCGTCGCCACAGCGGACGAATGAAATTCACGCCCTTGCAGGCCCGAACTAAAGCGGTACCGACGCCCATGCTTTCACCCCTCTTCGGCATGATTTCCAATGACATCGCAATGGACCTGGGGACGGCCAACACCCTGATCTACATGCGCGGCAAGGGGATCGTCCTGAACGAGCCGTCGGTCGTCGCCCTGCGTAACGTCGGCGGCCGCAAGATCGTCCACGCCGTCGGTCTGGAAGCCAAGCAGATGCTGGGCCGCACCCCCGGCCACATGGAAGCCATCCGTCCGATGCGCGACGGGGTCATCGCCGACTTCGAAGTCGCCGAAGAGATGATCAAGCACTTCATCCGCAAGGTTCACAACCGCAAGGGCTTCGTGAACCCGAAGATGATCGTCTGCGTCCCGTCGGGCGCCACGGCCGTCGAGCGCCGCGCCATCAATGATTCCTGCCTGAACGCTTCGGCGCGTCGCGTCGGCCTGATCGACGAGCCGATGGCCGCCGCGATCGGCGCCGGCCTGCCGATCCACGAGCCGACCGGCTCGATGGTCGTCGACATCGGCGGCGGCACGACCGAAGTGGCCGTTCTGTCGCTGTCGGGCATCGTCTATTCGCGCTCGGTCCGCGTCGGCGGCGACATGATGGACGACGCCCTGATCGCCTATATGCGCCGCAACCATAACCTGCTGATCGGCGAAACGACCGCCGAACGCATCAAGAAGGACATCGGCACCGCCCGCATCCCGGCCGACGGCGAAGGCCTGTCGATCGAGGTCAAGGGCCGCGACCTGATGCAGGGCGTGCCGCGCGAAGTGAAGATGAGCGAGCGTCAGGCGGCTGAAGCCCTGGCCGAGCCGGTCTCGCAGATCGTGGAGGCCGTGAAGGTCGCCCTGGAGGCGACGCCGCCGGAACTGGCCGCCGACATCGCCGACAAGGGCATCATGCTGACGGGCGGCGGCGCCTTGCTGCGCGGCCTGGACGCCGAGATCCGCGACCACACGGGCCTGCCGGTGCAGGTGGCGGACGATCCGCTGTCGTGCGTCGCCATCGGCTGCGGCAAGGTGCTGGAGCACCCGTCGTGGATGAAGGGCGTCCTCGAGTCGTCGCTCTGAGACTGATCGGCCTGCCGCAGGCGCCGCATTCCTGAAAAGGAGCGGATTTCTGAGGCAGGCTAACGCTTTCGGCGGGCTTCGCCCCGCCGATTCCTAAGCTCTAGCAGGAAGGCTGGCCGTGGCGTTTCGCGACGGACCGTTCGAGAATCTGAAGGTGCCGCTGGCCTGGACGGCGGCGGTCATGGTCGTCGGCGGAATTGTCGCCGCGGTCATGCTTCTGCTCGCCGATCGGCCGCAACCGGCGGCTGCTGACCTGGAGCCCGCGCGCGCAGCCTTCGACAGCGCCGCCGGGACCACGGGCGGCGTTCTGGCCGCGCCCGTCCGCTGGGGCGGCGACGCCGTGGATTACGTCAAAGGCTATTTCTTCGCCGTGTCGGAGAACCGCCGCCTGCGCCGCGAACTGGCGGAGATGAGCGCCTGGCGCGACGACGCCCTGGCGCTGAAGAACCTCAACGCCCGTTACGAACAACTGCTGGGCCTGCAGACCGAGCCGCCCATCGCCATGACGGCCGGACGCGCCATCACCGACGCGCGCGGACCGTTCGCTCGGTCGCGCCTGCTGAACGTCGGCGCCGGCAAGGGCGTGCGCGTGGGCAATCCGGTGCTGAGCGAGCACGGACTGGTCGGCCGCATCTCGGGCGTCTCGGGCGCACACAGCCGCATGGTGCTGCTGACCGACGTGGCCTCGCGCATTCCGGTGATGGTGGAGCGCACAGACGCCCGCGCCATGCTGACCGGCGACGGCAGCCGCAGTCCGCGCCTCGACTATGTGCGCGGGCAGGGCTCTGTGCAGGAAGGCGACCGCATCCTGACCTCGGGCGACGGCGGCGGTTTCCCGCGCGGCCTGCCGGTCGGCGTCGTGGCCAAGGGCGTGGACGGCTCGTGGCGGGTCAAGCTGTACAGCGACCGCACGGCCATCGACTATGTGCGCGTCCTGCTGTTCCAGGACTTCAGCCAGCTGGCGGATCAGAACGCCCTGAACGCAGCCCCATTGGCCAGTCTGAACACGGCGCCGCCGCCGAACGCCGCCCAGGCCGCCGCTATTCAGGACGTGGCCACGCGCCGCGCCGCCGCCGCACAGGCCGCCGCAGAGCGCGTCCGCGCCGCCAACGCCGCTCCGCCTCCGACGCCGGTTGCGCCCGCGACTGCGACGCCGCCTCAGGCCCAGCCGACGCCGCGTCCCGCCGCGCCCCGGCCGGCCGCCGCCACGCCGCCGCAACCTTCGGCGCAGGCTCCGGCGCCGACCGCGCCTGACGGAGGTCGCGAGTGAGACGGACGATCACCGTGCGGATGGTCGGTCCGATGCAGTGGATCGGCTACCCGGCGCTGATCGCCGCTGCGGCCACCATCCTGTTCGCCATTCCGCTGCGCCTGTTCGGCCTGACCCTGCCCGAGCCGGTCTGGCCCATGGTTCTGGCCTTCGCCTGGCCGCTGATCCGTCCGTCCATGCTGGCGCCGGCGGTGCTGTTCGGTCTGGGCGTGTTTCTCGACTTCTTCTGGGGCGGCCAGACCGGCATGTGGGCGCTGAGCCTGCTGCTGATCTATGGTGCGATGCTGTTGGCGTCGAAGTATCTGGCGGGGCAGGCGACGATCGTCCTGTTCGCCCTCTATGTCGCTTCGACGGGCCTGGCCTTCGCGGTCGCCTATTTCGTGACGCGCGGCAGCCTTGGGAATGCTCCCAATCTGCTGGCTGTTATGGGGCAGATGATCCCGACGCTTCTGCTCTTCCCCCTGGCTGACTGGTTGATCGAGCGTTTCGACGACGCGGACGTGCGATTCCGATGAGCAGCGAACCGCATATCTTCTTTTCCGATGTGAACGAGCGGCAGGGCTCCTTCCTGCGGCGCACCATGCTGCTGGGCGGGGCGACGGTCGTGGGCGGGCTGGCCCTGGTCGGGCGCCTGGCGCATCTGCAGCTCTTCAAGTCGGAAGAGTTCGCCACCCTGGCGACGCGCAATCAGTTCAACTTCCGTCAGGTGCCGCCGCCGCGCGGCCTGATCAAGGACCGCAACGGCGTGGTCATCGCCGGGAACCGGCCCAGTTTCCGCGTCCTGGTCGTTCGCGACGAGACCAAGGATCTGGACCAGACGCTGGACCTGCTGGGCCAGCTGTTGCCGGACACTCTGGAGCGCCGCCGCACCATCATTCGCGAGGTCAACGCCGCGCCGCGTTTCTCGCCGGTTCCGGTCAAGAGCGACCTGACCTGGGAGGAGTTCTCCAAGGTCAATCTGCATGCGGCGGAACTGCCCGGCGTCATGGCCGACATGAACGAGGCCCGCTACTATCCGCACGGCGGCGCCTACGCCCACGTGGTCGGTTATGTAGCCAAGGTGTCCGACCGCGACGTGAAGGCGATCCGAGACAAGGGCGAACAGCCGCCGGCCATCCTGTTCAACCCCGGTTTCCGCATCGGGCGTCAGGGCATTGAACGATCGCTGGATCTGGACCTTCGCGGCGTCGAAGGCGGCAAGCGGGTCGAGGTCAATGCGCGCGGCCGCGTCGTGGCCGAGGATATCGCCGGATCGCGTCCGGCGGTTCAGGGTTCCGAGGTGGTGCTGACGCTGGACAACGATGTCCAGCAGCGTGCGCTCGAGGTGTTCGGCGAAGAGGCGGGCAGCATCGTCGTCATGGATGTGCGCAACGGCGACATTCTGGCCATGGTGTCGTCGCCGTCTTTCGATCCCAATCTGTTCGTGTCGGGCGTTCCGTCCAAGATCTATCGCGCCCTGGCGGACTATGAGCGCCGCCCGTTGCTGGACAAGGCGCTGAGCGGCACCTTCGCGCCGGGCTCGACGTTCAAGCCGATCGTCGGCCTGGCGGCGATGAAGCGGGGCCTGGATCCCAGCCGCCGCATCTTCTGCAACGGCAGCTTCTATCTGGGGCGCCGGTTCGCCTGCCTGGGGCGGCACGGGGCGTTGGATCTGCGCGGGGCCATCAAGGCCTCCTGCAACGTCTACTTCATGACCCTGGCGACCGAGATGGGGCCGGACGCCATCGCTGAGACGGCGCGGGACATGGGCTTCGGCCAGACCTTCGACATCGGCATTCCCGGCCAGAAGGCCGGGTTGGTGCCTGACCGCGAATGGCGGCGGAAGAATCCCGTGCGCGGCGACGGCAAATGGTACCCGGGCGAGAACCCCAGCTATGGCATCGGTCAGGGCGCTCTGACGGTGAACGCTCTGCAACTGGCGGTCTATACGGCGCGCGTCGCCAACGGCTCCAAGGCGGTGTCGCCGCGCCTGATCAAGTCGATCGGCGGGGTGGAGCAGGGCGGCAGCGCCTTCGCCGATCTGCCCTATGATCCGCAGATGCTGCAGGTTCTGCGCGACGGGATGGAGGCGGTGACGGCCGCCGGGGGCACGGGCTTCCGCAACAGCCAGCTGGGCCTAGGCACGGTCAAGATGGCCGGCAAGACCGGCACGGCCCAGGCGCGCAACTACGGCTCAGGCTCGCGCAAGGGCGCCGGACGTCCCTGGGACCAGAAGGACCACAACCTGTTCGTGGCCTATGCGCCGACGGATAATCCGCGTTACGCCGTCTCGGTCATCGTTCAGCACGGCGGTCTGGGCGGCGGCACGGCCGGCGCGCCGCGCGCGCGCGAGGTGATGAAGGTCGCCCTGCTGAAGGATCCGGAAATCCGCGCCCGCATCGAATCGGCAGGCTTTGAGGCCCAGGAGGACGCCGGCGCGCGCGAAGCCGAGGCGCGAGGCGAGCCGATCGACGGCGCTGGCGTCGGCGTCGACGTCGTCGCGCCGCCGCCCCTGACGGAGCCCGGACAATGACCGCATCCGCCCTGACCCGTCCCGGCGAACGCGATCGCCTGTCCAGCAAGTTCGCCGAGCTGGATTGGCGCGTCATCGGCTTGCTGTGCATCCTGGCCGGGATCGGCACGGCCATGCTGTATTCCATCGCGGGCGGCCACTGGCAGCCCTGGGCGGCCAAGCATCTGATCCGTTTCGGCGTCCTGCTGGTCGCCATGATCGGCATGGCCATGGTTCACCCCAAGTGGTGGTTCCATGCGGCCTATCCGCTGTACGGCGTGCTGCTTGTACTGGTGCTGATGATCGAGTTCACGCCGCTGGGCTATACGGCGGGCGGGGCCAAGAACTGGCTGAACCTGGGCTTCACCCGCATCCAGCCGGCCGAGTTCGTCAAGATCGGCCTCGTGCTGGCTCTGGCGCGTTGGTACCACGGCCATTCGGCGCAGGAGGCGCGCTGGTCATGGAAGCTGCTGATCCCCGTGGGGATGATCGGCGTGCCCTTCCTGTTGGTCGCCAAGCAGCCGGACTTGGGTTCGGCCATGATCATCGGCCTGACCGGCGCCGCCGTCATGTTCATGGCGGGACTGAGCTGGCGCGTCATCGCCGCCGCCGTGGCCGCCGCCGTGGCCGTCATTCCGCCCTTCGTCATGTTCGTGATGCACGACTATCAGCGCAACCGCGTGCTGACCTTCCTGAACCCGGAGGCCGACCCCTCCGGCACCGGCTACAACATCATCCAGTCGAAGATCGCCCTGGGTTCCGGCGGCCTGATGGGCAAGGGCTACGGCCTGGGCAGTCAGAGCCAGCTGGAGTTCCTGCCGGAACGCCATACGGACTTCATCTTCTCGACCGTGTCCGAAGAGTTCGGCTTCCTGGGCTCTTTCACCGTTCTGGCCTGCTATGTCGCGCTGATCCTGATCTCGCTGCGGATCGCGGCCCTGTCGCACAGCCATTTCGGCCGGATCAGCGCGGCCGGCATGACGGCCTTCCTGGCGCTGTTCGTGCTGATCAACGGGGCGATGGTGATGGGGTTGGCGCCGGTCGTGGGCGTGCCCATGCCGCTGCTGTCCTATGGCGGATCGACCATGATGACGGTGATGATCGGCTTCGGCCTGATCCTGTCGATGCGGGTGCATCGCTATGTCGAGCTGCCGAAGGGGCAGGGGCTGTTCTAATCGGCAGTAGGGGCGTTAGGCTGTCGTCATGACTGTTCAGACGCCCGAAGCCGAAGCCGCCGACATCCCAAAGGCCGATCCGGCCATGTTCTCCGACTGCGGCGACACGCCCTGTCCGCAACCTGTGCTGGCTGATCCGAAGAATGAGGCGGCGGTCCAGGCCGAGGGGTTGCGGATGCGCGACAACCCGGCCGAGTGGGCCTTCGTCCGCCTGTCCAAGCTGATCGAGGAGTTCGAGGCCAACCTCGACAAGGACGAAGAGATCGGCGCGCGCGTCGTCGGCTTGCCGGGCGATGGGGCCATGCAAATCATGGACGTGGGCTTCTGGGGCCCGGACCTGATCATGTTCTTCGGCCGCAACGCTGACGGCAAGCCGGTGCGCCTGATCCAGCACTACAGCCAGATCAATGTGGTGCTCAGCGCCATGAAGAAGCCGGAGGAGCGCGAGGCGCGCCGTATCGGCTTCCAGCTCAGCGAGATGGTCGAGAAGACCAACCCGAAATAGCGCCTGAACGCGCTGTGACGCCTAGAGCGTCGCCGCCCAGTCGGTGGCGCGGATCAGGCTGTCGATGATGCCGGGCTCGCTGGAGGCGTGGCCGGCGTCGCCGATGATGTCCAGCTTGGCCTCGGGCCAGGCGCGATGCAGGGACCAGGCGCCCGAGATCGGCGTCACCACGTCGAAGCGCCCTTGCGCGATCCAGCAGGGGATATGGCGGATGGTCTCGATGTTCTCGAGGATCCAGTGCTCGCTGTCGAAGAAGCCGCCGTTGGTGAAGTACCAGTTCTCGATGCGGGCGAAGGCCACGGCGAAGTCGGGATCGGCGAACTTGTCGGGCTTGCCTGACGGGCCCTGGATGCTGACGGTCTCGCCCTCCCAGGTCGCCCAGGCCACGGCGCAGCGGTTGCGTTCCTCCACGTCGTCGCCGGTCAGGCGCTTGTAGTAGGCGGCCATCAGGTCGCCACGCTCGGCCTCGGGGATGGGCGCCAGGAAGCGCTCCCAAGCGTCAGGGAAGATCATCGAGGCGCCGTCCTGATAGAACCAGTGCAACTCCTTCTTCGTCAGCAGGAAGATGCCGCGCAGCAGCAGGGCCAGGCATCGATCCGGATGCTTGATGGCGTAGGTCATCGACAGGGTCGAACCCCACGACCCCCCGAACACCACCCATTTGTCGATGCCCAGCATTTCGCGCAAGCGCTCGATATCGGCGACCAGATCCCAGGTGGTGTTGTTCTCAAGCGAGGCGTTCGGCCGCGACAGACCGCAGCCGCGCTGGTCGAACATGACGACGCGGTACTTGGCCGGGTCGAAATAGCGCCGCATCCCCGGATTGACCGCCCCGCCGGGGCCGCCGTGCAGGACGATGACCGGCACGCCGTGCGGATTGCCGCTTTCCTCGTAGTAGATCTCATGGACGCTGTCGGTCTGCATCCAGCCCGAGGCGTAGGCTTCGATTTCCGGGTAGAGGTCGCGGCGGAGCGTGTCGTTCACGGAAAACATGCGTGGACCCTGTTCAGCTGAAGATCAAACGTTCGTCGGGGAGGGCTTGAGAGCGGCGGCGACGATCAGGCACCAGGCCGCGATCATCATGACTCCGCCGACTGGGGCGATGGCTCCCATTGCGGGAAGGCTCAACAGGCCGATCATGGCCAGGGCCAGGCAGAAGACCAAGCCGCCGCCGCTGGCCAGCCATCCCGCCAGCCGGGCCAAGCGTCCGCCGCTGTTCCATAGCGCCAGCGCCACGGCCAGGGCCGCATGGACCATCTGATACTGGCCGCCTGTGGTCAGCAGGGTTTTGACGGCAGGTGCAGCGCCGTGAGCCGCAAAGGCGCCCAGCGCTACGGCCATGGCGCCGTTGAACCCGGCGAAGACGAGAAGGTTGCGGTCGGGACTCATGGTTTATGTCTAGACCACAAATCGAGGGAAGTCTGCTATGGCGCGCCATGACGTCCGCCCCGCGCATGGCCCTGCAATACGTTCTGCTGTTCGGCGCCAGCGGGGTGACGCTTCCGTTCGCGGGCCTGTGGTTCCGAAGTCAGGGGCTGAGCGGGACGCAGATCGGCGTGCTGCTGGCGATTCCCATGCTGGCGCGGGCGCTGACTGGGCCGCTGATCGCCGTCTGGGCCGACGGCTTCACGCATCGGCGCTCGCCGATCGCCCTGCTGGGGCTGGCCATGGCTGCCGGCTATGGCGGGGCGGGGCTGGTTCAGGGGATCGTCCCCTGGGCTGTCTTCTGGCTGATCGGAGCGTCGGCGGCGGCGGCTCTGATCCCGCTCAGCGACGTGCTGACGCTGAAAGTCGCGCGACGCGAAGGCTTTCCCTTCTCCCTCCCGCGCGGGTGCGGCTCGGCGGCCTTCGTTATCGCCAACGTCGTCATGGGGGTGCTGCTGACGCGGACATCGACGGATGTGGTGATCGTCTGGGCGGTCTCGGCCTCGCTTCTGATCGCGGTGACGGCGTGGCGGTTTTTGCCGGCGGAGCGGGTAGGCGAGGACGGGCCATTATCCGGTTTCGAGCGCTTTAGAGGGTTGGGGCGGCTGGCGGCGGATCCCGTGTTCATGACGGCCATCTTCGCCGTGGGAGCAGTACAGGCGGCCCACGCCTTCTATTATGGTTTCTCCGCCATTCTCTGGCGGGCGCAGGGCGTGGCCGAAAGCATGACGGGCCTGTTGTGGGCCTTTTCCGTCATGGTCGAGATCGGCTTCATGTGGGTGGTCGAGCCATGGCGCCGAAAGAGAGGAATCGGCCCGTGGTTCATCCTGGCCTTGGGCGCAGGCGCTGCCGTGTTGCGCTGGACGGCAATGGCCTTCGCCCCGCCGCTGTGGCTGTTGTGGCCGTTGCAGGCTTTGCACGCCCTGACGTTCGCAGCCACCTTTCTGGCGGGTGTGCAGATTGTGGAGCGCCTGTGCCCGCCCGACAATCATACGGCGGCTCAGACGTTAAGTTCGGCGCTGTCTGCGGGGGTGCTGATCGGGCTGGCGACCTTGGCTGGCGGACCGTTGTACGATGCTTTCGGCCCGCGCGCCTACCTGGCCATGGCGGGGCTGGCGCTGGTCGGCGGAGTGACGGGGGTGGTGTTGGCGCGGCGGCTGGAGATCTCAGGCCGCGCTTGAACGGGGCAAGGGGGTGAGGTGGCGCGCCATTGCCGAGGCGGTGGTCTTGATCGCGGTCCGCACGGCGTCTTCCGTCGCTTCGTCGGGGATACGCAGGAGGCCGATAGAGGGCGAGTTCAGGCTGTCTGGCAGATCGGCCAGGACGCGATACAGAATATAGCTGCCCTGGTCGTCTTCTGCGTCGGACGCGGCGAGAACGGACAGGCCTGCCGCGGTCAATTCTCGTGACATTTCGGCGATCGGCGCGGTGACGCGCGCCACGCCGGGCCCGGTTTCATCCAGCCGGCCGGAACCGTCTAGACGGCGGTTTTCCGCGCGCATCTGAAGACGGAAGTCTCCGGAATGGATCGTGCGGCCGATCAGCAGCAGGGCGCCGCAGTTTCGGGCCTTCAGCGCGGCGATGAGGCGCTCGGCCAGGGCTTCGCCGTCGGCGTCGCCTGAAATCGGCTGAGTGCGGGCGCCGGGAGGGCTCCACGGCTCGCCTGACAAGTCCTCGACTAAATCCCAGGTCGGATAGGAGGGATTCCAGACGCAGATGGCGATGACAGGGCGTCGATCAGGACGGTTGCTGGAATCCGTGTCCACCAAGGGGCGTGGCTCCTATACGTCGGGATGGCGCGGGGCCCCTCGACCGTGCGGGTAAAAACGTCGTGAGGTCAAGTCTCAAGCCGCAGCGGGGACTCAGCTGAGATCGCCGATAGCGGCGTCCAGCAACATGAAGGCCCGGCCTTCGTCGGTCGCTAGGCGCGCCTGGATATCGTGGGCGTCGCCGCGATCGGCCTGAAGACTCAGCCCACGGGCGAAGGCGCGGACGTAGGCCTCGGCGTCGGCGCGCAAGGCGTCGTCGCCTAGGACGCGCCGCGAAACGCTGCGCACGGCGGCGGGGGCGACGCGGCGCACGATCTGGCGTGCGCGAGACGGGTCACGCGCGGCGAAGGCATGAGCCGTTTCCTCGATACGCGGACGCGGCAATAAGGCGTTGGGATCCACGCCCATGCGGCGGATAGCATCGGTGATCCGAGCCGCCAGAGCGTCGATCTGTTCGGGCGACGCGATGGGAGCGGACAGGTTCAGCGGGTCTTCCGGCATAGATGCGCCGTCTTGGCCGGCCGGGACGTTCCAGTCCAGATCGGCGGGAGCGTCATGGCGCGTCGCCGGGGCCGCAGGCGCATGGGGGGGCGACGGACGCGCGGTCGGCGCGACGGGAATCGCTTCGATCTCGCCCGCGGGCGCGTTCTGCGGACGCAGTCGGCCGCGCAGGCCGTCTTGCGTGCGTTCGGCGGGCGGGCGAGTGGCGCTGTCGGCGGCTTGAGAGGCAGCCTGGGGGCGGCGGCGCGAAAGGCCGCCTTCGCCGGACACGGAGCCCATCAGGCGCACGGCCTCGGTCAGCATGTCGTAGTTGCGTCGCACGCGCTCCTGGAAGCCCGACTCCAAGGCTTCGGTGTCCTCAGCCGCCTTGCGTGAGGCGGCGTTGAGCGCCGTCAGGCCGTTCTCGACGGCGGCGCGGACAGAATCCACGCGCGCCTGGGCTTCCTGGGGCAGGCGGCTGGCGCGTTCGTCCATGTCGGATACCGCCTGCTCGACCTGAGACAGGGCTTCGGTCACGCGGGCCAGCGTGTTCTGCAGACTGTCGATCAGTCGTTCGCCGGTCAGATCGACCATTTCGGCGGTCTGGCTGACGATGCGGCGAGCGCCGTCGATGCGCGCTTCAGCGGCGGCGTCCGCCTGTTGAGCGGCGTCGAACAGGGATTGGCCGAGACGGTCGGCGCGGATCTGGGCCTGTTCGATGGCGGCGTCGGCGGCGATGCGTTGATCGTCGGCGGTGGCCTGAAGAGCGGCCAGCGCACGGCGCGTCTCTTCGACCAGCAGATCGCGGGATTCGGCGGACAGGGTCTCGAACCGATCCAATGCCAGTTTGGTGGCGTGGTCGAAGCCGTCGGCTTCGCGCTGCGACATCTGGACCAGGGCCTGGAACTGATCGACCACGGCCTCGACCTGGGCCTTGATCGCCTGGGCCGCATCGCCGCCCCGTTGGGTCAGGTCGTCAGCGGCGGAGCGGGTTTGAGACAGGTGATCCAGCAACTGGGCGCGCTGGCTCTCGATCTGGGCCGAGAAGTCTTCCTGATCGGTGCGCAGGGCGTAGGCGGCGGTGACCAGGGCGGCGCGTTGCTGGCCCAGGCCTTCCTCAACGGATTGAATCTGTTCGGCTACACCAGAGCCGGCCGTCTCCAGCCGCAGGGTCTGGCGAGCCAGGTCGTCGGCGGCGGCGCGCGCTGCGTCCTGGGCTTCATTGGCGGCGGCGGCCAGGTCTGCGGCGCGGGCCGCCAGGGCGGCCTCAGCCTCGCGTAACTGGGTCTGGGCCAGGTCCGAGGCGTCGGCGACCATGCGCGACTGGCGCTCGACTGTTTCGACCACGGTCGAAGTCTGGGCTTCCAGACGTCCGCTGAGGCCGTGCATCTGTTCGCGTTCGACGGACATCTGCTCGGTCAGCTTGCGCGCCGTACCGCCAGCGCGTTCGGCCGCTTCATTCAGCAGGGTCGTTTCCTTGGCCAGGGCCTCGCGCAGCAGGGCCATGTCGTTGCGCGCGCGTTCGGCCGCCTGGGCCGCCTGGTTGATGTCGTCGCGCAGGGTGGTCAACACCTGGCCGGCTTCGTTGGCGGCCAGGGCGGCCGGACCGACCAGGGCGTCGGCCATGTCTCGCGCACGACGGGTTTCCTGGGCCAGACCGGCGCCTTGGCGCACGGCGTGGGCCAACAGGATCGACAACCCGACCGGAGCCAGCAGGATCAGGGCGTAAACGGCCAGACGAAGCGGGTCGATCTCCATCATGCCTGAGCCCAGTTCATAGGCGAACCAGGACGCGAGGCCGCCGACCCACAGGGCGGAAGCCAGGCCGGCGATCAGATAGGCGTGATTGCCGCCGCCCTTTGCAGGTTTGCTGCGCGAATCGGCGGGGACCGGCAGGGGCGCCTGTTCGATCGTGGCGGGCGGGGCGTCGGCCGACTCGCCGAGGATGGCCAAGGTGCGCGCAGCCTTCTCTGCTTCGGCGGCGCGCTGTTCGGCGATAGCCTGCTGCTCGGCTAGGCGACGACGCTGGCGTTCGGACATGGGGCGTGCCGGGGCGCGCTCCGATTCCGGCGAGGTCGAGGTCTCCAACTCTGCCGGATGGGGCAAGTCGTCTGCTTCGGGCGCGAGGACGGGCGCCTCATTTGAAGAAGCGGGCTCGGGATCGGTCAGATTGAGCGGCGGCCGATGGCTGGATTTCATGGGCGTCGATCTCGATTACTGGTCGCCTGGAGACGCGGGCGAGGTCGCATGCGGACCGACCCTAACGACTGGATCGAAAGGCGAAAAGGCTGGAGAGCGCATTATCCGGGCCGAAGGCGCAGCTTCACCGGACGGAAGTTGTGGATCAGCAGGAGGCGGGGGCGTTGACGTGGATGTGCGTCGAAGGCGCGTCAGCGCACTTTTTTTCGACCCGCTGAATCTCGCGTTCCGACTTCTTGGGCGAGCTCAGATCGACCCCGAACTGCGACAGCGCAACCGCAGCGAGCAGGGCGATAAGGCCGATCACCATTTCGATCAGAGCTTGCATGGGGCGCAATATGACAGATCACGGTTCCGGCGACAATGCGGCGAAGTAATGAAGCGTCGCCATTGACCCTGGTGATGCGGAAATGGAACGATCCTGTACTGATCGACATCTGCATCAAGGGGCCGAGTATCAGGCCGTCACGCGAATCGGTCATTGGAGGCTCATGCGGCCAGATCGTTCCTATGAAGGCAGTCTGATCGGACCTGGTCCCGGGGTGTGGCGCGCCGCGCCCGCGCATCGGCTCGCGCCTCTGATGGAGAACAAGGCTTATTTCGACGCCCTGTCGTCGGCCCTGCACAAGGCGAAGCGGTCGGTCCTGATCCTGGGCTGGCAGTTTGATCCACGCACGCGTCTGAATCCTGAGGGGCCGCTGACCGACCGCCGGGCTGAGATCGGCCATCAGTTGAAGGCTCTGGTGCGTCACAAGCCCGACTTGGACGTGCGCCTGTTGATCTGGCGCTCGCCGCTGCTGATCGCGGCGTCGCAAGGCTTCTATCCGCACAAGGCTCAGCGTTGGTTCCGCCGGCGCATTGTCGAGTTCCGGCTGGATGGGCCGGGCATCCTGGGCGCCTGCCACCATCAGAAGGTGGTGGTGATCGACAATCAGATCGCCTTCTGCGGCGGCGGCGACATCTCGACCGACCGCTGGGACACCGAAGAGCATTTCTCGGGCGATCCGCGTCGGTGCGAGCCGACGGGCGTCATCCCTGCGCCCCGGCACGAAGTCATGTGCGTGATGGACGGCCCGGCGGCGCAGGCTCTGGGCGAACTGGCGCGCGAGCGGTGGAGGCGGGCCACCGGCGAGGTGCTGGAAGTCTCCATGCCGCGCGGCGGCGACGCCTGGCCCGACGGCGTGGAGCCGGCTTTGCAGAACGTCCCTGTCGCCATCTCCCGCACGGAACCGCAGGTGCGGGGCCGACCGGAGGTGCGCGAGAACGAGGCCTTGCACCTGGAGGCCATCCGGCGGGCGCGCTCGCTGATCTATATGGAGAACCAGTATTTCACCTCGCCCCTGCTGGCGGCGGCGCTTGCTGCGCGGCTAGACGAGCCGGACGGGCCTGAAGTGGTGCTGGTCTCGACCGGCCGCAGCCCCAGCTGGTTTGACGGCCTGACCATGGATACCGCGCGCGCCGAAGTGCTCTACCGGCTGGAACAGGCGGACCGGCATGATCGCTTCACCGCCTTCTATCCGGTGACGGACGAGGGCGAGCGCATCATCGTCCACGCCAAGATGACCATCGTCGACGACAAGCTGCTGCGGATCGGGTCCAGCAATCTGAACAATCGTTCGATGGGGTTGGATACGGAGTGCGACGTCTCGGTCGAGGCTGAGACGGAAGAACAGCGCGAGGTGATCCAGCGTTTCCGCCGTCACTCGCTCGGTCATTTCATCGGCGTGTCAGGCGAAGCTTTCGCCGAGGCTGAGACCCTGCTGGGTTCAGTCGGGCAGGCGATTCAGACCTTCGGCCATGAGCGTATGAAGCCGCTGGGCGCGACCGAGCCGACGCGGGTCGAGCGGATGTTCGCCGAGTGGCAGTTCGGCGATCCGGTGTCGTCCACCGACGCCTGGCGGCCATGGAAGCGGCTGAATCGCTCGCACCGTACCCGGCCCAGGTCAGAGGGCGGTCAGGCGCCGGGTTGACCCTTGGGTTGATCGATTTCGAAGTCGATGATCAGCGGCAGGTGGTCCGAAGCGGCTCGCGCCAGGGGCGATGACGGCGTGCGGACGCCGGTCACGCGGATTTCGCGGCTGACGAAGCAGTGGTCGATGCGAATGGCCGGGAATGTGGACGGAAAGGTCTTGATCGAGGGCTTCAGCCCCAGCCGCCGCTGGGCGTCGTCCAGCCGCCGGGTCAGGGCCTGGTAGGGGCGGGTGATGGAGGTGGCGTTGAAGTCGCCGGTCAGGATGGTCGGCCCGTCGCACATCGGATCACCCAGCCAGTCCCGACCGATCAGGGCCGCGACCTGAAGCCGCTGCTCGCGCGGGACCAGGCCAAGGTGGGTGTTCATGATGTTGACGACCACGCCGTCGAAGTCGACCGCCGACCACAGGGCGCCGCGCGGCTCCAGTCCCTTGAGGCCAGGCAGGGTGGGCAGGGCGGCGGCGCGCACCAGCCGCTCGGGCCGGTGGGTCAGGATGGCGTCGCCGTAAAGCTCGGCCTCGACCTTCATGGCGGGATGGAACTGCACGCTCATGGCCAGGCGCTGGGCGATGGAGTCAGCCTGATCGACCCAGCCGGTGCGGGCGCGGCCGACGTCCAGCTCCTGCAAGCAGACGACATCCGGCTCATGCTCGGCGATGACGTCGGCGATGCGGTTCACGTCCAGCTTGCGGTCGACGCCGACGCAGCGATGGACGTTGTAGGTCAGAAGTCTCGGCATGAATTCCTTGCCCGCGATCGCAGCGACTGTCGCGCCTCAATGCGGCGGTCGCGAGGCCCCGATAGCGATCCTGATAACCGGACTAGATGACAACCAGCTTGTCGGGGATCTCGTTTTCATCAGCGGGCTTGGGCGGAAAGCGTTCCGTCAGAACCTGACCGCACAGGGCGATGGCCTTTTCGAAGCCCTCGACCGGCTGGTCACGCCGCAGGGCGCCGGTCAGGGCGGCCACGGCGTCGGCCCAGACTTCGGGACTGACGCAGGAGTGGATGCCCTCGTCGGCCACGACCTCGACCTGATGATCGGCCAGGGCGGCGAAGATCAGGACGCCGGTGCGCGCCTCGGTGACGTGCAGGCCGTGCGCCAGGAACTGCTGCATGGCGGCGCGGCGAACGCGCGTGCGGCGCAGGGCGGCGGGTGTCAGAAGCCGCCGCACCGCCGGGATCAGAGACAGCAGGAAGACGGCCACGAAGACGCCCGCCTGCACCAGTCCATAGGCCGCCAGGGCGCGTCCGATCTCGGCCGAGGCGGCGGGCGTGTGGGCGATCTCCCAACCGCCGCCGAACGTCAGCCAGTCGCCGTTGAAGCCGAGTGGAATCAAGCCCAGCGGCAGAAGCAAGGCCGCAGCGGCCGCCCAGCCCAGGCTGACGTCGCGATAGGAGGACACCTGCCGGGCCACGACGCAGAAGATCTCGCCGGAGGTGTTCGCCTCGGCCTGGGCGATGGCCTGAGCCACCCTTGCGTGGTCGTCGTTCGTGAACTGCATCACCATCCCCCCGAGGCGCCGCCGCCGCCGAAGCCGCCGCCGCCTCCGCCGAAACCACCGCCGCCGAATCCGCCGCCGCCGCCCCAGCCTCCACCGCCGCCCCAGCCGCCGCGATCATCGTCGTCGCGGTTGCGCAGAGCCTCGCTGGCGGCCCAGATCAGGATGGGCGACAGGCCGTCGCCGCGGCCGCGCCGCTTGCGGCCGCCCGCCGCGGCGCCGACCATGCTGAAGAAGATGAAGGCGAACACCAGCAGGATGACGATGGCGGGCAGGACCGGCTTGGTCGTCGCGGTCGCCGCGCTCTTGGCCTCTTCGGCGCGCGCCTGGGCCTCGGCCGGGTCGGCGGTCAGCTGGGTGATGATGGAATCGGTCCCGGCGATGATGCCGGCGGCGTAGTCGCCCTGGCGGAAGGCCGGCAGAATGTCGTTGCGGATGATGAGCGAGGAATAGGCGTCGGTCAGCACGCCCTCCAGCCCATAGCCGACCTCGATCCGCACCTTGCGCTCGTTCGGCGCGACGATCAGCAGGGCGCCGCCGTCGTTTTCCTTCTGACCGATGCCCCAGTGACGGCCCAGCTGATAGCCGAAGTCCTCGATCTCCTGATCCTGAAGCGAGGGCAGGGTGACGACGACCAACTGATCGCCGGTCTGCTGTTCCAGCGTCGCCAGCTTGCCGGTCAGGGCCTGTTCCTGTTCGGGCGTCAACAGTTGGGCGTCATCGACCACCCGCCCGCTCAGGGTCGGAAACTTGATCTCGGCGGCCAGGCCGGCGCCGGGCAGGGCGGCCAGCCACAGGACGAGGCCCAGCAGCAGCGCGGGCAGGCCCCGCGCCGCGCCTTCCCTCGGGGCGAGGGCGGAAGGGTTCATTTCAGGCTTACTGCGCCGCCGGGGCGGGCGCGGCCGCGGGCGGCGTGGATCCCGGCGCGGCGCTGGGGGCGGGCGCGCCGCCGCCGGGCTGGGCGCCGAGGTCGAAGTTTACCGTTGGCGCGGATTGAGCCTCGGCCGTGGCGGTGAACAACTGCATGGGCTTGGAACCGCCGTGCAGGGTCTTGGCCCAGATCACGCTGGGGAAGGTGCGCAGCGTCGTGTTGTAGTCGCGCACGGCCTCATTGTAGTCGCGGCGCGCCACGGAAATGCGGTTTTCGGTGCCTTCCAGCTGCGATTGCAGGGTCAGGAAGTTCTGGTTGGCCTGAAGCTGGGGATAGGCTTCGACCGTCACCAGCAGCCGCGACAGGGCGCTGGAAAGCTCGCCTTGCGCTTGCTGATACTGCTGGAAGGCGGCGGCGTTATCGAGATTGGAGGCGTCGATGTTGACGCTGGTGGCCTTGGCGCGGGCCTCGATCACCTGGGTCAGGGTGGTGCGTTCCTGAATGGCCGCGCCCTGGACGGTGGCGACCAGGTTCGGCACCAGGTCGGCGCGGCGCTGATACTGGCTCTGGACATCGGCCCAGGCGGCCTCGGCGCGCTCCTGCTTGGTCGGAATGGTGTTGTAGCCGCAGGCGCCCACGGCGGGGGCCAGGACGACGACAGCGGCGACGGCCGCGATGCGAGGCGAGAAACCAGCCATGAAGAAGCTCCTGCGGGCGGTCGTCAGGACCGCTGATCGCTAAAGACTATCGGGCCCGAAAGGCTCCGCTTCAAGGCTGGATTTGATGCGGTCGATCATGGAATTCGTCATTCCCGGGCTTGTCCCGGGAATCCATATACACGACGGCTGACGTTCGCGCGCAGCAGGGCGGCCTGATACGTCGGCGTGTCTGGATCCCCGGGACAGGCCCGGGGATGACGGGTGAAGGTGCGGGGAACGGCCGCTGTCAGCCGTTCAGGTCTTCCGGCTCGACGCCCGCCGCGCGGCAGGCGGCGGTGTAGGTGTTGGCCAGCAGGCAGGCGATGGTCATGGGGCCGACGCCGCCCGGAACGGGGGTGATGCGGCCGGCGACCTCGACCGCCTCGTTGAAGTCCACGTCGCCGACGACGCGCGTCTTGCCTTCAGCGGCCTTGACCGGATCGCGCGAGGGGACGCGGTTGATGCCCACGTCGATGACGGTCGCGCCCGGCTTGATCCAGTCGCCCTTGATCATTTCGGGGCGGCCGACGGCGGCCACCAGAATGTCGGCGGTGCGGCACAGGGCGGGCAGGTCGCGGGTGCGCGAGTGAGCCACGGTGACGGTGCAGCTCTCGCCCAGCAGCAGCTGCGCCATCGGCTTGCCGACGATGTTGGAGCGGCCGACGATCACGGCGTTCAGGCCCGACAGCTCGCCCAGTTGATCCTTCAGCAGCATCAGGCTGCCCAGCGGGGTGCAGGGGATCATGCCCGGCAGGCCGACGGCCAGGCGTCCGGCGTTGACCACGTGGAAGCCGTCCACGTCCTTGTCCGGCGAGATGGCGTCCAGCACGGGGGCCGAATCGATGTGCTTGGGTAGCGGCAGTTGCACCAGGATGCCGTGGATGCCCGCATCGGCGTTCAGCGACGCGATCAGGGCCAGCAACTCGGCTTGAGTCGTTTCGGCGGGCAGGCGGTGGGTGTCGGACCGCATCCCGGCCTTCAGCGTCGTCTCGCCCTTGTTGCGGACATAGAGCTGGCTGGCGGGGTCTTCGCCGACGATGACGACGGCCAGGCCGGGCTTGACGCCATGGGCGGATTCCAGCCGTGCGGCGGCCGCTGCGACGCGCTCCACCAGGGTCTGGGAGAAGGCCTTGCCGTCGATCAGCGAGGCGCGGGCGGGTTCGACAGCCATAATTGGCTCCATCTGCCGGGAACTGGAAAGCGTTGCCGCGATTTACAGGCGCTGCGGTTCGGCGTCTATGATGACGCCAGCAAAGAGGTTTTTATGCGTTATTCCCTGCTCGCGGCGGTCAGTGCTGTCGCTCTTCTGTCCACCGGCGCCGCCTGGGCCCAATCGGCGACCGACGCCAGGCTGGGGGATGACATCCGCGGTCGGCTGGAAGACGGCGATGCTCGCACGCGCGGCAGCGACGGCTATCGCTATGACGACTACCGCGTGAACCTGCGCGCCGGTCAGCGGCTTGAAGCCGAGATGACGTCGGACGATTTCGACACCTATCTGGAAGTTTACGCCGAAGGCTCCCTGCGGGAGTCGCTGGCCAGCGACGACGACAGCGCGGGCGACCTGAACGCGCGTCTGCGGTTCACCGCGCCCGAAGCCGGGGTCTACATCGTGCGCGCCCGCACCTTCTCCGGCATCGAGACCGGCGACTATCAGCTGTCGCTGAAGGAGCGCGCCGCGCCGCGGATGCCGCGGCCGGGCCGCATCGCCATCGGCCGCGATGAGACGGGCAGCCTGGGCTCCAGCAGCGCCGAGGATGACGACGGCAAGCGTTACGACGCCTACGCCTTCCGCGCATCGGCGGGCGAACGGGTGAAGATCGACCTGGAGTCCGAGGACTTTGACAGCTTCCTGCGTGTCGGCCGCATCGTGAACGGCGCCTTCTTGCAGATGGCCGAGAACGACGACGGCGGCTCCAGCCTGAACGCGCGCCTCGTGTTCACGGCGCCGCAGGCGGGGGAATATCTGATCCGCGCCACCTCCTATAACGGCTCGGCCGAAGGCGACTACCGCCTGTCGATGGAGCAGGGGCCGCCTGCGCCGACGGCGACGTCGGTGACGGTCGGCGAGGAGACGCGGGGCCGTCTGACCTCGGACAGCGCGACCAGCGATTCCGGCGCTCCGACCGACCTGTATCGTTTCAGCGGCCGCGCTGGGCAGCGTGTGGCGATCACCATGAAGGCGGACGGCTTCGACACCTATCTTGAGTTGTTCGACGCCAACCACAACAGCCTGGCGACGGACGACGACAGCGCCGGCGACCTGAACGCTCGCCTGACCCACACCCTGACCGAGGACGGCGATTACCTGATCGAGGCGCGCGCCTTCTCCAGCGGCGAGGGCCCCTACACGCTGAACATCGAAGAGATCGCACCGCCGCCGCCGCCTTCGGCCATCGCCTTCGGCCAGACAGTCGAGGGCGAACTGACCAACAGCGACGCCACCGATGATGACGGACGCCTGTATGACGCCTTCGTCTTCAGCGGAACCGAAGGGCAGCGCATCCAGGCCGTGATGCGGTCCGGCGATTTCGACGCCTATCTGCAGCTGAGCGAAAACGACGAGGAGTTCAGCGAGATCGCCAGCGACGACGACGGTCTGGGTCAGGGAACGGACGCGCGTCTGATCTTCACCCTGCCGGAAACCGGCGAGTATGTGCTGCGTGCACGGTCATGGTCGCGCGACGCCAAGGGCCTTTATGCGCTGGAGCTTCAGGATCTGGGCGACGAACCTTCGCCGGGCAGCCTGCTCATCGGCTCGACGGTGCGCGGACGGTTGAGCGAGCGGGCCAGCCTCACCGACGACGGCGTCTACTACGACGCCTATCACTTCAAGGCCAAGGCGGACGAGAAGCTGCGCTTCACCCTGATCGCCAGCAGCTTCGACGCTGTGGTCGAGGTCGGCGAGGACAAGGATGGCGACTACTTCAAGCTGGAGGAGGACGACGACAGCCTGTCGGACACCCACGCCCGCCTGAACTGGACGGCTCCGCGCGACGGTTCCTATGTCCTGCGCGCCCGTAGCTTCGGCTCCAACTCGACCGGCGACTATGTCCTGATCACGGAGCGACAGCCCTGAGCGAACCTGACGACGCCGCCGCCTCGGCCCTGATCCTGGGCCGGAAAGACCAGCACCTGGACGTGGTGCTGGCCGGCGGCGGGCGTCACGCCCTGTCGGCGGGGTTCGATGACTGGCGGTTCGTGCACGAGGCGCTGCCGGACCTGGACCATGCGCGGATCGATCTGGGCGTCGACTTCCTGGGACGGCGGCTTAAGGCGCCGTTTCTGATCAGCGCCATGACCGGAGGCCCGGCGCGCGCCGAGGCGATCAACGCCCGCCTGGCCGAAGCGGCTCAGCACCTGGGCATCGCCCTGGCGGTCGGCTCGCAGCGCGCGGCGCTGGAAGGCGGCGCGGCGGGCGGGCTGGACTTCTCGCTGCGGCTGAAGGCCCCGGATACGCCGATCCTGGCCAATATCGGCGCAGCCCAGCTGACACGCGGCTTCGGCCGGGACGAGGCGCGCCGGGCGCTGGACATGATCGGCGCGGACGCCTTGGTCGTTCACCTGAACCCACTTCAAGAGGCCTGCCAGCCTGAGGGAGATCGCGACTGGTGGGGCGTGGGCGCGGCGCTTCAGGCGCTGATCCGCGACCTGGACGCGCCGATCATCGTCAAGGAGACGGGGGCAGGGATCTCCGCCGTGACGGCTCAGCGCCTGGTGGCCATGGGCGCGGCGGGGGTCGATGTCGCGGGGGCGGGCGGCGCTAACTGGGGTCTGATCGAGGGCGAGAGGGCGACCGAGGCGGCGGACAAGGCGCATGCCCTGGCCTTCGCCGACTGGGGCATACCGACTGCGCGCGCCCTGGCCGAAACGCGCAACGCCTTGCCGGACGCCCTGCTGATCGGATCGGGCGGCGTGCGCGACGGGGTGGATGCGGCCAAGGCGATCCGTCTGGGCGCCGACGTCGTCGGCATGGCTTCGGGCGTCATCCAGGCGGCGACCGTCTCGACCGAGGCGGTCATCGAACAGTTCCAGCTCGCCATTCGGCAACTGCGAACTGTCTGTTTTTGCGTAAACGCTTCAAATTTAGCGGCGTTGAAACGAGTTCCATTGCTTCCTGTCAAATAAGCTGGGCATTTTCGCCCCCTGCGTTTTTGCGTCGCACCCAAGGAGATTCCCATGCGCGCCCTGTTGATGACGTCGGTCCTGACGTCCTCCCTGATTCTGGCCGGCGCCGCCGCGGCCCAGAGCTCCATCCGGCCTGGGCAGACCGTGACCGGCAATTTCAGCAGCAAGGACGCCCGTATGGACGACGGGTCGCACTACCGCTGCTATGTGGTGCAGACCCAGGCGGGTCAGGCCTATACGGTGACGATGCAGTCTGAGGACTTTGACACCTTCCTGATGGCGGGCGCCGGCACGGATTGCGACGAGACCTCGGTGACCAACGACGACGGTCCTGACATGGGCACGGACTCGCAACTGCGTTTTGTCTCCAACGGCGGAAACTGGATCATCCGCGCCAACACCCTGAGCGAAGGTCAGACCGGCGCCTTCCGTCTCAGCGTCTCGGAAGGCCAGCGCCTGCGCCCGACCACTCAGATCGTGCCGATCTCGGTCGGTGAAAGCCGCCAGGGCCGACTGGAGTTCAGCGATCGTCAGGCTGACGACGGCTCCTTCTACGACTGCTACGTCCTGAACGTCAGCCGCGGGGGCAATGTCTCGGTTCGCATGGATTCGGCGCAGTTCGACGCCTACCTCTCGCTGCACGAAGGGCCGCAGTGCGACGGCGACAGCCTGGCCTCCGACGACGATAGCGGCGGCGGCACCAGCGCCATGGTCACTCAGGATCTACGCCCCGGCTCCTATTCCTTCCGCGCCAACAGCCTCAGCTCGGCGCAAGAAGGCGACTACACCGTCTCTATCACGACGATGCGCTGACAAGGAAAAGGCCCCGGTTTCGCCGGGGCCTTTTTCAATAGAAGACGCTGTCTGATGCGGAAGGCTGGTCGAGCGCCGACTGACGCGCCTCGCGTTCGGCGGCGTAGTCGGGCTGAGGCGCATCGAACCCGAAGCCGTAGTCGTCTCGCTCTAACAGCGGCGCGGGCGGAGGCGGCGAGGGGCGGACGATGGTCGGCGGCGCGTCCTGTTCGGGCAACGGCGGCAAATCGGGCGTCAGCTCCAGCCAGGCGCTTTCGACATAGGGCTCGTACTCGCCGGGCAGGGCGGCGAGCCGTTCGGGATCGTGCTCGTAGCCGTCCCGCAACTCCCCAACAGCCATGATGGAGCCGACCGGCAGGTCCGGTTCGACGGGCGGCACGACGTCGATGGCGACGGCCGGGCCGGACGCTCGCCCGCCATGCGCCGCCGAAGTCGAATTCCAGGCGGCCCAGCCCGCCGCCCCCAGTCCGGTCAGGACCAGGGCGGCGGAGGCCAGAATGACGGCGCTTTTGTTCATGGTCGGCGGCGTCCTGCGTTCGCTCTAGATACGAAAGCGCTCAACCGCCGTCCGGTTCAAGCCGAAGGCAGTAGATCGCCGGCGAAGGCGCGGTAGCGACCCGCGCGCACGCCTTCCGTCGCACGGGCGATGTCCGGCGCGAAATAGCGGTCTTCCGTATAGGCGCCGCAGGCCTCGCGCACGATGGCATAGGTCTGCTCCAGTTCCGGCGACGAGGTCAGCGGACGGCGGAACTCGATGCCTTGCGCGGCGGCCAGCAGTTCGATGCCCACGACGGTCGCCGTATTGGCGGCCATGTCCAGCAGTCGGCGCGCGCCGTGGGTGGCCATCGACACGTGGTCTTCCTGATTGGCGCTGGTCGGCACGGTGTCGATGACGCAGGGGTGGGCGACCATGCGGTTCTCGGCCACCAGGGCCGCCGCCGTCACCTGGGCGATCATGAAGCCCGAGTTCACACCGCTGTCCTTGACCAGGAAGGCGGGCAGGTCGGTCATCTTGGGGTCGACCAGGATGGAGGTGCGACGCTCGCTGATATTGCCGATCTCGCACAGGACCATGGCGATCTGATCGGCTGCATAGGCAACAGGTTCTGCGTGGAAGTTGCCGCCCGAGATGACGTCGCCGTCTTCGATGAAGACCAGCGGATTGTCGGTCACGGCGTTGGCTTCACGCTCCAGCATGGCGGCGGCGTTGCGCAGAACGTCCAGCGTCGCGCCCATGACCTGCGGCTGGCAGCGCAGGGAGTAGGGATCCTGCACCTTGGCGCAGTCGTGACGATGGCTCTCGCGGATGGCGCTGCCGCTCAGCAGTTCGCGCAGGCGACGGGCCACGTCGATCTGACCGGGCTGGCCGCGCAGGGCGTGGATGCGCGGGTCGAACGGCGCGTCCGAGCCCAGCAGGGCGTCAACCGACAGGCCGCCCGCGGCGATGGCGGCGGCGAAGACGTCCTCGGCCGCGAACAGGCCGGTCAGGGCCAGGGCCGTTGAACACTGGGTGCCGTTCAGCAGGGCCAGGCCTTCCTTGGGGCCCAGGACGACCGGCTTCAGCCCGGCCTTGGCCAGGGCCGACACGGCGTCCAGCGTCTGACCCTGATAGCGGGCTTCGCTGACGCCGATCAGAACGCACGACATATGGGCCAGCGGCGCCAGATCGCCCGAGGCGCCGACCGAACCCTTGGACGGGATCAGCGGCAGGATCTCGGCGTTGACCATGCCGATCAGCGTCTCCAGCGTGTGACGACGCACGCCCGAAGCGCCCTTCGACAGGCTGGCGATCTTCAGCACCATCAGCAGGCGGGTGGTGTCGGCGCTCAGGGGTTCGCCGACGCCGCAGGCATGGCTGAGCACTAGGTTCTTTTGAAGGGTTTCGAGGTCTTCCGCCGCGATGCTGGTGTTGGCCAGCAGGCCGAAGCCGGTGTTGATGCCATAGACCGTGCGGCCTTCGTCCAGGATGGCGGCGACGGTCGCCGCGCCCTTTTCGACATTGGCCCAGGCGGCGTCGGTCAGGCTGACCGTGACCGGGCCGTTCAGGGCGGCGTGGAGCTGGGCGAGGGTGAGCGGCGCGGCGCCGATTTCAATGGTGGTGGTCATAGGCTTACAGGTCCAGCGAGGGCAGGTTTAGGCCGTGTTCGCGCGCGGCGTCCTTGGCGATGTCGTATCCGGCGTCGGCGTGGCGCATGACGCCGGTGGCCGGGTCGTTCCACAGCACGCGCTCCAGACGTTTGGCCGCTTCCTCTGTGCCGTCGGCGACGATGACGACGCCCGAGTGCTGGCTATAACCCATGCCGACCCCGCCGCCATGGTGCAGCGACACCCAGGACGCGCCCGAGGCCGTGTTCAGCAGGGCGTTTAGCAGGGGCCAGTCGGACACGGCGTCCGAGCCGTCCATCATGGCCTCGGTCTCGCGGTTCGGGCTGGCGACGGAGCCGCTGTCCAGATGGTCGCGGCCGATGACGATGGGGGCGCTCAGTTCGCCCGAAGCCACCATCTCGTTGAACATCAGGCCCGCGCGGTGGCGGTCGCCCAGGCCGATCCAACAGATGCGCGCCGGCAGGCCCTGGAAGGCGATGCGTTCGCCCGCCATGTCCAGCCAGCGGTGCAGGCCGGCGTTGTCCGGGAACAGCTTCTTCATCGCCTCATCCGTCTTGCGGATGTCCTCGGGATCGCCCGACAGGGCGGCCCAGCGGAACGGGCCGATGCCGCGGCAGAACAGCGGGCGGATATAGGCGGGCACGAAGCCGGGGAAGTCGAAGGCGTTCTCGACGCCTTCATCAAAGGCGACCTGACGGATGTTGTTGCCGTAGTCGGTGGTGGGGACGCCCATCTTCTGGAAGTCCAGCATGGCCTTGACGTGGGTGGCCATCGACGCGCGGGCGGCGGTCTCGACGGCGACCGGGTCGCTGACGCGCTTTTCTTCCCACTCGGCGACGGTCCAGCCCGAGGGCAGGTAGCCGTTGACCGGGTCGTGGGCGCTGGTCTGATCCGTCACCAGATCGGGGCGGACGCCGCGCTTGACCATTTCAGGCAGAAGATCAGCTGCGTTGCCCAATAGGCCGATCGACAAGGGCTTCTTGTCCTTGAACGACTGTTCCAGTAGGGCCAGAGCCTCGTCCAGAGTCTCGGCCATCACGTCGACGTAGCGGGTGCGCAGGCGGAACTCGATGCGGCTGCGCTGGCACTCGATGGTGATGCACGAGGCCCCGGCCATGGTCGCGGCCAGCGGCTGGGCGCCGCCCATGCCGCCGAGGCCCGCGGTCAGGATCCACTTGCCCGCCCAGTCGCCGCCGTAGTGCTGGCGACCCGCCTCCATGAAGGTCTCATAGGTGCCCTGAACGATGCCCTGGGTGCCGATGTAGATCCACGAGCCGGCGGTCATCTGGCCGTACATGGCCAGGCCCTTCTTATCGAGCTCGTTGAAGTGGTCCCAGGTCGCCCATTTGGGCACCAGGTTGGAGTTGGCGATCAGCACGCGCGGGGCGTCGACATGGGTGCGGAACACGCCGACCGGCTTGCCCGACTGAACCATCAGGGTCTCGTCGGCTTCCAGCTTCTGCAGTTGGTCGACGATGGTGTCGAAGGCCTGCCAGTTGCGGGCCGCCTTGCCGATGCCGCCATAGACGACCAGGTCCTCGGGGCGCTCGGCCACCTCGGGGTCGAGGTTGTTCATCAGCATCCGCATGGCGGCCTCGGCCGCCCAGGTTTTTGCGGTCTTTTCCGGCCCACGCGGGCTGCGAATGATACGGGTATTGGGCGTGGCCATCGAATCCTCCATGCGGCGTCAGCCGCCGTCGTGCGTTGGCTGTACTGTTATGTCTAGACAATATCGCGTGCAAGAGGCATTTTCGTTTCATGGATCAGGAGCCGCTTCATCGTCGCATCGCCGGCGACATCGAGCGCCGCATCGCCTCGGGCGAGTGGCGGCCGGGCTTCCGCATCCCGACCGAGGCGGAACTGACGGCGGAATACGGCTGCGCCCGCATGACGGTGTCGCGCGCCATGTCCGACCTGGCGGCGCGCGGGCTGGTGGTGAGGCGGCGTCGCGCCGGGACGGTGGTGGCCCACCCGCCTCTGCATTCCTCGGCCCTGGTGTCCATTCCTGACATTCAAGGCGAGATCGAGAGCCGGGGACTGGCCTATTCTCATCGCCTGCTGGGCCGAATCGTCCGCCCGGCGAGCGGGGAGGAGGACGGGCTGGGCGAGCGGGTGATCGAACTGCAGACCCTGCACCTGGCCGATGGTCTGCCGTTCGTCTTTGAGCGCCGCCTGATCTCCCTGTCCGCCGCGCCCGAGGCGGAAGCCGCCGACTTCACGACGCAGCCGCCGGGCGGCTGGCTGCTGGCCCACATGCCCTGGACCGAGGCCGAGCATCGCATCTCGGCCGTCGGCGCTGATCGCGAGACGGCGGCGGGCCTGGGTCTGGCCGACGGCGCGCCCTGCCTGCGGCTGGAGCGCCGCACCTGGCGCGACGGACAGGGCGTGACCTGGGCCTCACAGATTTTCCCCGGCGCGGCCTATGATCTGGTCGCGCGCTTCTCTCCGACCAAAGGATGACACCCATGAGCCAACCGTCTGAAGCCCTGGGGTGGCGTTCTGTCGGCGATCTGGTGGGGCGTCACCCCGACGCCCGCGTCGGCCTGATCGGCGCGCCGTTGAACGAGCGGTCGTTGACCCCGGGCCGTTGTGACCTGGGGCCGAAGGTGCTGCGTGGGGTTCTGCCGCGTCTGTCGACCTATGACGTTGAGACGGGGCTGGAGCTTGAGATCAAGGTTCATGACGCCGGCGATGTGGCGCTGAAGGCCGTCTCGCCGTTTGACGCCTTCGAGCCCGTGCGCGACGCCGTGGCGGCGCAGGCTCATCGCGACCTGACCATTCTGGTCGGCGGCAACAACGCCATCACCCGGCCGGGCGTTCATGCTCTGGGGCTGGACTGCGTCGGCGTGCTGACGCTGGACGCCCATTTCGACCTGCGCGACACGGACCAGGGCCTGACCAACGGCAACCCGATCCAGGCGCTGCTGGATGACGGCATGGACGGGCGCCGGATCAGCCAGGTCGGCCTCGCGCCCTTCGCCAACACCCGACGCGCTCATGAGAAGGCTGAGGCGGCCGGGATCAGCGTCCGCACCGCCCGCGAGTGCCGCCAGCGCGGCCTGGCCAATGTGGTGGTCGAGGAGCTGGAGCGCCTGTCGTCCCTGTGCGAGGTCATCTATGTCGACTTCGACATCGACGTGATCGACCGCAGCCAGTGGCCCGCCAGCCCCGGCGCGCGGCCGGGCGGGGTGTCGGTGCACGACTTCTTCGATGCCGCCCGCGCCATCGGCGCCCATGCCAAGGTGCGCGCCGTCGATCTGACCGAATACGATCCGTCGCTGGAAATCGGCGACCTCGGCTCCCTGACGGCGGGGCGCTGGTTCTGTGAAATCCTGGCTGGAGTAACCTCGCGATGATCGACGCCGATCTGCTGATCACCGACTGCCACGTCGCCGCCATGACCGAGGGCGGCGCCCCCTATGGCGCGATCGAGAACGCCGCCATCCTGATCCGGGACGGGCGCATCGCCTGGGTCGGACCGCGCGCGGATCTGCCTGTGCACAAGGCTGTGGAAACCGACCGTCTGGGCGGGCGCTGGGTCACGCCGGGGCTGGTCGACTGCCACACCCATCTGGTCTTCGGCGGCGACCGCTCGGGCGAGTTCGAGCGGCGGCTGGAAGGCGCGACCTATGAAGAGATCGCGCGCGCCGGAGGCGGCATCGTCTCGTCCGTGCGCGCCACGCGCGAGGAGAGCGAGGATCAGCTCTACGCCTCGGCTCTGGCGCGGCTGGAGGGGCTGAAGGCGACCGGCGTCACCACGGTCGAGATCAAGTCCGGTTATGGTCTGGATCACGACAGCGAGCTGAAGATGCTGCGCGTCGCCCGCCGCATCGGACGCGAGGCCGGGGTGCGGGTGCGCACCTCTTATCTGGGCCTGCACGCCGTCCCGCCGGAGCATAAGGTCGACCGCGCCGCCTATGTGGACAAGGCTGTGGACGACATCCTGCCTGCCGCCCACGCCGAGGGTCTGGTCGACGCCGTGGACGCCTATTGCGAGCCCATCGCCTTCTCGGTCGAGGAGGTCAGCCGCCTGTTCGACAAGGCCGAGGAACTGGGCCTGCCGGTCAAGCTGCACGCCGACCAGTTGTCGGACGGCGGCGGGGCGGCGCTGGCCGCGCGCTATCAGGCCCTGTCGGCCGACCATATCGAGCACACGACCGAGACGGGCGTGAAAGCGATGGCCGAGGCCGGCGTGGTGGCGGTGCTGTTGCCGGGCGCCTTTCTGATGCTGCGCGAGACGCAGGCGCCGCCGATTGCCCTGCTGCGCCAGCACGGCGCGCGCATGGCGGTGGCCACGGACTGCAATCCCGGCACCTCGCCGGTCGCCTCCATGACGGCGGCGATCAACCTGGCCTGCGTCCAGTTCCGTTTGACGCCGGAAGAGGCGCTAGCGGGCGCCACGCGAAATGCGGCCCGCGCGCTGCGCCTGCAGGACGAGATCGGCACGCTTGAGACGGGCAAGGCCGCTGACCTGGCTGTCTGGGACATCAGCCGCCCGGCGGAACTGGCCTATTGGTTGGGCAAGCCGCTACTGCATCGCCGCTATCTGGCGGGACGCGTAGCCTAGGACTAGCGTCGTTCCCTCAAGCGGGAGGGAGCGCGTATGGCGCAGGCGGAAACGGACGTCGTCATCCTGGGCGGCGGGCACAACGGATTGGTCTGCGCCTTCTATCTGGCGCGGGCCGGTCTTAAGGTCTCAGTGCTGGAACGACGCGGCGTCGTCGGCGGGGCGGCGGTGACGGAGGAATTCCATCCCGGTTTCCGCAACTCGACCGCCAGCTATACCGTCAGCCTGCTGAACCCGCGCGTCATCGCCGATATGGAGCTGGCCCGTCATGGCTTGCGCGTAGTCGAGCGCCGGGCGGCCAACTTCCTGCCCTTTGACGACGGGCGCTATCTGCTGACCGGCGAGGGACGGACCCAGGCCGAGGTGGCCAAGTTCTCTACGCGCGACGCCGAGCGCCTGCCGGACTATGAGGCGCGGCTGGAAACGGTCGCCGCCATCCTGCGCGACCTGATCCTGACCACGCCGCCGAACGTGGTCGAGGGCGGCTGGCTGGCTGCACTGCCGGAGTTGCTGAAGGCGGCGTCGTTGGGGCGGCGGGTTTCAGGGCTGGGGCTGGCGGCGCAGCGCGACCTGCTGGACCTGTTCGCCAAGTCGGCAGGCGACTGGCTGGACGGCTGGTTCGAGAGCGACCCGATCAAGGCCCTGTTCGGTTTCGACAGCGTCGTCGGCAACTACGCCAGCCCCTATACGCCCGGTTCGGCCTATGTCCTGCTGCACCACGTCTTCGGCGAGGTGAACGGCAAGAAGGGCGCCTGGGGCCATGCCAT
The DNA here is from genome assembly GCF_047237745.1 of Brevundimonas phoenicis. Lineage (NCBI taxonomy): Bacteria > Pseudomonadati > Pseudomonadota > Alphaproteobacteria > Caulobacterales > Caulobacteraceae > Brevundimonas > Brevundimonas phoenicis. The sequence goes on from NZ_JBDFLN010000001.1 coordinate 1,701,170, forward strand.
CGGCGGCATGGGCGCCATCACCCAGGCCATGGCCGCCGCCTGCGCCGAGCAGGGCGTCGACATCCGGCTGGATGCGCCGGTCGCCGAGGTTCTGACGGAAAAGGGCAGGGCGGTCGGCGCCGTAACCGAGGCGGGCGACGCAGTCCGCGCCCGGGCCGTGGTCTCCAACCTCCACCCGCGTCTGCTGTTCGACCGCCTGGTCGATCCGGCCGTGGTTCCGGCGGACTTCACCGAGCGGATGAGCCGTTACGCCTCCGGCTCGGGCACCTTCCGCATGAACGTCGCCCTGTCTGAACTACCGCGCTTCACCGCTTTGCCGGGGGCGGGCGATCACCTGACGGCGGGCATCATCATCGCGCCGACGCTGGCCTATATGGACCGCGCCCACGCCGAGGCGCGGCTGAACGGCTGGTCGTCAAAGCCGATCGTCGAGATGTTGATCCCCTCAACCTTGGACGACAGCCTGGCCCCGGCGGGGCGGCACGTCGCCAGCCTGTTCTGCCAGCACGTTTCACCGGATCTGGCGGACGAGCATCGCGACACGGTGGCTGACCTGATGATCGAGACGGTCGAGGCCCATGCGCCGGGCTTCAAGGCCTCCGTGGTCGGACGGCTGGCGCTGGGACCGCGCGATCTGGAGCGGCGCTTCGGCCTGATCGGCGGCGACATCTTCCACGGGCGGCTGACGCTGGATCAGTTGTTCAGCGCCCGGCCGGTGCTGGGCCACGCCGATCATCGGATGCCTGTGCCTGGACTCTATCTGTGCGGATCGGGCGCTCATCCGGGCGGCGGGGTGACGGGAGCGCCAGGACACAATGCGGCGCGGGCCGTGTTGAAGGATTTCGGCAGGCGCTGAGGCTTGTCGCGTGTAGGTTGTGTAGCAATGTAAGATTGTGTTTGTGCAAAAATTCAACCTAATATTGTTCTCTCAGGGGTGGGAGAACAATCTATGGATGTCGAAGCGTTCATCACGCGCTGGCGCAGCGCGACGATCAGCGAGCGTTCGCACTATCAGACCTTCATCAGCCAACTGTGCGCCCTGATAGGCGTGACGGCGCCGGATCAGGAGACGGTGGGAGATCGCGGCTACTGTTTCGAGCGGCGGGTGGAGTTTCGCTTTCACGACGGCGGCGCGCACCGGGGATTCATCGACTGCTATCGGCGCGGCGCCTTCGTGCTGGAGGCCAAGCAGTCGCAGAAGCGCGCGCCGGGCGGCGAGTTGGACCCTCAGCGGCATCTGGCCCTGTTCAACGGGCGCGGACGCAAACCGCCGAAGGGCGATGCGGGCGCAATCGAGCGGCTGATGCTGGACGCCAAGCGGCAGGCCGAGACCTACGCCAAGGCGCTGGACGAATGGCCGCCCTTCATCGTCGTCGTGGATGTTGGGCGCTCTATCCACCTGTGGGCCGACTTCGATCGGCAGGGGAAGGGCTATGTGCCGTTTCCTGACCTGGCGCGCTGTCGCATCACTATGGACGACCTGCGTGATCCGGCGGTGCGGGAGCGTCTGCGCCGGGTGTGGGACGAGCCGATGAGTCTGGATCCGGCGAGCCATGTGGCGGCCGTGACCAGCGACATCGCCGAGCGGCTGGCCTGGCTGGTGCGTTCCATCCGCAAGCGGGCGCCGACCGATTCCAGCGGTTGCGTCGATGTCGTGACGCGGGCGGCGTGGGACAAGCGCACTTCGCTGTTCGTCATGCAGTGCATCTTCGCCATGTTCGCCGACAGCGTGGGACTGATCGACGACCGGGGATTTCTACGTCTGCTGGAAAGCTATCGCGGGATGGCGGATCGCTTTCACGTCAGCGCGGCGGATTTCTTTCGCCGCATGAACAGCGGCGGGCATTGCTCGGCGGTTCGCCAGGATCTGCGGCGTTTCAACGGCGGCCTGTTCAAGGAAGAGGCGGCCGTGCCGGTGACGGAGGCGGAGCTGGAGGCTCTGATCGCCGCCGCCCAGCGCGACTGGGCTTCGGTCGAGCCGGCGATCTTCGGCGCCTTGCTGGAACAGGCGCTGGACCCGATGGAACGCGGTGAACTCGGCGCCCACTATACGCCCAAGGCCTATGTGCGGCGGCTGGTCGAGGCGACGATCATGGAGCCGCTACGCGCCGAGTGGGAGGCGGTCGCGGGGCTGGCGGTCGGCCATTACGCCAGCGGCGACGTGGTGCGGGCGCGCCGCGCCATGCGCGAATTCCACCATGCGCTGTGCACGACGCGGGTGCTGGACCCCGCCTGCGGCACCGGCAACTTCCTCTATGTGGCCATGGACATGATGAAAGATCTCGAGAGCGAGGTTCTGACCGCCCTGACCGACCTGGGGGACGCCCAAACGGCGCTCGGCCTGGAGGGGCATACCGTCAGTCCCGAGCAGTTCTGGGGGCTGGAGAAGAACGTCCACGCCGCCTGGATCGCCGAGATGGTGATGTGGATCGGCTATCTGCAATGGCATTTCAGGAACGCCGGCGACGCCAAGCCGACCGAGCCGATCCTGCGCAACTTCAACCGTATCCGGCATACGGACGCGCTGCTGACCTGGAAGGACGAAGAACTGGTGCGGGACGCGCGGGGACGGCCGCTGACCCATGCGCGGACGTTGAGTCGAAGCGGCGGTCTTTCGGCGGTTGTGGCGCACGAGGAGAGAGAGGTTACGCGATATATTGATCCGCGCCCGACAGCCTGGCCGACGGCGCACTTCATAATCGGCAATCCGCCCTTCATCGGTGGCAAGGACGTGCGCGGCGAACTGGGCGACGGCTATGTCGACGCCTTGTGGCGGGTGCGGCAGGGGCGGTTCCGCTCGGCGGATCTGGTCACGGCCTGGTGGGACCGCGCGGCCGAGATCCTGACGGCTAGGGGCAGTGTCCTGAGGCGGTTCGGCTTCATCACCACCAACTCGATCACCCAGACCTTTTCCCGGCGCGTGTTGGAACATCATCTGAACGGCGCGCCGCCCATGCGCCTGACCTTCGCCATCCCTGACCACCCATGGATCAAGGGCGCCGACCGCGCCGACGTCCGCATCGCCATGACCGTGGCGGAGCGCGGCGAGCCGAATGGGCAGGGCCGCCTGTTGACGGTGGTCGAAGAGAGAAGGAGCGACGGCGAAACGCCGGACATCGTCCTTCGCGAACAGCGCGGCGACATCGGGCCGGATCTGACCATCGGGGCGTCGGTCAGCGAGGCGCAGCCGCTGAAGGCCAATGCGCTGTTGTGCTCGCCGGGCGTGAAGCTGCACGGCGGTGGGTTCATGGTATCGCCGGACCGGGCGAAGCAGTTGCTGGAGGCGTCCAGCGATGAGGCGGAAAATCCGATCCGCGCCTATCGCAACGGGCGCGATCTGGCCTCACGATCGCGCGGCGTGAAGGTGATCGATCTGTTCGGCTGGACCGAGGAAGAGGCGCGCCGCAGTCACCCCGCCGTCTTCCAGCATCTGTTGGAGGCGGTGAAGCCCGAGCGTGACCGCAACAATCGCGCCGCCTACCGCGACAACTGGTGGGTGTTCGGCGAGCCGCGCAGCGAGTTCCGCCCGGCGCTGGAGGGGCTGTCCCGCTACATCGCCACGGTGGAGACGGCCAAGCATCGGTGGTTCCGTTTTCTGGATGCGGACATCCTGCCGGACAATACCCTGATCGCCGTCGCCTCGGACGATCCGCGCATCCTGGGCGTGCTGTCGTCGCATATGCATGGGGTTTGGGCCCTGGCGCGCGGCGGGCGGCTGGAGGATCGGCCCGTCTATAACAAGAAGGCCTGCTTCGACGCCTTTCCCTTTCCGGATCTGAACAGCGCCGCAGGCGAGGAGATCGGCGTCCTGGCTGAAGAGATTGATGAACGTCGCCGTCAGGTTCTGGCCCAGCACGAGGATCTGACGATGACCGGGCTCTACAACGTCCGGCGTCGCCTTCAGGAGGGGGGCGAACTGACCGGGGTCGAGCGCGATCTCTACGATCGCGGTCAGGTCGGCTTGCTGCACCATCTGCATCAGCGCTTGGATCAGCAGGTGGCGACGGCCTACGGCTGGCGCGAGGGCATTACGGATCAGGCGACGCTCGGCGCCTTGCTGGAACTGAACCGCACGCGACGGGTGCAGGAGGAGAGGGGCGAGATCCAGTTCCTGCGGCCGAGCTATCAGGCGGGACGGATCAAGTCGTCTGCACGCGCCGTGCAGATCGAGGCGCCGCTCGACAGGGCCAGCACACGAGCGCCGTTGCCCGATGCGCCTGCGGTTCTGGCGGGCGTGTTGCTGGAAGAGCTGCGTCGCGAAGGGCGGCCGCTGCAACCGCTGGAGCTGGCGCGTCGCTTCGATGGGCGGATCGGTCGCCGCAAGACGGACCGGATCGAGCAGACCCTGGCGATCCTGGCGGTGGCCGGATCGGTGCAGCACACGGATGAAGGCTGGTTCTCGCCGCGACGGCACTGATTTGGCCTAGCCGTGGGACGCGGCGATCATTAAGTCATTCAAGGGCGGTTCCGGCGGGACCGCCCTTTGCTTTACCGAAGAATTCCAGCCCCGATCGACGGCGCACCGCGTTGGTCGCCGGGGAAACGAGATGACCATGCTTGAGAAGACGTTCGAACCCAAGGCCGCCGAGCCGCGCATCTACGCCCAGTGGGAGGACAGCGGCCTGTTCGCTCCGCGCGCGGCCCAGCCGACTGACGGCGCCGCAGACGCCTATTCGATCGTCATTCCGCCGCCGAACGTAACGGGCAGCCTGCACATCGGCCACGCCCTGAACAACACGCTTCAGGACATCCTGGCCCGCTATCACCGCATGAAGGGCAAGGCCGTTCTGTGGCTGCCGGGCACCGACCACGCGGGCATCGCCACCCAGATGGTCGTCGAGCGCAAGCTGGCCGCCGAGGGCAATATCGGTCGCCGCGACCTGGGCCGCGACGCCTTCATCGAAAAGGTGTGGGAGTGGAAGGCCGAATCCGGCGGGACCATCGTGCGCCAGCTGCGCCGTCTGGGTTCGTCCTGCGACTGGTCGCGCGAGCGCTTCACCCTGGACGAGGGGCTGAACGCCGCCGTTCGCAAGGTCTTCGTGCAACTGCACAAGGACGGCCTGATCTATCGCGACAAGCGGCTGGTGAACTGGGATCCGCACTTCCAGACCGCCATCAGCGACCTTGAGGTCGAGCAGAAGGAGGTCGACGGCGCCTATTGGCACTTCGCCTATCGTCTGTCGGACGGCGTGACCTATCAGCACCCGGTCGCCTTCGACGAAGACGGCAAGGCGGCCGAGTTCGAGACGCGCGACTTCATCGTCGTCGCCACGACCCGGCCCGAAACCATGCTGGGCGACACCGGCGTGGCCGTTCACCCGGAAGACGAGCGTTATAAGGGTCTGGTCGGCAAGTTCGTGACCCTGCCGATCACCGGCCGCCGCGTGCCGATCGTCGCCGACGACTACGCCGATCCGACCAAGGGTTCGGGCGCGGTGAAGATTACACCTGCTCATGATTTCAATGACTTCGGCGTCGGAAAGCGTGCAGGACTTGAAGCTCTGAACGTCATGGACGCCTTCGGCCGCATCACCGCCGCCGACACGCCCGACGTGCCTGCGGAATACGAGGGCATGGATCGCTTCGCCGCGCGCAAGGCCATCGTCGCCCGCGCCGAGGAAGAGGGCTGGCTGCGCGAGATCGAGAAGACCAAGCACGTCGTCCCGCATGGCGACCGCTCGGGCGTCGTCATCGAGCCGTGGCTGACGGACCAGTGGTACGTGGATGCCAAGGTCATGGCCCAGCCAGCCCTGAAGGCGGTCGAGGACGGCGCCACCGTCTTCGAGCCGAAGTCCTATGAGAAGATCTACTTCGAATGGCTGCGCAACATCGAGCCGTGGTGCATTTCGCGTCAGCTGTGGTGGGGCCACCGCATCCCCGCCTGGTACGGCCCGAACGGCGAGATCTACGTCGCCGAGACGGAAGAGGACGCCCGCGAACAGGCGATGTCGGACTATGATTCCGAGGTCGCGCTGACTCAGGACGAGGACGTTCTGGATACCTGGTTCAGCTCGGCCCTGTGGCCTTTCTCGACCATGGGCTGGCCGGAGAAGACCGAAGACCTGCAGCGCTTCTATCCGACCAGCGATCTGGTCACGGCGGCGGACATCATCTTCTTCTGGGTCGCCCGGATGATGATGATGGGTCTTCACTTCATGGACGGCGAAGTTCCGTTCAAGCGCGTCATCATCAATGGTCTGGTCCGCGACGAGAAGGGCCAGAAGATGTCGAAGTCCAAGGGCAACGTCATCGACCCCCTGGGCATCATCGACGAGCTGGGCGCCGACCCCTTGCGCTTCACCATGGCGATCCTGTCGGGCACGCGCGACATCAAGTTGTCGAAGCAGCGCATTGAAGGTTATCGCAATTTCGGCACCAAGCTGTGGAACGCCGCGCGCTTCAGCCAGATGAACGAGGCGCGCCGCGTCGAGGGCTTTGATCCCGCGACGGTGCAGCAGACGATCAACCGCTGGATCCGGGGCGAACTGACCAAGGCCGAGCGTCAGGTGTCGGACGCCATCGAAGGCGGCCGTTTCGACGATGCGGCGGGCGCCCTGTACCGCTTCATCTGGAACGTCTTCTGCGACTGGTATCTGGAACTGGCCAAGCCGGTGTTCAACGGTTCGGACGAAGCCGCCAAGGCCGAGACCCGCGCCATGACCGCCTGGACCATCGACCAGACGTTGAAGCTGCTGCACCCGGTCATGCCCTACATCACCGAGGAGCTGTGGGCGGAACTGGGCAAGGAGGGTCCGGCTCGCAATGGCTTGCTGATGGGCGAGACCTGGCCGGTGCTGCCGGACGCCTTTGTCGATGCGGACGCCGAGGCCGAGATCGGCTGGCTGGTCGACCTGATCGGTGAAATCCGCGCCCTGCGGGCCGAGATGAACGTGCCGCCGTCGGCCAAGCCGCCGCTGGCCTTCGTCGCGCCGGACGCGGCCACGGCCGAGCGTATTGCGCGCCATCGCGACCTGATCCTGACCCTGGGCCGCGTGTCCGAGGTCGCCGTGGCCGAGGCCGCGCCCGCCGGGGCCGTGACCTTCGTCTCGGGCGGGGCGACGGTCGCCCTGTCGCTGGCCGGGATCATCGACCTGGCCGCCGAGCGCGCGCGTCTGGAGAAGGAGATCGCCGCCTTCGACAGCGACATCGGCCATGTGAACAAGAAGCTGGGCAACCCCAACTTCGTCGCCCGCGCCGCCGCTGAGGTGGTCGATGAACAGCGCGCCAAGCTGGCCGAGGCCGAAGAGGGCAAGGCCAAGCTGCAGGCTGCTCTCACCCGTCTGGACGCCATGGTTTGAGCCGGCTCCGGCTGGATCAACTCCTGGTCGCGCGTGGCCTGGCGGAAAGCCGGGCCAAGGCCAAGGCGGCGATCGAGGCGGGCGGCGTCACCGTGGACGGCGCGCCCGCCAGGGCGGCGTCTCAGGCCGTCAATGAAGACGCTGTCGTCACCTATGTCGACGCCTTCCGCTGGGTGGGGCGCGGCGCTTTGAAGCTGGAACGGGCGCTGGACCTGTGGCCGGTCGCGGTTGACAGCCGCGTCGTGCTGGATGTCGGCGCCTCTACGGGCGGATTCACCGAGGTCTGCCTGGATCGCGGCGCGGCGCGGGTGTTCGCCGTGGACGTGGGCACGGGGCAACTGCATCCGAAGGTCGCCGCCGATGCGCGCGTGCTGAACCTGGAGAAGACCGACGCTCGCGATCTGACGCCTGACGTCATCACCGAGGCGCCGTCCCTGATCGTGTGCGACGTCAGCTTCATAAGCCTGTCGAAGGTGCTGCCGACGGCGCTCGATTTGGCGGCGCCGGGGGCAGACCTAATCACTTTGGTCAAGCCTCAGTTCGAGGCGGATGGACCCAAGGCGGTCGGCAAGAAGGGCGTGGTCAAGGATCCGGAGGCGCACGCCGCCGCTGTGGCCAAGGTCCGCGACTGGCTGGACGAGAGCGGCTGGGCCGTGCGCGAGGTCGCCGACAGCCCGATCACTGGCGGCGACGGCAACGTCGAGTTTCTGCTCTGGGCGCAGAAAGCCTGACCCCAGACGATTTGAGGGCCGCCGGATATCCGGCGGCCCTCTTCACATCGTCGATTGACAGGGGGGCTGAAACTTAATCGACGACGCGATAGCGGCCCGATTGGTCGCGGCAGGAGCGGACATAGCGCGTCTCCATGCGACCGTCGGGAAGACGGATATTGCTCTCGGCCAGGCGGCATTCATCGCCATAGCCCTGATAGTTGTTGGTCTGGGGGCTGAAGCCCGGATCGATGGTTTGCGGATAATCGCGGTAGTAGTCGTAGCCGTCGCGACGATCGTCGTAGCGGCGGCCGTCGTCATAGCCGCGGTTGTCATAGCCATAGGCCGGCGGGACGTAGGTTCCCTGATAGCCATAGTTGGCGTCGCGGCGATAACGGCTGTCGCATGCGGCCGAGCTGTTGCCTACGCCTGCGCCGATCGCGGCGCCCAGAACGCCGCCCAGGGCGCTGCCCTCGGTGCGGCGGCCGCGCGCGGCCAGTTGCGAGCCGGCGACGGCGCCGATGGCGGCGCCCAGCAGACCGCCGGTCGTGGCGCGCTGGCGCTGATCCCGCGCGCAGGGATCGTAGTAGGTTCCCTGGCTGTAGCCGTTGTTGCCGTAGCCATAAGCTGGCGGATAGTCGTAGCCGTAGCTTTGGGCCGAGGCGACGCCGGGCAGGGCTACGGCCGAGGCGCAGGCCAGGGCGGCGATGGCGGCGGCCGAGGCTTTTTTCGAGATGAGAGCGATCATCGTTTGTTCCTTCGACGGATGCTGCACCTGAACGGATCAGGTCGCCGTCTGTTGCAGCCATTGATAGGGCCGTGAAGCTGAACGGCTTTTGATCGCCTCGTTCATCTTCGTTCATGTTTCGATTTTCGCGCGGAAGCCGTTAGAAGCCGCTGCATGACGCAGACGCTGACCATCGCCCGCATGGGCCATCAGGGCGACGGGATCGCCGACACCGCCAACGGCCCGGTCTTCGTGCCGGGCGCCCTGCCGGGCGAGGTGATCGCCGCTGAGGTCAAGGACGGCCGGGCCGAGCGGTTCGATCTGATCGAGGCCAGCCCCGACCGTCGCCCAATTCACTCGCAGATCTATGCCGAGTGCGGGGTCGCGCCACTGCAGCATTGGGCAGACGAACCCTATCTGGCCTGGAAGCGCGAGGTGGTGCTCCAGACCCTGGCGCGCGAGAGGCTGGAAACCGAGGTCGAGGCGACCGTGGCGACGCCGCTGGCCAGTCGTCGCCGCCTGGCGCTGCACGCGCGGCAGGGCGCGGACGGCCGCGTCATCCTGGGTTTCAAGGCGCGCAAGTCGTGGCGGGTGGTTGAACTGACGGACTGTCCGTTGTCGGACCCGCACCTGACGGCGGCTCTGCCCGCCCTGGCCAAGGTGGCGGCTCCCTTCCTGGGGCATCCGAAATCGGCGCCGACCCTGCACGTCACCCTGACCGACACCGGTCTGGACGTCGATGTGACGGGGGTGGAGAAGCGTTCGGGCGGCCTGAATGGAGACCAGTTGGCGCTGGCCATTGCGGCGGCGGCCGAGGCTGATCTGGCGCGGCTCAGCCTGGATGGCGACACGCTGGTCATGGCGCGCCAGCCGCGCGTGCGCTTCGGGCGCGCGTCCGTGCCCTTGCCGGCGGGCGGTTTCCTGCAGGCCTCTCCGGCTGCGGAAGCGGCCATGGTCGAACGCGCGATCGAGGTGGTGAGGGGGGCCAAGAAGGTGGCGGACCTGTTCTGCGGGGCGGGCACGTTCACCTTCCCACTGGCCGAGATCGCCAGCGTGACGGCCGCCGATTCCGCCGCCGCCTCTATCGCCGCCCTGAAAGCGGGCCTCAGCACGGCTCAGGGCCTGAAGGGGATCGAGGCCCAGGCGCGCGATCTGTTCCGCCGCCCGTTGTCGCCCTATGACCTGAAGGGCTGCGAGGCCATCGTGCTCGACCCGCCGCGCGCGGGCGCTCTAGAACAGACGCAGCAACTACCGGGGACGAAGGCGTCGGTCGTCGTCGGGGTGTCTTGCAACCCCCAGACCTTCGCCCGCGACGCGCGCGTTCTGGTCGACGCCGGTTTCCTACTGGAGAAGGTCACGCCCATCGACCAGTTCATCTGGTCGACGCACATCGAACTGGTCGGCGTGTTCCGGCGCTAGGCGAGACTAGGGACGGGCGAGGGCTTCGGTCATTCGGGGCGTGAAGTCGGGCTGGCTGTGCACGTCGTTGTGGCCGGCTTCGGCGAAGAGCAGATGATCGACCGATCGCCCGTTCTCCGTCAGGGCCTGGGCCAGACGGCGGCTCAGGATCGGCGGCAGAACCGTATCGCGTCCAGCCTCCAGGACGATGACCCGGCCTTGATAGTCGGCGAGCGTCGAGGGGATATCGATTTCAGCCAACGGCGGGGCCAGGCGAACGCGAACCAGCAGCCGTTTCCATCCCAGGGACTCTTCAATGACAGCGTCGGCCGAGGGGGTGGTCGTTTCCAGCACCAGGATGTCAGCCTTGGCGGTTGTCGCGGCCTGGGCGCAGACCGTTCCTCCAAGAGAATGTCCCCATAGGATGAGCGTGCGCTGCTCCTTGTCGGCCGTTACACGGGCATGCGCGGCAATGGCCTCGGCGGCCGCCTTCATGGAGGCGATGTCGGACGCGCCGGTCGAGGCGCCGTAGCCGGGGTAATCGAACAGCAGGACATCGCCGAAAGCCGAGAGCTGTTCGCCCACCAGTCCGCCATAGGCTGATTGTCGGAACATGTTGCCGCCGCAGAACAGGATCAGCGCCGCCTGATCGCCCTTTGCGGAAGACAGTCGGGTCGTGGCCAACTGGCCGCCGACATAGGGCAGGGTCAGGGTCTGCGCCGATGGCGGCATGGCCGGACCGGGGGTGAGCTCGATCTTCTCGGCTGCGATACGCGCATCGGGGTAGAGGAAGGCGTTCTCCGGCACGTTGACGGAACAACCAGCGACGCTGATGGCTGCGCCTGCGGCTATGATCACCCGGATTCCGCGCATGGAGATGGTCTCACCTTGCCTGCTGAAAGGGCATCCTAGGCGGCGTCAGGCGGGAATGTCGAATAGATCGAGCTGCGGCCGGGCGTCGGCGGGAACGCGGAACTGGGTGAGGTCCAGCGCCTGACGCGGCGCGTCCAGACCATAGCGCCTGGCCGCCGCCCTGAAGCGCGTGGCGATCAGCTCCGCGACGGGGCCGGTTCCCTTCATGCGTTGGGACCAGTCGGGGTCGTAATCCTTGCCGCCGCGCGTCTGGCGGATCAGGGACATGACGCGCGCAGCGCGGTCGGGACGGGCGTCGGCCAGCCATTCGCGGAACAAGTCCTTGATCTCCAGCGGCAGGCGCAGGGTCACATACATGGCCGAGGTCGCGCCGGCCTTCTGCGCCGCCTCCAGCACGGCTTCCAGTTCGTGATCGTTCAGGCCGGGAATGACAGGGGCGAAGCCGACGCCGACCGGGCATCCCGCGTCAGCCAGGCGGCTGATCGCCTCCAGCCGCTTGGCAGGGGTAGAGGCGCGCGGCTCCATCGCCCGCGCCAGCTTGCGGTCCAGGGTGGTGATGGAGACGAAGGCCGAGGCCAGACCCCGTCCCCCCATGTCGCCCAGGATGTCGGCGTCGCGCGCGATCAGCACCGACTTGGTGATGATGCTGAACGGGTGGTTGAAGCGTTGCATCACCTCCAGGATCGAACGGGTCGAATGCGTTTCGCGCTCGACCGGCTGATAGGGATCGGTGTTGCCGCCTATGTGGATGCGCCGGCAGACGTATCGGGGCTTTGAGAGCTCCTGTTCCAGCAGACGCGCGGCGTCTGGCTTGAAGAAGATCCGGCTCTCGAAATCCAGGCCCGGGGATAGGCCCATCCAGGCATGGGACGGACGGGCGTAGCAGTAGATGCAGCCATGTTCGCAGCCCTTGTAGGGGTTGATGGAGCGATCGAAGCCGACGTCGGGACTCGTGTTCTTGGCGATGATGGTGCGGGCGTGTTCCGGGGACAGGGTGGTGCGAAGCGGGGCCGCCGCCTCGTCCTGATCCGTCCAGCCGTCGTCGTAGGCCTCGCGTCGATCGGCTTCATACCGACCCGAGGCGTTGGAGCGTGCGCCGCGTCCGTTGATCGCCTTACTCATGTTCGCAGGATGCGGAACGAATAAGAACAAATCAAGAACAAAATGAACGAAAGAACGAGACCGGCTTTCAGCCAGCCTTGCTCGCGTTAGCGCCGGGCGGCGGCGTTGGGACGACGGTCGCCGCGATCGCCGCCGGGGCGGGGGCCTTCGCGACGCCAGCGGATCGACAGGGCGGTGTCGCCTTCGCCGCCGAACTTGGAGGTGATGGCCAGGTTGCGTCGCACTTGCCACTCCACATTGACGGCTGCGCCGCGCTCGGCCCCGCCGATGACCTCCAGATAGATGTCGTCGGTGATGTAGCGCCCGCCCGCAACGGTCAGGCTGGAGGCCTCGCCGCTGAAGGACAGACGGTCCAGACCGGCCAGTTCGCGCAGGTTGCCGACCACATCGAAGCCGCCGCCGCCCGCCAGGGACGCCACGGCCGAGGCCAACTGGGCCGCTTCGAACGGCGATAGTTGCGCCGCCGAACGTCCGAACAGCACCTGCGACAGGATTTCGTCCTGGGGCAGGTCCGGCGTGGAGGTCAGCTCGATCTTGGGCGAGACGGCGGTGCCCGTCACCTTGATCACGGCCGTCAGGGCCGGGTCTTCGCGGACGGCTTCCAGGTTCAGGCGGATGCGCGCCGGGTCGGTGGACAGTATGACCGAGCCTCGATCGTTGAAGACGAAGCGCTTGCCTGCGAACTCATAGTCGCCGCGCACCACATTGGCCGTGCCGCTCAACTCGGGCTGGGTGATGGTGCCGCGAACGCGGGCGTCGGCGCGCAGTTCGACGTTCAGGCCCCGGCCGCGCAAGTAGATTTCGCGCCCGGTCAGCGTCAGGTCCAGACCGATCTGCGGACCGGCGGCGGCCTTCTTTTCGGTCTCGACAGTGTCGCCGCCGGGACGGTTGATCTCGACCACGTCCATTTTGACGATGCCGGTGGAGCCGGGCAGATCGGGCGAAATCTCGGCCTCGTCGATGTTCACATTGCCGGTCAGGCGGATGTTGCCGTCTGCGCCGCGCACGGCGGTCAGGCGACCGTTGGCGCGCGCCTTGGCGATGTCGTTGTCGATGATCTGGAAGCGCGCCAACTCCAACCGCAGGGTCGAGGGCGAGCTCTGACGCAGACCCAGGTCGCCGCTGCCGGACACTTCGCCCTTCACGCCGTCGGTGGCTTGGAAGCGTTCGATCACCGCCTGGCTGTCGTTGAAGCGGCTGGCCAGGGTCATGTTCTCGAGACGCAGGCCCGTCGTTCCGTCACGGAACGCGCCTTCGTTCAGGTCCAGCCGGCCGTTCAGGCGCGGCGCGTTCAGGGTGCCGGCCAGGGTCGCCTGGCCGTTCACCTGCCCCGACAGCGATTGAGCGCCGCCCAGGAACAAGTCCCAGATGGGCTGGATCTGGCCGCGAATGGCGATCTGACCCGACAGGTTTTCGGTTCGGGCGATGGCTAGACGCAGGGGCGCGGCTGAGGTTTCGACCGGCAAGGTGACGTCGGCGGTAGCCTGAACGGCCGTGCCGTTGTGGGCCTCGGCGCGCAGGCGCAGGGCGTCGCCGGTCAGGTCGGCGTTCAGCGTGCCGTCGACGGCCAGGCCGCGTGGCGCGTCTAGACTGCGCAGTTGCCTGAGGTCGACGTTGGCGGAGCCGCGCAGCGTGTCACCTTGCCCTTGCATTGAGACACGACCCGTCACCTGACCGCGCAGGTCGGGGACGAGCGAGCCCATTTCGACATTGGTCATGTCGGCCTGGATGACGCTGCCTTCGCTGTCCTGCTTCAGTTCGCCGGTCAGGACGCCGCCGCCGACGCCCAGGTCCAGGCGCGCGACGCGGCCGTCGCCGTTGAGGGCGAAGACGGCGGGCGCGCGGGTGGTGAAGGCGATCTCGCGCACGCGGCCGCCCCCGCGCAGGGTCAGGCTCTGCGCTTGACCCTGGCGGGCGTATTCGCCCGAGCCGTTGAACTGCACCGGATTGGCGCCGCCCACGTCGGCCGCCAGGGTGAAGGGCAGGCGGTCCAGCGTGCCCTGGCCCTTCAGCGACAGGTTGCGCAGGGTCCAGTCCTGGCCGGTCAGGCGTACGTTGCGGCCCGTGACGTCCAGAACGGCGGTTTGGTCGCCCGCGCCTTCAGTCAGGCGGATGCGGCCGTTGGCTTCGCCCGAGGCCAGGAAAGCCCCTTGGCGTGCAGTGAAGGTCAGGTCGGCGCTGGAGGGGAAGTTGTTCGACAGGGCGACGTCGCCCTGAGCCGCGACGCCGCCGGCGTTCACATCGACGTCCGACAGGCGCAGGCGCGGCCCGCCCAGGAAGAAGTTGCCCGAGGCGTGAGCCGGTCCGTAGTTGGAGCCGGAGTTCAGCACCACGCGCCCGTCCGAAGCGTCAGCGCCCTTGCGGAAGCTAAGCACCAGATCGGCGTTGGTCAGGATCAGGCCGCCTGCCGCCACCTTGTCGAAGGCGGCGCGCAGGTCGGCGCGCGGCTGGGCCAGGGTGCCGGTCAGGGCGCCGTCGCCCGACATGGCGCCGTCGATGGCGACCGGGCCGACGCCGAACGGGCCCTGGGCGTTCCAGTCCAGCGCCAGCCGTAGCTTCGGCCCCTCGATCAGGCCCTTGGCGCCTGCGCGCCCGGCGGCGCCGGTCAGTTCGCCGCGATCAATGGAGACGACGCCGCCGTTCAGCGAACCGGCCAGTTGCAGGCGCGGCGTGGCGCCCAGCAGGCGATCCAGTTCTTCCATGCCGATAGCCATGCGCGAGCCGCGCCCGTCGAAGCTGAGGGTCCAGGGCGCGCCGGTCTTGGCCGAGGCCGCCCGGATCGGGCCGCCGAACGCGCCGCGCGCGCCGGGTTGAATGCGCGACAGATCGGTCAGGTCGGCGCGGCCGCTGAAGTTCAGGCCGCCGTTCAGGCTGCGCCCGCCCGAGCCGGTCAGGGTCAGCCCCTGTCCGCGCGCGTCGATCTTCTTCAGCAGCATGGCGCCGTCGGCCATGCGCGTGCCTTCCATCTGGATGCGCGGCGCAGAGCCCAGCAGGCCGCCGATGATGCCCGCCGATGAGCCGCCGACGGCGCGCACGTCGGTCGTCACGTCGATGCGGCCCTTGTTGGCGGCGATATTGACCGGGCCGGAGATGCGCGTGGCGCGATAGGAGGCGATGTCGGCGTTTAGCAGACTGGCCGAGCCTTGCAGGCTCCACACCTGGGCGTCGCCCTTGAACACGCCCGTATAGGCGGCGGGACCGGCGATCGGACTGCCGACCAGGCGGCTGAGCGAGGGGGTGTTCAGCTCCAGGCTGATGCCGTCAGGCGAGGTGTTGTCCGTGGTGCGGATCAGGCCGCGCGCGCTGGATTCGATGTTGTCGGCGTACAGGCGCCAGGCCACGCCCTGATAGCCTTCGCGCTGGGCGTCCGGCGTCATGGCGAAGCCGAAGCGGGCGGTGCGGCCGATGCGCTCGACGAACGGCTCCAGCAGGTCGGAGCCGGAGAAGTCGGCATAGCCCGAGACCTTGGCGCCGTTGTCGCCATAGGTTCCCTTGACCAACAGGGGACGGAACTGGCCGGTCTGGACGGCCACGTCGATGACCTCGCCGTTGACTACGGCGACAGCCGAGAAGGGCTGATCCGGGGAATAGCCCAACGAACCAGCGATCGGCCCGCCCTGGGCCTCATTGGCGCGCAGGTTGACGCGCAGGTGCTCGGGCTTGTCGCCGAAAGCGGCGGCCAGGCGCAGATAATCGCCCTTGCGGTTCAGGCTGTAGGCGTTGACGTTGGCGGTCTTGACGCCCTTGCGCGGAATGGCGGCGTCGCCGCTGAGGGTCCAACGGCCGTATTCTTTGGAGAAACCTTCCAGCAGTTCGACATTGGCGCTGAAGCGGTCGATGTCGATGGAGATGGCCTGCGGCCCGCCCGGTTCGCTCGGCGGCTCAAGTTCGGGACGGCGCAACAGACGAATCTGGCCGGCGCTGATTTCCGTCGCGTGGAAGCGCCGCGCCAGCAGAGGCCAGTAGGACCAGTCGACGCGGACGTCCGAGGCTTCCAACCAGACGCCCTTTTCGTCGGTCACGGTGACGCGCTTCAGGCGGAAATCGTTGAACAGATCGCCTTGCAGCCCCTCGACGTTGATCCGGCCGTAACGGCTGATCTTCTTGCCCGCGACGAAGCTGGTGATCAGTTCGCGCCCCGCATCGGACACCAGATACATCCGCCCGCCCACCAGGGCGACGACGATCAGGGCCAGCAGACCGGCGAAGGTCGCGCCCGCGATGAAGGCCGCCAGTTGCAGACGCGTGCGCTTGCGCTTGGCCTTCTTGGCCGGCGTGTCGGCGACGTCTGCGCCCGTTTCGTGAGGCGGAGGTGTGTCGGTCAAAACGCCTGGCCGATGCTGAGATAGAGTTGGAACCCGGAGTCGCCCTCACGCTTATTCAGCGGGAAGGCGATGTCGGCGCGAACAGGGCCGAACGGCAGTTTGTAACGCACGCCGACGCCCGCACCGTAGCGCATATTGGTCAGGTTGGGCGTTTCCTGGAAGCCGATGGCGCCGCCGTCGACGAAGGCCACGGCCTGGAACTTCTCGCCGATGTCGCGTCGCACCTCGATCGAGGTCTCGAACAGCGACAGGCCGCCGCGCGGTCGGTTGTTGGGCAGGCGCGGGTTGATGCTCTGATAGGAATAGCCGCGAACCGAGCCGCCGCCGCCCGAATAGAACAGGCGGTCCGACGGGACGGTCAGTTCTTCGCCGCCGATGATGGAGCCGATGCGGGCGCGTCCGGCCAGCACGGTCTTAGCGTCGTCCTGAATCGGCAGATAGGCGGTCGCCTGGCCCTCGGTGCGCAGGAACAGGACCGTATCCTCGCCCGCCACGGCGGTCGGCTGGGTCGATAGTGACAGACGATAGCCCGAGGTGGGGTTCAACGGATCGTTCGAACGATCCATGAAGGCGCTGCCGCGCAGGGTGACGATGGCCAGGTCGCGGTCGAAGGTGATCGGCGCCTGGGTCACCGGGTCGAACCGATATTCCGTGTAGCGACCCGCATCGACGCCTAGGCCGTAGCTGAACCAGGACGTCTTGCCGAGGCGCTGGGACAGGTCTGCGGCCATGGTGATGGCGCTGCGGTCGTAGGCGTCCGTCTGCTCGTTGACGATGAAGGACGACAGCTTCAGCGTCCGACCGGCCTTGCGCCAGTGCGGCTGGGACCACTCGCCGCCGATGCGGCTGTCGATGCTGGCGATGCGCGCGCCATAGCGCAGGGTGTCGGCGCGCCCGAACCGGTTGTAGCGCGTGCGGAAGACATCGACGCCGACGCCTTCATAGGTCGAATAGGTGGCGCCCGCCTCAAGCAAGCTGACCGGCCGGTCCGCGAGAGTGACGACGACCGGGCGCAGGCCGTCCGGCCGAATGTCGTCCAGCGGCGACAGAGCCACGCCCACGCCGTCATAGACGCCGGTGTCCAGCAGGCGACGTTCCAATTCGGCGATGTCCTCTGGATCGTAGCGATCGCCTTCCTTCCAGGGGACCAGGCTCTGGAGCCAGCTTTCCTTGGTCGGTCCGCGGGTCCGCAATTGAATCCCGTTCAGCCGCACCAACTCGCCGGAGTTGATGTTGAAGCCGGGTTGAACCAGGAAGGTGGCGTGATCCACGACCACGCGGCGGGGCAGGGCGACGGCGTCCGCATAGCCGCGCCTGGTCAGATCGGCGACGACGCGGCCTTCGGCTTCCAGAATGCCCGCGGCCCGGCCCGGCTCGCCGGGCTTGAGCCGGATGTCTTCAATGACAGCGGTGCTGGTTTCCGCGTCCGGCGCAGGCGCAGTCCAGTTGATCGTGGTTTCGCCCAGGACGAAGCGGCGACCCGGCGCGATCTGAACCACGGCGACAGGCTTGTCATCGCCCTCGACCTGATCCTCTACGGTGGCTTGGTAATAGCCTTCCGAACGCAGCAAGGCCTGAGCTGAAGTCAGCGCGGCACGGGCGCGACGACGCGCCTCGAAACGATTGGACGGCGCGCCGTCCACCTCGCCAATGGCCTGTTCGAGCTGGCGTTTGAGATCGCCGTCTATTTCACCGCGAATCTGAGCCCGGGGTTCGGCGGCGGCCTGGCTTGCAAGGGCGCATACTGCCGCGCCGGCAAGAAGGAGGGGAAGCCTCGACGTCAAATCCGAACCCTGGTTGCGAGACGATCATGAGCGATTAGCCCCGTTCGTCAGGAGAATCAGTAAAACAGCGTATCGCTTTCGGGTTGCACTGTCTCTTCGGAGGAACGCTGGTCCGGCGGCAGCGCCTCTACCGGCGTGGCCGCTTCGGGAGCGACGGGGGTCTCAGCAACGGCGGGCGCGGCGGCGTCTTCGGCGGCGGGGGCCTCAACGGGCGCCGGCGCTTCGACGGGCGTCGGTTCGCTGTAGGGTTGTTCACAGGCGGCCAGGAATCCGGTGGCGGCCAGCGCCGCGCCGATCATCAGACGATTCAACATGGATCGATTCATTTTTGATCCCCCTTCTAGGGGCTGGAAACGTGGAGAGGCGAAGCCGGTTCCTCTGGGCGCGCCTTTATAGGATTCATGTGAACCTGGGATGAATCGCGCGCTGGAATCGCCTTGATTTCGTGGCGGGGGCCGTCGTCAGAGCCTTGTTTGTGCGGTGAAAAATTTCCTGAAATTTCCACTTGCCCGCCGCGAAGCTCATCCGTATGTTCCGCGCTCTTCGCAAACGCGATGTGCGCCCCTAGCTCAGTTGGTTAGAGCATCTGACTTTTAATCAGAGGGTCCTCGGTTCGAGCCCGAGGGGGCGTACCATTTTCCCTTTTCAAAGGGTTAGTGGGCGGTCCCGCTGAAACCGGCGAGGTCATATACAGCGCCATATACACTTCTACAGCGCTATATACACTTCGCGTTCGCCCAGCGTTCTTGGCCTTGGCGCGCGTGCGGATCTTGATGACATTGTCAATCTTGTCCTGGGCGGCGTTGGCTCTTTTCCGGCAGTTGGCCTAGTGGCGGTGGGTTTTCGCTGCGGC
This sequence comes from Brevundimonas phoenicis, assembly GCF_047237745.1. Taxonomy (NCBI): domain Bacteria; kingdom Pseudomonadati; phylum Pseudomonadota; class Alphaproteobacteria; order Caulobacterales; family Caulobacteraceae; genus Brevundimonas; species Brevundimonas phoenicis. Next base: position 1,720,260 of record NZ_JBDFLN010000001.1, read on the forward strand.
TTCTGAGGTCTGCTCCAGCTGAGACATGATCTCGCTGTCTGAGGCGCCCGCCAGGGCGAACTCCACACCACGGGCATGTTAGCCGCACTTTAGAGGTGGTGCGAACGCAAGGTGAGACTGGAGTATCGTGGTTCAGTGAATTATATATTTTAGCATCGCTTTATTTTGAGGTGCCCCATGACCGATTCGCCACCAACTGAAGTGGATCCAATTTTTGTCAAGGGTCAGCGTAGAGCGCCTGGCGGAGTTTATCCTCCTGTGTCTTCAGGCGGTAGCGGCTTGGGACCAGTACAAGATGAATTAGACCCTTAACGGGCCTCCGATTGACGAACCGCATCCGTGCGATGATCCCGATAATGCGAGGGAATGGAATGCGGATGCCGCCGCAGCTGAAGCTTTCAGGCGGATAAGAAAATATATCGCCGATCAGATGGATTCTACCCACCATCTCGCAAACCGAGAGTACGGTGCGATGATATGCGAAAGGCCTAACGGTACATTTTTCATTGGTCCAATCGAGCACGGCCCGCCAATATTCGACGAGAATGGCGTGCAGCCGGATGGCAGCAATCGGCCATATGTCGATATAAAAATAGATAGTTGTGGTCTTGGCGCTATACCTATTGCAATGATTCACACCCATCCAAGTACTGGGCCATCCTCTGGAGTGCCGTCATCATCAGATGCTACATGGATTGCCGCTCTAAATGCTCGTCGAAATGATGAATACGGTCGCATTTATGTAGTGGCTATCGATGGGGGTAAACATAGAATCGAAATCTATGACAAGACTAATATCAGTGCGGCGCTTACGGGGGGGGGTGGACCGGAGGTTAACCAAAATGGAGTTCCTTGCCTTGCAGCTGGAGTCATAACGTGAGAGCAATATCGATTTTAATGTTTCTATTTATTGTATTTTTGACTAGTAATGCGCGAGCGCATGAAGGTCAATTTGAAGATATAGACAAAGATGTATTGCAAATACACGGAAAAACTCCCTTCTTTAGAATGCATGTTGAGGATGTTTTCGAGACAAGATCTATAAACATGTATTACTTTGGCAGTAATAAACTTGATGCGCAGTCTGAATCTCGATGGATTGTCGCGAGGTTCGTGCAAAATAAGAATTCTTCTATAACTGAAATTGATTACATAGATAGTATTAAATGCGATAGAGTTCATCCTATGTTGTGGGAGCTTTATGGTCTTCGCATTGCATCTTTTGATGTTCCTGGAATTACCCCACCACGGCCTATGGGGGTGGAATCTCGCGGTATTCCCACGCACGGACCGAGTTACACATTATGGGGAACAGTGACTGATCCTGAGGGAGGGTTTGCCTGGATCAATTTGAGGCTGTTCGGAGGCCAAGCGGCAGCCTGGGGTGTGCGAGCAGAGGAGTTGCTAAGAGGTTGCTGGCAAAGTTACGAACCATCAGCATTGTAGAGATGTCTGCTGTGTAAGCTTGCAGGATCGCTTTATGCGCCGACATCGGCTTCATACACTTTTGTGAAAATCGGAGGATCCTCGGTTCAAGCCCGAGGGGGGTGTACCGCTCCCTTTTCTTCGATAATCAGATCTGATCGCCCTTGCGGCTTGGCTTTCGTTGCGGTTGCGTGATTTAACATCGGTCATGCGCTCTCTTGCCTTGTCCGTCGTCGCCGGTTCTCTTTTGCTCGCCGGCTGCAACGCCGGCGCCTCCGCCCGAGACGGCGTGGACCAGGTGGGGGCGGGCTTGGGCGACGCCGTGGCTGCGCCGCTAGAGGATCTGAACCTCAAGCGTCAGGAAATACCGACCGTTCTGCTGCAGGCGGAATCCAATCCCTATGACGTGCGCAACATGACCCGATGCACTGTCATCGCCGCCGAGATCGCGCGCCTGGATGAGGCTCTGGGGCCGGACACGGACGCCGCGCCCACCGACGATGGAACCTTCATGAGCGAGCGCGCCGCTGACGCCGCCGCCGGCGCGACTCTGGACGCCGTGCGCGGCACGGTGACGGACTTCATTCCGGCCCGCAGTTGGGTGCGCCGCCTGACCGGCGCCGACGCGCACAGCAAGCACGTCCAGTCGGCCATTCAGGCGGGCCTGCGCCGCCGGTCCTTCCTGAAGGGCGTAGGAATGCAGCGCAACTGCGCGCCGCCGGCGGCGCCGGCCGGCTTCGTGCCGCGCCGCGGCTAGGTCTTCAGATGCCGCGCACGGAAGTCGCGGCGGAACTGTTCGAACCGACCCTCGGCGATGGCGGCGCGCATGGCGGCCGTCAGCGCCTGGAAGAAGGCGATGTTGTGCCAGCTCAGCAGGATCTTGCCGAGAATCTCATCGGCGCGGATCAGGTGATGCAGGTAAGCCTTTGAATAGTCTTGTGAGGCCGGGCAGGGGACTTCGACATCCAGCGGATCCTGATCCTCGGCGAAGCGGGCGTTCTTGAGGTTCAGCGGCCCGTCCCAGGTCCAGGCCTGTCCGTGGCGGCCGGCGCGGGTCGGCAGGACGCAGTCGAACATGTCGACGCCGCGATAGACCGCTTCGACCAGGTCGATCGGCTTGCCGACGCCCATCAGATAGCGGGGGCGGTCCTTGGGCAGGAACTCGGGCGCATAGTCCAGAACCTCGCACATGGCTTCGTGGCCTTCGCCGACGGCCAGGCCGCCGATGGCGTAGCCGTCGAAGCCGATCTCCAGCAGACGTTCGGAGGATTCACGGCGTAGGTTCTCATAGGTCGAGCCCTGCTGAATGCCGAACAGGGCCTGCGTGTCGCGCGTGCCGAAGGCGTTCTTGGAGCGCTGGGCCCAGCGCGCGGACAGCTCCATGCCTTCGCGCGCGCGCTTTTCCTCGGCGGGCCAGGCGACGCATTCGTCCAGTTGCATGACGATGTCGGAGCCCAGGCGGTCGGCCTGAATCTGGATCGAGCGTTCCGGCGTCAGGACGTGTTTCGACCCGTCGATATGGCTGGAGAAGGTCACGGCCTCCTCGGTCAACTTGGAGATGCCCGACAGGCTCATGACCTGGAAGCCGCCGGAGTCGGTCAAGATCGGCTTGTCCCAGCGCATGAAGTTATGGAGGCCGCCCAGGCGCTCCATCCGCTCGGGACCGGGCCGCAGCATCAGGTGATAGGTGTTGCCCAGCAGGATGTCCGCGCCGGTCTGCTTGACCTGATCCACCGTCATCGCCTTGACCGTGGCGGCGGTGCCGACGGGCATGAAGGCGGGCGTGCGGATGTCGCCGCGCGTAGTCTTCAGCACGCCGGTGCGGGCGCGGCCTTCGACAGCGGAGATCTCAAACGGAAAAGGCATGGGCGTTCCTTGCAGGGAGGCGCGTCTTAGGCCGAACGGGGGAAGGCCGCCAGTCCTTGGAGGCGTTCAGGCGAGGCGGTTCTGTGGCGGCAATCCGGCGTCGACGCCTTTGTTCGAATAGCGACGGTTATTTGGCAACCGAACGATCACGCAGCTGTTAGGGCCGCGCACAAAACCGTGAAAGTCGCCTGATTAATGCTGCTCCGTTCGGGAACCCTGGGTTCCGTCTCTCTGCTTGCGCTCGCCGTCGCCCATCCTGCCTGGTCTCAGGATTTCATTGAAGTCACGCCGCCGTCGGCCGCCTCCGACGGCCCGGTCCAGGTGCAGGACGTGGTGGTGACGGGCCTGCGCGGCAGCCTGCGCTCGGCCCAGGCGCTGAAACGCAACGCCGACGAGGTGATGGACGCCATCGTCGCCGAGGACATCGGCAAGCTGCCGGACGTGAACGCCTCGGAATCCCTGGCGCGGGTCACGGGCATCCAGGTCGAGCGCGGAGGCGGGGAGGCGTCGCGCGTGATCGTGCGAGGCCTGCCTGATGTGGCCACCACCTATAACGGCCGCGACATCTTCACGGATCAGGGACGTTCGGTCGCCATGCAGGACTTCCCGGCGGCGGCCATCTCTGCGCTGGAGGTCTATAAGTCCAGTTCCGCCTGGCGACTGGAGTCGGGCATTGCCGGCCTGATCAATGTGCGGTCTCGGCGGCCGTTCGACTTCGACGGCTTCGAACTGTCGACCTCGGTGAAGGGGTCATATGCGACCCAGTCTGAAAGCTATGACCCGAACAGCGACATCCTGATCAGTAACCGCTGGAATACCGGCGCGGGCGAGGTCGGAGCCTTGCTGAACCTGTCCTACACCAGTCTCCGCTACCTCGACTCCGTGCGCTGGGACAGCGGCGGCATCGTCGCCGTGGACGGGCAGTCGGCTGATCCTGCGGTGCAGGGCGCGCGATACCCGGATGCCGTGGGCATCTTCTACGGGACGGGCGAGCGCTGGCGGCCGTCGGCCAATCTGGCGTTGCAGTGGCGGCCGAACGACCAGTGGGAATTCTATGTCGACGCCCTCTATCAGGGCTATCGCAACAAGATTTCGGACCGCCAGTTCATCGTGCCGCTGAACCACGAGACCACCCGGTTCGAGGACGTGGCGCTGCGCGACGGCCGCAATGAGATTCAGAGTCTGACCCAGATCGCCGGGCGTCGTCCGGAGCAGTGGCAGGGCGCCTCGATCGGCAAGACGAACACCTGGCAGGCGGCCGTGGGCGGCAGCTACAACGCCGGGCCGCTTCAGATCGCCTTCGACCTGGCGCGCACCGACAGCACCTATGAGTTTTCGAACTACAGCTTCGACACGGCCTTTACCCATGCTCCGGTGACGCTGATCGATTTCGATACGCCGGGCGAAGACGGCGGGGCGACCTTCGAATTCCGCGACTTCGACGTTACGAACCCGGACAACTACGTCTATCGTGGTCTGTTCGATCGCCACTTCATCGGCGCGGGCGATGACTGGCAGGCGAAGATCGACCTGACCTATGACACGGGAAACAGCCTGATCCCGCAGTTGAAGTTCGGCGTGCGCTACGTCGACCGTAACGGCTCCTATCAGAACGGCGAGCGGTATCAGAACCAGGAAGGCCTGGGCCTGCCGCTGACCTCACTTCCGGTCGAACTGGCCCTGATCCCGGCCGGGTTCAACGGCAGCGACGTTCAGGCCATGCGCGCCTGGGTGTCGCCGACCTACGGCAGCCTGCGCTCCAACATGGACGCCCTGCGCGCCCTGGCCGGGTTCGAGCCGGGTCGCCCGCCGATCAACCCGGTCCAGACCTATGAAGCGTCCGAGACGGCCTATACGGCCTATGGTCAGGCCGATTTCGCCATCAACACCCGTATTCCGATCGAGGGCGAACTGGGCCTGCGGATCGTCGCCACCGACTTCACTGTGCGCGGAAGCAGCCGCTCGACCGAGGGGGAAGCCGAGGTCTTCACGCCGGTCGATCAGGGCGGACGCTACACCGACCTGCTGCCCAGCCTGGGCGTGCGATTCATGCTGGACGACGGCCTGATCCTGCGCATGGCGGCGAACCAGACGCGGACGCGCCCGGCCTTCGGTCAGCTGAACCCCAGCGTGTTCGTCAGCCCGTCGGCCGATACCTCCGGACGGCGCACGGCCTCGGGGGGCAATCCCGATCTGAAGCCGATCCAGTCGACCAACTATGACCTGACGCTGGAGCGCTATTTCGCCGATACCGGCGCCGCGACCCTGGCCCTGTTCCGGCGCGAGATTTCAGGCTTCATCGCCGATCAGACGATGGATGTGGACGATCCCGTTTATGGCGTCCTGCGCGTTACGCGGCCGGTCAATCTGAACGACGCCGTGCTGCAGGGCGTCGAGGCGTCGTTCACGACCTTCTTCGATTACGATTTCGTGCCGCAATGGGCGCGCTCGTTCGGGGTGCAGGCCAACGCCACCTACATCGACGGGGCGCTGCCCTATGTGTCGAAGTACTCCTACAACCTGACCGGCATGTATGAGAACGGGCCGTGGACGGCGCGGCTGGCCTATAACCTGCGGACCAAGTTCGGCAACGGCGTCATCGGCGAGTATGTCGACGACGTGGGGCGGTTGGACTTCTCGGCGGGCTGGTCGCCGACCGAGCGGATCACCGTCAGCTTCGACGCGACCAATATCCTGGGTCAGCCGTTCCGCTCGTTCTTCGACTATGGCGAGGGCGTCTATCCGCGCGATGTTCGCTACGAAGAGAGCCTTTACACCGTCGGCCTGCGCTTCCGGTATTGAGGCGGTCTCAGCGCCGGAGCGTCTCCAGGCGCTCCGCGCGCTGCAGATCCTTGGGGCGGCCGAACAGGCGGCACTTCTCGATCTGTTCGGCGACGGTGGGGATATAGAGCGTGCCCCCGTCCAGTTCGATCGACTGGCGCGTGGTGAAGATGACCGGCGTCCAGTCGGCGCCTGCGCGCACGTCCATCATCGCCATGACTTCGATAGGGACCGGCGTGGTAAGGATTTCGCCGAACACCTGCGACCGGAACAGGCCTTCGCCGGGGTCTTCGATGGCTTCGCCGTGCAGGGCCTCGATCAGGCGCCGGGCGTCGCGCGGGCTGGTCATCACATCGACGTCCGGCACGTGCCATTCTGACAGGCCCGACAACGCCATGCCCGCGCCCCCGAACACCCACCAGGGATCCTGAAGCTCACTGGCCGCTGAAGCCAGGATGTCGAAGGTCGCGGCCAGATTTTCGGGCAGGTCGTCGATGTGGCTCATTGGGCGTCTTCCCGAAACAGTAGGCTTCCATCGCCATAAGAATAGAAGCGGTAACCGCTGTCGATGGCGTGGGCGTAGGCGGCGCGCATTGTCTCCAGCCCGGCGAAGGCGCTGACCAGCATGAACAGCGTCGATTTCGGCAGGTGGAAGTTGGTCATCAGCACGTCGCAGGCGCGGAAGCGATAGCCCGGCGTGATGAAGATGGCCGTGTCGCCGTGGAAGGGCTGGACCCCACCCTCTTCGGTCGTGGCGCTCTCCAGCAGGCGAAGCGAGGTGGTGCCGACGCAGACGATGCGCCCGCCCGCCGCGCGCACGGTGTTCAGGGCGGCGGCGGTCTCGGCTGAGACCTCGCCCCACTCGGAGTGCATCTTGTGATCGGCCGTGTCGTCCGCCTTGACCGGCAGGAAGGTGCCCGCCCCGACGTGCAAAGTCACGGCGTGGGTCGTCACGCCGCGCGCCTGGATGGCGTCCAGCAGGGCGGGCGTGAAGTGCAGGCCCGCCGTCGGCGCCGCGACCGAGCCGTCATGCTCGGCGAAGACGGTCTGATAGTCCTTCAGATCCTGATCGTCCTCGGCCCGCTTGGCCGCGATATAGGGGGGCAGGGGCATGACCCCGACCTCGCGGATGGCGTCGTCCAGCGCCGGTCCGGCCAGATCGAAGCGCAGGGTGACGAGGCCGTCCTCGCCCTTGGCGGTGATCTCGGCGTCCACCTGGCCCAGGAAGCAGGCGTTGTCTTCCTCGCGCCCGAAACGAACGCGGTCGCCGACCTTCAGCCGCTTGCCGGGCTTCATGAAGGCGCTCCAGACATCGGGCGCGTCGCGGTGGTGCAGGGTGGCCTCGACCGGGACCGACAGCAGTTCGCCTTCCGGCCCGGTGCGGTGGCGGACGCCCGATAGGCGGGCGGGGATCACGCGGGTGTCGTTGAACACCAGGGCGTCGCCCGGTTGCAGAAAGTCCGGCAGGTCACGGATGATCCGATCTTGCAGATCTCCGCCCTTCACGATCAGAAACCGCGCGGAATCGCGCGGGTCGGCAGGACGCAGGGCGATGCACGCCTCGGGCAGGTCGAAGTCGAAATCGGATGTCCGCATGAGGCGGGCAATGCTCACGCCCCGCCTTTGCGGTCAAGCGAGTCCCGGCCGAAAGTCGACTGGCGAAAACCGCTCCAGCCGCTATGTCAGACTGAGCAATGGGAGTTGAGTGCATGACCGACCGCTATCTGGACGACCTGACCGTCGGCGAAAGCTGGGGCAGCGAGCCCTTCACGATCACCGAGGCCGAGATCATCGCCTTCGCGACGGAGTTCGACCCCCAGCCCATGCACGTGGACAAGGCGGCGGCCGAAGCAGGACGTTTTGGGGGCCTGATCGCCAGCGGATGGCATGTCTGTTCGCGCGTCATGCGCCAGTTCGTGGACGAAGCCTATTTCGGCCAGACGCCGCTGCTGGGCATGAACGTCGACGCCCTGTGGTGGGTGCGGCCTGTGCGCCCCGGCGACACCCTGACCGTGCGCCGTGAAATCATCGAAATCCGCCCGTCCAAGAGCCAGCCCGATCGCGGCGTCGTGCGCACCAAGACGACCGTCACCAATCAGGACGGTGATCTGGCGATGAGCTTCGAGAACCAGATGCAACTGCCCCGGAACGCCGAGGCGCGGCTCTAGGCCTCGTTTGGGCGCAAGAACAACGCCATGCCGATGGAGTTCGGCGCTGTGGGTTGGAAACCGTACTGTGCATAGAGGCGATGCGCCTCGCCGTCTGCGATCAGACTGATGTAGGCCTCGGCGGGCACGGTGGCGCGCAAGTGATCCACCAGAGCCTTCATGATCGCCTTCCCCAGGCCGCGCCCCTGGTGGGCAGGATCGACGGCGATGTCGACGATCTGGAAAAACAGCCCGTTGTCGCCGATGACCCGCCCCATGCCGACGGTCTCATCCGCCTGGTTTTCGATCACTACGGCGAAGACGGTGTTGGGCAGGCCGGCGGCTGCCGCTTCGGCGCTGCGCGGGGTGAGGCCCGAAATGGTCCTGAGGCGACGATAATCGTCGATGGCGGGCGTGCGAGCGACAATGCGGTAATCAGGACTCATTGCGTCTTGCTAGCCGATGTAAGGCCGGGGCGACAGGGAGATTCAAGGGATCAAAAGTTGACGTGATGCTGCGGAGCCTTCAAAGCCCGATGCATGCTTCAGAACCTTGAAACCCTGTCCCGTGAGGCCCGTTCGTGGCCGTTTGAGCAAGCGCGCAACCTGCTGGCCCACGTGCTCAAGAAACGGCTGTCGGATGCGGAGCGCGACGCCGCGAAACTGCTGATCGACGCGGGCAAGACGGACGAAGCTCTGGCGACCTTCGAGGCGCTGAATCGGCCTGTGATCTTGGAGACGGGCTACGGTCCGTCGGGCCTGCCGCACATGGGCACCTTCGGCGAGGTGGCGCGCACGACCATGGTGCGCAACGCATTTCGCGCCCTGACCGGCGATCACTGGGCCACGCGCCTGATCGCGTTCAGCGACGATATGGACGGCCTGCGCAAGGTGCCCGAGGGCGTGCCGAACCCGGAGATGCTGCGCGAAGATCTGCACCTGCCGCTGACCAAGGTGCGCGATCCGTTCGGCACGCACGACAGCTTTGGCGCGCACAATAACGCCCGCCTGCGCGCCTTCCTCGACAGCTTCGGCTTCGAGTACGAGTTCATGTCCTCGACCGAGACCTATCGGTCGGGCCGGTTCGACGCGACCCTGCTGACCCTGCTGGAACGCTTCGACAAGGTCATGGGCATCATGTTGCCGACCCTGGGCGAGGAGCGTCGCGCCACCTATTCGCCCTTCCTGCCGATCAGCCCGATCACCGGCCATGTGCTGCAGGTGCCGACGCTGGAGCGCAATGTCGAGCGTGGGACCATTGTCTTTGACGATCCTGCGGGCGGCCGCACTGAGGCGCCCGTCACCGGCGGCCATGTGAAGCTTCAGTGGAAGCCCGACTGGGCCATGCGCTGGACCGCGCTGGACGTCGATTACGAGATGTCGGGCAAGGACTTGATCGAGAGCGTGCGCGAGAGCGGCAAGATCTGTCGCGCCCTGGGCGGCACGCCGCCGGAAGGCTTCAACTACGAGCTCTTCCTCGACGTCGAGGGCAAGAAGATCTCCAAGTCCAAGGGCAACGGCCTGACGATGGAGGAGTGGCTGCGCTACGGTACGCCCGAGAGCCTGTCCTGGTACATGTTCCAATCGCCGAAGTCGGCCAAGAGCCTGCACTTCAACGTCATTCCGCGCGCGACGGACGACTATCTGTCCTTCATCGAGCAGTACAAGACGCAGGAACCGGCCAAGCAGATCGACAACGCCGTCTGGCACATCCACTCGGGTCAGCCGCCGCAGAGCGCCTCGCCGGTGTCCTTCGCCCTGCTGCTGAACCTGGTGGGGGTGGCCAACGCCTCCAGCAAGGACCAGCTGTGGGCCTATTTCGCCAAATACCTGCCCGACGCCACGCCCGAGAATGAGCCGGTTCTGGATCGGCTGATGGGCTATGCGCTGAACTACTACGAGGACTTTGTGAAGCCCTCGAAGACCTATCGTCTGCCCGACGACAAGGAAAAGGCGGCGCTACTGGACCTAGCGGAACGTCTGAAGGCCCTGCCGACCGACACGACCGACGGCGAGATCATCCAGGGCGAGGTCTATGCCGTAGGCAAGGCGCACGAGTTCGAGCCGCTGCGAGCCTGGTTCCAGGCGCTGTATGAGGTGCTGCTGGGCGCCTCGCAGGGGCCGCGCTTCGGATCGTTTGCGGCCATCTACGGCCTACTGCAGACAATCGCCCTGATCGAGGCCGGGGCGAACGGCGAACTGGCCTAGCACTGAGCATCGGGGCCGCCGTAGATACTGCGGCGGCTCTTTTTTCTATCGAGACCTCAAGCAGCGCGAAGCGCGGGAGGCCAACTCAACATGAACAGAACATAACGGCGCGACGGGGGGAGCCTTCAGCTTCGCCAGTGCATTGTCGCTCCATCGACAACTCGATGACAGGAGAGACGCATGTCGAAGTTCTTCAAGGCGGGTCTGGCCGCCACCGCCATGTTCGCCGCTCTGGGTTCCGCCGCCGTGCCGATGAGCGCCGACGCCATGCCCCAGGCTAACGGCATCACCAATTGCGACGCCCCGGGCGGTCGCCAGCAGGCCGGCGCCGCCATCGGCGCCGTGCTGGGCGGTCTGGCCGGTAGCCAGGTGTCCAAGAATGAACGCGCCCTGGGGGCGGTGGTCGGCGCCGGCGCCGGCGCTGCGGCTGGCTCATACATCGGCTGTAATCAGCAGCGCGCGCGTTCGGCCAATCAGGCAGCCGCCAACTCGTACCGCGCTACCTCGAACCTGCGTATCCGCACGGGCCCGGGCGCCAACTACCGCCAGACCGGCAGCTTGTCGGCAGGCCAGCCCTTCACCGCCATCGGCTCGCAAGGCGAGTGGGTCCAGATCGCGGGCGGCGGTTGGGTGAACGCACACTACGTCGCGCCGAACTGATCGGCTTTCTCCCCGCACCGATCATAGCGAAGGCCGTCCCGAAAGGGGCGGCCTTTTTCGCGTCACTGACTGACCCAGAGGATGCGGGCTATCCATAGAATCTGGTCGCGTGCGAGGTGGCGCGGCGGGTAGTCGGGGTTCATGGAGGCTAGGACCACTTCACGAACGTTCATGGTCGCGATTTCCTTGGCCAGAGTTTCCCCTGTCCGGGTACGCAAGGCCACACGGTCGCCACGCCGGACTTCGGTAGCGTCCAGATCGACGATCACGCGGTCGCCGGGGCGATAGAGAGGGGTCATGGAATCGCCTTCGATCCGCAAGCTGAATAGGCTGTCCTTGCGTGTCGGAAGCTCGGTTTGTTCCCAGCCATCAGCCAGCGGCAGGCCTGCGTCGTCGAAAAAACCTTCATTCCCCGCTCGCGCCAGCCCGAGCATAGGGATCGGCAGGGCGGCGGGGCCTGGATCATCAGCCATGCCGGCAAATTCACCCAGGCTGAGACCTGTGGCCTGAAGCACTCGCATCAGACTCTCGGTGGACGGCCAGCGCGGGCGCGTCGGATCACCGCTAAACCGCTTTGACGGATTGAAACTTGTGGCGTCCAGGCCAGCGCGCCGCGCCAATCCGGAAGCGGACAGGCCTTCGCGACGAGCCAGGACGTCGATGGCGTTCCATATCTGCGCATGAGACAGAGGCATGGGGAATGATACCATGCCGGGATGTGGATAGGAATATTCGCCTATTCAGCCTCTTCGCCCACGGCTCGACGCTCTTGCCAAGCGAGGACTGCGCCAATCGTGATGGCGAGCATGATGCCGTATCCGGTCATGTTGACGACCGTATAGAAGGCCGAGATGGTAGGCTGCATCTTCAGGAAAACCATCACGTGGCTGGCTACCGCGAGTAGTTGCAAGGCGCTGGCCCATACCGGCCACGATCGCGGGGATTTCCAGACTAGGGCGACGAAAACGCCCAGAACGATAATGTCGATGATGAACACCGGCCACTGCATGGCTTCGTAGCCGACCATCATCTGAGCGAGAATCGACAGGAACCAGGCGACAAGCATGGTGCCGGCGCCGATCCGCTCGGGCCTACCGCCCTTGGTGAGCGCGAACAGCCCAGCCAAGAGCATAATGGATATGCCGACGTACTCGGATACGAAGCCGAACATAGAAACCCCCTCCGCTGTCCAGCGAAGGGGGTATCATGTCACCAAAGCGCCGAAGGCGCACCTAACTCTAGGTGTGAGTTAGATTAAATTCACGCAACCCGCAGGTGACCCATGGGGCGGCTGTCCCATTCGTCCGGCTTGGCCAGCGGACCAGCGGCGTAAGTGCCGTAGCCGAGACGGCGGTGATCCTTGGCCATTTCATTGTGGCAGGCGACGATAGCCTCGCGCGCGGCGCTCAGAGCGGCGATGGATTCCATGGCCTTGGTCTGAGAGGCCGATGCGGCCACGGCGGAAACGGACAGGGCCGAACGGGCGCCGATCATCGACTGCACCAGGGCGGTGGCCTGCACGATCGCGTCGTCGATCGCTTTCTCGGTAGCGTGCAAATCACCGGCGACGGCGGCGATCACTTCAGTGCGGTCCATAGCATACCCCTCATCAAATCTGCGAGGAGCAATAGTTAACACGCGTTAAGGCTGTTTGGTAGGAATTTGTTTACCATTGGTTACTTTACGCGTTTTGCGTGTGAACGCTCACTTCAGGTTGTGATCTCTTCGTCCAGTAGGAAGTGGGCGGTCAGGCTGGCGATTGGTTGGGCGTGGTTTTCCTGCCAGGCCTCGGCGATGACATGAGCGACCCTGCGCCCGGCGCGGTTGATGCGGGCGCGAGCGAAGACGTGGATGGGCTTGCCAGAGCGAAGGTAGGCCACGGTGACGTTTATCGGGCGGGGCAGCCGCAGCCGCGGATAGGTCAGTGAGACCTGGGCCATGGCGGTCATCTCCAACAGCGCGGCTGTAGAGCCGCCATGCAGGGCGGGCAGGAGAGGGTTGCCGATGAGTTTGTCGTCGAACGGCATGGTCACGGTGACTTCATCGCCGTTCACCTGCGTCTGCAGACCGAGGAAGCGCGCATAGGGCAGGCTGTCCAGCAGGAAGGCGGTCATGCGGCGTCCTTCGCGCGACGAGGTTTCAGGTTGGCGCCGGTGCGGCTGTCGCCTTCTGCACTGACCATGTAGGCGGATTGGGCGGCGGCGACAGGGTCGCTTGGGTCGTTTTCGAACGCCCAGGCGCGCACGAAGGCCAGATTGCGGGTCAGGCGATAGCAGCGGGCTTCAGCCAACAGGTCGCGCCCAGGTTGTGCGGCTCTCATGTAATCTACGCGCAGGTCCAGTGTCGCGATCGGGCGAAAAGCGTCCAGCGCCACCCAGACGGCCAGCCCGCCCGCATGATCGAGCAGGGTCGTCACCAAGCCGCCGGCCAGGACGCCAGTCTCGGGGTCGCCGACCAGGTCGGCGTGATAGGGAACGCGCATCCGAACGCGGTCGCCCTCAAGGCCTTCATAGGCAAAGCCCAGGGCGTGGGTGTGGGCGGCGCCGGAGGCCAGTTGCGGCAGTAGGGTGGTGAGGAACGAATCCGTCATCAAGGCGTCCTTCTATGAGCTCCGCCCTTGGTCGCCTGTCCGGCGCAGTCTTGTCCAGCCAACCTTGATCTGATGATGCGCCCTCAGGATCTTTTACGACCCACGCCCGCAGGCCTCTATTGTTCTCCTGGTGATTTCTACATCGACCCGGTGCGGCCGGTGGATCGGGCGGTGATCACCCACGGCCATTCCGACCATGCGCGCGCCGGGCACGGTGCGGTTCTGGCGACGACTGAGACCCTGGCGATAATGGCCGTGCGATACGGCATGGATTTCTCCGGGCGGAGGCAGGCTGTCGACTATGGAGAGACGACATCCGTCGGCGGCGTTGATGTGCGGCTGGTTCCGGCCGGGCATGTTCTGGGTTCTGCGCAGGTCGTTGTCAGCCGCAACGGTCTGATCATGACTGTGTCTGGCGACTACAAGCGGCGTCGCGATCCGACCTGCGTCCCGTTTGAACTGACGCCTTGCCATGTCTTTATTTCGGAGGCGACGTTCGGCCTTCCGGTTTTCGTTCATCCCCCCGACGCCGATGAGATCGACAGGCTGATGCGTTCACTGGCGCAGTTTCCGGACAGGGCGCATCTAATCGGCGCCTATGCCTTGGGTAAGGCGCAGCGCATTATTTGCCTGTTGCGCGAGAGGGGTTGGGAGCGGCCGATCTACGTTCATGGCGTGCTGGAGCGGTTGAACGAGCTCTATCAGGCGTCGGGTGTCGGTTTGGGGGCGCTGAGGCCAGCCACGGGTCTGAAACCTGGAGCTCTTGGCGGTGAGGTGGTCATTGCTCCGCCATCGGCAGTGCAGGACCGTTGGGCGCGCCGCTTTGCTGAGCCGATCATGGCTTTTGCTTCAGGTTGGATGGGCGTTCGGGCGCGAGCGCTTCAGCGCGGCGTGGAACTGCCGCTGGTGATTTCCGATCACGCCGACTGGCCGGAGCTGACCCGCACCTTCAACGAGATCGCACCTGAAGAAGTGTGGATCACCCATGGTCGGGAAGAGGGGCTGCTGCGCTGGTGTGAACTGGCGGGCGTCAAAGCGCGCGCCTTGCGCCTTGTGGGATATGACGAGGAGGGCGGAGGCGAAGGAAAGATTTCAGAAGCCTTGCCTGACTAAGGTCAGGCTGCGCCGCGGTCCTTGTGAGCGACCGCAGGTTCGGCAGGTTCCAGGGCTGTATTCATGGCCAGACGCAGGCGCTCGGGCTTGATCGGCTTTTCGACCACGGCGGCCATGCCCGCCGCCAGATAGGCTTTGGCGTCGTCAGGGTCCGCGTTTGCGGTAAGGGCGATGATGGGCAGACGGCCCGCTGCGCCGGGGAGGGCGCGGATGGCGCGCGTAGCCCCGACGCCGTCCAGGCGAGGCATCTTGATATCCATGAGGATCAGGTCGAAGGGGCGAGACTGAGCGGCCTCCACGGCCTCTTGACCGTCCTCAACGGTTTCGGAGGTGCAGCCGAACATTTCGCAAAGGGCCTGAGCCACCACGCGGTTGGTGGCGTTGTCGTCGGCGATCAGGACGTGCGGCTGGGCCTGCAGGTGCAGGTGATCCAGATTCGCTACGTTTGAGGGGGTCTCCTGCTCCATCAGGGCGATGGGAGCTTCCAGATCAAAAGCGAAGGTGGCGCCGCGACCGATGTTGTTTTCGGCCCGCAGCCGGCCGTCCATGCACTGGATCAGGCGTCCACTGACCATCAGGCCGAGATCGCAGGATTCCTCGGTGTTCTCATCCAGTCGCCGCATCTCGGCTGACCCGTCGTCACGGACGCGGGCTTCTATCAACACGCGATCGCCGTGAGCGAGAGCCTTGAGGCTGGCTTCCACCATGCCGTGACGGGTGTTGCCCAGGGCGGCGCTGATCAGATTGTTGAACACCTGCTTCAACCGGTCGGCGTCGATCATGGCCGCCAGTTCGGTGTCGCCTTCATAGCCGACCATCAGGGTCACGCTGTCCTGGGCGGCGCGGGGGGACCAGTGGGCCTGCAACTCGTCCATCAAGGTGCGAAGGGGCGTAGGGGCGGGCGACAACTGCAATTCGCCAGCCTCTGCGCGCGCCAGATCCAGTGCGTCACGCAGGTTGTCGAGCAGGTCTTCCGCCGATTCCATGATGGTGCGAGCGTGAGCCTTGGCCGCTTCGTTCAATGGCTGCCGGTGCAGCAACTCGGCGACGGCGAGAACTCCGTTCATGGAGGTGCTGAGTTCGCGATTGAGCAGGCCCATGAAGCGGCTTTTTTCACGTGCGGCGGTCTGCATTGCGCTGTCGGCGTCGGCTGCGGCGCGCGCCTGCTCGGCCAAATGCTGGTTTTCATGCTTTTGCAGCTTGTTGACGGCGCGCAGCAGGGCCACCGCCGTGCCGACGCCGCGATAGGCGCCGTTGCGAGTGACGATGAAGCCGCGCATCAAGGTGCCCGGTCCGCTTTTCAGGATGATGTCGGCGAAGGCGTCGATGCGGACGCCGGATTCCACTACCGCAGGCTCGGGGTCCATCAGGTGGGCGATTTCGCGACCGCCATACAGACTGGGGCCCAGCGGCCCCGCTAACTTCATCAGGAAGTCGCTGCGTTCGATCAGGCCGACGGGACGCTCGCCGTCCACAACGGCGATCACCAGGGTGTCCGGCTCGCGCTCGAAACGCGCGAATATCTCTCCTGTTTTTGCAGAAGGAGATACGGGCTCCGCCCGCTCGGTCAGCACTTCGATCGTCGGCATTCGGCCGGACTCCTACTGAGACCATTTTACATTCTTTGAAAATATTTGCTGAACGGTTAAGCGCGACCGCAGATTCTGCGACATGGCTTTCTTTTGCCGGGCGGGCCGGTCTGGCCTATGCTGTGTGACTACCTATCTTCCGATCCTGGAACGTCCTTGGATGCGCGCGGCTGACGGCCGACCGCAGGTTTGTCATGAACGAAATCCCCCCCAACGCATTAACTTCCGCCCTGGTCCTCTTCTCAGGCGGGCAGGACAGCGCCACCTGCCTGGCCTGGGCGCTGGAGCGTTTCGATCGGGTGGAGACTGTCGGTTTCGACTACGGCCAGCGTCATGCGGTCGAGATGCAGGCGCGCCAGTCCGTTCGCGAGGAACTGGTTAAGGCCTTGCCGCAGTGGGCCGAGCGTCTGGGGGACGATCATGTGGTCGATCTGACGGGCTTCGGCGCCATCGGCGAGACGGCGATGACGACCGAGCGCGCCATCGAGGCGGATGCGCGCGGCCTGCCCAATACCTTCGTGCCGGGTCGCAATCTGATCTTCCTGGTGGCGGCGGCCGCGCTGGCGGATCGCAGGGGGCTGGAAGTCCTGATCGGCGGCATGTGCGAGACCGACTACTCCGGCTATCCCGACTGTCGCCACGAAACGATCCAGGCGACAGCGCGCGCCCTGTCGCTGGGCCTGGACAAGTCTGTTCCGGTCGAGACGCCCCTGATGTTCCTGACCAAGGCCCAGACCTGGGAATTGGCGGATCAGATCGGCGGTCGCGCCCTGGTCAAGGCCATCATCGAGTTCAGCCACACCTGCTATCTGGGCGACCGGACGCATCGCCATGTCTGGGGTTATGGCTGCGGCGCTTGTCCGGCCTGTGAACTGCGCGCGGCCGGTTATGCGCAATGGGCGGCCGCATGACCTATTCGGCCAAGGAAGTCTTCCTGACGGTGCAGGGCGAGGGCGGACAGGCGGGGCGCCCCGCGGTCTTCCTGCGCTTTGCCGGATGCAATCTGTGGAGCGGGCTGGAGCGGGACCGTGCAACGGCGATTTGCACCTTCTGCGACACCGATTTCGTCGGGGTGAACGGCGACGGCGGCGGCAAGTTCAAGACCGCCGACCTGATGGCCGACCACGTCGCGGGGATGTGGCGCGGCCGCGAAGGCGATCCGAAACTGGTGGTCTGCACGGGCGGCGAGCCGCTGATGCAACTGGATGCGCCGCTGATCGACGCCCTGCACGCACGCGGATTCGAGATCGCCATCGAATCCAACGGCACCCTGACGGCGCCGGACGGCATCGACTGGATCTGCATCAGCCCCAAGGCCGCCGCCCCCGTGGTTCAGACCTCAGGACAGGAGCTGAAGCTGGTCTTTCCTCAGCCGCTGGCCATGCCCGACCGCTTCGAACATCTCGATTTCGAGCGGTTCTGGCTTCAGCCGATGGATGGCCCTGATCAGGTCGCCAACACCGCCGCCGCCATCGAATACTGCCTGACCCACCCGCAATGGCGGCTCAGCGTCCAGACGCATAAATACATCGGGGTGCGCTAGGGATCAGCAGGTTTTGCCCTGACGCTGTCTTTCTTTGCAGCGGCGTTGTTCGCGTTCGTATTCGCGCTGCTCGCGCTCGCGCTTGGCCTTGGTTTCCTCGTCCGAGGTGGTGACGGCGTCGAAGCCCGCGCCGACGGCGGCGCCCGTCACCTTGGCCGCGCCGCCGACCACGGCGGCTCCGGCGCCGACGACGGCGCCCGCGACGCAGCCCTGAAGCATCAGGGCGCCGGACAGGCAGAGGGCGAGGGCGGTGAGGCGCTGGATCATGACGGCACTCTGCCGCGCCGCCTGCCTTCTGTCAGTGCGCAAAAGAAAGGGAGCGCTCTTTCGAACGCCCCCTGTGATCTTTCGATCAGCGTAGTCTTACAGGCTGTCGACCATGACCAGTTCGGCGTCTTCGGCGGCCGTGATGGTGATGGTCAGCTCGTCGATGATGCCGGCGCCGTCGCGGGCGTTCAGCGTGGTTCCGTTGACGTCCACTCGGCCCACGGCGGGCACCAGATAGGCGCGACGCCCGGCGGCCAGGTCATAGGTCAGGCTCTCGCCCGCCTTCAGAGTCGCGGCCAGGATCTTGGCGTCGGCGTTGATCGACAGGGCCCGGTCCGCCGGATCGCCCGAGGCGACGACGGTGAAGCGGCCTGAGCGGTCGTTCTTGGGGAACTCCCGCTGGCCCCAGGACGGCTGGGCGCCCGGTTTGTCCGTCTCGATCCAGATCTGGAACAGGGTGGTCGTCTCGTCCTCGAGGTTGAACTCGGAGTGACGCACGCCGGTCCCTGCGCTCATCACCTGAACGTCGCCCGCGCCCGTACGGCCCTTGTTGCCCATCGAGTCCTCGTGCGTGATGGCGCCCGTGCGGACATAGGTGATGATCTCCATGTCGGCATGGGGGTGGGGCGGGAAGCCCGACCGGGCGCCGATCTCGTCGTCGTTCCAGACGCGCAGACGGCCCCAGCCCATGCGCTTGGGATCATAGTAGTTGGCGAACGAGAAGTGGTGCTTGGCGTTCAGCCAGCCGTGGTCGGCGCCGCCGAGGGTGTTGAAAGGTCTGACGTCGATCATGGTTCGGTCTCCCATCCGAGGAATGCTTGAGACCTAGATAGGATCGCCAAATCTTATTTGCAACTGTGTTTGTTTCCTATTGAGCGTCAGCCCATCTGCGCCCGGTGCCGCAGCTTGGCGTCGGCCAAGACGATGGCGGCCATGGCTTCGACGACCGGCACGCCGCGCAGGGCGACGCAGGGGTCGTGGCGGCCCTTGGTGCGCAGATCGACTTCGGCGCCGTCGCGGTTGATGGTCTGGCGCAGGGTCAGGATGGACGACGTGGGTTTGAACGCCACGCGGGCCGTCAACGGCTGGCCGGTGGAGATGCCGCCCAGGACGCCCCCCGCCTTGTTCGACAGGAAGATCGGCAGGCCGTCGTCGCCCAGGCGCATCTCGTCGGCGTTGTCCTCGCCCGACAGTTCGGCGGCGCCGAAGCCCGCGCCGATCTCGACGCCCTTGACGGCGTTGATGGACATCAGGCCCGCCGCCAGCTCGGCGTCCAGCTTGGCGTAGAGAGGCGCGCCCCAGCCGGCGGGGGCGCCCGTGACCTCCAGCGCCACGACGGCGCCGATGGAGGAGCCGGCCTTGCGCACGCCGTCCAGATAGGCCTCCCAGGCGGGAACCACGTCGGCCGAGGCGGCGAACAGGGCGTTGTCATAGACGGCGTCGAAGTCGATCGCCTCGTCGGCGATGCGGTGCGGTCCCAGCTGGACCACGCCGGCGCGGATGCGGATGCTGTCGCCGAGAACTTTGCGCGCCACGGCTCCCGCCGCGACGCGGCTGGCCGTTTCACGGGCCGAGGAGCGGCCGCCGCCGCGATGGTCGCGGATGCCGTACTTGGCCTGATAGGCATAATCGGCGTGGCCAGGGCGGAAGGCGCGGGCGATCTCGCCGTAATCCTTGGAACGCTGGTCGGTGTTCTCGATCATCAGACTGATCGGCGTGCCGGTCGTGACCGGGCCGTTTCCGTCGTCGAAGACGCCGGACAGGATGCGGACCTGATCCGCCTCCTGCCGCTGGGTGACGAAGCGGCTGCCGCCGGGTTTCCTCAGATCCAGCCAGGGCTGGATGTCGGCTTCGGTCAGCGGGATCAGCGGGGGGCAGCCGTCGACGACACAGCCGATGGCCGAGCCATGGCTTTCGCCCCAGGTGGTGATGCGGAACAGGTGGCCGAAGGTGTTGTGCGACATGATGGCGAGGCTTAAGCCGCCATCCGCTCCGGCGTCCAGACCCGAGTGAAGCGAAGCAGCATGTCTTCCGCCGCCGAGGGCAGGTCGTCGGACGGCGTCAGCTTGACGAACAGGTCGCCGGCGGCGCGCTTGCCTCGCGCGGGCAGGCCCAGGCCCGGAAGGCGCAGTCGGACCGGCTCTACCATGTCCGGCACCAGCCAGGCGGCCTGCGATCCGGCATGGGTGTCGATCTCGATTCGCCCGCCGTCGCGCATCAGGCGTGAGGCGATGGGCCAGTCCATGAACACGTCTGCACCCAGCACAGAAAGTCCGTCTGCTGGCCGGATAAGGACCGAGATCAGGTCGCGCGCGCCTTTCAGGCGGATGCGGTCCGCCGTCCGGACGCCAGGCGGAACGTGAACCAGCAGGCGTCGGCCAAACGCCGTGACGGCGACAGTGCCGCCGCTCAAGGCCTGCATGGGCGTCAACACGATCAGAGGCGGGGCGCTCGTTGGCGAAGGCGAACACGAAGCTTCGACTTTGCTCGCAGTACGAACCGGCGCGGGCAGGGAAGGGGTGTGGGCCTGAAGAAGGCGGTAAGCTGCGATCGTGCGCCTGAAATGATCGGCATCGCCTCCTGGATGATCGGGGTGGACGGACTTCACCGCAGCGCGAAACGCGGCGGTCAGAGCCGCCCCGGTCGCTGGTCCGTCCAGTCCCAGCAGACGTCGCGCTTCATGCGTGGAAAGACACAGCTCCGCATCCATGCGCCCAACTTGTGACAGCTGTGGTCAAGACGAGGTTAACCGTCTTCGCGAAGCTCTGATATGGAACGACGCGCACTAGCGGCGCTTTGTCCTATTGACATAGGAGTCATGTCAGCGGCGGATGACCGTCGCCTTACGTGGCGTTAGGAAGCCCTTTCATGAACCAGCCGGTGATCCCGCCCAGTCCGTCCGCCGATGACTACGCCTTCCAATTGGCGGCCAATGCGGATGATGCGATCTTCAACCGCGACGAGCCGATCGGTCTTTTTATCGAATGGTTGGAAGAGGCCAAGCGCAGTGAAGTGAACGACGCCAACGCCATGGCGCTGGCCACGGTCGATCCGGCGGGCCTGCCTGACGTGCGGATGGTTCTGCTCAAGGATGTCGATGATCGGGGTTTTACCTTCTTTTCCAATCAGGAAAGCGCGAAGGGCGAACAGCTTTGGGCGCACCCTTCGGCCGCTCTGCTTTTTCATTGGAAAAGCCTGCGCCGTCAGGTCCGTATCCGCGGTGCGGTCGAGCCTGTGAGCCTGGATGAGGCGAACGTTTATTTCGCCAGTCGCGCGCGTGAGAGCCGTATCGGCGCCTGGGCGTCGGATCAGTCGCGACCGTTGAGCGACCGCGAGGCGCTGGAGGCGCGGGTCGCAGAGCAGACGGCGCGATTCGAGGGCCAGGACGTACCGCGCCCCGATCGTTGGACCGGATGGCGGGTTCGTCCCGAACAAATCGAGTTCTGGCGCGATCGGCCGTTCCGTCTGCATGACCGTTTGCGTTTTGACCGCGATCATGCCGCCTGGGTTACGAAGCGTCTCTGGCCGTAAGGTCTGACGGTCAGGCTTGATAGCGCGCCAGGAAGGTCTCGACCGCGTCGGCGGCGATGTCCGCCGGCGTGCGCTGGGCGATGACCTGGCCGCCTGTCACCATGGGCACGAAGAAGATGGGATGTTCGACCATGCCCATTAGCTGCCCAGCGGCCCAGGACGCCTTTTCGAACTTCAGTTCGCCATCGGTCTGCATGTCATTGAGCGCTTTGATCAATAGTGCGCCGAAGTCGCGCTTGGCCTTGTCGAAGAAGCCGATGGCGATGTCTTCGAAGCGCGATCGCTCGGCCATGACCAGGCGGAATATAGCCTGAACGAAGGCGTCGCTCATGAACTCGGCATAGGTCGTGAGGAAGCCTTGAAGACGTTCTCGAGGAGCCCCTGCATAGTTCTTGACGGCCGACATCCGCGTGGAGAAATCGGTCGCAGCTTCATCGATTACCGCCGCGAAGAGAGCGGCCTTATTCTCAAACATGGCGTAGAGCGTGGCCGTTGATACGCCGGCTTCGCGCGCAATGGGCTCCATCCGTGTGCCGACATAGCCTTCGGACACAAAATGTAGCCGCGCCTGACGCACCAGGGCCGTGCGTCGGGGGTCGTCTATGTCAGCAATCAGAGCGGTCATGGCGTTCACCAGCCTTTCGCCGGACAGTGCCTTTAAAACGCCTTAATTGCAATGGGATCGTTGTTCGCTGCGAATGAAAATCACCTGCTGAGCCAAGGTTCTAGCAGCGGGTGCGCAAGGACAGGCGCAGCCAGACGAACGACGGCTTGGGGGTCTTCGAGACGCACTGCGGCGGTTGCGTCGGCCACTATGAAGTCGGCATGAACCCGGGAGGGTTCGGTCAAACGTTCATGTCCTGGCCGCACGGTTCCCAGATACTGCTGGATAACCGATTCGGCCGTTCGGCCACGCTCGATCTGGTCGCGTAGAAGGCGGCGGATGAAGCGGATGTCTGCAGGCGTATCGACGAAGACCTTGATGTCGAACAGGGCGCTCAAGGCCGACGTGCACAGCAGGTGCGTTCCTTCGACGATTACGACATCGGTCGCGGTTACTGGCTCGCCCTGAGGTTCACGTCCGTGATGAATGAAGGAATAGACGGGCGCTGTGATCGCGCGGCCGCTCTTCAGGGCGCTCAGGTCTGCGATCAGCAGATCGTGATCACGCGCCGCCACGTCGTCAAAGTCGTGGGTCGCCGCGTCGAAGCCCGGGACCGAAGCTGCGTCCAGATAATAGGCGTCTTCGCGCAGCAGGGTGGCGACGCCCTCAGGAAGAGAAGAAACAAGGGCTTCCGCCAGGGTGCTCTTGCCCGAACCGGAGCCGCCGGTGATCGCGATCAGAATGGTCATGGCGCGCTCATTCACCCAGACGTCGCATGACGCAAGCCCGACAGCGGTTTGAAATGGCAATCTGTCGCGGCCAGCCTTCCCTTGCGTCACGTTGCCTGTGGCGGTTCTCCTGTCTTAGCGTGGGCGCAAGCGCTGCTTCCAATCAGGCGCACAGACGAGGGAAACGCCGAATGCTGGGTATGATGCAGGACTGGCCGCTGACGGTCGACAAGATCCTCGATCACGCGAAGAACTGGCATGGGCAGCGCGAGGTCGTCACGCGTTCGGTCGAAGGGCCGATCGTCCGCACCACCTACGCCGCCATCCATGAGCGGGCGCGTCGCGTGTCGAACGCCCTGCTGGCCTGGGGGATCAAGCCGGGCGACCGGGTCGCGACGTTGGCCTGGAACACCGCCAACCATATCGAGACCTGGTACGGCATTATGGGGATAGGGGCCGTGTGCCACACCCTGAACCCGCGCCTGTTCCCGGAACAACTGGCCTACATCATCAATCACGCCGAAGACCGGATCATCTTCACCGATCTGACCTTCGTGCCGCTGCTGGAAGCCATTCTGCCGCATTGCCCGTCGGTCGAGCGCGTCATTGTCATGACCGACGCCGCTCACATGCCTCAGGCCAAGCTGCCGAAGGCCGAAGCCTATGAGACGGTGCTGGAGCAGTCTTCGAGCGACGTGACCTGGGGCGGCTTTGACGAGCAGACGGCTTGCGGCCTCTGCTACACCTCGGGCACGACGGGCAATCCGAAGGGCGTGCTGTATTCGCACCGCTCCAACTTCATCCATACGCTGCTGGGGATGCAGGCGACGGTCGTCGGGGGTACGCCCAGCGAAGTCATTCTGCCCGTGGTGCCGATGTTCCACGCCAACGCCTGGGGCATCGCCTTCGTCGGCCCAGCGGCGGGCTCCAAGCTGGTCATGCCGGGCGCTAAGATGGACGGCGCTTCCATCTATGAACTGATTGAGACCGAGGGCGTCACCTTCTCGGCCGCCGTACCGACCGTGTGGCAGGGCCTGTTCGGTCACATGGTGGAGAACAACCTCAACTTCTCAACGCTCAAGAAGGTGCTGATCGGCGGCTCAGCCTGTCCTGAAGCCCTGATCCGAGGTTTCCAGGACAGGTTCGGCGTCGAAGTGGTTCATGCTTGGGGCATGACCGAGACGTCGCCCATCGGCACCATCGCCAATCTGACGCCTGAGCTGAAGGCGCTGCCGTATGACGAGCAGATGGCTTGGCGCATGAAGCAGGGCACGCCGCCGCTGGGCGTCGAGCTGAAGATCAAGAACTATGGCGGCCAGGAAATGCCGCACGACGGCAAGACCTTCGGCCGGGTCATGGTCAAGGGACCGACCATCGCCGGCGCCTATTTCAAGGGCGAGGGCGGCGATATCCTGGATCACGAAGGCTTCTTCGACACGGGCGATATCGCCAGCGTCGATTCTCACGGCTTCATGCAGATCACTGACCGCGCCAAGGACGTTATCAAGTCGGGCGGGGAGTGGATCAGCTCTATCGATATCGAGAACATCGCCGTCGGCCACCCCAAGGTCGCCCTGGCCGCCGTCATCGGCGCAGCACACCCCAAGTGGGACGAGCGGCCGGTGCTGCTGGTCAAGCTCAAGGAGGGGGAGGCCGAGGACAAGCAGGAACACCTCGACTTCCTGAAGGGCAAGATCGCCAAGTGGTGGATGCCGGACGACGTCGTCTTCGTCGATGACATTCCTCTGGGCGCCACGGGCAAGATCGATAAGAAGACGCTGCGCGAGCGGATGAAGGGTTACCAGCTACCCGCCACCGGCTGATCGCGACGGAGGACGCCATGTCGAATACGCGCCCCAAAGGGCAGGGTTTGGCCAAGCTGCTGCTTTTGACGGCGCTTCTGGCGCCGAGTTTGCTGTTGGTCGCGGTTTTGGGAACGGTGCTGGGGCTGTGGAGCGCAGATTTCGGCATGGGCGTGCTGGCGCTGAAAGCCGGTCGCGTTCTGGCCTATCTGGGTTTGGCTGGAGCCTTGATTGCGTGCCTGCTGGCGTTTCGAGAGCGGCGACTGCTGGGAATCGCCGGCGTGGCTCTGTTGTTCGCCGCGGTGACGCTCGGCGGGTACCTTGTACAGGAGCGCCGCTTTACCGACGCGCCCCGCGATGTGGCGACCGATTTGTCCGACCCGCCCGTCTTCGCGCGCGTCCTGGCGGCGGAGCGTCGCTTGGCCGGTGTGTCTGAAAGTCGGCCCCAGGCTTGTGAGGGCCTGGGCTCCGCGCCGACACAGGTCGCGTCCGAGACGGCCGCCTGGGCATTGGAGAAGGCCGGTTTCACGGTTCTTGGCACGGCGCCGTTCCGGGTGGATGGACGCAAGGAAGGCGCATGGTTCGGTCTGACGCATGACGTCACTGTTCGAATTCGTCCTGGCCGCACTGATGTGCGCGTCGCGGGCCGTGACAACCTTCAGGTCGGCGATGAGGCCTGCCGCCTCGCTAAGGCCGTGGTTGCGGAGTTGACGCCTTGAACCGTCAGAAAGCCGGGTCGGCCAGCCGCCAGGTCGAGCCCAGGTCCGGCCCAGGCGAAGCTTGAACCCGGCCTTCCTTCAGAAGTTTGATCAGGTGCGCCAGCACCGAAAGACTGGCGGCGGGCCACAGGCGCTGATCGACGGCGGCGTAGAGGACCGGAACCATGGCGGAGATCAGTCGATCTCCTGCTTCCAGGCGGGCCATGATCTGGGCTTCGCGTTCCAGACGGTGCGCGCGGTAGGCTTTCAGGAACGGCGCAACCTGGGTGATCGCTGGGCCGTGCGTAGGCCATATTGTCGAGAATCCGCGCGCCAGCACTGCGTCGAGGCTCTGCATATAGGCCGTCATGTCGCCATCGGGCGGGGCCACGACAGTCGTCGACCAGCCCATGATGTGGTCGCCGCTGAACAGGGCGTTTTCGTTCCGCAGGACAAAAGCCATGTGGTTCGAGGCGTGACCGGGTGTCGCCATGGCCTCCAGCGTCCAGCCGTCGCCCTCGATCCGCTCGCCGCCCTTCAGAACGATATCAGGATGGAAGTCTGCGTCCTCGTCCTCATCCAGGTCGCCGTCTGAGGCGTGAACCGTCCGCAGGGGCGGCTGCATGGCCAGAATCGGCGGATGCCCGACCGCTTCGGCGAACGGGCGAGCGAGGGGGGCGTGGTCACGGTGCGTGTGCGTGACCAGAACATGGCTGACTCGCCGCCCTGCGACGGCCCGCATCAGACTGTGCAGATGGGCGTCATCGAGGGGGCCGGGATCAATGACGGCCACTGCCGCGCCCGGTCGATCCCGCCCGACGATGTAGGTTCCTGTGCCAGTGAAGGTGAATGGTCCCGGGTTGTCCGCAATCACGCGCTGGATCAGCGACGAGACCTGATCTCGCCGGCCATAGGTGAAATCGAACTGGCGAACGTAGGGGATCATGGCGGTTCTCAGAGCGGTAAACGACTGAGATCGTACCCGGCGTCCAGGGCGAGCTGGCGAAGGGATGCCGCGTCTTCGCCCTTGAACCGTCGCGCAAGAGCCCAGGCCGCCGCTGAGCGCATGCCGGATCGGCAGAACATCAGGACGGGGCCGGTTGCTTCCAGCGCCTGCGCGACGCGCTGGACAGCATCGGCGTTCGGCATTCCGCTGACGGGGGCCCAGACATATTCGAGGCCCGTCGCTTCGGCTGCCGCCTGGATCTCTTCGCTTGTAGGTTGGCCCGGCTCCTCGTGGTCGGGGCGGTTGTTGATCACTTGCTTCAGGCCGAGGGTCTCCGCCAATTCGGCCAAGGCCGAAGGAGCGATCTGAGCGGAAATCCAGACGTCGGTCGTAAGGCGCGAGGGCGATGTCACTGTCTTCTCACTCTAATGGCGCGGGCGTCGCCCACATTTAGGAAATAGCTGCCAAAGGCCGCGCGGCGGACTCGCACTGGAACGCCGGTCTGGACACGAAGGCGCGGTGATTCATTGTCTATTTGTTTCCATTCGCTGTCGTCCGCTAGATAGAATGTCCATTGTCCGTGAGCATCTCTAGAGGCGCGGTTCAGTACCGTTTGTATTGAAGTCACCTCTTCCGACTCGCTCCCTCCGCCAAAGATGGAGGGCAATGCGGCGCCGCTGAAGCCAAACAGTTGACGACGGGCTTGCTGGATTTGCGCCCGATCCACGACGGTCAAGTCTCCACGTTCATGGGCCAGAAGCATGCGGCTTGCTGTTTGGTCAAAACAGGCCAAACGCGCTGTGTTGTCTGCAACGCTTCGACATGCTGCGAGTTCGGCCATCAACTCTGTGCGCTCTTGGGCAAAAGAATTGCCGGAAATCGCTAAATTAAGAAAAATAATTGCAGCTATGCCGAGAATTGACTTCTGGATTAATTTCGTAACAAGCGGCTTCATGGAGGTTTGTTCCTGTCAAAAATATGACTGACGAGTCGTCAATTACGGCCGACTACAATTAGCGTGGCGATTTTGCGACACAAGTAAGGCTCAATCGTTGCGTTCTAGTAATAATCCTAGGATTCGTTCGACTTGGGTGGTTATGAAGGGTGCAGTCATTCGTTTCGAATCTCCTGATACGGGGGCGAGCGGGGTGGCGGCGCAGGCAGATGACGCGAAATCGTCGTTGGGGGCCGTGCGCAACATAGGAGGACTTATGTTGAAGATTCAGATGAAGCGTGAGCGTCTGCTTGCGTCGACATTTATTGCGGGGCTGGCTTTTGCAGGTGTTGCGGCGCCAGCGATGGCCCAAAGCACCCCGGCCACGCAGAGTGGCGAACCGGCCAGCCAGGTGTCCGACGTCGTCGTGACCGGCTCGCGTATTGTCCGTCAGGACTATGACGCTCCGAGCCCCGTTGACGTGCCCCTGAGAATTTCCTCCACGCGGAGCTAGAGTCCGGCCCTTGAAAGGACGGACGGAATGAAACGAGCGAGATTCACGGAAGAGCAGATCATCGGGATCCTGCGGGAGAACGAGGCCGGCGCCAAAGCGGGCGAGCTGGCGCGCAAGCACGGCGTGTCGGAGGGCACGATCTACGCCTGGAAGGCCAAGTTCGGCGGGATGAGCGTGTCGGACGCCCAGCGCCTCCGGGCCCTGGAAGACGAGAACGGAAAGCTGAAGCGCCTGCTGGCCGACGCCATGCTCGACAAAGCCGCGTTGAACGATCTGCTGTCAAAAAAGTGGTAGGGCCCGCGGCGCTGCGCCAGGCCGTCGCCCATCTGAAGGCGGCGTTCGGCGTCAGCGAGCGACGGGCCTGCTCCATCATCAAGGCGGACCGTAAGTCGGTGCGCTATCGCTCCTGCCGACAGCCGGACACGGCGCTGCGGGAGCGGCTGCGCGCCCTGGCTGTCGAGCGGCGACGGTTCGGCTATCGGCGGCTGTTCGTGCTGCTGCGGCGTGAGGGAGAACCCTCGGGCAAGAACCGGATCTACCGGCTCTATCGCGAGGAAGGCCTGACGGTGCGCAAGCGCCGCTCACGTCGTCGCGCCATGGGCACGCGCGCGCCGATCCTGGTCGAGGCCAGGCCGAACGCCCGCTGGTCGCTGGACTTTGTGCACGACCAGTTCGCCACGGGCCGCCGCTTCCGCATTCTCAACGTGGTCGACGACGTCACCCGCGAGTGCCTGGCGGCGATCCCCGACACCTCGATCTCGGGACGCCGCGTCGCGCGAGAGCTGACAGCGCTGATCGCTCGGCGGGGCCGTCCTGCCATGATCGTCAGCGACAACGGCACGGAGTTCACGTCCACCGCCATCCTGGCCTGGGCGCAGGATCATGGCGTCGACTGGCACTACATCGCGCCGGGCAAGCCGACCCAGAACGGGTTTGTGGAATCCTTCAACGGCCGGATGCGCGACGAACTGCTCAACGAGAGCCTGTTCTTCAGCCTGGATCACGCCCGCCAGAAGGTCGCCGCCTGGGCGCTGGACTACAATACCCGCCGGCCGCACTCATCGATCGGCTACCTCACCCCGGAGGCTTTTGCCGCCAGTCTGACCGCAACAGGCCGACCCGCTGCGCAGGATGAAAGCTGCGCGGCCCGGCCTGTTGCTCACCCCACGCTGCGAGGCGTAACTAACCCAAGGACTCTGGTCGCCGCTGGATGAAAACTCAGGGGCACGTCACCGTCACCACGGTTACGGCTGAAACCATAGAACTGACCAGCACGCTGTCGGTCGAGAACCTCCTGAACGAACTGCCGTCGGTCGTAGCTGGCAACATGGCGACGTCCAACAACTCGGGCGGTGAGAGCTTCGCGACCGTCGACCTGCGTGGTCTAGGTCCGAACCGCACGCTGGTTCTGGTCAACGGCGAGCGCCTGCCAGCCTCGTCGACGACTGGCGTTGTCGACCTCAACACCATTCCGACGTCGCTTGTGAACCGTGTCGAAGTTGTGACCGGCGGCGCTTCGGCCGTTTACGGTTCGGACGCCGTGGCCGGCGTCGTGAACTTTGTCCTGAAGGACAACTATGAAGGCGCTGAACTTTCGGCGACTTACGGAGCTTCCTTCGACGGCATGCAGCCGGAAGTGTCGCTCTCGGGTCTGTTCGGCGGTAATTTCGCTGATGGTCGCGGTAACCTGACCGCCTATGCCAGCTACTACAACCGTGAAGGCGTGAGCCAGGCTGATCTGCCTTATTCGGCGGTATCCGGGGCGATCGCTTATGACGCCAGCGGGCGGCCGAAGGTTGTCAATTCTGCGCAAGAATATCTGGAATATACGGCCGGCGGCGGCGGGACTTCTTTCCCCGGCGGTTCTGGCACCTCGGCGTGGGGTACGGTTTACAACGACCCGAGCAACCCCTTCAGCAGCCTGAGCTCCCTCGTGGGCGCCACTGGGAACACCAACTTCGCAGCCGGCGGATATGATCGGAACTGCGACGGCGTGCCGGATGCCGCTGCGTTCAACAGCGGCAACCTGTCGTTCGACACCAGCGGCGCTTTGACCCCCCATGCAGGCCTCGGCGCCTGCGCGGTTCCTGATCGCGCAGCGGGCTCGTCGCGTTACAACTACGGTCCGGACAACTATCTGATCCTGCCGGCCGAACGTTTCAACATCACGACGATCGGTCATTACGACATCACCGACACGCTGCGTCTGGATCTCCAGCTGAACTATGCCAACACTTGGCAGGAAGTTTCGCTGGCCCCCACGCCTGCCACCGGTCTGACCGTCAACCTGACGCCGGCGATGCGGTCGCTGATTCAGACCAACCACGCCGATCTGTGGGCTGCTCTGCAGAGCCGTGCTGATCCCGACGCACCGTTCACCATGGATCGCCGTACCAACGAAGTCGGCGCCCGCTTCGGTGAAACGAAGAACAGTTCGCTGGCTATGCTGGCGACGCTCAGCGGCGACTTCGGCGACTCAGGTTGGGACTGGAGCCTGACCACGAGCTACGGCAAGAACCAGTTGCAAGATCTTGGCCGGAACAGCGTCAATAAGACCGCTATCCGCCAAGGTCTGGCAGGGTGCCAGGATCCAATATCGGGCGCTCCTCTGGGCATTAACGCCTTGCCGGGCTGCGTGCCGCTGGACATCTTTGGCGAAGGCACTCTGACGCAGGAGATGGTGGACTTCCTTACGGTCCCGACTTTCGCAACGACTGACATTGAAGAATCCCGCATTGCGGGCTTTGCTCGCGGCGATCTGCTGACGTTGCCTGCTGGCCCGCTGGCGGCGGTCTTCGGCTTCGAGTGGCGTGAAAGCCGTGCGGAGTTCCGCGTCGACAACGAGCAGCGGACGGGCAACATCTACGGCTTCAACGCCATCCAGGATCAGGGCGGCTCGATCAGCGTTTCGGAACTGTACGGCGAAATCTCGCTGCCGCTGCTTCGTGACCTGCCGGGCGCCAAGTATCTGGGTATGGACTTTGGCTATCGCTATTCGGACTACTCGTCAGTCGGTGGTCTCGATACCTACAAGATCGGTCTGGAGTATCAGCCGCTGGATTGGCTGAAGTTCCGCTCGGTGTTCAACTCGGCGGTTCGTGCGCCCAGCGTCTTCGAACTGTACCAGAACGGCGACCAGGGTTTCCCCAGCGCGATCGACCCCTGTATGGTGCAGGGCGGCTCGGCGCCTTCGAGCGCTGTGGCGGCCTTCTGCGCTCAGCAAGCGCCAGGCATCGACTTCACCACGGGCTTGACTCAGAACAATACCCAGGTTGAAGCCTTTGCGTTCGGTAACCCGAACCTGAAGCCTGAATCTGCTGAGACGCTGACTTTCGGCGTGGTGTTCCAGCCTGACTTCTTCCCGGTTGGAAACTTCCGGGCGACGGTTGACTACTATGATATCGAAATCACCGATATCATTGCATCGCTGGGCGCCACCTATTGGATCGACGAGTGCTATGACGATCTCAGCCTGACATCGGAAGCATGCCAGCGCGTCATTCGTGATCAGGTCACGGGTCAGATCGATTACGTGAACACGACGCGCACCAACGGCGGCTTCTATCGCACCAAGGGCATCGACACTCAGATCGACTGGTCGGTCGATATGGAGGAGTTTGGCCTGCCGGGTCGTTTGCGCGTCAATGAGCTGTTCACCTACGTCGATGAACTGAACTTCGACGGTGATGACACGGTTGGCTATGGCTACTCGGCCATCGGCGGCGCCAACTTCGACTGGAAGTCTGTCCTGTCGATCACCTACGACATTGCGGATTGGACGATCTTCGGCCGCTGGAGCTACACTCCGTCGCTGAAGGATCCGATCTTCACCAATGAAGTGGATGGTGTCACCGAGTACGACATGCCGGAGGCGAGCTACTTCGATCTGTCAGCACGGTGGAACGTTACGGATAACTTCCAGCTGACGGCCTTCATCGGCAACGTGTTTGACGAAACCGCACCGCAGACGCCGATCGGCGCCTACAACGGTCAGGCGAACACCGACACCCAACTGTACTATCCGGGTCTGCTGGGACGTATGTTCTCGATCTCGGCTCGCGCTCGCTTCTAAACTCAGAAGCTGGTCGACAATGGGAGGCGGCGAACCTTGGTTCGCCGCCTTTCTTTTTGTCGATTGAATCGCCAGGAGCGACTGCAGGTAGGGAAGGGCGCGTGCAACTCAAGCCGACCATGTTTGGCGGCGAGCGAACTTCCGGACATGCGGAGCACGTCCTTGGAAAAATTGGATGTCGGAAAAACAAGAAAGGGCGGTGCGCCACTCCCTCATTCCTGAGAAGGAGTGGCGCGAGTGACGGGGCTCGAACCCGCGACCTCCGGCGTGACAGGCCGGCACTCTAACCAACTGAGCTACACCCGCGTTTCTCTCCCCGCGAGGAGGAGAGGAGGGGCGAATACGGTTCGTCGCGCTTTCGGTCAAGCGCATTGTGGCGCTTTTGCTAAAAAATCTGCGAATTCAGACTCTAGCGGCCGCAATCCAGGCCGTCGGCGTCGGGTGGAGCCGCGCCGCCGGCGCCGAGCGCCTTCTGCATGAAGACGACATCGCGCCAGCCGTCGAACTTCCACCCGGCGTCGCGGAAGGCGCCGACATGGGCGAAGCCCGCCGCTTCATGCAGGGCGATGGAGCCGGTGTTGGCGCTGTCGCCGATCACCGCCACCATCTGACGCATTCCCAGGGCCTCGCAGGCGCTGAGCAGGGCGTCCAGAAGCGCCTTGCCGACGCCCCGTCCGCGAAACGTCTCTGCGACGTAGATCGAATCCTCGACCATGAAGCGATAGGCCGCACGCAGGCGATAGGGGGCGGCATAGGCGTAGCCCGCGACCGCTCCATCGATCTCGGCGACCAGGACAGGCAGGCCAAGCGCAGCGGGCGCGGCCAGCCGAGCGCGCATCTCGTCGGCTGAGGGGACGTCCAGTTCGAATGTCCCCGTGCCGTGCAGCACGCTGTCGGCGTAGATGGCCGTCACGGCCGCCAGGTCGGCTTCCGCGAACGGCCGGACGATCACGCCTTCTCCCAGCCCTTCTCGACCGCCCAGACGGCGAAGGCGTAGTCGTGGGCGATGTCCTTCAGATAGTCGAAGCGGCCCGATGAGGCGAAGTGACCCGCCTCCATATTGATCTTGAGCAGCACCGGCTTGCCGGAGGTCGAAGCCGGTCGCAGCTTGGCCACCCACTTCTCCGGCTCCCAATAGGTGACACGCGGATCGGAAAGACCGCCGGTCGCCAGCAGGGCCGGATAGGGCTTGGATTCGATCTGGTCGTAGGGGCTGTAGCTCAGCATGTAGTCGTAGGCGGCCGCGTCCTCCAGCGGATTGCCCCATTCGGGCCATTCCGGCGGCGTCAGGGGCAGGCTGGTGTCGCTCATGGTGTTGATGACGTCGACGAAGGGCACGCCGCCGATCACGCCGGCCCACAAGTCCGGCCGCATATTGGTGATGGCGCCCATCAGCAGGCCGCCCGCCGAGCGGCCCTCGGCGACGATGTTGCCGGCCTTGGTGTAATTCTGCGCGATCAGGTGGTCAGCGGCGGCGATGAAGTCGGTGAAGGTGTTCTTCTTGGTGAAGCGCCGGGCGGTCAGGAACCAGTTCCAGCCCTTGTCCGAACCGCCGCGGATGTGGGCGATGGCGTAGATGAAGCCGCGATCGACTAGCGACAGTCGGTTGGTCGCGAAACTGGCCGCCATCGGGATGCCGTAGGAGCCGTAGCCGTAGAGCAGCAGGGGCGCCGAGCCGTCGACCGGCGCGTCCTTGCGGCGCAGCACCGTCACCGGCACCAGTTCACCGTCCGAGGCCGGGGCGTTCAGGCGTTCGACCACATAGTCCGCCGGGTTATGGCCCGAGGGAATTTCCTGAACCTTGCGCAGGGTGCGTTCGCGCGTCTTTAGGTCATAGTCATAGGTCGAGGTCGGCGTGGACGGCGAGTTGTAGCCATAGCGCATGACTGTGGTGTCGAACTCCGACGCGCCGCCCAGCGACAGGGCGTAGGCGGGCTCGTCCACGGCGATCTCATGCTCGGCGCCGGCGCGGTCGCGAATAACGATCTTCGTATTGGCGTCGGCGCGCTCCTGACGGCCCAGATAGTCCTTCACCAGGGCCACGCCCTCGATGAAGCGACCCGGCGTGTGGGCGATCAGGTCTTTCCAGTTCGCCTTGGCGGGGGTCGCGGTGGGCGCTTCGACGACCTTGAAGTCGATGGCGTCGTCGGCGTTGGTGCGGATCACCCAGCGGTCGCCCCAGTGGTCCAGGTCATACAGGCGGCCGACATGGCGCGGCTCGGCCACCACGGGCGCGGCCGTGGGGTTGGAAGCCGGGATGATGCGGCTTTCCGAGGTTTCCTGGTTGCCGATGGAGATGACGATGAAGGCGTCGTCGGCGGTGCGGCCGATGCCCTGGAACATGCCCTCGTCGGTTTCTTCATTGACCAGGGCGGTTTCGCCGCCGCGCGCCGGGCGACGGAAGATCTTGTCCGGGCGGCCGTTGTCGTCGCGGTTGGTCCAGAAGATCCACTGGCTGTCGGGTGAGAAGGTGAAGTTGGCGCTGGCAGATTCGATCGGGTTGGGCAGCACCTCGCCGGTGGCCAGATCCTTCACATAGATCTTGTAGACTTCGGACCCTTGAGCGTCCTCGGCATAGCCGAACAGGGCGTGGTCGGGGCTGTGTTCGGTCGCAGAGACTTCCGAATAGGCTTTGCCCTCGGCCAGCTTGTTGCAGTCCAGAAGGATGACCTCGCCATCGGTCTTGCCGCGCGGGCGACGGCAATAGAGCGGGTGTTGGTCGCCGGTGTTGTAGCGGACATAGTATTCCCACGGCCCGTCGGCGGCGGGGACGGAGCTGTCGTCCTCCTTGATGCGGCCCTTCATCTCCTCGAACATCTGCGCCTGAAGCGGCAAGGTCGAGGCCATCATGGCCTCGCGATAGGCGTTCTCGGCGGTCAGATGTTCCTTGACGTCGGCCTTGATCAGCGACGGGTCGCGCAGCACGGCCTGCCAGTTGTCGTCCTTCATCCACTGATAGTCGTCGACGCGGACGCGGCCCAGCTGTTCGATGCGGACGGGGACTTTCTTGGCGACGGGCGGCGTGGGTTTGGACATCGAGGCTCCGGTACTCTGGCGGGCAAGGGCGGGGGAGGCGGCCAAGCCGACGGCGGCGGTCGAGGCGATCAGTTCACGGCGGTTCATGGCGTGGGCTTCCCCCTGGAATATGATTTGAGCCGGACCTTGTGCCCGGCGACGCTCGGCGTCAAATGGCGTCATGATCATTCAGGATCTTCCGCCCGAACAACCCGCCGTCGTCGCCGCCCCGCCGCCCGAATGGGATCTGACGGTCGGCGTCATCAACGCCACCGTGCAACTGGATCAGGCCCTCAACGGCGGCCAGAGGAAGGTCGGCACTGGCTTTCTGATCGCCGCGCCTCGGCCTGACGGCGCGCCGCGCGTGGTGCTGGTGACGGCGCGGCACGTGCTGGACGTAATGCCTGGCAATGAGGCGCGGATCGGCTGGCGCACGGCGGAGGCGGACGGCGCCTGGAAGTTCACGCCGGGAACCCTGGCGATCCGCGACGCAGACGGCGCGCCGTTGTGGACCGCGCACCCGGAACGTGACGTGGCGGTGATGGAGATTACGGCGCCGCCCGCCTTCGCCCAGGCGGCCATCCCTGCGGGATGGTTGGCTGACGCTGAGGCCTTCGATCGCTGGCGCATGGGGCCGGGGGACGAACTGCTGGCGCTGGGCTATCCGCATGGGCTGTCGGCCAATCGGGCGGGCTTTCCGATCCTGCGCCTAGGTCGGATCAGCTCCTGGCCGCTGACGCCGATCCGGCACTTCCCGATCTTCCTGCTCGACTTCGTGGTCGCCCAGGGCAATTCCGGCGGCCCGGTCTTCTGGACGCCCGCTGCGCGCCGCGTGCCTGGGGCGCCCGTGCCGGAACATCCCTTCATAGCGGGAGTGCTGGTTCAGGAAGTGCAGGGCGGCGGCGAAGGCATGGACCTGGGCGTCGTCGCCCACGCCCAATATGTGCGCGAGGCCATCGCCCTGCTGGATCAGTCCGCCGCCGCGCCGGAAACGCAGTCGAACGCTGCGCAGTAGCGGCGGCGCATCTCGTTCCTGATCAGGGCCGGGTCTTCCGGGCTAGCCTGTGTGACTTGAGCGTACCAGACATCCCATCCGATCGGCTTCTTGGTCGGCAGATAGTCCAGGCCGTGTCGAGCCAGGACGCGAGCGACCCCTGCAGCGTGCCAAGCCTTTTCGGCTTCAAGGTCGGGGTATAGCTCGGCCATCCAGGCGCGGAGAAGCGCCGCCTTTTCGGGCGGCATTTCGTTGACTTTCCAGTCGCGGATCGAGCGTTCGGCCGCAGAGCGGCTGCCGCCATAGAAGCTGTCGGTAAAAGCTTGGGCGACCCGGATATGTTCTAGGCCTGGTTCGGGGCCCTCCCACGGTTGGCGCAGCGGTTCGTCGCCTTCCGTCAGGATGTCGAAGGGCAGTTCGATCATGAAAGGGACGCCCGTGGGCTGGGCGACACGCCCTCGGAACACGATCGCCAGCGCTGCTTCCTGGAAACCCATGTCGGCGGGTCTGGCGGACATGGCGGCGCATCGGGTCAAGGCGCCGTCTTCGTTATTGACGCATTCGAGGGTGACGGTTCCGTTGACCCGCAAGTCCTTGGCCAGGGCCGGATAATCATGGCGTTCGACGACAGGGCGCGTCTCCCACAGAACAGGCTCCGTCAGTAGGGCCAGACTCGCTAGAAGCGTCATCATGTTCAGATTTTCCGTGGGTTCTCAGGGGGTGACGCCAGCCGTCGGCCCGCAGTCATAACGGGCGCAGTAGCGGCGACGTAGTTCGATCATCGGCTCGCGAGGATAAATATCGCGTCCGGCCTCTCGCAACTGGGGAGCCCAGGCTTCGCTCCAGTCATCCGGTTGCTTGGACGGCAAGGCGTCCAACTCGCGAAGGGCCAGGACCCGCGCCATCACCAGGCTCTGTCTTTGGCGCTCTGTCTCCAGGTTTCCGAACAGTTCGGCGATCCAGCCTTCGGTCGTGCGGCGCATCTCGAGCGGCATCTGGTCCAGCCGCCAATGACGTCTCAGGCGAACGACAGGCTCGACGCTGCGTCGGGCGAAACGGCGGCCGCCTTCCATTTGCGCGGCGTTAGGCGTCGGCCCGGACCAGGGCGTCGGCCCCTCCGTGTTGAATGGCGGAACGTTGAAGGGCACGCGCACCGTGAACTCGCGTTTCTCGGGCGAGGCGTCGGGCGCGGCGGGCGTTAGCCTTGCGCGTTCGATGATGCGGACAGCCGCTTCGGCGAAGCCCAGCCCGTCCGGGCGCGCGCGCATGGCGGTGCAGGCGTTCGGCAGTCCTTCTGACGTCACCAGGCAGTTCACCTCGACCCAGCCGCCGATGTTCAGGGCAGCGGCGAAGGGTGGGAAATCCTCAGGTGTCGGAACAGGGCGCGTGATCCAGGCGACCGGCTCTTGCGTTTTCGCGAAAGAGGCTCCGCTGAAAAAAGCAGCCAAGATAAAACTGGCAGCGCCAATCGCTCGATTCATACGAAACGCCTCCCGCGCCTAGGTGGCACGGGAGGCGCTTTACGCTCAAGCCATAGAACGATGATCAGCCCGCCAGGGCTTCGACGCTCATCCGCTGTAGCAGGTCGCCGCCCTGGCCGACGGCGGCCAGACGGCTGGAGACGTGGCCCAGGACGTTAGCGGCGTAGACTTCATAGAGGTCCAGCTTGCCTTGCAGCCAGGCGGCGTCGCCGTCATTGGCGTCCAGTTTCGCCTTCGCCGCCAGGGCGCCCTTGGCCAGCATCCAGCCGCCGACCACGTCGCCCATCAGCTTCAGATAGGCGTCGGCGCCCGACAGCACGTCGGCCGCGCGAGCGGCATCCGACTTGGCGTCCAGCAGCCACAGGGTGGCGTCTTCCACCGCCTCGATGGCGGTGGCGAAACGCTCGACCGGCTTGCCGGTATAGAGACGATCGATCTGGGCTAGCGTCGTCTTCATCTCGGCGATCAGGGCCTTGGCCGACTCGCCACCGTCCATCGACAGCTTGCGGCCCACCAGATCCATCGCCTGAATGCCGTTGGTGCCTTCATAGATCGGGGTGATGCGGGCGTCGCGATAGTATTGGGCGGCGCCGGTCTCCTCGATGAATCCCATGCCGCCGTGGACTTGAACGCCCAGCGAGGCGACCTCGCAGCCGACGTCGGTGGACCAGGCCTTGGCGATCGGGGTGAACAAGTCTTCGCGACCCTTCCAGACCTTGCGCTCTTCCTCCGTGGCGGCGTGGCGAGCCAGGTCGGCTGCGACGCCGGTCGACAGGCAGATGGCGCGGGCGGCGGCGACCTTGGCCTTCATCACCGACAGCATGCGGCGCACGTCAGGGTGGTCGAAGATCGGGGCGTCCTTCTCGCCGGTCCACACGCTGCGGCCCTGACGGCGTTCCAGCGCATAGGCCAGGGCGTGCTGATAGGCGCGCTCGGCGACGCCGACGCCCTCGACGCCGACGGCCAGACGGGCGGCGTTCATCATGACGAACATATGGGCCAGGCCCTGGTTCGGCTGACCGACCAGTTCGGCGCGGGCGCCCTCATAGCTCATGACGCAGGTGGGCGAGGCGTGGATGCCCAGCTTGTGCTCGACGCCGACCGGGCGGAAGGCGTTGCGCTCGCCCAGCGAACCGTCGGCGTTGACCGCGAACTTGGGGGTCAGGAACAGGCTGATGCCCTTGGGCCCGGCAGGCGCGTCGGGCAGGCGGGCCAGCACCAGATGGACGATGTTGTCCGTGGCGTCGTGATCGCCCCAGGTGATGAAGATCTTCTGGCCGGTCAGGGCGTAGGTTCCGTCGCCGTTGGGAACCGCCGTCGCCGTCAGGGCGCCCAGGTCGGACCCGGCGTGCGGTTCGGTCAGCACCATGGCGCCGGTCCATTCGCCTGACACCAGCTTGGGTAGATAGGTGGCCTTCTGGTGTTCGTTGCCGACCTGCTCCAGCGCCTCGATCGAGGCCAGCGACAGCATGGGGCACAGACCGAAGGCCATGTTGGCGGCGTGGACGGTCTCATAGGCCGCCAGCTCCAGCGCCTTGGGCAGGGCCTGTCCGCCGGCCTCGACCGAGGCGGTCAGGCTGGTCCAGCCGCCCGCCGCGAACTGCTGATAGGCGTCGGCGAAACCGGGCGCGGCCGTCACGGCGCCGTTGGCGTATTTGGCGCCCGCCAGATCGCCGGGGCGGTTCAGCGGGGCCAGAACCTCTTCGGAAAACTGACCGGCGGCGTCCAGCACGGCCGAGGCGACATCGGCGTCGTAATCGGGAAAGGCGCCGGTCGCCGCCACCTGGCCGATCCCGGCCACGGCGTCGAGGGCGAAGGCGATGTCACGAACGGGGGCGCGGTAGCTCATCGGTTATCCTCAGAAAGACGTTGCGCTTCTGTCGACCGCCACGCCCTTGGGCGCAAGCCTACTTGGACTTTGGTCGAGATTCCGCGCACTGTGGCCCCCTGTTTGAATGGCTGACGCCGCGTAAGGAAAGAGCGACCGTGCCCGCCGACCGACCCGCCAGGGGCGACAGCCCCGAAATCGCCGCCGAGGCGCTGAAAACGGGACGTCTGGTCATCCTGCCGACCGAGACGGTCTATGGTCTGGCGGCCGACGCCTCCAACCCGCAGGCGGTGGCGCGAATCTTCGAGGCCAAGGGACGGCCGCGCTTCAATCCCCTGATCGCCCACGTCGCCAACGCCGTGGACGCCGAGGCGATCGCCGTGTTCGACGCCAGGGCGCGCGCGCTGGCCGAGGCCTTCTGGCCGGGGCCGCTGACCATTGTGGCGCCGGTGCGCGACCGCGAGCGGGTGTGTGATCTGGCGCGGGCGGGGCTGGACAGCGTGGCCGTGCGCGTGCCGGGCCATCCGCGCGCGAGGGCGGTCATCGGCGCCTTTGGCGGGCCGGTCGTGGCACCGTCGGCCAACCGTTCGGGGCGGCCCAGTCCGACGACCTTCGCCGACGCTATGGAAGAGACGGGCCATGCAGTAGGCGCGGCGGTCGATGGCGGCCCTTGCGCTGTGGGAGTCGAGAGCACCGTCGTCTCGGTGCTGGACGGTCAGATCGCCTTGCTGCGTCCCGGCTCCGTCACGCGCGAAGAGCTTGAGGCTGTGGCCGGGCCGCTGACCGAAGGCGGGCAGGGGCATCGCTCGCCCGGCCGTCTGGCCCTGCACTATGCGCCCGATGCGCCGGTGCGGATTGAGGCGGACGAGGCGAAGGACGACGAAATCCTGCTGGGCTTCGGCGCAGGCGTCGGCGATCCGCGTTGGAGCCTCAGCCCGAGCGGCGACCTGCGTGAGGCGGCGGCCAACCTGTTTCGCCTGCTGCGTGAGGCGGATCGCACAAAGCCTGCCGGTATCGCGGTGTCGTCCATTCCGGCCAAGGGGCTGGGCGAGGCGATCAACGACCGCCTGCGCCGCGCGGCCGGGTTCGTGGGATAAACCTTATCCGTCACCCTCGGGCTTGTCCCGAGGGCCCATGATGCCGACAAGCTCAGCGGAATGTGTTTTGCTTAAGCGTCACATCATCACAGGCGCAGCATGATTAAACATGGCCCCCCGGGACAAGCCCGAGGGTGACGAGGAT
This sequence comes from Brevundimonas phoenicis, assembly GCF_047237745.1. NCBI lineage: Bacteria > Pseudomonadati > Pseudomonadota > Alphaproteobacteria > Caulobacterales > Caulobacteraceae > Brevundimonas > Brevundimonas phoenicis. The sequence goes on from NZ_JBDFLN010000001.1 coordinate 1,760,837, forward strand.
ATGGAGTCGGAACGAGGCTAGAGAAACCGCGCCTTCACGTCCACGCTGGACGCCTTGCCGACCTTGGGCAGGCAGCTTTCAAGCCATATCTCGGCCGCTGTCCGGCCGTGCTGCTTCAGCTTGTTCAGATAGCGCCATTCCGTATCGAATTTGGAATGAAGCGACTCATCGCCTAGCCATTCGTCGGCCTCGATGACGTGGATGCGGATGCCGCGCCGACGGTCTTCGCCGGGCTTCAGCTTGCCCTCGGCGATCAGATCCTGAACGAAGGCGACGGCCCGTAGCTCGGCGACCAGAGGCGCGTTGAAAACGATCTCGTTCAAGCGGTCGTTGATGTCGCCAGCCTCGCGCGGCGCTTCGTCACGCTGGAACGGGTTGAGCGGCAGCAGCAGGATATCGTCCGGCGTGTCCATATAGAACAGCGGCCACAGCGCCGGATTGGCCAGGTAGCCGCCGTCCCAATAGGGCTCGCCCTCGATCTCGACCGCCTGAAACAGCTGGGGCAGGCAGGCCGAAGCCAACAGCACCTCGGGCGCCATTTCCGCGGACTTGAAGATGCGCGAACGGCCCGCGCGCACCGCCGTCGTCGAGACGAACATCTGAATAGAAGAGGCGCGCAGGGCCTCAAAGTCCACCGCCGTCTCCAGCACCCGGCGCAACGGGTTCAGGTTGAATGGGTTGAAGGAATAGGGGCTCATCGACAGGGCCAGGGTCTGCCCCGCCTGCCACATCGGCGTGCCCTTCAGCCAGTCGGGCGTCAGGGCCTTGGACCAGACAGAGCTGTCGCCGAAGACGTTGCGCCCGCCGGACTGGTTCACCTCGCGCCACAGGGTGTCCAGCGCCTCGCGTCCGCCCTCGGCGCCGCCGCGTTCCAGCCCTGTGATCAAGGCGGCGGCGTTCATCGCTCCGGCTGAAGCGGCCGTGACAGCGCGCACGTCCAGCACATCGGCTTCCAGCAGTCGATCCAGCACGCCCCATTGAAATGCGCCGTGGGCTCCGCCGCCCTGTAAGGCCAGACAGACGGGTTTGCGCTTTGCCGCCATCAAACTCTCCGTCGTTCGGCCTCTGCGGCCAAGGTGAAACCTATTGGGCCGTCCAGCCGCCGTCGACGGAGAAGTTGGCGCCGTTGGCCGAGGCGCCGAGATCAGACGCCAGATAGAGGAAGATGCCCGCCAGTTCGTCGGTCGTGACGAAACGCTTGGTCGGCTGCGAGCCCAAGATGACGTTCTTCATCACGTCTTCTTCGCTCATGTTGCGGGTGCGGGCCTGATCCTGAATCTGCTTGGCGACGATCGGAGTCTCGACGAAGCCGGGGCAGATGGCGTTGCAGGTGATGTTGTCCTGCGCCAGTTCCAGCGCCACCGTCTTGGTGAAGCCGATCACGCCGTGCTTGGCCGCGACATAGGCCGACTTGAACGGGCTGGCGACCAGACCGTGAGCCGAGGCGATGTTGATGATCCGGCCGCGGCCCTGCGCCTTCATGATCGGGATCGCCGCCTTGGTGGCGTAGAAGGTCGAGGACAGGTTGATGGCGATGATCTTTTCCCAGGCGTCGGCGGGGAAGTTCTCGACCGCTTCGACGTGCTGGATGCCGGCGTTGTTGACCAGGATGTCCAGGCGGCCCAGTTCGCGCTGCGTTGTGGCGATCATGTCCTCGATCTGATCCGGCTGGGTCATGTCGGCCGGGTGATAGAGGACGCGCACGCCGGTCTCGGCGGCCAGATCGGCGCGCGTCTTTTCGATCGCGTCGGCGTCGCCCAGGCCGTTCAGCACCACATCGCCGCCGCACAGGGCGACCGCCCGTGCAAACGCCAGTCCGATGCCCGAGGTCGAGCCGGTGACGACCGCGACGCGGCCCTTGAGATCGTTCATCGCGAACATGACAGAAAGAACCCGTGGCTGATGATGCTGCAATGCAACCTAACCGCAGTCGTTCAATCTGGCGATCAGGATTTTCCTTCCCTGATGAATATCCAGTCCGTGTCCGTCGATAGGCTCTTGTCGAAGCGGTAGCCGTCTCGATCGAAGGCCTTCAGGTCTTCGACTTTTTCGAGCCGGTTCTCGATGGCGTAGCGGGCCATGCCGCCGCGCGCCTTCTTGGCGTAGAAGGAGATGATGCGGGCCTCGCCGTCCTTCTTCTCCTTGAAGTGCGGGGTCACGATCGGCAGCTTCAGCGCCCTGGCGTCGACCGCGCCGAAATACTCATGGCTGGCCAGGTTCACCAGGGTTTGGTCGGACAGCTTTTCGGCGTCTTCGTTCAGGCGCAGCGAGATGCGCTCGCCCCAGAAATCATAGAGGGTGGCGCCGCGCTTGGTCTTCAACCGGATGCCCATCTCCAGCCGATAAGGCTGAATCGCATCCAGCGGCCGCAGCAGGCCGTAGAAGCCCGAGAGAATACGCAGGTGGTCCTGAGCCCACGTCAGGTCGTCGGTCGATAGGGTACGGGCCGACAGCCCTTCATAGACGTCGCCGGCGAAGGCGAAGACAGCCTGCAGCGCGCCCTCCGGCGTTTCGTTGTCGAAGGCCTGGAAACGTTGATAGTTCAACTCGGCCAGGGCGTCGGAGATCGACATCAGGCGGCGCAGGTCCGCACGGCTCAGCCCTCGCGTCACCTTGGCCAATTCGGCGGTTTCATCGGCGCATCGCCGTGGCGTCACGGGGGCGTCGGTGGCGGGCGGGTTGAAGTCCAGCTTTTTGGCCGGGGACAGGACGATCAACAAGACGATCGACTCCCTATGCGTCTCAAGAGCGGGCCTCATAGGCCGCTTCGATGACGTTTTGAACCGCCTGAAACGTCACATACGGTCGCAAGTCATCAGAAGAGGACCGCCGGATTCATGATCCTCTGCGGGTCGATGGCCTTACGGATCGCCTGCATGGTCGCGATTTCCAAGGGGGTTTTATAGCGCCGCGCTTCGTCTGTTTTCAGCCGTCCCAGACCGTGTTCAGCCGAAATCGAGCCGTCGTAACGGGCCACAACATCGTGGATGACCTCTGATCCCTCCATCCAGCGCGCGATGAAGGCGGCGACGTCCTCGCCCACGCCGGGGATCACATCATAGTGAAGATTGCCGTCACCCACGTGGCCGAAGACCGACACGCGGCAACTCGGATGGAAGCGCTCGACCGCCGCCGTGGCCTCGTCGATGAAGTCGGCGATTCGCGATACGGGAACCGAGACGTCGTGCTTCCAGCCGCCGCCTTCCGGCTTGAGGGCGGCGGAATGCTCTTCGCGCAGACGCCAGAATTCAGCCTTCTGGGCGTCGTTCTGGGCGATGGCGGCGTCGACGATCAGGCCTTCCTCGAAGGCGGCGGTCAGCAGGCGCTCCATCGCCGCCTCGGCGCCGTCCGGCTCGCCCGATGCCAGCTCGATCAGCACATACCAGGGCGGCGTGGATTCCAGCGGTTCGCGCGTGTCGGGAATGTTCTTCAGCACCAGGCTCATGCCCAGCCGCTTCATCAGCTCGAAAGCCTCGACCCCGCCGCCGGTCTCGGCCTTGGCGCGAGCCAGCAGCACCACGGCGTCGTGGTGACTTTCCAACCCGACGATGGCGGTGGCGCGGCTGCGCATGATGGGGAATAGCTTCAGCGTCGCGGCGGTGATGACGCCCAGAGTGCCCTCGGCGCCGATGAACATCTGCTTCAGGTCATAGCCGGTGTTGTCCTTGCGCAGGCGCTTCAGGCCGTTGAACACTTGACCGTCCGGCATGACCGTCTCGATGCCCAGCACCAGATCGCGCATCATGCCGTAGCGCAGGACGGCGGTGCCGCCCGCATTGGTCGAGATGACGCCGCCGATGGTGGCCGAGCCTTCAGCCGCGAGGCTGAGGGGGAAGAAGCGGTCCTTCTCCTTCGCCAGTTCCTGCGCCTCCAGCAGGGTCACGCCCGCCTCGACCGTCATGGCGTCGTCCAGCGGCGTCACGTCGCGCACCGTCCGCAGCTTGCGCGTGGACAGCAGAACCTCGCCATAAGGGATCTGGCCGCCGACCAGTCCGGTGCCGCCGCCCTGAGTCACCACGGCCACGCCGTGACGGGCGCAGATTTCGACGGCGCGGGCGACTTCCTCGGTCGTGCGCGGTTGCAGCAGCAGCGGCGTTTCGCCGGTCCAACGGCCGCGCCACTCGGTCAGCCAGGGCGCCATCTCGGCGGCGTCTTGCGTCCAAGCGCCGGGCAGGGCGTCCTTGAGTTCAGCGAGGGATTTTGGCGTCGGGAGGGTCATATCGGCCTTGTGGCAAAAGGCGCGCCGTGGTGGAAGCGCAAAACCTTGCCTTCTGGCGGTCAATTCAAGGGCAAAACATGATTCCGACGCCGGCCGTGGGCGTAGTGTGCCTGAAAGGCGACGAAGTGCTGCTGATCCGGCGCGGCACGCCGCCGCGTGTGGGCGAGTGGAGCCTGCCCGGCGGGCGTCTGGAGCCGGGCGAACGCCTGGCCGACGCCGCCCTGCGCGAACTGCGCGAGGAGACGGGCGCCGAGGCCGAGTTGATCGGCCTGATCGACGTGGTGGACGGGCTTTTTCCTGAGGCGGGGCGGCACTATGTCCTGATCGACTATGCGGCGGTCTGGACGTCGGGCGCGGTCGTGGCGGGCGATGACGCCGCCGATGCAGGCTTTTTCCCGTTCGAGACGGCTCTGGCCATGGTCGATTGGGATGAGACGCGACGCATCATTCGTATGGCGCGGCGAATGGCTGACGCGGATGTCATGCTGACGGAACCGGATTCTGTGGCGTGACGCACCCTGGGCGGCTAAGCTCCTTCTCCAACCGGAGGGCCTTATGAATTTTTCGCTGATTTTCTTTGTGATGTTCGCAGTCTTTGCGATCATCTTCCTGTTCAGCGTGATCAAGATCGTGCCGCAAGGCCGTGAATTCACGGTGGAACGGTTCGGCAAGTACACCAAGACCCTGACTCCAGGCATCCACATCCTGACCCCGTTCGTCGAGCGCGTGGGCCACCGCATGAACATGATGGAGCAGGTGCTGGACGTCCCGACCCAGGAGGTCATCACCAAGGACAACGCCATGGTGAAGGTCGACGGCATCGTCTTCATCCAGGTGATGGACGCCGCTCGCGCCGCCTATCGCGTCGATAACCTGCCTTACGCCATCGCCCAGTTGTGCATGACCAACCTGCGGACCGTGGTCGGCTCAATGGAACTGGACGAGGTGCTGTCGCAGCGCGACGCCATCAACACGCGCCTGCTGCACGTCATCGACGCCGCGACCGAGCCGTGGGGCATCAAGGCCAACCGTATCGAGATCAAGGATCTGACGCCGCCGGTGGACATCACCAACGCCATGGCCCGTCAGATGAAGGCTGAGCGCGAGCGCCGCGCCGTCATCACCGAGGCGGACGGCGAGAAGCAGGCCGCCATCGCCCGCGCCGAGGGCGCCAAGCAGGCGGCGATCCTGGAAGCTGAAGGCCGTAAGGAAGCCGCCTTCCGCGACGCCGAGGCCCGAGAGCGCGAAGCCGAGGCCGAGGCCAAGGCCACCGCCATGGTGTCGGAGGCCATCGCTCGCGGCGACGTCAACGCCATCAACTACTTCGTGGCCCAGAAGTATGTGGAGGCCTTCGCCGAGCTGGCCCGCAGCCCGCAACAGAAGACGGTCATCGTGCCGTCGGAAATGGGCGCCCTGGTCGGCACCATCGCCGGGGTCGGCGAACTGGTCGGCCTGGCCAAGGAGCAGCAACAGGGCCGCACGGACGCGCGTCAGGCCGCGCCGCGCGCCGCGCCGCGCCGTTCAGGCGGCTCTGTGCCGACAACGGAGTAAGCCATGGACTGGTTCGTCTCCCTCTACGCCGCCCAGCCGTTCTGGCTTTGGCTGGCGGTTGGCGTGGTGCTGCTGGGGATAGAGGCGGCGGCCTCGACCGAATGGCTGCTGTGGCCGGCGGTGTCGGCGGGGCTGACGGCCCTGCTGTCCGCCCTGGCGCCGCAACTGGGCCTACCGGTCGAGATCGGCGTCTTCGCGGCGCTGACGGTGGCCTCGACCATTCTGTCGCGTCGCCTGATCAAGCGGGTGAACCCTGAGGATCAGCCCGACATCAATGATCGCGACATTCGTCTGGTCGGTGAACGCGCTCGGGTGGTCGAAGCCTTTGTCGGCGGGCGCGGCCGGGTTTTCGTGTCGGGATCGGAATGGCCCGCCGAAATCGAGGGCGCGTCGCCGCTGGCGGGCGAGAGCGTCGTCATCGAATCGGTGTCGGGCCCCTTGCTGAAGGTGCGGGCGCTTTAGCGTCCGCGCATCTCCGCCACGCCGCGATTGGCCAGGCCGTCGGCCCGCTCGTTCAGGGCGTGACCGGCGTGGCCTTTCACCCAGTGCCATTTGACCTCGTGGCGGTTGCGGGCCTCGTCCAGGCGCCGCCACAGGTCTTCATTCTTCACCGGCTTCTTGTCTGCGGTCTTCCAGCCGCGCGCTTTCCAGCCGCGCATCCATTCGGTCACGCCCTGCATGACGTATTTGCTGTCGGTGTGCAGATCGACGCGGCAAGGGCGTTTCAGCGCCTCCAGCGCCATGATCGCCGCCATCATTTCCATGCGGTTGTTGGTCGTCAGGGGCTCGCCGCCCCAGAGTTCCTTCTCGTGACCTCCGCCGGTTTGCAGGATCGCCCCCCAGCCGCCGGGGCCGGGATTGCCCTTGCAGGCGCCGTCGGTGTGGATGATGACGTGATCGTTGAGACTCATGGCCGCGATGCGTACAGCGTCCCTTGGCGCGTCGCCATCACTCAGCCTATATGACGCACAACAATCAGTCGGTGGGGCCGCGTCTCGGTGAGTCCCCTTGAGGAGGTATCGCCATGGGCTCCATGAGCATCTGGCATTGGGCCATCGTCGTCGTCGTCGTGCTGGTCCTGTTCGGCGGCCGCGGCAAGCTGTCCGGCATCATGGGCGACGCCGCCAAGGGCATTCGCGCCTTCAAGGACGGCCTGAAGGACGACACGGGCGCCAAGGACAAGGAAGCTCCGGGCGCCTTGCCGCGCACGGACGCCGAAAAAGAAGAACTGAACCGCTGATCCTCGCCGGAAGACGCTGAATCATGGGTGGTCTTGGCCCCGGAATCGGCGGGTTCGAAATCCTTGTCATCGGTCTGGTGGCCCTGCTTGTCGTAGGGCCCAAGGACTTGCCTATGCTCATGCGCAAGGTCGGCCAGTTCGTCGGCAAGGCGCGCGGCATGGCCAATGAGTTCCGCGCCAGCTTCGACGAGATGGCGCGCCAGTCCGAGCTGGACGACCTTCGCAAGGAGGTCGAGGCGTTGCGGTCGGGGCAGGGGATGTACGCCCTGGGCGCGGATGCGGACGAGGCCTTCAAGGACATCCGCAAGGAGCTGGAGGCGCCGATTGAGGCGCCGGCCTCCACGGTGCCTGTTGAGCCCGCGCCTGAAGCGCTTGCTCAGACTGTGGCCACGGGCGTTGACGAATGGCCGGATATGGCGCCGGCCGTCGCCGTTGCGCCTGAACCTGAGACGAAACCAGCCGCCAAGCCGCGAGCCAGGAAAGCGAGCGCCGCTTCTTCTGCCGATGGGGCGCTGAAGCCCAAGGCGCGCAAGCCGGCCGCAAAACCTGCTGCGAAGTCTGCGACGAAAGCCGACGCCTCTCGCCCCACGGTCGCGCGCACCAAGAAGGTTGATCTATGAGCCGCGCTGATCACGACGAAGCCGATATCGAGGCTTCGCGCGCGCCCCTGATGGATCACCTGATCGAGCTGCGTTCGCGGCTGATGATCTGCGTGGTCGCCTTCATCATCGCCTTCATCGGCTGTTTCGCCTTTTCAGAGACCCTCTATCTGTTCCTGGTGAAGCCCTATGTGGTCTCCGCCGCCTTCCACCAGACGGTGGGGGCCCACGGCCATGTGTCGCCGTTCAGCCTGATCCTGGGCACCGCCGGGCTGATCCCTGTGCCGGACGTGGACCACAACAGCGTACGCCTGATCTATACCGCGCCGCTGGAGATCCTGTTCACCAAGATGAAGCTGGCGGGCCTGGGCGCCGTCATCGTGGCCTTCCCGGTGCTGGCCTGGCAGCTGTACCGCTTCGTCGCGCCGGGTCTGTACCGCAACGAGAAGGGCGTCTTCCTGCCGTTCCTGATCGCGGCGCCGGTGCTGTTCCTGCTGGGCGCGGCGCTGGTCTATTACGTCATGCTGCCGTTCGTGATGTGGTTCTCCCTGAGCCAGCAGATCATCGGCGAGGGCGTGGCGGCCGAGCTGCTGCCCAAGGTGTCGGACTATCTGAACCTGGTGACGGCCCTGATCCTGGCCTTCGGCCTGTGCTTCCAATTGCCGGTCGTGATGACCCTGCTGGGGCTGGCGGGCCTGATCAACAGTCAGATGATGGCCAAGGGCCGTCGATACGCCATCGTCGCCGTGGTCGTGGTCGCCGCCGTGGTGACGCCGCCCGATCCGATCAGCCAGCTGATGCTGGCCGTGCCGATGGTCCTGCTCTACGAAGTCTCCATCTGGTGCGTCCGCATCATCGAACTGCGCCGCAAGAAGGCCGATACGGCCGACGGGCTGGCGGCTTGATCAATGGGGCAGTGAGGCGATCCGAGCGCTGACAAGCATCTTGAGGTCGCTTCATGTCCCATACCGCCCCGGACCGGCATTGGTCCAAGGTTGAGCTGCTGCACGAAACGGTCGCCAATCCGAACATCCACATCAAGGGCCGGCGCAGCTATTACAGCAACGCCTGGACGGGCTCGTTCGAGGAAAGCGTGGTCCGCTACCTCTATGGCGATCCCTACAGCCTGAAGGCATGGGAGCCGCAGTGGCCGATCGACCAGTTGCACATCGGCGACTGCGTCTGCATCGGCGCCGAGGCGGTGATCCTGCTGGGCGGCAACCACACCCATCGGACGGACTGGTTCAGCCTCTATCCCTTCGCTGAGGTCATCCAGGACGCCTATCAGGGGAAGGGCGACACCGTGATCAAGGACGGGGCCTGGATCGGCATGCGCGCCATGATCATGCCGGGCGTCACGATCGGCGAGGGAGCCGTGGTCGCTTCCGGGGCCATCGTCACCAAAGATGTGGCGCCCTACGCCATCGTGGCGGGCAATCCGGCGGTTCCGATCCGCAAGCGGTTCTCCGACGCCGTGATCGAGGCTCTGCTGGCGCTCGACGTCTATGATTGGCCTGAGAAGAAGTTCGAGGCCTTGCGTCCGCTTCTATGCGCTGACGACATCGAGGCCTTGGCGGCGGCGTCCGTTCGTTACGATCAGGCTTAAATGAAAAAGCCCCGGACGGCGAACCGCCCGGGGCTTTCCGTGCCAGGCCGATCCGAGGATCAGCAGCTGTAATACATGTCGAACTCGACCGGGTGCGGGTGCAGTTGCAGCCGGGCGACCTCTTCCTGCTTCAGCGTGATGTAGGCGTCGATGAAGTCGTCATCCATGACGCCGCCCTTCTTGAGGAAGGCGCGGTCGGCGTCCAGCGCCTCAAGGGCTTCCTTCAACGAACCGGCGACTTCCGGGATCGAATGACGCTCTTCCGGCGGCAGATCGTACAGGTTCTTGTCGGCGGCCGCGCCCGGATCGATACGGTTCTCGATGCCGTCCAGGCCCGCCATCAGCAGGGCCACGAACGTCAGATAGGGGTTGCCCATCGGATCGGGGAAGCGGGCTTCCAGGCGCTTGGCCTTGGGCGATGTGACGTGCGGGATGCGGATCGAGGCCGAGCGGTTGCTGGCCGAATAGGCCAGCTTCACCGGCGCCTCATAGCCCGGCACCAGGCGCTTGTAGGAGTTGGTGGTCGAGTTGGCGAAGGCGTTGATGGCCTTGGCGTGCTTGATGACGCCGCCGATGTACCACAGGCATTCCTGCGACAGGCCGGCGTACTGATCGCCGGCGAACTGAGGCTTGCCGTCCTTCCAGATCGACATGTGGACGTGCATGCCCGAGCCGTTGTCGCCGAACATCGGCTTGGCCATAAAGGTCGCCGACTTGCCATAGGCGTGGGCCACGTTGTGGATCACGTACTTATACAGCTGCATCCGGTCGGCCATGGTCAGCAGGTCGCTGAACTTCAGGCCCAGTTCGTGCTGCGCAGGGGCGACCTCGTGGTGGTGCTTTTCGGGGTCAAGGCCGAGATCCCGCATGACCGCCAGCATCTCGCCGCGCAGATCCTGGCCGGAATCGACCGGGTTGACCGGGAAGTAGCCGCCCTTGGTCGACGGTCGGTGACCCAGGTTGCCCTCGGCGTATTCGGCGCCCGTGTTGGCCGGCAGCTCGCTGGAGTCGAAGCTGTAGCGGGTGTCGTGCGGCGCGGTGTTCCAGCGCACGTCGTCGAAGACGAAGAACTCGGCTTCCGGGCCGAAGAAGACGGTGTCGCCCACGCCCGACGACTGAACATAGGCCAGGGCCTTCTTGGCCATGGAGCGGCTGTCGCGGTTGTAGGGTTCGGCCGTGTCCGGGTTCAGGACGTCGCAGAACATGAACAGGGTCGTCTGCTGGTAGAACGGATCGACATAGGCGCTCGCGAGGTCCGGCTTCAGCAGCATGTCTAACTCATTGATGGCCTTCCAGCCGGCGATCGACGAGCCGTCGAACATGGTGCCTTCTTCCAGGAAGTCCTCGTCCACCATGCCGATGTCGAAGGTCACGTGGTGGACGCGGCCGCGCGTGTCGGTGAAACGGAGGTCGACGTACTGGACGTCTTTGTCCTGGATTTCTTGCAGGATCTTTTGGGCGGCGCTCATGGGGGAGGTCCTGTAGCTGGGGAATTGAAATCGGCCGCCTCAGGAGGCGGCCGTCAGACTAGATGGCTTGGGCGCCGGTTTCGCCCGTGCGGATGCGGATGACGTCGTCGAGGTTGGTGATGAAGATCTTCCCGTCACCGATCTTGCCGGTGCGGGCGGCGTTCTGAATCGTCTCGACCACGGCAGGGGCCAGGTCATCCGCCACCACGACCTCGATCTTGATCTTGGGCAGGAAGTCGATGACGTACTCGGCGCCGCGATAGAGTTCTGAATGGCCCTTCTGGCGGCCATATCCCTTGGCCTCCAGCACGGTCATGCCCTGCACTCCGATATCTTGGAGAGCGTCCTTCACTTCATCCAGCTTGAACGGCTTGATGACGGCTTCAATCTTCTTCATGGCGGATCCCGAGCCGGCTCCTTTGTTGGTCCGACGCTCGGGTGGTAAAGGGACATTGCATTGCACAATATGGCAAGCGATTTTCGTCCGTTGAGGCCTTCCGTGAACGGAAATCCACATGAAGTCGCATAACGACCCCGTTCAATGGCGCGATCGCCTGCCGTGGCCGACGGATGAGACGCACAAACATATGCGCGGACGACTGGGCGTGGTGTCGGGCGGCGTGCTGTCGACGGGCGCGGCGCGATTGGCCGCACGGGCGGGTCTGAGGATCGGCGCGGGTGTGGTGAAGGTCTTCTGTCCGCCCGACGCGGCGGAGATTATGGCGCAGAGTCTGGAGGCCGTGATGCTGGCCGCCTTCGCCGGGCCGGAGCAGCTTCAGGCCCTGGCCGAGCCGATGGACGCCGTGGTGGTCGGCCCAGCGGCGGGGCTGACCGATGCGACAGCCCACAACCTTGCGGCGCTGGCGCGAACAGGGGCGGTCCTGATTGTGGACGCCGACGCCCTGACGCTGTTTCAGAACCGTCCCGATGAGCTTTTCGCCTTGCTGGATCGGGATGATGTCCTGACGCCGCATGAAGGAGAGTTCGAACGCCTGTTTCCTGGCCTTTTGGCCGCGCTGGGGCGCGAAGAAGCGGCGGTCGAGGCCGCGCGCCGCGTCGGCGTCGTCGTGGTGCTGAAAGGCTCCGCCACCGTTATTGCTGCTCACGACGGGCGCGCTGTGGTCAATGCGCATGGTTCGCCCTGGCTTGCGACCGCGGGCAGCGGCGATGTTTTGACCGGCCTTATCGGCGGACTGGTCGCCCAGCATATGGACAGTTTCGACGCCGCCTGCGCCGCAGTATGGATGCATGGCGATGCGGCGGTGCGTTTCGGGCCGGGGTTGATCTCCGAGGACTTGCCCGATCTGATCCCGGTCGTCCTGCGCGGATTGGGTGACGCCCGTGATCGATAGACTGTTTCTAGCTGGACAATAGCCCGCATCCTCCGCATGACATCGACATGCGAAAACGGCAATCTTCGAAATTCATGGCTCAGGGGCTGATCGCTCTGGTCATCGTCACGCCGTTGGCGGCGGCTGTCGCGGCGTTCGCGCTCTCGAACTGGCATGCAGGCGTCTTCGGCGGCGCTTTCGCGGCCGCCGGGCTAACGACAGGTTTTCTTATGCGGTTGCCGCGCGTCAAGGCGGCCTTGCGGCGTCTTCTGCCTCAGCCGGCGAAATGAGGCGACCGTTTTCAGGAAACGAGCTTGGTGCGGATGAGAGGACTCGAACCTCCACGCCTCGCGGCGCCAGAACCTAAATCTGGTGCGTCTACCAGTTCCGCCACATCCGCATAGGTTCGCCCGACGCTGTAGGCGAGGGCGGCGGTTTCGGCAATCCCGTCTGGACATGAAAAAAGGCCCCGGATCGTTCCGGGGCCTTCTCATTATTGGGCCTACCGCGCTTTGCGCTGCTCGAGGCCGACTGATCGAAATCAGTCCTTCTTGTTGTCCACGCCGTGGCCCATGGCCTCGACCGCCGATTCCAGAGTCGTGTCCTCGGTGATGTCGATGCCCTTGGCCAGCTTCGAGTGGGCGAAGCCGTACAGGCCGTAGATCAGAGCGCCGACCAGGGCGTAGACGCCCAGGATGGTCAGCGGCAGCGGGTTGTCGTTCAGGGCGTGCGTCACCATCGGGATGAAGTTGAACGACGCCAGCGTCAGGCAGGCCAGGATGCCCAGCACCGCCGTGACGATGCCGCCCGGTACGCGGAACGGACGTTCCATCTCCGGGTGCTTGATGCGCAGGACGATGACCGACAGGCAGACGATGGCGAAGGCCGTCGCCGTGCCCAGCGACACCAGGTCGCCCAGGATCGAGATGGGCAGGAAGGACGCTGCGATGGCGATGACGATGCCCAGCAGGATGGTGCCGATCCACGGGGTGCGGAACTTCTGGTGCACCATGGCGAACGCCTTGGGCAGCAGGCCGTCGCGCGCCATGGTGTAGAAGATGCGCGTCTGGCCGTAGCACAGCACCAGCATGACCGAGGACAGGCCGGTGATGGCGCCGATCTTGATCAGGAAGGCGATCAGGTTCAGCTGACCGCTCGGCGCGCCGGCCAGCGGCACATTGGCCCATTCCAGGCCCATACGGTCGATGGCGACGGCGATCGGCGCCGGCGAGGCCAGCTCTAGGTAGGGAACGACGCCGGTCATGACGGCGGCCACGACCATGTAGATCAGGGTGCAGACGAACAGAGCGCCCAGGATGCCGATCGGCACGTCCTTCGACGGGTTCTTGGCTTCAGCGGCGGCGGTCGAAACCGCTTCAAAGCCGACGTAGGCGAAGAAGATGATCGAGGCGCCGCGGAAGATGCCGCCGACGCCGAACTGGTCCCAGCTCTCGCCCTGCGGCGGGATGAAGGGATCCCAGTTGGCCGGGTTGATATACTGCAGACCCACGGCGATGAAGGTCAGCAGGACGATGATCTTGATGACGACGATGGCGTTGTTGATATTCGCCGATTCCGACACGCCCAGCACCAGCAGGCCGCACACGGCGGCGATGCCGACGGCCGCGACCAGGTTGAAGGTGCCCGTCAGCGGGAAGCCGGCGTTCTCGCCCGAGGAGACATACTGGATCAGCGGAGTGGCCCACTGAGGCCCTTCGCCGCCTGGATAGGTTATTGTCGGGAACAGACTGGCGCTTACGCCGAAGTCATTCAGGATCGACACCACATAGCCGGACCAGCCGACCGCCACGGTCGAGGCTGCGACGCCGTATTCCAGCACCAGAAGCCAGCCCATGACCCAGGCGAAAACCTCGCCCAGGGTGCCGTAGGCGTAGGTATAGGCCGAGCCGGACACCGGCATGGTCGACGCCAGTTCGGCGTAGCACAGGCCCGCCAGGGCGCAGGCGATGCCGGCGATGACGAAGGAGAACATGATGGCCGGGCCGGCGTGGGCCGAGGCCACCTGACCCGTCAGAACGAAGATGCCGGCGCCGATGATGGCCCCGATGCCCAGGCTCATCAGATTCATCGGACCGAGGGTCCGTTTGAGCTCGCTCTTGGCGGCTTCTTTCTGAATCTGGGCGATGGATTTTTTAAGAAATAGCCGGCTTCCGGCTGGCTTTACGCCATCTGCAGACATGCAGGTGCGCCCCCAACTTATTGCGACGACCCCTCCCGGGTCGCCTTCTTGGGCGGGGACGCTAGCCATCTGCGGGCCTTGGCGCAACGCGGTTTACGAAGGATGACGTGCGGACGACGCTTTCGTGACCCCGGCTGAAGGCGCTACAGCCCGTGTCATGCTGCCGATTCACGCCGTTCTGGAACCACTGAAGGCCGCCCTGACCCAGAGCTCTGCGGTCGTGCTGGCCGCACCGCCGGGCGCGGGCAAGACGACAGTCGTGCCCCTGGCCCTGCTGGACCAGCCCTGGCTGGGCGACGGCAAGGTGCTGGTTCTGGAGCCGCGACGACTGGCCGCGCGCGCCGCAGCCGACCGTATGGCCGCCACCCTGGGCCAGAAGGCGGGCGGAACCGTCGGCTATCGCACCCGCCTTCAAAGCCGGATCGGCCCGGATACGCGAATCGAGGTCGTCACAGAGGGCGTCTTCACGCGCATGATTCTGGACGATCCGGCGCTGGAAGGCGTCGGCGCCGTCCTGTTCGACGAATTCCATGAACGCAGTCTCGACGCTGACCTGGGTCTGGCCTTGGCGAGAGATAGCCAGTCGGTGCTGCGCGATGACCTGCGTCTGCTGGTCATGTCGGCGACGCTCGACATCGCTGGCGTGTCGCGCCTGCTTGAGAATGCGCCCGTCATCGAGGCCGAAGGGCGCATGTTCCCGGTCGAGACCCGCTATCTGGGCCGCAACCCGGTCGAGCGGTTCGAGGACGCCATGGCCAAGGCCGTGATGCAGGCCCTGCATGACGAGACCGGCTCCATCCTGGCCTTCATGCCGGGACAGGGCGAGATCCACCGCACCGTTCAGCGTCTGAACGAGCGGTTGCGCGATCCGAGCGTCGATGTCGTCGCCCTGTACGGCGCCCTGGACAAGGGCGAGCAGGATCGCGCCATCGAGCCTGCGGCGCCCGGCCGCCGCAAGGTGGTGCTGGCGACCTCCGTCGCCGAGACCAGCCTGACCATCGAGGGCGTGCGCGTCGTCATCGACGGGGGCCTGTCGCGCGTGCCGCGTTTCGAGCCCTCCAGCGGCCTGACCCGTCTGGCGACGGTCAAGGTCAGCAAGTCCTCGGCCGAGCAGCGGCGAGGGCGCGCAGGCCGGGTCGAGCCCGGCGTCTGCTATCGCCTGTGGGACGAGGAGCAGACGCGCGGTCTGGTCGCCCATCAGCGACCTGAAATCCAGGAGGCGGACCTCACCGCCTTCGCCCTTGATCTGGCGCGATGGGGAGCGAAGTCGGTCGAGGGGCTGGCCCTGCTGGACCCGCCGCCCGCCGGGGCGATGTCCGAGGCGCGCAAGGTTCTGACGCGGCTGGGCGCGCTCGACGCCAAGGGCGATCTGACGCCGCACGGTCGGCGGTTGACCCGCATCCCCCTAGCGCCGCGCCTAGCGCACATGGTCGCGGTCGCCTCGGATCAGGGCGACGCTCTTGAAGGCGCGAAGATCGCGGCGGTGCTGAGCGAGCCCGGTCTGGGCGGCGGCAGCGTTGACCTGCACGATCGTCTGAAGGGGCTGGAGCGAGATCGCTCGCCGCGCGCTCGCGATGCGATGAAGCTGGCCGAACGCTGGGTGCGAGCAGCGGGCGGAGGGCGCGACGGAGAGGCGTACGCCGGGCTGCTGCTGGCCGAGGCTTTCCCCGAACGCATCGCGCGCGCCAAGGGCAAGCCGGGCGAGGTGCTGCTGGCCTCGGGGCGCGGCGCCTTCATCGAACCGACGGATCATCTGGCGCGCGCGCCCTGGCTGGCGGTGGCCGAACTGGGCGGCGGCGATGCGCGCGACCGCATCCGGCTGGCGGCGGCGCTGGATGCGGCGACGCTGGAAACCGATCTGGCCCATCTGATCGAGGTCGAGGATCGGTTGGCGCGCGAACCGTCGGGCAAGCCGGTGATCCGCCGCATTCGGCGCATCGGCGCCCTGGTGCTGGATGAAAAGGTCGTCGGCGCGCCGGATCGGGCGACCATGACGGCGGCGCTGAAGTCGGAGATCGAGACCGGGGGGCTGGGCGCGCTGAAATGGGGGGAGCAGGCGGGGGCGCTGCGGGCGCGCCTGGCCTTCCTGCGCGGACTGGATGACGCCTGGCCCGACGTCTCGGACGAAGGTCTGCTGAACGCGCGCGAGGATTGGCTGTGGCCTCTGCTGGACGGGGCGCGGTCGCTGGCCGACATCGGCGACGGCAAGCTGGCCGAGGCCTTGCGTGGTCTGATCCCCTGGGATCTGCAACGCAAGCTGGATGATTTGGCGCCGACGCGCCTGACCACGCCGCTGGGCAGCGCGGGCATCGACTACGACGCCGAGGGCGGGCCGCGCGTCGAAATCCGCGTGCAGGAACTGTTCGGAGTGAAGACCCATCCGACCGTGGGCGGCGGCCGCGTTCCCCTAACGCTCAGCCTGCTTTCACCTGCACGAAGGCCGGTGCAGGTGACGAAAGACCTGCCGGGGTTTTGGGCCGGATCATGGACGGCGGTGCGCAGCGAGATGCGCGGCCGCTATCCGCGCCATCCTTGGCCGGAAGACCCGGCCAATGCGGCGCCGACCAATAGGGTCAAGCCTCGCGGAAGCTGATCCTGCGCTTGACGCATGGATGCGCAGCGCCGCAAAGATCGTGCGTCAACCGTAAGGATTTCGCGTGACCGACGCCGCTGTTTCACCGCCGTCTGCCTCCAAGCGGCGCGTTCTGTTCGCCAGCCTGATCGGCACGACGATCGAGTTCTACGACTTCTACATCTACGCCACGGCGGCGGTGCTGGTCTTTCCAGACCTGTTCTTCCCTGGCGGCGATCGGATGACGGCCATGCTGGCTTCTTTCGCCACCTTCTCCATCGCCTTCTTCGCCCGACCGATCGGGGCGGTCGTCTTCGGCCATTTTGGCGACCGGGTGGGGCGCAAGGCGACCCTGGTGGCGGCCCTGATGACCATGGGCCTGTCGACCATCGCCATCGGCCTGCTGCCGACCTGGCATTCGGTCGGGGTGATCGCGCCCCTGCTGCTGGCCCTGTGTCGGTTCGGTCAGGGCCTGGGTCTGGGCGGCGAGTGGGGCGGGGCGGTCCTGCTGGCGACCGAGAATGCGCCTCCGGGCAAGAAGGCCTGGTTCGGCATGTTCCCCCAACTGGGCGCGCCGATCGGCTTCATCCTGTCGACCCTGAGCTTCATCCTGCTGGGACAGGTGATGAGCGAGGATCAATTCATGGCCTGGGGTTGGCGCGTCCCCTTCATCGCCAGCGCTCTGCTGGTCATTGTCGGCCTGTGGATGCGGTTGAAGATCACCGAAACGCCCGAGTTCAAACGCGCGATCGACCGCGCCGAACGGGTTCAGGCGCCAGCCCTGATGCTTGTAGCGCACCACAAGTTCGCCCTGCTGACCGGGACGCTGGCTGGACTGGCGACCTTTGTCCTCTTCTATCTGATGACGGTCTTCGCCTTGGGCTGGGGCACGACGAGCATGGGCTATACGCGGGAGCAGTTCCTGCCGATCCAGTTGCTGGGCGTCTGCTTCTTCGGCCTGTTCATTCCGCTGGCGGCTCTGGCGGCGGATCGGTGGGGGCAGGGCAGGACGCTGCTTGTGACAACCGTCGCCATCGCCCTGTTCGGCCTGGCCCTGGCGCCGCTGTTCGGCAGCGGCGGGATGGTCGGCGTGATCGCCTTCTTCATCATCGGCTTCAGCCTGATGGGCTGCACCTACGGACCGCTGGGCGCGGCGCTGGCGCGGCCCTTCCCGACGACGGTGCGCTACACCGGCGCGTCTATGACCTTCAACCTGGCCGGCATTCTGGGGGCGTCGTTGGCGCCCTACGCCGCGACGTGGCTGGCGGGCCATTACGGCCTTCAGGCCGTCGGCGCCTATCTGACGGCGGCGGCCGTGCTGACGGTCCTGGCCCTGATCGGCATGGGCCGCATCAAGACCGACGGCGAGGCCTAGAGGCTGGAGCCGTAGGCCGCGTCCGTCACGGCATAGACCATGACCCCCGTGGCGACGGCCAGGTTCAGGCTGTCGGCCCGGCCGCGCATGGGAATCTTGACATTCAGGTCGCAGGCGGCGGCCAGTTCGTCGGTCAGGCCCGCCTGTTCATTCCCCATCATGATGATGGCGGGGTGGCGCACAGGACTGTCGCGATAGCCGTGTGTCGCGTCCAGGCGGGTGCCGATGACGCTGCCCGGCCATGAGGCGCGCCAGACCAGGAACTCTTCGCGCGAGGCCTTGCTGATGGTCACGGCGAAGACCGAGCCCATGGTGGCGCGCACGGCCTCGACCGAAAACGGGTCGACGCAGTCGCCGATCAGGATGACGCCGCCGCAACCGGCCGAGTCGGCCGTGCGGATGATGGTGCCCAGATTGCCCGGATCACGCACCTGTTCCAGCGCCACCCAGCAGGGCTTGGCGTCGGGCTGGATCGCTTCCAGCGGCGTGTAGACCTGTTCGAATACGCCCAGCACCGTCTGGGGATTGTCGCGACGGCTGATCTTTTCGAGGATGGCGTGGGTGACGACGATGATCTGGCCGCCGCTTTTCAGCGTCTCGGCCTTGGCGCGGTCCAGCAATGGATGCGGGCGGGCGTCCTGACCGACCAGCAGCATGACCGGCGCGCGGCCCTGATCCAGCGCCTCGCCGATGAACTTCAGCCCTTCGGCCAGAAAGCGGCCGGTGGCTTCGCGTTCCTTGCGCATATGCAGGGCGCGGACGGCCTTGATGGTGTCGTTGGTCAGGGAGGTGATGAGGCGTTCGGTCATGAGGCGCTCCATCTGGCGAAGAAGGACAGGCCGATGGCGCGGGCGTGCTCGCTGTCTTCGGACAGGGCCAGCTCGCCCCAGTCGATGCGCCCGTCGCGATCATGCGTCGCCTCGGCCATCATGTGCGCCAGCGACAGGCCGGAAATCCGCGCCGCATAGGCGTTCAGAAGCAGGAAGGAGGCGTCGTCGGACAGCAGGGCGGCGCAGTCCTTCAGCAGTTCGGGCATGTCCTCGAACAGGCGCCAGACCTCGCCGTTGGCGCCGCGCCCGTATTTCGGGGGGTCGAGGATGACGCCGTCGTATTTGCTGCCGCGACGGACTTCGCGCGCGACGAATTTGCGGGCGTCCTCGACGATCCAGCGGATCGGGCGGTCGGCCAGGCCTGACAACTCGGCGTTCTCGCGCGCATAGGCGACGGACTTCTTGGAGGCGTCGACGTGGGTCACGTGGGCGCCGGCCGCCGAACAGGCCAGGCTGGCCACGCCGGTATAGCCGAACAGATTCAGGATCTTCGGTTGTTTGAGCGTGCGGACCCGTGCGTCCAGCCATTCCCAGTTGGCGGCCTGCTCAGGGAAGAAGGCCAGATGCCGAAACGGGGTGAAGCGCCCCATGAAGCGCACGTCGCGCCATTTCAGCGGAAAGGCGTCGATCGGGCCATGGGCGTCAAAGCGCCAGCGGCCGGAATCCTCTTCCTCCTGCTGCGGGTCGAACAGGGCGTTGGCGTTTTCAAAGGCGGTCTCGTCATGCGCTTTCCAGAAGCACTGAGGCTCGGGGCGCACGACGGTATAGCGGCCGTAGCGCTCCAGCTTGCGGCCGTCGCCGCTGTCCAGAAGGGCGTAGTCCGACCACCCGCGCGTGACGAGGGTTTCGGGCGAGGAGGAGAGAACCGGAGCCATGCGCGCTGATAGGCGCTCAGGCGGCCGCTCGTCCAGCGTCGGAATAGAGGTCAGGGGCTGCGATCGGCTCGACATCGACTTGATGCGGGGTCTTGTCCCAGTGATGCGGTTCCAGCGCCAGACGGACGGCGGCGTGTACGAAAGCCAGGCTCAGCAGCGACCAATAGGGCAGGGAAACCAGCATATCGATCGGTCCATAGGGTGTCCCGGCGATCCGCGAACCGCGCAGCTGGATGATCCAGGCGGCAGCGAGGCCGACGATCAGGACCGTCCAGCCCATGATCGACAGCGACGGCAGGCGACCGTCCATCACTGCCATCAGGGAAATGACCGCGACCCACGCCATGCAGCCTGCATGCACGGCGGCAGACCCCAACCCCGCCCCGATGGTCAGGATCAGAGCGATCCAGCCGCGCCAGCCCATGCCGCCCCTAGAACGCGTATGAACGGCCAGAGTTTGCAGATAGCCTTTCAGCCAACGCGTTCTTTGCGGCAGCCACAAGCGCAGCGGGCCTGGCGGCGTCTCATAGGTCGGGCGGCTGATGACCCCCAGTCGATAGCCTGAACGCCAGATACGAAAGCCCAGGTCTGCGTCTTCCGTAACGTTCCAGGCGTCCCAGCCGCCTAAAGCCTTCAATACAGAGACGCGGAAATGATTGCTGGTGCCCCCTAGCGGGAACGGCAAACCCAGTCGCGCCATAACAGGTAGGGTAATCTCGAACAGGGCGGCGTATTCCGCCGCGAATTGCCGATCGAGCAACGGGTGCGGGCTTGCCTTGCGACGGCTACGGATGCGCAGCGGGGCCTGGACGCAGGCCAGGCGTTCGCTCTCGATTCGAAAGCGCGCTGCGGCCTCCTTCAACTGCAGCGGGTCCGGGTCGTCCTCGGCGTCATAGATGGTCAGAAAGTCGCCGGTTGCGAGCGACAGGGCGTGGTTCAGGGCGCGCGGTTTGGTTTTCGGCGCCCCGGCTGGCACGACGAGAACCGTTAGCCATTCCGGCAGATGCAGCTGGGACGCGGCTGTAATGGTGGCATGGTCGTCAGTCTCCAGCGCCAGGAAGCCTTGTAGTCGTTCTGCCGGATAATCGATGGCCGCCAGCCGCTCGACCAAATGGGGCAGTATCTCTGCTTCCTGATAGAGGGCCGCGACGATCGTGTAGCGCGGCCATTCTTCATTCCATGAATGGAGCAGCGGCTCGGTCGCGAGCACAGGCGGCCGAAGGGCGACCAGACTCAGCCTCCATGCCGCCAGCGCCAGAAAGCTGATCTGGACGCCGAACAGACAAAGAGCGGCGAAGTCTTGAAGGAAAACCGCGCCCAGCAGGCTGCTCAGCCCGAAGATGCACATCGCTGCCATCTGGCCGAGCGTGAGGGTCGTCCGCGCGGTGGCGAGCGTCTGAAGATAGGTAGCCGTCACCCCGTGTTCTCACTTAATGGGTTGTTAATATCATTGATACTTCAAACCTCGGATTTGGCTAGAGGGGGCGTGCGGGCTAACGTCGGCGAGGGACTCATGTCCTTCGTTCAGGGAGTCATCTGATTGTCGGTCGTCCCTTCAGCCCCCGCGCCGCGTTCGAGCCGTAAACCCAAGGGAGAGGGGCACGAACGTCGCGCCGAAATCCTGGCGGCGGCCGAGCGTATTTTCGTTGAGAGCGGCTATGACGGCGCCACGATCCGCAAGATCGCGGACAAGGTCGGATTGTCGTCAACGGCCCTTTACATGCACTTCGCCGATAAAGGCGAAATCCTGAACGAAATCTGCCGCAACACCTTCGAAGGCCTAGCGGGACGCAATCGTGCGATTCTGGCAGATCCGGCGCCGCCCCTGGCGCGTCTGCGTCGGATCGCTGAAGGCTATGTGGCTTTTGGCTTCGAAAACCCCAACGCCTATCGCCTGGCCTATTTGACCCCTGCCGTCGAAACGCGCCATGGGGCCGAGACCATTGCGCAAAGAGCTGGGGCGGAGCTGTTCGCGGCCGTGGTGGCGGTTGTCGAGGATGCCGTGGCCGAAGGCGTTCTGCGAGGCGACGCGCGCGTTCTGGCGCAGGTGATATGGGCCAGTGTTCACGGCCTGGTCTCCATAATGATCACCAAGCCCTATTTCGACTGGGCGGATCGGGACGTGCTGATCCGCACCCAGTTGGACGTCCTGTTCAAGGGATTGACCGCCCAGTGAAACGGCGTCTTTGCGCGCTCGCAGCACTGTTGTCCGTGGGGGGGGCTGAAACGGTGCAGGCGGCGGCGCTGCGCGTGATGGCGTTGGATCAATGCGCAGACCAATTCGTTCTCGCCCTGGCGCCCGAAGCGGACATCGCTCTTTCGCCGCGCGCCGATGATCCGGACGCTTGGATGCGCGAGGCGGCTAAAGGACGGCGGCAGGTGCGGCCGACTTTGGAGGCCGCGACAGGGTTCCAGCCGGACGTAGCTGTACGTTACTGGGGCGGCGACGCCCGCCTCCTGGGGGTGCTGGATCGGCGCGGGGTGCGAACGGTCGGCATCGACGATGCGACGGACATGGACGGAGTGAAGGCTAATATCCGCAAGGTGGCCGCAGCTCTGGACCGTCGCGACAGGGGCGAAGCCTTGATCCGCCGGATGGAGGCGCGTCTGGCCCATGCCTCCAGCGCCGGACGAGGCCGGACGGCGGTCTATGTGACGGCCAGCGGTTTCACCAGCGGGCCGGGTTCGTTGATGGATGCGATTCTGCGGTCGGCGGGGTTTCGCAACGGAGTGAAACGACCCGGCTATCAGCCGCTGGGGCTTGAACGGGTGCTGCTGACGCCGCCCGCCCTCTATGTGAAGGGGTTCTTCGATCTGGCGCGTTCGGATTGGCGCGGGGCGGGACGGCATCCCGTCATGCGACGGGCGACGGCTGAACACACCGCCGCCAGCTTGCCAGGCGCGGCCTTGACGTGTCCGGCCTGGTTCGCGGCGGATGCGGCCGCCCTGCTGGCGGAGCAGGCGAAATGAGGAGCGTGACGAGGCTGAATATCGGTCTGGGTCTGGCGATCCTGGTCGCTTTGACGGCGGCCGTTACCCTGGGGGAAGCCCTCTTCGACCGCGCGCAGTATTCCGAGGCCTTGGCCAACCCGGCTTCCGGCCCCGGCCAGGTGCTGTGGCTCGTGCGCGCGCCCCGAGCGGTCTGCGCCCTGTTCGTCGGTGCGGCTCTGGGGCTTGCGGGGGCGGTGATGCAGGGGCTGTTGCGCAACCCGTTGGCGGAGCCAGGCGTGCTGGGCGTGTCAGCAACCGCGGCCCTGGCCGCTGCGACGGCCATCGTGCTGGGGCTGGCGGCGATCCCCGGAGCGGTGGAGGTTTCGGCCCTGTTTGGTGCGACGGTCGGCGGCGGGCTGCTGATCGCCCTGGCCGCACGGGTGCGGACGCCCGAGGCGCTGATCCTGTTCGGCGTGGCTCTGTCCAGCTTCGCGGGCGCATTGACGGCCCTGATCTTCAACCTGTCGCCGTCGCCGATCGCTTCAGCCGAGGTGATGAACTGGCTGTTGGGTTCGGTCGAGAACCGTAGCTGGATCGATGTCGCCTGGGTGGCGCCCGCCGCCCTGATCGCCGCCTTGCTCGCGCGCAGCGCGTCGCCGGGCCTGCGGATGCTGACCCTGGGCGAGGAGGCGGCGCGAGCGTCGGGCCTGCCGATGGGGCGAATGCGGGTGCTGGCGTTGGCGGCTGCCGCCGTTGCGGCGGGCGCTGCAGTGGCTGTGGCGGGCGTCATCGGCTTCGTCGGTCTGGCGGCGCCGCATCTGGTGCGAACGGCGGTGCGCGGTGATCCGGGGCGACTGCTTCTGCCATCGGCCCTCGCGGGAGGTTTGATGCTGGTCGCCGCCGATCTGGCGGCGCGGATGCTGCCGACGGATCAGGAGTTGAAGCTGGGCGTTTTCACCGCCCTGGTCGGCGCGCCGCTGTTCGCGCTGATCGCCTGGCGCGCGGCTCGGGAGTGGCGGCTGTGAGTCTTCTGCTACAGCTTGAGGACGCCCACGCCCGCGTCGGCGGCGTCGAAGTGCTGAAGGGCGCGTTCCTGTCGGTGCGGCCGGGCGAGGTCGTGGCTTTGTGCGGGCCGAATGGGGCGGGCAAGTCGACGGCGGTGCGCGCGGCTCTTGGCCTGACCCCGCTGACGCAAGGCTCGGCTCGTCTGGGCGACGATGAGGCGCGGCGTCTTACTGAACGTCAGCGCGGCGAGCGTGCGGCCTATCTGCCGCAGGACCGTTCGATTGCGTGGAACCTGCCAGCGGTCGAGCTGGCGGCGCTGGGCGCGCCCTTCTTGGCGGGCGCGGCCGCGCTGGACCGTGCGCGTGTCGCGCTGGGCGAGGTCGGCGTCGGCCATCTGGCGGATCGCGGCGTGGCCGAGATGTCGGGTGGAGAGCGGGCGCGCGTTCTGCTGGCCCGCGCCCTGACGGTTTCCGCTCCCTTGCTGGTGGCCGACGAGCCGATCGCCGGTCTGGACCCCGACGCCCAGCTTCTGGTGCTTGAGCGGCTGCGGGCGCGCGCCGACGGCGGGCATGGCGTCCTGGTCAGCCTGCATGACCTGACGCTGGCCGCGCGCTTCGCTGATCGGGTCGTGGTGCTGGATCAAGGGCGGACGGCGGCGGAGGGGGCGCCGACCGAGGCCCTGTCGCCGCGCGTGCTGAAGACGGTGTTTAATCTGGACGCCGTCTGGCTAGAGGCGTTGGACGGGCCGCTCCTGGCGGCCCGCCGTCTGTCGCCTCAGGGTTGATAGGGACGCGGGCCGGTGTTGGGCGGCGTGCCCCGCGCCAGGTCCGCTGAAGGCGTCAGCGGCGCCGAGCCGCCGTTCAGGCGGGCGCGATAGACCTGCATGTTCTCCATCACCCGCATCATGTAGTTGCGCGTCTCGGTGAAGGGGGCGCATTCGATGAAGTCGATGGGATCGACCTGGGCCTGGCGCGGGTCGCCGCAGCGCGCGGTCCATTGCGGCGGTCGGGCCGGGCCGGCGTTGTAGCCGACGGCGGCCAGCAGCGGCGATCCGCCGAAGTTGTTCATCAGTTCGCCCAGGTGATAGCTGCCCAGGGTCATGTTGACCTCCGGATCCCACAGCTGTTCGGAGCTGAACGAGCGGCCCATGCGGCGGGCCACGCCCTGCGCCGTCGCGGGCAGAAGCTGCATCATGCCCCGCGCATCGGCGTGCGAGCGGACCAGAGGATCGAAGCTGGATTCCTGACGGGTGATGGCCAGGGCGAACTCGTTCGGCGCCATGCCCGGAACCTGTTGCGGCAGGCGGATCGGATACATGCGCTCGGGCATGACGAAGCCGCGCTGGCTGGCCGCGCGCCCGACCATCATCGAGCCGAACTGGTCCCCGTAGCCCTGCATCAGGTCGAACAGCTGCGACAGGTCGTAGGGTGAGGGCAGGGTGTCATCCAGATGATAGGCGAAGACCCGCATCAGGGTCTTCTCGCCGATCTGGCCCAGGATGCGGGTGGCGCGCACCACCTCATTGCCCTCGAAGCGGTTGACGTCTTCCGCCGACGGCGACGGTTCGCCCGGAAGGGTCAGGGTCGTTGCGCCCGCCTTTTCCGCCGCCAACTGGCCGTAGAAGGTCTGCCAGTGCTGGGCGCCCGCCTGATACCACCGCTGAGCGCCCTCGCGATCGCCCCGCGCCTCGGCCGCCCGGCCCAGCCAGTACAGCGCGCGGCCCTGGGTGATGGGGGTCGAGGAGGCGTTGCGCAGGACTTCGAAATGCTGGGCCGCCGTCGCCGGGTCGTTCAGCTTGGTCAGGGCGACCCAGCCTGCGAAGAACTCGGCGTCGACCTTGCGTTCGCCCGAGGGGAAGCCGTGGCCGTTCATGGAGGCGTAGGCGGCGCGGGCGTTCCCTTGCTGCAGGGCGTCCAGGAAGTAGTTGCGGCGCTCGCTCCACAGGGTGTTCTGGCCGTCCGTGTGCGACGGCGCGGCGGGCAGGGCGGACAACAGCGGGAAGGCCTCGGACTGACGCCCGGCCGAGCGCAACAGGCGCACCCGCTCCAGCACCACGGCCGGATCATTAGCCTGGGCGGACGACAGGCCGCTGACGATCACGTCAGGGGCGTAGGCGGTGCGCAGCGCCATCACGGTATTGGCGACGGCCTGGCGGTCGGCCGGGACCAGAGCGAGCATGGCGCGCGTCGCCGGGCCGTGCGGCCCCAGCAGCAGCATGTTCAACCGCGTCACATGGTCGTCGCTCGTCAGCCAGCCGCCCCAGCGCGCATAAATTCGGCTTTGCTGAGCCTCTTCAAAGCTCTGGGTGCGCCACCAGTCGCGAATCAGGGCCTGGGCCTCCTGACGGCGACCCGTCTGCTCCAGCGCGCCGGCCAGGGCGATGGCGCCCTGAGCCGTGGTCGGTGCGGTTCCGCTGAAGAAGGCCAGGACGGCGTCCGGCGATTGACCCGCCATGTCCAGCGCACGCTCGCCCGCCGCCCGACGCGAATCGCCGCGCGGCCAGTTGGCCAGGTCGGTCTGGGCCAGCGCCAGGTCGCTGTAGGACATCTGCTTGTCCGAGGTGTCGACCAGCGCCCACTCGACCAGCTTGCGCGCGGTCGGATCGGAAATGCGCGCCATGATGGACTGCGTGCCCACGACGTCGCGCGCCCGCGCGGCCGTCAGCCCTTGCTGCACCAGGGCGGCGTCCTGGTTGCTGATGATCCCGCCCTGACTGGCGGAATAGGGCGTCGGCGTGCTGTTCAGCACGTCCTGAGCCGGTGGAGTCAGTATCGCCAGGGCGGCGGCCACGGTCGTCGCGATCATCAGATATCTGATCCTCATTCATCTTTGGTTGCGGCCAAGCGGCGGGCAACCTACCCTTTGCCGATTAGTGACGGGCGGAACGCCGCCCATTTCTCCGCACAGGTATGTTGTTCCCATGACCGCCCCCTTGTTCAAGGGCGTGATCACCGCCCTGATCACACCTCTTCGTGACGGAAACGTGGACGAGGCCGCTTTCAAGCGCCTGTTGGAACGCCAGATCGCCGCTGGAGTTCACGGCGTCGTACCGATGGGCACCACGGGCGAGAGCGCCACCCTGCACCTGGATGAACACAAGCGCGTGGTCGAACAGTGCGTCGAGATCGCCGCCGGGCGCATCCGCGTCATCGCGGGCGCGGGTTCGTCCGCGACGGACAAGGCGATCGAGCTGACCCGCTTCGCCAAGACGGTCGGCGCGGACGGCGCGCTGGTTGTCACCCCTTATTACAACCGTCCGTCGCAGGCCGGGATGCAGGCGCATTTCGAAGCCGTGGCCGACGCCGTGCAACTGCCGATCCTGCTCTACAACGTGCCGGGACGCACGGGCGTGGACCTGGCGAACGAGACGACAGCGGCCCTGTCGGCGCACCCGAACATCGTCGGCATAAAGGACGCCAGCGGCGACGTGGCGCGGGCCAGCTGGATGCGCGCCAACATCGACGGCGCCTTCGACCTGATCTCGGGCGATGATTCCAGCTATCTGGGCTATGCCGCACATGGCGGCGTCGGCGTCATCTCCGTGACCTCGAACGTCGCGCCCGAGGCCATGGTCGCCCTGTATGACGCCATCCAAGCCGGCGACTTCGCCGCCGCCCGCTCGTGGCAGGAGCGCCTGATCGGCCTGCACAAGGCGCTATTCCTCGACAACTCGCCGTCGCCGACCAAATACGCCCTGGCCAAGCTGGGCCTGTGCACGGAAGAGGTTCGCCTGCCGCTGTCGCTGACGGCCGACGCCGTGAAGCCCGCCATCGACAAGGCGCTGGCCGAGGCCGGGGTCGCCTGATGGCCGCAGACGCGCCCAAGCAGAAGACGATCGCCGAGAACCGGCGCGCGCGCTTCGACTATTTCCTCGAGGACCACATCGAGGCCGGGATCCAACTGTTGGGCACCGAGATCAAGGCGTTGCGCGACGGTCGGGCCAATATCGCCGAAAGCTACGTCTCGCCTGAAGGACGCGAGATGGTGCTGATCAACGCCGACATCCCGCCCTACAAGATGGCGAACCGCTTCAATCACGAGCCGCGCCGCCATCGGAAGCTGCTGCTGCACCGCAAGCAGATCGACAAGCTGATCGGCGCCGTTCAGCGTGACGGCCGCACCATCGTGCCGGTGCGCCTGTATCTGAACGAGGCGGGCAAGGCGAAGCTGGAAATCGCCCTGGCCAAGGGCAAGAAGCTGCAGGACAAGCGCGAAGCCTCGGCTGAGCGCGACTGGCAGCGCGACAAGGCGCGCCTGCTGCGCGACAAGGGATAAGTGCAGTTCCGCTTTGCGCGCCGCGCGACGCGCGATAAACGACGGATCATGGGGCGCGTCTTGCGGAGTTCATGGTGAAGATAGCCGAACGCTGGTTCGTCATGGCGGGCGTGGCCCTGCTGGGCGCCATCGCCGTGGCCGGTGTGGTGGTGGCGATCTACGCCGCCTGGGTCTTGCACGACATGCCGGACGCCTCCGAGCTGGCGGACTATCGCCCGGCGACGGCGACGCGCGTCTATGCCGAGGACGGCACCCTGATCGGCGAGTTCTCGGATCAGCGCCGAATCTACGTCACCTATGATCAGGTGCCGCAGACGGTTGTTCACGCCTTCCTGGCGGCCGAGGACCAGAACTTCTTCAGCCACGGCGGCATCGACGTGTCCGGCATCGGCCGGGCCATGTTCAAGAACGTCTTCAACGTGCTGTCCGGCCGTCGTCTTGAAGGCGGCTCGACCATCACACAGCAGGTGGCCAAGAACGTCCTGCTGACCAGCGAGACCAGTCTGAACCGCAAGCTCAAGGAAGCGGTGCTGTCCAGCCGCCTGGAAGCGACGCTGAGCAAGGAACAGATCCTCGAGCTGTACCTGAACGAGATCTACCTGGGCTATCGCTCCTACGGCGTGGCCTCGGCGGCCTACAACTATTTCGGCAAGTCGCTGGATCAGCTGACGCCGGACGAGGCGGCCTTCCTGGCGGCCCTGCCCAAGGGGCCGACCAACTATCACCCCAAACGCTATCCCGAGGCCGCAGTGGGGCGTCGGAACTGGGTGCTGGGCGAGATGGCCGACAACAAGTGGCTGTCGGACGAACAGTTGCAGACGGCTCTTGCCCGTCCCCTGAGCACTCGTTCGGCACCGCGCCGCGCCGAATACGCCGACGCCGACTTCTTCGTCGAAGAAGCGCGCCGCCGCGCCATCGCCCTGTTCGGTCAGGAAGAGGTCAACCGAGGCGGCTATTATCTGCGCACCACCCTGGACCCGCAACTGCAATCGGCGGCGCGCGACGCCCTGATGCGCGGGCTTGAGGACTACGACCGTCGTCACGGCTGGCGCGGCGCCTGGGGCACGACCGATTTCGCCGAAGGTTGGCAGGCCGAAGCCCAGAAGCGCACGACCCCGCCCGAGCGTCGCTCGTGGCAGGCCGCCGCCGTCGAGAACGTCAGCGGAAGCACGATCCGGGTCCGCACGGCCAAGGACGATCAGACGGGCACGCTGCGTGCGACCGACGTGACCTGGTCCAACGCAGGGCGTCGCCCGCTGAAGCGCGGCGATCTGATCTTCGTCGAGCGGCAGGGCGGCCAGTTCGCCCTGAAGCAGGCGCCTGCCGTCAATGGCGCCCTGGTCGCCATCGAGCCGCAATCGGGCCGCGTCCTAGCGATGGTCGGCGGCTATTCCTACGCCCTGTCCAGCTTCAACCGCGCGACCCAGGCCCGCCGCCAGCCCGGTTCGGCCTACAAGCCCTTCGTCTATGCGGCGGCGCTGGAAGGCGACTTCACCCCCGCCTCGATCGTTCTGGATGCGCCGATCAGCTTCCCCGGCGGTCCTGGCGGTCGCGCCTGGACGCCTCAGAACTACAGCCGCCAGTTCTACGGCCCGCAAAGCCTGCGTCGCGGCCTGGAGTTGTCGCGCAACGTCATGACCGTGCGTCTGGCCCAGGCAGTGGGCATGAAGAACGTCGTCGACCTGTCCAAGAAGATGGGCGTGGTGGACGACATGTCGCCGAACCTGGCCATGTCGCTGGGCGCGGGTGAAACGACGCCGTACCGCATCACCGCCGCCTACGCCGCCTTTGTCAACGGCGGGCGCCGGGTCGATCCCTATCTTATCGAGTTGGTTCAGGACCGGAACGGTCAGACCATCCATCGTGCTGATCGCCGCCAGTGCCGTGATTGCGCGCGGGGCTTCAGCGGCCAGGAATCGCCGCGCCTGCAAGATCGCGGAACCCAGGTGATCGACCCGATCACCGCCTATCAGATGAGCTCCATGCTGGAAGGCGTCATCCAGCGCGGCACCGGCGCCCGCGCCCGCAGCCTGGGCCGTTGGGTCGGGGGCAAGACGGGCACGACCAATGAATACCGTTCGGCCTGGTTCGTCGGCTTCTCCAGCGACATCGTCGTCGGCGTCTTCGTCGGCTTCGACGACAACCGCTCGCTAGGCGGGGGCGAGGCGGGCGCCTCGACCGCCGTGCCGATCTTCATCGACTTCATGGAAGACGCCCTGAAGGAACGCCCCGCGCGTCCGTTCGTGAAGCCGAAGAACGCCATCTTCCGCACCGTGAACGGCATCGAGGAAGCCTTCCGTCCCGGCACCGAGCGCCAACTGCGTGAAGAGGCGCCGCGTCCGGCTGCGCCTGAAGGACCGCAGAACTACTACGACGTGATCCGTCGCGAGCAGGAAGTCCGTACGCAGACCCCGACTCCGGCTGCGCCGCCGCCTGTCGCGCCGCCTCCGCCCAAGAAGGAGCCAGCCGAGGACTTGAGCGGTCTCTACTGACGCTCTAGTTACACCCCTCTTCGGCGCGCCGGACATTCTGGCGCGCCTATCCACCCCTGTATCGCTGGAGATTGCGATGAGACCGGATGTCGAGGCCATGAAGGCCGACATCGAGCAGAGCGTCGCTCTGCTCAGGAGGCGACTTTGACTGGGATGTCGCTCTAAGAAAGCTCGATGAGCTGAACGCGCGGGTCGAGGATCCGACGCTGTGGGACAATCCCGAACAGGCTCAGGCCGTCAGCCGCGAACGCTCGCGTCTGGAAGCCCAGGTCAGCGCCGTCAAGGAAATGGAGCAGGGTCTCGAAGACGGGATCATGCTGGCCGACATGGCCGACGAGGAGGGCGACGAAGCCACCCTCGAGGATGCCCGCGAGCAGTTGAAGGCCATCAAGGAACGCGCCGCTCGCGCCGAACTGGAAGCCCTGCTGTCCGGCGAGGCCGACGGCAACGACGCCTATCTGGAAATCAACTCCGGCGCCGGCGGTACCGAGTCCAATGATTGGGCCGGGATGCTGATGCGGATGTACAGCCGCTGGGCCCGCGCCCACGGCTATGAAGTCACGATCGAGGCCGAGGAACAAGGCGAACAGGCGGGCATCAAGTCCGCGACCCTGCAGATCGCCGGGCCGAACGCCTATGGCTGGTTGAAGTCGGAATCGGGCGTTCACCGCCTGGTCCGCATCAGCCCCTACGATGCGGCGGCCAAGCGCCACACCAGCTTCGCCTCCATCGGGGTGTCGCCGGTTGTGGACGATACGATCGAGATCGACATCAACCCGGCCGATGTGCGCACCGACACCTATCGCGCGTCCGGCGCCGGCGGTCAGCACATCAACAAGACCGACTCGGCTGTGCGTCTGACCCACATTCCGACCAACACGGTCGTGGCCTGTCAGGCCGGTCGTTCGCAGCACCAGAACCGCGAACAGGCCTGGAAGATGCTGCGGGCGCGTCTGTACGAGCTTGAACTTCAGAAGCGTGAGGCCGCAGCTCAGGCTCTGGCTGACGCCAAGACCGACATTGGCTGGGGGCACCAGATCCGCTCCTACGTCCTACAACCGTATCAGATGGTGAAGGATCTGCGGACCGAGGTCGAAACCTCGGACACCCAGGGCGTTCTGGACGGCGACCTGGATCCGTTCATGGGCGCCGCGCTCGCGGCCCGCGTGGGCGAGACTCGCGAGGGCTAATCGACCCGTGGGTCAACGCAAAAAAAAGGGCGGCCTTCGCGGGCCGCCCTTTCTCGTTTCTGGCCGCCGCGCCGATCAGGCTGCGGGCTTGGCTTCGACCTTGGCGTCCGTCTTGGCGGGCGCGGGCTTTTCGGCCGAGGTGGGAGCTTCCAGCATGTTGGCGCCCGGCGTATCGCGCTTGGCCTGGGTGCAGCGGCCCTGGAACCAGGCGCCTTGTTCGATCGAAAGCTGCTCCTGGGTGATGTCGCCCTCGACGCGCGAGGTCGCGAACAGCTTGACCTGCTTGGCGACGATGGCGCCCGAGACGCGGCCGCGAACCTCAAGGATGTCGGCGTGGACCGTGCCCTCGACCGCGCCGCCTTCGCCGATCACGACGCGCACCACGCGGATGTCGCCCTTCAGCGAGCCATCGACCTGAAGTTCGCCGGCGCCTGAGATGTTGCCCTCATATTTCACGCCGGCCGACAGGGTCGACAGGCTGGACGACCGTGCGGCGGCGGGACGCGCCGGCTCAGGCGTCCGCACGGGCGCAGCAGCGATCGGAGCAGCGGGTGCGGGCGTCGGCTTGGCCGGTTCGGGCGGCGTCGGAATGCCCAATCCGCTCGAAGTACTGTTGTCGAGGGGTTTGTTCTTGTTGAACATCTATACTCTCCGCGTCACGCCGGAACGACCGGCGTTTGGTCAATGTCAGCCCCTGAGGATACAATCCCTGACAATACTTAGGGGGGGCTGAGGCGGAGAGGTCAAGCGGGGCCTTCCGAACCCCGCTCGCCGATCAGAGCGCTTCGACGGCGGCCAGCACCTCTTCGGCGTGGCCCTTCACCTTGACGTTCCGCCAGACGCGGCGAACCACGCCCTGACCGTCGATCAGGAAGGTGGCGCGCTCAATGCCCATATATTCGCGGCCATAGAGCTTCTTCTGAACCCACACGCCCCAGCCTTCCGTGACCGCGCCGTCCTCATCCGAACCGAGCACGATCTTGAGGTCATGCTTGGCCTTGAAGCGGTCCAGCTTCTTCACCGAGTCGCGCGACACGCCGATCACCACGGCGTTCGCCGCCGAGAAGCGGTCGATCAGATTTGAGAAGTCCTGCCCCTCGGTCGTGCACCCCGGCGTGTCCGCCTTGGGGTAGAAATAGAGGACGACGTTCTTG
Organism: Brevundimonas phoenicis; assembly: GCF_047237745.1. Classification (NCBI taxonomy): domain Bacteria; kingdom Pseudomonadati; phylum Pseudomonadota; class Alphaproteobacteria; order Caulobacterales; family Caulobacteraceae; genus Brevundimonas; species Brevundimonas phoenicis. Next base: position 1,793,751 of record NZ_JBDFLN010000001.1, read on the forward strand.
CCCTTGAACCCATCCAGCGACACGTGCCCGTCGCCGTCGGTCTCCAGATCAAAAGGGGGGGCAGGGGTGTTTTCGGTGATGTCGGTCACAGGTCTTTCTCCCTTACACCGGCCGCACCAGCACCAGCTTCTTCTTGCCGGCGCCGAGCTTCAGCACGCCGTCGGCGTTCAGATCGGCCTCTTCGATCAGGCGGGCGCCGTCGTTGACGACCTCGTCGTTCAGGCGAAGGCCGCCGCCCTGGGCCAGGCGGCGCGCTTCGCCGTTGGAGGCGCTGAGGCCCGCCTTGGTCGTGACGGCGGCGATCATGGCGCCGATGACCTCGTCGCGCGGCAGTTCGACGGTCGGCAGGTCGGCGGACAACTGGCCTTTCTCGAAAGCGGCCTCGGCGGCGGCGCGGGCGGCCTGAGCGGCCTCGACGCCGTGCAGCATGGAGGTGGTTGCGTCGGCCAGCGCCTTCTTGGCGTCGTTGATCTCGGCGCCTTCCAGCGCCTCATAACGCTCGATTTGGTCCAGCGGCAGGTCGGTGAACAGGCGCATGAACCGGCCCACGTCGCCGTCCTCGGTGTTGCGCCAGTATTGCCAGTAGTCGAACGGCGACAGGGCGTCGGCGTTCAGCCACACGGCGCCGCCGACCGTCTTGCCCATCTTCTGGCCCGAGGCGGTGGACAGCAGCGGCGTGGTCAGGCCGAAAGCGGCCTTGTGGTCCACCTTGCGGGTCAGTTCGACGCCGTTGATGATGTTGCCCCACTGGTCCGATCCGCCCATCTGCAGGGCGCAGCCATAGCGGCGGTTCAGCTCCAGGAAGTCGGTCGCCTGCATCAGCATGTAGTTGAACTCGAGGAAGGTCAGCGGCTGTTCGCGATCCAGGCGCAGCTTGACCGAGTCGAAGCTCAGCATGCGGTTGATGGTGAAGTGCGTACCGTAGTCGCGCAGGAACTGCAGGTAGCCGAGTTGCGACAACCACTCGTCGTTATCCAGCATGACGGCGTCGGTCGGGCCGTCGCCGAAAGTCAGGAATTTCTCGAACACGCCTTTGATGCCGGCGATGTTCTCGGCGATCTTTTCCTCGTTCAGCAGGGGGCGTTGGGTGTCCTTGAAGCTGGGGTCGCCGACCTTGGTCGTACCGCCGCCCATCAGGACGATCGGCTTGTGCCCGGCCTGCTGCAGACGGCGCAGCAGCATGATCTGGATCAGGTGGCCGACGTGCAGAGACGGCGCCGTCGCGTCGAAGCCGATATAGCCCGTGACCACGCCGGCCGCCGCCGCCTCGTCCAGTTCGACCGGGTGGGTGATCTGGTGGATATAGCCGCGCGCCTTCATCAGGCGCAGGAAGTCCGACTTGAAGGCGGTTTCGGAAGCGGTTTGGGTCGTGGGCTCGGTCATGGTCGGGTCCGTAGCATCAGAACCGGCGGCCGTCTTCCGAGGAATAATGCCGCCGAGGGAAGGGCGGCAAGGATCGCGGCCGCTCTCTAGTAGAGGCCGTAGTAGTAGGCGGCGAAAAGGGCCGGTTGCGCGATCATGGGCGCTAGCTACGTCGCGCTCGACGTGGCAGTCAAGCCGCCATGACGACCTCCCCGAAAAAGACCCTCCGCGTGCTCGGCTTCATGACCGGCACCTCGCTGGACGCCGTGGACATGGCGGTGATCGAGACGGACGGCCATGACATTCTGGCCTTTGGTCCCGCCGGCGAGATGAAGCTGGACGGCGAGACCCGCGCCATCGTCGAGGACGCCATCGAGGACGCCTTCGACTGGGAGCGTGACGAGGAAGAGCCGGACAGCTTCGAGGACGCGCGCATGGCGGTGGCCGATGCGCACCTGGCCGCCGCACTCGGCTTCATGGCGGTGAACGGGGTGAAGTCCCGCGCGCTCGATCTGGTCGGCGTTCACGGTCAGACGGTGCTGCACGAGGCGCCGACGCCCGACGCTCCGGGCCGTACCGTCCAACTGATCGACGCCGTCAGTGTGGCTGAAGGCCTGAGCGTGCCGGTGGCCTACGACTTCCGCAGCACCGACGTGGCGGCGGGCGGACAGGGCGCGCCGCTGGCGCCCGTCTATCACGCGGCGCTGGTCCGCAAGGCGGGGGTAGAGGGGCCGGTCGCCGTGCTGAACCTCGGCGGCGTGGGCAACATCACCCTGATCCGCGCCGACGGCGGGCTGGAGGCCTTCGACACCGGCCCGGCCAACGGCATGGTCGACCTGCTGGTCCAGTCTCGCATGAACAAGCGGATGGACGAGGGCGGCCGTCTGGCGGCGGCGGGAACGGTCGACTCGGCCGTACTGGACGCCTATCTGGCCCACCCCTATTTCGCGGCGACCGGGCCGAAGTCGCTGGATCGGTTCGATTTCTCGCTGGACCCGGTGGCGGAACTGTCGCTGGAAGACGCCGCCGCGACCCTGACCGCCTTCGCGGCGCAGGCCGTGGCGCTGGGCGTCGCTCGCTGTTCGGAACAGCCGAAGGAGATCGTCGTCTGCGGCGGCGGTCGCCACAACCCTGTGCTGCTGGCCGCCATTCGCGAGCGTGTCGGCGTTCCCGTCTCGACGGCTGAAGACAAGGGTTGGCGCGGCGACTCGATCGAGGCTGAGGCCTTCGCCTTCCTGGCCGCGCGCTGTCGTCTGGGACTGCCGATCAGCTTCCCCGGCACGACAGGCGTTCCGACGCCCATGACCGGCGGCCGCATCGTCGAGCCGGGAGCGGAATAGTGGCGGCGTCCTCGCGCTTCTGGGGTATCGCCAGTGGTCTGGCGGCGGGCGCTCTGTGGGGGCTGGTCTTCCTGGCGCCCAAGGTCGTGCCCGAGGCCTCGCCCCTGCTGCTGACGGCGGGGCGCTATCTCGCCTATGGCCTGATCGCGGTCCTGCTGATTGCCCCCCGCTGGCGGCGGGTGACGGGGGCCCTGACGCGCAAGGCGTGGGGCGCTCTGGTGTGGCTGAGCCTGGCGGGAAATCTCGTCTATTTCGCCTTCCTGGTGGTCGGGGTGCATTACGCGGGCGTTGCGGCCTCGGCCCTGATTGTCGGTATGGTGCCCGTGGTGGTGGCGCTATGGGGGCTGCGGGACAAGGAGTCGCCGCCGCTGTCGCGTGTCGCGCCGCCCATCGCCGTGGCGGCGCTGGCCGTCGGCCTGATCGGCTGGGAATCGCTCAGCCAGGGCGGCGGCGCGGCGGCGCAAAGCGGAACGGCTGCCCTGATCGGCCTGGGTTGCGCCGTGGCGGCCCTGCTGTCCTGGACCGCCTTCGCTGTCGGCAACAGTCGCTGGATGGGACGCCTGCCTGACGTCACCCCGCATGAGTGGTCGCTGCTGACCGGCGTAGTCACGGGCGCGCTGGCGCTGCTGCTGGTCATCCCGTCGCTGTTCATGCTCGGGGGCATGACGGACGACGCCTGGCTGCGCCTGATCGGCGTCAGCGCAGGGGTGGCCATCCTCGCCTCCGTCATCGGCAACGCCTTCTGGAATCAGGCCAGCCGCCTGTTGCCCCTGACGATGCTGGGCCAGATGATCGTCTCCGAGACGCTGTTCGCCTTCATCTACGGCTTCATCTGGGAACAGCGCGGCCCGACCATAATCGAGATCGTGGCCATGATTTTGATGATCGTCAGCGTCGTCTGGTGCGTTCGCGCCCACCGCCCGGCGGCTATGGCGGCTGCGGAAGGCGAACATTAGAGAACGACGTAATTTCGTCTTAATCTACGGTCCAAGTTCTTCATCAGGGAGGGACGCATGATTGCATGGATCGCCACACTGTTTCTGTTGGGTCAGGCAGAGGTCTCATCGCCCTCCGGTGAACTGAGCGCCGAGGCGCGAGCCCTGATCGCTCCCGTGCTCGAAACAATTACCGAGGAACAGCGACGACAGACGCAAGCGCCGCCTCCTCAGGATCACGAGGAACGCTTTCTGCGGATGTATCGCCTGGATCAGATGGGGCGACAGGCGATGCAGAAAGTCGATCTGAGCATTCTGCCTCCGGATCAGGAGCAGGCCGCCAACAAGGCGATGTGGCAGGTTCAGGAGGACGCGGACGAGGCCAATCTCACCGCCTTGCTTGCCATGCTGCCGCCGGAGGGATGGTTCCTCAAAAGCCGCTATGGCGAGGGGCCGTCGCAAACGGCCTTTCTCATCATCCAGCATTCAAACCTTGAGCAGTGGCGACGTTTCGTGCCGGTGCTCGAGCCTCTCGTGGCGGCGGGCGAGGTTGATGGGGCGCAGTTCGGTCTGATGTACGATCGGCTGGCGGTGAACGAGGGGCGTCCGCAACGCTACGGGACGCAGGTGACCTGCAAGAATGGGCGCTGGGTCATCGACTACGACAACCTCGAGGATCCCGCGAACGCCGATCGTCGTCGCGCGGAAGCAGGATTTCCCCATACGCTGGCGCAGTATGAAGCGCGTTTCGCCTCGTGGCCGACTTGCCGCGAAAACTGAGCAACGCTCGCCGTCGCCATGCGTTGATACCATAGCGGACCGGGCCCCTCTGGCGACCCTTCATCGCGATGTCGGCCGCGTCGTTGGAAACGGCTCGCGAAGGCGTCGATGGAACTGTTGCTGCTGGAGTGGTTGGGCAAGCCCGTCTGGATGTGGGCGGGCTTTCTGACGGTCGTCATCGCCTTGCTGGCGCTGGACCTGGGATTGTTTAACCGGCGGGATCACGAGATTGGGGTGCGAGAGAGCCTGGGGCTGTCCGCCTTCTATATCGCTGTCGCCCTGGCTTTCGGGGCATGGCTGTGGTCGTGGCTGGGGGCCGATAGCGCGGTCGAATACCTGACCGCCTACGCCGTCGAGAAAAGTCTGGCGATGGACAATGTCTTCGTCATCGCCCTCATTTTCAGCGCCTTTTCGGTGCCGCGTCTCTATCAGCATCGCGTGCTGTTCTGGGGCGTGCTGGGCGTCATCGTTCTGAGGGCGATCATGATCGGCGGCGGGGCGGTGTTGGTCGCTCGCTATCATTGGGTGCTGTATCTTTTCGCCGGCTTTCTGATCGTCACGGGCGTGCGGATGTTCTTCGCGCGCGGTGAAGAGACGGACATCGCCGACAATGCGCTACTGAAATGGTTCCGCCGACGGATGCGGGTGACGAACGACCTGCATGGTCATGCCTTCTTTGTCCGGGCGCCGAGTCGATCAGGCGAGATGAAGCTGCACGTCACCCCGCTGTTTCTGGCCTTGGTGACGATCGAGATCGCCGACTTGATCTTCGCCGTGGACTCCGTGCCGGCGGTCTTCGCCATCACGACGGACGCCTATGTCGTCTATACGTCTAACATCTTCGCCATACTGGGCCTGAGGGCGCTCTATTTCGCCCTGGCGGCGGTGATCCACCGCTTCGCCTATCTGAAGCAGGCGCTGGCCGTTCTGCTGGTCTTCATCGGCGCCAAGGTGTTCGCCGCGCCGCTACTTGGGATCGAGAAGGTGCCGCCCGCCGTCTCTCTCTCGGTAACGGCCGCGATCCTGGCGGCGGGGGTGGTCTGGTCCCTGTGGCGGACCCGCGCGGAGGCCATGCCCCCGCGCTGATCTTGAGGACGTCAGGCCGGATTTTCAGCCAGGCGCTTGTCCAGATAGGCGCCGACACGGCGTTCGACGGCGCCGATGTGGTCCTGCCAGAAGTGGGTCGCACCCTCTTCCAGTTCGTAGTCGATGACGATGCCCTTCTGGGTACGCAGCTTGTTGACCACGCGCTCGACATCGGCCGGCGGCACGACGGTGTCGGCCGTGCCGTGCAGGAACAGACCCGAGGCCGGGCAGGGGGCCAGGAAGCTGAAATCGTAGATGTTCGAGGGCGGCGACACCGAGATGAAGCCATCGGTTTCAGGACGGCGCATCAGCAGTTGCATCCCGATGTAGGCGCCGAACTGATAGCCCGCGACCCAGGTCTGAGTGGCGGCGGGGTTGTTGGCCTGCAACCAATCCAGGGCCGTGGCCGCGTCGGCCAGTTCGCCGATGCCGCTGTCGAACTCGCCCTGGGACTTGCCCACGCCGCGCGAGTTATAGCGCAGGGTGGCGAACCCGCGCTGCACGAACAGCTGGTGCAGCGTCAGGGCGACAGGGTTGTTCATGTGCCCGGCCGCCTTGGGATGCGGGTGCAGGATCAGGGCGATCGGAGCGTCGGGACGCTTGCCGGGCGAATAGCGGCCTTCGATGCGGCCGGAGGCGCCAGGCAGGATGACTTCAGGCATGGATGGCGGTCCCTACGATCAACAGACGTTTCGCGAGCGGATAATACTTGACCACGCAGGTAGGACTTTCTAAGTCCCCCTGTGCGTGACGCGCTCGCTGGCGAGGCCGGGGGTCTTAGCACAGCGGGCCCGAAAAGCGTTAGAATTTTGAGGTATTGGGATGCGTCTGTCGACCAAGGGACGTTACGCCGTCATGGCGATGGCCGATCTGGCGAAGAACGGGTCGGATCGGGCGGTCTCTCTGGCCGAGATCGCCGCGCGTCAGGAAATCTCGCTCAGCTATCTGGAGCAGCTCTTTGCGCGCCTGCGCAAGGGCGGGCTGGTTAAGAGCGTGCGCGGTCCCGGCGGCGGCTATCGCTTGGCCATGACCGCGGGGGAGACGGTCGTGGCGGACATCGTGCTGGCCGTCGATGAGCCGATCCGCGCCACGCGCTGCGCCGCCCACGGTACGCCGCGCGGCTGCATGACGGGCGGGGCGCGTTGCATCACTCACGATCTTTGGGAAGACCTGGGCGCCGAGATCCATCGCTATCTCGCCGGGGTCAGTCTGGCCGATGTGATCGAAAAGCGCACGAGCCGCGCCCGCATGGGTCGGAAGGACGCGACGTCGTCCATGGAGGCCGCCGCGTGAGCGTCTATCTGGATTACAACGCCTCGGGCCTGGTTCGCCTTGAAGTTCAAGATGTCATGGTCAAGGCCTTGGCCGACAACGGAAATCCGTCGGCCGTTCATGCCGCCGGACGCCGCGCCCGTGCGCGTATCGAGACGGCGCGCGCCCAGGTGGCCGATCTAGTCGGCGCCGATCCGACGGCGATCATCTTCTCTTCGGGCGGGACCGAATCCAACGCACAGGCGATCCACAGCGCCCTGGCCGCCGGTTGTCAACGGCTGATCGTCGGCGCGACCGAGCACCCTTGCGTGGCCGAGGCCGCCGCCGTCAGCGGCGTTCCCGTCGAGGTGCTGCCGGTGGATGCGGACGGCGTGGTCGATTTGGCCTGGCTGGCTGAGGCGCTGGCGCGTCCGGGCCGTGCGGTCGTCTCCATCCATCACGCCAATAACGAAAGCGGCGTGATCCAGCCGATCGCCGAGGCGGCGAAGCTGGTCCGCGCGGCAGGCGGCTGGCTGCACGTGGACGCCATCCAGTCGGCGGGCAAGATTCCGGTGACGATGCGCGCGCTTGGGGCCGACAGCCTGACCCTGTCGGCGCATAAACTAGGCGGACCGCAAGGCGTGGGCGCTCTGGTTCTGAAGGACGGCGTTTCGGCCGTTCGCATCCTGCATGGCGCGGGGCAGGAACGCGGCCTGCGCGCAGGAACCGAGAATGTGCCGGGCATCGCCGGCTTCGGCGTCGCCGCCGACTGCGCCGCGCGCGATCTGGACGCCGCCATGACTCATGTCGCCTGGCGCGACGCGGCTGAGGCGAAGGTCAAGGCGGCGGGCGCGACCGTCATCGGCGGCGCGGTTCCGCGTCTGCCGAACACCCTGTTCATGGCGGTGGAGGGCTGGGACAGCCCGCAGCAACTGATCACTCTTGATCTGGTCGGGGTCATGGTCTCGGCGGGTTCGGCCTGTTCGTCAGGCAAGGTCAAGCCGTCCAAGGCGATCAGCGCCATGGGCCTGCACCACCTGGCGACCGGGGGCGTGCGCGTCTCCGGGGGCTGGGGCACGACCGAGGCCGACTGGACCCGGTTCGCCGACGCCTGGGTCGCGGCCTGGGACAAGCACAAGGCGCGCTTGCAAGAGCGCGTAAAGGAAGTCGCGTAAGTTATGGCTATCGTTCAGGAAACAATCGACACGGTCGCAGAGCTGGAGCGGTACAAGTACGGCTTCACAACCGACGTCGAGCAGGAGTTCGCCCCCAAGGGCCTGAACCCCGACATCATCCGCTTCATCTCCGAGAAGAAGGGCGAGCCGGAGTGGATGCTGGAATGGCGCCTGGCCGCCTATGAACGCTGGCTGGCGATGGAGGAGCCGACCTGGGCGGCGGTGAAGTACGAGCCTGTCGACTATCAGGATCTCTACTACTACGCCGCGCCGGTGAAGAAGGAGGGGCCCAAGTCGCTGGACGAGGTCGATCCCGAGCTGCTGGAAGTCTACGCCAAGCTGGGCATCCCGCTGAAAGAGCAGGAAGTGCTGGCCGGCGTCCAGGGCGCGCCCAAGGTGGCGGTCGACGCCGTGTTCGACAGCGTTTCGGTCGTAACCACCTTCAAGGAGGAGCTGGCCAAGGCAGGCGTGATTTTCATGCCGATTTCCGAAGCCTTGCGTGAGTATCCTGATCTGGTGCGCCAGTATCTCGGCACCGTCGTGCCGGTCAGCGACAACTATTTCGCGGCCCTGAACAGCGCGGTCTTTTCCGACGGCAGCTTCGTCTACATCCCGCCGGGCGTGCGCTGTCCAATGGAGCTGTCGACCTATTTCCGCATCAACGCCAGCCAGACCGGCCAGTTCGAGCGCACCCTGATCATCGCCGACAAGGGTTCCTACGTCTCCTATCTGGAGGGCTGCACCGCGCCGATGCGCGACGAGAACCAGTTACACGCGGCGGTCGTGGAGATCGTCGCCCTGGACGACGCCGAGGTGAAATACTCGACCGTCCAGAACTGGTACCCCGGCGACGCTGAGGGCAAGGGCGGCATCTACAACTTCGTCACCAAGCGCGCCGACTGCCGCGGCGATCGCTCCAAGGTGTCATGGACCCAGGTCGAAACCGGCTCAGCCGTCACCTGGAAATACCCATCCTGCATCCTGAAGGGCGAAGAAAGCTCGGGCGAGTTTTACTCCATCGCCATCACCAACGGCCATCAGCAGGCCGACACCGGCACCAAGATGCTGCATCTGGGCAAGAACAGCCGCAGCCGCATCATCGCCAAGACGGTCTCGGCCGGTAAGTCGGACTCGACCTATCGCGGCCTAGTGTCGATCCACCCCAAGGCGACCGGCGTGCGCAACTTCACCCAGTGCGACAGCCTGTTGATCGGCAAGGAATGCGGCGCCCACACCATCCCCTATATCGAGGTCCGCAACGGCTCGGCCCAGCTTGAGCACGAAGCGACCACGACCCGCCTGTCCGAGGATCAGCTCTTCTACGCCCAGCAGCGCGGCCTGTCGGAAGAAGAGGCCGTAGCACTGCTGGTCAACGGCTTCGTCCGCGACGTCCTGCAGGAACTGCCGATGGAGTTCGCCGTCGAGGCTCAGAAGCTGGTGGCGATCAGCCTCGAAGGCTCGGTCGGCTGAGTGAGTTGAAGAAGAAAAACAATGCTTAAGATCAATAACCTCCACGTCTCTGTCGCCGACAAGCCGATCCTCAAGGGTCTGACGCTCGATGTGCCTGCGGGCGAAGTTCATGCGGTCATGGGGCCGAACGGGGCGGGCAAGTCGACGCTGGGCTACAGCCTGTCGGGCCGTCCCGGTTATGAGGTGACGGACGGTTCTGCTTCGTGGAACGGCATGGACCTGCTGGATCTGGAGCCGGCCGAGCGCGCGGCGGCGGGCCTGTTCCTGTCGTTCCAGTATCCGATCGAGATTCCGGGCGTGCCGGCCATGACCTTCATCCGCACGGCGCTGAACGCTCAGAAGCGCGCCCGCGGCGAGGAAGAAGTCTCGGCCCCGGCCTTCCTGAAGCTGGTCAAGGCGGCGTCGCAGTCGCTGAAGATGGACTTCGACATGCTGAAGCGGCCGCTGAACGTCGGCTTCTCCGGCGGCGAGAAGAAGCGGATGGAAATCCTGCAGATGGCCCTGCTGGAGCCGTCGCTGCTGATCCTCGACGAGACGGACTCCGGCCTCGACATCGACGCCCTGCGCATCGTCGCCGACGGGGTGAACGCCATGCGCAGCCCAGATCGGTCGATGCTGGTGATCACCCACTATCAACGCCTGCTGGACTACATCAAACCTGACCGCGTTCACGTTCTGGCGGGCGGCCGCATCGTCGCCTCGGGCGGACCGGAACTGGCGCATGAGCTGGAGGCGGAAGGCTACGACAAGTTCCTGCCGGAGGCGGCATGAAGGCGCTGGCCCGGCTGGACCTGACCGACGCCGCAACCTTTCCCTCGCGGCGGGTCGAGGAATGGAAATACAGTGATCTGAAGCGCTTTCTTCGTGAAGCGCCTGAACCCTCGGGCACGGCGGTCATCGGCGCGCCCGGGCCGTTCTATGATCTGGGCGGCGACGCCGTCGTCTTCGCCAACGGCCGCCCGGTCGGGGTGAAGGACTACATCGCCTCGGGCGAGCAGACGCTGCGCCTGCGCTTCATTTCGGATGCGACCGGCACGGGCCATACGGCGGCGGCACGCATTGTCGCCCGCCCCGGCGCGCGCCTGCTGCTGCTGGAGACGCATGAGGGCAAGGGCTCGGCCTATGTCGCCCATAACAAGGTCGAGATCGATGTCGCCGCCGACGCCGAGGTCATCCGCGTCGTCCTGACCGACGAGCCCGCCGACGCCATTTCGGTGGCCGAGGCCGAGGTCCGGCTGGAGGCGGGCGGTCGCTATCGCCAGACCATCATCTCCACCGGCGCCAGGCTGCAGCGTCATGAGACGCGCCTGCGTCATGGGGCCGAGGGCGCCGATGCGCGCGTGGACGGCCTGTATCTGCTGAATGGCGCGCGCCACTTCGACTTGACCACGGTGATCGACCACGTCTCGCCGGGCGGCACGACCAGCCAGTTGATCAAGGGCGTGGTCCGAGACGAGGCGCGCGGCGTCTTTCAGGGCAAAATTCTGGTCCAGAAGGGCGCGGACGACACCGACGCCCGCATGGGTCACCACGGCCTGATCGCTTCGGATCGCGGCGAGATCGACGTGAAGCCCGAGCTGATCATCTATGCCGACGAGGTTCAGTGCGCCCACGGCGCCACTGTCGGGACGCTGGACGAAAGCGCCCTGTTCTACATGCAGCAGCGCGGCATCTCGGCCGACGAGGCCCGCGCCCTGTTGACCCACGCCTTCCTGATCGAGGTCGTCGACCGCATCGAGCACGAAGGCGCCAGAGAGGTGGTGCGGGAATGGCTGACGGCTCGCCTGTGACCAACGCATCCGTGACGGGGTTCGACCCCTACGCCGCTCGCGCGCAGTTCCCGATCCTGTCGCGACAGGTGAACGGCAAGCCGCTGGTCTATCTGGACAGCGCCGCCTCGGCGCAGAAGCCGCGCGCTGTGATCGACGCCCTGGTCGCGTCGATGGAAGGCAGCTACGCCAATGTTCACCGCGGTCTGCACACCCTGTCGAACGAGGCGACCGAGGCCTATGAACGCGCGCGTGAGATCGTCGCCCGCTATCTGAACGCGCCGTCGCCGGAGACCATCGTCTGGACCAAGGGCGGGACCGAGGCGATCAATCTGGTCGCCAACGGCGTCGGCCTGTCGATTCAGCCGGGCGACGAGATCATCGTCACCGAGATGGAGCACCACTCCAACATCGTGCCCTGGCACCTCCTGCGCGAGCGTCGCGGCGCTGTGCTGAAATGGGCGCCGATCAAGGACGACGGCTCGCTGGACATGGAGGCCTTCGCCGCCTTGCTGGGGCCGAAGACCAAGCTGGTCGCCGTCACCCATATGTCCAACGTGCTGGGCACCATCAATCCGGTCGCCGAGATCACCCGTCTGGCTCATGCGGCCGGGGCGCGGGTGCTGGTCGACGGCTGTCAGGGCGCGGTCCACGCGGCGCCGGACGTGCAGGCCATCGGCTGCGATTACTATGTCCTGACCGGGCACAAGCTGTTCGCGCCCACGGGCATCGGCGTGCTGTACGGCACGGCCGAGGCGCTGGACGCCCTGCCGCCCTATCAGGGCGGCGGCGAGATGATCGTCACGGTCGAGAAGGAAGGCGTGACGTACGCCAAGCCTCCGCACCGTTTCGAGGCCGGCACGCCGCCGATCCTGGAAGCCATCGGCATGGGCGCGGCGGTCGAGTGGTTGTCGCAGTATGATCCGGCGGCCGTTCAGGCGCATGAAATGGCCCTGTATCACCACGCCGTCGAGCGCCTGCGGGGGCACAACTGGCTGCGGATTCTGGGCGAGGCGGAAGGGAAGGGCGCCATCCTGACCTTCACCGTCGAGGGCGCGCACGCCCATGACGTGGCCCAGATCATGGACCGTTACGGCGTCGCCGTGCGGGCCGGGCTGCACTGCGCCGAGCCTCTGGCGAAAAGACTGGGCGTGAGCGCAAGCGCCCGCGCCTCCTTCGCCCTATATAACACCATGGAGGATACAGACGCCTTCGTGGACGCGCTGATCAAGGCGCGGAACTTCTTCGTGTGACGAGTATGGACGCCAAGACCGACAACGCGATCAGCGACAGCGACGCCTTCGCCGCCAGCTGGGACGAGCCGCAAAAGAGCGCCCTGTCTCAGGCCGAGCTGGACAGGCTGACGGACGACCTGATCGAGGCGCTGAAGACCGTGTACGACCCGGAAATCCCGGTCGACATCTATGAGCTGGGCCTGATCTACAAGGTCGACGTGTCTGACGACCGCGACGTGCTGGTCGAGATGACGCTGACGGCGCCGGGCTGTCCGGTGGCGGGCGAGATGCCCGGCTGGGTCGAGACGGCGGTGGCCAAGGTCGAGGGCGTGCGCAGCGCCAAGGCCAATCTGGTGTTCGATCCGCCGTGGGATTCTTCCAAGATGAGCGATGAGGCCAAACTGGCCCTGAACATGTTCTGAGGATGCAGCCATGACCGAGCTTCAGACTGCAACGACCCGGCCTCGGCGCCCCCGGCCCAAGGCGGTGACCCTGACCGACGCCGCCGCCGCGCGCGTGCGCGAAATCATGGACAACGCTGAAAAGGATTACGTCGGCCTGCGTGTCGGCGTGAAGAACAGCGGCTGCGCCGGGCAGGAATATACCTTCGCCTATGCCGAAGAAGCCCTGCCGCTGGACGAGGTGGTCGAGGACAAGGGCGTCACCATCCTGATCGAACCCAAGGCGGTGCTGTTCTTGATCGGCACTGAAATCGACTATGAGGTGACGAAGCTGGCGTCCAAATTCGTCTTCCGCAATCCGAACGAGACGGACGCCTGCGGTTGTGGCGAGAGTGTCACCATCATCCCGGCCGCTTCGCGAGACGACTGACATGATCCGACTGGAGGGGGTGACCCGGCGCTATCGCAGCGCGGCGGGCGACCGTACGGCGCTGGACGCCATCGACCTGCACGTTGCGCGCGGCGAAGTGTTCGGCGTGGTCGGGCGTTCGGGGGCGGGCAAGTCCACCCTGATCCGCGCCATCAACCGACTGGAGACGCCTGACGCGGGCAAGGTCTTCGTCGACGGGCAGGAGATTACCGCCCTGAACGCCGCCGAACTGCGCGCTGCGCGACGCGGCATCGGCATGATCTTCCAGCACTTCAACCTGCTGAACGCCAAGACGATCGAGGACAACGTCGCCTTCCCTCTGCGGCTGGAAGGGCGGCCTGAGGCCGAGGTGAAGGCGCGCACGGCGGAACTGCTGGCGCAACTGGGTCTGGCCGATCACGCGAAGAAGCATCCGTCCCAATTGTCGGGCGGCCAGAAGCAGCGCGTCGGCATCGCCCGCGCCCTGGCCTGCGGCCCCAGCGTCCTGCTATGCGATGAGGCGACCAGCGCCCTCGACCCCGAAACGACCGAGGACATCCTGACCCTGCTGGACGGGTTGAACCGCGATCTGGGCCTGACCATCGTCCTGATCACCCACCAGATGGAGGTGGTGCGCCGCGTCTGCGATCGGGTGGCGGTGCTGAAGGACGGCCGGATCGTGGAGCAGGGCGCGACGGCCGATGTCTTCCTGCATCCGCAGCACGCCGTGACCCGCGCCATGCTGGCCGAGGGCGAAGAGGCGGTCGATGCCTCGGTCGCGCCCGCCGGGGCGCGCATGGCCCGTCTGACCTTCCGCGGTCCCTCGACCTATGAGCCGGAACTGAGCCGCGTGGCGCGCACGGCGGGCGTGGACTATTCGATCCTGTCGGGCCGCATCAGCCGCATCCGGGGCGAGCCTTACGGTCAGATGACGGTGGCTTTCACTGGCGGCGACGCCGAGGCGGCTCTGGTGCAACTGGCCGCGCGCGGCGTCGTGGTGGAGGCGGTCTGATGTTCGCCAATGTGGACTGGGCCGATATCGGCAAGGCGACGATCGACACCCTGCTGATGCTGGGCGGGTCGATGGTGCTGACGGTGATCCTGGGTGTGCCGCTGGGCGTGCTGCTGTATCTGTCGGGCAAGGGACGGCTGGCGGCCAATCCAGTGCTGAACGCCGTCTTGTCCTTCGTCGTCAATGTGCTGCGCTCGGTGCCCTTCATCATCCTGCTGATCGTCATGCTGCCGGTGACGGTGCTGCTGGTCGGCACGTCGCTGGGCGTGGCAGGGGCCATTCCGCCGCTGGTGGTCGGGGCCGCGCCCTTCTATGCGCGTCTGGTCGAGACGGCCTTGCGTGAAGTCGACAAGGGCGTGGTTGAGGCGACCCAGGCCATGGGCGGCTCGACCTTCCAGATCGTGACGCGCGCCCTGTTGCCTGAGGCCATGCCCGGCATCATCGCCGGCGCGACCGTCACCGCCATCGCCCTGGTCAGCTACACCGCCATGGCGGGCGTGGTGGGGGCGGGCGGTCTGGGCGATCTGGCCATCCGTTTCGGCTATCAGCGCTTCCAGACGGACGTCATGGCCGTGACCGTAGTTCTGCTGCTGATCCTCGTACAAATTCTGCAGATGATCGGCGACCGTCTGGTCGCTAAGGTTTCGCACCGCTGATTTTCTAAAAGAGCCTGACTCATGATCCGCCGTTCGCTGCTGCTGTCCGCCGCTGCTGTCCTGACGCTCGCCGCCTGCGGTCAGGGCGCGGACAAGAAGACGGGGGCCGAGGGCGCGCCCCTGCTGGTCGGCGCCACCGCCGTGCCGCATGCCGAAATCCTCGAGCAGGTGAAGCCGATCCTGGCCGCCGAAGGGGTTCCGATCGAGATCAAGGTCTTCAACGATTACGTTCAGCCGAACGTGCAACTGGCTGAAAAGCGGCTGGATGTGAACTACTTCCAGACCAAGCCCTATCTGGACGAGTTCAACACGGCGCGCGGTACGAACCTGATCACCGTGGCAGGCATCCACGTCGAACCGCTGGGCCTCTATTCGCGCAAGCACAAGGCGCTGGCCGATCTGCCGAACGGCGCCCAGGTGGTTCTGCCCAATGATGCGTCGAACACCGGCCGCGCCCTGCTGCTGCTGCAGGCGGCGGGCCTGATCACGCTCAAGGATCCGCAGAATCCGCTGCAGACCGTTCGCGACATCGCCACCAATCCCAAGGGACTGAAGTTCCAGGAAGTTGAGGCCGCCACCATCCCGCGCATCCTGCCTCAGGTCGACGGGGCGGTGATCAACACCAACTACGCCCTCGACGCCGGGCTGAAGCCGAAAACCGATGCCCTTCAGCTTGAAGGCGCCGACAGCCCCTATGTGAACTATCTGGTCGCCCGCCCGGACAATCAGAACGATCCGCGCATTCAGGCCCTGGCCGACGCCCTGCGCGGTCAGGCGATCAAGGACTTCATCGCCTCGAAGTATGAAGGCGCTGTGATCCCGGCGGCCTAGGCTGCGGCGTTGACCGCCTCGGCCGCTGCGGCGGCCTTGGCGGCCTCGTCCGGGGTAGAGACCAGAACGGCGGGCGTGACCGGCTGACCCGTCGCCTCGGCGATCAGTTCGGCGGTCCGACCTTCCACGGCGGCCTCCAGCCGTTCCAGGAACTCGGCCTTGGGCAGTCCGGTCGGGATCGGTTCGAGGAATTCCAGCGTCGCCGTGCCGGGGTTCTTGCGAAACTCCTCCAGCGGCCAGAACAGACCCAGGTTGGTCGCCAGCGGCACGACCGGCATGTCGAAGTCGCGGTACATGTGCCAGACGCCCGAGCGATAGCGGTACTTCTCGCCGACCTTGGCCAGATGGCCTTCCGGATAGATCAGGATCTTGCGCCCCTCGCGATTGGCGTCGGCGGCGCGTTCCTTCAGGGCGGCGCGGGCGGCGTGGCCGCCGCAGTTGTTGACGACGATGGCGCCCAGCTTCTTCAGCACCGTTCCCAGCAGGGGGAACTTCTCCAGATGGTCGCCCGTGACGAAGGCCACGTCGTCGAACTGGTCATAGGTGGCGAAGCCGTCGCCCCAGCTCTGGTGCTTTGAGGCGATGATGAAGGCGCCCTGCGGCAGGCGTTCCTTGCCGCGCGTCTCGATGCGGATGCCCGCGAACAGGCTCATGGCCTGCACCATGCGCCGGACATAGCGGCGGATGATCCAGCTTGTGGCCTTGCGGCCGGGCGCCAGGGCCGCAAAGGCGGCGGCCAGGCCGTAGGTGATGGAAAGCGCCCAATAGGCGATGTTGAACAACAGGCTTCGCATCTGGCGACTATGCCAGCCTGCCGTTCAGAGGCGAGCGTAAAGTGAAGTTTCAGGCCGCGTCGGATACGGCTTCGGCGGCTGCTGTCACCTTGTTGCGGCCGCTGCGCTTGGAGGCGTAGAGCGCCTCGTCCGCTCGGGCCAGCAATTGAGTCGCGCTTTCGCCCGGGCGGCGCAGGCCGAAACCGACGGAAATGGTGACGGCACCCAGGTCGTCATTGGTCGAGCGGCGGCGCAGGGCTCGCGAGGCGATTTCCTCGCGAATGGCGTTCAGCGCGGCTTCGATGGCTCCGGCCGTTTCGCCAGGGAAGATCACGGCGAACTCTTCACCGCCGTATCGAGCGGCGATTCTAGGCACGCGAGACACGCGCCCCAGGACGCTGGCGACGTATCGCAGCACCTGATCGCCGGTCTGATGGCCCCAGGTGTCGTTGAATCGCTTGAAGTGGTCGATATCGATAATGGCGAGTCCTACCGATGTTCCCGACGCTTCGGATTCATCGCACACGCGAAGAAGGTGCTCGTCGAACGCCTTACGATTGGCCAGATTGGTCAGGGCGTCGGTCATGGCGTCGCGACGCACCTGCTCCATGTGGTCGCGCAGCTTGGTCACCTCGCGATTCGACGATTCCAGGCGCCGTTCGAGCGCCGCGGTATGGCGCCGGATACGGCGTGTGGCGTCGGCGAGGGAGGAGACGATGTCGCCGAGGCTGCCGGTATCGCCGGCGGTGGCCATGCGGTCGGCGGCGGCGGCCAGGGTGTCGCCATAGGTGGACTGGCTTTCACGAGCCTTGTCGATCGCATCGGCGACCGCCGCCAATTCCCGGTTCAGCATGGCGCCTGCGTCGCGAATCTCTTCGGACAGGCGTCCGCGCGGCAAGAACTCGGCGGCGAGCATTTCGGCGGTAGCGTCCGTGAAGGGCGCGCCCGTGGAAAGAAGGCGCGAAATTTCCTGCCCCAGAGCGCCGTCGGGATCACCCAGATAGTGGAGCCAAAGTTCGAAATTCAGCGGAGTGGGCCATACGGCGGCGGCTTGCATTGCGTCCACGGCGCGATGCGCCAGCGCATAGGCTTCGGGACTCCGAACCGTGGTTTCGACCTGGGTGGTCATGCCTAGAACTGCCCCTGCGCTATCTGAGCCGGAAAGCTATACCGGTCTTCCGTAACGCAGGGTTAAGTTCAAGGCGCAGCCTTACTCGGCGAAAACTACCGGACGGCGCAGGAACGCCGGCACGTCGTCGCCAAAAGGATTGGCTGAAAGGGTCGATTTGGCTTTGGCCTCAACGCCCTTCGTTTCGATGGGAGCTGAAGTCGTCGGCTTGGATTCCGACTTCTTGCGACCCCGGGCGCGTTTGGGAGCCCCTTCAGTTTCAACAACAGGCGTCGGCGAGGTCTCGACCACGGACACGACGCCGTCCTCCGCCGCTGCAGGCTCGACGACCGATCGGCGTGAACGACTGCCGCGTTCGGGGCGGTCGCTGCGGCCCCGGCCACGGCCCGAGCGGTTGTCGTCGCGCGGGCGATCCTTGATGGCGGTGAAGTCGATATGCTCCAGCGGCAGTTCGACCGGCTCCTTCTTGATCAGCTTCAGCACCTTGTCCAACGACTTGTCGTCGGACGGCGTCACGATCATGAAGGCCTCGCCCAGACGCCCGGCGCGGCCGGTGCGGCCGATGCGGTGGACGTAGTCGTCGGCGTGGTGCGGGACGTCATAGTTGAAGACGTGGCTGACGGCCGGGATGTCCAGACCGCGCGCCGCGACGTCTGAGGCGACCAGCAGCTTCAGCGCGCCGCTGCGGAAATCGGCCAGGGTCTTCATCCGCAAGGATTGGTCCAGATCGCCGTGGATCGGCGCGGCGTCGAAGCCGTGCACCTGCAGCGACTTGGCGACGATGTCGACTTCCGACTTGCGGTTGCAGAAGACGATGCCGTTCTGGACCTCGCCGCGCTCGACCAGGGCGCGCAGGGCGGTGCGCTTGGCCTTGGGGTCCGAGGTCGGCAGGCGGGTGATGTGCTGGGTGATGGTGTCAGCGGTCGTGGCCGGGCGCGAGACCTCGATCCGGGTCGGATCCTTGAGGAACTGCTGCGTCAGGCGCGTGATCTCCGGCGGCATGGTGGCCGAGAAGAACAGGGTCTGGCGACGCGGCGGCGTCAGCTTGAAGATGCGCTCGATGTCCGGGATGAAGCCCATGTCCAGCATCCGGTCGGCCTCGTCGACCACCATCAGCTCGACGCCGGTCAGCAGCATCTTGCCGCGATCGAACAGGTCCAGCAGGCGGCCCGGCGTGGCGATCAGCACGTCCACGCCCTTGTTCAGGGCGGCGACCTGGTCGCCCATGGAGACGCCGCCGATCAGCAGCACCCAGTTCAGCTTGGTGCCCTTGGCGTATTTGGCGAAGCTTTCGGCGACCTGGTCGGCCAGTTCGCGGGTCGGGGCCAGCACCAGGGCGCGCGGCATCCGGGCGCGGGCGCGGCCCGAGGCCAGGCGGTCGACCATGGGCAGGGTGAAGGCGGCCGTCTTGCCGGTGCCCGTCTGGGCGATGCCGAGGACGTCGCGCCCGGCGAGGGCCACCGGAATGGCCTGTTCCTGAATGGGGGTGGCGGTCATGTAGCCGGTATCGGCGACCGCTTGCAGGGTCGTGGGCGAAAGGCCCAGCTTGGAAAATTCAGTCATGCAGTCCTGAAGGGACGGAGGATAGCGTTCGCAAACGCCTTCAGCTGACGGAACCGCCCCTCTTGGGCGAGCGGGCGGCGCGCATCGCCAGTCCTGTTCCGAGCCTGCGGCCGTATAAAGAAGGCCCTACGCCTCAGTCAAGTATTTCTGTTCGCCACGGCCCCGCTTGGCAATGGCGTTTCGGCCTGTATGGTCCGCCTGGGGACTGGAAGACGACTGGGAGAGGGACCGGATGCGCGCAGCCGTGCTGATCACGCTGATGTTGGCCGCGCCTGCGAGCGCTTCAGCGTCGGGCGGTGGCGGAAACGCCGACGCCATGCAGGCGGCCTTCGGCAATACGGTCGTTTCCCACTATCCCGACGGCGATTGGGTCAAACACTGGTTCGATCGGGACGGCGGTTATCGCGCCCTGTTTTCGGATGGTCGCCGCCTGACCGCGCGCTGGGCGCGTGAGGGGGACCGCGTCTGTCTGAACGAAATCCGCCCGCGCATGATCATCTCGCGCTTCTGCACGCCCTATGTCGAGGCTTCCGTGGGGGAGAGCTGGTCGGGCCGCGATCCCCTGGGCCGTCGCGTCCGCAACGAGCTGGTCGCTGGGCGGTAGAAAAAACGCCCCCGTTCGTGAGAACGAGGGCGCTTCGTCTTATTCGGCTTCCGCAGCCTTGGCCGCCTTCTTGGCGGGGGCCTTCTTCGCGGCCGGTTTCTTGGCCGCAGGCTCCTTCTTCACCGCGGGCTTTTTCGCAGCGGCTTTCTTGGCGGGCGCCTTCTTCTTGGGCGCGGCGCCGGCCTTGGCGGCCAGCAGGGGCAGGGCGGCCTCCATCGTCATGTCCTCGGGCGCCGTGCCCTTGGGCAGGGTGGCGTTGATCTTGCCTGACTTGACGTAGGGGCCGTAGCGTCCGGCCATGACCTGCACGGCCTCGCCCGTTTCCGGGTGGGCGCCCAACTCCTTCAGCGGCGCTGCGGCCGAGGCGCGGCCCGCACGACCCGCACGCTTTTCAGCCAGCAGGGCCACGGCGCGGTTCAGGCCGACGTCGAACACCTCCTCGATGTCCGCGACGTTGGCGTAGGTGCCCGCGTGCGCCACGAACGGGCCATAGCGGCCCAGGCTGGCGGTGATCATCTTGCCGTCTTCAGGGTGCGGACCGACGTCGCGCGGCAGGCTGAGCAGGCGCAGCGCCTTCTCGAGGTCGATCGAGGCCGGGGACCAGCCCTTGGGCAGGGACGAGCGCTTGGGCTTGTCCGCGTCCGGCGGCGTGGTTTCGACATAGGGGCCGAAACGACCGATCTTCAGATGCACCGGCTGGCCGGTCGCCGGATCGACGCCCAGTTCGCGATCGCCGCTTTCCGCGCCGCTGTCGGCCGCGTCGGGCGAGGCCACCGGGCGGGTGTATTTGCACTCCGGATAGCGCGAACAGCCGATGAAGGCGCCGAAGCGGCTGGTCTTCAGGCTCAACTGACCCTGATGGCACAGGGGGCATTCGCGCGGGTCGGAGCCATCGCCCTTGTCGGGGAAGATGTGCGGGCCCAGCGCCTCGTTCAGGTGGTCCAGGATCGCCGTGGTGCGCAGTTCGCCCGCGGCCTGGGTCGCGGCGTGGAAATCCTGCCAGAAGCGGCGCAGCAGGGTCTTCCAGTCCAGATCGCCCGCCGACACCTCGTCCAGCTGGGTCTCCAGCGCGGCGGTGAAGTCGTACTCGACCCATTTGGCGAAGAACTGTTCCAGGAAGGCCGTGACCAGCCGTCCCTTGTCTTCGGGGAAGAAGCGGTTCTTGTCCATGCGGACGTATTCGCGGTCGCGCAGGGTCGTCAGGATGGAGGCGTAGGTCGACGGACGGCCGATGCCCAGCTCTTCCAGCTTCTTGACCAGGGTGGCTTCCGAGAAGCGCGGCGGCGGCTCGGTGAAGTGCTGGTCGGTGCGGATCGCCTCGACCTTGGCCTTGGCGCCTTCCTTCAGCGCGGGCAGGCGGCCGCCTTCGTCCTCGTCTTCCTCGGCGCCTTTCTGCTTCTCGTCGCGGCCTTCTTCATAGGCGGCGATGAAGCCGTCGAAGGCGACGACCTGGCCGGTGGCGCGCAGGCCGGTCTGGCCGTCGGGCGTTTCGATCTCGACCGTGGTGCGGTCCAGGCGCGCCGATTCCATCTGCGAGGCGATCATCCGCTTCCAGATCAGCTCGTACAGCCGCTGCAGATCGTTCTCGAGCCGCAGGGTGTCGGGGCTGCGCAGGATGTTGGTCGGACGAATGGCTTCGTGCGCTTCCTGAGCGTTCTTGGCCTTGGTCTTGTAATAGCGCGGCTCGGCCGGGACATACGCCGGACCGAAACGCTGGCCGATGGCCTCGCGCGCCTGGGTGATGCCTTCGGGCGTCACATAGACGCCGTCCGTACGCATATAGGTGATCAGGCCGCCGGTGTCGTCGACGCCCTCATACAGCTTTTGAGCTGCCTGCATCGTGCGCTGGGCGGTGAAGCCCAGCTTGCGCGCGGCTTCCTGCTGCAGGGTCGAGGTGGTGAAGGGCGGGGCGGGGGACCGCTTGGCCGGCTTCTTCTCGACCGACTTGATGGTGAAATCGCCGCTGTGAACGGCCTCGCGCGCGGCCATGGCCATCGCTTCGGACACGATGTCCAGGCGCTGGACGCGCTTGCCGTTATGCTTGACCAGACGGGCGGTGAAGGGCGGGCTGTCGGCGATCAGATCGGCCTCGACCGACCAGTATTCCTGCGCCTTGAACTTCTCGATCTCCATCTCGCGATCGACGACGATGCGCAGGGCGACCGACTGAACGCGACCGGCCGAACGGGCGCCCGGCAGCTTGCGCCACAGCACCGGCGACAGGTTGAAGCCCACCAGATAGTCCAGCGCCCGGCGCGCCAGATAGGCGTCCACCAACTCCATATCCAGCTGACGCGGGTTGGCCATGGCCTCCAGGACGGCGGACTTGGTGATGGCGTTGAAGGTGACGCGCTGGACGTCCGTGTCCTTCAGCGCCTTCTTCTTGTTCAGGATCTCCAGAACGTGCCAGCTGATCGCCTCGCCCTCGCGGTCGGGGTCGGTCGCCAGGATGACGCGGTCGGCGGCCTTGGCGGCCTCGGCGATCTCGGACAGGCGCTTGGACGCCTTGGCGTCGACCTCCCAGTGCATGGCGAAGTCATCGTCGGGCAGCACCGAGCCGTCCTTGGACGGCAGGTCGCGGACGTGGCCGTAGGAAGCCAGAACCTTATAGTCCGAGCCCAGGTATTTATTGATGGTCTTGGCCTTGGCGGGGCTCTCGACGATAACGAGATTCATGGCGCTCTATCGGGGAAAACGGGGCGCGAACGTGGTTGCGGCGAGCGCGGAAGTCAATCGGCCCATTTTATATGAGCAACCTTTCCGGGTAACGTGAGTTTACAAACCTCCTTGAGTTGTGTTCCTCTCAGATGTTCTCGGGAGGGTTGACGATGAACAAGACAGCGCAGCGACGCCGCAAGGCGACGAGCCCTGATCTGACGGACTATCCGGTTCGCGAATATGTGGCCGCCATGGCCACGGAACTGGCCGGAATGGCCCGCTGGGACGGGGATGAGCGGTTGGCCGGACTTCTGGAAAGCGCGGCGGATATGGCCCGCCGCACCGCGCCCGCCTAGGTCGAGGCCAGGCCGCCGGGCAGCAAGGTCGCCCGCCCTGCGAGGTGAAGCTCCAGCAGGGCGGCGGCCGTTTCCGCAATTGACAATCCAGCCGCGCGCGCCAGTTCGTCGCGGGCGATGGGCGTCGGCGACAGCAGGGCTTCGATACGATCCAGCACCGCATCGTCGATCTGATCCGGCGAACCGGCCTCGAACGGCGAATCAGCGGGCGGTTCGCGCAGCGTCTGCAGCGTGACGTAGGCCCGCTCGATGTCCTCGATCCCTTCGCACAGGATGGCCCCCTGACGCAGCAGTTCGTTCGGGCCCTTGGAACGCGGGTCGAGCGGCGAGCCCGGTACGGCGAAGACGTCGCGCCCCTGTTCGCCCGCTAGCCGCGCGGTGATCAGCGAACCGGAGCGGATTTCCGCCTCGACCACCACCACGCCGCGCGACAGGCCCGAGATGATGCGATTGCGGCGCGGGAAGTCTCGCGCCTGCGCCCGCGCGCCGACGGGGCTTTCCGAGACGATGCAGCCGCGTTCGGCGATCTGGCGATACAGGTCGGCGTTGTCGGATGGGTAGACGTCGTCCACGCCGCCGCCCAGAACCGCGACCGTGCCGGTCTCCAGCGCGCCCAGATGCGCCGCAGCATCGACGCCGCGCGCCAGACCCGAGACGACGACGTGGCCGCTTTCGCCCAACTGCTGGGCCAGACCGCGCGCGATGCGCTGGCCGCCCGCCGAGGCGATGCGCGCCCCCACGATGGCCATGCAGGGCTGCTGCATCAGCGCCGGATCGCCCAGGGTCCACAACAGAGGCGGCGGAGGATCGACGGCGGCCAGGGCTTGGGGATAGGCGGCCTCGCCCCACAGGACCAGCTGCGCCCCGATACGGGCGCCGGCCTCCAGTTCGGCCTCGACGGCCTCGGGCGCAGGGATGGAATAGCCGCTGCGTCCTTGATCGCGGATCAGGTCGGGCAGGGCGTCCAGCGCGCGCTCGGCCGCGCCGAACCGCTGCAACAGCTGGGAAAAGGCCACGGGACCGACGCGGTCGGTCCGGGCGAGCCGGAGGCGGGCGAAACGCTCGGCCTCCGATAGGGGCGTCACGCCTTCTTCGCCCCGATCTTGGGCTCGGCGCCCTTCAGCAGGCGGCCGATGTTCTCATGGTGGCGGATGAAGATCAGCACGGCGGTGAAGACCGCCATGATGAAGATGGGCTGCGGCGCGGGCAGGCCCAGCGCCGGCAGGGGCAGCAGGGCGTACAGCGGCGTCAGCGCCGCCGCCACCAGGGCCGCCAGCGAGGAATAGCGCAGAGCGAAGGCCATGATCAGCCAGGTCGCCGCCGCCAGCAGGCCCAGCGGCCAGCACGCCGCCAGGATCAGACCGAAGAAGGTCGCCACCCCCTTGCCGCCCTTGAATCCCAGCCAGACGGGGAACAGGTGGCCCAGGAAGGCCGCGCCGCCGGCGATGGCGCCCGCGACGTCCGTTCCCAGCAGATGACGCGCGATCAGCAGGGCGACCGCGCCCTTGCCCGCGTCGAGGATCAGGGTGGCGATGGCCAGATCCTTGCGCCCGGTGCGCAGGACGTTGGTCGCGCCGATATTGCCTGAGCCGATGTTGCGCACGTCGCCCGCGCCCGCCGCGCGGGTCAGGACCACGCCGAACGGGATGGAGCCCAGCAGGTATCCGCCAATAGCCACAAGCCCGAGCGTAAGGAGCGCCGGCCCCGCTAGATCCTGCAAGTGATTCGCTCCCCTTAACGTGCGTCGTGGACGATGCGGCCCGAAACGACGGTGAGCAAGACCTTCCCTTGCAGGCGACGACCATCAAAGGGCGAATTCTTCGACTTGGACCGCAGGGTCGCGGCGTCGATCACCACCGGCGCCCCGGCGTCGAACAACACCAGATCGGCGGGCGCGCCTTGCGACAGCTCTCCGGCTTCCAGCCCCAGCAGGGCGGCCGGGCCCTGCGTCAGCGGCCGCAGCACGTCCAGCAGGTCGACGCCGTATTCGTGGTGCAGCGTCAGGGCGGCGGGCAGCAGGGTCTCCAGACCCACGGCGCCCGGTTCGGCCTCGGCGAAGGGGCGGCGCTTGTTCTCGGCCGGTTCGGGACAGTGGGCCGAGGTGATGACGTCGATCAGGCCGTCGCGCACCGCCTCGACCAGGGCCTGCCGGTCGCTCTCGGCGCGCAGCGGCGGGTCGAGCCGGTAGAAGGTGCGATAGTCGCCGATGTCGATTTCGTTGAAGCACAGGTGGTTGATCGAGGCCGAGGCCGCGACCTCCAGCCCCCGCGCACGAGCGCGCGCCAGCGTCTCCAGCGCGCCCTCGGTCGAGATCTGGTCGATCAGGAAACGCGCGCCGGTCTGCTCGACCAGGGCCAGGTCGCGCTCCAGCTGGATGCGCTCGGCGATGGCGGGGGCGCCCGACAGGCCCAGCCGGGTCGCCAGTTCGCCCGAGGTCGCGACCGCGCCCTCCGACAGCCACGGCTCGGTCGGGCGGCAGGCGATCAGGGCGTTGAACGAGGCGGCGTAGGACATCACCCGTTGCAGGGTGCGGGTGTTGCGGATCACCCGGTCGCCGTCGGTGAAATACAGGGCGCCCGCCTCGTGCATCAGGCCGATCTCGGCCATGCGCTCGCCGTCGCGGGCTTGCGTCGCTGCGCCCGCCGCGCGGACGTGGACCAGATCGAGCGCCGCGCCGCGCCGCTGGATGTGGTCGATCAGGGCCGGGTCGTCGATGGCCGGATCGGTGTCGGGCTGGACGACGATGGTGGTGACGCCGCCCGCCGCCGCCGACAGGCTGGCCGACTTCAGCGTCTCCTTGGGTTCGTTGCCCGGCTCGCCGGTCTTGACCCGAATGTCGATCAGGCCGGGCGCCAGACAGCGACCCTCGGCGTCGATGATCTGCACGCCTTCGGGGCGTTGGGTCGCTTGCCCGTGGATGACCTCGACGATGCGGCCGTTCTCGATCAGGACCGCGCCGGGGCCGTCATAGTCGCTGGCCGGGTCCAGCAAGCGAGCGTTGATGATAGCAATCGGCTGTTGAGCGGCGATCATGCGGCGCCTCCCGCGCGGCGGTGGGCGAGGGCGGCCAGAACGGCCATGCGGGCGGCGACGCCCATCTCGACCTGATCCTGGATCAGGGAGACGCTCAGATCGTCGGCCACGTCGGAGTCGATCTCGACGCCGCGGTTCATCGGGCCGGGATGCATGACCTTGGCGCCGGGCGCGGCCCAGGCCAGCTTTTCGCGGTCCAGACCCCAGAAGCGGAAATACTCGCGCGTCGAGGGGATCAGGGCGCCCGCCATCCGCTCCAGCTGGAGGCGCAGCATCATCACCACGTCACACCCGGCCAGACCCTCCTTCATGTCGTGGAAGACTTCGCAGCCCCAGCGGTCGGCGTCGCCGGGCACCAGCGTCGGCGGCCCGATCAACCGCACCCGCGCGCCCATCATCTGCAGCAGGGCGACGTTCGAGCGCGCCACGCGGCTGTGGGCGATGTCGCCGCAGATGGCGACCGTCAGCCCGCCCACGTCGCCGAAGGCGCGGCGCAGGGACAGCAGGTCCAGCAGGGCCTGCGTCGGGTGCTCGTGCCGCCCGTCGCCGGCGTTGACCACCGCGCAGCCGACCTTCTGCGACAGCAGGTCCACCGCGCCCGAGGACGCATGGCGCACCACCAGAATCTCCGGCTTCATGGCGTTCAGCGTCACGGCGGTGTCGATCAGCGTCTCGCCCTTCTTCACCGAGGACGAGGCGACCGGCATGGTCACCACATCGGCGCCCAAACGCTTGGCCGCGATCTCGAAGGAGGAGCTGGTGCGCGTCGAGTTCTCGAAGAACAGGTTCACGACCGTCTGACCGCGCATCAGGTCCACGCCCTTGGCTGACTGCCTGTTAAAGTCGACGAAGGCGTCGGCCAGGTCCAGCAAGGCCAAGGCGGCCGGCGGATGGAGGTCTCCGGCGGCGAGGAAGTGGTCGCGGGGGAACGGCGTCAGCCGTTCCTTGATGAGGTCGGAGACGGGCGCTTCATGGGTCATTGAGACGTGGCTATAGGCGGGACTCAGGCCAGATGGAATAGCAGCAGGGCCGCGGGGATGCCGATGACCGAGAATACGGTCGTCACTGCGATGATCCCGGCCATCAGCGGCGCGTCTCCGCCCATCTGACGCGCCAATACATAGGCCGAGGCGGCGCCGGGCGCCGCGCCGCACAGCAAGGCGATTCCCTGCGCCAGTTCATCGCCGCCATACAGGCGCGCCAGCTGCCACATGGCCAGGGGCGTCACGATCATCTTGACCACGACCACGGCGCCGACCGTGACGCGGGTGCGCGCCAGTTCGCGGAAGCTGAGGCCTGCGCCCGCCACGATCAGGCCCAGCGGCAGGGCGGCCGAGCCCAGCAACTGCAGCGTCTCGGCCACGCCAGGCGGCTGCGGCGCGCCCGAAAAGTTCAGCGCCAGCCCTAGCAGGCAGGCCAGCAGAATGGGGTTGGACATCATCGCCCGGAACAGGGCCTTGGGCGAGGCGCCGCGCTGGTCCGCACCCCATTTGGCCAGGACGACGACGCTCAGGATGTTGCTGACCGGGATCATGGCGGCGATGACCACGGCGGCCAGGCCCACGCCCGCAGGTCCGAAGGTCGCATGCACGACCGGCAGAAAGACGAAGCTGTTCCAGCGGATCATGCCCTGAAAGACGCTGGTGTAGGCCGGGCCGCTAAGAGGCAGCAGGGGCTTGGACAGCAGGGTCAGGGTCGAGACGATGATCGACACCGTGACGGCGGCGGCGCCCGCCGCGCCTGCGGCCGAGCCCGACAGGTCCGCGTTCCAGATCGCCGGGATCAGGAAGCCGGGATAGAGGACATTGATGGCCAGCTTCTCGATCGGCCGCCAGGCGGCGTCGGGCAGATAGTCCGACTTCTTCAGCCCATAGCCGAGCGCCAGCAGCAGGAAGACCGGCAGGACGCCCGCGAGGATGGCCGCCATCTCAGCCGCGCAGCCGGTCCAGCGCGCCTTGCAGAATCCAGGCGGCGGCGGTGCGGTCCACCACGTCGGCGCGGCGCTTGCGGGTCAGGTCCAGTTCGTCGATCAGGAAGCGCTCGACCGCCGTTGTCGACAGGCGTTCGTCCTGAAAGGCGACATTGACCGGCCGGAACCGCTCCAGATTGCGGGCGAAGGCGCGGCACGACTGGGCGCGCGGCCCCTCGGTGCCGTCCATGTTCAGCGGCAGACCGATGACCAGCGCCGAGACCTTGCGGCCATCCATGATCTTGAACAGTTGTTCGGCGTCCTGGCTGAACTTGGTCTTGCGGATTAGCTCCAGCGGACTGGCGATGATGCGGCCGGTGTCAGAGACGCTGACGCCGATGGTGTTCTCGCCCAGATCCAGACCCAGCCACGGGGTGTTGGGCGGGCAGGCGGCGGACAGTTCGGAGAGATCAAGGACAGGCACGAGGGCGCGTTAGGCCCAGACGGGACGCGTGTCAAAGCGTGGGGCCCTTTCCCTCCGCCGGGATGAGCGAAGTTGGAGACGGACTCACACGTCGTCGTCCCCGACCGGCCCGCCTTCGTTCTCCAGGTTGCGGATCGAGCGCACTTCCTTGCGGGTGAACTTCAGCCGCACGCCCAGGCCGCCGTCTTCTTCGTGCAGGAAGACGGCGCCGCCTTCCTCCAGCGCGGCCTGGAGGCGGCTGCGGGCCTCGTCGCCGGGATCGACGTTTTCGCGTTCGAAGTCGGCCAGGGCGTCCACTGTCAGGCCGGACAGGCGCGCCACATGGTCGCGCGGCCATTGCACCAGGGCGCGCGCGGCGCGGACTTGGGGGCCGGTGATCTTCATGGTCGCGTCTCCTGTGATCTGCGCCCCATACTTAGGCGCCGCCACGGCCTTCGATAGGGGGCGTTTGGCCGCAACGGCCAAGCTCATTTCGCGCCTGCACCCAAATCCTTGTCGAAGCGGCGTCGAGACGCTAATCCCGACCCCTTAGACTCTCATGCTTTGGAGGGCCGCATGGCCATCGACGCCGCGACGGTGCGCAAGGTTGCGCATCTCGCCCGCATCAAGACCCCCGAGGACCGCCTGGAGCCGCTGGCCCAGGAGCTGAACGGCATCCTGAAGTGGATCGAACAGCTGGACGAGGTGGACGTGCAGGGCGTCGAACCGATGACCTCCAACGTGTCCCAGCCGCTGCGCCTGCGCGACGATGTGGTCTCGGATGGCGACAAGGTCGCCGACGTCCTGTCCAACGCGCCCAAATCCGCCGACGGCTTCTTTGTCGTGCCCAAGGTCGTGGAGTAAGTCATGACCGATCTGACCAAGCTGACGCTGGCCGACGCCGTCGACGGCCTGAAGGCCAAGACCTTCTCGTCCGAAGAGCTGACCCGCGCCTTCCTGACCAACATCGAGGCCTCGAACCCGACGCTGAACGCCTATGTCGAGGTGACGGCGGACAAGGCGCTGGAACAGGCGCGCGCGTCCGACGCCCGTCTGGCCAAGGGCGAGGGCGGGGCGCTGGAAGGCGCGCCGCTGGGCATCAAGGATCTGTTCTGCACCCAGGGCGTGCAGACGACCGCCGGCTCCAACATGCTGCGCGGCTTCGTCCCGCCCTATGAATCGACCGTCACCGCCAATCTGTGGCGCGACGGGGCGGTCATGCTGGGCAAGCTGAACATGGACGAGTTCGCCATGGGCTCGTCCAACGAGACCTCGGCCTTCGGTCCGGTGAAGAACCCGTGGAAGTCCAAGGGATCGAACGCCGACCTGACGCCGGGCGGCTCGTCCGGCGGCTCGGCCTCGGCCGTGGCGGCGGACCTGTGCCTGGCCGCGACGGCGTCCGACACCGGCGGCTCGATCCGCCAGCCCGCCGCCTTCACCGGCACCGTGGGCATCAAGCCGACCTACGGCCGCGCCAGCCGCTACGGTATGGTCGCCTTCGCCAGCTCGCTGGACCAGGCCGGGCCGATCGCCAAGACGGTCAAGGATTCGGCCCTGCTGCTGAACTCCATGTGCTCGTTCGACGCCAAGGATTCGACCAGCCTGGACATCCCGACCCCCGACTGGACCCAGTCGGTCGGCCAGCCGGTCAAGGGGCTGCGCATCGGCGTGCCCAAGGAATACGTCCTCGACGGCATGCCCGCCGAGATCCAGAAGCTGTGGGAGCAGGGCGTCGAGTGGCTGAAGGCCGCCGGTTGCGAGATTGTCGAGATCAGCCTGCCGCACACCAAATACGCCCTGCCGACCTACTACATCGTGGCCCCGGCCGAGGCGTCGTCGAACCTGGCGCGCTATGACGGCATGCGCTTCGGCCACCGCGCCGAGCAGTTCACCTCGCTGGACGACCTCTATGCGACCTCGCGCGCCGAGGGCTTCGGCAAGGAGGTCCAGCGCCGCCTGACCATCGGCGCCTATGTGCTGTCGGCGGGCTTCTATGACGCCTATTACGTCAAGGCGCTGAAGGTGCGTCGCCGCATCGCCCAGGACTTCGACAATGTCTGGGGTCAAGTGGACGCCATCCTGACGCCGTCCACGCCGTCGGCCGCCTTCGCCATCGGCGACAAGCAGATCGACCCCCTGACCATGTATCTGAACGACGTCTTCACGGTGACGACCAACCTGGCCGGCCTGCCGGGCATCTCGGTCCCCGCCGGCCTCAGCGCCGACGGCCTGCCGCTGGGCCTGCAGGTCATCGGCAAGGCCCTGGATGAAGCGACCGTCTTCCAGGTCGCGGGCGCCCTCGAAGACGCGGCGGGCTTCGTCGCCAAGCCGGACCGTTGGTGGTGAGCATGACTGACAACTCCAAACTGATCCAGGGCCGCACGGGCGCTTGGGAAATCGTCATGGGCCTGGAGATCCACGCCCAGGTCGCCTCGAACGCCAAGCTGTTCTCGGGCGCGGCGGTCGGCTTCGGCGCCGGGCCGAACGAGCAGGTGTCGCTGGTCGACGCGGGCTTCCCCGGCATGCTGCCGACCCTGAACAAATACTGCGTCGAGCAGGCGGTGAAGTCGGGCCTGGGCCTGCGCGCCCAGATCAATCTGAAGAGCCAGTTCGACCGCAAGAACTACTTCTATCCCGACCTGCCGACCGGCTATCAGATCAGCCAGCTGTATCACCCCATCGTGGGCGAGGGCGTGGTCGAGGTAGAGGCCGAGGACGGCAGCTTCTTCAACGTCGGCATCGAACGCCTGCACCTGGAACAGGACGCGGGCAAGCTGATCCACGACCTGTCGCCGACCGAGTCCTACGTCGACCTGAACCGGGCCGGCACGGCGCTGATGGAGATCGTCTCGCGCCCCGACATCCGCACGCCGGAAGAGGCGGTCGCCTACGTCAAGAAGATCCGGACCATTCTGATCTACCTCGGCACCTGCGACGGCGACATGGAGAAGGGCAATCTGCGCGCCGACGTGAACGTGTCGGTCTGCCGCGCCGGGAACTACGACAAGTTCAAGGAAACGGGCGACTTCGGCTTCCTGGGCACGCGCTGCGAGATCAAGAACGTCAATAGCTTCCGCTTCATTTCTCAGGCGATCCAGTATGAGGCGCGCCGCCAGATCGAGATCCTCGAAGACGGCGGTTCGATCACGCAGGAGACGCGCCTGTACGACCCGACGGCGGGCGAGACGCGCTCCATGCGCTCCAAGGAAGAGGCGCAGGACTATCGCTACTTCCCCGATCCCGACCTGTTGCCGCTGGTGCTGGAGCAGGCCTGGATCGACGCCATCAAGGCCGACCTGCCGGAACTGCCCGACGACAAGCGCCGCCGCTTCATGAGCGAATACGGCCTGTCGCAATACGACGCGGGCGTGCTGATCTCGGAGCAGGCCAAGGCTCTGTATTTCGAGGCCGCCGCGAAAGGCCGCGACGCCAAGCTGGTCTCCAACTGGGTGACGAACGAGGTCTCGGCCCGGCTGGCGGCGGACGGCAAGGACTTCAGCGACAACCCGCTGCCCGCCGCCCATGTGGCGCAGTTGGTCGAACTGATCGAGACGAACGTCATCTCGTCCAAGATCGCCAAGGAAGTCTTCGACTACGTGTGGAACGGCGAAGGCTCGCCCGCCGAGGTGGTCGAGAAGCACGGCCTGAAGCAGGTCACGGACACCGGCGCCATCGAAAAGGCGGTGGACGAGATCATCGCCGCCAACCCGGACAAGGCCGCCGCCGTCGCTGAAAAGCCCCAGGCCATCGGCTGGTTCGTCGGCCAGGTCATGAAGGCCACCGGCGGCAAGGCCAACCCGGCCGCCGTCAACGACATCCTGAAGGCCAAGCTGGGGCTGTAAGCTCTGACGGGAACGTCAGTGGTGGGCTTTAATCGGTCGCATCACGTCAATCTGTTCTGCGCCGCTTTCGTCGAGGCAGCGGTCTTCCACCTGAACGGTGACGAAGAAAAAACCGAACCGCTCACGCAGCAATGCGTGAGCGGTGAACAGCACGTTCTGTGGGTCGCTGCCTTTGGAGACCCGGATGTGGCTGGAAAAAACTTGTTTGCCGCTGGTTAGCGCCCAGGCGTGTGCGTGATGGACGTCAGCCACGCCCTCAATTCCGGCGAGAGCTTCTGTGATTTGTGACAGGCTGACACCTGTCGGTGTCCCCTCCATCAACAGGTGAGCGGCATCGCGCAATATGCCCCAGCTCGCCCAGATCAGCACAAATCCAAAAGCCATACCGAGAAGCGGGTCGATCAGCAGGAATCCCGTGAACCGAATGATCAGGGCTGTCACGATGATCAGCAGACTGCCGACGAAGGTCTGTATGACGTGCCAGAAGGCGCCTCGCATGTTTAGGTCGTCTTTGCTTTGACGCCACATCAGTCCCAACGCGACGAATTCTGTCAGCAGACCGCCCGCCGCTACCCACAGCATCGGGCCTGTAGGCAGATGAACCGGCTCGGACAACCGCATGGCCGCCATGACGATGACCACCATGGCCATGGCCAACAGGAAACCGCCGTTCACCAGCGCACCTATTATCTCGGCTCGGAACCAGCCGAAGCTGCGGCTCTCGTCGGCTGGTCGGCGCGCAAGCTTCGCTGCGACAAGAGCAACGAGAACCCCGCCCACGGCGGAGAATGTGTGAAAAGCGTCGGAAATGACGGCGATAGAGCCGGTCCACAGGCCAATTACCAGTTCAGCGATGAAGTAGAGGCCAGTCAACCATGCCGATATGACCATCGCCCGGCCGCTGGAAGGAAGGTGTCCCTGATGACCGCCGTTCATAGCCTTGTCCCTGTATGCGCATCTGTTTCGCACCGGGAGGCGAGCGACTGTGTCATATGGCTCGTTGGGCGGCGCACCTATTCCTTACGCACGCCGCGCCGTATCCCCTCGGTGAGAGGTCGGACAAAGAACCTCACGCGAAAACGGCCGTCTCTGGAGAGGCGGCCGTTGTGCTTTTCTGTCGCCTACCAGCGCCAGGCGTCGCGGACGACTTCGATGATGTAGCCGTCGTAGTCGTCGATCAGATAGATCGCATTGTCGACGTAGACCCATCGCGTGCCTGGAGGCGGATAGCCCAGGCCGTAGGTGCGCCAGTCGTTCACCTGATAGCGCCAGAAGACGTCCGGCAGGTACTGGCCGACGTAATACTGCCGGTTCCAATAGCTGCGCGGCACGCTGTAGTAGCCGTAGCCGGGCGCGAAATAGAAGCCGATGCGCACGCCGTTCCAGCTGCGGAAGCGCTGGTCATGGCGCCACCAGTCGCTGCGGTGGCGTCGATCCCAGTCGCGGCGCCACTGGTCGCGGTTCCAGCGGTTGTGGAATTCACGATAATCGCGGTCCCGGTTCCACTGGCCCGGTCGATCGGGGCGGTTGGGGCGATTCCAGTCCGGACGATCCGGTCTGTTTGGCCTCTGAGAATCTGGTCGATCCGGGCGTTGCGGTCGATCCGGCCGGTTCCAGTCAGGTCGATCCGGACGGCCGTTTTCGGGTCTGTCGGGGCGTCCGGGCGTCTCAGGCCGAGAAGGACGGTCGGGCCTGTTCCATTCCGGACGATCCGGGCGCTGCGGACGATCGGGTCGATTCGGCTGCTGCGGCCGTTCGGGGCGATTGGGTCGCTCGCCGGATGGACGGTCCGGCCGGTCGCCACCTGGCCTTTGCGGGCGCTGAACCTCGGCGGAGGGGCGCTGCGGTCGCTCAGGACGGCTCTCGAACTGGCGTTCCTGGCGCTGAGAGGGCGATACGGCGCGATCGCGTTGCTCACGCTGAGGAGCGGTGCGTCGTTCCGGACGGCGAGCGCCGTCATCGCGCGCGTGGGGCCGGTCCTGGGCCATGACGGCCAGCGGCGCGGCGGTGGGAACCAGGAAGCTGGCGGCGGCCGCGAACATGAGGAGCGAACGTTTCATGATCATCAATCCTCGCACGTCCGACAGGACGGCTTGATGCCAAGATGCGCGGCGCGCCATGAACCGGCGCTGAACGCTGATCGCAGAGCGTCGTCATGAAAAAGGCCCCGCAAGACAGGTGCTTGCGGGGCCGAAGAAGTAGCTTGTCCGAACGATCTAATAGATGTCGTGCAGGACGCTGGCGATCAGGCCGGTTGCGACCGCGATCATCAGGATGTCGTTGCCGGCGTGGACATAGCGGTAGCCGCGCGGCGCCGGACGCAGGCCGTAATAATAGGGATCGTTCACATAATATCCCCGGTAGGCCGACGGCAGATAGCCGCCCGTGCGCCAGCGATAGCCGTAGTAGCGAGGCTCGACCCGATAGTAGCCGTGGCCGGGCGCATACCAGTAACCGTTCCGCGCGCCGCGATAATCACGGTACTCGGGGCGGTGACGCCACCAGTCGCGGTTGTCACGGCTCCAGCGGTCATATCGCCGCTGCTCCTGACGCCATTCACGGTGATCGTTGCGGCGGTCCTGTCTCCATTCGCGCCGGTCATCGCGGCGATCCTGGCGCCACTCGCGGCGATCATCGTGGCGATCCTGACGCCGATCGCGATCATGGCCCCGGCGGTCCTGGTTCCACTCGCGACGATCATGGCGGTCCTGAGCCTGCGCCATCATGGGGGCGGCCGTGGTCGCCAGCGCCAGGGCGATGACGGCGGCCTTGGTCAGGCGGTTCATGTTCAACTCCATCCAAGTGGCGAAACCCTGTCTGGCTGGAATTTCGACTTTGGCGAATGAACGCCGTCTGAACCGGAGCGTCATCTTGCGGGGTGTGGCGCGTCCACGGCATTCGGCGTTAACGCTAATTTCAAACCGTCGGTATTTGACTGTCACTCCGAGGGCGGAGCCAGAACGGCCCGTTCAGGAGGACAAGCGATGACTGCCTATGAAACGGCGCACGACGCTATCGACCACGCGGCCCTGCCGTTGCCCACGCCCGACATGGACGGCGACGCCCTGTTCCGTCTGGGCCTGGCCTATTCGGCGGGACTGGACGGGTGCCCGATCGACCGGGTGTCGGCCCACATGATCTTCAACCTGGCCTCCCTGAAGGGCTCGATCGAGGCGCGGGAATACCGCCGCGACATCAGCCAGGAGATGGAACACGACGAGATCGCCGAGGCGCAGCGCGCAGCGCGCCGCTGGATCGACGCCGGTTCATCCTCTCTGGCGGCCTGACCTTGGTGAATTGAGAAGCCGTTCGGCGTCTGGACCGGGCGGGCGCGGCGGGGTATGCACCCCGCGAGTTCCCCGTCCGAAGGATTCCGTCTATGCTCGCCCGCATCTACCGCCCGGCCAAGACCGCGATGCAGTCCGGCAAGGCCAAGACGCGCGACTGGCGCCTGGAGTTCGAGCCCGCCTCGGCCCGCACCATTGATCCGCTGATGGGCTGGACCAGCTCGACCGACATGAACGGCCAGGTCCGCCTGTCCTTCGACACCAAGGAAGAGGCGGTCGAGTACGCCGAACGCCACGGCATCGCCTTCCGACTGCATGAACCCAATGAGGCGCCGGTCATCATCAAGGCCTACGCCGACAACTTCGCCACCAACCGCAAGCAGTCCTGGACCCACTAGGGTCGGACGGCTGCACCTGAGGCGCCCTTAGCTCAACCGGATAGAGCACCCGCCTTCTAAGCGGACGGTTGCAGGTTCGAGTCCTGCAGGGCGCGCCATGCCTTCAATCCCTTCTCCAGATCGGCGATCAGGTCGGCGGGATCTTCCAGACCGACATGCAGCCGCAGCAGTTGACCCGGCAGGGCGGGCGCATGCTGTCGGTGTGCCAGTTGCGGGGTCTCATGGGTGATCAGGCTTTCGAAACCGCCCCAGGAATAGCCCATGCCGAACAGGTTTAGGGCGCGCATGAAGGCATGAGCGGCGGCCGTGTCGCCGCCCTTCATGACCACGCCCATCAATGACGCCGCGCCGTTGAAATCCCTTCGCCACACGTCGTGCCCGACCGAGCTGGGCAGAGGCGGGTAGAGGATGCGAGCGACTTCGGCCTGATCCTGCAGCCATTTGGCAATACGCAGGGCTGATCGCGCCTGCGCCTCATAGCGCAAGGGAAGGGTGCGGACGCCGCGCAACGCCAGCCATGCGTCATCGGGCGAGACGTGCCAGCCCATGTCTTCGATCGTATGGCTGACCGCCCGCAGAATCTCGGGCGCGTCGGCTGCAATCCCGCCCATCAGCAGGTCGGAATGGCCGCCGGCATACTTCGTCAGGGCCTGGACGCTGACATCGACGCCGTGCGCCAGAGGGCGAAAGGCCAGCCCCGCCGCCCAAGTATTGTCTATCACCGTCAGCACGCCGCGCGTTCGGCAGGCGGCGGCCAGGGCGGGAACATCCGCCATTTCAAACGTCAGCGAGCCCGGCGCCTCGATCAGCAGCACCCGCGTCCGCTCATGGACGTGCTCCATCACGGCTTCGACCGAAGCGTCGGCGGGATGAAACCGCGCCGTCACGCCTCTGACCGCCAGGTGCCGGGTCAGGAAGCGCCGCGTGGGGCCATAGACGGCGTCGGTCGTCAGCACCTCGTCGCCTGGCCTCAACAAGGCCGTCAGCGGCACAGTGACCGCAGCCAGGCCCGACGGAACCAGAAAGACGTCGCTCGCCCCCTCCAGATCGGCCAGCACGGCGCGCAGGTCTCGCGCCGCCCTGGTTCCGTCCAGACCGTAGATCGGTCCGTTCGTAGCGTCCTGCATCGCCGCCGGGTCGTCGCTCAGCATGGTCGAGGCCCGCTCGACCGGGGGATTGACGGGGCGGCGCCCCTGGCCGCGTCGCGTGGCGCCGGCGATCAGTCGGGTGCGGTCGGAAAGCGTCGGCATACGGGCTCCGGCGGGTTGCGGTTCGCGGCCTAGAGGGCTCTAAACTAGGGCGGGGCGCAAGGCAGGAGCAGTGAACGGCATGAAGGCGCAGTGGATCGGGGCGGGACTGGCGGCGATGCTGGTGCTTCTGGGCGCCTGCGGGCGACAGACCGAGCCGGAGAGCGACGCCGTGCGTGAGCCGACGCCGCGCACGCCGACAGCCCTGCCGGACGTCAAGGAAAGCCCGACCCTGGCGGCGATCCGCCAGCGCGGCCGCCTGAATTGCGGCGTGCATGAAGGCTTGGTTGGTTTCGCCTATACCGACAACCGGGGCGCCTGGCGGGGCTTTGATGTCGATTTCTGCCGGGCCACGGCGGCGGCCGTTTTCGGCGATCCGGACGCCGTGCGCTTCGTCCCGCTGAATACGGAGCAACGCTTCGATGCGGTTCGTTCCGGTCGGGTGGACGTGCTGTGGCGCAACACCTCATGGACCATGAGTCGCGACACGGCGTCGGGCCTCAGCTTCGCCGGCGTCAACTATTACGACGGCCAGGGCTTCATGGTGCGTCGCGCGCTGAATCTGAACAGTGCGGCTGAACTGAACGGCGCGCGCATCTGCGTGCAGTCCGGGTCCACGACAGAACTGAACGTCGAAGATTATTTCCGTCGTCGCGGCATCGAATATCGTCCCGTCGTGGTCGCGACCGAAGGCGAGGCGCGTCAGGCCTATGCGCGTGAGGAATGCGACGCCTTCACCGCCGATATCTCGGCCCTCGCCGCCGCGCGCACGACCCTGCCAAATCCGCAGCAGCATATGATCCTGTCCGACGTGATCTCGAAGGAGCCTCTGGGCCCGGTCGTGCGCAGTGGAGACGATCGTTGGACGGCGGTGATCCGCTGGACACTGAACGCCCTGATCCTGGCCGAAGAGTTGGGCGTAACCCGCGATAACGTTTCGGATTTATCCAAGAATTCAACAGATCCTCGCGTTCGTCGCCTGCTGGGTTCCGAAGGTGACTTCGGCCCTAGCATCGATCTGCCCAGAACATGGGCGCAGGACGCCGTCGCGGCCAGCGGGAATTACGGCGAAATATTCAACCGAAACCTCGGCGAGCAGTCATCGCTTGATCTGGAGCGGGGATTGAATGCTCAATGGTCATCTCGGCCCGCCGGGTTGATCTATGGGCTTCCCGTCCGCTAGTCCAAGGAAGAGGGAATAGGGAAGGGACCGGATGGAGACCACGGCCAAGCGCGGACTGCCGCTTCACATGTTGATGCTGATCGGGTTTCTGGTCGGTCTCATCGGCGGCCTCATCGTCAATCTGACCGTCGGCGGCGACGTCGGCTGGGTTCAGTGGCTGACCTCCAACATCACGGGACCGGCGGGACAGATCTTCCTGCGCCTGCTGTTTATGCTGGTGCTGCCGCTGCTGTTTTCAGCCCTGGTCATCGGCGTGGCCGAGATGGGCGATCTGAAGGCGCTGGGCCGCGCGGGCTCCAAGAGCCTGCTGTTCACCGTCTTCATCTCCGCCGTGGCGGTGCTGATCGGCATGGTGATGGTCAACGTCTTCCGACCGGGCGACGGGGTCGATCCGGCCCTGGCCCAGCAACTGCTGGATCAAGGGCGCGCCGGCGCCGCTTCGATCGTCGGCAATGCCCCGACATCGGTTCAGGCGGGCGATTTCTTCCTGGACCTGATCCCGTCCAATGTCTTTACGGCGGCGGCGGAGAACCAGATCCTGCCAGTCATGGTCTTCGCCCTGTTCTTCGGCGTCGGCCTAGTCATGACCAAGAGCCCGGCGACCGACCGTTTGCAACAGACGATCGAAGGTCTGTTCGAGGTGATGATGAAGCTCATCAACCTCGTCATCCGCATCGCCCCCATCGCCATCGCCTGCCTGATGTTCAACCTGGCGGCCCTGTTCGGCTGGGAACTGCTGATCCGTCTGGGCGCCTTCGTCGCCGTCGCCGTGGGCGCCATGGCGATCCACATGTTCGTGGTCTATCCGATCTGCATTGCGGTTCTGGGCGGCATGTCGCCGCTGAAGTTCTTCCGCGCCATCCGTGAAGCCATGGTGGTCTCCTTCTCCACCGCTTCCTCCAACGCCAGCCTGCCGGTCTCGCTGCGCGTGGCCGAGCAGGAGCTAGGCCTGCCGCGCAAGATCGCTCGTTTCGTCCTGACTGTCGGCGCCACCGCCAATCAGAACGGCACGGCCCTGTTCGAAGGGGTGACGGTGCTGTTCCTGGCCCAGTTCTTCGGCGTAGATCTGACGATCGGCCAACAGGTGATCGTCATGCTGGTCTGCATCCTGGGCGGAGTCGGGACGGCAGGGGTTCCGGCGGGTTCCCTACCGGTCATCGCCATGATTCTGGCCATGGTGGGCGTGCCGCCGGAAGGCATCGGCCTGATCCTGGGCGTCGATCGCTTCCTGGACATGTGCCGGACTTCGCTGAACGTCACGGGCGACTTGGTCGTCGCCACCGTGGTGTCGCGCGGCGAGGAAGATGCGGACGCTTCGTCGCCGCCGCCGGCATCCGCGCCGGCTTCAGCCTAGCCCGTAGCCAGGGGCGCGTTCGGTTGCGCGCCCCACTCGGCCCACGATCCGTCATAGAGGCGCGACGGCCGCCCCAGCACGGCCAGCCCCAGGGTCAGGATCGCCGCCGTCACGCCCGAACCGCAACTGGTGATGACGGGCCGCTCCAGATCGACGCCCGCCGCGCGGAAAGCCTCTTCCAGCGCCCGACCCTGTTTGAACGTCCCGTCGGCGTTCAGCAGGTGGGGGAACGGCAGGTTCAGCGCCCCAGGCATATGACCGGCCCGCACGCCGGGACGCGGCTCGGGCGCTTCTCCCCGAAAACGCGCCGCCCCGCGTGCATCGACCACCTGAAGACCGTCCGCCAGCGCAGCGCCCATCTGTTCGAAGTCCGTCACGGCGTCGGCGTCGAACCGCGCCTCGAACTTCGCAGGGGCGGGTGCCTCGCCCGCGCCGCTTTCCAGCGCTCGCCCTTCGGCTTTCCACTTGGGCAGGCCGCCGTCCAGCACGCGCACGCGCCTGGCCCCCATCGTCCGCAGCGTCCACCAGACCCGCGCCGCCGAGAACAACCCCTGCGCGTCATAGACGACGATGTCGTCGCTCTCCGCGACGCCCCGCGCGCCCATCGCCTCGGCGAAGGCGTCGGGCGACGGCAGCATGTGCGGATAGGGGCTGCTCCGATCCGACACGGCGTCCAGGTCGAAGAAGACGGCGCCCGGCAGCCGCTCGCGCTCGAAATCTGCCCGCGCATCGCGCCCGTCCAGCCACCAGCTGGCGTCAATGATCCTCAGGTCCGGCGCGCCCAGCCGTGACGCCAGGGCTTCGGTCGAGATCAGGGGCGTATCGGGACTGGTCATCTTGTCAGATTACCATGATCGCGACGGCGATGGTCAGGGCCTGAGTCGCCGGATAAGTTGCGAAAACGCATCCGCGACGCCACCTGTCCGCCTGAAAGCCGCGGCATAGGCCCGCGAACCGCCGTTGAAACCAGTCGAAAGCGCCGCCGTGACCTCTCCGAACGCCGTCATCACCCTGTCCGAAGGCCTCAAGACCCCCGTCGTCATCGGCGGCGGCGCTCGCATCGTCTTCATCGCCGGCCCGTGCCAGATGGAAAGCCGCCAGCACGCGCTTGAGACGGCCCATCAGCTGAAGGAGATCGGCGAGCGCCTGAACCTCGGCATCATCTACAAGACCAGCTTCGACAAGGCGAACCGCACCAGCGCCGGCGCCGCGCGCGGCATCGGCCTGAAGGACGCCCTGCCGATCTTCGCCGAGATCCGTGAAGTCACCGGCCTGCCGACCCTGACCGACGTCCACTCCGAGGCCCAGTGCGGCCCGGTCGGCGAGGTCGTGGACGTGCTGCAGATCCCGGCCTTCCTGTCGCGCCAGACCGACCTGCTGCTGGCGGCCGCCGCCACGGGCAAGGCGATCAACATCAAGAAGGGTCAGTTCCTGGCCCCCTGGGACATGAAGAACGTCATCGCCAAGGTCACGGGCGCGGGCAACCTCAACGTCATGGCCTGCGAGCGCGGCGCCAGCTTCGGCTACAACACCCTGGTCAGCGACATGCGCGCCCTGCCGATCCTGCGCGAGATCGGCTGCCCGGTCGTCTTCGATGCGACCCACAGCGTCCAGCAGCCGGGCGGGCAGGGCACCTCCTCGGGCGGCCAGCGCGAGTTCGTGCCGGTGCTGGCCCGCGCCGCCGTCTCGGTCGGCGTCGACGCCGTCTTCATGGAGACGCACGAAGACCCGGACAACGCTCCGTCGGACGGCCCCAACATGGTGCCGCTCAGCCAGTTCGAGGCTCTGGCCGCTGAACTGATCGCCTTTGACGACCTGGCCATCAAGCTGGGTCACAAGGGGCCGATGGCGAAGACGGCGTGAATCCGCTAGTTCGGCGTC
Organism: Brevundimonas phoenicis; assembly: GCF_047237745.1. Classification (NCBI taxonomy): domain Bacteria; kingdom Pseudomonadati; phylum Pseudomonadota; class Alphaproteobacteria; order Caulobacterales; family Caulobacteraceae; genus Brevundimonas; species Brevundimonas phoenicis. Next base: position 1,835,143 of record NZ_JBDFLN010000001.1, read on the forward strand.
ATGGCTGAACGTTCTCTTGATCTCGGCGCCCTGCAGTCCCTGCTGGAGCGCGTGCGCGACCTGAAGGTCGCCTGCGTCGGCGATCTGATGCTAGATCGCTATGTCTATGGCGAGGTCAGCCGCATCTCGCCCGAGGCGCCGATCCCCGTCCTGCGCGCGCGCCGCACCGTGGCCATGCCCGGCGGCGTGGGCAATGTCGCCCGCAACGTCGCGGCCCTGGGCGGTCAGGCCCGTCTGGGCGCCGTCGCGGGCGATGACGCGGCGGGCGCCGAACTGGCCGACCTGATCGCCGCCGAGGACCGGATCGAGGGCGCCCTGATCCGTCCCGAAGGCGCCGCCACCATCGTCAAGACGCGCTTCGTCGCCGCCGGTCAGCAACTGCTGCGTCTGGACGACGAGGCCGCGCTCCATTCCGGCTATGCCGACAAAGGCGTGTTCCAGGGAGCGGGCGCCATCCTGCTGTCCGACTACGCCAAGGGCGTGGTGGACGACGGCGCTATTCAGGCGGCGCTGTGGGCCGGGGCCGAATACGGCGCGCCGGTCATCGTCGATCCCAAGGGCCGCGACTTCGCCCGTTACGGCGCGGTCGACGTCATCAAGCCTAACGCCAGCGAACTGGCGGGCGCCACCGGCTTGCCGACCGAGACCGACGAACAGGTCGAGGCGGCGCTGGCCGCCCTGCTGGCCTCCACCACGGCCAAGGCCGTTATCGTCACCCGCGCGGGCAAGGGCATGACGCTGGCGAAACGGGGCGGCGGCGTCACCCACTTCCCCGGCCGGGCGCGCGAAGTGTTCGACGTCTCGGGCGCAGGCGACACCTGCCTCGCGGCGCTGGGCCTCGCTTTGGGCGCAGGCGCGACGCTGGAGCAGGCGGTGCAGTTCGCCATCCTCGCGTCGGGCGTCGTCGTGGGCAAGAGCGGCACCGCCGTCGTCACGCCCGCCGAACTGATCGAGGCCGAGATGAGCCAGCACGCGGCCCTGGCTCAGTCCAAGGTCACGCCGCTAGACGAACTGGCCGATCAGGTTGAGGCGTGGAAGCGTCAGGGCCTAAAAGTCGGCTTCACTAACGGCTGCTTCGACATCCTGCACCGCGGCCACGTCGCCTATCTGGCCCAAGCGCGCGGTTGGTGCGACCGGCTGGTGGTGGCGCTGAACACCGACGCCTCGGTGCGCCGCCTGAAGGGCGAGGGGCGCCCGGTCAACGATCTGGACAGCCGCGCCGTAGTCATCGGGGGTCTGGCCAGCGTCGACCGCGTCACCGCCTTCGACGATCCGACCCCCATGGCGCTGATCGAGCGGCTGAAGCCCGACGTGCTCATCAAGGGCTCGGACTACACCAAGGACAAGGTGGTCGGCGCCGACGAGGTCGAAAGCTGGGGCGGCGAAGTCCGTCTGGCCGACTTCGCCGACGGATATTCCACCACGAAGACCATCGAGAAGATGACTGGAGACAAAGCATGACGCCCAGAATGATCGTCGTCACGGGCGGCGCGGGCTTCATCGGCTCCAACATCGTCGCCCGCCTGTGCGAGAGCGGCGCCTGGGACGTGGTCGTCTGCGATCGGTTGGAGACGGCCGATCTCGCCAAGTGGAAGAACATCGCCAAACACCCCATCGCCGATCTGTGGGCGCCCGAAGAGCTGTTCGAGCAGCTGGAGCGTCACGCCGACCGCATCGAGGCGGTGATCCACATGGGCGCCATTTCCTCGACGACGGAGCCGGACGCCGACCTGATCCTACGCACCAACTTCAGCCTGTCGCGCGACATCTGGGACTGGTGCGCGGTGCGTAACGTGCGGATGATCTACGCCTCTTCGGCCGCCACCTATGGCGACGGCGAGGCGGGGTTCGAGGATCGCGACGATCCTGACAGCCTGAATGCGCTGCGTCCGCTAAACGCCTATGGATTCTCAAAATATCTGTTCGACCAGTACGCCGTGCGTCAGGCGGATCGCGACGAGGCGCCGCCTCAGTGGGCCGGGCTGAAGTTTTTCAACGTCTATGGCCCGAACGAGGGCCACAAGGGCGGCATGAAGTCGGTCGTCGCCCAGATCTGGCCCAAGGTGCAGGCGGGCGAGACGGTCAGCCTGTTCCGCTCGCACAACCCCAACTATCCCGACGGCGGCCAACTGCGCGACTTCGTCTTCGTCGACGACGTGGTCAACATCATCCTGTGGCTGCTTGAACGCGAGGACATCTCGGGCGTGTTCAACGCCGGATCGGGGCAGGCGCGCTCCTTCGCCGACCTGGCGCGGGCCACCTTCGCGGCGGCGGGCAAGGAACCGTCCATCGCCTACATCGACATGCCCGAGGCGATCCGCGACCGCTATCAATACTTCACCGAGGCCAGCATGGATCGCATCCGCGCCCTCGGCTACGGCGGCCAGTCGACCCCGCTGGAGGAAGGCGTGCGCCGCTACGTCCAGGACTTCCTGGCCCAGCCGGACCCGTACCGCTGATGCTGCCCAGGCTGACCTTTCGCCAGTGGGTCGGCTATGCAGGCCTGGCGGTCATTCTTGTGCTGACTGCGGCTGTGGCGGTCTGGCGCGGCGACATCTTGCGGGCGGGTCTGGATCCCCAGGTACCGTTTCAGACCTATCGTCCTCCGACTAAGCCCGATTACGCCCAGAAGAACGCCTGGGCCTTGCTGGACGCTCGCGCGCCCGGCGCTGGATCGGCTCATGTCTTCTTCGTGCATTCCACGACCTACAACGGCGGCAAGGACTGGAACGGGGCGATCGACGATGCGCGCGCCCTAGCCGGACTGCGTGGCACGGTACTGCCCAACTACGCTGGTCCCCTGGCCCAGGTGGGGGATGTCAGCGCGCCTCTGTATCGCCAGGCCAGCCTCTATACTCGCCTGACACTGCGCGAAGACGCGCGGGAGGCTCGAGCCTTCGCCTATCAGGACGTGGCCGCGGCTTTCGACGCCTGGTTGGAACGTCACCCGGACGGCCCCATCATCCTGGCCGGGGTGGAGCAGGGGGCCGAATTGGCCGATCGCCTGCTGCATGACCGGATTGCGCCTGATCCCGCCCTGCGCTCGCGGCTGGTCGCGACCTATCTGATGGAGCACCTGGCGCCGGAATCTCGCTTCACCACCTTCCCCCTCTGCACAGGTCGCGAGCAGGTCGGCTGCGTGCTCGTCTGGCGTTCGCTGGAAGAAGAGAACGAGAGCGAGTCCCGCCGCGCGCTACGTCGCGCTCTGACGTGGAACGATCGCGGCGCCCTGGTGACCTTCGACGGCGTAACGTCCGCCTGCGTCAATCCCGTTACCGGCTCGGCCGCCGTCCCGCGCTCTGCAATGCGTGAAAGCCGCGGTGCGACAAACGCCACCAATCTGGAATGGGGCGTCCGCCCGGCCTTGCAACGCCGTATCGTGGCGGCCGAATGTCGCGACGGCGTCCTGTGGCGTTCGCGGCTGAGTTCGGAATCATTCCGTCCACGCGGCGCCTGGGCGGAACAACGGAAGATCCCGCCTTACAACCCTTTCTACGCAGACGTCGAAGCAGACGTGATGGAACGGTTATCCGCCTGGTCTTTGCAAGCGGGCGTCTGATCACGCCATGTGAATGTTCAAGGCCTTCATCAGGGCGTCGCGGATGGCGCCTTCAGTAAAGGGTTTCTGCACGGTCGGATTGCCCCGCCAATGCTCGGGCAGCCCTGCCTCGCCATAACCGGTCGAGAAGACAAAGGGCACGCCGCGCGCTTTCAGCGCCTCGGCGACCGGAAACACTTCCTGGCCCGCGACATTGACGTCCAGCAGGGCGGCGTCCAGCTCGCCTGTCCCCGAGGCGATGCGCAGGCCGTCGTCCACGTTGGATTCGGGACCGATGACGTCGCATCCCATGTCGCTGAGGATTGTTTCCAACAACATGGCCACCAGCGACTCATCCTCGACGATCAGTACGCGACGGCCAGTGAAGATATCGGTCATGCGTTGGTTTCCAGGGGCAGGTTGAACTCGGCGCGAAAGCCGTCGTCGGCAAAGGACATCTTGACGTCCCCGTGCAGGTCGTGCCGCACGTTGCGTTCGATCAACCGCGTGCCGAATCCGCGGCGTTCGGGCGCGGCGATCGGCCCCCCGCCGACTTCCCGCCAGGTGATTTCCAGCCTCGGCGCCTTCTGATCGGCAACCCGCCAGTCGACTATCACCCGCCCATCGCCGCGGGACAGCGCCCCATACTTTGCGGCGTTGGTGGCCAGTTCATGAAAAACCATGCCGAGAGAGACCGCTCGTGCCGGGGACAGGTCGATGTGCGGGCCGTTCAAACTCAACCGGCCCGTGCCGTGCGCCATGGTTTCATGTTCCAGCACGGAGCGCAGGTCAGCGCCTTCCCAGTGACTGCGTGTCAACAGGTCATGCGTGTGCGACAGCGACAGTATCCGCGACTGGAAGGCGGCGGCGAAGGAGCGAGGGTCTTCATGGCTGCGGGCCGTCTGCATGGCGATCGATTGCACCGTCGCCAGGGTGTTCTTCACTCGATGGTTCAGCTCGTCGATCATCAGCTTCTGCCGTTCGGCCGCCAGAACGACGTCGGTCACGTCGTGACCTTGCACGAAGACCCCGATCACGCGCGCCTGTTCGTCCCGGATCGGCTGATAGGCGAAATCTATATAGCGCGTGTCCGCCGGCCCCTCGTCTGAATGCTGCAGTGTGAAGGCTCGTTGCCGCCCCAGCACCGGTTCGCCGGTCTCATAAACGTCGTTGAGGAAGTCGAGGTGCCCTTGGTAGCCGAGTTCCGGCAGGGCGTCCCGCACCGTCATGCCCAGGATTTCCCTGTGGTTGACCAGGCGATAGCAGGCGTCGTTGCAGAACTGAATGACATGACTCGGCCCATTCAGCACCGCCACGAAGCCCGGCGCGTTTAACAACACGTCCGACAACTGTCGCCGTTCGGCCTCTAGTCTCTGATTGTCGGCCTCGACTTTCATCGCCCGCCGAAAAACGCCGCCGCCCAGCATTTCGTCCAGGGCGGTGCGCCGTTCGTCTCGACCGTCTGCCGTCATACGCGCGTTGATCAGTTCGGTGACGTCGCTGGTGTGTTGAAGGATGTGAGTGACTTCGCCTCGATCATTCTTGATCGGCGTATGCGTGCAACTCCAGTAACGATCGTCGAATGCGACCTGGCCATCCGCGGCAGTTGTCCTGATGGGATAGTGCAGCAGGGCGATATGATCGGCATCGCCCGTCTCCAGCACCTTTTCGAACGACGCCTTCAAACGCTGGCTGTTGTCCTCGCTCGGACCGTCGATGTCGGCGCCGAATACGTCCATGACATGAACGCCGATCAGATCTTCGCGTCGGTGCTGGGTAACGTCCAGATATGCCTGGTTCATTCCAGCGAAACGCAGATCGCGATCCAACAGCATGTACGGGTTGGGTGAGGCGTCGAAAGCCGCGACCAGATCAATCGTTTTGGCCAGTGTCCTCAACACGTCCCCCGTCCTATTGCGTCCCTAACGCAACGCGAGCGGAAAGGGTGCATGGCCCTCGGCCCGAAACGAGGGAAACTGTAGAGACGAGCAGACCCGAACCGTCAAGCTGGCGCTCAGATGGCAAGGCGCGACAGAAAAGCGCCGCCCGCTGATGATACGGGAAATCTGCTGTTGTCTTAAAAGGAGAAAATGGTGGACGCGACAGGGATTGAACCTGTGACCCCCTCGGTGTGAACGAGGTGCTCTCCCGCTGAGCTACGCGTCCGCCTGGAACGGGGCGGTCAGTGACTGCGCCGTCGGGAGGCGGGGACATAGCCCGCGTTTCCGACGACGGCAAGCCTCAATTCATCAAATAGCAGCGTCGCTTGCTTAGATTCCCGCCGCTCGCGCGCCTTCCGGGGTTTCGCTGTCCGGATCGCCGGGCAGCCAGGCGACATGGCCGTTGTAGATGTCCTGGTTCAGGAGGCCTTCCTCCTTGGCGACCAGGACGGGCACGACCATCTGGCCGGTGACGTTGGTGGCCGTGCGCATCATGTCGATGATGCGGTCGATGGCGATGATGTAGCCGACGCCTTCCAGCGGCAGGCCCGCCGTCGACAGCGTCAGGGTCAGCATGACGATGCTGGTCCCCGGCACGCCCGCCGTGCCCAGCGACCCGAGCACCGCCGTCAGGCCGATCAGGATGTACTGCGTCAGCGTCAGGTCGATCTGGAAATACTGGGCGATGAAGATGGAGGCGATGGCCGGATAGATGGCGCCGCACCCGTCCATCTTCACATTGGCGCCCAGCGGCACGGCGAAGGCGGCGTAGGCCTGCGGCACGCCCAGCCGCTCGACCGTCTGGCGCAGGGTGACGGGCAGGGTGCCCAGCGACGACGAAGTGGCGAAGGCCGTCTGCATGGCCGCAGCTCCGCCGCGGAAGAAGCTGACCACCTTCAGCCCGTGCAGCTTCAGCAGCCCCGAATAGACGACAAAGATGTGGAACAGGCAGGCCGCATAGATGGCGAAGATGAACTTGCCCAGCGGCAGCAGCGCCTCCCAGCCATAGCCGCCGACGACCGAACCGATCAGGCCGAACACCCCGAACGGCGTCAGCTGGATCACCCAGCGGGTGATGCGGAAGATCAGGGCCGCGCCCTCATCCACCAGCCTGCGCGCATTTTGCGCCCGGTCGCCCAGCGCCACCAGCGCCGCCCCCACCAGCGCCGAGAAGAAGATGATCTGCAGCACCTTGCCCTCGGCCAGGGCGGCGAAGGGGTTGGTCGGCACGACACCCAGCAGCACCTGCAACGGCGTCGGAATCTCGCGCGCCTTGACCTCGCCCAGCGGCAGGTTCGACAGGCCGACGCCCGGATTGATGATGTGGCCGAACGCAAAGCCCACCAGCACGGCCAACAGGGAGGTGATGGCGAACCAGACGATGGTCCGCACGCCCAGCCGCACCGCGCCGACGCCTTCGCCCAGCTTGGCGATCGAACTGGCGATGGTGAACAGCACCAGCGGCGCCACCACCATGCGGATCAGGTTCAGATAGACGTCGCCGATCGGCTGCAGCCAGACCGGCGCCTGCTCGCGCAGGATCAGGCCGGCGAGGATGCCCAGGACGAACCCGGCGGCGGTGCGTTGCCACAGCGGAATGGCGAAGAAGCGACGAAGCATGACGACCCTGGGAGGTGGAACGGGTCGATCTATGTGTTTCGCAAGCGCGAAGACGGCAACAGCCGCAGAGGCGGTTGAGGGTTAGAAGTTCTAAAGGCAGCAGGAGTTTTCCTGCCGCCTACCTAACTTGCTCATCCCGGCGAGGGGTTAACCCCGCATCACCTCGGCCAGCGCCTCTTCGAACCCGTCGTAGTGGTCGATCATCACGTCGCCGCCCAGTTCCGCGTGCGGTACGTCGTTGTAGCCGAAACTGACGGCGATGCAGGGCACGCCCGCATCCTGGGCCGCCCTGGTGTCGGTCGTGCTATCGCCGACCATGACGCAGCGCGCCGGATCGCCGCCCGCCTTGCGCACCGCCTCGATGATGTGGGCGCCGCTGGGTTTGCGGGCCGAGACCGCATCCGGGCCGGCGACAAAGGCGAAGTGGCGCGTCAGCTCCAGGGCCTCGATCAGCGCCACCGACAGATCCGTGCGCTTGTTGGTCGCCACGCACAGGATCGCCCCGCGCGCGCTCAGGCGGTCCAGCGCGGCGACGCAGCCGTCGAACGGGCGGCTCTCATCGGCGATGTGGGCCAGATAATCTGTGATGAAGCGGTCGAACAGGCCCGGCGCACGCGCCTCGTCCCAAGCCGCCCCCGCCTCCAGAAAACCATGGCGCAGCAGGGCCATCGCCCCATGCCCGACCAGATGACGCGCCGACGACATGGGCACGGGCGGCAGCTCATACTCCGCCAGCATCCGGTTCAGCGTGCCGATCAGATCCGGCGCCGAATCCACCAGAGTCCCGTCCAGATCGAAGGCGATGGTCCAGCCTTCCAGGTCGCGCTCAATGCTCACTCATCTGTCTCCCGGCTCGCGAAGACGCCGGCAATGGGCTAGATCGCAGGCAACGACAAGCCGCCGGATCGATTCATGACCGCACCCCATCCTCGCGCCGCCATCATCCTCGCCGCCGGCCAGGGCACGCGCATGAAGTCGCCCCTGCCCAAGGTGCTGCACCCGGTCGGCGCCCGCGCCATGCTGGATCACGCCATCGACGCGGCCGAGGCTCTGGGCTGCGAGCGCATCGTCGTCGTGGTCGGCGCCCACTCGCCAGAGGTCCGCGCCCATGTCGAAAAGCGTCTCGGCGCCGACAGCATCGCCGTTCAGGATCCGCCGCTGGGCACCGGCCACGCCGTGCGCGCCGCCGAAGCCGTGCTGGGCGACTTCATCGGCCAGGTGGTCGTCACCTACGGCGACGTGCCCCTGCTGAAGGCCGCCGACATCGAGCCGGTCTTCGCCGCCCATGAAGGCGTCACCGTCATCGGTTTCGAGGCCCGCGACCCCGGCGCCTACGGCCGCCTGATCCTCGACGGCGACAGCCTGCTGGCCATCACCGAGGCCAAGGAGGCATCGGCCGAGGTTCTGGCGATCACCGCCTGCAACTCCGGCGTCATGGCGGCCCCGGTCGGCCTGCTGTTCGAGCTGTTGTCCGAGGTGACGAACGACAACGCCAAGGGCGAATACTACCTGACCGACGTGGTCGAACTGGCCCGCAAGCGCGGCGCCCCGACCCGCGCCGTCTTCGCCGCCGAGGACTCCGTCATGGGCGTCAACGCCCAAGGCGAACTGGCTCAGGCCGAGGCTCTGTTCCAGAAGGCCCAGCGCGAGCATTTCCTGACGCAGGGCGTTACCATGAGCGCCCCGGACACCGTCCACTTCGCCTGGGACACGGACATTGGCGCGGGCACGATCATCGAGCCTTTCGTCGTCTTCGGCCCCGGCGCCAAGGTGGCCGAGGGCGCGCGCATCCGCAGCTTCAGCCACATCGAGGGCGCCAAGGTCGCGACCGGCGCCGAGGTCGGTCCCTACGCCCGCCTGCGCCCCGGCGCGGACCTAGGCGAGGGCGTCAAGATCGGCAACTTCGTCGAGGTCAAGAATGTCCGCATGGACGCGGGCGCCAAGGCCAATCACCTGGCCTATCTCGGCGACGGCGAGGTGGGCGCGAAGGCCAACATCGGCGCGGGCACGATCTTCTGCAACTACGACGGCTTCTTCAAGCATCGGACCACGGTGGGCGAGGGGGCCTTCGTCGGCTCCAACTCGTCGCTGGTCGCTCCCGTGACCATCGGCGCAGGCGCCATGGTGGGCTCCGGCTCCGTGGTGACGAAGGACGTCGCGCCCGGCGACCTGGCCCTGGCGCGCGGCCAACAGACGACGAAGCCGGGCTGGGCCGCCCGCTTCATGGACACCATGCGCGCGAAGAAGGCGGCGAAATCTCAATGAGCGACCTGCAGAAAAAGAACGCCGGCGAAGCCGCCGCCCAATACGTCGAGGCCGGGATGGTCGTCGGCCTGGGCACCGGCTCCACCGCCGCCTGGTTCGTCAAGGCGCTGGCCGTCCGCAACCTGCCGGATCTGCGATGCGTCCCGACGTCCGAGCGCACCGCCGATCTGGCGCGCGAACTGGGCCTGACCCTATCGACGCTGGAGGACACGCCCAAGATCGACCTGACCGTCGACGGCGCTGACGAAATCGGCCCCGGCCTGGCCCTCATCAAGGGCGGCGGCGCGGCCCTGCTGCGCGAAAAGCTGGTGTGGGAGGCGTCCGCCCGCTGCATCTGCATCGCCGACGCGGCCAAGGTGGTTCCGGCGCTGGGAACCTTCCCCCTGCCGATCGAGGTCGTCGCCTTCGGTCACAAGACGACCGCCAACCGGATCGCCGACGTCCTGGCCGATCATGACATCGGCTCGCCCGCCCGCGTGCGCGAGGCCGAGCGCGGCCTGATCCGCACCGACGGCGGCAACCTGATCTACGACGCGGCCTGCAAGCTGATCGCCGACCCGGCTCGTCTCGCCGCCGACCTGAAAAGCCTGACCGGCGTGGTTGAACACGGCCTCTTCCTCGACCTGACGGACCTGGCCGTCATCGGCACGAACGAGGGGTTCGAAACGCTTAATCCGTAGTTGTCGGCGCCTCATCGGCCAGTCGGGCGTGCGCGCGACGGATGGAGGACTGGATCTCTGACTTGCCCGCCCGTACGTTTTGACGGGTGCGCTCTGCGCCGTAGAGGCCGTGAAGATACGCCTTGTCCCACTCGGTCAGGTGTGGGGCGCTGCCCGGGTCGTCGAAGACGTTCAGGATCGACGCATAAGCGCTAGTGTCCGCCGTCGGGTCGATCTGCGCCAGCGACACCATAGTGACGTAATCGGCCAGTTGCAGCGAATTGATTGCGCCGGTCTTGCTGATGTCCACGACGATAATGGCGCGGAAAATGTTGTCGACGATCTGTGTCGTCAGACGTGAAGCCGAGGACACATTGATCACCGGGGCATAGTCCATCGGCCCCGAGCAATCGTTCGTACACTCTCCGGGGATGCGAACCGCGCGCTGACCCGTTTCAGAATCGACCGGCATGCTGACCTGCCACCAGCGGACGGGACGGCTGGTTTCTTGGAAATCTCTCAGTGCAGCAGCGCCACGATCCATGCCGGAGCCGCCCATGCGTAGGGCCCGACGGCGGCGCTCAACCAGTTCCTGCGCAAAGGCGTCGCCATCCGTGGTTGCGACGATCAGCAGATTGGGCGTGCACCCGGAATCGCCTGTATTCAGACCAAGATCTTCCGCCACGGTCGAAACACGATCCACCAGATATTGCGCGGCTTCACGGCGCAGATTGACGGCGCCGACACAGACGCTGCGATCCCATCGTGCGATGCCACGACCGCGATTGGGCGCGGCGACCTCGCTCACAAAGTTCTCTATCAGGGCATCCAGGCGCCGCCCTGAGACTTGGATGTCCTCCAGGCGAACGGCTTGATCTTCAGCGGTAGAGCTCGCCTGTGCGGGCGCTTGGTCTAGCGGCATGCTCGCGCTGAGAGCCAGAGCGAAAATTTGAGCAATCATGCCGCACCCTGTGGCGTAGTGATGTTCGTTAAACTCTATTCAAGAGTTGTGGTTTGTCAAAGCTTCAAAGTCGCTCGCACAAAGACTTGTTCTGGGATTGCTCAACCGCGTGGCGCTCAAGCGCCTTGCCCCCTCGCATCCCGGCGCCTAAGTCGGGTCAGCGCTGCGGCCCAGCCGCGCGGATTTCAGACGATTCAGACGAATTGGACTCATCTTTTCGGGTCCATTCCCGGAGAGCCCGATGGCCCAATACGACTACGACCTCTTTGTCATCGGCGCCGGTTCGGGCGGGGTGCGGGCGGCGCGGCTGACGGCGCTGGGCGGCAAGAAGGTCGCCGTCGCCGAGGAATACCGTGTCGGCGGCACCTGCGTCGTGCGCGGCTGCGTGCCCAAGAAGTTCATGGTCATGGCCTCCGAAGTCAGCCACGCCCTGGAGATCGCTGAGGGCTACGGCTGGTCCTTCGACAATGCGAAGTTCGACTGGCCGACCTTCCTGCACGCCAAGGACGTCGAGATCGCCCGCCTGTCGGGCATCTACGCCGCCAACCTGGCCAAGGCGGGCGTCGATCTGGTCCACGGCCGCGCCGTCCTGAAAAACGCCCACACCGTCGAGATCGTCGGCAAGAACCAGACCATCACCGCCGAGAAAATCCTGATCGCCACCGGCGGCCGCCCGTGGAAGCCGGAAGGGCTGACCGGCATCGAACATGCCATCACCTCGGAAGAGGCCTTCCACCTGCCCGAACTGCCCAAGCGCATCCTGATCGCGGGCGGCGGCTATATCGCGGTGGAGTTCGCGGGCATCTTTGCGGGGTTGGGCGTCGAGACGACGTTGATCTATCGCGGCCCGAACATCCTGCGCGGCTTCGATGACGACGTGCGCGCCCATCTGGCGGGCGAAATCGAGAAGCGCGGAATCAAGGTCATCCTCGGCTGCCAGCATTCTTCGATTGAGAAGACCGAGACCGGCCTGGTCAACCACCTCGAGAACGGCATGAAGATCGAGACCGACGTGGTCATGTTCGCCACCGGCCGCGTCCCCCATGTCAAGGGTCTGGGCCTCGAGACCGCCGGGGTCGGGCTGAACGACGAAGGCGCCGTCAAGGTTGATCAGCATTCCAGAACGACGGCCGACAACATCTGGGCCATCGGCGACGTCACTGATCGCATGAACCTGACCCCGGTCGCCATCCGCGAAGCCGTGGCCTTCCATGAGACGGTCTACAGGAACAACCCGCAGAGCTTTGATTATGAAGCCGTCGCCACCGCCGTCTTCAGCCAGCCGCCGGTGGGCACCGTCGGCCTGACCGAGGCCGAAGCTCGCCATGCCTGCTCGGGCGAGGTGGACGTCTATGTCACGCGCTTTCGGCCGATGAAGTACGCTTTCACCGGCTCGGACGAACGGGTGCTGATGAAGCTGGTGGTCGATGCCGACACCCAGCGTGTCGTCGGCTGTCACATTGTCGGCCCGGACAGCCCCGAGATGATCCAACTGGCCGCCATCGCCGTGAAGGCGGGCCTGACCAAGGCCCAGTGGGATGCGACCTGCGCCGTCCACCCGACCATGGCCGAGGAGCTTGTCACCCTGAAAGATAAGCAAGTTCCGGCCTCCATGTCCGCCGGATGACCCTGAGCGGCCGGCTTGCCAGTCGCTTCATCCGCGCGCCTTATGTTTTCTGAGGGCCCCGACTGGGGCGGAGACATCATGGAGTTCATCATGAAGCCGCATTTGCTCGCCGCCGCCGTCGCCGTTCTTCTGAGCGGCTCTCCGGCGCTCGCCCAGGACGCCGCCGCGCCCGCATATCGGGCTGCTGTCGCCGACACCCTGCGTCCGGCGGACGAGGTAGCGCGCGATTCTCTGCGCCATCCGGCCGAAATGCTGGCCTTCGCCCAGGTGAAGCCGGGCCAGCGTGTCGCCGACATCCGGCCTGGCGCGGGCTATTTCACCCGCCTGTTCGCGCGCGTGGTGGGCGAAGGCGGCCACATCTACGCCTTCGTGCCGAACCGCACGGCCGAGCGCGAGAACCCGCGCGCCGACGCCCTGGTCGCCGCCTATTCCAACGTCAGCCGCGTCAACGGCGACCTGGACGCCATGAGCTTCGACCAGCCGCTGGATCTGGTCTTCATGAGTCAGGAGTATCACGACTTCCACATCCCCCGTTTCGGCGTGGACGTGGCCAAGATGAACACCGACATCTTCAAGGCGCTGAAGCCCGGCGGCCTCTATGTCGTCATCGACCACCAGGCCGCGCCGGGCGCCGCCAACACCGTGGTCGAAAGCCTGCACCGCATCGAGGGCGCCCAGTTGCGCCGCGAGGTCGAGGCCGCCGGTTTCGTCTTCGACGGCGAGAGCACGGCCGTCGCCAACCCGGCCGACGACCACAGCCTGAACGTCTTTGACGAGGCGATCCGGGGCAAGACCGACCAGTTCGTCTATCGCTTCCGCAAACCGAACTGAGTCACCTCGTCTCAAATTGGTGACTGGCGAAGCGGGTCGTGCGGCGCTAACCCTCGGCCAAAATCCATAAGGGAAACGCACAGATGACTCGCATCGCCTTCATCGGTCTGGGCAACATGGGCGGCGGCATGGCCGCCAATCAGGCCAAGGCCGGGCATGACGTGGCCGCCTTCGACCTGTCGCCCGCCGCGCTGGAGCGCGCCGCCGAGGCTGGGTGCCGCACCGTCGCTTCGGTCGCCGAGGCCGTGAAGGACGCCGAGATCGTCATCACCATGCTGCCCGCCGGGCCGCACGTCCTCAGTGTCTATTCCGACCAGATCATCGGCGCCGCGCCCTCCAGCGCCCTGTTGCTGGATTGCTCGACCATCGACGTCGAGACGGCGCGCAAGGTCGCAGGTCTGGCCAAGGAGGCGGGCTACGCCTTCGCCGACGCTCCTGTCTCGGGCGGCACCGCCGCCGCCGACGCCGGCACCCTGGCCTTCATGGTCGGCTGCGACGAGGCCGACTTCGCCCGCGTCGAACCGGCGCTCGATCCCATGAGCCGCATCACCATCCGCGCCGGCGATCACGGCGCGGGCCAGGCGGCCAAGATCTGCAACAACATGCTGCTGGGCATCTCGATGATCGGCACGTGCGAGGCCATCGCCCTGGCCGAGAAGCTGGGTCTGGAGCCGGAACGCTTCTTCGAGATCGCGTCCAAGTCCTCGGGCCAGTGCTGGAGCGTCAGCAACTACTACCCCTGGCCCGGTCCTGTGCCGACCGCGCCGTCGAACCGCGAATACGAAGGCGGTTTCGCTGCGGCCATGATGCTGAAGGATCTGAAACTGGCCCAGGACGCCGCCGCCAAGGCCGGCGCCACGACGCCGTTGGGCGCCCAGGCCGAGGCCCTCTACGCCCTGTTCAACGGTCTCGGCTACGGCGGCAAGGACTTCTCCGCCATGGTGCAGATGCTGCGCGGCCGCGTCGATACCCTGGCGCAATGACCGAACAACCGCCCCTCTACCACGAGGACGTCGCCGGCTATCGCCAGCCGATGGTGACCTCGATCGGGATCATCATGGGCTTCCTGCTGGCCTTTATGGCCAATTGGGCAGTCAGCGAGGAAGAGGGGCGGGTGCTTCAGGACGCGGCTGACTGGCTGGTCGCCGTCACCATCCTGATCAGTATTTCGCTGATGGTCGTCACCCTAGCCCGGTTGCTCGACAATCGGGTGCGCGAAGACGTCGGTCGGCGCTACCACACGACCTATCGGCTCTACATCGCCTCCATGACCGTCGGTCTGGCAGGACTGATCGCCGCCCTGATCATCTAGGCCGGCTGCTGCTGCGTTGCGCAGTGGATGCCGCCGCCCGATGCGCCGAGAGCATCGATGTTGAGTTGCACAATTCGTCGTCCTGGATAAAGGGACGCCAGCACGTCGCGCGCCTCGTCATCCGCGGCCTGATCACCGAACTGGGCGGCGATCACCGCCCCGTTGCAGACGTAGTAGTTGACGTAGCTGGACACGAAGTCGTCCGACGTCCCGCGAATGTCGATCGGTTCCGGCAGCCGCACGATCTCCAAAGGACGCCCGCGCGCATCCGTGGCCCGCTGGATGATCCCGAGGGTTTCATGAGCGGCGGCCGACCAGGGGTTGTCAGGGTCAATTTCGTCATCGATCTGGATCAGCACCTGTCCCGGCGCCGTGAAGCGCGCCAGGGCGTCGATATGATAGTCGGTGATGTCCTCGCCCTTGATGCCCGGCGCCCAGATCATCTTCGTGCCGCCGACGGCGGCGCCCAGCCGATCCGCAATTTCATCCGCGCTCAGACCGGGATTGCGGTTGTCGTTCACCCAGCAACTGGCGTGGGCCAGCATCGTCCCGGCGCCGTCGTGCTCCAGTCCGCCCTGTTCGCCGATCACGCCGCTGTCGATCAGCGGCAGGCCCAATCGCGCCGCCACGCGCTCGGCGATCAGGCCGTCGTTGCGGTGGCGCTGCTTGTTGCCCCAACCGTTGAAACGGATGTGGGCGACAGCCATTTGCCCCGCCGCATCCTTGACGAAGGTCGGGCCGCTGTCGCGGCACCACAGATCGTCGGTTGGAATGTCCCAGAATTCAACCGCACTGCTGAATTTGGCGCGGTTCAGACCGCGCGCGCCGGGCGCCGCCATCATGGCCACAGGCTCGTGCTCGCTGATCGCATTGGCGATAGCCAGGATGTTCGCCTGCACGACGGCAAGGTCGCGGGCGCCATAGACATCGACGCTGACGGGCCACTGCATCAGGGTCCGTTGATGTGGGGCGCTTTCCAGAGGCATCTCATAAGCAGGACGCGGAGCGCTGGATGACGGCGCTGCGCAACTCGCCGTTCCGGCCCCGAGCGCAGCCAGTCCCGTCTGCATCATATGTCGTCTGTTCATGACCTCAGACTACGCCTGGACGCTGGCGTCGCAAAGCGTGGCCGCTGCCGCCGCTGCAAGTCTGAGAATCGTTATCAATTAAGGGGTTGGGACGTTTTGTCCGGCTCCTGACATGGACAAGACAGGGCGGTGCGCGCAATTAGGCCGCGAAAGCTGCATAAGCGAAAGAAGCGCCGCCTTGTTCGACTATAAGTCCGCCTTTCAGAACTCTGTGGATCAGGTCCGCAGCGAAGGTCGCTATCGCGTCTTCGCCGATCTGAAGCGGGTGCGCGGCCAGTTTCCTCGGGCGGTGCGACGCCGTGAGGACGGCGCCCAGCAGGACGTCGTCGTCTGGTGCTCCAACGACTACCTGGGCATGGGCCAGCACCCGGTGGTGATCGACGCCATGCAGGCCGAGATCGAACGCACGGGCGCCGGGGCAGGGGGCACGCGCAACATCTCGGGCACCACGCGCTCGGCCGTGGATCTGGAAGCCGAGTTGGCCAGCTGGCACCAGAAGGAGGCGGCCCTGCTGTTCACCTCGGGCTATGTGGCCAATGAGGCGACGCTGTCGACCCTGCAGAAGATCCTGCCGGGTCTGATCACCTTTTCGGACGCGCTGAACCACGCCTCCATGATCGCGGGCATCCGCAACGGCGGCGGCGAGCGTCACATCTTCCGCCACAACGACCTTGAACACCTTGAGGAACTGCTGGCCGCCGCGCCGGCCGATGCGCCCAAGCTGGTCGCCTTCGAGAGCGTCTATTCGATGGACGGCGACATCGCCGACATCGCCGGCACCATCGCCCTGGCCAAGAAATACGGCGCCTTGACCTATCTGGACGAAGTTCACGCCGTCGGCCTGTACGGCGAGAGCGGCGCAGGCGTGGCCGAGCGCGACGGCGTGCTGGACGGCATCGACATCGTCGAATGCACCCTGGGCAAGGCCATCGGCGTCATGGGCGGCTACATCGCCGCCGACGCCGTGATCGTGGACGCGGTGCGCAGCTGGGCCTCGGGCTTCATCTTCACCACCAGCCTGCCGCCCGCCCTGACCGCCGGGGCTCTGGCCTCGGTCCGCCACCTGAAGGCGCACCCGGAACTGCGCGACGCCCATCAGGAGCGCGCCGCCACCCTGAAGCGCCGTCTGTCCGAGGCGGGGATCCCTGTCCTGCCCAGCGTCAGCCACATCGTGCCGGTCCACGTCGGCAACCCGGTGCACTGCAAGTTGATCTCGGACATGCTGCTGGAAGAACACGGCATCTACGTCCAGCCGATCAACTATCCCACCGTGCCCAAGGGGACCGAGCGCCTGCGCTTCACTCCGTCGCCCGATCATGATGATGCGATGATCGACAAGCTGGTCGATGCGATGGACAAGCTGTGGTCCCACTGTAACGTGGCGCGTCGTCCGGTCGCGGCATGACGACCGACGCCGAACTCGGCGAGATCATCGTCGAGTTCGTTCGCAACGGCCCCTATGTGAAGTGCTCCGCCGTCCACACGGCTACGGGCGTCGAGGTCTCCGCCATCGGTCCGGCCGTCGAGCCGCGTGCGGTCGAACGGGTGGCGATCGCCAAACTGAAGCGTGCGCTGGCGACGCGTTGAACCGACCCTCTCTCGTCCGTTATCCTCGGGCTTGACCCGAGGATCGGATTGTCCGTCGGCGCGACGTGGGAAGGCGTGAGCGCGCCCCTCGCTTGATCCTCGGGTCAAGCCCGAGGATGACGGCGTTTGGAGGGCGGATAGCGTACCTGCGCGGGAAGCGCTCCGGTATGCCCGCGTCTTCCACCCCCTAGATGTTGTGGTGTTCGGCGGCGCGGCCTAGAAGGGAGCGCCGTTTCCGCCTTCAGCCTTCGGGATGCCTGCCTGTGACCGCCTTCACCCACGACTCCTACTTCTCCAAGAGCCTCGCCGACGCCGATCCGGCGATCTTCAAGGGCATCCAGGGCGAGCTTGGCCGCCAGAAGGAGCAGATTGAGCTGATCGCTTCGGAAAACATCGTCTCTCAGGCGGTGCTGGACGCGCAGGGTTCGGTCCTGACCAACAAATACGCCGAGGGCTATCCGGGCCGTCGCTACTATGGCGGCTGCGAATTCGTCGACATCACGGAAGATCTGGCCCGCGAGCGCGCCAAGGAGCTGTTCGGCGCCGCCTTCGTCAACGTCCAGCCCCACTCGGGCGCCCAGGCCAACCAGGCGGTCTTCTTCTCCCTGCTTCAGCCGGGCGACACCTTCCTGGGCATGGACCTGGCCTGCGGCGGGCACCTGACGCACGGCTCGCCCGCCAACCAGTCGGGCAAGTGGTTCCGTCCCGTCACCTATAAGGTGAACGAAGACGACCATCTGATTGATTATGATCACGTCGCCGAGATGGCCCAGAAGGAGAAGCCCAAGCTGATCCTGGCCGGCGCCTCGGCCTACAGCCGCCACATCGATTTCAAGCGCTTCCGCGAGATCGCGGATTCGGTCGGCGCCTATCTGATGGTCGACATGGCCCACTACGCCGGTCTGATCGCCGGCGGCGTCTATCCCGACCCGATCCCGCACGCCCACGTCGTCACCACCACGACGCACAAGACCCTGCGCGGCCCGCGCGGCGGCATGATCCTGTCCAACGACCTGGACCTGGGCAAGAAGATCAACTCGGCCGTCTTCCCCGGCCTGCAGGGCGGGCCGCTGGAGCACGTCATCGCCGCCAAGGCCGTGGCCTTCGGCGAGGCGCTGAAGCCCGAGTTCAAGCTCTACGCCCAGCAGGTCGTGAAGAACGCCCAGGCGCTGGCCGCCGTTCTGGTCGAGCGCGGCCTGGCCATCGTCTCGGGCGGCACGGACAGCCACCTGATGCTGGTCGATCTGCGTCCCAAGGGCGTGACCGGCAAGGCCACCGAGCATGAGCTCGAAAAGGCGCTGATGACCTGCAACAAGAACGGCGTGCCGTTCGACACCGCGCCCTTCACCGTCACCTCGGGCGTCCGTCTGGGCACGCCGGCGGGCACCACGCGCGGCTTCGGCGAGGAAGAGTTCAAGCAGATCGGTCACTGGATCGCCGACGTCGTCTCTTCGATGAACGGCGGCGACGAAGCCGATCCGGCCGTGGTCGCGGGTGTCGCCGCCCAGGTGCGCGAACTGACCGCGCGCTTCCCGATCTATCGCTAAGAGGCCCATCGGATGAAGTGCCCCTTCTGCGGAAACGCCGATACTCAGGTGAAGGACAGCCGCCCGTCTGATGACGGCGCGGCCATCCGGCGCCGTCGGTCCTGCCCGCAGTGCAACGGGCGCTTCACCACCTTCGAGCGGGTGCAGCTGCGCGAACTGGTCATCCTGAAACGGAACGGCCGCCGCACCCCCTTCGACCGGGACAAGCTGGAACGCTCGCTGGGCATCGCCCTGCGTAAACGCCCGGTCCAGCCCGATCAGGTCGAGCTGCTGGTCAGCCGCATCGTGCGTCAACTGGAAAGCCTGGGCGAGACCGAGATCCCGTCGCACATCGTCGGCGACTTCATCATGAAGGCGCTGAAGTCGGTCGATGAAGTGGCTTATGTCCGCTACGCTTCGGTCTACAAGGACTTCCGCCACACCAGCGACTTCGCCAAATTCCTCGGCGACGAGGGCTTCGACGAGACCAAGTCCGGCCAGGACTGATGCGCCCGCGCGTCACCCTTAAGCTGGCGACCTCTCTGGACGGCCGCATCGCCACGGCCACGGGCGAAAGCCAGTGGATCACCGGGCCGGAGGCGCGCCTTCAGGGCCACCGCCTGCGCGCGGCGCATGACGCCATCCTGGTCGGCGTCGAGACGGTGCTGGCCGATGATCCCGAACTGACAGTGCGCCTTCCTGATTACGAAGGTCCGCATCCTCTCAGGGTCGTCCTCGACAGCCGCTTGCGGACCCCCGTGATGGCCAAGGTCGCATCCGGCAACACCCTGATCTTCACAACAGCCCAACCCCGCGCCATCGGCCAGGCCGAGGTCGTCGCCGCCGCCGCCGATGACGGCCGTCCCGCCGTTTCCGCCGTCCTTGACGCGCTGACCGCCCGCAACATCGGCTCCATCCTGATCGAGGGCGGGGGCCGCGTCGCCGCCTCCTTCATCCAGGCGGGCGCGGTGGACGCGATCGAGTGGTTCCGCGCGCCGATGCTGCTGGGCGGGGAAGGGCGGCCCTGCATCGCCTCCCTGGCGCTTGCAAAGCTGGCCGACGCCCCCAAGTTCCGTCGTCTGGGCGTCGAGCCTGTTGGAGACGATCTGTGGGAACGCTACGCCCGCGACTGACGCCTCCTCTGGCGCGATTTCAGACGAATTAGACTAATTAGACTCTGTTTTTTGGGTCCGAAGGGACCGGAGCTTTCATGTTCACCGGCATCGTCACCGACATCGGCCGCGTCCGCAGCGTCCGTGAAACCAACCGCGACCGTCGCTATGAGGTCGAGACCGTGTGGGACACGGCGACCATCGACCTGGGCGCCTCCATCAGCCACGCGGGCTGCTGCCTGACCGTTACGGAGAAGGGGGAGGGCTGGTTCGCCGTCGAGGTCTCGGGCGAGACCCTGTCCAAGACCAAGCTGGGCGACTGGCGCGAGAACACCCGCGTCAACCTGGAGCGCGCCGCCAAACTCGGCGATGAACTGGGTGGACATATCGTCTCGGGCCACGTCGACGGTCTGGGCGAGGTCATGTCCATCACCCCCGAGGGCGGATCGCACCGCATCGTGATCGAGGCGCCCGCGCCCCTGCACAGATTCATCGCCCCAAAGGGCTCAATCACGGTCGATGGGGTTTCCCTGACGGTGAATGGGGTGCATGAGCGCCGCTTCGACGTGAACATCATCCCGCACACGTGGGATGCGACCACCCTCGGCGGCCTAAAGGTCGGCGAAAGGGTCAATCTGGAGATCGACATGCTGGCGCGTTACCTCGCGCGGTGGCAGGAGACCGCATGATGAAACTGGCCGTCCACAATACCGATAGCCCGATCAGCTCGATCGAGGACATTATCGAGGACGCCCGCAACGGCCGCCCCTACATCCTGGTGGACGCCGAGGATCGCGAGAACGAGGGCGACATCGTCATTCCGGCCCAGTTCGCCACGCCGGACCAGATCAATTTCATGATCCGCTATGCGCGGGGCCTGGTCTGCCTGGCCCTGACGTCCGAGCGCGCCAAGCAGCTGCGCCTGCCGCCGATGGCCGCCGAGAACCGCGAGAGCATGGGCACGGCCTTCACCATCTCGATCGAGGCCAAGGAAGGCGTGACGACCGGCATCTCGGCCGCCGATCGCGCCCATACGGTCCAGGTGGCGGCTGATCCGTCGCGCACGGCTGACGACATCGTCTCGCCGGGCCACATCTTCCCCCTGGTCGCGCGCGACGGCGGCGTCCTTGTCCGCACCGGCCACACCGAGGCGGCCGTCGATATCAGCCGCATGGCCGGCCTGATCCCGGCCGGGGTGATCTGCGAGATCATCAAGGACGACGGCGAGATGGCGCGGATGCCCGACCTGATCGCCTTCGCCCAGATGCACGGGCTGAAGATCGGCACCATCGCCGACCTGATCGCCTATCGCCGCCGCACCGAGCGCTTTGTCGAGCGCGTGATGGAGACGCCGTTCGAAAGCGTCCACGGCGGCGCGTTCAAGCTGATCCTGTACCGCAACACCATCGAGGGCGCGGAGCATGTCGCCCTGGTGCGCGGCGACATCGACCCGACCAAGCCGACCGTCGTGCGGATGCACCAGGTCGACTTCGCCGCTGATCTGCTGGGCCATGTCGAGGCCCGCCAGGACTATATTCCGAAGGCGATGCAGGCGCTGGCGGCCCAAGACGGGCCGGGCGTCGTCGTCTTCCTGCGCGATCCCGACCTGCATGGTCTGGCCGAGCGGCTGGGCGGCGTCGCCAAGCCCGCGGCCGTGGATCGTTCTCTGAAAGCCTATGGCGTCGGGGCGCAGATTCTGCTCGACCTCGGCGTCAAAGACATGATCGTGATGAGTTCGACGCGACCCAATCCGACGGCGCTTGAAGGCTACGGCCTGCGCATCGTCGGCTGGCGCGACATGGACGGAGAAGACCAATCTTGAACGACCCCACTCGCGTCCTCATCGTCGAGGCGCGCTTCTACGACGAACTGGCCGACGCCCTTCTGGAAGGGGCGAAGGACGCCCTGCGCGCGCAAGGCGTTCAGTATGACGTCGTGACCGTGCCCGGCGCCCTGGAAGTGCCGACCGTGATCGCCATGGCCGAGGAGGCCGGACGCTATCCGACCGCGCCGCGCTATGACGGCTATGTCGCCCTGGGCTGCATCATCCGCGGCGAGACCTATCATTTTGAGATCGTCTCGGATCAGTCGGCCGCCGGCATCACCCAACTGGGCCTCAAGGGCCTGGCCATCGGCAACGGCATCCTGACGACCGAGGACGAGGATCAGGCCTGGGCCCGCGCCCGCCTCAGCGAGGGCGACAAGGGCGGCTTCGCGGCCCGCGCCTGCCTGGACCTGATCGCCATCCGCAAGCGCCTGCGCGGAGGACTGGCTTCGTGAGCGAACCGACCAACACCACCCCGGCCACCGTCGCCGAAGTCATGGCTCAACTGGCTGAGGCTGACAAAGCCCGCGCTGAGCCCCAGCTGACCAGCCGTCAGCGTCGCGCCCGCACGGTCGCCCGTCTGGCTGCTGTTCAGGCCTTGTATCAGATGGAGCTGGCGGGCGAGGGCGTCGACAGCGTCGTGCGCGAGTTCCGCAATCACCGCTTCGACGCCGACATCGACGGCGCCCCCCTGGCCGAGGCGGACGAGGACTGGTTCGCCGCCGTCGTGCACGGCGTGGTCGAAGACCAGCGCGCGGTGGACGAGGCGGTCAAGGCGCGCCTGGCCTCCAACTGGCGGCTGGAGCGTCTGGACGCGACCCTGCGCGCCCTGCTGCGCTGCGGCGCGTGGGAGCTGAAGCACAAGCCCGACGTGCCGCGTGAAATCGTGATCGACGAATACGTCGAGCTGGCCAAGGCCTTCTTCGACGATGCGGAGGCGAAGTTCGTGAACGCGGCGCTTGACGGCGTGGCGCGTGATGCCCGCGATTGACGTCGCAGGCGAATTCGAGACCATCCAGCGGCTGCTGAAGCCGCTGGCGCACCCGGAATGGGCGCGGGGGCTGGCCGACGATGTGGCCGCGCTGCCCTCGCGTCCGGGGCACGACCTCATCCTGACCAAGGATGCGATCGTCGAGGGCGTCCACTTCCTGCCCGACGACCCGCTGGAAACGGTGGCGCAGAAGCTTTTGCGCGTGAACCTGTCCGACCTGGCCGCCAAGGGGGCCGAGCCGTTCGGCTATCTGCTGGCCTGCCACTGGTCCCCGCGCTGCGGCTGGCCCGAGCGCGAGGCCTTCGTCGCCGGGCTGCGGCGCGATCAGGCCATCTTCGACATTTCCCTGCTGGGCGGCGACACGGTGAAGACGCCGGGGCCGGCCAGCTTCTCGGCCACCCTGCTGGGCTGGGCGCCGTCGGGCGCAGCGGTCAGCCGGGCCGGGGCGCGGCCGGGCGATCTGGTCTTCGTCACCGGCACGATCGGCGACGGCTGGCTGGGCCTTCAGGCCGCTCAGGCGACGTTGAGCCTGGAGCCCGAGCGCATGGACGCGCTGGAGGCCGCCTATCGCACGCCTATGCCGCGCGTGGAGTTCGCACCCGTCGTTCTGGGGCTGGCGACCGCCAGCGCCGATGTCTCCGACGGCCTTCTGGCCGACGCCGCCCATATCGCCGAGGCCAGCGGCGTCTGCCTCGCGATCGACCTGGAGCGGCTGCCCATGTCGGCGGCGGCGCAGGCCTGGTTCGAGGGGCGCGTCGATCCGCAGGCGGCGCTGGAGCTGCTGGCCAGCGGCGGCGACGACTATGAGATTCTGCTGACCGTCCCGGCGGGCGCCGAAAACGCCCTGCGCCGTGAGGCCGAGCGCCGCCATCTGCGTCTGACCTGCGTCGGCCGGGTGGCCGAGGGCAGGGGGCTGTCGCCGCGCTATCTGGGCCAGGTCATCACCCCGACCCGCACGGGCTGGACCCACGGCTGAGGGCAACGGAATCCTAACGGGAGCAGGCCAGATTGCCATCATGAACCGCCGCGCCCTGATCCTCGCCGTCGCCGGCGCCGCCCTGTCGGGGACGGCCGCAGCAGCCTCGCCATCGGCGGAGACGCCCGCTCAGCCGGCGAGCATCAACCTGACCGGCGTCGGCCTACCGATCATCGTGGGCGGCCGGGTCCGGAACTACATCTTCGTGGTGCTGAAGCTGCATCTGGGTGAAGGCCACGCGCTGGATGCGGTAAAGGCCAAGGAGCCCTATCTGCGCGACGCGCTTGTCCGCGCCGGGCACCGCACGCCCTTCGTCCTGGCCGACGACTGGACCCAGTTGGACACCGCAGCCATGAGCGCCAGCCTGATCCGCTCGGCCGATACGCTGATCGGCAAGGGCGCTATCGCCCGCGTCGAGGTCGTCAGCCAGGCTGCGCGCCGCCGTACGGGCCTGCGCAGCGGCTGACCCGCCCGCTGAAGAGCAGTGTTGCGCCACGTCCCGGCATTTGGCACGATTTAGCCGCAATTCCCGAGGGGCGTGAATTTGCGTCCGTAAGCGCACGGGGGGACCGGAAGGCGGCCGAGAGGCGACAACGCCCGTAGCGCAGCCCATGGATCCGCGCGCCCAGTTGCATAGGGCTTGGAAACGCCATGACGTCATATCTTTGGCTGGTCATCGCGGCCGGCGCTTTGGGGGTGCTTTACGGCGCCGTCCAGACCGCCGCCCTGATGAAGGCCGACAGTGGTAATGAACGGATGCGTGAGATCGCCGCGGCGATCCAGGAAGGGGCATCCGCCTATCTGAAGCGTCAGTACACAACGATTGGCATTGTAGGGGTCGTGATCTTGGTCGCGGCCTATTTTCTTATCGGAACCTGGGCGGCGCTCGGCTTCCTGATCGGCGCGGTCCTGTCGGGCGCGGCGGGCTATGCGGGGATGCTGATCTCCGTGCGCGCCAACGTCCGCACGGCCCAGGCCGCGTCGCAGAGCCTATCCAAGGGTCTGGACCTGGCCTTCCGCTCGGGCGCCATCACCGGCATGTTCGTGGCGGGCGGCGCGCTTCTGGGCGTGTCCGGCTACTACGCCTTCATGACGCAGGGTCTGGGCCACGCCTCGACCAGCCGCGAGGTCATCGACGGCCTGGTGGCGCTGGGCTTCGGCGCCTCGTTGATCTCCATCTTCGCGCGACTGGGCGGCGGCATCTTCACCAAGGGGGCTGACGTCGGCGGCGACATGGTGGGCAAGGTCGAGGCGGGCATCCCTGAGGACGACCCTCGCAACGCCGCCACCATCGCGGACAATGTGGGCGACAATGTCGGCGACTGCGCCGGCATGGCCGCTGACCTGTTCGAGACCTATGCCGTCACCACGGTGGCGACCATGGTGCTGGCGGCCATCTTCTTCCGCAACCAGCCCTATGTGGACGTACTGATGCTGCTGCCTCTGGCGATCTGCGGCGTCTGCATCGTGACCTCGATCATCGGGACGTTCTTCGTCCGTCTGGGCAAGAGCGGCAACATCATGGGGGCCCTATATCAGGGGCTGATCGTGACCGGCCTG
Organism: Brevundimonas phoenicis; assembly: GCF_047237745.1. Lineage (NCBI taxonomy): Bacteria > Pseudomonadati > Pseudomonadota > Alphaproteobacteria > Caulobacterales > Caulobacteraceae > Brevundimonas > Brevundimonas phoenicis. Next base: position 1,860,561 of record NZ_JBDFLN010000001.1, read on the forward strand.
CTGTCATTGGTCGCCGTCTGGTGGGTGATCAACACCTTGTTGCCGGGCGCGGTCGAGACCTCAGGCGGCCTGCTGATCCAGCCCATGAACCTGTTCTGGGCGGGCGCTGTGGGTCTGGTGGTGACGGCGGCCATCGTGGTGATCACCGAATACTACACCGGCACGGGCTTCCGGCCGGTGAAGTCGGTGGCCAACGCCTCGGTCTCCGGGCACGGCACCAACGTCATCCAGGGCCTGGCCATGTCGCTGGAGGCCACGGCGCTTCCGGCCCTGACCATCATCGTCGGCATTGTCGCGGCCTATCAACTGGCGGGCCTGTTCGGCATCGCCATCGCCACCACCACCATGCTGGGCGTGGCGGGGATGATCGTGGCGCTGGACGCCTTCGGCCCGGTCACCGACAACGCGGGCGGCATCGCCGAAATGGCGGGCCTGCCGCCGGAAGTCCGCGTTTCGACCGACGCTCTGGACGCCGTGGGCAACACCACCAAGGCCGTGACCAAGGGCTACGCCATCGGTTCGGCGGGCCTGGGGGCGCTGGTTCTGTTCGCCGCCTATGTGGAGGACTTGAAGTTCTTCGCGGCCGAGGCGGCGCCGGGCAGCTTCTTCTACGGTCTGGGGACGGTCGCGTTTGATCTATCCAACCCCTATGTCGTGGTCGGGCTGTTGTTCGGCGGCTTGCTGCCCTTCCTGTTCGGAGGGCTGGCGATGACGGCGGTGGGGCGCGCAGCCGAGGCTGTCGTGGCCGAGGTCCGGCGTCAGTTCCGCGAAAACCCCGGCATCATGACGTTCGAGACCAAGCCGGAATACGGACGGGCCGTCGACATCCTGACCAGCGCGGCCATCCGCGAAATGATCGTGCCGTCGCTGCTGCCGGTGCTGTCGCCGATCGTCCTGTTCGTCGTCATCCTGTTCATCCAGCCGGACAAGGCCAACGCCTTCGCCGCCCTGGGGGCCATGCTGATGGGGGTGATCGTGACGGGCCTGTTCGTCGCCATCTCCATGACGTCGGGCGGCGGCGCCTGGGACAACGCCAAGAAGGTGATCGAGGAAGGCTTCACCGACAAGAACGGCGTGGTTCACGGCAAGGGGTCCGAAGCGCACAAGGCCGCCGTCACCGGCGACACTGTGGGCGATCCCTACAAGGACACCTCCGGTCCGGCGGTGAACCCGATGATCAAGATCACCAACATCGTCGCGCTTCTGCTGCTGGCGGTGTTGGCGAGCGGCAAGATCGTCTGACCGCGCGTCGCTGAAACTGAAAACGCCCCGGAGATCGCTCTCCGGGGCGTTATCTTTTTTGCGCCTATGCTCGCGACACGGTCGCTCGCGGCTTGAGGGCTTGTTTGCGCCCTACGTTCGCGACGCGGTCGCTCACGACTTGTGAGCGCCTGTTTGTAGGGGCCGTTAGTCCGGGCGGCGCTGGCCGGGGACATCGTCCTCGGTGCGCGGCAGTTGGCCGCGGCCGACGTTGCCGAGCAGCTGTTCGAGGATGGTCAGCTGGCGGCCGCGGGTCGGGGTCTCGCGGCGCTCCATGGCGATCTGGCGGCCATCTTCCAGGCCCAGATTACGAACAGAGGCGACCTTGCCGTCGGCTTCGCTGAAGGTGATCTCCGTCACGGTCCGCTGCGACACTTGGGGCTTGTTATAGGTGTAGCGCTGCGTTGTCTGGGTCAGGTAGTACCAGACGTTCTCCGACTCGAAGGTCGAGGTCGTGGACGGCGTCCCCAGCTTGGTCAGCACGGTTTCGCGGGTATCCACCCCGGACTGGATATCCTGGGGTTTGGCGTCCACCGCTTGGAAGCCTTGGGTGGCGACAACCGGCGCACAGGCGCCCGCAGCAGCAGCGAGCGAGGCGGCGATGATGAGCGACGTAAAACGGGGCATCGGCGATGGGCCTCTAGAAACAAGGTCTTTGACCTAACCGTCGCTGCGTCCTAGTGCAACGGCGCGGCGGAAAAGGGGCCGTAAAACCTATGTTCAAAACACTCTTCAAGCGACAGTTGCAAGACCGTCAGGTTCAGGCTCTGTACGCCCTGGCGGTCGAACAGGCGCGTCAGCCGGATTTCTACACCCATTTGGGCGTGGCGGACCGTATTGACGCGCGATTCGAACTTTACACCCTGCACGTGCTGCTGCTGTTCGTTCGGCTGAAGCAGGAGGGCGAGCGCGGCGCCGATTTTGCGCAAAAGCTGTTCGACGCCTACGTCTCATCGCTCGACAATGTTCTGCGCGAGCTCGGCGTGGGCGACGTTTCAGTGGGCAAAAAGATGCGCAAACTGGGCGAGGCCCTGTATGGCCGCATGAGCGCCTACGAGAAGGCGCTGAGGGCAGGGGACCGCGACAGCCTGCAAGCTTCGATCGCCCGTAACGTCTTCGAGAGCGAGGATGCCGCCGTCGGCGAAGCTCTTACCCGCTACGCCGTTGAGTCGCATGATCGGCTGACGCGCCAATCTTCGGCTGCCGTGGAAAAGGCGCCGGATTGGGCGAAGATCGCCGCATGACCATCCCCGCGATTCCCTACAGCGACCCCATCCGCCTGCATCAGATCGGCGCCGCCCTGACACGACGTCTGGAGCCCGACGTCGAAAGCCGCAGCCGTATCGCTCGCGCACTTGACCTGAAGTCGCTCGATCGATTCGTCGCTGATATCGAGATCGTTCCCACGGTTTCTGGATGGCGGATGTCAGGCCGCGTTCAGGCCGACGCCGTGCAGTCCTGCGTGCTAACGCTGGAGCCCCTGTCGGTGGCGATCAATGAACATTTTACCGTCAACCTGACCGAGACGCCGCCAGACGCGCCTGCAGACGAAGACGGCGAGATCGACCTGGAACTGGACGACAACTCGCCGGACGTGGTGGAGAACGGCCAGATCGACCTGGGCCAATACGCCGTGGAGCAACTGTCCCTGCACCTGGACCCTTACCCCCGCAAGGACGGCGCGGTTTTTGAACAGCCGCCAGAACCCGGTGAAATCTCGCCCTTCGGCGTGTTGAAAGCGCTGAAGCGGGCGGACGACGTCGACAAGAGTTGACCTAAGGTCGCTCAGGCGTCATCCACGGTGCGACATTTTCGTCCGACCGTCCTAAACTGAAGCGCCGCGGCAAGACGGCGACGGAGTCGATTTCACTTGGCATCACCGATACTGATCTCGCTCGACGCCATGGGCGGGGACCATGGGCCTTCCGTCGTGGTCGGCGGCGTGAAAGACTACATCGCCCGCTATGGCGGCGAAGGCGTGCGCTTCCAACTGCATGGCGACGAGGCCGCGATCCGCGTCGAAGTCGCGCGCAACGGACTGGCGTCCGGCGTCTGCGAGATCCGCCACACCGACAAGGTCGTCGGCATGGACGAGAAGCCCGCCCAGGCCATGCGCCGCGGCAAGGGCTCCAGTCTGTGGAACGCTGTCGAAACGGTTAAGCTCGGCGAGGCGCAGGCCGCGGTTTCAGCCGGCAACACCGGCGCCCTGATGGCCATTTCCAAGCTGTTGCTACGCATGGCCGTAGAGGGGCTGGAGCGGCCCGCCATCGTCGCCAGTTGGCCGACCAAGCGCGGATTCACCGCCGTTCTGGACGTTGGCGCCAACATCGGCAGCGATGCACGCCAGTTGCTCGAATTCGCCATCATGGGCGAGGCCTTCCAATCGGCTGTTCACGGCGTCGCCAGGCCCACCGTCGGCATCCTGAACGTCGGTTCCGAAGAAATGAAGGGCCATGACGAGGTGCGCGAAGCGCACGCCGTTCTGCGCACAGACGCCGTGCCCGTAAACTATAAGGGGTTTGTCGAAGGACACGACATTGCAGCCGGAACCGTGGATGTTGTCGTCACCGACGGCTTCACCGGCAACGTCGCCCTGAAGACGGCCGAGGGCACTGCGCGCTTCATCTCGGGCCTGTTGAAGGAGGCGCTGACCTCCGGGCCTCTGGCCAAGATGGGCGCCCTGATCGCCATGCCTGCGCTGAAGAAGATGGCGCGCCGGATTGACCCCAGCAGCGTCAACGGCGGTCCGTTGCTCGGCTTGAACGGGATCGTCGTCAAAAGCCACGGCGGAGCCACGGCTGAAGGTTATGGCAACGCCATCCGTGTGGCTGTCGATCTGGCCCGAAGCGACTATCTGACCAAGGTCAGCGCCAACTTCGCGCGTCTGTCGGCCGTCCTGGACAAGGGCGACTCCGCGTCCGACGAGGCCCAAATCGGAGAAGTCCAGCCGTGAGCATCATCCGCAGCGTCGTCACCGGGGTAGGATCATTCCTGCCCGAACAGGTCGTCACCAACGCCGACCTGACCAAGATCGTCGACACCTCCGACGAATGGATTGTCGAACGCACCGGCATCCGTCAGCGCCACAAGGCCCGCGACGACGAGCCGACCAGCGATCTGGCGGTCAAGGCCGCCGAGCGCGCCCTGGCGGACGCGGGCAAGACGGCGGCCGATGTCGATCTGATCATCGTCGCCACGACTACGCCAGACCAGACCTTCCCCGCGACGGCCGCCATCGTCCAGCGCAAGCTGGGCGCGCCGGTGGGCATCGCCTTCGACGTTCAGGCGGTCTGCTCGGGCTTCGTCTACGCCATGAGCGTGGCGGACGGCTTCGTCGCACGTGGTCAGGCCAAATGCGCCCTGGTCATCGGCGCCGAGGAAATGACCCGGCTGATGGACTGGACCGACCGCACGACCTGCGTCCTGTTCGGCGACGGCGCCGGCGCCTTCGTGCTGGAGCCGGGCGAGGGGCAGGGGACCAAGGATGATCGCGGCGTGCTGGGCTTCGCCCTGCGCTGCGAGGGCGCCAAGGCCGACATGCTCTATGTTGATGGCGGCCCGGCCACGACCGGCACGGTCGGCCATCTGCGGATGCTGGGCAATCAGGTCTTCCGCCACGCCGTGGTGAACATCGCCGAGGCCATCACCGCCGCGGCCGAGGTCGCGGGCGTCGATATCCCCGAGATCGACTGGTTCGTGCCCCATCAGGCTAACCAGCGCATCATCAAGGGCGTGGGAGATCGCCTGGGTCTGGACGAGGACAAGGTCATCTCGACCGTGGCCATGCACGCCAACACCTCGGCCGCCTCCATTCCCCTGGCGATGGACGTCGCGATCAAGGACGGGCGGATCAAGAAGGGCGATCTGGTGCTGGTCGAAGCCATGGGCGGCGGCCTGACGTGGGGCGCCTGCGCTTTCCGATTCTAGGTTCGCATTGAGGGCTTTGATTTTCTGTCATTTTGCCCTTCAATGCCCCGCCATTGGAAAGCGGGGAGATGTCAGTGTCCCAGACCCTTACTCGGGCTGATCTGTGCGAAGCCGTTCACGAGGAAGTCGGCCTGTCGCGCCAGGAATGTTCCGGCATGGTTGAACGGACGCTTGAACTGATCGTCGAGTCGCTTGAACGGAGCGAGACCGTCAAACTGTCTGGCTTCGGCGTCTTTCAGGTGCGCGAAAAACGCGCGCGTATGGGACGCAACCCCAAGACCGGGGAACCCGCCGCCATCAACCCCCGCCGCGTCATCAGCTTCCGGGCCTCCCAGATCATGAAGGGCCGGGTGCACGACGCCGTCGTAGAGACCTGAGTTCATTGGCCAAAAGCCCTAGCGCCTTTCGTACTATCTCCGAAGCCGCCGAAGAAGTCGGCGCGCCTCAGCACGTCCTGCGTTTCTGGGAGACGAAGTTCGATTTCATCGCTCCGGTGAAGCGCGCGGGCGGGCGGCGTTTTTACCGTCCTGACGACATTATGGTGCTGAAGGCCGTTCGTCGCCTGCTGCATGACGAGGGCCTGACGATCCGTGGCGTGCAGCGCTTGGTAAAGGATCAGGGGCTGACGCGCGTCGCGGCCTATGGGGATCCGACCGCCAGCCTCGAAATCGATTCGGGCCTACGAGCGGAAACTGCGGCTTCCGGCGCGACGCAGACCATCGACCACAACCGTCTGGTGCAGGTTTTGGCCGACTTGGAAGCGGCTCGCGCACGTCTGGAAGGTGTTCTTCGTCTTTAGGACGGAAGTTGTTGTCGATAATGCGTTTTAGGGTTTGCGGAGCGCGAAACCCCCGTCTATACGGAGCGCCTTCGGAGCGTGGCGCAGCCTGGTAGCGCACTTGACTGGGGGTCAAGGGGTCGCAGGTTCGAATCCTGTCGCTCCGACCATTTCAGGTTCTCGGACTTGATTTGCGAACTTGACGGGCGGCTTCGCAACAGCGAGGCCGCCCGTTCCGTATCTACTCCTCAAGCCATCCCGCTAGTCTTCCGTCTCGTCCGTTTGAAGCAGGCGGATCGCCATCGCGATCATGACGATGATGTGGACCGTTTCCAGCACGCGCTGCGCCGCGCCGTGCCAGAGAAAATCGGGTGAAACCAGTACGAAACTGAGCGCGGCGACGACCGCGCATGTTGCAAGCAGGGGGAATAGTCCAGACCAGCCTGCGAGATAACGCAGGCCCAACGCGAGAAAGAACAACCCGACGACGCCGCTAAAATACCCCAGCCCTCCGAATAGATCGTGCAGCAGTTGACTGGCGCTAGGCGCATCGCGTGCGCACTCGAGCTCACAGGGAAAGACGCCGGCGCCGAGCAAGCCAATTCCATTGGCGACCAACAGAAGAAAGCCGGCCGCTCTTCCTGGCGAGAATGGCACAACCGTCAGGCACAGCAGCCAGAAGCTGATCAGCAGTACGCTGCTGCCGACAATGCGACATTGACGATGACTGCGTTAGGCGCGCCATAAGCGCCCAGCTCGCTGATATGCTGACTCGGCGAATTGTAACCGGGGTAGCCGAATGGGGCGATCACGATGACGGCCGCCAACACGCACACATAGGTGATCGCGAATCCTGCGGTTATGCGCTTCAACTTCATCCCTCCGGTCACGCATGGATTCTCTAGCGTGGCGCGTGACGCTTCAAAGGCCAAAGGGCCGAAAGGCGTCATGGCGGCGCCGAACTGCAGACCATATATTTCGCAGACTGCACAGGTTCGCAAACTGTTGCAGTCATAAATTGCTGAATTAACACCCAAAATAATGCAATATGAGAGAAACGGCCGTTGCACCCGGCGACAGCGCTTCTGTTGCAAACCCCAACGCGCTCGGGGCGGCGGCAGAGGCGCGATGGGCACGAAAACACTAGACGTAGATAGGTTGTGGATAAACGCCAGAAGCGAAGACGGATGTCCGTTTCTGACTCGAAGCGGAAGTTCGAAGCGTCCTGCTATTGAGTACGGCGTCCGATCGGCCGTCATCTAAGGCGTTTTGATTCGTGATCACCTCGTTAAAGAAGCTGGCAGTCCGGCGGCGCGGATTTTCCGGGATCTGCTATGGCCCACCTTCGCTCGTTCGGACTTCCGTCGACCCTGCCGCAATCGACAAGTGTCCTCTCGCGGTGATCACCGGCTCTCGAAGTGCTATCCTCCGGCGAGAGCCAAGATGATTTTCGACCCGGGTGATCTAGCCGAGTCACTCCGCAAGAGACGCCCTCTCCGAATCGTTCGAATAACGATGTAACGAGAGAGAGGGGGCTGGGTCGGGGATGGAAGACTATAATCCGCTGACGGTGGCAGAATACGCTGCGGACGCTGCGCGAACGGATCGCGGGGTCGAGGGCCAGTCGTTGGCGTTTCCGCTTCTTGGGCTTGCGGGGGAGGTGGGAAGCCTCCTTAGCGAGCTGAAGAAAAAGCAGCGCGATCCGGCCTCCTATCGAAGCCATTCCGATGCCGTCACCGAAGAGCTGGGTGATGTCCTGTGGTATCTCGCGGCGGTGGCGCGACGCGGCGGTGTGGCCCTCAGCGCGGTCGCGGCCCATCTCTATCGGCGAGACGCAGAGTGGACCGGCCTCGATGATCCGCGCCTAACTTTCGAGGCGCTTCAGCCTCATCCGATTGCGCCCGGCGGCGAGCCGACGGTCAACTTCGAAGAGACCCTGCTCGATCTCGCTTCGGATGTCGGCCTCCTGATCGGGGATTTTCAGGCCGGCCGCCTCGAGGCGGATAAGGGACTCTTGCCTGTGCATCTGGCGGCCATCCTGACCCGGCTATTGCGGGCGTCGCGCGAAGCGCGTCTGACCCTAGAGGTGGCGGCGGTTAAGAACACCTACAAGATTTTTGACCGATGGCCGGAGACGCGGGATTACCCGGAGGCTTTCGACGCAGACGTGGACCCGGACGAGCAACTACCGCGTAGTCTTGAAGTGGAGGTCTACGAGAAGCGGGTGGGAGACAAGGACTATGTCTTCCAGCGCTGCAACGCACTGTTCATAGGCGATCGCCTGACCGACAATGCGCTGGAGCCGGATGACTACCGGTTTCATGACGTCTTCCACTATGCGTTTGTTGCCGTTCTTGGGTGGTCGCCGGTGACGAGGGCTTTGATGCGGTTGAAGCGCAAGAGCCAGCCGCAGATCGACGACGCGGAAGATGGCGCCCGCGCCATCCTCATTGAGGAGGGTGTCTCCACCTGGATCTTTGGCCAGGCACAGCGACTGAACTATTTCGAGGGGGTGGAGATCGGGAAGCTGCCCCTGGATCTGCTCAAACAGATTAAGCAGTTCGTGGCCGGCTACGAGGCCGATCGCCTCCCGCTGTGGCTCTGGGAGGAGGCGATCCTTCAGGGCTACACAGCCTTCCGATATCTGCGGGAGCACCGCCGCGGCCGGGTAATTCTGGATTTCAAGACTCGGTCTTTACGTGTAGAGGCCCTCGCATCATGACGCCCGCCGCCTTTGTCGATGCGCTCCAGAGCGCCTCCCTTCCCAATGTATTCAACCCCTGGCGCGACCAGTGCGCCGTCTGCGACCGGGCCGACGCCCCATCGCTCCGCCGCGATAACCTGCGCCTTTTCCTGGAGCGGGCCATCGATGTGGATGATGCCACCATGTGGATCGGGCGAGACCTCGGTTACCGGGGCGGCCGTCGGACCGGCGTGCCCCTCACTGATGAAGTCCACCTCGCCTCGGCGTCGGCCCTAATGGGCGATATCACCTTGGTCAGGGCCACCGAAGGACCTGTTGTCGCCGAGCGGACTGCCGCGGTCGTCTGGAGCGTCCTGCGGCGGGTGCAACGCCCTATCGTGCTCTGGAACGTCTTCCCCTTCCATCCGCATTTCGCGGAAGACCCGATGTCGAACCGCCCACACACCCGCGCCGAGCGGGCGGCCACATGGCCGTTGCTGGAAGCCCTGATCGATATGGTGCAACCGGCTCGGATCGTGGCCATCGGGCGTGACGCTAGTCAGGCCTTGGCGGATCTCGGCGTAGCGTCAGACGCGGTGCGCCACCCCAGCTATGGCGGGCAGGCGGAGTTCGTGGCGGGCATGCACGCATTGTACGAAGTGACTGAGACCCAACTCAGTTTCGCTGGGCTGGAGCCACCCTCAGTCCTAAACTAGGGCGTCGCAAGCCTCCAGCATGGTCTTGATGGCGGATCGCGGCGCGGTTTGCTTGGCGTCATTTTTGGGCTGATCGATGGTCGCGTGAGATGACACGACGGTCAGCGCGCCGACCTCAAGCTCCGCTTCATTGGCCACGAAAGCCATCAGCCGTCCCAAGCCGATCAGGTTTCCCAGAAGCTTCTCGATATAATAATGATTGCGGTACATCACGGTTAGATGCAGCCGGTCGCCGTCGGTGCTCCGCTCGGGCTTGAAGCTGGCGTGGCTCAGGCACTGGCCGCCGTAGGGCGAACGGTCGACATCGCGCAGAGGATCGAAGACTGAGAGCTCGAACTTGTTGAGCGCCTTGACCGACGGATCCTTGAGGCGGCCGATAATGTCGGCCAGCTGGTTAAATGCGACGCCTCCGCCAGGACGCGGAAGATTGATCATCCGCTCGAAATAGTAGCCGGACCAGCGATCTCCGCCGCGCGCGGCGGCGGGAAGAACTCGAGTGGTGAAACGGTCGTAGAAGGCCGGTGAGCCGTGTCGGCGATGCAGGGCCGCAGGAAATAGGGTATTGGCCACCGTCTCGATCGGCTTGGCGTCCCACTGCCGCAGGAAGTTGTCCACGATGGCGACCGCAGGGTCGGCGAGGGTGGAGCGCACGAGGGGATCAGCGACGTCTATGATGACGTTCTGGGCCTCGTGACCAGGACGATCGTCGACTGCCTGGACTGCCGCTCGCCAAGCGCTGACGCAATCAGGCTGCGGCGGAATGGGGAGATACATGATTGTCCTCTTCGAGAAGCGCGAACCCATAGAGACGAGGCTCGACGTATGACTGGGTCAGCCAAGCGTGGCCGGCGACACCCCAACCGAGGCCCCAGCTGTTTCGCACGAGGATCGCGGGATTGTTGTCGATCTCGCCATGGCCGACTGCCAACACGGCATGGCCCAGCGCCGGATCTCCGACTTCGCCGGGCTTCGGCCGCACAACGCCCTCGACGTCCGGTCGGTAGAAGCTGGCGGACAGCCTTAGCAGGATCAGCGCCGGCCGTCCGGCATGGATGGCGTCGATGATTGCCGCCCAGTCGAAGGGCAGAGCCTGTCCCTTGCGGGTGAACCAAGCGCCGCCTGTCGGCGGCGCGCTCCAGTCGTCGTTCACAGGGGGCGTTGGGACATAGGGCCAATCGTCCTCGGCGGGCTGGCCATCCTCGCGCAGGGCGTCCAGCATGAAGCCCAGACCTGCGCCAGTAGAGGGCGGTCGGCCCGCGCGCTTCTGGGCATGATGGAAGGCTGCCTCGCAGGACAGGGGAGTCCAGCCCGGGCGCATTGCCGCGTGAAGATCGGTGGCCGCGAAGGCCAGGCAGGTCGGGCGCTGGCCTTGGTCGCGGGCCGGTCCCAAGCGACCGCGCAGGTCGGTCTGTACGTCCACGGTCGACATCCTACGCCGCCGCCAGCCAACGGCGGCGTTCGGCGCGGGAGAGACCTGACGCCTCCGGTCCGGAGAGGTCGAAGGTGACGGCGAGGGCAGCGATGGGCGGTTCCTGCAGCCAGGGGCGGCTTTGGCGCAGATCGAGTGCGCCCTCGACGTCCTCACCGTCGGGACCCGCCAGAACCTCGCGCTCGACGGGGGCACCTACACTGTCGTGGGAGCCGGGAAGGCGCGTGTCGCGCAATACGACCAGACCGCTGGCATGAAGGGTATCGAAATCCCAGAGGTAACCGGCCGATCCCAGTTCTTCGACACGGATGACGAACAGGTCCTTGCGGCTGCCGTCGATCCTTCCGCCCTGATCCTTTTCCGTCAGAAGCCAGACGTCGCCGTGGTAGGACGGCGGCGTGAAGTCGCCGAGAAGGTCGATCTTCAAGGCTCGAGGTTTGGTCGCCAAAACGGTCTGGCGCCGGGCGGGGTCAAGCAGGTCGTAGAGCTCCAGGGTGCGCGTCATGGCCTCGAAGCTCACACCTAGGCGAAGCGCCAGCTGATAGACCACCTGCGGTCGGGCGAGATCGGCGGCCCGCCAGCCCTGACGGGCGCAGTGGGCGGTAATTAGCCAGCGGGGCATCAGAAGGGCGGCGGCGAAGGCGTCCGCCTCGGTTTCTTGGAAGCCGGGGCTGAGGTCGCGGCCGGGCGCACGTCGCAGAATCTGGTCCTCGTCGTCGAGGCTGGGCTGGTGACCCAAGGTCGAATGGCCGAGCTCATGTGCGGCTGTGAAGCGTTGGATACTGAGAGGACGCTCGGTGGTGATCATGATCCCTGGAATGGGGACGTTGACGAAGGCCCCCAGCAGCCCGTCCAGGGGGCGAACCATCAGGGGGGTGTCGAGCGCCGCGATCAGATCAAACACATCGACCGCGCCTGGCTTGGCTTCCAGCTGAGCTCGGAGGTCGAACCGGCGATGCAGCCGGCCGGCGGCCGCCACACCGTTTCGGACAGCCTCCTGATAGGTCCGCGCCATCCGTCAGTCCGTCTTCTTGGCGCGCGCCAGCAGAAACTCGGTGAACCGACCCAGTTCCTCCCGGTCTCTTTGCGACAGATCGGCCGCCTGGCGCGCCAGATGGGCCACGTCGGGCGGAAGATCGGGCGGCCCCTCGATCCCGGTCAGATAGCCAACCGATTGTCGGTACAGACGCGCAAGGCGGGTGAGTTCGATAGCCTCCACGCGCCGCTGGCCGCTTTCGATCCCAGTCAGGGCTGTGCGGGGCAGTTTGAGATGGGCCGCCACCTCTTCCTGCTTCAGCCCGAGATATTCCCTCGCCTCGCGAAGCCGTTCCCCCAGACTGCGCCGAGCCTGTTCATCATCGCCGGTCATGCGCCGGCCGGGTGAGTTTTCTTCCAAGCCGCTTCAAGCTTGGGCATCATGTGGTCAAGCGCGGCCTGAATGGAATCGTAGCCGCCGGTCTTGACGATATTCTTCGGCTCGAACCCGAGAATGTCTTCCAGCGCTAGGGTGACGTCGACGACCGTCAGGGAGTCCAGGCGGATCTTCGTGGTGAGGAGGGCACCCGGTGTGGCGGGGGGTGGCACGTCCTGCAGCGCAAGCTCGCTTTCCGCTAAAGATGTGAGTTCCGCCAGCAGGCAGGCGCTCACGTCCTTGACTGGAAAAGGCTTGATCTCCGGCTTTTCCTTGATCTGCATCACGGCCGATCCTCCAACATTCGATCAATGTAATGTCAGAATATCGAACATTCAACCCCTGCGTCTGGCCAGCCATCAACACCGGGGCTCTGGCAGGACACCTGCCGATGAGGCCCGATCAGGACGATCCGGCAAAAAATCTCCTGACGCATGGTCCAGTGTACAAACTTCGCCGCCAGTCGCTTCAGGGACGCTCGCAGCGAACGTTGATATGTTCAGTCTAAGGAGATGGCTTGAGGACGGGCGGCCCGGAACTGGGGCCACGCCTGCAGAAGCACCTTGATCGCCGACCGGAAGAAGAGGAGGGCGATCACGCCGCCGACCAGGATGTCAGGCCAGCCGGCGCTGAACAGATGCACGCCTCCGGCGGCGACGATGACGCCGGTATTGGCGATCACGTCGTTGCGCGAACACTCGAAGGTGCTGGACAGGTTCACGTCCCGGTTCCGGTGGCGATAGAGCAGCGCCAGGCAGACGAGATTGGCGACGAGGGCGATCACCCCGAACAGGCCCATGGTTGCAGCGGTCGGAGTGACGTCGCCCGCCACCTTGCGGACGACCTCCACGAAGACCCAGACGCCGAAGGCGGCGATGACGCCCGCCTTGACCAAGGCGGCGCCAGTGCGCCACCGCAGACTCCGGTTCAGGGCGTAGAGGCTCAGGCCGTAGACCAAGGCGTCGCCGAGCATGTCGATCGAATCAGCCATCAGGGCGGTGGACTGCGCGACGAGGCCGGCGCCGAATTCGGCGAAGAACATGACCAGGTTGATCGCCAGAACCAGGATCAGGACACGACGCACGTCGGCATGGGCGCCGAGGGCGGCGATCTCGTCCCCTTTGGCCGAACAACAGTCGTCGCCCGCGAAATGGGCAGTCGGCGCCGGTTCAGCCTGGTTGGTCGAGCCGCAGGCGGTCGGTCCAGAACAACAGTACTGGGCGTCTGTGGGGGCGGGAGAGGGTGGCCGGCTCGAGCAGACGGCCTTCTCCGGCGCATCGGAAGAGGGCTTTGCGAAGGATGGGCAGCAGTCGGACATGAGGAACCAGGGTTGCGAATAGGGTTCGCCGACCGATATGCGACCTATAGCGGGTATAGGTTCAAGGGCATGGCCGAGAATTTCTCCATTGGCGATCTGGGGCGGCGCACGGGGTGCAAGGTGGTCACCATCCGTTATTATGAGCGGATCGGCGTCCTCGAGGCACCCCGTCGTGGCGAAGGCGGTCATCGCATCTATGGCCAGGACCATCTGAACCGGCTCGCCTTTGTGCGGCGCGCGCGAGATCTCGGCTTCTCCCTGGATGCTGTCCGAAGCCTGTTGAGCCTGTCAGGAGAGCCCACCTCTGCACCTTGCGGGGCGGCCGACGCCGTCGCCACGGAGCATCTTGCAGAGGTGCGCGCCAAGATCATGGACCTGCGTCGGCTGGAGGACACCCTCGTCTCTGTCCTGGATCGCTGCGGCCGGACGACCGTCGAGGACTGTCGGGTGCTGGACGCCCTACGTGAGACGCCTCAGCCAGAGGACGCCGTCTCGGCGCCTTGAGCATGACCTGAGGGACCGGAGGCTTCGCTTGGGCGCGAAGCGCCGGCGTCGCCGTGAGCCTCGCCGGGCGGGCCGTGATAGTGGCGTAAAGGATTCAGGTCGTCGCGCACGGCGTAGAGAAAGCCGGAGCCTCCAAGCCAGAGCAGGCTGAACAGAAGGGTCAGGGCTAGGCCCGGACGGGCGCGTGGAGCGAGCCGCAGACCGGCCAGGGCAAGGAGGGGAAGGCCGACGCCGTATACCACGTGCACCGGCCATCCGAGCGTGCTGAAGCAGAAGATGGCGAAGGTGAGAACAGCGCCGGCGCTCACCAAGCTCGCCGTCAGGACAGCGAGCCCGTCAAGAAGCGGGTTCGGCCGGGGCGGCGGAGGGCGTCTGCCGCGACGCTTGCCGGGCCGGCCTTCCTTCCATCGAACGGTGCGCGCCATGTCAGGCGCCGCTCTCCGGCGCAGGCGGAGTTTCGCGTCGCGCCAGCCAGAGGCGCATTCGAAGGATTTCCGTGTCGCGCGCCCGGATGAGGTCCTGGGCCAGCCCACGAGCGTCCTTGTCGGAGCCGTGCTGCAACTGGATCCGGGCCAGGGCGATCTCGCCCTCATGATGAGCGATCATGGCGCGCATGAAGTCGACGTCGGCGTCGCCGGTCCAGCGAATGTCAGTGGCCTGGTGAAGACGTTCATTGGCCTCCTTGAAAGAGCGGGTCGAGGCCGCGTCTCCCGGGGCGTCGGCATGGCCGGCGTGCTCGTCGATCGGCTGGACGGCCGCAGCCGCCGGACGATCGGGCGGGGATTGACGCGACATCATGCCGAACAGAAAGGCTGCAGCCGCCAGGAAGGCTGCGACGAGGGTGAGCCAGCTAAGGCGTTTCATGGGCTTTATCCCGGATAGGATGCGGGCGCCTGGCGATCGCGGTAGGCGAGCAGGCGCAGGGCGTTGAACACCACTAAGAGGGTGGAGCCTTCGTGCAGGGCGACGGCCGGGCCGATGCCGAGACCGAGGATGGTGGCTGGCACGAGGAAGGCGACCACGCCGAGGCTGACGAACAGGTTCTGGCGGATGACGGTTCGGGTGCGACGGCTCAGGCCGACCGTGAAGGGAAGATTGGACAGATCATCGGCCATGAGGGCCACGTCGGCGGTTTCCAGAGCGACGTCGGAGCCCGCCGCGCCCATGGCCACGCCGACCGTGGCCGTGGCCATGGCGGGGGCGTCGTTGACCCCGTCGCCGACCATGGCGACCTTGGTCTCGGCGCGGAGGCGCTTGATCGCCTCGACCTTGTCGTCCGGCATGAGGTCGCCCCAGGCCTCCGTCAGGCCGACCTGGCCGGCGATGGCTTCGGCCGCCTTCTGGTGGTCACCCGAGATCATGATCATGCGCCGGACGCCCAGGGCTCTCAGTCTTGTCAGGGCGTCGCGCGCGGCCGCACGCGGCGTGTCCAACAGGCCGATCACGCCGAGATCGCGTTCGCCCTGGCGCACCACCATCAGGGTGCGGCCCTGGGCGCGGAGGCGATCGACCGCCTCGGTCGCCTGGACGCTCAGAACCGGCACGCCGTCCGATCCGAACATCTCGGGCTTGCCGATCTGGACCGTGACGCCCTCGAGCTCGGCGGCGACGCCCTTGCCGGTCAGGCTCTGCAGGCTTGAAGCGGCAGGGACGGCGGCGCCGTCGAGACGCGCCGCGCCGTCCCGGGCGATGGCTTCAGCCAAGGGGTGATCGCTGAGCCGTTCCACGGCGACCGCCACCGTCAGCAGGGCGCGTTCGTCGGCGCCGTCGACGGGGATAACGTCGGTGATCCGCGGGCGGCCTTCCGTCAGGGTACCGGTCTTGTCGAAGGCGATGGCGTCGACGGCGCCGAGGCTCTCAAGCGGCGCGCCGCCCTTGATCAGGACGCCGGCGCGAGCGGCGCGGGCGACGCCCGACAGGACGGCGCTCGGCGTGGCGATAGCCAGGGCGCAGGGGCTGGCGGCCACCAGGACCGCCATGGCGCGGTAGAAGCTGTCGCGGAAGGGTTCGTCGACCACCACCCAGGCGAAGAGCAGGATGAAGGCCAGGCCCAGGACGAGAGGGACGAAGACGCGCTCAAACCGGTCGGTGAACCTTTGTGTGGGCGACTTCTGGGTCTCCGCCTCGCTGACCATGCGCACGACCTTGGCCAAGGTGGTGTCGCTGGACTTGCGGGTGGTCTCGATCTCGATGGCGCCGGCGCCGTTGATCGTCCCGGCGAAAACGGCGGATGCGGCGAGGATGGAGGCGGGGCGGGCCCGGGCCTCGGCGAGATCATCGACCGGCTGCTTGTCGACCGGCATGCTCTCCCCAGTGACGGGGGCCTGATTGATGCTGGTGGCCCCCTTGATGACGAAGCCGTCGGCGGGCAGGCGTTCATTGGGCCTGACCACCACCACCTCGCCGACTTCAAGCGCCTCGACCGGTATCTCGATCACCTCGCCGTCACGCCGCACCCTGGCGGTGCGCGGGGCGAGTTCCGCCAAGGCCTCGATGGCGCGCTTGGCCCGGCCCATGGCGTAGTGCTCCAGGGCGTGGCCGAGGCTGAAGAGAAAGAGGAGCAGGGCGCCTTCCGCCCAGGCGCCGAGCGCCGCCGCCCCCGCCGCCGCCACCAGCATCAGGGTGTCGATCTCGAAGCGCTTGCGCCTGAGGTTGTCGATCGCTTCGCGCACGGTGAAGAAGCCGCCCAGGCCGTAAGCGCTGAGGAAGAGCGCGAGCGGGATCCAGCCCGGCAGGCCCGACGCCAGTTTTTCCAGGGCGAAGCCGAGGCCCAGGGTGCCGCCGGCGGCAAGGGCGAAGATCAGTTCGGTGTTGGCGCCGAAAATCCCTCCGTGGGCGTGATCATGGTCGGCGTGATCCTCCTTCCCGGGATCGTGGTCGTGGCCGGCGTGGTCGTCTGCGGCGTGTTCAGCCCTGGCCGGGAAGGGCTGGGGGGAGAAGGTCAGGCCGTGGCCGGCGAGCGTCTTGATCAGCTGGTCGCGGGTGATCCGGTTCTGGTCGAACTCGACGCGGACCGCGCCGGCGGCGTCGAGGCCGACCTCAAGGAGGCCGGGCTCCGCCTTGAGGTCGGCCTCGAGCGAACGGGCGTGCCGCGCATGGCGCACGCCTTGGGTCCAGCCGACCAGGTGGCCGAAGCGACGGCTGATCTCGACCCCGGCCTGGAGCGCCTTGCGGCGCACCTCGTCCGGCGACAGGAGTTCGGCGTCGTAGTGCAGGCAGAGCTGGGGCCCGGTCGGGGATTCCGTGACGTGGATCTGGGACAGGCCGGGCGCGCCGGTCAGGCGTTTGACGAGGCGCTCGACGCAGGCGTCCAAGGCGTCGGGCGCTTCGGGGAGAAGGACCGGTATGTCGAGTCTGACGGTGCTAGGCATGCTTGAACTCCTCGGATGCGGAAGAGGGGGCTGAAGGCGAGGGGGCGCGTGACTCGGCCTGGACGTCGCGCTCGTGCGAAGCGAGGCGAACGGCGGCGCCCGCAAGGAAGGCGAGGGCCGCAAGAAGCGCCGCGAGAGAGGTCACAAGACGCTGGCGTTCCATGCTCCGTCTCAGGGCAGTTGGAAGATGACGCTGAACCAGCCGAACTGTTGCAGGCCTTCCAGCAATTCGAACAGGGGCAGGGCGAGAAGAAAGACCAGGCCGTCTCTCAGGGTGCGAAGGAAGAAGGCGGGTCGGACGGTGAGTTCCGCCTCATCGCGCCACAGACGGAGATCCGGAAGGAAACGCGGCGTCCGGAGGCGGTACCGTTCATAGGTCGCGCCAAAGGCGCCGGCGAGGAAGCGCTCCTCCCTTTCGACGACCGCCCGGAAGACCCCCCAGCAGGCCAGGGCGAACACAAGGCCGATGGTCAGGCTGCCCGACATGGCGCCGACGCCGAAGGCGCCGATGAAGCTGAAGACGTAGAGCGGATTGCGACAGAGGGAATAGGGGCCGTTCGAGACGATCTCCTGTTTCTTGCGACCGCCGATGTAGAGGGAGCACCAGGCGCGGCCAAAGATGCAGATCATGATGGCGATAAGGCCGAGGTGTTCGACGGGGTGTTCAAATTCGGGGCGGGCCCTGACCAGGGGCGTCCATGCCAGGAGAGCGAAAAGGCCCGCCAGGATGAAGAGCTTGCGCCATTTCTGGACGCCCTGGATGTCGATCGGGACGGCGGTGCCGTCACGCCCGTGTTGTTCGGGAAGATTCACGAGATTGCTCCTTCAACTGCGACGCTGCGTGCGTCGCGGAGGATGTCCATTCCGCCCTTGAAGGCGATGCCGGCGACGATCAGGCCTACCGCCAGATCCGGCCAGGCCTGATCCATGACCATGACCAGTCCGCCGGCGACGAGGATGCCCCCGTTCGAGGCGAAGTCATTGAAGCTGAAGGTTCGCGCCGCCCGCAGGTTGACGTCGTCGCCGTCTTGACGCCTGAGCAAGGCGAGGCAGATCAGGTTCACGGCCGCCGCGATGACGGCCAGGCCCATCATGGTCCAGCCGACCGGTTCGGTCCCGACGATCCAGCGCCGTCCGACGTCCAGCAGGACGCCGGCGGCGAAGATCAGCAGCATGATCCCCGACAACCGGGCGGCGCGGGTTTTCCAGATCATCGCCCGACCGACGGCCAGGAAGCTGATCAGATAGACCGCGGCGTCGGAGCCGTTGTCGAGCGCGTTGGCGAGGAGGGCGCTGGAGTCGGCGAACAGGCCGCCGACTCCGAGACCCACGAACAGGAGGACGTTGAGCGCCAGCACGACGAGAAGCGTGCGACGTTGAAGCATCTCCTGTTCCTGGGATCCGCCCATCAGTCCTCGATCCCTTCTGCCTTGCGATGACGGACCGCCTTGGCGGCGAAGGTCGGCAGGACCAGCAGCGTCAGGGCCGTGGCCGTCAGAAGGCCGCCGATGACCACGGTGGCCAAGGGTTTCTGGACGTCAGCGCCGGCTCCCGAAGCGATCGCCATGGGAATGAAGCCGACGATGGCCACCAGGGCTGTGGTCAGGACCGCGCGCAGGCGGCTGAAGGCGCCGAAGAGGGCGGCGTCGTGCGGGTTCTGTCCCGTCTGAAGCCGCTCTCGAATGGCCTGCATCAGCACCAGACCGTTCAGGGTCGCGACGCCCGACACGGCGATAAAGCCGACCGCCGCCGAGACCGAGAAGGGCATGCCCCTGAGCAGGAGGGCGAGCGCCCCGCCGACCAGCGCCAGAGGCACGCAGGCGAACACCAGCCCTGCCTCCGCGAAGGATCCCAAGGCCATAAACAGCAGGATGCCGATCAGGACGAAGACCACAGGGATGACCAGGCCCAGCCGCTGTTCGGCCCGCTTCAGGTTCTCGAACTGCCCGCCCCATTTGAGCGAATAGCCGGTCGGAAGCTTGACCTGGGCGCCGACCCTGTCCTGGGCGTCCCCGACGAAGCCGCCCAGATCGCGGCCGCGCACATTGGCCTGGACCACCATGCGGCGGCTGCCGTCGTTGCGACTGATCTGGTTCTGACCCTCGGCCACCTGGATGCGGGCGACCGAGGACAGGGGCACCGTCAGGCCGGTCGAGGTCGTGACCGGCAGGGCGGCGAGGGCGGCGGGATCGTTCCGCTGGGCGTCGTCCAGACGGACCACGACGTCGAAACGGCGGTCGCCCTCGAAGATCTGCCCCGCCTCGGCGCCGCCGACAGCGGCCGAGACCGCTTCCGACACGTCCGCAGCCGCCAGGCCGTAGTTGGCCGCCGCGAAGCGGTCGACGCTGACCGTCAGGGTCGGCAGACCTGACGCCTGCTCCACGCGAACGTCCGCCGCGCCCGGTGTGGCGCGCAGCGCGTTGGCCACTTGGTCGGCCGTCGCCTGGAGCTGGGCGAAGTCGTCGCCATAGACCATGACGGCCAGATCGGTGCGGACCCCCGAGATCAGCTCGTTGAAGCGCAGCTCGATCGGCTGGCTGAACTCGAAGCTGTTGCCCAGCTGGGTCGAGGCGGCCTTTTCGATGCGGGCGATCAACTCCTCCTTCGGCAGTTTCGGATCAGGCCATTCCTTGCGGTTCTTCAGCACGATGACGGCGTCGGAGATGTTCGCCGGCATGGGGTCGACCGCCGCCTCCGCGGTCCCCGTTCGGGAGAACATGGTCTTGACCTCGGGTTGGGCCTTGATGACACGCTCCAGCGCCATCTGCATGGCTAGGGATTGCTCCAGCGAGGCCGAGGGCACGCGCAGGGCCTGCATGGCGATGTCGCCTTCGTCCAGGGTCGGGATGAACTCCCGGCCGAGCGTGGTGAAGGCGACGCCGCCGATCACGAGGGCGCCGACTGCGGCGGCGAGGACCACCTTGGGGCGATCGACGGCCGCACGGATGGCCGGTTCGATCCAGCGGCGCGCGTGGCGCAGCAGGAAGGTTTCATGCTCCAGGGCTTCTCCCTTGTCATCGACATGGACGGTCTTGGGTTCGCGCACGAGCAGGGCCGTCATGGCCGGGACGAAGGTGAAGGAGAAGATGAAGGCACCGACCAGGGCCAGCATGACCGTGGCGCCCATCGGGATGAAGGTCTTGCCCTCGACCCCTTCCAGCATCAGCAGGGGGGTGAAGACCAGCAGGATGATCAGCTGGCCGAAGGCGGCGGGCTTGACCATCTGGCGCGCGGCGCTGGCGGCGACGCCCAGACGTTCGTGGCGGGTCAGGGCGCGGCCCACATCCGCTCGGCGCTGGCTGAGCATGAGCAGGGTGTTCTCGACCACCACCACGGCGCCGTCGACCAGCAGGCCGAAATCGAGGGCGCCGAGGCTCATCAGGTTTCCGCTGATGCCGAAACGGTTCATGCCGATGACCGCGAAGAGGAAGCTGATCGGGATCATCAGGGCCGTGATGGTCGCCGCGCGGATGTTCCCCAGCAGCAGGAACAGCACGACGATGACCAGCAGCGCCCCTTCGGTCAGGTTCTTGGCCACCGTCTTGATGGTGGAGTTGACCAGGGCGCTGCGGTTCAGCACGGGTTCGGCCACGATGTCGGGCGGCAGGCTGGCGCCCACCTCCTGGAGCCGGTCCGCAGCCGACTGGGCCACGGTGCGGCTGTTTTCGCCCGCCAGCATCAGGGCCGTGCCGATGACCGCCTCATGGCCGTCGCGGCTGGCCCCGCCCAGACGCGGCGCCTGGCCGATCTCGACCACGGCCACGTCGGCGACGCGGACGACCAGGCCGTTGCGGTTGACCACGGGGGCCTGGGCCAGATCTTCGATGGTCTGGGCCAGGGCGTCGGTGCGGACGGTCAAGGCTTCGCCCGCCCGTTGCACATAGCCGGCCCCCGCCTGGTTGTTGGCACGGTCCAGGGCCTGGATCAGGTCGTTGAGGCCCAGGCCGTAGCCGGCCAGGCGCGCGGGGTCAGGACGGACAGCGTATTCCTTCACATACCCGCCGTTGACGTCCACGCCCGCCAGGCCCTTGGCCGTGCGCATGCGCGGCGCGATGATCCAGTCCTGCACGGTGCGAAGATAGGTCGCCCTCGCCTGGGGGGTCGCCAGCCGCTCGCCGTCGGGCGTCAGATAGGCCCCGTCGGGCTGCCAGCCGGGCTGGCCGACCCGCGCCTTTTTGGCGTCGAAAGGCTTGAAGTCGACCGTCCACATCAGGACCTCGCCCAAACCCGTAGTGATCGGGGCCAGACCGGGTTCGACGCCCTCGGGCAGGTTTTCGCGGGCTTGGGCCATCCGTTCGGCCACCTGCTGGCGGGCGAAATAGATGTCGGTCTGGTCGGTGAAGATGACCGTCACCTGGCTGAAACCGTTGCGGGTCAGGGAGCGGGTTGATTGCAGGCCGGGAATGCCGGCCATGGCCGTTTCCAGCGGATAGGTGACCTGGCGCTCCATCTGTTCGGGGGCCAGGGCCGGGGCCACGGTGTTGATCTGCACCTGGCGGTTGGTGATGTCGGGCACGGCGTCAATCGGCAGCTTAGTCAGCTGGAACAGGCCCCAGGCCGCGACCAGCGTCGTGGCGAGGACGATGAACCAGCGGAAGCGGACGGACGCCTCGATAATGGCTTTGAACATTGTCGCTCCCCCTAGTGGCCGTGCTCGGCTTCGCCCTTGGCCAGTTCGGCCTTGAGCAGGAAGGCGTTGGTCGAGGCGACGCGTTCGGCTCCGGTCAGGCCGCGCAGGATCTCGGTGGAGCCCCCGGCCTGACGGCCCGCGAGGACGGGCTGTGCGCGGAAGCCGTGATCATTCTGGACGAAGACCACGGTGGCGCCGTCGACTGTCTGCACCGCTTCGGACGGCACGGTCAGGGCGCCGCCGGCAGGATTTCCGGTGACCACGGCGCCGGTGACGGGCGAACCCGCCGGCGGCAGGCCGCCGCCGTCCGGACGGGCGCGGATCACGGTCGCGCCGCTGTCCTGCAAGCCGGCGTCGGCCGCGACCCCGACCACCAGGGCGTCGAACTCGCCCTGTGGGCCGGTGACGCGCATGTGTGAGCCGACACGGACCTGGGCCGCCAGTTGCGGCGGGGCGTTGAAGACGAGTTCGACGCGGGCCGGATTGGTCACCTCGGCGACCACACCGCCCTGGGCCACGAAGCCGCCCGGGCCCACCTGGACGTTGGTGACGACGCCCGAGATGGGGCTGACCACGCTCATCCGGCCCGAGGCGTTGGGCGAGCCGGCGGCCGTCGCCCGCGCCCGCGCGGCGCGGGCCATGGCCTCGGCGCTGGCGGCCTGGGCCTGGGAGGCCTCGACCTCCTGACGGGCGACAACGCCCTGGTCGGCCAGGTTGCGGTTGCGCTGGAAGGCCTGGCGGGCCGCCGTCGCCGCCGCCGAGGCGGCGTCGATATCGGCGCGCAGGGCGGCGCCTTCGCCGCTGACGAGGCTGGCCAGGGGCTGGCCCGCGCGGACCGCCTGACCGGGCGCCACCAGCACCCGCTCGACGGTGCCGCCGACCACGGCGCCGACCGCGGCGCGCGCGTCCGTCATGGCCTCGACCCGGCCGGACAGGCGCGTCTCGCCGCCGCCGCCGCGGGACACCGCCACGACGGAGATGCCGGCCGCCTTGAGCTGTTCGGCGCTGAGCTCGACCACGCCTTCCGGGGTCTCGCCTTCGTTGGCGTGGCCCGCTTCGCCCTCGGCCTGGTCCGCGGCCTTCGGCGGAGCGGCTTTTTCCGCCTGCGTCGCCGTCGGCTTCTGCAGGGTCATATAGAGCCCGCCGCCGCCCAGAAGGACCAGGGCGGCGACGCCGCCGATCAACAGGGTCTTGTTGGATGTCTTGAGGCGCATCAGGAGTTTCCTTGGAACGGGGCGCGGCCTTCCAGGCGCGCCAAATCGATTTCGGCGCGGACGCGCGAGAGGCGAGCGTCGACGGCGGCGGAGCGGGCGTTGATCAGGGCGGTGCGGCTGACGCGCAATTCGAGCTGGGAGATGCGTCCGGCGTCTGCGCCGAGCCGCGACAGGCGGTAGGCTTCTTCGGCCGCCTTCACCCCTGCGTCGGCCGCCGAGACACGGCTCCCGGAAGAGGCGAGGCGGGCCGTCGCGGCCGACCGGTCTGCATTGGCGTCCTGCCGCGCCTGGAGGACGCGGGCCTCGGCGGCGCGGAACTCGGCTCGGGCCGCATCAATATTGCCGCGGTTCCTGTTAAACAGGGGCAGGGGTAGGCTGAGGCCGACGGTCAAGGCGGTCTCGTCCTCCAGGCCGTACCGGGTCACGCCGACGCTGGCGGTGACGTCTGGTCGGCCGTTGATGCGCTCGACCTCGATGCGGCGCTCGGCGGCCGTGGCCTCCGATTCCGCCACCCGAACCGTCGGGGCGCTGTCGACCGGAGTCGGTTGGACGCTGACTGCGGCGTCGAGCAGGCTGGCCTCGATCGAGGTGGCCGGAGCGGGCAGCATGGCGACAGCAGTCAGTCGGGCGAGGGCGGCCTGGCGTTCGGCCTGGGCTTCGTCCAGGCGGGCCCGGGCGGCGGCGGCTTCGCTCTCGGCCTGGACCCCGCGCAGGAGAGGCTCGCGTCCTTCCTCGACAAGGGCCAGGGCGGCGCGCGCGTCCGCCAGGGCCAGGGAAAGACCTTCCTCGGCCAGTTGGGTCCGGCGCTGGGCCGCTTCGGCCTCGGCGTAGGTCAGGGCCAGTCGGCCGCCGGCGTCAATGAGGGTCAGGTCGCGACGAAGAGCCGCTGATCCTGCTTCGGCCCGGGCGACGTTCACTCGCGCCGGCCTGCGCCCCCACAGTTCGAGATCCTGGCTGAAGGAGAGGCTGAGATCAGCCGCGCCGAAACCAGAGTAGGGACCAGAGCCGCCGACATTCTCGGCGGTGAGGGAAAGATTGGGATTGGGCCGAACGCGGGCCTGTCGAACACGGGCCTCGGCGGCGTCGACCAGGGCGACCGCTTCGGATGCGGCCGGCGTCTGATCCAGGCGGGCAAGGAGTTCGGCATAGGCGGGCGCAGGCTCGGCCCAGGCCGGCCCGGCCGCAAGGGCGGCGAGCACGACCAGCGAGCAGCCGGCCGCGAGGCGCGGCCGACGACGAATTGTCGGAGACATGTTTGGACTTCCAGAATTGATTCAGAAGGAGGGCGCGCGAAGGCGCAGTCTTCTGATCAGGCTCTGGGAGGGCGCTTGAGGCCGTTGGGGGCGAAGGACACGGTCGTGTCGTCGCCGGGGATCAAGCGCGGGGCAGGCGCATGCGGCGCCGTCACGTCGACTTCAGGGATGGCGTGACGCTCGCTGGCCGTATGGTGGCAATGGCCGTGTGCGCAGGCCCCAGGTTCGGTGCCCTGGCCGTCATGCGTATCGCCGGGATGAGCATCGAGCACCTGCTCGAGAGCGGGGATCTCGGGGGCGCAGGCTGCGGCATCGGTCGCCGGAATCACGGCGAAGACGGCGATGACCAAGGTCAGCGCCGCAAAAATTTTCGCCAATCTGATTATCGACCGAGACATCAGGGCGTAGCTAACGGTGTCAGGCAACCATGGCAATCTGTTATAAGGTTCGCTTTGGAGCCGACTTATCTTGTTCGATACCTACGCATGAACAACCTCGGGCTGGGCAAGGCCCCAGCACAGCCCGTTCCAGTCTTCAACCGCGCTGAAATCCAAATCCAGACGGCTTGGCTGTGCCTTAAGCCCTGGTCGAATCATCCGCAGATCATTTCTGGCAGCGGTTATTAACGATGCTAGGACGCCAATCCCTGACAGGCGAGTGCGTCGGCTACCTTATTTACGGAAGTATCAACCTTCTCTTGTTGGTGCAGCTTTGAACGTGATCCGAAGCCCAGCCGCTTTCCATAGAGTAACGACTGTAACGAATGGTGGACTTCGCTTGCCGGAGAGGAGTCCTATAACTCTCTGTGGCGTCAACCCTGCTGCTTTCGCTACATCCCCCAGCAACCCAAACTCCTCTAAGTCCTCGATAAAACACAGCAGTGCGGCGCTTGGATCTTCTGAGGCAAGAGCTGCGTTCATTCGCGCGGCCATGTGAAGCTGAACGTCGTGAACCGGCGTCATTACAGGTTCTTATATGCTTCGGTGTCGATATCTTCATGCCACTCGCTGAAAGCTGCAAAAGGATCACCTCCGCGTGGTTGATGTGCAGGTTTCGAACCGGCGCGTCTAGGAACGCTGTTCTGATCGGCTTTTGAAGCCCCTTCAGTCTCGGATGCCGTTGAGGCCCGGCGCCCGGTCGTTGCCTTGCTTCGACCCGCCATCGTTACATCCCTAGGGGAAACGCTCCGCCGATTGGCGATCATGACGACTTTGGTAGCAAACTGCCGTGCGGCCTCGGAGATCGGCTCGTTCATGAATTTACCCGTGCTCGCGGCCTGCGAAGCCAACGCCAGAAATGCAGCATCCAACGCCTGGCTATTGCGAAACGCATCGCCCCCCAAATGGCGCATCAGCGAGTACTGGAATCCTGCAATCTCGAAATACATACCGAATATCCGTCCGCGCCCTGGATCCGTACGCAAATAGCCTAGTGGTAGTTGGGGCGGCGGCATGGGAGGACCTCCGCTAGCGAGATTACTAACTATGACGTCATGATGCTGGCCGGTGATTTGGCTGAGCGCTTCGATCCGTTCAGCTAGCTCGGGCGATGGCGTGAATTGTATGGCGGCCACATCGATCGGGATGGCCAACCATGTTGGGG
Organism: Brevundimonas phoenicis; assembly: GCF_047237745.1. Lineage (NCBI taxonomy): Bacteria > Pseudomonadati > Pseudomonadota > Alphaproteobacteria > Caulobacterales > Caulobacteraceae > Brevundimonas > Brevundimonas phoenicis. Next base: position 1,886,657 of record NZ_JBDFLN010000001.1, read on the forward strand.
ATGGTGCGACTAGCTCGACTGCGGCGCGCATCGAGACTAGGTCCGCAACGTACTGGGGCAGCGAGATACCCTCATTACGCGCCATCGCAGACAATTCACCACAGGCCGAATTGGCCACCAGAACCGTCCAGGCTGGGGAGGTGTCGGCTTCAGAACCCGGAGCATCAGTGAGGACCATGGAATGCTACTTAACGTCTGTCGACGTAAAGTCATCATCCATCGACGTTCCCGCTCATGTCAGAGGGGAGAGGAGAGGGGCTTCGCAATATCGTAGCGGCTAACGTGCGCCGCTTGCGTCGCGCCAAGCAGCTAAGCCAGGAAGACTTGGGCGCGGCGTCGAACCTCCACAGAACCTATGTGGGCTCTGTCGAGCGATCAGAGCGCAATTTGTCGATCGACAGCATTGGCGCTTTGGCAGACGGCTTGGGCGTCGAAGCCTGGGTTCTGTTGCAGCCCCAATCTGACGATATGGCCGACGGAAGTTGAGCAACTTCGGCAGACGGAACTCCGCCCAACTCGCGTAGCTGCTTGAAGGCTTCGCTATAGACAGGGAAGTGCTCCTGCCATGCGGCGGCTCCCCCGAGGCGACCGATGGCGAGCAATGATGCCCGAAGCCCGGCAATGAGCAACTTGTTCTGATCCTCCAAGTCCCGGACACGGGCCTCGGCGGCGCTCAATCTTGCCGCGGTTACAAGTGGTCCAGACTTGCTTAGCTTTGAGGCGTGAACCCTCACCGCATTCTGCCGACGCCGGGCTTCTTCAACGGCATTCTTCAGCATTGAAGGCCTCGAAAGCGATGACGCAAAGGGGAAGTGACTTTGGGCCTTACGCGACACCGCGTTGAAGGTGATGGTCTCGTCGAGCAGAATCATCTCTTCGAGAATGCGGGCCAGCTCAACCTGCTTTGGATGTGGGGGCTTATTCATTCAGGTGGCAAATAGCGACTGTTAGAGCTAGGGAATACCTTCTCGCCAGGAGCTGCGTCCAACGCCGCATTCACTCCAGCGAGCCGTGATTCCGCATGCTGCATCTGTGTTTGAAAATGAGGGGCGCGGCTCTCAGTTTGCCTCAGCCTATCGATATGCACCTCAAATCGGCGCTTCAACGTCTGCAAGTTGTCCTGTTCCGCTGCCGCATCGGTCCGAACCAAGTGCGAGCAGCTATTGAAACACTCGAGATGCTTCAAACACGGACTGGCAGCGAAGCTATTAAGGCAAAATCCGTAAGGTGTAATATGTAGAGATCCAGCTTCAGCATTAAGGTATTCAAATGCCGCTTCATCGCCCATGATGGTTTGAAGCTCCAGAAACCGCTTAACGACAGGGCCCTGGATCTTTCTACTGCGTATCAGATCGAATGCCTTGCGCGCTTTCGGGCCTAACATTTCGTCCGCCAGACGTGACTGTCCCGGCTCCATCTCCTCGAGGCGTTCAGATACAGACCGATGGTCATAAGTGTAGCTCTGAGCCACCGAAGTGCGATTGAAGCGCTTCGTAATGATGGTGTCAGCCACGCCCAACTTGAACATTTCAGTGGTCTGAAAATGTCGCAACGAATGAGGGTTTACTGAGAACGATCTAGCCTGCTCGCTCTTGCCGTACTTTTTGAATATGAGGCCCGGATTCTTCCCGCCCAACTGTAGCTCTAGGTCTGCTTTGTCTGCCCTTTTGACCGAAAAATACCGGTCGATATCGACAATCGCATCGTACTTTTCTTCCGCGATGATCTTTCCAGGGAGCAGAAAAAGGAAAGCGTCGCTACGCAGATCTTTCTCGCCGAACTGCACTACCCTCTCGTCTGGCAATTTAAGTTGAAGATGATCGCGTGCGTAAACTTCCATGTCGCCTGCGCGAATATAAACACCTCGTCCGTCATTCCTCTCCCTCAGAGCGAAACTAAATAGTTCTCCTCGGCTGCGTCGGAGAATCGGTCTTTGCAACGCAGCTTCCATGCGACGGAAATATTCCCGGACCTGCTTGTGTTCTCCGCTCTGGTGAACGTGGTGGTCTTGATGATCGCGCATTTCGTTCAAAATTGCGGGATCATAGTTGGAGCGATATTTTGAGCGCAGGTCTGCTGGGATAGGCTCCTGGGACGTCTGCATAATACCAGACATTCGGCGATAAGCTTCAGCCCACGGGAGAAGATCGTCGTTAGACAGTCCGACAAAAAGCCGTTGTTCGGCGTGTTGGCGCTGCAACATGAGCCTTTGTGGCGCCGTTGCGCGAAGGACGGCTGCTACAGATTCTCGCACAATAGGAGCGAGCAGGCTCGGCGCGTGATGCAGAGCTTCGACGAATTCTTGTCCCGGTCCATCCTGATGCTGCTTCTCAGCAAAATGAAGCAAGCCGGTCCCTGGCTCCGGTGGGCCGTATATGCGCGGATGGGGCGGGGTGTCATTCCTGTTCACGAGTGTTTTTTCGGGCAGGAGAATTAACTCTCCAACTCTAAATCCAGTTACAATAAGTAACCTTGCTTGATGGAATCGAATGAAATCTGAAGTGGTGCGCGGAGTTTCGCTGAACACAATCCGAACTAGTTCCGCCAAATCTTCCTGTTCAGGAAGTTTGTCCTCAAAATGACGAATGCTTAGTTTTGATCTAAGGGAGTCAGGCCTCTTCGTGTCAATCTGACGCCGCGCCACCTGAACGAGCTTGGCCTCCTGTTCTTGAACGAGCGCCTTATCCGGATAGGCGGAACAATATTGGGCCAGAGGTCGGCGTTCGGCTAACTGAAAAGCATCAAACCAGCCCGATATCATCCCCTTTAACAAGCGAGCCCACTGCCCCGAAGTGCTCGCCATGAGCCCAACATTGTAGGCCAAACGCACCTGATCGGAGGTTATTTGCGAGGGCGATGCTGACCCTACGCAGCCAGCAAGAAGGCGGAAGGGGTTGCCTAGGTTAGAGATCCCGTTGCGGGGCTTGTTTCGCTTTACGAAAAGATCGTGCAGCAAAAGCGCCTTGTAGAGTTCGATCCAATCACGTCCCATGACGGCAGGCATAACCTCACCAGACAGCGTTTGGAGCGCCGCCGCACCCGACCCGAGAGTTCCGAATGTCGAGAGGAATGCGCGCTCTCCAGCGCCATGCTTCGCCGCAGCGCGCAAGTCCCACCAGCTCTCGCGAGGGATGCGCCCGTCCTCCAGATCGTATGGAACCTCCCAGTCCAACTGATGATCGATTGCAATCTGCTGCGCGCGAAGGATGAAAGAGTCCAGTTCAGACGGCATGTGATGCATTAGCACTCGCCATCCCGACGACCTCTTCTATGGCTTCGAGCGTGACACGGAGTTGCATCATCGCCGGACTAACGCGATCGATAAGTTGTGGTTGGTCAAATGAGCGCACGACATCCCGCATTTCGACCAGCAATGTTGCGTGCACTTCGGGCTCAGCCACAGGGAGAAACTTGTGGCAGGTATAGCAAGCTAGGACTGGGTTCCTCTGGCATGACGATTGCCCTGCTTGGCAGGCGCCGATCCCCGAAATCGGGACGCCATGAGGCATCCCTGAAACCTGCTGATCAAGTGGCCTTGAGAGAAGCTGTGCGGCCGAAATCATGTCGCCACGGGCCGCAGCAGCGACGCCTCGATATGTGGGCGAATAGCCCAACGCCATATTCACCAGTTTGGCCTGGTTCTGAGACGCTGCAAAATACACTTGGGCGGCTGTCGTATCTGTATGCCCAAGAAAATCGCTCAGAGACTCGTGTGAAATCCCAGCGTCGACAAGGCGTTGAGCGCTGGTGTGCCGAAGGGATTGGCTTGAGTAGCTGGTCCCTGTGATTTCCAGCAATGCGTCGGCGATCAAAGTGCCGATTCGCTCTGGTGCTACGCCAAAGAACTTGGCCTCATCAGCCGGACGGCAGGCAATCCATCGCCGGAGGATCGGTACCCAACTCGGCTGCATTCGCCGCGTCACCAACCTACCGACTTTCTGACCGCGCTGCTTCAGCAGCTCGACACGTATATGCAACGCGTCGTCGCTGTGAAAAGTAAAGTCAGACATCTCGAGCGATGCAATTTGAGTGCGCCGAAGACCGAACTGGAATGACAGGGCCAAAATGGCCGCAACCCGAATTCGATCTGAGTCCGCATTGTCTAGGTTACGAACCGTTTGGTCGATAAATTCTACTATCTGGCTTTGCGAAGCGGTGGGAAGAAAACTCGAGGCGTCTCGCACGCCCGCATATTTATCTAGATCGTGTCCAGGAAGCGCGCGAACAAAATCCAAATCGGCGGGATGCCAACGTCCAATTTCCCAAGCACACGCGAAACGTATCGCAGATCTTATCGCAACAGCGTCATGCCTAGATAGTTGATCTCGGAACTGGTCGATCCAGAGTTTTTGAAACTCGTTAGGGGTCGAAGTCGCAATCGCAAACACTATCGCGTGAAGCTTTCCTTCATCGCGCAAAGCTATATAGCGATGACCGTAGTTCATTACGGTTGCAACCGAACCTTCAGTTAACCTGTCAGCTAAATGCGCCCGGATAAACTGATCGATCCATGGGTGATCAAAGCTCAATCTGAGGTTTCTAATACCTCCATTAATGTGCAGTGACCACTCGCTCAGAGCGGGCTGCTTAAGCGTCACATCTTTGCGGCCGTAACGATCCCTGTACCTGACCAGGGGCGGCATGGCCGGCAAAGCAGGGAGGGGAGGGGGCTGTTGATCGAGCGGAAAAAGTGAATACTGCACCACTAGCTCCACACTCCGCTTCGCAACGCTGCCAGAGTGTCATCGAAACTTTCGTTCCACATCTTTGCGTAGCGTGGCTCGAAGAATGCGCGAGCATAGTGAAATGGCATTTCTGAACCTGGAGCCCACCCCATAAAGGGGCGAATCCTGCGCCCTATTTCCTCAAACTCCATCCCGCTATCCGAAAATCGTTGATACCTGACTACAGCTGCTGTGTGTCGAAGCGAGTGGGGCGAGAGTTGGTCATTAGCTCGCGCGGCCAAGGCATTGCGCGCCTGAGCAGAAAGACTCCGTTTGATCTTCAGGAATATCTCATTGAGAGACTGCTTGGATATCGGAGCCCCTTCCTGCGAAGAGAATAGGTACCCGTGCGCCGGGTCACCGCGATAATGAACGATATAGTTGTCAATCGCGGCTGTAAGTGCTCTCGACAGCGGCAGGTCGCGGCTTGCCCAATGGTTCTTCAGTTGTGGTGAACTGGATCGCCGATCTTCGTACTCTGGCGGGCGAATACTGACCCAAAAGACCTGTTCCCCCGTGCGAAAATCGAACTCATTCTGAAGGCTATCGGGTGTAAGAAGAAGCAATTCACTGCGACGCAAGCCAAGCTGGAATAGCATTAGGGCTATGGCATAGTTCCGCCACCGATTTGTCTCGGTGCGAAACGGATTTCTCTCGCTGTCGGGATTCACTATGTCAAACACATCTTCCAAGACAATGGCAGGCAAGGATTTTACTTGGAGCGATGCGGTCGCTGCTTTTGGCTGGGCGCGTAGCTGCGAATAGGAGCGCTGAAGACGCTGCAGGTCCTTCGATAGATCTCGAGGATCGGCCCCGTTAATCATGCTCAGGACACCGAACACGAAGCGCCTTTGGAGCGCCCATCGCTTCTCCGGTACCGCTCGAGACTGATGACCTATCAAGGCAGACGAGAGTACGCGTTGGATAGCGCTAAGATCCGCAGCAACCAGCGCTTGATCGAGGTCGACTGGCGGGATCAGGCGTTCGGCATCATGATAGAGCTGGGATATAGCTAAGGCATGTTTTTCGCGCGTTGCGATGGCCTGGTGGGCGTTGAGAAAATCAAGCCATATCGTTGCAGCATAGCGAGGTAGTCCGAGCGCATCGGTGCATACCGGACCGCGCAAGGATGCTGGGATCAAACTCATACGCAAAAACACACAACCAACCGTAGCTGTAGTAGCTTCAGCAGGATTAGATGGGAATGATCAAGGGCATACGTGTCGAATGGAGCCCGCCCAAACCCAAGCTGCTGCGCTGTTTGAATGGCTGCGCAGCTTGGGCTTGAGCTCGTGTTGCAACGGAAACGAACTTGGTCGGCCTTCGCATAATATATCTTAGGCGATAAATGCCAGTTCTCGCCCTAAAGGTCATCCACACCTGCCTCGGCCGCCGCATGGGCTTCTTCCTTCAACCAGGCGACAAAGGTTCGCGCGGCCGTCGTGGCGCCGCTGCGCTTGATCAGAACGTAGTATGCGAAGTCCGTGGTCAAGGCGCCGTCGGCGAATGGCGCGACCAGTCGACCCGCAGCCAGGTCGTCCGCCACGAAGGCGTACGGCGCCAAGGCGACGCCTTGACCGTGAGCAGCGGCTTCGATGGCCAGGGCCGTCTGGTCGAAGCGTGGTCCCGCCTGGGCGTCGATGTCGGTCAGATCGCGCGCCTTCAGCCAGGCGCCCCAGTCCGGTCGCGGCTCCTCCCATTCGCTGGGTCGCAAATGAATCAGCACGTGGTGCGCCAGGTCAGCGGGCTTTCGCAAAGGCTGGCGACCAACCAGCAGCCCCGGCGCGCAAACCGGCGTTACATCAGCGTTCAGCAAACGTTCCGATCGAACGCCGGGATAGTCGCCACGTCCATAGCGAACCGCCACATCGACACGGCCGCCGCTGACATCCGCCAGGCGCATATCGGCCGACATCCACACTTCGATCTCAGGATGGGCGGCGGAGAAGCGCGCGATGCGCGGCGCCAGCCACTTGGCTGCGAACGATGGAGGGACGCTGACCGCCAGGGCATGACGACGGTCCGGTCGATACAGCAGATCCCCTGCCCGTTTCAGGTGATCGAATCCGTCGCGCAGAAGCGGATAGAGTTCCGCTCCCAGGTCGGTCAGGGCGATCTGACGCCCTTCGCGATGAAACAGAGGCGCGCCGGCGTGCTGCTCCAGAATGCGTATCTGCTGACTGATGGCGCCTGGCGTGACCGACAATTCCTCGGCGGCGCGGGTGATGTTCAGTCGCCGAGCCGCCGCCTCGAAGGCCTTCAGCGCGTTCAACGGCGGGATGCGGCTTTCCAGCGCGGTCTCGGACTTGCAGCGGGTCATCAGCTCAGCCATTCCGGTGTCGGCAGGTTGCGGGCGGCCAGGAATGCCGGATCATAGATCTTGCTGCCATATCGTTGACCGGAGTCGCACAGTACGGTCACAATGGTGCGGCCAGGACCGATTTCGCGCGCCAGCCGCATCGCCCCGGCGATGTTGACCCCGCTGGACGGCCCCAGCGACAGTCCCTCTTCCTTCACCAGATCGAACAGGATGGGCAGGAACTCGGCGTCCTCGATGCGATAGGCGTGATCGACTGACAGCCCCTGCAGATTGCCCGTAATGCGATTGACGCCGATGCCTTCGGCGATCGAACCGCCCTCGCCTTTCAACACGCCTTCGGTGAACCAGCTGTAGAGGGAGGCGCCGGGCACGTCGGCCAGACCGATGCGAACATCCGGATTACGCTCGCGCAAATAGGCGCCCGTCCCGGCCAGGGTGCCGCCAGATCCAACGGCGCAGATGAAGCCGTCAATACCCCCCTCGGTCTGTCGCCAGATTTCCGGGCCGGTGGCTTCATAGTGAGCCAAGCGGTTGGCCTGATTGTCAAACTGGTCAGCGTAGAAGGCGCCGTTCGGCTCGCTTTCGTTCAGTTCTTCTGCGAGGCGGCGCGAGAAGTGAACGAAGTGGTTGGGGCTGGCGAAAGGCGCAGGGTCGACCTCGATCAGGCGGGCGCCGTGCAGGCGGACGGCGCGTTTCTTCTCTTCCGTCTGGGTGCGGGGCATGACGATGACGACCGGATGACCCAGCGCCGCGCCGACCAGCGCGAGGCCGATGCCGGTGTTGCCCGCCGTGCCCTCGACGATCGTCCCGCCGGGCTTCAGCGCGCCCGAGGCGCGCGCCGCGCGGATGATGCTGAGCGCGGCGCGATCCTTGATCGAGCCGCCCACGTTCAGAAACTCGGCCTTGCCCAGGATTTCACAGCCCGTGGCCTCAGAGGCGCGTTTCAGGCGCACCAAGGGCGTGTTGCCGATCAGGCCAAGGACATCAGGCGCGACAATCATGAAAAATCCGAACCATGGGGAGAAGCGACCCTCTTAGCCACAGTTCAGATTTTCTAACAACCGCCCTAGATGTGGATCACGCGGCCATAGGCGTCGAGAGCCGCCTCGTGCATGGCCTCGGACATGGTCGGGTGCGGATAGACGATGCCGTGGATGTCTTCCTCGGTCGCTTCCATGGTGATGGCGGTGACGTAACCCTGGATCATCTCGGTGACGTCGGCGCCGATCATGTGGGCGCCGATCAGGGCGCCGGTCTTGGCGTCGAAAATGACCTTGACGAAGCCTTCGGTCTCGCCCGCCGCGATGGCCTTGCCGTTCACCTTGAAGGGGAAGCGGCCGATCTTGACCTCGCGGCCCTCGGCCTTGGCGCCCTGCTCCGTCACCCCGACCGAGGCGACCTGCGGCTGGGCGTAGGTGCAGCCGGCGATGGGCGAGTTCACGTTCGGCGTCTTGTAGCCGGCGATGTGTTCGGCGGCGTGGATGCCTTCGTGCGAGGCCTTGTGCGCCAGCCAGGGCGCGCCGGCGCAGTCGCCGATGGCGTACAGGCCCTTCACATTGGTCTGGCAGTGGCTGTCGGTCTTGATGTGGCCGCGGTCCAGTTCGACGCCCAGCGCCTCCAGACCGATGCCGTCGGTGTTGGCGGTGATGCCGACGGCCGAGATGCATACCTCGGCCTCCAGGCTTTCAGCCTTGCCGTTGACTTCAAGATCGACCTTCACACCCTTGGAATCCTTGGAGACCTTCGTCACCTTGGCGCCGAGCTTGAACTTGATGCCGCGCTTCTCGAAGCCCTTCTGAGCAGCCTTGGAAACCTCTTCGTCCTCGACCGGCATGACGCGATCGACAGCTTCGACGACCGTCACCTCGGCGCCCAGGGCGCGGTAGAAGCTGGCGAATTCAATGCCGATGGCGCCTGAGCCAATGACCACGAAGGTCTTGGGCAGTTTCTTCGGCGCCAGGGCGTCGCGATAGGCCCAGATCTTGTCGCCGTCGGCCTCAAGCCCGATCTGCGGCAGGGCGCGTGCGCGGGCGCCGACGGCCAGCATGACCGTCTTGGCCTCAATGGTGCGCATACCGCCGGCCTTCAGATCCACGACGACCTTGGGCGCAGCGGCGCCTTTCTCAAGCTTGGCCGAACCTTCGATGACCTCGATCTTGTTCTTCTTCATCAGGAAGCCGACGCCCTGATTCAGCTGCTTGGCCACGCCGCGCGAGCGCTGGATGATGGCGTCGAAGTCGAACGTGGCGCCCGAGGCGGACAGGCCATAGTCCTTCAGGTGCGACAAGCTCTCGAACTTCTCGCCCGACTTCAGCAGGGCCTTGGTCGGGATGCAGCCCCAGTTCAGGCAGATGCCGCCCAGGTTCTCGCGCTCGACGATGGCGACCTTCAGGCCCAGTTGGCTGGCGCGGATGGCCGCGACGTAACCGCCGGGGCCCGAGCCGATGACGACGAGATCGAATTCAGCAGCCATGATCAGATCAACTTCTCGATGTCGGCCTTGATGGCCTCAGGTTCAGTCTGGGGCGAATAGCGCGCGACGACGCGGCCTTCGCGGTCGGTCAGGAACTTGGTGAAGTTCCATTTGATGGCTTGGGAGCCGAGGAATCCGCGCTTCTGCCGGGATAGCCACGCATAGAGGGGATGGCGGTTCGGTCCGTTGACCTCGATCTTGTCGAACAAGGGGAAGGTCACGTCGAAGCTGCTGGCGCAGAAGGCGGCGATTTCCGACGCCCTGCCCGGCTCCTGCTGACCGAACTGGTTACAGGGGAAACCCAGAACCTCGAACGGCGCATCGGCGAAGTCGCGGTGCAGCTTCTCGAGCCCGTCATATTGACCGGTGAAGCCGCACTTTGACGCCGTATTGACGATCAGCAAGGCCTGGCCACGAAAGCGGTCCAGCGACACGTCTGCGCCATCAATGGCCCGGGCGGAGAAGTCATAGACCGAGGTCATGACTTCACCCTCCCCCGCTTTTTTCAGCACATGATCTCATCCGAAAACCGCTGACACTTTTCGGGATCATGTGACTAGGCCAGCATCGCCACGGGATCTTCGATCAGCGGCTTGAATGCCTGCAGGAAGCGGGCGCCCGTCGCACCGTCGACCACGCGGTGATCGCAGGTCAGGGTCACGGTCATGACCGTGGCCACGGCCAGTTGCCCGTCCTTGACGACCGGACGTTGCTCGCCTGCGCCCACGCTCATGATGCAGCCCTGCGGCTCATTGATGATCGAGCTGAACGACTTGATGCCGAACATGCCCAGGTTGGACACCGAGAAGGTGCCGCCCTGGAACTCTTCGGGCTTCAGCTTGCGCTCGCGGGCGCGCTTGGCCAGATCCTTGGACTCGGTTGCTATCTGCGCCAAGCCCTTGGTCTCGGCCTTGCGGATGATCGGGGTGATCAGGCCGCCCTCGATCGCCACCGCCATGGAGACGTCGGCTTTGTGGTGCATGGCGATGCCTTCAGGGGTGTAGGAGGCGTTCGCCTCCGGCACCATCTTCAGAGCGAGCGCAGCGGCCTTGATGACAAAGTCGTTCACCGAGACCTTGATGCCCTGCGGCTCCAGCATCTTGTTCACCTTGGCGCGAACAGCCATCAGCTGGTCGATCTCGCAGTCGATGAAAAGCGGGAAGTGCGGCACGTTCTGGATGCTGTCGACCATGCGACGCGCCACGGCCTTCTTCATCCCGTCCAGCGGGATCAGGTCGTAGCTGCCGTCCGGAATGCCCATCTGGGCGAGAGACAGAACCTTGCGCGGCTCGGCGGCTGTGGCCGGGGCGGCAGAAGCGGTCGAGACGGCCGGCTTGGCGCCGCCCTTGCCAGCGGCTTCCACGTCGCGCTTGACGATACGGCCGTGCGGGCCGGTGCCGGTGATGCTCTTCAGGTCCAGGCCGGCCTGGGCGGCCAGGCGGCGCGCCAACGGCGAAGCGAAGATGCGGCCGCCGTCGTCCGATTTCGGTGCAGCAGGAGCGGCCGCCGCCACAGCCTTCGGAGCCTCTTCTGCCTTGGGCGCTTCGGCCTTCGGCGTGTCAGCCGGGGCGTCAGCCTTCTTCGGCGCGGGCGCTACGGCGTCGCCGGACAGGCGGGCGATCGGCGTATTGACCTTCACGCCCTCGGCGCCTTCCGGCACGAGGATTTCCAGCACTTCGCCTTCGTCCACGGCTTCGACTTCCATCGTCGCCTTGTCGGTTTCGATCTCGGCGATGACGTCGCCGGCCGAGACGGTATCGCCGACCTTGACGTGCCACTTGGCCAGGACGCCCTCTTCCATCGTCGGAGACAGGGCGGGCATCAGGATATCGGTCATCAGGCGTTCCCCGCTTGCGGTGAAACCGGCTCGGCGACGGTGCGAACGTTATCCGCCTTGATCACCTCGCTGAGCCCTTGAAGGATGCGGTCGTAGGCGGCCTTTTCATTGTGACCATGGCGCACGGCGTAGCCATGCGCCATGTGACGCGCCGCATAGGCCAGCAGTTCACCAAACTTGCTGGGATCAGCGAAAGCAGGCTTCACCGACATCACCGGCTCATTCTTCGACCACCACATGCGCAACAACTCTATTGCGTTCTCGTCTGCGGCGACGCTGTCCGGTACGGCCAGCTCAAACTCTGCGGACTCGCTCACGCCATCACCTTCTTCACAGCGGCGACGATCTTGTCGACGCCCGGCAGGGACAGGGCTTCCAGGTTGGCGGCGTAGGGCAGCGGCACGTCTTCCTGGTGCACGCGCACCGGCGGGGCGTCCAGGTAGTCGAAAGCGTGTTCAATCACGCGAGCGACCACTTCGGCGCCGACGCCCATCGGCCCCCAGCCCTCTTCGGCCGAGACCAGACGGTTGGTCTTCTTGACGCTCGCGACGATCGTTTCGTGATCCAGCGGACGCAGGGTGCGCAGGTCGACGACTTCGGCCGAGATGCCTTCTTCAGCCAGCTTTTCGGCGGCTTGAAGAGCGAAACCGACCATGCGGCTGTGCGCCGTGATGGTGACGTCCGTACCTTCACGGCGAACCTTGGCCTTGCCGATCGGCACGACGTAGTCCTCAACGTCCGGCACGTCGAACTCGTGGCCGTACATCATCTCGTGCTCGAGGAAGACGACCGGGTTCGGATCACGGATGGCGGCCTTCAGCAGGCCCTTCGCATCGGCGGCGTCATAGGGGGCGATGACCTTCAGACCCGGCACCTGAGCGTACCAGGCCGAATAGTCCTGGCTGTGCTGGGCGGCCACGCGGGCGGCGGCGCCGTTCGGGCCGCGGAACACGATCGGACAACGGATCTGGCCGCCCGACATGTACAGCGTCTTGGCCGCCGAGTTGATCACGTGGTCGATCGCCTGCATGCCGAAGTTCCACGTCATGAACTCGACGATGGGCTTCAGGCCCGCCATGGCGGCGCCGACGCCCAGGCCGGCGAAGCCGTGCTCGGTGATAGGGGTGTCGACTACGCGACGGTCGCCGAACTCCTGAAGTAGGTCGCGGCTGACCTTGTAGGCGCCCTGATACTGGGCGACTTCCTCGCCCATCAGGAAGACGGCCTCGTCGCGGCGCATTTCCTCGGCCATGGCGTCGCGCAGGGCGTCGCGAATGGTGGTCTTCACCAGCTTGGCGTCAGCGGGGATTTCCGGGTCGCGCAGTTCGACCTTAGGCTGAGCCGGAGCCGCGGCGGCCGTGACGGCGACAGGCGCTTCCGCTTCGACGGCGGTCATCGGTTCGGCGGCCTTGGGTGCGGGCGCAGCGGCGCCGTCTTCACCCGCCAGACGTGCGATCGGCGTGTTGACCTTCACGTTCTCAGCGCCTTCCGGCACCAGGATTTCCAGCACTTCGCCTTCATCGACGGCTTCGACTTCCATCGTCGCCTTGTCGGTCTCGATCTCAGCGATCACCTGGCCGGCCGACACGACGTCGCCCGCCTTGATGTGCCACTTGGTCAGCGTGCCCTCTTCCATCGTGGGGGACAGCGCCGGCATCAGAATGTCCGTCACGTATCAGGCCTCCACGTAGACGTCGGTGTAGAGCTCGGACGGATCCGGCTCAGGGCTCTCTTGAGCGAACTGCACGGCTTCGGCCACGATGGCCTTCACTTCGTTGTCGATCGCCTTCAGCTCGTCCTCGGTCGCCTTGGCGGCGGCGAGCAGCATCTTCAGGTGGTCGATCGGATCGCGGGTCTTCTTGACCTCGTCCACCTCTTCCTTCGTCCGGTATTTTGCAGGGTCGGACATGGAGTGGCCACGATAGCGGTAGGTCTTCACTTCGAGAATATAGGGGCCTTCGCCGGCACGGGCGCGGGCCACGGCGCGGGCGGCGGCGTCACGCACGGCCAGCACGTCCATGCCGTCGACCTGTTCGCCTGGAATGCCGAAGCTGGCGCCGCGCTGATACAGTTCGGTCGTGGACGACGAGCGTTCGATGCTCGTGCCCATGGCGTACTGGTTGTTCTCGATGATGTAGATGGCCGGCAGCTTCCACAGCTGGGCCATGTTGAAGCTCTCGTAAACCTGACCCTGGTTCGAGGCGCCGTCGCCGAAATAGACGAAGCTGACCGAGTCGTCGCCGCGGTACTTGCCCGCGAAAGCCAGGCCCGTGCCCAACGCCACTTGGGCGCCGACGATGCCGTGACCGCCGTAGAATCCGGTCGGCACGTCGAACATGTGCATCGACCCGCCCTTGCCCTTGGACGACCCGCCGATGCGGCCCGTCAGCTCGGCCATGACTTCCTTCGGGTCCATGCCCGCGACCAGCATGTGGCCGTGGTCGCGATAGCCCGTGATGATCTTGTCGTAGCCCTGCTTGACGCTCTCTTGAATGCCGACGGCCACGGCTTCCTGACCGATGTACAGGTGGCAGAAGCCCCCGATCAGGCCCATGCCGTACAGTTGACCCGCGCGCTCTTCAAAGCGGCGGATGAGGATCATCTCGCGATAGAAACGCAGCAGGTCTTCCTTGGAAGCCTGAGGCGTGTTCGGAATCTTGTCGCCCGTGCTGGGCGAGGTTTTCTGAGCGGCGGCTTTCGCCATCCGGCATCTCCCGGCTTACACCCCTGTTTCAGGGACTCTTATCGTTACAGAAAGGGGCTTTAGCAGCCTTCGTTCCCGAAACGCAAAGCGGCCAGCCAGGCTGTAACAATAGTTCAGGAGGCGCGTGTCGCGTCAGGGTTGTGGCCAGCGGGACCATTCAGCCGCACCACATAGTCGCGCGGGTCGGCGAAGCCGATCACCGCCCTCGCCCGCTCTTCCAGCAGATCCTTCGACAGGCTCTCTGTACGCAGATAGCGGACGCGGACTTCCAGATCCTGGCGCTGTTCGGCCAGACGGCTCAGTTGCGTCTGACGTTGCGCCAGCAAAGCGTCGCGTTCACCGCCACTTAGCAGGCCGCGTTCACCCGTCAGGGCTTGCACGCCCAGATAGACGATCAGCAGGAACAACAGGACGGACGGCAGGTAAGGCTTCATCTGCTCGGGCACGACGGACGCTCCTTCTGAGCGCGCATAAACACAGTGACCTATCAGTGACCGAAAATGCCTAACGAACTGTAGCTTGGCCGTAATTGCGAACGCCGCCCCCGAGGTTCGGAGGCGGCGCCCAGCACATCTTTGTGATGCGGCTTATTTCAGCAGCATGCCGTCGCCGAAATAGGCGGCCTGGTCACCCAGCATCTCTTCGATGCGCAGCAGCTGGTTGTACTTGGCCGTCCGGTCCGAACGGGCCAGCGAGCCGGTCTTGATCTGACCGCAGTTGGTGGCCACGGCCAGGTCGGCGATGGTGGAGTCCTCAGTCTCGCCCGAACGGTGCGACATGACGGCGGTGTAGCCCGCACGGTGCGCCATATCGACGGCGTCCAGGGTCTCGGACAGGGTGCCGATCTGGTTGACCTTGATCAGGATGGAGTTCGCCAGGCCTTCGCCGATGCCGGCGGCCAGACGACGCGGGTTGGTCACGAACAGGTCGTCGCCGACCAGCTGGACGCGGTCGCCCAAGCGATCCGTCAGCAGCTTCCAGCCGTCGAAATCATCCTCGGCGCAGCCGTCCTCGATCGAGACGATCGGGAAGCGTTCGACCAGGTCGGCCAGGTAGTTGACCATGCCCTCGGCGTCGAAGGACTTGCCCTCGCCCGCCAATTCATACTTGCCGTTCTTGAAGAACTCGGTCGAGGCGACGTCCAGCGCCAGGTGGAAATCCTCGCCCGCCAGGTAGCCGGCCGCCTGGCCCGCTTTGGTGATGAAGGTCAGGGCTTCGTCAGCCGAGGCCAGGTTCGGGGCGAAGCCGCCCTCGTCGCCGACGTTGGTGTTGTGACCGGCGTCTTTCAGCGCCTTCTTCAGGGCGTGGAAGATCTCGGCGCCCATGCGCAGGCCGTCCGAGAAGTTCTCGGCGCCCGTCGGCATGATCATGAATTCCTGAATGTCGATCGGGTTATCGGCGTGGGCGCCGCCGTTGATGATGTTCATCATCGGCGTCGGCAGGATGCGGGCCGAGACGCCGCCAATGTAGCGGTGGAGCGGCAGGCCGGCCGAGATGGCGCTGGCCTTGGCCACGGCGAGCGAGACGCCCAGCATGGCGTTGGCGCCCAGGCGCGACTTGTTCTCGGTGCCGTCCAGCTCGATCAGGGCCTCGTCGATGCGGCGCTGGTCTTCTGCGTCCATGCCGGACAGGGCGTCGAAGATCTCGCCGTTAACCGCGTCGACCGCCTTCTCGACACCCTTGCCGCCCCACATGTCCTTGTCGCCGTCACGCAGTTCGACGGCTTCGTGCGCGCCGGTCGAGGCGCCCGACGGCACCGCCGCGCGGCCGAAGCTGCCGTCTTCCAGGATCACGTCCACTTCGACCGTCGGATTGCCCCGGCTGTCGAGAATCTGGCGGGCGACGATGTCGACGATGTCGGTCATGAAAGACACTCTGTAGTGAATGGTAGGAGTTGTTCGAGGCGTTTAGCCCGAGCGTGCGGAATCTCCAACCGCCGCTCCGCGATCAGGAGCATCCCTCGACATACTGGATGCTGGGGCCGCCCGCATGGATGAAGGCGACCTTGCCGTCCTGACCGATCTCGAAGCGCAGGCCGCGCGCCGCCGGGTCCATGACGTGAGTGTTCTGCGGGCGGTCCGCCCCCGGCCAGATGGTGACATAGGCGGCCGGCGCATCCTGATATTTGTGCGGCGTGACCTCGGCGGCGGCGTAGTTGGTCTTCAGCCGCTCGCCGTCATAGCCGACGCCGACACCGTCCTCTGTCTTGACGACCGATCCCTTGATGGCGGTCAGGCGCGTCAAGACGCCCTTCTCCATCATGACCAGAACCCCCTTGGGGCCACGCGGCGGCTGATACTGGCGACACTCCGAAAATTCTGCGTCGGCGACGTTCGCAGGCGGCGGGCCTACGGCGGCGTCCACTTCGGCCTGCATCATGCCGATCCTCAACGGGCCATACCCCTGTGGCGTCAGCGCATCCGTTGCGACAGCCGGTGTCGACGACGCAAAGCCGACCGCTTCGGGAGACTGAGCCGCAGGCGCATTGGCGGACTCTGGGGCGTTGCAGGCCGCCAGGGCCATCATGGCGACTGAACTGAGGACGGCGTTTCGGATCATGGGGACGCTCCAGCTTCGGTTTCGCCACACATAACGCACGAAAACGGCGCGCGAAGACATCGCGCGCCGTTAAAACTCTCGTCCGGCAAGGCCGGTCACACCTTGAAGACTTAGTCTTCCTTGGGCGTCAGAACCTGGCGACCGCGGTACATGCCGGTCTTCAGGTCGACGTGGTGCGGACGACGCAGTTCGCCGGTGTCCTTGTCTTCGACATAGGTGTTGGCGCCCAGGGCGTCATGAGCACGACGCATGTTGCGACGCGAGGGGGATACTTTGCGCTTCGGAACGGCCATGTCCGTCTCAATCTCTAAGTCGGTGCGCCGGTGAAGACGCGAAAACAACAGCGGCGGCCCCCCGATAAGAGCCGCCACGCGAGGGCGGGCTTATGCATGAAGACGCAACCGATTTCAAGGGCGGCGGCGCACACGGATGCAATAGTCGTCAAACCCTTGCGGTAAGGCTTTCCGCCACAGCCTCGCCGATGGCCAGCGAACTGGTCAGGCCGGGACTTTCGATGCCGAACAGGGCCATCAGCCCCTCCATCCCGTGATTCGCGGCGCCGTGAAGCTGGAAGTCCGGCTGCGGCTCGCCCGGCCCATGCAGCTTGGGCCGAATGCCGGCGTAGTCGGGCGTCAGCCGCTCGACCGTCACGCCGGGCCAGAAACGGCGGATATAGCGCGCGAACTCTTCCGCCTTGGCCGGATCAACCGAATAGTCCTCGGCCTCGACGTAGGCCAGGTCGGGGCCGAACACGCCCTGCCCGCCCAGATCCTTGCGGTAATGGGTGCCCAGCGCGCCGGGAATCGGCGGCGGATAGATCAGACGGTTGAACGGCGCTGCCCCCGTCAGGCGGAAGTAGATTCCCTTGCCCAGATGGCGCGCCAGAATATCGACGGCCGGATAGCCTTCGATTCGCGCCGCAACGTCCTGAGACGACAACCCCGGCGCCGTGACCAGCAGGCGGCTGGTCAGGGTCATCGCCTCCTCGCCGCCCACGCGAATCGAAAAACCTCCGCCCGGCAGGGCCTCCGCTCCTTCGAACGGCGCCGAGATGACGACCGAGCCGCCCGCATCCTCGATCTCGCCCTGAAGGGCCAGCATGTAGCCGTGGCTGTCGAACACTCCGCTCTCGGGCGACAGGATGGCGGCGTGGGCGTTCAGCTCCGGCTCCAGCGCCCGCGCCTGGGCGCCGGTCAGGTGCTCCAGATTTTCGACGCCGTTGGTCGTAGCCTGCTCGAAGATGGCCTCGATACGTTCGACCTCGGCTTCCTCGGTCGCCACGACCAACTTGCCACACTTCCAATGGTCGACCTTGCGGCTTTCCAAGAAGTCATAGAGGGTGCGTCGCCCCTCGACGCAGAACTTCGCCTTCAGCGAGCCGGTCGGATAGTAGAGCCCGCCGTGGATCACCTCGGAATTGCGCGAGGAGACGCCCTGGCCGATGTGCGGCTCCTTCTCCAGCACCAGCACCGTCAGGCCACGCCGCGACAGCGCCCGGCCGCAGGCCAGCCCCACAGCCCCCGCGCCCACGACCGTCGCATCGAAGTCGAAAGGCGCGCCCATGGTCCTACCTCTTGCCGTAGAGAGCCTTGGCCCGGCTCTCGAAACACTGGATCAGCTTGTCGACCGCCCGGTCGAAGTTCGCCTGAAGCATCATGTCCAGCATGCGCGACTTGAAGGCGAAGTCGATGGAGAATTCCAGGCGCGTTCCCTGCGGATGCGGATGAAACTCCCAGCGGTTCTTCAGATGCTTGAACGGCCCGCGGATCAGGCCGACCTCGACCTTGGGCGCGTGCACGTCATGACGCACCCAGGTCGCGAACTTCTCGGTCAGGAAGGCGAAGCCGACGCCTGCCTCCGCATCCAGCAGGTGCACGCCCGGCGCCTCGTCCCGCACGTTCCAGACGCGCATGGAGGTGATCCACGGCACGAAGTCGGGATAGGCGCGCACGTCCGCCACCATGGCAGCGAGTTGTTCCGGCGCATAGGGCAGGATGCGCGTTACGCGATGGACGGCCAAGGGTTCAGCGGCCGTTCCAGGACGACAACTGGGCCTCGCGCGCCGCCCGCAACCGGGCGAAGTCGTCGCCCGCGTGGTGCGACGATCGCGTCAGCGGGGACGACGACACCGTCAGGAAGCCCTTGGCCCGGGCGATCGCCTCATAGGCCTTGAACTCTTCGGGGGTGACGAAGCGGTCGATGGCAGCGTGCTTGCGCGTCGGCTGCAGATACTGGCCGATGGTGATGAAGTCGACGCCGGCGGAGCGCATGTCGTCCATCACCTGCATGACCTCTTCCTTGGTCTCGCCCAGGCCGACCATGATACCGGACTTGGTGAATTGGTTCGGGTCACGCTCCTTGACCATCTGCAGCAGACGCAAGCTGTGGAAGTAGCGGGCGCCGGGGCGGATCTTCAGATAGAGGCGCGGAACCGTCTCGAGGTTGTGATTGAAGACGTCGGGCGTGGCGTCGATCATCACCTCAGCCGCGCCATCCTTGCGCAGGAAGTCGGGCGTCAAAATCTCGATGGTGGTGTTCGGCGCCTGGATGCGAATCTGGCGCACCACTTCGGCGAAGTGGGCGGCGCCGCCATCCGACACGTCGTCGCGGTCCACCGAGGTGATGACGACGTGGTTCAGCCCCATCTGGGCTACGGCCAGACCGACCTTGCCCGGCTCTTCCGGGTCCAGCGGCTGCGGCAAGCCGGTCTTCACGTTGCAGAAGGCGCAGGCCCGCGTGCAGGTGTCGCCCATGATCATCAGGGTCGCGTGCTTCTGGCTCCAGCACTCGCCGATGTTCGGGCAGGCCGCTTCCTCGCAGACCGTCACCAGCCCCTTGGAGCGGACGATGTCCTTGGTCGCATTGTACTGGCCCGAGCCGGGCGCCTTCACGCGCAGCCAGTCAGGCTTCTTCAGCACCGCCGATTCCGGGCGGTTCTGCTTTTCCGGGTGACGAAGCTCGGACGGCTTCTTCTGCAGGGTGTCGATCAGCGTGACCATCGCCGGCGGTCTGGCTCCTGTTTATGAAGGCGGCCCAATTCTTGAGGCTATGTCGGCTTTCCGATGTACAAAGGCAAGGCACAGACGGTTTCAGTCCGACAACAGAACGCCATCACGCGACGTTACGCATCTTTTCAAGGCGACCTTACGTCACTAGGTTCCGGCCTCTTGTAACCGAGAGGGCCGTCTGAGAGCCCTCCGAAGGAGGACGTGCTTGCTGCGGGCAGCCCTGGACCCCAAGGTCTATGAAGAGACCCTGTTCGACGCGCTGATCGATGCGCGCGCCCGCTACGGCGACAAGGAGATTCTGGAAGACCAGGATCGCCACCCCCTAACCTACACGGGCCTGATCCGCGCCGCCTTCGTGCTGGGCCGCAAGATCGCCAAACTGACCCAACCGGGCGAGCGCGTCGGCGTGCTGCTGCCGTCCAGCGCGGGCGTGGTGGTGACCTTCTTCGCCCTGCACGCCTTCGGGCGCGTGCCCGTCATGCTGAACTTCACCTCAGGCGAGGCCAATTTGAAGGCTGCGCTGAAAACAGCGGGCGTGAAGAAGATCCTGTCGGCCAAGCGCTTCGTCACCCAGGCCAAGCTGGACGATCTGATGGAGGCCCTGGGCGAGGTTTCCGAGATCGTCTGGCTGGACGACATCCGGAAGAGCATCGGCTTCGCCGACAAGATGTTCGGCCTCAGCGCCGGCATCGCCCCCAAGCGGTTCCGCGTGAAGACCGATCCGGATTCGGCGGGCGTGGTCCTGTTCACCTCGGGCAGCTTCGGCGCGCCCAAGGGGGTGGTGCTCAGTCAGAAGAACCTGGTCGCCAATGCGCGCCAGGTGGCGGCGCACATCGACCTGGATCCCGATTGGGTCATGTTCAATCCGCTGCCGACCTTCCACTGCTTCGGCCTGACCGGCGGGGTGCTGCTGCCTCTGTTGCAAGGTTTGAAGGCGTTCGAATATCCGTCGCCGCTGCACGCCAAGCAGATCACCGACCTGCTGCCCCAGGTGAAGGCGTCGATCCTGTTCGCGACCGACACCTTCCTGAACCAGTACGCCCGCGTGGCCGAACCGGGCGACTTCGCCACCCTGCAGTTCGCCGTGGCGGGCGCGGAGAAGGTCCGCGACGAAACGCGCCAGATGTTCAACACCAAGTTCGGCGGCGTCGAACTGCTGGAAGGCTATGGCGCCACCGAGGCGGCGCCCGTGGTGGCGGTGAACCATCCCGACCGCAACCGGCCGGGCACGGTGGGCCAGATCCTGCCGGGCATGGAATACCGGATCGAACCGGTCGAGGGCATCGAGGTCGGCGGTCGCCTTTACCTGCGCGGGCCGAACGTGATGGAAGGCTATATCTCGCCGAACGACCCCGACAATCTGGAGCCGCTGGCCGGCGGCTGGCACGACACCGGCGACATCGTCGATATCGACGCCGAGGGCTACATCACCATTCTGGGGCGGGCGAAGCGCTTCGCCAAGATCGGCGGTGAGATGGTGTCTCTGACGGCGGTCGAGGGCATGGCCGGCGGCGTCTGGCCGACCGGTCACCACGCCGTCGTCGCCGTGCCCGACAGCAAGAAGGGCGAGCGTCTGGTCCTGGTCACAGACGTCGCAGGCGCCGAAAGCGCCCGTCTGACGGAGTGGGCCCGCGACAACGGCGCGCCCGAACTGGCCGTGCCGAAGAAGATCATCAAGGTCGAGACCATCCCGGTCCTGGGCACCGGCAAGACCGACTATGTGACCATCCAGAAGATGGTTGAGGATGAACTGAAGCGCGCCTGACAAGGCGCTTGCCGTTCGGCGCAAGTGTCATAACCTCGGCCGTCCAGCTCCGTTCGCGGGGCGCCACGGCTGAGGAGACTTCATGGCCCGACGTTCGACATCCCTGGCCAATTGGGAACCGCATTTTCTCAGCATCCTGAGAATTGTCTCCGGCCTGCTGCTGCTCCAGCACGGCGCGCAGAAAATCCTGGGCTTCCCGCCAGGCGGGCGCGGCGGCGTGGTCGATCTGTCGACGCTAGCGGGCTGGTCCGGCCCGATCGAACTGGTCGGCGGCGTTCTGCTGGTGCTGGGCCTGTTCAGCCGCCCGACTGCCTTCATCCTGTCGGGCTTCACCGCCGCGGCCTATTGGATGGTCCACGCGCCGCAGAGCCCCTACCCCATCAACAACGGCGGGGAGCTGGCGGCCCTCTACTGCTTCGTCTTCCTGTATCTGGTCTTCGCCGGGCCGGGGCCGTGGTCGCTGGACAACGCCCTGCGCGGCAGCCGTCGCTAAGAGACGTGAGGCGGCGTCCGGTCAGCCGATCCGGACGCCCGTCATCGAGATCGAACCGCCCTCGATCACATCGTTGAAGAAGCTCAAGGGCTCGTCCGGCGTCTGTTGGGCGGCGACATAGAGCAGCGGCAGATAATGTTCGTCCGTCGGCACGCTGAGTTGCGCCTGCTCGGCCAGGTGGATCCAGTCGATCAGGGCGTCATGGTCGCCCGCCGTAAAGGCGCGCTTGACCGCCTCGTTGAAGTCGACGGCCCAATCATAGGGCTCGCCGCCCGCCCGTTTCCACGTCCGCAGATTGTGCACGAAGTCACCTGAACCGGCGACGATGACGCCTTCCTCCCGCAAGGGGCGCATGCGCTTGGCCAGTTCGTAGTGGGCGCGGGCGTCGATGGTGCGATCCAGCGACAACTGCACCACGGGCACGTCGGCGTCCGGCCAGACATGGGCCAGCACGGACCAGGTTCCGTGATCCAGTCCCCACTGCGTCGTCTCGACGGCGCCGGTCAGCTCCGCCACCCGGTTCGCCAGCGAAGGCGAGCCGGGCGCGGGATACTGCATGGCGTGAAGTTCAGGCGGGAAACCTCCGAAATCATGGATGGTTTCCGGCTGCTCCTGCGCCGTCACGCCCAGCCCGCGCGTCTCCCAGTGGGCCGAGACCATGACGACGCCTTTCGGCTTGCCGATCTCCTCTCCCAGCGCGCGCCAGGCGTCCGCGAAGGGACCGCCCAGGGCGTTCATGGGGGAGCCGTGACCAAAGAAGAGTGCGGGCTGGCGCATGATCTTAACCGTGAAGTTTCTTGGCGATCTCAGCGATATGCTTGCCCTGGAAGCGGGCGCCGTCCAGTTCGGTTTCGCTGGGCATCCGCGAGCCGTCCGGGGCCGAGATGGTTGTGGCGCCGTAAGGCGAGCCGCCCGTGATCTCGTCCAGACGCATCTGACCGGCGAAGGCGTAGGGCAGGCCCGCGACCACCATGCCGTGGTGCAGGAAGTAGTTGTGCAGACCGGCGAAAGTCGTCTCCTGGCCGCCGTGCTGAGTGGCCGAGCCGGTGAAGGCGCCGCCGACCTTGCCCAGCAGCGTCCCTTGCGCCCACAGGCCGCCGGTCTGATCCAGGAAGGCGCGCATCTGCGAGGCGGCCGTGCCGAAGCGGGTGCCGGCGCCGATGATGATGGCGTCATAGTTCGCCAGATCGGCCACGACGGCGACCGGCGCGGCCTGATCCATCTTGTAGCCCGAGTTGCGGGCCAGATCTTCCGGCACGGTTTCCGGCACACGCTTGATGTCCACCACGGCCCCTTCGACCTGGCGCGCGCCTTCGGCGACGGCCTCGGCCATGCGTTCGATGTGGCCGTAGGTCGAGTGGTAAAGGACGAGAATCTTGGGCATCACGGCTCCGGTTGAATCTGAAACGATGCATACGGTAACTGCATCAGTATCTGATTTAGCGTCATGCTGCGGCGCCGCAAGCCCCTCCTCTCAAAAATCCGACAACCCGATGGGACAAACCCGCGCGTAGAAGGCGGGATCAGCTGGAACCCGTGCGCCCCGTGACTGCAAAAAGCGGTGCTCGACCACCATGGCCTGCTGTTCGATGTTCAGGGCGATCCAATCGCAGCGCTCATCCACTGGATAGGCGTAGGCGCCCGGTCCGTCGCCCGCTTTCAGCTTTCCGGTCAGCAGGTTGACGCCGTTCTGAGCCTGCCAGACGTGAACCAGTTCGTGAATGAAGACGGCCTGGCTCCGCAGCGGCGCCTGCGACAAATCCGGCGCTAGGCTCGCCTTGGGCCAGACGATCCAGTCGCGCCCAAACCAGCGCCCCGGCACGAAGGCGCGGTCGAACGGCCAGGGCGAGCCCAGAAAGCGGATGTCGTCCAGCTGCAGGTCGCGCCCGAACACCTCGCGCGCCAGCGCCGCCTCGCCATACGCCAGCGGTCGGATCATCGACCGACCCACTCCCAGTGCCAGGGCTCATAGACGTAGGGCACGAAGCCGAACCGCCCGGCGTTCTTGACCAGCCAACGATAGGTCGGGGTCTGGCTCATATGGCGACGGCTGTGAACGTCGGTGGAATCGACCCCCATGCCCTGCAGGTGGCCGACATACAGATCGACCGCCGTCCCCGTCCGGTGCGGTGAACAGACGGCGCGGCGCAGGCCGTCGCAATTGCCGTCGCGCGCGCATCGCGCCGCGTCAGCCTCGGGATCGCGGAAGGAGGAGAAGACCCGCAGCAGTTCCGGCTCGGCGGCGATCTCAGGAACTTCGGCGCGGGCCGCCGCCGCCATGGCGCGATAGGCGTCGAGCACGTCGCGACGCAGCAGGCGCGTCAGGCGCTCGGCGTGCTCCTCGCCCGTCGTCAGATAGGCCAGGTCGCCGACGGGCGGCGGATCGGGGCATTCTCCCCTCACTCGCGCCATGACGAATGGCCGCCGCTCCTGCCACAGGCCGCGCAGCACCTGGAAGGTCGCCTGATCGAACCGCCCGCTGGCCGTCAGCCCATACCGTCCCTGAAACGCCGCCAGGGCCTCTGCGAAACCCGCCGACGTCGGATCGCAGGGCGAGCCCACCTCTTGCTGCATCAGCGGCACATAGGCTTCCCAACCCAGTTCCGAAGGCCCAAACGGCGTCCACTCCAAGGCGTAGAGCGATATGGCGTTCGCCTCGGCCGTGTCGTCCCATGCGCCCGGCGCGCGGTCGCAGATCTGGGCCGTCGGAACCGGCTCCGGCGCCTCAGCGCGCGCCTGCCCGGCTAGGGCGACGGCGGTCAGGGCGGCGAAGAGAGAGGCGGACGCTTTCCACATGATCGCAACAGGCCTCAGGATGAGAGTCGCCGCAACCCCTTCCGCCGGTCTTCGCGCCTGCGTCGAAAACCTGCATGGTGACGGTTGCGGCCGACTCGCGCCGCGATCGGGCCGTGACCGCATGACCGCAACCGCCGCGCCTTCATCCGCCATCGCCGCGCCCGACGCGCCGCGCCGGTCCAACGCCATCCTGGCCGCCTTCTCAGGCCCGTGCCTGCCGTTGGCGGCCTTCGGCGTGGCGCTGCCCGTCACCTTGCCAGAGTTCTACGCCACCCATGTCGGCATAGAGATGGGCATGGTCGCCGCCGTCTTCATGGCCGTGCGGCTGATCGACATCCTGTTCGATCCCTTCATCGGCTGGGGCATGGACAAGACGCGCACGCGCCTGGGCCGCTATCGCCCGTGGATGGCCGTGGCGACGCCGATCCTGATGCTGGCGGCGCTGATGATGTTCGTGACGGTCCAGCCGGGCGCCGGGCCGGTCTATCTGTTCGCCTGGCTGCTGGTCCTCTACCTCGGCTTCTCCATGGGGACGTTGGGCCAACTGGGTTGGGCCGCCGTCCTGGCGCCGCAGTATGACCAGCGCAGCCGGGTCTACGGCTGGTGGCAGGTGTTCAACATCATCGGCGTGATCCTGATTCTGATCCTGCCGACCATCGTGGTGAAGACGGGTATCGGCGATTACGCCGACGGCGTGCGGATCATGGGCTGGGCCATCATCATCGCCCTGCCGCTGACCATCGGTCTGGCCATGATCGTCGTGCCTGAGCCCGTCAACGCCGGCGCCGCGCCGCATGGAGGCCCCAGCGCCTACCTGGCCCTGTTCAAGATGAAGACGGTGCGCAAGCTGCTGATCGCCGACCTGCTGCTGGGCATCGCGCCGGGCATCACGGGGTCGCTGCTGTTCTTCTTCTTCGGTCAAATCAAGGGCTACGACCACACCCAGGCGTCGCTGTTCATGCTGATCTACTTCATGGCGGGCCTGGTCGGGGCGCCCATCTGGGCCTGGCTGGCGACCAAGATCGGCAAGGACCGCGCCCTGGCCGCGGCCAGCCTGATCTTCGCCGTCTTCTATGTCGGCGCGACCCTGGTTCCCGGCGGCAACTTCGCCCTGACGGCGGTCGCCATGTTCATCGCCGGCCTGCCCTATGCGGCGGGCCTGTTCCTGCTGCGCGCCATGATGGCGGACGCGGGCGACGAGGTGCGGCTGGAGACGGGCGTGGACCGCACCGGCCTGATGTTCTCCATCCTGTCGGCCACGACCAAGATGGGTCACGTCTTCGCCCTGATCCCCTACGCCATCCTGCCTTTGGTCGGGTTCAAGGCCCTGCCCGGGCCGGAGGGGAACAGCGAGTTCTCGCTACTGATCCTGCAGATCCTGTTCATCGCCGTGCCGGGCCTGCTATTGGCGGCCACCGCCTGGGTGCTGAAGGGCTATCCCCTGACGCCGCAGCGGCATGATGAAATCCGCGCCGCCCTGGCGCAAAGAGACGCCGGACACGCCTGAATGACCCACCCCGTCGACCGCCTGAAGGACATCATGGTTCGCCTGCGCGATCCGAACGGCGGCTGTCCCTGGGACGTGGAGCAAACCTTCCAGACCATCGCTCCCTATACGATCGAGGAAGCCTATGAGGTCGCCGACGCCATCGAGCGCGGCGACATGGACGAGCTGAGGGTCGAGCTGGGCGACCTGCTGTTCCAGGTCGTCTTCCACTCGCGCATGGCTGAGGAAGCTGGTCATTTCCGCCTGGAAGACGTGGCCGAGGCCATGGCCGACAAGCTGGTTCGCCGCCACCCGCACGTTTTCGGCGACGAGGCCGCCAAGGCCAGCGGTCCCGCCCAGAAGGCGCGCTGGGAAGACATCAAGGCCGCCGAGCGCAAGGCCAAGGAACAGCATGGCGTTCTGGACGACGTCCCGGTCGGCCTCCCCGCCCTGACCCGCGCGGCCAAGCTGACCAAGCGCGCGGGCCGCGTCGGCTTCGACTGGCCCTCGACCGACGAGGTCTTCGACAAGCTGGCCGAAGAGGTCGAGGAACTGCGCGTCGAGATCGCCGCCGGCGACAAGGACAAGGCCCGCGAGGAGTTGGGCGACCTGCTGTTCGTCGTCGCCAACCTGGCCCGCAAGCTGGAGGTCGAGCCGGAGGACGCCCTGCGCGCCGCCAACGCCAAATTCGTGCGCCGCTTCGAATTCATCGAGGCCGAACTGAAGAAGGACGGCCGCACGCCGGAACAGTCCGACCTGCCCGAGATGGACGCCCTGTGGGACGCCGCCAAGGCGGCCGAGCGAGCGTGAACCGGGGGCCGTTCGACCTCATCATCTTCGACTACGACGGGGTTATCGCCGACAGCGAGCTGTTGAATAATGCGGTGATGGCCGAACTGCTCAGCGAAATCGGCCTGCCGACCACGCTGGACGACGCCCTGGCGACCTATCTGGGCAAGCGCTGGCTGGACTGCGAGCCGATCATTTCGGAACGACTGGGCGCGCCCTGCCCGCCCGGCGTTCAGGCCGAGTGGACCCGTCGCTGTCATGACCGCGCCCGACGCGACCTGACGGCCGTCGCGGGGTTCGACGCCTTCCTGGCCGGACGCAACGAGCGGCGCTGCATCGCCTCGTCCAGCCCGCCCGACTGGATCGAACTGGGCCTACGCCATTTCGGCGCTCATAACGTCTTCGCCGGACCGATCTTCAGCGCCGCAGTCCACGTCAGCCGGGGCAAGCCGCATCCGGACCTGTTCCTGTACGCCGCTGAGGCCATGAAGGCCGCGCCGGAACGCACCCTGGTGATCGAGGACAGCCCTACCGGCGTCCTGGCCGGATCCGCAGCGGGCATGACGGTCGTCGGCCTGTGCGCGGGCGGTCATATCCGCGGCGATCACCCTCAGCGTCTGAAACAGGCCGGGGCGCATCAGGTGTTCGGAAGTTACGCCGACCTGGCCGCCTGGATCGCCTCGACGGCCTAGGCGTAGCGCAATTCCTGCAGGTCGATTTCGCGGATCAGCTTGCGCGCCGTCTCTTCGTCGATCAGCCGCTGCCGGCCCAGACGCACCAGTTCCTCACGCTCCGCCGCTAGGCCGGTCAGGCGCAGGCGGCGCTCGATCTCGTCGGCGCGGCGGGCCTGGACCACGGCGTCGGCCTCCATGCTCGCGCGCATGTCGATGCGGTGGCGATAGACCTCCATCACCCGCGTCGCCGTCTCAGCATAGAAGTCCGGGTCCAGCTTGCCTTCGGCCATGGCGTGCTGAGCGTCTTCGATGGCGCGGATCGCGGCCCACGCGGCGGCGACGCGGGATCGGTTCTCCTCGGCCTGATGATCGTCCTCGGGCGGAAGCTGCACGCCTTTCAGCAGGCGCGGCAGGGCGACCGTCGCCAGCACCAGGGAAACGATGATCACCCCCGCCGCCAAGAAGATCGCCAGATTTCGCGCCGGCATGGCCGAACCGTCGCTCAGATAAAACGGCAGCGTCAGTATGCCCGCCAGGGTGATCGCCCCCCGCACCCCGGCCAGCGACATGACGGCCACCAGCCGCAGACCCACCTTGGGCGGCGCGCTACGGCCCTTGCGACGGAACAGGGTCAGCTTCAGCGACGTCCACACCCAGACAAAGCGCAGAACCGCCAATGCCGCGACGATGGCGAAGACATAGACGGCCAGCCACCAGACCTCGCTGTGCTGGGTGGAGCGGATCACCTCGGCCGCGCGGGCCATGATGGACGGCATCTGCTCGCCCAGGATGACGAAGATCAGGCCGTTGGCGACGAACTGCACCGTGTCCCACACCACGGCGCGCCGGATGCGGGTCGCGGCCAACGCCGAGCCTTGGCGTTCGGTGAAGCTCATGGTCACGCCGGCCGCCACCGCCGCCAGAATGCCCGAGGCGTGGATCGCTTCGGCCGCCAGATAGGCTGCGAACGGCATCAGCAGACTGATCAGGATCTGGCCGCCGACGTCCTCGCCCCAGCGACGGCTGATGAAGGCCTTCACCAGGCCGATGGACAGGGTGACGGCGATGCCCACCGCCACGCCCGCCAGCGCAAGCCAGGCGAAGGTTCCGAAGGCGCTGGATAGAGAAAAGGCGCCTGTGGTCGCCGCGATCACCGCGATCCGCATGCAGGTCAGGCCCGTCGCGTCGTTCAACAGCGACTCGCCCTCTAAGATGTGCATCAGTCGCTTGGGGATCGGCGCGCGCCCGGCGATGGCCTGGACCGCAATCGGGTCCGTCGGCGACAGGATCGCCGCCAAGGCGAAAGCTACTGCCAGCGGCATGCCTGGGATCATCCAGTGGATCAGGAAGCCCAGGCCGACGACGGTGAAGACCACCAGTCCCAGCGCCAACTCCAGGATCACCACCTTGTCCCGAAACAGGGCCTCCTTGGGGATGCGCCAGCCGTCCACGAACAACAGCGGCGGCAGGAACAACAGGAAGAAGACATCCGGCCTCAGATCAACCGACTGCCCCGTGATCAGCACCACCCCCGCCCCCAGGGCGATCTGCACCAGCGGCAGGGCGATGCGCGTGATGCGAGCCACCCATCCCGACAGCACCACGGCCAGCAGCAGGAAGAGGATGGTCTCGATCAGATGCATGATAGGATCAGTCGATCACGTCCGGATACAGCCGCTCAAGCCGCCCCAGCGCGGCGGGATGCAGACGGACCGCCAGGTGAACCCGGCCCTCATCATCCGTCTCGCGCCCCGTCACCCGGCCGTTGGCGTAGAGCCAGGCCAGCAGGTCGCCGCGGTGCGGCTCAACCGTCAGATGGGTCTCTGGATCATCATCGATCAGGCCCGCGATGATCTCACGCAGGGTCTCGATCCCCTCGCCGGTCCAGGCGGACACGGCCACGGCCTGTCCATCGCGCGCCAGGCGTTCGGCCTGGCCGACCACGGCCTCGCGGGTTTCGGGCTCCAGCAGGTCGATCTTGTTCCAGACTTCCAGGATGTGGCGCGTCTTGCCTTCGGGCGTGGGTATTTGCTCCAGCACCGCCTCGACGTCCTTGGCCTGGGCGGCGCTGTCAGGCGAGGCGATGTCGCGCACGTGCAGGATCAGATCGGCCTCGCCGACCTCTTCCAGCGTGGCGCGGAAGCTCTCGACCAGTTCGTGCGGCAGGTCCGAGACGAAGCCGACGGTGTCGGCGATGATGGCTGGTCGCCCCTGCGGCAGGCGAATGGTGCGCTGGGTGGTGTCGAGGGTGGCGAACAGCAGATCCTTGGCCATCACCTCGGCTCCGGTCAGCCGGTTGAACAGCGTCGACTTGCCCGCATTGGTGTAGCCGACCAGGGCGACCGACGGGAACGGAACCTGTTTGCGCGCCTTGCGGTGCAGGCCGCGCGTACGACGCACCTCTTCCAGTTCGGCCTTCAGGCGCACGATGCGGTCGGCGATCATCCGCCGGTCCAGCTCGATCTGGGTTTCGCCGGGGCCGCCGGTGCCGCCGGTGCCGCCGCGCTGGCGCTCCAGGTGGGTCCACGTGCGGACCAGACGGGATCGCTCGTATTCCAAGCGGGCCAGTTCGACCTGCAGCCGCCCCTCGCGAGTGCGGGCGCGGCGGCCGAAGATTTCTAGGATCAAGCCCGTCCGGTCGATGACCTTGATATCCCAGAAGCGTTCCAGGTTACGCTGCTGCACCGGCGTCAGCTGATCGTCGACGACGACCGCCTCGGCGTCAGCCGCCAGGATCAGGGCCGAAATCTCTTCCAGCTTGCCTCGACCGATCAGGGTGGCGGGCGTGACCGAGCGCAGGCGCACGATTTCCTGCGCCCGCACATCGAGGTCCAGCGCCTGGGCCAGGCCCACGGCTTCTTCCAGGCGTTCGGTCGCGTGGCGGGCATTGTCGCCGCGGCGGTCGGGGTGGATGACGACGGCCCGGATCAGCGGGACGGCGTGGTCAATGAGTTTGGAGGTCAATCAGTCTTCTTCGGCGTCGGGCTCGTACAGTTGCACGGGCGCGGACGGCATGATGGTCGAGATGGCGTGCTTGTAGACCAGCTGCGATTGGCCATCGCGACGCAGCAGCACACAGAAGTTGTCGAACCAGGTGACGATGCCCTGAAGCTTGACGCCGTTCACCAGGAAGATGGTCAGCGGGGTCTTCGTCTTGCGGACGCTGTTCAGGAAGGTGTCCTGGAGGTTCTGTCGTTTGTCTTGCGACATGGCAGGTTGATCCTGTTCTTGGTCTTTTCATCAACGGCGGAATGGCCGCGTGGCGAGACGCGGCCCGCGTTCGCGACCTTAGCCACGCCCCCGCCGGTGCGGCAACGCCTTAAATGGCCTCGCGGCGCGCCTGTTCCAGATAAATCTCGCGCAGGCGGGTCGCCACCGGGCCGGGCTTGCCGTCGCCGATGCGGGTTCCGTCCAACGAAACGATCGGCATGACGAAGGAACTGGCCGCCGTGACGAAGACTTCGCGGGCGCGCTTGGCTTCCTCGACACTGAAGGCGCGTTCGTCCAGTTCGATCCCCTCGGCCTCGACCAGCTTCAGAATCGCCGCGCGGGTGATGCCGCGCAGGATGTTGGCCTGGGTGTCGCGGGTCCGCAGCTTGCCGTTCTCATCGATGATCCAGGCGTTGGTCGATGAGCCTTCCGTCACCATACCCATTTCATCGAACAGGATGGCCTCATAGGCGCCGCGCTCGCGCGCCGCCTGCTTGGCCAGAGCGTTGGGCAAAAGGCCGACCGTCTTGATGTCGCAACGGCCCCAGCGCATGTCGGGGTGGGTGACGCCGGCGGCGCCCTTGGCGGCCAGGGCCTCGCCTTTCCGCAAGTCGATCGACTTGGCGGTGATGATCACGCTGGGCGCCACGTCCTGGGGGAAGGCGTGGTCTCGCGGCGCCGTGCCACGCGTGATCTGGATATAGACGATGCCGTTGCGCACCCGGTTCCGGCGGATCGTCTCGCGCAGCACGATGCCCAGAGAGTCGGCCGACATGGGAATGTCGATCCGCAGTTCCGTCAGACTACGGGCCAATCGGCTCAGGTGACCCTGATAGTCAGCCAGCTTGCCGTCGAAGACCGACCAGACCTCATAGACGCCGTCGGCGAACTGGAACCCGCGATCCTCGATATGGACGACGGCCTGACCGTGCGGCTGATAGATGCCGTTTACATAGGCGACCCTGGACATCAGGCGCCCTCTCCTTCTTCGTCTCCGCCACGTGCGGGCGACACGCCCAGCGACTTCAGCTTGCGATGCAATGCAGATCTTTCCATGCCGATGAAGGCCGCTGTGCGCGAGATGTTTCCGCCGAACCGCATGATCTGGGCCGACAGATATTCCCGCTCGAACACCTCTCGCGCCTCACGCAACGGCAGGGCGATGATCCGGTCGGCGCCCAGGGAGGTCGGACTGGCGGACGACGCTACCTCCTGCGGCAGCATGTCCGCCGTGATAGGTTCGTCCGGACCGCCGGTCGCCAGGATCAGCAGGCGTTCGATGTTGTTGCGCAACTGGCGCACATTGCCCGGCCAGGGATGGACCTGAAGCACAGCCAGGGCGTCATCGGCGATACGACGGTGCGGCAGCCCCTGGGACGCCGACAGGCTGTCGATGAAATACTCCACCAGTTCAGCGATATCCTCGCGTCGTTCAGACAGCGGCGGCACGCGGATCGGCACGACGTTCAGACGATGGAACAGATCCTCGCGGAAGCGGCCTTCGCTGATCTCGACGCGCAGATCGCGCGAAGTCGAACTGATGACCCGCACATCGACCTGGACGTCCTGTTCGCCGCCGACCCTGCGGAAGCGCTGTTCGACCAGGACGCGCAGGATGCGGCTCTGGCTTTCGCGCGGCATGTCGGCCACGTCATCCAGGAACAGGGTGCCGTTGTGAGCCTGCTCGAAGACGCCGATCTTGCGCGGTCGGCCGTCGCCGCCTTCTTCGCCGAACAGTTCAACATCCAGACGTTCGGGCGTCATACCGGCGGCCGAGATGGCGACAAACTCGGCCCTAGCGCGCGGGCTGGCCTCGTGAATCTGACGCGCCGCTAGTTCTTTGCCGGACCCCGGCGGACCCGCGATCAGGATACGGCTGTTTGCAGCCGCCACCTTGGATATGGTGCTGCGCAGCGCCTGCGCCGCCACCGACTTGCCGATCAGGCCGCTGGGCGTCAGCGTCTGGGCGCGTAGGCGGCGGTTCTCCCGCCTCAGAGAAGCGGCTTCCAACGCGCGCTCGACCACCACCACCAGGCGATCAGACTTGAAAGGCTTTTCGATGAAGTCATAGGCGCCGCGTTTCAGCGCGCTGACCGCCGTCTCGATATTGCCGTGGCCCGAGATCATTACGACGGGAAGATCCGCATCCAGTTCGCGCACCACGTCCAGCAACTCAAGGCCGTCCAGGCCACCGCCCTGCATCCAGATATCGAGGACCGCGAGGGACGGCTTGCGTGCCTTGATCGCAGCCAGGGCCTCGTCCGAGTTGGCGGCCGTTCGGACGGCATGACCTTCATCCTCAAGCAAGCCTGAGACCAGTTCGCGGATATCGGCCTCGTCGTCGACGACCAGAATGTCGGCACCGGTGCTTTTCATGACGCCTCTCTTACTCCGCCGTGCGCGTCGCGCCAGAGGCGCGGGCGACAGCCTTATGATCCTGGCTCAGGGGGAAGGTCAGGCACACGCGCGCGCCTGACAATGTTTCGGCGTCGGCCAGCTTCAGCTCTCCGCCGTGGTCTTCACAGATGCGCTTGACGATGGCCAGGCCCAGGCCAGTCCCCTTCTCGCGCGTCGTCACATAGGGTTCGGTCAGCCGATCCCTGTCCTTGGCCGGCAAACCGACCCCGTCGTCCTCGATGACGAAGGCGGCGACCCCGTTCTCGACGGTCAGTTGGGCGATGATGCCCAGTCCAGGCTTCGTCGTCGCGTCCCGCTCGCGTCGAGCCGCGACCGCCTCGCCCGCGTTCTTCAGGATGTTGGCCAACGCCTGGCGGACCATGCGGCCGTCGGCCTGCATCGTCACGTCCGGCAACGGCTCGATCAGATCGACACCGATGTCGCCGGCCGCCACTCGCTGGGCGAACACCGCCTCACGCAACATCTCGGCCGGGTTTTCATGAGAAAAACGAGGCGCCGGCATACGGGCGAAGGACGAGAATTCATCCACCATCCGGCCGATATCGCCGACTTGGCGGATAATGGTTTCCGTACAGCGATCGAACACTTCCACGTCGTCGCCGACCTGATCGCGATACCGGCGGCGCAGACGTTCGGCCGATAGCTGGATCGGCGTCAGCGGGTTCTTGATCTCGTGAGCGATGCGTCGCGCTACGTCGCGCCATGCCGCGTTCCGCTGAGCCGTGACCAGCCGTGTGATGTCGTCAAAAGTCAGCACCATCTCGCCGCCCTGCCCGCCCTCGATACGAACACGCAAACGCAGAGCCTCGCCGTTGCGGCTGACATCAATATCTTCCTCGATATGAGCCTCGCCCCGCTCGGACAATTCGCCCAGTTCAGGGGCGACCTCGGCCAGACGGCGTCCCTGAACCTGCTCCGGGTCCAGTCCCAGCAAGAAACTTGCGCTGTCATTGATGGCCGAGATTCGTCTTGTTCGGTCCAGACCGATCACCCCCGCGCTCACGCCAGACAGAACGGTTTCGATGAACAGGCTTCGTCCCTGCGCCTCGTCCGAAGCCGTCTTCAGCGCCGCCTGCTGGGTCTTGATGTCCTGCGTCATGCGGTTGAACGCCTCGGACAATACTATGAGTTCCGCAGGCGCACCCATGTTGTCGACGCGAGCGTCCAGATCACCGCCCGCCACCTGATCGGCCGCCTTCACCAGCCGCCCGATCGGCGCCGAAATCGAACTGGCCGCCGACATGGCCAGCCAGACTGCCCCGACCAGGACCAGCAGGGCCGTCTCCAGGTAGCTGAGAGCGAAAGCCGCCTGGATGCGGGCGCGGCTTTCCTCCGCAGCGCGATAGGCGGTGATTGATTCCTCGCCGTTACGCATCCGCTGGATCAGGCCCGGCGCCAACGGACGCACGACATAGAGATAGGCGTTTCCGTAATCCGGCAGGGGGTAGAGCGCCCGAACGGTGTCCGGATTTTCGGTCACCGTGGTCGGCGCGACCTCGCCGCCTGCGACAGTTTCAAAAGCCTCGCGGGGAGGCGCGACATAGGGAGGCGCTGCGGGCTGCTCGCCGCTGGCCATCACGCGTCCGTTCTCGTCGAGGATATAGAGCGCCGGATAGCCGAAGAAGTCGCCGATCTGGGACAGGGCGCGCGAAAACTGGATGCGGTTGTCGAAGAGCCCCCGCACGCCGCCGAGCTCAGTCGACATGGTCTCCATATCAACCTCCAGCCCGGCGCCGACGTCGGCAACATAGGCGCGGCCGATTTCCGCTCCGTTCTCGACCGCGGAACGGACGTTCGTGCTGAACCACTGATCCACGCCCCGGTTGACCAAAACGCCGAACACCAGGGCGATCAACACGGCCGGCACGACCGAGACCAGCGAAAACAGCGTCACGAACCGCAGATGCAGACGCGCGCCCGGGTCGTAACGGTTACGGAACAGACGCAGCACCCGCACGCCGATGACAAAGGCCAGCCCGAAAATCAGGATCAGATTGGCCAGCAGGATGAACAGCACCGCCTGACTGGCCGCCGTACGTGCATCTCCGCCTGCCGCGGCGCCGGGGGCGATGGCGACCAGCCAGATCGCCGCCGCCGTGACGCTGAATGCGACGGCGTAGGCCGTTCCGAACAGGGCTCGCGCCCGACCGCCAGCCAACCGCCCCCAGAGCGATGGCTCTGAGCCGTGTTGATCAGCCTGGGCGGCGGGGTCCGACATCAGGCGACAGCTTTGACTACCTGTGGCTCGTTTTCAACATCGAAGTTGCGAGAATGCTTCACATCAAGCCAGAGCGCGGCCAGAGCCTCCTCCACCGCCTCGGGCGTCTCCAGGCGGCACAGACGCGCCTTGGCCGCGCGCCGCTCGCCCGGATCAGCCGGCCAAGGCGCCTGTTCGATGTACCAGCCCAAGTGCTTGCGGAACATCTTAAGCCCCAAAGGCAGGCCATAGAAGGCGGTGGACGCCCGCATATGCTCGATGACGATGGCCAGACGCTCCTCGCGATCCGGCTCGCTGAGTCGCGTGCCGTCCATCAAGGCGCGTTCCAGATGCGCCGCCAACCATGGGCGGCCATAGACGCCTCGACCCAGCATCAGGCCGTCGGCGCCCGAACGCCTCAACGCCTCGCGCGCCTCTTCGGCGGTGATGATGTCGCCGTTGACGATAACCGGGATGGCGACAGCCTGCTTCACCTCGGCCACAGCGTCCCAGTCGGCGACCCCGGTGTAGAACTGCTTGCGGGTGCGTCCGTGCACCGTCACCGCCGCCACGCCCAGCGCCTCGGCCCGGCGCGCCAGATCAGCCGCGTTCAGGCTGTTCTCATCCCAGCCCAGACGCATCTTGACCGTCACCGGCCGGCTGACCGCCTGGACGACCGCTTCCATGATCCGCGCCGCCTGATCCGGCGTCCGCATCAAGGCTGAACCACAGGCCGCACCGGTCACTTCCTTGGCGGGACAGCCGAAGTTCAGATCGACAATGTCAGCGCCCGCCTTCTCGGCCATGCGCGCGCCCTCGGCCATAGCCTCAGCGTTGCCGCCAACCAACTGGATCACCGTTAGCGGCAACCCTCCGCCTACAGCTGCACGGCGCACCACGTCGGGTCGGGCGCGCGCCAGCTCGGCAGCGGCCACCATCTCTGTCGCCACATAGGCGGCTCCCAGCTTTGACGCCAGCACCCGGAACGGCAGGTCGGTGATCCCGGTCATGGGCGCCATCAGCACCCGCCCGTCGATCTGCACATCCCCAATTTTCAGGCCAGTCTTCATCCGGCTTCCTTAGCACCGAAGGCACCCCCTCTCGTCAAGCGATACCGGGACGCCTAGAAGGCCGTCATGGGATTCTCAGCGATTGTCGTGGCCGCCGGTTCAGGCTCGCGGGCCGGAGGCGCCAAGCAGTGGCGCGTCGTCGCCGGACGTCCGGTGATCGCCTGGTCCGTCGAGGCGCTCTTGAAGGCCGGCGCTCGGGAGGTTGTGGTAGTGATCGCCGCCGACGCCGAAGCGACGGCGCAAGCGGCCCTGGCCGGGTTGTCCGGCTGGCGCGCCGTGCCCGGCGGCGCGACCCGGGCCGCCTCGGTTCGGGCTGGTCTGGCGGCGCTGACGGCGGATGGCGCTGAGCCTGTGATGATCCACGACGCCGCCCGGCCTTTCCTGAGCGCCGACATCATAGAGGCGCTGCTGCAGGGCCTTAAGGACGCTGACGGCGCCCTGCCCGCACTCGCCGTCGCCGACAGTCTGCGCCGCACCGAGGGCGATTTCATTGTCGGCGGCGTCGATCGCGACCGCCTCTGGCACGCCCAGACGCCTCAGGCCTTCCGCCTGAAGACCATCCGCGACGCCTATGCCGCCTGGCCGAACGATGAGACGGCGACCGACGAAGCCGCCGTCGTCGAGCGCACAGGCGGCCGTGTCCGACGGATCCCCGGCGATCCCCGCCTTCTGAAACTGACCTATCCTGAGGATTTCGCCATGGCCGAGGCGCTCGCCGCCCCCCGCACCGTCGTTCGCATCGGACAAGGTTTCGATGTTCATCGCTGGGGCCCCGGTTCGTCAGTCTGGCTGTGCGGGGTCGAGATTCCGCACGACCAGACCCTGATCGGCCATTCGGACGCCGATGCGGGCCTGCACGCCCTGACCGACGCCATCCTGGGCGCCATCGCTGACGGCGACATCGGCGACCATTTCCCACCCAGCGACCCGCAATGGAAGGGCGCGTCCTCCGATCGGTTTTTGGTATATGCAGCAGAGCGGGTGGCCGCGCGCGGCGGACGTATCATCAACGTGGACGTCACACTGATCTGCGAACATCCTAAGGTAAAGCCGCACCGTCTGGCGATGCGCGAACGACTGGCGAAACTACTAAATCTGCCCCTGGACGCCGTCAGCGTGAAGGCCACCACAAGCGAGGGGCTTGGCTTCACCGGCCGCGGTGAAGGCCTGGCGGCCCAGGCCGCCGTCTCGGTCGAACTGCCCTCCTGACGCCCGGTCAGGCGCGCGGCAATCCGGCCGAGGCCCGTTCCAGCAAAGTCAGCGCCGTGTCTTCGGCGGTCAGTTGCGCCACTCCGACGTCCAGTTCGACGACGAAGGGCGAGCGGTCTTTGCCGGCATCAAAGGCCGTACAGGCGATCACGGCCGCGATCCGTTCAGCGGTGATGCGTGCTGAGGGTTCGTCCGTTGCAGGCAAGGCCAGGGCGAAGGTCTCGCTCGACAGGCGCGCAGCGGTATCTTCGACCCGCACCAGACGCGACACCATGGCTCCTACCTGCGGCATGGCCTTCTCCAACCAACCTCCAGGCCTGGCTGCCGCAACAGCCTCGCGATCCGCCACGCGCAGAACGCACACGGAAAGCGTACGCGACCGCATCCTCGCCCCGCCGACCAGACGATTCAGGTGGGAAGCGAAAAGCTCCCGACTGAACAGGCCCGTCGCCTCATCCATCAGATCGCTGCCTCGAACGGCGTCCAGGGCGCGGCGAAGCCCCCGTTGACGGCGATGATTGCGCGCCAGCGCCATGACGCGCGCAGCCGCGTCGCCCTCCGACGTTTCGGGATCGGCCACATCGGCGAATCCTCGACGATACAGATCGTCCAGGTCCGGCCCAGTCTCCTCGTCCCATAGGTAAAGGGTCAACGGAATGTGGTAGAGGCGGGTGTTCCGGCGCATCCCCGCCGCAATCGCCAATGCGGGCGCGTGCGATCGGTCGCCCCACAGAACAGCGCCGTCGAATGCGCGCTCATGCAGATAGTCGAAGGCCGTGTAGGGCGTCGGCGCCGCCACGACCTCGGCTCCAAGCTCCGTCAAGGCGTTGGAAAGAGCCAGAAACCGGCGATCGGCGGCGCCGGCGGTCAAGATGTTCAGTCGAACGTTCTCAACGTCGGGCGCAGCCAGCGTGACGCCATGCTGACCAAGAGTGGCCTGACGCAGGACGAACTCCTCCTCTGCCACCGCGGCGCGAGTCATCTGCTCCAGTCGCAACGCCGCCTGCGCCGGGTGCGGCGCCTTGGACAACGTCAAATCGCACCCGTTCACGCCGGATCGAGTGGGCTCACCTACGCCCAGGATCGTCAGATAGCGAGCGTCCGCCGAGCGCCGCAGTCGCTCGATCTCCTGAGCGTCGAACTGATCCACATCGACCACTGCGGCATCGATCGACATGTCCGCGAGCACCAACAAGGCCGCATCGAGATCCCGGGCGGTCACGGTCCGCCACCCCAGCCGATCCAACCCCTCGCACAGGGGATCCAGAGCGTCATCAAGGCTGGCGACGACCAGAACGCGCGGGTTGGAAAGCAAGCAAAATCTCCTGGATTCGGCCGGCCGCCCCCGCCGCCTTGCCCGAACCATCCGGCATGATACCGGGGTCTTTGCGCCCCGCAATGGGCAAGAACGCGTAGCGTGACATGGCGCTCAGGGGTTTTCACCTCGTGCCAAATGGGGTTAATCCCCCCGCTTGTTCGACGACGAGGCTTCGGATTGACCCAGCCCTTACCGCTCGCGGACCTGCCCATGCGTGGGGCGCGCCTGGCGGGCCGCGCTTTCGCTAGGAGTTGGGGCCGGGACGTCATGCTTTATACCGGCGGGGTCTCGTTCTTCGCCCTGCTGGCCCTGTTTCCGGCAATCGCCATCCTGATCGGTTTCTACAAGGCCGTGCTGACGATCGGTCAGGTCAGCGAACAGGCGGCCGCCTTGGCGGACGTCATACCGTCGGCCGCGCGCACCCTGTTCCTGAATGAGATCGACCGCCTGGCCAACGCCTCGGCCCGAACCGTGTCGTTCCAGAGCGCGATCGCCCTGGTCATCGGCGCCTATGCCGCGCATCGAGGTTTCAAGGCGTTGCTGGCGGGTCTGAACCTGATCCATGACGAAACGAACCCGCTTGGCTTCTTCAAGTTCAACATGTTGGCCTTCCTCGTCGCACTGGCCGCCTTCGCCCTGTTCACCGTAGTGTCAGGCGCCGTGGTCACGTCGCGCCTGATGGAGCACGCCTATGCTGATCAGCCCGGCGGCTGGCTGACTCTCCCTCTGGACGGCTTGTGGCCCGCTCTTGGCTTATGGCTGGGGCTGACCATGCTCTATCGATACGCCATGGCGCACGCCAAACGCGTAGCGTGGAAGGCGGCGATCGTCGGCGGTCTGGTCGCCACGATCATGTCCACCTTCTTCTCCTGGCTGTGCACCATCTATGTCGAGCAAATCGTGCATCTGGGCGCGACCTACGGCTCGGTCGGCGCCGTGGTGGTGCTGCTGATCTGGCTGTCGTGGAACGTCAATGCCGTCTTCTACGGCGGCGCCTTCGCCACGGAACTGGAGATCGACTGGGAAAAGCGCGCCGCCCTACCCTCGCCGGAAACCTATTCCGATACGGTGGTCAGCCTGTCCGAGCGCCGCCGCTCTCGACAGTGATTTCCAGGACGCCGTCTGCTTCTTCGATCTGAATGACCTGCCCGCCCAGTTCCTGCATCAGAAAGGGCACGTCGATCCGCGCCATGGGATCGGTCGCCAACAACGTCAGCCGCTCGCCCGCGCGGCGCCCGTCCATCGCCTTGCGCAAGCGCAGACTGGGCACAGGGCATTTGTGACCACGCGCATCGACGACAACAGGCTTCATCGCGATACGACCTCCAGCAACAAGTTCAGGGCGACGCGCACGCTTTCCAACCGAACCTTGTCCCGCCCGGCGGCGCCGAACCGCTTTTCGACATGAATGATGGTTCCATCCGCCGCCGTGACGGCGAAATGGACCAGCCCCACCGGCTTCTCATCTGATCCTCCGCCAGGCCCGGCGATCCCGGTGATCGACACCGCCGCCTGGGCTCGGGAATGCGTTATCGCGCCTTCGGCCATGGCCCGCGCCGTCGGCTCGGACACTGCGCCGAAACGCGCCAGCACGTCCTGAGATACGCCCAGCATCTCTGTCTTGGCCTCATTGCTGTAGGTGACGAAGCCGCGATCAACGACGGCCGATGAGCCCGCAATCGCCGTCAACGCGCCCGCCACCAGGCCGCCGGTGCAACTCTCAGCCGTGGCGATCATCAGGCCGGCCTCGATCGCGCAGCGGATCACACTTTCAGCAGTCGCCTCGATATCCTGCGGCAACATGGGAATTCGCTCCATCATCGAGTCGTCATAGCCTCGCCTAGACCGAATCATCCGCCCGAGGTCGAAAGCAGCGCATGACCGAACACGTCCTGTCTCCGGCCCAAAGCAAGGTCGATGCGATAACACCTGCGGCCTTCGCCGTCGCCATCTTCACTTCGGCCAGCCTGGTCTTCATCGTTCAGCCCATGGCGACCAAGCTGGTGCTGCCGTTGCTGGGCGGATCGCCATCGGTGTGGAACACCGCCATGGTATTCTTCCAGGCGGCGCTTCTCGCAGGCTATCTCTACGCTCACCTGCTGCAGCGGATACCGTCTGTGCGATTGCAGGCCGTGGTGCATCTGGTCCTGCTGGCGGCAGCGGCTGTCTTCCTGCCGCTCAGCATCACACAGGCCCTGGGCGATCCCGACCCGGCCGCGCCGATCGGCTGGCTGCTAGGCGCCCTAGCCCTATCCGTGGGCGCGCCGTTCGCCATCCTGTCGGCCACGGCGCCCCTGCTTCAGGCCTGGTACGCCCGAGCGCGGGCCGGCCGCCCCGACGGGGCCAATCCCTATGTTCTCTACGCCGCCTCCAACCTCGGCAGCTTTCTGGCCCTGCTGGCCTACCCCGCTCTTCTAGAGCCGCTGGCGTCCCTGTCCGCGCAGACGATCGGCTGGACGGTCGGGTACGGCGCCTTCGCGTTGATGATCGTGGGTCTGGCCATCATCATGCCGCGCGGCCTCGGCGCCGCACGCGTCGCCGCGTCGGGCAAGCGCAGTCCGACGATCCCCTGGTCCCGCAAGATCATCCTGATTCTGCTTGCTGCAGCCCCCTCCAGCCTGATGTTGGGCGTCACGGCGCATGTGTCGACCGATGTGGCCTCAGCGCCCTTCCTGTGGGTCGCGCCCCTGGCCCTATACCTGCTGACCTTCGTCATCGCCTTCCAGGCCAAGCCCTGGATACCCCTGCCCGTCACCCTCGTTTTACAGGCGACATTCACCATCATGGTCGCCGCACTGGTCGGCATGACGACCGGGCAGTGGCTGATGCTGCTGGGCCTGCATCTGCTCGCCTTCTTCTTCACCACCCTGATGTGCCACCAGCAGCTGGCCGCGCGTCGTCCCGCGCCGGACCGTCTGACCGAGTTCTATCTGTTGATGTCGTTGGGCGGGGTGCTGGGGGGCGCGTTCACCGCCCTGCTGGCGCCGGTCCTGTTCGAGACGGTGCTGGAATACCCATTGGTCATGGTGCTGGTCTGCCTGGCGCGCCCGTGGCTGGGCGACCGCCCGGCCAAGCGCGAGGTCTGGCTGATGACAGCGGGTCTAGTGATCGCGGTCTCGGTTCCGCTGCTGTTCGAGATGATGCGCTACAATCCGTCGATGCGGGCCACGTTCAGCGATTTCGGACTGACCGCGACGGCGCAGATCATCCTGGGCGTCGCCGCCATCTGCGCCTTCCTGATCCGCGACCGCGCACTGATGTTCACCGCCGTCGTCGCCGCTATGACTTCTGTCAGCCCACTACATCGGCCGAGGCTACGACTGGAGCCTTTCCGAGCGCAGCTTCTTCGGCGTCATGCGCGTGGCCGTCACGCCGGACCCCAAGATGGGCGGCGACGTCCATGTATTGATGCACGGCACCACCCTGCACGGCGCCCAGGCGCGCAACCCCGACTTCGCCTGCGCCCCGACCATGTACTATGCGCAAACCACGCCGCTGGGGCAGGCGGCCGAACTGATCCAGGCGCGCGGCCCCGACGCCGTCATCGGCGTGGTGGGTCAGGGCTCGGGCGCCATGGCGGCCTACAAGCGCGCCTCGGACCAGATGACCTTCTTCGAGATCGACCCCATGGTCGACCGCCTGTCGCGCGATCCCAAGTGGTTCACCTTCATCTCAGACTGCGCCGACGGCCCGATCCGCACCGTTCTGGGCGATGCGCGGCTGACGCTGAACAAGGAGGCCGCCGGATCCTATGACCTGCTGATCATCGACGCCTTCTCGTCCGACGCCGTGCCGACTCATTTGCTGACCCGCGAGGCGATCGCGGGTTATCTCAAGCTGCTGAAGCCCAAGGGCGTGGTGGTGTTGCACCTGTCGAACCGCAATCTGGAGATCACCCTGCCCGCCGTCGCAGCAGCCCGGGAACTGGACGCGACCGAATTGCACCAGATCTATATCGAGCACCCGGAAGCCGCCCTGATGGCCGAAGCCTCGACCGAGGCCCTGGCCATTTCGCCGACGCCCGAAGGCCTGGCGGACTTCAAGGCCGACGGCCGCTGGCGCAAGCTGGAGCCGACCGAAGTACGGCCGTGGACCGATGACTACGTCAATCTGTTCGGCGCCCTGATCCGCAGCATGCAATCAAGGGCCGGCTAGGCCGCTCCCGCCACCCGCGCCAGATCGGCGGTGATGCGCTCGGCGACCTTCAGTCGATCCTCCGGCGTGGGCCAGTCGCCCTTCACCACGATCTTCTGATCCGGGCGGATCTTCCAGAAGGCGTGGTTCTTCTGGATCAGGCCCACCAGCCCCATCGGGTTGGGGAAGGTGTTGTTGCGCAGGGTCAGCACCGCGCCCTTCGGCCCGATGTCGATCTTCTCGATCATGGCCGTGCGGCAGTTGGCCTTGATCCCGACGATCCGCAGAAGCTGCTGCGCCTCGTCCGGCAGCGGACCGAACCGGTCGATCAGTTCGGCGGCCATGGCCTCGCGGTCCTCCATCTTCTCGGCGTCGGACAGGCGGCGATACAGGCTCAGACGAACGTTCAGGTCTGGAACGTAATCCTCTGAAATCAGTACGGCCGCGCCGACATTGATCGAAGGCGACCAACCGCGATCCGGCGCCGCCTCGCCCTGCTCGCGCAGTTCGGCGACGGCGTCTTCCAGCATCTGCTGGTACAGTTCGACGCCGACCTCGCGGATGTGGCCCGACTGTTCGTCGCCCAGCAGATTGCCGCCGCCGCGCTGGTCCAGATCGTGGCTCGCCAACTGGAAGCCCGCGCCCAGATTATCCAGCGACTGCAGCACCTGGAGGCGCCGCTCGGCCGACAGGCTCAGCGGCTTGGTCGGATCAGTTGTCAGATAGGCGAAGGCCCGCGCCTTGGACCGGCCGATCCGGCCCCTGATCTGGTGCAACTGGGCCAGGCCGAACATGTCGGCGCGATGCACGACCAGGGTGTTGGCCGTTGGAATGTCGATGCCGCTTTCGACGATGGTGGTCGAGACAAGCACGTCATATTCGCCGTCGTAGAAGGCGCTCATGACCGCTTCCAGCTGGGTCGGGCTCATCTGGCCGTGACCGACGACGAACTTCACCTCTGGAACCTGTTCGCGCAGGAACCGCTCGATGTCGGGCAGGTCTTTCAGGCGCGGCGCGACATAATAGGCCTGACCGCCGCGATATTTCTCGCGCAGCAGGGCCTCGCGCACCAGCACCGGATCCCACGGCGTCACATAGGTCCGCACCGCCAGACGGTCGACC
Organism: Brevundimonas phoenicis; assembly: GCF_047237745.1. NCBI lineage: Bacteria > Pseudomonadati > Pseudomonadota > Alphaproteobacteria > Caulobacterales > Caulobacteraceae > Brevundimonas > Brevundimonas phoenicis. The sequence goes on from NZ_JBDFLN010000001.1 coordinate 1,930,963, forward strand.
GGCGGCGTGGCGATGATCGACATCTCGCGGATGCCCGACAGCGCCATCTGCAGCGTGCGCGGGATCGGCGTCGCCGTCAGCGTCAGCAGGTGAACATCGGCCCGCAGGGACTTCAGCTTCTCCTTGTGCTTGACGCCGAAGTGCTGCTCCTCGTCGACGATGACGAGGCCCAGATCCTTGAAGCCGACCTGATCGGCCAACACGGCGTGGGTGCCGACGACGATCTCGAAGCTGCCGTCCTTCAGACCTGCGCGCGTCTCGTTGGCGTCCTTGGCCGTGACCATGCGCGACAGGTGACGCACCTTGATCGGCCAGCCGGCGAAGCGCTCGCTGAAGGTCTTGAAGTGCTGGCGCGCCAACAGGGTCGTCGGGCAGACGATGGCGACCTGTTGGCCCGTCATGGCCACTACGAAGGCGGCGCGCAGAGCGACCTCCGTCTTGCCGAAACCGACGTCGCCGCAGATCAGGCGATCCATCGGCGTGCCCTTGCCCAGGTCCTCCAGCACGTCGCCGATGGCGTTCAGCTGATCGTCCGTCTCCTCATAGGGGAAGCGGGCGCAGAACTCGTCGAACAGCCCCGCAGGCGGCGTGATGGCGTCGGACACCCGCAGCGCCCGCTTGGCGGCCAGGGCGATCAGCCCCTCGGCCATGGCGCGCAGGCGCTCCTTGGCCTTGGCCTTGCGCGCCTGCCAGCCCGCGCCGCCCAGACGGTCGAGTTGAACCCCTTCGGCGTCCGTGCCGTATCGGGTCAGAAGATCAATGTTTTCAACCGGCAGATAGAGCTTGCTCTCACCGGCGTAGAGGAGTTCGAGGCAGTCGTGCGGCGCTTCCTGAATCTCCAGCGTCCGCAGGCCTTCATAACGGCCGATGCCGTGATCCAGGTGCACCACCAGATCGCCCGCCGTCAGGGCCGACGCTTCCGCCAGGAAGTTCGACGCCCGCCGCTTGCGCTTAGGCCGCGCCAAACGGTCGCCCAGAATGTCGGTCTCGGAGATGACGGCCAGATCGTCGGTGGCGAAGCCATGCTCGACCGGCAGCACCGCGCGCAGATAGATCCCGTCCGGCGCGCCTTGCACATCGTCCCAGTCGCGCACAGCCACGACGTGCGTCAGGCCGTGATCGCCCAGCATGGCGGCCAGACGCTCGGCCGAGCCTTCGGACCATGAGGCGAACAGGACGCGCTTACCCTGCCCTTTCAGCGCCTCGGCGTGCTGAGCAACGGCGGCGAACAGGTTGACGCTGTCCTGCGACCGCTCGGCCGCGAAGCTGCGGCCCAGTCGACCGCCAGCGTCCTCGCCCGAACCGGCGGCCAGCGGCGACAGACGGCGCACAGCGCGACCGGCCAGGGCGCTGTTCCAGTCGCCGTCGTCCAGATAGAGCCGCGCAGGCGGCAGGGCGCGATAGGCCGTCCCGCCCTTGCCGCGCGCCGCCTCCCGACGCGCCTCATAGGCGTCGACGGTCAGATTCAAACGCTCGCCGCGCGCCTGTTCCGTCTGGCTGTCGAGGAAGACCGGCGCCGTGTCCGGCAGGTAGTCGAACAGCGTGTCCAGCCGGTCATAGAACAGCGGCAGCCAGTGCTCGACGCCCTGACGGCGCGCGCCCTCGCTGACCGCGGCGTACATGGGCTCGTCGCCCGGTGCGCCGAACAGGTTCAGATAGCCGCTGCGGAAGCGTGAGATCGAATCTGCGTCCATCAGCACTTCGGACACCGGCGATAGAGAGACGGCCTTCAACTGGCGCGTCGAGCGCTGGGTCTCAGGATCGAAGGCGCGGATCGATTCCAGCTCGGAGCCGAACATGTCGAGGCGCACCGGCTCATCGAAGCCCGGCGGGAAGACGTCGATTACCCCGCCCCGAATGGCGTATTCGCCGCGCTCCGACACGGTCGAGGCGCGCACATAGCCGTTGGCCGCGACGTAGCGTTCCAGAGCCGCCGTATCGAGATCGGCGCCGACCTTGGCCGCAAACCCGGCGCCGGTCACGGCGCTGCGCGGCGGCGTGTGCTGGGCGGCGGCGGCCACGGTGGCGACCACCAGCAGCGGCGTCCGGTCCGCCGGATCGCGCGTCGCCAGCCGCGTCAGCGTCGCCATGCGCTGCGCCGCGACCGAGGCCGTCGGGCTCAGCCGGTCATAGGGCAGACAGTCCCACGACGGATATTCAAGAACTTCAACATCCTTGGCGAAGAAGCGGAATGCCTGGATGAAATTGCCTGTGCGCTGATAGTCGCGCGCGATAAACAGAGCGGTCCCGCCCTGGGCCTTGATCCGCTCGGCGACGATCAGGGCGTCCAGCCCCTCCGGCGCGCCGCCCAATTCTGCGTCGGTCCGCGCCAGCGCCGCGTCCATCAACCGATACCCTTGGCCACTTCGGCCGCAACATGTTCGCGCATGAAGGCGCGAATGCGGGCCAGCATGGGCCCTTCGAACTCGGGCGGCGTCGGTTCGCGCTCGATGATCCAAGCGTAGAGGTACTGGTCTTCTTCATCCAGCAGGCGCTCGAACTCAGTCAGTTCAGCGTCGTCCAGTGTCGGTGCGATCTGATCGGCGAACGGCCCCAGCACCATGTCCGCCTCGCGGAAGCCCCGGCGCCAGGCGCGGAAGGCGATGCGGCCCAGTCGCGTCTTGCGGTCATCAGAATTCAGGGCGTCCTCGGGACGTGCGTCGATATCGGCCACGCGGTTTCCTTGCCTGTCCGTTCACTTCGGTAAGAGGCCGATCAGATAGCGTTCCAGACGCCGCTTCGCCAGCTATGCTGTCCAATGATGAGGCCCGAGATTCTCTTTCCCCTGTTCGCCGACGTCTCCACGCTGAAAGGCGTGGGGCCACGCAGCGCGCCGCTGGTGCAGAAGGTGGCGGGTCCGCTCGTGCGCGACGTGCTGTTTCTGTCGCCCAGCGGCGTGATCCAGCGGCGGCGCACCACGGCGATGGAGGCCGTCGATGGCGAGATCGGCGTCTTCGAGGTGACGATCGACCGCCTGATCCCGCCGCACAAGCACGGCGCGCCGATCAAGGTGCGGGCCATCGACGACACCGGATTCATCCACCTGATTTGGTTCGCCGGTTCGCCGCGCCATATCGAGAGCCTGGCTCCACGCGGTTCGCGCCGTCTGGTGACGGGCAAGGTCGAGCGCTTCAACAGCGAAGTCCAGATCGCCCACCCCGACTACATCCTGCCGGTCGAGAAGGCGGATGAGATTCCGCTGTCCGAACCCGTCTATCCGGCGACGCAGGGGCTGACCTCGCGCCAGATCCGCAAACTGGCGCAGGGTGCGCTGGCCCTCGCGCCTGAGTTGCCGGAATGGCAGGAGCCGAACTGGCTGGCGGCCCGGCGCTGGGTCGGCTGGCGCGCGGCGTTGGAGGCCCTGCACGCCCCGACGAACGAAGCCGACCTGACGCCCGACACGCCGGTGCGTCAGCGTCTGGCCTATGATGAACTGTTCGCCCACCAACTGGCTCTGGCCCGTCGTCGCCGCGCTCGCCAGATCACGCACGCTGCCCGTATTGCGCCGGGCGAGGCGTCCGCCCGGTTGCTGGCCGCCCTGCCCTTCACTCTGACCGGCGCGCAGGAGCAGGCCGTCGTGGAAATCCGCGCCGACTTGAGCTCCGGCGAGCAGATGGGGCGGCTGCTGCAGGGCGATGTCGGGTCGGGCAAAACCGCCGTCGCGGCCCTGGCCCTCGCCGATGCGACGTCCAATGGGTTCCAGGCCGCCCTGATGGCGCCGACCGAAATCCTGGCGCGCCAGCACTACGACAAGCTGTCGCCCCTGTTGGATCAGGCGGGCGTGCACAGCCTGCTGCTGACCGGCCGCGACACAACGGCCGAACGGCGCTGCAAGCTGGCGGCCCTCGCGTCCGGCGAAGCTCAGGTCGCCATCGGCACCCATGCCCTATTCCAGGACGCAGTGCAGTTCAACCGGCTGGCCCTGGCCGTCATCGACGAGCAGCACCGCTTCGGCGTGCGCGAGCGTCAGCGCTTGCAAGCCAAGGGCGATCCGGCTCTGGGCGGCGTCCATCTACTGACCATGTCGGCGACGCCCATTCCCCGCACGCTGGAGCTGACCCAATACGGCGAACTGGAGGTCAGCCGCCTGATGGAGAAGCCGCCCGGCCGTACGCCTGTGACCACAGCCGTCCTGCCGCTGGCGCGCATCGGCGAGGTCGCGAAACGGCTGAAGGCGGCAGTCGAGGTGGGCGCCCAAGCCTATTGGATCTGTCCTCTGGTCGCGGAATCAGAAGCCATCGACCTGGCCGCCGCCGAGGACCGGGCCAATGACCTGCGCAAATATCTGGGGACCGAGGTCGGCCTGGCCCATGGTCAGATGCCGGGCGCGGAGCGCGAAGCGGTGATGGCCGAGTTCGCGGCGGGCCGCCTGCCCGTTCTGGTCGCGACGACCGTGGTCGAGGTCGGCGTCGACGTGCCCAACGCCTCCATCATGGTGATCGAGCATGCCGACCGCTTCGGCCTGGCGCAATTGCATCAGCTTCGCGGGCGCGTGGGGCGCGGCGCCAAGGCCAGTTCCTGCATCCTGCTGTACGGCGGCGAGGACGGCGCCCTGGGCGAGACGGCGAAAGAACGACTTGAGACCCTGCGCCGTACCGAGGATGGCTTCGTCATCGCCGAGGAAGACTTCCGCCTGCGCGGCGGCGGCGATCCGCTGGGGCTGAAGCAGAGCGGTTTCCCCGCCTATCGTTTCGCCGACCCGATCCGCCATCGCTCGCTGCTGCTGGCGGCGGCGGACGATGCGCGTCTTCTGCTGGGCCGGGATCCCGAGCTGACCAGCGAGCGCGGTCAGGCCGTGCGTCTGCTGGAATCCCTGTTCGACTGGAAAAACGAACGCCCCTCAGCGGACTGAAAGGCGTCGTAAAAAACTCAGCGAGGTTTTGAAGCGATCAGCCTGCGTTGCGGGCGATGCGTTCGACTTCCTTGCGGACCTGAGCCTCGACGATGGCGGGCAGATTGGCGTCCAGCCAATCCTTCAGCATCGGGCGCAACATCTCGCGGACCATGGCCTCGACCGTATTGCCGCTCATGAAGTTCATGTCGGCGGCCGAGGCGACCGGCGCGGGTTCCGGCTTCTGGAAGCTGGCGGCCAGACCGGCGAAGGCCGAAGCCGCGCTGGCCGCAGCGGTTTCGCCGACCAGGGTTTCGACCTCTGCCGCGGCGACGACGGGCTGCGGCGCCGCCGGCGCGGGCTCGGTCGGGAACGGCGCAGCGTCCGCCACGTCCAGATCGCCGATGGCTTCGGCGGCCGGCGCCTCATAAGGCTCGGTCAGCTCCAGCACTTCGTCCTCCACGGGAGCGGGCTCCGGCTCGGCGACGACGGGTTCTGGCTCCGGCGCGGGCTCTGGAGCCGCTTCCGCCACAGGAGCGGTTTCAGCCGGAGCGTCGTCTTCAGAGATAATCCGGCGAATCGACGCCAGAATCTCTTCCATCGTCGGTTCCTGGGCGGCTTGTTCGGTCATGTCGGAACCTCAACCTGGGCGCTCGAACGGGGACACTCGCCAACCGATGCGGACTAGGCAGGCGACGATGGGGACCGAGCTTTCAGACTCGCCTCCCCTTGAATCCTGTCGTCGCATCAACGCCCGTCGGAATCAACGAACGTTTTGTCGTTCAGTCTTCAGCCCTGGGGAGCAGTGCGAACGACTTCGCCCTTCAACTGACGATCAACCGGCGCATCTTCCACATCGACGGCGGGCGTCGTGGCCGGGGCGGCGACGCGGTCGATGGCCTCGATCACGCCATCCCAAGGCAGGGCGCCGCGATTGCGCACCGCACGATAGTTGTCGGACGGGTCATAGGCCTCGATCGTCGGATCCAGGTTGGGACCGCCCAGACGGCCCATGGCCGCCAGAAGCTGGGCCTGGGCCACATATTCATTGCGGCGAGCGCTGGTCAGGGCGACTTCCGCGCTTCGCAGTTCAAGCTCCTGGTTCAGCACGTCCAGGGTGGTGCGCAGGCCGACCTGAGCTTCCTGGCGCACGCCTTCAGCGGCGACCGAAGCGGCCCGCACCGCCTGTTCGCCGGCCTGAACGCTGGAACGCGCAGAAGTGCTCTGAGCATAGGCCGAGCTGACCGACTGCAGAACCGTGCGACGTTCACCCTCTACATTGATCTGTGCGGCGTTGGCGCGCTCCAGAGCCTGGGCGACGCGCGAACGATTCAGGCCGCCCGTGAACAAGGGCACGGAGACCGTGGCGCCCGCCGTAAAGCTGGTGCGATCGCCCAGGTCCAAGCCCGACAGATCATTGGCCGTCCCGCCATAGGAGGCGTTCAGGCGCGCCGAAGGCAGATACTCCGCTCGCGCCGCCGCCACATTGGCCTCGGCCGCGCGCTGAGCGTGAACGGCGGAAAGCACGCCGGGGTTCTCGGCAAGGCCGACGTCCATGGCGCTGTCGAAATCGGTCGGCAGACCCGGCAGCGTAGGCAGGGTCTGCAGGTTGGACGGCGCCTGTCCCACAACGGCGGCGTAGGCCGCGCGCGACACCGACAGTTGCGCCTGAGCGCTGGCGAGATCGGATTCGGACTGCGCCAGACGGGCTTCGGACTGAGCGACGTCTGTGCGGGTGATCTCGCCGACCTCGAATCGAGCGTTCGATTCATCCAACTGGCGACGCAGCACCTTCAGGTTCTCCTGGCGGATGCGCAGGATTTCCAGATCGCGGGTGACGTCGGCGTAGGCCTGAATGACCGTCACCATGACCTGCTGCTCGACCTGACGCAGGTTCTCGCGACCGGCCAGCACATTGGCTTCGGCCGCAGAAATGCCGTGCGACACGCGCCCAGCCGTCCAGATATTCTGCGTCAGGCTGACGCTGGCGCTGGCGCCGTCGCTTTCGATCGTCCCGCCGCTGGTGCTGCTGCTGCCCGGCAGCGTGCCGGTGGCCTCGGGCACGCCGTCGCCGTTGGTGTCGATCGAGAAGGTCTGACCGGGGATCGTCGTCGTCACACGATCGGTGCGCGTGCGGCTGTAATCGACACCCGCCGAAGCGTTGACGGTCGGGCGCAGACCCGCGCGCGCCTGGACGATGCTCTCATCCAGGGCCCGTTGATTCGCCCGTTGCGCCAACAGGGTCGGATTGGTGCGATAGGCCAGACCGATGGCTTCCTGGAGCGACTCGGCGAAGACCGGCGTCGCCCCCATCGTCAATGCGACCAGTGCGACCGAAGCGAGCGCGCGCGAGCGTTTCAACATGAACCTGTCCCTGCCTGACGCCCCCATCCGGCGCGCCTGTAGTGCCTTGTAGCGGCGTAGTTGGGGGCTAGCCGCGTCCGACGCCAGTTAAGTTTTTTTCACGCAGCGCGACGCCCTTTCCGTCGCCGCCAATAGCCTTAAAGCGCAAACGCAGGCGCGGGGACCATTTCCGCCAGCAACTCAGGCGCAGCGTCGAACAATTCGCGCCGCGAAACACCTTCGCGACCACGCACATAGAGGATCGCCGCGCCGCTGGCGCCGTCGCGCTCCACCACAGCCAGACGGCCGCCCGGGCGCAGGGCCGCAATCCACGATTCGGGGCGCTCAATGACCGCGCCTTCACTGATGATCAGGTCGTAGCCCTCGCCCTGCGGCTGGCTTAGCGGCGCCACGACGGTCTCGACCCCGGCCTCGGCCAGGGCGGCGCCGACCACGTCGAACACGGCCGCGTCGGATTCCTGAGCCGTAACCGACAGGCCCATGTGCGCCAGGACGGCGGCGGCGTACGGCGCGGCGATCGCCAGGGCTTTTTCACCGGCGCGGGCGTCCAACCCTTGCAGCAGCTTGGCCACATCGCGCGGCAGCATCAGACGACGGTCGCCCGCGATTTCCGGCTCGACGTCGGCATAGGCCGAGAAGGCGCGGTCGGCGGCGCAGAATCGCTCGCGCTCCACAGCGCCGACGGCGGCGTGCAGTTGGCGGTCGGTGACGTCGTTCACGCGGACCTGCGAGTCCAGCATCACCTTGCGGGCGGCGGCGAAATCCATAATCCGAAGTCCTTCAGGTCGGCTCAGGCGAAGAAATGTGACGCGCTTATAGGTCCGTGCGTTGCAGCGGACAATCCGATCTGATAGCTGACGGCCCTCGCGATGGCGGGGCCCATGAAATACGGGGTCACGGCCTGATGGCGGAGTGGTGACGCAGAGGACTGCAAATCCTTGCACCCGGGTTCGATTCCCGGTCAGGCCTCCATCGCGATGAACATCGAGAAAGCCGCCCTTCGGGGCGGCTTTCTTGTTTTCTGAGCTACCCGGCTCCCGCTGTCGTCAGATGGTGCAGGGCGACGGCGCTGGTCGCTGCCACGTTCAGCGAATCGAATCCGCCCGCCATCCGGATACCGACCGGACGACAACGCGCGATCAGGTCTCGCGGCAGACCAGGCCCTTCGCTGCCCAATAGAAGGGCCGTGCGCCTGCCTGGCCTCAGCTCCGCCAGCGTCTGGTCCGCAGAGGGCGTCAGGGCCAAAACCTCAAAGCCCTTGCCCTGCAACAGCTCGATCATCGCTTCGGCCTCCAGCTCCGTCGCCATAGGCGTCCGCAGCACGGCTCCGACCGAGACCCTGATCGCCTTGCGATAAAAAGGATCGCAACAGGTCCGATCCAGCAGCACGGCTCCGGCGCCAAAGGCGGCGGCGTTGCGGAACAGCCCGCCCATGTTGTCGTGATTGCCGATTCCACACGCCACGACCACCACGGCCCGCTCTGGCAGGCTGTCCAGCAGAGCGCCCGGATCGACGACCTCAGGCTTGCGCCCCAGAGCCAGAATGCCGCGATGCAGGTCGAACCCCGCCACGGCGTTCAGGACCGCCTGCGACGCCACATGAACCGGCACGTCGCCCGGCAGGCGCTCCAGCACCCCTCGCAGGCTCTCCACGCGCTTCTCAGCGATCAGAACGGACACCGGCGAGCAGCGCGACGCCTCGGACGCCAGCACGCGCAACACCACCTCGCCTTCAGCGACGAACAGGCCATGCCGCCCGGTCAGGTCGCGCTCCTTCACATTGCGGAAGGCGGCGATGCGCGGATCATCGGGGTCGTTCACATGGGTCGGCGTCATGCGGAGCCTTGTAGCGCAGGGCATTGCGAAAAATTTGGCGATTTCTGCCTTTTACCCGTTGCATGAATTGAAAAGGCGCTGCTATACGCCGGCCTCCCCCGAGGGGATGTTCCGCGGTAGCTCAGTGGTAGAGCAGCCGACTGTTAATCGGCTGGTCGTAGGTTCGAATCCTACCCGCGGAGCCATTTCTCATTTTCGGGCAAATCGCCCGTTTCCCCCTTCTTTGGGAGGGTGGATTGGGCGATGGTTTCCGACAATAAATCAAATGGTTGACGGAACTTTGCTGTAAGCTCTCCATGGGCCCAGGAGCAGTTCGAAAGTACGAGATTCAGCACCCTTCGCTTCTCTGAAGCGGAGGCCCGCTCGAAGAGATCGTGTGCTTCCCGTCCGAGACGGATCAGCGCAATCCCGTTATCGATATACTCGTCATCAGCGCTATGGTGCCGCTCAATGTCCTTCAGGCAACGATCCCGCTCCTCGCGCCACACGATTTGCATCCGGCGATAGAAGTCGTCGGAGATCACCCCGTCGAGTTTGTCTTCGTACATTCGCTCGATGCGAGCCTGTAGCCGATCGGCCTCGCCGCGGAGCCGCTCAATCGCCGCCCTACGCTCGCGGGTTTCATCCTGGAGACTTTCGCGCAAGGCGCGTTGGATCAGTTCAAAAGCAGCATCATCGAATCGCAGTTGCCGCAACAGTCCGGCGAATCGCTGCTCCAGCACCTCCTCGCGGACATACGGCTCGCCGCATTTTCCTTTGAAGCCCGTGCAGTGGTAATAAATGTATCGCTGCTTTTTGATCTCAGCGACCATCGCGCAACCACAATGACCGCACGTCATCATGCCGGTGAACGGAAAGTCGTTTGCGCTGGCGCGAATGTTGGCCGCCTTGCGCCCGTCTAGGACATCCTGGACCGCGCCCCAAAGGTCCTCGGAAATCAACGGCGCGTGGGAGCCCTGATAGACCTTGTCCAGCCATTCGAAGGCGCCGGTATAGATTCGGTTCCGCAGGATCGTATGGACCGTGCTTACGCCTATGGGAGCGCCACTCTTCCGGTAGGTCAGGCCAGCCTGCCGAGCCTTCTTGGAAACGTCCTTTAGCGAGTATTGGCCTGTAGAATACCACTCATATAGGCGCTGAACGAGCGGACCGAGCGCCGGATCGATGGTGATGATCTTCTTACCGTTCGGACCTTCGACGTTCAGATAGCCGATCGGTGCGACTGTCGGCCACAGGCCCTGCTCCGCCTTCTCCAACATGCCCTTTCGGGTTTCTTCCGACAGATTGTCGATATAGTTTTTCGCCATCAGCACCTTGATGCCGTGCATGAACTTTTCGGAAGAGCGGGAGTCCTGCGAGAGGACGACGCCCTCTTTTACGAAATGAATTTCGATGTCGAGGTCGTCGACCGTCACCCAATCCTTGAGATTGCGATAGAGTTGGTCGGTCTTTTCGACCAGAAGCGTCCGAACTGTAGGGTGCCGGCGAATGTATTGCAGCATTTCGTTGAAGCTGGTGCGCCCGCTCTTCTTGGCGGTTTCAACGTCGACAAATTCCCGCGCCACCTGAATATCGTTGGCATCGGCGTAGTCTTTCATCAGCTTGGTTTGAGCCGGGATGGAAAATCCTTCCCGATCCTGCTCCTTCGATGAAACACGAGCATACATAACAGCCCGTCTTATCTCGATAACTGGTGCAGAACGCGCGACTTTCCGACTGGCCATATCTGTCTCCCGCTAAGGTCGCCGAGCAAAGGCGATAACGGCGCGGCAACGGCTCAATCCAGAAAAGAGCATCGACAACGCCGGACGCAGAATCCTAGCGAACCAGCAGAACCAATCAAGCAAATAACTCGCAAAGTTGAGAATGTTGCTATATATTTCAATTACATACGAAAATTTACTGCAACGCGACACCAAGGCGTGATCTGTCTCATCACTCCTTCTTGCGTGACTTTGGAGTAGACCGTCCAGGCTTTGCTCTACGCTTCGAATCCCATTCGATGAGGATACGAAAGAAGTCCGTCAGATCGGCGAGCATCGCCCGCGCCTCGACTTCTGAAACTTCCCCTATCGACTGCTTCTGGAAGTGCGCTTGCGCGTCACGCGCGAGATCCGCGGAAAAGTGGCCGCCGCGCCGCGACGGACGAACGTCTTTCTTCGGGATGGACGACCCAGAGCGGCGGTCAGGGTTCATCGTCCCAATCCCGCATCCGGTGCTGGCGGCTCCAGACCAGCTCGGCTGTGGCGCCGTCCGGCGCTGGAAACAGGGTCGCACGCTTCGGCTCCGACCAGGGGTCGTTCAACCGAACGCGGAGATAGTCTCGCGGATTCTCTCCCGCGACGTCGCTTTCCAGGCCTCGCCGACGCGCGACCAGCCGAGCATGACGACATAGTCCGGCGAGTTGTCGTTTCGACGGTCGTCGTTCGGAACGAACCTGATTTTCCGGTCGATGAGGAGGGTTTCGATGCGGCCTTCCCAGCCGCCCTGCTTGGTCGGCTTGAACTTTCCGATGACGCCCATCTCAGCCTCCCTTCGCCTTCAGCGCCTTGGCGAACTCCCTGTCGCCGGCGAGGAAGACTTCGAGCATCGCCGGGATAAGGTCCGCGGTTTCGGCTTTGTCCCCGTATGCCTCGCGATAAACGGCGGCGTAGTCGGCCAGCGACCGATGAAGGTCCGGCGTCACGGTGATGGTGAGCTTGATCGGCGTCCGATCAGGCAGTTTGCCGAGCTTCAGCATTGGGTCTCTCCTCTCAGCGGGCCCACGGACGCAGCACGAGATCCTTGTGGACGATCACGCGCAGCGGAAATCCGGGGCGGATGGTGATGGTGGGTTGGACGTCGAGGTTCCGGGTGACGATCTGTTGCCCGGCTTGGCTGCTGGATTGTTGGGTCGACTCGCGGACGGCCCGGACGAGGTCGCTTTCTCCGTCGACAGTCAGTTCTGTTCCGACCCCGAGCAGGGTGGAAAGCGCGACGCCCTTGAGGAGTCGCCAAGTATGGAAATCCACCTTGTCGGCGAGCCCCGCGTAGCCCGAAGCATCGGTCGCCGGGAGGTTGTCGAGCTGAATCGAAGCGCCGTCAGGCAGGATGATGCGCTGCCAGACTAGAAGCGCTCGGCTCTGACCGAAGGCCACGACGCTGTCATAGCTGCCGATCAGCCGCGCGCCTTGCGGGATTAGCAGGATGCGGCCCGTCGCGGAGTCGTAGACGTTCTCCGTGACCTGGGCGGTGACGAAGCCGGGCAGATCAGATCGCAGACCCGTCATCAGGCTGGCCGCGATGACGCTGCCGGCCATGACCTGATACGGCGAAGCCGGCTCCTGAATGCGATGCGGGTTGATCGTCGAGGACGGCCCTTGCGCCACGAAATCGATCTTGCGCTGCTGGCCGTTCGGATCGCGTTGGGGATCGATGCCAGGCTGCCCCTCCTCTGCCCCGGCGGGCGCGACCGCCGCGACCGCCCCCATCGAGGCAGCTTCGGCTGTGGGGGAAGCCTGACGGGCGAGTTGCACCATCACGCTGGACTCCCGCGCCTGTCCCGCCTGCGCCGCCTGACGCTGGCGTTCCGCCTCAAGCGCCTGTTCCTCCGCTGACAGCGGCGGCGCTCCCGCATCGAGGGAAGCGCCGTCTCCTCCGCGCTCTTCATCCAGGATCGCCCGTCCGAGGTCGCCCGGAAGCCGCGGCCCCAGTTGCGGTACGGAGCCGTAGTCGCCGGGGAGGTCCGCGACGGCGTCGGCGGTTGCGCGGCGATCCGTCACGACCGGCTCGTCGGCGGGCTCTGCGATCCGGAGCGTCGCTGGCGCCAGCGCGAGCCAGGCGACGCCGGCGATCGCCGCCGCCCCGGCCGCAGCGCCGCCGATGACGACGCTGCGCTTGAACCGGACGATGCGGCGCGGCGCGGCGCGCAGGGTAAAGGCGTCGGGGGACGACTTGGGAGTACCCTCGCGTGGCGGGGTCTCGCGGGGCGTGTCGGGCTCGTCGATCATCGCGACGCCCTCCGGCCGCGCCGCTGATCACCATCGGTTCGGGTGATCCGCACGACCTGCTGCGGCGCTTCGCCCATGCGCAGTTCCGCCGCGGCGAACAGCCGGTCGACGATGTAATGGTGTCCGCTGACCCGATAGTTCACGAGGTGGGCGTCGCCGAGCGGGCCGACGACGAACAGCGGCGGCGCCTCCCCCTGATCGAGCCGGGCCGGAAACTCGATATAGACCTTCGCCCCGTCATCCCAGGCGCGAAGCGGCCGCCACGGCGGCGCATCGCCGGTGATCGCATAGCGGAAGCGCAGGTTCTCGACGGCGACGGCGGGCGCGATCGTCTGCGTCGCCGCGGCTCCATCATTTCGCCTTTGCAGCGCCAGCAACCGGTCCTGCGGATAGGTCCAGGAGATCGCCGCCATCGCGGTCGTATCGGTGCTTTCGAGCGCGAGGTGATAGGCGCGACGCGTCGTGGTGATGACCATGTTGGTATGCAGTCCCGCCGCGAAGGGCTTGACCAGGACATGCACCCGCCGATGGTCGCCGGCCCCGCTCACCGTATCGCCGATGACCCAGCGCACAGTGTCGCCGGCGGATACCGCGATCAGTTCCTCGCCCGGCTGAAGCGCAATGTCGCTGACTCGTTCCGGCGCGGCGTAGAGCCGGTAGAGCGCGCCTTCGGTCCAGGGGTAGACCTGCACGGCGTTGACGTAGCCCGCGCGCGACGGCTCCTGCGTCGCGGCGCGGTTTGCGGCCTCGACGCTGGCCGTGGGCGAGCCGGTCTCGCGGCGCGCGGAAGGCACCGGCTGGAGTTGGCCCGGCAGCGGCAACGGAACCGGGGTTTCTACGATCTCGACCGGGATCGGCGGTTCCGCCGCGACGACGGCGGGCTGAAAATCGACGGGGTCGTAGGCGATGGCGGGCGGCGGTGTTTTTCCCGCGCACGCGGCGAGCGCCAGGGCGGAGACCCCGGCAAGCGGCAAACGGATCACGGCGTATCTCCTTCAGGGGCGGCGATGGACGGGTTGGGAAACGGCGCCGCTCCGACCGGCGGCTGCGCCGGCACGGTCGTGTCGAGTTCGCGGGACCAGTCGATCGCGTTGACGAACAGACCAAGAGGGTTTTTGCGAAGCGCGTCCGCCGTCTTCGGCGCGCGAAAGACCGTCGTCAGGATCGCCGTCCAGCGCTCGGTCCTGGCAAGACTGCCGCGCTCGTAGGTCTGCTCGACCCATTTCACCTGGAACGACGAATCCGAGGCGCGCACGACGCTCGTGACCTGCACCGACACGCTGCGCTCGCCGATCATGGCGAACGGGTCGTTGGTGCGGGCGTATTCATTGAGGAAGCGCGCTCCGCGGTCCGTGGCGAAGTCATAGGCCTCCAGCCAGTTCTGCTTGACCAGCACGGGGTCGGTCGAGACGGACCGGACGTTGGCGACGAAGCGCGCGAGGTGCCAGATGATCTGGCCGTCGGTCGGACGATAGTTCTGGATGGCGGGCGCGACCGACCGCGCGTCGCCGAGCCGATCGACCTCGACCACATAGGGCGCCACGCGGCTCTGGGTCGACTGCCAGACATTGCCAGCCGCGAGCCCGCCGCTGATGATGAGGCAGCCGAAGGCCATCAACCGCCAATTGCGAGCCTGAACGCGGGCGGAGCCGATCCGGTCGTCCCACATCTGACCGGCCCGCTGATAGGGTGTTTCCGGCTGCGGCGTCCGGCCATAGCGTTGGATGGGTCGCTTGAATTTCATGCTAGTCGTCCTTCTGACTGAGGTCGGGATTGGCGGGCGCGCCTGGACGGTCGCCATCCTTCACGGTCTGAGCGGCCATGTGCATTCGGTGGCGGGACGTCTGTTCGCCGCGCATCCGCTGGGCCCACGCCGGGGCGGCCGCCGCGTCGGGACGCGCGCCAGGTGCAGGCGGCGGCGCGCCGTTCACGGCGTTCCAGGCGGCGTCCCGTCCCTTCTGGGCGCTCTCGCGAAACGGCTGGGAAAGGCGCGATGCGGCGGATCGCGCGCTCTGCCGCATCGCTCCGCCTGCGGCGCGCGCCATGCCCGCGGCGCCCGCGCCCACCGTGGATTTGCCGGCCGCTTCCTGACCAAGCTGATAGGACGCCCGCGCGGCGGACCCCATCGCCGTTCCCGCGCGCAAGCTCGCCATTCCGCCGGATGCGACCGCGCCCAAGGCGCGCGCGCCGATCGCTGCGCCTCCTGCACCGAGGATGGCGGCGCCCGCGACCGTGCCGACCGCCGCGCCCGCCCCGAGTTGCGGCGCGCCGGACACGAGGCCTGAGGCGACGCCGGGACCAAAGATGGCGAGACCGAGCAGGGAAAGGGACGCGAGGACCAGCGTCATCGCGGCGGCCGTATCCGGCTCGCCAGAACCAGCCGCGAGAAACATCTCGAAGAAGCCGGCGCCGATGCCGACAATGACGGCGAGCACCATGACCTTCAGGCCCGACGAGACGACGTTGCCCAGCACCCGTTCGGCGAGGAAGCTCGTCTTGTTGAACAGGGCGAAAGGGACGAGCACGAAGCCCGCCAGCGTCGTCAGCTTGAACTCGACGACCGTCAGGAAGATCTGGATCGCGAGGATGAAGAAGGCGAGCACCACGATCAGCCAGGCGACAAACAGCACGAGAATCGACAGGGCGTTGCCGAACACCTCGGGGAAGCCGACCATGTCCTCGATCGCCGTCAGCATCGGCTTGGCTGCGTCGAACCCGACGGAGGCGAGCTTGCCCGGCTTCAGCAAGTCGTCAGGGCCGATCGCGCCGCCGCCCGCGGTGAGGCCGAGTCCGGCGAAACTGCGAAAGACGATGTCGCCGAGTTGCTGGAAGTTGCCGAGAATGAAGGCGAAGATTCCGACATAGAGAATCTTCTTCAGGAACCGGCCCAGGACGTCCTTGTCCGCGTCCATCGCCCACCACAGACCGGCCAGCGTGATGTCGAGACCGATCAGGATGGTGGTGAGAAACGCTACGTCGCCGCCGAGCAGGCCGAACCCGCTGTCGATGTATTGCGAGAAGGCCGCCAGGAAGCGGTCAATGATGTTGAGGTCCGGGGCCGGGTCCATTGTGCGCGGCCTATTCCGGCGTATAGGCGGGGCGGGTCCCGATGAACCGCCGGGTTCGCTCGCGGGCCGCTTCCATAACCTGACGCTGGCGCGCCTGTTCGATCGCGTCGGCGCGGTACTGCGCGACCATCATCGACTGAAGCTGAAGCTGCTGACGGGCGACGAGCGCCATCAGTTGATTGCCGGCCTGCTGCGCTTGCAAGCCGCCGGTCGCGGCCTGGCTTTGCGCGACGAGATCGGTGAGCAAGGCGCCGTCGGCCCGGACGTTCTCGACGACCTGGGCCTGAACGCGCATCGTCTGGCGATAGCCCTGCAAGGACGACTGGAGCCGGGCGCGCGCCTGCTGGACGATCTGGTCAGTGCTGAGGCTTCGATCGAACGTTTGGGGAAACTGGTCGCGCAGCGCCGCATCGGTGGCGGCGACGTCGAAGGCGATGCCTTCGGCGCGAGCCATCAAGCCGTCGATCCGCTCGATGGAGCGCGTGAGCTGGTCCAGCGAGGAGAAGTCCAGACGCTGAAGCTGGCGCGCCTGATTCTGCAACATGGTCGCCTGGTTCTGGAGCGCCGTGATCTGGTTGTTGATCTGCTGGAGGGTGCGCGCGGCCGTCAGGACGTTCTGGCTGTAGTTGGTGACGTCGAAGACCTTGAGCTGGGCGTGGGCCGGCGAAACGGGCGCGAGCGCGCCGGCGGCGACGGTCGAGGCCAGAACGGCGGCGATGAGGATGCGGGGATTCATGAGGTCGGCTCCTTCTGCTGGTTGAATGGCTCGGCTGAAGCCGCGCCGGGAAAATCGCTGAGGAGGTCGGCGGCCCAGGGAAGGCCGCGCTCGCGCAGGAAGGCCGCGCCGAAAGCGTCGGCCCTCGGTGCTTTCAGAAGGTCGTCGATCAAGGCCTGCGTCACGGGGGCGGACGCGCCGCAAAGCGCGAGCGCAACCGGGCCGAGCGCGAGTTCGAACAGTCGGTTTCCGCCGCGCGACTGGAGGTAATAGTGCCGCTTGGGCGTCGCCCGGGCGATGAGTTCGACCTGACGCTCGTTCAGGCCGAAGCGTTCATAGGCGGCGCGTGACTGCGGCTCGACGGCCCGGTCGTTCGCAAGGAAGATGCGTTGCGGGCAGCTTTCGATGATGGCCGGCGCAATGCTGCTGTCGGCGATGTCGGCCAGCGACTGCGTCGCGAAGACGACGCTGACGTTCTTCTTTCGGAGCGTCTTGAGCCATTCGCGGATGCGTTGGGCGAAGGTCGGATTATCGAGATAGACCCACGCTTCGTCGAGGATGAGCAGGGTCGGACGACCGTCGAACCGGGCCTCCAGGCGATGGAAGAGATAGCTCAGCACAGGCAGGACAAGGCTGGGCGTGTCCATCAGGGTTTCGGTCTCGAAACACAGCACGTCGGTGAGGGTCAGTCGGTTTTCGGCGGCATCCAGCAATCGTCCGAACGGCCCTTCCAGCGTCCATGGCGCGAGCGCGGATTTCAGCGCCTGCGATTGCAGCAGCACGGACAACCCGGTCAGGGTGCGCTCCTCGGGCGGCGCGCTGGAAAGGCTCGTCAACGCCGACCAGAGCATCTCCTTCAGCTCGGGCGTCACGATCAGCTTCTCATGGCCGAGAAGTTCGGCGATCCAGTCGGCGGCCCACGCGCGTTCAGCGTCGTCGTCGATGTCGCGGAGCGGCTGGAACGCCAGCGCGTCCCCCTCCCCGAGCGCGATATGGTCGCCGCCCATCGCCAGAGTCGCCGCCCGCGCCGACAGCCCCTTGTCGAAGATATACACCTGCGATCCGGCGTAGCGGCGAAACTGTAGGGCGAGCAGCGCCAACAGCACCGACTTGCCCGCGCCGGTCGGCCCGACGATGAGCATGTGGCCGACATCGCCGACATGGGTCGACAGCCTGAACGGCGTTGCCCCACTCGTATCCGCATAAAGAAGCGGCGGGCCGGCGAGATGGACGTTTCGAACGGGACCGGCCCAGACCGCCGACAACGGCATGAGGTGGGCGAGGTTCAACGTGTGGACGAGCGGCTGACGGACGTTGGCGTAGACATGGCCGGGGAGGCTTCCGAGCCAGGCTTCGACCGCATTGACGGACTCGCGAATGCAGGTGAAGCCGAGCCCGTTGACGATCCGCTCGACGATCCGGACCTTCTCTTCGGCCGCGCCGCGATCGACGTCCGACACGGTGACGGTCGTGGTCAGATAGCCGAAGGCGACATGGTCGCCGCCGAGCGCCTGCAAGGCGAGATCCGCATCGACCACCTTGTTGTCGGCGTCAGTGTCGGTCAGCGGGACCGGCTCGTTGGTCATCACTTCGCGCATCAACTGCGCGATCGACTTCCGCTTGTTGAACCATTGGCGACGGATCTTGGTCAGCGCCTTGTTCGCCTCCGTCTTGTCGAGACAGAGGAAGCGGGTTGCCCAGCGATAGGCGAAGTCCTGATGATTGAGCGCGTCGAGCAGACCGGGACGGGTCGCGTTGGGAAAGCCCAGGATAGTGACGGTCCGCAGATGCTCGTCGCCGAGCATCGGTTCGATGCCGCCCGACAGGGGGGTGTCGACGAGAAGGCCATCCAGATGCATCGGCGTCGGCGGCGCGGCGACCGGATGGCGTCGCGTCGAGATCGTCGCATGAAGAAATGACAGCGTCTCCGCGTCATCAAGGCCGCGCACGACCGGCATGAAATCGGCAAGAAGGTCTAGGACGCGATCCGTCTCGGCGACGAACGCCCGCAGCTCCTGACGCCAGTCACGACCGACATCTGGGGTGTCCCGCTCCAGAAGCGCGCGCTCCGCGCGATTGACCTGATCGGCGGGCGGCAAGTGGCAGAGCGTGAGGTGAAAGCGGCTCTCGAAATGCTGCCCGCGCCGTCCATCGAAATGCGCCCGCCGCTCTTCATCCACCAGCCAGGACGCCGCATCGGGAAAGGCGCTTTCGGGGTAGCCGAGCGCTTCGGCGCGGACCGCATCGAAGAACAGCGCCCAGCCTGAGCCAAGACGGCGCAACGCGTTGTTCGCCCGCGCACAGACCGAAACCAATTCGGTCTC
Organism: Brevundimonas phoenicis; assembly: GCF_047237745.1. Classification (NCBI taxonomy): domain Bacteria; kingdom Pseudomonadati; phylum Pseudomonadota; class Alphaproteobacteria; order Caulobacterales; family Caulobacteraceae; genus Brevundimonas; species Brevundimonas phoenicis. Next base: position 1,950,090 of record NZ_JBDFLN010000001.1, read on the forward strand.
CGTCGCGGATTCGAGATCGGGACCTCGAAAGCGCAAGGTGCGCTGGAACGCCCCATCCTTGTTGAGAACCACGCCGGGCGCGACCAGGGCCGCCCAGGGCAGATGATCGGCGAGAACGTCGGCGGTGCGGCGGTATTCTCCCAGGTTCAGCATGACCACCACCCCTTCTGCCGGAGGTGGCGGACGCCGACGGCGGCGAAGTCCGGGTCCCGCTTGGCGGCGAAGACGGCGAGGCTGTGTCCGACGAGCCAGATGATGAGGCCGGCGATCCACTGCTGGAGACCGAGTCCGATCGCAGCGGTGAGCGTTCCGTTGAGGATCGCCACGCCGCGCGGCGCGCCGCCGAGCAGGATCGGTTCGGTCAGCGCGCGATGCAGCGGAACCTCGAAGCCCTCGACGCTCATGCGATGAGCGCTCCGCCGCCGAAGGAGAAGAAGGACAGGAAGAAGCTCGAGGCGGCGAAGGCGATCGACAGGCCGAACACGATCTGGATCAGCTTGCGGAAACCGCCCGAGGTTTCTCCGAACGCCAGGGCGAGGCCGGTTGTGATGATGATCAGAACCGCGACGATCTTGGCGACCGGCCCCTGAACCGACTCCAGCACCTTCTGGAGCGGTTCTTCCCAGGGCATACCGGAGCCTGCCGCGAGAGCGACGACCGGGATCATGACCCCGGCCAGGACGACCCAGGCGGACAGGCGCGGATGCACGGTAGGCGTCATGGGAGTTCTCCTCTGAGAAGGGCTTTGAGCTGAGGGGGATTGAGGTCGGTCACGGCGTAGGCGCCGTCGCTGTCGAGGCCCGTCACCTCGGCGACTGTCTCGATCCGCCGCCCGACCCCGCGACCGCGGATGAAGACGACGAGATCGATCGCTTCGGCGATCAGGCGGCGCGGCACGGTGACGACGCCTTCGGCGACGAGCTGTTCGAGCCGGTAAAGCGCGGCGTGCGCCGAGTTGGCGTGCAGCGTGGCGATCCCCCCCGGATGGCCGGTGTTCCAGGCCTTGAGCATGTCGAGCGCTTCAGCCCCCCGCACCTCCCCGACCACGATCCGGTCGGGCCGAAGGCGAAGGGTCGAGCGCACGAGGTCTGCCATGCCGACGACGCCGGGCCGCGTGCGCAGCGGGACGGTGTCCGCCGCCGCGCATTGCAACTCGCGGGTGTCCTCGATGAGGATGATCCGCTCGTCGTGCCCGGCCATTTCGGCGAGCAGCGCGTTCGCGAAAGTCGTCTTTCCGGACGAGGTGCCGCCGGCGATCAGGATATTCTTGCGGTCCACGACCGCACGCCGAAGGGCGTCGGCCTGAACCGGCGCGAGCATCCCGTCAGCGATATAGTCGATGAGGCGATGGACCTTCACGGCAGGCTTACGGATCGCGAAGCAGGGCGCCGTGGCGATCGGAGGGAGAAGGCCTTCGAACCGTTCGCCGCCGCTCCCGTCGGGCGACGTCGGAAGTTCGGCCGAGACGATGGGCGCGTTAGGATGGACCTCCGCACGGACATGGTCGGCGACGAGGCGAACGATCCGCTCGACGTCCTGCGGGGTCATCCTCACGCCGGTATCGGTGCGCCCTTCGCCGAGCCGGTCCAGCCGAAGCGCGCCGTCCGGATTGACCATGATCTCGATGACCGCAGGATCGCTCAGAGCCTCGGCGATCGCCGGCCCCATCGCCGTGCGCAGCATGGCGCGGCGTCGACCGAAGGCGACGGAGTTGGCGCCGGTCACGCCGCGTCCTCCTGGACGTTCGGCATGTCGCTCATCTCAGTCCCGGCGATCCGTCGCCCGACCTGATCGATGAATTTCTGAAAGCGTTCGCGCCCAACGGCGCGGGCGGCCGCGTCCGGCTCGGGAATCTGTGCGGTAAGGCTGAACTGGAAGCTGAGGAAGAGCGAGACGCTTTCCAGCAGCACGTTCATATCGCGGGCGAGACGCCGCTGATCGGCCGACATCCGGTCGAGGCGCGCCTTCAGCAGGTCGTCGACCTCGCGCATTCCACGGCGGCGAAAATGTTCGCGCAGCGCGCCCCCGACGATCGCCGATTTCGACGTCCCCGGTCCGCGCGCCAGCCGATCGAGCTCGGCGGTGAGTTCTTCGTCGAGATAAACGTGGTGGCGCGGCTTCATGCCCGTTCCACCGGGGCAGGAAACCGGCTGACTTGGCCGCCTTTGGCACGATTGTTCATGAGCCTCGTCCGTCGGCCGTCGCGACGCGCGACGGGTCGACAGCGAAGATCAGGCGAGGCGGCTCAGGCCGTTACCCCCGTTATTCTCACGCAAATGCACGGACGCAGTCGATGACGGCGCTTGTCTTCATCCGCATTACTCAACCCTGGCAGCGCATCGCCAAGCGTGGCGCATCGCGTCGTCCCCTTGGGATCGAAGTACGCCAGGAAAAGCACGACCTAGAAATCGGGCAGCAGGTCGTCTCCCTTGCCTGTCGCCTCATTCATCGCGTGAGCGCGCGCGACATTGCTCAGCGCCGTCATCGCGCGCCGATCCAGCGCCGGATCGCCGTCCTCCTCGCCGGGCGCAGCCGCATCGTGAAGGTCGCGCTCCCGCGTCGCGTCGGCGCCTTCCTCGGCAAGGCCCGGATGCCGTTGCTGTTGAAGACCGCCCTCCTCTGCGATCGCCGCGATCAGGTCGTCCTCATCCGGCGCGGCGAGCGCGCCATGCGGTTCGCGCACCTGACCGCCCCAATCATCGGAACGCGCAGCGGGGCGGTCGGCATATCCATCGTCCGCAAGTTCGGGAGGGCGCTGAACCCGCGACTTGAAGTTCCGGTCCTCATAGTAGCGCAGCTTCTTCGCCCGGATCGGCGCGAGCCCGGACACCATCACCAGCTCGTCGGCGGGCGGAAGCTGCATGATTTCGCCGGGCGTCAACAGCGGGCGGGCCGTCTCCTGCCGACTGACCATCACGTGGCTGAGCCAGGGCGCGAGGCGGTGGCCGGCGTAATTGCGCTGGGCGCGCAGCTCCGTAGCGGTGCCGAGCGCGTCGGATATCCGCTTGGCGGTCCGCTCGTCGTTCGAACTGAAGGCGATGCGGACATGGCAGTTGTCGAGGATGGCGTTGTTCTCGCCATAGGCCTTTGAAATCTGGTTGAGACTCTGCGCAATCAGATACGCGCGAATGCCGTATCCGGCCATGAAGGCGAGCGCGGTCTCGAAGAAGTCCAGCCGGCCCAGGGCGGGAAACTCGTCGAGCATCATCAGCAGGTCGTGCCGCCGGCTCTTCTTCGGATCGCCTTCCAGCCGTTCGGTCAGGCGCCGTCCGATCTGGTTGAGGATCAGGCGGACAAGGGGCTTGGTGCGGCTGATGTCCGACGGCGGGATGACGAGGTAGAGCGAGACCGGCGCGGCCGCATCGACCAGGTCGGCGATGCGCCAATCGCAGGCCGAGGTCGTCTCCGCCACGACCGGATCGCGGTAGAGACCGAGGAACGACATGGCCGTGGACAGAACGCCGGACCGCTCGTTCTCCGATTTGTTCAGCACCTCCCGCGCCGCCGACGCGACGACGGGATGAACCATCGGATTTTCAGGGGCGCCGAGATGGTTGGTCTCCATCATCCGGCGCAGGGTGTGAGCGAAGCTGCGCTGAGGATCGGACAGGAAGCTAGCGACACGCGCGAGCGTTTTCTCCTCCTCCGCATAGAGGACGTGGAGGATCGCCCCGACCAGCAGGGAGTGGCTGGTTTTCTCCCAGTGGCTGCGCCGTTCGAGCGCTCCTTCCGGATCGACCAGGATGTCGGCGATGTTTTGGACGTCGCGCACCTCGTCGGGACCTTTGCGGACCTCCAGCAGCGGATTGTAGCGCGCCGAGCGCGGGTCGGTCGGATTGAATAGGAGGCAATGCGAAAAGCGGACCCGCCAGCCTGCGGTCAACGTCCAGTTCTCGCCCTTGATGTCGTGGATCACTGCCGAACCCGTCCACGACAGCAGGGTGGGTACGACCAGGCCGACGCCCTTGCCCGAACGGGTGGGCGCAAAGGCCATCACATGCTCGGGACCGTCGTGGCGCAGATAGTCGCCGTCCTTGACGCCGAGGAAGACGCCGGAGGGCCGCATCAATCCGGCACGCGCGATCTCTGCATGCGTAGCCCATCGCGACGAGCCGTAGGTCGTCACCTTTCGGTTCTGCCGCGCGCGCCACAACGATCCGACAATGGCAGCGGCGCAGGCCATGAAGCCGGAAGCGCCCGCCAGCATCCCGGCTTTGTCGAAGACCTCGGGTGCATAAGCCTCGAAATGAAACCACCAGCCGAACAGCGCCCACGGCTGATAGACCGGCTGGCCGAAGAGGGTGAATAGGGGCGCACCGAGCTGCGGCTGATAGCCCAGCATCGCTGCCGCCCATTGTGTCGCCGCCCAGACCCCGAAGATCACGATCGCGAAGCAGACAAGAATTTGCCCTAACAGAAGCTTGGTCGGTGTCATGGCTTTGTCTCCGTCCGGCGCGGGCGCGCACAGTCGGAACGAAGGTCAAGATGACGCTGGGAAGCGGTAAGATCGTTTAACTGCCCGCAAATGCACGGAAAGCATCCTCGTGTGATCGAAAAGGGGTGCCGTTGCCGCAAGGCGGCGTTACCGCATTCATGTCCGCGCTCCTTGCACGGCCCAAGCTCCGGGCCGTCATGATCGCGCGCTGTCCGATTCTGCTGATCAATGGAGTATGAGGACGCCGACGCCCGCTTCGAGAATGCCTCGAAGCAATACTTCCTCGACATAGGCAGGCGCAGCAAACGACCCTGATTAGGTTCCGTTGGCGCAATCAGGAACCCGAATGGTGTCGAGGGACGCCTCCTCGGAGGGCGGCCTTTGTCCGCGTCAGGTCGCGGACGGCAGACTCGCTCTCCTGCCGACCCGCCCGAACAGCACAGCGATGATCACTGAAAAGGGGACAATCGTGAGCCCTGCGACCTGAACCAGCATATGGGGATCGCCTGTCCAGATCGCCCAGTGGGGCAATGCTGACTGTTGCGCCGTTATGAAAGCCAGGTGCAGTCCGACCGACGCCCAGACCGTGCCCGTGACGGCGCGGACGATTCCGAGCACCAGACCAAAACAAGCGATGAAGCTGACATCGTCCAACGACGCCACGGCGCCTACGGCCCAGGCGAAGAGGGTGAAGATCGCCGTTTGACCTAAAACCGGCGTCCAGGGCGAACGGCGGGCTTCAAACACCTGCATCAACCAGCCTCGGAATAGGAGTTCTTCCGGAAGGGCTTCGCTGAGCAAAACGAGGAGCACCAGGTAGGCGACGCCGAGCGCCGCATCCGGCGAGTTGGTGAAGGTGATGTCGACAAGGCCTGTTACTAGCAGCGCCCCGACCGCCACAAGAGCGACGCCCGCATATGCCGCAAAGCCAAAGCAGGTCTGGACGACGGCTACCCTGTTCAACGGAGCAAACGGGACCCGCCGTGATTGAAGGCGCGCCATGACGGCGGTGAATCCCGCGACGCCCCCCGCTACGATCAGCGCGAAGGTCAATCGTTCTCCATGCGCAAATGGAAAGGGCGCTATAGGGCTCAGCATCATCGCCACGCGCCAGAAGACGATGGCGCCTGCAATCAGCAGAAGTGTTCCGAACAAATCGCTGACGAGTTTGCGCATTCGCCCATTCGCCCCAGAAGAAGCGCTCAGCTTGCCCGTCCATTGAGACAGGGCGCAACAGTCGCGCCCCGGTCCGCCGCGCCGTTAGACTGCGGCCTATCGTCGCCAACGCTGCGCGTCCACCCCAAGGTCTCGATCAAACCGCGTTGACACCTGACCGACCGGCCATCTCGGTTACGAAACCGACGGCCCGTTCCGTCCATGCCCGATCGTCCAGTTGACGCCGTCGCCCTTTATCACGCCCGACACCGCGCGGCCGATCTGGCGATCGAGAATCGGCCGCCAGGGCACGAGGGTGAACTCCCGGGACTTTTCGATCAGCGCGACCCGCCCCGAGGCCAGGTCGACCGGACGGCGATAGACGCCCTCGATCCGGTCGCCGGATCGGCTCTCGACATAGTCGAGACCGAGTTCGTCCGAGAGGGCCCCGGCGACGCGGCTCATCTCGCGCCCCCTGAGCTGGGCGAGCATGTCGCGGCGATAGACGATCTTGCCCTGATCCTCCTCGGCCAACTGCTGGCCCACTAGCCAGCGCATCCGGCGGGCCTTCGCCGCTGCGACCTCCTGCCCGAACCCCGCGTCGCGCCTCGCCTCGGGCGCGGACGCAATCAGTTCGCGGTCGAGCCAGGTCGCGCCGTCGAAGCCGGCCTGCCGTTCGAGCGAGATGGCGGAAAGCGTATCGACGACCACCGGCGCGGCCTTGGCGCGCTCCGCCTCGAACGCCGCCGCACGCGCGACATGATCGGGCGCGATCACCCAGCGGCCGTCGGGTTTGCGGGCGACCCCGGCGCCGGCCTTGCGCAGGACTTCGAGCCGGCGAACATGCGTCTCGGCGAAATCCTGCGTCGCGGACGCGTCGTGACGGAGATGAAGATCGATGCTGTAGCGGCCTCCGTTCGCCGCCGCGATCTCGGCGACGGTGCGGTCGGCGGCGCGGGCGTCCGTGGGCGTCGCTCGGATGCGCACGACCGCGCCCGCTGGAAGTCTCTCCGTCGTCTCGCCCCGTCCGATGTCGACATAGTGGATGCGGCCGTCGGCGGCGTCGACGATCAGGTAGTGACGATCATTGAGTTCGTCGGACAGGCCGCGCTCGATCACCCGTCCGACGATCGGCTGCATCGAGGACGGATCGGCGATCACCGCGTCCAGGCCCGGACGTTCGACGCCATGGGCGGTGAAGGCGCGCTGCATCGTGCGGATGATGTCGCCGCGTTCGCCCATACGCCGCAGCGTATCCTCGAAGTCCGGCGCAAGCGTCCAGCGCCCTGCCCCCAGCTCGCGCGCCAGGCCGAGACGGCCGAGCGTCTGTAATCGGCCCGCCCGCAAGGTCTGCTGGAATGGATCGCGTTCGAACGCGACGACGACGCTCCCGGCGTCGAGGTCGCGAAGGAGCCGCCGGTCGAGGCTCGTCAGCCGCTCCTGCGACACCTCCGCACGAAGCCGGTCGGCGATCTCGATGTCGCTGCGCGGACCTAGGTCGAGCGAGACGAGTTCGGCGGCGCGCTCACGCATTCCCTGCGAGAGATAGTCGCGCGCGATGACGAGGTCCTTCCCGCGATCGTCCTTTCCGCGCACGATGATATGGGTGTGCGGATGGGCGGTGTTGAAGTGATCGACCGCGACCCAATCGAGCTTCGTCCCGAGATCCATTTCGACCTGCGTCATCAGGCGGCGCGTCAGGGATTTGAGATCGTCGTAGGATGCGCCGTCCTCGGGCGAGACGATGAAGCGCATGTGGTGGCGGTCGCCGTCCTGACGGTCGAGAAAGGCCCGGCGGTCGACACTGTCCGCGGCCGCCGAATAGAGACGGCCCTGTCCCCCGTCCCGCGTGGTTCCGTCGCGTTCGACGTAGCGCAGGTGCGCGAGCGCCGGAGCGAGCCCCTTGGGACCGTCGAGGCGCGCGATGCGCGACTTGATGATGACCCGGCGCTGACGCAGCGCCGAGAAGCGGTCGCGTGAGGCGAGGACGCGGCCGACGCCTGCGCCGCGTCCGATCCGCCCGCCGGAGAAACCGCGCCCGCCCCGCCCTGATGCTGCGCCGCCGCGCGCCAGGTTCGCCGCCTTCACGACGCGGCCGACATAGCTACGCGCCCGTGCCTTCCCGAGCGAGCGGATGCGGCCGAGGCGCGGTTCAAGATCGTCGTCGTCCGACACGGCGGCTCCTTTCGGCGGGCGCGAAACTTCGCCCGAAACCCCGACATGGCGCGGCCGAACGCCCTTGCCTATTGGCGCCATCGCAAAGCCCGGATTTGCGAGCTTTCATCGCCCTATGGCGCCATCGCGCCGGACATGGCGCTACTCGATCTTAGAGAAAACGATGTGCAGACAATCACTTGCATCGCCATCCCGGAAAGATGGCGCTGTTGTTTTATCTTGCCATGCACGCCTTGATGCACCCCGCGGAGATGAATACCGATGCCCCGCCTCCGAAATTCTGGGCGATTCCGCCCGCTTGCCCGAATCCGGCCTTCGCCCCTACGAGGGTTGCAGCATCCTAGGAGGGCAGGACATTTTTACGCGACGCGAGACATCCTTTGGGCTCCTGGCGACGGGCATCGCTTCACTGGCCTGGCCTGCATCAGCTCACGACGGCGGAGTGGCGTCGCGGCTTGCCGAAGCCGCCCTGCCCTTCGATGCGGCCCAAGATCTCGGGCAGGATGCGAAGCTTGTAGAGGCTCTCGCTGCGGTCATCGGGGATCGCGATATCGTCATGCTGGGGGAGCCAAGCCATGGCGACGGCAGTTCAATCCGGCTGCGGGGCCGTCTGGTTGAGCTCCTGCATCGTCGCTTCGGCTTCGACGTCCTCGCATTCGAGGCCGACTTCTGGTCGCTCACCCGCGGCTGGGAAGCGATAAGCGAGCCGGCGCAAATCCGGCCGTTCGCGGACGGCAACCTCTACGATTTCTGGGGCCGCGCCCCGGCCGTCGACGGGCTTTGGACCTATGTGGAAGCCGTATTCGCCAAGGGCGGCCGCCTCGATGTGTGCGGTTTCGACTGCCGCTTGAAAGGCGAAATGGCCCGCGAAAACCTGACGGCGACTCTCCGTTCCACCGTCGGGGCGAACCTCTCCGACGAACAGTTCAAGGCCTTCGCCGACGGGTATGCGGCGCTGCAAACCGCCGAGTTCGCGGCGCCTCCGCAAAAGGAATTGCAGGAGGGCTATTTCGCCTCGATCGATCGGATGATCGCTTCGCTTAAGCAGGAAAATGTCTCGACCGATGCGGTTAAACAGGCCCAAGCCGAGTTGTCCAGTCTGGCGGCCTGGGCCGGGGTGGCTTGGAAGGGGAGCTCAAGAGACGAGGCGATGGCCGCCAATCTTGAATGGCTGGTCACGCAGAAATTCCCCGGCCGCAAGGTCATTGTCTGGGCGCACAACAACCACATCCTTAAGAACCCCACGGTCTACCTGGACATTCGCGACCCCGGCCCCGCTCAACAGATCGCGGCGATGAGCGAAGCGCAGAAGGCCGCCCTTTCCTATGTCGGCAGCGTCTCTTCCCGAACCTTTCCCGGCAGGGTCTGCGCCATCGCCACGACCCTGGGACGAGGTGAAACCAGCGCCCTGTTCTACAAGGCGCTGGACGGCTCGCAGATCGATTTCACCGTGACCCGCCCCGTGCCCGCCCATGCGTCGGATTCGATAGAGGCCCTGCTTTTGGAAAAGAACGCGGAGGCGGCCCTCCTCGACCTGCGCGACCTGTCGCACGCAGACTTCTTCCGATCGCGCCTGATCGATCTGAGCTATCCCGCCGACGCGCCATTTGGGCGCGGCTATGACGCTGCCATCTATCTGAGAGATGGGCGCGGGCTCGCCTGACCGGCCATTTCCACGACCGGGGACCGCGCCGGTCGTCGGCGCGGTCGTAGCGGCTCATCTCCCCTGCTCCAGAAGCTCGAGCGACGCCGTTTCGAGCATCGCCCGCTGGGCTTCGGCGGCCTTCAGTTCGGCTGCGATCTGACGCAGTTCGCGCGGATCGAGGACGCCCCGAAGCTCGGCGCGCAGTTCTTCGATATGCTGTTCCAAGGTCATTTGAGCCTCCTGTCGAGTGAAAGACAGGGGTCGTTTCCGGCGCGGGGCGGGCCGGGTCAGGGACCGCGAAGCGGCCGCGCAGCGGCGATGGGGGAAACGATTTTTCCCGGCGCGCCCGGCGTTCGATCGGGAGGGCCGTCGTCTGTCCGCCGGGAAAAATGGTGGGGCCCCGCCGTCCTTGAGGCGGCCCGCCCCGCGCCGGATGATGGGGGAGTCTGAGCGGACATCCCCCGCTCCAGCACGGGCGCCGCCGCCCTGCTTTATGCGCCGCCCTGCTTTATGCGCCGCCCTGCTTTATGCGCCGCGCCGAACCACTGCGGCCGTCGAGCCATCCAGCAGCGCGAGGTTCTCGTAGCCGAGCCGCTGACAATGCGGCAGGAGTAGTTCGAAGACGGCGAGCGCCTTCTCGAAGGCGCCGGTGCAGCACCACATCATCACCTCCCCCGGCTCATCGATGACGGTTGAAAGCACCTCGAAACGATCGCCCGGCCCCTCTTCGTCGGCATAGAAATATTCTTCAGACTTCGGCATCTCCGTCTCCCTTCGCCGATTGACGGATGCAGCGACCGGAGCGGAAGGGCCGGGTCAGGGACCGCGCAGCGGCCGCGAAGCGGCGATGGGGGAAACGATTTTTTCCGGCGCGCTCCGCGCTCTACGGATGCGCGCCGACGCCTGCCCGCCGGGAAAAATGGTGGGGCCCCGTCGTTCTTGAGGCGGCTCGCCCCGCGCCGGAGGCTGCATCCCATTGTCGACAACCCGATAGCGACGAGGCGCGCCGACCGACGCGAATGGCGTCGCAGTTAAATTCGCGCGCCACCGCGCCCTCCCCTTACGGAGGGTCGCCTAGCGGCCGTCGCACCGCGAACAGACTGTCGGACGCCGTCGCCTCCGGCGGGGCGGAGGTCGACGCCTCAGGCCGGACGAGCGCGAAGAACAGGCTCTCGCCGGACAGAACGGCGGGCGGCATCTCGCGTGTCGCAGGCGCGCGGGCGAGCTGGGCGATATAGGCGCGCGTCTCGCCGGGAAGCGGCCGCCCCGTGGCCAGATGCTCCGCGTAGCGGCCAGGACCGGCGTTGTAGGCGGCGAACAGACCGGGATAGCCGAAGCGGTCGTGCATCAGCTTCAGATAGGCGGTCCCCGCCATGATGTTGTCGCGCGGATCGTGCGGATCGGCCCCGAGACCGTAGCGACGGCGCATCGCGGCGTAGGTGCCGGGCATCACCTGCATCAGGCCCATCGCGCCCGCGCGCGAGACGATCGGCCGCCCGTCGAGATGGGTCCGGCCGCCGCTTTCGGCGCGCATCACAGCGGCGATCCACGCCTCGGGGATGCCGAACCGGCGCGAGGCTTCGCGGATCAGCGGCGTCCAGCGCGCGACGGCGGGCGACATCACGACAACCGCGTCCCGGACGGCGGGCGCAGCGTCGGCGACGGCGGGCGCCCCCGTCATTCCGAGAGCGAGCGCGACCGCGGCGAGCCTCAGCGCAGCCACAGCGGGGTCGCCTTTCCGATCACGGCGGCGCGCGGGACGGGTCCGAAATATCGGCCGTCGAAGGAGCCCGGCGCGTCCATCAGCAGGAGGACCGCGCCGTTCTTGAGGCGGCGACATCCGCGCCACCAGGGCAGCGGGCGGCCGAGCCGGTCCGCCTCGCGGCGGGTCGCGACGAGGCGGGCGTTCACGTAAATCCACGGCCCGAGCGCGCAGACGAGGTCGCCGTCGGCGGCGACCACGCGCTTGAGCAGCGGCACGTTCGTCGGCAGGTAGCGGCGCTCGGCGGCGAGGCGACGAACGTTCGCGGGCGGCGACGCCAGCACCATGTCGCCGACGCCATTGGCGGCGTGCGGATCGATGCGCCATAAGCCGATCGGCGCGCTGGCCGAGGCGTTCCAGACGAGGCGGGGCGCGGGGCGAACGCCGAAGTCGAGCGCGGCGGTGACGCCGATGAGCGCCGCCCCGGCGGCGGCCGCGCCGAGCCAACGGCGCGCGCGGCGGTCGACGGCGCGGCTTCGCGCCAGCCAGCGGACGAACGGGAGCGGGGCGCGATCACACATCGAACCGCCCCCGCACCTTGCTGCGGTTGGTCAGCGACCAGCCGTCGAGATCGTCGATGTGATAGCGGACATAACGTCCGTGGCGGCGGGCGCGCGGCCCCTCGCCGCGCCCGCGCATATTGTCGAGGGTGCGGCTGTCGAGGCCGAGATACCAGGCCGCCTGCGCGGTCGAGAGAAAGGGGCTGCCCTTGCGGGCGCGCGCGGCGCGCGCCACGGCGTCGTCGTCATCCTTGTCGATCATGTCTGTCTCCTTTCGCGGGCCGGACCGGCTCAAGGCGGGTCCGGCTGCGCGCGAATGGAGACGGGACCGACGCCCTGCGGCAGGCCCGTTCTGGCGGACCCGCCGAAACGTCCGGGGTGCAGACCGAACGTGAAAAGAGACCCCCGCGCCGGCGAGGCGCGGGGGCTGCGACGTTCAGACGACGCTGTTGGGGATGATGGCGAAGACGTCCTCGTCATCCTGCCCGGCGGCCTTGCCGAGGGTGGCGTAGATGGGCTGGTCGCCGATCTGCGGGTGGAAGATGCGGACCGAGACATAGGGGCGTTTCGATTCGCGCCCTTCCCTCACCCACGCCCCGCCGAGTTCGCTGGGGCCGGACCAGATGCGGTAGTCCGGCTGGTTCTCGCGCTTCTTCTCCTCGTTGGGAACGATGGCGATGGGAAGCGGCTGGCGGCGGCCCAGGAGGGCGAGTCCGCCGGCGTAGCTGTTGGTTTCGGGGTTCAAGACGACGGTTCCGAGCGACATGATGCGGTTCCTTTCCGATCGTGCGTCGGGGCCGATCCCCGACGACAGGCGAACCGTTTCGGACGGGCGGGGCCGCACGAACCCCTTGGGCCGGAGCGAAGCGGCGGACCGGAGGCGCGGGCCTGTTTTGGAGCGAAGCGGCCGCGAGGAGGCCGCGCAGCCGCCGGGGAAAAGAGGCCCGAGCCCCGGTTTCGGGCGGCACGGCGCGGACGTAGGTTCAAGCCCAAGTCGGATGGATCGGCTCGCCGCGCATGGTCGGGGCTACCGCCATCGCGCCGGATGACGGCGCATGACACGCCCCGCCAACGCTTCACAGCGCGCACATCGCCGGGCCGGCGCACCTTCACTCCATGACAGGCTTCCCCCGAGGGGCGACGCGGCGTTCCGGTCAGCCGCTCGTCTTGGCCCCGCGCGGCTTGCGGCCGGGTTTGGCGGGCGCCGGCGACGCGACCCTCTTCGCCGGCCGGCCCGCGCGCTTCGGCGTTTGGCCGGACTTGCCGCCGAGGCCGATGGCCATGGCGGCGACGCGACGCTTCTCCGAATAGCCCGGCGCGACCATCGGATAGTCGGCGGCGAGGCCGTAGCGGGCGCGGTAGTCGTCCGGCGTCAGATCGTGGGCGCGAAGGTGGCGCTTGAGGCTGGCGTAGGGCTTGCCGTCGATCATCGAGAGGATGCGGTCGGGGTTCGCAAGAGACTTGCGGACCGTGACGGCGCGGACCGGCGCGGGCGCGTCGGCGACCGTTTCATCCGGCGCGGCGGCCCCGGCGAGCGCGCCGTGAACCGAGGCGATCAGGCGCGGCAGTTCGGCGGCGGCGACCGTGTTGTTGGCGACATAGGCGGCGACGACATCGGCCGTCAGGTCGATGAGGCTGGCGGTCGGCGCAGCGTCGTCGGTCATGAACATTCCCCTTCCCAGCGTTCGGAAGGGCGGACGCTAGACGAACGACGCGAGGGATCAAACAGAATCCCGACGACGCCGGGCGCCTCCCGCCGTGGCGAGGGAACCCGACCCCGCGCCTGAACGCTTAGCGGCTGCAATTCCGCGCTCGGAAATGCATTGCGGCCCGGCGTGTCATCTCGCACCCCCTGCGGCGCACCGGGCCGCTTCCCCATGGACCTCGTGACGATTCCCGCTAGGCTCCGCGCGCCGCTGTTCCGGTGCCGCGGCCGGCGGCTCGGGGCGTCCCCGCAGGACCCGCACTCCGAGCCGCCACCGGCCCGAGCGAACGCCTCGCGGCGCGCTACATTCGTTTGCAGTCTCGCGGCGCATCCTGACCTAGGGTCATGGCGAGCGGGGAAGCATCGACGTGACGGAAACCTCGGATTTTGAAATAATCGCGGCGGCGTGGCTCGAGCGGTTCGGGTCGCCCATGCCGGTCGCAGGCGAGATCGAACTCGCCTGGCGCATTCTCACAGAGAGCGGCGTCGACCTGCCTCCCCCTGCGCCCCCGCCTCCGCCGTCCCCGGAGAGCGATCATGACGATCCGGCCTGCGGGGATTGACAAAAGACATGCGCCGCCCGTCGCCCCGTAGGGGCGCGGGCGGCGCGCGATTTTCGGCCGCTGAAACGGGCGGCGGCGACCGCCGCCCGTCCCGTTGCTATTCCGCCGCGATGGCGTAGGGCTCCGGTTCGAGCGCCTGCGGCGGCGGCAGACGCCGCATGGCGGACTTGACCGCGCCCCACCGATCGACCGGAGCGTAAATCCGATCGGTGTAGCGGGCGGGCGGAAAGGCCATCCATTTGGGCGTCCAGCCGTCGACCTTGGCGCGTCCACCCGTCCCGGCGAGGAAGTCCTGCAGGATGGTCTTCTGCGTCTTCACCTTCTCGGCGACATTGGCGTCGGCGATCCGCTTGCCGCCGACGTCGCGCAAGAGAGCGTTGGCGACGGCGCGGTCCCGCAGCAGGGAGAAGAAGGCGTCGTCGGGGGTCCACCAATCGGCCATATCGACCTTGAGATAGGCCCCGACCGCCTCGACCAGCGGGCCGCCGACCGCCAGCGTCTCGCCCATGACCACGGCGGCGACGGCCAACACCTCGTCATCGGCCAGCTTCACCAGCCGCGCGAACAGTTCGACGACCGGCGTCTCGCGCGCCTGCGCGCGGGCGACGGTTTCGTCCTCGGCGTCGAAACCGAGCAGGGCGAGGACGGCGCGGCGCCTGGCGTCGAAGACGGTTTCGGCGTTCGCCGTCTCGACGCTGTCGGCCGTGGCCTCGTTGCGGACCTTGCAGTCCGCCGTGCGGACGGTCCACAGCGACGACCCGGCGACGGCGTGGGCGACGAGCAGGCGGAAGGCGACGGCGGGATGGTCCGCCAGCACCGCGCGCACGGCGGCATGAAGGTGCAGGTCGATATAGTCCTGCATGACGCCGGTCGTCTCGGGCTTGCCCGCGCCGGGGGGCAGGCCTTGCGCCTGCGCTTCGGCCTTGGCGGCGGCGGCGCGGGCGCGCCGGGCCTCCTTGCCCGAAAGATAGCCTTCATGCACGGTCACGTCGCCGCGCCCGCTGACCGCAATGATCACCTTGCCGCCCTTGTCCTTGGGCGTCTTCTCATGGTCGTAGCTGTAGAAATGCTCGTCCGTATCCATGATCTCGACGACGGACCAGCCGTCCTCAAGGTAGCGGTCGCGTAGCGCCGCCACCGCCTCGTTCTGCATCGTCCAGAACAGGTCGGCGTCCTCGAAAATGCCGTCCTCCCCGAACAGGTCGGCCTTGATCCGGCCGGGATAGGCGTCGAGGTCGAAGATGGCGACCTTGGTCGGGATCGACTGACCGCCGAACAGCCACGCCTTCAACGACTGACCGGTCGGCGCATATTGCTCGGGGTCGTCGTAGAGGGCGAGCCAGTCCTTCTGCTGACTGCGGCTGGCGAGCGTCAGGTGCCGAACGGTGGCCGCGTCGATCTCGTCGGCGGCGTAGAGGGCGCGGATGCGCGGCAGGAGATTGCCGAGCGCGAGAATGCGCCGCACGTAGAGCAGGGTCAGGCCGAAGGTCTGGCCGATCTGTTCGGGCGTGCGCCCCTTTCGGATCAGTCCGGCGAAGGTTTCCCACTGGTTCACCTCGTCGGGGTCTAGGCGGGCGATGTTCTCGATCAGCGAGGCCTCGAGCGCGGCGGCGTCGTCGCTGGGCTCCATGATGGCGCACGGCAGCGGTTCGACCTCGCCGCCCTCTTCAAGGACCGTGCGGGCCGCGAAGTAGCGGCGACGCCCCGCGACGATCTCGAGGGTTTCGCCTTCGCCAGAGGGTCGGACGAGAAGCGGCACGAGGACGCCGCGCGCGCGGACGGTCGGCAGGATGTCCGACACGTCGGGCGGTGCCTTGCCGTAGCGCATGTTGAGCTTGGACACGCTGAGCTTGCCAAGGTCGATGTTTGCGAGTTGCATGACAGTCTCTCCTTCGGGAGTGACCGGCCCCGTCCGTTCGATCTTTCTGACGGACGACGGGCGGGGCCGGGATACGCGGGAAGAGCCGCGCGCTCATCCTTGGCCGGGGTCGGCGTCCGGATCGGGGGACGCGCCGGGCGGACTGGCCCGGCGCAGAAGGGCTTCGGCGCGGATGATCGACCCGGCGCAGCGCGCCCAGGCGGACCAGACCGACAGGCGGAAATGGGTCGCAAAATGCAGGTCGCGCTCGATGGCGAGTCCGAACGGCAGGCGGACGCTCTCGATTTCCGAAAGACTGAACGATCCGAGTTCGGGGGTTCCGAAGCCGAGGTCGGCCAGTCCGAACAGGGTGTCGCCGTCTTCGTCCAGTTCGGTCGCGAGCCATGTCGCCGCCCCGACCGGGCTGAAGAGTTTGACGACCGGAACCGGGTCGGGCTCGGGGCGGCCTTCGGCCTGGGCTGCGGCATTGGCGGCGGCGTTGGCGCGCAGCCGGTCGCGAAGATCGGGGGTCAGGAGGATCATGCCGCCGCCCTCTCCGTCTCACAGGCGACGGACGCGGCGGCCTCGTCCGCCTCGGGCGCATGGGACAAAAGATAGTCGGCGGCCTTGGACGCCTGCCCGGCGGCGCGGAAGATGGCGCGATTGTCGGAGCGCAGGACGGTCAGCCAAGAGGCCAGATAGTCGGCGTGTCGCACGGTCGGGGCGACGCCGAGCGCGGCGCACAGGAAGGCGGAGCCGAGTTCGGCTGCCAGTTCCTCGCGGGCGTAGGCCGGAGTTCCGAAGCCGCCCGACTGGTCGCGACGGAGCCGGGTCGGGTGGCCGGTCCAGTGGGTCAGTTCGTGCAGCACCGTGCGATAGTAGTTGATCTGATCGAAGAAGGCGGGCTGCGGCGGGATGCGGATATAGTCCTCGCCGGGGTGGTAATAGGCGCGCTCGCCGCCGATGCGGACATCGGCCCCGCTGGCGGCGATCAGGGCTTCGGCTCGCGGGACGATCTCGCGTTCAGGCATGGGCGCAGGCCCGAGATCGGCATTCGCGGCGAGCCGGTCCAGTCCTTCGCACTGGTCGAGATTGAAGACGGTGAAGCGCTTGAGGAAGGGTACGACGCGGGCGTCCTCGCCGGTTTCGCGGGCGCGCTCCTTCTCGGCCTCGGGGGTGAAGCGGTCGGCGTAGACGACGGTCGTCCCGCGCTCGCCCTTGCGCACGGAGCCGCCCGCCGCGAGGGCCTGACGGAAGGTCAGCCAGTTCTGCGAGGCGTAGCCTTCGGAAAAACCCGCGCCCCACAGAAGCAGGACGTTGACGCCCGAATAGCGGCGGCCGGTGGCGGCGTTTCTCGGCAGGCCCGGGCGGCCCGCCCCGGCGCGGCCCCACGGCCGGACCCACGGGAAGGTCCCGGCTTCGAGTTCGGCGATGATCTTGGCCGTCACCTCGTCATAGAGGTTGGCGCGCGGTTCGGCGGCGGGCGAAGCCCGCCCCTTCCCTTTCACTGTCCTGCGCCCGTTCGGGCGGCGCTGCGGCTGGCTGTCCTTACGCATGGCGATCCTCCTTCCCGCCCCAAACCCCACAGCCTCTCCCGGAAGCGGGGGGTGGACGGCGAAGGCGTCCTGCAGGACGCGCCCTGCAAGGCGGGCGTCACCCAAGGGGCCGGAGCGGAGCGGAGGAGCGGCAAAGGGCCGCTTGGCGCGCGCCGGGGCGCGTCCAGAAGGGCGCGTCGGCCACCTCCCGCGCGCCGGGAGAGGTCCAGAATAAAGCCGCCGCGCGAAAGCGCGGCGACCATCAAGGGATGGCATCGCGAAGGCTGGCTGTGCTGCAACTATCCGCAGCTACTAGTTGGCGTCAGCCCATTCCGCTAAAGCCCCCCAGCACTTCTTCGGAGAACTTGACCTGCTTCATCGGCATGTCGGCCTTGCATCCTCTGAATGCCCGTGATGCAGACAAGCTTGGCGCTCCGGAGGCGGGTTGTTCCTTCATGGCCCTCGGCGTAGATGCGGAGCGGAAAGTCGCCGTCCCCGGCCATAACGCGGAACTCGAAGGTCTGCTCGTGCTTGCACGCCTCCTCCATGAAATGCTCCGTAAAAACTAACTCTCCAGCAGAATCTCTCGAGCCCCCGGCCGACATGAAATGGCGGCGTCGGGTTGGCCTCCACGGATCGGGAACCGTATCTCGCCATTTCGATCCGGAGTCGAAAGCGCAGTCGATCTGTTTCCGTTTTGGAGCGCACACCGGGTAGAGGGATCTTCGCTGCGGATCACGACCGTCCGCAACCGCGGAACGAACATTCGCTGCGGGCCAGCAGCTTTACCTGTCGCCTCACGATATTGCGCCATGGCCAGATTGATCGTGGACATTGGGACGGTCGAGCCAGACGCGGACCACACTCTTAGCTCCATGCCGATCGAGGCTCCGGAGGCTGGTGATCCTTGAACGGTCACGACTGGATTGCGCCGATACAAGTCCGCGGTCAGCGGCATGTCGATCGCGCCGACACGATTAGCCCTGTAGGTCTGCCCCGCGACCGCGACGGTGAGTTGGCTCGCAGTCTCCGCTGGGTCGACGGGCACGATCCGGATTCTGAAATGCAGTCGGGAAACGAGGTCGGGATCAAGGTTCAAAACCCGACCCAAATGGACGGGATCAACGAGGTCTCGATAACGCGCCGTGGCCGTTTCACCCGCCGCGCCCGCAACCTGCGCAAGCGAAAGCAAGCCGACCGCACAATAAACGCCGGCTTTGGACATTCTAAGTCCTCCGTAGTTCGATCGATGTTCGTCAAACAGCTCTACGGAAGCCGCGTCCTAACACCCGATTCAAACTGAATGGGCTCAACTGCGACGTTACGCAGCAAAGGGACGCCCTCATTGCCTGTTGAAGCCATCTTCCAAGATGCAGGCGAGTAATTTCGCTTTGCGACACTCGCCCCCGAGCCATCGGCCGGTGAGCGCAAGGAAGCCGTTCCTGCTATGCGCTCAGCTTATGAACCTCGATCCGGCGCGACGTCGCCTCGACGCTGATTTCGAAATGCTCCGCCTGCACGACCTCGGTGACGGCGACAGGCCGATAGGCGACGATGTTGCATCCGCCGCGATGACGCAGGCTGTCGTATACAAGTCCTGACGCCCCCGATGTCCTTACGCCTTCGCCGAACGCCTGCGCGGCCTCATAACGGTTGGAGGCGTAGGCGTCAGGCAAGACGTGCTGCCGACCGCGAATGTCGCGATAGTCGCCGATCAAGACGGAGGTATAGTTGCGATAGGTCCGCCGCATCCCCTTCACTGATCGCGCCACGGCTTCGCGGCGCAGGTGATGGCCGACTTCGGCGGCTGCGGTGATGATCGACGCCGCCGCATACCAGGCGCCGAGGTCCGGACCGCTGAACCGCATGCCGCCCGGCGCGACATGGAGGAAGGACGCCATGACAATGCTCGCATTGGCGCGACCGTAGACCCACTGATCGCGCGGCAGGCGGTCGATCCGTTCGGCGACCAGACGGTCGTTGGTCCATCCGGCCAGCTCCATCACCGCCGCGGCATCGGCCGCCGTGGCGACGGTATCGAACAGACCAATCGGTGGAAAGCGCGACGGCACCAGCCGGTGGGCCGGACGGGGCGCAGCGACGAGCTTCTCCATCAGCTGAAGACGATCTCGCTGTCGTCATAGGCTTCGAACGCCGCATCGAGGGCGTTGGGAGCCATGTAGGCCCCGCCCCGCGCAGCGTCGAGGAAGCGTCGCACCGTCATCAGACCATCCTGGGTCCCGTTGGTCACGAGGTTGATAGGCGGATGCCCGCCGAACACCGCCGCATCATGCGGCCGAAGCAGCCAGTCGACGCCTTCACGCTCATCGGCGAACAGAACGCCCAGGGCCTGATGGATGCCCAACAGCGCCGAGATCCGCGTCAGCACATCGACGTCGAGCGTGATCTCGCCATGCTCGCGCGCTTGCTTGCACCAGTTGTGATAGGTCGAGCGGGACGGGTAGCCGAGGATCAGGCGGCGCTGCTCCTCGTTCAGCCCCCATAGATCGGCGATGGCGGTGAATGTGCGAAGCGCGGGCGCGCTCAGACGGCGCCGGTTCGCCGGGGCGAAGCGCGCCACATCGAGGCGCGGCAGCTCCGCTTGAGGACCGCGACCGGAAACGATGCCTATTGCCATGACCATCTCCTAACAAATCTGGACATAGTCCATATTCGGCCAAATATCAACCGCCGAGCCTCGGCTCCCGCGCACGGCGACGAACTGTCAAGGGCCGATGCGCTCATCTCGCAGGCGACAGCGCCGATAAGGCTCCCAATCAACGCATCAGGCGTTCACCGCCGCGCGGTCGGCCTTGTTCGGGTCGAGACCGTCGCCGTGCGGACACTCGCGCGCGCGGCCTTCGGCTGGTCGAAGCCGCCTCGGCCTCGAAAATCACAACCGCGCCGCTATTTCCGTCGCCTCCCTGACGACGATGTGCGTATCGGGGAACAGTGAGAACAAGAGCCGCCGATCCTCGTCAGTCGTTGGAAACCAGAAGGATCGAACCCTCACACGGCCAAGCGCGGCGGCCGCAAAGGCTGGGTCGGCGAGCGCAAATCCCATCGGCCCGTAGCCGCCTTCCGGTGTCGGGAAGCCAGCGAGCGTGAACCATGCAGATGAAACGCCCAGGTCCTCCCCATAGCGACGGTGAGCGGCCACGATCCTGCGCACAAGGTTGCGCGTGAACACACGGGCCTCGGCGACCGTCGCCTCATCGACGTCGGGCGCGACGGCTCTTTGCCGGGCGAGAATCTGATCCACTGCCGCCTCATAGATCAGTTCCTCGTCATCGGCTCCGCCGTGAAGAAGGACCGCAGAAAAAGGCTCAACGGCGACCGCCCGCATCGCCGGAAGGATGTAGTTGGCGCACGCGGAAGCGCAGAGGCCGTGGACCTCCGCCGTCCAGTCCCGGCCTTGCAGCAGATACCCGACGTCGATCCCCGTTTCGGCGTCGCCGCCCTGCGAGGAAATCGCCAGCGTGACGCCGCGTCGATCGGCGAGGCCCGCGAGGCAGTCGGCCAGGCCAGCGTCGATCGGACCGATATAGCGTAGGCGATTGTCGGGCTGGACCTCGCAGATGCGGCGACCGGCGACAATGGCGTCCACGGCTGCCTTGGCGTTTCGCCAACCGGGCGGCTCCGCCTCTTGCGATTGCGCGAGCGCTTTGGCGGGCAGCATCAGGGCGACGGCGATGAGAAGGAAACCTTGGGCGTGGCGGCGTGAAAACATGAGGCGCGTCGTCATTCCGAACGATGGCGGGTCGGGCGCCTGATCGCCCGCCCCGCCGTCTTGCTCAGTAGAGGCCGGCGAGATCCGCCGCGGGTTGAGTTTGCCGTGCGCCGTCCGAGGGCCTGTTAATCTCGATAACGGGCATGCTGACGATGCCCGAGCCGCCGCCCATCGGCGCGCTCCGTCCGCCGCCTCCTCCGCTGCCGCCGGTCGACGGCCCATCGCCCCAGGCGACCGACACATAAACGCGCCCCCCGGAGATCGAGCCGTCGGAGCCGATAGTCGCGTCAGCGCCGACGGTGACGGTGCGCGAGCTGCCGGTCGTGGTGGTGGTCGTCCCCGGCCCGTTCTGGTTTGCCGAGGTCGCGCTCGACTGGCCGCCGACGACCTGATCGAGTTCGAGACAATCGAGTGCACGCATGTTCATTCTCCTGGAATTAATGAGGTAAATACAGCGACTTCAGAACAACAAGCCGCCAATGTGCGCCGCTCTATTCTTCGCCCAAATCATCCCGTGGGTTCGTACCCAGCGCGATAAATGATGCGCGTTCCTTCGATTACTTCAGCCAGGGCGTCCCGTTCCGCAGCGGACGTTGGAAACCAGAAGCGCCCGATCTCGAGGTTGGGCAGACTGGATCGTAGAAAATCAGGGTCGACTATGGCGAAGGTGCGTCCGCCGAACCCGCCCTCGGGCTGCGGGAAGGCGGAAAGATCGTACCAGCCTGAATCTACGATCCTCCGACCCGCGAACGCCTTGTGCCGCTCGACGAGAAGACGCGCCTGTTCACGGGTGAAGCGCCGCGCTTGATCGACCATCGCTTCGCTGACATCCGGGTTCGCCGCCCGCTGGCGTTCGAGAACGCCCGGAAGGAACCATTGATAGACGCCCTCCTCATCGTAGGGCGCTCCGTGCAGCAGAACCGCCGAATAAGGCTCAACCTCGATGCGCGCGGCGACGGGCAGCAGATAGTTCGCGCAGCTGGAGGAGCACATGCCGCGAACGATCACGGTCCAATCGCGCCCGGCCATGAGTTCGGCTGCCCGGATCGCATCCGCGGCGTCGCCGCCCGGTGAACTGAGGATCAGGGTCATCCCGCTCCGCCCGGCGAAACGTTGGACGCAGGAGGTTAGCGACGGCCCGCTTTCCCCGATGAAACGAACGACGGAGTCGCCGGGGTAGCTGCATGTCACCTGGCCCGCCGCGATGGCGGCGACGGCTGAACGGGCCTGAACGAAGTCCGTTTCAGCATTCGCCTGCGCAGCCCAGGCGGGATGCTGGCAGCCTGCCGAAAGCGCGGCGAGCGCCAGTCCGGAAAGAAGGGTTGGTCGCACCATGTCCTGCACTGTGAACGCGCGGCGGCGGATAAGGAGTCCGCCGCCGCGCCCGAAGCTCAATAAAGCCCTTCCAGATCGGCCGCCGGGCCGCGCTCATTGCCGCGAGGGAAGTTCGGCGTCGTGACGACGGTAACCGTCGTTTCCGACCGGCTCCAGCTGTAACTGCCCCCGACCGATCCGGTCACACCTGTGGGCGTTTGGTTGATGTTATAGTTCACCTGGCCCCCGCGCGTATTGTTGTGGGTGGTGGTGGTGGTCGTCTGGCCATTGTTATTCGAAGGCGGCGAGCTGGGCGCCGGGGTTTGGCCGCCGGTCTGGCCGCTGGATTGGCCGCCGACGACAAGGTCGAGTTCGCAATAGGACAATGCACGCATCAATCGTGACTCCATGTAAGGGATGGTTGCGTCGGGCAGCGCTGCCGTTCGAAGCTCAGCAGAGTTCACGTAACGCCGCAATCCAAACGCTGTTCACACTCCTGTGACAACCTTGCGTTGGCGACCACAACCCGCAGTAGCGGATCGTGCGCGGGGCGCGACACAAAGCCCAGCCGCCCGACGGCAAGTCCCGTCCGCTTCACGGCGCGGTGCGGCGAAGCAACTCCGGCCCCGCTGCGGCGATCAGTCGCTCCCCGGTTCGGAGCAGGCGGACAATGCGCTTCCTCATGTCGTCGTCCGTCGACCAGTCTGTGGTAACCAGATCAGGACCGAACAGGGCGATGGCGATCTCGCGCTGGCTCGGCGCCGTTTCGCCGACCGTCCCAGGCCCGAAGGGCCATCGCCCAACGGTGCGCCCGTGGTTCCCCCCGGAAGAGCGTGGGCAACAGTCGGTCGACCCGGTGGAGGGCTTCGAACTGACCGAGCACACGCAGTCCGATATCGAGGTCCACGAACCCCGCGAGGTCGTAGGCCAGTCGGACCGGACCGCTCAGCACGCTGCCTTCCCTCACTTCGATCCGGATGGACCGAACACCTTCGCCGATGATGATCTGCTCCCGTTCGCCGCCGAGACGCCGGACGGTCGCCCGGCACGGCAGTCGGTCCAGTCGGAAGGCGTCGCCATCGGCCGCCGCGACGGGCGCGGCGCGCACGGTCAAGGCGGCCGGGTCGAAATCGGCGCGCCAGAAGACCGACGCTGGCGACCGGCGCCCGCGGAAATCGCCAGCCCTCAAATCTCCGGTCCGTCTTCGGCCTGGGTCTCGATCACGCGTCGGGTCGGAGAGCGCCGCATCAGCCGGGTCCCGACAAGCGGAAGGATGCGGCCCGCGTCGTCGGGCCGACGAGGCAGCGCCTCCCAAGTCCATCCCGCCAGGTCGAGCTCGAGCATCCGATCGTAGGCGTCGCGCTCTTTCCAAGCGGGAGGACAGCAAAAGGTCCGCGCTTCGCGCATGCCCCTCCTTTCGGTCGCCGGTCGACGGCGCGCGGCGTGTCGCCGCCGGCCAAGCATAAGCGTCAGCGTATGGAGCGATCTTCACGGATTGACCGGAATTTTCGCCCAATACCCGTCTGCGCATCGTTTCTGACGTCGCGAACTACAAGTTTTCGCACCCCAATCCCGATGAGGCGACGGCATCCGGAGCTTGCCGCGCATGATTTCGCCGCGCCTCAAAGCGACCGGCTCGCTGCAGATCAGTCAAGCACCGTCCACGCGCAAGCCTTCTTCAGGCCTCGATAGGGACACAATGTCGCAACCCTGGGTCGTAGAACTCCCCACCCACAGCTTGACAACGTTCGCCGCTGAAATTGAATAATAAGTAGCTCAAATGGCGAGCATAATCATCGGGAGGCTGATAATGCGAACACTGACAATGGATGAATGTGAATACATCCATGGCGGAAGTGGAGACGAACCCGCAACGCGGGTGGACGATATAGTCGTTACCGCGCAACGAAAATTAGATGGCGGAAATCAGAACGTCTTTTTCGGTTCTTATACGACCGGCGCCTTTTACGGTGAAGTCGGCGTGGGAGGCCGCGACGTCTATGTCGGCGGCGGCGTCGGGGTCGGGCGCGGCTTGGGCGTGAGCATGGAGCAGCAGGAAGACGTCTCCACAGGCGTAAACGTCACTCCGACCAGCGCTGGCTTCCGGACCGGAATCGGGGAGTCCTACCAATTTCTCCGTGATGGCGCCCGCGACATGCTCAATGACTTCGTAAAGGACAGGGGGCTGGATCAAATCCCGTCCTTGCAGAATATCCAGCGATGAGATTGTCACTAGGGCTGGATTGGCCAGCGTTCCTATTCGGCCCGTGCCTGGCCCTAGCGATCTCCGCTCTGGCGGGGTGCGCCCGATCGACGGAAGTTGAAGAGCCGCCCCGTTGCGCCCCTGGCGCAAGAAAGATCGACGGCGGAACGATCGAGGTTTGCGGGCAGTTGACGCCCGATGCGGTCGACAGGGCGATCGCCCTGATCGACGACGACACCAGGTCGATCCGGGTTTCCAGTCCGGGCGGCTCAGGTGTCGATGCGATCAGACTCTCGGAACAGATGACCGCCCGAAACCTACGTCTGGACGTCGTCGATATTTGCGCGTCAGCCTGCGCTCACTTTCTTTTTCTTCCAGCGCCTGCCGTATCCGTGAAGGATCGGTCGGTCGTGCTCCTTCATCACACCGATTTCGCCCTCGTGAGCGCGGCCGAAGCGGCGGGACTGAAGGCCACCGCAGAAACGCAGCGCCGCGCGGAACGGCAACGCGCCTTCTTTATCGCGCGCGGGCTGCCCATCGCCCTGCTGACCGATGCTTTTGTCCGCACCGAACCGGTTTGCATCGGACAAACTCCGGACCAGCGCCTCTTCGCAATGACGCGTTTGCGGACGCATATGCCGTCGGCAGACCTGTTGAACAGGGTCCGTCCCACCGCCGTCGATGGCTACTGGCCCAGAAGCGCAGCTGAGGCAGGTCCGATCGCGGAAACGTTCGCCCCCGAAGCCGTGCCTCTCGTTTATGGCGGTGAGGGCCTCATCGGCATCGACGGTCTTCCAAGCCTGCCGATATGCGACGAAACACACGGCGCGGGATCGGGGATGGCCGGATGAACGCCCTGAATGTGGTGCGTGAACTATCAGCCCTCGTGGTTCTGGGCGTGATCGCCTTCGTCGTCTGGAAGGTGGCGCGACGAGCAATGGGAACCCGGTTCGGTCGTCCGGACGTACCGACAGGAACCCTGTGGTGGGAATACGAGCGCCGCTTCTTTCCGCGCAAATCCGAGGAGCAAGCGCCGTCGCTCGACCTGGACGCAGCCGATCAAATGGATCGAGGCGGCGATCAATGCTCGCGGTCAGAGAGCGGCGAACGGTCACAATAGAAAGAATAACGCGGGTCCTCGACATGGCGCGCCGTCGGGCCTTCAATGACCCTCGCAATGGGGCGCAAGCGGTTCTCACCGGTTCAGTGCAGAAGGGACGGCGTTGCAGCATCCGTTCGGTAAAACACTTGTCCTGCAATCCGAGGCGGCCGAATGCGGCCTGGCCTGCCTCGCGATGGTGGCGGCCGCTCATGGTCGCAGGGAAACGCTGCCGGAGCTGCGTCGCCGCTTTCCGATTTCGCTGGGCGGAAGCAGTCTGAAGAGCCTCGTATCGATCGCCGACGCCCTGGGATTTACGGCACGGCCGGTCCGGTGCGAGCTGGACGAGCTTGCATTGCTCGAGACGCCGGCCGTCCTGCACTGGAGTCTCGATCATTTCGTCGTTCTGCGCCGGGTCGACAAGCGACATGCCTGGATCGCCGATCCCGCACGCGGAGAACGCAAGCTGCCGCTGGACGAGGTGTCAAAACACTTCACCGGCGTCGCCCTCGAACTGACGCCGTCTCCGGACTTCGAGAAGAAATCGCGCGTCGACAAGGTCCGACTGGGAGATCTGTGGAGCCGCTTGTCCGGCTTCAAGCCGTTCCTGTTGCAGGTCTTCCTCCTGACGCTGCTGCTCCAGGGCATCGGCCTCATATCGCCGCTTGCCAGCCAGCTCGTGATCGACGACGTCATCGGCCGCGCCGACCGCGACCTTCTGGTGGCCATCGTCGTCGGGTTCGGCGCACTGGCCCTGGTCTCGACCGCGGTTGAGACGTTGCGCGGCTTCATTCAACTCCACGCCGGGCAGCGCCTATCGATCCAGTTGTCCGGCAATTTGCTCAAGCATCTTCTTCGGCTGCCCACGGACTTTTTCGAGCGTCGCCATGTGGGCGACGTCCTCTCCCGGTTCGGATCTCTCGGGCCTGCACAGTCCTTTTTGACCGGCGGCCTGGTCGGCGTGGTGCTGGACGCCGTGATGGTCCTGCCGGTGGCGATCGTCATGGTCCTCTATTCGCCCATCCTCGCCGGTCTCGTTCTGATCAATCTCGTCGTGATCTTCCTGGTCAGGATGGCGGCCTTTCCAACCGTGCGTCGTTTCGCCGACGAGCAGTTGAACCTCTCGGCCAGGACTGACAGCGTCTTTCTGGAGACCGTCCGCGCCGCCCGCGCGATCAAGATCGGCGGTCGCGAGGCCGAGCGGCACGGCCTGTGGCAGAACGCCGTCGCAGAACAACAGAACGTCGCCTTCAGACAAGGCGCCTTCGGCCTCTGGGGTGGGTCGGGTCTCGGCATCTGGCAGACCCTCCACGGTCTCGCCATGCTCTACTTCGGCGCCCTCCAGGTCCTCGACGGTCACATGACTCTGGGCATGTTTTTCGCCTTCCAGAGTTACGCTGGACAGTTTTCCAGTCGGGTCAGCAGCCTGATCGGCGCCTTTTTCACCCTCCGTATGCTGGGGCTTCACCTCGAACGCCTCTCCGATATCGTTCACGCGGAAGCGGAGCGTGGGCTCGACGGTCCTGCACAGCTCTCCAAGCCGCTTTTGGGCGGCCTGGAAGTGCGTTGCCTGCGGTTTCGCTATGGCCAGTACGACCCCTGGGTGCTGGATGGCGCGGCGTTCTCGATACGGCCCGGCGAGGCGGTCGCCTTCGTCGGCCCATCGGGCGGCGGCAAATCGACCCTTCTCAAGCTGTTGATCGGCATCTACGAACCGACCGAAGGGGACGTGCTGATTGACGGTCACCCCATGCGGGCCTTGGGACTACGCGCTGTTCGAGACCGGCTGGGCGTCGTCATGCAGGACGACCAACTCCTGTCCGGCACCATCGCCGACAACGTCGGCTTCTTCGACGCCCATATCGATATGGACAAGGTCGAACGGGTCTGCCGCCTTGCCCATGTCCATGACGACGTCATGCGGACGCCCATGGGCTATCACAGCCTGATCGGGGACATGGGTTCGATTCTCTCCGGCGGCCAGAAACAGCGCCTCCTGCTGGCGCGCGCGCTCTATAAAGACCCCGCCATTCTTTTCATGGACGAGGGCACGGCCAACCTCGATCCCGAGCTTGAACGACAGGTGATGGCCACGTTGGCGGACCTCAAGATCACGCGCATCATGGTGGCGCACCGGGACGCGGCGGTTCGGGGCGCCGATCGCGTCTTTCTGGTCGACAAGGGCGCGATCACGGAGGTCACCGACGCGAACCGCGCGCGGGTGCCGGTCGCCGCCAGCCTGATGGCCGACCAATGAGCCTGTTTCGCAACGAAGCGATTGAAGCCAAACGCCTGAGGCTCTGGGGCGAAGTCCGTCTGGCCCAGCCCCCGTCCCTCATGATCTGGACGGTCGTCCTGACCCTGCTCTGCGCGGTGCTGGCGACGACCCTCATTTTCGGCCGATACACCCGAAAGGAGACGGTTCCCGGCTTTCTCATCCCCGAGGCCGGCGTCGTGCAGGTGCGCACCGTCCAGTCGGGCCGGATCGCTCGCGTACTGGTCCGCGACGGCCAGGCGGTCGCCGAGGGCGCGCCCCTGATCGAGTTCACCTCGGATATCGCCAGCATCGGCCAGGGCCCCATGCTCGATGTCCAGCTGGCCGAAACCGGACACCAGGAAGCATCGCTCGAAAGTCGCCGCGCGGCTGTGGCCCAGGGGTATGCGGACGACCGGCGACGACTCGCCGATCAGATCGCCGCTCACCGCAGAAGCCGAGCGATCCTGGAAAGCCAGCGCCGCGTCCAGGTTGAAGCGCTCGCGCTGTCCGAAGCCGACGCAGAGCGACTTTCACAACTCCAGGCTCAGGGCTATGCGCCCCGCGCCCAGGTCGACGCCCGGCGCCGCGCCGTTCTGGCGGAACGCCTGGCGGTGGCCGACATCGACAGCCGTTTGTCGGAGCTCGACCGCGCCGCGGCTGATCTTCAAGGTCAGATGGCTGCTATTCCTGCAAGGGAGGCCGAGGACCTCGCCGCGATCGCTCGGGACCGATCCAGCCTGGCGCAACGTCGCGCCGAACTTGAAGTGGCGCGCGGCCATGTCCTCAGGGCTCCGGTCGCGGGCACGATCTCGGCCGTACAGGCCCGAGTCGGCATGCTGCCGTCCGGCGAGGTTCCCCTCCTCTCCATCGCGCCCGAAGGCTCTCCCCTGGAAGCGCGGTTGCTGGTGCCGACGCGCGCTGCGGGTTTCCTAGAGGTCGGCCAGGTCGCTCGCCTTCAGGTCGAGGCCTTCCCTTTCCAGCGATTTGGATTTGTCGAAGGGCGGATCGTCGAGATCGCCAGAACCGTAACGAGACCGGGCGAGGCGGCGTTCCTGATCGAACAGACCGCGCCCGTCTACGAGGTCCGCGTCTCGCTCGACCGAGAATATGTCACCGCCTACGGCGAACGCCGCGCGCTTCAGCCGGGAATGGGGCTCCGCGCAGACATTCCGATCGACCGCCGTCGCCTCTGGCAGCAATTGTTCGATCCGCTGCTGGCGGCGGCCAAGCGAACGGGATGACGGCGCCATTGGCGATTGCGGTGCCCAGCAGTCGCTCGGCATAGCCTCGGCCTGCGCCCCAACCGGGCGACCTCGATCAAGGGCGCGGCCAAAGCGCAGCCGATCAGGGACCAATGCGACAAGGTCATTTCGCGTCTCCCATTCCTGCCGCAACCGGATCGGCGATTAGGACACGGCCACCGAGATGATCGATCACGAAACGTCGGCCGGCGAATACGTCGCGGCCCAGGATGACGGCCGGTTGGTCGGCTTCAAAACCAACCACCTTGAAGACGGTCAGGTCGGCGATCCGCAGCTGGGGCGCGGCGACCACGGCTTGCAATAAGAACGAATAACTTTCGTTCGCCGTGATCGCCACAGCTTCCGCTGTCGCCGCCCTCCCCTTTGCGGGCGCAGGCCGTACAAACGTGCAGGCGAATGGCGCGTGGCCGCGATCGACGGACGCTCTCTCGACGAGCCTGTAGGGTTCGCGATCAGCGGCGGCGAGGCCTCGGTCTGGTGGGAGCCGGCCTGCGCCGGCGTCGCGCGCCGCTATCGAATCTAGGGCCGCTCGGTTTCCTTCTCGCTGATCGGATCGAACGGAAACCGGAAGAAAGTATGCGAGATCGCCTTGCCCTCGCGCCTAGACGAAGTGCTGCGCGCGCTCGATGAGGCCGATACGATCACGCGCACGCTCAGCAACGAGGTCCATATCTCAGGCCGCCTCCACAACGTAACCATGTTCTCGCAATAGTCGATCAGGAGGTCTCGCGCCGAAGCATTCCGGGTCCGGCGCCGGCGACGAGCCGGTCGCCTGTTCTGACGAGCCGCGCCACCCGTTTGCGCATGTGGTCGCCCGCCGCCCAATCCGCGGCGACGCGCGCCCCGCCGAACAGGGCGACAGCGATCTCGCGCTGGCTCGCGCCGGCTCGCCCGCCGTCCCAGGCCTGCAAGGCCATCGCCCACCGCCTCGCCCGCGGCTCGGTGCGAAAGAGGCCGGACGGCAGTCGGTTGAGGCGATGCAGGGCGACGAACTGGCCGAGCGCCTGAAGGCGGATGTCGATATCGGCGAAGCCGGCGAGATCATAGGTCAGCCGGACAGGTCCTTCGAGCAGGGTGCCGGCCCGCACCTCGAGGCGGATCGAATGCGTCCCGCCGCCGATGATGATCTGTTCGCGCCCGTCGCCAAGGCGTCGGATAACCGCACGACAGGGCAGACGATCAAGTCGAAAAGCGTCGGGGTCGGCGTCGGCCACAGGCGCTGCCCGGACGGGAAGAACCGCGGGGTGGAGGTCGGCGCGCCAGAAGACGAGCGGGGACCGCGCCCCGAGGAAATCGCCATCCCCAGACCCCCCGTTCATCCACGGCCGGGGTCTCGATGAGCCGGATCGTCGGGAAGCGCCCGAGCTGTCGGTTCGCCTTCACCGGCAGGATACGACCGGCGTCATCAGGTCGACGCCGGAGCGCTTCCCAAGCCCACCCGGCCAGGTCGAGCGCGACCATCCGGTCATAACCCTCTCGATCGCCCCATTCCGGGCGATAACCATCGCTCCCCGCTTCGCGCATGCCCCCTCCTTGCGGCCGCCGCTTGAAAGTCAGTTGGGATGATCCCCCGCCAGTCGGCCGCGCGCGGCGCCGCTCAAATTCAGCACGGCTCCCCTGTTGGCGAAGCCAAGGGAACTTCGTCTAAGCCGTGGGCTGACGCAGCGCCGCGCCGGGCGATTTCCGCCGCGATATGGGGCGCCGCCCGAATACGGCGATGGTGATGGGTTCGCAGTGCTTCGCAGAACGCTTGGGGCGCGCCTTCATCCGCCAGGACTTTTATGCGATCCGCCTCGATATCGACGTCGATGAAGACGATTCGCTCGGCCTCCAGGACCTGCCGCAACTGCACGCCGACACGCTGATAGGCGGCAAGAAGCACGGCATTTCCCGAGCGCCGCACGACATCCTCGAAAATCCTCTGGAGATCCGGCGCCGCCGTGGCGTCCGTTCGCGAGCGCCGCCGATATCCTGGAAGGTCAGCAGTGAGATCGAGCGCCGCCAGCAGGCACGTCAGACGAAATTCGTAGCGATCGCGCAGGGTGCCTGCGTCAAAGCGCGGCGCAACGAACCCGCCGCACGGCCCTCGCTCGACCAGACCCTCTCCGCAAAGGCAGGAAAGCGCCTCACGGATCGGTGTCGTTGACAGACCCAACCGGCGCGCTTCGTCCGCGATCACGATTGGCTGCGCAGGCGGATAAACGCCCTTCAGCATGTTGGTCCGGATCACATCCAACGCCCTTAGGAAGGGATCCCGCTTCTTGGCCATGGCGCCCTCCAACCACAGAAGCGCCGCGATAACGCGCGGCGAAGCTTGTTCGCCAACACGTTGCAAGCTCGTCCGATGCGAACCCGCCGGACATCGTCGGCCTCACCGCCCGTTATCGACGGGTCGCCTTTTTTGGACCCGACGAAGAACATCGTTACGGTGAGGGCCAGTGATCGTCAGCAAAAGGAAGGCAGCCATGGATTCCATGCGCAGGCAGCCCCAGCGCGACAACGACGTGCTGTCCCGAGCCCTCAAGCTGGTGCGTCGCCACCGCGGCATGACTGCCCGCGCCGTGGCAAAGGCGATGCACATGCCGCTTCGCACCTATGAGCGTTTCGAGGCGGGCGGGAGCCGGCTCAATATCGACTACATCCATCGCTTTGCGGCGGCCACGCGCAGCGATCCCCACGCCGTCATCATGGCGGTCGCCATCGGCTCGCCTGAGCTGGCCTGGCGCAGCGCCGACAACAAGCTGGTCACGGCCTTGACCATCGGCGGCAAGCGCCTCAACGGCCTTCTGGGCGATGGGATCGCGAAGCTGGACGGTCGCGCCGTCATTTTGGCCGTGTGCGCCATGTATGATGATCTGCTGGCGGAAAACGAGCGTCAGGAGATGGCGGCGCGTTGGCTCGAGAAGGGCGTCGCGGAACTTACGCTCGCACGTCCCCAACCCGGGCGATGAAATATACGACAAATATAGTTTTGAGTACCGACGTCTAGGGCGCTTACTCTCTGGGCTACGTCTTTAGCGATCAACCAGGGAGTGACTGAAATGACCAAGCTCAAACTGCGCCTCGTCAGCTTCGGCAGCGCCAAGGCTCTGACCCTGCAGGATATCGATGGCGATTACATCGAGTTCACTTTGCAGCCGAGCCGAGTGCCGATGGGTTGATGGAGACGGGCGGCCGACAACGGCCGCCCGCTCTTTTGTCATGGTCGACAAAACGACAGACACCATGTGGCTCGCGCAAGATGTTCACTTGGCTTGGCGCGGAAACGATGTGGTCGTTCTGAAGGTAGCTTCGGATGCCTATAGCTGCCTCGTCGGCGGGGCCGAGATACTGCGCCCCGTAGATCACGCTCCCGATGCTGTGGCTGCGCATCCCGATTACCAGGCCGAATTGCTCGCGACCGGCTTGATCGCGCCTGATCGACCGGCGACGCGGCGGCGCCGCGCCCCACCGCCTGTGCGCGCGCTCCAACCTGAGCCCCACGCCCCTTTCGGTTCGGCCGTACAGACCGCGGTCCTCATTCTAGCCGCTGGCCGGCGATTTGAGGTCAGCCCCCTGGATAGGCTCATTCGCAGCGAACCGCTTCGCCGCGACCAGCCCGCATCCTCGCGGGTCGCCGAGGTCATCGCAGCCTTTTATAGCACCTTGCCGTGGGTTCCCTCTCCTGGGCAGTGCTTGAAGCGCAGCTTCGCTTTGCGACGGCTGTTAGCGCGGGAGGGCATCGTTGCGGATTGGGTGTTCGGCGTACGGACATGGCCGTTCCTCGCCCATTGCTGGCTGCAGATCGACGATGTCCTCCTTGCCGACGACCTCGATCGCGTGCGCGGCTTCAGCCCCATCCTGACGGTGTGACATGGACTATCTATGCGTCACCGGGGGGACGACGCCGCGAGCGCGAGCGCAGGCGATGATGCTCCTTCAGGCCGCCCAGGCGCATGGTTTACCGCATAGGCCCATGGGCCGGTCCGGGTGGCTGGCGTGTGGAGGGCCGAGGCCCCCTCGCGTCGTTAAGGCTGGCCTCTGGACGTTAATCGGAGACGTTTTCGACCGTCGTCAGGGCCCGCTTTCCCGCTTCATCACGGGGTCCGACGATCACGCCTGCGAGCAATCGATCATGCGGCGCTTCTGGGGCCGTTATGTCGGACTCCGCGTGGAGCCAAACGGGCGGATCGCGGGGCTTCTTCGCGACCCTTCCGGCGCCTTGGAGTGCATCGCCTGGGAGTGGCGCGATCTCGTCGTCGTCTCTTCGGATCTGCCCGAGTGGCTTGTCAGCCTGACCCGGCCGGATTGGCGAATTGCATTCGATCGGGTGGGGCGCGCGCTTCAGGACCCGTTGGGTGCTTGGTGGGAAACGATGATCGATGGTCCCACGGTTCTGCCGCCTGGCGCCGTGCAGCCGTTTCCCTCGTCCGTTCCTCCGGTCTCGTCTTGGCGTCCGGACATCTTTGCGCGTGCGAGCGATGAGGACGTCATCCCCGACAAGGCCGCAAGCGCGGCGCTTAGGGACGCCGTGGACGAGGCCGTCCATGCGCTGGCGTGCGACGGCCGACTCGCGGCCGAGCTATCCGGAGGCCTCGACTCCGCCATAGTGGGTTCAAGTCTGCGCGCAAGCGGGCGCGACGCCGGCGCGTGGCTCCACGCTTTCGGCGAAGAGCCGGGCGGAGATGAGAGAGCCTACGCCCACGCCATGGCGGCCAAACTCGGCGTTGCCCTGACGACGCTCCCTCGGGCGCCCGGCCCGCTGACGGAGCGCATGCTTTTGGGCCTCACGCCAGGTCTTCGCCCCGGATTCAACAGTATGGACGCTCCCAATGATGCGATATGGGCGCGGGTCTTGAAACAGGGCGGCTCAAACGTCCTTCTGACGGGCAAGGGAGGCGACGCCGTCTTCATTCAAGGCGCGGGCGCTGACGTATTCTGCGACATTTGGCGGCGACGCGGCTGGCGCGCCGCGCTTTCCTCCTCTTTACCCAACTTGGCACGATGGAATGGATGCTCGGTTTGGTCCCTCATCGCCGCCGCACGGCTCGACGGTCCCGACAGGCCGCGGCTCGGCCGCTCCGTCTCCTTTGCCTCTGGCGACGTTACGCCGTCTATCCACCCGTGGCTGGACGCCGCCTCGGATCTCGGCCCCGCGAAGCGGTATCAAATCGCCGGCGTCATCAACGGGGTCACTTTCAGCGGTCCCTCGCTTCAGTCCCAGACAGTCGAACTCGTCCATCCGCTTCTGGCTCAGCCTGTCGTCGAGACCTGCCTCGCGCTCAGCGCGGAACAACTTACGCTAGGGCGCCGGGACCGGGCCTTGGCTCGAGAGACATTTCGCGATCGGCTGACTCCCGAAATCGCCGAGCGCAGGTCCAAGGGAGAAATGACAGCCTACTATGGACGACGCCTCGCCATGAGCCTCAACGTGATAAGGCCCTGGCTTCTGGACGGTCGACTCGCCAGCGAAGGCCTGATCGTTCGGGAGACGGTCGAGGCTCTGCTTACCGAGGACAGCTTGATCTGGCGAGGGCGCGTCGGCGAGATCATGACAGCCGTCGTCATCGAGGCGTGGGTTCGGACGTGGGAAGCACGATTGGCCGTCAGGTGACGCCAAGGTCTCGTTCAACCAGTCGATGATCTGTTGGTAGAGGTCGCGGATATTCGCCGGGCTCCAGTTGAAGTGCCCCTCCCCCCAATAGGTGATCATCCGGGACCGAACGCCGGTGCGGTGCAGGGTCGTGAAGATGCGCTCGGACTGCGAGAGCGGAACGAAATCCCGGTCGGCCGAGATCAACAGCACGGGATCCTGAATTCGCCACGCCGTCGAATAGGGACTGAGGGCCGCGAATCTCTCCGGGGCCTCCCAGGGCGTCGCTTTCGTTTGCCCCTGACCAGTCTCGACCCAGCCCATCTGCGCCTGGAGGCTAAGGCCTTCCTCGGGACGGATCCGTGCAATGGGATCGAACTCGCCCCATTTCCCGGCGAAGTCGGTCCCCGCCGACCAGGCGATATAGGATCTGAATCTGCGAGTTGACGAGGCGAGCGTCAACGCCGCCGTCCCCCCGAAGCTGTGGCCCAGGATCGCGACGCGGTCCGACGGCAAGGTCGGGTGGGCGGTCAGGGCTGCGTCTACGGCCAGCTCCACGCTCTTCAGCAACTGGTCAGGAACCAAAGCTTCGCCGGACTCGACTGGGATTGCGGGGGAAAGAACGGCGTAGCCCTGCTCCGCCAGGAAGGCGGGTCGAACGCCGTACAGCAATACTCGCGGGTCGATGTACGCGCCGCTGTCCGATGATCCTGGATAGATCGACACGACCAGACCGCGCGGAATCCGCTGCGCATCGCCCGCCGGCAGGGTGAGCCAGCTTTGCGTAGGGCGGCCGAAACGGTCTGAATGGGCCACGGCGACGGCTCGAGAAAAAGCAAGTGTCGCGAACTCGGGGTTTGTCTCGTCGATCCGTCGCGTTCCCCGCCCGCTGCTCAGCCACAACGCCTCCGAGCCTTGATGCCGGAGAAGGCGAACGATCACGTCTTGCGACGCCGCCGCGATCATCGAGCCTTCCGCCAG
The DNA here is from genome assembly GCF_047237745.1 of Brevundimonas phoenicis. Classification (NCBI taxonomy): domain Bacteria; kingdom Pseudomonadati; phylum Pseudomonadota; class Alphaproteobacteria; order Caulobacterales; family Caulobacteraceae; genus Brevundimonas; species Brevundimonas phoenicis. Next base: position 1,985,841 of record NZ_JBDFLN010000001.1, read on the forward strand.
CGGCTCTATGCCGAAGCTGCGCCGCACGCCTTCCCCGCCCAAGACATCCACACGGTGAGAGTCCGTGCGGGCCAAGGCCCAGTCGCGCTTGGGGGCTGCATTCAACCGCAATCGCAGCGCCTGCATGCCGCTGACGGAGGCGGCATTGGAGACCTGTCCGCCCGGCGAGGTCAGCGGCTCTGCGCCGCTCTCATTCACACGCCACAAGGCGCCGGCCCCGAAGATCAGCAGTTGATCCTCTCCCGCCGCCGCCAGATCGCCGACCGGGCCGGGGATGCCGGACGTGAGAGCTCTCGCCGGGGCGTCGAGCGAGAGCATGAACCAATCGAACCGGCCGTTTCGGCGGGCTCGGAGCACCGGCGCCTCGCCCAGCCAATCCGCTTGCACGCCCCTGAGTTCGTCGATCGCCGACCCGGCGGCCATAGGCGACAGGCCGTCGGACCTGAACCGAGACACCGACCCGTTCCGACCGACACGCCGCAGACCGCCCTGCTCCCATGCAGCGCCGTCGTCTCGTCCCCATACCAGGACCGCGTCGGAACCGGCCGTCCACCTTAGAAGATGCAGGGCGATGTCTTCCTTCGGGGCGGCGATAACCGATGCTGTCGCCGCATCGAGCAGACGCAGACGCGTGCGGTGTTTCATTTCGTACGCCCGTGCGGGTCCAGCTCCGATGGAAACCCCCTCCCCCGAAACCAGCAGCGCAATTGTTCTTCCGTCGGGGGCGGCCGCCATATCCAGGATGGGTGCCTCAGCTATCTGACGGACTTCACCTGAGCGGACGTCGATCTCCATAAGCCGCTGGAGCGGCTTCTCCTTCGCCGTAGTCGCGATTCCGCCCCAGGTGTCGATGCGCGTGGCGGAAGGAACCCTGCCCTCGGCGGCATCACGCCAAAGCTGTCGACTGGCGGCCTGACTGGCGCCGTCGCGCTCCAGCATCCAGGGCATGCCGCCGACAGGCCGGATCGTCAGGAGCAAGCGGTGGTCGTCTCGCCATTCCGCTCCGCTTCCGGTGAGCGGCATGTCGGGGGTAAGGCCGGTCCAAAGGACGGTGCGCGTTTTCACGTCCAGAACGCCGGCTTCCATCCGATGGGTCCCGACGCGATAGACGAGAAGCTGGGCTCCGGAGGGCGACCAAGCCCCCATCACCACGCCTTCGTTTTCGATATTGGGAATCCACTGCGTGGGTTCGGTCGCGCCATGAAGGTCGACGAAGAACAGGTCGGTCGCAGCCCAGACGGACCGATGGCCGCGATCGAAACGCGGCGCGCTGTCAAAGGCGCGTCTTCGTTCATAGACAAGCCAGCGACCATCCGGCGAAAGGGAGGCGTCGCCGAAGGACTCCATGCTTAGGACGTCGTCGATCGTCAGCGAGCGGTCCTGGGCGATCGTCGGAGCGATCAGCAGGGCGTTCGCCAACACGCAAGCCCACGCGGCCCAGATCCACAGGGCAAAGCCGGTCGAACGGTTCGACATCACCAGCGCCGCGTCAACTGCAGCGAAACGACCCTGCCGAGCAGATTGGCTTGGCCGGCGTCGAAGCCGTAACCGGTCCGGCCGTCGTGAAAGGGCGGATCGGCGTCAAAGAGGTTCTGGATTCCGAGCGATGCGCGCAGTCGCTCCAGAGAACCGTTGGTCGGGCTCCAAGTCAGTCTGACGTCCGCAGTGTTCCAGGCGTCGATCGGCCGGCCGTCCTGATCGGCGTAATCCGAAACGTGAACCCAGTGAGCGTTCATGGTCCAGTCGCCCCGCGACCAGGTGAAGCCTGCCCGGCTTCTGAGAGAAACCGGGTAGCCGACCTGATCGAGCAAGCCCTGAACAGGCGAGGCGGAGGTCATCCGACTGTCATAGTCCAGAAGCCATGACGCCGACGCATCCCATCGCAGGGTATGGCCGCCGAAACGCATGGGATAGGCGGCCTGAAGGTCAAGGCCGCGGACCGCGACCGATGCGGTGTTGATCCATCGCCCGTCGATAATGGCGCCGTAGGTGGTCGGCGGGAACAGGCTGCCCGCGCCGAAGCCCGGCGCGGTGGTGTAGCTGCGAACAAGCGCCAGATCGGCGGCGTCGTTCGCCGGATCCACCCGTCGAACAAAGGGCGACAAGGCGGGATCGATGAGGACGTTGGCCAGGTTGCCGGTCGTCGGACGGGCGATCTGATTGTCGAACCGCGTGTCGAAATAACTCGCGCTCAACATTAGGCCGCCTGGGGGGCTGTAGTTGAAGCCCAGGGTCCAGGTTTCAGCGGTTTCGGGGGTCAGATCGGGATTGCCGCCCGACAGATAGATGGAAAGCATACGTGTTCCATCAGGTCGGGGAACGAGCGAAGCGCCGGCGCTGGAGGCGTCATTCAACTGGGTCAGGCCCGGCGCGCGGAACGACGTTCCCCATGATCCTCTCAGCGTCAGATCAGGGATGGGCGACCAGATCGCGCCGACCTTGGGGTTCGAGGTCCGCCCAAAGTCTTCGTAATCCTCCACGCGTCCGGCGATCGACACTTCAAGAGACCGAACGCCCGGCCGTGCGTTGCCGGGTCCGATCAGGGGAATGCGCGCCTCGCCGAAGACGGCAGCGATCAGACGGTCGTGACCCGGCGTGAGACGTACGACGGGCGCGAGAGTGGACAGGAACGTCGTCGACTGGGTCTTGAAGCTCTCGCGCCGCACCTGGGCGCCCACGGCGATACCAAGCGCGCCGCCGGGCAGGGTCAGCGGCGTTCCGCTCAGCAGCAGATTGACGGAACTGGCCGCGCTGCGGTCCAGATTGCTGGAATAGCCCGCGCTGATGAAATCCAGGACGCGAGGGGCGTTGGCGGCACCCGCGCCGAACGGATTGAAGAAGCCGTCGACCGAGGTCGAATAGTCGGTTTCCGGATCGTCCGGCGTGTTCCCGAGCGCTTCTTGAAGGAACTGGGTGTTGATCTGCCCTCGGATGGCCGCTTCGCCGCGTTCTTCAGCGTGGGCCAGGTACCCATCGAGTGACCAGCCTGAACCGAGGTCGAACACGGCGCCCGCAGTGAGCCCGAGACTACGAGACGATCCCACCTGCCGCGACGGGCCCTGGTCGCCCGAGAAGGAATAGGCGAGAAGGTGGGAATCCGCGCCGGTCGGGGAGACGAAGAAGGGGTTGGCGCGCGTCACCGTGAAGACGCTGGCGCCGGGAACATTGGCGAACTCATAGGCGCGGCGGCTGAAGCGCACGTCGGCCGAAAGATCCAAACGTTCGCCAACGGATTGCCGGATTCGCCCATAGGCGCTGTGCCTTTCCAGCTGCGGGATGAGGTCCACCCCCAGAGAGTTCGACTGCAGGTTTGTTTCGCCTGCCGCAAAATCCGTCGGCGCGATCGCCGAGCTCGACGGCCCGGGACGGATCGCGAATTGCGAGACGTAGCTCGCGCTCGCTGCGTCGTATGCGACGATGTTGCCAGGCGCACTGAAAAGCGACCGCCAATCCGACCCGCCGAAGGGACGAAGGTCCCCGTCGAGCGTATAGGGCCGGTCCCGCGAGTTGACGGCGTTCTGGTGCTGATACTCATACGACAGCAAGGCGCTGCCACTCGACCAGGACCGTCCGGCGATATGCGAAGCCTGGGCGGTTTCCATGCCGCCTTGGGCGGCGGACAGCCGCACCGCGCTTTCCTGGCCGTCGAAGGACCGCCGCATGATGATGTTCACCACGCCGCCGACAGCGTCCGAGCCATAAAGAGCCGATGCGCCGTCGAGAAGGATGTCCACCCGCTCTACAGCGGCGGAGGGCAGCGCCGAAACATCGGCGAATTCGCCCCTGAACCCCGTGCCGGCCAATCGACGGCCGTTGACCAGGACGAGCGTGGCGTCGGCCCCCAGACCTCGCAGATTGATCCCCGTCGCGACCACCCCGTTCGAGCCGCCGCGATCCGCGCCGGTCAACAGCGCGCCGGGCGTTCCGCTGCCGGCGTAGTTCTGCGGCAGGTCCGTAAGCGCTTCCGCGACGGTGCCCCGCCCCCGGCTGTCGAGCTCATCCCGGTCCATGATCTGCACCGGCGACGCCAGTTCGCCGGAAGAACGCAGCAGGGTGCCCGTGACGACCACCTCGTCCAGGACGGTGACTTCGTCGCTTGTCGCCCGAGCCGTCCTCTGCACCACGAAGACGCCGGCTCGCCTCTGGGACCAGGTCAGGCCGCTGTCGAGCAGCAGACGGCTCAGGGCCGCCTCGGGTTGCATCCTTCCGTTGACGCCGGGCGAGCGCCGGCCCGCGACAACGTCCGAGGTAAAGAATATCTGCTGGCCGGACTGGGCGCCGAAGGCCGTCAGAGCGTCGCGCATCGGTCCTGCGGGTATGTCGAAATCGCGCGCGGACTGGGCGCAGGCGGGCGTCCCGGCGGAGAAGAGGCAGGCGACCGCGGCGACGCCGGATAGAAGACTCGAACGGCTCATAGACAGGTTTCCTCCAACGCCCCCTCTGGCGTCGAAGAAAGAGACCAACGAGACCCCGGCCTACCCCGGAGCCGAAACCAATTAATTTCCGCGGCGGACCAATCCGACGGACCCGTCCGCCTTGGGAACGGACTTCAGGCCCAAACCATCCGAGGCTGCCGAGACGAAGGCGTCGCGGTCTCCGACCAGGAAGACGCCGTTGATCGCCACGGTCCGGATGCCGGGATCGTCCAGCTCGATCTTGTCTGTCAGATAGCGGTTCATCTCGGAGACGGCCTGCTCCAGCGGGATGTCGGAGAAGATAAGCCGTCCAGAGGTCCAACTGGTCTCGGCGGCGACGTCGACCACCCGGGTCGAGATCGCGCTGCCCGAGACCCTGGTCTGCTGGCCTGCCGCCATGCGGCGCTCGCCGGTCGCCATCTCCGGCGCCGCGACGTCGATCACCCCCGAGACGAGCGTCACGCTGACCGCTTCCCCTGCCCTGCGGACGTCGAACACCGTGCCCACTGCGGTGACGCGCGCATCGCCAGCATAGACGACGAAGGGCCGCTCGGGCGCCGGCGCCACATCAAAAAGCGCCTGGCCATGATCAAGATCGATCCGCCGCTCCCCATTCGTGAACCGCACCCGGATGTGGGAATCGGTGTCCAGATTGACCTTGGAGCCGTCGGCGAGCCGGATCACGCGCTGCTCGCCGACATCGGTCGCAAACGCGCCCCGTCCGCTCCACAGCCAGGCCCCTGCGATGAGGAGCAAGGCGGTCACGCCCACCAGCCCCCCGATCAGGACAGACCGTCCGCCCAAGCCGCTGCGGCGGGCGCGATGACGCGCGCCGTCCAGCGCCTCTGCGATGGCCGGATCGGAGCCCAGGCCCTGGCTTTCGCGCCAGACGCGATCGACGCGACGATAGGCGTCGGCGTTGCCGGGTTTTGACCGCCATTCGAGAAACTCCTCGATGGCGCCGGAGTCGATGGAGGTCGCGCCGAAGCGGGCATGCCACGCAACCGCTTCCTCTTCCGCCTTCTCAACCCTGTTCGGGTTGGTCATGTCGCGCCTCATTCTAGCGCCGGAGTTGGGCGGCGCAGTGGGCCAGGGCCCGGGTCATGCGCCATTCGACGGTCTTGGGAGATATGCCCAGCCTATCCGCGATCTGGGCGTTTGTCAGACCGTCGATACGCGACAGTAAAAAGACATCCCGAAGAGATTCTGGCAAGCCGAGCACGATCTGGGCCAGCATGACCCGGTCGGTTTGGTCGGCCTCGATGCAGTCGCGGACCGCCGCCCCGGCCTCCGCCCTCAACGCCAGTTCGCGGCGCCGTCGCCGCGTCGACGCCAAATTGGTCGCTATCCGCAGCAGGAAGGCTTTCGGGTGACGGATGTCCGCGCGCGAGACCGCCGAAGCCAGGCGCAGCCAGGTTTCCTGAGCCAAATCCTCAATGTCCTGATCGCCGAAGCGGCGCTTGAGCGATCGGGCCAGCCACCGCTCGTTCTCGCGATAGAGAATGGACAGTTCGGCGCCGCCTTCGCCTTCCATCCGTCTGCTTTGATCCGACACGGGCCCGCCTCCTTTCGCAAAGAGGCGGGCCCGGCCGTTGCCGGGTGTTGAGAACGTGATTGAGGCACGCGCGAGCGCCTTTAGCCCCATTGGAGCCTGGACATACGCGCCCGCCACGCCGAGCACCGGAGAGTGTAGGTCGAACAGTTCAATCGAGGTTCTCACGCCTCGGCGTCCAAACGAACGCATCACAATGCTCGTCCAAATCCCTGCTGCTGACAAGGGGCGGTTTCCGACGACGCCCTCATGTCGTAGGTTGCCGCGTCCGTCCGGATCGCCGTCGTCGTGTCCAAGCGCTCTGCGCCAAGGGCGGCGGCCATGCCAACAGTCATGATTTCTCACTTTTCGGGCGGACGCCTAACCCTTCCATGGCTAAGGTTCAGTCGACCCCCGACGGCGCCCACGCCCGAATGTGGTCATGCAAACCAGCCGTGCTAGAGTCGAAGTCATGAAGGACGCCCTCGATCATCTGCCTGAGCGTCAGCAGCGCGAGCTGGCCCGAATCCGGTCGATCCTGCTGGAAGAGTTCGACCGTGCGATCCATGCCGGCGGCGGCCCGACCCAATCGTGGCGTCGCGACGGCAAGATCCTGAAGATTATCCTGTTCGGTTCGTATTCGCGCGACGATTGGGTCGATGCGCCCGAGACCGGTTATCTGTCCGATTTCGATATCCTGGTCATCGTCAGCCACGAGAAGCTGACCGAGATCGCCAACTACTGGTACGTCGCCGAGGACAAGATCGAGCGCGACCCGGCCATCGGCCGGATCGTCAACGTCATCGTCCACACTATGGCCGAGGTGAACTCGGGCCTGACCCAGGGCCAGTATTTCTGGACGGGCGTCATCAAGGACGGCGTGGAACTCTATGCCCTGCCCGGCCATCCCTTCGCCACACCAAAGCCGCTGACGCCGCAGGAGGCGGCGGACATGGCGGAAAAGTATCAATCGGAATGGCTCGGAAAAATCTCTGAGGCGTTAGCTGGGGCTGAGTTCTATGCCGCACGTCAGAACGTAAAGGACGCGGCCTTCCTCCTTCACCAAGCGGTCGAGCGCGCCTATGCGTGCTTCCTCCTCGTCCACGCCTTTTATTTCCCGCGCTCTCACAACATCAAGTTCCTCCGCTCCCAGGCCGAAACCTTGGACAAGGCGCTGATCGCCGTCTGGCCGCGTGAGCATCGCGCGGACCGCCGCCGGTTCGAGATGCTGAAGCGCGCCTATGTCGAGGCCCGCTACTCCGACCAGTACGACCTCAGCGCCGAAGACCTGGCCTGGCTGATGGACGGCGCCCATCGCCTGCGCGATCTCGTCGAAGCGGCCTGCCGCAACCGGCTCGCCACGCTGCGGCGCGAGGCCGGACGAGACTGAAGGCGCAGCGCCGTGGCTCAGGAGGATTTGTGCGGAAACGCTACTACGCCATTATCCTTATGATACTCACGCTTGGGGGTTGTGCGACAACGACACACGTTTACCAAGTTGAGGTCTGTCTGATCGGGCACGAGCAGGAAGAGGAATTTTATGCCTTCATGCAGACCGTGGCGACGACCAGTCATCTGGTCTTTAAAGACGGCAGTGAACGCTTTGAGCGAGATATGCAGGAAATCGAACACATCGGGGACTTGAGCGCCCTCCCCGGGGAGACGATCTATTTCGGCGCAGAGAGCGAATCTGGCACGGGCGGCTTCACCGCAGCGAACATCGGTCTGAATCCTCTTCAGATCGCCGTCGGCATGTCGCCAACCCGGGACAGATCTTTTGATGATCGGGTGATCAATCGAACGATCGATGAAATCAGCCGACGCTGGACGGCCCATCGTGTACCCGCCTCGGAGACCTTCAAGCCGCGCTCAGGCTGCGGCGAGGTCGCCCGTGATTAACATCATAACGTCGGCGTTGCTCCCGTCGTCGCGCTTCTGGCCCGCACCTTAATGGAGCTCATCCTCGCGTGATGACGGCGCATCGGCGAGGTCATCGCAAAGTAGAGGCGATATACAATCGCGCGCGTTATGTGTCTCCCATAGCAGCTCCGGCCTCATGAACGTGCATGACCGGACATCAGCCAGCGTCCCAATAGGTTCTTGAAGTCTGCCGTGCGTGTCTGTTCCCGGTCCCGGCCCAGTGCATCACCGCTCACGGCGGGTTGCAGGCAAATCAACGAACGGCAGTCGGGTTTCGGCCGCTGGATACCGCATTTACTCCGAGCCCGACGGAGCCTTCTGGCTGGCGGACGCCGAAAAAGCGCCGCACCGATGCACGCGCGCCGCCTGCTGCTCGCTTCCTTGCGGATGCTGACATCGCTCTCGGCCACAATCAGGCCCTGCGGATATCCGGGGTTCGCAGCAATCCTCGAGAGCCCCAAGCGTCGCCGAACCGCCCTCGCCCCCAACTCGAAAACCCAGCCCGCTGTTGGGCTGGCTGAACTCAGCGGCGCTTGCCGAGGCAACGAAGGCGACGCCTCGACGCCGAATGGAGTTCGCGCCCTACCGGGAGGAGGACACCCGATCAGTCGTCCATCTCGAGCTCATCGACGCCCCCCTTCGCCTACTGGTGGCGGCAACAGAACAAGCAGTTGACGGGCCGAACGCTCGTCGCCCCTCGGCGACTCGCCCCTGAAATCCCGCAGATTGGATCCGTCGATCAGGCTCCCGATAGTCAACACTGAAACCACCGCGAAATCGAACCGGGCTGAGGTCAGGAACGCAGACTGATCGCCGCCATGCCGGGAGCGGGCATTGGCGGCGGGCCTGGGAACAGACGTTTCGTCCTTCGGTCTGCAAAGGTCCGCTTTCGACCCGTTGCGGACATTCATTTCGGCGGGCAGGTTCGGCATCTGTGAATACGCGAGGGCTTTCGACCGTGGAACACAAAGAGGTTTTAGTTAGCGCGCCCGGCTCGTTCATTTTGGTCGGTGGTAGCATGGAAGTCGATGCTCCCCCGTTTGGGGATGGTCCGGTCCGACTTTGGGCAGATGAGCGTTGCGTCTGTATCGGGACTCTCTCTGAAGTCGATGGGCACACGCGTGTGGTTGTTGGATCGAATATTGATCACTCGAACCTCGCGCTGGCCTTCAGTGGCGAAATCGCCACTCCAGCAAGGCGACTGGTGATCAGCGACGCGGAGTTGAACACGTTGATCGAAGTCGCCGTTCCCGCTTACCTGACCAACCTATCGATCTGGACGAATGACGCACGCGAGCCGACCATGATCGCAATCAACGTCACTGATCGCTAGGCCGCTTTCCACCCATAGTCGACAATGACCGGGCCCGCTTTTGGGCCCGGTCGCAAGTCACAGATCGATCTGCTCTGATATCTCCAGGGCGTCGTCGACTTCGATGCCGAGATATCTGACGGTGCTCTCCAGCTTCCTGTGGCCGAGCAGGAGCTGACAGGCCCGCAGGTTGCCGGTCTTCTTGTAAACGAGCGAAACCTTCGTCCGCCTGAGGCTGTGGGTCCCGTAGCCCTGCGGTTCCAGGTCGATCATCTGAACCCAATGATCAACGAGCCGCGCGTACTGACGGGTGCCGATGTGCTGCCCTGGTCGGCTGCGGCTCGGAAACAGCCAGTCATCGTCGCGCTGTCCGCGGACCGACAGCCAAGCGGCGATGGCGTCTCGCGCAGGCTCCGTGATCTCGAAAGGAACAGGCCTTCCAGTCTTCTGCTGGATGACAATCGAGCGCTGGCGAAGCACACCGCTGGGCGCCACATCGCTAACCCGGAGCCGAACCAGGTCACAGGCCCGCAGCTTAGAGTCCAGGGCGCAGTTGAACATCGCAAGGTCGCGCACCCTCCTCGCGACCTTCAACTGCTGTCGAATTGCCCAGATGTGCTTCGGCTTGAGCGGCGCCTTGGGACCGATGAGACGGCCAGCATTCCACGGCCGCTTGGGTTGGATGAACAGGTCAGACTCGCGCATGGCCAACCTCCATTAAGGTCGCCTCCCTGTGTCAGTTGCCAGTCTACGCTCTTGGCATCTCCTCAGCGCCAGAACCGGACATTCTCACCTTGCCGAAGAGACGACCTTCGCTCGAGCAGCGAAGCGGAATCCAAGACCACTGGGCTTCTGCCCACGCAGCCTGGCGCGAGAAGCAGTCAGTCTGGACGGGAGCCCGTTCCCCAGAAGTCGTCCGGCATATCGACGAGACCGTTCTCGTACCGGGCGCCGCCCGGCACGTCCGCGGCAAGGAAGATCGGCCCGTCCAGGTCCACGTAGTCGCAAACCTGGGCCAGAAGCCAGGCGGGAGCGGCGGCGAGGCTGGAGCCGCCCATGTTGCCGATCATCAGTCGGAGCCCCAGCCGTCGGGCCACGGCGACCATCTTCAGCCCCTCCGTCAGGCCGCCGCACTTGTCGAGTTTGATGTTGGCCACCTGGTAGCGCCCGACGAGCCCCTCCAGGTCTGCCAGCCCCTGGAGGCTCTCATCGGCGGCTACTGGAAGGGGCGGATTGCATCCGGCGAGAACCTCATCCTGCCCGCGAGGGAGCGGCTGCTCCAGCAAACTCACCGCGAACCGCACAAGCGTGCTGGAGAGCGCCTCCAGCTGATCCGCACGATATCCCTCGTTTCCGTCTGCCATCAGCCAGGCGTCCGGCCACGCCTTGCGGATCAGAGCCAGACGCTCGCGGTCGGCCTCCAGATCGCCCTCGAGCTTCAGCTTAAACGCCCGCGCCTCGCGAAACGCCGCCAGCCGCGCCGCCAGCACGTCCGGGGGATCGGCGCCTAGCGTACAGGTGGTGACCAGCGGGCGCGGCTGGGGCAGGCCAGCCATGCGCCAGACCGGCTCTCCAGCCAGCGCCGCCTCCAGCTCCCAGAGCGCCGCGTCGAGCGCGTTGCGGGCACCGCCGGCGGGCAGCAGCGCCTGCAGCCGACCCCGGTCCAGGCCTCGCTCGATCTCGGCCCGCACCTCCTCGATCGCCGCCAGCATCGCGTCCGGACCGTCTCCAAGATAGAAGACGCCCCCCGCCTCGCCGCGGCCCGCCGCTTGCCCTTCCACGATCCTGACCCGCACGCCGGGGATACCGGGAAGCGTCCGGCCAGCGATGCGCAGGGGTTCGCGAAAGGCGAGCGGCTCGATCCACGCCTCCAGCCGCCGACCCCTCATGCCCGCGCCGTGGCCTCCGGTCGCCGGTCGCCCCGCATCGCCAGCATGAAGCAGGCGGCGCCCAGCAGGCCGGCCGGCGCCGACACCACGACCACCGCTTGGCCGAGCATGGCCTCGCCGCCGAGCAGGTCTCCGATCAGGGCGATGGCGGCCGGAGCCGTCGCCGTCCCCAGGGCCGTGGTCAGGACATAGGCGGCGATGCCCCGGCCGCGGATCTCATTGGGCAGGTTGAGGGTCAGGGCGATGGCGCCGACGGTCGGAATAAGACCGGCGCAGATCAGGGCGAGTCCGATCAAGACGGCGAACATCTGAACGGTGGTCGCGACGGCGAACAGCGACAGCGGCGCGATCAACAGGGCGGCGACGGCCGCCGGCAGCAGCACGGCCGCGCGACCGCCCCGCCGCCGGCCGAGTTCGGCCAGCTGTCCTCCGGCCAAGGCGCCTATGATCAGGCCGGCGAGGGTCACCGCACTCAGCCAGCCGGCGAAGGCGCCGGGGGTGAGGGCGAAGTTGCGCATCAGCAGAGGCGCCGGCCAGACGTGGGCGCCCTGGGCGGCGACCACGGCGAACAGCAGCCCTCCCAGCAGGGGCGCCAGAAAGCGGCGATGGGTCCACAGCTCCCGCCAACCGGCAGCGCCGCCTCCGTCCGCCGTCTTTTCCTGGCGGTCCGGCTCGCGAAGCGCGAACAGGAGAAGGAACAGCACCAGGCAGAGGGCCGCCGCCCCCACATAGAGGGCGCGCCAGGGAGTCAGGCCCGCGAGGACCGGGGGCAGCCGCGTCAGCAGGTCGAAGGCGGAGCCGCCGATCAGGATGCCGGCTGCCTGGCCGCACGCCTGGCCGCCGACGAACAGGCTGGTGGCCACGGATCGCCTCTCTGGCGGGAACAGGTCGGCGATGATCGAGAGCCCTGCCGGCACCAAAAGCGCGGTGACCACCCCCAGCGCGATGCGCCAGGCGACCAGGGGCCCGAAGGAGTCCGCCAGCCCAGTGCCGGCGATGGCGAGCCCCCAGACCACGATCCCGGCCAGCAGGAGGCGCACGCGGTTGCGCCGGTCGATGAGCCAGCCCATGGCCAGCGAGCTTAGGCCGTAGGACAGGCCGAAGACGGTGCCCTGGAGCAGGCCGATCTGGACGTCGCTCAGGCCGAGCTCCAGCCTCATCGGCTCGATCAGGAGCGCCGTCAGGGTGATGTCCATCGAGGTCAGGAACGCCAGGAGGACCAGCACCGTAAGGCCGCGCCGGGCGGCCGCCGCCGGCGGATAGGTGGGAGTCGCCGCGAGCCCGGTCATGCGGGTTCGAACCGCAGCCGGACGGTGCGGCCGCTGGTCAGCAGGAAGCCGACCTCGTCGAACTCCAGGCTGACCCCGACGGGCAGGGCGGAAAGGCCCGCCCCGCGCCAGAGATCTGGGCCGATCGCCGACAGGCCGTAGTCTGTCGATCCCCAGGGACTCGCCAGCGTCAGGGTCGGCTGCTCTCCGTCGACCCGAACGAAGGCACTCAGACCCGCCGAAGGGCAGGCGTAGTCGCGCTCCATAAGGCGTGCGTCCGCCGGCGGCTTCACCCGCTCGAGCCGCTCGGTCTGGCCGAACTCCTCCGCCTCCAGGGCGACCACCTCGTCTTCGTGACGCACCGGCCGCAGCTTCAGGTCCGTCGGCAGAATGGGGGCGGTGATCGCGCCGGTTTCGTCGCGCCGGGCCGGCAGGCTCATGCCGGCGATATCGAGGACCTGGTCGCCGTCGCGCTCGCCCAGGCCCAGCACCCGGCCGGTGGCGCGGGAGTGGAACACTCCGGTCGCCGGCGCCCCGCCCACGTCCTGCGGCCGCGTGGGAAGGCCGGTGAAGCAGGCGTCGATCACCGCGTCCGCCAGGTCGTACATCTCCAGGGCGTTGCGGCCGTTGGTCATCAGGATGAGGTCGAACTCATGGTCCGGGACCTTCAACATCTGGCTGGAGCCGCCCACCACCCCGCCGGCGTGATGGACCGTACGCAGCCCCCGATGTTCCGACACCGTCAGGCCGAGGCCGTAGCCATGGCTGGCCCGGGGTGTCGTCATCGCCTCCCAGGAGGCGGGGCTTCCCACCCGCGGCGCCGACATGTGGGCGAGCCAGCGGAGCATGTCGTCGACGGTGGAGACGATCCCCCCCTCCCCCGCCACCGGCGGGCCGAAGACGCCGCGAGTCCAGCCGCCGTCAGGCCGCGGAAGGTGCAGGGTGGCGCTGTTTGGCAGAAGGTCGGTGTCCAGCAGCCGCAGGCAGGTGTCGTGCATGCCCACGGGCTCGAAGATGCGCTCGCGCAGCACCTCGCCTAACTCTGGCCGGTGATCCGCTCGACGATTTCGGTCAGCAGCACATAGCCGCCGTTGTTGTAGTTCCAGCTGGCGCCGGGCGGGAAGTTGACGCTGTCGATGGAGGTCAGCATCTCTAGCTGGGCGCGCGGCGGGATCGGCCGCCCGGGTCCGGCGCTCAGCATCACGAGGTCCAGGCTGTCGCGCATGCCGCTGGTGTGCGACATCAGCTGGCGCAGGGTGATAGCCTCGGCCCAGGTCGGCAGCTCCGGGATCACCTGGCGCGGGCTGTCGTCGAGAGAGAGCCGTCCCTCCTCGGCCAGGAGCATGACCACGAGCACGCAGAAATGCTTGGAGGTGGAGCCGATCCTCATGCGAATGGAGGGGGACAGCGCCACCGGCAGCTCCACGCTGGCCATGCCGACGCCTCGCCGGTAGATCGGCACGCCCCGATGGGCGACGCCGAGGGCGAAGCCGGGCGCGTCGGTGCGGTCGAAAGGGTCGAGAAGGCGGTCGAGGGCGGCGGGGTCGATGGCGACAGCGACGGACACGGCGTCTCCAGTACAAATGCGGAAGAGGACCCGCCTTAGAAGCGGGTGGTGAGGCTCACGCCGACGGTGCGGGGCTGCAGCAGGGTCACCTGGGCCGGGCCGCCGGCGCCGGACAGGACCGTCGAGGCGGAAAGCTGGCCCGCCTCGTCGAACAGGTTTCGCACGTACAGCTGACCCTCGACGGAGCCGAAGGTTCCCGCCAGCCGCAGGTCGATGGCGGTGTAGGCGGGCAGCTCGTACTGCGGCAGGCCGGCGCTGAGGTCGAACGAGGCGACGCGCTCTCCAACGTGGCGGACCGTGGCCCCTACGACCGGCCGCCAGCCCTCGCCGGAGAGTTCATAGTCCGCAGTCAGGGCCAGCGAGACCTCAGGCACATTGGGCAGGGGGTCGCCGGCGACGCCGCCCAGCAGGGGCGCATCCTCGTCGAGCCGCGCGTCCTGCCAGGCGAGCGAGCCGCCCAGGGTTAGCTGAGGCGACGGCCGGGCGGTGACGCTCACCTCGGCTCCGTCGATGGCTGCGGCGCCGGCATTGGCGATCACCGACACGCCCCCGGCCACGGTGGTCACCTGAATGTCGGACCAGTCGATGTGGTAGAGAGCCGCCTCCACCGTGAAGTCCCGCGCCGCCGCCTTGTAACCGAGCTCGTAGCTCTTCAGGCTGTCGGAGGCGAAGGTGGCGTCGGCCAGCGGCAGGCCGGTGACCGGGTCGTTGACTACGAAGTTCGGACCACCTGGCCGGTAACCCGTGGCGAAACGGGCATAGACCATGCTCCGCTCGTTGGGCCGGTAGCGGGCGTTGGCCAGCCAGGTGACCACCTCGTCGCTGGCCGCGGACCGCGGGGTCGGGCCGATCAGAAGGCCGGAGGCGATCTGCTCGAAGCTCTGGTCGTTGCGGGCGTAGCGCAAGCCGCCGGTCACGTCGAAGTCGTCGCTGATCCGCCAGGTGAGATTGCCGAAGGCGGCGATCTCCTCGTAGCGACTGGGAATGGCGACGGTGGCCAGATTGATCGGCGACACGGCGCCGGCGAGGTCGTAGGCAACGACGTGCTGGCCGTTATGGCTGCGCTCGTCAGTGTAGTAGGCGCCCGCCAGCCACTGCAGGACGCCGTCGCCCTCGGAGGCCAGGCGGATCTCCTGGGCGAACTTGTCGACGCTGCGGTCCTGGTCGGCCGCCACGGCGCTGAACGCCAGCCCCAGCCCCCCGAGCACCGGCACATAGAGGGCCGAGGCGTCCTGGCGGAAGCTCGTCTCCGCCGTCTGATAGCTGGAGACCGAGGTCAGGGTCCCCCAACCCAGGTCGTAGTCGACGGTCGCGCTGACCA
Organism: Brevundimonas phoenicis; assembly: GCF_047237745.1. Lineage (NCBI taxonomy): Bacteria > Pseudomonadati > Pseudomonadota > Alphaproteobacteria > Caulobacterales > Caulobacteraceae > Brevundimonas > Brevundimonas phoenicis. The sequence goes on from NZ_JBDFLN010000001.1 coordinate 2,001,064, forward strand.
AGCGGAAGGACTGCTCGAAGGGCTCGTCCTTCATGCGCCTCTGCTCGCGCTCCCCGTCGACCGGCTGACCCGACAGGGTGAAGTCCGCCGCGGGCACGCCGTCGCGCGAGATCTCCTGGGCGAAGGCGGTCAGCCGGAGGTCGAGGTCATCGCTGGGCCGGAACAGGAGGTCGAGCCGGCCGCCGTAGACGGTGGACTGGTCCACATCCTCGCGGTCCACGGCGAGGTTGTCGATGAAGCCGGCGTCGCGCGCATAGAAGGCGGAGCCGCGAAGCGCCGCCTGGTCCGCCAACACCACATTGCCCGAGGCCGCGGCGTTGGCGTTGACGCCGCCTTCGCTGGTCGCCGACACGCCCGCCCTCAGCGCATAGTCGTCCCCGGCGAGGCTGGGAGCCCGCGTCACATATTTGAGCACGCCGCCCATGGCGCCAGCCCCATAAAGGGTCCCCTGGGGCCCGCGCAGCACCTCGACGCGGGAGACGTCGAACAACCCGACGTCCAGGGCCAGGGAGGAGGCGTTGGAGAAGGCGGTGCTCGATCCATAGGGGACCTCGTCGACGTAGATCCCGACGGTCGGGCCGATGTCGATGCCGGCGGTCACCCCGCGCAGCGACACCTGCGACTGGCCGACCCCGGCGGAGGTAAAGCTGAGCGCGGGCACCATGGCGGCGAAGTCCCGGAACTGGGTGGCGTCAAGACGGGACAGGTCCTCAGCCCCGAGCGCGGTGATGGCTTGGGGCGCCTCCAGCGCCCGCTCCTCGCGCTTGGCGGCGGTGACGATCACGTCCTCGATCCGATGCGCCTGTGCGGGGGCCTCCTGGGCGTGGGCCGCCGGAACCAGAACGAGCGCCACGGCCGATCCGGCCAGCATCCAGGTCCGCGAGTTCATGACGTCCCTCCCTTGTCACAAAACGGACGTTCATTCATTATTGAGGAGCTGTCAAGGGTCTTGACCCGGGGCCGCCCATCCGTGACGAACAGGGTTCAGACGGAGTCCCCATGCCCAGACGCAACGCCGAGCACATGGCCGCCCAGCGCGAGCGGATCCTGCGCGCGGTGTTCGAGTGCATCGCCGAGCGGGGCGTCGAGCGGACCTCCATCGCCGACATCCGCCGCCGCGCCGGACTGAGCGCCGGAGCGCTCTACGTCCACTTCTCCAACAAGGACGAGATGGTCGCCGAAGCCCTGCGCTACGGCAGCATGACCGAGGCCACCCTGCCGGACAGCTGGCCGGAGTTCCTCAAGGTCGCCTCCTCCTTGAGGAGCCAGCTAGGCTTCGACATCGCCACCGTCGCCCGCATCCGGCTGCACATGCACGCCGAGAGCGTACGCCCGGGCCCCCTGCACGACCTCCACCGGCCCATTCTGGAACGCAACCTCGACCTGCTCGCCGAAAGGCTCGCCCATCTGGCGCACAGGGGGGAGATCCGCCTGAAGATGAGCCCGCGCCAGACGGCAGTCAGCATAAGCGCCCTGATCGACGGCGCCCTGTTCATCGGGCTGGCCACCGACCGCCCGTTGAAGGAGCTGGAGCCGGAGATCCAGGCCGCCCTCGCCTGCCTGGTCGAGGTCCCCCCCGCGCCCCGTGCGAGACGGGGCACCGCCGAGACCCCTCAGCCCAGTCCGAAAAGTCCGCCTCCTCGTCCAGCCGGCAGGCCACCTGCGCCAGATCCGGCGCGTTGACAACCAGACCCTTGTCATAGCGGCCGGTGGGTGTCGAAGGCACCTCGTCAGGCTCAGCGAATTGCCCTGCTGCGGATCCTCGGGCCTCATCGTTTATTGATGATGAAGGCCGAAGGTCCCTACAGCGCCGATTTCGTTGAAAAAGGCGGCTGTTAAGATCGCCACCAGTAATGGGCGCGACGGCTTGGTGCCGCTTCAGGCGACCGCCGGAGCTGCTGGCGGGATCAGTTTGGCGAGTTTGCGCAGGTTCTGGGCGGTGGCGGCGAGGAGGAACTCGTCTTTGGCGCCGTTGGGGCCTCTCAGGCGCAGTCGGTCCAGCTTCAGAATGCGCTTGAGGTGGGCGAACAGCATCTCGACCTTCTTCCGTTCGCGCCGGGAGACGACGTAGGCGTCGGTCTTGGCGATGTCGCGGGCGAAGTCCCGGGCGCCTTCGTGGATGGAGCGCGTGACCTTGCGCATCGGCGTGTTGGGGCAGCAGCGGGGCTTGAAGGCGCAGGCCCGGCAGTCGGCCGTACTGGCGCGATAGCGCAGGGTGTCGTCAGGCGGCGCCTGGGTCCGGGGCGTCGAGAAGACGCGCCGACCGTGGACCAGCGTCTTGCCCGCCGGGCAGCGGTAGAGATCCTGGGCGTGGTCATAGGCGAAGTCGCTGCGCGAGAAGGTTCCGTCGATCCGCTCCGACTTGTCGATGACGGGGATGTGGGGCTCGATGCCCTGGTCGTGGACCAGCCAGTCCAGCATCTCGGCCGAGCCGTAGGCGGTGTCCGCCGCCAGCCGGGCCGGCCACAGATCATGATGCTCGCGCGCCCGCTCGATCATGGTGCGGGCCGCCGTCACCTCGGCCTGGCGCACCGCCGTGGACGGCTCGACATCGACGATGATCGCGTGGTCCAGGTCGATCAGGTAGTTGGTCGCATAGGCGAAGAAGGCCAGGCCCTTGTTGGCGCCGGTCCAGCGCGAGGCCGGGTCGGCCGGCGAGATGAACCTGGGCGTCACCGGGGTCGCGCCGCCGAAGGCCGCATCATCCAGCACGGCCAGGTACTCGTCGATGGCGCGGCTGGCGGCCTCGGGCGGCAGACCTTCGTCGCCGGGCACGCAGCGCTGGCGATTGGCGTCGGCCTTGATCAGGCTGGCGTCGACCGCGAAACCCTCGCCGCCGACCAGGCCCTCGGCGATGCAGCGGCGCAGCACCGTCTCGAACAACTCGCGCAGCAGATCACTGTCGCGGAAACGACCGTGGCGGTTCTTCGAAAAGGTCGAGTGGTCCGGCACGTCGCCGTCCAGGCCCAGCCGACAGAACCAGCGATAAGCCAGGTTCAGGTGAACTTCCTCACACAGGCGCCGCTCCGAGCGGATGCCGAAACAATAGCCGACTAGCAGCATCCGGATCAGCAACTCCGGGTCGATCGAGGGGCGACCGATGGCGCTGTAGAACGGAGCCAGATGCGTCCGCAGGCCGTCCAGTTCCACAAAGCGATCGATCGCGCGCAGCATGTGATCCGCCGGCACATGCCGCTCCAACGAGAACGCGTAGAACAGGGCCGACTGATCGACCCGCCGCTCGCCCATCATCGCTGCACCTCCGGTCTCAACGACCAGAGTGAATCAGCGCAGCGCCCTCATGCCAATTGCCCGGGACGCCTTTTTCAACGAAATCCGCCAGGAGCGGACATTGGCGTCAAGCCGGTCATCGGACTCTCGGGAAGGTCGCGGCGCCCCTGAGCAGGACGCCGCGTTCGCAATCAGGGTTGCGCTTTCACCGGCAAACGGAAGGGGGCTCCGAGCCGATTGAACGCATTCATCGCGGCGATCGCGATGGTGAGGTCCACCAGGTCCTTCGGCTCGAACGCCGCACTGGCAGCGGCATAGGCCTCGTCCGACGCGTGGGTCTCGCTGACGCGGGTCACCTCCTCCGCCCAGGCCAGCGCGGCCCGATAGGTTTCGGGGAACAGGTGCGGGACCTCCTCCCACACTGGGACCAGGACGACCTTGTCGATTGGCATCGTCTTCAAAAGGTCCCGCATGTGGAGATCGATACAATGAGCGCAGCCATTGATCTGCGACACCCGAAGGAACACGAGGTGGATCAGTTCTTCCGGAAGGTTGGTCCCGGTCATGAGGTAGTGGTGGACGCCGTAAAGGGCCTTCGCGCCCTCCGGCGCCACAGAGTGCCAGGTCAGGCGGGTCATCGTCGTCATGGGGAGGTCTCCATCCTGCGCCGTCCATCGGCGCGGTGAAGACTTGACGAGGCAGGCCGGCGGGATGTGACATCCGGACGGCTGCACTGCGGGCATGTCACATCTCAGGCCGTTCGATCGTCATCCTTCCACGACCACCAGGAATGCTGCGCGATGACGCCGACGGACTTGAAAACCGAAACTTTCGAAGCGGAACGCCCGCGGCTGCTTCGTCTTGCGTACCGGATGCTCGGCTCGCTGAGCGAGGCCGAGGATGTCGTTCAGGATGGCTGGCTCCGGTGGACAGGCGTCAGCCTGAGTGTCGAAGCGCCCGCTGCCTATCTCACGCGCATCATCACCCGCCTGTGCCTCGACCGTCTGAAGTCAGCCCGGGCGCGCCGAGAGACCTATGTCGGGCCGTGGCTCCCCGACCCCTTGGTGGAGGCGCTCGATCCGGTGGAGACGATCGCCGACGACGTCACGGTGACCCTTATGCTGGCCATGGAGCGTCTGTCGCCGCTCGAACGCGCGGCCTTCCTTCTGCACGACATCTTCGAGGTGCCGCTCAAGGATGTCGCCGCCACGCTCGATCGAGAGCCAGCCGCGGTTCGGCAGCTGGCGTCCCGCGCCCGCAGAAACGTCAAAGCCGAGCGGAGCCGCTATTCGCTCGGGGCCGCGGAAGCTGACCGGATCGCGCGCGCCTTCTTCGAGGCCGCGCACGGCGGCGATACGGCGCGCTTGGCGGGTCTCCTCGCTCGGGACGTCGAGATTCACGCTGACGGCGGCGGCAAGGTGTCGGCGTTCCGCAACATCGTGCGCGGCATCGACAACGTCCTCCGGCTGTTCAGCCATGTTTCAAGCAATCCGCGACAACGGCCGACCCTGGTCCGCACGGCCGTCATCGACGGCCTGCCCGGCTACGTCAGCTACAACCCGGACGGCCGTCTCCAGACGACCGCGCTGGATCTCGAGGATGGACGGATCCGCGCGATCTACATCGTCCGCAACCCAGACAAGCTGACGCACGTGACTACAGGCTAGCCGAGAAGAGGCTGAAACGCGCCAGTACCGGACATTGGCTTCTCGACCGACAGCTGACATTCATCTCGGGTAGCGCTCTCGGCTTGGTTGACGACACCATTAATTCTATTATTTTGGAATTATGGAATCCGAAGCCGCCATCCTCGCTCTCGCCGCCCTGGCCCAACCGACGCGCCTTGAGGCCTTCCGTCTGCTGGTGCGGCACGAACCCGAAGGCCTACCCGCCGGCGAGATCGCGGATGCCCTGGCGGTGCCCGCCAACACCATGTCCGCGCATCTCGGGGTCCTGTCCCGCGCCGGTTTGATCAGTTCGGAGCGCCGCAGCCGATCGATCATCTACCGAGCAGACCTGGATCGCCTTCAGGCGCTGGTTGTCTTCCTGCTGAAGGACTGCTGCCAGGGCCGCGCTGAACTGTGCGAGCCGCTGCTGGCCGAACTCGCGCCGTGCCGCGCCTGAGGACCTCATGGACGTCGTCATCTACCACAACCCCGCCTGCGGGACGTCGCGCAACACCCTGGCCCTGATCCGTCACGCCGGGATCGAGCCCCACGTCGTCGAATATCTGAAGACGCCGCCCAGCCGCGCGATGATCTTGGACCTGGTCGAGCGCATGGGCATTCCCCTACGCCGCCTGCTGCGCGAGAAGGGCACGCCCTTCGCCGAACTGGGCCTCGGGGACCCCGCGCTGACGGACGACCAGCTTCTGGACGCCATCCAAGCGCATCCGGTTCTGCTGAACCGCCCGATCGTCGTCTCGTCGCTGGGCGTGAAGCTGTGCCGGCCGTCCGAGGCGGTGCTCGACCTCCTGCCCCCCGAGGGGCTGAAGCCCTTCACCAAGGAAGACGGCGAAGTCGTCATCGACGCCGAGGGCCGGAGGGTCCGCTGATGGTCAATGCTGTGATTACTGAACAACCAAAGCGCCGCCTGTCTGTCCTGGATCGCTGGCTGACATTGTGGAGATTCGCGGCCATGGCGTTCGGCGTGCTGCTGGGTACGGTCGTGCCGGGGCTGCCCGCTTGGATCGACGACCTGTCGGTCGGGACGACCAATATCCCCATCGCCATCGGCCTGATCCTGATGATGTATCCGCCGCTGGCGCGGGTGAAGTACGAGGAACTGCCGCGCGTCTTCGCCGACAAGCGCGTGCTGCTGCTGTCCCTGTTCCAGAACTGGGTGCTGGGGCCGGTGCTGATGTTCGCCCTGGCGGTCATCTTCCTGCGCGACCAGCCGGAATACATGACCGGCGTCATCCTGATCGGCCTGGCGCGCTGCATCGCCATGGTGCTGGTCTGGAACCAGTTGGCGCGCGGCGACAACCAGTATGTGGCAGGGCTGGTCGCCTTCAACTCGCTCTTCCAGATCGCCTTCTTCAGCCTCTACGCCTGGCTGTTCCTGACCGTGCTGCCGCCCCTTTTCGGACTGGATAGCAGCGTGGTCGATGTCAGCGTCTGGACCATCGCCGGCGCCGTCCTGGTCTACCTGGGTCTGCCCTTCCTCGGCGGCTTCCTGACTCGGCGGGCGCTGGTCGCGCGCAAGGGGAACGACTGGTACGAGGCGCGCTTCCTGCCGCGCATCGCGCCGGTTACCCTGATCGCCCTGCTCTTCACCATCGTCGCCATGTTCAGCCTCAAGGGCGGCGAGGTCGTGGCTCTGCCGCTGGACGCCCTGCGCATCGCCATCCCGCTGACGATCTACTTCTTCGTCATGTTCGTGGTCAGCTTCCTGATGGGACGGCTGATCGAGGCGGATTACCCGCGCACCACAGCCCTGGCATTCACCGCCGCCTCCAACAACTTTGAACTGGCGATCGCCGTCGCCATCGCTGCGTTCGGACTGGCCTCGCCGGTCGCCTTCGCGGCTGTCATTGGCCCGCTGGTCGAGGTGCCGGTGCTGATCCTGCTGGTGTCGGTCGCCCTCTGGCTGGGCCGCCGCTACTTCCCCGATACCGCCCCCAAGAAGAACGTCTGCTGATGGCCTTCAACGCTGTGGAGTTACCTGAACCCACCGCCGACCTGATCGCCGCGCTGGAGGCCGCCGGACTGCCGACGAATGACCTCCACGAACCTGGTCGGCGCTTCTACCGCTTCGAGGTCGACGGCAGGCCGATCGGCTACGGCGGGCTGGAGCAGATCGGTCTCGACGGCCTGATCCGCTCCATTGTCGTCATCGACAGCCATCGCGGCGCCGGCCACGGCTCAGCGATCCTGTCCTTGCTGGAAACTGAGGCGGCGGGGCGAAAAGCGGCCGGCCTCTACCTGCTCACGACCACGGCGACCGCCTTCTTCGAGCGGCACGGTTACGTCGTCCTGCCGCGTTCGGCGGCGCCGACCGCCATCGCCGCCTCCCGCCAGTTCAGCGCCCTTTGCCCGACCTCGGCGACTTTCATGTTCAAGGAGTTGCGTACCCAATGACCCGCCTTCGCATTCTGCCCGATCCCGACCATATGCCCGCGCTCGACCCGGCCTATCTGTCCAGCCAGCCGGCGCTGGGGCTCGGCCCGAACGACCATCCGCCCCGCATCCTGCTGCTCTACGGCTCACTGCGGGATCGGTCCTTTTCGCGCCTGTGCGTCGAGGAGGCCGCTCGCCTTCTGCGCTTCATGGGCTGCGAGACGCGCATCTTCGATCCGTCTGACCTGCCGCTGACCGATCAGGTCGACTACGACGATCATCCCGCCGTCCACGAACTGCGCGAGCACGCCCTGTGGTCGGAAGGCATGGTCTGGAGCAGCCCGGAACGCCACGGCCAGATTTCCGGGATCATGAAGCTTCAGATCGATCACCTGCCGCTGAGCATGGGCGGCATGCGCCCGACCCAGGGCCGCACCCTGGCGGTCATGCAGGTCTCCGGCGGCTCGCAAAGCTTCAACGCGGTCAACACCCTGCGCCTGCTGGGCCGCTGGATGCGGATGATCACCATCCCCAACCAGTCCAGCGTCGCCAAGGTTTTCATGGAGTTCGACGACAACGGCCGGATGAAACCGTCCAGCTACTACGACCGTATCGTCGATGTGATGGAGGAACTGGTGCGCTTCACCGTCCTGACGCGGAGCCATTCGGGGCAGTTGGTGGATCGCTATTCCGAGCGGAAGGCGTCAGGCGTGCCGATCGATGCGGCCAACGACCTGTCCGCGATCGCGACCAGGTCTGCGTAGCCTCAGACTGGATTGTTAGAGAATGGCCACGGAAATCAGCGGCGAATCCAGCTCAGTCCACAGGCGCCCGAGCGCGCCACTGGCCGGTTCGCCGACAGAGGTCTTCGCGGTCTTCCTCAAGCTCGGCCTCACGTCGTTCGGCGGGCCCGTCGCGCACCTCGGCTATTTCCGGGACGAGTTGGTCTCGCGACGCCGTTGGATCGATGAAGCCGGATACGCTGATCTGGTCGCCATGTGCCAATTCCTGCCCGGTCCAGCCTCCAGCCAAGCGGGCTACGCCTTGGGCTTGTGGCGCGCCGGCCCATTGGGCGGCGTTGCGGCATGGTGCGCCTTCACGCTGCCGTCCGCCGCGCTTCTGGTCTTGTTCGCCATGGGCGCAGCCTCGCTCAACGGTCCGGTTGGAATGGGCCTGCTTCATGGACTGAAGCTGGTGGCCGTGGCTGTGGTCGCTCAGGCGGTCTGGGGGATGGCCCGTACCCTGACCCCCGACTGGCAAAGAGCGGTCATTGGCCTAGCCGCTGTTGTAATCCTGATGTTGCTCGACGGAGCGACAGGTCAGATCGTCGCCATCGTCATCGGCAGCCTGGCTGGGCTGCGCCTCTGCCGGACGACGAACGCCACATCAGCGTCAACTCCAAGCTTCCCGATTTCACGGCGCGCCGGCGCAACGGCCCTGGCCGTGTTCGTTCTGCTTCTGGCGGGCTTGCCGCTCGCTTCCATGGCGACAGGCCTCCACGGCGTCGCCCTGCTGGACGCCTTCTATCGAGCCGGCGCTTTCGTTTTCGGAGGCGGTCACGTCGTTCTGCCCATGCTCGAAGAAGGCGTTGTGCAGCCCGGCTGGATCGATTCTGATGGCTTTCTTGCGGGCTATGGCGCAGCCCAATCTGTACCGGGGCCGCTTTTCACCTTCGCCGCCTATCTGGGCGCCGCCATGGAGCCTTCTCCAAATGGATTGGCCGGAGCCGCCCTCTGCCTCGTGGCGATCTTCGCCCCGGGATTGCTGCTGGTGACAGGCGTGCTGCCGTTCTGGAGTCTGCTGCGCGCCCGACCGGCGGCCCAGGCAGCGATGCGCGGCGCGAACGCGGCAGTCGTCGGCATTCTGGCTTTCGCCCTCTATACCCCTGTAGGAACCGGCGCGATCCTGAGTCCGATCGACTGCCTCGTGGCGCTGGCGGGCTTTGTTCTGCTGACGGTGTGGAAATGCCCACCATGGATAGTCGTTGCCCTGACCGCCGCAAGCGGGGTCGCCGTCGCATTGATTTGATACTAGCCGCACCCGTCGCGGGCGCCTGAAACAGTTCGCCGCCCCCCGTCGATGCGTCCAAACCTCTTGCACAGTGAATGAGACGGACCTTGCATTCGAAGCCCCGTAGCGGCATGCATGCCGTCGTTCACCTTGGACTCGGCGCCCCTGGGCTGCCGGGTGGCTATCCCGTCCGCCGATCCGTCGGGAAACTGAGCCGCCGCATGCGGCTCGTCCAAATGAAATCCTGAATGTCCATTATTGCCTTCGCGCGCCAGCAATGGCTCGCCAACCCTCGCCGCGATTTGCTGGCGGGCGCCGTCGTGGCCCTGGCCCTGATCCCGGAGGCCATCGCCTTCTCCATCATCGCCGGCGTCGATCCCGCCGTGGGCCTTTACGCCAGCTTCGTCATCGCCGTAACCATCGCCTTCGTCGGTGGGCGACCCGCCATGATCTCGGCCGCGACCGGCGCCATGGCCCTGCTCATGGTTACGCTCGTCCGTGATCATGGCCTGGAATACCTGTTCGCCGCATCGATCCTGTGCGGCGTCTTTCAGATCATCATCGGCCTGCTGAAACTGGGCCGCTACATCCGCTTCGTCAGCCGCAGCGTCATGACCGGCTTCGTCAACTCTCTGGCCATCCTGATCTTCCTGGCTCAGATGCCGGAACTGATCGGCGCCAACTGGCAGACCTTCGCTCTGGTCGGCGCTGCCCTGGTCATCATCTACGGCTTCCCTCGCCTGACCAAGGCCGTGCCGTCGCCCCTGGTCGCCATCGTCCTGATCAGCGGCTTCGTGATGATGACCGGTCTGGATGTCCGCACGGTTGGCGACATGGGGCAGATGCCTTCATCCCTGCCGATCTTCCATCTGCCGGCCGTCCCGCTGACCTGGGAGACTCTCATCATCATCGCGCCGGTCTCGGCCACATTGGCCTTCGTCGGCCTGCTGGAAAGCCTGCTCACGGCGAACCTGATCGACGACCTGACCGACACGCCTTCTGACAAGGACCGCGAGACCCGCGGTCAGGGCATCGCCAACATCCTGTCACCCCTGTTCGGCGGCATGGCGGGCTGCGCCATGATCGGCCAGTCGATCATCAATGTGACCTCCGGCGCGCGAGGCCGCCTGTCCACGCTATGGGCTGGCCTCTTCCTCTTGTTCCTAATCCTGGTGCTTCAGGATTGGGTGGCGCGAATACCCATGGCGGCTCTGGTGGCGGTGATGATCATGGTGTCCATCGGAACCTTCGACTGGAGCTCAGTCCTGAAGCTGCGCTCAACGCCGTTCCAGTCATCCATCGTCATGATCGCGACGACGGCGACCGTCGTAGCCACCCACGATCTGTCCAAGGGCGTCGTCCTGGGCGTGATCCTCTCGGCCGTCTTTTTCATGCGCAAGGTCGGTAAGACCGTGGTCGTCGAAGAGATTGAAACACCGGAAGACGGCGTGCTGCGCTACCGCGTATCTGGGCAGTTGTTCTTCGCCTCAGCCGATGTCTTCGCCGCAGCCTTCGAACACCACGGCAGCCCCAGGCGCGTGGAGATCGATATGACCGACGCCCACCTGTGGGACCTGACAGGCGTCGCCGCCGTCGACAAGGTCGTTTTCCGTTATCGGAAGCAGGGGGCCGAAGTCGAGGTCATTGGCATGAACGCTGATGGCCAGACTCTGGTGGAGCGGGTGGGACGTCACGACAAGAGCCACCTTCCCGTCGGGCTGTCGCATTGATGAGCCCTTCTAAGAGGGTTCGTCATTCTTACCCCACCGGAGGGGTTTTCGTCGGCTTATCGCCAGGTGTCCTCGCCTATCCGCGCTCATGTCGGCGACGCGCCAGAAACGGACCTTGGCAGGACACACACTTTCAGACGTTTTGCCGGACTGCCGCAAGGCCGCTGCTGAAGTACCGCAGAAGCGCTCATGGAGCCCTCGATATTGGGCCATGAAGAGTAAGCACGCGCTGCGATTGATCTTGGCCCAAGGCTCGCTGACGATATGCCCATGGCAAGCCGCGAAAATCACTATGTCCCGCGCTGGTACCAGGAGGGCTTCTTCGAACCCGGAAAGCGCACCCTCGCCTACCTCGATCTAGAGCCGGTGCAATATCCACAACCGGATGGGACATTGAAGCCCGGCAGATCCCGGTGGCATCGCCCGACCTCACTCTGCTTCGTCGAGACCGATCTTTATTCGACGTTCTTCGGCACCTCTGTGAACGACGAGATCGAGCGTATGCTGTTCGGTGCCGTGGATCGCAGTGGGGCGTCTGCCGTCCGCGCGTTTATGGGAGAAGACAAGAACGCGTGGATCCGGCACTTCCAGACCCTGTTCAGCTACATTGACACCCAGAAGCTGCGCACTCCAAAGGGGCTGGCTTGGCTCCGCGCTCAATACCCTTCGCTGACACAGAACGAACTCATGCAGGAGATGCAGGGCATCCGCATGATGAACTGCACGATCTGGAGCCAGGGCGTTCGGGAAATTGTCTCCGCTGAAGCGTCCGACGTGAAGTTTCTGGTCACCGACCATCCGGTCACCGTCTACAATTCGGCCCTGCCGCCGAACGACCCCCGGAACGCCTACCCTCATGATCCATCGGTTGCGCTGAAGGGAACTCAGACCATCTTCCCGTTGAGCCGAGACTTCTGCCTGATCCTGACCAACCTCGAGTTCGCCCAGGAGCCCGGCGTCGCGCCGCTGGAGAAGCGGACCTTCGCTCGCAACTTCCGTCAGGCGATGGTAAAGGCCGACGCCTTCATCAGATCGCGATCGCTCGAGCGCCGGGACGTTCTCAAGATTAACGCGATCCTGAAGGCCAGAGCGGGACGCTACCTGGCGGCGGGCCGGGAGGATTGGCTCTACCCCGAGGATCACGTGCCCGCAGAATGGAGCGCGTTGGGTGAGCCTCTCCTGCCTCCCAAGGACGAGCTCTGGGGTTTCGGCGGAGAGATGTTCGCCAAGATGGAGGACGGTCGGGTCTTCTATCAGGACGCATTCGGTCGCACCGAGAAACCTCACGAGGCGCTGACCAAGGTTGCGGCCGACCGGCAGCCCACCGATGCGTGCGGGTGCGGGTCCGAATACGCCTATCGCCTCTGTTGCGCGACGCGACCGGTCCACCTTCGGCCAAGCTGGACGGCGCTCAGCATCCGCGAGCGCAACATGGCCCTCTTCAACGCCATCATGGACATCACGGGGTTCAACGAAGGCAAGACCTGGGATGAGGTCCGAGGCGCGATGACCGACGAGAAGATCGCCGAGCTCTACGGTGTGTTCGCCGCCTTCTGGCCGCTTGAGACGGATTTGCTGCAGCTCCTCCCGAAGCCCGATGGTCGTCCCCGGGCCGTCTACACCGGCCTCATCCATCCGGAGGCGATCAACCGCTACGTCGTGGGAATGGTTCCCTACTTCGGCGAGGTGATTATCCAGCACCCCTTCGTCCATGCCGGCACGGTCGCGAAGGAGTTCAGCCCCGTCGAACACCCTCGGGCGTACCGTCAGGAAGTTCTCAAAGCGCTTCTCACATTCCTGAAGCTCTTCCCGTTGGTGGATAGCGGCCTCGTCAACCTGGTGCCCGATCCCTGCTTCTTCGACTTCCACCTGCGCGATCAGATGATGCAGATGGCGCAAGCCCGTGCGGCGCGCCGACCGGCGATGGGTCCGAAGGATGATTTTGCCTTCCAAGTGATCGAGGCGGACGGGCGGCGCGCCATGATGATGATGCCCGCGGACGTCTTCGAGCGCCAACTAGATGACGGAATTCCGGGACTGGAAGACGTCAGCCGCGAGGATCTTCGCGAGGGGCTGGCCGAACTCAAATTGCGCGACCCGCTGGTCTCGCTTCAGCCGGATTCGATGCTGGAGGGCGTTGAGAACAGCATGCTCACGATGATGAGCCTGGCACCGAATTTCGAGATGGCCATGTATCTGGCGCAAGCGACGGGTGCCGCCATCGTCACGGATTCTCCCGACCGATGGCGTGAGATTACCGAAGCCATGCTGCTGAAAGGCGAGCCGTCACATGGCGGCTTGAACGCCTTGGGGCGCACCATGGAGAGCGAGACGTTCGCTTTCTTGGTCGAGCCCATGGACGTGCTCAGTCTAAGTGGGGGGAACGAAGCGTCGGTCTATCATGAGCTGTTCGCCAAGGCGTTCCGCTACCTACAAACCCGCGCGACTAAAGGCCCTAAGCCAAACGTCGAGTCCTCGATCGCCGCTCAGTTCACACGCTCACATGTCACTGGGCAAAAGGTGATCGCGAAGGTCGGTCATGAGTCTTTGTCCGCCAAGATCCAAGCAGCTCTGCCGGCCCAAGGCATTCAGGATCACACGATCAATCGCCTTCTGCTAATGTCCAGTTCGGAGCACCACCTGTCGAGCGTTCCGATGGCGTTCTTCATCCGCAGCGCAGACGCTGCGGCGATCAATCCGGTTCCGGCGCGACTTCCCGGACTTTCGTAGGCCAGCGCCGGTGCAAGGGTGACTTTGGCCGGCATTCGTTCCCACGTATGGGCCTGGGTAATTTCAGGCGGGCGGAAGTCGACTGGCTTGAACCATAAAGTGCCGCTGACGTAAACGGCGGCAGACCTGCATACTATGTCGGTCGCGCCATCGGCACAGGCAAGTCTATCATGCTGATTGCTCCCCCGGCTCCAAGAGGAGACCGCGACCAAGGTCTCCCAAGCGATTGAGGAACGACGCATGGCCAAGCCATCCGCCCACACCACGGCGCTCGCCGATCTGATGGCCGCCTTGCTCGCACTCAAGCCAGCCGGCGCGAAGGGTTTCGAGGGCCTTCTAGCGAAGGTATTGTCGGCGGCGTCCGGGCGCCCATTCCGCTTGGCCAAGTCCGGGCTGCAGAACGGGAAGGACGGCGCCACGTCAGCTCGAGACGGTCAGATCGCATTTGAAGCCAAGCTCTACACCGGCAAACTCCCTGACAATGAGGTGCTCACTAAGATCACGCGGCTGATCGATGCATCGACGCCGCCGGACGTCTGGTTTTTGGGTGCCACCGTAGAGGTCAGCACTCAACTCTTGGACCCCATGGAGGGGGCGGCCAAAAAGAACGGCGTTGCCGTTGAGGTCCTTGACTGGCCGGCGACGTCATCGGTGCCGCCGCTCGCCGTCGCCTGCGCGGCAGCCGCCAAGGAGGCTGGCACCTTTCTAACCAGCCATCTCGCCGACGCCGTGATGGCGAAAAAGGCGCGCCTGGCGTTGGAGGTCCTAGCCAAGTCCGACGCGTTCGAGGCGCCGATTGCGGCGTTCAAGGTTAGCTTGCAGGCGGCGTCGATGGGCATGGCCAACGCCGTTATGGCCAACCAAACTTGGCTGGACGACAAGTTCTCGGACCGCGCTCGGGCCCGGGCGGCCTTCGGCCAGGCGATTTCGCCCAAGGCGAAAGCGGCCATGGCGCACCGGCCGCGTGACAGTCTGACGGCCTCGCTGAGGACCGAAATCATCGCGTCACCGAGCAGACGCGTGCTCGCCGTCGTTGGCGGCGAAGGTCAGGGCAAAACTTGGCTGGTGGCAGACAGCTGGCTGCAGCTGACGCGGCGGCCTCTGGCGCTGTTCGTGTCGGCCGGCGACATGCGCACAGCGGCCGCCTACGGCGAGTTCAGCTATTTCCTGATCAATAAGATCATGGAGCAGACCGGCGACGACGACACGGATCTGACCCGCAATCGCTGGAAGACGCGATTGAAGCGCTGGAAAAACGCGCCGAGCGAAGATGGTCCGCGATTCCTGGTCTGTGTCGACGGTCTAAACCAGCAGCCCCGCTTTGAATGGCCGCGTTGGCTCGACGACGCGGCCGCGAAAGTCGCCGACATGGGCGGCGCGCTCGTCATCACCGTACGCCGAACCTTCTTCGATGAGCGGCTGAGGCGTAGCTTGAACACCGACATCAAGGTGATTGACGTCCCTGAGTGGACTAAGGCGGAGCTGGACGAAACCCTGAAGGAAAGGGGGATCGATCCAACCAAAGTTGCGCCCGACGTCCATGCACGGCTCCGCAATCCCCGGATCCTCGCGATCGCGTTCGAACTCCTCGACAACGCCCAGATCCAGAACTTCACCGAGCTCAGCGTCGAGCGACTGCTGTTCGAACATATCCGAACAGGGGCCCGCGACGGCGAGACGCCGGAGACGGCAGAGCAGTTCGCCCGACGTCTATCGTTGCACGCGAAGGAAATCCTCGAACGCGTGAAGAGCCAGCACACCGAAGATCGGCTGATCTTCGATCAGATGGCCGGCAGCGCGGCACCCTACATTCTCACCCCCGATCTCATGGCAGTGACGACCGAACACTTCTTCAAGCCGGTCGAGGGCGAGGCGGGCCTGTACAGCCTGTCAGACACCGGACTGACGCTGGCGCTCGGTCTGGCGCTGCTCAGCGCACTGCGCGCCGCCGACAGAAACGGGAGGGATGCGGCGGAGGAGCTCGAGCGGGTGCTGGAGCCTGTCGCGGCGCTGGATAAGACCGCAGAGGCCGTTCTGGCCGCCGCCATGGCGGCGAGCGTGGATGAAACCTGTCCGAACACGATCCGATCGGCGCTCATGGTCGGCTTCCTCACCCTCCAGAATATCGGCGACGAGCTCTACGACCCCTTCCGGAGCATCGTGCGGAACGCACCGGAAGCGGCGCTCCTGGCGCTTCAGGACGCCGTCACGACGTCGCGCCATATCGCGCACGCCGACTGGTTGTCCGCGGCCCTCCGCGAAGTTCGCGAGGTGGAACGGTGCTGGGACGTCATCGCGCGGTATGCGATCGAATGGCTGCGGTCCTACAGCCTCGCGCCCGAAGTCGGCCTGATGTTCTCGGCCAGACATGAGGGGGCCGAGGTCTACGCTAAGAAGCTCGCCGAGCAGACGAAGAAGCTGAAAAAGCGGCTCAAGGGCCTGTCGCCCGCGGAAAAGATGTTCCTCGAGAAGAAGATGCACCGTATCGATGGAGACCCGTCCGAGCTGCAGCGCGAAGCGCTGGAACTCATCGCAGGACGCGCGCTGGCACCGTTCGCTGAAGCCCTTGTGGCCTGCGCCTACTCCATGGCGCTGAACTCGAGCTACAACGATCCCTACGATCAGTTCCTGGCCCTAGTGCGATTCAATCGGATCGACTGGCTTGACACCAAGGGAGAGATGATCGCGGCGTCTGACGTCCTCGTTGACCCTGGGGCGTCCTCCACCGCGCGCTGGGCGCGCGTGCAGCTGCTTCGGGCGCTCAGCCGGGAAGCGGATGCTGAGCAGGCAAAGGCCTTGGTTGAAGAACTGACGGTTGACCGAACGCACTTCCCCGGATGGCGGCTTGTCGAGAAATACTGCGCCTCCGATCCCTGCGATCCCGATGCGACGCAGCCGGACAACATCGCCGAGACCGCGGTCGGCTATGCGGACTTGGATGTCGCGGAGCTGACCAAGAGCCGATCGATGGGGAGCGAGGACCACTTCTTCAGGGACGCTCGCCCGGGTCTCGCGCGCTTCATGCCTGGGGTCGCCGTCGCTAAGCTGCGGGAGTACGCCAACGCGGTGCTCGATGGATCGACCAAGATGCAGCGGCTCGGGATCACCGGACTGGAGGCGGACAGCGCGGCGCTGCATGCGGAGACCGCGTCCCGGTTCTTGAAGATGGCGGCCGACCTGAGCTCGCCGCGGGACCCCGAGGACGCCCAGTCCCGCGAGAACTGGGTAAGCGCCCAGTATTCGCTCCAGATTGGCCTGCCCCATTTTGACGGCGACGCCCAGATCGACGCTCTGACCGCCCTGCCTCCGCATGGACCGCCTCTAATCAAGCTGGCCGAGGTGGTTCGGCCCGCCTCGCCTGAAAAGCTTGAGGCGGCCTTGGAGAAGGCGCTGACGTCGAACGACATCAATCGGCAGCTAGTCGCGCTCGTCATCGCCCGGAGTTCAGGGTCGAGGTTGACCGCGCGGGCTCGGGAGATCATCGGCGATCTCGCGGTCGGTGACCATGACTCGGTCCGCGCCATAGCCATGGACGTCATCGCCCACCTCGACGACGAGGCCTTGATCCGTCGGGTCGTCGACAGCGGGTGGCCCAAGGTCGATATCGACGCCCGGGATAACAAGTTCGAGGTTTGGTATGGCTCGCTCGTGATGATCGCTGCCGCGAAGCTTGGACTGATCACCCACGAAGCCCTCCTCGACAAGACGACATCCGAGCTGTGGGGGCATGCGGCGGACATGGTCGGACCGGAGCTTGGCCAGCTGGTGACCGGGCGCCTGCGTCTCGCCATCGCCGCAACGCTGGAGCTCGAGCTGGACTTTACCCCGCCGGTCGTCCTGCAAAAGGTCCCCCCGGTGTTAAAGCCCGGCCTGTTCGAACTGGTCGAACCTAAACCCGCGTCCGGCTTCGAGGGCCTCGTCGCGCGGCTGAACGAGACCGACGAGGAGTTCGAAGCGCGACAGAAGTCCGGCTGGGCGAACTTCGAGACGTTTCAGGCGGCGCTGACGCCGGAGCAGGCGAGGATCATGGTCGAGGACGTCGGCTCCGCCGGCGTAGACGCGCTGATCGCTGCCTCGCCGTCAGACGCTCGTGCCTTGGCGACGACGCTGCTTGGTTTGGAGCGGCGTAAGCGGAACCAAGTGGCCAACTTCGCCATGCGTCTCGCCAAAGGTCTGTCGAAAGATGAACCCGCTCTGGCGGCCGGCCTTTTTCGAGCCATGGCTGGAGAGACCGGCATTGTTCGTCTGACCTTCGGTCCCGCCGCTCTGTCACTAGAGTCGCTCTCGGTCTGGGGGTCTGCGGCGGGCGTGGAGATGGACACCCTACGCACGGCCCGGCTGGACGACGCCGTTTCCGACGAGGGTTTGGCCAAGGAGGTCCTAGCTGCCTTGGTCTCCGATCAGATGGCGTTCCTGGATCGGTATGCTCGCGTGAAGCTGCAAAGCCCTGTGCCCGCCGATCAGGCCCGGGCGCTCATGGTGCTCGGTTTCGGGCTCGAAAGCCCGTTGGCGACGCAGGAGCTGTCGCGCCCGACCATCAACGAAGGCCTGATCTCCAAGGCGAGAGAAGCGGCTTTCTACGCCTACGAGCGAAATCGGTGGGCCAGGATCTGGTTCGAGAAGATGGCCGCCGCCGACGACCCCGCCGACTACTGGCGCTACAGCGTCCTGTTCAACAAGATCGTCGACGGGCGGTTCGAACTTTGGGAGCCCGAGGCTCCTCGCACCGGAGCCGCGATCGGACCGTTCGGCTCTACGCTTATCGACGACGTTCGGCGTCGCTCAGGCCGCTGGGTCTCGCGTCGGAAGAAGACGCTGTGCGGTGACAAGACCCCGAGCGTGATCTTCAGCTTGTTGGAGACCTGATCGGCGCGCGCTGACCTGCCGGCACCGGCTGACGCCCGTCCTTAGGAGCCCCCCAGACAGCGGACGCGCTGAACGTCCGCTTTGAGTCAAAAGCCGTACTGGAATGGGCTCCCGAGTCCTGTCGAGTTCAGTACTCGCGATCCGCTGCGAGAAGTACAGGGTGAAACACCTCCCCCACGGCTGAAGACCTCGAGCGCCTTGGGGACATCCACCGGCAGCTCCAGAAACTCATGGTCGGGTTCCACCCTGCGGCCCACGACCATGCCCCACTCTTCGCCACCATAGCCGCCGTGCAGGCTTGTGGCCAAGAATGGAACGGCCAGCCCGACATATGGCGCGTGGGGATTCTATCGGCCCCGGCCCGCCCAGGGATTGAACGTCGCTCGGCCAGAGTTGAGGATGCGCCATGTGCAACAACTATCGCCTGCACGTGCCGGCCAACCAAATCGCCGCGCCATTCCGTGACGCGGGCCGGTCGCTCGGCTTTCCGAGCGGCCTGCCCAACCTGCCTCCGGCCGACTACCGCATCGGCGACATTGCGCCCGTCGTCACCCGAGGCGCCGATGGCCCGCAGCTGACTATGACGACCTGGGCGTGGAAGAGCCCGACCGGGAAACCCGTCTTCAACTTCCGCTCGGACGGCCGGTCTTTCGCCAACTCCGTCCGCTGCCTGATCCCGGCCGACGGCTTTTACGAGTTCACCGAGCCTAAGGCGCAGGGCAAAAAGACGAAATGGCTGTTCACCATGGCCGGCCAACCATGGTTCTGGATCGCCGGCATCGTCAAGGACGGGGCCTTCGCCATGCTGACGACCGAACCAGGCCCCGACGTCGCGCCCTATCATGACCGCCAGATCGTCCTCTTGCCGCAGGGTGCTGGCGTCCACTGGCTGGATCTCAGCGCGGCCGAAGACCTCATGCTGCGGCCCTGCCCGGCCGGATCGTTGACGGTGCAGAAAGTCTGGCCGGAATCGCCATGACAGCCGAGACCGATCTGCACAAGGCGGCCCGCTTCGAAGCCGAGGCCCATGACCTTCACCGCCGATCGCGCGCGGCGGCCAACCTGCCCGCGTCCATCATCCTGCGCTTTCGCGCACTGTGGAAGGAAGAGGCGGCGCGCCTGCTGCGGCGCCCACGCTAGGCCGCGGCAGGGCGACTCAGTTACACCGCTGAGCCATGACGCCCGACCAACTGAACGATGCCCTCGAGGCCATGGCTGCCGCTGCCGGCGACGACCCCAACCTTCTGCCGGGCCTGATCACGGTCGAGACTGACCACTGGGTCAACGTGCTGTCTGCTGTGCGGGCGAAGTGCACGGCCCTACACGACGGCCTGCGCCATCGAGACATCGTCATCCACGTAGGATCGCAGCAGGAAACCAAGGTGCTGACCAGAGCCGAGGCAGGCGATCGAGGCGAACCCTATCGAGATCTTCTGCCGGCGGGTTGAGCGCCACTCCGCCGCCAGGATAACAGCGGAGGGCGCTCGTCTCCCCGGAGCGCCGCACGGGGCCAGCAAGCGCGACGCTGTGTGCCAACCGGCCCAGCGCGGAAGAGTTCCATGCGTGGGAACCGTCTATCGCCTCCCGAGCTTTATCGGCTCGCTCAGGAGGTCGATCATGGTCGTCAGTTCACGCGCCAACCTGCGCGATCAGGCCGGAGTGAAACTCGTTCGGATAGAGCGCCTGGCCAAGCAGCAGCGCGAGATTTCCTTTCGTCTCTCGTCGCATCGGGACGGCAGCAAACGCCTGATCATGGATGAGGCAGAGGCGCACCGCGCTTTCGCGCGCGAAGTCGCCGCCTCCCTTCAGGACCCCGTCGTCCTCGGTCTGATCGAGCGCGGCGTCCTGCAGAACTGAAAACCCCTCGCCGGCGCTTGGGGCATCCGGCGAGGGGCTCGGCGGTTCTACAGAGGGCAGCCCCGAGGATGGGGTGGGCTGCGAAAGGCCAACTGGCGGGCGCTTGCCGGGTTCCAAATGATCGCCAATGGACGTCGCTGCAAAGTCGGATAGCACGGTTCCAGTCCCTCGGAACGCTCAAGCCTCCGATACGTTGGCCGACGGGTGGAGCGATCGAGGCGGAGGCGTCGACGTTCACGCCGTCATCAACACGCCAGAGGACCATCCATGCTTCGTTGGGCCATCATCTTCTTCATCATCGCCCTGGTCGCCGCCGTGCTCGGCTTCGGCGGCATCTCGGGCATGTCGTTCGAGATCGCGAAATTCATCGCCATCATCGCCGTCATTCTGTTCGTCGTCTCGCTAGTTGTGGGCGGCATGCGCGGCCGTGGGCCGCGTATCTGACGCGTCATTTCTAGAACGCGTAAAGGCCCGGCCGCCGGTCGGGCCTTCTTGCTGCCGGCGCCTCACAGCCTCCGGGAAGTCAAAGCGTCTCTAGAAACGAGAAAGCCCGCCCTCCTGAGAGAGCGAGCCTCAATAGCGCCATTAAACTGGCGCGTTCGCTTAAACGACCTGCAGCTGACCTGCCGAAGTCTTACCCGAGCGCTGGTCGCGCTCGAGTTCATACGACAGCGCTTGGCCTTCGTTCAGGCCGCTGAGGCCAGCACGCTCGACAGCCGAGACGTGGACGAAGACGTCGCCGCCGCCAGCGTCAGGAGCGATAAAACCGAAACCCTTGGTAGGATTGTACCATTTGATAATGCCAGTAGCCATTTCCATGACCTCCGAGAAAGATTGCCCTGAGGAAAAGGTCCTGAGAGCTGTCGGGTCTAAGGAAACGGAAATCTCGATGCGTCGCAAAGAAATAGGGCGTTACGCAGAGATATCGACATCCAGACGGTGAGCCATAAAGACGGAACAAGCAAGGATAAATATTATTTAGTTCGAGTTGAGCGCTCCACCAGATTTAATATCGAGCAATTACAGGGCGCTTCTGGAGCGCAGACAAGTTTATCACCTGCGGTTTCACAATGGTGCTACGCGTACTGTTCGCCGGCTGCCGTCCACGGAGATCACGGAACAATGGATCATCGGAGGCTGACTGCGGCTGAAAAGCGCCTCGTAATCGCCGCCGCGTTTGGGGGTGTGATCGCACTGGCCGTAATCATCTGGGCCGTTCTGACGATCATTGCAGGCGGTGCTGATTAATTTCTTGTGGGCCTTGCGCTTTTAATACTGGCTCCCATTTAGGCTACGAGCCTCGGCTCATTAGGCCCGTCTGAGTCCCAATGTGGCAGACGGGTTTTCTTATGCCCGTCAGCCAGGCTTGGGCGGCAACTCGGCGGCGCGTTAATTAGGGCGGGCCTTCCGGCCTCCCTTCAATGCGCGAGTGATAAACTCGAGTTCTTTCTCGCCCCGCGCTTCCGCCTCAAGCCTCATGCGAGCCTTATAAGCCTTGATTTCCTTTGCTGCGTGATTTCGAGCCCGCTCCACAGTTATCGTACACGCGCCTAGAGGTTTCACCGGTCGACCGTCCAGCTTTATCAACTCCCGCAGCTTCATCTGAAACTGCCCGAGAGTTATTTCGCGACCCTGGATGGGCGTGTCGGTCATTCGATATCCTCCGAGCGGCGCAGCGACACGATCACCTGTTGGAGTTGGCGGATCTCGCCTTCCTTCTGCTCCGCCTTCTCCAGAGCGGCGTCTCGTTCCTGTCGTACAGATCAGCTGTGAGCTTCCTGACCTGGGCGTCGAGCGCCACCGCTCGGTCATGCGCAGCGGCGAGGTCGGCCTGCCTATCCGGCGACGCCCCTCAAGGACTGCATGGTTACGGTTGAATCTCCCAAATCTACACCGCCCCTTTGCTGAGGGTGCGATTAGGCACACAGCCAACCCTAAACCGCGCGCTGCGTTGTGAAGCTATCGGCTTAACTGCAAGGACGCGGAAAGATGAAAGCAAGCCCCCATCTTGCGGACCTAAGTGCTCTGCCCAAGCTGGCGACTGTCCCGCCCAAAATACGCTTACGAAAGGTAGAAGCTCTCGGCGTCACGCTTATCGCAGCCGTGGTTTTCCTCGGAGCTGTCGGCGTCATCGAGCCGGAGGAAAGCAACGGTCTGGATTTGATCGTGCGGGTCACGATCATATTCGTCGCTCTAACAGCGGGGTTTCGGTTCCTTGGCAAGCGTGAGCTTAGCCAGATGTCGCCGTTCGAGATCGTCACCCTTCTGATGATAGCCGAGATCGTATCGCCGTCCCTGACGGCTGGCGACGAGTCTATCCCAGGAGCCTTGGTCGGGGCCGCTACCCTTCTGTTCCTGACCTTTATCGACTCGGTGATGACCTACCGGCTGAAATGGTTTCAAACCGTCAGCGAGGCGCTGCCTGCGATCGTGATCAATAGGGGCAGGCTCGTCGAAGATGCTTTGCACAAGGATCGCATCAGAACGGACGAAATCCTGTCGGAAATACGCAAGGCCGGGATCGAACGGCTGGATATGATCAAATGGGGCGTGCTGGAGCCCGATGGCCGGCTATCGTTCGTTCGATACGACGGGGAAGACACAGGTGCAGAAGAGCCATTGGTTAGCTAGGCTAGAGTTTGGAACCCCAAGGGGCAGCCTGCTGGAACGGGATCGGCGCCCACCGCTTGGTTAAGGGCAACCCTAGAGAGGATATGACCATGACCGACGTCCCGCCAAACGACCCGAACTCTCGCGGCCCCGCCGATAAAGACAGCCTCCAGGAGCAAGCCAGACGCGAGACCGACGAAGCTGAGCGCCGGGAACGGGAGCCCGATCCCAGCGTCACTACGCCTCAACCGGATGAGAACCCCGACCAGCGCCGAAAGCTGGAGGAGGAAGCGGTGAAAGCTCCACCGGCGACGCCGCCGATCGCTAACCCAGACTGATCAACCGAGGTTCAGTCGGACGGCGGCCCGGGCAGAGCCGCCGTCCAAGCTTCAGTTCCTGCCCTGCACGATGTCGCGGTTTGCGGCCCTGGTCTTGGGGCCCTGCGTATCCATGGCCTCGGTACGGTCGGGCCGGTTCGCGTGATTGGCGCCCTGCTGAACGGCTTCTCCGTCCAAGGCCTCCCCTTCGTCCATATAGTCGGACACCTCGCCCGCGGCGGGCGGGGCTAGCGAACTGTCGGAAGCATCCGGCGCCGCGTAGGAGCGAGGTTCTTCCTTGCGGTCCTGATCTGTCGCCTGGTCGCGCGGAGCCGCCGGATCGGTCGCGGCATTCTGAGCGGTCGCGCTGGGCGATGACGTGTTCTGATGTGGCATGGCTTGCTCCTTCGTTGCCTCTATCGAAGGAAGCGCGCCGCTCTCCGTTCCATACCGCTCAGGCTAGGTGACCTCTTCATTCAATTGGAAACGGCGGCCCCGGATGAGCCGCCGTTCTTCTGTCGAACTCCTACTCCGGACGACTGGTCGCTGGCGCGCGCTCTTGGCTGAAATCCACGTGCGCTGGGTTCGGCGTCAGATCGAGCATCGCGCCGGTCCCCGCACCGATTCCGGCGCCAATGATGCCCCCGGCGAGGACGTTTCCAACCATGGCGACGCCGCCACCGGTGGAAACCTTGTTGGCCACGGTCACAGTCGCCGGCTGATACCCTCTCCAGCGTTGAGGTCGCCACGAACTCCGACTTGCGCGGCATCTTGATCGCGATACCGTCACTCTTCGCGGGACAACCCAAAGCGGACCTTTCGACCCACCGCAATGAGTCGCAGGCCGCAGTGAAAGAGACTCCCGGGTCCGATCCAGGCCCGCACTCGCGATTTGCGGCAAAACGCCTGGGCTTGGTCGCGACAGCGCGCTAAGAGAAACATCAAGCCTCGACGGTTTGCTGATGCTGGATGATAAGCCAACGACCTTCGGAGAGGAGGTAAGTGGACGTGCAGACGCAGCGGTAGGTAGGAGCTTCTGGTCGATCAGCCGCCGCGCGATAGCCAATAACAATAAGGTCGGCGCTCGCTTGGGCGATTGTGTAGTCGCTGGGTGTGACCTCGCGCCAACGCGGTCCGGTGATGCTATCGATGACAGTCTCAGCGTCCAGGATTCCAACCTCGGCGAAGGCCATCAGGCAGCGCGGATGCAGGAGCGCTGCGTAGGCTTCGCGACCGCCGAGCCAGAGGCTTTTCTCAAGCGTCCAGATTTCGTCAAACGTCATGCCGTGCTCTCTTATTCTGAGGAACGCCTCGGATCCGTTGTCGATCCTGCTAACGTCGCGGGACTAGCGAAAATCCCGCGGCTTGATACGAAGACCCCTGCCCTCGCGCGCATCGGAGCCGCTCGATCCGTGATGGAACTCGTCGCCACGTCCGTGCGGCAACGGGAAAGCGTCATCCTTCTCGCCGATCCGGCCCAGCCGGTCCGACAGGTCGAAGAGTTTCGCGGCAACGAGGTGAACGACGTCGCCTTCGCGTTGGACGCACCCCTGCACAGCGATCATGCTCGAGCCGAGTATCACGCGGCGGTGCTTCTCGTAGATGTCGGGCCAGACGACCAGATTGGCCACTCCAGTCTCATCCTCGATGGTGATGAACATGACGCCCTTCGCGGACCCCGGCTTCTGGCGCACCAGCACCAGACCCGCGATCTTGGTGAGGCGGCCGTCGCGCGTCCCCTGAGCCTGGGCGCAGGTGACGATGGCTTCGCCGGCCAGTTCGTCGCGCAGGAAGGCGACCGGATGGCGACGAAGCGAAAGACCGACATGCTGATAGTCCTCGACGACCTCCCTGCCCGCGGTCATCGCTTTCAGCGCCACCGCCTCCTCGTTGATCTCGGGCGGCGGCCGTCCATCGTCGCCGGCCGCCGCCGCGAACAAGGGCAAGGGCTCGTCGCGCAGCGCCTGGATCGCCCATAGCGCCTCGCGCCGCGCCAGACCGAAGGCCGCGCGGAAACCATCCGCCTCCGCCAGCCGCACCAACGCGGACACCTCGGCGTCCGAGCGCCGCCATACATCGTCGATGTCGGCGTAAGGGCGATCCCTGCCCGCCACGAGCGCCGCCCCGTCCGAATTGGCCAGCCCTGTGACCATGCGCAGGCCGAGCCGGACAGCGAAGGCGCCCGGGCGGTCCGTGGACTCAAGCGTGCAGTCCCAGCGCGAAGCGTTGATGCAGACGGGTCGCACCTCGACGCCATGCTCACGCGCGTCGCGAACGACCTGGGCCGGGGCGTAGAAGCCCATCGGCTGCGCGTTGAGAAGCGCCGCGCAAAAGACATCGGGGTGCCAGCATTTAAGCCATGACGAGGCGTAGGCGATGAGTGCGAACGATGCGGCATGGCTTTCCGGAAATCCGTAGGAGCCGAAGCCTTCGAGCTGGCTGAACGTCCTGGTGGCGAACTCCTCGGTATAGCCGCGCGCCACCATGCCCTGGATCAACTTGCCTCCGAAGGCCGATACGCCGCCGGTGTGCTTGAACGTCGCCATTGCGCGGCGCAGTTGGTCCGCCTCGCCGGGGGTGAAGCCGGCGCATTCGATGGCGACGCGCATCGCCTGTTCCTGAAACAGGGGCACGCCCAGCGTCTTGCCCAGCACCCGCTCCAGTTCGGGCGTCGGATAGTCGACGGGTTCGCGTCCCTCGCGCCGCCGCAGGTAGGGATGGACCATGTCGCCCTGGATCGGACCGGGCCGGACGATCGCCACCTCGATGACGAGGTCATAGAAGGTGCGCGGCTTCATGCGGGGCAGCATCGCCATCTGCGCCCGGCTCTCAATCTGGAAGACCCCGAGAGTATCGGCCTTCCGGATCATAGCATAGGTGCGCGGGTCCTCCGCCGGGATGATCGCGAGATCGAGGTCGACGCCCTTGTGCTCGCGAAGGAGATCGAACCCCCGGCGCATGCACGAGAGCATCCCCAGCGCCAGCACGTCGACCTTCATGAACTTCAGCGCGTCGATATCGTCCTTGTCCCATTCGATCACCTGTCGGTCTTCCATCGCGGCGGGTTCAATCGGGACCAGTTCGTCCAGGCGGTCCTCTGTCAGGACGAAGCCGCCGGGATGCTGCGACAGGTGGCGCGGCGCGCCGATCAGTTCGCGCGCGAGTTCGAGCGTCAGCCGCAATCGGCGGTCGGCCATATTGAGATTGAGTTCGCTCGCAAGCTTCTCGTCCGCCCCCTCGGTCGCCCAATGGCCGAGTTGCTTCGACAGGAGGCCGATCATGTCCTCGGGCAGGCCTAGCGCCTTGCCGACGTCGCGTAGCGCGCCCTTAGCGCGATAACGGATCACGGTCGAACAGAGGGCGGCGCGGTGACGGCCGTAAGTTTCATAAACCCACTGGATCACCTCCTCGCGCCGCTCATGCTCGAAGTCGACGTCGATGTCCGGGGGCTCCTTGCGTTCCTGGCTGACGAAGCGCTCGAACAGCAGGTCGTTACGGCCCGGATCGATCGAGGTGACGCCCAACACGAAGCAGACGGCGGAGTTGGCCGCCGATCCGCGCCCCTGGCAGAGGATGCCGAGCTTGCGCGCCTGCCGGACGATGGCGTCCACCGTCAGGAAATAGGGTGCATAGTCGAGGCTGGCGATCAGGGTCAGCTCATGACGAAGGGTCGCGGCGACCTCGTCCGGGAGGCCCTCGGGATAGCGCTCGGCTGCGCCTTCCCAGGTCCGTTTCTCCAAGGTCGCCTGCGCCGACAGACCGTGCTCGACCACCTCATGCGGATATTGATAGGCCAGTTCATCCAGGCTGAAGCGGCACCGCTCCGCGACCTCAACGCTGCGGGCGACGGCTTCCGGCCACAGGCGGAACAGCCGGGCCATTTCCTCGGGCGGTTTCAGATAGCGGTCGGCGTGGCGATTGCGGACGAAACCGGCGTCGTCGATCATCACGCCCTCGCGGATGCAGGTCACGACGTCCTGCAGGACGCGGCGATAGGGATGGTGAAACAGGACATCGTTGGTCGCCACGGTCGGCACGCGGGCCGCCGACGCCAGATTGGAGAGGCCGTGCAGGCGAAGATGGTCTCGCGGCCGCCGACGCAAGGTCAGGGCGCAATAGGCGCGGTCGCCGAAGAGATCGGCGAGCCTTCGCAGCCGCCGCGCCGTCAGGTCGTCGGCCTCGTCTGGAACCAGGACGGCGATCAGACCCTCGTTCCATGCGGCGACGTCGTCCCAATGGAGTTCGCATTTCGCCTTGCCCGCACGGCCCTTGCCGAGGCTGAGCAAGCGACACAGCCGAGCGTATGCGGGCCGGTCGGTGGGATAGACCAGAAGCTCGGTCCCGTCGGCGAGTACTAGCCGGGAACCGACGATCAGGCGGACGCCGGTCGCCTTGGCCGCTTCGTGGGCGCGCACAATTCCCGCAAGCGAGTTGCGGTCGGTGATCGCCAGCGCCTCGATCCCCAGCACGGCGGCCTGGCTGAAAAGCTCATCGGCCGAGGAGGCCCCGCGCAGAAAGGAGAAATGCGAGGCGCATTGCAGTTCGGCATAGCGCGCGCTCATCCGAACAGCCCGTGCAAAAACCAGCGGTGCGAGCCCGTATGCGGGTCCTCGCCGTCGCCGGCCCGGTAGAGCCAGAAGCGCTCGCCCGCTTCATCCTCGACCTGGAAATAATCACGCACCGCCTCCAGTTCGGCGTCGCGCGTCCACCATTCGCCGAAGATTCGTTCCGGACCGTCCGCGCGCATCACCCGTCGCCGCTGGCCGCGCCAGGTGAATGCGGCGGGCGGATGGTCGGGCAGCAGCGCCATCGCTTCGACCAGCTCGGGCGGGTCGAGCAGCCGCGAGGGCCGCGGCCAGTCGACAGGCCAGGTGCGCCCATCCGCCGGAGCCAGAGGGGCAAGGCGGCTCAGGCAGCGCTCGGGCACATCGCTCTCGCGCGGGGCGAGGCGATAAAGGCGGTTCGCACCGATGCGGTTGGCGAGGGTGTCTATTAGCTCGGAAACATCGGCGGGCGCGGTTTCGACCAGGCTCGATGCGCCGGCCCGATAGTGCAGCGGTTCGGCGACGGCGGCCGTCAGCGTCATGCGCTCGATCCCGAACCCCGGCGCTACGGTTTCGATCTTGTCGCAGAGGAGCCGGGTCAGGCGCCGGACGTCGCGCACCGGCTTGGCGGTCCCTACGCGGACCGCCTCAATGCGATTGTCGACGCGGTGAAACAGCAGGTCGAGCTTGCGCGCCCCGAGCCGCTTTTCCTCCAGCGCCTCGCAAAGCTGAGCGACCAGCTTGCCGGTGTAGCGCGCCAGCGTCTCCGGCGCGCCGATCGGCTCTGCGAAATCACGCACGACCCTCACCAGCTCCGCAGCCGTCATCATTTCGAACGGCTCTTCGACGCGGCCATAGGCCTGATCGAGCCGCCGCCCGAGCTCGGGTCCGAACCGAAGGGTGAGCGGTGCGCGCGGCGCGGCCGCAAGTTCGCCGATACGGTCGAAGCCGAGCCGGCGCAGGCCCTCAACCGTGACGGGCGTCAGGCGCAGCGCGGCGACCGGCAAAGGGCTCAGGCGGTCTGCGATCTCGTCTTCGGCGACGATCCTGTCCTCGCCGCCGAACCGCGCGAGCGCATGGGCTGCGCCATAGGACGGTGCAACGGCGGTCCGCGCGTGGATGCCCGCCGAGGCGAGCCGCTCGGTCAAGTCGTCGAGCAAGGCCGCCTCACCGCCTTTCAGGTGAGAGGCTCCAGCAATGTCGATCATCAGGCCGTCGGGCGGATCGGGCGCGACGATCGGCGCATAGCGTCGCAGCGCCCATAGCGCGAGCCGGTCCAGCGCGAGGTCGTCGGCCTCCCGGTCGGCGTCCATCACGGTCAACTCTGCGACCAGGGCCTGGGCCTTTGCTACCGCCATGCCAGGATGGAGTCCGAGTCCCTGAGCGGCCGCATCGGCCGCCAGCACCATGCGTTTGCGGCCGTCGCGACCGACGAGCACGAGCGGCGCGTCAGGCGGCGGCGCGGATGCGCCCATCGACCGGCGCAACCGATCGGTCGGCCAAGTCGGCAGGGAGAGCGAGACGACCCTTCTCATCACAGGCTTCCAGGACAAAATCCGCGCATTCGCCGGCGCGGGACCGGATCAACTCGACCAGCCAGCGGGGGCGGCCGACACCCGGTACAGGCAGGGGTTTCGAAGGCAGGGCTGAGACTCGCCAGCGCGTGACGGCCGCGGTCGGCTGACCGAAATCGCTGGCGTCTGACTGTCTGCGCCAGCGGCGCACCGCCAAACCCGGCACGCCCGACGCTTCCGCCGCAAGCTGCAAACGCCGCGAGGCGGTCATCGGCAGTTTGGACAGCTCAGCGACGACGCCGGCGACGCCGCCGTGACGCAGGCCTTCTTCGAAACAGGCGAGCATGGCCTTGTCGTCGCCGATCTCGGCGTAGATCACCCTGTCAGGATGAAGCCCTGCTTGGGCCAGCGCCGGCGCGAAGAGGTCGCGCTGGCTTACGCACCACAGAACCGGCCCATCCAGACGCGCCATGATCCCCGCGGCGAACAGCGCCGCCGCCGCGCCGTTAAGCGCGCCTGCCCCGCCGCCAGCGACCTCGTGCAGCGCGCCCAGCGAGAGCCCGCCGCCAGGCAGCCGGCGATCCACCGCCTCGATCCCGAACGGCAACACCCCGCGGTCCCGCTTCTCGCTCGTCTCGATCCGACGAATGCGAGTGCGTAGCGCATCGAGAAGGGGTTTCGAGGGCGATGACATAGACTCCAAATTCTGCCGCGAGCTAAAATGTTCCCCTTCTGTTCTACTCGCGAGCGTCAAGAGTCAACACGGATCGCAAGGGGGGCCGCCGAAAATGGGGGGAACGAAATCGGCAAAGCCTGATTGTCCTTTTAGGAGATCAGGAATGGCCAAGACTTTCGACGTTGGCGATCACGTCAGCTGGAACTCCGAGGCGGGGCGCGTGTCGGGCCGGATTATCAAAATTCATACCCGCGACTTTGATTACAAAGGCCACACGCATCGCGCGTCGGAAGCCGACCCCCAATACGAGATCAGGAGCGACAAGACGGATCACATCGCCGCCCATAAGGGCAGCGCTCTGGATCATGTGTGACACGACGCGTGACGCTGCCGTTCTACACGATCGGACACTCCAACCGGAGTTCTGAGGATTTCGTCGCCCTGCTGCAGGAGGCGCACGTCGAACGGGTGGTGGACGTCAGGAAGATTCCGATGTCCCGAACCCATCCCCAGTTCAACAAGACAACGCTTCCGGACGTCTTGGCGGATTTTCAGATTTCTTACGAACATAGCGCCGCCCTGGGCGGTCGACGCGGGCAGGTGAAAGACGTGCCCGCGGACGTGAACGCCTACTGGGCAAACAAGAGCTTCCACAACTATGCCGACTACGCCCTCTCACACGAGTTTCGTGACGGGCTCGAACGACTGATCGAGGCCGGCCGCCAGTGGCGCTGCGCAATCATGTGCTCCGAAGCGGTCTGGTGGCGATGTCACCGCAGGCTCATCGCCGACAATCTACTCGCGCGCGGCGAGCCGGTTCTACACATCATGGGACGCGGTCGTCTGGAACCGGCTCGGCTGACAGGCGGGGCCGTAATTGGTTTGGACGAGACCGTCACCTATCCCGCTCCGATGAGCATGGACTAGGCCTGCCAATCAGCAGACGGCACCTTTCGCTCCGATGGCGCGTTGCGACTCCCGAGAGGAGACTTTCTATGTCCAAACGCGAGTTAATCGATACGGGCTCTGACAAGCGCTACGTCCGGCGCGATGAGAAGGGTCAGTTCAAGGAGTCCGACGACGTGGGCCGCTCGCTCGCCGCTGACCGTCGGCAGAAGGCGAAGCACGAGAGCAAGCCCGGCCAAGGCGACCGCGGCGATCGTCGGTCCTGACCGTGGCCCGCGCCGCCCGGCGCGCCGCCCCGGCGTCCACTACCTCCCTCCCCGCCTTCCGTCCGGTCCAGCTCGCGACGCTGGTTGACGCCGTGCCAAGCGGCAACCGCTGGCTGCACGAGATGAAGTATGACGGTTATCGGCTGGAGATCGCGATCGGGGGCGGACGCGCCCGGGCCTTCACCCGCTCCGGCCTGGACTGGTCGGAGAAGTTCGCCGGGATCGTAGAGGCGGCCGCTGGCCTAAAGGTCGAGTCCGCGTTGCTCGATGGCGAGGCTGTCGTGTTCGACGCCGAAGGCCGCTCCGACTTCCAGACGCTTCAGGGCGCATTGAAAGGCGATCCCGCCAGGATCGACTATGTCGCCTTCGACCTCCTCGAATTAAACGGTGAGGATCTGACGGGACTGCCACTGCTCGAGCGCAAGGCTCTTCTGCGCGACCTAATGCCCAAGAAGCCGAAGCGACTCCGCTACTCCGACCATATTCGTGGGAGCGGTGAAAAGCTGTTGAACAGCTTCTGCACAGCCGGTCTGGAGGGCGTGGTGTCGAAGC
The DNA here is from genome assembly GCF_047237745.1 of Brevundimonas phoenicis. Classification (NCBI taxonomy): domain Bacteria; kingdom Pseudomonadati; phylum Pseudomonadota; class Alphaproteobacteria; order Caulobacterales; family Caulobacteraceae; genus Brevundimonas; species Brevundimonas phoenicis. The sequence continues at coordinate 2,032,931 of NZ_JBDFLN010000001.1, forward strand.
TGGCCGACGGCCGCTATGTCGGCGCGCGATCGTCCGGGTGGGTTAAGACCAAATGCATCCAGCGCCAGGAGTTCGCCGTGGTCGGATGGACGCCTTCGGACAAATCCCGCGCTTTCCGTTCCCTGATCCTCGCCGTCAACGAGGACGGCGCTCTGCGCTATGCCGGCAAGGTCGGGACAGGCTTCGATACGAAGGAGCTCCAGCGGCTCATCTCCATCATGGGTCCGCTCGAACAAGACACGCCGACGGTCAAGGCGCCGCGCGCCGAGGTCCGCGGCGCCCATTGGCTACGCCCCAAGCTCGTCGCAGAGATCGCCTTCACCGAAATGACGAACGAAGGCACCCTGCGCCATCCAAGCTATCTCGGCCTGCGAGACGACAAGAGGCCTGAGGCCGTGGTGATCGAGAAGGCGGCGCCGGTCAGGCTGGCGGAAGCGCCGGTGGCCATACAGATCAGCAACGCCGAGCGGATCATCTATCCCGAGAGCCAGATCACCAAGGGCCAACTCGCAGACTATTACACAGCCGTCTCGCCGATCATGCTGCCCTGGATCGCGTCCCGTCCGATCAGCCTCGTCCGATGCCCGCAAGGCCGGGCCAAGAAATGCTTCTTCCAAAAGCATGACGCCGGCAGCTTCGGGGAGGCGGTCCGTCATGTGGCGATCGAGGAGAAGGACGGCGAGGAGGAACCTTATCTGTATATCGACACGGCCGAAGGGCTGATGACCTGCGTGCAGATGGGCACGATCGAATTCCACGGCTGGGGCGCGCGCATCGAGGACGTCGAGAAGGCGGACCGCCTGGTCTTCGACCTTGACCCGGACGTGGGTCTTGATTTCGAGGCCGTGCGCTCCGCCGCCTTCCGTTTCAGAGACATTCTGAAGGCGATCGGGCTGGAGACCTTCCCCATGGTGACGGGCGGCAAGGGCGTTCACGTCATCGCGCCGCTGACGCCGCGGGCCGAATGGCCCGAAGTGAAGGATTTTGCTCGACGGCTTGCCATCGCAGTCGCTCAGACTGAGCCGACCAAGTTCACAGCCGCCCTGCCGAAGGCCCAGCGGAAAGGACGCATCTTCGTCGACTATCTGCGCAATCAGCGCGGCGCGACCGCCGTCATGCCCTACAGCGCCCGCGCTCGCGAAGGTGCGCCTGTGGCCGCGCCGATCACCTGGAAGGAGATGGAGACGATCGAAGGTCCGGCTCGCTTCCATGTCGGCGACCAGGTCGAACTGCTTAAGCGCGCCGGTCTGAAGACGCTGTCGTCCTGGGGACGCGCTGATCAGGCGCTGCCCGACCTGTGAAGATCGCAACCTACAACGTGAATGGGGTCAACGGCCGCCTCCCTGTCCTTGTTCGGTGGCTGGAATTGGCTCAACCGGACATCGTCTGCTTGCAGGAACTGAAAGCCCCCCAGGAAAAATTCCCCGAAAGCGCCATCCGCGATCTTGGTTATGACGTGATTTGGCACGGTCAGAGCCGATGGAACGGCGTCGCGCTGTTGAGCCGGGTTGGTGAGATTCACGAGACCCGACGCGGCTTGCCAGGCGACCCCGACGACGTACAGAGCCGATACATTGAGGCGGCCGTGAACGGCGTGCTTATCGCCGGCCTCTACCTGCCGAACGGCAACCCCCGGCCGGGTCCGAAGTTCGATTTCAAGCTGCGCTGGTTCGATCGTCTGCACGCCCACCTGACGAGTCTGGTTGGTCTTGACGCGCCCGTCATCGTCGCTGGCGATTTCAACGTCATGCCGACGGATAAGGACGTCTATGCCCCCGAGCGCTGGCGCGACGACGCCCTCTTCGCCCCTGAGGTGAAGGCCGCCTACCACCGGTTGCTTGACCAAGGATGGACGGACGCCGTCCGCCGCCTGCACCCCGACGAGGTCATCTACACCTTCTGGAAATACTGGCGCGGCGCGTTCGAACGGAACGCGGGGCTGAGGATCGACCATCTCCTCTTGAACCCGCCAGCCGCCGCGCGGCTTGTTGCCGCTCAAGTCGATGACCGCCCGCGTGGCTGGGAGAAGACGAGCGATCATGCGCCGGTGTGGATTGAGATTCGCGAGCCGAAAGGCCGGCTTCGGACGCCGCGGGTCTAGGAGAGCGAATGATGGAGACCGAACAGTTCATTCTTCTTGAGAACGACTGGTTGCCGAACAACGAACGGCTGCCGGTCCTCCTCTATCGCGGAGTCGTCAATGCCGAGGGGAAGAAGGCCGCGGAACGCTTCGAACAGATGTTCGCCGATCATGGCTGGCCGCCCCAATGGCGCGACACAATCTTCGACTACGACCACTACCATTCAACGGCCCACGAAGCGCTCGGCGTGGCGACAGGCTATGGCACGCTGCTGCTCGGCGGGCCCGGCGGCCGCGAGGTCGAGGTCCGCGCCGGCGACGCGCTCATTCTCCCTGTGGGCGTCGGCCATCGCCGGGTCGCGGTCAGCGACGATTTCATGGTCGTTGGGGCGTATCCGAGGGATCACGATTGGGACATATGCCGAGAGGCGCCCAATGACGAGACGCGCCGGCGAATGCGGACGCTCGCGATCCCTGATGAAGATCCAGTCGTCGGGCGCAGCGGACCGCTTCGCGAGCGTTGGCGGGCGAACAGGTGAGGTCTCCACGAAGGCGGCCTCGGACTTCAACTTTCAAGTCGGATCGTATCTTCGACCTCGGGAGTTCGACAGTGCGGGGCGCTTCAGAAAAGAGAGGCCCAGGCCATGTCCATTCATAAGATGATCCAGCTTCACCCGGATGTTGGCGACGATTTCAATGAACCGCTCGCCGACGCCGCCCGCCACACGATGTTCTGCAGCCTGATGTGCACGTCGTGCGCCGACGCCTGTTCTGCCGAGACGATGGATATGCGGCAGTGCATCCGGTCCTGCCTGGATTGCGCAGACGTTTGCGATGCGACCGCCCGACTTGCGGTCCGCCGCACGGGTCAGAATATCGAAGCTCTACGCGCCATGCTCGAGACCTGTGCGAACTTCTGTGATCTTTGTGCAGAGGAGTGCGAGCGTCACGACCACGACCATTGCCGTCTTTGCGCAGAGATGTGTCGCGAGTGCGCGAATGACTGTCGCAAAGCGGTCCCGACGGTCCAATAGGATTGTTTCAGGGAGTCATTCCCGATGTGTAACGAGTACGCCCGCGAGATCGCATTGGCCAAGTTTTGCAGAAACTCGCGAAAGCCAAACAGATGCCGTTCGAGTGGCAGGATGGGCGGATTCCTAACGACCTCGGCCCGAAGCCCAGCCTGAAAATTCGTGACCTAGGTTTGGTGGTTCGCCTCAATCGGGGCCGTCTCGTCGGATCGATGTCGCCCTGGGCCTGGTCTGCAACGAACGGCAAGCCGGTCTTCAATTTTAGGAGCGAAGGTCGGGACTTCGCAGGCAGCGATCGGGTGCTGATCCTTGCGACAGGATTCTACGAGCACAGCACGCCGCGAAAGCCCGGCGTCAAGCTGATGGACCGCTTCTTTTTCACGATGCGAGATCAACCCTGGCATTGGATTGCCGGCATTGTGAAAGACGGCTGCTTCTCGATACTCACGACCGAGCCCGGACCAGATATCGCGCCATTCCACAAACGCAGCGTCGTCCCGCTGGCTCCGACCGATGGGGTGGAGTGGCTGACGCTTTCCAAGGATGAGGCGGACATATTTGCGCCTCTCCCGGAAAACAAGCCCGAAGTGCGTGTGATCCGAAGAGACGGCATTCAACTGGCAGCCGATCCGGCCAAGCCCGTGCCTGCTGACGAAGGTGGATTACTCCAGGGGCTGTGACGGTCGTTTCGGCAGAGTTTTGGTCTGGACCATCTTTTCGGCCTAATGCGCAGCGCAAACGCAGAAACGCAAAAATCTCGCAAGCCATTGAGATTACGGGGTTTTTGGCGCCTATATCGGTATAACCAGAGCGGCTATACGAACGGTGGTTGCGGGAGCCGGATCTGGACGAGACCTCACACCTGCGATCCGCTTCATGACGTGACTACGCCAGCGACATTCAACGCCCACATCGCTTCAGAAGCAGTCATTGCGTCAGAGCGAGAAGGCGACTCTAGTTCAGCTCGCAAGCCACCACATAATCGGCGCCGCATCGTAAGCCGTTGCGCTCGGCACAGAGCGCGAGTCCTTCTTCGCGAAGAGTTTCAACCCGCGAGGCAAGGCTCCGGGCCAGCCCTTGATCTGCGACCCGGGGCAAGCGCCGCACAGCCATATCCAGTTGACCGTTCACCCATTTGGCCTTGTAGCGATTGGGAAAGCGACGAGCCGAGAGCACCCTGAAGCCGGCGCTGACGAGCGCGTTCAACGTCCACTCCGCCGGATACTCCCGATAGGGCGTCTCGTCCGCCAGGAGCAGGACCGCGTCGCGGAGTCTGCCGATCTCACGCACCATCCGGGCCTCGTCCGTATCGGCCGGTCCGACGATGTAGGGATCCAGGCCGACGACATAGAGGCGACGCCCGGTCATGGGCCTCAACCGGCGCAGAAGGGTTTGCTGGAAATAGGGCGCGAAGCCCTCGACGGCGCCGATGAGATAATCGGCCAGCACCGTGTCGAAGACCTCGCCTTCCAGCAAGGTCGCGTCGGTCCAGTTGCCGAGCAGCAACCGGTCGTGCGGACGAAGACGCTCCCCGACCGAGTCGCGCACCTGATCGGCATGACCGGCCGCAGCCGTCACCCCCGTCCAGGCCTCCGTGGCCAGACCCGCGCTCCACAGACTGGAGTTGACCCCTGTCCCGGCGTCCAGAAAACGACCCCACGGAATGTCGCCCTGCAGCGCCTCGACGTGATCGAACAGGCTCATTGCGCCTCGGCCCGGGCAGCGCGAAACGTCGCTCGGCGGACCAGCCGCACTTCGAGATCATGGCCCATGGCGTCGGCCAGGCGCACCGCCGCCTTCAGGGTCATGCGCTCCCGATCCCTCAGCCACAGGCAGACCTGTCCCCGCGGGACGCCGAGCCTTCTCGCCAGATCGGACTGACTAAGACCGTTGGCCCGACACGTCTCGAAGACCCGCCCGATCATTCGCCAGACCTCGACCTGCACCCGCTCGGCCTCCGCCGCAGCCCCCTCGCCGCTCATTTCAATCTCCCTCATGCTCGCTTGATGAATGTTACGATATAACATAATAGCGACTCTCTTCATGAACGGGGAGCGTCATGCACTCAAGATCGATCCTGCTCGCGGCGGCGAGTTTCTCAGCCATTTCGACATCGGCCTGGGCCGACGCCCTGCCCCAGTCCGGTCCCGCCGCGACGCGCCTGGAAGACGTCGTGGTGACCGCCGACGCCCTGGGCCGGTCGAGCAGGGAGGTGGTGTCCAATGTGGCGGTGCTGCGCGGAGACGAACTGGTCCAGCGCCGGCAATCGACTCTGGGTGAGACGCTGACCGGCCTGCCCGGGATCAACTCGGACACCTTCGGCGGCGGGGCCAGCCGTCCGGTGATCCGGGGCCAGACCGCGCCGCGCGTGAAAGTCCTGACCGACGGCTCGGCCCTGATGGACGCCTCGGAAGTCTCGCCCGACCACGCCGTGTCAGGCGAGCCCCTGCTGCTGGAGGGCGTCGAGATCCTGCGCGGCCCGTCCGCCCTGCTCTACGGCGGCGGCGCTATCGGCGGGGCGGTCAATCTGATCGACAAGAAGATCCCGACGCGCATCCCTGAGAACGGCGGCGAAGGCGTGGCCGAGTTCCGCCTCGGCACGGCGGACAATGAAGAAGCCGGCGTGGTCGGCCTCACCGCCGGCGCGGGATCGTTCGCCATCCGCGTCGAGGCCGCCGGACGCCGCACCGACGACTATGAGGTTCCCGACTTCGACGAAGCCACGCTGGACGGGTCGTTCAACCGGAGCTCGACCGCGACCCTGGGCCTGTCCTGGATCGGGTCGCGCGGCTATCTGGGGGCCGCCTATACGGAGCAGCGCAGCGAATACGGCCTGCCGGGGCATACGCACGAGTATGAATCCTGCCATCCGCACGGCTCCAGCCTGCACTGCGGCGGTCACGACCACGGCGACGACCATGACCACGATCATGATCACGACCACGATCATGACCATGTCCCGATCGTCGACCTGATCAGCAAGCGGGTGGACGTGCGCGGCGAGATCGAGAATCCGTTCACCGGGATCGAACGCATCCGCTTCCGCGGCGGCTTCACCGACTATCGCCACGACGAGATCGACGACGGCGAGATCGCCACCACCTTCACCAATGAAGGCTATGACGCCCGCGTCGAGGTGCAGCACGCCGCCATCGGCGGGGTGCGCGGCGTGGTCGGCGCCCAGACCTCGCGCAGCGATTTCGCCGCCGTCGGCGCCGAATCCTTCATTCCCGAAAGCCGCACCGAGAACCACGCCCTGTTCCTGGTCGAGGAATACGTCGCCGGCGACTGGCGCTTCGAAGGCGCCCTGCGCCAGGAGTGGCAGGACGCCAGCGCCCTGGGACGCACCGATACGAGCCACTCGCCCTTCTCCATTTCCGGCGGCGCCAGCTGGACCTTTACGCCCGGCTATGTCGCCAGCGTGACCCTGGCCCGATCCCAGCGCGCGCCGACGGCGCAGGAGCTGTATGCGCGCGGCGTCCATCTGGCGACCAACACCTATGAGATCGGCGACGCCGATCTGGACGTCGAGACGGCCAATTCGATCGAGCTGGGCCTGAAGAAGATCGAGGGCGCCACGACCTTCGCCGCCAGCCTCTATCACTACGACTATGACGGCTACATCTTCGCCGACACCCTCGACCAGTTCGAGGACTTCCGCCTGATCCGCTACACCCAGGCCGACGCCCGCTTCACCGGGATCGAAGGCCAGGTCACCCACGCGTTCAGGCCGGGCCTGTCGGCCACGGCCTTCGGCGACTACGTCCGCGCCGAGCTGAAGGGCGACGGCGGCGACCTGCCGCGCATTCCGGCCGGCCGTCTGGGCGTCCGCGGCGACTTCTACCAGGGCGCCTGGTCGGGCAATCTGGAGTACGTCCACGTCTTCGAGCAGGACCGCATCGCCGCCTTCGAGCGCAAGACGCCCGGCTACGACATGGTCAACGCCACCCTGGCCTATGGCGTCCCGACGATCGCCGACATCAGCGGGCAGATCTTCGTGCGCGGGACCAATCTGCTGGACGAGAAGGCGCTGAACCACGCCTCCTTCATCAGCCATCTGGCGCCCCTGCGCGGCCGCAATCTCGTCCTGGGTTTCCGCGCCCGATTCTGATCCTTCCCCTCCTCCCCCCGCCTGGCCGCGGCGTCCCATGACGTCGCGGCCGACTTTCCTCTGAATGGATCGCCATGAACGCTCGTGTCCAGACCTGGGGCGACGCCGCCGCCGTCGGCCTGTCCTGCCTGTGCATGATCCACTGCCTCGCCCTGCCCCTGGTCGCAGGACTGCTGCCGGTTCTCGGCCTGTTCGCGGAAGCCCCTTGGGTGCACTGGGCCTTCGCCCTGACCGCCGCGCCCATCGCCGCCTGGACACTGACGCGCCCGACGCCGGACGGTCGTCGCGCCTGGCCGCTGATCAGCCTGGGCGCGCTCGGCGTCGCCCTGCTGTTCCTGGCCGCCGCCGAATGGCCGACACACGAGGCCGAGACGCCGATCACCGTCGCCGGCGGCCTGCTGCTCAGCGCCGCTCACCTGATGAACTGGCGGCGCAGGCCGCACGCCCACTGACGTCCTGGACATCTCACACCATGAAATCCGCTATTCCGCAGGCCTCTGCGACGGCGTTCGCCGCCGCCCTCGGCGCTGCTTTTCCCGCCATCGCCGAAGAGGCCGCGCCGCAACGCCTGCCTGACGTGGTCGTCACCGCCACATCCACCCAGCGGACGACGACCGACGCGCCCGCCAGCGTCACCGTCATCGACCGCGAAGAGCTTCTTCGGCGGCCGGTTCAAGACCTGACCGACGTCCTGCGCGACGTGCCGGGCGTGACGCTCAACGGCGCCGGACTGACCCGGCGCGGCGTCTCCATCCGCGGCATGCCCAGCGAACACACCCTTTTCCTCCTCGACGGGCGTCGGGTGAACGCCGCCGCCAACGCCGTCCAGCACGCCGACTTCGACCTGGGCTGGATGCCGGCCGAAGCCATCGAACGCGTCGAGGTCGTGCGCGGGCCGATGTCGTCGCTCTACGGCTCCGAGGCCCTCGGCGGCGTGGTCAACGTCATCACCCGCAGCGCGTCCGACGAGTGGCGAGGCAGCCTGACCGCCATGGGCGGATTACGCGAGGATGGCCGAGGGGGCGAAACCTACCAGGTCGGCGCCTATGCGGGCGGCCCACTGGCGCAGGACCGTCTCGGCCTCAGCCTGTTCGCGGAATCCAAGGCGCGGGCCAATACGCCCCAGGCGACGAACCGTCGCCTTTCCGACCTCGAAGATCGCGAGACCGTCACCGGCTCGGCGACCTTGAGCTGGACGCCGGATGCGGCGCAGCGGATCGACCTGACCATTCTGGGCGGGCGCGACGACCGCTATCGCGACACGGCGACCACAGGCGCATCGCCCGTCTACTATCGCTTCGCCGACACGGTGCAGCGGCGCCAGTACGCCCTGTCGCATCGCGGTTTCTGGAGCTGGGGCGAAACAGCCGTCCGCGCCTACCGTTCGACGCTGGATCGCGAAAATGCGGTGACGGCTGGACAGACCCCCTCGCGCCCTGTGGGGATGCAGGAGGACATCCTTGACGGCCGGGCCACCATCGACCGCTGGGCGAGCCATCGCCTGAGCGTGGGCGGCGAATGGCGGCGCGAGCGGCTGGAGGATGCGGCCGCCTCCCGGTCCGGCCGGCTGGAAGGCGAACGCTACGCCCTGTTCGTGCAGGACGAATGGACCCTGACGTCCTCGCTATCGCTGACCGCCGGCGCGCGGTTCGATCACCACGAGCAGTACGGGTGGCAGACCAGCCCGCGCCTCTACGCCGTCTGGTCGCCGCTCGAGGGGCTGACGCTCAAGGCCGGGGGCGGCCGGGGCTTCAAGTCGCCCAGCCTGAAACAACTGTCGCCTGAGTTCGAGACCATAGCGGCCGCAGGCCGTTTCCGGGTCTACGGCAACCCCGACCTGAAGCCCGAGATCGGAACCTCCTACGAGGCCTCGGCCGAATACCGCCGGGGCGGCTGGATGGGCCGCGTCGGCGTTTTCGACAACGACATCGAGGACCTGATCGAAACTCGCTGCACTGCATTCTGCGGCGTGCGCGGCCGTGAAATCCGTCTGTATCAGAACATCGCCGAGGCTCGAATTCGCGGCGTAGAACTGGCCGGCGCCGCGCCCCTGCCGGGCGGCTTCAGCCTGAGAGCCGACTACACCTACCTGGACAGCGAAAACCGGGAGACGGGCTCTCCCTTGTCCGAGCGGCCCGAGCACAGCGGCCACGCCACCCTGCGCTGGCAACCTGAGGAAACCCGCTTCGTCCAGCTTCGCGGCGAGTACGTCGGCGAGCAATGGATGGTCTCCAACTCCGTACAGCAGCCGGTTCCCGACTACGCCGTGGTGTCGCTGGAAGGCGGCTACCAGCTTCAGCCGAACCTGTGGGTGCGCGCCGGGGTTCAGAACCTGACCGACGTGCGTCTGGCCGAGGAATCCGGCTTCTTCTCCTTCGCCGAGCCCGGCCGCTTCTACCACCTCGGCTTTACGGCGAGCTTCTGAGCCGTGGCGTTCCTCCTCCGCCTCCTCCTAATCGTCGCTGTCTGCCTGACCCCGGCCCTCCGGGCCGCCGCCCAGGACGCGCCGGGCCCACGCGTGCAGGTGATCGGCAGCGATTTCATCCTGCCCGCCAAGTTCGTGCGCTTGCAGGCCATGGCTGGGGCGGAGGACGTCGCCTTGCGTGGAGCATCCCTCTCCACGCTTGACGATCAACCGGACTGGGCGCAGGCCGACTTCATTCTTCTGGACACGCCGCGTCCCTCCGATGTCGAAGCGGTGCAGGCCGTGATCGGCGACAGGCTCGAGATCGGCGACCGGCCCTGGGTCCGCATCGGCGGCGGCCCGCCGGCCTTCGGCAACCTGTCGCCCGAGGCGGCGCGGCGCATCGCCGGCTACTATGCGGCGGGCGGACAGGAGAATTTCACCCTCCTATTCCGATATCTGAAGCTCCACGCCATGGGCGGCGACGCCGCCGCGCTTCCGCCGCCGCGCCCGCTGGAGCAGGTCGGCTATCATCACCCGAGCCTGGAGGCGCACGACGCCGAAGCTCTCGACGCCTGGCTTGCCGGGCGGCCGGCGCGCGCCCGCGCGGCGATCGTGATGTCGAGTTCACAGGTCGCGGATGGCGACAACGCCGTGATCGACGCCCTGATCGCCGCGCTCGACGCCAGGGGCCTGGAGGGCGTCGGCGTGTGGTTCGACCAACGTCGTCCGCAGGGCCTGACCGAGGCGCTCGCGCCGCTCGCCCCCGATCTGCTCCTCAACACCCAGCATATCGTCGCCGGCGACCCGATCCGCGACCAACTCACCGCGCTCGACATCCCCGCCCTGATGACCTTCTCCTACCGGGAAGGCGGCGTCGAGGCTTGGCGCGCGGCCGATACCGGCCTGCCCAGCCGGTCCGCCGCCGCCCTGATGGCTCCCGCCGAGGCCTGGGGCATGAGCGATCCCATGGTGATTTCGGCTTTCGAGAACGGCGCTCTCGCCCCGATTCCCGAACAGGTCGAAGCCGTCGCCGCCCGCGCCGCCCGCCTCGTCGCCCTTCGCCGCAGGCCCAACGCCGACAAGCGGCTGGCCCTGATGTTCTGGAACCATCCCGGCGGCGAGGCGAACGTCTCGGCCTCGAACCTGAATGTTCCGCGCAGCCTGGAGGCGTTGAGCCTGGATCTGAACGCGGCGGGCTATGCGATTCCGCCGCTTTCCGAAGCCGGCTGGATCGACGCGGCGCGCGCCATGCTGGGCGCCTTCTACCGGCATGAGGAACTGGACGGTCTGCGGGAGCGGGAATTGGCCGTGACCCTGCCCGTCGCCCGCTATCGCGCTTGGCTTGACGCCCTGCCCGCCGTCCGGCGTGACGCCGTCCAGGCCCGCTGGGGCGACCCGGCGCGGCATTGGTCGGTGCGGACCATCGACGGCGAGACGGTTTTCGTCATCCCCGCCTTCCGCGACGGCGCCCTGACCGTCTTGCCCCAACCGCCCCGGGCGGCCCGCGTGGGCGAGGCCTATCACGACACCGCCGCACCGCCCGACCATCTGTACCTGGCCGCCTATCTGTGGGTGCGCGACGTCCTGGACGCCGACGCCCTCATCCATCTGGGCACGCATGGGACGCAAGAGTTCCTGCCCGGCAAAGACCGGGGACTGTCGGCGCACGATGACGCCTTCGTCGTGCTGGGCGGCCTGCCGGTCGTCTATCCCTACATCCAGGACAATATCGGCGAGGCCATGCAAGCGAAGCGGCGCGGCCGCGCCGTCACCGTCAGCCATCAAACTCCGCCCTTTTCTCCCGCAGGTCTGAACGACGAACTCAAAACCCTCCACGACCTGATCCATCAGCACCAGCAGTTGGAAGAGGGCGCGGTGCAGGACGCTGTGCGGGAGCAGATTCTCGACCTCGCGGCGCAACGAAGCGTGGACGCCGACATGGGCTGGACGCGATCGACCGCGCGCATCGACTTCGCGGCCTTCCTGAACCAGTTGCACGACTATCTGCATCAGGTCGGCGGCGCGCCCACGCCGCTCGGGCTGCACGTGTTCGGTCGTCCGGCCTCGCCGGATCACCGGCTGACCACCGTCATGCAGCAACTGGGCGCGCCCTACTTCGAGGCGCTTGGCCGGGACGAGCAGGAGGTGCTCGCCAAGGACCAGGTCGCCCTGCACGCCGATCCGGCCTTCCAGACGCTGCAACGTCACCTTCGCGACGGCCTTCCTTCCAGTTCCGTCGCCGATCCCCTTTTGCGCGCCCAGATCGAACGCGCTGAAATCCTCGACCGGCGCCTGGCGGAAACCGGAGAGACAGACGCCCTGCTCAGAGCCCTGTCCGGCCGTTTCGTCCTGCCCGGCGAAGGCGGTGATCCGGTGCGTAACCCCGAAGCCGTCGGCGGCCGAAATCTCTACGCCTTCGCGCCGGACAAAATTCCCGCCCAGGCCGCTTATGACGCCGCTGCCGGGGCCCTGGACAGCCTGCGTCAGGCCTATGCCGAAGAGCACGACGGGCGCCCGCTGACCAAGATGGCCGTCAGCCTGTGGTCGTCCGAATCCGTCCGCACCCTCGTCCTTCCTGAGGGACAGATTCTGCGCGCCCTGGGATTACGGCCCCGCTGGGACGCGGGAGGACGCATCGTCGCGCTCGACATCATACCGGCCGGCGAACTGGGGCGGCCGCGCATCGACGTGGTGGTGCACGCCACCGGCGTCTATCGCGATCAGTTCGACGGCTTCCTGCGCCTGCTGGCCGACGCTGTCGAACGCATCGCCGAACAGAATGAGCCCGGCGATCCCGTCGCGGAGAACAGCCGCGCCGCCGCCGCTCGCCTGGTCGCCGAAGGCCTTTCGACCGATGAGGCCGAGACCCTGGGCCGCGCCCGCATCTTCAGCAATGCGCCCGGCGACTACGGCAGCGGCGTGCCCGACGCCGTGCGCGACGCGGACAGCTGGAATGACGCCGAGGATCTGGCCGATCCCTTCCTGGACCGCCTGGGCTATGTCTATGGCGCGGGACGCTGGGGCCGGAAAGCGCAGCGCGGCGTCTTCGCCGCCCAGCTCGCCGGGGTCCAGGCCGCCGCCCTGTCGCGATCCAGCAACCTGCATGGCGTCCTGTCGACCGACCACCCTTTCGAATACCTGGGCGGCCTGTCGCTGGCGATCCGTCGGGCCGGCGGCGAGGCGCCCTCGCTCTACATCACCGACGCGCGGGCCGGGTCGCCGAGGACGGTCGCCGCTCGCGACTTTCTGGCTGCGGAAATGCGCAGCCGCTACACCAACCGCACCTGGATCCAGGCCATGCAGGCCGAAGGTTATGCCGGGACGCTGGCTGTCGTGGATCTGGCCGACAATCTGTTCGGCTGGCAAGCCACCGCGCCCGGCATGGTCCGACAGGATCAGTGGCAGGCGCTTCACGATGTCTATGTCCGCGACGAGCGCGGCCTGGGCGTGCGGGAATGGTTCGAAGCCCACAACCCCACGGCCGAGCGACAGATGATCCAGCGCCTGCGCGACGCCGTCGCCAAGGGCTACTGGTCTCCTGACGCGGCGACGCGGCAAGCGCTTGAGGCGCGCCTGGCGCAGATCGACAGTCCTTCGCCCCCCGGAGCGACGACGCATCCCGGCTTCGGCCAGGGAGCGGCTCGCTCAGCGGCCGCCTCGGCCCCGCAGCCTGCCCCGGCGCGCACGCCTTCCGACCTCGTGCGGGGCCAGGTCCTTGAGCCGATCCCGCCGCCCGCCCCTGCCCCGTCCCTTCCCCCGCCGTGGGGCGGCCTGCTGTTTCTCCTCGCCTTCCTGGCGGGCGGCGTCAGCCGTCTCGTCTCCCTCCCTCGAAAGGTCCCTCATGCCCCAGCTTGAAGCCGGCCTCTATCAGGTCTCCAGCCTGTTCCTCGCGCCGGCGCTGATCCTCATCCTGGCCGCCATGGCCTATGCCCTGTTCGCCCTCGGCGCCTTCCTGGTGGAGGCCGGTCAGCGCCGACGCGCCGACTGGCGCAGTCCCCTATGGCGCCGCTGGCGAGCGACCGATGCCGCCAGCGACGATCTGGAACTGATGATCCTCAAGGACCTCGAGGGCCTGCGCATCGTCTCGCGCAGCGCCCCCATGCTGGGCCTTGTCGCCACCATGATCCCCATGGGCCCCGCCCTGCTTGCGCTGGGACGTGGCGACGCCTCGGGCGTAGGCGAGAACATGGTGGTGGCCTTTTCGGGCGTGACCCTGGCCCTGATCGCCGCCAGCATCGCCCACTATGTGCTGACCGTGCGCCGGCGCTGGCTGCTTCAGGACCTGCGCGCCATCGAACGCGCGCGGGAGGCCGGCTGATGCGCTTCCTCGACGAAGAAGACGACGATCCCATCACCGCCGTTGTCAATCTGATCGACCTGTTCGTGGTGATCATCGCCGTCCTGCTCGTGGTTCTGGTTCAGAACCCGCTCAACCCCTTCAACGCACGCGACCTGATGGTGATCGAGAACCCCGGCAAGGCCGACATGCGCATCACCGTGAAGGAGGGCGACGAACTGACCCGCTACGAATCCCAGGGCCGGATCGGCGAAGGCCAGGGCGTCAAGGCGGGCTCAGCCTATCGCCTCCCCGACGGCAGGATGATCTATGTGCCGGAATAGAAGATCGGATCATAAATCCCAGTCCAAAGCCGCCGCTCCATAGGAAAGGCTTCCAGTGCTTGATCTGAACCGCAGCCAAGGGAGGAAAGGGGTATGAATACGCAAGTATCGCCCGGAGCTTTGCCGCGGCAGCGGTCTTTGGGCTCAGAGATACTTCATCCACCATTGCGAGCTGCGGCGCTTGACCCCGCCGAACCAGCGGCAGGCGAACCAGCTGGGAACCGCCACGGCTAAAGCCAGAAGCCAGATCCAGCCGACGCCCGACAGGCTTAAGACCTCGCCCTGATTGGGACCGAACAGCGCCAGCGCGCCCAGATTGAGCAGGTGCAGGCCGTAGAGGTGGATCAGGTAGAAGAACAACGGCGCGCCGCCGAAGACGGCGAGGTGACCGACCAATCTCTGCGGCGCCCGCTCCAGCCCCGCCAGCAACAGACAACCCGCGCCGAGCGTCACAAGAAGGAAGTCAGCCGATGGCGGATACTTGGTCAGATTCAGCACGCTCATCACGGTATGCAGAAGGTCAGACTGCGCAGTCCATGGATGATCGCCATAGAGGTTGATCGTTCTCAGGAGGGCGAACAGCCCCAGCATGACGAGACCCAGCACGACCAGACGACGGCGACGCTGTGCGCCGTTCGCGACGAACCAGGGCCCGATCGCGTAGCCCAGGGCGATGACGCCGATCCAGGGCAACAGCGGATAGGAGGTCCGCGCCTGTCCGCCCCAGGGAAGATCGATATAGCCGCGATCATGGAGCACGGCCCAGACCGCATGGCCGGGCGAGCCGTCGACCACAGTGATCGGGTCCAGCAGATTATGCCCCAGCACGATGATCAGGCCGAGAGCGACAAGCACGCCGCGCGGGAGGTGAACAAGAGCCGCCAGGACGATCATCGACAGGCCGATGACCCAGATGACCTGCAAGAAGATGGTTGTCGGCGTCAGGGAGAAGGTCCAGGCGAAACTGACCAGGGTCAGCTCCAGCACGATCAGGAACAGGCCGCGTTTGAACAGGAAGGCCGAGGCCGCCGGTGCGCCGCCCTTCTTCGAGGCGTAGAGCCAGGCGCTGAGACCGGTCAGGGCCACGAAGACCGGCGCGCACAGGTGCGCCGTCAGTCGGGTGAAGAAGAGCGCCGGAGAGGTCGCCGTCACATCCATCGGGTCCGAGACCTGGGCGTGGATGAAGAAGAACTCTCGCGCATGGTCGACCAGCATCAGCAAGATCACCAGACCGCGCAGGGCGTCTATGGATTCTATGCGCCCCCAGGCGGCGACGGGGCGGCCAGCCGCAGGATGCGCGGCGGCGGGATCGGTTGACATCGACATGCGCGGGCACTAGCCGATATGTAATAACATTACAAACGAAGTCGCTGTGTCCTGCTTTCGAATTGCGCCAATCCGTGTCTTTTGGCGGCGGCTGCGTAAGGCGCGCCTCCCGTCCGACACACAGCGACTGCTGGGTAGCAGGGTGGTGACGAAATCGTCCTTGGCGCCCGTGCTATAGCTGCCCCTCGGACGACCCCACTCATCCCAAAGGACCTCATGGCGCGACAACCCAGGATCTCGACCAGGCTTTCCGCAGCCAACCTCGTCCATCTCGGGGCGCCCCGCCTGGCGGACCTGCTGATCGAGGCCGGCGCCGGGAACGCCAATCTCAAGCGCCGTCTTCGTCTGGAACTGGCGGCCGAGGCCGGCCCCGACCTCCTCGCCCTTGAGATCGGCAAGCGCATCACCGCCGTCTCCGTCGCCCGCACACGTGTGTCCTGGCGCAAGCGCGGCGAACTGATCGACGACCTGAACACGCACCGTGACATGATCTTGGAGCGCCTGGCGCCCGAGGTCCCCGGCGAGGCGCTCGCCGTCCTCATTCGCTGGTTCGACCTCTATCCTGGCTTGGCCGCCCGCGTGAAGGACACCAAGGGGGAACTGCCCGCCGCCTTCGAGGCCGCCGCTCCAGATCTCTTCACCCTCGCCGAAACCGCAGGAGACGAGGCGTTGCGCGACCTGATCGACGCTCTGCGCCGACGTCCGCAGGATTACGCGCGCTGGATCTCCGTCGCCGGCGAGGCCCTCGGCCCGCTCACGGCGCGCCGACTTCTGGACGGCCTGGACGTATCGACCCGCAAAACTCCGGCCGGCCGCAACCTGCTGCGTCGCCTCGCGGATCGGGCCGGCGACCTCGATCTATGGCTGTCCCTCGTCACGCCTGAACAGGCCGGATCGCCCGACGTCGCCGCCGACATCGCCCGCCGGCTCATGGAGGTCGGCCGCACTGCAGAAGCCCGCGCCGCCCTGGAAGCCGCCCTTAGCCCCTCCCCGCTTAACCGTCGCTGGACCTATGGGCGCGACCCGACCGACGGCGCGCCCCGACTGACCCCGGCCTGGGAGGCCGCATCCATCGAGGTGATGGACGCCGAGGGCCATCGCCAGGAAGCCCAGGACCTTCGCTGGCGCCTGTTCGAGCGCGACCTGTCGGCGCCCGTCCTTCGCGACTACCTCTCGCGCCTGGCGGACTTCGACGATGTCGAAGCGCTCGACCAGGCCTTCGTTCACGCCTCGACCCACCCGGACTTCGAAGCGGCCATGCGCCTGCTGATGGACTGGCCCGCCCATCGCGAGGCGGCCGCCCTCGTCCTGGCGCGCCCCCGCGAAGCCCGGCAGGTGCGCCCCGCATCGGCGGACTGGGCCTCGCGCCTGGCCCAGCGCTACCCTGAAGCCGCCGAAATCCTGACGGGTTAGGCCCGCCTGTCAGGCCAAGGTCCTGAAGGTGACGGAGTAGCGCAGCGCCGTCATCGGCGAGATGGAATGCTCCCAGTCGCTCCGCGCCTCGCCGGAAAGGCGATAGACGGAGCCCGGCCCCAGCGCCGCTCCGGCGCGACGCCACTTCGACCCCGCCTTGCGACGAAGGCGCATGACGCAGGGCGCAAGGAAGGAGACGCCCAGGATCTTCCCATAGACGGGACGGTCGCGGTGCCAGCCGATCCCGGCGCCGGGCGCATATTCATTGACGAGGGCCTGCACGAACGCCCCCTCATCAAGACTGAGCGGTCCAGCCAGGCGATCCAGAAGCGCTTTAAGGAAATCCGGCCAAGGTTCGGCCGTCTCCAGTCGACGTCGCTCAAGGTCGTAGCGGCGTCCAAAAGCTGCGATCCGTCTGAAGCCCTGATAGCCCATATGCTCATATGGCCTGAAGCTCAGCTTCTGCAGGTGAGCGACCACCGCCGCCTGTTCGGCCGCCGTGAGGACGTCCGGCCAATAGTCGAAACCCGCTGGCGCGGCCGGCCGCGGGACGTGGCCGAACAGATCGGTCTGGAGCATGGCCGTCACAGCGCCAGTTCGCCCGCCGGCGTCCATGACGGGTTTCCAGGTGAAGCCTTCTCCAGATTGGACAGGGTCACGCCAACAAGCCGCACGCCCCTGGTCGGCGGATAGAGGGAGCGCACCAGCAGGCGGGCGATCTCACGCAACCGCGCCTTCGAGGCGACCGGCTCCTTGAAGGACCGACTGCGGGTCGACTGTTGGAAGTTCGACCATTTGACCTTCACCGTCACGGTCCGGCCCAGCGCCCCCGCCTTTTCGCACCAGGCCCAGACCTCGTCGGCCATCCGATCCACGCCCGCCTCGATCGCCGCGGGATCGACCAGGTCGCTGGCGAAGGTGGTCTCCGAGCCGCTGGACCTGCGCTCGCGGTCCGGATTGACGGGGCGCGGATCCTCCCCGCGCGCCACGCCGTAGTACCAGGCGCCGGATTTGCCGAAATGATGCTGAAGGAAGGCCAAGGACTGACGCTTGAGGTCCGCGCCGGTCTCGATACCCAGGCGGTTCATCTTCTCAGCCGTCACCGGCCCGACGCCGTGGAAACGCTTCACCGGCAGGACCTCGACAAAGGCTTCTCCTCGCCCGGGCGGGACCACGAACTGGCCGTTCGGCTTGCGCTGGTCCGAGGCCAACTTGGCCAGGAGCTTATTGTAGGAAATCCCGGCCGAGGCCGTCAGACCGGTCTCCTCGAGGATGCGCGCGCGTATCTCCTCCGCGGTCGCCGACGCCGTCGGCAAGCCCCGGATATTTGCGGTGACGTCGAGGTAAGCCTCGTCGAGGGACAGGGGTTCGATCAGGTTCGTATAGTCGGCGAAGATGGCGTGAATCTGCGCCGAGACGGCGCGATAGACCTCGAACCGGGGCGGCGTGAAGATCAGTTCCGGGCACTTCCGCAAGGCTGTGCTCGACGGCATGGCCGACCGCACGCCGAACTTGCGCGCCTCATAGCTGGCGGCGGCGACCACGCCGCGCGAAGCGGCGTGGCCTACGGCGACGGGACGACTGCGCAAGGCGGGATCGTCCCTCTGCTCCACCGAGGCGAAGAAAGCGTCCATGTCCACGTGGATGATCTTGCGGGTGGGGGCAACGTCCATGGACAACGCCTAGCAAGACTCGAACAAAATGAGAACATTCTTCCGGCAGCATGACGGCTCCAGCCTGAAATGCGCCGTATCGGAAGCGGAACGCGAAAGGGTCGGACCTGTTCTGCAAATTCGCTTGCCCCACCCCCGCTGGCGTTCGCGATTAGCTAAGCGCTGGAGAGCTCCATGAAGGACTTCACCCTCTACTATTGGCCGGTTCCCTTCCGGGGCCAATTCGTTCGCGCCCTTCTCGCCCATGCTGGCAGGACCTGGGCGGAGACGAACGAAGCGGCGATCAGCGCGCTCATGCAGGAGCCGCCAAGGGAGATGCCCGTGCCTTTCATGGGGCCGCCCGTACTGGTCGATCACGCTTCCGGAGCGGCGATCTCCCAGATGCCCGCGATCCTTCTGTATCTGGGAGAGACGCTTGAACTGCTGCCTTCCACGCCAGAGCTGCGCGCCTTGACGATGAAGGTGGTCAATGACGCCAACGACCTCATCGATGAGATCACTCTGGACGGCGGCCGACAGATGTGGACCGAGGCGCGCTGGTCGGGCTTCGCGCCCCGCCTGGAAAAATGGATGGCGTTGTGGGAGGCCCTGGGCCGACGCCATGGCCTGACGGCGCATTCCGGCTTCTTGCTGGGTGGAGAAAGACCGGGCGTGGCCGACATCGTCACCGCGACCCTCTGGTCCGCCCTGACCGAGCGCTTCCGCCCTATCGAATTAATGCTTGAAGAAACCGCCCCCATCACCGCGGGCCTTGCACGGCGCCTCTCAAGGACGCCAGCCCTGGCCCGCTTGGCGGAGTGGTCGCGCCGCGAATACGGCGACGCCTATTGCGGCGGCGACATCGAGCAATCCCTGCGTAGAGTTCTGAACGTCTGAGGCGCTCGAACGCGAGAGCCTCGGGGAAACCGGTGGGCGCCTGGACCCGCGCAGGCCGACCCGGCACGTGGCGCCCTTTGCCGGTTGAGGCGTTAATCAGCCTCACCGGAGGCGATCTTGATCGACAGGCCTGGAGCGAAATCAGCGATCGACAGCTTGCGCCAGAGAGGGGAAGCGGCCCTGCGGCGCGCAGGTGACGGCCGCGACGCCATTTGCGCCTATGTGGTCGCTCGGGACCCCGTATGGCTCGCCGTTCGTCGTCCCGGCCGGCCGGAGTTCATCGCGGCGGCGATCACCTTGGGCCTCGTCGCCGCCTTTCTCCTGTTCCTCGTTCTGTTCGACTGGAACTGGGTGCGCGGCCCTATCGGTCGCGCCGCCTCAGCCTCGACCGGCCGGGAGGTGGCTCTGAAAGGGGACCTGGATGTCAGGCTGTTCAGTTGGACGCCCTCGGCGACGGTGCGCGGTCTCAGCGTCGGCGGGCCCACATGGTCTCCCGGGCGCAATACCGCCGAGATCGAACGTCTCGACGTCTCGATACGATTGCGACGGCTGTTTCTGGGCCAGATCGAAGTGGCTTCGCTGACCCTCACCCGCCCGCGGGTCCACCTGGTCGTCGACAGCCAGGGCCGGCGCAGCTGGGACCTGGAGCCGAACCGACCCGATGACGGGCGGGGCGCCAGGCTGCCCGTCATACAGCGCCTGGTCATTCACGACGGTCGGCTGACGTTGAACGAGCAGCGACGCGGCATGACGCTCGACGCCGTGGTCACGGCGCGTGAGGCACGCTCGCCCCAGGATGGAGAGAGCGGCTTCGTGCTCGACGGCAAGGGGACCATGAACGGCGAGCCCCTGACGCTTCGCGTGACGGGGGGTCCCTTCATCAACATTCGCCGCGACCGGCCCTACGCCTTTACGGCTGAATTGGCCGGAGCGAGCTCCAGGCTGAGCGCCGCTGGAGCCGTCACCCGGCCCTTCGACCTGGGTCGTTTCAACGCCAGGCTCGAGCTGCAGGGTCGTGATCTGGCCGACCTCTACCTTCTGACCGGGATTACGACCCCCAACACGCCGCCTTATCGGCTGAGAGGAAGCCTGGCTCGCGACGGAGCCCGGTTCCGCTTCGCGGACTTCAGCGGGCAGGTCGGTTCGTCGGACCTGTCGGGGACCCTGGAGGTGAACAGGGTCGAAGGGCGCCGCCGCGTCGATGCCGAGCTCGTGTCCCGCGCCCTGGACATCGACGACCTGGCGGCCGTGTTGGGCGCGCGCCCGCAGGTCACGACTGCGGGCACGGTCGCGACCTCGGGCCAGCCCGGCAAACTGCTGCCCGACGCGCCCTTGCGAACAGAACGTCTGCGCGTGATGGACGGAACCCTCGCCTATCGCGCCGCTTCGGTGAAAGCCAACGCCTTCGACATTCGGCAGGTCCGGCTCGGCGCGGATCTGAAGGACGGCGTTTTAAAGCTCGATCCGGTCTCCTTCGCTTTCAACCGCGGCGAACTGAACGGAACCGCGCGGATCGACGCCACGAAGGACACGCCTTACAGCGCCGTCGACTTCCGTCTCAGCGGCTATCCGCTGGAGTCCATCATACCCGCACGGGACGGTGCGCCGACGGTGACGGGCCGCGCCCTGGGCCGGGCGAAGCTGGAAGGGCCCAGCGCGTCCATTCATGAACTGGCGGCCCGTTCGGAGGGAAGCCTCAGCCTCGTCGTTCCTCAAGGGCGGATGCGTTCGGCCTTCGCCGAACTGCTGGGGATCAACGTCGGCGCCGGCCTGCGCAAGCTGCTTTCGGGCGATCAGTCCGCTTCGGCCATCCGCTGCGCCGTCGCCGATTTCAAGGTCTCAGACGGCGTCGCTACAGCCCGCACCCTGGTGATCGACACGGATGTGGTCCTGGCCCAGGGATCGGGAACCGTCGACCTGGGGGCCGAGAAGCTGAATCTAAAGATCGACGGCGAAACCAAGAAGCCTCGTCTTCTGCGGGTCTGGGCGCCGATCACCATCACCGGCCCCCTCGCCTCTCCGGATCTCGGCGTGGACCTGTCGGCCGTCGCTACACAGGGCGGCGTCGTCGGCGCCCTGGCCACGCTCGTCAGCCCCATCGCAGCGCTGCTCGGGTTTATCGATCCCGGCCTGGCGGAAGACGCGGACTGCGGCTCCCTAATCGCCAGCGCGCGATAACCCTATGGTCCGGAAACGCCCTCGCGCGATCCGGCCGCGTGGGGCGGCGGGCGGGAGGCGCTGCACACGCCCAGGGCCGTCAGAGGCCGTAACAGGTTCAAGCGCCTAGCTTTGCCGCTATCCCGCGCTCAGGCGGACCTGCATCCGCTCTTGAAGGGGATTGTCACTGCCGCACGACATTCAAATTATAGGCGCTTTCTCCGGCTTCGTTGCGAACGACTTCCTGATGAAGACGCCAACCAACATAGGAAAAAACCACCCACGCATGACGAATACCGTTTTGCATATTGGATTATTGTTTCATTTTTTTCACAAAATGATTCTTTCTATTTCTCATTGAGCCTTCGGCGCCCATTTCGAAGATGGCGCAGTTTTTCGACGTCGGCGTGAATTTCATTCCGCTCCACGAACAATAACCGAAGCTCCTGCTCCCGCCTCAGTGGTAGCGATTCAGGAGTCGGCTAAGCGCCGACAGACGCTTGCAGGGGCCGCGGCCCCCGATCTTGGGAGGGATTGAGGCTTGCGGACCACGACAGGGGTGAAGGCTGCCTTCAGGCGGGCGCGCGCGGTCTGCGCCGCTGCTGACGGGAGCGTCGATCCAGCTGACGACGCAGGCCAGGCGGTGCTCACGAACGCTACGCTCGATCCGTCCCGTCGCGGCGCGTCAGGCTGGAGAACCATCGCCGCGATGGGACTCAGGGCGCAAATTCAAATCAAAAAACGAGGGGTGATCCGATGAGACTGTCTGCGTATCTGAAGACCGGGACGATAATCGCCGGTCTGGCCGTCACAGCCGCCGCCCAGCCTGGCTGGGCTCAATCCGAAGCGCCGGCCGCCGAGCCGGAAGCCAGCGCCGTCGCCGATATCGTGGTGACCGGCTCGCGTATCCGACGCCCGAACGTCGAGGCCTCGACTCCGGTCAACGTCGTCGACGCCCAGGAGATCGAGAACATCGGCGTCACCAACCTGATCGACGCCATGGCGCGCCAGCCGCAGGTCGGCCTCGGCGCATCGGCCTCCAGCACCACCAATACGGTGGCCGGACAGGGCCTGGCGACGCTGAACCTGCGCAACCTGGGCGCCAGCCGCACCCTGGTGCTGGTGAACGGACGACGCCATGTGGCGGGGTCGAGCGGCACCAGCGCGGTGGACGTCAACACCATCTCCAAGACCACGATCGCGCGCGTCGATACGGTGACGGGCGGGTCGTCGGCTGTCTATGGCGCCGACGCCGTGGCCGGGGTGGTCAACTTCATCACCAAGCAGGACTTCGACGGCATCGCCGCCCAGGCCCAGTACGGCTCGGCCGACGGCCCGAACACCTACTACGGCTCGGTGGCCGTCGGACGGAACTTCAACGACGGTCGCACCAACATCATGGCCGCCGCCACCTACGACAAGACAGAGGGACTGTACCGGCACGAGCGCGACTACGCCATGAGCGGTCTGGCCTATATCCCGAACCCGGACAAGAAGAGCCCGGACGACGGCCTTCCATCCTTCATTACCGCGCGGGACGTCTACACCAACATCACCAACGACTCCTTCACCCCGGTGATCGTCACGCCGATCGGCTCGAACGCGGCCTACAGCCTGACCTTCACTGAGGACGGCCGGCTGGTTCCCTTCGATCGCGGCCAGATCGTCGTCGACGGCGCCGGGCGGCCGCAGAAGGTCTCCATAGGCGGCGACGGCTTCAAGTTCCGCGAAGACGCCCTGCGCACTCCAGTCGAGCGCTATGGCGGCGAGCTGCAGCTGCGCCATCAGTTCCAGCCTTCCGGCGACTTCATCAGCGAACTGAACCTGTTCGCCGAGGGCAAGTATTTCCACACCGAGGCAAACAGCCAGCGCGAGAACGGCACTTTCGCAGGCGACGTCGCGGGCACGGCCACCGGCAACGCCTATCGCATCCAGGCGGATAACGCCTTCCTGCCGTCGGATCTGCGCGCGATGTTGACGGCCGCGGGGGTGGAGGAATTCGACATCACCCGCAACGACCGGGATTTCGGCATCCGCACCTATGAGAGCGTCTATGACACCACCCGCTTCGTGGCCGGGTTCGACGGCGCCTTCAGCAACGGCTGGCGGTTCGAGACCTATATCAACTACGGCCAGACCGAGTCCCAGTTCACCAACTTCGATCGTCTGCAGCGGGAGTTCTATGAATCGATCGACGCCGTCGAAATGAACGGGCAGATCGTCTGTCGCAGCGTAGATGCGCGGGCCAGGGGCTGTCAGCCGCTGAACCTGTTCGGAGCGGGCATCGCCTCTCAGGAAGCGATCGACTACTCCTACATCTACACTGTCCGGGACGACGTGACCCGTCAGTGGAACGCGGTGGCCAGCGTCAACGGCGAACTGTTCTCCTATCCGTCGCTGTTCAGCGGAACCAGCCTGCCGGTCGCCTTCGCGGCGGGCGTCGAGTGGCGCAAGGAATACGCCCGCTCCGTACCGGACCTGCGCTCGCAACAGGGGCTGATCTTCCAGAACGCCCAGCAGATCACCGAAGGCCGCTATGAATCCAAGGAGATCTTCGGCGAAATCAATGTGCCGCTACTGGCCGATGTCCCGTTCGTGCAATACTTGGATCTGACGGCGGCCTATCGCTATCAGGACTACACCACCACGGGCGGAGACAGCAGCTACGGCGTCGGCCTGGAATGGACGGTCGACCGCAACATCCGCTTCCGCGGCAACTTCGCCAAGGCGGTGCGAGCGCCCAATATCAACGAACTGTTCGGCGGCGGCAGCGAGGGCTACAGCCAGATCGAGGACCCGTGCGACGCCACGCGCGTGAACCTGGGCAACTTCTCGTCCAACCGCCGGGCGAACTGCGCGGCCCTGGGCCTGTCGCCCGACTTCGTCCAGTCCACCGCCACGCGGCCGGTGGTCAGCCAGGGCAATCCCGACCTGGCGCCCGAAGAGGGCGAGACCCTGACCCTGGGCGTCGTCCTGACGCCGACCTTCCTGCCGGGTCTGGCGGTCACCGTCGACCACTACGACATCAAGATGAGCGACGTGATCGCCTCGCTCGGATGGCGGAACATCATCAACAACTGCGTCGACAGCCCTGACCTGAATAATCCCTTCTGCACCAGCGTATCGCGCGGCTCGGACGGCAACATCACCCGCGTGCTGAACCAGGTGCTGAACGTGGCCGAATACACCAACTCAGGTTGGGACGTGACGGCCTCCTACCGGACGGATCTGGCCAAGCTGGGTCTGCCGGATTACGGCTCCCTGTCCTTCAACGCGGCCGCCGGCTTCCTGGAGGACCTGACCTATGACCCGGTTCCGGGCGACGCCAGCGTGCGCGACGAGCAGGCGGGCGAACTGCCCAATCCCAAGCGCCGGATGAACTTCCGCGTGACCTGGGACTATGACCGCGTGTCGGTGTCCTACGCCAACCAGTATCTGAGTAGCATGGTCCGCAGCAATCAGGACCAGCCGGGAACCTATGAGCCCTACAAGGCCCCGTCGTGGCTCACCCACGACATCCGCGCCGAGTATCGCTTCGACAGGTTCTCCGTCTTCGCCGGCGTGAACAACTTCACCAATGAGGAGCCGCCGCAGACGCCCTTCACCTGGACGGGTACGTCGCTCAATACCGGCTTCAACGCCAGCATCTACAATAATCTGGGCCGCTACGCCTACATCGGCATGAACGCCAAATTCTAATCGAACAGGTTTGAGGCCGCCCTGCGAGGGGCGGCCTCTTTCATGACGGGCGTCCGGTCGGCGCCCAGAAAATCCAGGGGGAGAAGAAAAGATGAAGACCGTGATCGCTCACAGCGCCATCGCCGTCGCACTCGGCGTTCTGGCGATTGGCGCCGGCGTAGCGCCGACGCCGGCCCTCGCGCAGACCCAGGCCGGCGCCGCGCCTGCCGCCGCGCGCCAGGCTCCGCCGCCGCTGACAGATCTTGATCGGCAGTTCCGCGCCATCGCCGATGAAGAATGGGCGTGGCGTCAGCGTGAATTGCCCTCGCGCCTCTCCAAGCCGATGAATTTGCCGGATGTGAGTGCTGCGACCCAGGAGCGCCGTCTCGCCTACTGGGTGGATGTGCAGCGACGTCTGAATGCGATTTCCCCGGATCAGCTATCGCCGTCCGAGCGCACCAACTACGCCGTCTACAAGAACCAGATCGACAACTTCGTCGATGACGGACGCTTCCGCCTTTACGAGATGCCCTTCAACGCGGACAGCTCGTTCTGGTCGAGCATCGCCGGCATGGCCAACGGAACCTTTGGCTCCGTAGCTGACTACGAACGCTACCTCTCACAGCTGGGCGATACGCCGCGATACTTCGACCAGCAGATCGCCAATATGCGCGCCGGCGTCGCGCGCGGCTTCGTCCAGCCGCGAGAAGCCCTTTCAGGACGCGATGTTTCGATCACGGCTGTGACGGATCCGACCGACCCGCTCAAGAACCCCTTCTATGCGCCCTTTATCGACATGACGGGCATCTCGGACCCTGACAAGCAAAGGTTGCGGAGGGCCGCGATCGAGGTCATCCAGCAGAAAGTCGTGCCTGCGCACCGAACTCTGCTGACCTTCTATCGGAACGAATACCTGCCAGCGGCCCGCGACACCCTGGGGGCCAACCAACTGCCGGATGGAGAGGCCTTCTATCAGAGCCAGATCCGCCAATACACGAGCATCAACCTGACGCCGGACGAGATCCACCGGATCGGCCAGGCCGAGGTCGCCCGTATTCGCGCGGAGATGGAAACCGTGATGCGCAGCACCGGCTGGACCGACACGTTCAACGAGTTCACCCGCTTCCTGAAGACCGACCCTCAATTCGTCTACGACAAGCCCGAGCACCTGCTGTGGCACGGCGCCTGGGTGGTCAAGAAGGTCGACGGAAAGATGAGCCAGTTTTTCGGCCTTCAACCGCGTGACACCTTCAGCGTCTCGGCGGTCCCGGCCAATATCGCCCCCTTCTACACTGCCGGGCGCGGCAACTGCTCGCTCAACACCTACGATCTGCCGTCGCGCCCGCGCTACAATATCCCGGCCCTGACGGTGCACGAGTGCAACCCGGGCCATGCCTGGCACGGAAAGATGCGCAAGGAGTTTCCGGGCATTCCCGAATGGCGTCTGCAGGCCAATATTTCGGCCTTCGGCGAAGGTTGGGGGCTCTACACCGAAAAGCTTGGCGTGGAGTTGGGCGTGTACGAGGACGCCTATGAAGACTTCGGCCGCCTGAATTATGAAATGTGGCGCGCCGCTCGCCTGGTGATCGATACGGGTCTTCACTCCAAGGGATGGACCCGCGCCCAGGCTATCGCCTTCCTGAGCGATAATACGGCTCTGTCAGACCACGAAATCCAGACGGAGATCGATCGCTACATCACCTGGCCGGGCCAGGCCCTGGCCTACAAGTTGGGCGAGATCGAGATCGTTCGCCTGCGACGCAAGGCGGAAACGGAGCTGGGCGCCGATTTCGATATCAGGGCCTTCCACGACAAGCTGATCAGTCTGCTCGTCGCCACGATCCCGGCGATGACGGCCGAGATGGAAGATTTCATCAGCCAGAGCAAGGCGACCGCGGACGCGGCGCGCGCCGAGTAGGCCATCCGGCCGATCCACGGCTGGCGGTTTTCTCCCAGATCGCCGGCCCCCGCCGCCTGTTGATCCGTTTGCGGATCAGCAGGCGGTTTGTCATCGTTCGGAGTAGTCAGGATGCGTAAGGGGGAGCCGCGCATGAGCGCGGCGGGATACAAGCTGGACGACGCCGACCGCCGCATCCTGCAGGTGCTCCAGCAGGATGGACGGATCACCAATCAGGATCTGGCCGCCGCCTGCAACATGTCGGCGTCATCCTGTTTCGAGCGGGTGCGCCGCCTGCGCGAGCGCGGCGTCATCGCCGGCTATAGGGCCTTGATCGACCCGAAGTTCGTTGAGCGCGAGCTGCTGATCTTCACCGAAGTGCTGCTGGACCGCACGACCTCGGACATCTTCGACCAGTTCGCCGAGCGCATCCGCCGCTCGCCCGAGGTGCTGGAGTGCCACATGGTGGCGGGGGGCTTCGATTATCTGGTCAAGGTGAGAATGAGGGACATGGCCGCCTACCGCGCCTTCCTGGCCGGCGCGCTGACCGTCATGCCAGGGGTGCGCGAGACCCGGACCTATGCGGTGATGGAAGAGGTCAAGGACACCTCGGTCCTCGCGCTGTAGCCAATCGACGTCATGGCGCCTCGCAGATTTCCGCGCCAGCTGGATGGCGGAAGACCGACGCGACGCGTAACGGCAGACGATCCGCAACTCGCGGGAGACACGCCTCGAGCGCTGGCCAAGGCGCTGAAGCTGCTCGAATCCGAAGAGGCCCGACTGGAGCGTCGAGTCGATCTATCGCCTGGGAGCAGCGCCTGCGGGAGCGACGCGCCAAACCGTGTTGGATAAGTCGTCGGCCACCAGCAGAATCCGGCGCTGAGGATCGAACCAGACACCCACGGGACGGCCGCGAGCTTCGCCCTTGTCCGTCAGAAAACCGGTCAGGAAGTCGACGGGCGGGCCGGCCGGCCGGCCGCCGGAGAACGGAACCCAGGCCACCTTGTAGCCTGCCAGATCCTGACGATTCCAGCTCCCATGCTGTCCGATGAAGGCCCCTTCGGCGAAGGCGCCGCCAAAGCCGCCGTCGCGGGCGAACGAGAGACCGAGGGCCGCCACATGGGCTCCCAGGGCGTAATCCGGCTTCACGGCCGTGGCCACCAGTTCCGGCTTCTGGGGCCGCACTCGCGGGTCGAGATTCTGTCCCCAGTAGCTGTATGGCCAGCCGTAGAAGGCGCCGTCGCGGACCGAGGTCAGATAGTCCGGAACGAGCTGGGGTCCGATTTCATCTCTTTCATTCACTACGGCCCAGAGGGCGGCGCTCGACGGCTCGATCGCCAGGGCGGTGGGATTGCGGATGCCGCGGGCGATGGTCCGACGCGCGCCCGTGGCCCGATCGACGGCCCAGACGACCGCCCGCTCCTCCTCCACGGCCATACCCCGCTCGCCCGCATTGCTGTTGGAGCCGATGCCGACGTAGAGGGTCGATCCATCGGCGCTGGCGGTCAGGGCCTTGGTCCAGTGATGATTGAGGGCGGACGGCAGGCGAGTCACCTCTTCAGCGGAGGCCGAGATCCGGGTCTGTCCTTCGACATAGGGGAAGCTGACCAGGGCGTCCTGCTCGGCCACATAGATGCGGCCGTCGACATAGGCCAGGCCATAGGGCGCGTTGAGACCGTCGATGAAGACCGAGCGGACTTCGGCGCGACCGTCGTTATCGGCGTCGCGCAACAGCGTGACACGGTCCCCGCCCTCGACCTTCGTGTTGCCCTGCTTCTTGATGACCCCAGCGATGACGTCCTTCGGCCTCAAGGCCGGCGCGCCGCCGCCCCGCCCCTCGGCCACGAGGATGTCGCCGTTGGGCAGGACCAGCATCTGACGCGGAATACGCAGATCCGTAGCGAGGGCCGTCACCACGAAGCCTTCGGGGGCGCGCGGCGTCTCATCTCCCCATCCTACAGGCCGGGCGATACGCATCGGCGGCAGCAGGGTTTCCCTGATCTCCGGCAAGTCAGGCGCCGGCCCGACTTCGTTGATCCCTTTTTCGCTTCGACCGCAGGCGGCCAAAGCAACGGCGCCGGCCAGGGCCCCGTACAGAAGGAGGTTGGTGCGGATCATCGGCCAGCCTCCTCGTCCAGCATCCCGGAATAGCGCAGCCAGCCCGCAATCAGGGCCAGAACGCAGCACAGGCCGGACAGGGTGACGCCGAGCGCGCCCACGGAGCTCCATCCGTCCTGACTATGCTTGAATGCGTTCGCAAGCCCGACAAGGCACAAGGCCCCGAGGACGCCGCTGTACAGAAGACGCAAGACCCCGCGGCGTCCCCAGGCCAGGTCGATCAGGCTCCATACGAAAGCCGCCCCGCCGAAGATCAGACCGCCGACGATCGCCCAGGAAGAGAAGTTGCTCCACTGCATCTGCGCGGTCCGGAGATAGGCCGCATCCGTCGCGGTCCCGAGGCTGAACAGAGCCACCGGAACGCTCAGGATCAGCCCCTGCACGGCCCGGACCGGACCGGTCCACGCGGTCACGGCCGGCTCTCGACCAGTTCGACGCGACGGACCGCGCGGGCGCCGCGCGCCTTCATCCGCCGTCTCAGCTGCTCGCGGATGCTCCAGCCTTCCAAATGCATCAGGTCGCTGATCGTATAGCCTTCCCGGGAAAGCGCTTCGCGCACGTCGCTGACCTTAAGGCAGGCGTGGTCTCGCTCGGCGATTTCAAAAGCGCGTTCGATGACATGGGTCTGGTTCATGGCTCCTCCTTCGCCTGACCCAATCGGCCCTAGGCCATGCGGTTCCGAGCCCGAACGATATGACGCAGGCTGGCGATGGTCCTGCAGGAGATTCCGCCCGCTTTCGAGGGCCAGACGCCCGGCGTGACGGCTCGCGCTCCGCTGCCGCCCAACGAGAACAGGATTTCAATGTGCGTGGGACATGGCGTCTGGGTGAGAAGGACCTCGGTCTTCCCTCCGCCCCGACGGCCAAGGCGGCGTCAACTCGTCGAAATGTTCGGCTGATGCGTGAATCCCCTGACGCCTGTCAGCGCGCGCGCGTCGCGTCTGATTTCCACCTCGCTCTGAGCATAGAGGGTCAGGAGGCGAGCCAGATCGACCAGAGCGCTCTGATGGATGCGTTCGTAGCCATGGCTGGCGTCCACGCCGAACGTCACCAGGGCCGTGCGGATGTCGGCGCCGGATTCCAATGCAGAGGCGGAATCCGAACGGTAGTAACGGAACACGTCTTTCTGGTGCGGGATGTCGTGATCCCGCGCCAGTTGGACCAGCTTTCGAGAAAGGTGCCAGTCGAAGGGACCCGTCTGATCCGCCATGGCGATGGTGACGCCGAACTCGGACGAGTTCTGACCCGGCGCAGTGGTTCCGTTGTCCACCGTGACCATCGCCGCCACGTCCGGCACGAGCACGGCGGAGGCGCCCAGGCCCACCTCTTCGGCGATGGTGAACAGCCACCAGGTATCGACCGTGGGCGTGCGTTCTTCGCGCAGCATGCATTCCAGAGCGGCCAGCATGACCGCGACGCCGGCCTTGTCGTCCAGATGACGTGAAACAATGAAGCCGCTGTCGGTGAACTCGGGCTGGGCGTCGATGGCGACAATGTCGCCGACATCCACGCCCAGAGCCAGGGTGTCGGCCCGCCCGTGGGTCACGGCGTCGATCCGCAGTTCGACCTGACGCCAATGGACGGGTTGATCGTCCACCTCTTCGTTGAAGGCGTGCCCGGAGGCCTTCAGGGGAAGGATCGTTCCGCGATAGCCTCCACCTTCCGCGAAGACGGTGCAGCGGGCCCCCTCGGCGAAGCGTGACGACCAGTGGCCGATCGGCACAAGCTCCAGCCTGCCGTTGTCCTTCACCGCCTTCACCTGGGCGCCGAGCGTATCGACGTGCGCCACGATGGCCCGGGCCGGGGCGGCTTCGAGACCCGGCAGGCGCGCCCGGATCGCGCCGCGTCGGGTCAGTTCATAATCCAGGCCCAGACGCTCCAGTTCCCGGCACAGGGCCCAGACGGCTTCGTCCGTGTAGCCCGTCGGACTGGGCAGGCTCAGGAGTTCCCCCAGGCGGGCGTTCAGGTAGTCCAGGTCGATCTTCGGGGAGGTCAAGGTCGCTCCTGACATAGTCTCAGGCGTCGGGGCGCGCCGACAGCGGGAACAGCAGATCGATGAACCGTTCTGCCGTGGGGCGGGGTTCGTGATTGGCCAGGCCAGGGCGCTCATTGGCCTCGATGAAGGCGTAATCCGGCTGATCCGGCGCACGCACCATGAGGTCGATCCCCGTCACCGGGATGTCGATGGCCCGCGCCGCCGCCACGGCCGCTTCGACCAGAACCGGATGCACCTCGTCCGTCACGTCATGGATGGTGCCGCCGAGATGCAGGTTGGCCGCCTTGCGCACGAGGATCTCCTCGCCCTCCCCTGCGACGTCATCCAGGCCATAACCGGCCTCCGCCAGGGTGCGCTCCGTTTCCGCATCGATGGGAATGCTGGATTCGCCCCCGGTGGCGGCGGCGCGCCGACGGCTCTGATGCTCGATGAGGACCCGCAAGGTCGAGCGTCCGTCGCCGATGACGCGCGGCGGACGCCGCACGGCGCAGGCCACGACCTCATAGTCGATCACGACCAGGCGCAGATCCTCGCCTTCCACCTGCTCCTCGACAAGGACGTCCGGACAGATGCGCCGGGCGCGCAGCAGGGCCGCCTGGACGTCGGCCATGGTCTTCAAACCCACGGCCACGCCCTTGCCCTGTTCCCCTCGCGCAGGCTTGACCACGAGCTGACCATAGGTCTCCAGCGCTTCGTCGATCGCGCCGAGATTCTGCGGATCGATGCGGCGCGGCACGCGCACTCCGGCGGCTTCCACGATCCTGCGGGTCACCCTCTTGTCGTCGCAGATGCTGAGAGCCACGGCCGAGGTCAGCTCCGAAAGGCTTTCGCGGCAGCGGACGGAGCGTCCGCCCCAGGAAAGGCGGAACAGCCCTCCTTCCGAGTCGATGATATCGGTCTGGATGCCCCGTCGCCGCGCTTCATCCACGATGATCCGGGCATAGGGATTGAGCGCATGATCATCCGAGGGCCCGACGAACAAGGCTTCGTTGATCGGGTTCTTGCGCTTCACGCCGAAGAAATGGACGCGCCGGAAACCCAGCTTCTCATAGAGGGCGATCGCCTGGGCGTTATCGTGCATGACCGACAGGTCCATGTGGGCCAGGCCGTGCGTCCTGAAGTGCTCCGCCAGACGGCGGACCAGAGCCTCGCCGATCCCCGGCTGTGTCGCCTGGGGATCGACCGCCAGGCACCAGAGGGATGCGCCGTTCTCCGGATCCTCGAAGGCGCGAGCGTGGTTCACACCCGTCACCGTGCCGATCACCGCTCCGGTCGTCAGGTCCTCCGCGACGAAATAGGA
The DNA here is from genome assembly GCF_047237745.1 of Brevundimonas phoenicis. Lineage (NCBI taxonomy): Bacteria > Pseudomonadati > Pseudomonadota > Alphaproteobacteria > Caulobacterales > Caulobacteraceae > Brevundimonas > Brevundimonas phoenicis. The sequence goes on from NZ_JBDFLN010000001.1 coordinate 2,065,613, forward strand.
GAGGGTCCGGTCGTCGCGATGCGACCAGAGGAAATCCGGCGGCGCCTGCACCATGCGACGCTTGGCGTAGATATCATTGACCGTCTGGGCGTCCGCTTCCGACATCAGACGGCGAACGGTGAAGCCCCGCGGCTGACGGCGGCTGGACCGATAGGTCGCCAGGTCCAGCCGATAGGTATGGGACGGATCGAGGAACAGCTCCTGCGGCGCCGAGGCCAGCAGGACGTGGGGATTGCGGACGTAGAAGGCGATGTCGCGGCGATCCGGCCCCTCCGCGCGCAGAGCCTCGACCAGAGGCGCGGCGGTCTCGAAGGTCTGGGCGAACAGAAGGCGGCCCCAGCCGCAGTCAAGGACGGCATCGCGCACGGACTCACGTCCCGAGGGCACGGGCGGTTTGAGGCCTTCATGACGCATGCGTTTCAGCCGGTGCGCCTTGGGACGCGCGAGACGAAGATCAGACGCCATGTTGCTGCATCCACATCTCGAGGACGGCGACCTGCCACAGCTCCGAACCACGCAAAGGGGTGATATGGCCTGTCGGGTCGTTGAACAGCCGATCCAGGTAGGCCCTGTCGAACAGCCCGCGGTCGCGCGCCGCCTGATTGGTCAGGGTCTCACGCACCATGTCGAGATAGGGACCCTGGATGTATTTGAGCGCGGGCACCGGGAAGTAGCCCTTCTTGCGATCGATCACCTCTGATGGGACGACAAGGCGCGCCGCCGCCTTGAGCACGCCTTTGCCGCCCTGGGCCAGCTTGTGTTCCGGCGGGATACGTCCGGCCAGTTCGACCAGTTCATGGTCCAGGAAGGGCACGCGCGCCTCCAGTCCCCAGGCCATGGTCATGTTATCAACCCGCTTCACCGGATCATCGACCAGCATCACCTGGCTATCCAGCCGCAGCGCCTTGTCGACAGAGGTCTCCGCCCCGGCTTGCGCGAAATGCGCCTCGACCAGAGCCCGGCTGACATCGACATCCGTCATATAGGCGCCGTTCAACTGGGTTTTCAGGGTTTCGTGGCTGCGGTCGAAGAAGGCGCCGGCGTAGGCCTCGACAGGGTCGGCGGCCCCGACCATCGGAGGATACCAATGGTAACCGCCGAACACCTCGTCGGCCCCTTGCCCGGACTGGACGACCTTGATGTGTTTCGAGACTTCCTGGCTCAGCAGGTAGAAGCCGACATTGTCATAGCTGACCATCGGCTCGGACATGGCGCCGATCGTGCCGGGCAGAGCCTCCATCAGCCGCTGGTGCGGCACGAAGATCTGATGATGCTTCGTCCCATAGTGTCTGGCGATCAGGTCGGAATAGACGAACTCGTCTCCCTTCTCGCCGTTGGCCTCCTCGAAGCCGACCGAAAAGGTCATCAGGTCCTTCTGACCCAGTTCGGCCAACAGGCCGACGATCAGGCTGGAATCCACTCCACCCGACAGCAGCACGCCGACGGGCACATCGGCGACCATGCGGCGCTTCACCGCTATGCGCAGGCCGTCCAGCACCTGATCGCGCCAGTCCTCGGCGGTCAGGGCTGCGTCCCCGGCGTGGCGCGCCATGTCCGGGCGCCAGTAGACCCGTTCGCGCGACGCGCCGTCCGGCTCGATCACACGTATCGTCGCCGGCGGAAACTTCTTCACCCCCTTCAGAATGGTGTGGGGCGGCGGCACCACCGCATGAAAGGTCATATAATGGTGCAGACCCACCGGATCGATTGTCCTGTCGACGTCGCCCGCCGCCAGAAGCGCCGGGAGGGTCGATGCGAAACGCAGCCGCCTGCCTCGTTCGGCCAGATACAGCGGCTTGATGCCGAAACGGTCGCGCGCGATTACGATCCGACCGCTGTCGCGTTCGTGCAGGACGAAGGCGAACATCCCCTTGAACCGCTCGACGCAGGCCTCGCCCCAGGCCTTCCAGGCCTTGATGATCACCTCCGTGTCGCCGTGCGAGAAGAAGCGGAAACCCAGGCCCTGAAGCTCCTCGCGCAATTCCGGATAGTTGTAGATGCAGCCGTTGAAGGCCAGAGTGACGCCCAGATCGGCGTCCACCATCGGTTGCTGCGCCTTCTCCGACAGGTCGATGATCATGAGGCGCCGATGTCCCAATCCCACTGGCCCACGCATCACTATGCCGGATCCGTCCGGTCCCCGGGGCGAGAGGGCGTCCGTCATCCGCTGTACCGCGCCGGCGTCGGCGGGGCGCCCGTCGAAGTTGATCTCGCCGCTAAGACCGCACATGGGTCCTCCTTGAAGTGTGGATGCAGCGCGTACAAATGGTTAGTTCACGAATGAGTTCAACCCAATGAGCGAAATTCCCCTGCCGTCAGCCGCCGACGCCACGGCGTCATTGGTGCGCTCGGTCCGCCGCATCGCCCAGGCGATCGACGTCCGCTCGCGCGAGATCGCCCGGCTGACAGGCCTGACGCTGCCGCAGCTTCTGGTGCTGCAATCCATCCGTCGTCTCGGCGAGGTCAGCACCCGCGCCATTTCCCAGGACGTCTCCATGTCGCCGCCGACCGTGGTGGCGGTGCTCGACCGACTGGAGGCGCGCGGCCTCATCGTCCGGTACAGATCGACCACGGATCGTCGCATCGTCCACGCGCGCCTGACCGAGCCGGGGCACCAGGCCCTGGCCGAGGCGCCGGACCTACTTCATTCGGATGTGCTGGCGAGGCTCGCGCTGCTGTCGCCGAACAAGCGACGCCAGATCGCCGGCGCCGTCGCCGCCCTCGCCGATCTCATGGCGCCTTCCGACTTGGGTACGGAAGCACATCGAAACGCCTAAACAGATCGACGCGGCGTTTCCCTCATCAGGCCTTCCCGGCGCCCGCGACAGCGGCGTCGCCTATGCCCGAACGCATGCTCAAGGCTAGGCCAGGTCCAACGGGATACGCCCAGCCGCAACAGCAGCTTGCTCCAGGCCCTTTTCCCGCAAGCGCTCCATCCGGTTGATCTGCCGGCGAACGCTCTCCCTTCGGCGAGCAGCCGCTCCGGGGGCGCAGCGTTCTTCCGCGCCTCGCCGATAGATGGCGATGTCACGGATGGTCCCTGCGAAACATGATCTGATCGAGCACGAGAAACAGACCCGCCGCCAGGGCCGCCCAGGCCCGGCCCAGCGGCGAGGCATCTCCGATCTGAAAGCTGGAGCCTGCCGTCATGAGCCCGAGCCCGATCAGGACCAGGCCTGCGAAGCCCTGCATTAAATGCGCGCCTCTCATCGCGGCGTTTCCCTTGCAGGCGCCTCGCCCCCCTGGCCGTCGTCCTGAAAATAAGGCGCGGCCTCCGGAAGCAGACCGTTGTCGACGGGCGCTTCCGAAAGGGGCTTCGACCAGGATAGCCAAACCAGGCCGAACCCCACAGCCGTCAAGGCGAGGCCCGCCGCGAGGATGATCATAATGCGCCTCCCGCCGCGACCCTGGCGGGCGTACTGCGCTTCAATCGGACGCTGCTCGTGAACAGCGGTGGCGGATTTTTCATGTGGGCTTGGCGGCATGGTCAGACTCCTGATGCTCAGCCGCTCCACAATCATTCGTACGAACTGAGGTTGCCCTAAGGACGCCTTCAGACAAGCGGAACCCGGCGCCGACGGCTCCTAAAGCCTGCGGCTTAACCCATGTGAACGTGAGCTCTTCGGCGGCATGCCATGCTCCCGACGTGGAGGAATTCCCATGTCGCGTTTGTCTTCGTTCTCGCCTAGCCGTGCCTTCATCACCGCCCCCGCCCGCGAACTGGGGGTCGCCGACCATCCGGTCTTTCAAGCGCTGCCGCTTGAAGCTCGAAAGCGAATAGAGGCGACAGGCCGTCTGCAACGGACTCAGAGCTTCGGCCGGGCACTCGCCGAGCACGAACTGCATTTCGTCTTGAACGGCGCGGTGGGCCTGTTCCCGGGGGCCGGCGACATCTGCGTTTCGCTCGTACCCGCCGGGGCGGTTCAAGGATGGGACCGCGCCCTATGGCCGACCTCCCCCGGTCCAGTGGCCGTCCCCCTGGTGGAAACCCTGCTGTTCAGCACCCCCGCGGCCTCGATCCTCGACACGCTCGGTCGGGATTGGCTGACACGACTGGTCATGCTGCAGGCGCAGCAGCGTCTGCGTGGACTGGAGGCCGAGGCCTGCTGCAACGCCTCCCATGCGGTCCTGGATCGGCTCGCCAAATGGATTGTACGACTGCACGAGGGATCCGCCGGCGCGCCGCTGCATATCACACAGGCCCAGTTCGGCCAGATGTTGGGCGTCCAGCGCACCAGCGTCAATGTCGCAGCGGCCCGGCTCCAGGCTCTGGGTCTGGTTCGTTTCGGCAGAGGGCGGGCCCGCATCCTGGATTTGGAAGGTCTCCGGGCCGCCTCTTGCTGCGTCGCCCCCGCTGCGAGCCTCGCCGACCGGGCCGCGCCTGTGCGCGCTCCTGAAAGCAAGAGCTTCCTTCAGGCGCCGGAGTCGCCCCTCAGGAGAATTGCCTGACGGGAAGGAGCGGCTCCCGCTCGGGAGCCGCAACGACTACGAACCGCTGGCGTTGGCCTGTATTCGCAAGAGGACGCCATGCTCCACCTTCCTCCCACGCGTCGGCTCGAACTCAAGCTCGCCAGACGCGACTGTCTGACCGCTCAGGAATCCGCAGCCTTGGCCGGACTCGTGGAAGAGCCGGTGCTCAAACCGGCCGGCGCGCAGCTCGTCGGCCCAGGCGAACGGCCGGAGATCAGCACCCTTCTCCTTTCCGGCTTCGCCGCCCGGTACAGCGAGCTGGCCGACGGACGGCGCCAGTACACCCAGGTCAACTGCCCAGGCGATTTCGTCGACTTGCACAGCCTCGTCATGCGGCAGATGGATCATGGCGTCCTGTGTCTTTCACCCTGCGTCGTGTCGGCCGTTCCACATGACCGACTGAGGCGCATCACCGAGGATCAGCCGCACCTGACGCGGCTCCTCTGGCTGGAGACGGTCGTGGACGCCGCCATGCATCGCGAATGGTTGCTGGCGGTCGGCCAGCAGACGGCTCTGGAGCGACTAGCCCTGTTTCTTTGCGAGATGCAGGCTCGGCTGGGCGCAGTCGGCCTCGTCGACGACGGCGTCTTCGACCTGCCGATCCGACAGCAGGATCTGGCGGATTTTCTGGGCATGTCCGCGGTGCATCTCAACCGCACCTTGCAGATTTTGCGCGACACGGGCTGGATTAGCTGGAAAGGCGCCCAGGTTCGCGTCATCGATCGCCAACGCCTCATCGAGGCGGCCGAGTTCGACGACGCCTACCTTCGCCTTGACTGTTCTCCGGTCTGACCGCCGCAATGTCGTCCTCCGCACGCAGGCAACGCCCTCGCCGCGTGCGCGCTGGCCTTAAGGATCAAGAAAAGGAACAGTGCTCATGCGGCGAAACAAGGCGGCCTGGATCATCACAGGCGTATTCATTCTTATCGTAGTGCTTGCCGTATTCCTGACGCCGCGCGGGCGCGACATGAACGCGGCGCCCGGGACGCTCGTCGATCAACCGGACCCAGCCGCCCAATCAGGGAGCTAGTCGGCCGTGTCGCGCGCAGCCGCCGCAGGCCTTCGCGCGTCCAGGTCGAAGCCGTCGCCATGAGCCAGCACATGCATGCGGATGTCGAACAGCGACAGGGCGTCGTCAGCCTGGCCTTCCGCAATATTGGAATGAGTGGCGGCTTCGCCGTCGACCACATAGACTGCTCCGGCGCCCAAAACAGTCATCCGGCGTCCTTCGACCACGAGGGCGGTGTCCTCGTCTACGCCAAGGCCCAGCAGTCTCGGATTATGCGCCACGGCGCCGAGCAGACGTCCATAACGCCCACGCTCGGCGAAATGCTGGTCGATGATGGCGTCCCGCAGCAATCCCAGTCCCGGCGCCATATGCAGCTCGCCGATGCGATAGGATTCTTCGGCCGGTCCCTTCACAGGCATGGTCTCGCTCATGACGGAGGCGCCGGCCGAGGTGCCGGCGATCAGGCCGCCCCTCTCATACAGACGCCGAACGCTCCGTTCGATCGGAGTGTCTCCAATCTGGCTGGATAAGCGGAGCTGGTCGCCGCCGGTGAAGAAGACTCCCGCGGCGTTCTCGAAGGGGGAGAGCTTGTCGGCGTCCCAGCTTTCGGCGCGCTCGTCGACGTAGATTTCGACCAGATCGTCGACGCCCAATCCGCTGAAGGCCTTGCGATAGGCGTCGAAATAGCCATCCGGCTCATGGGAGGCGACGGTGCAGACGACCAGTCGGCCTCCCTTCAGTCGACGCGCCACCTCCTTGAGGATGAGGCGCTCGCCCATCTTGTCCTCGTGCCCGCCGATGATGATAAGCGCACCGTCAGCCATGAGCCGGTTCCAACAGGACTTCCGAGGGGCGATCTGCGGCCTCCGGGGGCCGCATCGCCTGCACCAGTCTTCCCAGCGCTCGCAGGCCTTCAGGATTATGAGCGTAGTCCAGGATCACCCTGAAGCCATGGCCGTCATGAACGTTCAGGCGGCCGGGGTTCTGCTCGAAGCTGGACGCAAAGCTGCGCAGCGACGATCCGATCCGATCCGCCTTGACGCCCAAGCCATGGCAAACGGCGACGGCCGCAAGGGCGTTGGCGACATTGAAGGCGGCGCGCCCCTCGAGGGTCGCCGGGATTTCGGCCGCGCAACACACCAGGTCCGTCCCGCCCCTGTCGTGGAGCTCGATGTCGTCGGTCGCAGCGTCATAAAGAACCGCAGCACCGCCTTCTGCGATATGCTTCAACACGAAGCCTGGCGTCTCGGCCCCGCCCCGCATGCTGAACCAGCACAGCCGACCGCCCGCGTGCCTGGCCATACGAATGGTCAGGGGGTCGTCAGCGTTGAGCACGCTCAGGCCCCGACGCGCCACGCTTTCGACCACCACAGACTTGATGCGGGCGAGATCTTCGAGCGTCTCGACCCCCTTAAGTCCCAGATGGTCGGGCTGAACATTCAGCACGCAACCGACGTCGCACCGGTCGAAGGCGAGACCTTCGCGAAGGATGCCCCCGCGGGCGCACTCCATCACAGCCGCCTCGACAGTCGGGTCGCGCAGCACCATGCGCGCGCTTCGCGGTCCGCTGGCGTCTCCCTTCCAGACCCGTTCGCCCCCTATGTAGACCCCGCTGGTGTTGGTGAGGCCCGTAGTCAGGCCTTGGACCGTCAGCACATGGGCGACCATCCGCCCCACCGTTGACTTGCCGTTCGTCCCGGTGACGGCCGCAATCGGCACGCGTGCGCGCGCCCCCGGCGGAAACATCATGTCGATGATCGGTCCCGCAACATCGCGCGGCGCGCCTTCCGACGGCGCCAGGTGCATGCGCAGCCCAGGGGCTGCATTAACCTCGACCACGCCTCCACCGGTTTCCCGTACGGACCGGCGAATATCCGGCGCCAGCATATCGACGCCAGCGACGTCCAGCCCCAGAGCCAAGGCGGCCCGTCGGGCGATAGCCGCATTTTCGGGGTGGATTTCGTCCGTGCGATCAATCGCCGACCCGCCTCTTGAGAGATTGGCCGCCGGATGCAGGCGGACCTTCTGACCGGCCGCCGGACGGTCCCGCATGGAAAGCCCCTGACGAAGGAGGCTGGCGAGGACGGCCTGGTCGTCGAGTCGAACCCGGGTCATGAACTTCTCGTGGCCGTCGCCGCGTCTGGGATCGCTGTTCAGCGCTTCGACCAGTTCGGCTACCGTGCTGAGCCCGTCGCCGACGACAAAGGGCGGCTGACGTTCCGACACCGCCACGACGCGCCCTCCAACCACCAGTATGCGATGGTCCCGGCCCTCCAGATGCCGTTCCACGATGACGCGCCGGCTGTGAGCGACAGCCCCGTAAAAGGCCCGGACGACCTCCTCCGGCTCCGACAGGGCGGTCGACACTCCGCGTCCATGATTGGCGTCCAAAGGCTTGACCGCCACAAGTCCGCCGAGGCGTCGCGCTGCGGCCTTGGCGGCCTCAGCGGATGAGACGATTTCGCCTTCGGCCACCGGACAACCGATGGCCGCCAGAAGGGCCTTCGCCTGGGCCTTGTCCCCGGCCAGCTCGGCCGCAATCAATCCCGTCCGGTCTGTCACGCTGGCGCGCAACATGCGTTGACGCGCCCCCCAACCCAGCCGGATCAGGCTCTGCCCATTCATCCGTTCGAGCGGGACGCCTCGGCGACGCGCGGCGTCCACCAACGCCTGGGTCGAGGGTCCCAGGGCGTGGCGCCGCATGAGGCCCGTCAGGGCCTCGACGGCCGCTTCCGCGGAGCGGATCTTTTCGACGCCTGGCGCAGTATCGTCGCTGCAGATCCGGTCCAGGCCTTCGACGCCGCTGAGTTCGATGGGCAGAAGACCGTCGCAAAGCTGCAGCGCGAGGCGGCCCGCCAAGAGGGCCGCTTCCTCCACGCCATACGCATAAAGGATGTCATAGACGCCGGGCCGACCGCGCACCGAGCGCGTCTTGCCGCGACTGACCGGCGCGCCGGCGAGGGTCTGCAACTCAAGCGCCACGTGTTCGACGACATGTCCAAACCAGGTCCCTGCCTCAAGGCGCCGCACGAACCCGCCGGGCTCCCCGTAGCAGCAGCCGTGGTTGCGGAGACCTGGTAGCAGGGTCAGCAGCAACGATCTGAAGTCCCCCAGACGATCCGTGGGCCAATTCTCCAAACGCCCGAGATCGAGCTGGATCCTGGCCATGGGCGTGGCGCTGTAGAGATGAGGTCCGCGATAGAGGGCGCGCTCCAGAACTCGCGCGGGACGGTCCGAAGACGTCATGCCGCCATCTCCATCCGAGCTGCGGGGGCGGTTACGCCTGCGACCAGGCAGCGGATCACCATGGCCGCCGCTATAGGGCGCGTCGGCGCCGTCCCCTGAAGCGCCGGCCGCGTCTCGCCTCGCGCAGATATCGTCCAAGTCCACGTCGATCCAGAGCCCTGGATCATCCAGTCAAAACCTTTGTGTTCCACTGCCTTACTCCGTTAGGGCTTGCTTGAACCCGCCCTCCCGGCGGCAGTTCCTGTGTCTTAAACCGGTCTCGCGCGTCCCCTGATCACGGCAATTTCCGCCTGCGGGAACCGCCCGATGAAACGCCGCGTATGGAGAGCCCAAGCACTCAGGAGCCGATCATGACCCGCTCGGGCCTCGCCTCGACCTTCCGCCCCTTCGACGCCCTCGAGCCGGCCGCGCTTCACCGCCGCCTGGCCGAATGGAATCATCGCCGCCTCAACCCCGCCCTGCCCCACGACGACTGGGAGAGGGAGCTTCGAGCGGACGCCGAAATGCGTCTTCTGGAGGGCGCGGCCATGGAACGCGCCCGCCAAGCGGCCCAGCCTTGGCTGGCCGACATGCCCACAGAGCCCGCCGACTTCGTCGGCTGGTTCGAGGCGCTTCAAGGGCGAGGTCCCGGTGAGAACGACCCGCTCTTCCCCTGGCTCGCCGAAACGGCGACGCTTGAGGACATGCGCTGGTTCCTGCTTCAGGAGGTGGCCGGCGAGGCGGGATTCGACGACCTGGTCGCCATGGCCCAGGTGAAGATGCCGATCAGACCGAAGCTGGAGCTTGCGCGCAACTACTGGGATGAGATGGGTCGGGGACGCGAGGGCGGCATGCACGGGCCCATGCTGGACCGGCTGGCCCAGGCGCTTGATCTCCGGCCCGCTATTGAGCGCACCGTCTGGCCATCGCTCGCGCTGGGCAACACGCTCGTGGCCTTCTCGACGACTCGACGCTACGCCTATCACGCCCTGGGCGCCCTGGGGGCGGTCGAGCTGACCGCACCCTGGCGGGCCGCTCACGTCGCCGAGGGCCTGAAGCGGCTGGGGATCGGGGCCGAGCGGAAGTACTTCGCCCTGCACGCCACCCTCGATGTGGAGCACTCCAAAGCCTGGAATGGGGAGATTCTGCGCCCCCTGGCGGCGGAGAGGCCCGACTGTCTTCGCGCCCTGGCTGAAGGCGCCGTCATGCGCCTGCAGGCCGGCGCGAAATGCTTCGAAGCCTATCGCGCGACGCTCTGGGGCCCGGACGCTGCGCTGAGGAGAGCCTCATGAGTTCTCGGGCGTCGCGCGACAGCAGAGGAAAGGCGCGGCCTCCGGGCGGGGATGCCGCGGCGATCGATCCGACCGTGACGCCCCCTGCGCGGACAGACGGCCGATCCGACGGCATCTCCTCCCCGGAAATCAAGGTCTACAAGGCCGGCGAGAACGCGAAAAGCGATGACCGTTCCACGGCGGCGGCGACGCGAACCACCTGATCTGGCTCACCTCCGGCCGGGAACTTCATCGGCCGCGACGGAAGAGACCTCGCGGGCGCCGCGCAGAAGGTCCTGGCCGGCGATGAAGACGCCCGACAAAGCCACGGCCCCCGCCGCGAGCCAGGCCGCTGTCCAGGCAAGCCGATGGGGCCGCCTTCGCGTGCGGCGCGGAAACGGGATGACCACGCCCCTGATGTCCTGGGGGCGGGATGCGCCGCAACCTGAACGGCGGAATGGTCTAGCCCTCCCTACGGGACCCGCCCTGAGCGGGTGAGCTGTCCTCGCCGGCATGATGTTCGATGCGGCCGCGCTCGACCTCCGTGCGGGCAAAGACTTCTTCCTGACCGTCGATCAGGAGCTCGGCGACCTCGCCGTCCCCGACGGCCCCGTCCGCGCTGGTGTAGACGCCGTAGTCGTCGAATCTCACGCTCCCGACTCCCACGGCCGAGCCCGCGAAACGATCATGTCGACTAGCCATGGCCGCCGTCGCGCGATCGCCGTCCGACATGGCGCCCCCGCCCTTCCCGGCCGTTTTGTTCCAACGTGGCGCCGCCGCGTCTGCGCTGGCGTCGTCCTCGGCGATCTCAGCCGCCGTTTCGTTCCCGCGCCCATATCGTTCCTGGAGTCCCGCCATGGTCTTTCTCCTGCTGCACCTGACCGATACGCATCCAACAGCCACGGGTGGCGAAGGTCCGCTTCCCGACATGCTCACAGACCATCCCAGCCATAGGGGTCGGGCCCAAGGATCAGCCCGCCGCCCGGCCGAGGCTCCGCCGTCAGATAGAGCAGATAGACAGGCACCGGCTCGACCAGATCCACCCGTTGCTCGGCCGAACCGTCAGCCAGATCCGCGAGGTTTCGGCCTGCAATCCATCGTCCGAAGGCTTGAGCGTCCTCCAACCGGACGCAGCCGGCGCTGAAAGCGCGCTGGGGGGCGCTGAAGAGACCGCGCGACGGCGTGTCGTGAAGATAGATGCCCAGATCGTTGGGCAACATGAACTTGACCGCCCCCATCATATTGCGGTCGCCCGGCAGCTGCCGCACGCGCACGCGTCGTTCGCCGGCCGCAACGGCCTTCCAATCGACCTCATCGGCGCGCAGGCGTCGTGCCTTCGGAGACCAGTCTGACAGGGCTTCGAAACCGCCCGCCTTCAACGCCGCGTCACCCCGGATGAGCGCCACCGGCGCGACCCGGCTCTGAACCAGATCCTGCGGGAGATTCCAGTAAGGGCTGAGCACGAGGTAACGCACGGCGCCGGCGAGCATCGGGGTGGGCGTGTCCTTGCGTCCGACGACCACGCGCATGGTCAGAACCGTCTCGCCGTTCTCCTTCGCCGTCAGAACTGCCGAAGCGATATTCACCTGCACGCGGCGGCGCGGTTCTGTTATCGGCAAGGCGCGGAGTCGAGCCATATTGGTCAGGATCAGCCTCTCATACTCCTCAGGATCGCGATTGAGCGCCCTGACCGTCGGCCCGTTCAGGATTCCGGTTGGGTCCAGGCCGTGCCATCGCTGAAAATCCTCCAGGCGCGAGGCCAATACGGGGTCAAGCATGGCGGATGCCCCGCCTGGCGCGAGGCCCAGCCGCGTCCGGAGGGCAGGCATGCGCTTATCGGTTGCGCCTGGGCGAACAGCCGGGCCCTCGCGCAACTGCAGTCGAGGGAGGTTGCGCCAGCGCCCTCGCCATTGTTCGAGCGTGTCTGCCAGACGTTCGTATTCTGGCGCCAGTCTGACGACATGTTCGGGCCCCTCTCGCCTGACCGCGCTCAGAGTTTCAGAGGGCGTAAGGGGTTTGAGCGATGCGGCGGGGTCGACCACCTGAACCATGGCTCCTGGGGAGCGAACATCGGAGGCGAAGCGGAAAAACGCTTCGGCGAGCGCTTCCTCCGCCTTCAGCGCGGCGCGCTGGTTCGGCCGCGCCGCCATTTCACTCAAGCGACTCTCAAGCGCAGGGGTCAGATACAGCTCGGACCGGAGCCCGTGCCTTTCCGCCGCCGCCATCAACTTCAGGACGGTTTCCGCTTCAGACGTGAGTCGTCCATCGCGGATCCACGTCCGCTCGTAAAGCTGCAGAGGCTCAGAGCTGGTCGACGGCCTCGGCGGCGACGCTTCGGGGCTGGACAGAGCCAACAACAGGCAGCCGCCGACGACGGCCAAGACCGTTCGTCGGCGATCACCCTGCCCCGCTCCTGGTTTAGTCGGTCGCGTCTTGCGAGGGCTCAGCCCCGTTCGCCGGCCCATTGCGAGGCCGAACCGTCCTGCATGGCGTTCTGCGACCCCATGGTGGAGCTCTGATTATAGGGCGTCGCCGTGTCCTGATTGGACATCTGGTCGGAGGATCGCGTCTGCATGCTGGGGTCAGGCTGATTATTCTGTGCGCCGGTGGTCTGGGCCACCGCTACGCCGCCAAGGATCAGGACGCCTAAGGCGCCGGCTGCGAGCATCTTCTTCATGTCGTTTCTCCGTCGATTGCACCCCGCTCGACAACGGGAGGTCAGACGGGCTGTTCCAGACAAGACAGCTCTGACCGGTCGTGGTCTCAAGCCGTTACGGCTCCGACCAGCCCAGCACGCGCAAAGCCGGATCCGGCTTGTTCGCCTGCGAGAAGACCAGGCTGGCCTTCTTCTCTCCCCGTCCGGGAACATAGTCGAGCGAGGCGCCGGAGCGTTCGCCGCCGACCTGACCCTCGATATCCACGGCGGCGGCGGCCAGGTCGCCCTGGTTGGCGACCACGACGTCGACCACCCATCCGCCGGATGAAGGTCGAACCGCCTCGCTTCTGATCGTCAGCGCCGCCGGCGAGGGAACCAAGAAGGCCGCTCGCGCCAGCACGCCCGCCGCAAAGAGGGTGATGAGGAGCCCAATCAGGGCGCAGGCGCACTGCAGCCGCGACACGTCCTTCTTCCCTGCTTTCTGCTTCTCCTTGTCCGTCACGACTACACCAGAAGCCGCGCGGCCGCGGCCCCGATCGCCGCCGGAAAGGCCAGGATCACGACATTGGCCATGAGCGCCTGGAGCCCATGACCGTCCGCCCCGCCGAACACCCACAGCATGGCGAGGCTGGCCAGCAGGCACAGGGCGTAGCCCGGCAGGGTGAAGTCGAAGAAGGCCCGAACCGGCGTTTCCGCCTCTTCCTGCCCCGCGAAACCCGCCTCGAAGACGATCAGGTGCAGCAAGATCACCGACAGGACCAGGACGCCCAGCGCGCCCATCGGCGTGGTCATATAGGCGATCAGCCGCATCTCCTCGGTCGGAGCCAGGTTCATGGCGAAGTAGAGGGCGCCGGCGAGCATCAGGAACAGCTCGCCCGGATAGGAGGCCTCATCCTCGTCGCCCTCGTCCGGATCGCCCGACAGCTGGCGCCGCGCCGCCAGGGCGCCCAGCGCGGCGGGCACCGCCTGCAGGGACATCTGTCCCACGGCGGACCCCGGCGAACTCAAATCCAGCACGTTGAAGACCAGCAGAAGCGCAGCGGCGGTGACGAAGCCCACGGCCAGGGCGACCAGCGTATCCAGCGCATTGTTGACCAGACCCCGGCGAGCCGAAAACCCGGCGTAATGCGCCAACCCGAACAGCACCGGCAGCGCCGCCAGCAGAAAGACGAGACGCCGCTCCGGTTCCGCAGCGAAGCCGAGCGCCCACATCTCCGTCGTCATCAGCAGGGGCAGGCTGAACAGCAGCGCGCCGCCGAAGGCTCGGCCCAGATCGCGGATGTAGGCGCTGTCGTCCGCCCGCGCGGCGTCCTGCATCGAAGTCATTCCCAAGCAACGCCGCCGTCCGGTTTCGGCTCCCGCAAGGGCTGTGCCCCTTAGTTCAACCGGTTGCGGAGGCGCCGTTCCGCAGGGCCGTCCGCCAAGCGGGCGTCGCAATCGCAGGCCGCTTCCGAAAGCGCGTCCTGATCGACGACAACCAGTCGCGCGCGACGAATCCGGACGGCGCCCCGGTCGTGCAGATGGCGGCACGCTGCGTTGACGCTGGTGCGCTGCAGGCCGAGCAGGCTCCCCAGTTCGCCCTGGGTGATTGAAATTCCCCTCTCCTCCCCGGCGGCGTTGTTGAGACGCGCGATCCATTTCGCCAGGCGCTGGAGGGCCGTATGCCGGGCGTTGCAGGCGGCCTCGACGCCGAGCGCGCGCGCGCGCGACGCGGCATAGGCGGCGAGAAACTGGTGAATCCAGGCGTCCCTCAACACGGCGTGGACTGGCTTCAACGGCGCGACATAGCCCTCGGTCGGCAGGACGGCTCGCGTCTCATGAGCCTGGAGGGTCGCGCCGATGGCGGCCTCCCAGCCCAGAACGCCGCCGGGAGGGATCACGCCCACGCAAATTCGCCGCCCGGACGGAAAGAAGCCCAGGGCGCCGTTCAGGACGAAATAGAGGGCGTCGCCTGGAGGAGACTCTCCCGCACCCAGCGGAAGGCGCCGCGCGGTTTCTGTCAGGACAGCCTGAACCTTCGGCGGCAGGACCACGTAGACGGGATGGTCCTCCAGCCTCGTCCTGCCGCGCGCGGACGAACGCCCGCCCCCGACATCGGCGTGAAATCCAGTCATGATTTGATCCAGAAGGCCCTTGGCTCTTGGTCCAAGCGGCGCCGAACGATTTCGTTCAATCAATGGTAAGCCCCTGCATCCGGGACGGTTCCTCCCGACGCGAAAAAGGAGGCCGCTGCCGCGGCCTCCTTTACACCCGGGCAAAAGGGATCAGCGTTCCCCGCCCTTTCGTCCGGCCTCCGCAGCGCGTTCGGGATCGTCGGCGAAATTGCCGCCGCGCCCCGAACCGTCGCTGTCATCGTCCCGACGCGAGGCGGAGGCTCCTCCCCCTCCATGCGAAGCCTGCCCGCCCTTCCGACCCGCTTCCGCCGCCAGTTCATGGTCCTTGGAGAAGCTGCGGTCTTCCGGATCGACGCTGGACCCGCCCTTGCTGGCGATCTCGCGCTGTTTGTCCTCGTCCATGGCGGCGAAGCCGCGATTGGACGACGACGAGCCTTGCTGTTGCTGACCCTGTTGCTGGTTCTCAGCCATTGTTCACTCCCTTGTTTTCACTGATCGCCCCGAGGGGCTCCCTTCCATCCCGCCCTCCTTCGCAGGGTTCACCCTTCGCCTGCCATTGACCGTCACCCGACAGAAGGCGCTCGCCCCGTCGCCGACGGGAACAATTTCAGGCCCCGTCCTCTCCTCAGTGCAAAGCCATGACGGGAGAGTCCGATGGGCCAACAGAAGCAGTCCGAGGGTCGAGAGCGAAACGCAGCCATCCCTGGCGGCAAGCCCGACGCCGACACGCCGGATGAGGTCGTGCGTCGGGTCGGACGCGAATCCCGCCGTCGCGCGGGTCCGGATGGCCCTGACGCGCGCGAGATCGGCGACACCTTCAAGAAGACGCCGACCGCACGCCCTTCCGACGCGAAGCCGCACGGCGGCGCCTGAGCGCCGTGCCTGACGTCGTCATCCCGCCCGTGGCCGGAGGTCCGCGCAACGGCGACCTCCCCGCCTATGTCAGCAACGGCCTGATCGGCCTTCGCGTGCGGGAGGTTCCCCTGATCGCCGGCATGGTGCTGGTCAGCGGCCTGGCGGGCGAACATCCGGAACGCCAGATCGAGGCCGCCGCCGCCGCGCCCTATCCCCTTGCGGGCGATCTGGCGTTGAACGGCGTCTGGATGAGCGACCAGCCCTGGGCGATCAGCGACCTGCGCCAGAGCTATGATTTCGCCTTCGGGGAGCTGTCCTCCCAGTTCCGCTTCACCGCCGCAGGACGGACGCTCTCGGTCGAAGTGCTGACCTTCGCCAGCCGGGCCGCGCCCGCCATCGTGGCCCAGAAAGTCCGGCTGACCGCCGACGCCGCCTGCGACCTGACCTTCCGCGCCCTGGTCGATATCGACGGGGTGCATGGGCGGATGCTTCGGCGCCGCACGGACACGCCCGGCGAGCCCGAGCCCGCGTGCGACGGCAGCCTGTTGTGGGAGACCGAAGGCGGCCTGGGTCGCTGCGGCGTCGCCCTGCTGACCGAAGGCCCGGACGGCGCCCGACGTCAGGTGATGGCGCATCCGCAAGGGCCGCTGTGCACCGAACATCAGTTGCGTCTGTCAGCGGGGCGTCCCGTACGTTTCCGTCAGCTCGCCGCCCTGATCCCGTCGGTCCAGCATGAACGGCCTGACGAGGAAGCCGTGCGGCGCGTTGCGCGGGCCGGGCGCACGGGCTTCGATGACCTGCGACGCTGCAATCGCGAGGCGTGGTCGGATCTGTGGCGCGGCCGCATCGTCGTGGACGGCGCCGCCCCGGACCATCAGGCGCTGATCGACGCCGCCTTCTACTATCTAAACGCCTCGGCGCACCCGGCCTCGCCGTCGTCGACCTCCATCTTCGGCCTCGCGACCTGGCACGACTATCACTACTACTACGGCCATGTGATGTGGGACGTGGACGCCTTCTGCCTGCCGCCTCTTCTGCTGATGCAGCCCGACGCGGCGCAGGCGCTGCTAGCCTTTCGCACACGCGGCCGGGCGACGGCGGGAACCAACGCCCGCCTGTCCAGCCGCCAGGGCCTGCAGTTCCCCTGGCAGGCCGCGCCGACGACCGGGCAGGAAGCCGCGCCGGGCGCCGGCGACGCGGCCCAGCATGAGGATCATGTCTCCCTTCACGTGGCGCGGGGCTTTTCGCTATACGCCGACGCGACGGGGGACGAGCGCTTCCTGAGAGAGGACGCCTGGCCGGTGTTGAGCGGGGTGGCCGACTGGTTCGTCAGCCGGGTTCAGCGGACGCCCCGCGGGTTTGAACTGCCGTGCGCCATGGGACCGGCAGAAGTGCCGCAACCGCCCGACAACGACGCCTTCACCCTGATGGCCGGGGCGGACATCCTTCGACGCGCGGGGCGCGCCGCCGAGCGCCTGGGCGAGCCGGCCCCGGCCGCATGGGCCGAGGTGGCGGCGAACCTCTATCTGCCCGTCCGATCGGACGGGGTGATCGCCGCGCACGACGGCTTCACCATTCGCGAACCCAAGGGGGCGACGCCTTCGCCGTTGGCGGGTCTGTTTCCCTATGACTATCCCGCCTCCGCCGCCCAGAGGCGAAGGACGCTGGATTTCTACCTGAAGCTCTGGCCCGATTATGTGGGCGCGCCCATGCTGCCGGCCCTCTACTGCGTCTGGGCGACGATGGCGGGCGACCGAAAGCTGGCGCTCAAGCTGTTCGAGGAAGGCTACGCCGCCTACGACCAGCCCCGTTTCCACCAATGTCTCGAGTACCGGTTGGATCAGGCCGAAGGCACGGCGGCCGGCCCTTTCTTCGCGAATCTGGGCGGACTGTTGATGGGCCTGACCTATGGCCTGACGGGCTTGCAGATCGACGACGGGCCGCCCGAAGCCTGGGCGCGGCGCCCTGTCGCTCTCCCGGAAGGCTGGAGGGAGATCAGGATCGAACGGCTGTGGGTCCGAGGGCGTCCCGCACGCCTTACTGCGCGGCACGGCGCCGAGCGCGCCGAACTGACATTCCTTTGAAGCGAAGCCGGGCCAGCACCCCTTCGCGATGCAGGATGTAGACCCCGCTCGACACCACAAACCCCATGCCCAGGGCCGCCGGTCCGTCCGGCATCCAGCCGAAGACGAGCGCGCCCAGCAAGGCGGCGAAGATCACCTGCGCATAGGAGAAGGGCGCCAGCAGGGACGCCTCGCCGCGCCCGTAGGCGGCGATCAACAGCAACTGGCCGACGGCGTAGCACAAGCCCATGGCGGCAGCCGCCGCCAGGGCGACCGGAGCCATCGGGGCAAACCACAGCGGCGCCGTCGCGCTGAGCAGGACAAAGCCGACAAGGGCGGAACAGAGCAGGGTCGCAGCCGGCGCGTCCTCGCCGCCGATGCGGCGCGTCAGGATGATGGCCGTCGCGCCGAAAAAGGCGGATCCGAGAGGGAAAAGCGCCGCCGTACTGAACAGCGCGCCGCCGGGTCGCAACAGAATTAGAATCCCGGCCAGACCGACCAGCAACGCCGTCCAGCGCCGCCTCGCCACGGCTTCGTGCAGAAAGAGAATGGCCATCAGCGTGGCGAAGGTCGGGGTCACGAAGGAGACCGCCGTCGCCTCCGGCAGCGGCAAATGGCCGAGCCCCAGGATGAACAGTCCGCCGGACGCCAGCACCGCCAGACCACGCAGTCCCTGCAAGAGCGGCCGCCGTATGCGCCACGCCGCCCGACCGCGATCTGCGGCGACGACCAGTCCCAGGGCCAGCATGGCGACATAGCGCACCCAGACGACCTGGGCCGGGGGCGTGTCGTGGGTCAGCAGCTTGGCGAAAACGTCCGCCAAGGCGCAAAGCCCGACGGCCCCGACCACCATCAGTATGGTCAGGCTCGACGCGGCGGCGGGCGTCACGCCGACGAGAACCGGCGGGGCCTCGCCGTCGGGTCCAGGCCAGGCGGCGACGGGACGGCCGCTCATGTCCAGTTGGCGCAGTCGGCGGCGTCGACGCTGATGGTTTCGCCGCTGACGAAACGCGCCTCATCACTGAGCAGGAACAGGACGACGGCGGCCACGTCCTCGGGCTTGATCCAGGCCAGGCCCATGGGGGTGGCGCCCTTGCGGGCCTCCAGATAGTCGTCGCGGGTCGGGTCGGGCTTGTCGGGAACCGCCTGGCGAAACCGCTGCGGGCTCGACATCATGGGGGTATCCGTCGGCCCCGGCAGGACCGCATTGACCGTCACGCCGTGTTCGGCGACCTCCAGCGCCGCCGTCTTGCACAGGCCGATCAGGCCGAATTTCGAGGCGACGTAGGCGCCTGCCTCCGCCTCAGCATGCTTGCCCGCGCCGCTGTCGATGGCGACGACGCGGCCGCGCCCGGCTTCCGTCATCAGGCGCAGGGCCGGCGCCATGACGTTGAAGACGCCGTGCAGATTGGTCCGCACCACGGCGTCGAACTGGTCGGGCGCCAGGTCCGTCAGCCGTCCTTCCAGGGTCACGGCCGCGTTCGCGATCAGGAAATCCAGCCGTCCGAAAGAGGCTCGCGCCGCTTCGATCAGAGCCTCGCCTTCGCTCGCCTCGCGTACATCCATGCGCAGGCCGATGCAGCGCACGCCGCTGGCGCCGGCCGCCGCGACCGTCTGGTCCAGGTCCGCCTGGGTCGCCTTGGGATAGGGAGTTCCGTCGGGCAGGCCTTCCAGAACATCGCCGATGACGAGATCGCAGCCCTCGCGCGCCAGAGCCAGGGCGATGGCGCGTCCTATGCCGCGCGCGCCGCCGGTGACCACTGCGACCCGGCCCTGGAATCGCGGGGGCGCGCCGGGAGGCGGGGCGGGCGTGGGATCGTGAGCATTCATGGAGACGGCCTCCCTTGCCGCCTCCCTGCAATCGCCGTCCCCGGACGCCGTTCCGGAGCGTCTGGATTCAGACTTTCATCCGGGCTCCCTCAGTGCAGCTTGAGCCGCCCGGACACGCGGCGCATCAGCAGGCGGGACAGGGCCAGAAGCGCTGTGCGCCGCAAGCCGATCACCGCGCGATAGTGGTCAAGGTGAAGGCTCATATAGGCCTGCCGCGCCAGCCAGCCCTCGATCAGGAAGTTCGGCCCGACCAGACCGCCCATCAGCGATCCCACGCCGCCTTCGCTGCCCAGGGACACCAGGGAGCCGCGGTCGCGATAGACATAGGGCCCCGGATCGCCCGCCTTGAGCAGGGCGCGAGCCAGATATCTGGCTTGCTGGGCCGCCGCCTGAGCGCGTGCCGGGACGAAGCCGGCGCCATGCGGAGTCTGGGCGCAGTCTCCCATGGCGTAGACGTCCGGGGCGGACGTCCTCAGACGATCGTCCGTCAAGAACTGATTGAGACGCCCGGTCTCAAGTCCGAAATCGCGATTGCGGGGCGACGCCAGAACGCCCGCCGCCCATACGGTCAGGTCCGATCGAATCCAGCCCCGGCTGGTCTGCAGTCCGTCCGCCGCAACCTGCTCAACCCTGGCGTCCACGGCGAGGGTCACGCCCCGGCGCTCCAGTTCCTGCGCCGCCTTGGCGGCCACGGTTTCGGGCAGACCGCCGAGGATGCGCGGCCCCGCCTCGACCACTGTCACCCCCAGATCGAACTTCTGATGGGCCCCCAGACCGGCCGAAAGGGCCCGGTGGCCTTCGATCAACTCGGTCGACAGCTCGACCCCCGTGGCGCCCGCTCCGACGATGGCGATGTCCAGCCTTTGGCCGGGCGCATAGGCCGAGGCCAGGAAGGCGCCGGTCAGGCGCCGGTTGAAGGCTTCGGCGTCCGCCACGTCCTCCAGCAGGTGGGCGTGCTCGGCGGCCCCCGGCGTATTGAACAGATTGGAGCCGCTGCCCATCGCCAGCACCAACCGGTCATAGGCCAGCGTTCGCGGCGGAATCAGAACCCGGCCGTCGTCGTCCCGCACTTCGGCCAGACTCAGCCTCTTTTCAGCGGCGTTCAGTCCCTCCAGGTCTCCGAAGGCGAAACTGAAGTGATTGCGCCGGGCCAGCAGCGGATACGCCAGGCCTTCCTGATGCGAATCAAGCGAGCCGGCGGCAACCTCGTGCAGGGAGGGCTTCCACAAGTGAAAGATGGTCCGGTCGATCAGCAGCACGCGTCGCGGACCTTCATTGCGGCCCAACGCGCGCCCCAGCCGGGCGGCGAGCTCCAGGCCGCCCGCGCCTCCGCCGACGATGATGATTTCGTGGCGCATGTTTTCTCCTCGCGTGGCAAAGGCCGAACCCGAGCCTCAATGCGGATATGGATACGGCCGACGCCTGACGCGCCGGCCGCTCCGCGAATGCGACGATGTTTCGCATCGTCCGTCCGCAACCCCCGCCTCCCCTTCTTGATGTGAAACGACCGCTCCCTAGCCCGGCGGAACGGATGGGACCGGCCGAGTTCGCCCCGCGCCTGGGCCGGCCCCGAGGTCCGCGCCGGTCAACGGATCGGATTCGGGATCGGAACGCGTGCGAGCGGCGAATGTCTCCACCGCCTTTTCTTCGTCGGCCGAAAGCGCCACCTCGGCGCGGCCGTCCCCGCCGTCGACAGCCATTTGAGCTTCGCGCTCGTCGACGGCGTCCCACTGCTCGCCCGTGTTCCACGGTCCGGATGCGTCGCCCTCGCCCTGGGACATGTTGTAGTATTTGTCCGCGAAGTCCGGATGGCCCGGCAGCTTGCCCGGCGGGAAGTTGGCGGGGATGGCGTAGAGGGCCTTCTCGAACGACTTCTGGTGGGCGACCTCACGCGTCATCAGAAAGGTCAGGGCGTCCTTGATTCCCGGGTCGTCGGTGACGTTGATCAGCCGCTCATAGACGATCTTGGCCCGCGACTCCGCCGCGATGTTGGAGCGTAGGTCGCAGGCCGGATCCCCGATCGAGTCCACATAGGCCGCCGTCCAGGGCACGCCCGCCGAATTGATCAGGGCCGCGCCGCCTCCATAGAGGATGGACGTGGTGTGGCTTTCGCCCCCCGACGTCATGCTGGCGTAGAGGTCGGCCTCCTCCTCCGCCGCCTCGGCCAGACGCCCCTTGGCGCCGCGGTTCAGCATGGCGACGATCGAACCGATGATCTCGAGGTGGCTGAGCTCCTCGGTCGCGATGTCCATCAGCATGTCGCGGCGGGCGACGTCCTCGTCCGCCAGACCCTGCGTAAAGTAGCGCATCGCCGCCGCCAATTCGCCCTGCGGCCCGCCGAACTGCTCCAGCATCAGGGTCGCCAGGGCCGGATTGGGTTCTGAAACCCGCACCGTGTACATCAGCTTCTTGTTGTGCATGAACATCTCGCGTCTCCTTGCGACAGCGATCAGCGGCTGGGGTTCTCGCCCGCGCGCTTCAGCATCAGGAATTTCTCGGTGAGGGCCGGCAGGCTCTGGTCCACCCAGGCCGCCATGCGCGCTTCTTCATCCAGCGAGGCGTTCAGCGGATCCAGGGCGACAGAGTAGCCGCCGTGCTCGGCCAGGACGATCAGTCCCTTGTAGGCCGCGACCTCATAGTTCTCGAAGGCGAAGTTGGCGAAGGCGTTCTTGAGAATTTCGTCCTCGGCGAAGGTGTGACCCAGGGCTGCCATGTTGCCGCTCATGGACATGGCGGCGTCCTTCAGACCTGACGGACTCTCGTCCAGGCCCGAGAGAATCTGCTCAAGCCGCGAAATCTGCTGCTCGGTTTCAAGCCGGTGCGCCTTCAGCTTCTCCGCCACCTCCATGAAATTTCTGGCGCGGTCGATCTGCCGATCCATCAAGGCCAGGGCCTGATGCTCCACGGCATGGGCGTTCTTCAGGCCAGTCACGAACACGTCGCGCCAGACGTCGTCGTTGTTGATCATGTCGATCTCCTTCGGTTTGCGGGTCTCTGGCAAACCGGCGGAGCGGATGAGGGGTCCGGCTGTCGGATACCCGTCACTTCATCGACCTCTGCAACGAACCCGCTGTCGGTCCATTGGCTCTTCACGCACCGGAGCCAGACATGACCGATCGTCCGATTTCGACTGACGCCGATGTGGATTCCTCGGCCTTCCGCGACAGCGACCTTCACGAAGGGCGCCACGCGGCCGACACCTTGCGCGCCATGCTGATCCGACGGCCCCGATCGGCCCTCTACAACTATTGGCGCGATCTTTTGAACCTGCCCGTCTTCTCGGAGACGGTGAAGTCTGTCGAAGTTCTGGACGCGACGCATTCCCGATGGGTCGTCGAAGGACCGGGCGGAAAGGACGTCGCGTTGACCTCCGTGATCACAGAGGACTTGGCGGACCGTCGCATCGCCTGGACCTCGACCGAAGGCTCCGACGTCGACCATGAGGGTTGGATCGAGTTCCGGGACCATCCTTTCGGGCGCGGCACGGAGGTGCGGCTCTTCATCAGCTACGATCCGCCCGGCGGGGCCGTGGGCAAGGCGATCGCCAAGGTCATGCAGCGCGAGCCGCGTCTGCAGGCGCGGCGCGAACTGCGGCGCTTCAAGCAGCTCATGGAGACGGGCGAGATTTCGACCTCAAGGGCGCCGGATGCAGCGCCGCGCGGCTCCCGCCGCCTCTGATCGCAGCAGAAAGGATCGCCCATGCGCGCCCTCACCTGGCACGGCAAGCATAACGTGCAGATGGACACTGTTCCCGACCCGGAGATCATCAACCCTCGCGACGCCATCATCAGGATCACGGCGACGGCCATCTGCGGCTCGGATCTACATCTGTACGACAGCTACATCCCCGGAATGTCGAACGGCGACATCCTCGGCCATGAATTCATGGGCGAGGTCGTGGACGTCGGGCGCGGAAACACCAGCCTGAAGAAGGGGGACCGGGTCGTGGTGCCCTTCGTCATCGCCTGCGGCCAATGTTTCTTCTGCCAGAAGTCCCTTCCCGCCGCCTGCGACAATTCCAATCCGGCGGATAAGGCCGACGCATCGGAGATCGCCTTCGGCCAGGTGATGACCGGCGCCTTCGGCTATTCGCACCTGACCGGCGGCTACGCCGGAGGACAGGCCGAGTATGCCCGCGTGCCCTATTCCGACTACGGGCCGATCAAGATCCCGGACGGCGTCGAGGACGAGAAGGTGCTCTTTCTGTCCGACATCTTCCCCACGGGCTGGATGGCCGCCGAGAACTGCCAGATCGAGCGCGGCGACACCGTCGCCGTCTGGGGCTGCGGGCCGGTGGGTCTGTTCGCGATCAAATGCGCCTTCCTTCAGGGCGCAGGCCGCGTCATCGCCATCGATCACCATCCCAACCGCCTGGCCCTGGCCAGGGCCAACGGCGCCGAGGTCCTCAACTACCACGAGGTCAAGGTGCGGGAGGCGCTCCAGGAAATGACGGCGGGCCTCGGGCCCGACAGCTGCATCGACGCCGTGGGCATGGAAAGCCACGGCTTCTCGCCCGACAACATCGTCGACGCCGTAAAGACCTCGACACGCATGGGGACAGACCGCGCCCACGTGTTGCGCGAAACCATCATGGCGGTGCGCAAGGGCGGCACGGTGTCTGTACCTGGCGTCTACGGCGGCTTCGCGGACAAGGTGCCGGTCGGCGCCTTCATGCAGAAAGGCCTGACCCTCAAAACCGGCCAGACACATGTCCAGCGCTATCTCCCCGCCCTGCTCGAGATGATCCTGGACGGCCGCATCGACACCACTGATCTGATCAGCCACCGCCTGCCGCTCGAGCAGGCCCCCAAGGCCTACCGCAACTTCAAAGAGAACCAGAACGAATGGACGAAGGTGGTGCTTCATCCGGGATGAAGCTGCAGCAGGCGCTGCGACGCCGGGCCTTTCCGCCGCTGCGTCAGATTCTGGAGCTCGCCGCACCTTTCTCCTGAGAGCCGCAGCTGGGCCACGGGGCGATGAGCCGCATCGTTCATCAGCAAGTCTGTGCGGCGAATCCAGCATAGGTTATTGCAAGGTCTGCACGCGTCCTTAGGCAGGGCGCTCTCGCTCCTCGCTCCTCGCTCCTCGCTCAGGGTTCACAACTTGATGAAATCGTCACGTCGTCCGTCTGCGGGCTCGAAGATGGAGGCTTGGGCCGTTCTGGGGCTGGCCCTGGTTCTTTCCTTCTTCCTCGCCACCGGGCTTATCGCCTGGAGGAATGTCGAAGTTCTTCGAGCCAACAACCAGCAGATCATTCACACGCACCAGGTGATCGTAGCGGTCGACGAACTGCTGGCCGCCGCCCAGGACGCCGAGACAGGCCAGCGCGGCTATCTGCTGACCGGCGACGTCTCCTATCTCCAGCCCTATGAGGCGGCGACCGGGAATCTGAGCCGACGGCTGAACGAAGTCGCCGACCTGACTCGCGACAACCCTGTCCAACAAGGTCACCTGAATCAGCTGCGCGCTCGCCTCGACGCCAAACTGGCCGAGCTGGACGCGGCCCTACAGGCGCGCCGCACCGAGGGCATGCAGGCCGCGCTGGCGCGGATGGCCACGGATCAGGGCAAGCAGGAGATGGACGCGATCCGGGCCCAGGTCGCCCTCATGCGTCAGGAAGAGCAGAGCGTGCGTCAGCAGCGACTGACGGAAATGAACGCCGCCTATCGCACGGCGCTGATCAGCGGCGTGCTTTCGGGCGTGCTCGGTGCTGTCCTGACGATCACGGTCTTCATGCTGGTCCGTCGCAGCGCCAGGGCGCGCGCGCGCCAGGAATGGCTGCATGAAGGCCAGGTGGGCCTCGGCGTCGCCATGATGGGGGATCAGTCGCTGGAACAGCTGGGAGACAGCATTCTCGCCTATCTGGGACGGTACGCCGGCGTCCAGGCGGCCGCCCTGTTCAAAGGCGAAGGCGGCCTTTATCGACGCATCGCCGCGGTCGGCGTCCCGTCGGACGCGCCCGTCGCTGAACGCTTCGGCCCGCGCGAGGGGCTGCTCGGGCAGGTGGCGGCGGACGGTCAGATTCTGACCCTGTCCGACGTGCCTGAGGGCTATCTGACGATCGGTTCGGCCCTCGGCCGCGACAAGCCGAGGCACCTGGTGATCGCCCCCGCCCGGGCGGACGGCGCGGTCAATGCGGTTCTGGAACTCGGCTTTCTGCACACGCCGGACGAACGGCTTATGGCCCTGCTTGAAGAAACCGGGCCCGCCATCGGCACAGCCTTGCGCTCGGCCCGCTACCGCGCCCAGCTGCAGAACATGCTGGAGGAAACCCAGCGCCAAGCCGAGGAGCTCCAGGTCCAGAGCGAGGAGTTGCGCGTCTCCAACGAAGAGTTGGAGGAACAGGGTCGGGCGCTGAAGGAATCCCAGACGCGACTGGAGCAGCAGCAGGCGGAGCTGGAGCAGACCAACAGCCAACTGGAGGAGCAGGCCCAGTTGCTGGAAACCCAGCGCGACGATCTGGAGCGCGGCGCCTCGGCGCTGACGCTGAAGGCGCGCGAACTCGAACAGGCCAGCCAGTATAAGTCCGACTTCCTGGCCAATATGTCCCATGAGCTGCGGACCCCGCTCAACTCCCTGCTGATCCTGTCCAAACTTCTGGCCGACAACCCAGAGGGAACGCTGTCGGAGGAACAGGTCAACTACGCCCGCACGATTCAGTCGTCCGGCAATGATCTCCTGGCCTTGATCAACGACATCCTCGACCTGTCCAAGATCGAGGCAGGCCACATTCAGGCGCGTCCCGAGGCGGTGTCGATGCAACGGTTGACGGAGGACGTCCGGCAACTCTTCCAGCCGGTGGCGGACGATCGCGGTCTGGCCTTCGAGATCGAACTGGACGCTGGAGCCGATCTGATGGAGACGGATCGCCAGCGGCTGGAGCAGATTCTCAAGAACCTGCTGTCGAACGCCTTCAAGTTTACGGAAATCGGGGGTGTGAAGCTGGGCATATCGGCCCAGCCCGGGGACAGGATCGCCTTCGCCGTGTCGGATACCGGCATCGGCATATCCCCCGAGCAGCAGACGGGGATTTTCGAGGCCTTCCAGCAGGCCGACGGAACCATCAGCCGCAGATACGGCGGCACGGGCCTGGGCCTGTCGATCTCGCGCGAACTGGCGCGCCTGCTCGGCGGACGGATCACCCTGGAAAGCCGAGTGGGCGAAGGGAGCGTCTTCACTCTGACCCTGCCACGCGCCTATGACGCTGCGCAGGTCGCTCCGCGCGAGACGCCTGCCCCTGCCCCGCATGTTTCCCCCCCGTCGAAACCGCCTCCCGAGCGGCGTCAATCAATGTCTGCGAGCGTCGAGGACGACCGCGATCATCTGGCCGGAACGCGCCGCCTGCTGCTGGTTGTCGAGGACGACGACCGCTTCGCCGCCATCGTCCGCGACCTGTCCCGCGAGCTGGGCTTCCAGTGCATCGTGGCGGGCACGGCCCAGGAGGCTCTCAAGCTGGCCAAGCGCCATCGTCCCAGCGCGGTCGTGCTGGACGTGGGCCTGCCCGATCAGTCAGGGCTGACCGTTCTCGACGTGCTGAAGCGCGACGATGACACCCGCCACATCCCCATCCACGTCGTCTCGGCCGAGGATCACAGCCAGACCGCCCTGTCGCTGGGCGCCATCGGCTATCTGGTCAAGCCGGTGAAGCGCGAGGATCTCGCCGAGGTTCTGCGCACTCTCGAGGACACGCTGACCCGCACCGTGCGTCGCGTGCTCATCGTGGAGGACGATCTGGTCCAGCGCGACGCGGTGAGCCGCCTGCTGGCCTCCGGCGACGTAGAAACCGTAGGCGTGGGCACGGCCGCCGAATGCCTGGAGCAACTCAGAACCCAGACCTTCGACTGCATGGTGCTGGATCTCACCCTGCCTGACGCGTCGGGCTTCTCCCTGCTGGAGACCCTCAGCCGCGAGGGCGGCCATGGCTTCCCGCCCGTGATCGTCTATACGGGGCGCGATCTGTCGCCCGATCACGAGCAGCAGCTGCGCCGCTATTCGAGCTCCATCATCATCAAGGGCGCCAAGTCGCCGGAGCGGCTGCTCGACGAGGTCTCCCTCTTCCTCCATCAGGTGGTGTCCGAGCTTCCGCCCGAGCAGCAGAAGATGATCCGCAAGGCGCGCAATCGCGACGCCGTGCTGGAAGGGCGCCGGATTCTGATCGTCGAGGACGACGTCCGCAACGTCTACTCCCTGACCAATGTCCTTGAACCGCGCGGCGCCCTGGTGGAGATCGCCCGCAACGGCAGGGAAGCGCTCGAGGCGCTGGAGCAGGCCTCGACCGATCCTTCGAAGGCTGTCGACCTTGTGCTGATGGACGTGATGATGCCGGTCATGGACGGCCTGACGGCGACGCGTGAAATGAGAAAGGATCCGCGCTGGAAGACGCTGCCGGTGCTGATGCTCACCGCCAAGGCCATGCCGGACGACCAGGAGCGCTGTATGGCGGCCGGGGCGAACGACTACATGGCCAAGCCGCTGGACGTGGACAAGCTGCTGTCCCTGGTCCGCGTCTGGATGCCCCGCTGAGCCCGCCATGACGAACGAGATCGAGGATATCGAGATCGGTCTGCTGCTGGAGGCGCTATACCAGCGCTACCATTACGACTTCCGCCAGTACGCACGGGCGTCGATCAAGCGCCGCCTGATTCAGGCGCGCAGCCATTTCGGCCTGCCGAGCCTGACGGCCCTGCAGGAACGGGTCCTGCACGATCCCGAAATGCTGCCTCGTCTGCTCGCCTTCCTGACAGTTCAGGTCAGCGAGATGTTCCGCGATCCCGGCTACTTTCGCGCCCTGCGTGAGCAGGTGCTGCCCCATCTGCGCACCTATCCCTCGCTCAAGGTGTGGATCGCGGGGTGCAGCGCCGGGGAGGAGCTGTATTCCATGGCCATCCTGTTCCGCGAGGAAGGCCTGTTCGATCGCACCCTCTTCTACGCCACCGACATCAATCCCGACGCCCTGCGCGCCGCGGAAGCGGGGATCTATCCCCTCGATCGAATCCGCAAATTCACCGAAAATCACCAGAAGTCCGGCGGCCGTTCGTCCCTGTCCGACTACTATAGGGCGGATTATGGCCGGGCGGTCTTCGACAAGTCTCTGCGCGCCAATGTCGTCTTCTCGGACCACAGCCTAGTCACGGACGCCGTCTTCGCCGAGATGCAGCTCATCTCCTGCCGCAACGTCATGATCTATTTCGACCGGGGCCTTCAGGATCGCGCCGTGGGCCTGTTCAAGGACTCCCTGGCGCGCAACGGCTTTCTGGGGATCGGGTCGAAGGAAAGCCTGCGCTTCTCGCGCCATGCGGCCGCCTTCTCCGAGTTCGTCCCGGCGGAGAAGATCTACAGGAAACGCGAACCATGAGTTCGTCGCCCGACCGGGCCGTGGTGATCGGCGCCTCCGCCGGTGGGGTGCAGGCCCTGCTCGCCCTCCTCCCGACGCTGTCGGCGGACTTCCCCTGGCCGATCTTCATCGTCCTGCACGTCCCGGCCGATCGCAGCAACGTCCTGGCCCCCCTGTTCGAGGCCAAATGCCGGGTCGAGGTCAAGGAGGCCGAGGACAAGGAGACCGCCCGTCCCGGCGTGGTCTATTTCGCCCCCTCGGACTACCACCTTCTGGTCGAGAGCAACGGCGATCTGGCCCTGTCCTCCGACGAAGCCGTCAACTATTCCCGTCCCTCCATCGACGTGCTGTTCGAAAGCGCGGCGGACGCCTACGGCGCCGGCCTGACCGGGGTGATCCTGACCGGCGCCAATGAGGACGGCGCGGCCGGGCTGAGCGCCGTCGCCGCCGCGGGCGGCGCCGCCCTGGTGGAGGAGCCGGCCGCCGCCTACGCCCAGGCCATGCCCCAGGCCGCCCGCAACGCCTGCGCGGCGGCCGTCGCCCTGCCCCTCGAAGGCATCGCCGAACATCTGAAAGGTCTCGAAACAGAATGAGCAGCCCGGAACAGCCGATTCACCTCCTGCTGGTCGACGACCTTGAAGAGAACCTGCTCGCGCTGGAGGCGCTGCTGAAGCGGGAGGACATCGTCTGCCTGAAGGCCCGCTCGGGCGACGAGGCGCTGGAGCTGCTGCTGGTCCACGATGTCGCCCTGGCCCTGGTGGACGTGCAGATGCCGGGCATGGACGGTTTCCAGCTGGCTGAGTTCATGCGCGGCAATGTGAACGCGCGTCACGTCCCCATCATCTTCGTCACGGCGGGAAGCGCCGACCTGCAGCGACGGTTCAGGGGCTATGAGGCCGGGGCGGTCGACTTCATCCAGAAACCGATCGAAACCGACATCCTGCGCAGCAAGGCGAACGTTTTCATCGACCTCTATCGTCAGCGCATGGAGATTCTCGCCCAGCGCGATGAACTGGAGGCCTACGCTAACGCCCTGCGCGCGGCCGACCGCCGCAAGAACGACTTCATCGCCATGCTGGGCCATGAGTTGCGCAACCCGATCATGGCGCTCCGCGCCGGTCTTCAGCTTCTGGAGCGCCAGTCGGACAAGAACCGCAAGGCCGACATCCAGGCGCGGATGGAGGTTCAGGCCCACCACCTCTCGCGGCTGATCGAGGACCTGCTCGACGTCGCCCGGATCGACCAGGGCAAGATTTCCCTTCAGCGCGAGCGTGTGAGTCTGCAGAGCGTCATCGAGTCCGCCGTGGACACCAGCCGCCCCAAGATCGAGGCGGGCGCGCATGACCTGACGGTCGTCCTGCCTTCCCAGCCCCTATGGCTGGAAGGCGATTTCACCCGCCTGTCGCAGGTGGTCAGCAATCTGCTGACCAACGCCGCCAAATACACGCCGTCCGAAGGACAAATCCGTGTTTCCGCGGATGTCGTCCAGGACGAGGTGCGGATCGACATCGCCGACAACGGCGTGGGCGTGCCGCATGACATGCAGGGCCGCATCTTCGATCTGTTCACTCAGTCGAAGGGGCCGGACGATCGCTCGCGCGAAGGTCTCGGCATCGGCCTGGCTCTCGTAAAGCAGTTGGTCGAGATGCATGACGGAGCCATAGAGCTGGCCAGCGACGGCCCCGGTCGAGGCAGTTGCTTCACACTGCGTTTTCCGGTCGTCGCCTGACCGGCGTTCACGCGTCCGATCCGCTCTTCCTCGCGTCGCGAAAGCGCCATTTCATAACCAGAACCGCCGACGCCATCACGAGGGCGCAAGCATTGGCGAAGGTCACAGGCCAGGCCGAGGTCATCACGCCGTAGATCGTCCACAGGATGAAGCAGCTGACGGTCAGGGAATAGGTTTTGAGGCTCACCGCCGAGGCGTCGCGCTCCTTCCAGATCTTGTACGCCTGCGGGGCAAAGCTCGTAATCGAGCAGATTGCTGCAGCCGAGCCGATAAGGGTTGCAACATCGCCAGCCATGACGGGCCAACGTCACGCTGGCCACGCTGTTCCCAAGGCGCATGTTCGCCGCTGAGGTCAATGCAGTGACGATCGCCTCAGCGTCGCCGACAACGATCCTAATGGATCGGTGCCTTTTCCGATTGCGCCGGGGTGGGCCGATGGGTCGATCAAAGCCATCTACGCTTGCGCCTGTAGCGGGAACAGGGACGGACGCGGCCGATCTCGCGCCGCCGTCCCACCGCGACCGCCCGCTTACTCTGGAGGCGACTCCAGGTAGGCCTTATCGAACTCGGCCAGGGCGGCCAGCGCGCCCCAATCCTTCAGATGGACAAGGGCCCCCTTCCACTCCACGAGACCTTCTCGTCGAAGCTCCGCCACGACGCGGTTCACATGGACGGTTGAAAGCCCAAGGATATCCGCTATCTCCGCCTGGGTCATAGGCAACTGGAAGCAGCAGTCTTCCGCGCGGCCCACCGGTTCCAGTCGGCAGTAGAGTTCACACAGGAACCAGGCCAGGCGCTCCTTTGCGCTCTGGGCGCCGAGCGCAAGAATCCACTCGCGGCTTACGGCGCCGTCGACCAGGGTGTCCAGCCACAGGCTTCTGACCAGGTCGCCGTCGGCGTCGATCAACCGATCAAGGCGAGCATGGGGAATGGAGGCCGCCCGACAGTCCGTCAGGGCGACGACGCCCTGCGGCTGGCGCTTCTTCAACAAAGAGCCGAGATTGACGAAATCGCCTGGGAGACAAATCTCGGTGAATTGGCGCCGCCCATTCCGCAACAAACGGTAGCGTGCCGCAAACCCGTTCAAAAGCAGGAGGCAGGACGAGGCTTTGACGCCCTGGACGATGAGGTCGTCGCTCGCAGGGATGAGGGCCAGAGGATTGAACGCTTCACTGAGCTTGCGGAGGGTTGCTGGAGACACGCTCCTGCGCCGCGTCAGCTTGATCGTGATCAGATCGTGGAGTTCGTCGCCGGACCACATCCCCTCTTCGCCTTCCCGCTCCACACTTCGCGCATTCCCATCGCCGCCGCTCATGCGACGCGGCGTCGATAACGTCCTCGACGCCCAGGCGTTGCTTTAACGGTTCCCCTTCGCATGGGTCGGATCGCCTGGCGCCAGGCCGAGAGACGCCGATCAGCAGAGTCATCCTAGGTTCAGGCTCGGGCGCATAGGTTTCTGTCATGGCGCTCTACGATTTCCTCGTTGCCGGTCTGGAGGCG
This sequence comes from Brevundimonas phoenicis, assembly GCF_047237745.1. Lineage (NCBI taxonomy): Bacteria > Pseudomonadati > Pseudomonadota > Alphaproteobacteria > Caulobacterales > Caulobacteraceae > Brevundimonas > Brevundimonas phoenicis. The sequence goes on from NZ_JBDFLN010000001.1 coordinate 2,097,669, forward strand.
GATCGGGTCCATGAAGCCGAGGCTTCGACGGACGCCGAGGCGCGTCGTCAAGGGTTTCGCTTCGCCGGCGATCTGATCAAAGAGCGCGAGATCCTGAGCCGGGAATCCGTCGCCTTCGAAGTGAGAGTGAAGACGAAGGACGGCCGCCAGATCTGCGCGGTCAATGTGAGGCTGGATTAGGATGCCCGAAAATGGGCCTCGAGCGATCGGCCGGCTGCTCTAACAGGACATGACGGTTGGGCATGGTCTCGGACGATGGTTATGTTACAGATTAACAATGCCTTCTTCCCGATCGACCGCCTCGCCGCCCTTCTTCAACCAGGAGATGGCCGACGCCTACGACCATCGGAATCGCGCGCTCGCTCCGATCTCCAATTGCCTCCACTTCCTGACAGGCCTGGTCCTGGCCGAATGTCCGAGCGAGGCGCGAGTGCTGTGCGTCGGCGTGGGAACGGGCGCTGAAATCCTCTCCTTGGCCCAAGTGCGTCCAGGATGGTTTTTCGTCGGGGTCGATCCTTCCGCCGAGATGCTGAATGTCGGCCGGGACCGGTTAAAGGAAGCGGGCGTTCTGGAGCGATGCGAGCTTATCCAGGGCTACGCCGAGGACGCGCCCGCCGGCCCATTCGACGCCGCGGTCAGTCTGTTGGTCGCCCATTTCATCAGACGGGAACAACGGCCGGCCTTTTACAGCGCCATTCATGATCGACTGAAGCGGGGCGGTCGCTTCGTCAGCGCCGAAATCAGCGCCGATCTCGAAGGTGCGGCGTTTCCAGACATGTTGAAAGACTGGAAGCAGGTCCAGACCCTGATGGGCGCGACCCCCGAATCGTCGGCCAGGCTGGAGAGCATGCTGCGCGACGCGCTGGGGGTTCTGCCGGCGGCAGAGACCGAGGCCCTTTGGCGGGCAGCAGGGTTTGCGACGCCCGTGTCCTTCTTCCAGGCCTTCATGATCCGAGGCTGGCACGCAATGAAGGCGTAGGCCGGACGCGATCCGGGCCGGGACGCTGGCCGGCCTTTGCTGACGCAGTCGCAACGGCCGGCCGTCGGTTGGAAGCCCCCAAACTTATGGAACAGCCTGCCGGGCTGGACTACAGCGCCCCTTGAACCGTCTCCGCGGCCATCCAAATAGCGACCGCCTTCACTCTTCACTGGAGATGCTTCGATGCGAACCGTCGTTGTAGAACCCTTTGGCGACGTCTGGGCCGTCCGCGTGGATGACGTCGAGCCTCAGCTGTTTGCGCGCGGGCGCGCCGCAGAAGACGTCGCCAAGACCGTGGCGGAGCGGCTGGCGGCCGCCGGCGACCACGTCGAGATCCATCTGTTCCTACGGAACGGCCAAAAGGCGGCGCGATTTGTTTGCCTACCTCCCCTTTCAGCCGAGGACTCTCCTCTGCTGATCGGAGGAAGCCTGCTGGCCCAGGCGGCGGCGAACGTCGACGATACCGACCAGCGCGTAAACGCCTGACGGCCAAGGCGGAGTGCAGCAGGGAGAAGGGGGCGCCAGAAGAGCGCTGCGGACTCGCCCTTCCCTATGCTGCCCAGGAGGGATTTATCCAGGTCGCCGAGCCGGTCCGTCGATGCGGCCGGTCGAGGGCTGGACAGCCATGCAAATTGTAAAATAGTAACATCGTTCACGACGGGAGGCGGAACGTGCCGGGGCGGCCCAAACGAACGGGACGGATGACAGAGGCGGTCCTGATCGCCCTGTGTCTTGCGATCTTCGGCATCCTTTACTGGATTGCGACCGGATAACGTGAAGCGGGCCGGCTTCGGCTGTCATTCCGCAGTGGGTCGAAGAGCCGCCCCCGTGGAACCCATCGCCCTCGGGACGGCTAAGGATTGTCTTCCGCGCGGAAGTCTGCGGCCCGGAGCGCCCCCCCCCTGAGCACCGCTCCGGGCCGCAACCCCTGACGAGAAAGGCGCGACCGAGAGGAACCAGGCCGGGCTTAAGCAGTTTGCCGGGCATCCCCTTCTTCCTGGTGCCGGGAGATCGTCTTTGCGCAAACAAAAATCTCCCATCCCCCGCTGGTGGCGTCTAGCCGGGTGGGAGGCGGCGCTGCTGCTCGGAACGCTTTCGTTCATAGGGATCGTCGGGTGCGCCTACATGGGCTGGATGGGCTGAGACGGAACCCCGGATGGTCCTCGAGCTTTAAGGAGGCGCATTCCGGCGCTGGCGTGCGATGCGGCCCGGCGCGCAGCCACGCACCCCCTGCGGCGCACCGGGCCGCAACCAATTCCGGCGCAGCTTGTTGGCTTGGCATGACTGGATTTGGCGGACACCTGCTCGCGGCGCTCGATCGCCTATTCAAACGCCTGACCGGGAACGAGCGCCTCCTCTAGGCGGCCTCCGTCCCTCGACTGAGGCGGCGTGGCAGGCTGAAATATCAAAAGCGCTGCCGTTAATCATCACAGGTTAAACGCGCAAAGCGCTTGGAGATCTAAGCTCCCCCAGTCGCTCGCCTCCTGAGCGGGCCTGGACCAGTCTCCCGCGCACCTCCTGAAAGAGCGGGGCTGTATCGACGGTAGAGGATCGCGGCTTGCCCAGACGTCCCCAATGGCGACCCAGCTTCGGCGAATGGTCGGTGGTGATTGCGATTTTGGCCCTACTCGCGATCGCCGCTTCCTCGGCCTTCGAGTAATCGGGCAGACATCATTGATGCTAGTCGTCGGCCGTGCGGCGAGGTTGCTTTCAGGGTGGCCATGACGACAAGGAGACCACCCCATGGCGGAACGTCGATTTTCGCAATGGCGCAACCTCGGCCTGACTGCCCCAGTGTTCTTTGCCGCTAGTCGAGTCCGGCGGCCTTCGCCTGTCCAGCTGGCATCCGAGTGTCGTCGGCGGGGCTTCGCCGTCGCGGGCGTCGCCACCGGCTCCCTGATAAGGTTTCTGGCCGTGCTGCCGGCCTTGCAACGCCTGTGTCCCGTCTCCTGCTAGATGGAGCCGGTCTTCCGTAGAGAGAAGCTTGGGAGGTCGTGGCGCCGACAGCGACGGCGACACCATCAATGTGATCGCTGGCCCGGCCGACGGATGTGGCTCCCGCCCATGCGAGCGTTTCTTCTGTAGGCAAATGGAGACCCCTCGACGGCGCCTGGGGCCTCCAACGAGGGGCTTCGCGGTTCAAAAGAGGGCAGTTCCAGGGGTTAGAGAGCTGCGATGGGCCATCTCACGGGAATGAGAACGGTTCCGAACGTCAAGGACATGCCCTCCGAAGCGAGAGCACGCTTGAGGCGCGTCTGCAGGAAACTTCAAGCGCCGAAGGCCGCTCTCCGCATACCCGCCAAACCGGAGGCCCTGCAATCCAGGCTCGCTCCCTTCTCGAAGCCGAGCTTTCAGGCTCGTTAGGCCCGCCTGAGTCCCAATGCGGCAGATCGGTTTTCTTATGCTCGCCTACCAAGTCCAGCATGCTGAGGCGCGCCTTCGCGTCCCGCCGGTCGTCGACGGAGCCGTCATATCGGGCCACCGCCGATGGCGACGTCCAAAGCGCGCGGCCCGCTGGAGAGCTGTCCTCCGGACAGTTCGCTCTTTCAGCCCGCCGACGCGTTCGTTCAAGTCGTGGATACCTCGGAGAGCGCCGATGACCTGCGGGACCGCCTACCACCCTCTCTATCGTTTCGCCCTGTTCGGGCACCACTCCGCCTTCTGCGCGGAGGTCGCGGCGGCCACGGACGACGACGCATACAGGGAAGCTCTGCGCTTCATGGGCGAGCTGTTGAAAGAGGGCGACACCGTGAGGGACGACGGCTTTTCGTATCGGGTCACGGTAACCGCGATCGACGGCCGCCGAATCTGCGACATCACGAACTGCGGCGCAAACCACGCGAGCCGAGATTGACCGCGTCGGACGCGTACGCCCGAGCGCCCGCTCGGATGCAACGCCGTAGGCGCGGGAGCCTTATCTAGAAGGCCTAGCGTCGGATCGACGACGGCCGGTTTCAAAGCTTGAGCGCCTCCTCGTTTGGTTAGGACCGTCAGGAAATCCGCATGTTCTTCCCCACCCGCCGGCCCAGGTCGTCCGCGCCGCCGCCCCTGGCCGGCCGTCGCAAGCCAAGCCCTCCGGCCGCCCGGCTCAAAGGCGACCTGATGGAAGGAGCCCATGATCACAGCGATCGCCGCGCTGGACCTAGCCCCGCCGACATGGGGATTGGGCAGCGGCGCGCGGCCTTGGTCGTCCTTCTCGACCTGCTGGCGGCCGCCGGGTACGATTTCGTGAGCCCGACCCCCGCTACCCACACACGGGTGGCGTCCCGGCGGGAGCGCGCCCGCGCCGCCAACCTGCGAGACATCTTCGGCTGGGGGCGCCCCTTCGAACCGAACGACCTCGACCCTACCCTCCTCGCCACGATGTCGAGCGGCGGGCTCCTCGTCGACGAGGGCGCGTCGCTTCGATCCGCTGTCAGGGTCAGTGCGCTTGACGGGCGCCTGCACCTGCACTCCGCCCGGAGCGACGCCCCCGACGCCGTCTTCCTTGGACCGGACAGCTACCGCTTCGTCCGCTTCCTGACCTCCGCGCTATGCGGTACGCAGCCGCGCTCGATCCTCGACGTCGGCGCCGGCGCCGGCGCCGGCGCGCTGGCGCTGGCCGCACGCTTGCCGCATTCCAGGGTCGTGGCCGGGGACGTGAACCCCTTCGCCCTTGCTCTCCTCGCCGCCAATGCCGCCCACGCCCGCCTGTCGATCGAACTTGTCGCGGGCTCTGGGCCCGAGGCCGCAGCCGGCGAGTTCGATCTCATCATCGCCAACCCGCCCTATCTGGCCGACGGCGAGCACCGGACCTATCGCGATGGAGGCGGCGCCTTGGGCATGGACCTCGCCTTGGCGTGGGTCTCTGTTGGACTGCATCGCCTGCGTCCGCGGGGGCGCTTCGTGCTCTACACGGGCAGCCCGATCATCGAAGGCCGAGATCTGCTGCGCATCGAGCTCGAGCGGCTCGCCGCCGAGGCAGGCGCGAGCATGACTTATGAGGAGATCGACCCGGATGTCTTCGGGGGGATGCTGGCGCACGAAGGCTATCGAGAGGTCGAAAGGATCGCGGCCATCGGCGCTGTCCTGTCTCGCCAGGCCGCGCCGCGAAGGTTATTCGCCACCCGGGGCCTTCGCCCTTAGACCGCTTGGGCTTCGGTGAAGGCGGCGTTCCTTATGCCAGCCTTCGGTCGCATCCGCGTGAGGAGGAACGGGATTCCGGAGCGCCGGTTAAACCTCTGAAGGCCTTAATAGAGGGCGTGGCTAAAGAGTATGCGCACAGGTCCATGACGCAGATCGACGTAAGTTCGCGAGAGCCCCAGCTCTGCCTCCGATGCGCGGGATCAGGCATCTTCGACACGGGCGTCTGCCAAATGTGCGACGGGTCCGGGAAGGCGCAGATCGACACCGACCTTTCAGCCGCCGCCGAGCAAGAGTCGAATCCCAGATCGCAGCCGAATTCTTCCGCTCGCCTCGCGGCCGAGCGCTGATGGACGACGGCCTTTACAAGATCGGCTTCAGGACACGGCTGGGATCGGGCTATGGGGTAGTCGTGCTCCAGGGCGGGCGCATCATCGGCGGCGACAGCAGCTCGTTCTATGTCGGCTCCTATGTCATTCACGGAGCGAGGTTCAAGGCCAGCCTGCAGCTCGATCGGCATACCATCATACCTGTCCTGCGATCCGTGTTCGGCGTCGAGCGTGCGCGTATCGAGCTGGAAGGCGATATCCTCGGCCAGGACGCGCTCATGTCGGGGTCTTCGCCCGATGCGCCCGAAGTGAGTTTCGAGGCCGTGATGAGCAGACTGGCCTAGACGGCGCGCCGTCGTTTACGGCCAGATCAACAACGACCGCCTCCGCCGATCGAGGCTGCGCCTTCGCAATCGCCTTCCATCACCAGGCGACCGACCACTTCTGCTCCGCCCTGCAGGGCCATGAGCTTGTCTTCAGCGTCCTCCCAGTCCTCCGCTTCCAACTGGAGAGAAAAGCAACGCTCGCCCTGCTGGTAGTCCACGAGAAACATCGGCATCGCCTATCCTACCACGAACCAGGCTGAGGGACGTCCTCGAGCCGCGAGACGGCGAGCGACGCTCCAGGCGAAGGCCCGTTTCGCCACGGCTTTATCATCATAGCGGCGCGGCTTGTCCGTCCCCTCTCCGGTCAGGCGATACCACGCCTCCTGTCGTCTTGAGCCGGGCTGGATGCGTTCAAGTCTGACGCCCGCGCGGGAGCGTAACAGGCGTTTTCTTTTCATTTCTCCGTCCTCCTGCTACCGCGCGAGGCGGGGAAGGCGGCGCAAAGCGCCCGCGCCGCCTCCCCTGCGCGCCTTATCGATACCGAGCGCGCTCCGCAGCGATCTCGTCGGTCGTATAGGGCGCCCCGGCGGGGTCAAAGCGCGTCCAGCCCGTCTGGCGATAGGCGGCCCCTCGAGCGGCGGCGTCCCAGCCGCGGCTCTCGTCTAGGATCGCCTGCGCCCGGGCCCGCTCCGTTTCATTGACGCGAACGCTGACCAGGGTTCCGCCCCGACGCACGCCTTCGGCGTAGACGTGGGCGTCATCGTCATCATGGCCCGCCTCTTTGAGCGCGCCGAGAATTCCGCCGACCGCCCCGCCCGCAGCGGCCCCCGCGGCCCCTGCAACCGCCGCCGACGCGAGCCAGCCTGCTGCCACCACGGGGCCCAGGCCCGGCACCGCCAGCATGCCCAGGCCCGCGAGAACGCCGGCGCCCACGCCGAGCGCGCCGCCGGTCGCCGCCCCCTTGCCCGCGCCTTCTGCGACGTCGTTCTCGCCGTCGCCGTTCATGTCACCGGGCGACCGCCCGTGATGCCGGTGGCTCTCGTGCCAGTTGTCGGCGTTATTGGAGATGACGCTGATGTCAGCCGCTCCAAAGCCGGCGGCTTCGAGGGCGGACACGGCCTCCATCGCTTCGGTGTGAGTATCGTAGAGTCGCGTGATAGTGGACATGGAAATCTCCTTCAGCATCAGGAAGCGGGCGACGCGCTGACGACGCCTTTGTAGTCTACGGAAACCCTCGACTCGACGCCGTCCTTGACGGCGGTCGCCGTCCAGACGCCGTCTTCGCCCTGGCTCAAACCGCCGACCTGGGCGTAGCCCTGTTTCTCAATGGCGCTTCTCGCCTGCCCCTCGGTAAAGGAATTTGCGCCCGGCGTGATCGTCCCCTCTGCAGCGTTCTCCGTCGTGTCGACGGCGGGGTTCCGAGGTGTCTCCGACGCGGACACCACAGGCCCTTCGACAGGGGATTGGGCGTCGCGGTTATCTCCGCACGCTCCAAGCAGAACGACGGCTCCGATCAGACCTATGGAAGCTCTCATGGGTTTCTCCTTTGATGAGGTGTTGAGGGAAGCCGCCCGGATTCAAAGCGTTCCGCCGCGTCGAAGACTTTCCCGCGGACCGTAAGGTTCCGGGTCATCCAGCCCGCTCCGAGGTCCGCGCTTCGCACGCCTCCACGGCTGAAACGCCATCTCGCCTCGACGCCAGTCGATACAAGGCATGCTCGTCGTCGAAGACTTCAGCGAAAGAAAAGGTCCGGCTGACGGCGAGCCGCCGCCGCGCCTCGGCCATGGCGGCCGCGACGTCCTCCACCGTGACGCATTCGACGCGCAGGACGCCCGTCCCCGATCCGCTGTAGCGAATGGTGAAGTGAGGCATGTCGCGGCTCCTCTGTGACGGTGAAGCAAGAGCCCGCCGCGCGACCTGTTCCTTGGGTCGCCTAGCGGACCCATGCGGAAGCAGGCTGGCGCTCGAGAGCCGAATCCTCTTTCGCGCTGGCATCCCCGTTTCGAGACACGGCCGGGACACGGCCTCAGCAAAGTCGATCGGAGCTGTCTCCCACGATCTCGAGTCCGAGCCCTGGAAGGCAGCATCACCTTTGCAACTCGGCGCGACACCTATCCCTGCCGTAATTCACGTTGGTAGGCATAGGCGAGGAGAACACTGGCGAGACAGTCATGACGCCAGGTTCTGGAACGCCTCCTCGCCCCCTCAACTTCTCTCCTGGGAATAAGAGGAGAGAGCCATGACCGAGACCCCACGTGATCCGCCTGAACATCTCAACAACGAGGACGGCGACCTGACGCCGGTCAAAGCCGACACAGTATCGAGGGGTGATCCAGCCGAACGGCTTCGCGGCGTCGGCCAGGAGAACATCTCCGCCCGTGCGGCCAAGCCGAAATCATCGGACCCGCCCCCTGCCCCGCCTGAGTTGGACGACGACGCCACACAGATGAAGAAGATCGAGGACGCCGCCGGTACGGAGCCTTCACCGCCTGGCGTCGCCGAGCCGGAGGGCGCACGCGAACTGCCCAGGCCCCCGCTTGCGGATCCGACCTGATGGCTCCGCGGCTTAAGCTGTTCGAATGGTCGGACGGCTTCCACACCTTCACCGTGGCGGCCAGCTCGCGACCGAAGGCGTTAGCCGCTTGGGGCAGCGGTCAGGATCTCTTCGCCACCGGCCTGGCCAAGGAAATCGACGACAGCCCCGACGCTGAGGCCGCCAAGGCTTCGCCCGGCACGGTGGTTGAGCGCAGGCTCGACGTGAAGCTGCCGGCGAGCGCTCCGAAGAAGGGCGCGGCGAAGAAGACGAAGCAGCCCAGCGCCGCCGATCGGAAACGGGTGGAGGAAGCCCAAATCGCCCTGGACGACCTCGACGCCATGCACGGTCAGGCCGCACGGCGGCTGGATGAAGAGCTGCAAGCCATTAGGGCGCGCAGGGAAGAGGAACGGACGGCCTATGAAGTGCAGCGCGAGAAACTACAGGCCCGCCTGGAGAGGGCGCGCGCTAAGCTCTAGCCCTTATCGTCATCGTCTTCGTCGTCCTCGGCCTCGAAATCCGCGAACACGAGCTGCATCTCAACCCTCACCTCGTCCATGGTCTGCTGGACCCAGGCGTGAAGGGCGCGGACGGTCTTCTCGGCTGATACGGCGTCCGGCGAGAACAGACGCTCCATGACGTCCGTCAGGGCCTGGTTTCTGCCCATGAGCACGCCAGCCCGATAGATCGGGTCGTCTGAAGGGTCGATGTCGTCGTCTTTGTCCATGTGCGACCTTCTGGCGCGCTAACACCCTTGTGAGTTGCGCACTCGCGTAACGGTTGTGACCCTCTCGCCCGGAGATAGTCTCCATCGGGAGAGTTATATGTCCATAAAACTTTAGGCGTCGCGATGGCTGCATTCACGATGAATGTTATGGCCGCGGGCGCGGCGCCCATGCCGCCTGACTGGTAGCCTTGCGCGGCGCTTCGCCGTCAACAAATCCCTTAAATGGGATCAGCGGCCCGGCTTGAGGACAGTCCCCCGGTTCTCGCTGGGCCGTTTCGATACGCGAAGTAGCTCGGAACCAGTGAACCTCCCACCGCTTGGTTTCAGGCAACCAACAGGGAGATGACCATGACCGACGTCCAACCGAACGATCCGAACCGCAATCCCAGGGAAGCGCCCGACCTGGACGGCGATGAAGTCGAAGCCGGCCGCCAGGCTCGCAAGAGCGGAGCCAATCAAGACCCTCTGGCGAACAACAATCCGGCCGACAGGAACCCATCGCCTTCGACCGGCGGCGACGGCGCCGCGGGCGCCGGCGGTCCGAAGGGCTTTGGCACGGGCGCCTGATCAGCAGGAATGGGTGGCTGGCCGAATCTCCGGAGCGGCGCCCATTCGACTGATTGATCGTCGGTGGCGGCGGCGCTCTTGCGCCGCCGCACAGCTTGAGCGCCGCCTTGTTCCGGCGACGCCCTATACACTTGGCGTCCGGGCGCACCGAGGCGCTCTGACCGCCTATCTCCCGATCGTCGCGGGTGCGATCTCGCAGTTCACCAGAGCGGCGCGCAACCATCGGGCTCACGCTGTGCAAATCTGACGCCTTCAGGCTGGTCGGCTAAGGCCGCCGCGCGCGTGTCGCACCAGCGACCGTCGCAACGCCAAGGCCTGCAACGACAAGGTCCTCGACGATCCCGCTGCGGGTCTGGCCAATGCGCCGCAGCGCGGCCTTTCGGCCGGCCAGCGTCAGATAGGCCAGCGGTATGGCGACGCCCACGGCCAAGGCGGCGCCGCGCCGCTCGCGTCCCCTCGGCGCCAGGGCGCCGCCGGCGATCCCGGCGCTCGCGATCCGGGCAAGCAGGCCGAGGAATACCGTACGATCCGGCGCGGACTTCATCTTGTCGCCCAGCAGTTCGCCAACGCCCATCGCCAGCGCACCGAACCTGAATAACGGACGGTCGAGCAGAACGAGTCTGCCCGGCGTGGCGCGGCGGCCCAGCCGCGCTGCGGCGATGACGGCCATGGGCGTCATCGAACGCGCGCTGGCGGCGGCGCCGATCAGGACCGAGGGAAGCAGGTCGAGGAAGCGCATGAAGGCTCAACCCTCTCCGACCGGGCGGGTTGCGTCGGCCGTCTCACGGAGCCTCCACCCATCCTCGCACATTTCCGGCGAGGACCGCCACGGCGCCGAAAAGCGCGATGAGCTATTCTGAGATCGCCACTGCGCCCGCGTTGAGCGTCAACACGGTCCCGCGTGAAGAGAACACGATTTAAGTTGGTGATAGATCAGGAGCCTCCCCTCGTTCCTTATAGAAGAATCGCACCATCTCAAACAAAGCTCCTACTTCTCGATTTGGCAGGAAGCAGATAGTTCGAAACGCCTCCGCGAATCGGAGCCACTCGGGGGTCTAAGCTTTGAAAGCGTCGAGTTTGGGCTCAGATCGCCCCGAACACTTCAGAGAATAAGCAATCATATTGCAGGTCGTACTTGGCTACGCCGACGACCATTCCTTGATTTACCTGAGCCTTTCTAAAGCCCCAGATGATGCGCTGCAAAGGCCAGGCGGTCGGCGGCGCTCTTGGCGGTTTTGGATCGGCTGTTGCCTGCGCCGTGGCCGGAATCCTTGTCCACCGTCAACAGAACGGGCCGCGAGGGATCGGCCAGCGCCTGCAGGCGGGCGGCGTATTTGAAGCTGTGCATCGGCGCGACGCGGTCGTCCGTGTCTCCCGTGCCGATCAGCAGGGCTGGGTAGCGCCTCCCCCGGACGGCGGCGTGGTAGGGCGAGTAGCCGTGCAGGACGGGGAACAGGGCGGCGTCCTGAGGATCGCCGTACTCGCGGATCCACAGCCGGCCGTTCGTGAACTGCGTGAAGCGCAGCATGTCCAGAACGCCCACGGTCGGCATGGCCGCCGCATAGAGGTCCGGACGGCGGGCGACGGCGCCCCCGACCAACAGACCGCCGTTGCTGTAGCCGAAGGCCGCGAGCCGTTCGGGCCGCGTATAGCCCGACGCGATCAGGTGAACCGCGCAGTCGTTGAAAGCGTCGAAGACCGCCGGCTTGTTCGCCAGCATTCCAGCCCTGTGAGAGGCCTCGCCATAGACGCCGTCGCCCGGCAGGGCGGCGATGGCGAACACTCCGCCCATGTCCATCCACGTCACCTGCTCCGGCCTGAAGTCGGGCGGATAGGAAGCGCCGAAGCCGCCGTAGCCGTAGAGGATGGTCGGAGCGTCGCCGCGCCGCGCCAGGCCTTTGCGAGACGCGATGAACAGGGGAACGCGTTTACCGTCGCGCGCCGTCACGACCACGCGCTCGACCTGATAGTGGGAAGGCTCGACCGGGCCTTGCGGCTTGTCGACGACCACGGAGCGCCGGCGCGCGACATCATACCGATAGGTCGTCAGCGGCTGACCGAAACCGGAATACTGATAGTAGATCTGGCCCGACTGGGCCGCGCGCGACAGCCCCTGCACCACGCCGAAGCCCGGCAGCGAAACGGCGCGCTCACGACCATTGCGCAACGAACGGCTGATCAGGGTGTCGCTGCCGTCGGTCAGATACTTGAGAATGAGGGCGTCGCCGGCCAGCAGCACGCCTCGCAGCGGGAAAGCGCGTTCCGGCACGACTTCCATGATTTCGCCGGGACGCTCGGCGTCCACGGAAACCAGGCGCCAGTTGGCGGCGCCCACGCTGGTCAGCACATAGAGCGTCGCGTCCCGCGAGCCGATGAAGTAGTTGCCCGCGAGCGGCTCGGCCGGGCCGAGGTCGATGGGCACGAAGTCCGCGCCGGGCCGGGTCAAATCCTTGTACAGAAGGGTGATCCCGCCGCCCGCGTAGCCGGTGTTGATGATCAGATAGCAGCCATCGGCGGACAGTTGGCCGATGAACATATAGTCCGGATTGGCCTTGTCTTCGTAGATCAGGACATCCGCGTCCTGAGGGTCGCCGAGGCGGTGGAAATAAAGCTGTTGCCCGCTGTTTCCAGACAGGAACAAGGCGTCGGGCTGAGGGAAGCGCGCGTAGTAGAAACCCGAACCGTCCGCGGCCCAGAAGGCGTTGGAGTATTTGTTCCAGTGAATGGCGTCGGCCAGGGTCTGACCGCTGCTGCGATCCAGCACGCGCCAGACGCGCCAGTCGGAACCGGCGTCCTGTCGGGCGTAGGCGACGTAGCGGCCGTCAGGCGACACCGCATAACCCGCCAGCGCCGCCGTACCGTCGGCGGACCATTGCGCGGGGTCCAGCAGCCTGCGCGCCTCGCCCGTCTCGCCCTGGCGCACCCATAGAGAGGATTGTTCCTCGCCTCCGGCGCGGCGCATGAAGAACTGAGCCTCTCCGGCCGTGGCGATCGGGCCGATGGTTTCAATGTCGAACAGGGCGTCCAGGCGGGCGCGGATTTCCTCGCGCCCGTCCAGGCCCTGCAGATAGGCGTCCGAGACGGTGTTCTGCGCCGTGGTCCAGGCCTGCACCCGCTCGGACGTGCGGATGTCCGCTTCCAGCCAGCGATAGGGATCCTCGACCGCGACCTCGCCGTAGAGGTCGATCACCGGCTCCACGGGCGTCGGCGGATAGGCGCCCCACGGCGGCTCAGACCGGGCCGTCGCAACGGCCGGACAGAGCAGACTCGCCCCCGTCGCGGCGCCCAAGAACAAGGCGCGGCGTCGGTTGAGCAGGCTGATGTCCGACATGGGGCTTCCGCTTCTAGGACTGTGACGGAGCGACGACGCCCTGAGCCGCGACAACAGGCTTGCCGCCGCGCGCGATGTAGGCCCGCATATGTTCTTCCAGCGTGGTCAGGGGCACGGCGCCCAGGGCCAGGATTTCATCGTGGAAGGGGCGCGGGTCGAAGTTCTCGCCCAGGGCGGCCTCGGCCTCGCCGCGCAGACGGCGGATGGTCAGCTCGCCCAGCTTGTAGGACAGGGCCTGGCCCGGCCAGCTGATGTAGCGATCGACCTCGGTCTCGACCTCGTGGCGCGACAGGGCCGTGTGGCCCGCCAGATAGTCGATGGCCTGTTCGCGCGACCAGCCCTTGAGGTGAACCCCCGTGTCGATCACCAGACGCGCGGCGCGCCACATCTCATAGCTGAGGCGACCGAAGTTCTCGTAGGGCGTGCGATAGATGCCCATCTCGACGCCCAGCCATTCCGTATAGAGCCCCCAGCCTTCGCCATAGCCCGAGAAATAGGTGTGACGACGGAAGGCCGGCCCGTCGGCCTGCTCCTCAGCCAGTGCCATCTGGAAGCTGTGGCCCGGCGCGCACTCGTGCAGGGTCAGGGCCGGGATGTTGTACAGCGGCCGACTGGGCAGGTCGTAGGTGTTCATCTGGCAGGATTCCAGCCCGCCACGTCCCGCCGTGTAGAAGGGCGCCAGCGCATCGGGCACCGGGATGATGGTGAAGCGGCGGCGCGGCAGGGCGCCGATCAGCTTGCCGATCTGGCCGTCGGCGCGCTTGGCCACCCAGGCCGAGACCATCATCAGTTCGTCCGGCGTCTTGGCGTAGAATTGCGGGTCGGTGCGCAGGAAGTGCAGGAACTCGTCGAATGACCCCTGGAAGCCCGCGTCCGCCATCGTCTGGCGCATCTCGGCCTGGATGCGGGCGACCTCGGACAGGCCGATCTGATGGATCTCTTCGCCGCTCAGCTCCAGCGTCGTGTATTTGCGCACCTGGGATTCATAGTAGGCGACGCCGTCGGGCATGTCGCGCGCCGCCAGAGCGGTGCGGGCGCGCGGCTGATACTCATTCAGATAGAAGGCCAACAGGGTCTTATAGGCCGGGATCACCGCCTCATTGATGACGGCGCTCGCCTCGGCGCGCAGGCGGGCCTGCTCTTCGGCCGGGATGGTCGTCGGCATCTGGCGGAAGGCCGCATAGAAGGCGTTGGCTTCGGCCGTATCGGTGATGAAGTTGGTGATGGAGGCTTCGCGCCCCTCCAGCGTCACGCGCGGCACGCTGAACCCGCGCGCCAGACCGTCGCGCATGTTGGCCAGGTGCTGGTCGAAGTAGCGCGGCGTGTCGCGCATCCGCGCGATATAGGCGCGATATTCCTCGGCCGTGCGCAGGGCGCCGGGCTGGTCCAGATAGGTCCAGAAGGAGCTGTCGCTGTTGAACGGCATCTCCCATTGACGGAACTGGCCGTCGATCAGGGCGTGCTCCAGATTGGTGCGGAAGACGGCGGCGTTGATGCGGTCCTCGGCGGACAAATCGTCCAGCGGAATGGCGTCCAGCTGGCGCAGCAGCCCCCGAACATAGGTCAGCCGCTCCTGTTGCGAGGCGGGATCGACGCTCTCGTGACGCACTGCCGGGCTGTACGCGCCATCCGCTCGCTTGACGATGCCGTAGCGAGCCATGCCGGCGTCGGTTTCCGCCTCATACAGGGCCTTCAGGCGGGCCCCGGCTTCCTGCATCCGGGCGGCAGGCGGCGAGACGTCGGCCGCAATGGCCGGAGCCGCCCCAGCCAGGATGGACGAGACGGCGCACGCCGTCAGGAGCAGAGTTCTCATCGCGGGTTCCCCATGCTTTCCCTGAAAGACATCAGGCGGCTCCGGTATGCCGACGCCGCCTGATTGAAGAGCAGTCGAAAAGGCGTCGCCTCTTCGTGGTTTGAGGTCGGCCTATCGGCGCAGCGTCACGCCGATATAGAAGGTGCGGCCGATCACGTCATAGGTGCCGGCCTGATAGCCGTATTCAAAGTTGGCGCCGCCGGCTTCCGCGCCCGGAATACGCGGCGGGGCCTCGTCGAAGGCGTTGCGCAGACCGCCATAGAGCGAGACGCGCTCGTTCACCTCATAGGAGGCCGACAGGTCGCTGTAGAAGACGTGGTCGGTTTCCGTCACGTCATACAGGTCGGGCGTGACATGGCTGCCGGGCCGCATCGGGCTGAAGTGGCGCAGGGTCCAGTTGGCCGTCCACGGTCCGGCGTTCCAGGTGGTGCGGACGGCGCCCTTCCATTCAGGCGCGCCGAACAGGCCCACCGTCTCGTCGATGGTCGAGGCGTCGCTGGCGTCCAGGATGAAGCTGCGCTCCAGCAGCTTGGTGTAGACGGCGTTGATCGAAATCGAACCGGCTTCCTCACCCATGCCGACCGAGCTCAGATCAAAGCGGTAGTTGGCCTCGAAATCGATTCCGCGGGTCTTGAACATCGACATGTTCAATTCCTGCACGTTCACGGCGACCAGGTTGTTGGTCGTCGGATCGCGCTCGACCAGGCCGCAGAACATGTTGTCCATGGACTGCAGGTCCACGCACTTGTTCAGGATGGCCTGGGCGCCGAACGAACCGATGGCGTCTTCCAGTTCGATGTCGAAATAGTCAACCGTCAGCGAGAAGTTCGGAATCCAGCGCGGCTGGATCACGACCCCGGCGGTGTAGGTCTGGGCCGTTTCCACGCCCAGGCCCTCATTGCCCGATTGAATCACATCCAGCCATTGCCAGTAGGTGTTCACGTTCTGCGGCTTGATCGCCGCGCAGTTGGCGGCCGTGAAATCGGTCCGGTCCACACGGTTGACGACGTCATGGTAGTTGCAGGGATCGGCCAGCCATGCGCCGCCCGTCTGTCCCGCCGTGAACAGCTCGCTGATGTTGGGCGCGCGCACCGATTGACCGTAGGTGCCGCGGAAACGGATGTCGCTGACCGGGGCCCAGTTCAGCGAGGCCTTGTAGGCCGTGGTTTCACCGGCGGTGCTGTAGTCCGACTGACGCACCGCGCCTTCGAACGACAGATCCTCGATGCCGGTGACGTTGCTGATCAAGGGCACGCGCACTTCGGCGAACACTTCGGCGACGTCATAGTCGCCCACCAGAGACGTGGCGGTCGTGCCGATGCTCGCATCGAATTTCGGGCTCAGCGGATCGTATTCCGGGGTCGCGCCGATGTCGTTGCTTTCGGTACGGTACTCAGCCCCGAACACCACCTGGACCGGACCAGCCGGCAGGTCGAAGGCGGACCCGGTGACATAGGCCGACACGACCTCCTGCTTCAGGGTCTGCACCGAAGGGCTGGTGTCGTACTGGATGAAGTCGATGACGTCCTGCGTCAGCGGCTTGAACGGGTTCAGCGGCACGCAGCCGTTGGACGGATCGGCGCAGACAACCGAGCCGTTGGGACCGGCGACCGCATTCAGCGCTTGGGTATAGCGGCCGTTGGCGGTGGCGTTCCGGGTGCGAACCTCCTGGCGCGTGCGGCCGTTCGAATAGTGCGCGACCCACTCCCAGTCATTGCGGCCCAGCAAGCTGAACCGGCCCTCGGCGCCGACGGTCAGCTGGTACATGTTGCGGTCGTATTCGGTTTCCTGGCGGCCCAGTTCCGAGAAGCGACGCGCAAAGCCGATGCCCGTCGCCACGCCGCCATTGGCCGCGATCATTTCCGAGGTGATGAACGGATTGCTGGCCGAGAGAATGTCCGTACCATAGGCCGAATAGGCGCGGAAAATACCCTTGGAGTCCGTCTGGGCGTAGGTCAGATCGCCGAACAGCTTGATGTTCTCGGTGATCTGATAGTTGCTCGAAACGGCGACCGAATATCGCTCGCTCGGCACCGCCAGCGCCCAATCGTCATAGCGCCCGCCGAACTCGCCCCCGTCAGTGCGGAAGCTGATCAGAGACGGGTTGCCCGTGGTGGCGCCCAGAAGGCCGCTGGGCCCGTACACAGGC
The DNA here is from genome assembly GCF_047237745.1 of Brevundimonas phoenicis. Taxonomy (NCBI): domain Bacteria; kingdom Pseudomonadati; phylum Pseudomonadota; class Alphaproteobacteria; order Caulobacterales; family Caulobacteraceae; genus Brevundimonas; species Brevundimonas phoenicis. The sequence goes on from NZ_JBDFLN010000001.1 coordinate 2,114,545, forward strand.
CGACGCAGGGAGCCGTCCGGATTGAACGTATAGAGGTTGCCCGGCCCGCCCAGTTGCACGACGGCGCTGTCGAGATCGTACACTTGGCGGTTGCCGTCGGTCAGCGTGTACTTGCCGTCTTCGCCGCGAATGTAGAAGGGCGCGCCGCCCGACGTCCAAGGACGATCCTGGCCGAAGACAGCGTCGTTGTGCTGATTATAGCTGCCGAACAGGGTGACGTTGCCGCGGTTGTCGTGGAAATTCCGACCGAACAGAACGCTGGCGTCGTAGCCCTGCAGATCGCCGCGGGTCGAACCGGAGTAGGTTCCAGTGAACTCCATTCCCTCGTAATTCTGCTTCAGGATGAAGTTGGCCACGCCCGCCACGGCGTCGGCGCCGTACATCGCCGAGGCGCCGCCGGTGATCACGTCAACGCGCTCGACCAGGGCGGAGGGAATGGCGCTGATATCGACGGCCGACGAACCCGGCATGGCGGGCACGCGACGACGCCCGTTAACCAGCACCAGCGTACGCTCAGTGCCCAGACCGCGCAGATCCAGGGCGTTCAGGCCCGCATTGCCCTGCTGGTTCGAGGTCTGGTTGTTCTGCGAGACGAACAGGCTCGGAATCTCGTTCACGAGGTCGGCGATTTCGCTGACGCCCGAGCGGCGGATCGTTTCGGCGTTGATGATGGTGGTCGGGGTCGGCGTCTGGACGCCGCTGCGCCGAATACGGCTGCCGGTGACGACAATCTCTTCAACGGCCGTCGCCCCATTGTCGTCCTGCGGGGCCTCAATCTGAGCCGCCGCCGGGAAGGCCGCCATGCAGAGCGCCGTCGCCGCAGCGCCGACATACAGTTTTGATGCGAATTTCATTGGCGCCCACCCTCATAAAAGCATCACATTCTTGCCTCACATCCTTAAAGTCCGCAATAAATTTGGACCTTCAAAAATTTTGATATGTGCGCTGTTTTCATCATTTTCTTCGGCGCCAGCGAACAAGATCATGTCGAAGGTTTGTTTGGATTGCGGCGCGCCGTCGCCGCTGTCACTGTGGACGCACTGAATGAGCAGGAGCGATTGCGACATTGGTCACAGGCAGATGGCTTGCGGTCTTATTTGACCGAAAACATCTTTTCGATCTGACCCAAAGAGCGGACGCTGCAGAGAAGGCATGATGACGACGCATCGCAACAAGAGCAGCGCCTTTCTTAAGTTTGAGACGCGCTCAAAGGTGCAGCAGCTGCCGATCGGCGATCGCATCAAGGCGCGCCGCAAAGCTCTGGGATTGACGCTTCAGGAATTGGCGACGCGTAGCGGCCTGTCCGCACCGTTCATCTCACAGGCCGAGCGCAATCTCACCACGCCGTCTGTCTGGTCCCTGATGAGCCTGGCCAAGGGGCTGGAGGTGGAGGTGTCCCACTTCATGGAGTGGCCCCAGACCAACCAGATCGTGTTCCGCGCAGCGGAGCCCAAGACCGTCGATATCGATTCCGTCGTGGGATATGTCGATCTTTCATCCGAACTGCCGGACCGGAAGATGGATGCGGTTCTGGTTCGCATTCCGCCGGGGTTCGCCTTTCCGCCAGACTCCCACAACGGCGAGATTTTCCGATACGTCATCAAGGGAACGCTGACGGCTGTCGCCGGCGACGTGGAAGCCTTGCTCGGCCCTGGCGACGGGATGCACTTCGATGGCCGCGTGACCCATTTCGTACGCAACGATTCCGACGAAGAAGTCCTGCTGCTCTATGTCGGCACTCCGGCCTTCCTGCGGGAAGACTCCTCCGCCTAGCTCACCCGCTTGACCAGGCCCCTGCCCTCACGGCCGAGACGTGCCTTAGGCCGAGGTACGGGAACGTCAGTTCGGTCGCGAGCCGAGCTTGTGCACAACGCCGACCTTCGTGGCGGCGGCAGCTTTCTTTCCTGAATCGCCGTCGAAACAAAAAAGGCGCGGACCGAAGCCCGCGCCTTGATCGAGATCAGAAGAAGCCCAGCTTGTCGGGGCTGTAGCTGACCAGCAGGTTCTTCGTCTGCTGATAGTGGTCCAGCATCATGCGGTGGTTCTCACGCCCGATGCCCGACTTCTTATAGCCGCCGAAGGCCGCGTGGGCCGGATACTGGTGGTAGCAGTTGGTCCAGACCCGCCCCGCCTGAATGGCCCGGCCCGCGCGATAGGCGGTGTTCATGTCGCGCGACCACACCCCGGCGCCCAGGCCGTATTCGGTGTCGTTGGCGATAGCGATGGCTTCTTCAAGCGTCTTGAAGGTGGTCACGGCCAGAACCGGGCCGAAGATCTCCTCCTGAAAGATGCGCATGCCGTTCGTGCCCTTGAACACCGTCGGCTTGACGTAATAGCCGCCCGCCAGATCGTCCTTCAACACCGCCTGATCGCCGCCGGTCAGCACCTCGGCGCCCTCGTCCTTGCCGATCTTCAGATAGGACAGGATCTTCTTCAGCTGCTGGTCCGAGGCCTGGGCGCCGACCTGGGTGGTCGGGTCCAGCGGGTCGCCCTGCTTAATGGCCTCGACACGGGCGATCGCCTTCTCGATGAAGGCCTCATAGATGTCTTCGTGGATCAGGGCGCGGCTGGGGCAAGTGCAGACCTCGCCCTGGTTGAGCGCGAACATGGCGAAGCCTTCCAGCGCCTTGTCGAGGAAGGCGTCGTCAGCGTCCATCACGTCCTTGAAGAAGATGTTCGGCGACTTGCCGCCCAACTCCAGCGTCACGGGAATGATGTTCTGGGTGGCGTATTCCATGATCTTCTGGCCGACGGCGGTCGAGCCGGTGAAGGCGATCTTGGCGATGCGCGGATTGGTGGCCAGCGGCTCGCCGACCTCGATCCCCGTGCCCGAGACGATGTTGAGCACGCCCGGCGGCAGGATGTCCTGGATCAGTTCAGCCAGCAGCAGGATGGAGGCCGGGGTCTGCTCGGCCGGCTTCAGCACGATGCAGTTGCCCGCCGCCAGCGCCGGGGCGATCTTCCACGCCGCCATCAGGATGGGGAAGTTCCACGGGATGATCTGGCCGACCACGCCCAGCGGCTCGTGGAAGTGATAGGCGACCGTGTCGTTATCCAGTTCCGAGATGCCGCCTTCCTGCGCCCGGATGCAGCCGGCGAAATAGCGGAAGTGGTCGATGGCCAGCGGGATGTCGGCGGCCATGGTCTCGCGCACCGGCTTGCCGTTGTCCCAGGTCTCGGCCTCGGCGATGGCCTGCAGGTTCTGCTCCATGCGGTCGGCGACGCGGTTCAGGATCAGCGCGCGCTGGGCGACGCTGGTCTTGCCCCAGCCGTCCCTGGCCGCGTGGGCGGCGTCCAGCGCCAGCTCGACGTCGGCCGCGTCCGAACGAGCGATCTCGCACAGGACGCGGCCGTTCACCGGGGAGGTGTTCTCGAAATAGCGGCCGTTGACCGGGGCGACCCACCGGCCGCCGATGAAGTTGTCGTAGCGCGCCTTGTATTTCGGCGTCACGGCGCGGACGAATTCGGGTTTGGTCATGGGAACGGCCTCCTTGCGGTTTCCTTGGGCGCCGATTGTCGGCGTCGTTTGAAGCAAGGTCGGTCGGCCCGGCGGCCTGTTCCAGACGCCGCCCGGATGGTGCGGCGCACACCTGTCGCAGACTTGCGACAGTTTCCGTCGAGATCGGTCAGTTCAGGTCGATCAGGCCCAGACGGTGCAGCTTGCGGTGCAGGGTGGCCCGGCTAACGCCCAGGGCCCGCGCCGCCGCCGAGACATTGCCCCCGGTCCGGGCCAGGGCGCGGCGCACCGCCCCTCGCTCAGCCTCCAGCAAGTCGATCTCCGCCCCGCCCGGCGTCAACAGGTCGGAGGCGGGCAACTGGGCCGCGATCCGCTCGTCGGTGATCGACAGGGACAACCGCGCCGCCCGCGTGGCGCCGATCACCAGATCGTCCCGATCCACCGCCAGCAGGGCCGCCGCATTGCGCTCGCTGGCCCCGCCCGCCAGCACGATGCGCGCATCGGCGAAGGCCTGGCGGAAGGTCTGAGCCTCGATCGCCCGCGCCGCATCGGCCACGGCCGCTGAGATCAAACCCAGGATCGCCTCGGTCGCATCGGCGCGGCACGACGAGACGTCCAGCGCCCCGGCCAGCCGACCCATATGGTCATGGATGGGGTGGGTGATGCAGCTCAGCCCCGTATTGCGGGCGTGGAAATGCTGTTCGCGATGGATGGTCACGGCGCGATGCTCGGCCAGGGCCGTGCCGATGCCGTTGGTGCCCTCGACCGCCTCGGACCAGACGGCGCCGGGCCACAGGCCCCAGCGGTGGAAGGTGTCGTCGTCGGCCACAGCCCCGCGTCGCTCGACCGGTACGCCCTCGGCATTGGTCAGCAGAACGCAGCACCCCACCCCGCCGACGGCCAGAAACAGCCGGTCCAGCACGCCTTCGGCCGCGCGCGTCATCGGCTCCATCGCCTGCCGCGCCTCGCGCAGCTGCTGTTCGGTGATGGTCTCGACCTCGCCATGTTCGCTGGGGTCCAGGCCGTACAGGGTCACGGACCGACGCCACGACGCCGCCAGGGCCGAGCGCGCCCCGGCCCCCTCGTCATCCAGCGCCTGACGGATCAGGCTGGCGTGTTCATGTCGCACTCTATCGCCCATGGCCGCAGCCTCCCAGGGTCAGGGACAGCCGATCAAACGCCCGCGACCTCAGAACGTCAATGCGACCTATGTTCAACGGCTCAGAAGCGCCGCTGCAGGCTCAGACGAACCGTGCGACCGATCGGATCCTGAAAGTCGCGACCGTAACCGGGCGCCGGTCCGCCGTCGCCCAGCCGCGCCTTCGGCCTTTCATCGAACAGGTTCGCGACCTCCAGGTTCACCTGCAGACCGCCGCTCCGACGGCGCGGCCCATCGCCTTGGCCGCCCGCTGCCGGACGAGCGGACGTCATCTCGAAGTTGAGCTTCAGGTCCACGGCCGTGAACGGCTCCAACAGCAAGTCCTCAGGTCCATCCGTCCCGCTCAACCGTCGCGTGCGATAGCCGTCCTGCCAGCGGGCCGAGGCGTTCATCCCCCAGCGCCCTTTCCGCGCATCGATCATCAAGCGCGCGTCCTGCCTGGACACGCCCCCTCCGTCCCCCCGCAACCGGTCCAGTTCAGGCAGCCCGGCGGCCAGCGACAGCGTACTGCGCAAACGATAGCTGTAGTTCAGCGTCACCCTAAGCACAGCCGCTTCGCCCGCAGCGGGCCTGGAAGGACGCGGAAGGTTGAAATTCAGACTGCTGGTCAAGCCTTCCGTCAAGCTGGAACCCAGGTTCAGGGGGCGATAGTCAACGCTGACCAATCGTCCTTCGCTATCGCGGCGGAACCGCTCGGGAAAGGCGGCTTCGACATCCTCCGTCAGGTCCGGCAGGGAGCCAACCCCGTTCATAGTCTTGTCGCGCTGATAGCCCAGATTGGCGGACAGGCTCCACCGCGTGAACGGCCCCAGTGCCGCCGTCAGCGAAAGGCGCTCCGCGCGCGGTTGCTGCAGATCAGGATTGCCGCCCATGATCGGCACGACCTCCACCGCCTGACCGGTGCGGAAATCGAACACCACGCGGGGCGTGTCGTGATACAGAGGTTCGGACCTCAGATTGTCAGAAATACTGTCGTTGGCTGAGGACCATAGACCGTTCAGGCGCACCTTCTGTCGCGGTATCCAGGTCAGGGCCGCGTTTATCTCGTCGCCAGATCCCGCGCCTGTATCCCGAACGCCGCCGCCGACCGTCGCAAGCAGATCGCCTACGCCACGCAACACGCCGCCTTGGATCCCGGTTTTCGCCAGAGGAAACGCTAGGGATCCCCTGGCCTCTCGCGTCTCAAAGCGACTTGTCGTTCGCCCCTGGTCTCGTTCGACAGTCGATTGGTTGGCGAGGAGATTGCCGCTAAGATTTGCAACCAACGCCCCGGTCGGCAGCTCAATCAGCGCGCGGCCGGCTGATCCGCTAACCCCTGCCATGCGATTTTCGCTTCGCATATCGCCGAATCCGCTCTCGCGAGCGCGCGACGCCTGGCCGGTTATGTTCATCTGAATCTGCCATCCCAGCGCCTTTCCGCTTAGCCCGACGGCCGCGCCCATGCTTTCATTGCGACGCATGCTGTCAACGACCTCATCGCCGAAACGTATGCGCGACGGGCTTTCCCGGGCCTGACCGTTCAGGCTGAAAACGGTCGACCAATCGCCGAACGGACGCGTCGCGCTGAGATTCAAGGCAGCCATGTCCACGCGAGGGCGCAACGTTATCGCGCCGTCCATCAAGTCCTCGCCCCCCTCCCGGTCACGTTCGTCGGCGCGCAAGGCGGTGTCGCGAGAAACGCGAGCGCCGAACTGAAGGGTCCGCTCGCCCTCAATCGCAGAGCGACGCAGATCGGCGGATAATGACGACATCCCGCCCTGTGTCGGACGCCCGCCCGTCGCCCGGCCGTCATGGCTCTGGAACTGTCGTTGCAGGACCAGATTCACTACCCTCTGCCCCGGCGCGCCGCCATAGAGAGCAGCCGCCTCCGCGGGCAGCACCTCTGCCCGCAACAGCGCGTCCGGCGGAAAGCCCGTGAAGGCGCCGGAATTGGCCACGCGCTTGCCGTTGATGATCACCAGAGGCGCTTCACCGACGCCATGCGTCTCGCCCAGGCGCTGCAAAACCTCGCTGATGTCCCAGGCGCCCAGGGCGTCGATCTCGGCGCCGCCCAACTCGACCTCAGGCGGAACCAGGGCTGCGCCGCGACGGCCGCGAACCTCCACGTCATCGACCCTGACTGGCTCTTCCAGGTTCTGGCGCATGGCCTGATCGGCTGCGGCGCTCGCCATAGGAGTGCGGGCCTTCGTCGCCTGCGCGACATCCGCCTGCCCCATAGCGGCCAGACTGACCAAGGGCAGCCACAACAGCATGCGATACTCCGTCGTACGCGACGTCTCGCCTGACAGCTAAGTCAAATTAAATCCCGGGCCTAGCCCTTACAGACGACGCCGCCTGCTGAACTGTCAGTGTGCACATCAAAGAAACGCCGAGAGCTCTTGCGAACTCCCGGCGTCGGAAACGATGCAGTCATGAAAAGACGACCGCACCATCAGGCATGATCAGGAAATGGTCAGGCCCGGCGTGCTCGTCAGCGTGCCCGTGATTTTGCACGGGTTCGGCGAACCAGGAATAGTGGAAGTAGGGAAATACACGCTACTGGTTCCATTGTTCCAGTTCGTCGTGATGACGCCATTGCAGCTGCCCAGGATCGAGCTGGCGCCGATGTTGGTGATGGTGATCGAACCACCTCCGTTGGGGGTGATCGTCCAGGGGAAGCCCGACGGCGAGACCAGCAGGCCGCACTGCCAGTCGCCTGGGCTGAAGCTGCCGCCGGTGATAGTGGCCGAACTACCGTCAGCAGCCACAGTCCCGTTCAGCGACACGTTACAGTTGATGGTCGTCGACTGCTCAAGGGTCAAGGCGCCCGACAAGACAAAAGACGTACCGGCTGGACTGATCGATTGCGCCATGGCCGGAGCGGCGAAGCCCGCGATGGCCAGAACGGCGGCCGAAGCAATAGAAGCAGCTTTAAACATGTCATCTCCTCCCAAATATTTCACCAGTTAATGGTGACAAAGACACAAGACAATTGAAACAAATGTAAGTCAAATCATAAATATGATTAATTTTATATTCTTCACTTTAAATTCTATAAATCATAGCAACAAGCGCCGCCACCTTATTACAGATGGCAGCGCAGGATTTAAACTTAGAACCTCTTACTTACGCTTACAGCTATCAATCTAGGATCAAGTGTAAAAACATTTGTCGTCAAACCAGTATCATCACTGTTCGTGAATGCATCGGTGATCGGCGCATCATCAAACAGATTCTTGACGTATGCTTGGAAAACCAATCCACTCGACATGTTTTCGAGCGTAACGTTGATATTCACATTATCCCATGCCTTTAGACGATCATATTCCGTATTATAGACGCGAGCATAACTGCTTCCCTGATAATAGTAATCGCCGCGCAGCGTCAGATCCCAATCACCAAGGAAGAAGGTGTACTGGGCGCCGATGTTGGCGGTGATGTTCGGCGCATTGGGCAGCTCATTGCCGCTGATATCCGCCTCAAAACCACGCCCCCCGTTCGGCGCATCCTTGAATGGATCGTAGGTGATGCCGAACAGACGCCAGAAGGGGACGCTGGAGGTGTAGTTGGGATCAAACGTCCCCGTGCGAAGCGAACCGCCGCACAGCGCCTGAAGCGCGAGCGTCTTCGTAATCTCCGGAAACGCCGTACCTAAGATTTTTTCGACATGCTTGGTCGGCGCGATGCAGTTCGACGGCACCTGCAGCCAGGGCCGCAACACCATCCAGTCGGGATTGCCCTGGGTTCAATTCATGACGTCGATGGAGCCTTCGCCATCGCCGATCTTGGTGTCCAGATAGCCGATGTTCGCATCCAAGCGCAGGTTAGGCGTCGGCTGGAACACCGTTTCCAGCTCCAACCCCATCATGCGCGCATCGAAGTTCTCGTTCAGCGAGATACGATCGACGATCTGCGACACCTGATAGTCGGTGTAGTCGTAATAGAAGGCGGTCAGATTCAACCGCACCTTTCCATCATGGAAGGAGTTCTTCGTTCCGATCTCAAAAGCGTTGACATATTCCGGCTCAAACAACTCGGCCAGCGGCTGATACTGGATGACCGACGGATTAATGTCGACGCGAGGCGGGTTGGCGCCGCCGCCCTTATAACCCCGAGCGTAGGAGGCGTAGATCAGGGTGTCGTCCGTAAAGGGCGTCACCGGCTTCCAGTCCAGCACCAGTCGCCCGGTCAGGGCGCCCCACTGCTGCTTGACGTCCGGCAGCGCCGGATAGCCGCGACTGACATAACCGCCCGACGACGGTCCCGGATTGCCGCGATCCGCACCCAGAAGGAGCTGGCTCGGATAGGGCGTGCTGATCTTGCGATCATCGGTGTAACGCAACCCCGCCGTCAGCCGCAGGTCAGACGTCAGATCCCAATACCCCTCGCCGAAGACCGCCCAGGAACGTGTATGAACAACATTCTTGCTACGGAAGTAGTTGTGCCCGTCGCCGGCCAACTGACTGATAGGCGTCGGATCAACATAGACACATTCTTTTGGAGTTTGAGGCGTGCAAGGCTGCGTAACACGTCCCTGATTTACAGGAGCACCTACAACATTATTGTAATAATATTCAGCTAAGAAAGTAAAAACGTTGTTAAAAACGTAGTAATCATCATTGGATTTAAAATCCAAATAGTTAGCACCAATATTAAAATTAAACTTTCCATCAAGATTTGATTGAAGTCTTAGATCTTGAGCCCATTGACGATTTTCAGAATTGCTCAAGTCTGCAGAAATCATCCTATTGGATGTTCCTAGTTGCGGATCTGTATAGTAACCGCCAGGTAAAGGAGAATTAACTATAGGCTGCCCATTAACATCAAAAAGATTGTCAGTGCTGTTGAATATAGGATTTGAAACAAATCTATTATAATCTTGAGTTGAATAGTAACTATCCTCCGAGTAAGAGGTTTGAGATATCAGCTTCAGTTTGTCACTTACATCATATTCTATATTAAATTGCGAAACATCGTTCTCGACCCGAAAGATTGGATCATAACTGGTCGCTACTTCTCGCAAGTTCCGTGACTGGGTCAAACCTGCATAAGGGTCCGTTCCAAGCGGCACGCCCACCACCAGCCTTCTCGAAGCATCATAGCCAAATGACGTGGCGGCGAGAAAAATATGGGCGAACGCGCCGCCGTTCGGCGCGCCATAGGCCGCATCATCATAGAGCGAGCCCGGCAGACATCCCTGGCTCAGACGGTTTCGGATCAGGTCGGAAGTAATATTGACCGCACCCACGCGCGTCGGCCCCGGATCCCGCGTACACAACTGCTTGCCCGTGCGGGAACGCTGATCGTCTTCCTCGAAATGCTCCCAGATAAAGCTGGTGCGGAAGCGGTCCGTCGGTTCCCACAGGGCCGAAAAGCGCGTCGACCACATGTCGCGGTCGTTCACCTGGGTGTCGTTGAAGCTGTTGTAGTCGAACCCGTCGCGCTTGGTCGCCGACCCGGCCAGACGAACGGCGAAGGTGTCGGTGATCGGCACATTGACCATGGCCGACATGCGCCGGGTGTCATAGTTGCCCGCCTCACCCTTGACGAAACCCTCGAAGTCAAAGCCCGGCAGGTTTGGGATCATGTTGACCACGCCGCCGGTGGCGTTGCGGCCATACAACGTGCCCTGCGGCCCGCGCAGCACCTCGACGCGGTTCACGTCCAGATACTCCTGCTCGAACAGGCGGTTGCGGATCAGGGGCGTGTTGTTGAAGCTGACCGCCACGGCCGGGTCGCTACTGGCCGAAATCGCCTTAGTCCCGACCCCGCGGATCGAGAAGTTGTACATGGAGAAGTTGGCCTTGGAGAAACTGACGTTCGGGATCGCCCGCATCAATTCCGACCCGCCCTCGATCTTCATGGCGTCAAGGTTTTCCGCCGACAGCGCCGTCACGGCGATCGGCACGTCCTGAATCGATTGCTCGCGCTTCTGGGCTGTAACGATGATATCGCCCACCGTAGTCGCCTCTTGAGACGGCGCGGCGTCCTGAGCCAATGCAGGCCCCGCAGCGACGACAAGAGTGAAAACGGACGCGGTGACAGCCAGACGCGCGCGATTACAGGCCGCTAAAGCCATGAAACGTACCTCCCCAGACATCGGACGCCCTTCCCCAGACGCACCGACATGTTTCCCCCGCCCTGTGATGTATCATCCTGAGACTGGGCGGAACGTCACAGGATTGAAGCCCAACGATCCATCTATTCACCGCCCTGTCAATACACTACTTACACCAATGTGCGATGACGTAGGGTAAGTTTTCGCACTCGCGAAACTTGTATTTCGCGCTGCAATGCGCACTCAGGGCCCGCATTCTCTACGCCAATTCCATTGTACTTACATTATTGTTAGTTTATGAGATGCACTTTGACTATTCTTGGGTGAACCAATGGATGCAGACGTCATCGTCGTAGGCGGCGGCTTGGCGGGTCTGGTTGCGGCCCATGAACTGACTCGAACGGGACGCAGGGTCGCTCTGGTCGATCAGGAGAACGCGGCGAACCTAGGCGGTCAGGCTTTCTGGTCTTTCGGCGGACTGTTTCTGGTCAATTCGCCGGAACAGCGCCGGTTGGGCGTGCGCGACTGCCTGGATCTGGCCTGGCGCGACTGGCGAGGCAGTGCCGGATGGGATCGCCTGGACGGCCCTCAGGCTGAGGATGAATGGGCTATGCGCTGGGGCCGTGCCTATGTGGAGTTCGCAGCAGGCGAAAAGCGCGACTGGCTGAGGCGGCACGATATCAAACTGACACCCATGGTTGGTTGGGCCGAGCGCGGCGCAGGCAAGGCGTTCGGCCACGGCAATTCCGTCCCGCGCTTCCATGTCGCCTGGGGCACGGGAACCGGCGTATCCGAACCCTTCGCTCTTCGGGCAAAAGAAGCGGCCAAGGCGGGTCGTCTGACCTTCCACCATCGTCATCGCGTCGACCAGTTGCGAGTCGAAAGCGGTCGCGTGACTGGCGTATCCGGCGCGATTCTAGCGACCGACGATTCGCCGCGTGGGGCGCCGTCCAGCCGCCATGTCGTTGGAGACTTCACCCTGAAGGCCGACGCCGTGATTCTGGCAACCGGAGGCATCGGCGGCAATCATGAGATGGTGCGACGCCATTGGCCTGAGCGCCTAGGCGCGCCGCCAGATCACATGATCACCGGCGTACCCGACTATGTGGACGGGCGCATGCTGGACATCGCCGGCGCAGCCGGCGCCCGGCTCGTGAACCGGGATCGTATGTGGCACTACGTTGAAGGCGTACGGAACTGGGCGCCGATCTGGCCCGACCATGCGATCCGCATCCTGCCGGGACCATCACCGTTGTGGTTCGACGCCCTGGGGCGGCGCCTGCCCTTCCCCGCCCTGCCTGGCTACGACACCATGGCCACGCTGAAGTATCTGCGCACCACGCCCGATCTGATCCAGCACGACCACTCCTGGTTCATCGTCACCGAATCCATGCTGGCCAAGGAATTCGCCCTGTCCGGCTCGGAGCAGAACCAGGACATCACCAACCGTAATCTTCTGGGCGTGCTGCGTTCGCGTCTCGGCAAGGGCGCGCCGCGAGAGGTCGCCGCTTTCCGCGACAAGGGCGCCGATTTCGTGGTCGCCGACGACCTGGAGACCCTGGTCGGCCGAATGAACGGTCTGACAGAGCAGCCGCTGCTGGACCCGGCCCTGATCCGCGCCCAGATCGAGGACCGCGACGCCCAGATGGCCAATCCCTACGCCAAGGATGCGCAAGTTCAGGGCATTCACAACAGCCGGCGCTATCGCGGCGACCGCTGGGCGCGCACCTCGACGCCGCACAGGGTGCTGGACCCGACGGCCGGGCCGCTGATCGGGGTCAAGCTGCACATCCTGACACGAAAGTCGCTGGGCGGGTTGCAGACCGATCTATCCAGCCGCGTGCTGACGCCAGATGGAACGCCGCTGGAAGGACTCTACGCCGCAGGTGAAGCTGCGGGCTTCGGCGGCGGCGGATTACATGGTTACAATGCGCTGGAGGGCACCTTCCTGGGCGGATGTATTTTCTCGGGACGGGCGGCGGGGCGCGCATTGGCGGGCGCTGATTAAGAGGGACAACCGCGCCAATACCGGGCGCTGGGGGGAGGATCGACGCATGGATTCCGCACTGGCCACCATCGGCCTGCCCGTGGCGCTGGGCATCATCATGTTCGGCCTGGGATTAGGGCTGACGCCCGCAGACTTCGCCCGCGTGGCCAAACGGCCCAGGGCGGCGGGCGTGGCGCTGGCCTGTCAGTTGCTGTTGCTGCCGGCCCTCTGTTTCGGCCTAGTTCTGCTGTTCCGTCTGCCGCCCGTGCTGGCGGTCGGCATGATGCTGCTGGCGGCCTCACCGGGCGGGACGACGGCCAATCTCTACAGCCACCTGTTCCGCGGCGACGTGGCCCTGAACATCAGCCTGACGGCGATCAACTCGGTCATCGCAGTCGTCACCCTGCCCGTCGTGGTCAATCTGGCGATCGCCTACTTCCAGCCCGGCGACCTGCACGTCGGCCTGCAGTTCAAGAAAACGGTCGAGGTCTTCATGATCGTTCTGGCGCCGGTCGCGCTGGGGATGCTGGTGCGCGGATGGCGCCCGGCATTCGCCGCCCTAATGGACAAGCCTGTTCGTCTGGCCTCCATCCTGATCCTGGTGCTGGTCATCCTCGGCGCGGCGGCGTCCAGCTTCGAGGTGCTGATGAGCCAGATCGGCAATCTGGCCGGCGTCACCGTGGCCTTCTGCCTGTTGAGTCTGGCCGTCGGATACGGCGTACCGCGCCTGCTGAAGATCGAGCGCCCGCAGGCCGTCGCCAGCGCATTCGAGGTCGGGCTGCACAACGCCACCCTGGCCATCGTCATTGCCCAATCCGTGCTGAACAGCCCCGAGATGACCCTGCCCGGCGCCGTCTACGGCGTGCTGATGTTCCCGCTGGCGGCGGCCTTCGGCTTCCTGATCACACGCGGGAAGACCGAAGCCGCCTAATCCCGCAGTTCACGGCGCAGCACCTTGCCGACATTGGTCTTGGGCAGGGGCTGGTCGCGGAAGACGATGATGCGGGGCGTCTTATAGGCGGTCAACCGCTCGCGGCAGTGGGCGATGATCATCGCCTCTGTCAGTTCGGGCGAGCGCGGCACGATGATCACCTTGATCCGCTCGCCTTGAATCGGGTCGGGCACGCCCACGGCCGCCACCTCGTCCACCAGAGGGTGAGCCGCCACCACGTCCTCGATTTCATTTGGATAGACGTTGAAGCCGGACACCAGGATCATGTCCTTGATACGGTCGACCAGCCGCACCCGGCCGTCCGCCTGCATCACCCCGACATCGCCTGTCGCCAGCCAGCCTTCGGGCGACAGAACCTTGGCCGTCTCCTCTGGCCGGTTCCAGTAGCCGCGCATGACCTGGGGGCCGCGCACGCACAGCTCGCCCGGCTCGTCGATCCCGCACCAGCTTCCGTCGTCCCGCCGCATCCGCACCTCGGTCGAAGGCACAGGCAGGCCGACCGTGCCGTCGAAGCCCATCGTCTCGGGCCGCTCGATATCCACATAGCCGATGCAGACCACCGGCGAGGTTTCGGTCAGGCCGTAACCTTCAATCAGCGGGGCCCCGGTCACGGACTGCCAGGCCTCGGCGACCGACGCCTGGGTCGCCATGCCCCCGGCCACGGTCAGGCGCAGATCGGAGAAATCGCGATCGCGGAAGGCGTCATTCTTCAGCAGGCCGGCGAACAGGGTGTTCAGGCCGGTGAAGGCCGCGAACCGCTCTTTTCTCAGCACCCATTCCACCCGCTTCGCGTCGCGCGGATTGGCGATCAGGATGTTGCGCCCGCCCACGCCCACGAACATCAGCAGGTTCGCCGTCAGGGAGAAGATATGATAGAGTGGCAGCATGGTGACGTTGCCGACCACCTGATCCTGCGGGATCTGGGCCATGATCCAGGCGCGCCCCTGCAGGACATTGGCGATGATGTTCCGATGGGTCAGCATGGCGCCCTTGGCCACCCCGGACGTGCCCCCTGTATATTGCAGGAAGGCGAGGTCTTCTGCCTTCGTCTCGACCGTTTTCAGCGTCAGGCGCCGCGCCCGACGCATCACGGCGGGCCAGCGTTCCGCCTGAGGAATCCGCCACTTGGGCACCAGCTTTTCGACATGGCGCAACAGGGCGGTGATCGCCGCCCCCTTCACCCGCCCCATCATGTCGCCCATGGCCGTGACGATGACATGGCGGACGTCTGTCCCCTCCAGCGCCTGTTCCAGAGTGGCGGCGAACATTTCCATCGCGACGATGGCGACCGCGCCGCTGTCCTTGAGCTGATGCCGCAGCTCACGCGGGGTGTAGAGCGGGTTGACATTGACCACCACCGCCCCGGCGAACAGCACGCCGAACAGCGCCACCGGATACTGCAGGCAATTCGGCATCATCAGCGCCACCCGGTCGCCCGGCTGCACGCCCTTGGCCTGCAACTCGGCCGCAAATGCTCGCGCTTCCGACAGCGTCCGGCCATAGGTCACACCCGAACCCATGCTGACGAAGCCGACGCGGTCCGCATACTTGTGGGCGTCCGCCGCAAACAGGTCGGCGACCGAAGCCCATTGCACCAATTCGTCGTCGATCGTCGCCGGCACGTCGGGACGATAGGCGCGTGTCCAGAAGCGCTCCGCCCACAGGTGATCGGCCTCGGTCTTCGTCACATCCAGCGTCGCGCTCATTTCTCGATCACGTCGACGACGCCCTGCCCCCCGGCGGCGCAGATGGAGATCAGGCCGCGCCCCTTGCCTGCCCGGTTCAGCATATGCGCCAGATTGCCCAGGATGCGTCCGCCCGTCGCCGCGAACGGATGCCCGGCCGCCAGAGACGAGCCGTGGACATTCAGTCGCTCTAGGTCGATGGCGCCAGGCGCCCGATCCAGTCCCAGCCGGGCGCGCGCATAGTCGTCGCTTTCCCAGGCCTTCAGCGTGCACAGCACCTGGGCGGCGAAGGCCTCATGGATCTCGTAGAAGTCGAAGTCCTGCAGCGTCAGTCCCAGCTTGGCCAGCATCCGCGGCACGGCGTAGGCGGGCGCCATCAGCAGGCCTTCCTCACCGCTGACGAAGTCCACGGCCGCCGTCTCGCCCGCCCTTATCCAGGCCAGGATCGGCAGTCCCCGCGCCTTCGCCCATTCCTCGCTGGCCAACAGTACCGTCGATGCGCCATCCGTCAGCGGGGTGGAGTTGGCCGCCGTCAGCGTGCCGTTCTCGCGATCGAAGACCGGCCTCATCGCCGCGACCTTGGCCGGATCGATATCGGGCCGCAGATTGTTGTCGCGCGTCAACCCGTTGAAGGGGGTGATCATCTCGTCGAACAGCCCCGCCTCATAGGCCGCCGCCATATTGCGATGGCTGCGGATCGCCAGAGCGTCCTGCGCTTCACGCGGGATGGCCCAGTGTTTGGCCATCAGCTCGCAATGCTCGCCCATAGACAAACCCGTGCGCGGCTCGGCGTTGCGCGGCGGTTCGGGCCGAAAGGGCGCGGTCAAGCCTGCGCGCGACAAGGCCTTCAACCGCCCCAACGCGGTCTTCTCGCGATTGGCGGCCAGCAACGCCTGCCGAAAGCCTTCATTCAGAGCGATGGGCGCATCCGATGTCGTGTCCACTCCGCCCGCGATCCCGACCTCGATCTGGCCCAAGGCGATCTTGTTGGCGACCAGTATGGCGGCTTCCAGACCTGTGCCGCAGGCTTGCTGGACGTCATAGGCGGGCGTGTCGTGACCCAAGGTCGTACCCAGCACGCTTTCACGCGTCAGCGCGATATCACGCGAGAGCTTCAGCACCGCGCCCGCCGCCACCTCGCCCAGCCGCAGCCCATGCAGATCAAAGCGATCGACTAGCCCCTGCAACGCCGCCGTCAGCATGTCCTGGTTCGACGCCTCAGCGTAAGCCGTGTTCGATCGGGCGAAGGGAATGCGATTGGCGCCGACGATGGCGACACGGCGCGGCGCAGACAGGGTCAGCATCAGACGGTAATCTCCGATGACGCGAGAACGTTCAGCCGCCCTCGCAGATGAACGCGCTCGCCTGTCGGATCACGCACCTCGAAATCGCGGCGATCAGGCGTAACAAAAAACGCCGCCTCGCCAGGAAGCAGCAAGGGCGAGCGGAAAGAAACTTCGATCTCCACCGCATCAAGGCCCCTCGGGGGGGTCAAGACGGCCAGCGCCCGCGCCTTGGTCCACATGCCGTGAGCGATGGCGCGCGGAAAGCCGAACAGCCGCGCGCCCAGCGCCGAGGTGTGGATGGGGTTGGCGTCGCCCGATACACCGGCGTAGCGGCGTCCTAGATCAGCTGGGACTCGCCAGGCCTGGTCGCGCGCCATCTCAGACGCCGCTCGCATCGCCGGGGCCGCCAAGCCTCGTCCCTGGCCGCCGCGTTTCAGATAAACGCTCTGACCCTCCCACACGACCACGCCATCTCGATGCGCGGCGGTCAGGATGCTGAACGCTTGGCCCCGTTCGTGCGTCATCAAGCAACCAAAGCTTGTATTGAGGCTTAAGGTTTCGCCTGGCGTCAGACGCGCGCGCTGGCGGATACGATTATGCAGATGCACCAGGCCCGCCAGCGGGAACGGGAAATCCGGCCGCATCATCAAGCGCAAATGCATTGGAAAGGCCAGGATATGCGGCCAGGTCAACGGCACGCCTTGCCCTTCCTGGAAGCCGCACAACCGACCGTAGTCGGCGATCGCATCGGCATCCAGCCGTATGTCGTTCGCCCTCAGCCAAGCCCCCGGCAAGTCACGCGTCTTCGTTTCGCCACGCAGCAGCCCGCGCGCCGCTCCGCCCGCCATCTGCAGTATGGTGATCGGCGACGCCGCTCCCCTCATCTTTCCATCCGCCGCATTCGTCAGGCCCCCAGCAAGCTCTGACCGCAGACACGAACCACGGCCCCATTCACCCCGCCGTTGTCCGGTTCAGCCAGCCACAGTGCAGTCTCAGCCACGTCGACCGGCTGGCCGCCCTGTCCCAGGCTATTCATTCGCCGTCCCGCCTCGCGAATGGCGAAGGGGATGGCGGCCGTCATGCGGGTCTCGATGAAACCCGGCGCGACGGCGTTGATGGTGATCCCGGCGCCCGCCTCGACCGCCAGACGCCGCACCGCGCCGATCCAGCCCGCCTTAGACAAGGCGTAGTTGGCCTGGCCCTTGTTCCCCGCAATACCGCTGAGCGAGGACACCGCCACGATCCGCCCGTTTGGCCGGACCAGCCCAGCCCCCAGCAACGCCCGCGTCAAAGCCAGGGGCGCGCCAAGATTGACCGCCATGACGCCGTCCCACTCGGCCTCGGACATCCGCGCCAGGGTGCGGTCGCGCGTGATTCCGGCGTTGTGGATCACGGCGTCGTATCCGCCCGCGGTCCGCGCGGAATGGATCAATCGCTCCACCGCATCGACCGCAGTGATGTCGAGGCTCAGCGCCTCAGCGCCGATCTGGGCGACCAGCGCACGTAGGTCGGTCTCTGCTTCCGGCGCATCGAGCGCCGTCACGGCATAGCCTTCGGTCGTAAACAGCCGCACCATGGCCTCGCCGATCCCACGTGACGCGCCGGTGATCAGAACGCGTCTTCGCTCGGCGAACATCTGGACAGGGGCCGCCGCCCCGATCGTCACCACCTGTCCAGAGACATAGGCCGAACGCGGCGACAGGAAGAAGCCCAGGCTGGACGACGCCGCCTCTTCCGCACCCGGCGCGATCCGCAGCAACTGCGCGGTCCCGCCATCACGCGCTTCCTTGGCCAACGATCGGACGAAGCCTTCCAGCCCGCGTTGCACAGCCTCGCCTTCGGCATCGACCATGCTTTCAGGGGGGCGGCCGATCACCACCATGCGTCCGCAAGGCCCAAGTCGGCGCACCGTTTCCTGGAAAAAACGATAGAGATCCGCCGCGCCTGCCATATCAGCGACGTCTGAGGCGTCGAAGATCAGTCCGCCGTAGCGCTCATCTTCTCTAGCTGCCGCGTGAAGTTCGACGCCCCACCGCTCGGCCAGTCGGTGCGATAGCGACGACAGACGCATGCTCCCGCCCAGCAGCAACGGCCCCACGGGTGTGGCGCCGCCCTCTACTCGACGACGAAGCGGCAAAGGACGCGGCAGGCCCAGCGCTCCCGTCAGCCATCCGCCTATCCCGCTGTTGGCGAAGTCCAGGTAGCGGTCCGACATCAGGCGGCCTTGCGTCCCTTGCCAGCCAAGGCCGCCTCGCGCCGCGCCAAACCTTCAGCCAGGCCGAAGTCCTGTGGGAAATCATCGACCTGGATCGCCCGGATCGCGACCTCGGCGTAGCGCGCGATCAGAGCCTTTTCCTCGGCGTCGATCAGGCCTTGCGCCTCGGCCTCGATCGCCCAGGCGTCCAGTTGGGTCAAATCCTGCGGCGCACGCGACAAGCGCCCTCCCTTGATCGCCGGTTTCAGCCGCGCCTCCACAGCCTCCACTTGCGGGTACAGATCGAAGGCGACCAGAACGGCGGCGATGGGATCGACCTCCAGACTGGCTCTCCACGATCCGGCCACCAGACGATCCCTCGCGGGGCCGGGGCGCTGTATCAATCCCGCAACCTCGGCCGCACAGGCGTCGCCGGGCGTCGGCGCCTTCAGACCGAACGGCGTCCCCGTCAATTTCAGAAACAGGGCCGCGCCTCGGCTCGGGTGATTGGTCAGCAGTTCCCGCCAAGCGGTCGCCGCACGATTCAGCGCATCCTGTGCCGCCCAATGCACAAAGGGCAGATCTTCCGCCGGACGCCCTTCGTCCTCAAACCGCTTCAACGTGGACGACAGGATGAAGAGCTGGGATAGGATATCGCCCAGCCGTCCGGTCAGCGCGCCCTTGCGCTTCAGCGCGCCACCGACCGTAGCCATCGAGATATCCGACGCCAGCGCCAGCAGAGTCGAAAGCCGCACTGCCTGCTTATAGTAGCGCCTAAGCTCCGGCGCTGCGTCGCCCGGCGCCGAGATCAGCGCTCCGCCCGTGAGGCTGAACCCGACCGCGCGCGCCATAGTGCCAAGTACAAAGCCCACGTAACCGAAGAGGTTTCGGTCGAAGGCCTTCAGATCCTGCGCCTCGGCTGTCCGCATCAACGGCAGGACGTAAGGATGACAGCGAATCGCGCCCTGGCCGTAGATGATCAGGGTGCGAGTCATGATATTCGCGCCCTCGACCGTAATAGCGACCGGAATCTGCTGATAAGCGCGAGCCAGGAAGTTGCTCGGCCCCATGCAGACGCCCTTGCCGCCGATCACGTCCATACCGTCATTGACGATGATCCGGGCGCGTTCAGTCACGTGGTATTTGGCGATGGCCGAGACGACCGAGGGCTTCTCGCCCTGGTCCAGCGCAGTCGCGGCCAGCCGCCGCACGGCATCCGTAGCGTAGAGGTGTCCAGCCATCCGGGCTAGGGCCTCCTGCACGCCCTCGAAGGCGCCGATCGGCTGGTTGAACTGGCGTCGGATGGCGACATAGGCGCCGACCATGCCGACGGCCAGCTTGGACATTCCTACGTTCGAGGACGGTAGGGAGATGGCGCGGCCCGCCGCTAGACACTCCATCAGCATCCGCCAGCCGTTGCCGACCTGTTTGCGCCCGCCGATGACCATCTCCATCGGCACGAAGACGTCGTCACCCTCGATCGGCCCATTCTGGAAGACGGCGTTCAACGGCCAGTGACGACGCCCGATCCGCACACCCGGATGCTCGCGCGGGATCAGGACACAGGTAATCCCCGGCTCCTCGCCTTCGCCCGGCAGCCCGTCCGGATCGACCGCGCGGAAGGCTAGACCGATCACCGTCGCGATGGGGGCCAGGGTGATGTAACGTTTTCGCCAGGTGATGCGGAAACCCAGGGTCTCGCGTCCCTCCCACATAGCCTTGCAGACCACGCCCGTGTCCGTGATCGACGCGGCGTCGGAGCCTGCAAACGGGTTGGTCAGGGCGAAGCACGGAATCTCGTCACCGCGCGCCAGGCGCGGCAGATAATAACTCTTCTGTTCTTCCGTGCCGTAGTGGAGCAGCAGTTCAGCCGGCCCCAGGGAGTTGGGCACCATCACGGACACCGCCGCCGCCGAGCAACGCGTCGATAGCTTCTGGATCACCTGGCTGTGCGCATAGGCCGAGAAGCCCAGACCGCCGTAAGCCTTGGGAATGATCATGCCCAGGAAGCCCTTCTCCCGTGCATAGGTCCAGGCGTCGGGCGGCAAATCCTGCCACACCGACGTACTGTCCCAATCGCTGGACAGTTCGCACAGTCTTTCGGTCTCGACGTCGAGGAAAGCCTGCTCGTCGTCAGTCAGTCGCGGCGCAGGCGTCGCCAGCAGCCGCTTCCAATCCGGCCGGCCGGAGAACAACTCCGCGTCCCACCAGACGTTGCCGGACTCGATCGCCGCCTGCTCGGTCGCGCTCATGCGCGGCATGATGCGACGAAAGGCCCCCATCGCCGGGCGCGACAACAGGCTTCTGCGTACAGGCGCGAAGACCAGGGTCATAAAGACCGCCACGACAGTGGCGACCGTGATCCCTATCAACATGATGTCATCCCTCCCCTGCGAACCACGTCGCGCAGGCGCTCTTCAGTTCACTACTTTCGAGGAAACGCGGCCGCCCCGACCACGCTCCCCGAACGCCGTCTTTCAGCCCTTGCCGCCCAGGTAGGCGTTGCAGACGTCGCGCGGCACGCGCTCATAGATGTAAGGCGTAGAGATGCGCAGGCGGCGACGCGCCTGGTCCAGCGGTTCAGCCAGCAAGGCCTCGTAGTCCTGCCCCGGCAGCCAGGCTGCACGACGTCCGTCGCGCCACGCCCTGAACACCGCGCGGGCGCAAGGATAGCCGGTGCGAGCGCGCGCGAACTGCACGGCGATCGCCGCCGCAATCAGGCCAAATCCTGAACTGCGAGTCTGCGGCAGTGAAAAAGCCACCACGCAGGCTTCACCCAAGGCGTCAGTCCGATAGCCGGTCAGAACGTGCCAGATATCGTGCACGTCACGCAGACGACGCGCGTACCAGGCGCGCGGATGGGCGGCTTCGATCTCGCTGTCCGCCACCTTGCGGCTTTCATCCGCCAGTCCATAGGCGGACAGGTCTTGAGCCACGACGAAATCCAGATACGCGGCGCCGACGCTGCCCGCTGGGAGCGCCTTCAGCCAATCCCGGTCCTGAAGACGGTCTGCCAATTCCTGCCGCCGATAGGCCTGAAGCCCGCCCTCTGACGTGCTCATCAACTTGGCGTAACCCCAGTCAACAGATCGGCCCGCCAAGGCGTTCATGATTTCGAACACCTGTTCGGTATCATCCTTGTCCGCCACCAGTCGCCGTATGGCGCGGGCGGCGCGGATGGGCTGAACTCGACGGGTTAGCGTACGAGAGCGTTCGCGAACGCCGAATATGCCAGCATTATCATCAAGCGCTGTCGCGACCATGGCTTGCAGTCTCCTTGGACAACTCGTAAGACACGTTATCTACATGGATGTCATTTACACAAATGTCAATTAAAATCGCCGACAAACCTCGTCGCAGACGGCGCTCTCCCGAAGAAGCGCGACGCGAAGCCCTGGCCTCAGCCCGTGATCTTTTGTTGTCAGGGGGACCAAACGCCGTGACCTTGGCGGCTGTCGCGGGAGAGATCGGCGTCACCCATGCGAACCTGATCCACCACTTCGGTTCAGCTGCAGGCCTTCAATCAGCGCTCATGGGCTCGATGGTGGCGGACCTCAGCGACGCACTGGACGCCGCCGTCGCTCGCTTGCGAACCGACGAAGGCGCGCCGCTTGAACTCATCAACGCCGTTTTCGACGCCTTCTCGACTGGCGGCGCTGGACGACTGGCCGCGTGGATCGCCCTGTCCGGCGACCTGTCGCACTTGGAGCCCGTGCGTGAAGCGGTTCAGAATCTGGTCATGGCCATCAAGGAAAAGATCGGCCTCAGCGGCGAACAGGCGGACGAGACCATTGGTTCGGCCGTGCTCTTCATCGCATTGAGCGCGTTCGGCGAGGCGCTGATCGGCGATCCGCTGCGCGAGATGCTGGGCCAATCCGATGGAGCCAGCCGTCAGGTCGTGGCCAGCCTCCTGCCGGCCTTCTTGACCATGCACCCGCGCACATGACCACAAAAAGAGAGCCCGACGCCAGGCGCCGGGCTTGAAGTCATTCGGTGATGGTGGGTGTCCTCACAAAAAGAAGACGCTCCGTAGATCACCCAGTTTGGTTAATGGGGCGTTAACGACGTTTCTGTCAGTGGAGCCGCCTTGGTCGCGTCCGGAAACCAGCTCGTCTGTCGCGCTGCGCCCGAGAGCACGCGCGTGACCCGCCAGCCCTGCGCTGCACGTTCGGCGCGCCCTGTCGCCGGTCCCGGCCCTGGGTAAATGTAACGATCATCACCCACTTCGATATGCGCTTCGCGGTCGCTGACACGTGACAGCGGTGCAACCCAGAAACCAGTCTCATCCGCCACGGCGACGACCGTTTCGCCTTCGCTACGCACTTCGATTCTTCGCCCAGGGTCAGACCGTCCCGAAAGCAGCAGTCCGCGCCCGTCGCCGTCGACCGCGTCCAGGCTGGGGCCTTCCGTCAATCGACGGCTCGCTCCGCCATCAATCAGCAAGGCCCCGACCACGGCGCCCTCCCCCGCCAGCAGAAGCCGTTCAGCCCCCGGGACAGGCGTCTGGCCGATCTGGATTTCCGGCGTCAGAACATAACCAACCGCCTCCGCCCCCACAGGCAGTTCAAAGCGTCCTCTCGCATCCGCGCCCGCAGCCATGGCGGCGCCAACAGCGCTGCTCAGGACCACCCGTGAACCGGGCGGCGCCTGACCGCTGATCAGAAAGCCAGACCTCTGTATCGTTACCCTGTCGATATGCGGAGCAGCGGCCCAGCTTTCCTGCTCGGTTTCGGTCGGTTCTTCTTGCACCGACGAAGGCGCGCCGCAGCCTGCGGCGACAAGACCGAGACACGCGGCCAGCCCCAGGCCCAAACCCTGCAGTCCCGTCGCTTTCGCCTTCATCCCGCCCTCCTTCGCTCGTTCCATCCTGCCGCGCGTCACTATAGGTTGTGGCGTCATACAGGCCAGCCGGTTAGTGCTGGCGCTCTAATCGTGAAGGTCGTCAAACACTCCATGTCCTTGCCCTCCGTCAACATCGCCCCCTTCGAAGGCCAATCCGTCTGCCTGTTCTGCGGCTCGTCTGACGGAACCGACCCGCGCTACATCCAGGCGGCAGCGGAATTCGGCAAGGCGACGGCCGAGGCGGGCTGGCGCTTCGTCTATGGCGGCGGCGGCGTGGGCCTTATGGGCGCCTCGGCTCGCGCAGCGCATGAAGCCGGCGGTCGCGTCGTCGGCATCATGCCCGCCTTCCTGCGCAGCCGCGAGCGCCTGTTCGACGATGTGGAGACGATCGTCGTCACCTCCATGCACGAACGCAAACAACTGATGTACGACGAATCCGACGTCTTCGTCGTCGCCCCGGGCGGCGTCGGCACCCTGGAGGAAGTGGTCGAACTGCTGTCGTGGAAACGGTTGGACCTGCACGCCAAGCCGGTCATCTTCTTGAATCTGGATGGTTTCTGGGACGGCTTCTTCACCCTGATCGAGCATACGGTGGCCAAGGGCATGACCCCGCCCAGCTTCCTGGAGGCCTATGTCAGCGTCGATTCCGTCGAAGGCGCGATCGAAGCCATGAAATCAGCTCAGGACACGCCCCACTTGAAACATGATCGTCGGTAAGTAAACGTAGGTCAGTAAACGCCGATCCCTCGACAGAAAGCCGCATTGACAGTTTTCTAAAAGAACGGACTATGGCGGTGCTGGGCGTGCGCCCTACCCTTATCGGAGACTGTTCATGCGTGCTCTTCTCGCCGCCGCCGTCCTGTTCGCGGCCGCCCCTGCCTTCGCCCAGGCCCCGGCCACCAGCGCCACCCTGGCTGACGCCGCCAAGGCCCCGACCGGCCGTGTGATCGTCGACGGCGCCACCTGGCGCTGCGAAGGCGACGCCTGCACCGCCACCGGCGGCTCCAATCAGCCCGCGACGCGCGCCTGCCGTCGCGTGGTCGCCAAGATCGGCCCGGTGACCAGCTTCTCCTACAAGGGCCAGGCCCTGAGCGCAGAAGAGATCGCCGCCTGCAACGCGGGCTGATCCCGACTTCAGTCCTAAATGAAAAAGGCCGCCTTCATGACGAGGGCGGCCTTTCTTCTATCCCTTGGGCGGACCGTCAGGCGGTTTCGCCCTTCAGGCGCTGGATCATGCGTTCGCGCCCGATCAGCGGGATCATGGCCGCCATGTCCGGGCCGTGCGCCTGACCCGTCAGCGCCAGACGCAGCGGCATGAACAAACCCTTGCCCTTGGCGCCGGTCTTGTCCTTCACCGCCGAGGTCCAGGTCGACCAGGCGTCGGCGTCAATGGTTTCGGGCAGCAGTTCCAGAGCCGCGGCGGCGAAGGCGGCGTCCTCGATCACCGGCGTCACCGGCCCCGTAACGATCTTCGCCATCTCAACGACGTCGCCGAATTTGCTGAGGTTGCCCTTCACCGTGTTCCAGAAGGTCTCGCCCAGGTCGACACCCAGGGTTTCCAGGCGCGGCTGGGCCGCGGCGTAGTCGATCCCGTGCACCGCCTGGGCGTTCAGGCGATCCAGATCGGCCGTGTCATAGCGGGCGGGCGAACGGCCCATCTTGGAGAAGGCGAAGGCCTCGCCCAGTTCCTGCAGCGAAGCGGCGACCTCCAGATTGTCCGAGGTGCCGATTTTGCCCAGGTGGCTGGTGATGGCGATCGGCTCATAGCCGTCGGCGCGCATGTCCATGATGGCCAGCGAACCCAGTCGCTTGGACAGGGCCGTGCCGTCAGCGCCGACCAGCAGCGGCATGTGAGCGAAGCCGGGAACCTTGGCCCCCAGCGCTTCGAAGATCTCGATCTGGGCGCCGGTGTTGGTGACGTGGTCCTCGCCCCGGATGATGTGGGTGATCTCCATGTCGATGTCGTCGACGACCGACGGCAGCGTATAGAGGAACAGGCCGTCCTCGCGGATCAACACGGGGTCGGACATGGAGGCGGTGTCCACCTCGGCGTGACCGCGCGACAGGTCTTCCCAGGCGACGCGCTTGCCTTCCAGTTTGAAGCGCCAGTGCGGACGGCGGCCCTCGGCCTCCAGCGCGGCCTTTTCGGCATCGGTCAGCGACAGGGCGGCCCGGTCATAGATGGGCGGCAGGCCGCGCGACAGCTGCACCTTGCGGCGGCGGTCCAGTTCATCGGCCGTTTCATAGCAGGGGTAGAGGCGGCCTGCGGCCTTCAGCCGGGCCGCAGCCTCTTCATAGCGGTCGAACCGCTTGGACTGGTTGTAGCGCTCGTCCCAGGTCAGGCCGAGCCACTTCAGGTCGATCTCGATATTGTCTTCCGACTCCTGCGTTGAGCGGACCAGGTCGGTGTCGTCGATGCGCAGCACGAAGGCCCCGCCCTGCCCCTTGGCGAACAGCCAGTTCACCAGAGCCGTGCGGACATTGCCGACGTGCAGCTTACCCGTGGGAGACGGAGCGAAACGAACCTTGACGGACATGAGGATCCTGCGAGCCTGAAAGCGAAGGCGGCCGGGCGGCCCGCCGCAGATCATGATGATCCGGGCAGAGCGTCCAGTCTCTGAAAACGTCGAAAAGGCGTCGCATCTGTGCAGGCGCGACGCCGTTCCGATAAGCGTCTAGGTCGATCACGTCCCCCTCGAAGTCAAGAGAAACGCGACCGGAACCCTTGATCAGTTCTGCGCCGGCTTCTGGTCCAGAATTTCGATCAGCGACCAGCGGATGGAAGACGCGTCGGCCGGCGGATTGGCGACCGGCGTACCGCGAACGCGCAGGCGGTATTCCACGCCCGGCTTATGCTCGAAGCCTTCGTAGCCGAAATAGTGCAGTTCCCAGGGCTGGCTCTCGGTCTCACGCACCTGCAGGCAGGTCGTCCGCGCCACGCCCGCCGTGCACGGGCGCATTTCAGAGGCCACGTAGACAACCTTCTCCACAACGCCGTCCTGCCCCGCAGGGACCAGCGGCGCGGGTTCGACAGTCGATGTCTGAGCGCAGGCCCCCAGCGCCAACAAGGCGACAGCCGAAAGAGAGGCGAACGTACGGGTCATGAAACATCCTTGCATAGATTAAGAGCAACAACGGCAGATCAACGCCGTCGTCGCGCTTATCGCAGCGCAAAATGGCTCAAGCTTGGAGCAAACCCGAACTTTCCGTCATTTGACGAAAGTTTGCATCGCTTCAGTCGTCTCGGTGAACCCGCTCACGACGTTCATGCCGCTCCTGAGCCTCCACCGACAAGGTCGCCGTCGGGCGAGCCTCCAGGCGGCCCAGACCGATCGGCTCGCCGGTATCCTCGCAGTAGCCGTAGGTGCCGTCCTCGATCCGGCGCAGCGCGTCGTCGATCTTGGAGATCAGCTTGCGTTGCCGGTCGCGAGTCCGAAGCTCCAGCGCGCGATCGGATTCCGACGAGGCCCGGTCCACCAGGTCGGGGTGGTTCTCGGTCTCGGCTTTCAGATTGGTGACGGTGCCCTTCGACTCGCGAAGAATGTCGTCTTTCCAGGACAAGAGCTTGGTCTTGAAATAGGCGACCTGCCGTTCGTTCATGAACGGTTCGTCGTCGGTCGGCCGATAAACAGCCGTGTCCCCGGACACTACAGAGGCCAATGCGGTCATCGCACTCACACTCATTCCCTAATCGCGCCCCCCTGCGGCGCATGGGCCGTATAGGCAAGCGCAAGAGTCGCGGCAATGGCGTTCGCGAGTCCGTGATATGGCTAAGCTGCGCTTCCGCAGAGGCAGTGTGGCGAATTATCCTCACAAAGCCCCGGAAATCCGGGGTTCAGCCGAAGTTTCAACGCCTTCAAGCGCGCGACCGGCTTGTTTCCGCTTTTGCCAATTCCACCGAAGCGCGCAGGTCGATCTGGTCCAGCACAGCTTTCAGGCCCGGCTCAGCGTCCTCATCGCGTTCTTCGCGCAGGTCGCGGGCCAGACACCCCAGAGCCGCCGCCCCGTCCTGACCGCCCAGCAACGCCAGCTTCAGCTCGTCCAGTCGATCCAGCAGGCCCGAGCCCCGGCGAATGGCGCGGCGGCGGCGCTCCATCGGGTCTTCCACGCCCTGCAACGCCATCAGAGCCGCAGCGCTCGCGACGCCTGACGCGGATGAGGTCGCGCCGGCCTGCGCCGCAGAGGCCGCGCCCCCTGTCGTCGGCAAGGCGAAACCACCCGCAGCACGTGCAGCGGGTCGCGTGGTCGGCGTCGAAGCGGCGCCCAAGGGTCCGGTGACCTTCATGCAAGACGTCTCCTTCTACGTTTCCCACCATGGCCTCAGGGGCTGAAGTCTTGGTTAACGGCCCGGCAAAACCTGCCGCTAGGCGCTGGACTGAAGATCATCCGGCATTGAATTCACTTACGTTTTCTTCCGGCACGATCCTCGCATGGTTAATCACGAACGCTCACGCAGGGACGTCTGTCGTATGCAGAAGTTGCTTACCGCCCTTATCGGCCCGGCCATCGCGGCCCTGGTTCTCGCCGCCCAGCCGGGCGCGGCCGAGGCCCAGTCGCGCATCAAGGACATCGTCTCCATCGAGGGCGTCCGCTCGAACCAGTTGGTCGGATACGGCCTGGTGGTCGGCCTGAACGGCACGGGCGACAGCGTCCGCAACTCCCCCTTCACCCGACAGTCGCTGGAGGGAATGATGGAGCGCCAGGGCGTCAACATCCGCGGCGCCAACCTGAACACCAAGAACGTGGCCGCCGTCATGGTCACGGCCGAACTGCCGCCCTTCGCCACGCCCGGCTCGCGGCTGGACGTCAGCGTCTCGGCCATGGGTGACGCCAAGAGCCTGCTGGGCGGCACGCTGCTGGTCACCGCCCTGCAAGGCGCTGACGGCGAAATCTACGCTGTGTCGCAAGGTTCGGTTCAGACCGGCGCCGTTTCGGCCTCGGGCGGCTCCGGCTCATCGATCACCCGCGGCGTTCCCACGGCGGGCCGCATCGCCTCGGGCGGCGTGGTCGAACGCGAGACCGGCTTCGACCTCGGCTCCATGCCGGTGGTGCGCTTGAACCTGCGCAATCCGGACTTCACTACGGCCCAGCGCATCGCCGCCGCCATCAACCAGACCTACCCCCAGAGCGCCTTCGCCGAAAACGGCACCGTGGTCGCCATCCGCGCGCCCCAGAACTTCGGCATGGCCGGCTTCCTCAGCCGGGTCGAGAACCTGCCGGTCCAGATCGATTCTCCGGCCAAGGTCATTATCGACGAGGTCAACGGCGTCATCGTCATGGGCGAGGCCGTGCGCATCTCGACCGTCGCCGTGGCCCAGGGCAACCTGACCGTCTCGGTCCAGGAGATCCCTCTGGTCAGCCAGCCTGAACCGTTCAGCCGCGGCGGTCAGACCGTCATCGTGCCCCAGTCGGACATCAGCATCTCCGAGGAAACCGGCCGCCAGATGCGGATCGTCGGCGGCTCGACTTC
This sequence comes from Brevundimonas phoenicis, assembly GCF_047237745.1. Taxonomy (NCBI): domain Bacteria; kingdom Pseudomonadati; phylum Pseudomonadota; class Alphaproteobacteria; order Caulobacterales; family Caulobacteraceae; genus Brevundimonas; species Brevundimonas phoenicis. The sequence goes on from NZ_JBDFLN010000001.1 coordinate 2,143,614, forward strand.
CCTGTCCACCCTGGTCAACGGTTTGAACGCCCTGGGTGTCAGCCCGCGCGACATGATCAGCATCCTGCAGGCCATCAAAGCCGCCGGCGCCCTGCAGGCCGAAATCGAGGTGATCTGATGAGCCCTCTCGCCGTCTCTCCCGACCTGCTGCGCGCCAACGCCCCCGCCAATCCGGCCCCGTCGGAGAACCAGAAGGCCATGCGCCGCACGGCCGAAGCCTTCGAGGCCAGCTTCCTGTCGCAGATGATGAAGCCCATGTTCGAGGGCCTGAGCACAGAGGCCCCCTTCGGCGGAGGCGCCGGCGAGGCCGCCTGGCGCGGCTTCCTGGTCGACGCCATGGCCCAGCAAACGGTGAAGGCGGGCGGCGTGGGCCTGGCCGACAGCGTTCTGGCCCAGATGATCAAAATGCAGGAGCAAGGCGCATGACCGCCGATGTCGAAACCGCCGCCCTGCGCGTGCAACACCTGACGCGCCTGACCCGCGACCTGACCGAGCGCCTGTCGTTGGAAATGGAGGCGCTACGCGCCCATCGCGCCCAGGATCTGAACGAGGGGATGGCCCAGACGCAGGAGATGGCCAATCTCTATCGCCGCGAATCCGCCCAGGTGAAGGCCAACCCGGCCGCCATCGCCGTCGCCCCCGAGGCCGACCGCCTCGCCCTGATCGAGGCGACCGAGGCCTTTGAAGCGGTGCTGGCCGAGCACGCCGTGACCGTGGAAGCGGCGCGCCAAGTCTCCGAAGGCCTGGTCCGCACCATCGCTGCGGAGGTGGCGGGCGCTCGCGCACAGGGCGTGGGCTATGGCGCTTCGGGCCAGGCCATGCAGGGCGACGGGCGGGCTGTGGCGTTGAATCGCACCGCCTGACGCCAACCGTCGCCATTCCTTAACAGCCCGCGTCCTATGGCTTTGGCATGACCCTGACCCCGCGCCTCCTGGGCCTGGCTTTCGCCGCCGCCGACGCCCTGATCGAAGTCGATCAGCATGGCGTGGTGCGCTTCGCCCTAGGTTCAGGCGCTGTTGCGGGCCAGCAGACAGCCGCCTGGGTCGGTCATCCTCTCAGCGACCGTCTGTCGATCAACAGCGCGACGGCTCTTCAGAATCTGCTGGGAGCGCTTCGTCCCGGTCAGCGCAGTCCGGCCGCCGAGGTGCTGGTCGACTGCGGCGACGGCCGGATGCGCCGCGCCACCCTGCGCGCCTTCGCCCTGCCTGATATTGCTCCGGCGCAGTCCTGCGCCCTGTCCTATGAAGGCGAGCCCTTTGTCGTCGAGGACACGCCCCTTCCTGTCGGCGCCCCGCCCAGAGACGCCGAAGGCTTCCTCAACCATGCCCGCGCCGGTCTGGCGGACGGCGAGACAGGCGCCCTGCAGCGGCTGGCTCTCGCCTTCATCGACGTAAACGGCCTGCAAGGCGTCGACCCGGCCACGCTGGAGCGGGTCCACAGCCGTATCGGCGCGACCCTGAACGCCGCCTCTCACGACGGCGCCAGCGCAGGTCAGTTGACGCCTGATCGCTATGCCCTGATCCGCAATCTGGACGATACGCGCGACCTGGCGGCGGAAATGCAGAAGGCCGGTCAGGCCGAGGGTCTGGCTCTGTCCGCCATCGCCACCCAGAGCGCCCTGGGCGGCGACGCCGCCTCGGCCCTGCGCGCCATGCGTTTCGCCATCGAAGGCTGTTTGAAGGACGGCGGGATGGATCAGCCTGAACTGTCCTTCGCCGACTCCCTGCAACGCACGCTGAAGGACGCCGAACGCTTCCGCAGCATCGTGCGCGACCGCGAGTTCGCCCTCTATTACCAGCCCATCGTCGACCTGAAGACGCGGGCCGTCCATCATTTCGAGGCCCTGGCCCGCTTCGGCAAGGGATCCGGCCCAGCCGCCGCCATCCGGATGGCCGAGGAACTAGCCCTGATCGACGGCTTCGACCTGGCGGTGGCCGAGAAGGCGGTGCGGCGCCTGCGCGAGCCGGGCGGCGGCCTGCTGAAGATCGCCGTCAACGTCTCGGGCGCCTCTCTGGCCAATGACGCCTATGTCGCCGCCCTGCTGAAGATGACCGCCTCGGCGCCCGATGATCGCCGCCGTCTGATGGTCGAGGTGACAGAGACCGCCGCCCTGGCCGATCTGGCCGCCGCTGATCGTCGCCTGGGCGCCCTGCGCAACGCGGGGATCAAGGTCTGCATCGACGACTTCGGGGCCGGTTCGGCCTCCTTCGACTATCTGCGCGGCCTGTCAGTCGACGCGGTGAAGATCGACGGCGCCCTGGTGCGCGATATCGACATCGACGCCCGAACCCGCACCCTGGTCGCCCATCTGGTCGAACTGTGCGGCTCGCTGGACCTGGAGACCATCGCCGAGATGATCGAGACGGATCAGGTCGCCGACGCTTTGCGCGATCTGGGCGTCACCCACGGCCAGGGGTGGCTGTTTGGGCGCGCCGAGGCCGAGCCGCGCACCATCCTGAACACCCCCGCGATCCGCGGCCGCCGTCAGGGCGTGGTCGAAGGCTGGAGCTGACCGCTCTTCAGCACAAGGGTCCGGTCGACACCCAGATTCGTCACAAAATCTGCGTCGTGGCTGACCACCACCAGAGCGCCGTCATAGCCTGACAAGGCGGCTTCGACCGCCTCGACGGAATCGATGTCCAGATGGTTGGTGGGTTCGTCCAGCACCAGCAATTGCGGCGGCCGCGCGCCCGTCATGATGCAGGCCAGCGCCGCGCGCAGCCGCTCACCGCCTGACAGCTCGCCCACACGTCGATCCGCCTGCACGTTGCGGAACAGAAAGCGCGCCAGAGCCGCCCGCGCAGCGTTCGGCGCGCCCTGCGGGTTCAGTCGCAACCAAGCCTCGACCAGGGTCTCGTTCAGTTTCAGCATCGCCGCCTGCTGATCCAGCAGAGCCACGCGGACCGGCCGCTCGACCGTCCCTGACGAAGGCTCGATCAGACCCGCGATCAGCTGCAACAGCGTCGTCTTGCCCGCTCCGTTGGGACCGACCACGGCGACGCGCTCCGGCCCGGTCAGGCGCAGCGAAAGCGGTCCCAGCAGGCGACGCCCATCATCGACCGTTACAACCGCCTCGCTCAGATTCAGCACCATGCGCCCGCCAGGCAGGCCGGTTGGCGGCATGGCCAGCGCCATCTGGCGCACGCGCTCGACCCGTTCGCGCGCCTCGGTCAGGTCGGCCTCGACCGCCTGACGCTTGCGTTCGGCCAGACGTTGGCCGCGCGCGCCGCTCTCCTCGGCCCGCTGGGCCTGAGCGTCGAGCAGTATCTTGGGATCGGAGCTGTTGGCGCGCGCCGCCTTGCCTGCGCGGTCGCGTCGGGCCTGACGTTCCTGCGCCGCCTGATTTTCACGCTGCACGCGGCCGACGGCGCGCTCGGCCTGCTCCAGATCCCGCTCGGCGGCGGCCCGCTCGGCGTCACGACGCTCGACGTACAGATCCCAGCCGCCGCCATGAACTCGCGCGCCCAGACTGGAAAGCTCCATGATGCGATCCACACGGCGCAGCAAGGCGCGGTCGTGGCTGACCAGCACCACGCCGCCCGGCCACTCGGCCACGACATCGGCGATCATGGCGCGGGCCTCGGCGTCCAGATGGTTGGTCGGCTCGTCCAGCACCAGAAGGTCCGGCGCGGCCAGCTTCAGACCCGCCAGCCGCAGCCGCGTCTGTTCGCCGCCGCTGAGGTCCGCCGTGCGGCGGTTCAGCGCCAGATCAGCCAAACCGACCTCGGCCAACGCCGCCTGCATCCGCTCTTCCAGCGTCCAGTCCGCCTCGGCCATGTCGTCCAGCGAACCATCGCCCGCCAGCACGCGATGCAGGACAGCCAGAGGCGCAGCGACGCCCAGCGTATCGGCGACCGTCTCATCATCAGCCGGAGTCTGCGCCTGCGCCAGCCAACCGACGGTTCCGGCGCGTGTGATCGCACCTTCAGCAGGCGCGCTCAAACCGGCGACAAGGCGCAGCAGCGTGGTCTTGCCCACGCCGTTGCGACCCACGACGGCCGTGCGTTCGCGCCCGAAGGCGAGCGTCAGATTGTCGAAGAGGCCTCTGCCGTCAGGCGTGCGGGCCGCGACGCTGTTGAGCGTCACGAGCGCGGATGCGGACCGGTTTGGGCTTGGGTTGAGCGAGGACATAGGCGAACACGAGCAGCGGCACGGAAAGGGCGAAACCGATTTCCAGGGTGCTGATCATGATCGTCGCGCCTCCTCACTGATGCGTTGGCTGAGTGAAGGATGGGGACGGACGTTTCGTAACGCAACCCCCAATTTGCGGCGCAGCTTTCGCAATGCAGCGAGAACCGCCGCCTTGGACAATCGGCGTCATGGCCTTCGTCGTCGTCGCCTCCTATCTTCCCGACATGAGCACGCCCGACCGTCCCGTCGCCTTCCGCATCGATCGTCTCGCGCCGGATCGAGCCGAAGCCGCCGCCCGTCGCGAAGCCGCCGTCGCCCGCATCCGCGCCGAGACCGGTATCGACGAAGCCATGATCGACGCCCTGGTCGAGGGCTTCTACGCCAAGGTGCGCGAGGACGACGTCATCGGCCCGATCTTCGCCGCTCACATCGACGACTGGGCCCCGCATCTGGAGCAGATGAAGCTATTCTGGTCGTCGGTCGCCCTGTCGACCGGCGTCTATCAGGGGCGGCCCATGCCCAAGCACCTGCCCCTGCCGATCGACGCGCGTCATTTCGATCACTGGCTGGGGTTGTTCGAAGCCACCGCCCGCGAACTATGCCCGCCCGTCGCCGCCGAACACTTCATCGTCCGCGCGCACCGCATCGCCGAAAGCCTGGAGTTGGGGGTCGCCAACGCCAACGGCGTGCTGGTCGGTCCCGGCGAACGCTACCGCCGCCCGGAAACGCCGTGGACGCCTGAAGCAGGCTAGAAGTTCTCATATTGTTCTTGCTGTTTCGGGCGAATTGATCCCCATATAGCGTCGTCGCCCCGGACCGTTTTAGGGGTCTCCCGCGTTCCTCGGATCACATGATCGAAAAGCACAACTTCATCCGCGTTCGCGGCGCCCGCGAGCACAACCTCAAGGGCGTCGATCTCGACATTCCGCGCGAGCAGCTGGTGGTCATGACCGGCCTGTCGGGGTCGGGCAAATCCTCGTTGGCGTTCGACACCATCTATGCCGAGGGCCAGCGCCGCTACGTCGAGAGCCTGTCTGCCTATGCGCGCCAGTTCCTGGAGCTGATGGGCAAGCCGGACGTGGACCTGATCGAGGGCCTGTCCCCGGCCATCTCCATCGAGCAGAAGACGACGTCGAAGAACCCGCGCTCGACCGTAGGCACGGTCACCGAGATTCACGACTACATGCGTCTGCTCTGGGCGCGCGTGGGCATTCCCTATTCGCCCGCCACCGGCCTGCCGATCGAGAGCCAGACCGTCAGCCAGATGGTCGACAAGCTGACCGCCCTGCCCGACGGCGAGCGTATCCTGCTCCTGGCCCCGGTCGTTCGCGGCCGCAAGGGCGAGTACAAGAAGGAAATGGCCGAGTGGCAGCGGCAGGGCTTCCAGCGGCTGAAGATCGACGGCGAGTTCTACGCCATCGAGGACGCCCCCGCGCTCGACAAAAAGTTCAAGCACGACATCGATATTGTCGTCGATCGCATTGTAACCAAAGAAGGTCTTGAGCCGAGATACGCCGACAGCATCCAGACCGCGCTGGGTCTGGCCGACGGCATCGCCACGGCGGAATGGGCGAATGCGCCCGAAGGCGAAGAGCCGCGCCGCATCGTCTTTTCCGAGAAGTTCGCCTGTCCTGTCTCAGGCTTCACCATCAGCGAGATCGAGCCGCGGCTGTTCTCGTTCAATAACCCCTTCGGCGCCTGCCCGGCCTGTGACGGCCTGGGGGTCAAGCTGGCCTTCGACGCCGATCTGGTGATCCCAGACCGCGACAAGACCCTGCACAAGGGGGCGGTGGCGCCGTGGGCGCGCGGCCCGTCGCCCCTCTATACGCAGACGCTGCAGTCGCTGGCCCTGCACTACGGCTTCTCGATGGACAAGGCGTGGCGCGACCTGCCGGAGAAGGCGCAGAGCGTCATTCTGCGCGGCTCGGGCGGCGAGAAGATCAAGTTCGTCTATGACGACAACGCCCGCAAATACGAGGTCTCCAAGCCGTTCGAGGGCGTGCTGCCGAACCTGGAACGCCGCTGGCGCGAGACCGACAGCGCCTGGGTGCGCGAGGAACTGGGCCGCTATCAGTCCGAAACCCCGTGCGAGGTCTGCGGCGGCAAGCGCCTGAAGCCCGAGGCCCTGGCGGTCAAGGTCGGGAGCGAGGACATCGCCGACATCTCCAACCTGTCGATCTCCAAGGCCTTCTTGTGGTTCTCGACGCTGGAAGACGCCCTGACCGAAAAGCAGATCGAAATCGCCCGGCGCATCCTGAAAGAGATCACCGACCGGCTGCGTTTCCTGAACAACGTCGGCCTCGACTATCTGAACCTGTCGCGCAGTTCCGGCACCCTGTCGGGCGGCGAGAGCCAGCGCATCCGCCTGGCGTCGCAGATCGGGTCGGGTCTGACCGGCGTCCTCTATGTGCTGGACGAACCGTCGATCGGCCTGCACCAGCGCGACAACACCCGCCTGCTGGACAGCCTGAAGGGCCTGCGCGACCTCGGCAACTCGGTGCTGGTGGTCGAACACGACGAGGAAGCCATCCTGACGGCCGACTACGTCATCGACATGGGCCCGGCCGCCGGTGTCCACGGCGGCACGGTCTGCGCCGAGGGCACGCCCGCCGAGGTCATGGCCAACCCCAAGTCGCTGACGGGCCAGTATCTGACCGGCGCGCGCGAGATCGAACTGCCGCCCGAAGGCCGCCGCCCGATCGACCGCAAACGGATGCTCAAGGTCTCGGGCGCCACGGGCAACAACCTGAAGAACGTCACCGGCGAGATCCCGGTCGGCGTCTTCACCTGCATCACCGGCGTGTCGGGCGGCGGGAAGTCGACCTTCACCATCGAGACGCTCTACAAGGCCGCCGCGCGGCGTCTGAACAATGCGTCCGACGCCCCCGCCCCCTTCGACCGCATCGAGGGGCTGGAGCATTTCGACAAGGTCATCGACATCGACCAGTCGCCCATCGGCCGCACCCCGCGCTCGAACCCGGCGACCTATACCGGCGCCTTCGGCCCGATCCGCGACTGGTACGCGGGCCTGCCCGAGGCCAAGGCGCGCGGCTATGGCCCCGGCCGCTTCAGCTTCAACGTCAAGGGCGGCCGCTGCGAGGCCTGTCAGGGCGACGGCGTCATTAAGATCGAGATGCACTTCCTGCCCGACGTCTACGTCACCTGCGACGTCTGCAAGGGCAAGCGCTACAACCGCGAGACGCTGGAAATTGTCTTCAAAGGCAAAAGCATATCCGACGTTCTGGACATGACGGTGGAAGAAGCCGCGCGCTTCTTCACCGCCGTGCCCTCGATCCGCGACAAGATGCTGACGCTGGAGCGGGTGGGTCTGGGCTACGTCAAGGTCGGCCAGCCCGCCACCACCCTGTCCGGCGGCGAGGCGCAGCGGGTCAAGCTGTCGAAGGAGCTGTCGAAACGGGCGACCGGCAAGACGCTGTACATCCTCGACGAGCCGACGACCGGCCTGCATTTCGAGGACACGCGCAAGCTGCTCGAAGTGCTTCAGGAACTGGTCGAGAACGGCAACACCATCGTCGTGATCGAGCACAACCTCGACGTCATCAAGGTGGCCGATCACCTGCTGGACTTCGGCCCCGAAGGCGGCGACGGCGGGGGCGAGATCGTCGCCGTCGGTACGCCGGAACAGGTCGCCGAGAACCCCGCCAGCTGGACCGGCCGTTACCTGAAGGAGGTGCTGGACCGGCACGAGGAACGCCGCAAGGGCCGCGTCGCCGCCCTGACCGCCGAACCCTCACCAGCCAAGCGCACTAAGGCCCGCAAGAGCGCCTGACCTGAAAAGAACGCCGCGCCCCTGTCGGAGCGCGGCGTTTTCATTTCCAACGGCGGCGTCCGATCAAGTTCGCGGCACGCCCTTGATGCCCAGATAGGCGGCCGAGAACGGCGCATAGATGATAGCCGCCTGCGCCGCCGACAGCAGGGCGTTGACCACGCCCCACACCAACAGAGCTGGCCAGAACTTCACGAGCAGCGCGGCGACATTGGTCGTCTCCGCCCCCGCCAGACTCTCCAGACCGCCGAAGATCAGATTCAGCGGCGCGATGACAATGGAGCCCAGCAGTCCCACCAGCATGGACATGACGCCCGCCAACACCGCCATGCCCAGCAGCGGCCAGAAGCGCCCCTTGCTCATGACCCAGCTTTCCTTAAGGGCGATCTTTCGCTCGGCGAAGCTGATCGGCACAACCAGACTCAGACGAACGGCTAGCCAAATCGAGACGCCGACCGTCGCCAACCCAACCAGCACCGCCGGCAGGATCAACACCGGTGCGCTGGTCTCCGCAGCCAGGCCGCCCAGCACGCCGGCCACGCCCATGCCGCCCGCCGTCACACCCAGCATCAGCAATCCAACCGCCAGCATCGCCGCCAGAATCCGCAGTTCATCCAGGCCCAGACGCAGATAGCCGAAACGGCCGTCCTCGGGACGAATGACGGCGCGAGCCACCCCCGTGCTCAGCACGGCGCTGAACAACATCGACAGAGGCAGGGCCAGGAACATCAACGCCCCATAGGCCCGCATTATGATCGCCATCTCCTCCATCGACGGCTCGGCGCTCTGCTGGAGTTGTTCAGCCAAGGTGACGACGTTGATCAGACTGCCGCCCGCGACAGCGAAGAAGACGGCGAAAAAGATCACATAGGCTGCGGCCCAGGCCAGGATGGCCAGCGGCGCGCGGCGCGCCAGACGGAAGCCCTCAAAGGCGAATTCGGTGGCGTTGAAACTCATGCTGCTCCTCACGATTCCCGTTCAGCTTAACGCGGCGACGGAAGTTTCGTCCCGCGCCTTCGCATCCAGCATCTGACGACAGGCCGAAACCCAGGGCGCGGTCGTGACCACGGTGATCACACCATAGTAGGCCGCAATCACGGGAAACAGGGCTAGGCTCACAGCCATGACGACGCCGGCGTTGAGCTGCGGCGCCGCACCGGCCGCCATCCCCTCAGCCCAGGCAAGCAATTGCGGCCAGAAGGGAATGCTGATCGCAAACACTACGACAGCGACGATCGTCACAATCAGGACCTGAACGAGCACAGCCAGCAGAAACGTCGTTACGGCCAGCCCCAGCAACGGCGCGACTCGTCCCTTCGTCAAACGCCAGCCGTCGACAAAGGCGAAGTCCTTCAGCCCCACGCTGGCCGGGATGATCATCGACGCCCTCAGCGCCGCCCAGGCCACGCCGACCAGGCCCGCCAGACCGACAATGACGCCTAGGCTCATCGCCGCGGCCTCGGACACCATCCACAGCGCCGCGCCAAAGGCGAAGGCCAGCAGCAGGATGACGAACAGAACTCCGTAGCAACCGATCATGATGGCCACACAGGCCACCGCCACCCGCGCCTCGTCCATGCCGACTCGAAGATCGAAAATGCGGCCCGGCGCCCGTCCAGGCCACAGCACCGCTCGGCAGACCGCCGCGATCACCAGTACATAGACGCACATCTGTAGCAGATTCAGTAGCCCCGAGAGCGCCTGTACCCGCATGATGGCGGCGAACGCCTCTGGTCCCGGATCCTCGGCCGCCATCGCATCGACGCCGATCGAAGCGATCATGTCGATGACCAGAAAAGCCGACAGCAGCACCGGCAGCGTCAGCAGAATCCCCCAGGCCAGCACGTTGAGCGGTTTGCGCCCAATCAGGCGAAATCCGTCCGTCAACGCATCGCCTATCAAGAATCCCTGGGTCATGAACAGCCTCCGCCGTTTTCTATAGGGGGGAAACCGCCGCCGCGACACCCCGCCCGCATGACGCCGCACAGGTGCATGACAGGACCACGGCGGACGGCTATTAGGCCGCCATGTCGAACACGTCCTCCTCTCCCCGTCCCGTCCACGTCATCGGCGGAGGTCTCGCCGGATCCGAAGCGGCCTGGCAGATCGCCCAGGCGGGCGTGCCCGTCATCCTGCACGAAATGCGTCGGGACGAGCCGGAGCAGGTGCGCACCGACGCCCACCACACCACGGGCCTGGCCGAGCTGGTCTGCTCCAACTCCTTCCGGTCGGACGATTGGGAGTACAACGCCGTCGGCCTGCTGCACGCCGAGATGCGGGCGCTGGACAGCCTGATCATGGCCTCGGGCGACGCCAATCAGGTGCCGGCGGGCGGCGCCCTGGCGGTCGATCGCATCGGCTTCTCGGACGCCGTGACGGCCAAACTGGAAGCCCACCCCCTCGTGACCATCGTGCGCGAAGAGATCGCGGGCATTCCGCCGGAAGACTGGGACAATGTCATCGTCGCCACTGGCCCGCTGACCTCGCCCGCCCTGGCCGACGCCATCCTGAAGGCGACGGGCGAGGAAAGCCTCAGCTTCTTCGACGCCATCGCGCCCATTCTGCACGCCGACAGCATCGATTTCGACGTGGCCTGGCGCCAGTCGCGTTATGACAAGGAAGGCCCCGGCGGCGACGCGGCGGCCTACGTCAACTGCCCGATGGACAAGGCCCAGTACGAAGCCTTCATCGACGCCCTGCTGGGCGGTCCGAAGGCCGAGTTCAAGGAGTGGGAGAACGTCCCCTATTTCGACGGCTGCCTGCCGATCGAGGTCATGGCCGAGCGCGGCCGCGAAACCCTGCGCCACGGCCCGATGAAGCCGGTCGGCTTGACCAATCAGCACAATCCGACGGTCAAGCCCTACGCTATCGTCCAGCTGCGCCAGGACAATGCGCTGGGCACCCTGTTCAACATGGTCGGCTTCCAAACCAAGCTGAAATACGGCGCTCAGACCGAGGTCTTCCGCATGATCCCCGGCCTGGAGAACGCCCAGTTCGCGCGTCTGGGCGGCCTGCACCGCAACACCTTCCTGAACAGCCCGAAACTGCTGGACAAGCAGATGCGGCTGAAGGCCATTCCGCGCCTGCGCTTCGCCGGTCAGGTGACGGGGGTCGAGGGTTATGTCGAAAGCGCCGCCATGGGCCTGCTGACCGGCCGACTGGCCGCCGCCCAGGCACTGGGTCGCGATCTGGCCGCGCCGCCGCCGGAAACGGCCATGGGCGCCCTGGTGGAGCACATCACCGGCGGGCATCTGGAAGGTTCGAAGTTCCAACCGATGAACATCAACTACGGCCTGCTTCCGCCGCTGGAGGCGCCCAAGGTCGATGAAGACGGCAAGCGCATCCATCCCAAGGAGCGCGGCCGCGCCAAGAAGCGCCTGCAGAGCATCCGGGCCATGGACGCTCTGAAGGCCTGGCGCGACACGGCGGCCTAACGCAGCTTCGCGCCGCCAGGCTTGAAGGCCAGTGTCATAGCCGCCATGGCGACGAGGCCCAGTCCCATCAGCATCCAGGCCTGGCTCAGGTCCGACAGGCGGTCGCGCAGCAGCCCGGCCGCCAGCGGCGACAGGCTGGCGATGATGTAGCCGCCCCCCTGAACGAAGGCGAGCAGATCGCCTGAGCGCACCGGATCGTCGATCTGATCCATGGCCAGGATCAGGGTCAGCGGAAACACCGCGCCGATCCCCAGGCCCAGCAGCAGCATGACCGGAACCGCCAGACTGACCGGGGTCAGCACCAACCCCGCCAGACCGATCAACGCCAGAGCCACCGCCGCCAGCATCGGCCCACGCCGGTCGGGAAAACGCGCGATGAACAGGGACACCAGCACGCCCGCCGCGACCTCGGCGCCCGTCATGCCGCTGAGCAGGAAGCCCGCCGTGGCGCGCGCCTGTCCCATGTCGACGTAGTAAGGCGGCAGCCAGGCCAGCACGAGCGTATAGGCCGAGGTGCCCAGCCCCAGAATCGGAACCAGCGCCCACGCCCTGGGCTGTTTCCAGAACGGAACCTCGGGGTGGGTTCCTTCAGCTACGGCGGCGCGGTTCGGCTCCTCGGCCGCCGGGTCGCGCGCAGCGACGATCCAGACGACCGCCGCCAGGAAGGCCGGGACCGCCCATAGCGCCAGCGCCCCGGCCCAGCCGACGGCTCCCGCCAAGCCTGCCGCCGTCGCCGCCGCCACGGCCGCCCCGCCCATGATGCCGGTCGTATAGACGCCCATGACCGTGCCGAAGCGCGTCGGGAAGGCCCGCTTGATGACAACGGGCGCCAGGGCCTGGATCAAGGCCACGCCGACGCCGACCACGACGGCGCTGGCGATCAGACCGGCCGTCCCGTCGAAAACCGCTCGCGCCAGACAGGCCAGGCCGATGAGCACCGCGCCCAGCAGGATGCCCTTGCGCTCGCCCAAACGCCGTCGCAACGGCCGGATCGACAGAGCGCCGATGCCGATCATCGCCACCGGCAGGGTGGTCAGCAGGCTGGCCGTGGTCGAATCCATGCCGGTCGCCGCTTCGATCAGGTCCAGCAGCGGCCCTACCGCCGCCATCGCCGGACGCAGGTTCAGCGCCAGGGCGAAGATGGCCGCGATCAGCAGCAGACCCGCGCCGCGCGACGGTTGCGGGGCGTTCGACTGATCCATCCGAGGTGACTCCGGCTGCGAAAGGCGATAGTGTCTCGCTATCAAGTATCTTGATGTCAAGACAATGACCGATCGCGCTTCTCGCGCCGCCGCCCAATGGGCGGTCGCGCGCCCCGACCTCGACCTGCTGGCCATGGAGACGCTGGGCCGTCTGCATGAGGCCTCGATTCTGGTGACGCGCGAGCGGCAGGCGCCGCTCTACGCCCGCCATGGGCTGCAGCATGGCGAGTTCGACGTCCTGGCCACCCTGCGCCGCGCGCCCTCGCCGGACGGGCTGACGCCGACGGCCCTCTATGAGGCGACGATGATGTCGTCCGGCGGCATGACGGCGCGGCTGGACCGGCTGCAGAAATCCGGCCTGATCGAGCGCACGCCCCACCCCAGCGACCGCCGCGCTTCGTTGGTCAGGCTGACGCCCAAGGGCTTCGACCTGATCGACGGCCTGATGCCGCTGCACATGGCTGAAAGCCAGGCCATGCTGGCCGGCCTGTCGCGCGAGGAGCAGGCCACGCTGGGCGCCCTGCTTGCTCGGCTGATCGGCGTGTTGGAGCGCTAGGCGCGCTTCATCCGGCGGTTCCAGGGCATGACCGCCAGCAGACGCGCCATGCCGCAAAAGCCGGTCGCCCCCGCTACGAACAGGCCCGCCCCGACAAAGGCGCTGATCCCCCAGAAGCCGGGGTGGACCATGACGCCCAGCGCCCCGCCCGCCAGGATCAGCCCGCCCGCCGCCATCTGCACCTGACGCATCAGCTCCAGCGGCTGCTTGCGGTCGGCGACGACCGGCAGGCCCGCCTTCTTCCACGCATCCAGACCGCCCGCCAGGACATGCGCCGGGCTGTCGATGCGGGCGGCCAGCCGGTCACAGTTGCCGGCCGTGCGATTGCCGCTGCGGCACATGAAGATCACGTCCTTGCCGGGATCGAGTCCCAGATCAGCAGCCTCGAAAGCGGACAAAGGCGCCGTCACTGCGCCGGCGATGTGTTCGCGCGCATGCTCGTCCGGCTCGCGTACGTCGATCAGAACGGCCTGACCGGCTTTCAGGCGGGCGGCGACGTCTGCGGGCGACAAAGAGATTAGCGTATTCATCGGATTCTCCGTCAGGAAGGCGGCGCTCAACGCGCCTCAGGCGGGCAAAAGATCTCGGCCAGCACCCCGATCACCTTCAGGGCGGCGGGATCGGCGATGCGATAGAAGACAGCGGTGCCGCTCTTGCGCGCGCTGACCAGCCCGTCCTCGCGCAGGCGCGCCAGATGCTGCGACAGGGCCGATTGCGACAGGCCGAGCTGAAAATCGGACACCTGACGTTCGCCCTCGCCGATCTGACACAGGATCATCAGGCGGTTTTCGTTGGACAACGCCTTCAGCAAGCCCGCGGCGTCGCCGGCGCTGACCTGGAAACGTTCCAGCCCCATGGCTTCGAGATCAATCATGATGCTCATATATTCAATCTTGCTAAATTAGCAATAACTAATATTTAGGAGAGGAACGGAGACCTCCATGACCCGCCTTCTCGCCCGCCCTGACGTTCTCGGCTTCTTCGATCCGGCCACCCACACCGTGACCTATGTGGTCTCGGATCCGGCGACCAATGCGGCGATCATCATCGATCCCGTACTGGACTATGATCCAGCGACGGCGCGCACATCGACCGCTTCGGTGGAGCGAGTACTCGACGTCCTCGCCGCGCGCGGCTTGAGGCTTGAGCGCATCCTCGAAACCCACGCACACGCCGACCATCTGACAGGCGCCGATAAGATCCGCACCCGCACCGGCGCCCCCATCGGCATCGGCGATAGGATCGCACGCGTACAAAAGACCTTCGGCGACCTGTTCGACGCCGTGGACGTAACGCCCGACGGCGCAGTCTTCGACGAGACATACGCCGACGGCGCGCGCTTCATGCTCGGCTCGATCCCGGTCGAAGTGCTGCACACGCCCGGTCATACGCCCGCCTGCGTCAGCTATCGAATCGGCGATGCGGTCTTCGTCGGCGACACTCTGTTCATGCCGGACTTCGGCACGGCGCGCTGTGATTTCCCAGGCGGCGACGCCTGCGCCTTGTATCGTTCGATCCAGCGCATCCTCGGCCTGCCAGACGACACACGCGTCTTCGTCGGCCACGACTACCTGCCCGAAGGTCGCACCGAATTTCACTGGGAAACAACGGTCGCCGCACAGAAGAACGACAACATCCACATCGGCGGCGGTTGCTCAGAATCCGCCTTTGTCGCCCTACGCGAGGCGCGAGACGCCACATTGAAGGCGCCGCAGTTGATCTTGCCCGCGCTTCAGGTAAACATCCGCGCTGGCGCCCTGCCCCCAAGCGAAGCATCAGGCAAGCGCTTCATCAAGCTGCCGTTGAACTCAGTCTAGACGCGCCCGCTCAGCACGGCCCAGAACAGCCGCAGCCGCTTGAACGGCTCCGCTTCATCCACCCGCGTTAGCGTCGCGTGCGCCACGGCTGGAAAGGCGGCCGTCGGCAGACCCTTCAAGGCTGTGTTCGCCGCCCGGCGCATATTTCTGGCCTCATTATTCCGCCCCGTCTGAGCCAGGCCACGCATACGGCCCGCCTCGGCGACCTCCGCCTCATGCCCCTCGCCCGCCAGAATGCGCGCCGCGACCTGCATCGGCCCAGTATAGAAGGCGTCCAGATCATGCGCTTCGCCATGCACTCGGCCGATATGCGCCCGGATCAGAGCGTCAAAGGGTTCACGTGACAGGCCGTGCCGCGTCACCGCGGCGGTCAGAGCCTCCAAGATCGGGTGGCCGACGCGCGGCGCATCGCTGAACGCACCGTCCATCTGCTCGGCCCACCACGTATAGCGCATCTCGGCCAGCAGAGGTTGAGTGACCCGCGTGGGTATGGCCAGCAGCTCGGCCTCGAAAGCGTACAGGGCGATCAGGTCAGCGCGCATCTGCTCATCGGCGACGAACCGGCTGGACAGCCAGCGGTCGGGATCGGCCGCACGGACCTGAGCATCGAGATCAACGGAACTGTTCATGCGCAGGGCCATCGACCATTGCGGTTCGCGGCTCAAGTCCAGATGAGCGGATCGGCCCTTCCTGAACGTAAAAACCCGCCCCTCCTGACTGGAAGAGCGGGTTTGAACGGAGCACGAGCGCGCCTGTTTTTAGGGGCGGCTGGCCATGCCGAACTTGATCGGCTTAGCGTCCTCGTCGGCCGAACCACCGCGCTTCACGCCCCACATCAGGATGATCGGCGCGCCGACATAAATCGACGAATAGGTGCCGATGATGATGCCGACCATCAGCACGATGGAGAAGCCGAACAGGGCCTCGCCGCCGAACAGGGCCAGCACCGCCAGAACGCCGACGGCCGTGACGCCAGTGATGATGGTTCGCGACAGTGTCTCGTTCAGGGACAGGTCGATGACCTCGCGCAGCGGCATGGTCTTATACTTGCGCAGATTCTCGCGAAGACGGTCGAACACGACGACGGTATCGTTCATCGAATAACCGATAACGGTCAGGACAGCCGCGACGGTGTTCAGGCTGAACTCGAAACGGAACAGCACGATCAGTCCGAACGTCAACACCATGTCGTGCACCAGCCCGGCCAGGGCGCCGAAGCCGAACTGCGGCTCGAACCGGAACCAGATGTAGATGAACATCAGCACAATGGCCGCGCCCAGCGCCAACAGGCCGCTGGTAAACAGCTCACCCGATACCTTGGAGCCGACGACGCTGACGCCCGAGTATTTCACCTCGCCCACGGCGTCGTCGATCGCCTTCTCGACCCGCGCGACGACAACGCTCTGACCTTCGCCTTCAGGAATCTGGAAACGGACGATGGCGCTGGAGGCGCTGTCGATGCCTTGCACCTGAACGTCGCCCAGCCCCAGATCGCTGACGGCGCCGCGCACCTGATCCAGTTCCAGAACCTGACCGGCGGGCTTCGACACTTCCATCGAGGCGCCGCCGCGGAAGTCGATGCCCAGGTTCAGACCTGGATAGAAGCAGCCGACGATCGCCGCCACGCACAGGATCAGCGAGATCACGCCGGCGGCGGGCGCATATTTGACGAACCGGAAGTTCGTCTTCTGCGGCAGCAGTTTGATGAGGGGCCATCCACGCATCGCCATCACTCCGCAATCGGCAGTTTCTTGGGCTTGGCGACCTTGAGCCAATACCCGAACAGCACCTGGGCGACCATCACCGAGGAGAACATTGAGGTGAAGACGCCAATGGTCAGCGTCCAGGCGAAGCCGCGCACGGGGCCCGCGCCGAACATGAACATGATCAGCGCCGCGACCAGGGTGGTCAGGTTGGCGTCAATGATGGTGCCCATGGCCTTGTTGAAGCCGGCGTCCATCGAGGCGATGACCGAACGGCCGGCCCTCGCTTCGTCGCGCATCCGCTCAAAGATCAACACGTTGGCGTCCACGGCCACGGCGAAGGTCAGCACCAGACCCGCGATCCCAGGCAGGGTCAGGGTGGCGCCGAACAGCGACATGGCGGCTATGATCAGGATGCCGTTCAGCATCAGACCCAGCACCGAAACGCCGCCGAACAGGAAGCCGTAAGCGCCGATCATGAAGACGCAGATCAGGATGAAGCCAATAACCGTCGAGATCATGCCCGCCGACACGGCGTCCGCGCCCAGCTCGGCAGTGACGACACGACGTTCCTCAACGTTCAACGGCGCCGGCAGAGCGCCGCCGTTGAGCAAATTCACCAGCTCGGAAGCCGAAGCGATAGTGAAGCTGCCAGTGATCTGACCGCTGCCGCCAGCGATGGCGCCCTGGATCGTCGGAGCCGAGATGACCTGACCGTCCAGGATGATGGCGAAGGGCTTGCCGATGTTCTGGGCGGTGGCTTCGCCGAAGCGACGCGCGCCCTGGCCGTCGAACTGGAAGTCGATGGCGGGACGCTGGTTCTGGTCCGTTCCGACGCCGGCGCGGGTCAGGTTCTCGCCCGAGACCAGAATGCGTTTCTTGACCAGGTAAGGCGTGCCAAGGTCATCGGTCAGCAGTTGGGCGTCCGGCGGCACCCGGCCGGCCAGGGCGTCGTTTAGCCCCGTCGGCGAGGTATCCACCATCTGGAAGGTCAGTTGAGCCGTGCGGCCCACCAGGCGCTCCAACTCGGCCGGATCGCTCTGGCCCGGAGCCTGAACCACAATGCGGTCGGCCCCCTGACGCGTGATCGAGATTTCCTTGGTGCCCGAGCTGTCCAGGCGACGACGCACGACCTCGATCGACTGATCGACTGCCGTGGCTCCCATGCTGTTCAGAGCCACATCGGTGAAGGCATAGCGAATACGGCCGCCGCCCAGCTTGGTCGCCACGCGATCCGGCTGGCCGGTCGCGCCTGCGCCCTGCTGAGCCATGGTGCGCAGGGCGTTAAAGGCGGCGTCGTATGACGCGCCCTCGGCCACGGTCACGACGACGCCGCCAGCTTCACGCTGCATGCTCGCGATGTTGATCTGCTCTTCCCTGAGCGTGACGCGAACGTCCTCCATCAGGTTGGTGAGGCGCTTTTCACGCATCTCCGGCACGTCAACTTCTAGCAGCAGGTATGAACCGCCCTGCAGATCGAGGCCCAGGTTCAGGCCGTTCTTGGGCAGCCAGCCGGGCAGCGCATCGCGCTGCTCCTGGCTGAGCATGCTCGGGAAGGCCAGCAGCAGCCCGATGACGAGCGACAACACGACCAGGACGACTTTCCAGCGCGCAAGCTGAATCATGTCAGGGCTCTCTTCGGGCGAAGGTCAGGGACCGGGCTATCAGCCCTTGTCGTTAGCTGCGATGGCGGTGCGATTGCGGACTTCGGCGATCATCGCCTTGACCACGCGGACGTTCACGCCTTGCGAGATCTCGACCATGGCCTCGGCGTCCTCGACGCGGGTGACCTTGCCGACCATGCCGTTCGACAGGACGACTTCGTCGCCGCGCTTGACGCCTGCGATCAGGGCCTGATGCGCCTTCATCCGCTTTTGCTGCGGGCGGATCATCAGGAAGTAGAACAGAATGAAGATCGCGACGATCGGCGCGATCTGAATGACTAGGGCCATCAGGCCGCCGTCTTGGGTTGCAGTCATTGGAAACTCCCCGACGCGGGCCGCGCCTTCATCGGGGGCCCATCAAAAACAAGGCGCGGAACCTAGGGCGCGCCGGGCCGATTTGCAACGCGACGCAGTGACAAGAGCATCCGAGCGTCGCCGCCCGGACACGTCTTTTCATCCAATCAGCGCGGAAGCACCGTCAGCGGGTCCAGGGCGACCGGATCATCGCCGCGCATCTGACGCACTTCGTAATGGATCGACGGGCGTCCATCGCCTGCCGTCAGACCCACTGTGCCGATGGCTTGACCGGCCCGAACCTGCGCCCCGTCCCGCACCGTGGCCGAGCCCAGATGACCGTAAACCGTGCGCCAGCCGTCGCGGTGAACGACCAGAACCGTCAGCCCCTGCCCGACGATGTCATCGCCGACATAGGCCACCGTGCCATCGGCCGAGGCCTTCACCTCGGTTCCGGCCGAAGCGCCGATGTTGATGCCGTTGTTGCGCTCGCCCATGCCCACCGGACCGAAGCGACGCAAGATGTCACCACGCACCGGCCATTGCAGAGCCAACGGCTGACCGACCGCCGTCGAGGGCGTGCGAACCGGCGAAGCAGGCGTCGCCGCAGCGGGCGTGCGAGGCGGCGGCAACGGCGCATTACCGCTGGGCGGCGGCGGAGGCGGAGGAACCACGCCGCTGTTCGGCGTACGCACGCCGACAGGCGACGGCCCCATGGCGTAAGGATCAGTCCCGGCGTCCACCGCGCTGTCCGGCAGGATGATGCGTTGCCCGGCCGAGATCGCGCCACGCGGCCCCAGGCCGTTCAGGTCGATCAGGATCTGCACCGGCGTACGGAAACGACGCCCCACGCCCGAGATGGTGTCGCCCGGTTGGATCACATAGGTCGCGCCAGGCATCGAGGGATTGCCTGCGACGGGGGGCGGCGTCACCGTGACCGGAGCGCCGGTCGACGGATAGGCGGGGCCGCCCGCAGGCGGAAGGACGCCGCCTTGAATATCGCCTGCGGGGGCGCGTGGGCCTTCCTCATACGGCTGAGGCGCAGGTTGCTGCGGCTGTGTCGCCGGGCCCTGGTAATAGGGATTGTTCGAATAGGCGCCGGGCTGCTGGCCCTGGGGTTGCCCCGGCTGTTGCGGATAGGCGCCCGGCGTGGTCGGCCGGGTCGAATAACGCGGCTCGCTCGGATAGGTCGAACACGCCGTAACCGCCAGCGCCCCGCCGACGACAACCGCCGCCCTGATCCAGCCTGTGAAGCCGCTCATGCGTCTCTCCGTATTAACCTTGTTCAGCATTCGAACCCGGTTTGCCCCGGTCCGCCGCCAAATCCAACCCAATAACCCGCGCGAAAGTGGGGCGGAAAGGTTAATGGAGCGGTGAGATTTCGCTCCTCACCCCTCTTTCGCCGTACCCTCGACCAGCGGCACGAAGCGGACTTCACACAGGCTCTCGCGCTGGAAACTGCCGTCCGGCTGGCCCGTGTAGCGGTTCAGCATCTGCACCGAGGTGCGTCCCACCGGCGCGACCAGGACGCCGCCTGGCTTCAACTGTTTCAGCAGCTCCGTCGGCTCGTGCGGCGAAGCGGCTGTAACCATGATGCGGTCGAACGGCGCCTGCTCCATCCAGCCCTGCCCGCCGTCGCCATGGCGAGTGAAGACATTGTCGATACCGAGTATTTTCAATCGGTTTTCGGCCTCATTTAAGAGGCTTTTGTAACGCTCGACCGAATAGACGAAACGCGCCATGCGGCTGAGAACCGCGCATTGATAGCCGCTGCCGGTGCCGATCTCGAGCACGCGATGGCGCGGCTGAACGTCCAGCGCCTGAGTCATCAGGCCGACGATGAAGGGCTGGCTGATCGTCTGGGCGCAGTCGATCGGCAAGGCCTGATCCTCCCACGCCTGATCGAGAAATTTCTCATGGACAAAGACGGCGCGGTCGATGGACTCCATCGCCTTCAGCACCCGCGCGTCCGTCACCCCCTGACGCCGCAGCGACAGGATCAATCGGCCCGCGCGGTCGTCCCTGAGACTCATTTTTCCTGAGGCCCCTTGGGCGGCGCCCCGCCCAGCACCTTCTTCAGATCATTGACCGACTGCATGTGCGTCAGGTCGATGTGCAGCGGCGTGACCGAGATGCGGCCCTCGTCCATGGCGCGCAGGTCGGTGCCGTCGGCGTGTTCCTGCGGGGCGCCGCGGAAGGCCATCCAGTAGTAGTCGCGGCCGCGCAGATCCGTACGGCGAATAGCGTGCATTTCACCGATGTCGCGGAAGCCCTGGCGTGTCACCTCAACCGTCTTGACCAGTTCCGGCGGCAGGCGCGGGAAGTTGACGTTCATGACCACGCCCTCCCCCCATTTCTGCTCCAGCAGCCGGGCGACGATGCCGGGACCGAAGGCCTCGGCCGTTTCCCAATGGGCGATCGCCTCGTCGTGAAAACGCTCAAGCGACTGCGACAGGGCGATGGAGCGGATGCCGAAGGCCATGCCCTGAAGGGCGCCCGCCACCGTGCCGGAATAGCTGACGTCCTCGCCCACGTTATGGCCGCGATTGACGCCCGACAGCACCAGATCGGGCTTCTCGGGCATGATGTCGTTGACCGCCAGGATGACGCAGTCCGTCGGGGTGCCGGTCACGGCGAACCGCTTGTCGCCCAGCTGATTGACGCGCAGCGGCTCGGTCAGGGTGATGCCCCGCCCCTTGGCCGACTGCTCGGTCTGCGGCGCGACGACCCAGACGTCGTCCGACAGGGCGCGGGCGATCTTCTCCAGGCAGGCGAGACCCTCGGCCTCGATGCCGTCGTCGTTGGTCAGAAGGATACGCATCAGTTGGACGCCACGCCTACAGTCTTGAGTCCGCCCATATAGGGCTGAAGGGCGGCCGGAACCGCGATGGTCCCGTCCTCCTGCTGATAGTTTTCCATCACCGCGACCAGGGTGCGACCGACCGCCAGACCCGAACCGTTCAGGGTGTGCAGGAACTCGGTCTTCTTCTCGCCCGCGCGCTTGAACCGGGCGTCCATGCGCCGAGCCTGGAAGTCGCCGCAGTTCGAGCAGGAGCTGATCTCGCGATAGGTGTTCTGAGACGGCAGCCAGACCTCGAGGTCATAGGTCTTCTGCGCCGAGAAGCCCATGTCGCCCTTGCACAGCAGCACCTTGCGATAGGGCAGCTCCAGCGCCTGAAGCACCGCCTCGGCGCAACCGGTCATGCGCTCGTGCTCGGCCTCGGAGTCCTCGGGTCGGCAGATGGAGACCATCTCGACCTTGGAGAACTGATGCTGGCGGATCAGGCCGCGCGTATCACGCCCCGCCGACCCGGCCTCGGCTCGGAAACAGGGCGTCAGGGCGGTCAGACGCATGGGCTGAGCGACCTCGTCCTCGGACAGGATCTGCTCGCGCACGAGGTTGGTCAGGGAGACTTCAGCAGTGGGGATGAGCCAGTGTCCGCTACGGCGTTGCTCAAAGGCTAAGTTTGTTCGATCTGGATCGTGAATTGTAAGCGATTGTTCAATGGCTTCCTGACGAGTGTCAGGATGCAGAAACTTCGGATCGCCGATATTGGCCAAGCTGTCTGCAACTGTCTGAGCGTAGTCCACCGCGTATCTGTTGAGTTCTCCGATTCCTGGAAGCGCCAGGAACTGATCATCGGAAAACTTCGGCAACTGCCCGGTGCCGAACATCGCCTCATCCTTGACGAGGAACGGCGGATTCACTTCCTGATACCCGTGCTGGTCTGTCTGCAGGTCCAACATGAACTGACCGATGGCGCGCTCTAGACGCGCCAGTTGGCCCTTCAGCACGGCGAAGCGCGAGCCGGACATCCGCGTAGCGGCTTCAAAGTCAAGAAGCCCCAGCGCCTCGCCCAGATCGGCGTGATCCTTTGTCGGGCCTGTCGTGCGCGGTTCGCCCCACTTCTGGACTTCGACGTTGTCGTTTTCGTCCTCGCCGTCCGGCACGTCGGCGGCGGCTATGTTCTTCAATCCTGCAAGCAGGTCGCGCAACTGGTCGCTAGCAACCGCCTCGGAAAGGCCAGCTTCGTTGATCTCAGATTTCAGCGCTTCGACCTCGGCCTTCAGGCGGTCGGCCTCGGCCATGTCCTTCTTGCCCATGGCGGCGCCGATGGCCTTGGAGGCGGCGTTGCGCCTGGCCAGGGCGTCCTGACCGCGCGTCTGGGCGGCGCGCAGGTCGACGTCCAGCGCCCGAATGCGCGCGACGACATCGGCGGCGTCATCCACGCCGCGCGACGACCAGCCTGCAACGAAGGCTTCGGGATTGTCGCGAATGGCTCGGATATCGTGCATGGCGTCGCTCTTTCGGCGCTCAAGGGAGGGAGAGCCGAAGGCTGTAGCGCCCCGCGCGGAGTCGGGCAAACCCCGCGCCCGATTTCTTAACCCTGACGCGTCGCCTTGACCTTGATCTCGACGCCGATGGCCTTGGACACCCAGTCGCCGCCCGCGTCGGACGCCATGCCCATGTTCAGCGCCGTGCGGTCCAGCTCCAGCTTGCCCGCGACCGTCGCCGTCCCGTTCGCCTCGTCGAAGGTGAAGGGCAGGACGACCGGGACCGTCGTCGTCTTGATGCGCAGGGTTCCCGTCGCCTCAAAGCGGTTGCCGCCCAGCGCCTTGAACGCCGTCGCCGCGAAGCGCGCGGTCGGATAGGTCGACGTGTCAAACCATTCGGCGCCCGGCAGGCTGCCTTCCTGGGTGGCGTCGCCGGTCTTGGCCGTGCCGGTCTGGACCGTCACCACCGCTTTCGATCCAGCCAGATCGGCCGGGTCGAACCAGACTTGCGCGTCCCAATGCTCGAACCGGCCGGTGAAGGCCTTGCCGGTGTGGGTTCCTGTGAACTGGATGGTCGAGGCGGCCTTGTCCACGGTCCAGGCGGCGGCCGTGCCCGGCGTCACAGCGGCGTCAGCCGCAGGCGCGGCGGCGGGCGCCGAGGCGACCGCCTGCCCCTCCGTCTTGGGCGCAGGCTTGGCCGCCAGTCCGAAGGCGGCGCCGATCACGACCACGAAGGCCACGCCCGCCAGCCGCTCGGCCCAGCGCAGGGCCAGCGTCGGCTCGGGCGCGACGCCATGCGCGTCGTCGCCATGCGGCAGGACCGGGATCATGTGCGACAGCACGCCGTCGCGCTCAAAGAACTGGTGCTTCAGCGCCGCCCCGACGTGCAGGGCGACCAGCACGATCGCGCCCCATGCCAGCTTGCTGTGCGCGCCCACGGCCATCCAGGCCGTCATGCGACGGGCGGCTTCGGAAGCATGCTCGATGAAGGGCAGATGCGGAATGGTGAACAGGCCGAACCAGCTGGTCGCCACGGCCAACGGCGTGTCCGTGACCACGGACCAGCCGGTCGAGACATAGGCCCACCCCGTCAGCGGCAAGGCTAGCATCAGGGCGTAGAAGGCGGCGTGCGTCGCCCGCGCGGCGAACTGCTCCCACCCCTTCATGGCGCCGGGCAGGGCCGGAACCGGGTGCGTCAACCGCCACAGGATCCGCAGCACCGTCAGCGCCAGGATCAGGAAGCCGATCGACTTGTGAATCTGGAAAACGCGATAGGCCAGCGCCTGGCTGTCCGGCTCGACGATGGCGTCGCTCATCCACCAACCCATCGGGATCATCGACAGGATGGCGATCGCGATCAACCAGTGCAGGGTGATGGCGACGGCGCTGTATCGGCTGGGGCGGCGGCGGGTCATGAGAGCTCTCGCGTCAGTCTGAACATGAAGAGGGCGGGACCGAACGGCCCCGCCCCTTCGTCGTGTCGCAGCCTATCAGGCGGCGGGAGCCGCCGGAGCCGCCGGGGCGACTTCCTGGATGAACTCGGCGTCGAAGCGGATCGTCACTTCATCGCCGACCGGACCCAGCGCCATGCCGAAGTCGGTGCGCTTGAACTTGCCTTCAGCCGAGAAGCCGATGGCCGGCGCCGGCACGAACGGGTGCTTCTCCAGGTCGCCGTTGAAGGTGGCGTCCAGGGTCACGGGCTTGGTCACGCCCAGGAAGGTCAGGTCGCCCGTCACCTTGGCGGTGCGCGTGCCCGTCAGCTCGACCTTGGTCGACTTGAAGGTGATCTGCGGGAAGGCGGTCGCGTTCAGGAAGTTCTTGTTCTTGGCGATGTCCTCGCTCCAGCTCTTGAAGCCGGTGGCGGCGTGGGTGCCGACGTAGTCGCCCTGATAGTTGGCGTCGACCGAGGCCGGATCGATGGTCGCCTCGACCGTGCTGTTGGCCAGGTTGGCGGTGTCCAGAGTGATCTTGGCGTCGAACTTGTTGAAGCGCGCCGTGTAGTTCGAGATCGAGTTGTGCGGCAGCGACCACTGCAGCGAGGCGTGGGTCGGGTCCATCACATAGACGCCCGAGGTGGCCTTCAGCGCGACCGGAGCGGTCGAGGCGGCGTCGGTCGTCGGGGCGCCGGCGGTGTCAGCGGGCTGGCTGCAGGCGGCCAACAGGGCGGCGGCCGAAACGGCGATCAGGGCGGCTTTGATCTTCATGGGAGAGGAAACCTCAATCAGGCGGTTGAAACGAAAACTGGACAGACAGTCCGGAAACAGGTGGAGTGTCCGTCCGGCCTCGCCGTCGGACTGCAACAGTATAAGTTGCCATTCACGCGCTTCAAGCCCCCCGATCACGAAAACCGCCTTCGACCTCACGAAAAAAGGATTGAGGTGCGTCTGCGGGCGACGGCGCCTATCCTCGCGACTCACATGACCATCCGTCGCCTCCCCCCCGAAACCGTTAACCGCATCGCCGCCGGCGAGGTGGTCGAACGCCCCGCCAGCGCCATCAAGGAACTGGTTGAGAACGCCATCGACGCCGACGCCCGCAGCATCGAGATTCAGGCGGACGGCGGCGGCCTGACCCGCATCCTGATCGCCGACGACGGCAAGGGCATCCCGCGCGACGAACTGCCCGTCGCCATCGAGCGCCACGCCACCTCGAAGCTGGAGCCGGACGACGCGGGCGACGTGGACCTGCTGCGCATCTTCACCCTGGGCTTCCGAGGCGAGGCCCTGCCCTCCATCGGCTCGGTCGCCCGCCTGAACATCACGACCCGCGCGCGCGTCGAGACGGGCCAGCCCCAGAACGACGCCTGGGCCATCTCCGTCGAGGGCGGCGCCCAGCGGCCCCTGTCGCCCGCCGCCTTCCCCGGCCCGCACGGCGCGCGGGTCGAGGTGCGCGACCTGTTCTACGCCACCCCTGCCCGGCTGAAGTTCATGAAGTCCGAGCGGGCCGAGGCCATGGCCATCTCCGAAGAAATCAAGCGCCAGGCCATGGCGCATGAGGCGGTCGCCTTCACCCTTAGCCTCGACGGCAAGACGACCCTGCGCCTGCCCGCCGAACATCCCGGCGACGAGGGACGGCTGAAACGTCTCGGCGCCCTGCTGGGCCGCGACTTCGAGGCCAACGCCCTGCTGATAGATCAGGAGCGCGACGGCGTGCGCCTGTCGGGCTATGCGGGCCTGCCGACCTATTCGCGCGGCAATGCGGCGCACCAGTTCCTGTTCGTCAACGGCCGCCCGGTGCGCGACCGCCTGCTGCAGGGCGCCCTGCGCGGCGCCTACGCCGACTTCCTGGCGCGTGACCGGCACCCGGCGGCGGCCCTCTTCATCGACATCGACCCGCTGTATGTCGACGTGAACGTCCACCCGGCCAAGGCGGAGGTCCGCTTCCGCGACCCGGCTCTGGTGCGCGGCCTGATCGTCGGCGCCCTGCGCCACGCCCTGCACGCGGCGGGACACCGCGCTTCGACCACGGTCGCCGCCGACGCCCTGTCTGGGTTCCGCCCGCATACGGGCGAGGCCCTCTACAACCCGGCCGCGCCGCAGAGGTTCAGCAACGCCGCGCCGGGCTGGAGCGGCTGGCAAGGTTGGTCGCAACCGGCCGCCGCCGCCCAGAACCTGCCGGGCCTCAACGAACGCTCCGCCCGCGTCGAGCATACGTGGAGCGGGGAAGCCGTCGCCCCCAGCTTCCGCACCCTGAACGACATCCAGGCCGAACACGCGGGCCAGATCGCGCCCGGCGCCTCGGCCCCCGTCGACCTGATCGATTACCCGCTGGGCGCCGCGCGGGCGCAGTTGCACGCCAACTACATCGTGGCCCAGACCCGCGACGGCCTGGTCATCGTCGACCAGCACGCCGCGCACGAACGCCTCGTCTATGAGCGGATGAAGGCCCAGATGGCCGACGGCGCCGTCACTCGTCAGGCCTTGCTGACGCCCGAAGTCGTCGAACTGGACCCCGCCGAGGCCGAGCGCGTCGCCGCCAAGGCCGAGGAACTGGCCGAGATGGGCCTGATCGTCGAAGCGTTTGGATCAGGCGCGGTGCTGGTGCGCGAAACGCCCGCCCTGCTGGGCGACACCGACGTTCAGGGCCTGATCCGCGACATCGCCGACGACCTGTCCGAACACGGCGCCGCCCTGTCGCTGAAGGAGCGCATGGCCGAGGTCTGCGGCACCATGGCCTGCCACGGCTCGGTGCGTTCCGGCCGCGTCCTGTCGGCGCCCGAGATGAACGCCCTGCTGCGCCAGATGGAGGCCACGCCCCACTCCGGCCAGTGCAACCACGGCCGCCCGACCTATGTGGAGCTTAAGCTACACGACCTGGAAAAGCTGTTCGGGCGGCGCTGATCTTTTCGCCGCCCTACCGCTTCGCTACTTGAGGGCATGACCCCTTCCGTCCTCTTCATCTGTCTCGGCAACATCTGTCGCTCGCCGCTGGCCGAGGCCGCCTTCCGCGAAGAAGCGCGCCGCCTGAACCTGGACGCCATCGCAGATTCCGCAGGCACAGGAAACTGGCACGTCGGCGCTCCGCCCGACCCGCGCGCCCAGGCGGTCGCCCTGAGGAACGGCGTCGATATCTCGGCCCTGCGCGGCCGTCAGGTGAAGCCCGCCGACTTCCGCCGCTTCACCCATCTGGTGGCGATGGATCACGACAATCTGGCCAACCTGCGCCGCATCGCCCCGTCTGACGCCACGGCAGAACTGTCCCTGCTGCTGGATCACGTCGAGGGCCGCGCCGGTCAGGCCGTGGCCGATCCCTATTTCGGCGAAGACGACGGTTTCGACGTGACCTGGGCCGACGTCACGGCCGGCGCCCGCGCCCTGGCTGCCAAACTTCAGCGCCGCAGAGGTTGAAGCGCCTAGCCGCCGATCACGCCTCGCGCTATAAGCCGCGCCTTCACCCAATGGGATGGAACCATGTTTGAGATTGTAGCCACGGCATAGGCCCGGACGCTGATCGTCCCGAGGCCTCCTGAGCCCGCCCGCGCCCCGTTGCGCCGGGCGCGTGTCTTCTCATGCCTTGGAAATCTCAATCCCATGAACCTGTCACGTGCGGAGCAACGCACGCTCCACGCCCTCGCCCAGGGCGGTCGCATCCTGCTGGAACGCGACGAACAGGGCCGCATCCTGGCCGCCCGCTGCTTCACCCGCGAAGGCTGGGTGCTGGACGGCTGTAACCTCGATCAATGGCGCAGCCTGAAGCGCAAGGGCGTCATCAAGTCCCGCAACGGCGGCCCCTATGTCGTCAACCGCGACGGCCTCAGCCGCCTGCGCAGCCGGGCCGACAACCGGACCTCAGGCCGAAGCTTCTGACGCCCTGAGGAACAGGACGCGCGCGGCGCCGTAGTCGCGCGCGTCCAACCGCTCATAGCCGGGGGTGTCGATCTCGGGCTCGTCCGAGCCGCGCTCGAACACCACGATGGCGCCCGGCGCCAGCCAGCCGCCCTCCAACAACCGCGCCAGCGTCTGCTCGCCCAGGCCTTTGGCGTAGGGCGGGTCCAGAAACGCCAGGGTGAAGGCCTCGCCCGCCGAGCCGGGACGCGGCCCCAGATCGGTCGCGCTGCGCCGATGCACCCTGCACCGGCCGAACAGGCCATAGGCGTCCATATTCTCGCGGATCGCGCCGCGCGCGCCGTCGTCCGTATCCACGAACAGGCAGAAGGCCGCCCCGCGCGACAGCGCCTCGAACCCCAGCGCGCCCGATCCGGCGTACAGGTCGATCACCCGCGCCTCATGCAGACCTTCGGCCCACGGCGCATGCTCCAGCACGTTGAAGATCGCCTGACGCGCCCGATCCGACGTCGGCCGCGTGTTCTGTCCCTCGGGCGTAACGATGGCCCGACCGCGATATTGTCCAGCGACGATTCTCATGGCCCCGCCTCTGGACCGAGCACGCGCGCAATGCAACGGTCGCCCCATGTCGAACGCCGGATTCTCAAGTTCCACCCCCTCGCCTTTCTTCACTGCGGTCGAGGAAGCACGAAGCAGTCCGCTGATCGCCGGCGTTCGGCCCCTTGCACGCTGGAAG
Source organism: Brevundimonas phoenicis (assembly GCF_047237745.1). Classification (NCBI taxonomy): domain Bacteria; kingdom Pseudomonadati; phylum Pseudomonadota; class Alphaproteobacteria; order Caulobacterales; family Caulobacteraceae; genus Brevundimonas; species Brevundimonas phoenicis. The sequence continues at coordinate 2,172,498 of NZ_JBDFLN010000001.1, forward strand.
CGGCTGGCAGGCTTCATCGCTCTATCCTGCGTGCTGATAATCACCACCGGCATCGTCATCGGTCTGGCGATGTCCGCTTTAGAGGCCGCAGGCATATTTGATGCAGACGCCTTGGCCACTGTGCCGGAAGGCCCTGACCGCCTGTATGGCGAAGGCGCATACGTGCTGGAACTCGGAGCTTTCCTTGGTTTGCTGGCGGGGGCCGCCCTGCTCAGCGCCAGAATCGCCTATGGCGTGCCGACGACGGCCTTTCTCTGGCCCCGCCGCCGCTTCTCGCTGCGACAATTGTGGCTCGGGTTCGCCGTTATGGCCGTGGTGGGGAGCGCCAGCGCTATTATCTACAACCTGATCGACCCTGCAGGTCCAGCGCCGATCCTGAATCCCGCCTATTCGATCGGAAGCCGCCTGCTCTACGTCGCCGCCGCGGCCCTCGGCCTGTTCATCGCAGCCGCCGCCGAAGAAGTCGTTTTCCGCGGCGTCCTGCTCCGTGTGACAGGCGGCTTCACCAGCAGCCTGATCATTCTATGCCTATTCAACGCCGTCGTGTTTTCCGCCATTCACGTGGACCCCGATCCTGTGGCCTTCGTCGCACGCGCCCTGTCAGGCCTGATCTGGACCTGGGCGGCCTTGCGCCTTGGCGGGATCGAGTTCGCCATCGGCGCCCACTGGGCCGGCAACCTCGCTATCGCCCTGCTTGAGGAACCGATTTCTACTGAACCTCCGCCAGGAGAAATCGCACCGTTGTCGGCGCTCGCCTATGAAGCCGTCGCCCTGGTCGTGGTGTTGATCGTCGTCGAGCGGATCGTGCGCGCCCGACGCGCTCAGCCCTCCGCGTAAAGCGCCTCGACCTCGGCGCCGGTCATGCGGGTGCGGTCGCCGGCGAAGGCGTAGTTGCTAGGCTTGGCGTCGATATAGATCTCACTGTCGAAGGCGAAGGCCGACGGATCGTCGAACGCCTGGACCGAGACCATGACCATACCGCCCGCCTTCAATCGCCAGAACAGGTTGGAGCCGCAGGCCGAGCAGAACTGCCGCTCGGCCCAATCGGACGAATCATAGGTCGACAGCGGCCCCTCGACCTCGACAGTGTCGCCGCAGTCGACGCTGAGCGACACCCCGCCCGAGGTCCGGCGACACCGTTCGCAATGGCAGGCGTGCATTCCGCCCTTGGGCGTGGCGGTGAAGCGCACCGCCCCGCACAGACAGCGGCCGTTCAACTGGGTTTCAACGTCCGCCATGCCTTGCGTCTCTGCTCAATAATCAGCCGCGTCCGCGCGGGCCGCCACGACCGCCTGCACCGCCCGAAGGCTTGCCGCCGAAAGGTTTGCCTCCGAACGGTTTGCCCCCCCCACGAGGACCGCCTGGTCGGTCGCCCGAACGAGAGTCCGAACGCGCATCAGGACGCCCACCGGCTCCACCGGGACGACCGAACGGCTTGCCGCCGGGCTTTCCGCCGGGACGGCCTCCCTTGGGCGGACCGCGACGGTCGTCGATGAACTGGTCGGCGCGCGGTTCGCGCGGCGTGAACGGACGGCGCGCACGATCGCCGCCTTCCGTCCCTTCGTCATGACCCGGACGGGCGCGCGGCTTGAAAGTCTTCTTGTGCTCGAACTTCGGCTTGGCCTTGGCCCAGCCCTCCTTGCGAGCGGGCTTGCCGAACTCAGCGCCTTCCTCGGCCGCCGTTTCTGCGGCGCGCACGCGGCTGGGCTTACGCGACGGATCCGACATGGCCGAGCCGGACTTGCCGCGCACGATCGGCGTGTTGGCGCGACGCCCCGGAATAGGCGCCGGCGTCGCGACCGTATTGCCGGTCGGCAGGTTCTCGGGACGGATATGCTCGGCCAGCATCTCGCGGATCACGCGCGGGCCGACTTCCTCGACCGATCCGACCGGCAGGGTGCCGAGCTGGAACGGACCATAGGCCAGGCGGATCAGGCGGTTGACCGTCAGGCCGACGCTCTCCAGCACCTTGCGGACTTCGCGGTTCTTGCCCTCGGTGATCTGGACGCTGAGCCACAGGTTGGCCGACGACTTCTCGCCCTCCGCCTTTTCCTTGGCCTTATCGATGGTGGCTTCCACCGGACCGTAACGCACGCCGTCGACAACGACGCCGTCCTTCAGCTTGTCCAACTGCTCCTGGGTGATGCGGCCGCGCGCACGGGCGCGATACTGGCGCACCAGCGCCGTGTCCGGCAATTCCAGCGCCCGGCTCAGTTCGCCGTCATTGGTCAGCAGCAGCAGGCCCTCGGTCGCCAGATCGAGGCGGCCGACGGAAATCACGCGCGGCAAGCCGCTGGGCAGGGCGTCGAACACGGTCGGGCGGCCCGCCGGATCGTTGTGGCTGGTGATCAGGCCCGCAGGCTTGTGATAGCGCCAGACGCGCGTCGCCTGGGCGGCGCCGATCGGCTTGCCGTCGACGGTGATCTTGTCGTCGCGCTTCACCAGCACGGCGGGCGTGGCCAGGATGCGGCCGTTCACCGCCACCTTGCCCAGACCGATCAGCCGTTCGACCTCGCGACGTGAGGCGATGCCCGCGCGGGCCATGGCCTTGGCGATTCGTTCGGTGCGTTCGGGGCCCTTGGCCTCGGGCGCAGACTTGTCGCCCGGCTTGCCCCCGGCGCGGTCGCGAGGCTTGCCGCCTGGCTTTGCGTCCTTGTCGAAGGGCTTTCGCGGGCCTTTATCGGCGAAATTGCGGGGACCGCGCGCGCCGTCGTCTTGACGGGAGCGGGGCTTCTTGTCGTTGTCTTTGGGATGGCGATCCATGATGAGCGGTTCATGAGCATGGCGCTCGATCTGGCGCAAGCGGCGGCTGAAGCCGGCGAGGTGCCCGTCGGCGCGGTGATCGTGGACGAAAACACCGGCGAAGTGCTTGGGCGCGGGCAAAACGGGCCCATCACGGCCCATGATCCGACCGCCCATGCCGAGATCGTCGCCCTGCGCGATGCGGCGGCGAAGTTGCAGAATTATCGCCTTACGGACCTGACTCTGTATGTCACGCTCGAGCCGTGCGCCATGTGCGCGGGCGCCATCAGCCACGCTCGCATCGGGCGCGTGGTCTGGGGGGCGGACGATCCCAAGGGCGGCGCCGTGCTGCACGGCGGGCGTTTCTTCGACCAGCCGACCTGCCACTGGCGGCCCGCGACCGAGAGCGGGGTCATGGCCGATCCCGCCGCTGAAATGCTGCGCGGCTTCTTCCGCTCGCGCCGGAAGTCACGATCAGGAACGCCGGGCGACGCCGAGCGTTGAGCCTCCAAGCTTGACCTTGAGAGGGCTTCATTTTGCCGACCCGCATCCTCTGGCCGACCGTCGCCGTCTCCGCCGTGGTTCTTCTGTCCGCCTGTGGTCAGGAACCACGCAAGGCTCCGACCGATGGCGACGAGGTGCGTGAACGCGCCGTCGAGGCCCAAACCGCCCGCCGCCGCACCGGCGCCGAGCTTCAGGACCGCGCCCTGAACCGCGTCGTCCACGCCGTCTATCTGTGCAACAATTCCGAACGTCTGTCGGTCGACTTCGACAACCCGCGCCAGATGGCCACCGTGCGCAACTCCAGCGGCGAGGCGGTGGATCTGTTTCAGGAACGCGCCGCAGACGGCATCTGGTATCGCGCCTCGGGTTATGAACTACGCGGCAAGGGCGTCATGGCCACATGGACCGCCGCCGACCGCGAACCCACCGAATGCAGGGCCGTCGACTAGGCGAAGGCCGCCAACCGTTCGTCCAGCCGTCGCCGCACGTCGGGCCACTCCTCGTCCAGAATGGCGAACTGCGCCGTATCCCGCGCCCGCCCGGTCCAGGTCGTCTTGTGCTTTCGCAGCACGCCCTCATGGGTCGCGCCCAGCTTACGGATGGCGGCCTGGCTGGCGGCGTTCAGGGCGTCGGTGATGATCTCAACCCGGATCGCCCCGTTGGAGAAGGCGTAGTCCAGCAACAGGCGCTTGCACGCCGGGTTGATCGGCCCGCTCCGCGCCTCGGGTCGATAGAAGGTCGAACCGATCTCGCAGCGCCGATGCTCGGGCTTGATCTCATAGAGGCTGGTCGTGCCGACGACCGCGTTGTCGCTGCGACGCCGCACGGCATAGGCGATACGCGACCCCGCCTCCATCGCCTTCAGCGCCACATCCCACCAGCCGTCGAAATGCGCGCCATAAGCGGCGGCGACCATGCCGTTCCAGGCGTCCGGGTCGCAGTCCAGCGCCGCCCGAACCTCATCCTTCAGCGCCTCGGTGAACGGCTCCAACCGCACGAAGGCGTCTTCAAGGACGACGGACGACAGCTTCACGCCGCGCCTTCCTCTATCAGGAAGGCCCGCACCACCTCGGCGTCCACGTTCTTGTCGGTGAAGGCGTCACCCACGGCCCGCGCCAGGATCAGGGTCAGGCGCCCGCCCTCAGCCTTCTTGTCCCCCGCCATGCGCGCGATCAGGGCGTCGGCCGCGAAGGCGTGGGCCACATCCGACAGTCGCGTCGGCAGGCCCGCTGCACGAATACCCGCCTCGGCGCGCTCGGCCTCAACCGCCGGGCACAGCCCCTGCCGCGCCGAATAGCGGAAGGCCATGGCGCAGCCCAACGCCACAGCCTCGCCGTGAGTCAGGGTCTCGTCGAACGCCAGTTCAGCCTCCAGCGCGTGGCCGAAGGTGTGGCCCAGGTTCAGCAGGGCGCGGCGGCCCGCCTCCTTCTCATCCTCGCCGACGATCTGGGCCTTGATCTCAACCGAGCGGATCACCGCCCGCTCCAGCGCATCGGGATCGCCCTGCGCCCCAGCAGCACCCTCGCCACCCAGCCAGTCGAAGAAGGCCGCGTCGCAGATCAGCCCGTGCTTCAGCACCTCGGCCCAGCCCGAGCGCACCTGCCGCGCCGGCAGGGTGGCCAGGGCCTCGATGTCCGCCAGCACCCGGCGCGGCTGATGGAAGGCGCCGATCAGGTTCTTGCCGCGCGGGGTGTCGATGGCCGTCTTGCCGCCGACCGAGGAATCCACCTGAGCCAGCAGAGTGGTCGGAACCTGCACGAAGTCGATGCCGCGCATGAACAGCGCCGCCGCCAGCCCGGCCAGGTCGCCGACCACGCCGCCGCCCAGGGCGACGACCAGGCTCTTGCGATCCAGCCCCTCGGCCAGCAATCGGTCCAGCACCGCTTCAAGTTGTTCGAACGACTTGGACGCCTCGCCTGCAGGCACGGTGACGATCCCGGTCACCAGGCCCGCCGCCGCCAGCGAGGCGCGCACCGTCTCGCCGTGAATCGCCGCGACCGTCTCATCGCTGACGATGAAGGCGCGCGTGGGCTTCAGCGCCGCGACCTCGGCTCCCGCCGTCTTCAGCAGACCGCGCCCGACGACGACCTCATAGAGGGCGAAAGCGCCGCCTGCGACCGGGATCGTCGTGGTCATGACTGGGTCTCCCGCCGTCCGAACCGGCGCAATTGTTTCAGGATGGCCTCGACGGCCTGGGCGTGCGATCCGCCGCCCACATCGACCGTCAGATCGGCCTCGCCGTAGATGGGATAGCGCGCCTTGGCCAGGTCGTTGAGGGCCGTCAGAGGATCGCGATTGCGCAACAGCGGCCGGGTGTCGCGTCGTCCTACCCGCTCGGCGATGACCTTCAGGTCCGCGCGCATCCAGACGCTGACGGCGTGCTGCTTCATCAGGGCGCGGGTGTCGGGGTTGAGCACCGCCCCGCCCCCGGTCGCCAGCACGATCGGCGGCCCTTCCAGCAGACGCTTCATCACCCGCGCTTCGCCCGCCCGGAACTCGACCTCGCCGCGCGTGGCGAAGATTTCGCTGACGGTCATGCCCGCCGCTTCCTCGATCACATGATCGCCGTCGGCGAACGGCAAGCCCAATCGAGCCGCCAGGCGTCGCCCCACGGTTGATTTTCCGACGCCCATCAGCCCCACCAAGGCTATGGTGCGGACCGAAGACAACGGGAAGGAATCAGGCGAGGCGTCGGAAGGCATGGTCCGTACACCCTCTACACCAGACGCCGCCCGGCTCCACACCCAGAAGCGATGACCTGACGCCCGCATGACCCCGCAGATCGAAGCCTTTCTGGAGATGATGGCGGTGGAGCGCGACGCCTCGCCTCACACCCTGTCAGCCTATGGCCGCGATCTGGCGGACGCCGAGACATGGCTGAACGACGCGGGCGGCCTGATGAGCGCGCCGCAGGAGGCGCTGGAGGCCTGGTTCGCCGACCTGTCGCGACGCGGCCTGTCCGCCGCCACAGCCGCTCGCCGCCGCGCCTCCGTGCGGCAGTTCTACCGCTTCGCCCTGGGCGAGGGTTGGCGAACCGACGATCCTTCGCGCCGCCTGGACGCGCCCAAACAGGGCCGCAGCCTGCCCAAGACCCTCAGCCGCGACGAGATCGAGGCCCTGCTGACCGCCGCCGGCGCCGTCGACAGTACGGCGGGCCTGCGCCTGATCGCCCTGGTCGAGATGGCCTACGCCTCGGGCCTGCGCGTGTCCGAGCTGCTGGCGCTCAAAGTCGAGGCCGTGCGCCGCGACCCCGCCTATCTGATCGTGCGCGGCAAGGGCGGCAAGGAGCGACTGGCCCCGCTGAACACGGCCGCACGCGAGGCGATTAAGGCCTGGCTGGACGCCCGCGACGCCGCCCGCAAGCCGAACACGTCCGACAGCGCCTGGCTGTTCCCCTCACACGGCAAGACGGGACATCTGACGCCGCGCCGCTTCGCCCAGCTGTTGGATCAGGCGGCCGTCATGGCGGGAATCGACCCGGCCCGCGTCAGCCCCCACGTCCTGCGCCACGCCTTCGCCACCCACCTGCTGGAAGGCGGCGCCGACCTGCGCGTGGTGCAGACCCTACTGGGTCACGCCGACATCTCGACCACCCAGATCTACACCCACGTCGCCGTCGACCGCCTGTCTCAAGTGGTTCACACCAACCATCCCCTGGCGAAAGACGACTGAACCCGCGCTTGCTCCGAGACGTTCCGCGCTCTAGGTTCCGCCGCCTTCCGTAGCGCCAAGCGCGCTTCTTCCTCACGGACGCCTTATGGCCACGCACTATCTCGAATTCGAAAAGCCGATCGCCGAACTGGACGCCAAGATCGCCGAGCTGTCGCTGCTGGCGCCGACCAGCGGATCGTTCGAGACCGAGATCGCAGCCCTGCGCAAGAAGGCCGACGCCATGCGCACCAAGGCCTACGCCAACCTGGATCCGTGGATGCGCACCCAGGTCGCGCGCCACCCGCAACGCCCGCACTTCGTCGATTACGTCGACGGCCTGTTCACCGATTTCGTGGAGCTGCACGGCGACCGTCAGTTCGGGGACGACCAGGCCATCCTGGGCGGCCTGGCCCGATTCCGCGGCCAGCCGGTCGTGATCATGGGCCACGAAAAGGGCCACGACACTCAGACCCGCATCACCCACAACTTCGGCATGGCCCGCCCCGAGGGCTATCGCAAGGCCGTCCGCCTGATGGACATGGCCGAGCAGTTCGGCCTGCCGGTCCTGACCTTCGTCGACACCGCCGGCGCCTATCCGGGCCTGGGCGCCGAGGAGCGCGGACAGGCCGAGGCCATCGCCCGCTCGACCGAGCGCGGCCTGACTTTGGGCGTCCCCTCCATCGCCACGGTAACGGGCGAGGGCGGTTCGGGCGGCGCCATCGCCATCGCCGCCGCCAGCCGCGTGCTGATGCTTGAACACTCAATTTACTCGGTCATCTCGCCGGAAGGCGCAGCGGGCATCCTGTGGCGCGACGGCACGCGCGCCAAGGACGCGGCCAATGCGATGAAGATCACGGCGCCCGACCTGATCGAGCTGAAGATCGTCGATCGCGTGATCCCCGAGCCCCTGGGCGGCGCCCACGCTGATCGCGAAAAGGCCATGCAGAACGTCGGCCAGGTTCTGGAAGAAGAACTGAAGGCGTTGTCGGGCCTGTCCGCCGAACAGCTCAAGAAGCAACGCGCCGACCGTTTCTACGCCATCGGCCGCCTGGGCTGAATCGAGACGTTCAACCCGTTGCATGGCGGGCCGCCGCCGCCGAAGCTGCGCCGATGCGATTCGTCGAAGGTTCAGTGATGCGTGATTCGAGACTTCCATGCCCGGCATGAACGGAGTTGGCGAATCTCTGCGCGAAAGCGCCGTCTTCAACTTCGACGGGGCGATGACCATGGTCATCGACGACTCCCCCTTCGCGATGGAGCTGACGGCCCAGGCCCTGCTGGGCTTCGGTATCAAGGTGCGCCACGCCTGCGCCGACGCGGCCGAGGCCATCAAGGTTCTGCAGACCCATCCCGTCGATCTGATCCTGGTCGATTGCGAGATGCCAGGCATGAGCGGCTATGAATTCGTGCGCTGGCTGCGCCGTTCGGGACTGGAACCGAACGCCTACGCCCCCGTCATCATGACCGCCGCCCACGTACGCCGCTCAAAGGTGTCAGAGGCCCGAGACTGCGGCGCCAACTTCCTGATCACCAAGCCGTTCAGCGCCGGCGTGCTGTTGGAGCGCATCGTCTGGGTGGCGCGCGATGCACGCCCCTTCCTTGAGGTCGGCGACTATTTCGGGCCAGATCGACGGTTCAAGGAGGAACCCTGGCCTGGCCCCGAGCGTCGTTCCGAAGAAATCCGCAAAGCGCAATTCGAAGCCCAACGCAGAGCCTCGATCGATCTATGACCGTCATCACGCACAATCGCCGCCGCTCGCGCCTGTCGACCTTGATCGATCAGCCTGGCGGTGTCAGCGTCGGAACCGCCCTGACCCAGGCGCGCGCCAACCTGGCCGAGTATGAGGCCCGCAGCCGTCAGGTCATCGAGGAACAGGTCGCAGCCCTGGCCGCCATGACGCCGCCCGCCGGCCTTGAAGACGTCTCCGTCACCCTGGATCAGGCGTACGTCCGCTCCAGCGCCGTGATCGACGCGGCCGGGCCCTTCGAGATGAAGGACATCTGCACGGCCGCCGCCAACCTGTGCGACCTGATCGACGCTGCGCCGGAAGACCGCGCCTTCGACTGGCGCATCGTCACCGTCCACGCCCAGGCGCTGCGTCTGCTGCTGACCCTGCCGAAAGAGGCCGCCGACGCCCGCAGCCAAGTGCTAGACAGCCTCAAGGACGTGCTGAAGGCCAAGGTTCCTGGCGCCAAGAACTAACAGGGATCAGATCTCTGCGGTCGGCGTCTTTGCCCCGCGCGTCTGTTTGCGCCACAGGGCTGCGTATTCCCCGCCCTGACGCGCCACCAGCTCATGATGGGCGCCGCGTTCGACGATGCGGCCTGCCTTCAGCACCAGAATCTGATCGGCGTCGGCGACGGTCGACAAACGGTGCGCGACCACCAGGGTCGTGCGACCGGTCCGCGCCTTGCGCAGCGTCTTCTGGATCGCCGCCTCGGTCCGGCTGTCGAGCGCGCTGGTCGCTTCGTCCAGGATCAAAATGCAGGGGTCGGCCAACAGAGCGCGGGCGATGCCCACCCGCTGACGCTCGCCGCCCGACAACTTCAGTCCCCGCTCGCCTACGCGCGTGTCCATGCCTTCGGGCAGGTTGCGGATGAAGTCCGCCAGTTCCGCCGCCTCGGCCGCCGCCCAGATCGCCGCCTCGTCCGCGTCGGGTCGGGCGAAGGCGATGTTGGCCGCGATGGTGTCGTTGAACAGGGCCACGTCCTGCGGCACCAGGGCCACGGCCGCCCGCAGCGACGCCTGTGTCACGCTGCGCGCGTCCCGACCGTCGATCAGCACTGCGCCTTCCTGCGGGTCGAGCAGCCGCAAGGCCAGCTTGACGATGGTGGACTTGCCCGCCCCCGACGGCCCGACCAGAGCGGTCGTGGTGCCCGCCGGCGTGACGAAGCTGACGTCGTCCAGACCCGCCGCCCGCGCGTCATGCCGGAAACCGACATGGTCAAACACGACCTCGGCCCCTTGGCCGCTTTCAGGACGCGGCAGATCGATGGCGTCGGGCGCATCCGCCACCTGCGGCGCCTGCCGCGTCACCTTAAGCATCTCCTCCATGTCGATGAAGGATTGGCGGATTTCGCGATAGGCAAAGCCCAAAATATTCAGCGGCGCATAGAGGGAGATCATGATCAGCACGGCCGCTGTCACATCGCCCGGCCCCATGCGCCCCGCCGCCGCCTCGAACCCGGCCATGACGGCCATGATCCCAAGGCCGACATTCATGATCAGACCCTGGATCAGGTTCAGGGTCGCCAGCGAAGTGTTCGCCTTCAGCGACGCCTTCGCATAAGTGGCCAGAGACGCCTCATAGGCCTGCGCCGCCCGGCCCTCGGCGCCGAACGACTTGACGGTTTCATAGTTCAGCAGGGCGTCGACCGACAGGCCCGCCGCCTCGCTGTCGGCCGCGTTCATGGCGCGCCGATGCTCCAGCCGCCAGTTGGCCATGGCGAAGGTCGTGACAGCATAGACCAGCACCACGCCCACCGCCACGACGCCGAACCGCCAGTCGTATTTGCCGCCCAGAACCGCCGCCGCCAGCACCAGCTCCAGCACCGTCGGGCCCAGGTTGAACATCAGGATGCGCAGCAGGAAGTCGACCGCACGCGAGCCTCGGTCCATCACCCGCGACAGGGCGCCGGATCGCTTGGTCTGATGGAAGTCCAGCGACAGGCTGAGAGCGTGAGCAAACGTCTCGGCCGCCGTCTTGCGTTGGGCCGCCGCGCGCACCGGAGCGAACACCACGTCCGACAACTGCGGCGTCGCCGCCGACAGAAAGCGCACCAGGGCCCAGCCCACGGCGAAAGCGGCGAAGCCCAGCCCCACCGACGCCGCCGGCCCCTGGTCCGCCGCCAGATGGTTGACCGCTGCGCCTAGGACCAGCGGCGCCAGCACGCCCAGCCCCTTGCCCGCCAGGGTCAGCAGGATCGCCCCCGCCACGCGCCACGGCAGTTGCGGCGCGCCCGAGCGAGCCACCACGCCGATCAGGTTCTTCAGCGCCTCCAGCGTAGGCGGCGCCTCCTGTTGCGCGGGATCTGTCCCGGCGTTCATGGCTTTGGTCGCGACGTCGCCGCGCCGTCCCGAGCGTTCACCGCGCATCGTCACGTCCCGCCGCCATCATGCCACCGAGGCGGAACGCGTCCGCCACGTCAATCCAGGCTCGCCACGGCGTCGATCAAGGCGTCAACCGACGCCTCATCAGTCGCCCAGGAACAGACGAACCGCACCGAGCCGTCGTCGAATTGATAGCAGGCCCAGCCCGCTGCATTCAGCGCCTGATGCGCCTCGTCCGGCATCCGCACGAAGACGGTGTTCGATTCCACCGGATGAGCCAGGACGAAGGGCGTTTTCGTCTCAATCCCGTCGGCCAGGCGCTGCGCCATCAGATTGGCGTGAGCGGCGCCCGATAACCAGTCGCCCGATTCCAGCAGCCCCAGCATCGGCGCGGCCAGCAGCCGGCCCTTGGACGCCGTCTGTCCGGCCTGTTTCAGTCGGTTGTCGATGCGGCGGGTCAACGTCTTGTCGAAGATCACCAAGGCCTCGACGCAATGCGCGCCCGCCTTGGCCCCGCCGAACGACAGCACATCAACGCCCAGGCGCGGAATGTCCTTGGGGTCAAAGCCCGCCGCTACGGCGTTCGCCAGTCGCGCCCCGTCCATATGCACGCCTAGACCCGCCCGCTTGGAGGGCTCGATCAGATGGCGCAGCTCTTCCTCGGAATAGACGGCGCCGTATTCCGTCGTCTGGGTCAGGCTGAGCGCCGCCGGCGGCTGACGATGGCCCACCACGGGTTCTTCCAGAGCGGCGTAAAGCGCGGCCACATCAACCTTGCCTGAATAGCCCGGCAGGCCGATCAGGCCGACGCCCTGACCAAAGAAGCCGGGGGCGCCCGTCTCGTCCGTGCAGACATGGGCCGCATGGTGCGCCAGCACCGCCTCATAGGGTCGCGCCAACATCGACAGGCCGATGGCGTTGGCCGCCGTGCCGCTGAAGACAAAGCGCACCTCCGCGTCCGCATCCAGCGTCTGGCGGATCAAATCGGCCGCGCGCGTCGAGGTTTCGTCCGCGCCATAAGCCCGCGCAAACCCGGCATTGGCGGCGACCAGAGCCTGAAGCGCCGAGGGGGCCATGCCCGTCGTGTTGTCGGAACCGAAATCAAAACGCACGGCTCATTCTCCCCCTTGGTCAGAGGCCTCGCCCTGAACCGCACCATCCTGGACCGGAGCCATGACGACCCGCGCGAATTTGGCGTCCTTCGCCGGCACCTCGACCTGGTGCGGGAAGGGAATCTCGATGCCGGCTTCGTCCAGGGCCTCCTTGCCCGACTGCATCAGATCAGCCTGAGTCTGCCACCAGTCGGCGTTGTTCACCCAGGCATGCAGGGTGATCTCGACCGCGCTGTCCAGCAGCGCCGTCACCCCCGTCCAGGTCGCCGGATCCGTCAGCACCTTGTCGTGAAGCCGGGCGACCGCCGCCAGCACGTCGCGCGCCTCCTTCAGATTCTCGCCATAGCCGACGGTGAACTTGATCTCGATCCGGCGCGTTCGCTGGCCCGTCAGATTGATGATGACGTCGCTCAGCACCTTGGAGTTCGGAATGACGATCTTGTGGTTGTTGGCGTTCGACAGCTGGGTGGTGAACAGATCCAGCTTCTGCACCGTGCCCGACGCGCCGCCCACGTCGATGACCTCGCCCACGCGATAGGGGCGCAGGACCAGCAGCATCACCCCCGCCGCCACGTTCGACAGCGTGCCTTGCAACGCCAGGCCGACCGCCAGGGAGGCGGCGCCTAGAACGGCGATGATGGAGGTCGTCTGCACGCCTAGGCGCTGCAGCACCGCGATCATGCCGACGATGATGACCACCACCCGCACGATCTGAACCATGAAGGCCAGCACTGTCGGGTCGCGCCTGACGGCCTTGGTGCGACCCAGAAGCTTGCGCGCCGCGCCCGACGCCCAGCGCGCCGCAATCAGCGTCAGGGCGAAGATGATCGCCGCCACCGTCAGGTTGATGGCGAAATCACCCAGCATATCCATGGCCTTGGCCAGGATGGCGGCGTCGACGGTCAACTTCTGCTCGCCAGCGGCCACCACTTGAGCCAGAGGCTCGGCGAGCACGACAGGTGTATGCAGGGAATTCGTGAGCATGAGCCGGGTCTAACGCACGCGCCGCCGATTGGAAGCCCCGCAGGTCAAGCTTTTTCACCCGCGCTGACCCGCCCGCCGCCGCGTTCGATGGCGTCCAGCAGGTCCAGAACAGAGGCGAGGGTGTCAGCCTCCCGCGCGGGCTTGTCCCAGCGGATGCGACTGACGCGCGGAAAGCGCATGGCCACGCCCGATTTATGGCGCGTAGAGCGTTGTAATCCCTCGAAGGCGATCTCCAGCACCAGACCGAAATCGCGCTCGGCGCGAACGGCGCGGACCGGGCCGAAGCGGTCCGTCGTGTGATCGCGGACGAATTTGTCGATCTGCTTCAACTCTTCGTCGGTGAAGCCGAAATAGGCCTTGCCGACGGGCGCCAGCGCCCCCTCCTCCGTCCAGACGCCAAAGGTGTAGTCGGAGTAGTAGCCGGAGCGCTTCCCATGTCCTCGCTGGGCGTACATCAGCACGGCGTCGATGACGTGCGGATCACGCTTCCACTTGAACCAGGGGCCTTTGGGGCGGCCCGCCGTATAGACGCTGTCCCGGCGTTTCAGCATCAGCCCCTCCGCCGCCGCACCCACCGGAGGATCGGCGCGCAAGGCCGCCAACTCCGCCCACGTCTCATGCTGCAGCAACGGAGACAGATAAAGCCGTCGCCCCCCATGCGTCGCGACCAGCCGTTCCAGCCGCGTGCGACGCTTGGTCAACGGCAGGCGCCGCAGATCCTCGCCTCCCTCGGCCAGCAGGTCATAGGCCAGTATCGCTGCCGGATAGGCCGCCTGCAGTCTGGCGTCGGCCGTCTTGCGGTTCAATCGCTGCTGCAGATCGCCGAACGGTGCAACGACGTTGTCGCGGATCACCAGAAGCTCGCCGTCCACCGCTCCGTCAAACGCCAGATTCGCCGTCACATCGGGGAATGCAGCCGAAATGTCGTCTCCGGTGCGCGAGTACAATCGCGTGACGCCCGCCTCACACACGGCTTGCACCCGGGCGCCGTCCCATTTCCATTCAGCGATGAAGGCCTGCGGATCCAGCCGCGCCAGATCAACCGCCTCGTCCAGCGCTGTCGCCAGCATGACGGGGCGGAACCGCCCTGGAACTTCAGCGCTAGGACGCTCTCCCCGACCTTCCAGCCAGGCAAACAGGTCGCCATAGGGGGCTGTCAGTCCGTGCCAGACCTCCTCGACCTCGCTGACATCGACCGGCGGCAGGGACGCGGCCTGTTCGCCGCCTTCAGGCGTCGGGTGTTCAATGACCGCCTCTGGCCGCACCATAGCAACGGCCGTGCGCGCCAGCCGCGCCGAGACGCCGACGCGCAAACCGCCCGTGACCAGCTTCAGCAACGCCCAGCGACCCTTGGGCTCCAGGAAGTCCAGCCAATCTTCAACCAGACCGGACGCCTCCTGCCGGTCAGCACCCTGAAGCGCGTCCACCACTTCAGCCAAGGATGGTTCGCGGTTAAGGCGACAATCAGGATTGATCGGCCATATCAGGGCGACCGTCTCCGCCAGGTCGCCGACGTAGTCATAAGACCAGCCGAACAGCACAGGATCGACCCGCCCCTCGGCCGCCTTGCGTATCATGGCCGGCTTGGCCGCCGAAAAGCTCAGATCGCCGGTCAGCGCCGCCAACGCCCACCCGCGATCCGGATCGGGCGTGGCGCGCATATAATCTCGCAACAGGAGCAGCTTCGCCTTGCGCGAAGCGGTCAACGACAGTCGATCAAGCAGTTCGGCGAAGCCGCGCAATTCAGCTCCTTGGGTTCAAACGCTCCTTTAGAACGGCGAACCTCGCAGTCGTTTCCGCGTCGGTTCAGGCCGCTTCGCTTTCGATCATCCGCCGCAACATCGAACGTCCGCCCTTGGCCTGGCTCATCAGGCCCGCCAGACTACGGAAGTCGATCGGCTTGTTTAGATAGGCGTCGGCGCCCGCCGCCAGCCCCGCCTCCTGATCCTCGTTCCGCGCCGAGGCCGATAGAACGACGATGGGCGTCTCGGCGTTGGCGCCCCCTTCACGGATCAGCCGCGTCGCCGTCAGCCCATCCATGATCGGCATGTTCACGTCCATGACAATCAGGTCGAACGTCTGGTGGCGAGCGATCTCAACAGCCTCCTGGCCATTCTCGGCGGTAGTCGTGCGTCGTCCCGTAGACCCCATCCAGGCCTCCAGGATCATGCGGTTGACGGCGTGGTCCTCGACGACCAGCACCTCCATCGCATCCTCCTGGGTCATCTCAGCGTCTGCGTCGACTTCAGCAGTCTCATCGACCCAGTGCACGACCTCCCCCTCGACGGCGAAGACGAAGACCGATCCTTTGCCGACTTCGGACGTCACCGAGATATCCCCGCCCATGATGTTGGCCAGCCGCCGCGAGATGGTGAGGCCCAGGCCCGTCCCGCCAAATCGCCGCGTGGACGAGGCGTCGATCTGCGTGAACGGCTGGAACAGTTGATCCATGTCCGCTTCGGAAATGCCCGCCCCGCTGTCATACACGGCGAATTCGAACGCCACGCGCCGTTCCGAGATGCGACGCCCTCGCGTCACCAGGCGGATGTCTCCGCCATCAGTGAATTTCACAGCGTTGGACAGAAGGTTCTGCACGACCTGGCAGACACGCAGCGGGTCGCCGCGTACGACCGCAGGCATCTCGCCTTCGAACTCAGACACGAACGTCAGCCCTTTGGCTTCGGCCTGCGCCTCAAACGGCCCGACAATCCGACGGTGCAGGTCGTCGAGCTGAATATCAATGGATTCGAAATTCATCCGCCCCGCCTCGATCTTGGTCATGTCGAGGATGTCGTTCAGCAAGCTCAGCAAATTGTCGCCTGAGTTGCGGATGATCGCCAGGTATTCGCGTTGGGCGCCGTCAAGGCGCGTCGCACTCAACAATTGGGCCACGCCCAACACCCCGTTCATCGGCGTGCGTAGTTCGTGAGAGATAACCCCCAGAAAGTTGGACTTCGCCTCATTCGCCGCATCGGCCTTGTCACGAGCAGCCTCCAGCTCCGCAATCAGATGAGCCTGATGCTCCTGGAAGGCACGGATGCGGTCTTCGCGCAGCATGGTCATGGTCACCAGGACAAACAGCGAGGCCACAGTAACCGGTATCAGCGCCACAAAAGGCCAGAACGCGTCTGGATGGCCGATCAGGGTCACGCCGATGATCGCAGCCGCCAAGCCGTAGGGCGACGAGATGATCAGCGCCTGTTTCGGCGAGCTGCGAAGCTGGGCGAAAACCAGAACATAACCTGAAATCAGGAAGGCGATCGCCAGCTCACGCCCGAAGTACGACGGCGAAAACCACGCCAGCAAGGGCGCAACGGCCCAAGCCGCCGTAGTCACCGCACCGACAATGGGGAATATTCTGCCCCAACCGGCCTCGGCGTCCTGGCTTTCACTGATCCGCTTTTCGGCGACGCCGCGGAGGGCGCCCGCCGCGAGCGTTCCGGCAAACCAAAGCAGGCCATGCGGCAAGCCGACCGTCGCGATCAGGCCCAGCGCCCAGCTGGCAATGATCATATAGCGCAAGTAGTGGGTTTGCAGGATGGCGGACAGGGCCTGGGCGGCGCTACCGGCCTCCTGGCTCTCCAACCCCTTCCCTATGCCCTCGGAACCTACCATACGACGCCCCCGCCCGCTGCAAAAATGCTTCGGGGACGGACGCTATGACCAAATGTTCTAAGACGGCGTGAACGCAAAGAACCACGTAATGTGAAAGGCGCGAGTATCAGCTCGCTGCTTCTCCAGGCGTCTGGGCGCGGATCGACAACGCGTGAACCTGACCGCTGAGTTCGGCTTTCAGCACGGCGTTTATCGCCCGCTGGCGCGCGACCCGATTCTGGCCTTCGAAGGCGCTGGAAACGATCCTCAACTGAAAATGGCTTTCTCCGCCATCCTGGGCGTCGATGCCGCCTTCATGGTGGTGGCCGGCGTGCTTCCAGCTGTCGTCTTCAAGCTCAATCACGCTCGGAACGAACGCTGCAGTCAGTTTTTCACGGATAATCGTCGCTACGGGGCCATCAGACATGGGTCATTCCTTGAAGCTGTCCAAATCAGGCCTACACTTCGGAGGATGTCCGCTTCTTTTCAATACAAGCCTCGCTTCACCGACATCCGTGTGAAGCCCCCTCGGCCCGAAGAGGAAGAAGCCGAGGCTGATGTCCTGCGCCTGAAACCCGGCCAGAAGCGCTGTGAGTGGCCCGACTGCACCCAGCCCGCCAGCGCCAAGGCGCCCAAGTCGCGCGAACAGCTCAACGAGTTCTACAACTTCTGCCAGGTCCATGCCGGGCAGTACAACAAGGGTTGGAACTTCTACGCAGGCATGAACGAAGGTCAGATTCGCGCGGCCCAAGAAAACGAGGCCATGACCGGGGGCCGCCCCACCTGGCAGATGAAAGCTGGCCCGCAAACGCGTGAGGCCGCCGCCTTCGCCGCGAAGTTCGGCACGAACAACAACGCGGGCGCCGGTTCATGGCGCGACAGCTTTGGCCTTTTCGGGCGCCGCACCCAGGACGCGCCTGTCGCCGACGCCCCCGAACAACGCATGGGCAAGCTAGAGCGCGCCGCCTTGGCAGACCTGAACCTGGAACCGGGTGCGGACAAATCCGCCGTCAAGGCGCGCTATCATGAGATGTTGAAACGCTTTCATCCTGACACCAACGGCGGCGACCGCGGCGCAGAGGCCAAGCTTCAAAGCGTCATTAAAGCCTGGAAAACCTTGAAAAAGGCCGGTTACGCCTGATCGACCGCAACAGCCCCCCGCCGCCGGGTGGAGCGTCTATGCGCGTGACTTGGCCGCCCAGTTCGGACGAATCCCATATTTCCGCGAAAGCCTCCACGCCGCTCTCGCCACGCATCACGCGCCGCGTCTCGCGGATCGCTTCCGTGAAGGTGTTCGCCTCAAGAGCGAGCATCTGAGGCGTCCGGCCGGGCGCATCATAAACATAGCAGAAGAACTGCGGCAGCGTGGTCATTTCAGCCCCTCCCCAATGGGAGCGATGTCGCAATTATTAACACCCGCCTGTGGACGTTTCGAATCACAGAACCGTTGTTTCTGATACACGGCGTCCCCACGTCCATTCTTCCTTCACCTCTTATGGAGCCTGCCCCATGGAAGTCCTGTACCGCGCCCACGCCACGGCCTCCGGCGGAGGGCGCGACGAAGGTCGCTCGGCTACCGACGATGGCAAGATCGACGTTCGCCTGTCCGTTCCGACCGAAATGGGCGGCAAGGGCGGCGACGGGACCAATCCCGAGCAGCTTTTCGCCACGGGCTACGCCGCCTGCTACCTGGGCGCTCTGCGGCTGGTCTCGGGCAAGGCGGGTACGCCGGTCGGCCGGGACACCAAGGTTTCGGCCGGGATCGGCTTCGGCAAGAACACCCGCGGTGAAGGCTTCAATCTCGACGTGACCCTGCGGGTGATGGACCATGGGCTGGACCGTGCGGTGATCGACGACCTGATCCAGAAGGCGCACCAGGTCTGCCCCTATTCCAACGCCACGCGCGGCAACGTCGACGTGGACCTGTCGGCGGAATAATCCGACCGGCCCAGAGCGAATAAATCATCCGGCCCCTCGCGCGTGTTGAGCCGCGCGCGCGAGGGCGCTAGGTGGATGGTCATGACCTCTCCGCTCGACGCCTCCCCCGATCCGCTCGTCATCCTTGAACCGCACCGCAAGGTCACGCTGAAGGAAGCGTTCGGCATCGACTCCGACATGGTCGTGCCCGCCTTCGAGACGCGCGACAGCCACGTCCCCGAGATCGACGAATCCTATCGCTTCGATCCCCAGACGACGCTCGCCATCTGCGCGGGCTTCGCCTACGACCGCCGCGTGATGGTTCAGGGCTATCACGGCACCGGCAAGTCGACCCACATCGAGCAGGTCGCCGCCCGCCTGAACTGGCCCATGGTTCGCGTTAACCTGGACGCCCACGTCAGCCGCATCGACCTGATCGGCAAGGACGCCATCGTCCTGAAGGAAGGCAAGCAGATCACCGAATTCCGCGAGGGCATCCTGCCGTGGTCGCTGCAGCGCCCGGTCGCCCTGGTGTTCGACGAATATGACGCAGGCCGTCCGGACGTCATGTTCGTGATCCAGCGCGTGCTGGAGGCGCAGGGCCGCCTGACCCTGCTGGACCAGAACCGCGTCATTCGCCCGAACAAGTGGTTCCGCCTGTTCGCTACCTCGAACACGGTCGGCCTGGGCGACACCACGGGCCTGTACCATGGCGCCCAGCAGATCAATCAGGCGCAGCTGGATCGCTGGAACATCGTCACCACGCTCAACTATCTCGACCACGACGTGGAAGCCGAGATCGTCGCCGCCAAGGTGCCCGAGTGGAACGACGCCGAGGGCAAGCGCCGCATCGCCGCCATGGTCCGTGTCGCCGACATGACCCGCAACGCCTTCATGAACGGCGACATCTCAACGGTCATGTCGCCTCGTACGGTCATCACCTGGGCCCAGAACGCCATCATCTTCGGCGGCGACGTGGCCCTGAGCTTCCGTCTGACCTTCCTGAACAAGTGCGACGAGCTGGAGCGGCCGACCATCGCCGAATTCTATCAACGCGCCTTCGGCGAAGACCTGCCGGAATCCGCCACGCGGGTGAAGATCGGCTAAAGGCTTCCCCCTCGCGCAATTGAGAAGGCCGCCTTCCCGATCGGGAAGGCGGCCTTTTTCTTAGCGAAGTCCCGAGACGAACATCCTCGGACGTGAACGCCGCACCAGCCACAGATTGACCGTAGCCGTCGCCAGCACCAGCGCCGCCACAGCCTGATGCAGCACGCCGAGCGTCACCGGCACCGCATGGATCAGCGTCAGGACGCCCAGCCCCGCCTGCAGCCACAGCGCGCCCGCCAAAACGAGGGCCGAAGCGCCCAGCCCCTCGCCCAGACGCCCGCGCAGGGCCTGAACCGCATAGAAGGTGCCCGCGAACAGCAGCACATAGGCGCCGATCCGGTGGTTCAACTGCACCAGCCCCTGATCATGCAGGAAGGCCAGCGCCCCCTGCCCCCACTCGACCGGCGGGAACAAGGCGCCGTTCATCATCGGCCAGTCGGTATAGATCATGCCCGCCTTGGCCCCGGCCACCAGGCCGCCGAGCAGGCACTGGAAGAAGACGCCGCCCAGCAGCAGGCCAGCGCCCCAGCTCCAGCCGCGCGGCGCGCGCGTGAAGTCCGAACCGGACCAAGCCTCCAGCCCCGTCCAGATCAGTCCAGCGAAGATCAGGAAGGCCAGGCCCAGGTGGGTCGTTAGCCGTTCCGGCGCCACATCGATGCGCTCAGCCAGGCCGCTGGACACCATCCACCAGCCGATCAGCCCCTGCAGGCCGCCCAGGGCCAACAGGATCGCACAGCGCCCGATAAGGCGTCGCGGAATGGCGCGGAAGACCAGGAACAGGACGAAGGGCACGGCGAAGACCACGCCGATCAGACGACCCAGCAGACGGTGCGCCCATTCCCACCAGAAGATGTACTGAAACTCCGCCATGCTCATGCCGGCGTTGACCTCGACGTACTGGGGGATGCCCTTGTACTTGTCGAACGCCTCGACCCAGTCGGCGTGGTTCATCGGCGGCAGGGCGCCCATGATGGGCTTCCATTCCGTGATCGACAGGCCCGAGCCGGTCAGGCGCGTCGCGCCTCCGACCACCACCATGGCGAACACCAAGGTCGCGCAGAAAAACAACCACAGCGCCACCGCGCGGCTATGGTCCAATTCACCTATACGCTTCATTCGACGCCTGCCGTTCGCCCCGATATGCTGCCGCCTCTTTCGCGGGCGGCGGAACCGAGGGATATGCCCCTCTCGCGAGACAAGATCGAGTCGCTTTCTTCGCCAAAGCGTCGCACAGCAGTCAGGGAGCGCCGGCCGGTGCCATATATCGAGATCGCCATCGCCGTCGCCGGCGCCCTGCTCCTTGCGTGGGTCGCCGACCTGTTGACAGGTCGGCGCGGAATCGGCGCGGTCATGCTTGTCGCCTTGGTCAGTGGGGCGTGCGGAGCCTTCCTGGCCATTCGGGTTTTCGCCATCGCCACCCTGGCCGACTGGGCGTGGCTGCCCTGGTCGATGGCGGCGACGGTGATCGGCCTGATCGCCTTCTTCCTGTTCCGGAGCAAACGATGATGCCTCCCCGCGCGCGCCGTTTCGTCGCCACTCTGGGTGTTATCTTCTTCCTGATCTTCTGGATCTGGGGGGCGGTGACGGTGCACGATCTGCTGCCGGACGCCTGGTGGATCGATCTGATCTTCTTCACCGTCGCGGGCGTCGGTTGGGGCCTTCCGCTCATTCCCTTGCTGCGCTGGGCCGAGCGAGAAAAATAGGCTCTAGACCGTAGGCAGGCGGGCGATGAAGTGGCCCTTTATCCCCTCGGGCCAGTCGCGATAGGGCACGGCGCCGTCCGGGCTGGCGGCGTAGCGGCGCGCGAAATCGACGATGGCCTCGGCGGCGTCGGCGGTCGGCATGAAGGTTCCGGCTAGGTAGCCTGGCTTGCCGCCCTGGGCCAGATAGACGGTGCAGTGGCTGCGGCAGGCCCACAGGCAGGCCTGCTCCTCGACCCGCAGTTCGGGCGCGCGTTCAGCCGCCGCCGCCACGGCCTGAAGCAGCAACCGCCCACCCGAGACGCCGTCCGCGTCCACGGGCTCGTCCGACGACAGACGGCAGGTGGTGCAGACGATCAGTCGCGCCGTCGCCTCTGTCATCAGAACTCCACCCCGGCCTGGGCCTTCACCCCGCTGCGGAACGGGTGCTTGACCATCTGCATGTCGGTGACGAGATCGGCCGCCTGGATCAGGGCGTCCGGGGCGTTGCGGCCGGTGATGACGACGTGGGTGTCGGCCGGACGCGCGGCCAGAACCTCCAGCACCTCCTCGACCGGCAGGTAGTCGTAGCGCAGGGCGATGTTCAGTTCGTCACAGACGACCATCTTCCATTCCGGGTCCATGATGCGGGCCTTGGCGGCCTCCCAGGCGCTGCGGACGTTGGCGATGTCGGCGGCGCGGTCCTGGGTGTCCCAGGTGAAGCCCTCGCCCATCGGCCGCATCTCGACCAGATCGGGAAAGTTGTCGAACAGGGTCTGTTCGCCCGTCTCCATCGCCCCCTTGATGAACTGGATGATGGAGGTCTTCATCCCGTGGCCGATCATGCGGCAGACCATGCCCATGGCCGCCGTCGACTTGCCCTTGCCCGTCCCGGTGTGGACGATGACCAGGCCGCGCTCGACGGTCTTTGACTGCATCATCCGGGCGCGGGCGGCCTGGATGCGCTTCATCTTCTCGGCGTGGCGGGCGTTCAGTTCGGCGTCGTGCGGGTCGTTCATCGGCGGCCGTCTCCTTCGGCGGTCAGGTCCAGTTCAAAGGGCGCGCCCCAGTCGGTCTCGACGCCCCGGCCGATGGCCTCGACGGCGCGGACCATGGCGCCGCCGCGGTCCAGCAGGCGGTCTGCGTGGGCGACGATCAGGGGGTTGGGCGTGGCGGTCGGCGCGGCGTCTCGCAGACGCGCGGCCCAATCACCCTCGCGCCCCGGCGCCGTGCGGGCGCAGGCGACGACATAGGCCGCCGCCGTCGAGCGGCTGACCCCCGCCCAGCAGTGGATCAACAGGGGCCGTGCGCCGGTCCATCCCTGCGCAAACTCTATCAGGGCCTCGACGTGTTCGAGCGACGGCGCGACCAGCCCCTCGCGCGGAGCGGCGATGTCGTTGAAGCGCAGGTCCAGCCGGTGTTCGGTGTCAAAGGCCGCTTCCGCTCCCGGCGAGGCCAGCGTCACCAGATGCGACGGCTGATGCGCGGCCAGCAGCCGCTCGACCTGCGGCAGGGACGAGACGATCAACCTCATGCCGCCAGAAATCCGGCGACGGCCAGCAGGAAGCCGACCTCGAACATCTGTTCGACCGCGCCCAGCACGTCGCCGGTGCGCCCGCCGATCAGCCGCTGCGCCTGCCACGCCGGAACCGCGCCGACGACCAGCCCCGTCGCCACACCGACCACGCCCGCCGCGACCGGCAGCAGGGCCAGCGGCCACAGGGCGACCAGCACCGCCACCGCCAGCCCCGCGATCGAAGCCCGGTCCGGCTTGCCCTCCTTGGCCATGCCGGGGTCGCCGCCATAGGGCATAAGCGCCATCGCCCCGACCGCCGCCGCCCGGCCCAGGCCATGCGAGGCCACCAGCGCCGCCGCCGCCATCCACGGCGAGACGGCGACCAACATCGCCAGCGCCGCGACCCGCAACGCCAGCGTCAGCCCCAGCGCCAGCGCGCCGTATGAGCCGAGGCGGCTGTCCTTCATGATCTCCAGCCGCCGCGCCCGCGTCTGGCCGCCGCCCAGACCGTCGGCGGTGTCGGCCAGCCCGTCCTCGTGGAAGCCGCCGGTCATCGCCACGCCCGCCGCCACGGCCAGCAGGGCCGCGATCCACGGGCTCCACACCTGCGCCGCGCCGTACAGGATCACCGCCGCGATCAGGCCCACCACCTGCCCGACCAGCGGGAACCAGCGCGCGCTCTGCTGAATCCACTCGGGTTGGAAATCACGAAGCGACGGCGTCGGTAGGCGCGTCAGGAACTGCAGGGCGCAGACGAACAGTCGCGCCTCGCGCCCGATCATCGCGCGGCCTCCAATACGTCCTTCAACTCGGCCACGTCGGACAGCAGGGCGCAGGCCGCCTTCAGCAGCGGCACCGCCAGCAGCGCGCCCGTCCCCTCGCCCAGCCGCATGTCGAGGCCCAGCAGGGGTTGCGCCTCGACCGCCTCCAGCATCCGACGATGCCCGGCCTCGGCCGAAGCGTGGGCGAAGATGCAGTAGTCGCGCGCCTCCGGCGCCAGCCGGATCGCCAGCAGGGCCGCTGCCGAACCGATGAAGCCGTCGACGATGACCGGCGCGTCCGCCTTGGCCGCGCCCAGCAGGGCCCCGGCCATCATGGCGATCTCGAAGCCGCCGAACTGGGTCAGCACCTCCATCGGCGCCGTCGCGTCCGACCGGGCCGCGGCCCTGGCCAGCACGGCCTGTTTGCGCGCCATGCCCTCGGGCGAATGCCCCGCCCCCTGCCCCACGCAGTCGGCCAGAGGCGCGGGCGCCAGCCGGTGCATCAGCAGGGCCGCCGAGGCGCTGTTGCCGATGCCCATCTCGCCCAGCGCGATCACATCGGCGCCGTCGTCGATGGCGGCCCGCGCCATGGCGGCGCCTTCCAGCAGGGCGGCCTGCGCCTGATCGGGCGCCATGGCGGGCTCGACCGAGGCGTCCTTCGTGCCCGGCGCGACCTTGGCGTGGATCAGGCCTGCGCGCTCCGACAGGTCGGCGGCGACGCCCGCGTCGATCACCTGCACCTGCGCGCCCACCACCCCGGCGAAGGCGTTGGCGCTGGCCCGCCCTGTCAGCAGGGTGTCGACCATGGCCACCGTCACGCCCGCCGGATAGGCCGCCACGCCCGAGCGCGTCAGCCCGTGATCCCCGGCGAAGACCAGCAGCACCGGCCGCGTCACGGTCGGGCGCAGGGTCTGCTGGATCAGGCCCAGCGTCAGGGCCAGATCCTCGATCCGTCCCAGGGCGCCGACCGGCTTGGCCTTGCCGTCCAGCGCCTGTCGCAGCGGCGCGCGCAGCCCCTGATCCAGCGGCGGAACGGAGAAAAGGTCGGTCAGCTCAGTCATGTCAGTCCTGCGATCCGGGCCAGAGCCGGAATGTCGAAATGGGTTTCCAGAACGGCGGCGATGCGGTCCAGCGCCTGATCCACCCGCGCGCCCTGATCCACGCCGTCGGATGCGGCCCCGACCTCCGCCAGCAGGGCCGCCCGCGCCTCGGCCCGGTCGAACAGGCCGTGGACATAGAGGCCCGCGATCCGGCCGTCGCCCGAGCGCGCCCCATGCGCCGCCCCGTCGATCACGGCGACCGGGCGGGCCGTATCCGGGCCGTCGGTGCGGCCGACGTGGATCTCATAGCCCTCGACCGGCGCACCCGAGGGCGTCAGCCTTCCAGCGAGCCGACGCAGGGTCTTGGCCCCCGCCAGCACCGTCTCGACGTCCAGCAGGCCCAGCCCCGGCGCCGAACCCGCCACGCCCTCGACGCCGTCGGGATCGCTGATCGTCCGGCCCAGCATCTGATAGCCGCCGCACACGCCCAGCACCCGCCCGCCGCGTCGCCCATGGGCGGCGATGTCCACGTCCCAGCCCTGCGCGCGCAGGAAGGCCAGATCGGCCAGCGTCGCCTTTGTCCCCGGCAGGATGATCAGGTCCGCATCCCCCGGCAGGGCCTGCCCCGGCGGCACGAAGCCGAAGTCCACGCCCGGCTCCTGCCTCAGCGGATCGAAGTCGTCGAAGTTGGCGATGCGCGACAGCATGGGCGCGACGATCCGCACCTTTCCGCCGCGCGCGCCGCCCGACCGTTCCAGCACCACGGCGTCCTCGGCCGGAAGCGCCCGCGCATCCGCCAGCCACGGCGCCATGCCCAGATCCGCCCAGCCCGTGCGCCGCGTGATCTCGGCCCGCCCCTGATCGAACAGCGCCGGATCGCCGCGAAACTTGTTGATGATGAAGCCTCGGATCATCGCCTGATCCTCGTCATCCAGCACCGCATGGGCGCCGACCAGAGAGGCGATCACATGGCCCCGATCGATGTCGCCGACCAGCACCACCGGCACGTCCGCCGCGCGGGCGAAGCCCATGTTGGCGATGTCCCCGGCGCGCAGGTTGGTCTCGGCCGGACTGCCCGCCCCCTCGACGATCACCAGATCGGCCTCGGCCTGAAGGCGACGGAAGCTTTCCAGCACCACGTCCAGCAGGGCGGCCTTGCGGTCCTGATAGCCCGCCGCCTGCCACACGCCCTCGACCTGACCGCGCACGACCAGCTGGGCGCCGGTGTCGCTCTGCGGCTTCAGCAGGACGGGGTTCATGTCGACCGTCGCCGGCGTGCGGCAGGCCAGCGCCTGAAGCGCCTGGGCGCGGCCGATCTCGCCTATGCGGCCAGCTTGATCGGGCGCGGTGACGGCGGCGTTGTTGGACATGTTCTGCGGCTTGAACGGCCGCACCTTCAGGCCGCGATTGGCGAAGACGCGGCACAGCCCGGCGACCAGCACCGACTTACCCACGTCCGAGCCGCAGCCCTGGATCATCAGCGCGGCCATGCGAAGCCCCCGCCGATCAGCAGCATCAGCAACAGGGCGCAGGCGAGGCCGTAAACCTTCAGCCCGCGTTTCAGATCATGGGCGGACGGCGGCGCCCAGTCGCCGAAGACAGGTCGGTCGGTCATGACGCCGTCATAGCGGACCGGCCCGCCCAGTCGAACCCGCAGCGCGCCCGCCATGGCCGCCTCGGGCCACCCGGCGTTGGGCGAGGCGTGCTTGCCCGCATCGCGCCACATGATGCGCCAACCGCCTGCGCCCCCTAGAGCGATCAGGGCGCCCGCGATGCGCGCCGGGATCCAGTTCATCACGTCGTCGGTGCGCGCCGCCGCCCAGCCGAAGGCTCGCCAGCGCGGCTCCCTGTGGCCGATCATGCTGTCGGCGGTGTTGATCGCCTTATAGACGAACAGACCCGGCAGGCCGCCGATCACGAACCAGAAGACCGGCGCGACGACGCCGTCGCAGAAGCTCTCGGCCAGGCTTTCCAGGGCGGCGGTCGCGACCTCGCCCTCGTCCATCGCATCGACGTCGCGGCCGACGATCATGCCGACCGCCAGACGCGCGGCGGGCAGGTCGCCCGCTTTCAGCGGTCGGACCACGGCGCGGACGTGGTCGAACAGGCTGCGCGCCGCCAGTCCCGTCGCGCCGCAGACCAACATCAACGCCACCCCCGGCCAAAACGGCGAGGCGGCGGCCAGCGCCTGTACGCCCCAGCCCGCCCCGCCTGCGACCGTGATCAGGATCAGGACCGTGACGACGCCCAGGATGCGGCGTGCGCCTTCGGGCCGCTTCGCCTTGTTCCAGCGCCGCTCCAGCACCGCGATCAGGGCGCCGATCCACGCCACCGGATGCGACAGGCGCCGGGGCCAACCAAGGACGCCTTCGACCAGCAGGGCGCCCGCGACGATCCAGGGCGTGGGCAGGCTGCTAACGGGCACGGCCGACCATCTCCAGCACCGGGCCGCGCGCGCCGTCCAGGGTGCGCGCCTCGACGCCGTACGCCGTCTTGAGCACCTCGGGCGACAGGGCCTCGACCGGGGCGGCGTCGGCCAGCACGCGTCCCTCAGCCAGGACGATCACCCGATCCGCCACGCGCAGGGCCGCGTCGAGGTCGTGCAGGGTCAGGACGACACCCCGCCCCTCTTCGTCCGCCAGCCGCCGGAACAGGTCGCAGGCGTCCAGCACATGACCCGGATCGAGGCCCGCCAGCGGCTCGTCCGCCAGCAGCCATTGCGGTTCTCCGGCCAGGGCGCGGGCGATCAGCACGCGCGCCCGCTCGCCACCCGACAGGGTCGAGACGACGCGGTCGGCGAACCCCTCCACCCCCGCCACGGCCATGGCGCGATCCACGGCGGCGCGATCGTCCGCCCTTAAACCCCAGGCGCCGACGTAGGGCGTACGGCCCAGACCGACGAAGGTGCGCCCCTCGACCGCCCAGGCGATCTCGGCGTTCTGGGGCAGGTAGGCGATGCGCCGTGATCGCGCGCGCGCGGGCAGGTCGCGCAAGGCTCGGCCGTCCAGCGTCACGCGGCCCGCGTCAGGCGTCCGCAGGGCCGCCAGACAGTCCAGCAGCGTCGACTTGCCCGCCCCGTTCGGTCCGACGATCGCCGTCACCAGCCCCGGCGCGAAGGCGGCGTCGACGCCGTTCAGCACCGCCTTGTCGCCTAGGCGGACAGACAGGTTCTCCGCGCTCAGGATGCTCATGCCAGCTTCCTTCTCATGCTGATCAGCAGGGCCAGGAAGAAGGGGCCGCCCAGGGCCGCCATGGCCACGCCCAGCTTGATCTCGGTCGAGGCGGGCGTCAGCCGCACCAGAATGTCCGCCGCCAACGTCAACGCCGCCCCGCCCAGGGCCGAGGGCAGAAGCAGGCCGCCTGGACGCGCGCCAATCAGGGGCCGCAGCAGATGCGGCACGATCAGGCCGACGAAGCCGATCGAACCCGTCACCGCCACCGCCGAACCGACCGCCAGGGCCGCCCCCAGCGCCAGCATCATCCGCCCGACGTCCAGCCGCACCCCCAGCGATCGCGCTCCCGCCTCGCCCAGGGTCAGGGCGTCCAGCGTCCGCCCTTGGGTCAACAGCAGCAGGCAGCCCAGGATCATGCCCGGCGCCGCCAGCCTCAGCTCGACCACGCTGCGGTCGGCCAGCGACCCCATCAGCCAGTTGACGATCTCGTTCACCGCCCAGGGGTTGGGCGCCAGGTTCAGCGCCAGGGCCACGCCCGCCCCGGCCATGGTCTGAATCACCACCCCGGCCAGAATGAAGGTGACGACGCTGCTGGTCGCCCCCGCCAGGGCCAGCAGCAACAGCACGCCGATCCCCGCCCCGACCATGGCCGCGACCGGCAGCACCCACGGCGCGCTGGCCGCCGCGCCCAGATAGAAGGTCAGCACCGCCCCCAGCGCCGCCATGGTCGAGACGCCCAGGATCGCCGGATCGGCCAGCGGGTTGCGCGTATAGCCCTGCAACGCCGCCCCGGTCAGGCCCAGCACCGCCCCGACCATCAGGGCCAGCACCGTGCGCGGCAGGCGCAGCTCGAACAGGATGGCCCAGGCGGGATCGCCGCGCTGGCTCGCCCAGTCGCTCCACGGAATCCAGACGCGGCCCGCGCTCATGCTGGCGACGGACAGGGCGACGATCAGGAGCAGAAGCCCGATCATCACCAGGGGACGCGGCAGGGTCATGTCAGGGCCTCCAGCGCCGTACGGCGCGCGCGCGCCAGGGCGGCGGCGGTCTGTATCAGCACCGGCCCGCCGCAATAGAGCAGCTTCTCTTCCAGTTGCGCCTGCACCATCCGTCCGGACAGAGACTTCAGCGCCGGGTGGCGCATCACCCGGTCGGCCCAGGTGCGCGAGCCGCGCACCGGCACGCCGCTGAGCAGCACCTGGGGCGGGTCGGCCAGCAGGCGCTCGACCGGGACATTGCCCCATTTGCCTAGGCCATAGCGGCCGGCGACGTTCTCGAAACCGGCGCGGGTCATCATCTCGTCCATCAAGGTGCCGCGCCCGGCGGCGAAACCGTTGGGCTGATAGATCAAGGCCGTCAGCGGCGCCGATCCCGGCGGCGGGGCGGCGGCGGCGATGGTGGCCTCGATGCGCGCGATCAGGGCCTGGCCCCGCGCCGGACGACCGACCAGGCGGGCGACCTCGCGCACCTGGTCCAGGCTGGCCGCCACGCTGTCGGGCACCGAGAACAGCTCGGTCTGAATGTTCAGGCGGCCCAGGGCATTGCGGGTCGCCAGGGCGCTGTGGCGGCTGGTCAGCACCAGGTCGGGGCGCAGGGCGATGACCTCCTCCGCCGTCTCCCAGGTGAAGGGCAGGGTCTTGGCCACCTCGGAAATGGTCGAGCCGACCGGCTCGCGCGCATAGTGGCTGAGGGCGACGATCTGCCCCCGGTCGGCGACGTGGACCAGAACGGCGTCGAGGCAGGCGTTCAGCGACACCACGCGACGCGGCGCAGTGTTGGCCGCAGCCGGTCCGGCGACCAGCATGGCCCCCGCGCCCGCCAACGCCTGTCGCCGGCTCGCCCTCATCCGAAGGTCTCCAGCGCGCGTCGCAGTCGGGGGAAGTCGCGCTCGGCCGGAACGCCGAAGCGCAGGGCGTCGGGCGTGTGGTCGAACGGCCGGGTCAGGACGCCCGCGCGGCACAGGTGCTGGAACCAGCGCGCCGCGTGGGGCGTGCGCGTCATGCGGAACAGGCTGGTCCCGCCGATGATCTGGAACCCCGCCCGCGCCAGCAGGTCGTCCAGCTGATCGGCCCGCTCGGCCAGGGCCGCCTCGGTCCGGCGCCGCCAGGCCTCGTCGGCATAGGCGCCCAGCCCCAGCGTCAAGGCGTCGGCGCCGACCGGCCAGTCGCCCTGAAGCGCGCGCAATCGCCGGATCAGTTCGGACGCCGCCAGCATGAAGCCCAGCCGCACCCCGGCCAGACCATAAAATTTGCCGAAGGAGCGCAGGACGATCAGCCCCGGCTCGGCCAGGTCCGACACGCTGTCGCCGGGCGCGCATTCGATGAAGGACTCGTCCGCCACCAGCCAGCGCCCCGCCTTGGAGCGCGCCTGCGCCATGGCGATCAGATCGGTCCGCCGGATCAGGCGGCCGTCGGGATTGTTCGGATTGACGACGACCAGCACGCCCGCCTGCGAGGCCGCCGCCTGATCGGGCGCGATCAGGCGCGTCGCCACGCCCGCCGCCCGCCAGGCCTCGGCGTGGGCGCCGTAGGTCGGGCCGACGACCTCGACCGCCCGCACGCCCAGCAACAGGGGCAGAAGACGGATCGCCGCTTCGGCTCCCGCGACCGCCGCCGTCCGCTCGGGCGAAGCGCCGAAGGCGGCCGCTGCGACGGCCTCCAACGCCGCCAGGGCGGCGGGATCGGGCAGGCGGTTCAGCGCCTCCTCCGACGCGCGCGGTCCCCGCCACGGTTCGGGATTGATCCCCGTGGACAGGTCCAGCCAGGGCTGCGGCGCGTCGGGATAGACGGCGGCGGCCGTCATCAGGCCGCCGCCGTGCCGGGTCGCCGTCGTCAGGAACGCGGCGTCCTTCATCGCATCAGAACCGGACGCGAACGCCGCCGAACACGCCCTGGCCCGGCGCGCCGTAGTTCAGGACCGTCTGATAGTCCTCGTCGAAGGCGTTCTCGATCCGGCCGTAGATTTCGAGGGCGTCGTTGATCGGATAGGAGGCGCGCAGATCGACCAGGGTGTAGGCGTCGACCTTCACCGTGTTCGTGTCGTTGTTGAACGTCTCGCCGACGTAACGCACCGCCACGCCCGTCTTCAGACCGAAGGTGAAGGCGTAGTCAGCGGCGAAGTTCGCCATATGCTCGGGACGGCGCGTCAGACGCTTGCCGTCCGTGGCGCCCGAGGCGCTCTTGGCGTCGGTCCAGGTGTAGTTGGCGCTGACGTTCAGGCGCTCCGTCACATCCACGCGGCCGACCAGTTCGACGCCTTGCGCCTCGGTCTTCTGGACGTTGCGGTAATAGCCCCAGCGGCCTGCGCCGTTGACGGTGCACAGCGGGTCCGTCGAGGGCGTCGAGCAGCCATTGTAGCGGATCTCATTGTCCGCCTGGCGGTTGAAGTAGGTCGCCGAGACGACGGCGCGGTCGAACAGGCGCTGCTCGACGCCGATCTCCCAGCTGTCGAACTCTTCCGGTTGCAGGTTCAGATTGCCGTACTCGCTGTACAGCTCATACAGGCCCGGCGCGCGGAAGCCCTGACCCCAGCTGGCGCGCACCACCGTATCGCCCTCGTTCAGGGCCCAGGCCGCCGCGACCTGGCCCAGCAGGTTGTCGCCATATTGCGCGTGGTCGTCATAGCGCAGGCCGCCGGTCAAGGTCAGGCCGTCCAGCACCGTCCACTGAACCTGGCCATAGGCGCTGTTCAGTTCGGCTTCGCCGCGACCGAAGGCCGGGTTCGGGTTCCAGTCGCCGGGAGAGCGGGTCTTCATCTCCGACTTCTCGTGCTCCAGGCCGAAGGTCGCGTTCAGCGCCTCGGTGAAGGCGAAGGCGCCCTGGTATTCCCAGCGGCGGTTCTGGCCCTCGGCGTCGAAGGTCAGGGTCTGGACCTTGTTGTCCGGGTTGAAGTTGCGGCGGTCCGTGTCGGTGTGGGCGTAGCCGATGCGGTTGCGGAACCGGCCGTCCAGCAGGTCGAAGTTCAGTCCGGCGTAGGCGACCAGCTCCTGGGTCTTGCCGTATTCGCGGCTGTCGCCGTTGAAGGCGTCGAAATCGTTGCGGCCGCTGGACCAGACCGAGCGCAGGTCCAGGGACACCGCGTCCGTCACCTTGACGTTCAGGCGGCCGGACAGGCCGGTATTGGTGTAGCCGTCATCCTCGGTCCCCTTGGCGAAGGCCGAGAAGCCGTCGGTGTCGTAGCGGCTGGCCGCCAGACGCCAGCTCAGGCGCTCGTTGGCGCCGCCGATCCCGCCGCGGAAATAGGTCGTGCCGCGCGCGCCGGCCTCGGCGTCGAGGCTGCCTTGCAGGGCTTCGGTCGGTTCGGCCGTGACGATATTGACCACGCCGCCGATGGCCTGGCTGCCCCACAGGGTCGACTGGGCGCCGCGCAGCACCTCGATACGTGCGGTGTCGCCGATCAGCAGGTTGCCGAAATTGCTTCCACCCTGCGTCGAGGACGGATCGTTCATCTTGACCCCGTCGATCAGGACCACGGTGTGATGGCCTTCCGCGCCGCGGATGCGCAGGGTGGTCGCCGTGCCCGGGCCGCCGTTGCGAGTGAAGCTGACGCCGGGCGTCTGGGCCAAAAGTTCGACCACGGCCGGGGTCTGGCGCGCCTCGATGGCGGCCTGGGTCAGGACAGTGACCGAGGCGCCGACGCGCTCGATAGGCTGGGCCGAGCGGTTGGCGGTGACGACCACGTCCTCGACGGCGGTGGCGCCAGCGCGACCCGCCACGTCAGGAGCGACGGCCTGTTGATCGACGGTTTCAACGGCGAAGGCGGGAGCGGCGGCCAGAAGGCTGGCGGCGGCCAGGGTAGCGAATGCGGTCCGGTTCATTCCGGGTCTCCATATGACGACGCCGCGCCGGACCGCCCGTCGCCCGGATGAGCGAAGGCGGCCGCTGACGCGGCTGGTTTACGACTGTCGTCACACGAGTTGCCTCGACCGCCCGGCACATCCCGACCGCACGGAGAACGACGGCGACAGGCAGGTCTCCTGGCTCGCGGATCAAGGCCGGTGCGCGTCGCCTTCCCAGCAGTCGTTCAGGCCGTGGCCTTCCGGACCGCCAGTGGCGTATGACGCGCGGGCTAGCCGCTTACAGTTGCGGGAACAGCCGGAGTTTCACACTCCGTTCCCTTTCAATCCCCTTTCGGGGAACCTGACGCGACCGTGGCAGTAGGACCGCGTGCGGTTCAGGTCAACCGGAGAGACGACGCATGACCCTAAGCCTGGTTCTCGGCGGCGCCCGTTCCGGCAAGAGCGGCTACGCCCAGCGACAGGCCGAACAGGCCGCCGAGGCGGCGGGCCGCTCGCCCGTATTCATCGCCACCGCCGAGGCTTTCGATGATGAGATGCGCGACCGCATCGCCCGCCATCAGGCCGAACGCGGCCAGGGCTGGCGCCAAGTCGAAGCGCCGCTGGATCTGGCCGAGGCCGTGCGCGCCCTGTCGGTCGAGGATGTGGCGGTGGTCGACTGCCTGACCTTGTGGCTCAGCAATCAGATGCTGGCCGAGCGCGACCTGGCCGCCGCCGTCGACGACCTGACCCAGGCCCTGGCCGTCTGCCCAGCGCGTCTATGGGTCGTCAGCAACGAGGTCGGGTGGTCTCTGGTGCCGGACAACCCTCTGGGCCGCCGTTTCAGAGACGAGGCTGGCCGTCTGAACCAGCGAATCGCTGCCCTGGCGGACGAAACCTGGCTGATCGCGGCAGGCATGGGGTTGCCGCTGCAACGCCTCTGAACGCGGCTACGAAAAAGGGCGTGAAGGATGTTTCCTCCACGCCCTGATCTTGAACAGCCGGAGCCCGCTCAGACGGTGGCGGGTTGCGCCTGGCCGTCCTGCCCGTCGGCCTCGGGCATGTCATCCAGCTCGCCTTCCCACTTGGCGACCACGGCGGCGGCGACAGAGTTGCCGACGACGTTGGTGGCCGAGCGGCCCATGTCGAGCAGGTGGTCGACGCCCAGGACGATGGCGATCCACGCCTCGGGCAGGCCGAA
This sequence comes from Brevundimonas phoenicis, assembly GCF_047237745.1. Taxonomy (NCBI): domain Bacteria; kingdom Pseudomonadati; phylum Pseudomonadota; class Alphaproteobacteria; order Caulobacterales; family Caulobacteraceae; genus Brevundimonas; species Brevundimonas phoenicis. The sequence continues at coordinate 2,206,304 of NZ_JBDFLN010000001.1, forward strand.
GTAGGTCAGGGTCGCCATGATCACCACCAGCGACGCGCGCGGAATGCCGGCGATCCCCTTGGACGTCACCATCAGCAGCAGCAGCATGAATATCTGCTGCGACACGCTGAGCTGCACGCCGTGGGCCTGCATGATGAACATGGTGCCGAAGGTGCAGTAGAGCATCGACCCGTCCAGATTGAACGAATAGCCCAGCGGCAGGACGAAGCTGACGATACGGCGGCGCACGCCGACCTTGGGCAGGGCCTCCAGGATCCGCGGATAGGCCGCTTCCGAACTGGCCGTCGAGAAGGCCAGCAGGGTCGGGGTGCGGATCTCGCGGAACAGCGGGATCACCCGCTTGCCCAGCACCACGGCTCCGGCCAGGAACAGCAAACCCCACAGCACGCCCATGGAGCCGTAGAAGCCGAGCACGAACTTGGCGTAGGTGCCCAGCATCTCGAGACCCTGGGTGGCGATAGTCGAGGCCAGGGCGGCGAAGATGGCGAAGGGCGCCAGCTTCATCACGAACTCGGTCACCTTCAGCATGATGGAGGCGGCCTGTTCGACCAGGTGCAGCACCGCCGGCGCCTTGTCGTCCAGGGCCGCGACCGCCGTTCCGACGAAGACCGAGAAGACGACGATCTGCAGAATCTCATTCTTGGCCATGGCGTCGAAGATCGAGGTCGGCACCAGATGGGTGATGAAGCCATGCAGCGAGAAGGCGTCCGTCGAAGCCGCCGGCGCGCTGGCCGCCACGGCTTCGGGCAGATGCATGTTCGCGCCGGGCTGCAGCAGCTGGACCATCACCAGGCCCAGCACCAGCGACACGATCGAGGCGCCGATGAACCAGGTCATGGTCTTGACGCCGATCCGTCCCACCGAGGCCGCGTCCTCCATGTGCGCAATGCCCGCCACCAGGGTTGTAAACACCAACGGCGCGATGATCATCTTGATCAGGCGCAGGAAGACGTCGGTGATCAGATTCAGGTTCGACGCCGCCGACGACGCCTGGTCTGCGGTCAGGAAGTGGTTCAGGCCCCAGCCCGTCAACACCCCGAGCACCATCGCCCCGATGATGAAGTAAGCGAACAAACGTTTCATACAGTCGTCCAGGCTCGCGTGACGGGAGCCCCGTCATCGCCGTTGTACCAATGGAGGGCCCCCACCCGCCGCAATTCAGGCAGCAGCGAATAAACGATAAAAACGTCGTCGCCCATCACATATTCTCCCGACGATCCATGTCGGATCAGACGCCGATGCGCGCCTAAGCCAACGACAGCCGGTCGCTCCAACCGTCGTAGGCGACGTCAACATGAGCCGGAAGCTCGCGTTTCAACCGCTGGTAATCCAAATCAATGTGCAGATTGGTCAGCACGGCCCGCTTCACTCTCGTACGCGCAATCCAGTCCAGCGCCTTGTCGACATGCGCGTGGGTCGGATGCGGCGTATAGCGAAGAGCGTCCAGAACCCACAAATCAGCCTCGCGCACCGCATTCAGAGCCGCTTCGTCAAGGTCAGATACATCGCTGGAATAGACCAGGCCGCCGATCCGGTAACCGACTGAATGGATCGGCCCGTGCGCCTGATCAAAGGTGACGACGGGCAGATCGCCGCCCGGTCCGGTCACGCTCCAGACCTCGCCGTGCGATGGAACCGATCTTGCCTCGACGATGGCGGGATAGCCGTGCTGGCTCTCGAAGATGTAGTCGAACCGCCGCGTCAGAGCCGCGCGAGTCGTCTCATCCATCCAGGCGGGAATACGTCGCCGGGCATGGGCGGCGAAAACACGCAGATCATCAATGCCGTGAGTCTGATCTGCATGGTCATGGGTATAAAGAACGCCATCAACATGGCGGACTCCCGCCATCAGCATCTGCTGACGGAAATCGGGCGAGGTATCGATGACCACGCTGGTCACGCCATCGGGGCCGTGAAGGCGGGCCAGCAACGAGCAGCGCGTGCGCCGATTGCGCGGCTCGGCCGGATCACAGTCGCCCCAGTCGCCGTCGCCGCGCGGTACTCCGCCCGATGAGCCGCACCCCAGGATGACGATCTCAAGCTCACTCATTCCGCAGGCCTTGGGATGCGGTCGAACAGGTTGAAGAAAGCGTCGGTGGTCAGGCGATCCGCCTGTTCGGGCGACCAGCTCCGAATCTCGGCCAGCTTAGCCAGCACCAGGCCGACATAGGCCGGCTCATTGCGGCGGCCCCGATGCGGAATCGGCGCCAGATAGGGACAGTCCGTCTCGACGATGATGCGATCCTCTGGCATGCGCCGGATGACCTCCCTCACCTCCTCGGCGGCCTTGAAGGTGGCGATGCCGGAGACTGAGAACCAGCCGCCCAAGTCCATCGCCAGTTCCGCCAGTTCCATCCCGCTGGTGTAGCAGTGCATCAGGAACTTGAACGGCGCGCGGGCCTGCTCTTCACGCAGGATGTCGGCCATGACGCCATCCGCCTCGCGGGTATGGATCACCAGAGGCAGATCCGTGCGACGCGCCGCCTCTACGTGCTGGCGGAACACCGCCGCCTGAACATCGCGCGGACTGAGGTCGTAGTGGAAATCCAGTCCGCACTCGCCGATGCCGATGACCCGCGGACGTTGAGCCAGTTCGACCAGACGGTCAGCCGTCAGCCCGGCGTAATCCTTGGCCTCATGCGGATGGACCCCGACCGTGCACCAGATGTCGGCGTTGTTCATGGCCAGGGCGTGCGTAGCCTCAAAGGTGGACAGCTTGTCGGAAATCTCGACCATCAGCCGCACGCCCGCCTCTCTCGCGCGATCGATCACGGCGTCGCGGTCCTCGTCGAACTGGGGCGCGTGAAGATTGACGTGGCTGTCGATGATCATTTCAGGCGGACGCTCTCATACAGATGCCTTGACGCGGGCGATATCAGACAGGGCGCCGGCCAGAGCATCTCCCTTGTCCATGTTCAGACCCGCCGCGCGATCCGGCAGTTCCGACAACCGTCCCCACAGCTCAGCCCATTGCGCGCCCTCACGTCCGCCGGTCTCGACCGCTCGTCGCTTCACCGCCGCGATCAACCGATCCATCAGGGCCTCGAATCGCGCCTGCCCCTCGGCCCCGCGAAAACCGTCGGCGACAGCCAATTGCTCAGCGCGGTCCACGGCGCCGCCCTCGACCCAGGCGCGCGCCAACCGATCTGTCTCGGACATGGCGCCGGAAGCCAGATCCAGGGCCGCGCCCGGCGAACCTCCGGCCATGCGCGCGGCCTCGTCCGCCTCGGACGGCGAAACGCCCGTACGCTGCAGAACCAGTTCCGCCAGCCGATGTTCAGACCAGACGGGAAAGCTGAGACGGCGACACCGCGACCGGATGGTGGCCAGCAAACGGCCCGGCGCGTGCGTCACCAGGAACAGGACACCGCTTTCAGGCGGTTCCTCAAGAATTTTCAACAAGGCGTTGGCGGCATTGACGTTCAGGTCGTCTGCAGCGTCGATGATCGCCACCCGATGCCGCGCCTGAGACGGGCTCTTGGCGAAGAACTCGGGCAGATCACGCGCCTGTTCGACTGAGATCGACTTCTTCTGCTTGCCACCCTCGACCAGACGCTCCAGCACCAGCAGATCAGGATGCGACTGGGCCGAAACCAGACGGCTGACCGGATCATGCGGCGAAGCGCCCAGCGGCCCGCGCGACAGGTCGGGCGCCGCGCCCAGCAGACGCCGCGCGGCGCGGTAAGCGAAACTGGCCTTGCCCGATCCCTCGCCCCCGCACAAAAGCCATGCGTGATGGAGACGGCCACGATCCAGGGCGTCCAGAAAGGCCTCCTCGGCCTTGAGGTCCGCGATCAGATCGAACCGGTCGCGCGGGTGCTCGCTCAAAGCAGCCGCGCCTCCACCACCGCCCAAAGGCGTTCGGACACCTCGTCCACCTCGCCCCTGGCGTCGATGACGACGCAGCGGTCGGGATGACGTTCGGCGACATCCAGAAAGCCATCACGCAACTTCTGATGGAAAGCCACGCCCTTGGATTCAAACCGAGTCTCGAACAGTCCACGGCCGAAGGCGCGCTCCAGCCCCACATCCACCGGCAGGTCGAACACCAGGGTCAGGTCCGGCTGATCGCCATCAACCACCGCCGCATCCAGCGCCTCGATCAGGCTTTCAGATACGCCGCCGCCCGCTCCCTGATAGACGCGGCTCGAATCGGCGAAGCGATCGCAGACGATCCAAGAGCCCGCAGCCAACGCCGGACGGATGGTGCGCTCCAGATGGTCGGAACGGGCGGCGTACATCAACAGCGTTTCGGTGCGGGGCGACCAGCGGTCGGCCTCGCCCGAAACAGCGATGTTGCGGATTTCCTCCGCCCCCGGCGAACCGCCAGGCTCGCGCGTCTGAATCACGTCCAGACCCGCAGCGCGCAGCCGCTCGACCAACAGGCGCGCCTGAGTGGTCTTGCCGGCGCCTTCGCCGCCTTCGAACGTGATGAATCTGCCTCGCTGCACCTGCGCACAATGGCGACCCGGGCGATGGACGCAAGACCCGTCAGCCGCCTATCAACAGGGCGTCGCTGAAACCACGCGTAATCACGGCCTGGCGCGCGCGTTCGGCGGCGGTCGCATCGGGCCAGGGGCCGACGACGACACGGAACAGGGGGCGGCCGTTGCGATCGACGTTCTGGATGGAAGCACGGTCGCCAAGACGTCGTGCGACCTCGTCGGCTCCACGTCTGTCCGCATAGGCGCCAGCCTGAACCCAATAGGCCGCGGCAGGCGACGTGGCGACCGGCGTCACATACGGCTGAACAGGCTGAGCCGGCAGCGGCGGCGGCATCGGAACCGATGAAGGCTGCTCAACAGCGGCAGCTTCATAATAAGGACGCGGCCCGGATCCTCGCGTCGCTACCGGGGTTGAGCGTGGCGGCGACGCCTCCGCGCGTTGCATCGGCGTTCCGCCGCCCTGGCGCGGCGCACGACCGACATAGCGGACCCGCACCTCGCCAACGCCCTGGTTCAGCAACCCCAACGCCTCCGCCGCGCCTCGCGAAAGGTCAATGATCCGACCATCCACAAAGGGCCCGCGGTCATTGACGCGCAGGATCGCTCGACGACCGTTCGCAGGATTGGTCACTTCGACCAGACTGGGCAGGGGCAATGTCTTGTGCGCAGCCGTAAGGGCGTTCATGTCGAAACGCTCGCCGGTCGAGGTCGAGCGTCCATGATGATATGCGCCGTACCACGACGCCTGCCCCGTTTCATCGTAGTTGGGCTGTTCCTTCGGGTGATACCAGCGCCCGCGCACCTGATATGGGCGCATGGTCCCGGACACGAAGGGCGCAGGGTCTGTCACCACGGGCGGATTCAGCGGCGCGTCACGTTCGCCCCCAAGGCTGGCGCACGCCGCCAGGGTCGAAAAGGCGGCGGCGACAATCGCGCCTTTCAACGTTCTGGCCCACATGATCAACGTACTCCGACCGACTGGAAACGCCGCCTTTATGGGCCAGGGGGTTTTCCGGTTTGGTTAACGTGGCGTTTGCGCCTATGAGCGCGACTGAACGTCGCGACTCTCCTTCCTCCCTCTCCCTGAAGCAGATCTTGACCCAACCGCTGTATCAGACCCGCTCCGGGGTCTTCGTTCTTGCGACCCTGTGCTGCGCATTGTGGGGCAGCGCCTTCCCTGCCGTAAAAAGCGGCTACGCCCTGCTGCACATCGCTCAGAATGACATTCCCAGCCAGTTGGCGTTCGCAGGCTGGCGGTTCGCCCTGGCCGGATTGATCCTGCTGATCGTCGCCGCCGCGCTCAGAAAACCAATTCTGCGCTTCAGGCCTCGACAGGTCGCACAAGTCGCCCTGCTGGGCCTGACGCAGACCACGATTCAATACGTCTTCTTCTACATCGGCCTGGCTCACGCCACCGGCGTTAAGTCCTCGATCATGAACGCCACCAGCGTCTTTTTCAGCGTCGTACTGGCTCATTACCTCTATGCCGACGACCGTCTGAACGGGCGCAAGGCTCTGGGCTGCCTGATCGGCTTCCTGGGCGTCGTCGTCGTCAATCTAGGCGGAGCAGGATTGGGATTCGATTTCACACTGCTGGGCGAAGGCTTCATCGTCATCGCCGCCTTCATGCTGGCGGCGGCCTCCATCTATGGCAAGCGAATCTCTCGCGAGATGGACCCCATGGTCATGACTGGTTGGCAACTATTCATCGGCGGCGCCGTGCTGACCGGCGGCGGATGGGCGACGGGCGGCCACCTGGAGGCGCTGAACGCCGCATCTGGCGCCCTCTTGCTCTATCTGGCGCTGCTGTCCTCGGTCGCCTTCGCTGTGTGGAGCCTGTTGCTGAAGCACAATCCAGTCGGCCTGATCGCCGCCTTCAACTTCCTGATCCCTGTTTTCGGCGTGACGCTGTCCGCCGTTTTCCTGGGAGAATCCATGTTCAAATGGAGCTATCTGATCGCGCTGATCCTGGTCTGCGTCGGGATCTGGCTGGTTACCCGCTCAAGTCGAGCACCCACCCGCAGCTAAGGCGCGCTTTCCACTTGGATCACATGCAGCTTTACGGCTATGCACGCGTGCGCGCCGAGTCGCGCTGGACAGGTGGCCGAGTGGTTTAAGGCAGCGGTCTTGAAAACCGCCGTAGGTGGAAGCCTACCGTGGGTTCGAATCCCACCCTGTCCGCCACTACGGATAGTGGCTGGCTTTCTCAGATCCCGAAAATCAAGCGCAGCGTCATTCGAGCCACGGCGTACGCCAGAAGTACGCCCAGCGTCAGGCTGATCGCGAATACCGCCTTAAAGTGGCGGTGCAGAAAGTAGAGAATGTCTCCGGCCATCGGCGTCGTTCCCAATCGTTAACGGCAACTTGACACGAAATCCGGAGAACACCGCTACAATCGTCTGTGATCAGACCAGACGGCTCTGCACCAGGGCCGCCTCGACGAAGCTGGCGAACAGCGGGTGCGGAGCGAACGGGCGGCTGCGGTATTCGGGGTGATACTGCACGCCGATGAACCAGGGATGGTCCTTGCGCTCGACCGTCTCGGGCAACACGCCGTCCGGCGACAGACCGGCGAAAAACAGGCCGCCCTTCTCTTCCACCGCCTCGCGGTAGTTGATGTTCACCTCATAGCGGTGACGGTGGCGCTCGTTGATGTCGGTCTGGCCGTAGATCTCGGCGATCTTGGAGCCGGGCGCCAGGGTGGAGGCGTAGGCGCCCAGACGCATGGTGCCGCCCAGATCGCCGCCCTGCTCGCGCTTCACGCGCTCATTGCCCTGGACCCATTCGGTCATCAGGCCGACGACGGGCTCTTCCGCCGGGCCGAACTCGGTCGAGGTCGCCTTGGGATAGCCCGCCAGATTCCGCGCCGCCTCGATCACCGCCATCTGCATGCCGAAGCAGATGCCGAAGTACGGGATCTTGCGCTCGCGGGCGTAGCGCGCCGCCTCGATCTTACCCTCGGCCCCGCGCTCGCCGAAGCCGCCGGGCACCAGGATGGCGTGGGCGCCTTCCAGCCGTTCGGCGCAAGCCTGCGGATCGCCCGCGAAGGTGTCGGCCTCGACCCAGTCGATGTTGACCTTGGCGTTGTTGGCGACGCCGCCGTGCTGCAGGGCCTCGATCAGCGACTTATAGGCGTCTTTCAGGACGGTGTATTTGCCGACCACGGCGATGGTGACTTCGCCGTCCGGGTGCAGGCGACGGCGCACGATCTCGTTCCAGCCGGACAGCTCCGGCTCGGGCGCGTCCGTCATGCCGAAGTGGGCCAGCACCTGGGTGTCCAGGCCCTCGCGGTGATAGTCCAGCGGCACGGCGTAGATGTCAGCCGAGTCCATCGCCTGAATGACGCTGTCCGGGCGGACGTTGCAGAACTGAGCGATCTTGCGCTTCTCGTCAGCCGGGATCGGGGCTTCGGAGCGGCACAGCAGGATGTCGGGCTGGATGCCGATAGAGCGCAGTTCCTTGACCGAGTGCTGCGTCGGCTTGGTCTTCATCTCGCCGGCGGTCTTGATGAAGGGCAGCAGGGTCAGGTGGACGAAGCACGACTGGCCGCGCGGCAGATCCTGCTCCAGCTGACGGATCGCCTCGAAGAAGGGCAGCCCCTCGATGTCGCCGACCGTGCCGCCGATCTCGACCAGGACGAAGTCCACATCCTCGCCGCCGTCCGTCTTGGCCGGGTTCAGGCAGAACTGCTTGATCTGGTCGGTGACATGCGGAATCACCTGGACGGTCGCGCCCAGATAGTCGCCGCGACGCTCCTTCTCGATGATCGTCTGATAGATGCGGCCGGTCGTGATGTTGTCCGACTTGGCCGCCGAGACGCCGGTGAAGCGCTCATAATGGCCCAGGTCGAGGTCCGTCTCGGCGCCGTCGTCGGTCACGAAGACCTCGCCGTGCTGATAGGGGCTCATCGTGCCCGGATCGACGTTGAGATAAGGGTCCAGCTTGCGCAGGCGGACCTTATAGCCGCGCGCCTGCAGAAGAGCGCCGAGAGCGGCGGAGGCGAGGCCTTTTCCAAGAGAGGAAACCACGCCGCCGGTGATGAACACATAGCGAGCCATGGGCGGACACCTTACTCCATGATTCGTCCTGCGCGGAGAGGCTCAGGAAAAATCCAACTGTTGATCAAAAGAAGAAAGCGCGCCTTGCGGCGCGCTTCCCCAAAACTCGATGGCGGCGACCGCCCTTATTGAGCGGGCGCGCCCTGGCCGGCCGGCAGGCTGGCTTCCAGATCGTCCAGCGACGGGGCGGCCGGAGCGGCCGGGGTCGCCGGTGCGGCTTCAGGCGTAGCCGGAGCCGTCTGCTGCGGCTGGTCCACGGCGATGGAGCCGACGGCGTCGGCGTCGATCACCGAGCGCGAACCGCGCGCATAGTTGCCCGCGATCGTCAGGCCGATGGCGCAGACGAAGAAGGCGATCGCCAGGATCGACGTGGTGCGGGTCAGCAGATTGCCCGCCCCGCGCGCCGTCATGAAGCCCGAAGGACCGCCGCCCATGCCCAGGGCGCCGCCCTCGGAACGTTGCAGCAGGATCACGGCCGACAGAGCGACCGAGATCAGGATCATGGCGACGAGCAGAATGGTCTGGAGCATGGCGTCATTCATGTGGGCGCAGAAGCGCGCCGATCAAGCGGCCGCCTCTAACATTGATGGAGGTTTCGGGCAAACGCTCAGGCGCGCGGTCAAACCGCGCGGATGATGCCCAGGAAGTCTTCGGCCTTCAACGAGGCGCCGCCGACCAGGGCGCCGCCGACCTCGGCCACCGCCAGAATCTCCCTGGCGTTCGACGGCTTGACCGAGCCGCCGTACAGGATCGGGGCGGCGCGGCCGCCCTCACCCAGCTTGACGACCATGGCGGCGCGCACGGCGGCGTGGACTTCCTCGATCTGCTCCAGCGTCGGCGTCAGGCCGGTGCCGATGGCCCAGACCGGCTCATAGGCGACGGCGAACGCCTTGCCCGCCAGCGAGGTCGGAAGCGAACCGGCGACCTGACGACTGACGACCTCGACCGCCTGCCCGGCTTCGCGCTGCTGAAGCGTCTCGCCGATGCAGATGATAGGCTCCAGACCGGCGGCCAGGGCGGCCTCGACCTTGGCGGCGACATCGGCGTCGGTCTCGCCGAATCCGGCGCGGCGCTCCGAGTGGCCGAGAATCACCAGACCCGCGCCCGCATCACGGACCATCTCGGCCGAGACCGATCCGGTGTAGGCGCCCGAGGTTTCAGCGTGGCAGTCCTGCCCGCCGATCTCGACGACGCCGCCCTTCAGCGCCTGGGCCATGCGGTCGATCAGGGTGGCGGGCGGGCACAGGGCCACGCGGCAGGCCGCAGCCTGTTCCTTCAGCGCCTTCTCGAGGGTTTCAGCCTCGGCCAGGCTCGCGCCCAGGCCGTTCATTTTCCAGTTGCCGGCGACCAGCTTCACAGATTGTTTCATGCGGCCTGTCTAGTGGCGACGGCGGCGGAAGCCAAGATGTCGTCAAGCCTCACTTGCGGCGGCGACCCCGCACCCCCTATACGCAACCCTTGGCGCCCTTTCGACGCCGGCCCTCGTCAGGTTCTTCTTAGATGATCACGCACTTCCGCAACTTCGCCAAGTCCAAGTGGGCTGGGGGCCTGTTCGCCCTGATCATCCTCAGCTTCCTGGTGGTCGGCGCTCAATCCGATATCTTTGCCAGCCTGGGACCGCGTCACATCATCAGCGCCGGCGACCGCAGCGTCGATTCCATGCAGTTCCGCAATGATTTCGAGCGCGTGCGCGCCAATCTTCAGGAACAGGCCGGCCGCCCCGTCAGCTATGACGACATGGTCAAGGAAAACCTGCACGTTCAATATCTGGAGAGCCAGACCCAGCGCTTGGGCTTCCTAGACTGGGCTTATAAGGCGGGGATCCGTCCCGGAAAAGAGTTGGTCTTGGCCCAGATTCGCAAGATTCCGGCCTTCTTCAATCAGATCACTGGCCAATTTGATCAGGAACTGTACGCCCAGGCTCTGGCCCAGCAAAACCTGACCTCGCAGATGCTAGAAGATGATCTGCGCGACCAGTACGTCACCGCCCACGTCGGCTCGGCTGTCTTCGCCGGCCTGCAAGCACCGCGTGTTTACGCCGCCTTGCTGGCGGGCCAGGCGCTGGAAAGCCGTGACGGTCGCTGGTTCTCGGTCACTCAGGATATGGCCGGTCGCGCGGGCGCACCGACCGACGCCCAACTGACCGCCTTCATGAAGGAAAACGAGGCGCGTCTGCGCAGCCCCGAATTCCGCATGATCTCCCTGGTGCTGTTCACGCCGGGTCCGAACGATCCGCGTCCGGCCATCACAGAAGAGCAGATTCAAGAGCGCTATGAGTTCCGTAAGGCCGCCCTGGCCGATCCGGAGAAGCGCACTTTCGTCACCCTGACCGTTCCGACCAAGGAAGCCGCCGACAAGATCGCCGCCGACCTGCGCGCCGGCAAGAACCCCTCTGAGGTCGCCAAGGCCAACAACATCCAGCTGGGCGACTACAAGGGCACGCCGCAGGCCGCCGTGGGCGACCCTGCCGTCGGCGCCGCCGTCTTCGCCCTTGCCGCCGATCAGGTGTCGGCGCCGATCCAGGGTCGCTTGGGCTTCACCGTGGCCAAGGTCGCCTCCATCCAGGCCGGTCAGGCCGTGACGCTGGAAAGCGCCCGTCCCGCCTTGGTCCAGGAGCTACAGGCCGAGGCCGTCAAGGCCGCGACCTACGCCAAGGTCGAGCAGTTTGAAAAGGCGCGCCAAGAAGGCAAGAACCTGGCCGACGCCGCCACGGCCGCCAAGGCCCGCGTCATCCAGCTGCCGCCCTTCACCCAGCAGGGCCAACTGCCCGACGGCCAGCCGATGAACGCCCCGCGTCAGGTTCTGGAAAGCGCCTACGCCCTGACCAAGGGCGGCGAGAGCGACGTGATCGACGCAGGTGACGGCCAGTATTTCGCCGTCCGTCTGGACGACATCCGCCCGTCGGCCCTGCCGACGCTGGACGAAGTCCGCGCCCCCCTGGGCCAGCAGTGGACCCTGCGTGAGAATGCTCGCCTGCTGTCGGCCAAGGCCGAGCAACTGGCCGGCCGCGTTCGCGCCGGCGAAGACATCGCCAAGGTGGCCGCCGAGGCCGGCGCCCCGCTGACGGTCCGCACCGGCGTGCAGCAGAGCCGCGAGTCGCAGGCCCAGGTCGGCGACGGCGTGCTGCGCGGCCTGTTCGGCCAGAGCAAGGGCCAGGTCTTCTCCGACGCACAGTCGCAGACCGCCTTTGTGGTCGGCCGCGTTGACGCCATCCACGCGGCGACGCCCGTCCTGGCCGCACCGCTGGCTGAGCAGGCGCGGCCGCGTCTGACCGAAGAACTGGCCAACACCCTGGCTGACCGCACGATCGCCGCCGCCGCCTTGCGCACCAAGTCGCGCAACGATCCGGCCCTGGCCCTGCAAGCCCTGGGCGTGGAGGCTGCGGCCGCTGCGCCCGCGGCCCCGGCTGCGCCCGCTCCCGCCAAGAAGTAATGCACGAAGAACGCGACGCCTTCATCGCCGGCCTGACGGCGGGCCGCCCTCAGGTTCTGGTCCGCCGCCTGGTCGATGATCTGGAGACCCCCGTCTCGGCCTTCCTGAAGGTCGGTCACGGGCGGCGTTACGCCAGTCTGTTCGAGTCGGTCGAGGGCGGCGCTGTCAACGGCCGCTACTCCTTCGTCACCTTGTCGCCGGACGTGGTCTGGCGCTGCCGGGACGGCAAGGCCGAGATCGCGCGCGGCGCCGACGTTCTGTCCGACGCTTTCACGCCCGAAGACCGGCCCGCGCTGGAATCCCTGCGCGCCCTGATCGCGGCGACCAAGTTCGACCTGCCCGCCGATCTGCCGCCGATGGCCGCTGGACTGTTCGGCGTGTTCGGCTACGACATGGTGCGCCTGCTGGAGCCGCTGGGCGCCGCAAATCCCGATCCGCTGGACCTATCCGACGCCGTCATGGCGCGCCCGGCCCTGGTCGCCATCTTCGATTCGGTGAAGCACGAGATCGTCCTGATCGCCGCCGCCTATCCGGACACCGCAAGCGATCCAGTCCAGGCTTACGCCGCCGCCGAGGCCCGTCTGGAGGATTTCGAGGACCGCCTGCGCGGCCCCCTGCCGATCCAGCGCGAAGTCGAGCCGGTTCCCGCGCCCGACTTCCACTCCGACGTCGATGAAGCCGCCTTCGGCCGCATGGTCGCGCGGGCCAAGGACTACATCGCCGCCGGCGACATCTTCCAGGTCGTGCTGGCGCACCGTTTCTCAGCCCCGTGGAGCCAGGATCCGTTCGCCTTCTACCGGTCGCTGCGTCGCGGCAACCCGTCGCCCTATCTGTTCTTCCTCGACTATGTGGACTTCCAACTGGCTGGATCCAGCCCGGAAATCCTGGTCCGGTTGAAGAACGGGCGCGTCACCATCCGCCCGCTGGCGGGCACCCGTCCGCGCGGCGCCACGCCCGATCAGGACAAGGCGCTGGAAGTCGAACTGCTGGCCGATCCCAAGGAGCGGGCCGAGCATCTGATGCTGCTGGACCTGGGCCGCAACGACGTGGGCCGCGTGTCCAAGCCCGGCTCGGTCGAGGTCACGGAAAGCTTCGTGGTCGAGCGCTACAGCCAGGTCATGCACATCGTCTCCAACGTGAACGGGACGGCTGATCCCAAGCTGGACGCGGTGGACACGCTTCTGGCCGCCCTGCCCGCAGGTACGCTTTCGGGCGCGCCCAAGGTGCGGGCGATGGAGGTCATCGACGAACTGGAGACCGAGAAGCGCGGCGTCGGCTACGGCGGCGGCGTGGGCTACATCTCGGCCAATGGCGAAGCGGACATCTGCATCGTCCTGCGCACCGCCATGTTCGCGAAGGGCCAAATCTTCGTCCAGGCCGGCGCCGGCGTCGTCGCCGACAGCGATCCGGCCGCCGAATATGCTGAAACCCTGGCCAAGGCCCGCGCGCCGATGAAAGCGGCTGCGGACGCGTGGCGTTTCACCGCGACCACTCGCGGCCAGGGCGCCGGCGGATCAGTCTAAGGATTGGAAACCGTGGAACCCTGGTCGAACGATACGCCGGGGCCTGCGACCATAGTCCCCGCCAATAGAACCGCCGTCATGGCGGCGAAGGCGGCTGCGGCAAGCAGGCGCAAGGGTTTCGGTTGTTCCGCCGGGGCCTCGTTCAACAGGGCGCGGGCGTCGCGAATGGCTTGGATAGGGGTCAAGACGGATTTCTTCCGATGGCGATGCTCCTGTATCGCCCGGACAGCTTAACGTCCGCTTTCAATCGGCCCGCTTGCCTTCCATGTTGGGACCGCCCTGCCTCCCCGTACTAAGAAGCCTTCGCCATGATCCTCGTCGTCGATAACTACGACAGCTTCACCTACAACCTCGTCCACTACCTCGCGGAGCTGGGCGCCCAGACGCACGTCGTCCGCAACGACGACCTGACTGTCGAAGAGGCCTGGGCTCTGAAGCCTGAGGCCGTGCTCCTGTCGCCCGGCCCCTGTGCGCCCGATCAGGCGGGCATCTGCCTGTCGCTGATCGAGACCGCCGCCGAGACCATGCCCATCCTCGGCGTCTGCCTGGGGCACCAGTCGATCGGCCAGGCCTTCGGCGGCGAAGTGGTGCGCGCCAAGACCCTGATGCACGGCAAGACCTCGCCCATCCTGCATGAAGGGCGCGGCGTGTTCGGCGGCCTGCCCTCGCCCTTCACCGCGACGCGCTACCACTCTCTGGCCGTGCGCCGCGAGACCCTGCCCGACGCGCTGGAAGTCACGGCCTGGACCGAGGACGGCGAGATCATGGGCCTGTCGCATCGCACGCGACCGATCCACGGCGTCCAGTTCCATCCGGAATCCATCGCCACCGAACACGGCCACGCGATGATCGCCAACTTCCTCGATCTGGCGGGCGTCAAACGATTGGCGAACATCTGATGGACAGCATCAAGCCTCTGCTGGCCAAGCTGGTCGACGGACAGGTGCTGAACCTGGATGAGGCCAAGGCCTTCTTCTCCGCCTGCCTGCGCGGCGAGCCGACCCCGTCACAGGTCGCCGCCGCCGTCACCGCCCTGCGCATCCGGGGCGAGACGGTGGACGAGATCGTCGCCTTCGCCAGCGCCATGCGTGACGCCGCCCGGTCGCTGGATCACCCGTTCGACCAGGTGATCGACACCTGCGGCACCGGCGGCGACGGCCAGCATACCTACAACATCTCAACGGCGGCCTCCTTCGTGCTGGCGGGCGCGGGGTTGAAGGTCGCCAAGCACGGCAACCGCGCCGTCAGCTCCAAGTCCGGCTCGTCCGACGTTCTGGCCGCCCTGGGCGTCAATCTGGACGCCACGCCCGCCCAGCAGGCGCGGGCGCTGGATCAGGCGGGCATCGCCTTCCTGTTCGCGCCCACCTATCACGGGGCCATGCGCCACGTCGGGCCGGTGCGCGGCGAGATCGGCTTCCGCACCGTGTTCAACCTGCTGGGGCCGCTGTGCAATCCGGCGGGCGCCACGCATCAGGTCATGGGCGTCTATGACCCGGCCTTGCTGGAGCCGCTGGCCGAGGTGCTGGGCCGACTGGGCGCCAAGCGCGCCTGGACCGTCAACGGCCAGGGTCTGGACGAACTGACCACCACAGGCCCGACCGAGGTGGCCGAATGGAAGGACGGCGCCGTGCGCCGCTTCACCGTCACGCCCGCCGACGCCGGTCTGCCGCTGGCGACGATGGATGATCTGCGCGGCGGCGACGCCGAGCATAACGCCGCCGCCCTGACGGCCCTGCTAGCGGGCGAGCGCGGGCCTTATCGCGACATCGTCCTGCTGAACGCCGCCGCCGCCCTGGTGGTGGCCGGGCGGGCCGAAGACCTGAAATCGGGTGCTGAACTCGCCGCCGCCGTCATCGACGACGGCCGCGCCGCCGCCGCCCTGGCTGAACTGGTGCGCGTCTCCCACGCGCCGATCGAAGACGAGGACGCCTGATGAGCGACGTTCTGGACCGCATCGCCGCCTACAAGCGCGAGGATGTCGCCGCCCGCAAGGCCGCCCTATCGCAGGACGCGATCGAGGCCCGCGCCCGCGAGGCCTCGCCCCCGCGCGGCTTCCGCGCCGCACTGGCTGACCGTTTCGCGAAAACAGGCCGCCCGGCGCTGATCGCCGAGATCAAGAAGGCCAGCCCGTCCAAGGGCCTGATCCGCGCCGACTTCGACCCGCCCGTTCTGGCCCAGGCCTATGAGCGCGGCGGCGCATCCTGCCTGTCCGTGCTGACTGATGGCCCCAGCTTTCAGGGTGACGACGCCTATCTGGTCGCCGCCCGCGCGGCGGTCGCCCGCCCCTGCCTGCGCAAGGACTTCCTGGTCGATGCATGGCAGGTGGCCGAGAGCCGGGCGCTGGGCGCCGACTGCATCCTGATCATCATGGACATGGTGGATGACGCCCTCGCCGCAGAGCTGCTGGCCGAAGCGACCCGCTGGGGCATGGACGCCCTGATCGAGACGCACGACGCGGACGAGATGGTGCGCGCCGCCAAGCTGGTCCAGGGCCGCGACGACGCCCTGATCGGCGTCAACAACCGCTCGCTTCGGACCTTCGAGGTCGATCTGGCCACGACGGAGCAACTGGCGGCGTTGAGCCCCGAGAGCGCCCTGCTGGTCGCCGAAAGCGGCCTGTTCACGCCGCAGGACGTAGCGCGCGTGTCCGAGGCCGGCGCCCGCGCCCTGCTGGTCGGCGAAAGCCTGATGCGCCAGGCGGACGTAGAAGCCGCGACGCAGACCTTGTTGGCTTAAGCACCACACTTACCGCTCATCCCGGCGGACGCCGGGATCCAGTAAGAGCCACACGCGCAGTTTTTAGTAAGCTGGGCTTGGGACGGCTGCGGCTGCGCCCTTAGCCAAAGCACTGGATCCCGGCGTCCGCCGGGATGAGCGGGGTGTGGAGGATCAGCCCGCCTTCGCCGCGATCACCCGCAACACGGCATCGGCCGCCAGTTCCGACGGGTCCGGCCCGCCGCGTCCCATCAGGTCCAGCGCTTCGGTCTGGCGACGCGCCTGATCGGCCGCCACCTCGGGATCGGTCAGCAGCCGCCCGACCGCCTTGGCCAGGGCCTGCGGCGTCGCCTCATGCTGGATGAACTCCGGCGCGATGGCTTCATCGGCAGCGATGTTGAACAGGGTGATGTGCTTTGCCGTCACCAGCCGCTTCATCAGCACATAGCTCAACCCATCGATCTTATAGGCGATGACCATCGGCGCGCCCGCCAGCGCCAGTTCGGTCGAAACCGTGCCGCTGGTCGCCAGGGCGGCGTTCGCGGCCTTCATCGCGTCGTACTTGTCGGCTTCCTGCACGACATGGGCGCGGAACGGCCAGGCGGCGACCCGGCCCGCCACATCGGCGGCCACCGTGCCCGCCGCGACGACGGCCATCTCAAGTCCCGAAATCTGCGCCTTCAGCCGTTTGACCGCCTGCTCATAGACGGGTGTCATGCGCGTGATCTCGCTGGGTCGGCTGCCCGGTAGGACCAGCAGCAGCGGCGCATCCGCCGCAATGCCCCGCGCCGCGCGGAAGCGGGCGCCGTCGGCCCCCGCCATGTCGACGTGCAGCGCCTGCGACCCCACGACCGTCGTCGGCAGTCCCGCCTTCTCGAACCATGGCGCGTCCAGCGCATAGAGGGCCAGCAGGTGATCCACCGCCCCCGCCAGCGTCTTGGCCCGCCTCGGTCGCGAGGCCCAGACCTGCGGTCCGACGTATTTGATCAGCGGCGTCTTCGGCGAGGCCGCGCGGATCGCCTGAGCCACGCGAATGGTGAAGCCCCAGCTGTCGATCAGCACCACGGCGTCCGGCTTCTCCGCCGCCGCCAGCGTCGCCGTCTCGGCCACCCGCTTCTTGACCTTGCCATAGGCCTTCAGCCCCTCAATCCAGCCCAGGATCGACAGTTCGGCGATGTCGAAGGGGCTGGCGACGCCCTCCGCCGCCATCTTGGGGCCGCCCACGCCGACGAAGACCACGTCCTTGCCCAGCCGCGCCTTCAACGCCCGCGCCAGCCCGGCGCCCAGCGCGTCGCCCGAGGCCTCGGCCGCCACCAGCATGACCTTCAACGGACGGCTCATCGCGGCTCTCCCCAGACGAACAGGCCCAGACGATCCGCCGCCTCGACCAGACCTTCGTGGTCGATGACGATCAGCCGTCCCTCAAACCCGCCGATCCCGGCCAGACCCGCAGCAGCGGCCAGCTCGACCGTCACCGGTCCGATAACGGGCATGTCGATGCGTAGATCCTGTATCGGCTTGGGCGCCTTGCCCAAAGCGCCGCGCGCAAAACCGGGCGAGCCGCGCAGGTCGGCAGGCAGACCCGCCACGCGCCGCAGCATCTCGTCCGTGCCTTCCTGAGCCTCAACCGCCAGCACCAGTCCGTCGCAGACGACCGCGCCCTGACCGATATCCAGTTCGCCTGATTTTTCAGCGACGTGCAGCGCCTTCTTCAGGTCTGCCAGCTGCTCGTCGGTCGGCGTCACGCGGCCCAGCGCGCCCGCCGCCAGCATCTCGCCGCCCAGAATGTCGTCTGCGCCTTCGACGGCAAAACCTTCATCCTCGAACACCGACAGGATCTTGCGCAGCAGGGCGTCGTCGCCCTTTGACGCCGCCGCGATAATGCCGGGCAGCAGGGACGCGCCCTTCAGATCGGGCTTCAACGTCTTGAAGTCCGGGCGGTTGACGTAGCCCGCCAGACAGACCGCGCGGCAGCCCTCAGCGCGCATGGCCTTCACGATCCTGCCGATCTCGGCCATGCCGAAGTCCTGTCCGGGCCAGCGGTGCAGGTGGGCGTCGGCGAAGCCCTTCAGGCGGATGATGAAGACCTCGCGGCCCTCAGCCTCGCAGCGCTGGGCGACGCGGATGGGCAGGTCGCCTGAACCCGCGATCAGGGCCAGCTTGGGCGCGGTCGTCATTCCGCGCCCGGCAGGCACAGCGGGCGCTTGCCGCCGTCACGGATGAAGCCGGTGATCTCCATGATCTCGGGCAGGTCGGCATAGGATTGCTCGACCCGGTCCAGACGCTCGGCGAAGACGCCTTCGCCCTCGAACAGGTCGCGATAGGCGGCCAGCAGGCGGCGCACCGCATCCTTGCCGTAGCCTTTGCGCTTCAGCCCGATCAGGTTGAGGCCGTGCAGGCTGGCGTGATTGCCCCAGACCGAGCCGTAAGGGATGACGTCGCGCGTCACGGCAGCCAGTCCGCCGACGATGGCGCCCTGCCCCACCCGGCCGTTCTGGTGCACGGCGCACAGGCCGCCGAGGAACACCCTGTCGCCGACATGGACGTGACCGCCCAGGGTGGCGTTGTTGGCCATAGTGACGCTGTCGCCGACCACGCAGTCATGGCCGACGTGAGCGCCGGTCATGAACAGGTTGTTCGAGCCGACGCGGGTGACGCCCGATCCCTGCGGCGTGCCCCGGTTGAAGGTGCAATGCTCGCGGATCAGGTTGTTCTCGCCGATCTCCAGCCGCACCGGCTCGCCCTTGTAGCCGCCGTGCTGCGGATCGCCGCCGATGACGGCGAAGGGGTGGATCGTCGTGTTCGCGCCGACGCTGGCGTCCTGCTGGATCACCACATGGCTGACCAGACGCACGCCGGAGGCCAGCGCTACGCCCGGCCCCACGGTGCAGAACGGGCCGATCTCGACCCCGTCCGCCAGGGTCGCCGAGGCGTCGACGACGGCGGTCGGGTGGATGGTCACTGGGCAGGCTCCGCCACAGTCACGACCATGGCCATGAACTCGGCCTCCGCCGCCAGCTTGCCGTCGATGAAGGTCTCGCCGCGGAACTTATAGGCGTCGCCGCGCGCCTTGATCACCTTGACCTCCATGCGCAGCTGGTCGCCCGGACGGGCGGGCTTGCGGAAGCGCACGCCGTCGATCGACATGAACATGATGACCTTGTCGGCCACCGCTACATCCAGCGACTTGGACATCAGCAGGGCGCCCGTCTGAGCCATGGCCTCGACGATCAGCACGCCCGGCATGACCGGATCGATCGGGAAGTGGCCGGGGAAGAAGGGCTCGTTGTGGGTGACGTTCTTGATGCCGACGATCGAGGTCGCCGCCACGAAGTCCTGCGCCTTGTCGACCAGCAGGAAGGGATAGCGGTGCGGCAGGCGACGCATCACCTCGGCGTAGTCGATGTTGTTGTCTTCGCTCATTCTTTCGATTCCTTTGCGCCCTTCTTCTGGGACGCCTGTTTGGACAGCCACACCGTCTCGCGCAAGAATTGGCGCAGGGGCTTGGCGGGATAGCCGGACCAGATCTCGCCCGGCGGAATGTCAGCCAACACGCCGCCGCCGGCCGCGACGCGCGCGCCTTCGCCGATGGTGATGTGGTCGCCCACGCCCGCCCGGCCGCCGAAAATGCAGTTGTCGCCGCTGGTGACCGAGCCCGAGATGCCGGTGTGCGCCGCCATCAGATTGTTGCGGCCGATGACGCAGTTGTGGCCGATCATGACCAGATTATCGATCTTGGTGTTCTCGCCGATGACGGTGTCGTCATAGGCGCCGCGATCGATGCAGGAGTTGGCCCCGACCGTCACCCCGTCCTGCAGGATGACGCGGCCCAGTTGCGGAATATCCACCGGTCCGGCCTTGGATCCAGCGGCGCCGAAGCCCGCCTCGCCGATCCGTGCGCCCGCCAGCAGCTTCACCCGGTCGCCCAGCAGGGCGAAGCCGACAGTGACGCCGGAACTGATCAGACAGTCGCGGCCGATCTGGACGCCTGGCCCGATGACGGTGTTGGCGCCGATGCGGCTGCCGCGACCGATGCGGACGCCCTCGCCCAGGATA
Source organism: Brevundimonas phoenicis (assembly GCF_047237745.1). NCBI lineage: Bacteria > Pseudomonadati > Pseudomonadota > Alphaproteobacteria > Caulobacterales > Caulobacteraceae > Brevundimonas > Brevundimonas phoenicis. The sequence goes on from NZ_JBDFLN010000001.1 coordinate 2,226,533, forward strand.
GCGCCGGGCTCGACCACGACCGTGTCGTCCTCGGCGGCCTCGGCGGCGGTGATGGCGCGATCCAGACGGATCGGTCGGTGCAGCAGGGCCGAAGCTCGCGCCCAGGCGGCCTGCGCCTCTCCGGAGACGATGACGGCGGCGTCAGCCGGCGCCGCATCCACGGCCCACAGCGGCACGATCACGCAGCCGGCCTTCGTCTGCGCCAGAGCAGCGGCGAACTTGCGGTCGCCCAGAAACGCAATCGCGCCCCGGTCCGCACTGGACAGGGGCGCGACGGCCGAGACGATGACCTCGCCGCCCCGGATCACCTCCCCACCGATGTGCTCGGCGAGGGCGGCGACCGTCAGGGACGACAGGGTCTCAAAAAACCTCGGATCGGGCATGGCCCGCCTTAGGATTGCGGCTGGGCCGGAACCGGCATGCGGTTGAAGCTCAGCGTCGGCAGTTGGGCGTTCAGGCGCTGGATGACCGTGTCCGTCACGTCCATGGCCGGGTTCAGGATGAAGACGCTCTCGCGGTCGATCATGATGCCGCAGCCCTTCTCCTGATAGACGGCGACCAGCAGGGGCTCGACCGCTTCCGAGATCTTCCGACGCTGCTCAGCCAAAGTGTAGCGGAGTTCGTTTTCGCGCGTGCCTTCCAGTTGCTGGGCTTCCTGAACGCGTTGCTGCAGCGCCTGACGGCGCTGGTTCATCTGGTCAGCCGGGATGGTGGCTGCGCCTTGTTGCAGGGCCTGGACCTCGGTCTGGATAGCGGTGGCGTAAGGCTGAAGTTCGCCCTGAACTTCCTGGGCCAACTGTTCCATGCGCGTCTGGACGGCCTGGCCGGCGGTGGACTGGGCCAAGACCCGCTGGTTGAAATAGACGCAAACGCCAGGGATCACCGGGCCGGGGTTGGCCGGGCCTTGAGTCTGAGCCAGAGCGGCCGATGCGGTCAAAGAGGCGAGAGCGAAGGCGCCGAGAGCGATGAGTTTCATAATCTAAGCCTTAGTGGCGGCGATCAAGCCGCGGTTAGAACTGAGTAGAGGTCGAGAAACGGAAGGTCTCGGTCTTGTCGTAGTCTTCCTTGGACAGAACCTTCGATAGGTCGAAACGGATCGGCCCCATGGGCGAACGCCAGTGGATGCTGACACCTGCAGCCGCGCGCAAGGACAGCTCATCGACGATCCTCGGATTACGCTGCCCCGTCGCCGGATCAACCAGATAGCGGTCGTCCAACATACCTATCGTACCGAAGTCCGCAAACAGCGAAGTCTTGATGCCGTATTCTTCGGGCAGCATGTTCGGAACCGTCAGTTCGACCGTACCGATGGCGTAGAAGTTTCCGCCCAGCGCGTCAGTGGTGGTCAGGTCGCGCGCGCCCATGCCCGCCGTCTCGAAGCCACGGAAGGTATTGCCGCCCTTGAAGAAACGGTCATTGATCCGGATCGGATCGCCGTTCCAGCCGCTGACATAACCGGTCTGCCCCTGAACGCTGACCACCCAGTTCGGCCGGACGCCATAGTACCAGGACGCGTCGGCCTCGGTCTTCAGATAGTTCACGTCGCCGCCAATGCCGGCGAAGTCCTGACGCAAGGAGACGGTCCAGCCGCGCGTTGGACGGACGGGGTCGTTCAGGCGATTCACCAACAGTGTATAGCCCGCCGATGAGTTGATGAACGAACCCGCCTGGTCGCATAGCGCCGATGAACCGGCGCCGACGCCGCTGCAGTAGCCGAACGGAATGACGACCTCGTCGTCCTTCAGGAAGTAGCGCGCGCTAAACGAGGCGTAACCGTTCAACGGATAGGTGATGCGCACCCCGCCGCCGGTCGAACGATAATCGTAAGACGAGTATTTGCTCAGGTCATAGCGCATGTGGAACAGGTCAAAGCCCGCGCGAACGTCCCGCCCCAGGAACTTTGGCTCGGTGAAGCGGAAGTCGATCTGCTGACGCAGCGAGCCCCATTCGGCGCGCGCCACGACGTTCTGGCCCCGGCCGCGGAAGTTGCGCTCGGTGATGCCCAGGTTCAGCACGAAGGAGTCGACCGAACTGAAGCCCGCGCCGACCGACAGTTCGCCGGTGGGCTGCTCTTCGACGGTGACGTTGACGACCGAACGGTCCGGCGCGCTGCCGCGCGTCTCTTCGATCTTGACGTCCTTGAAGAAGCCCAGGGCGCGCAGGTTGTTGCGTGAGCGTTCGACCAGGGAGCGGTTGAAGGCGTCGCCCTCGCCCACCATCAGTTCGCGGCGGATGACGCTGTCCAAGGTACGCGTGTTGCCGACCACATTGATGCGGTCGATGTAAACGCGTTGTCCCTCGCGCACGTTGAAGGTCACATTGACCGTGTCCGTCTCCGGATCCGCGCGATAAGACGGATTGATTTCAACGAAGGCGTAGCCCGCCGAACCAGCGGCGAAGGTCAGGGTGTCGACCGCCGCCTGGATGCGATCGCTCTCATACAGATCGCCGGAACGAATCGGCAGCAGAAGCTGCAGGAAGTCGGCGTTCAGACGGTCGTTCTCGGTGACGACCTTGATCTCGCCGAAGTTGTAGCGGTCCCCCTCGTCCACAGTCACCGTCACGCCGAAGGCGCTGTTGTCCGGCTTCAGCTCGGCGACGGATGACAGGATGCGGAAGTCATAATAGCCGCGGTTCGTATAGAATTTGCGCAGTTGTTCGCGGTCGTAGTCCAGGCGATTCGGATCATAGTTGTCGTTCGAGCTGAACAGGCGCCACCACGACGACTGCTTCGTCACCATGATCTGGGCCAAATCGCTGTCCGAGAACGCCTGATTACCCAGGAAGGTGATCGCCGAAATGCCCGTCTCAGGCCCTTCGTCGATCTCGAACACCACATCGACGCGGTTTTGATCCAGTTGCACCAGCTTGGGCGTGACAGTCGCGGAAATACGGCCCGACAGGCGGTACAGTTCGACGATCTTGCCAACGTCCTCCTGCACCCGCGCACGGGTGTAGATGCCGCGCGGGCGAATTGTGACTTCGTCGCGCAGCTTCTTCTCAGCCAGAGCCTTGTTACCCTCGAAGGTCACCTGGTTGATGATCGGGTTCTCGGCGATCTCGACGATCAGGTCGCCGTTGGCCTGCAATCCCAGTTGCACGTCGGCGAACAGACCTGTTCGCGACAAGGTGCGCACCGCCACATCGATCGTCACCGCATCGATGGTGTCGCCTGGTTGAATCGGCAGATAGGACAGGACCGTAGTCTGGTCGATACGCTGATTGCCGCGCACCACGATGCGATTGACAACGGCGCGGTCAGCCTGCGGGGGGGCTTCCTGAACCACCACGTTAGGCGTCTGTTGAGCCGCCGCCGGGGCCGGCGCCTCCTGCGCGAGAACGGGGCTCGCCAGGCCGGCGGCGAAGGTCAGGGCCAGGGCGCTGACCCCGAAGATGCGGCCACGGGTCTGGGTCATGGAGCGGCTGTCGTTTTGATTCATGCGGGATACCATCGGGGGCTGGCGTCGGCTCACGAGACGAGCCCGCCGAGGAATTTGAAGAGATTGAGTTTCTGCAGATCGTTCCAGGTCGCGAACAACATCAAACCCGCCAGCAAAGCAAGACCGACCCTGTATCCCGCTTCCTGAACCTTGGCCGCCATCGGGCGGCGCGCCACGGCTTCATAGGCGTAGAACAGCAGATGCCCTCCATCCAGAACCGGAATTGGCATCAGATTAAGAAAGCCGATTCCGACCGAAAGTATGGCGGCGAAGCTCGTCAGCGTCAGCAACAGATTGCGAACAACGGCCCATGGCTCCGGATTCGCGGCCACGGCGGCGTTGGTCAAGGCGCCTGACGCCTTGGCGATGCCCAGCGGGCCGCTGAACTGATCGCCGCTTTCACGGCCGGTGAAGATGCGCCCGATATAGGTCAGGGTAGTGTTCAGGATCGTGCCGGTTTCACGGACACCCTGCCCCACCGCCGCAATCGGTCCGTAGCGAACGTGGCGGACTTCTTCGCGCGTCGAGCCCATCGCCAGGCCGATCCGGCCCACCGTGACCCGGCCTGCGATAGGATCATTCTCAACCCGGCGCTCGGGCGTCGCCGTCAGTTGCACGGACCCTCCGCCTCGTTCCACGGTGAATTGAACAGGATCGCCGCTGCTGAGAGCCACGACGCGCGTCACTTCGCCCCCGTCCTTGATCAGCTTGCCGTTAACATGGGTGATCAGATCCCCCTGCTGGAACCCGGCGGCGGCGGCGGGCGATCCGGCCTGAACCTGCATGACCCGCGCCGGACGCAGCTCGACGCCCACAAGGCTGAACAACAGGGTGAAGATGAAGACGGCCAGGACGAAGTTGGCGATCGGCCCGCCCGCCACGACCAGGGCGCGCTGCCACAAAGGCTTGAAATAGAGATACTCACGCTCGGCGCCTGGCCCGTGGGTGGCGACCAGTTCCTTGCGCATGGCGTCCAGCCCGGCGCGGTCCGGCACGCCCGTGGCGTCCAAATCACCAGAGAACTTCACATATCCGCCCAGCGGCAACCAGCCGATCCGCCATTCGACGCCATGCTTGTCCGTACGAGCGAAGATCGGTCGGCCGAAACCGATAGCGAAACGATCCATCTTCACGCCAAAGGCGCGCGCGGTCAGGAAATGGCCGAGTTCATGCACTGTCACGACAAGCGTCAGCACGAGCAGGAACGGCACGACATAGGTCAGAACCTGGCTGATGACGCCTAGCATTCCGTTCGTATCTCCTGTCGGCCCTTAAGCCGCGACATTCAGCGAGGCGATGACATCGCCCGCGATCCGCCGCGCCTCCGCATCAACGGCCAAGGCCGCATCGCAGGCATCGTCGGAACCGCAAGACGCGCCCGCGCCCGCCGCCTTCTCAAGGGTGTCGGCGACGACTGCGGCAATATTGAGAAAGCCCAGCCGCCGGTCAAGGAAAGCTAGGGCCGCCACCTCATTGGCGGCGTTGAAGATGATCGGAGCCGATCCGCCCGCCGCCAACGCCTCGCGCGCCAGACGCAGCGCCGGAAAGCGTCCCTCGTCCGGCGCCTCGAACGTCAGTCGCCCCAGGGCCGCCAGGTCCAGCTTGGGCGCCGGCCAGGCCAGACGGTCCGGCCAGGACAGGGCGCAGGCGATCGGCGTCCGCATGTCCGGCGCACCCATCTGGGCCAGGGTCGAACCATCCACATATTCCACAAGGCTGTGGATGATCGATTCCGGATGGACCACCACGTCGATCCGCTCGCCCGGCATGTCGAACAGATAGGCGGCCTCGATCAGTTCCAGCCCCTTGTTGGCCATGGTGGCGCTATCGACCGAGATCTTTGCGCCCATGCTCCAGTTCGGATGGGCCACGGCCTGCTCGGGGGTGATCCGCGTCATGGCCGTGCGCGGCAGGGTGCGGAACGGTCCGCCCGACGCGGTCAGCACCAATTTGGACACGCGCTCCGGCGCCTCTGCCGGAAAGACCTGGAAGATGGCCGAGTGTTCGGAATCGACCGGAATTAGTCGCCCGCCGCTGCTCTTGACCCGCTCGATCAGCGCCGGACCGCAGCAGACCAGGCTTTCCTTGTTGGCGAGGGCCAGCGTCGCGCCCGTCCCCGCCGCCGCCCAGGCTGAACGCAAACCCGCCGCTCCAACGATGGAAGCCATGATCCAGTCGGCAGGCCGTACGGCCGCCTCGACAATGGCTTCCGGCCCCGCCGCAGCCTCGACACCGGTCCCCGCCAATGCCTCGCGCAGTTCGTTCAGGCGAGCCGGATCGGCCGTTACGGCGATACGCGGCCGCCAGCAGCGCGCCTGTTCAGCCAGACGTGCGATATTGGCGCCGCCGGTCAGCGCCACGACCTCGAACCGTCCGGAACCAGCAGCTTGAGCTTGCTCCATCAGTTCCAGCGTCGAGGAACCAACCGAGCCGGTCGAGCCCAGAATCGTGACGCGGCGCGTGATCATGCCGCGCGCTCCAGCAAAAGAACGATCACACGCCCCGCCGCCACGACGACCACGGCGAACATCAAGCCGTCGACACGGTCCAGAAGACCCCCGTGTCCCGGAATGATATTACCCGCATCCTTGACCCCGAAGCGCCGTTTCAGCGCCGAATTCCCACAAATCTCCCCCCATCGTGGCCAGGGCGGCGGCCAGACCGAGCATCCCTCCCCAGAACAGGCTCAGACGCCCCATGTCGAACCAACCGGCCATGGCCGCACCCGCGATCATTCCGGCTAACAGGCCTCCAATGAATCCGGACCATGTCTTGTTGGGCGAAAAGCGCGGCCACAACTTGGGCCCGCCCACGGCGCTGCCGACTAGATAGGCCAGGATGTCCGCCGACCAGGCGACGGCGAAAACCAGCACGGTCCAGTACAGCCCCTGAACCTCGTTCAGATCACGCAGCCAGATCAGCAGAATGCAGGGCCAGCCGAGGTAGAGCACACCATAGGCCGCATCCAGCGCCGACTCTCCGCGCGTCCGCGCAAAAAGTCCCGAGGCCAGAGCGCCGAACACCATAAGGATCAACGCCAGGGAAATCTGTCCGACATGCGCTGCAATGATGGCGACGATCAGCGCCAGGGCGACACCCGTGCCGACCGAGCGCCACAGAGCAGGAGCGCTCATCCGCGCCCATTCGAACGCCAACAGGACCGCCGCTACAACGACGAGGGCGCAGAACCAGCCGCCGCCCGCCCAGGTCGCCAGCACCGCCGCCGGCGCCAACACTACGGCTGACGCCGCGCGCAGAGCGATATCCCTAGGCTTCAACGCCATGTCAGCTCACCGCCTCGCCATAAGAGGCGTTTACTGTTTCACGACCACCGTAGCGACGATCACGATTACCGAACTGGGCGATCGCATCCGCCAAGGCCTCCGCCCCATAGTCCGGCCACAGAATGTCCTGGAAGACCAGTTCAGCATAGGCCGCCTCCCATAGGAGGAAGTTCGACAGCCGTTGCTCGCCCGAAGTCCGCACGATCAGATCAACCGGCGGGGCGCCCGCGGTGGACAGACCCGCGCCCAGCGCCCCCTCATCGACCTCGATCGCCTGCCCCGCCCTGGCCTGGTCCACCAAGCGCTGAGCGGCGTCCACCAGGTCAGCGCGGCCTCCATAGTTGAAAGCCACCTGCAGCAGGAATTTTTCGTTGCCCGCCGTCTGGGACTCGGCTCGAGCGACGATGGCGGCGATGTCGTCCGGCAAACCCTTGCGACGACCCAGCACCTTCACCCGCACGCCCGCAGCGTCCAGCCGGTTCAGGTCGCTGCCGACGAAGGCGCGCACCAGGCCCATCAGATCGGAAACCTCGTCCGCCGGACGGTTCCAGTTCTCGGTTGAAAAGCCGAAAACCGTCAGGCAGCGAACGCCCAGTTCCGGCGCCGCCTTGATCGTGCGGCGCAAAGCCTGAACGCCCTCGCGGTGACCGACAGCACGAGGCAAGCCCCGACTCTGCGCCCAGCGGCCGTTACCGTCCATGATCAGGGCGACGTGACGTGGCCCCTTTTCAAGAGGCGTAGCGGCGGTCTGGGCCGACATGTGGGGAGTCCTTCCTGAGCAGATCCGACCGCGTCAGACCTGCATGATCTCGACTTCCTTGGCCTTCAAGGTCTCATCGATGCGCTTGATGGCCGCGTCGGTGTCCTTCTGGACCTCGGCCTCCATCTTCTTCTGATCATCCTGGCTGATCTCACCGGCCTTTTCAGCCTTCTTCAGCTCGTCGTTGGCGTCGCGGCGCACGTTTCGCACGGCGATCTTCTTGTCCTCGGCGTATTTTCCGGCCAGCTTGGCCAGATCCTTGCGGCGCTCTTCGGTCAGCGGCGGGATCGGAATACGCAGCGTCTGACCGTCGACGACCGGGTTCAGTCCCAAGCCCGCCGAACGGATGGCCTTCTCGACCGAAACCACCATCCCCTTGTCCCAGACGCTGACCGAGATCATGCGCGGCTCCGGCACGCTGATCGCGGCCACGGCGGTCAGCGGCGAGGTTGCGCCATAGGCCTCAACCACGACCGGCTCCAGCAGACCGGCGTTGGCGCGGCCGGTACGCAGGCCGGCGTAGTCGTCCTTCAGGGCGGCGACGGACTTGTCCATCCGGTCGCGGAAAGTCTTGAGATCGGGTTTGGCCATGACGTGTGTCCTTGGTCCTGTCGTTTGATGACGAAGCCGCTCAGGCGGCTTTGTTGGTGATGACGGTGAAGGTGCCCTCTCCCGTCAGCGCCTTCTGAATCGATCCTTCCTCGCGGATCGAGAAGACGACGATCGGAATGCCGCTGTCTCGCATCAGGGCGATGGCCGAGGCGTCCATGACGCGCAAGTCCTTGGCCAGAACCTCCTGATAGGTCAGCGTCTCATAACGCGTGGCCGTGGGGTCTTTCTTCGGATCGGCGGTATAGACGCCGTCGACGCTGGTGCCTTTCAGCAGGGCGTCGCAGCCCATCTCGGCAGCGCGCAACGCCGCGCCGGAGTCCGTAGTAAAGAAGGGTGCGCCCACCCCGGCGGCGAAGATCACCACGCGGCCCTTTTCCAGATGCCGCATCGCGCGACGGCGGATGTAGGGTTCGGCGATGGCGGCCATCGGGATCGCACTCTGGACCCGCGTATCGACGCCGATCTTCTCGAGTGCGCCCTGCATGGCCAAGGCGTTCATGATGGTCGCCAACATGCCCATGTAATCGGCGTTGGCGCGATCCATGCCTGCCGCCGCCTTGGACAGGCCGCGGAAGATGTTGCCCCCGCCGATGACCAGACAGATTTCAACCCCCTGACGCGCCACAGCGGCGACCGCGGCCGCGACCACGTCCACCGTCTTCATGTCGATGCCGTAGGACTGATCGCCCATCAGGACTTCGCCCGAGACCTTCAGCAGCACGCGCTTGTAACGAAACTCGGAGGGGGCGTCAGGCATGGGCATGGGTCCGTGGATACAGGGGTTACGCATCCGCGCGAGGTGAATCGGCGGCTCATCATAGACGAAGGGCGCGCCAGCCATCAAAGCCGAACGCGCCCTTTTGAAATTTCTTCCCTTTCGGGAAGATGTTTCGAGTTAGTTGCCGCCCGTCATCGAGGCGACTTCCGACGCGAAGTCGGGGGTTTCTACCTTCTCGACGCCTTCACCCAGGGCCAGACGGACGAAGCCGGCCAGCTTCAGCGTGGAACCCAGTTCCTTGCCGGTGTTGGCGACCAGTTGCTCGATGGTCACGTCAGGATCCATGACGAACGGCTGCTTGGACAGCACCACGTCCTTCTGGAACTTGTTGATCTGACCTTCCACGATCTTTTCGATCATGTTTTCCGGACGGCCTTCTTCCTTGGCCTTCTCGATCAGGACGGCGCGTTCTTTTTCGATCGCGGCCGGGTCCAGGTCCGAGGTGTCCAGCGCCAGCGGAGCCGTGGCCGCCACGTGCATGGCGATCTTACGACCCACTTCACGCAGGGCCTCCTTGTCGCCGGCGCCTTCCAAGGCGACCAGCACGCCGATACGGCCTACGCTGGGCGAGACGGCGTTGTGAACGTAGGTCGAAACCACGCCCTCATCGACCGACAGGCGAGCCGCACGACGCAGCTGCATGTTTTCGCCGATGGTGGCGATCAGGTTGGTGACTTCGTCCTGAACGCTCTTGCCGTTTTCCAGGGTCGCGCCGTGGATGGCGTCGACGCCGTCGTGGTGCAGGCCCAGCTGGGCGAATTCCTTGGCCGCAGCCTGGAACAGGTCATTGCGGGCCACGAAATCGGTTTCGGCGTTGAACTCGATGGCCGAGGCGACTTCGCCCTTGCCGTCTTCACGCACGGCGACGGCCACCAGGCCCTCGGCGGCGACACGGTCGGCTTTCTTGGCGGCCTTAGACAGGCCCTTGGCGCGCAGCCAGTCGATAGCCGCGTCGATGTCGCCGTTGGTCTCAACCAGCGCCTTCTTGCAGTCCATCATGCCGACGCCCGAACGCTCGCGAAGCTCCTTCACAAGGGCGGCAGTGATCTCGGCCATGTTCTTCTCCTGAAATTCAAAATGGGCGGCCGGACTGTTTAGCCCGGCCGCATGTCAAGTTGACGTCGGTCCGGCGCGCGGCGGCGCCGGAACGTCAGTCTCAGCCCTCGACCTTCTCGGCCTCGGCGGCGACCAGCTCTTCAGCTGCGCCTTCAGCGCCGGCCGGAGCGGCTTCGGCTTCAACCACGGCGGCTTCACGCAGGGCCGGCTCGACCGGAGCTTCCGAAGCGCCCAGGTCGATGCCCTGAGCGGCGGCGCCGGCGGCCAGGCCGTCCAGAACGGCGTCAGCGATCAGATCGCAATAGGTCTGGATGGCGCGAGCGGCGTCATCGTTGCCCGGAACCGGATAGGTGATGCCGTCCGGGTCCGAGTTGGTGTCCAGGATGGCGATGATCGGGATGTTCAGCTTGCGGGCTTCCTGGATCGCGATCGCTTCCTTGTTGGTGTCGATCACGAACATGATGTCCGGCACCGAACCCATGTCCTTGATGCCGCCCAGCGACAGTTCCAGACGGTCCTTCTCGCGCTGCAGGGTCAGCAGCTCTTTCTTGTTACGGCCTTCACCGCCGGCGCCGACGATGGTTTCCAGCTCGCGCAGGCGAGCGATCGAGCCCGAAACGGTGCGCCAGTTGGTCAGCGTGCCGCCGAGCCAGCGGTTGTTCATGTAGTACTGGGCGCAGCGCGTGGCGGCTTCAGCCACCGGGCCGGCGGCCTGGCGCTTGGTGCCGACGAACAGGACGCGGCCGCCCTTGGCGGCGACGTCGCGCACAGCCACCAGAGCCTGGTGGAACAGCGGCATCGTCTGCGACAGGTCGATGATGTGAATGTTCGAGCGCGAACCGAAGATGTAGCGGTCCATCTTCGGGTTCCAGCGGTGCGTCTGGTGGCCGAAGTGAGCGCCGGCTTCCAGCAGCGTACGCATCGAGAATTCAGGCAGAGCCATGATCGTCTTTTCCTTTTTCCGATCAAACCTAGCGCGGGCGGTTAAAAGGACCGGCTGATCCCTCGGAACGGTGCAGACCGGGATGTCTCCCCGGGCCGCGCCACGCCCACGTGCGAAGTGCGCCGCGCATGTAGGCGAAACGGCCGAAAAAGGCAAGGCGCCGAAGATGATGGGCCGCAAAGCCGCGTCAGGCTCACTCTCCCCAAACCGCGCGAACAGGCTCAGCGCCCGCCGAAAGGATCAGAAGCTGCGGCCGTCCACGCGCTGGGCGGTCCAATCCCACGGCTCCACATCCGTCAGGGTGCGGATGTTGACCGCCGCCACCTCGCTGCCGTCGGGCGCCACGCCGTAACCGAACGGCTGCACCCCGCAGGTCCGACAGAAGCGATGCTCGATCTTGTGCTGGTTGAAGAAGTAGGAGGTCGTCGCCTCCTCGCCCTTGGTCAGGCGAAAAGCCGAACGCGGCGCAAAGGCCAGGACGAACCCCTTGCGATAGCAATGGGAGCAGTTGCACTCCATCAGGCCGTCCAGCCCGACATCCACCTCATAGGCCACGGCGCCGCAGTGGCACGACCCGGCATGGGTCTTCACGCTCGTCTCGCTCATCAGGCGTCCTCCAGCATCACCACCCCCGGCGCCGACTTCAACGCGCCGCGCAGCGCCGCGTCCAGCCGGTATCGTCCCGGCAACTTGATCTCGACCTCAGTGCGGCCGCCCAGCGTCGCCTGCAGCCAGACCTCGCCGCCCTTGCCCTGCGCTCGCGCCCGGTCCAGCCGAGCCTTCAGCGCCTCGGCGTCCGCTGACTGAGCCGACAGCACGACGCGCAGCCCGATCTGGGCGTCGTCCAGCAGCACGTCCATGCGGCTGGCGTCGTCGCCGAAGAAGCGCACCTCGCCGTCGGCCGCCTTGGCCCGAACCTTGACCAGAACCGACGTCCCGACCTCCAGAACCTCGCGGCACCGCCGAAGCTGTTCAGGCGGGAACAGGCATTCGAACTCGCCCGTCGGGTCCGAGAAGGTGACGAAGGCGAACTTCTCGCCGGTGCGGGCACTGGCCCGTTCCTGACGGCGGCGCACCACACCGGCCATCTGGAAGGCTTCATGCCCCGCCTCGGCTAGCCCTTGCGCCTCGGCCACGAAGGTCACGCGCTTGCGCTTCAATGCAGGCGTCAGCTCTTCCAGCGGGTGGCCCGACAGATAAAAGCCGACGGCGTAAAGCTCCTGATCCAGCTTGTCCGGTCCGGCCCACTGCTCGACGCTCTTCAGACGCGGCCGCGCCGCGGCGGCCTGATCGGCGCCGAACAGGCTGACCTGGGACGAGGCCCGCTCCGCCGCCACGCTCTGGCAATAGGCGATCAGCACATCAGCCTGTTCGAACAGCTGGCGGCGGTTCGGATGGATGCTGTCGAACGCGCCCGCGCGCGCCAGGCCTTCCAGCGCTCGCTTGTTCACCGCCCGCGGATCGACCCGCTCCAGGAAGTCGAAGATGTCGGGGAAGGGCCCGCCCGTCTCGCGCACCTCGATGACGTGCTTCATCGCCTCCAGACCCACGTTGCGGATGGCGCCCAGCGCATAGAGCACGCTGCCCTGACCGTCCTTCCACGACACGTCGAAGTCCGCGGATGAACGGTTGATGTCGGGCGCCAAGACCGGAACCTCGAACCGTCGGCAATCCTGATAGAAGACCGCCAGTTTGTCGGTGTTCGACAGATCGAGGCTCATCGACGCCGCGAAGAACTCCACCGGGTGATTGGCCTTCAGCCAGCCCGTCTGGAACGAGATCAGCGCATAGGCCGCCGCGTGCGACTTGTTGAAACCATAGCCCGCGAACTTGGCCACCAGGTCGAAGATAGAGCCCGACTGGGCCTCCGGCACGGACTTCTCTGAGGCGCCCTTGACGAAGCGGAGGCGTTGGAAATCCATCTCCTCCTTCTTCTTCTTGCCCATGGCGCGGCGCAGCAGGTCGGCCTCGCCCAGGCTGTAGCCCGCCAGGATCTGGGCGATCTTCATCACCTGTTCCTGGTAGATGATGACGCCGTAGGTCTCGGTCAGCACCTCCTTCAGGCTGGGGTGCAGGTAATCGACTTCGGCCCGGCCGAATTTCCGGTCGATGTAGGTGTCGATCATCTCCATCGGCCCCGGCCGATAGAGCGAGATCAGGGCGGTGATCTCTTCGATCGAGCCGCAGCGCATTTTGCGCAGGGTGTCGCGCATGCCCTGAGATTCCAGCTGGAACACCCCGACCGTCTGGCCCGAGGCCATCAGCTCATAAGTCTTGGGATCGTCCAGCGGCAGCAGGCCCCAGTCCTGCGCCGCGCCGCGTCGCTCCAGATAGCTCTTGGCCCGATCCAGCACCGTCAGCGTCTTCAGGCCCAGGAAGTCGAACTTCACCAGGCCCGCGGGCTCGACCCACTTCATGTTGAACTGGCTGGCCGGGATGGTGGAGCGCGGATCCTGATACAGCGGCACCAGTTCCGTCAGCGGCCGATCGCCGATGACGATGCCCGCCGCGTGGGTCGAGGCGTTGCGGTAGAGACCTTCCAACTCCAGCGCCGTCTCCAGCAACGCCTTGACCGCAGGCTCGGCGTCGCGCGCTTCGCGCAGGCGCGGCTCCAGGTCGATGGCCTGCGCCAGGGTCACGGGGTTGGCGGGGTTGGCGGGCACCATCTTGGCCAGACGGTCCACCTGGCCCAGCGGCATTTGCAGCACGCGCCCCACGTCGCGCAGCACGGCCCGCGCCTGCAGGGTGCCAAAGGTGATGATCTGAGCCACCCGGTCCTTGCCGTAGTGGTCCTGAACATAGTCGATGACCTCTTCGCGCCGCTCCTGACAGAAGTCGATGTCGAAGTCGGGCATGGAGACCCGTTCAGGGTTGAGGAAGCGCTCGAACAGCAAGCCGAACCGCAGAGGGTCCAGGTCGGTGATGGTCAGCGACCAGGCGACCAGGGAGCCGGCCCCCGAGCCCCGCCCCGGCCCCACCGGGATGTCATGCAGCTTGGCCCATTTGATAAAGTCCGCCACGATCAGGAAGTAGCCGGGGAACCCCATCTGCTGGATGATCCCGACCTCCCATTCCAGGCGGGACCAGTAGTCTTCCTCGGGCGCGTAAGCCTGGTTCTTTTCCAGCCGCGCCTTCAGCCCCTCGCGCGCCTGGTGCGCCAGTTCGTCGTCTTCCGATCGGCCAGCCCCCGTGTCGAAGCGCGGCAGGATCGGCTTGTGCGTCTTGACCAGGAAGGCGCAGCGGCGGGCGATCTGAATGGTGTTGTCGCAGGCCTCGGGCAGGTCCGCGAACAGTTCGCGCATCGCCTCGGCCGATTTGAACCAGTGCTCGCCGGTGACGCGGCGGCGGTCTTCCTGGCCCGTGAAGGCGCCGTCGGAGATGCAGAGCAAGGCGTCATGCGACTTCGCTTGGGCCGCCTTGGCGTAATAGACGTCATTGGTCGCGACTAACGGCACGTCGTTGGCGTAGGCCCATTCGACCAGCCCGCCCTCGGCCACCGTCTCACTGGACAGGCCGTGGCGTTGCAGTTCGACATAGAAGCGATCGCCGAACACCCGCTTCATCTCCGCCAGGGCTTCGGCGGCCTCGGCCGACTTCTTCTGCACGAACAGGGGATCAATGGGGCCGTCGGGACCGCCGGACAACAGGATCAGCCCTTCGGACTTATCCACAACCTGTCCCCAGGGCACGCCCGGCTCGGCCATCTCGCCTGCGTCCAGATAGGCGGCGGACGACAGGGCGCACAGGTTGAGCCAGCCCTGCTCGTTCTGGGCGATCAGCACGACCGTCGGCGTCTTGGCCCACCGCTGGGCGACCTGCCCGCCGATATCGAGCACCGGCAGGGCGCATGCGACGATGGGCTGGACGCCCGCATCCTTGGTCGTCTGGCTGAACTCAAGGGCGCCGAACAGATTGGCGCGGTCCGCCACACCCACCGCCGGCATTCCAGCATCGGCGGCCATCTTGCCGATCTTGCCGGCCTTGATCGCCCCTTCCAGCAGCGAATAGGCGCTGCGGACCCGCAGGTGGACAAAGCCCTGACTGTTCACCGCATCCGCCAATCGAAAACTCCGCATCGCAGCGCCCGATCACACGGGCGCATCGTCATCATGCAGGGAGTCGCGCCTCAATGGGGCGCGGTCATGTCACCAGGAAGGCCGCCTGCCAGACCATCCAGACGAAGCCGCCGCAGGACGCAAGCGACAGCAGATCCCTCACCCAACGCGTCATTGATTTTATCCCCAGATCAGATGTTGCCCATTTGTTCTATGTTGCCGCTTTGTTCTCGTCAACCTCAATTCGCGAGGAAGCCGAGCCGGGTCAGCGCCGAGGCCAGAGCGGCCGAGTTGGGGGACTGCGTCTTGCGCAGCAGGCTGGCGCGAAAGAACTCGACCGTGCGCGGGCTCAGCTCCAGGTTCTGGGCGATCTGCTTGGTGGTCAGCCCCTCGACCAGCATCTCAGCGACCTGACGCTCGCGGCGGGTGAAGGTCAGTTCCTCACGCGCCGGCGTGGACGCCAAGGCCTCCGCCCCGCGACGCAGGGCGCGCACCAACTCATCGATCCTCGTGGGCTTGGGCAGAACATCGTCCACGCCCAGGCGCATGGCGTCCACCGTCGTCCGCACGTCCACGAAGGCGCTGACGACGATAACGGCATGTCGGTTCAGGGCGCAGAAGGCGGCCACGAGATCCAACCCTTCGACGCCCGGCATCTTCAGGTCGGCGACAAGGCAGGTCGGATCGGCGTCGGACGCCCACATCAAGGCGTCGAGCGGTTCATGAAAACCGACGGCGGAGAACCCCGCCTCACGCACCGCCAAAAGGGTCAGCTCCAGCAGCGCCCGATCATCATCAATGATGGCGATTTCAGCGATAGCGCGCCCAACCCTTTCCGCATCTTGTTCATTTCGACCGCCGTCCACGCCATCACGCATCATGTCGTTGAAACTACGCAAGGCTTAGCGCGGGAAAAACCTCGTAGTCCCACGCAGTTGATCCCGTGTGAGCATACGCAGAACGATATTTCAGTTACGCCGAGGCGAACATGGAGGCTCGCTGTGTTGCAAAGCGCCGTATTCCTGACCCAGCCTCCGTCAGGATTCGCGCAAGGCGCACGGTGGCCGGCCCTGATCGACATGCGACGCGACCAAGCCCGGTCATTGGGGCTCGCCGGCGTGGCCGCCAGCGTGGATGACGTCATCATCTACGCCATGGAAGGGTCGCCCGGCTCTCTTGACGGCTTCCTTCAACTGCTCGGCGCCAGTCCCTGCGAGACGGCGTCGACGGAGGCCTGGCGGCAAACGGTGCAGTTTCGTATCCACCGTGTCCTGGCGCTGTCTCAACCGCCGCTCAGGCCGGACGAGACAGCGGTCCTGCGTCGCGCGATCGACCCGGTTCATCCCCGATATGCCGACGTCCCGCCGCTGCTGGGCGCAGCTGCGCTGCATTGGACCATGATGCCCTATCGCACGCCGCTGCAGGCGACGACGCGGCTCATCGCCTCCTAGTAGGCGTGGCTTTCGGCCGCCCGCTGTTCCAGGTGGCCGTCCTTCAGGGCGAAGACGCGGTCCATGTGACCGGCCAACTCCATGTTGTGCGTGGCGATCAGGGCGGCGACGCCCGTGGTCTTGGCCAGTTCGCGCAGGGATTCGAACACCGCCTGGCTGGTGGCGGGGTCCAGGTTGCCGGTCGGCTCGTCCGCCAGCAGCAGGCGCGGGCTGTTGGCCAGGGCGCGGGCGATGGCGACGCGCTGCTGCTCGCCGCCCGACAGTTGCGCGGGCTGGTGCGTGACGCGCTGGCCCAGACCGAGCGCCGTCAGCTTCTCGGTCGCGCGACGCCGCGCCTCCCCTTCCCCTACGCCCGCGATACGCATGGGCAGGGCCACATTATCCAGAGCATCGAACTCCGGCAGCAGGTGGTGGAACTGATAGACGAAGCCGATGCGGTGCAGACGCAGGCGCGTGCGCGCCCGCTCGTCCAGGCCGCCGACGTCCTCGCCGTCGATCAGCACCTGGCCGCTGGTCGGCCGCTCCAGCAGACCCGCCGCGTGCAGCAGGCTGGACTTGCCCGACCCCGAAGGACCGATCAGGCCGACGACCTCGCCCGGCATGACCTCCAGATCGACGCCCTTCAGCACCGTCAGCCCGCCCTGGGCGGTCGGATAGGTCCGCGTCACCCCACGCAACGACAGGATGGCGCCGTTCGTCTCGGCGGCGACGGCGGGCTTCTTCTTCAGCAACCTATTCAAAGCGCAAGGCCTCCACCGGATCGATGCGCGACGCATTCCACGACGGCGGCAAGCTGGCCAGGCAGCTCATGAAGAAGGAGAAGACCGCGACCCAGGTCACGTCCCACGGGTCCACCTTGGCCGGAACGGAATCCAACATATAGACCTCGGCGTTGAACAGTTGGACGCCCAGCAGGCCCTCGAGGAAATGCTGGATCGCCCCGATGTTCCAGCAGAACAGCAGGCCCAGAACCAGGCCCGCGATGGTGCCGCCGATGCCGATGGCCGCGCCCGACATGAAGAAGATGCGCAGGATGGACGACTGGCTGGCGCCCACGGTGCGCAGGATGGCGATGTCGCGAGTCTTGTTCTTCACCAGCATGACGATGCCGCTGATGATGTTCATGGCGGCGATGGCGACCACCATGCCCAGGATGATGCTCATGGCCGTGCGCTCCACCTGAAGCGCGCCCCAGATCGCGGCCTGACGGTTGCGCCAGTCGGTGACGGCGTTGCCCGACCCGGCGGCGCGCTGAACGGGCGCCAGCAAGTTCTCGACCTTATCCGGCTCGGCTACCTTCATCTCGATGATGTCCCAGACGCCATCCTTGCCGAAGAAGAGCTGAGCCTGCTCCAGAGGCATGAAGATGAAGGCGCGATCGTAATCGGCCGCGCCTGACGTATAGATTCCGCCAACGATATAGGTCTTCTCCAGCCCGCCCAAATTGCCGAAGGCGCTGTCCGCGCCGGTCGGAGTGTAGAGCGAGATCGGATCCCCCTCGCGCAGCCCCGCTTCCTCCGCCAGGGTCTTGCCGATCAGGACGTGATCGCCGCCGTACTCGCCCTTGCCGAACCGTTCGCGCGCCCCCGGACTCAGGCTTTCAAAGACGAACTTCATCGAGGCCAAGTCCTGGGGCCTTACGCCGCGCACCATGCCGCCGGTCGCCAGATTGCCCGCGCGGAACATGGCGGGGCTTTCGGTCAAAGGCGTCACAGACACGACGCCCGGCACGTCGGCGATCCGCTTCAGCGCGGCGTCGCGATCGGGCGCATAGAGCACCGGCCCCTGCACATACATATGGCCGTTGAACGACAGGATCCGATCCATCAGCGTGCCGCGAAAGCCCGCCATGATGCTCATCACGCTGATCAGCACGGCGACGGCCAGCATGATGCCGATGAAGCTGATCATGGCGATCAGCGCCACCCCGCCCTGCTTGCGCTTGGCGCGCAGATAGCGGAGCGCCAGCCCGATCTCCCAGCTGGAGAACGGGCCGGCCGGCTTGGGCGCGGGCTGCGGGGCGGAAGCCGTCGCGGCGTCGGTCATTTCGTCAGCAGCTCCAAGGCGGCGTCCAGCGACAGGCTCTGATTCTCGCCGGTGGCGCGGCGCTTCAGTTCAACCACGCCGTCAGCCAAACCCTTGGGCCCGATGGTCAGCTGCCACGGCACGCCGATCAGGTCGGCGGTGGCGAACTTGCCGCCCGGCCGCTCGTCCGTGTCGTCGTAGAGGACGTCCTTGCCCAGAGCTTCCAGCTTGGCCACGGCGTCTTCACACGCGGCCGAGACGGCTTCGTCGCTGGCGCGCAGGTTGATCACCGCCACGTCGAACGGTGCGACCGAGTCCGGCCAGATGATGCCGCCCTCGTCATGGCTGGCCTCGATGATGGCGCCCAGCAGGCGCGACACGCCGACGCCGTAGCTGCCCATGTGGACCTCGGTGTCCTGGCCGTTCGGCCCGGCGACCTTGGCCTTCATGGCGGCCGAGTATTTGGTGCCGAAGTAGAAGATGTGGCCGACCTCGATGCCGCGCGCCGACAGGCGGTCGCCCTCGGCGGTCTGGGTCTCGAACTGGGCCGCGTCGTGCATTTCCTCGGTCGCGGCGTAGAGGGCCGTGCGTTCGTTGAACACGCCCTCCAACTGCTCGACGCTGAGATTGTGGCCGGGCGCAGCCATCTCGACCAGCTTGCGGTCGCAGAAGACCTCGCTCTCGCCGGTCTCGGCCAGAACGATGAACTCGTGGCTCAGGTCGCCGCCGATCGGGCCGGTATCGGCGCGCATCGGCACCGCCTTCAGGCCCAGGCGGGCGAAGGTGTTCAGATAGGCGGCGAACATCCGCTTGTAGGCGATGCGGGCCGAGGCCTCGTCCAGATCGAAGGAATAGGCGTCCTTCATCAGGAACTCGCGACCGCGCATGACGCCGAAGCGCGGGCGGCGCTCGTCGCGAAACTTCCACTGGATGTGGAAGAGGTTCAGCGGCAGGGCCTTGTAGCTCTTCACATAGGCCCGGAAGATATCCGTGACCATTTCCTCGTTGGTCGGTCCGTACAGCAGCTCGCGCTCATGACGGTCGGTGATGCGCAGCATCTCCGGGCCATAGGCGTCGTAGCGGCCGCTCTCGCGCCACAGGTCCGCCAGTTGCAGCGTCGGCATCAGCAGCTCGACGGCGCCGGCTTTGACCTGCTCGTCGCGGACGATGTTCTCGATCTTGCGCAGCACCCGCAGGCCCAGCGGCAGCCAGGCGTAGATGCCCGCGGCCTCTTGCTTGATCATGCCCGCGCGCAGCATCAGCTGATGCGACACGATCTGGGCGTCGGAGGGGGCTTCTTTCAGGATCGGCAGGAAGTAGCGCGACAGGCGCATGGGAGGATTCTCGGCAAATTCAGTCAGGCCCGAGGTTTAACCGGGCGAAGGGGGCGAAAGCTAGAGCGCGTTGGCGTGGGTGATGTCGGGCACGGGGGTCCAGCCGATCCAGACGATGGCGACGATGATGACCCAGACGATGATCGACACCCAGGTCGTGGTGATGAACTTCTTCTTGAGGTTCGGGTTCTTCGGCGCTCCCCACTGGGTGCCGTCCGTCGGCGGATCCTTGATCTGGTCCGACATGCCCAGCGGCAGAATCGCGAACAGCACGATCCACCACACCGTCAGAAAGGTGGCGACCAGGGTGAAGGGGCCAAGGGGCATCGTCTCTAAAGTCCGTTCATCGCAATCATCGTCGCGGCGCGATAAGAGAGGCTCCGCAACAAGGACGCCCTGAATGCCACAGATTACGCTGGAACACTCCACCCATTTCGACGCGACCGACTGGCGCGCCATGGCGCTGGAGATTCATCGCCTCTGTGTCGAGATGGTCGGCGCGACCCTTCCCGCCTGCAAGACGCGCATCGTGCGCTGCGACCGCCTGATCATCGCCGACGGCGACCCGGATCAGGCCATGGTCCACTGCGACCTGCGCATCCTCAGCGGCCGCACCCAGGAACAGAAGACCGCCCTGGGCGAGGCGGTGGAGGCGGCCTTGCTGGCGGGCCTGGCGCCTTATGACGGGCCGCAGCAGGTGTCGGTCGAGATCGGGAATCTCGACCGGGATAACTATCGCAAGGTCACGCTGGGGAGTTGATTCCCTCTCCCTCCCCTTCATGGGGAGGGTGGTCGCGAAGCGACCGGGTGGGGAGGGCGAGGCGATCCTGGCCTCCGCGCCTGAACAGCCTTGCCGCCCCCACCCGGCTTCGCCCTATCTGGCTCAGCCACCCTCCCCATGAAGGGGAGGGAGAAAGAGGCGCTCCTTTTTCCTCCCCACAAAGTGGGCAGGGGGACCGCGAAGTGGTGGAGGGGCTTAGCGACAGCGGAACCAAGCAGCCCCTCCGTCTCGGGCGCTCACGCGCCCGATCCACCTCCCCATTTCATGGGGAGGAGAAGGCCTTACGGATGCGGTCGCCCGATCCCGTAGCGCGCGGCCCAGTACGGCAGGATAGCGTCGTCCTGCAGGAAGCGCGCGCCGGTCTCTTCGCTGACCTGGGCGTCGGGCCAGTCGAACTCGTCATCCAGCACCAGCAGCGGGCAGCTCTGGTTCGCCTCCCCCACCTCGGCGATCACGGCCGGGCGCGGGCGCGGGTGATCCAGGTGGGTCACCGTCAGATGCTCGCGCAGGCGCGGATACAGGCCCAGCACCCCCTCGATCCGCGCCCCGGGCGGGCAAAACCACGGCCCGCCCTGATCATCGAACCAGTCGGCGTTCAGAAGATACAGACGATCCGCCATCAGAGCCTCAGCACCACGGTTTCCACGATCGGACGACGATCCCAGATCTGCTGGCTGGCCTTCTTCAGGGTCCGGCT
Source organism: Brevundimonas phoenicis (assembly GCF_047237745.1). Classification (NCBI taxonomy): domain Bacteria; kingdom Pseudomonadati; phylum Pseudomonadota; class Alphaproteobacteria; order Caulobacterales; family Caulobacteraceae; genus Brevundimonas; species Brevundimonas phoenicis. The sequence continues at coordinate 2,247,749 of NZ_JBDFLN010000001.1, forward strand.
GACGGCCTGTTCGATGACGGCTTCGTCTTCCAGAGCCTCGCCCTTCAGGCCGCGCACCGTGTTCTCCACGCGCTCGGCCATGTCGTCCAGAACATCGCCCAGCGGACGGTCCGCGTCGCCGGGCAGGCCGATGCCGCGCACGTCGATGTCGCTGGCGATCCGGCCGCGCTTGTCCAGGGCGAAGCTGACGATCAGGATGCCGTTGCTGGCGGCGTGCTTGCGCTCGCGCAGGGCCTCGCCCGCCTCCTCCACCAGCATGCCGCCGTCGACGAACAGACGGCCCGAGGGCACTTCGTCGATGATGGCGGCGGGTCCGGGCGCCAGGCGCACCATGTCGCCGTTGCGCGGCGTGACCGTCTCGGGCACCTGCATGTCCTTGGCCAGGTTGCCGTGCTCGATCAGGTGGCGACGCATGCCGTGGGTCGGCACGGCGATCTGCGGCCGGGCCCACTGATACATCTGGCGCAGTTCGTCACGGCACGGGTGGCCCGAGACGTGGATGCCGGGGTGATCCTTCTCGGTGTAGATGCGGATTCCGCGCTCAGCCATCTTGTCCTGCAGACGGCCGATGGACAGCTCGTTGCCGGGGATGACGCGCGACGAGAAGATGCAGTGATCCCCCTCGCCCAGCTTGATGAAGGGATGCGTCCCTTCGGCCACGCGCGACAGGGCGGCGCGCGCCTCGCCCTGGCTGCCGGTGCACAGGTACAGGATCTCGTCGGCCGGCCAGACCTTGGCCTCCTGTTCGGACAAGAAGGGCTTGATGTCGTTCAACATGCCGACCGACTTGGCGGCGGCGGTGATGCGGTGCATCGAGCGCCCGGCCAGGGCCACGCGGCGCCCGGCGGCCTCTGCGGCGCTGATGACGCTGTGCATCCGCGCGACGTTGGAGGCGAAGCAGCCCACGGCGACCCGCCCCTTCAGGCCCTGGATCAGTTCGGCCAGCTTGACCTTCACATCGCCCTCGGACCCGGCGACGCCGTCCACGAAGACGTTGGTGGAGTCGCACACCATCGCCAGGACGCCCTCGTCGCCCAGCTTCTGAATGAAGTCGACGTCGGTGCGCTCGCCCACGACCGGATCGTTGTCGATCTTCCAGTCGCCGGTGTGCAGCACCGTGCCCAGCGGCGTCTTGATGGCCAGGCCGTTCGGCTCGGCGATCGAGTGGGTGATGGTGACGTAGGTCACCTCGAACGGGCCCAGGTTCACCGTCGAACCCAACGGCGCCTCGTGCAGCTCGACATCTTCATAGATGCCGGCGTCGCGCAGCTTCTCGCGGATCAGGAAGGCAGTGAAGGGCGTGGCGTACAGCGGCGCCTGGATGCGCGGCCACAGCCAGCCCAGGGCGCCGATGTGGTCCTCGTGGGCGTGCGTCAGCACGATGCCCAGGATGTTCTCGCCTTCAAGGAAGGTCGGATCAGGCACGATGACGTCCACGCCGGGCGTGGACTGGTCGCCAAAGGTCACGCCGACATCGACGATGATCCATTTGCGGTCATGCGCCGGGCCGAAGCCATAGGCGTTCAGGTTCATACCGACCTCGTTCGAGCCGCCCAGCGGCAGGAAGACGAGTTCGTCGTTTTGAGTTTTCTTAGTCATGCGGCCTTACAGATGGGAGTTCCGCCGCCAGATTTCGAGTAGGCCGCGGATGGTCAGGTCCGGATCAAACCGGTCGATAGAGTCGGTTGCGCCCTCGAACAGGGAGGCGACGCCGCCGGTGCCGATGACCGTCATGGGCTTGCCCCACTCGGCCTTTATACGGTCCACCAGCCCTTCGATCAGGGCGACATAGCCCCAGAAGACGCCCGATTGCATTGAGGTGACGGTGTCGCGCCCGATCACGGTGTCGGGGCGCTGGATGGCGATGCGCGGCAACTTGGCCGCCGCCTCGTGCAGGGCCTGAAGCGACAGGTTGATGCCGGGCGCGATCAGCCCGCCTTCGAAGGCCCCCGCCCCCTGCCCGTTCGCGCCGGACACGACGTCGAAGGTCGTGGCCGTGCCGCTGTCGATCAGCAGCAGGTCGCCCTCATAGACCTGAAGCGCGCCGATGGCGTTGACCAGACGGTCGGCTCCGGCCTCGCTGGGCTTATGGATGCGCACTTCGATGCCCAGTTCGACGTTCTCGCCGATCACCAGGGGTTCGACGTTCAGGTACCGCCGCGCCAGGTTGCGCAGGTTGAAGATCGACTGCGGCACCACGCTGGAGATGATGCAGCCGTCCATGTCGGCCATGGTCTGGCCCTGGCCGCGCATCTCGAACAACTGATGCAGCCAGACGGCGTATTCATCGGCCGTGCGCATGGGGTCGGTGGCGGTGCGCCACTGGAAGATCCACTCTTCGCCATCGTGAACGGCGAACAGGGTGTTGGTGTTGCCTTGCTCGATCGCCAGAAGCATCAGGCGGCCTCTCCGAAGAAGACGTCGCCGGCGGAGATGACCCGCAGGCTTCCGTCCGGCAGTTTCAGGCGCAGGGCGCCGTCGGCCTCGACGCCGTCAGCGATCCCGCTCAGGGTTTCATGGCTCAGCCGCGCCGTGCATGGGCCGAACAGGCCCGGCGTCCGCGCGACCCAGGCGTCTAGCACGGGCTGAAAGCCCAAGCGCGTCCAGCGTTCCAGCCAGTCATCGAAGGTTTCGGCTAACGCCTTGGCTCCCTCCTCCATCGACGGCGCGGCGGCCACGTCATGACGCAGGTGCTCGACGATGCAGGTGGTCGGGCGCTCGGTCCCTTCGGGTGCGTGGGACAGGTTCACGCCGACGCCCACAGCCAGCCACAGGCCGCCGGAAGGCGCAGGTCCAGATTCGATCAGGATGCCCGACGACTTGCGCCCGTCCAGCAGGACGTCATTGGGCCATTTGATGCTGACCAGCGCGGGCGGAACATAGCGATCCAGCAGGTCGGCCACCGCGAGTGCGGCGGCGAAGGTCAGTTGCGCCGCCTCGGCCGGGGTGCGGTTCAGCGTCAACAGCAGGGTCGTGGCCAGATTGCCGTCCCGGCTGTCCCAGGCGCGGCCGCGACGGCCCCGCCCGGCGGATTGACGCCGGGCCGCGATCCACAGCGGCCCGGCCTCGCCCGCCTCGGCGCGACGACGCGCCTCGGCGTTGGTGGAGTCGGTCTCTTCGAGGATCAGGACCGGAGCCGCCAAGGCCCCTTATCCGATCCCGACGCCCGCGGCCGCCGCGCGCGTCAGCGGCTCCAGCCAGGTCAGGGCGATCAGCAGCACGGGGAAGCTGAAGGCCGCAGCCGCCCAGCCGATCCATTGCGCGCCGGCCGGCGCCTTGTCCGTCGTCACGTCGAACTCAGGCGTGTCGAACCAGATCACCTTGATGATGCGCAGATAGTAGAAGGCCGCGACGACCGAGGCCACCAGACCCGCAGCGCCCGCCATCCAGTAGCCGGCGTCGGCGGCGGCGCCGAAAACGTAGAACTTGCCCCAGAAGCCCGACATCGGCGGAATGCCGACGGCCGACAGCGACAGGATCGTCAGGGCGACGGCCGTCACCGGACGGTCCTTCTTCAGACCGGCCAGATCGGCGATCTTGCGGATCGGACGGCCGTTGCGGCTCAACGACAGCAGGATGGCGAAGAAGCCGATCTGATCCACGACATACAAGGTCATGAACATCAGGGTCGCCTGAACGCCGACCTGGGTGCCCGCCGCCACGCCCAGCAGGGCGTAGCCGATGTTGATGATGGACGAATAGGCCAGCAGGCGCTGGATGTCCTTCTGCATCAGGCCGCCGAAGGCGCCGACCGCGAAGCTGATCAGCGAGATCAGGATCAGCACCTGGGCCCACTGGGCATGAGCCAGGCCGAAGCCTTCGACCAGCACGCGGATGATCAGCACCATGGCCGCCACCTTGGGCGCCGTCGAGAACAGGGCCACGACCGGGGTCGGGGCGCCTTCATAGACGTCCGGCGTCCACATGTGGAACGGCGCAGCCGAAACCTTGAACGCCAGACCGCAGATCAGGAAGACCAGGCCGAAGATCAGACCCGGACCGGGGTTGGCGGTGGCGAAGGCGGCGATGTCCTCGAACCGCATCGAACCGGCGAAACCGTAGATCAGGCTGGCGCCGTACAGCAGCAGACCCGACGACAGGGCGCCCAGGACGAAATACTTCAGGCCTGCTTCCGAGGCCTTCAGGTCGTCGCGGCGATAGGCGGCCAGGACGTAGAGAGCCAGCGAGTGCATCTCGATGCCGATGTAGAGCGAGATCAGATCGCCCGACGACGCCATCATGCCCATGCCGACCGAGGCCAGCACGATCAGGATCGGATATTCGAACTTGGCGATGTTGTTGCGATGCATCCAGCCATCGCCCAGCACCACGGCCACGGCGGCGGACAGGAAGATCACCGCCTTGCCGAAGACGGCCAGCGGATCGGCAACATAGGCCCCGTTGAAGGCGGACCCCAGCGGGCCGACGACGGCCAGAGCCGTCGCCGCCAGCAGCAGCAGCACCGACAGGCCCGAGACCAGGCGCGTTGACTTCTCGCCGGCGAAGGCGCCGAGCATGAGCAGCACCAGCCCGCCGACCGCAAGGGTCAGCTCCGGGGCGGCGAGTTGGAGAGCGGAGGACAGATCAGGCATTATGGTCTCACCCGCCGATCGCGGCGCGATAGGCGCTGGTCAGGGCTTCAACAGTCGGCCCGGTGTAGTCGAGAACGGCGTTGGGATAGAGGCCCAGCCAGATGGTGCCGACGATCAGGGGCACGAAGATCAGCAGTTCGCGCTTGTCGATGTCGGTGATGTTTTCCAGCGCCGGATTGGTGATCGGGCCGTACATGACGTTGCGGAACAGCGTCAGCGCATAGACCGCCGAGAAAATCACGCCCGAGGCCGCGATCAGGGCCGCCCAGGTCGAGACCTGATAGGCGCCCGTCATCGTCAGCACTTCGCCGATAAAGCCCGAGGTGCCCGGCAGGCCGACGTTGGCCATGGTGAACATCAGGAAGATGGCCGCATACCAGGGCATCCGCGCCGTCAGGCCGCCGTAGAAGGCGATCTCACGGGTGTGCATCCGGTCATAGACCACGCCGACGCAGAGGAAGAGCGCGCCCGAGATCAGGCCGTGGCTCAGCATCTGGAAGACCGCGCCCTGCACGCCCGTGTCATTGCCCGCGAAGATGCCCATGGTCACGAAGCCCATGTGGGCGACCGACGAATAGGCGATCAGCTTCTTGATGTCCGTCTGACGGAAGGCGACCAGCGAGGTGTAGACCACGGCGATGACCGACAGCGTCAGCACCAGAGGCGTGAACATCTGCGACGCCAGCGGGAACATCGGAATGTTGAACAGGATGAAGCCGTAGCCGCCCAGCTTCAGCAGGATGCCGGCCAGGATGACCGAACCGGCCGTCGGCGCCTGAACGTGGGCGTCGGGCAGCCAGGTGTGCACCGGCCACATCGGCATCTTCACCGCGAAGGAGGCGAAGAAGGCCAGCCACAGCAGCGGCTGCACCGCCGGGTCGAAGGCGTACTGCTTCAGTTCCGGAATGCTGGTGGTGCCGGTCGTGTGGGCCATCCACAGCATGGCCAGCAGCATCAGGACCGATCCCAGCAGGGTGTACAGGAAGAACTTGTACGCCGCGTAGATGCGGTTGGCGCCGCCCCAGATGCCGATGATCAGATACATCGGGACCAGGGTGCCTTCGAAGAAGATGTAGAAGAGGAACAGGTCCAGCGAGGTGAACACGCCGATGACCATGGTCTCCAGGATCAGGAAGGCGATCATGTATTCGACGACGCGCGTCTCGATCGACTTCCAGCTGGCCACGATGCAGATCGGCAGCAGGAAGGCCGTCAGCAGGACGAACAGGATCGAGATCCCGTCCACGCCCAGGTGATAGCCGGCGCCCGCGAACCAGGCGTAGTTCTCGACGAACTGATAGGCCGGGTTCGACGGATCGAACTGCGCGACCAGCAGGACGGACACGGCCAGCACCACCATTGTGGTGATCAGGGCGATCCAGCGAGCGGCCGGGGCCGCGGCGTCCTGACCGCCCTTGTTCAGCAGGCGCGCGACCAGGATCGCGGCTGCGCCCAGAAGCGGCAGGAAGGTGACGATGCTCAGAATGTGAGGCACGAGGCTCAGGCTCCCCACGTGAAGATGGCGAAGGCAAGGAACGCAGCCACGCCGATCAGCATCACGAATGCATAGAAGTAGACGAAACCGGACTGGAACCGGGACAACCAGCCGCCCGACTTCAGCGAAGCCCAGGCCGCGCCGTTCGGACCGAGGCCGTCGATGATCTTCACGTCGCCGATCTTCCAGAAGAAGTCGCCGATCGCCTTGGTCCCCTTCACGAAGACGGCGTCGTACAGCTCATCGAAGAACCACTTGTTGTAGAGGAAGGTCCACAGCGGGCCCTTGCGGTCGGCCATCTCCTTGGCCGCGCCTTCCTTCACGACATACAGCCAGTAGGCGATGGCCGTGCCCAGCAGCGTCACGATCAGCGGCGCCCACTTCACCCAGGTCGGGACGTTGTGGCTTTCGTGCAGGACGTGGTTCTCAGCCCCGACGAAGATGGCGCCGCGCCAGAACTCAGCCTCATGGTGACCGATGAAGTGCGGGGCGAAGATCATGCCCGCGAACACCGCGCCGATCGACAGCACCAGCAGCGGCACGACCATGACCAGCGGGCTCTCATGCGGCTTCAGCGGACCATGGTGATGGTCGTCATGCGCATGATCGTCGTGGGCGTGATGATCATCATGAGCGTCATGAGCGTGGGCGTCCGCATGGTGCGCGCCCTCCTCTTCCTTCCACACAGGCTTGTTGTGGAAGGTCATGAACACCAGACGCCACGAGTAGTAAGCCGTCAGCAGGGCCGCCGAGATGCCGATGACGAAGGCGAACATGCCCGCAGCCGAGTGGCCGGTCGTCGCCGCCGCATAGGCGCTCTCGAGGATGGAGTCCTTGGAGTAGAAGCCGGCGAAGCCGCCGACGCCGGGCATGCCCAGGCCGGTGATGGCGATGGTGCCGATCATCATCGTCGCATAGGTGACGGGCAGCAGCTTCCACAGGCCGCCCATCTTCCGCATGTCCTGCTCGTGGTGCATGCCGTGGATCACCGAACCGGCGCCCAGGAACAGCAGGGCCTTGAAGAAGGCGTGGGTGAACAGGTGGAACATGGCAGGCTGGTAGGCGCCGACGCCCGCCGCGAAGAACATGTAGCCCAGCTGCGAACAGGTCGAATAGGCGATCACCCGCTTGATGTCGTTCTGCATCATGCCGACGGTCGCGGCGAAGATGGCCGTGATCCCGCCGATGATGGCGATGAACTGCGACGCGACGGGCGCGTGCTCATAAAGGGGCGACAGCAGGCAGACCATATAGACGCCGGCCGTGACCATGGTGGCCGCGTGGATCAGCGCCGACACGGGCGTCGGGCCTTCCATCGCGTCCGGCAGCCAGGTGTGCAGGAAGAACTGCGCCGACTTGCCCATCGCGCCGATGAACAGCAGCAGACCGGCCAGATCCAGCGCCGACCAGGTGTGGTCCAGGAATTCCCAGCCCGTCCCGGCCTTGCCCGCGATCAGCGGGAACAGCTTGGCGAACTCGATCGTGCCGAACATCCAGAACACGGTCATCATGCCGAGCAGGAAGCCGAAGTCGCCGACGCGGTTGACCACGAAGGCCTTGATCGAGGCGGCGGTGGCCGAGGGCTTCTTATACCAGAAACCAATCAGCAGATAGGACGCCAGGCCCACGCCTTCCCAACCGAAGAACATCTGCAGGAAGTCGGCCGCCGTCACCAGCGCCAGCATCATGAAGGTGAACAGCGACAGATAGGCGAAGAAGCGAGGACGGCTGTCGTCCTCCTTCATGTAGCCCCAGGAATAGAGGTGAACCAGCGAGGACACCGACGTCACAACGATCAGCATGACAGCCGACATGGCGTCGACGCGGATCGACCAGTTCGACTGGAACTCGCCCACGTGGATAAACGGCGCCAGGTGCACGGTGAAGGCTTCCAGCCCGCCCCAGGTCCACTGGCTGAACACGATCCAGGAGACCGCGCACGAGAAGAACAGCAGGCCCGTGGTGACGGCCTGCGAGGCGACGTCGCCGATCCGGCGACCGAAGAAGCCGGCGATCATGGCCCCCAGCAGGGGGGCGAAGACGCCGAGAGTGACGAGAGTCTGGATAGTCACGGTTCCGATCAGCCCTTCATCACGGAGGCGTCGTCGACCGCGATGTCGCCGCGGTTACGGAAGAAGGTCACGAGAATGGCCAGGCCGACGGCGGCCTCGGCCGCGGCGACGGTCAGGACGAACATGGCCATCAGCTGACCCGACACGTCGTTCAGGTGAGTCGAGAAGGCCACGAAGTTGATGTTCACCGCGAGCAGGATCATCTCGACCGACATCAGGATGATGATGACGTTCTTGCGGTTCACGAAGATGCCGAAGACGCCGATGGTGAACAGCATGGCGGCGACCGCCAGATAATGCTGGAGCGAGATATCCATTACAGAAGCTCCTCGGGGGTGACGCCCTGGCCCGTGGTCACGGACTTGATCTCGACGGCCTTGGCGCGTTCGCGGTTGGCCTGGGCGGCCAGATCCTGGCGATGCACGCCCGGACGGTGACGGAGGGTCAGGACGATGGCGCCGATCATGGCGATCAGCAGGACCACGCCCGCCGCCTGGAAGAAGTAGACGTAGTCCGTGTAGAGCACGCGGCCGATCGTCTCGATGTTGGTGACGTCAGGCCCGGCCGGAACCGGCGCGGTTGCGTCGCGGGCGGCCCCGCCCTGAACGACGGTGATCGACACCATGATCATCTCGGCCAGCAGCACGCCCGCCACGATGCCCGCCAGCGGCAGGTAGCGCGCGTAACCCTCGCGCAGCTTCACGAAGTCGACGTCCAGCATCATGACGACGAACAGGAACAGCACCGCCACGGCGCCGACGTAGACGACGACCAGCAGCATCGCCAGGAACTCGGCGCTCAGCAGTACGAACAGACCGGCCGCCGAGAAGAAGGTCAGGATCAGCCAGAGAACGGAGTGCACGGGATTGCGCGCGGTCACCACCAGCAGGGCGGAAACCACGGCGACCGTCGCGAGAAGATAGAAGGCCAGGCCTTGCAACATGTGCGGGACGACGCCCCTCTTCAAAACCAATGGCCCGAGGGGAAACCTCGGACCCTTCCAAAATCGGCCCCGGCCCGAAGGTCAGGGTCAGCGTGGCGGAATCGCCGCTCCGTTTAGCGATACGGAGCGTCGAGTTCCAGATTCTTCGCGATCAGACGCTCCCAGCGGTCGCCGTTGTCCAGCAGGCGCGCCTTGTCATAGAGCAGTTCTTCGCGCGTCTCGGTGGCGAACTCGCTGTTCGGTCCCTCGACGATGGCGTCCACCGGGCAGGCCTCTTGGCACAGGCCGCAGTAGATGCATTTGACCATGTCGATGTCGTAGCGCGTCGTGCGGCGGCTGCCGTCGGCGCGCGGTTCGGCCTCGATGGTGATGGCCTGGGCGGGGCAGATGGCCTCGCACAGCTTGCAGGCGATGCAGCGTTCTTCGCCGTTCGGATAGCGGCGCAGCGCGTGTTCGCCACGGAAGCGCGGCGACTGCGGGTTGCGCTCGAACGGATAGTTCACCGTCGCCTTCGGCTTCATCATGTACTTCATCGACAGGCCGACGGCGCCGAACACGTCGGTCAGCATCGCGCCCTTGGCCGCCTGAACGATACGGGTCAGCATTACGATTTCACTCCGGCGCACTCGCGTTGATAGCGGGCGCTTTCCTTGTCGAGGGTCTGGCAAAGGCGCTGGCGTTCCGCCTCGCGCCGTTCGATTTCCTGCACCTTGCGCTCCCACTGATAGACCGACACCGGGTCGGCCTCATAGGGCGCGCAGGCCGACGCCAGCATGGGCGCGGCCAGGGCGAACATCAGGGCTGCGGCTTTCGTCTTCATCCGCCGATCCGGCGTTCGCAGCCGTCCCTGCTGAAGCGCGGATCGTCCCGCGACAGACGTTGGCAATAGGCGCGCTTGTCCGCCTCCTCTCCCCGCTCGCGGTCCAGCCGCTCGAGACGCGCGGACGCGGTCTCGGGCGCAGCCGGATCCATCGGCTTGAAGGTGCAGGCCGACAGGCCGGCGGCGAGCGCCAGCGCGATCAGGACTGTGGCGCGAGCGCCCATCACGCACCCACCGCGAAGACGCGCCACGCCGCCACGAAGACCACGGCCACCAGCGAAGCCGGCAGGAAGATCTTCCAGCCCAGACGCATCAGCTGGTCATAGCGGTAGCGGGGCACGAAGGCCTTCACCAGGGCGATCATGAAGAACCAGAAGACGACCTTGGTGATGAAGACCAGCAGGTAGAACAGGTTGGCGACGAAGGCCGGGACGCTGTTCAGGAAGTCGGTCGGGAAGCCCGGATTCCACCCGCCGCAGAACAGCAGGGTGATCATGGCGCACATGAAGACGATGTTGGCGTATTCGCCGATCATGAACAGCAGGTAGGGCGTCGAGGAATATTCGACCTGATAACCGGCCACCAGTTCCGACTCCGCTTCCGGAAGGTCGAACGGCGGGCGGTTGGTCTCGGCCAGAGCCGAGATGAAGAAGACGATGGTCATCGGCAGCATGACGATGATCGTCGGCAGGGTCTCAAGGCCGCCGCCGAAGGCGTTCCAGTTCCAGAACCAGCCGGACTGCTGGGTCACGATCTGCGTCAGGTTCATCGTCCCGGCCAGCAGGATGACGTTGATGATGATGAGGCCCATCGAGACCTCATAGGACACCATCTGCGCCGCCGAACGCAGCGCCCCCAGGAACGGGTACTTCGAGTTCGAAGCCCAGCCGCCCATGATGATGCCGTAAACGCCCAGTGAGCTGATCGCCAGAATGTACAGGATGCCGACGTTCAGGTCCGCGACCACCCAGCCCGGCGCGAACGGGATCGCCGCCCACGCCACGAAGGCCAGCACGAAGCTGATCAGCGGGGCCAGGATGAAGACCACCTTGTCCGACCCGGCCGGAATGACGATCTCCTTCAGCACGAACTTGAAGAAGTCGGCGAAGGACTGCAGCAGGCCGAAGGGGCCGACCACGTTCGGACCCTTGCGCAGCTGAACGCCCGCCCAGATCTTGCGGTCGGCCAGCAGCAGGAAGGCCAGGGAGATCAGGATACCGACCACCACCAGCAGGATCCCGCCGACAGTGGCGAGGGTCCAACCCAGAGGCGTAGTCCAGAAGGAAGTCGCAGCGTCCATGATTTACTCCGCCGCCAGGGCGACCGGCGCCGTCCGCTCAGCGGACAGTTGGGCCATGGTTTCACTGGCGCGCGCGATCGGGTTGGTCAGATAGGGATCGGCGATGACGGAGACGAAGGCGACGTCGCCCAGGTCTCCCTTGGCGCCCAGCTTGGCGACGTCGAACGTCGCGGCCGGGGCCAGATAGTCGATGCGGCCGAAGGTCGGATGGTCGCCCATCAGCTTGGCGCGCAGTTGCTCAAGCGTGTCGAACGGCAGCTTGTGGCCGACGCGCTCGGACAGGGCGCGGATGATGGCCCAGTCGTCCTTGGCTTCGCCCTTCGGGAAGACCACGCGCTCGGCCATCTGCACCCGGCCTTCGGTGTTGACGTACAGGCCCGACTTCTCGGTGTAGGCCGCGCCCGGCAGGATCACGTCCGCGCCGTGCGCGCCGCGATCGCCGTGCGAGCCCAGATAGACGCGGAAGGCGCCCGATGCGTCCGCGTTCACCTCATCGGCGCCCAGCAGGAACAGCACGTCCAGCGCGCCCGGCTTCAGCATAGCGGCGACATCCAGACCGCCCTCGCCCGGCAGGAAGCCCATGTCCAGACCGCCGACGCGCGCGGCGGCGCTGTGCAGGACGTTGAAGCCGTTCCAGCCGTCCTTGACCACGCCGACCTTCTTGGCCAGCGCGCCCAGGGCGTTCAGCACGGACGGGCCGGTCTCGCCGGTCAGGGCGCCCGCGCCGATGATGATGGCGGGACGTTCGGCCTTGGTCAGGAAGTCGGTCGCGGCCTTGGGCAGCTTGCCCAGGGTCTTCGAACCGGCGCCCAGCCAGGCGTAGCCATAGGTCAGATCGGCTTGCGGCCCGATGACGCCGACCTCGACGCCGCCCTTCAGCCAGGTCTTGCGGATGCGCGCGTTCAGCAGCGGCGCTTCCGTGCGCGGATTGGCGCCGACGATCAGGATGGCGTCAGCGTTTTCAATGCCTTGCAGGCCAGAGTTGAACAACCAGCCCTCGCGAGCCTCGCCGCCCAGCGCTGCGCCGTCCTGACGGCAGTCCGTGTTGGCCGAACCCAGCGAACGGAACAGATCCAGCAGAGCCTTCATCGACTCGGCGTCCTGCAGGTCGCCGGCGATGGCGCCGATACGGTCGGCCGGGGCCGCCTTCAGCTTGTCGGCGACGGCGGTCAGCGCCTCGTCCCACGACGCCGGACGCAGCTTGCCGTTCTCACGCACCCACGGACGGTCTAGGCGACGCGCCTGCAGGCCGTCGACGGCGTAGCGGCTCTTGTCCGACAGCCATTCCTCGTTGATGCCCTCGTTCACGCGCGGCAGCACGCGCATGACCTCGGCGCCGCGGGAGTCGGCGCGGATGTTCGAACCGAGCGCATCCATCACGTCGATGGTCTCGGTCTTCTTCAGCTCCCACGGACGATAGTGGTACTGCCACGGGCGGTGCGTCAGGGCGCCCACCGGGCACAGGTCGTTGACGTTGCCCGACAGTTCGCTGTCGATGTTCTTTTCCAGATAGGTCGTGATCTCGGCGCTTTCGCCACGCGAGATCATGCCGATGTCCGGCACGCCCGCCACTTCGGTGATGAAGCGAACGCAACGCGTGCACTGGATGCAGCGCGTCATGAACGTCTTGACCGTCGGGCCCATGTTCTTTTCTTCAACCGCGCGCTTGTTCTCGCCGTAGCGCGAACCATCGCGGCCGTAGCCGACCGCCTGATCCTGCAGGTCGCATTCGCCGCCCTGGTCGCAGATCGGGCAGTCCAGCGGGTGGTTGATGAGCAGGAACTCCATCACCCCTTCGCGGGCCTTCTTGACCATAGGCGTGTCAGTAAAGATTTCCTGACCGTCGGCGGCCGGCAGCGCGCACGAAGCCTGCGGCTTCGGCGGTCCAGGCTTCACCTCGACCAGGCACATACGGCAGTTGCCGGCGATGGACAGGCGCTCGTGGTAGCAGAACCGCGGGATTTCCTGCCCGGCGCGCTCGGCGACCTGCAGCACGGTCATGCCCGGTTCGAACTCGACTTCAACGCCGTTGACTTTGGCGATGGGCATCAGCGGGCCTCACTCTCGGCGGCTTGACCCGCCTCGGACGAAAGAGAAACGGTCTGGGTCTGGCCGTCGCGCGACAGCGACACCGTGGAATCCTTGACCGAACAGTTGAAGGTGACATGGCCGCCATCGACCGGCGCGCGCCACGACACGGTGGAGGCCGCCGCGTCGAACGTCACAGCATCGTCGCCTTGGCCATACAGCGTCAGCACCGCTTGGCGGCAAGCCTGTTCGCCCTCGAGCGGCGCGGACGGCGCCGCCGCCCCCCGGATGAAGGCGTCCCCCACCTCGGATGGCAGCACATACGGTTCGCGCGTGTTTGCCTGCTCGCCGCAGGCGGCGAGAGCGATCAGGCAAAGAAGCACTGGAGCTGCGCGTTTCATGCGGTCAGTCCTGCGCCCATTCGATGGTGGAAATGGCGCCCGACTGGGTGCAGGCCGCAGGGCCCATCAGCACCGTCGTCTTCAGCAGAAGCATCGGAGATCGCATAGCCCTACTCCGCCGCGATCGCGTGGCCGGCGAAGTTCGCGCGGCGGCTGCGGTAGGTGTGGATGCGCTCTTCGATCTCGTGACGGAAGTGCCGGATCAGGCCCTGAACGGGCCAGGCGGCGGCGTCGCCGAGGGCGCAGATGGTATGGCCTTCGACCTGACCGGCCACGTCGAGCAGCAGGTCGATCTCGGACGGGTCGGCGTCGCCGATGGCCATGCGTTCCAGCACGCGCCACATCCAGCCGGTGCCTTCACGGCACGGCGTGCACTGGCCGCAGCTCTCGTGCTTGAAGAAGTAGCTGATGCGGGCGATCGCCTTCACGATGTCGGTGGACTCGTCCATGACGGTCACGCCAGCCGTACCCAGCGACGAACGCATTTCGCGCATGGAGTCGAAGTCCATCAGCGCGACTTCAGCCTGCTCGCGCGTGATGACCGGGCAGGACGCGCCGCCCGGGATGATGGCCTTCAGATTGCCCCAACCGCCGCGCACGCCGCCGCCGTGATCCTCAATCAACTGGCGCAGCGGGATCGACATGGCCTCTTCGACCACGCAGGGCGTGTTCACGTGACCCGACAGGGACATCAGCTTGGTGCCGGTGTTGTTCGGGCGACCGAAGCTGGCGAACCAATCCGCGCCACGGCGCAGGATGGTGCCGACCACGGCGATCGATTCCACGTTGTTCACGGTCGTCGGGCAGCCGTACAGACCGGCGCCCGCCGGGAACGGCGGCTTCAGGCGCGGCTGGCCCTTCTTGCCTTCCAGGCTTTCCAGCAGGGCCGTCTCTTCGCCGCAGATATAGGCGCCGGCGCCGTGGTGGATATAGACGTCGAAGTCCCAGCCGTGGACGTTGTTCTTGCCGATCAGCTTGGCCTCATAGGCCTGCTTAACGGCGGCTTCCATGCGCTCGCGCTCAAGGATGTATTCGCCGCGCAGGTAGATGTAGCAGGCGTGGGCCTGCATCGCGAAGGAGGCGATCATCGCGCCTTCGATCAGCAGTTGCGGATCATGACGCATGATCTCGCGGTCTTTACACGTCGCGGGCTCGGACTCATCGGCGTTGATGACCAGGTAGTGAGGGCGATCCTTCACTTCCTTGGGCATGAAGGACCACTTCAGGCCGGTCGAGAAACCGGCGCCGCCGCGTCCGCGCAGGCCCGAGTTCTTGACGTTGGTGATGATCCAGTCGCGGCCAAGGTCCAGCATGTCCTTGGTGGCGTTCCACGCGCCGCGCTGCTTCGCCCCCTCAAGGCCCCAGTCCTGGAGACCGTAGAGGTTGGTGAATATCCGATCCTTGTCTTGGAGGATGCCGACCATGATCCCTTAAAGTCCTTCCGCCATGCGGCGCTTGTGGTGGCGGGTGCGCTGGAAGACGGCGTAGATCACCAGCACCCATCCGACGGCCAACAGGCCATAGGCCGCCACCGCGGCGTTTTCAGTCAGGCCGAAACGGCCTTCGCGCGCGAATATCACCAGAGCGGCCGCGACCACGATACAGGCCAGCCCCGCCCAGCGCGGACGCCAGCCGACGCGACGCAGCTCGGCCCGATAGGCCGCCCTGCCCGTTTCTGTTTCGAGGTCCGGCCGCGCCATCAGGCCGGAGCCTTTTCAGCGGCAGGCTCCGAGTTCGGCAGCTTCTTGATCTTCTTGGCGGCCGAGCCGTCGTACAGCGACGGATCGGTCAGCGTCCGCGCGCCGCCTTCAGGCTCCGACGTGTGACGGCCGACATAGCTGCCCGCCTTCGGCGTCTTGCCGGCGGCGAAGTCGTCGATGATCTGAGCCATATTCTCGGGCGTCAGGTCTTCGTAATAGAGGTCGTTGATCTGGGCCACCGGCGCGTTCGAGCAGGCGCCGATGCACTCGATCTCCTGCCAGGTGAAGCGGCCGTCGGCGGACAGCTCGTCCTTGGGGCCGATCTTCTCGCGGCAAACGCGCATCAGATCGTTGGAGCCGCGCAGCATGCACTGCGTCGTGCCGCACACCTGGATCAGGGCCGCCGTGCCGACCGGCGTCAGCTGGAACATGGTGTAGAAGGTCGCGACCTCCAGCACCCGGATATAGGCCATGCCCAGCAGCTCGCCGACAGCGCGCAGCGAGGGCTCAGACACCCAGCCTTCCTGCTTCTGGACCAGCCACAGCACCGGGATCACGGCCGACTGGCGACGCGATTCCGGGTATTTCTTGATCCACCACTGAGCCTTGTCCATCGTCTCTTTCGAGAACTCGAAAGAGGCGGGTTGCTCCTTGGCCAGACGACGAACGCTCATCGGTCCACTTCTCCGAACACCATGTCGAGCGAGCCGAGGATGGCGGACACGTCCGCCAGCATGTGGCCGCGGTTCATCCAGTCCATCGCCTGCAGGTGACGGAAGCCGGGCGCCGACAGCTTGACGCGGTAGGGTTTGTTGGTGCCGTCCGACACCAGATAGACGCCGAACTCGCCCTTGGGCGCTTCGACGGCCGCATAGACCTCGCCTTCCGGGGTGCGGAAGCCTTCGGTGTAGAGCTTGAAGTGGTGGATCAGCGCTTCCATCGAACGCTTCATCTCACCGCGACGCGGCGGAGCGATCTTGTGGTCCTCGGTCAGCACCGGCTCGCCGGGGCAGTTGCGGAGCTTGTGGATGCACTGCTCCATGATGCGGACCGACTGACGCATCTCTTCGACGCGGACCAGGTAGCGGTCCCAGCAGTCGCCGTTCTTGCCGACGACGATGTCGAACTCCATGTCGGCGTAGCAGTCGTACGGCTGGGCCTTGCGAAGATCCCAGGCGATGTCCGAGCCGCGCAGCATGACGCCCGAGAAGCCCCAGGCCATGGCGTTTTCCTTGGACACCACGCCGATGTCGACGTTCCGCTGCTTGAAGATGCGGTTCTCGGTGACCAGGCTTTCGATGTCCGCCAGCTTGGCCGGGAACTCGGCGCACCAACGGCCGATGTCGTCGATCAGCTCGGGCGTCAGATCCTGGTGGACGCCGCCCGGACGGAAGTAGTTGGCGTGCAAGCGCGCACCGCAAGCCCGTTCGTAGAACACCATCAGCTTCTCGCGCTCTTCGTGGCCCCACAGCGGCGGGGTCAGGGCGCCCACGTCCATGGCCTGCATGGTCGCGTTCAGAAGGTGGTTCAGGATACGGCCCATCTCCGAGTACAGAACCCGGATCAGCTGGCCGCGATACGGCACGTCCAGACCCAGCAACCGCTCGATGGCGAGGCAGAAGGCGTGCTCCTGGTTCATCGGCGAGACGTAGTCCAGCCGGTCCAGGTAGGGGATGTTCTGGAGGTAGGTGCGCGCCTCCATCAGCTTCTCGGTGCCGCGGTGCAGCAGGCCGATGTGCGGATCAACGCGCGTGACCAGTTCGCCGTCCAGCTCCAGCACCAGACGCAGCACGCCGTGCGCGGCCGGGTGCTGCGGGCCGAAATTGATGGTGAACTTGCGGTCGTCCATCGCCCGCGCGTGCGGGGTCAGGCCGTCTTCATAGTCCTCGAACGGGTCGATGGCGGCGCCGAGCGGCGCGGGCATGTTCTTGACGTCGGCCATTACTGCGCTCCCGCCTTTTCATCGCCCGGCAGGACGGTCGGATAGTCGGCGCCTTCCCACGGAGACAGGAAGTCGAAGTTGCGGAATTCCTGCGTCAGTTTCACCGGCTCATAGACCACGCGCTTCTGCACTTCGTCGTAACGCACCTCGACGTAGCCCGTCATCGGGAAGTCCTTGCGCAGCGGGTGCCCCTGGAAGCCGTAGTCGGTCAGGATGCGGCGCATGTCCGGGTGATCCGAGAAGATCATGCCGTACATGTCGAAGGCTTCACGCTCGAACCAGCCGGCCGACGGATAGACCGACGACACGCTGGGGACCGGCTTGACCTCATCGGTCGACACCTTGACGCGAACACGCGCGGCGCGCGTCAGCGACAGCAGGTGATAGACGACCTCGAACCGCTCGGCGCGGTCGGGATAGTCGGCGCCGCAGACGTCCATGCACTGCTGGAAGCCGAACTGATCGCGCAGGGCCGTCATGACCTCGACGATCTTCTCGCGCGGGGCGATCAGGGTCAGCTCGCCATAGGCCACCACGGCCTCGACGCCCAGCGCCGCGACCATTTCCGTGCCCAGAGGCGTCAGGGCGGATTCGCGCTCCGCAACGCGCACCAGTTCGCTCATCGCTCGATGGTCCCCGTGCGGCGGATCTTCTTCTGCAGCTGCAGGATGCCGTACAGCAGCGCCTCGGCGGTCGGCGGGCAGCCCGGAACGTAAACGTCCACCGGCACCACGCGATCGCAACCGCGCACGACGCTGTAGCTGTAGTGATAATAGCCGCCGCCGTTGGCGCAGCTGCCCATCGAGATGACGTAGCGCGGGTCCGGCATCTGATCGTAGACCTTACGCAGGGCCGGAGCCATCTTGTTGGTCAGCGTCCCAGCGACGATCATCAGGTCCGACTGGCGCGGCGAACCGCGCGGCGCGGTGCCGAAACGCTCCAGGTCGAAGCGCGGCATCGACAGGTGGATCATCTCGACGGCGCAGCAGGCCAGACCGAACGACATCCACATCAGCGAACCCGTACGGGCCCAGGTGATGACGTCATCCAGCGAGGTCGTCAGGAAGCCGCGCTCGCCCAGCTCCGTATTGACGAACTCGAAGAACTTGTCGTGGATCTTGGGATCATAGCCCTCGACGGTCGAACGCGCAGCCGAGCCGGCGGGGACCAGAGGACTGGAGGGGGCGATCACTGCCATTCCAGGGCTCCCTTCTTCCATTCGTAGATGAAGCCGACCGTCAGGACGCCCAGGAAGACCATCATCGACCAGAAGGCGAAGACCATGCCGCCGTGCGACAGGTCGAACATCGACACCGCCCACGGGAACAGGAAGGCGATTTCCAGGTCGAAGATGATGAAAAGGATCGACACCAGATAGAAGCGCACGTCGAACTTCATGCGCGCGTCGTCAAAGGCGTTGAAGCCGCACTCATAAGCCGAGAGCTTCTCGGTATCGGGGTTCTTGGGGGCCAGCACCCAGGCCGCCAGCATGAAGCCGACGCCGAGCACGATGGCGATGCCCAGGAAAACGACGATCGGAAGATATTCTAGAAGAAATTCGTTCATTCGAGCTGCCTCGCCCGCCGGGAGGTAGGGGGCGGATTCGGGGCTTCTTAGACCCAACCTCGCCAGGGTTCAAACCCATGTCGGCAAAGGTTTTTTGTTGCGAACGGTTCGCAGTTTTTTGGGCGATTTGCCGCAGGCCGCGCGATTGCCTCTTATGCCGTTGATCCGCGAAATGCGTCACCGCCTCCAACATAGCCGAGAGCTTGCGTATGAACCTGGCCGCCCGCCTGCTGAACTCCATCGAACGCATCGGCAATCGGCTGCCAGATCCCGTCTTCCTATTCCTTTGGCTGATCCTGGGCCTCGTGGCCCTCAGCCTGGTCGGCGCAGGGCTGGGCTGGTCGGCGGTCAACCCGGTGACGGGCGAGGTGCTGCAGGCGCAGAGCCTTCTTTCCCCCGCCAACCTCGAACGGCTGTTCATCGGCATGCCGCGCACCCTGGCCGACTTCCCGCCGCTGGGGATCGTCATCACCATCATCTACGGCGCCTCGGTAGCCGAACGGACGGGCCTGTTCTCGACGGCCATCCGCGGCGCCCTGCTGAATGCGCCGCGCTTCATCCTGACGCCGATCGTGGTGGTGACGGGCATGGTGTCCCACCACGCCTCGGACGCCTCCTATGTCGTGGTGATTCCGCTGGCGGCCGTGATCTTCGCCGCGGCGGGCCGTCACCCCCTGGCCGGCCTGGCCGCCGGCTTCGCCGCTGTCTCAGGCGGCTATGCGGGCAATCTGTTCCCCGGCGCCAGCGACGCCCTGATCCTGGGCATCACCGAGCCCGCCGCCCACCTGATCGACCCGTCCTACGCCGTCAGCATCGCGGGCAACTGGTTCTTCATCGTCGGAGTGGTGATCGTCTTCACCCCCATCGTCTGGTTCCTGACCGACCGGGTGATCGAGCCGCGCCTGGGCCCCTGGGTACCGCATAACACCGCCCCGATCGCCGCCGAGGAGAAGACGCCCCTCACCGCCGCCGAAAAGCGCGGCCTGGCCTGGGCGGGCCTGACCATCCTGGCCATGATCGCCGTCTGGGCGACCGTGACCTTCCTGCCCGGCTCGCCCTTCGTCGACGCCGACGCCGAACCGGCGCAACGCTACAACCCGCTGTATCGTTCTCTGGTCGCCTTCTTCGCCCTGACCTTCTTCATGGCGGGCGCGGCCTTCGGCGCAGGCTCCGGCTCGATCAAGACTCACCACGATCTGGTCCGCATGATGCGCGACGGGATCAGCCAACTGGCCCCCTATATCGTCCTGGCCTTCTTCGCCGCCCACTTCGTCGCCATGTTCAACTGGTCGGGCCTGGGGCCGATCCTGGCGGTCAACGCCGCCGCCTCCCTGCGTGAACTGGCCCTGCCCACGCCGTTGCTGTTGATCGTGGTGGTGCTGGTATCCTGCGTCTTCGACCTGTTCATCGGTTCGGCCTCGGCCAAGTGGTCGGCCCTGGCGCCCATCGTCGTGCCCATGTTCATGCTGTTGGGCATCAGCCCCGAGATGACGACCGCCGCCTATCGCATGGGCGATTCCGTCACCAACATCGCCACGCCGCTGATGAGCTACTTCCCGTTGATCCTGACCTTCGCCCAGCGTTGGGATCCCAGGTTCGGCCTGGGCTCGTTGATGGCGACCATGCTGCCCTACGCCGGAGCCTTCCTGGTCGCCGGTCTGATCATGGTGGCGACCTGGGTGGCGCTGGACCTGCCGCTGGGGCCGGGCGTGGGCGTGCACTACGAACCGCCGGCGCCCGCCACGGCGTCGCAGTTGCCTGCGGACGGCGGAATCGCCGGTCCCACAGCCCCGCCGCAAGCCGCCGCTACGCCCTCGGCAAGATGATTTGATTTATCCACAGCCGCGTCGCTTGACGTGCGACGCGGCCCCGCCTAAACGACGCCCCTCGCCGGGGCGCACAGCGCTTCGGATGGGAACGCGGGTGTAGCTCAGTTGGTTAGAGTGCCGGCCTGTCACGCCGGAGGTCGCGGGTTCGAGCCCCGTCACTCGCGCCACTCCTCTCAAGGCTTTGAGGGAGTGGCGCACCGCCCTTCCCTCTCCTCTCTCAGAAAATCGAGATTGATCACAGACGCAGCTTTCGCGCGTCTGTTCCGCCGTGTCCGGCCTTAAGCCCTCGGGACGAGCCCGAGGGCGACTACCACAGGACGGCTAGTTGATCGGCAACGCCTCTTGCGGCGTGACGAACTCCGCCTTTCCGGTCAGTTCGCCGTAGAGCATGGTCAGATCCTCGAACACGCGGCTCCAGGCGAACTGTTCCACCGCCTTGACCCGCGCCGCCTGACCCAGAGCCTCCACGTCACGCGCGAACAGGGCCTCGATCGCCTCGGCGTAATCGACCGGATCGGCCGAGGCGGCCAGTTGGCCCACGCTCTCGTCGACCGTCTCGGCCACGCCGCCCGCGTTGACGCCCACCACGGCCCGGCCGCAGGCCATGGCCTCCAGCACGATCAGGCCGAACGGCTCCTTGTCGTTGGCGTGCACGAAGGCGTCGCAGCTGGCGATGATGCGGGCCACGGCGCGCGGATCCTTCTCATACGGCAGGGAGATGACCCGATCCTCGGGCGGCATCCCCGCCCCCGCGCCAACCAGCACCAGATGATAGGGCGCGCCCAGACGCTGCACCGCGTCGATCAGGACGCCGACGTTCTTTTCCTTGGCCGGACGCCCGGCGAAGCACAGCAGGCGGGCGTCGGCGCCCAGACCCAGCTTCTTCAACAGCCAGTCGCGATCCCGACGATCCGGATGGAAGGTGTCGACCTCGACGCCGAGCGGACGAATCACAATGCCGCCCACGCCCGCCTCTTCCAGGCGCTGGGCGATGAATCGGCTGGGCGAGACGACTCGATCGAATTGCGAGAACAGCTTGGCCCAACGCTTTTCGACCGGCTTCTTGGCCCATTCACCGAAATGCAGCGCCGCCAGCGCCGCTGGGTCCGAGTGGCAAAAGCCGACGACGGGGCAGCCGACCCTCTGGCCCGCCTCCAGCGCGCCCTGGCCCGGCGTATAGGGATCGCCCGCCTCGATCAGCGTGGGGTTGAGCGACGACACCCAGGCGCCCCAGCGGCGCACCGAACTGGGCCAGCGATAGCCGTCGCCGAACGGCAGCTTAGCGGCCTGCAACCGGACGATTCCGTCCAAGCTTGCCTTGTAGCCCGCCCCGGGCACCACCAGGCTGTGCGCCACATCCGGACGATGGTCCGCGAGCCAGGCCTTCTTGGACAACAGATAACGTTTCACCCCGCCCGAACGGGGCGCAAACAGCATGGTGGTGTCCACCAATCTCGGCCGCTCCCCAGCCGCAGAAGCCTTCAGCGCCCGGAGAGTCGCCGCCACTTCGTCGTCCAGGCCAGGAAACAGCCGCAGTTCGCTTTCCTGAACGTCGATGGGGCTGGCGCTCATGCCGGAAACCTTTTCGTTGAACTTCTTCACGCTAACGCCAAGGCTCCGACTTTGGATGCGGAACGTTGGAAATCAGCGCCCTGCAGATTTTCCGCCCTACATTCGTCGCCGAGAACGCTCAAGTGAGAAGCACGAAAGGTCCAGCTTTCACTGGCGTGAAACCCGTGTTTTCATCTGGCGTTCAGCTTCGTCCCCCTACGCCAGGCCTTGCATTCGCCCCAAATTCAAGAAACTTGGGGCGTGCGGGTGCGGACCCTGTTAGGAGGGGCGCCTCAATCCTTGCGCGTGCGACCACGAGGGGTTTCCTACGAATGCGTATTCTGCTCGCGACCGCTGTAGCGATCGCTCCCCTGATGGTTGCGGCCGGCGCTCAGGCCGAACAGGTCATCTCGAACGGCCGCACCACGCCGATCAGCACATCCACGGCCAACAATGGCGCGCGCGACGACGTGCGGATCGCCAACGGTGGCTCGATCACGGTAACGTCTGGTGCGGCGGTGACGCTGGATTCGAGCAACAGCGTCGATCTCGACGCCGGCTCCAAGATCGACATGCTGAAAGCCGCCGACGGCGCCACGGGCGTGCTGGTCAACGGCGGCAACACCGGCAACGTCACCATCGGCGGCGCCATCAACATCACCGACTCGGTCGAGGAATATAAGGACGACGACAAGGACGGCGACCTGGATGGTCCCTTTGCGGATGGAACTGGCCGCTACGGCGTGCGAGTCGCCGGTTCGTCGCCGCTCGTCGGCAACATCACGATCGAGAATTCCGGTTCCATCCGGGTCGAGGGCAACAACTCCTACGGCCTGTCCGTTGAAGCGCCCCTCACCGGCAACATCATAAGCCAGGGCCAGATCACGGCCATCGGCAACAATACCTATGGCGTGCGAACCACGGGGGACGTCAGCGGCGATGTAACCTTGCTGGGCGCGGTCAGTGCTGTCGGTGAGAATGCGACCGGCGTAGCTATCGACGGAGCCGTCGGCGGCGGGGTCAAGATTCAAGGCGCCGTAACCGCTACCGGCTATCGCTATACCGTCCCGCCGCCTTCGAAACCGGCGACAGGCGAGCCGCGTGAAGGCCAGACCTATCTCGAAAACCTCGACGCGGACGACCTGCTGCAGGGCGGTCCCGCCGTGCGCATCGCAGGCGATGTAGGCAAGGGCGTCGTCTTCGACACCGCACCTTCGTATGGCTCCGGCGGCATCGATGGCGATGACGACGGCGACGGCGTCAAGAACGGTGATGAGGACGACGACGGCGACGGCAAAAAGAATCGCGAAGACACCGACCGTGACGGCGACGGCATTCTGGACGCCCAGGAAACGACGGCCAGCATCCGCTCCTTCGGCGGCGCGGCCGCCGTCCTCGTAGGATCCACGGACAGCGCCATCACCCTCGGCGAAGTCGGCACGGGCAATTCCGCCTATGGCCTCATCAACCGAGGCGCCATCGAGGCGTCGGGGGTCTATAAGGACGTGGACGCCAAGGCCGTGCAGATCGGCGGCACGGGGCAAGCCGTGAACATCGCCGGCGGCTTCCGCAACGAAGGAACTATCGGCTCGTCCGCCCTGTCAGCCAACAGCAGCACAGTGCTTGTCGGCAGCGGCGCGTCGCTTCCCACGATCATCAACACGGGCGCCATTCAGAGCGCCGTCACCAGTTCCGACGCAGACACCGCTACAGGCGTTCTGATTCAAAGCGGCGCCAATGTCGCTTCGCTCTCGAATTCGGGCACCCTCGCCGTCGGCGTTAACGGCTCCAAAGGCAACGCCGTGGCGATCCGCGACGAGTCGGGCACGCTGTCGTCGATCAACAACACCGGTCGGATCGTCGCCGCCATCACGCCCGAAAAGGATGTCGAGCGTACCGGCTCCGCCATCGCTGTAGACGTCAGCGCCAACATGACCGGCGTCAACCTTGTGCAGGACGGGACAGTAATCCCGGACCACAAACTGCCTGACGCAGACAAGGACGGTGTTCCGGACGCCAACGAACCAGCCATCATCGGCGACATCCGCCTCGGCTCAGGCGCAGACGTGCTGGACATCCGCAACGGTACGATCAACGGCGACATCTCCTTCGGTACGGGTGCCGACCGCCTGTCGATCAGCGGCGGCGCCGTCGTGACTGGCAAGCTGTCCAACGGCGACGGCCAGTTGGACATTGATATCTCCAAGGGCACGCTCGACGCCCGCCACACGGGCCAACTTCAAGTCAGCGACCTGAACGTCGGCGCTGACGGCAATCTGATCGTGACCTTGGATCCCGCCAACCAGGCTTCTGGCGGCTTCAAGGTCAGCGGCTCGGCCGATCTGGCCGACGGCGCCGGTCTCGGCGTGCGGTTCAACTCTCTGATCCAGGATCCGACCTCCTTCACCATTATCGAGGCCGGCGACCTGAACGTCGGCGACATCGACCAGGCCGCCTTGCAGTCCAACTCGCCCTACGCCTTCGTCGTCAGCGCGAACGTCGATGAGGCTGCAGGAAAGCTGACCGTCGATGCGCGCAAGCGCACGGCCGAAGAGGCTGGCATGATCAAGGCCGAAGCATCGGCCTATGACGTTCTGTACGCTGGCCTGGCTGACAATGAAGTCATCCGCGCCGCCATGCTGAACCAGACGGACCGCGACGGCTTCTTCAACATCTACCAGCAATTGCTGCCCGAACATTCGGGCGGCCCGCTGCTGTCCCTGGCCAGCGGCGTGGACGCCGTGACCCGCGCCCTGACCGGCCGTAACGCCGCCGCCGCGCCGGGCGAAACCAGCGCCTGGGTGCAGGAGATCAACTTCTACGCCGACAAGGACAAGACCGACACCTACGGCTTCCGTTCGGAAGGCTTCGGCCTCGCGGGCGGCGTCGAGCGCGGCACCAACATGGGCGCTTTCGGTCTGACGGCGGCCTTCACCTCGTCGGATCTGGAAGACCCGGAATCGGCGGCTGAGGAAGTGCTGTCAGCCAATCTGCTGGAACTCGGTCTCTACTGGCGCGCCCAGGGTCAGTACTGGACCACATGGGCCCGTGCCGCCGGCGGTTACGCTTCCTTCAGCGCCACGCGCAAGCTGGTCGCCGACGGCGTCAACCTGAAGAACGAATCCGACTGGAACGGCTTCACCCTCGCCGCAGCCGGGGGCGCCTCGTACGAACGCCACTTCGGCCGGGTGAACGTCCGTCCCGAAGTCTATGTCGAGTATTTCTCGCTGAGCGAAGACGCTCGCACCGAAGAAGGCGGCGGCGACGGTTTCGACCTGAAGATCGACGAGCGCGACGGCCATCTGTTCTCGGGCGTGGCCGCCGTCAACATCGGCTACGGATTCGGCAAAGACGGCTGGATTCGTCCGGAGCTGCGCGTCGGCTGGCGCCAGAACTTCTCTGTCGATGCAGGCAAGACCATCGCCCGCTTCGCCTCGGGCGGCGACTCCTTCACCCTGGATCCCGCCAGCATCGAGGGCGGCGGCCCGATCCTGGGCTTCCGTCTGAATGTCGGCAACGACCTGGGCATGCTGGCCATCACCGGCGACGCCGAGCTGTTGGAAGACTACGTCCGCTACACCCTGTTGCTGCGGGCCAGCTTCAAGTTCTGACTTTTCTTCGGAACCCGAATGAAAATGGGCCGCCGGATTCGTTCCGGCGGCCCTTTCCATGTCTTGTGGCGCACTCGGGCCTTTCTATGATCCCTCTCAACCAGAGGGGGTTTCAAATGAACAAGTTCGCCTGGGCGGCCTGCGCCCTGATCCTCAGCGCCCACGCGCCCGCGATGGCGCAAACCACCGCCCAAACGGCCGCCGCGCCCAGCCTGCCGACCGCCGACCGCGGCCTGTTCACCGCGCAAGATCTGTTCGGCATGGAGGTCGCCTCCGACGCCCAGATCAGCCCGGACGGGGGGCAGATCGCCTATGTCCGCCAGACGGCCGACATCATGACCGACCGGATGCGCCCGACCATCTGGTTGATCGACGTGAAAACCGGCCGCCATTCGCCCCTGATCGCCTCGGCCGGGTCGCACCGCCAGCCGCGCTGGTCGCCGGATGGTACGCGCCTGTCCTACATCTCCAGCGCCGAGGGCGGCGCGCCGCAGTTGTTCGTGCGCTGGATGGCGTCGGGCGAATCGGTCCGCGTCACCAACCTGCCCAACACCCCGTCCAGCGTCAGCTGGTCGCCCAACGGCGAGCAGTTGGCCTATTCCGTCCTGGTCCCCGGCGAGAAACCCAAGATCGGCTCGCCCCTGGCCAAGCCCGAGGGCGCCCAGTGGGCCCCGTCGCTGGAGATCATCGACAGCGTCTCCTACCGCTCCGACGGCCAGGGCTATCTGAAGCCCGGCTTCCGCCACGTCTTCGTCGTCGGGTCGCAGGGCGGCGGCGCGCGCCAGCTGACGCACGGCGACTTCCACCACGGCGGCGGCCTGTCCTGGTCGGCCGATTCCCGCACCCTCTACCTCAGCGCCAACCGTCGCCCCGACTGGCAGCGCGAAGCCGCCGACAGCGAAGTCTTCGCCCTAGATGTCCAGACCGGCGGCCTGACCGCCCTGACCAGCCGCGCCGGGCCGGACAACGCCCCCGTCGCCTCATCCGACGGCCGCCGCATCGCCTATCTCGGTTATGACGACAAGCGGATGGGCTATCACAATACCCGCCTCTATGTGATGGACGCCGACGGCTCGAACAGCCGCGTCCTGACCGAAAGCCTCGACCGCTCGGTCCAGTCTCCGGTGTGGAGCCGCGATGGCCGGTCGGTCTATGTCGCCTATGACGATCAGGGCCGCACCAAGGTCGCTCGCGTGTCGATGGACGGCGCCGTCACCACCCTGATCGAGGATCTGACGGGCGACGATTTCGGCCGCCCCTACACCGGCGGCGGCTTCACCGTGGCCGACGACGGCGCCATCGCCTACACGCGCGGCGATTCCAGCCGCCCGGCCGACGTCCACGTCCTGAAGGGCGGCCGCAGCACCCAGCTGACTCGCCTGAACGCCGACTTCCTCAACGCCCGCCGCCTGGGCGAGGTGCGCCGCATCCAGGTCGCCTCCTCCCACGATCAACGCGCGGTCGAAAGCTGGCTGACGCTCCCGGCCGACTATGTCGAGGGCCAGCGCTATCCGCTGGTGCTGGAGATCCACGGCGGCCCGTTCGCCGCCTATGGCCCGCACTTCGCCACGGACAACCAGTTGTTCGCCGCTGCGGGCTATGCGGTGCTGTCGGTCAACCCGCGCGGCTCGACCTCCTATGGGGACGAGTTCGCCAACCTGATCCACCACAACTATCCGTCGAACGACTATGACGACCTGATCAGCAGCGTCGACGCCGTCATCGCTCAGGGAATCGCCGACCCGAACAAGCTGTTCGTCACCGGCGGTTCGGGCGGCGGCGTGCTGACCAGCTGGATCGTCGGCAAGACCGACCGCTTCAAGGCCGCCGTCGTCCAGAAGCCGGTCATCGACTGGGCCAGCTTCGTCCTGACGGCCGACAACCCGGCCTTCTTCGCCCGCTACTGGTTCGGCGAATATCCGTGGGAGAACCCGGAGGCCTACTGGCGCCGGTCGCCGCTGTCGCTGGTCGGCAACGTCAAGACGCCGACCATGGTCGTCGTCGGCGACGAGGACTATCGCACACCCGTCAGCGAGTTGGAGCAGTACTACACCGCCCTGCAGCTGCGCGGCGTGCCCACGGCCCTGGTGAAGATCCCCGGCGTCGGCCACAGCCTGGCCGTCCGCCCGTCCCAGAACGCCGCCCGCATGAACGCCATGATCGAATGGTTCGCGCGCTACAAGGACGGCGCACCGGCCGCTCCGGCGCAATAAGACCCGGCCCCGCGCCCGTCATGCGGCGGGCGCGGGGTTCAGCGTGGCGTTAGTTGACTTTTAACCAGAACACTTACAGAACATCATCAACGGTTCACGCCTTGTTCTGGATTCTGCGCCATGCTCACGAAGAAACAGCACGAACTCCTGATGTTCATTCATGAGCGCATCCGGGAGACGGGCGTTTCGCCGTCCTTCGACGAGATGAAGGAGGCGCTGGACCTGGCGTCCAAGTCGGGCATCCACCGCCTGATCACGGCGCTGGAGGAACGCGGCTTCATCCGCCGTCTCGCCCACCGCGCCCGCGCGCTGGAGGTGGTGAAGCTGCCGGAGCAGGCGACGACCGCCGCCCCGGCCAAGGGCCGCGCGCCTTTCAAGCCCGACGTGATCCAGGGCGGCGGCCTGAATCCTCGCCCCGCCGTCGCCGAGGCCGCCAACGACGTCCGCGACTTGCCCCTGCTGGGCAAGATCGCCGCCGGCACCCCCATCGCCGCCATCCAGCACGAGCGCGAGCGCCTGCCCGTCCCCGAAGCCATGCTGGGTGCGGGCGAGCACTACCTGCTCGAAATCGAGGGCGACTCCATGATCGAGGCCGGCATCCTCGACGGCGACACGGTCATCATCAAACGGGTGGAGAACGCCTCTTCCGGCGAGATCGTCGTCGCCCTGGTCGAAGGCGAGGAAGCCACGCTGAAACGCCTGCGCAAGAAGGGCCAGTCCATCGCGCTCGAGCCCGCCAACAGCGCCTATGAGACCCGTATCTTCGGCCCCGATCAGGTCGAGGTTCAGGGCAAGCTGGTCGGGCTGCTGCGCCGCTATCACTGAGCCCCACTTCCGCTCATCCTTGCGGACGCCGGGATCCAGTGCTTTGGCTTCAAGCGGGCCGTCTGGAAGTTTGCCTGTCCTCTGGCCTCATCTGGCCAGCGATAGCGCGTGTATCTCTTACTGGATCCCGGCGTCCGCCGGGATGAGCGGTTAGGAGTGAGCCCCGCTCCACGGCCGCCGTCCCCGCACCTCCGCCGCCCACAGGGCGCGCCAGCCGCCGGCCCCATCGCGCCACAGCTCCACCGAACCGCCGCGCGCATGATCCGCGCCGTCCAGCACCAGCCGCCCCTCGCATGACGACGGCAGGACCGCGACCACAGCCCTTATGCTGACCACCTCGGCGCTGCGGCACATATGATCCAGTTGCGCCTCGCTAGGCGACGCCTTGCCCCACCACAGCACCAGCGCGCCTTCCTCACCCTCCGGCGCGCAGAAGGACCGCTTGCAGGTCCAGCCTTCGCCCGACCGCCCGACCGCCTCCAACCCCCGCCGCCGGGACCACAGATCACTGGCGAACTGGCGCACCGCAGGCCGCATGACGATCGCCTGCTCTCCCTGCCGATACGCCGCATTCGCACCGCCGTCGCCGACCCAGACATCCGGCGGCGCCGGGCGCGGCCAGATCAGCACCGCCGCCGCGAACGGCAGGCCCAGCCAGCGCCACCGTCCGCGCCACAGGCACATGAACAATATGCCCACGAAAGCGACCGGCAGAGCCGCCGCCGGGGCGCTGGGGATCGCCTGAACCGCGCCGGGCAGACCCGCCGCCCAGTGCCCTATCGCCAGCATGACATCCACCGACTTGCCCGCCAGCCACAGGAAGGGCGCGCCCAGGCCCAGCGGCTCCAGCGCCGCGCCCAGCGCCAAGGCGGGCATCATGATGAAGTCCGCCAGCGGCGCCGTCGCCAGATTGGCGATCAGTCCATAGACGGCCGTGCGGTTGAAATGCTGCATAGCGAACGGCCCCGTCGCCATGCCCGCGACCAGGCTGGCGGCGCAGGCGGCCAACAGCCAGCTGCCGAACCGCTGCACGGCGACAATGGGCCAGGGCGCGGCGAACTCTCGGATGCGGCGCGGCCAGACCTCGACCAGGGCGACCAGGGCCGCCGTCGCCGCAAAGGACATCTGGAACCCCGGCGTCACCACGGCCTCGGGCCGCAGCAACAGCACGACAAAAGCCGCCGCCGCCAGCGCCCGCATCGTCACCGCCTGCCGGTCAGCCAATACGGCCAGAAAGGCGATAGAGGCCGTGACCGCCGCCCGCTCGGCCGGCGGCGGCGACCCCGAGATCACCAGATACGTCCCGACCGCGATCAGGCCCGCGATCGCCGCAACCTTCTTGCCCGACACGCGCAACGCCAGCCACGGCCAGGCCGCGACCAGCAGACGCACGGCGAAGAAGACGAAGCCCCCCACGACCGCCATATGCAGTCCCGAGATCGACAGGATGTGCGCCAGTCCCGAATCCCGCATGGCGTCCAGGTCCGGGCTCTGGATCCAGGTCTCGTGCCCCGTGGTCATGGCCGCCGCCACCCCGCCGGTGCGCTCGCCCAGGCGCGCGACGATCCGTTCGGCCAGGGCGTAGCGCACGGCGTTGACCTTCATCGCCATGCGCACCCGCCAGGGCGGCGGCGCCAGATCGGCGGTGCGCGTCGGTCCCAGGGCGAACAGCGTCCCGCCCATGCCCTGAAAATAGGCGTTGCGGCCAAAGTCATAGGCGCCGGGACTGGCGGGCGGCGGCGGCGGGTTCAGGATGCCGAAGACGCGGATGGCCGCGCCGGGCGGCGGCGGCGCGCCTTTCACCGTCACGCGCAACCGCTCGGGCGTCGCCTGGGGCGTCAGGCCGCGCACCCGCACCGGCGCGACGACAATGCGCGCGCCGTTCTGGCCCGGCGAATCCACGTCCATGACCCAGCCCTCGAGCTGCGTAGGCTTCATGTCGGCGGGTGCGATCGGCGCCGCTACGGCCTCGGCCCTCAGCTTGGCGACCGCCAGGCCGCCGCCGAAGCACGCCAGCATCAACAGGATCAGGGTCGCCGCGCGTGGCAGCCCCCGCGCCCGCCCGACGATCCAGGCTCCGAACAAGACCATGGCCGCCGTCGCCAGCGGCCACGTCGCAGGTTCATCCTTCAAGGCAAAGTAGGCGGCGCACCCTGCACCGAAACAGACGGACGACCACAGGGGCCAGCGATCCGCCTGCGCCCGCACGTCATGGCGAAGACTGTCAAATAACCGGGCCATAAGGGTTCGCTTCCCCACGGGCGGGCGTATAAGACCCTGCCCTATGGACCCTGCCTCTATGACCTCCCCTTCCTCGACCGTCGTCACCCGCTTCGCCCCCTCGCCCACAGGCTACCTGCATATCGGCGGGGCGAGAACTGCGTTATTCAACTGGCTGTACGCCAAGGGGCGCGGCGGCAAGTTCCTGATCCGCATCGAGGACACCGACCGCGAACGTTCGACCGACGAGGCGGTGAAGGCCATCTTCGACGGCCTGTCCTGGCTGGAGTTGTTCGGCGACGAAGAACCGGTCTTCCAGTTCGCTCGCGCCGACCGTCACCGCGACGTGGTCAATGAGCTGCTGGCGACCGGCCACGCCTATCGCGACTTCCTGACCGCCGACGAGACCACGGCCCTGCGCGACCAGGCCAAGGCCGAGGGCCGTGACTTCGTCTCGCCCTGGCGTGATCGCGAACCGAGCGTCGACGATCTGGCCAAGCCGCACACAGTGCGCTTCCGCCGCCCGCTGGATCAGGCCGTCGCGGTCGATGACGCCGTGCAGGGAACCGTGCGCTGGGACTCGGCGTCGCTGGACGACCTCGTCATCCTGCGCTCGGACGGGGCCCCGACCTACAATCTGGCCGTGGTGGTGGACGACCACGACATGGGCGTGACTCACGTCATCCGCGGCGACGACCATCTGAACAACGCCGCTCGCCAGAGCCTGATCTACGACGCCCTGGGCTGGACGCGGCCGACCTTCGCCCACATCCCCCTGATCCACGGCCCGGACGGCGCCAAACTGTCCAAGCGCCACGGCGCCCAAGCGGTGCACGAATACGCCGACATGGGCTATCTGCCCGAGGCCATGCGCAACTATCTGGCCCGCCTGGGCTGGGCGCACGGCGATGACGAACTTTTCAGCGACGAGCAGGCCCTGGCCTGGTTCGACCTGACCGGCGTCAACAAGGCCCCTGCCCGCCTGGATTTCGACAAGCTGGCCCACGTCAACGCCCACTGGCTGCGTCTGGCGGACGACGATCGCCTGGCCAAGCTGACCCTGGACGCCCATCTGGCGCGCGGCCGCACGTTGCAGCCGGACGACGAGGAACGACTTCTGAGGGCCATGCCTTTCGTCAAGGATCGCGCCAAGACCATCCCCGAATTGGCCGATCAGACGGTATTCGTGTTGCAGGTGCGTCCACTCGCCTTAAACGAGAAATCCGCCGGTTTGCTGCAAGGCGAAAGCGGCCAGCGAATTTCACGACTGCGTGAGCGCCTGAACCTTTTCCAGAGCTGGGACGTCTTCGCCCTGGAAGCCGAACTTAAGGTTTTTGCTGAGGAAGAGAACGTAGGCTTCGGAAAAATCGGACCTTCCATGCGCGCCGCCTTGACGGGCGGCTCGGCATCGCCAGATATCGCGCGTACTCTTTGCGCTCTCGGGCGCGACGAAAGTCTCGGACGCTTGGATGATGCGCTGCAACAGACTAAGTGATCACCCATAACCAACTCAGGCCGTCCGCCTCCCCGCGCGCCGGTCGAAAGAAGAACAAGGGGCCTAGATGACTGAACAAGCGAAACCCGCCGGCTCGGCGACCCTGTCCTACCAGGACAAGTCCATTGAGCTCCCCGTCCTCTCCGGCTCGACCGGCCCGGACGTCATCGACATCCGCAAGCTGTACGGCGGCACCGGCGCCTTCACCTTCGATCCCGGCTTCACCTCCACGGCGGCCTGCGAATCGGGCCTGACCTATATCGACGGCGATGAAGGCGTGCTGCTGCACCGCGGCTACCCCATCGACCAGTTGGCCTCCAAGTCCAACTTCCTGGAAGTCTGCCATCTGCTGCTGCACGGCGAACTGCCGAACGCCGCCGAGTTCGAAGAGTTCGAGCAGAGCGTCACGCGCCACACCATGCTGCACGCCCAGTTCGACCGCTTCTTCGAAGGCTTCCGCCGCGACGCCCACCCGATGGCGATCATGGTCGGCACCGTCGGCGCCTTGTCGGCCTTCTATCACGACAGCCTGGACATCCATGATCCGGTCCAGCGCAACATCTCGGCCATCCGTCTGATCGCAAAGATGCCGACGATCGCGGCTCGTGCGTACAAGTACCACATCGGCCAGCCCTTCATCTCGCCGCGCAACGACCTGTCGTATGCCGAGAACTTCCTGCGCATGTGCTTCGCCGTGCCGGCCGAGGACTATCACGTCGATCCGGCCCTGGTGCGCGCCATGGACCGAATCTTCATCCTGCACGCCGACCACGAGCAGAACGCCTCGACCTCGACCGTCCGCCTGGCCGGCTCGTCGGGCGCCAACCCCTTCGCCTGTATCGCCGCCGGCATCGCCTGCCTGTGGGGCCCGTCGCACGGCGGCGCCAACGAAGAGGCGCTGAACATGCTGAAGGAAATCGGCACCCCGGACCGCATTCCTGAATTCATTCAGGGCGTTAAGGACAAGCGCTACAAGCTGATGGGCTTCGGCCACCGCGTGTACAAGAACTACGACCCGCGCGCGAAGGTCATGCAGCAGTCGGCCTATGAAGTGCTGGCCGCCACGGGCCGCGAGAACGACCCGCTGTTCCAGGTCGCCAAGGAGCTGGAAGCCGTCGCCCTGAAGGACGAGTACTTCACCTCGCGCAAGCTGTTCCCGAACGTCGACTTCTATTCGGGCATCACCCTGTCGGCCATGGGCTTCCCGACCACCATGTTCACCGTGCTGTTCGCCCTGGCGCGCACCGTGGGCTGGATCGCCCAGTGGCAGGAAATGATGGCCGATCCGTCGCAGAAGATCGGCCGCCCGCGTCAGCTGTACACCGGCCCGACCGAACGCGACTACGTGCCGCTGGCCCAACGCGGCTAAGACCGCGCACAGCGCGAAATGCAGAAACGCCGGGGCGCAAGCTCCGGCGTTTTTTCTTGACCGAATTGGAGGCTGAGTGCTGGCGATTGCCTCCCCCCTCATCTCGACGTCCACCGGGATGAGCGGGACTGAAAGTGTGCGGCCGACACATAGCGTGAACTCAGCTTTTTTCTTTGGCGTCCAGACGCGTCGTTTCCTGTTCCGTCAGAGGTCGTCTCATCCAAGCGAACACGGCAGAACGAGTTCGAAAGCGGCTCCTTTTGAGGCGGACTTCAACACCAGGTCCGCATGATTGGCTCGTAGAAGCGAACGGGCGATCGACAGTCCCAGACCTGCGCCGCCTTCGCTTCGGCGGGTCGTGAAAAAAGGCTCGAAGATACGCCCGGCGTCCCCCTCGGCCACGCCGGGTCCGTCGTCCGCTACCCGCAGGCAGACCTGTTCGTCCTCGACACGAGCGGTAATCGCGACCTCGCCCGCCCCGACCTGGCGGCTGTTCTCCAGCAGAATCGTCAAGGCCATCTCCAGACTGGCCTCGGGTACGGCGACACGGGGCAAGTCGTCCGGAAGATCAATGACGATCCTCAAACGGTTTCGAAGAGCATCCGCGATCCTAGCCGCCGCCAACTGAACATCCACCGCCGCCCCCGCTTCTGGCTTCGCCATGTCGGCCCGCGCCAGGTCCAGCAATCGCGTCACTAGGTCCGACAGACGCCGCGCATCAGCGTCGATGTTGTCGAGGAAGCGTCGGCGCTGCTCCGCCTCCATGTCGTCGCCGTGGTCCTGAAGCAGTTCGACGGCGCCCTGGATGCCTGTCAGCGGCGTTTTGAATTCATGACTGACGGCGGCGGCGAAGTCGCGCAGATAGCGTGAGCGACGATCGACTGCCTCAGCCATACGGCCGAAGTCCTGATAGAGGTCGCGAATCTCGACCGCCGCCGTTGCGGGCGGAGGCGGCACCGCCCCCCCGCCATGGGTCACGTCCCTGGCGACGCGACGCAGCGCCTCGATCGGTCGTGCGATGCCGCGCGAGACCACGACCGCCAGCACGCTGAGCAGGCCGAGGACCGTGATGATCCCGAACAGGATCTTGCCCCGGTCCTGATAAATCCCCTTGAACAGGGCGCGCGGTGATCGCGAAGCCAGAACCACGCCCTCAACCCGACCATTCACCACCACCGGCCGCGCGTGATGGATACGCAGTCCCGAAGCTCGACTGAGCCATTCCATCTGATATCGCGGCAGATAGGCGTCGTTACGACGCAACACGGTCGCTGAGGCGCCGGAAAGGGCGGTCCTCACCTCCGGTAGATCGCCCCATGATCCGCCTCGCCCCAATCCTCTCACCACGACGCCGTTCCGGTCCAGAAGCGCGACGGAAGCCAGGGTGATCCGACTGGTCTCCTCTATAATCGGCGCCATGTGCGCCGCGGCGACCACCGCCGCTTGATCCGGCGGTCCATGGGCGCGACGAACGGACGGACGTGGCGGCAGGACCGGATCGGAACGCAGGTCGATGTCCGCCGGTTCGGGTCGGTAATACCCCGGCTCCGACCGCTGGACCTCTGTCGAGGCGACGTTAAGGGCGCCCGGCCACAACGCCTCGGCCGCGGCAGACAAGGCGGCGGTCTGCGCGATCAGTTCAGCCTCCGTCTGGCGGACCAGGGTATTCTCGTAGACGCGCAGGAAGATCGCACTGATCCCCGGCAGGACCGCCGCAAAGAACAGCACCGACAGCAGGATGGTGCGCAGGCGCATGGCCGGCCAATGCTCACGAACGAACGTTCGAACTCGCCGGACAACGTCGCCGATCACGCCGAACCGCCGCGACAGGGCCCCATCTGATAGCCTACTCCCGCACGCGTCTCGATCACGTCAGCGGCGCCTAGCGCGGCGAACTTGGCGCGCAGGTTGCGGACGTGGCTGTCAATGGTCCGGTCCGTCAAGGCGAAGCCCGGCCCGTGAATGCGATCAATGATGGCGTCGCGCGTGAAGACCATCCGCGGCGCCGAAGCCAGCATCTTGACGATGCCGAACTCGGTCAGAGTCAGCGAGACCTCAAGATCATCCCAACGCGTACGCCAGCCGTCCGTATCCAGAGACAGACGTCCGATCCGCACCCCGCCGGGCGGAGACG
The DNA here is from genome assembly GCF_047237745.1 of Brevundimonas phoenicis. NCBI lineage: Bacteria > Pseudomonadati > Pseudomonadota > Alphaproteobacteria > Caulobacterales > Caulobacteraceae > Brevundimonas > Brevundimonas phoenicis. Next base: position 2,283,855 of record NZ_JBDFLN010000001.1, read on the forward strand.
GAGGCGGCGAGAGGTTCACCCGTCTCAGAATGGCGGCGACGCGAGCGACCACCTCCCTTGGACTGAACGGCTTGACCACATAGTCATCGGCGCCCAGCTCAATACCCAGGATGCGGTCGATCTCGTCGTCGCGCGACGACAGGAAGAGAACAGGAAGCGGTCCTTGCGCGCGAATACGGCGGCAAACCTCGATCCCGTCCATACGCGGCATGTTGATGTCGAGGATCACCAGGTCCGGCGACCGTTCTGCTATGGCGGCCAGCGCCGCCTCTCCATCTCCGGCCTCACGCGTGGCCAGCCCCGCCTTGCCGAGGGCGAAAGTCAGAAGGTCGCGGATATGCGGGTCGTCGTCAACGACCAGAACTGTGCGCTGCATAATGGCCATGTTCAGGCTCCGGCTTCAGAGGTCAACGGTGCGACCACAGGCGCAGGCGGCGGCAAGAGCGTTCCGGCGCAATCGCGAACGCCGGGGACCGGCGCCGTCAACGGCCGATTTGCGGTTAAGCGCGCCACACGGTCCAGCCGCCGCGCATCCCGCCAGCGCCAGCCGCGCCATTGGGCCTGCTGGGCTTGCATCGCCTCCAGTTGCCGAACGCGCACCGAAGCGACACGGTCCCTGAGCGTCGGGTCCGACAGACGCAGCTCCAGTTCGACCAGCGGCGCCAGAGCTGCACCGTTCAGACTGTCCAGATAACAGAGATCCAGTCCCGCCCCCTGCCCGTCGATTTCACGAGCATGGCGCACGTTCCAGGTCGCGGCGATCGCTCCCAGGTCAACCACGCTGACGATCGCCAGAACGGCCAGCCCGACGCCGACATTGACGTTGATCAGCCAGCTCGCGCTCTTGTTCCTCAACAGACGCCAGCAGATAAGACCCAGGCCGACGCCCACAAGCGCCATCCAGATCATGGCAGCGATGCGGAAACGGGTCAGTGAATACACCTCTATATAGTCCGCCGTTCGCAAGAGACTGGACGCCACCAGCAACAAGTTCTGCCCGACCCAGAGCATGACCAGTCCGCGGATCAGCGGTCTCGACGCGGTCTCTGATCCCGGCCGCAGGAAGACCAGGACGAACAGGCCAGCCAGCAAGGCTGTCACGATCAGCGGATAGGCGCCGCGGTGGGCGTACTCGGCCAGGGACACGCCCTCGGGTAAAGGCGCTCCGCTCCACAGGAAAGTCAGATCCAGCCCGTTCTGCACCGCGAACAGCACGTTGAAGACCACCAAGGACAGGGTGACGGACGTCGCAGCGCCGCCCGGCACGACCCGCCCCTCAAGCGACGGCAATGCGATCAAGCGACGCCTCCAGCGCGGCCGCAGAATTCCCCCGACCGCCACCAAGACCGCGCCCCAGAAAATAGCGCGAGCCGCCATCTCATGTGTCAGAGAGGGCAGCCGCAGCCGAGTCATCAAATCGCCAATCAGGGGGTTGGCGCTGGCGAATAGGCCCAGAAAAACCACGCCGCCCAAAACAGGTAAAATCAGCAGACGCGCCATGCTCGGCAGGTTGGCGGCGCGCCCACGCCTACGGTTGACGCGGTTCAATCGGATCAAATCGATCCACGGGCCTGCTACAGACACGGCGGCGTGGACGAGCAGTCTTTGGCTCCAGCGCCAAGCGTTCTCGCCGTGGCGGACACGCGTCGATTGCACGGCGACCATCAGAGCCAGCCCGAACAACACCCACGTCAGTAATGCCGGCCGATCAATCATCACAAGAGCCAGCACAGCCGCAAGGCCCGCCACAACCAGCCCGCGTCGATCCCTGTTCCAGCCTTTGCGAAACAGCAGCGCCGCCCCCAGCCACAGCAAGGCAAACACGCCGAGCGTCGCGCCCGGTCTCTGCATGAAGAACAGAAAGTCAGCCGTCGCGACGAGTAAGACTCCTGCGCCGACCTTCGGCCAGAAGGATGATCGATTTAGCGAGAGGGACACGGGCGAACAGGCCTCCTTTTCAGAAGGAGTCTTGTCGTCGTTCTGCATCAAGCCCTGATGGCCGGGCCGTCAACGATCCAGGCAGAACACGTGCAGAAAGCGTGCAGAGGACGGGCGAGGTCACGTGCACATCCGGCACGTGATGCCAAACAGGTATCACAAACAAACAAATCGGCATTTTAGATCATGACGCACGCCTCCTAAGGTCCATCGGAATACGAAGTGCGGAGACGACAGGGTGCAGGGATCAGCGATTGAACGGGTGGAGACGATCGTCCTCGACGTGCCGACTATCCGGCCGCACGTCCTGTCGGTCGCCACCATGCAGTCGCAGACCGTGGTCCTGGTGCGCCTGCGCTGCGCCGACGGGATCGAGGGGATCGGCGAAGGCACCACCATCGGCGGACTGACCTACGGCGGCGAAAGCCCCGAAGGCATCAAGCTGGCCATCGACGCCTATTTCGCGCCGCTGCTGATCGGCGCCGACACCACCCGCCCGGCCGTCATCATGGAGCGGCTGCGCCGCTCGATCATCGACAACCGTTTCGCCAAGAACGCCGTCGAAACCGCCCTGCTGGACATTCAGGGCAAGCGCCTGGGCGTGCCGGTCAGCGAACTGCTGGGTGGGCGCATCCGCGACCGCCTGCCGGTGCTGTGGACCCTGGCCAGCGGCGACACCGCCCAGGATATCGCCGAGGCCGAGGCCATGCTGGCGTCGGGCCGCCACGCCGCCTTCAAGCTGAAGATCGGCAAGCGCCCCGTGCAGGAAGACGTGGCCCACGTGGCGGCGATCAAGCGCGCCCTGGGCGAGCGGGCCAGCATCCGCGTCGACGTCAACCAGGCCTGGAGCGAGGCCGCCGCCAAACGCGCCCTGCCCCTGTTGGCCGATGCGGGCGTCGATCTGGTCGAACAGCCGATCCGCGCCCATGCGACGGCGGGCATGGCCCGGCTCACGGCCATGGGCCTGATCCCCATCATGGCCGACGAAGCCCTGCACGGTCCCGAGAGCGGCTACGCCCTGGCCTGCGGTCAGGCGGCCGACGTCTTCGCCCTGAAGATCGCCCAGGCCGGCGGCCTGACCGAGGCCAAGCGCCTGGCCGGGATCGCCCAGGCGGCGGGCGTCGCCCTTTACGGCGGCACCATGCTGGAAGGGCCGGTCGGCACCATCGCCTCGGCCCAGTTGTTCGCCACCCTGCCCGAGATCGAGTTCGGCACCGAACTGTTCGGCCCCCTGCTGCTGACCGAGGAACTGCTAGTCGAGCCGCTGCACTACGCCGACGGCTGCCTGACCGTGCCCAGCGGGCCGGGTCTGGGCATTCAGTTGAACGAGGACGCCGTCGCGGCGCTCCGCCGCGATCGAGATTCCCGGACCTCGGTCATCACGCCCAAACTGGTTGCGGGGTAAGACGATGCTGTTTCATGTGACCATGGATGTGCGCATTCCGCACGACGCCGACCCGGCGAAGATCGACAGGCTGAAGGCCGAGGAGAAGGCCCGCGCCCAGGATCTGCAACGTCAGGGAATCTGGCGTCACCTGTGGCGCGTCGCGGGGCGATACAGCAACGTCAGCATCTTCGACGTCGCCGACGCCCAGACGTTGCATGACCTGCTCAGCACCCTGCCGCTGTTTCCCTACATGGACGTCCAGGTCACCGCCCTGTGCCGCCATCCGTCATCGATCCACGAGGACGATCGCTAAGAGCCCCCAAGGGCCAAGTACAATGGAGAGGAAGAAGACATGACCGAAGATTTCGTCGCCACGCCCGAGATTCAGCAGCTTCTCGACCGCGCCAGCGGCATGACCGTCGAGGGCGGCGATCCCCGTCTGAAGGCCATCACCCGCGACGTGGTAGAGGCCCTGATGCGCGTCATCGTCAAGCATGACGTCAGCGAGGACGAATTCTGGGGCGCGATCAAATTCTTCCAGGACGGCGCCCAGGAGTTCGGCCTGATCGTGCCGGGTTCGGGTCTTGAGCACTTCATGGACCTGTTCCTCGACGCCAAGGACGCCGAGGCGGGCCGTACCGGCGGCACCCCGCGCACCATCGAAGGCCCCCTCTATGTCGAGGGCGCGCCGCTGGTCGAAGGCGACAGCGTCAACCTGACCGACGACGCCGACGACACCGACACCCTCTATATGACCGGCAACATCGTCGGCCCCGACGGCGAGGCCCCGGCCGACGCCATCCTTCACGTCTGGCACGCCAATTCGAAGGGCTTCTATTCCCACTTCGACCCGACCGGCGAACAGACCCCGTTCAACAACCGTCGCCGCATCAAGATCGGCGCGGACGGCCGCTATTACTTCAGCTCCAAGATCCCCAGCGGCTATTCGGTGCCGCCGAACGGCGCGACCGACCGGATGCTGAAGGCCATCGGCCGCCACGGCAACCGCCCGGCCCACGTCCACTTCTTCGTCGAGGCGCCCGGCTATCGTTCGCTGACGACCCAGATCAACTTCGGCGACGATCCATTCGCGGCCGACGACTTCGCCTTCGCCACCCGCGACGGCCTGCTGCCGGTGCCGCAGCGTCAGGGCGACAGCGCCTATGTCGCCTTCGACTTCACCCTGCAGCGCGCCGCTGAAAAGGCGGACGAAAGCCTGTCCGGCCGCGCCCGCGCGGCGGCCTGATCGAAAGACCTGCGGTTCGTGTCCAAGATTTTCGCTTCTCCCCGCGCCGCGCTCGAGGGCCTGTTGTTCGACGGCATGACCATCATGTCCGGCGGCTTCGGGCTCTCGGGCAACCCCGAGAGCCTGATCCCCGAGATCCGGGCTTCCGGGGTCGGCGGGCTGACCGTCATCTCCAACAATGCGGGCGCCGACGGCTTCGGCCTGTGGATGCTGCTGGAGAGCCGTCAGGTGAAGAAGATGATCTCCAGCTACGTCGGCGAGAACAAGCTGTTCGAGCAGCAGTATCTCTCGGGCGAACTGGAGCTGGAATTGAACCCGCAGGGCACCCTGGCCGAACGCATCCGGGCGGGGGGCGCTGGCATCCCCGCCTTCTATACCAAGACCGGCGTCGGCACCGTCGTCGCCGAGGGCAAGCCCGTCGAGACCTTCGAGGGCGAAGACTATGTGCGCGAAACCTGGCTGCGCGCCGACCTGTCGATCATCAAGGCCTGGCGGGCCGATCCGGCCGGGAACCTGATGTTCCGCAAGACGGCGCGCAACTTCAATCCGAACATGGCGACGGCTGGAAAGACCACCGTGGTCGAAGTCGAGGAGATCGTCCCCGAAGGCGCTCTCGATCCCGACGCCATCCACACGCCAGGCATCTATGTCGACCGCATCGTCCTCAGCACCATCAATGAAAAGCGAATCGAGAAGCTGATGACTCGTCCGCGCGAGGAGGCCTCGGCATGAGCTGGACCCGCGACGAGATGGCCGCCCGCGCCGGGCAGGAACTACGCGACGGCTACTATGTGAATCTGGGCATCGGCATACCGACGCTGGTCGCCAACCATGTGCCGGAAGGCGTCCGCGTCACGCTGCAAAGCGAGAACGGCCTGCTGGGCATCGGTCCCTTCCCGTTCGAGGGCGAGGCGGACCCCGACCTGATCAACGCCGGCAAGCAGACCGTGACCGTGCTGCCGACCTCCAGCTTCTTCTCCTCGGCCGACAGCTTCGCCATGATCCGGGGCGGCCATATCGACATGGCCGTGCTGGGGGCGATGGAGGTCGCCGCCAACGGCGATCTGGCCAACTGGACCATCCCCGGCAAGATGGTGAAGGGTATGGGCGGGGCGATGGATCTGGTCGCCGGGGTCAAGCGCATCGTCGTCGTGATGGATCACGTCGCCAAGGACGGCTCGCCCAAGATTCTGGAGCAATGCGCCCTGCCCCTGACCGGTCGGAAGGTCGTAGACCTGATCATCACCGATCTGGGCGTCATCGCCGTGGATCGCAAACAGGGCGGCCTGACGCTGATCGAGACCGCGCCCGGCGTCACGGTCGAGGAGATCACGGCCAAGACTGGCGCCCCGCTGGCCATCGCGGCGGCGACGGCATGAGCGCCCTCACCCAAGCCTTCATCTGCGACGCCGTCCGCACCCCGGTCGGACGGCTGAACGGCGGGCTGTCGGCGGTGCGCGCCGACGATCTGGCGGCGATCCCGCTGCGGGCGCTGGCCGAGCGCAACCCTGCGCTGGACTGGAGCGCCGTCGAGGACGTCATCCTGGGCTGCGCCAATCAGTCGGGCGAGGACAACCGCAACGTCGCGCGCATGGCCGTGCTGCTGGCGGGCCTGCCCGAGACCGTGCCGGGATCGACGATCAACCGCCTGTGCGGATCGGGCCTCAACGCCGTGGGGCTGGCGGCGCAGGCCATCCGCGCGGGCGAGGCCGAGCTGATGATCGCCGGCGGCGCCGAGAGCATGACCCGCGCCCCCTATGTGATGGGCAAGGCCGCAACCGCCTTCGACCGCGCCCAGACGATCGAAGACACGACGATGGGCTGGCGCTTCATCAACCCGGCCCTGTGCGCCGCCTATGGCGTGGACACGATGCCCCAGACGGCCGAAAACGTCGCCGAACAGTGGGCCATCACCCGCGAGGCGCAGGACGCCTTCGCCCTGGACAGCCAGACCAAGGCCGCCGCCGCCCTGGCCTCGGGCCGGTTCGACGCCGAGATCACGCCCGTCTCCGTGCCCCAGCGGCGCGGCGACCCCGTCCTCTTCGCCGTGGACGAACACCCGCGCGCCACCTCCCTCGACGCGCTTGCCAAGCTAAAGCCGGTCGTGCGACCCGACGGGACGGTGACGGCGGGCAACGCCTCGGGCCTCAATGACGGAGCGGCCGCGATGATCGTCGCCTCCGAGGCCGCCGCCCGCACCCACGGCTTGACGCCGCGCGCTCGCGTCGTCGCCATGGCGACCTCGGGCGTGGCGCCGCGCATCATGGGCGTCGGCCCGGTCGAGACGGCGCGCAAACTGTTCGCCCGCACCGGCCTGAGCATGGCCGACATGGACGTCATCGAGCTGAACGAGGCCTTCGCCGCGCAGGCGCTGGCCGTGCTTCAGGTGCTTCAGGTCGATCCGCGCGATCCGCGCCTGAACCCCAACGGCGGCGCCATCGCCCTGGGCCATCCGCTCGGGATGTCGGGCGCCCGCATCGTCATGACGGCGGTGGAACAGCTTCACCTCACCGGCGGCCGCTACGCCCTTTGCACCATGTGCATCGGCGTCGGTCAGGGCATCGGCATGATCGTGGAGCGGGTATGAGCAAGCAACACGTTACGCTCGGCGACGGCTGCCGTCTGGCCTGGCGCTTCGACGGCCCTGAAGACGCGCCGGTGCTGCTGCTGTCCAACTCTCTGGGCACGCGGATGGAGATGTGGGACGCCCAGATGGGCGCCTTCTCCGCCCGGTTCGGGGTGCTGCGTTATGACAGCCGGGGGCACGGCGCCTCGGACGCGCCAGCGGGCGCCTACGGCCTCGACCGGTTGGGCCGCGACGTGGTGGAATTGCTGGACGCCCTTGGCCTTGAGCGCGTCGCCTTCTGCGGTCTGTCGTTGGGCGGCATGGTCGGTCAATGGATGGGGGTGCGCGCGCCCGAACGGCTGGAGCGGCTGGTGCTGGCCAATACTTCGGCCTTCATGGGACCGCCATCGGCATGGGACGCACGCATCGCCGGCGCCCTGTCGCAGGGGATGGCGCCGCTGACGGCGGCCTCGGTCGCGCGCTGGTTCACGCCGGACTTCGCCGCCCGATCGCCCGATCCGGTCGCCGTGATCGAGGCCGGGCTGCTGGCGACCTCGCCGCAGGGCTACGCCGGGTGCTGCGCCGCCATCCGCGACATGGACTTAAGACGCTTGGGCGGGCTGATTACGACGCCGACGCTGGTCATCTCGGGTGCCGCCGATCCGGCCACTCCGCCCGACCAAGCCGCCGCCCTGGTGAAGGCCATCCCCGAGGCCCAGTTGAAGGTGCTGGACGGCGCCCACCTGTCGAACGTCGAACAGCCCGACCTCTTCGCCAGCGCCGTGCTCAGCTTCCTCTCGGCCTGATCTGGCTGCGGGTGCGTTCGCGCACCAGGGCGCAGAAGCCGCCCAGAACCGAGGACCGATTGTCGCGCAGATAGGCCAGGCTCAACTGCGTCTCTTGCTCCTCGCCCAGCAGGGGGCGATAGGCGACGCCGTGCAACTGGGCGTCCGAGGTCGATTCCGGCACGATCGACACCCCCGCTCCCACCGACACCAGCGACAGGGCCGTCTGGATCTCCAGCGTCTCCTGAGCGATCTCGGGCGTGAAGCCCTCGGCGCGGCACAGGTCCAGCACATGGTCGGCGAAGCTGGGCCGGGGCTGGCGCGGGTAAAGGATGAAGGGCCGCACCGCCAGATCGGCCAGGGCGATGTGGCTCTGTTCGGCCAGCACGTCGGTGTCGGGCAAAGCCACGATCAGCGGTTCGCGCTGGACCACCTCGCTGACGATGTCGGGATCCTGAATGCCGGGTCGGGCGAAGGCCACGTCGATGGAGCGGTCGCGCAGCGCCACCCTCAACTCGGCCGTGTTCATGGCGTGCAGCACCAGTTCAACCTCAGGATACTGTTCGCGATAGGCGTTGAAGACGCCCGGCAGGATCGAAAAGGTCGCCGAGCCGACGAAGCCCACCTGGATCACCCCGACCAAGCCCTCGGCCGCGCGGCGCGCCACGCGCACGGCGTCGGCCACCCGCGCCTGAATGTCGCGGGCGCGCGGCAGCAGGGCCTCGCCCGCCGGGGTCAGCTGGATGACGCTGCGGCTGCGGTCGAACAGCAGGGCGCCGATAGCGTTTTCAAGGCTGGCGATCTGACGGCTGAGGGCGGGCTGGGCGATGAAGAGGCGTTCGGCCGCACGGCCGAAGTGCAGTTCTTCGGCCACGGCAAGAAAATAGCGCAGACGCCGCACATCGACGCCCGAAAGGACGGCGCGCGGCAGAGGTTCCGGCATCGGCGAGCGTTTCATTCCAACATCAGAGCCTGACGCTGGATTGCAAGGCAATAACCAAAAGGCATCAGACTCTGCCCTTTTTGTATTGGCTCATTATCAGACCCTCCGACAGTCTTCGTTTCAGGGACAAGCAACGAGCCGCGAAAAGCGGCCCAACCCAGGAAACGAACATGACAGCGGCGCCCAGCCCGATCACGCGATCCTGCCCGGTTCCGGGCAGCCGACCCAAGCTCCAGACCGTCGTCCGCAATGTGACGGGCAGCGGCATCGTGGAGTTCGACTTCATCTACGGCGACCCGGACCTGAGCGTCGAACTGGTTCTGCCGATCGCCGCCTTCAAGGAGTTCTGCTTTGAGAACGGCTGCCTGGTGACCGCCGCCGATCCCGCCGCCAGCCACGCCGTGCTGCGCCTCGTCAAGGACGGCCCCGCCGTCGCCCCCGTGTCTGTTGGAGCGTCACAATGAATATCGACCTCAAGGCCGAGGCGATCACGCCGCGGCGTCACACCTTCTCACACATCGCGCGACGGTTCGGCGTCGACAAGCCCGCCTCTCGCTATGACGAGGCGACCTATGACGTGCAGCCGATGGTCAACTTCCACTATCGGCCGACTTATTCGCCCGAATTCGAGCTGTACGACCCGCGTCGCACGCGCATCGTGATGAAGGACTGGTTCGTCTTCCGCGACCCGCGCCAGTTCTACTACGCCTCGTACAATATCAGCCGCGCGGCCATGCAGCAGTCGTTCGACGACGCCGTGAACTTCGTCGAGAAGCGCGATCTGGTCGCCGGCGTCGATCCGGCCTGGCGCGACCTGTTCGCCGCCTATCTGCTGCCGCTGCGCCACGTCGAGTGGGCGGCGAACATGAACTGCCAACTGATGGCCGACTGGGGCTTCGGGACGCAGATCACCTCGGCGGCGGCCTTCTGCGGCGCCGACCGTCTGGGCATCGCCCAGGTCATCTCGCGCATCGGCCTGCTGCTGGGTCAGGGAACCGAAAGCGCCCTGGCCGACGCCAAGACCCAATGGCTGGAGGCCGATGTCTGGCAGCCGATGCGCCGCCTGGCCGAAGATCAGATGGTCGTCCACGACTGGTTCGAGCTGTATGTCGCCCAACTGATCGTGCTGGACGGCTATATCTATCCGCTAGTCACCGGCGCCTTCGACCGCGCCGGCGCCGCGCACAACGGCGCGCCCTTGTCGATGATGACCGGCTTCCTCGGCGACTGGTTCGCCGACAACAGCCGCTGGACCGACGCCGTGGTCAAGGCGGCGGCGGCTGAATCGGACGCCAACCGCATCGTCCTGGGCGAGTGGTTCGAGCGCTGGTCCGCCCGCGCCGAAGAGGCCGTCCGCCCGATCGCCGCCATGGTGCTGGGCGCTGAGGGCGACGCGGCCGTGGACGCCGTCGGCGCGCGTCTGCGCGAACGGATGGTCGGCCTGAACGCCCTGGAAGCCCGGGAGATGGCGGCATGATCAAGCCCGTTTCCATCAGCATTCAAAACACTCAGGACGGATTCGCCATCGTCGAAGCCATCCTGGCCGACAACCCCGAGGCCCAGAGCACCCCCTTGCCGGCCATGACCAAGATCGACTGCCCCGGTCGGCTGGAGATCCGCGCCGAAAGCGTTTCCGAACGCCTGGGCCGCGACTGGGATCCTCAGGAAATCCACCTCAGCGTCATCTCCCTGTCCGGTTCGGTGGACGAGGACGACGGCTCTCTGATCATCTTCTGGAGATAGGCATGACCCCGCGCAAAATGAGCCTGAAGCAGAAATACGGCGCCTATACGCGAGGTCTGGACTGGAAACCGACCTATCAGAGCGCCGACGACATCTTCCCCTTCGCCAAATATGAAGGGATCAAGATCCACGACTGGGACGCCTGGGAAGACCCCTTCAAGCTGACCATGGACGCCTATTGGAAGTTCCAGGCGGAGAAGGAGCGCAAGCTCTACGCCGTCATCGACTCCATGGCCCAGAACAACGGCCAGCTGGGCATCACCGACGCCCGCTATCTGAACGCGGTCAAGCTGTTCATCCAGGGCGTGACGCCGCTGGAGTATCAGGCGCACCGCCACTTCGCCCACCTGGCGCGGCACCTGCCGGGCGCCGGCCTGCGCGTGGCGGCGCAGATGCAGTCGATCGACGAACTGCGTCACTGCCAGACGCAGATCCACACCATCAGCCACTACAACAAGTATTTCGACGGCATCCATGACTTCGCCCACATGCATGACCGCCTGTGGTACCTGTCGGTGCCCAAGTCCTTCTTCGACGATGCGACCAGCGCCGGGCCGTTCGAATTCCTGACCTCGATCAGCTTCGCCTTCGAATACGTCCTGACCAATCTGCTGTTCGTGCCCTTCATGTCGGGCGCGGCCTATAACGGCGACATGGCGACGGTGACGTTCGGCTTCTCGGCCCAGTCTGACGAGAGCCGCCACATGACGCTGGGCCTCGAAGCCGTCCGCTTCCTGCTGGAACAGGACGAGGCCAATGTGCCGATCGTCCAGGGCTGGATCGACAAGTGGTTCTGGCGCGGCTACCGCCTGCTGTCGCTGGTCGGCATGATGATGGACTACATGCTGCCCAAGAAGGTCATGTCCTGGGGCGAGGCGTGGGAGACCTATTATGAGCAGGCGGGCGGCGCCCTGTTCGCCGACCTGGCCCGCTACGGCATCCGCGAGCCGAAATACGCCGACGTCGCCAAGGCCGAAAAGGGCCACATGACGCACCAGGCGTGGGGCATCTTCTACAACTACACCCACGCCGCCGCCATGCACACCTGGGACATCGACGAGGCCCACATGGCCTGGCTGCGCGAGAAGTATCCCGACACCTTCGCCCAGCACTATGAGCCGCGTTATCGCAAGTGGCGCGAACAGGCCGAGGAAGGAAAGCGCTTCTACAACGACGGCCTGCCCCAGCTGTGTCAGGTCTGCCAGATCCCGATGGCCTTCACCGAGGTCGGCGATCCGAACACCATCAGCTTCCGCGTCTCAGAACACGGCGGCGACAAGTTCCACACCTGTTCGGACGGCTGCAAGGACATCTTCGACCACGAGCCGGAGAAGTACGCCCAGGCTTGGCTGCCGGTGCACCAGATCTTCCAGGGCGCCTGCGGCGGGGCGACCCTGCCCGAGGTGCTGGACTGGTATCACATCAACCAGGGCGCCGATAACATGGACTACGCCGGATCCCCCGAAGAAGAGCAGTGGAACCGCTGGATGGAGGGGCGCCGCCCCGTCGTCCCGGTCGCGGCGGAATAAGGAGGACAGCTCATGGCCACCGCAAGCCTGCACCCCGGTTACACCGGCCCCGTCCGCGACCGCGTCGAGAACTTCAATGGCGCCCAGCTGGTCTATGTCCACTGGGAGGAGCATCTGAACTTCTGCTCGGCGATCACCCTGCCGCTGCCGCCGCAGACGCCCTTCGCCGCCCTGACCGGCGAGATCCTGCCGTCGCTCTACGCGGTGGATCCGGAATGGGCCGAGGTCGACCTGTCCAAGGCCCGCTGGATGCTGGACGGCGCCGACTGGACGCCCGATCCGGCCCGATCGCTGGCCGATCAGGGCGTCGGCCACAAGTCGCTGATCCGCTTCTGGACCGGCCTTTCCGCCACGGCCTGAGGATACGCCGATGCCGACCCTGACCATCGAGCCGATCGGCGAGACCATCGAGGTCGCGCCCGGTCAGACCCTGCTGGACGCCTGCCTTCGGGCCGGCGTCTGGCTGCCCCACGCCTGCGGCCACGGCCTGTGCGGCACCTGCAAGGTCGAGGTGCTGGAAGGCGAGGTCGATCACGGCGGCGCCTCCCCCTTCGCCCTGATGGATTTCGAGCGCGACGACGGCAAGACCCTGGCCTGCAGCGCCATGCTGTTGGCCGACACGGTCATCGAGGCCGACGTCGACGAAGACGAAGACGCCCGCCGCATCACCGTCGACGACTATGTCGGTCAGGTCGAGCATCGCGAGATGATCACCCCGGACATCATGGCCCTGTGGCTGCGTCTCGACGGCGCGGGGCTGGACTTTCAGGCGGGGCAGTACGTCAACCTGCGCCTGCCGGGCATAGAGGGCGCCCGCGCCTTCTCCATCGCAAGCAGCCCCGCCCAACCGAACCTGATCGAACTGCACGTCCGTCGCGTCCCCGGCGGCGTCGGCACCGCCTGGCTGCACGACGAACTGAAGACGGGCGACCGGCTGGAGTTCACCGGGCCGATGGGGCGCTTCTACGTCCGCCGCTCGGCCGAGAAGCCGCTGATCTTCCTGGCGGGCGGATCGGGCCTGTCCAGTCCCAAGGGCATGATCCTGGACCTGCTTGAACAGGGCTATTCCGAGCCCATCACCCTGCTGCACGGCGGGCGCCGCCCATGCGACCTGCATTTCGGCGACCTGTTCCGACGGCTTGAGGCCGAGCACGACAACTTCCGCTATGTCCCCGCCGTGTCCCAGCCCGAGGCCGACGACGTCTGGGACGGCGAGACCGGCTATGTCCACGAAGCGGCCGAACGGCTGTTCGAAGGACGGTTCAGCGGCTGTCAGGCCTATCTGTGCGGGCCGCCGCCGATGATCGAGGCGGGCGTCATCGCCCTGATGAAGGGCCGCCTGTTCGAGCGGGACATCTTCATGGAGCGGTTCCTGACGGCCGGCGACGCCGAGGCGACGGCGCGCTCGCCCCTGTTCCGCAAGATCTGACGCCGAAACGCCGCGTCTGAGGGGGCGCGGCGCAATCCAAAACCGGGCGGGTTCGACCGGCGCACCCGCGCCGGACGGCGGCCTGCGCCCAAAAACCAAGGGAGGGAAACGACAATGAAGACACTGAAAATCACGACCGCCTTGATGGCCGCCAGCTTGGCCATCGGCACCACGGGCGCCGCCCATGCAGGCGAAACGCGCGGCACGGCCTATGCCGACGGCGCGGAATCCCTGGGCGTGGCGCAACTGCCGCCGCCCGGAACCTATCTGCTGACCTACACCAACTATTACACGGCCGACCGCCTAAACGACGGCGACGGCGACAACCTGGTCCCGGACTTCTCGCTCAACGCCTTCGCCAACATCGCCCGCGTGGTCCACGTCAGCGACAAGACCTTCCTGGGCGCCACGGTCGCCGCCCACGCCCTGATTCCGATCGTCAATCTGGACGTGAAGGCGGGCGGCCAAAGCCAGAGCAATTTCGGCCTGGGCGACATCATCGTCAGCCCACTGGTGCTGGGCTGGAAGAAGGGCGACTGGAATCTGGTCGCCACCGTCGACACCTTCATCCCCACCGGCGACTACAAGGCGGGCGACCTGGCCAATATCGGCCGCAACTACTGGACGTTCGAGCCGGTCTTCGCCGCCACCTACGCCCAGCCGGGCGGCGGCTGGGAGGCCTCCGCCAAGGTGATGTACGACTTCAACACCACCAACGACGACACCGACTACAAGTCCGGCCAAAGCCTGCACACCGACGCGGCCGTGGCCTACACCACCGGCAAGCTGACGCTGGGGCTGACCGGCTACTATTACCGCCAGACCACCGACGACAAGATCGCCGGCGCCCGCGTCGGCCCCGACGGCGTGCGCGGCGAGGCCTTCGCCCTCGGCCCCCTGGTCCGCTACGTCGTCGGTCAGGTGCCGATCACCGCCCAGTGGCAGCATGAGTTCCACGCCGAGAACCGCCCGCAAGGCGACAAGCTCTGGGTAAAGGCGGCATTCCGCTTCTAATAGGCGCGTCAGCGCTCCAGGCAGGCAACAGCCCCCCAGGACCGTTCACAACCCGCTGAAATGCAAGGAAGATGGTAGGCGGCGACGGGTTCGAACCGCCGACCCTCTCGGTGTAAACGAGATGCTCTGACCAGCTGAGCTAGCCGCCCACATCATCCGACTCATCGTCGGGACAGGCTTCATGCCCTGTGACGGTCAGCCGTTCAAGGCGCTTTTCAAGCCTTCGCCGGGACGGAAGCGCGCGGTGCGCGAGGCCGGACGGGCGATCTCCTGGCCGGTCTGGGGGTTTCGAGCCACGCCCGCCTTGCGGTCTACGGCGACAAAGCTGCCGAAGCCGACCAGGCGCACGTCGCGCCCCTGAACCAACGCCCCCGTCACCTGATCGGTGAAGGCTTCCAGCGCCAGCTTGGCCTGGTCGCGGCTAATGCCCGCCGCCTCGGCCATGCGGCCGATCAGTTCCGTCTTGGTCATGCCTGCGGCTCCCCTCGGGAACGAAGGGCGCACTTAAGCCGCTGTTGGCGGGCGGGTCAAAAAGAAGACGGTCCGGGTCGCCCCGAACCGCCGTCCTTCATCGGATCAGAGACCCCGCGTCAGTGGCTGATGCTGGCCCCCTCGCCCGCCGTCGGGGCGGGCGGCGTCGGAGTCACGGGTTCGGCCGCCTCATCCCATTCGACGGGGGTCGGCGTGCCGGTCAGGGCCCACTTCAGCGCCTCGTCCGCAGTGGAGATCGGCACGATCTCGAGGGCGGCCTTCACGTTTTCGGGCACGTCCTCCAGGTCTTTCTCGTTCTCCTGCGGGATCAGCACGGTCTTCACGCCCGAGCGAAGGGCCGCCAGCAGCTTCTCCTTCAGGCCGCCGATGGCCGTGACCCGGCCGCGCAGAGTGATCTCGCCGGTCATGGCGATGTCCTTGCGGATCGGGATGCCGGTCAGGACCGACACCATGGCCACCGTCATGGCCACGCCGGCCGAGGGGCCGTCCTTGGGCGTGGCGCCGTCGGGGACGTGGACGTGGATGTCGGTCTTCTCGAACACCGGCGGCTTGACGCCGATGCTGAGGGCGCGGCTGCGGACATAGGACGCCGCCGCCGAGATCGACTCCTTCATGACCTCCTTCAGGTTGCCGGTCACGGTCATGCGGCCGCGGCCCGGCATCTTCAGGGCTTCGATGGTCAGGATGTCGCCGCCGAACTCGGTCCAGGCCAGGCCGGTCACGATGCCGACCTGATCTTCCGTGTCCGTTTCGCCATAGCGGAACTTCTTCACGCCCGCGTATTCGGCCAGCTTGGCCGCATCCACGGTGATCGAGGCGGCCTTGGTCTTGGCCATCTCGCGCACCGCCTTGCGGGCCAGACCGCCCAGGGCGCGTTCCAGCGAACGCACGCCGGCTTCGCGGGTGTAGTAGCGGATCAGGTCGCGGATCGTCTCATCGGGGACGATCAGTTCCTCTTCCTTCAGGCCGTGGTCCTTGAGCTGCTTGGGCAGGACGTGGCGCTTGGCGATCTCGACCTTCTCGTCCTCGGTGTAGCCAGAGACGCGGATGATCTCCATGCGGTCCAGCAGGGGTTGAGGCATGTTCAGGCTGTTGGCCGTGGTGACGAACATCACCGGCGACAGGTCGTAGTCGACCTCCAGATAGTGATCGCCGAAGGTCGAGTTCTGGGCCGGGTCCAGCACTTCCAGCAGGGCCGAGGACGGGTCGCCGCGCCAGTCGGCGCCCAGCTTGTCGATCTCGTCCAGCAGGACGAAGGCGTTGGTCGTCTTCGCCTTCTTCATCGACTGGATGATCTTGCCGGGCATGGAGCCGATATAGGTCCGGCGGTGGCCGCGGATCTCGGCCTCGTCGCGCACGCCGCCCAGCGACATGCGGACGTATTCACGCCCCGTCGCCTTGGCGATGGACTGAGCCAGCGAGGTCTTGCCGACGCCGGGAGGACCGACCAGGCACAGGATCGGCCCCTTCAGGCTGCCGGTGCGCGCCTGAACGGCCAGATACTCGATGATCCGTTCCTTGACCTTCTCGAGGCCGTAGTGATCCTCTTCGAGGATGTCCTCGGCCTTCTGCAGGTCGATGGCCTTGGGCTTGGTCTTGGACCACGGGATCGACAGCAGCCAGTCGAGATAGTTGCGCACCACGGTCGATTCCGCCGACATCGGCGACATGTTGCGCAGCTTCTTCAGCTCCGCCTCGGCCTTGATGCGGGCCTCCTTGGACAGGCGCGTCTTCTTGATGCGCTTTTCCAGCTCCAGCAGTTCGTCGCGGGCGTCGTCGGTCTCGCCCAGCTCGCGCTGGATCGCCTTCATCTGCTCGTTCAGATAGTACTCGCGCTGGGTCTTCTCCATCTGCCGCTTCACGCGGCTGCGGATCTTCTTCTCAACCTGCAGGACGCTGATCTCGCCTTCCATCAGGCCATAGACCTTCTCCAGCCGGGTCGGGATGACCACGGTTTCGAGCAGGGCCTGCTTGTCGGCGATCTTGACCGACAGATGGGCGGCGACCGAGTCCGCCAGCTTGGACGGATCGGTGATCTGGGGGATGGCGCTGAGGGCCTCGGGCGGAACCTTCTTGTTCAGCTTCACATAGTTTTCGAACTGCTCGATCACGGCGCGCAGCAGGGCTTCGCTCTGCGACGGATCGCCCGCCTCATCGTCGATCTCGACGGCTTCGGCTTCGTAATAGTCCTCACGGTCGGTGAAGCGGGTGAGGCGCGCGCGCGACTTGCCTTCGACCAACACCTTCACGGTGCCGTCCGGCAGCTTCAGCAACTGCAGCACCGTCGCCAGCACGCCGGTCGAATAGATGGCGTCCGTCGCTGGATCGTCGTCGACGGAGTTCTTCTGCGTGGCGAGCAGGATCTGCTTCTCGCCCTTCATGATCTCGTCGAGGGCGCGCACGGACTTCTCGCGCCCGACGAACAGGGGCACGACCATGTGCGGAAAGACGACGATGTCTCTCAACGGCAGGACAGGGAGGATTTTGCTCTCGGTCATGATGCGTACTTTCCGGGGCCTTCGTGAATCTCAGACCCGCCGAACCGATCCGACTTGGCGTTACTGCCGCCTCGTCTCGACTCGACCCGCTATTTTTCAGCGGCTTTCGTGTGAGTATGTGGTTCTGTCTGGACGCGGTTCAAGCGTAACGGGGCGGCGGCCCACAGAAGCGTGAAAAAGCGTGTGATTTCAGACGGCCGCCTGGGTCGCCTCTGAAACGATGAAGGGGCGGCCGTGGCGAGCCGCCCCTTTTCGCTTGGATCGGACCTCAGCGTCAGGCGGCGCCGTCGGCCGTCTTCTTCTTGGTTTCCGAATAGATCAGCAGCGGCTGGGCCTTGCCCTCGATCACCTCGGCGTTGACCACGACTTCCTCGACGCCCTCATAGGTGGGCAGTTCGAACATGGTCTCCAGCAGCACGCCCTCCAGGATGGAGCGCAGGCCGCGGGCGCCGGTCTTGCGGGTGATCGCCTTCTTGGCCACCGCCGACAGGGCGTCGTCGGTGAAGGTCAGCGTCACGTTCTCCATCTCGAACAGGCGCTTGTACTGCTTGACCAAGGCGTTCTTCGGCTCGGTCAGGATCTTGATCAGAGCGACCTCGTCCAGATCCTCCAAGGTCGCCAGAACCGGCAGACGGCCGATGAACTCGGGGATCAGGCCGAAGCGCATCAGGTCGTCAGGTTCGACCTGCTTGAGGATTTCGCCGGTGCGACGCTCGTCGATCTCCTTGACCTTGGCGCCGAAGCCGATTGAGGCCCCCTCGCCGCGCGCCGAGATCACCTTCTCCAGGCCGGCGAAGGCGCCGCCGACGATGAACAGGATGTTGGCGGTGTCGACCTGCAGGAACTCCTGCTGCGGATGCTTGCGGCCGCCCTGCGGCGGCACGGAGGCGACGGTGCCTTCCATGATCTTCAGCAGGGCCTGCTGCACGCCCTCGCCCGACACGTCGCGGGTAATCGACGGATTGTCCGACTTGCGCGAGATCTTGTCGATTTCGTCGATGTAGACGATGCCGCGCTGGGCCCGCTCGACGTTGTAGTCCGACGCCTGAAGCAGTTTCAGGATGATGTTCTCGACATCCTCGCCCACATAGCCGGCTTCGGTCAGGGTCGTGGCGTCGGCCATGGTGAACGGCACGTCGATGATCCGCGCCAGCGTCTGGGCCAGCAGCGTCTTGCCCGAGCCGGTCGGCCCGATCAGCATGATGTTCGACTTAGCCAGTTCGACGTCGTTGTTCTTCGTCGCGTGGTTCAGGCGCTTGTAGTGGTTGTGAACGGCGACGCTCAACACCTTCTTGGCGTGGCTCTGACCGATCACATAATCGTCGAGGACGTCGCGGATCTCCTTGGGCGTGGGCACGCCGTCCTTGGAGGTCTTGAACGCGATCTTGTGCTCTTCGCGGATGATGTCCATGCACAGTTCGACGCATTCATCGCAGATGAAAACGGTCGGTCCGGCGATCAGTTTGCGGACTTCGTGCTGGCTCTTGCCGCAGAACGAGCAGTAGAGCGTGCTTTTGGCGTCTGTGCCGGCGGCTTTGGTCATAGACCCTTCTCACTATCCGCGATCCGCCCCGACATTGGGACGAAAGGCGCTTCCTTCACGATCGATCCAGGGAATCTATCATCGAAGGTCTTCAAAAAATGACAATCACCCATCACACGTTCCGCCACAACCCCGTTGCGGCGCCGCAGCGCGCTTCGGGGAACGGACAGGACAGATAATATGGGGATCACGGCTAATGTCTGACATGGGAAGCGGAAAAGCCTTTCACCAGTCCCCTGCCCCCGGCCAACTCATCGTCGCCTTCGATTTCGACGGCACCCTGACGATTCGCGACAGCTTCACCAGCTTTTTGAAATGGCGAGCCGGGCCGGTGCGCTGGCTGACCGGACTGGTGCAGATGATCCCGGCCGTCTTCGCCTATCTGGGCGACCGGGATCGGGGCCGGATCAAGGTCGCCTCGGTGCGCGAGTTCCTGATGGACGCCGACCGCAAGGCGCTGGAAGCCGAGGCCGAGCGCTTCGCCGCCGAGATCTGGCCGCGCTTCATGCGCCCCGACGCCCTGGCGACCTGGGAGGACTGGGGCCGTCGCGGCGCCCACCGCGTCATCGTCACCGCCTCGCCCGAAACCACCGTCGCCCCCTTCGCCCGCAGGCTGGGCGCCGAGAACCTGATCGGCACCCGCCTGGCCTTCGACGACCAGGACCGTGTGCTGGGAACCTTCGTCGGCGGCAACTGCCGGGGCGAAGAGAAGATGCATCGACTGCGCGCCGCCTATGGCGCGGACATGCAGTTGGCCGCCGCCTATGGCGACACCTCCGGCGACGCTCAGATGATCGCGGCGGCCGAGGAGAAGGGCTACCGCGTTTTCACGGGCCGCCCCTGATCCCTAGCCGACCATCCGGCCGACCGTATCGTCCTTCCAGATGAAGCGGTGGACCAGCACCATCAGAATGTGGCCCGCGATGGCCGCCAGCAGCACCCAGGCCAGCAAGCCGTGCGCGGCGTCAGCGGGGGCCGTCATCCACGGCAACTCTGCCCACCCGCCCTCAATCAGGCGCACGCCGAACACGTCCAGCGGCTTGCCCGATCCATACTGCCGCAGCAGCGCCAACGCCGGCACGATCAGCATCAGGGCGTAGAGCATCAGATGTCCGACCTTCGCAGCCAGGCCCCAGAAGCCGCCGCCGTGCGCCGGTCGCGTCTTCATGTTGTAGAGGCCCCACAAAGCGCGCAGCACGATCAGGCTCAGCAGCACGACGCCGATCCCCTTGTGCGTGCCGACCCAGAAAGCGGTGATCGGCGCCCGGCCGACAATCAGTTTGATCGCCATGCCAGCGAACTGCCACGTCAGCAGCAGGGCCATCGCCCAGTGCAGCCCCCGTGTGACGGCGCCATATCGAAACCCGTCGTCTCTCCACTGCATCGCCATGAAGCGCCCCCTTCGCTGATAACGAGTCTCAAACACGATTCGAGGCGGAATCCGTCGCCGGACTCCGCCTCGCAAATTGTCGCAGCCGAAGCGCGTTTAAGGCTTAGGGAGCCTTCACGCCGTCGTCGTCGGCTTGGGTGCGTTTGTCATAGACGTGATCGACGATGCCCCAGGCCTTGGCTTCCTCGGCGGTCATGAAGTGGTCGCGGTCCAGGGTGCGCTCGACCTCTTCATAGGTGCGGCCGGTGTGCTGGACGTAGATTTCGTTCAAACGGCGCTTGGTGGCGATGATGTCCTCGGCATGGCGTTCGATGTCCGAGGCCGTGCCGCGGAAGCCGCCCGAGGGCTGGTGCACCATGACCCGCGCGTTCGGCAGAGCGATGCGCTGGCCCGCTTCACCGGCCGTCAGGATCAGCGAACCGGCTGAGGCGGCCATGCCCATGACCACGGTCGAGACCGGCGACTTGATGTATTGCATGGTGTCGTAGATCGCGAGCGCCGAGGTCACCTGACCGCCGGGGCTGTTGATGTACATGCTGATTTCCTTCTTCGGGTTCTCCGATTCCAGGAACAGCAGCTGAGCGCAGATCAGCGAGGCCATGCCGTCCTCGAACGGGCCGGTCAGGAAGATGATCCGCTCGCGCAGCAGGCGCGAAAAGATGTCGAACGACCGTTCGCCGCGGCTGGATTGCTCCACCACCATCGGCACCAGGTTGTTGGAGATGTAGTCGATCGGATCGCGCATGAAGGCCTTCTCGAATTTCAGGGGGGTCGCACGAACTCATGGAACGCGCGCCTGTCTCCTACGATATCGCGTTCATGAGGCTTCGGCGCAAGGCGGCGCCGGAAAGCAAAATCCCCGCCCCGGAAAACCGGGACGGGGATCGCAAGCTCAGAGCCTGAAGAAGAAGGGCTTAGGCCTCGTCTTCTTCCTTCATCAGCTCTTCCTTGGAGATGGCTTCGTCCTTCACCTCGGCGACCGAGACGATCAAGTCGACGACCTTCTCTTCATAGATCGGCGCGCGCAGCTGGGCGGCGGCGTTCGGATTCTGGCGGTAGAAGTCCAGGACCATCTTTTCCTGACCCGGATAGTTGCGGGCTTCGGCCATGATGGCGTTCGAAAGTTCCTGATCCGAGACGCCGACGTTGTTGGCGCGACCGATCTCGGCCAGCACCAGACCCAGGCGCACGCGGCGCTCGGCGATCTTCTTGTACTCGGCCTTCAGTTCGTCTTCCGACTTCTTGGCGTCGTCTTCCGGCAGTTGGCCGGCGTCCTTGTCGGCCGAAACCTGGGCCCAGATGCCTTCGAACTCGGCGTCGACCATCTTCGGCGGCAGGGCGAAGTCGTGGCCTTCGTCCAGCACGTCCAGCAGGGCGCGCTTCAGCTTGAAGCGGGTAGCGCCGGCGTATTGCTGGTTCAGGTTGGTCTTCAGCAGTTCCTTCAGCTGGTCCAGCGACTCCAGGCCGATGCGCTTGGCGAACTCGTCGTCGATCTTCGATTCGACCTCGGCCTTGATGGCCTTGACGGTGACGTCGAAGGTCGCGGCCTTACCGGCCAGGTGCTTGGCCTGGTACTCTTCCGGGAAGGTCACTTCGATGGTCTTTTCTTCACCGACCTTGGCGCCCTTGAGCTGCTCTTCGAAGCCGGGGATGAAGCGGCCCGAGCCGATCACAAGGTCGGCGTCGGTGGCGGCGCCGCCGTCGAAGGCCTCGCCATCGATCTTGCCCAGGAAGTCGATGGTCAGTTGGTCGCCGTCGGCGGCCTTGACCGTCTTGCCCTTCTTGTCCTCGTAGGACTTTGCTTGCGAAGCCAGTTCCTTGAGCGCCTCGTCCAGATCCTCGTCCGAGGCCTCATAGGTCGGGCGCGTCAGCTTCAGGGTCTTGGGGTCGACCGGGGTGAATTCCGGCATGACTTCCAGCGACATTTCATAGGCCAGGTCTTCCTGACCGGCGATGACCTTGTCCATGTCGGAGGTCAGGTTCATCTCGGCCGGAGCGGCCGGACGCAGCTTCAGCTCGTCCAGAGCGCCCTGGCTGGTCTCGTTCAGCGAGGCGTTGATGATTTCGCCCATGAAGTCACGGCCGAAGGTCTTCTTGACGTACGAGGCCGGCACCTTGCCCGGACGGAAGCCCTTCAGCTTCATCTGGGGAGCCACTTCCTTGATGCGGGCTTCGAGCTTCTCATTCAGCTCAGCGACTGGAATGGTCACCGCGATCACGCGGCTGAGGCCTTCGTTCGACTTTTCGACGACTTGCATGGTCGGGTATCTGACGCTCTGTGGCGACGCCGCAAAGGCGCGCGGTGGATAAAGCAACAGGGCCGCCCCTTTCGGGAGCGGCGCCTCGGAGCCCGCCCTTATGTCGAGAAGGGGCCGAAACGTCAACGCAACGCGGTTCCTTTGTGGGCATCGGGCCGCTATCTCATGACGCATGAGCCAGTCGTCCGCCTCTTCGGCAGCCCCCATCGGCGTCTTCGTCACGCCCGTTACGCCGCTTCAGCAGAACTGCACGACGGTCTGGTGCACGCAGACGAAGAAGGCCGCCGTCATCGATCCCGGCGGCTCGGTCGACGCCATCTTAGGCGAGGTCGCGCGGCGCGGGCTGACGCTGGACGCCATCTGGATCACCCACGGCCATCTGGACCACGCCGGCGCCGCCGCCGAGATGCAGGAGAAGACCGGCCTCGATATCGTCGGCCCGCACCTTGAGGACCAGTTCTGGATCGACCTGATTCCCACGCAGGGCCAGAAGTACGGCCTGCCCGAGGCCCGCAGCTTCACCCCCACGCGCTGGCTGGACGACGGCGACGTGCTGACGCTGGGCGAGACGACGTGGGAGGTCTTCCACTGCCCCGGCCATACGCCCGGCCATGTGATCTTCTTCAACCGCGAGGCCCGCTTCGCCCAGGTCGGCGACGTGCTGTTCCAGGGCTCGGTCGGCCGCACAGACTTCCCGCGCAGCGACCATCAAGCCCTGCTGACGGCCATCACCACCAAGCTGTGGCCGCTGGGCGATGACGTGACCTTCGTGCCGGGGCACGGGCCGCATTCGACGTTCGGGGCCGAGCGGCGTAGCAACCCCTTCGTCTCGGACCGGGCGATGCAGGCGGCGCCGATCGCACGCCCGGCCTCCGGCCCGGCCTGACCCCTTGGATGCCGAACCATCGATCCGAGTTCGGATTGAATCAATCAGAACCGGTAATGGCCTAGCGCGCGGCCAGCAGGCCGATCAGAACGCCGATCCCGAGCGCATAGAGCGTCATGCGGATCGGCTCATCGCGAATCGCTTCGCAGGCCCGAGAGCCGCGATGACGCGCCCAGTCGCGCACCTCGGCCGCATCCTCGCGCACGGCCCGGCGCAAGGGACGCGGTCGAGCGCCCGCCGCCAGAATCTCATCGGCGGCCCCTTCAAGGCGGCCGCTGCGCGTCGAGCGGCCTTCGGTGATGTCCTCAGGCGAAGGCGCGTTGTCGGCGCGTGGGGTCGGGTCGTTGGAAACCGGCATGGGCTGAACTCCTGACTTCTGCACTCAGAGCCTCGAAGAACCCGCCGAAATCGTCACGGTTCCGCCGCCTGCACATGGGCGCGGTTCGTGTCGACCGAACAGGGTTTTAATCCTTTCTCGGAACCTCCGCGCCGGCGCCGGGTTCTTTTGCGCAAGCGCCACCGTCTACGAAAGGAACATCTGAAATGACCGAAGGTCAGCCCACCCGCGGCTCCGGTGTTTCCAAGCGAGGCTTCGCCTCCATGGACCCGGAACGTCAGCGTGAAATCGCTCGCAAGGGCGGCGCGAGCGTGCCCAGCGAGAAGCGCAGCTTCTCCCAGGACCGCTCCCTCGCGGCCCAGGCTGGACGCAAGGGCGGCGAAGCCTCCCACGGCGCACGAAACAAGACCGGCCAGGATCCGGCGCCGCCGAAACGCTGATCGCAGCGATCGATTTCAGAACTTTTCGACGGCGCGGGAAACCTCGCCGTTTTTCTTTGCCTGACACGCGGGACGATGTGTTCAGCAGGCCAGAAGGGCCAGGGCCACGCGCGGGGTTTCGCTGACCTCGAACGCCTCGACGCGCCAGCCGGCGGCTTCGGCCAAGGCGCGCACGCGGGCTTCGTCGAACTTGCGCGAGTTCTCGGTGTGGATCGTCTCGCCCTGCGCCAAACGGAAGACCAGCTTGCCCAACCGCACCGTCATGGGGCGAAGGGCCTCCAGATGCATCTCCATCCGCGCCTCGGTCGCGTTCCAGACCGCGCGATGAGCGAAGGCGTCCAGGTCGAAGTCGGCGCCCAGGTCGCGGTTGGCGCGCGCCAGGACATTCAGATTGAAACGGGCCGTCACCCCCTCGGCGTCGTCATAGGCCGCGATCAGGGTCGAGGGTTCCTTGATCAGATCGACGCCCAGAATGAACAGGGCGTCCGGCCCCAGCATGTCGCGCATGCCGCGCAACAGGGCCTCGGCCGTCTCCGGCGCCAGATTGCCGATGGTCGAACCGGGGAAGAAGCCGATGCGACGCCCCTGCCCCGCCTCAGGCGGCAGAACGCCCAGGTGTTCAAAGTCGCCGACGATGGGCAGCACCTTCAGGTCGGGATAGGCCTGCCTCAGCCGCGCGGCCGCCTCGTCCAGCGCCGAAGGGCTGATGTCGATGGGAACATAGGCCGCCAGGTCCGGCGCGGCGTCCAGCACGATGCGCGTCTTCTCGCTGGCGCCCGAACCCAGCTCGACCAGAACGGCGTCGGAGCCGAAGCGGTCGGCCCAGTGCGGAGCGACCCGACGCAACAGAGCCGCCTCCTGCCGGGTTGGATAGTATTCCGGCAGGCGGGTGATGGCCTCGAACAACTCTGACCCGCGCGCGTCATAGAACCATTTGGGCGGCAGGCTCTTGGGCGACGACGCCAGGCCCGCGACCAGATCGCGGCGGAAGGCCTCGTGCTCGTCGTCGGCGCCGTCGCGATAGGCGTCGTCGTCAGCGGCGGCGGCGAGGCGGACGCCCGCGAAGGCCCAACGCTGATCCGGGTAGAAGAAGTTGCGATAGGTCGGCCGCGCATGGCCCGGCGCCGTGGCGAAGGCGCCGCCGCGCAGCACCATCTGATTGGCCATGAACTTGCCGTTGTACTCGGCCGCCGTGCCCTCGGTCGGACGAAAACCGGGGTAAGGAGCATAGGCGCTGGCGGTCCACTGCCACACCTCGCCATCCAGGTTGGAGAAGGCGTCAGGGCGGCTGCGCGCCGCATGCTCCCACTCCGCCTCTGTCGGCAGACGCCGGCCCGACCACCGCGCGAAGGCGTCCGCCTCGTAGAAGCTGACATGGCGCACCGGCGCAGCGGGATCGACGGGGCGTCGGCCCGCCAGCGTCATGACCGTCCAGCCCTTCCCCTCATCCTCTCGTCGCCAGTAGAGGGGCGCGGTCCAGCCGCGCGCCTGGACCGCCGCCCAGCCGTCGCTCAGCCACAGTTCGGGCCGGGCGTAGCCGCCGGCATCCATGAAGGCCAACCAGTCGCCATTGGTCGTCAGGCCGGCGGCCAGGACGAACGGCTCCAGCCAGACGCGGTGCGCGGGCCGTTCATTGTCGAAGGCGAAACCCTCGCCCGAAGCGCCCATCTCGATCAGACCGCCCTCGAACGCCTCCCAACCGCTACGCGCCGGTTGCAGCAACGCCGCATGCGGCTCGTTTTCATAGGCCGCCGGGTCCAGCGGCGAACGGGACATCAGATGCAGCAGGTCCATCAGGAACAGCTCCTGATGTTGCTGCTCGTGGTTGAGACCCAGCTCGAACAGGTAGCGCTCCAGCCCTTCCAGCGGGGCCGAGGCGTCGGCCAAGCGCACCTCCATCCGTCGGTCGATCTCGGCGCGATAGGCCATGACCTCAGCCAGAGACGGGCGCGTCATCAGACCTCGCTCATCGCGGCCGATGCGTTCGCCGAGCGCCTCATAGTAGGAATTGAAGACCTCCTTCAGCCGAGGATCGAACGGCTCATAGCCCGGCCTGTCCAACAGCATGGTTTCGAAGAACCAGCTCACATGGCCCAGATGCCACTTGCCCGGACTGGCTTCGGCCATCGACTGCGCCTGCAGGTCTTCGGCGGACAAGGATGCCGCCAAGGCGGGCATCACCGCGCGCACGCGGCGATAGCGCTCCAGATCCCCGGCGACGCGCGCCGGCCTGCGCTGCGTTCCGGCCATGATCCCGCCTGCCCCTGGGTGAGTGTTCGCTGTGGTCACCCTGTAGAAATGCAGCCTGAGACGAGGCGGTTCCGCGTGATTGAAACCCGTCTCCGCGCCCCTTCACGGTCCTGTTTCAGAGGAACAGTCACGATCAGAGGGCGTTCTGATTCAATCAAGTCGCCGTAACGGCGCAGGTTTTTCAGGATCCCGCCGCATGCCCGAAGTTCGCATGCCAGAGGGGCCGAACGCCATCGAGCCCCCGCCATCGCCGCACCCGCTTGATCGGGCGCCGGATCTGGCCGACCCGGCCAACTGGCGCGCCATGCTGGCCTGTCAGATACCGGCGCTGAGAGCCTTCGCCTTTTCGCTGGCGCGCAACCGGGCGGATGCGGACGACCTGGTTCAGGAAACCCTGGTCAAGGCCTGGGCCCACCGGGCGCGGTTCGAGGCGGGGACCAATCTGCGGGCCTGGTTGTTCACCATCCTGCGGAACAGCTGGTACACCGGCGCCGCCCGCCGTCGACGCGAAGTGGCCGATGAAGAAGGCCGCCACGCCGCCAGCCTGACCTCCGAGGCCAACCAGGAATGGACCGCCGAACTGACGGCGCTTCAGCAGGCGCTGAACACCCTGCCGCCCGACCACCGCGAGGCCATCATCATGGTCGGCGCCGCCGGTCTTTCCTATCAGGAGGCGGCCGATATCGCCGGTTGCGCCGTAGGCACGGTCAAGAGCCGGGTCAATCGCGCGCGGCGCCGCCTGGCCCTGCTGCTGGCGCACGAACTGCCGCTCGGCGGCGCAGAAAATAATGAGGGTGACGACAGCTAGGCGGAGGGAACGGAGGAACCGGCGAAGGGGTTCAATTCCCGATCTCAGGAGAGTCCGTCATGATGACTCCGCAACGTCCTCCCTCCCCCGCCCCCCCGCGCACGGGCAAGCGCGGCTTCATGGACTGGCTGTTCGGTCGCACGCCGCCGCCGCCCAGCAAGGCCAGCCCCAACCTCTATCTGGGCGACATCGTGGACGGCGACTTCAGTTCGCCCTCGGTCCATCATCATCACAAGCGGCCGCCCAGCGACGAGCTATGAGCCGGGCTACAGCCTAGCGTCGCGCGGCGTACTCCAGTCGGGCGATGGTGCGGTTGTGCACCTCGTCCGGACCGTCGGCGATGCGCAGAGTCCGCACCATGGCGTAAAGCTCGGCCAGCGGCGTGTCGCCCGACACCCCCGCCCCGCCGAACGCCTGGATCGCGTCGTCGATGACCTTCAGCGCCATGCGCGGCGCGGCGACCTTGATCTGGGCGATCTCGGACTTGGCGCCCTTGGCCCCGACCTCGTCCATCATCCAGGCGGCCTTCAGCACCAGCAGACGGCACATCTCGATATTGGTGCGCGCCTCGGCCACCCGCTGCTCCCACACCGAATGCTCGGCGATGGTCTTGCGGAAGGCGGTGCGGCTGAGCAGGCGGTCGACCATCAGCTCCAGCGCCTTCTCGGCCGCACCGATGGTCCGCATGCAGTGGTGGATGCGGCCCGGCCCCAGGCGGCCCTGGGCGATCTCGAAGCCGCGCCCCTTGCCTGCGATCAGGTTGGAGGCGGGAACGCGGACGTTCTCCAGCACCACCTCGGCGTGGCCGATCGGCGCCTCGTCATAGCCGAAGACCGACAGCATCCGCTCGACGCGGAAGCCGGGCGTGTCGACCGGGACGATGATCTGGCTCTGTTGCTGGTGAACGGCGGCGTCGGGATCGGTCTTGCCCATGACGATGGTCACGGCGACGTTCGGGTGCGCCATATTGGTCGACCACCATTTGCGGCCGTTGATGACGTAATGGTCGCCGTCGCGCTCGATCCGGGTCTGGATGTTGGTGGCGTCGGACGAGGCGACCTCAGGCTCGGTCATCAGGAAGGCCGAGCGGATTTCGCCCGCCATCAGGGGCTTGAGCCACCGCTCCTGCTGGGCGGCGTCGCCGTACATGTGCAGCACTTCCATATTGCCGGTGTCGGGCGCGTTGCAGTTGAACGCCTCGGCCGACCACAGCGCCCGGCCCATCAGCTCAGCGATGGGCGCGTATTCCAGGTTCGACAGCCCCGCCCCATGCTCGCCCGGCAGGAACATGTTCCACAGGCCCTCTGCCTTTGCCCTGGCCTTCAGCGCCTCCATCACCGGCGGCTGGCGCTTGGAATCGGCGCGGACCTGGGCGCGATATTCCGCCTCGCGCGGCAGAACCTCCGCCTCCATGAAACGGCGCACCCGCTCGCGCCAGTGTTCGCCCCGCTCGCTCAGCTGGAAATCCATCTTACGCCTCTCCCTACATGAAAACGGCGCGGCCCCGTCGGAGCCGCGCCGTTGAACATCAAGCCTCAGCCCGCGCTCAGCCCTTGAGCAGCGGCGCCAGCTTCTGGGCGATCATCATGTCGCCCGCGATCTTCAGCTTGCCCTGCATGAAGGCCATCATCGGGTCCAGACGACCTTCGGCCAGGGCGACGAAGTCGTCCCACTTGATCGAAACGGTGGCGTCGGCCGGCTTGTCGTCGTTGCTGACGGTGTTCGGAGCCGAGGCGCCGTCGATGAAGATCTTGCCGTCATCGCCGAAGTCCAGCTTCACAGTCTTGCCCAGACCCGAGTTTTCGCCGACGGCGGCGCGGATCTTGTCGGTGGCGAGGGCCAGATCGGCCATGTGCGTCTCTCCCGTTGAGAAGTTGAACCACACGCCTAACCCGCGCGCCGGGCGGCGCCAAGATCACGCAAGGGAAGGCCAGGCCACGAAGCCCCCAATCGCGCCGGTTCCATCACCTATGGCTCAGCTTACATGAGTTTGCGTTCGGCCGTGACGAGATGGCCTAGAAGTTGCGCGTTTGCGTAACAAGGACTCGCCAATGACCCGCCTGCTCACTCCGGAGGAAGTTCGCCTGGACCAGTTGTGGCGCGAACACTTCGGCCAGCCCCTGCCCATGATCGGCGCCCCCGAGGTCGCCCGGCGCATCCTGCGCCAGCACGGCGTCGCCGTGCGCCGCCCCAGCGACGCCAAGGCCGCCGCCCCTTCGGAGGGCCGCGACTGACTTCTGATTTTCGGAAAGAATTCTGGCGGAGACGGTGCCACACAACCCAGCAAATCCGGGCTTTTGGTCATCGGGACCGTGCCAAGCTGGCACGATTACCCGTGACTTCACCTAATGTTGCGTTGACGCACTATGCGGCATCGCGTTCTTGCTTACCTTTCACCAGTCCCTTGAGGTCGTCGGCGATAATATGGCCGTAGCGGTCAGCGGTGATCTTCACGCTGCTATGCCCGGCGAAGCGGCTGACCAGAGTCAGGCTCTCCTTGTTCCGAAGCATGTCCGTGATCGTCGTGTGGCGCAAGGTATGGAACTTCACATCGTCGATGTTCTGCCCCGCCTTCTTCACGCCCTCACGGACGCGGCGCCATTTCCAATCCATCGTCGAGGTGTGCCACGGGAACAGGCGACCATCCGGCGACAGCATCCGCAGGAATGGAAGCATATCGACGATGGCCTGTGACGCCGGGAGCGTCTTGGCCTTGCCGTTCTTAAGCCGCTCGATCTTGTCGAGGCCGGTGCGAGCCAGTTCCGCCGGGGTGGCGTCACGGAAGCGCGGCCAAGCGATGATCGTGTCCCCGTCCCCATCGACGCTGATCCACTCGTCGCGAAGCATGAGGGCTTCACCCTTGCGGCAAGCGGTGTCGAGCAGGAACCTAACGAAGCACCCGAACCGCTTCCAATCGTTGGAAGGGTTCTCGATCTCGTAGTCGGCAATCACCTTGAAGATGGCGACAACTTCTGCCTTGTTCAGCGTCCGCTCTTGGATGTTGTTGACCTTGATCGACGGGAACGGCGGCTTGGCGAAAAGGATCGGCTTCTTGTCCGGTCCCTGCATCTTGGTCGCCTTGTCGAGCGCGCCCGACAGGACTTCAAGCTTGCGCTTCACCGTCGCCGGTGCAGCCCGTCCGCCCTTGCGTCCGCCCCGCAGAGACAAGATTTCGGCGATCTCTTCCAACCGGAAGGCGTGAAGCTCCGACAGCAGGTCTTCCCCGCAAATCTCCCGCAGGATTTTGGCGGTGGATTTCAGCGTGGCTTGGGACCGGTGCGTCTTCCAGATGGTCTTTTCGCAGTGGTCGAACAGGTCGTTGACGGTCATGCCCTTGGGCTTGCCCGCTTCATCCTTCTTCACGACCGGCTTGGCCACCTGTTCGGCGGAAATCCCGAGGGCGATTTGCGGCGCCATCATGATCGCTGTGCGCTTGTCGCGGGTCTTGGTCGAGACGCGATGGCGTTGGCCATCCTCTCCCTTGAACTCGACAATCCAGATGCCGTTCGGACGCTGCTTCACGTCCCATGCAGTCTCGATGTTAGCCTGATACGTCATTGTCTCCGTCCTTGCTCTGTCCAGTGGCTACGGTTCGACGGAGTTGGTTTGCGATGGCTTCTCCCTTTTCGGTCAGGCGGATGACTTTGCGGCGTTGGTCGTCTTCGTCGGTTTCGAGCTTGATCCAGCCCAGCCCATCGGGGTCGCGCTTGGTCGGCTCCATGAGCAGTTGATATGACCGGCCGATGGACTGGCCGAAGATCGGCTCGCCTGTGTTGTCGGTCCCCGCGATCTCCTTGAGGTCGCTGATGATGATCGACTTACCGAGGCTGTTGGCCTCGACGATCAGGACAAAGGCGTAGATTTGGCGCAGCGATGTGCGCGGCGGGATTTCATAGGCGATAATCTGCATCGCCTTCGCCAGAGCCATGAACTGGCCAGCCCCCTCCTTGAGTCGGCTTGGCGCCTTGAGGCGTTCACCATTCTCGACGACGGAGCCTTGGAGTTCTTCGGAGGTTTTGCGGCGACGGGGCATCTTCGGCGGTCCTTTAACGGGTCTGCCAAACGATTGCTCTGAGTCACCCATTTCCTCAATTGAAAACAGGGTTTGGATAGCGGCCTCCTGTGGTTGCTGAGAACCCCTATGTGCCACAGCAGGGAAGATGTGGTCAACGCAATTATGTGCGTTGTCACACTTCGCCGGTTGTGACCGGCGTTAAGCCCTCGCGCTCCCATGATAAGTAGAAGGTGCGAGAAACCTTCAAAGACAAACTGGCGCGACAGATCGCGCTTGAGGACGAGAGCCGTGCGCTCGGCGCCAGCCGATACCGTGCGCGACGCCCGCTGCCTTGGCGACATGAACCTTCCAGCACGGACGAGGAAGGCGACCTTCCGCCCGGCCGTCAGCTATTGCGTCTGGCCATCCAGCCCACCGCCGAAACGATCCGGTCGTTCTGCGACATCGTGAACCACGGCGGCGGCGCCCGCACCCCGGAAGCCGCTCTGATCCTCTCCAGTGTCGGCGCCGAAGAGGCCGCCTATCTGACCGGCCGCGTGATCCTTTCGGCCGCAGCCGAAGGCAAGAAGCTGACCGCGACCGCCATCGCCGTCGCCGACGCCATCATTGAACACAGCCAGATGGAGAGCCTTCGCCGCGCCCGCGCCGATGTCTTCAAGGGGGTGCTTCGCGTCCAGTCGCACGGCGTCCGCTCGGCCAAGATGAAGCGCAAAATCCAGAACGTCATGACCGAACATGGCGTGGATCAGTCGTTCCCGCTGGCCATGCGAATCCGCACCGGCGTCAAGGCAATCGAACTGTTCTGCGATGCGACCGGCCTATTCGCCATCGAGAGCCAAGGCCAGCGCACCAAGTATGTCCGCCCGACCGAAGCCGTTCACAAATGGCTGGAGCAACAGCACGCCCGCTGCGAACTGCTGGAGCCGATCAACCTCCCGATGATCGTGCGTCCGCGCCGTTGGTCGTCGCCGTTCAAGGGCGGCTACGTCACCAAGCAGCCCGGCAACCGCCTCGTGAAACAGGCGAACGCCGCCTATCACGATCAGCTTCGCGATCACATGATGCCCGGCGTCTACGATGCCGTGAACGCGGTGCAGGAGACGGCGTGGAAGATCAACGCCCCCATCCTCGCGATCATGCGCGAAATCTGGGACGGCGGCGGCGTCCTCGGCGATCTCCCGGCGCGCAATCCGCAGCCGATCCCGCCGCGCCCGGCCGACTACGCGGAAAACGAAGAGGCCGCCAACCGCTGGAAGCGCGAGGCGTCGGACATCCACGACCTCAACGCCAAAAACGTCAGCCAACGGCTGGCCCTGTCGCAACGCCTGTGGGTCGCGACCAAGTTCGCGGACGAGGAAGAAATCTACTTCCCCCACTCGGTGGATTTCCGAGGCCGCGTCTATCCCCTGTCCACTGGCGGGCCTAACCCGCAGGGCGATGATGTCGCCAAGTCTCTCCTGACCTTCGCTAAGGGCCAACCAATCACGCATGACGGCGCCCGCTGGCTGGCGATCCACCTCGCCGGTCTGTTCGGCATCGACAAGGTTCCGTTCGAAGAGCGGGTCCAATGGGTCTACGCCAACCAATCCGCTATCCTCGACAGCGCAACCGACCCGCTCGACGGGCAAAGGTTCTGGGCCTCGGCCGACAGCCCGTTCATGGCTCTGGCCGCCTGTATGGAATGGGCGGGCTACGTCAACGAGGGCGCCGACTACATCAGCCACCTCCCCGTCAGCCTCGACGGGTCAAACTCCGGCCTCCAACATTTCAGCGCGATGCTCCGCGATCCCATCGGAGCCAAGGCGGTCAACCTCGAACCGGGCGACCGCCCGCAGGACATCTACAGCGATGTCGCCCGCGACGTTCAGGCCAAGGTCAACGACAGCTACGACCCAGACGCCACGGCGTGGAAGGGCAACAAGGTCACGCGCAAGATCACCAAGCGTCCGGTGATGACCTTCACCTATTCGGCCACGAAATACGGCTACTGCGACCAAATCCTCCAGACCCTTCGCGAGATCGACGGCGAGGGTCAGCCCTACCTCGACGCCGACAACTATCTGGCCGCCCGCTACATGGCGGCCGAAATCTGGGACGGCGTTCAGGGCACTGTCGTCGCCGCCGCAGAGGCCATGGCTTGGCTGCGAACCGTGGCGTCGATCATGACCAAGGCGGGCGTCCCGATCCGCTGGACGGCGCCGACAGGCTTCCCGGTTCTCCAGACCTACGCCAGCCGCAAGACCGGCCGGGTGGTGGTGACATACAAGGGCCAGCGCATCCGGCTCGAAACAAAGATCGAGCAACGCAAGCTGGACTCCAAACGTCAGGCCAACGGCATCAGCCCGAACCTGATCCACAGCATGGACGCTTCGCACCTCATGGGCGTGGCCAACCGCTGCTACGACCTCAACATCCGCTCGCTGGCCGTCGTCCACGACAGCTTCGGCGTCCACGCTGCGCGCGCATCCGAACTGCGAGACATCCTCCGCAACACCTTCGCCGATCTCTACGAGACGAACTGGCTTGAGGTCTTCCGAGAAGAGTTCGTCTCGCAGCTTCCGCCAGAATGGGCCGACCAAATCCCACCGGTCCCGACCCTCGGCGACTTCGACATCCAGAGCGTTCGCCGCTCGGACTATCTGTTCGCTTGAGCCGTCAGCCCGCTATTGAACAACCGACCCAATCCCATGAACCCTCTTCCCTCAATCGGTGATCGCGTCCGCACGGAATCGACGATCGCCATACTGCGCGAGCCAGCATTCGAACTGCTCTCCCGCATCCAAGACGCCAATCCCTCGGATCAGGTCCGCGCTCTGTTTCTGGTTGCTGCCGTGATCTCTGACGCCATTGGCATCGACGGCCACGACGCCCTGAACAGCGCGAAGCGAATGCTCTCGACGGCGGAGGGCCCGCACACCGTCCACGTCCAAGCGATCCGCGACTATGCTGACGGCGAGTTGCGCCGGATTGATTGAAGCCTGATCCGTCAGTCTTCGTCGCACTGGCCCGGCTGATGCAGTCAGACGCCGCGCACTTCCTCATGCCGCTCGACTTGGCCGACGAGGCGTCCGCGTGGCTCCTGTCGCAGTGCATCCAGCACGACTTGAACGACCTCTACATCATGGGTCGTGAGTTTACCGCAGGAACCCTGATCTCGATTGCCGATCCAAAAGGCGCGCTGGCATTCAGGTTGTGGGGGTCTGAGCATGTCGTCGGGCCTGTCGCTTTCGGTTAGACACCACCCGCTGACATCGTTGGCTGCACGTCTGCTTCGGCTTGCCGACCCTCATGTAGGTGAAGACGGAAGCGCACCCGACGCACCTCGCCGTGGTCTCAAGTCCCGCGCCTTTGGCTTCGGGCATTCCGGTTGACCGTCTTTTCGCAGCCGAAGCTTTGCACCGGTCGTTGCAGAAGCGTTTCGCCTGCGACGACAGGGGAAGTTCGGTGCCGCAGTAGGCGCATCCACCTTCGTCTTCGCTGAGAAGACGCGGCTTTGGCTCGTCCACGTCAACCGTGTGTGCAGCCAGCAGTTCTTCGATCCTTTCGGCCCACCGGCCCTCACATTTCAGCATCAGCGATTCTACCGCGATGCCCCTCCCAAAACCATTTTCTCGAAAGGGCAATCGCCATGAATTTCGTCCGCGATTACATCCTGCCGCGCTTGAAAGAGCGCAGCACCTATGTCGGTCTCGTCGCTCTGGCGACCGCCTTCGGCATCGCCGTTGACCCCGCTTACGTCGATGTCGCTCTGGCTGTTGGCGCCGCAATCGGCGGCGTCATCGGTATCGTCTGGAAGGACACGCCCGCCGCGTGAGCGACCGTCACAAGCCCACCGCCCATGGTGCGGACAGCACCTTTCCGACCAACATTCCCGACCTGATGCTTTGGCTCGACAGGCATTGTCCCGAGCCGATGCCCCGCCCCGGTCAGACGATTGAGGAAGTGATGTTCGCCGCTGGCCGCCGCGATTTCGCGCGTCAGATCAAACGCCATTTCGAACGGTCTCTTAAGCGGCCGAACGCCCTCTAAGGAGACCGGCCCATGTGCTCCCTCTTCAAGAAACCGAAGGTCGTTTCGGCGCCAGTTGCGGCTGACGCGCCCATCCTTCGCAACCCCTACCTCGACGGTCTTGATGCCGTGGTTCGTGCCCGACAAGGCGGCGTCCGCTCTCTGACCATCCGTAAGGCCACGCCCGGACAGGCGACGACTGGAAACCCAGCCGTCACACCGGCCCCGGCGACGCCCGCTCCCGCACCCTCCACCGGTGGCGGCCAGACTGGCGCCCCACGGGCGCAAGCTGAACTCCTGTCTCGGCTCCCCGGCGCCCCCGGCCTGATCGGCAAACACCTTCTCTCGAAAGTCTAACCACTCCGCATGAAGTCCGCAGCAGCGCGGTTCAGCGCGCTGTCTGTCGCCCGCACGTCCGTTCTGGATAAAGCGCGTGAGGCTTCGCGCCTGACCATTCCCGGCCTGATCCCAGAGATCGGCCAGAACGAACACTACAGCCCGACCCAACCCTATCAGTCGGCGGGGGCGCACGGCCTCCGCAGCCTGTCGGCGCGGTTGCTGGCGACCCTCTTCCCGACCTCGGTTCAGTTCTTCCGGCTGGAACTCGACGCCTTCGCGGCGGCCCAACTTCAAGCCGACAAGAACGATGTAGACACCCGTCTCTCGCAGGTGGCTGAGACGACCGCCGCGATGATGGACGACCTCAAGGTTCGTCCCGCGCTGGCAGAGGTCATCAAGCAACTGATCGCGGCGGGCAACGTCGTCGCCTACCTGCCGCAAGACCGTTCCCCTCGCGTCTATCGCATCGACCAGTTCGTGTTGAAGCGCGACAACTACGGTCAGTTCACCGACATCATCATCCAAGAGAAGGTCTGGCCTTCGACCCTGCCCGAGGACGTTCGCACCGCCCTCGGCATCAAGCTCGACCCGAATAAGGACGAGCAGCAGATCGACGTTTACACCGTTGTCGAGCAGCGCGACGGCAAGGTCACGCACTGGCAGGAGATCGACGGCAAGACCGTCCCCGGAACAAAGTCAGACGCGATCCCAACCGATCAGGCTGGATGGCTCGCCCCGCGATGGACCGTCGTTCCCGGTAGCGACTATGGCCGCAGCCACGTCACCGAATATCTCGGCGACCTTCTGTCGATGGACGACAACTACAAGGCCGTCACGCAGTTCGCGGCCATCGCCTCTCGCGTCGTCACGGTCGTCAGTCCGAACTCTTCGCTCGATGTCGCTGAACTCGCGAAGGCGGAATCCGGCGACTACCTCTATGGCGAACCCGAAGCCATTCAGACGCTCGGTCTGAACAAGTCGCAGGACTTCGCCGTCATC
This sequence comes from Brevundimonas phoenicis, assembly GCF_047237745.1. Classification (NCBI taxonomy): domain Bacteria; kingdom Pseudomonadati; phylum Pseudomonadota; class Alphaproteobacteria; order Caulobacterales; family Caulobacteraceae; genus Brevundimonas; species Brevundimonas phoenicis. Next base: position 2,320,698 of record NZ_JBDFLN010000001.1, read on the forward strand.
AAGGATGTGACGGCGACCATTGAGGCGCGGGTCAAGGAAGCGTTTCTCGTCGCCAACTATCGCGACGCAGAGCGTGTCACAGCCGAGGAAATCCGCAGCCAGTCCGAAGAACTGGAGAACGGCTTGGGCGGCACCTTCTCGGTGCTGGCGTCCGAACTCCAGCAGCCGATTGCATCGCGCTATCTCTACGTCGCCGCACAGCGAAACCTCATCCCACCGATCCCTGACGGCATCCGTCCCAAGATCGTGACGGGTCTGGCTGCGCTTGGTCGAGCCGCCGAGGTCAACCGCCTCCGCACGTTCGCCGCCGACGCCATCCAAATCCTGACGCCGCAAGTCTTCGCCAGCCTCGTGAACGCCCCCGCGTTCTTGAGCCGCCTTGGCAATGAACACGGTGTCTCCAGCCTCGAAACCCTCCTGAAGACGGAGGAACAGATGGCCCAAGAGCAGCAGCAAGCCATGGCGCAACAGGCCATGCAAGCCGCGACCCCGGCCATCACGGAAGCCGCCATTGGCGCAGCGACCCAAGACCCTAACCAAGGAACTTAATGAGCCTCGAAAGCCCGGTCACTGAGACCACCACGCCCGCTGATTTTTCGCAGATTCCGGCGTCGGCCTTCCCAGAGGGTGCAGACCCCTCGACCTACAAAGACTCCCTGTCGGCGCCGGAAACCCCGGCCAAGCCAGAACGCCCCGCCCACATCCCCGAGAAATTCTGGGATAGCGAAGCTGGCGTCATCCGCACTGACGATCTGGTGAAGTCGTATGCCGAGTTGGAAGCCAAGCAACGCTCTCCCAAGTCCGAGGAAAAGCCCGCTGACGAAGCGGCTAAGCCCAACGATCTGACCATCAAACCGGCGACGGAAGAGGCCCCGGCACAGGCCGAGGCCAACCCTGTCACGACTGCGTTTGAGTCATTCGCCAAGCACTACGAAGAGACGAAGGGGCAACCCGCCGAAGATCAGATCGCAGAGATCGTGAAGCTCGGCGTCCCGCAATCCGTCGTGGACAACTATCTCGCCGGTCTGTCGGCCATGTCCCAACTCGCATTCCAACAGGCACATGCGGTGGCGGGCGGCGAGGAAGTCTTCGACGCTGCAACGGATTGGGCTTCCAAGTCCCTGACCGCAGCCGAGATCGACAGCTACAACGCCCTCGTCTCCAACCCCACGACCGCCACACAAGGCATCGAATGGCTGGTGGCGAAATACAAGGCGGCCCGTCCGTCCGAAGGCTCGTTCGTCGAGTCGATGCCGGGCGCCGCAGTCGGTGACGTGTTCCGATCCAAATCGGAAATGGTCGCCGCGATGAAGACCGACCGATACCAGACCGACCGTGCCTATGTGGCCGAGGTCGCGGAAAAGGTCGCTCGCTCGCAAGCAGCGGGAACGCTGCTCTAAGCACCCCTAAGACCCTGATCGCTTGCCTCCATAGAGGCTCGCCAGCGGGGCCGCACAGTTCCCAGCGCAAACACGGAACTGACCGTCTTCGGACGGGCGGCCGGTGAAAGCCCGGCCTAACCCTTTCTCCCAAATCAAAGCGGAAACATCCGGCTGCGAAGAGGCCGGTTTCGACCGCACAACCTCATGCGCCAGCGGACTCCGATTGATCGACGGGAGCCAAAAACTCTCTCTCAATCAAGGAGCCTAATGGCTAACTCCACCCCATCGAACCCCGGCTTTAAGGCCGGTGGCGCCGCAGGAAACACCGACCTTCTGCTCGATATCTTCGGCGGCGAGGTCCAAGCATCCTATGAGCGCATGACCGTCATGCGCGACAAGCACCGCATCTTCTCGCTGTCCAACGGCAAGTCGCTGCGCTTCCCCCGCGTCGGCCGCGCGACCGCGACCTACCACACGCCGGGCACCGAGATCGTCGGCAAGCAAATCGACCACGATGAGATCGTGCTGTCGTCCGACGACAAGCTGATCTCGGACGTGTTCGTCTCCGACATCCAAGAAATCCTGAACCACTTCGACATCCGCTCGGAATACGTTCGCCAACTGGCCGAAGCTCTGGCCGTCCAGTTCGACCAGAACGCCATGCGCGCGGTCGTGAAGGCTGCTCGTGCGACCGACCTGCTCGGCGGCGGCGCCTCGACCCCGGTCGTGGATGCGGCTCTGCTCACGGACGCCACCAAGCTTTTCGAAGCCTTCTCCAAGGCCAAGGAAAACCTCGACGGCAAGAACGTCCGCGTCGATATGGTCGATGTGTTCGGTCTCGTGAAGAACGCCCAATGGTATCTGATGGCGCGCTCGGACAAGAACCTGAACCGCGACTACAACGGCGGTGACGCTTCGCTCCGCAAGCACACCCTCGAAACCATCGACGGCATCAAGATCATCAAGTCGAACATCGCACCGTTCGGTGCTGACGACTCGGCCAACCTGACGATCCCGGCTCGCTACCGTCTGAAGATGGGCACGACTGTCGGCGCCGTCTGGACCAAGGACGCCATCGGCACCGCCGAAGTCCAAGGCGTCTCGGTGCAGACCGAAGACCAGATCAGCAAGCAAGGCACGCTGATCCTCGCGCGTCAGATGACCGGCACGGACACGTTCCGCGCCTCGGATGCGGTCGAACTCCGCACCGGCGCCATCCCGGCCTAACGACCGGCAAACCGCCAAACCAGAAGGGCGCGCTCTCTCACGAGGGCGCGTCCTTTTTTTCACCTCGTTCCGAAGGAGACCGCGCCCATGCTGGCTGCGCCCATGACGGAACTTGAAGCCGTCAACGACATGCTGATCGGCATCGGCCAGCTTCCCGTCAACGCCATCATTCCCGAGATCGTCGATCAATCCATCGCGCTCGGAGAACTGAACAAGGTCGTTCGCGAAGTCTGCCTCTACGGCTTCAAGTTCAACACCGATGAGGATTTCGTCCTCTCCCCCGACATCGACGGATTCATCGCCGTCCCCTCTGGCGCCCTCGACATCGACCCGATGGACAAGGCCCAAGACCTGATCGTCCGCAAGCATCCGACGAAGGGCTTCGGCCTCTGGGATGCTGCGAACCTGACGTGGGTGATGGCCCTGCCGGTCAAGGTCCGCATCAAATGGTCCTTCACCTTCGACGCCTTGCCGGAAGCCGCTCGCGGATACGCCGTGATCGCAGCCGGTCGGAAGTTCACCGCGCGCGTCATCGGAGACCCTGCCGCTGATCGCTTCGGCGAAGAGGATCAACGCCGCGCATGGCTGACGCTGCAACGCCAGCAGTCCGCCTCGGCCGACATCAACATCTTCCGCGCCAACAAGGCTCTCGCGGCATCCCTCAACCGGCGTGGCCGGGCTTGGAGGTCCGATAAGTGAGCCTCGTGACCCGCTCGCTGCCGTCCCTTCACGGGGGCGTTTCGCAGCAATCGCCGCTGGTCCGCTCGCCCGATCAACTCGAAAGCCTGACCAACGGCTGGCCGTCCATCGCGACCGGCCTGACCAAACGCGCACCCTCCGAGATCATCGCCCGGCTGATGCCGACCGCGCCGGAAAACGCACACGTCCACACCATCAACCGCGACACCACTGAACAGTATGTCGTCATCGTCGCAGACGGTCAGATCAAGGTGTTCGACACCCTGACCGGCGAAGAGAAGACCGTCACCGCTCCCGGCGGATGGGGCTATCTCTCGACCGTCGAGGACTACAGCACCGACATCTCGGCGTTCAGCGTCGCGGATTACACCTTCATCACGAACCGCCGCGTGAAGTGCGCCATGGGCGCGCTCGGCGCCGATACCCAGCCCGATCCCGCCGAACAAATCTGGCTGAATCGCCGGATCGGCACGGACGCCAACGGTGATCCCTACGCGCCGGGAAGCACCTACAGCTATCCGCTGAACCCAGCTTCCGGCGTCATCACTGGCACGGTGCAGCGGTTCGACAAACTGCCGCCGGTTAATCAGGGCGACACGCCTCCGGCCGAAGGCGCGATCTACCGTGTCCAAGGCGACGAGACTGGCGGGTTCATGTCCTACTATGTCGTCCGTCGCGGCGGCGTCTGGGAGGAATGCGTCAAGCCCGGATTGGTCAATGCCATCGACTACAAGACCATGCCTCACGCACTGGTCCGCGATAGTGACGGCACGTTCGTCTTCGCCCCGTTCTCGTGGGCGCATCGCCGCGTCGGCGACACCGAGATCAACCCGAACCCCGGCTTCATCGGTCGCCCGATCCGCAAGGTCTTCTTCTATCAGAACCGCTTGGCGTTCCTCTACGACGAGAACTGCATCCTCTCGTGCGTCGGCGACTTCGGGAACTTCTGGCGGATGTCCCAGACCGACTATCTGGAAAGCGATGTGCTGGACGCCGGGGCGACCTCTACCAAGGTCTCGCCGCTGCTTGATGCGACCACCCACAATGACGGCATCCTGCTCACGTCCGACCAGACACAGTTCAGCATGTCGCATGGCGAACTCGGGCTGAACGCATCGTCGCTCGCGATCCGGCCGACGACGAACTACACCCTCAACACGTCCGCTGGCCTCGCCGCACTCGGCTCCGAAATCTACTTCGCAGTCGAGAACAGCGGGTATGCGAAGGTCATGGAATACACCCGGCTCGCCGGGGCTGACACGACCACGGCTTCGGACGTGACGGCGCATTGCGACCGCTACATCCCGGCTGGCGTTCACGACCTGATCCCGGCCGATGACCTGTCAGCCCTGTTCGTCCTGACGCACGGTGCCCCGAACAAGGTCTACTGCTACAACTTCTATTGGGCTTCGTCCGACGAGAAGCTTCAGTCGGCTTGGCACGAGTGGGACTTCGGACCCGGCGCCCGGATCGTCTCCGGTGCCTATCTCAAGGGCAACGTCTTCCTGACGGTCGAGCGCAACGACGGCCTATGGCTGGAGAAGGTCAACCTGACCGCTGGCTCGCGCCCGGCCCAGACCGCCCGACAAATCCATCTGGATCGTAGGGCGACCGTCACCGGCGAGTATCAGCAGACCACCAACATGACGCAGTTCATCCTTCCGTATCGCCCGGCCAAAGACCGGTTCGAGATCGTTCGGGGTGACGCCTTCACGGCCCGGCCTCAAACGCTGATCGACCCTTCGACCTACGTCTGGATCACAGACAATATCGTCGAGGTTCCGGCCAGCGAGATCACCGGTCCTGTCGTGATTGGGGAAGGCTACGAATTCGCGTTCGAGTTTTCGACCCAATACATGCGGACCCAGCGCGGCGAGGCCATCACGACCGGCCGCACCACGTTGCGGACGTTCAGCGTCAACTTCGTGGACACCGCCTATTTCAAGACATCGGTTGCGCCCTACGGCTTCAATCCGAATGTCGAAGAAATCCTGCCCGCCAAACTTTCGCAGTTCAGCGGCAAGACCTTGGGTGCCGCGAGCTTCCGTCTGAACGCCCCGGCCTACGCGACAGGGACGCACCGTTTTCAGGTTTACGGCCAGAACACGACGACCCGCATCCGCATCGCCAACGACACCCACGTCGCCTCGACGTTCGTCGCGGCCGAGTGGGAAGCTAACTACTACAACCGAGCGAGGGCCTAACGGTCCTCGCTTATTGCTTCGCTCTGGCGCGTTGCCCCGCCGCTGCTCTTTGTTCAGGGGTAAAAAGTTCAGCGATGTTGGCTGTGCTCATTTCTCCATACTGCCCGTCACAGAAACCTTTGACGATCTTGTCGCCGTTGGTGTCAGGGGCAGAAACCGTTCGCGCAGCCGACAGTTGGTTGGATGCCACCACTGACCCATTCGCGCGATAGCGATTAAGAGCAGTGAACGCCATCGCCCCATCTGAACAAGAGATGGAAACACGGGCGAGCATGTAATCCGTGTCACCGTCATCTTCTGGATGGAGTAGCCAAAAAGCGACCCATCCTGTGACAAGAGGGCCGTCAGCCCGGACAGACCCAAGGTCGATCAGTGTGACGCCTCCGCTGTTAGCGTTGACCGCCCGCCAGTCCGCTGCCGCCGCCGAACTCGCAATCGCCATAGCGGCGACCACGCCCAAAACCACACTTTTCATAAGCCCCTCCGTTCCGAGCGTCTTGCCATCGGAGAGGTAAACCAATCAACCAATGATCGAATTCCATGACCTCGCCGATGTATCGGGCGAACAGATTCACGACTGGCTCGACGCCATCGCGAACAACCTCCGGCCCGCTGATTTCGACGAGATCAGAGCGACCAATCCTCTCCTGACCATCGGTGATCCAGACCCGCTTCTGGTTCTAACGATGTCGGTCATGCAGAGCGAGGACGCTTGGGTCATCACCGACAACGGGGAGCCGATCTCCGTCTACGGCGCCGGGCCGTCCGACGATCCATCATCGGGGATCGTCTGGATGCTCGGCACACCGGGCATGGAAAGACCGAGGGCGAAGATCGCCATCGGCAAGGAGACCTACGCCGTCTTCAAACGCTGGCATCAACGCTGGCCACGTCTCTTCAACCACGTCGATGCTCGCAACAGCATGAGCATTCTCTGGCTGTTCCGCGCCGGGTTCGAGATCGAGGAAGTCGATCTCACCCACGGCCGGGAGAGCCGCCCATTCTACCTCATCAGCAGCATTCAGGAGGGACCAATCCATCTGTGATCCCGTGACTATCATGACGACCATCGCCGTCGTCGGGGCCGCGACCGAAACCATCGGTCAAATGCAGTCCGCCAAGGCGCAGCAGAAGGCCATCGACGCCCAGCTTGCCACCACCCAGCAGGAAATCCGGGTCGCCCAGACCGCCGAACTGAACGAGCGTCAGCGCGTCGCCCGAAAGGAACAGGCCCGCATCAAGGTCGCCGCCGGTGAAGCCGGTCTAAATATCGGCGGAAGCGTCGAAGCTCTCCTGAAGGACAGCCTCATGCAGACCCAACTTTCCGCCGAACGCACAAACCTCAACGCAGAGTCCCAGCAGCGCGCAGCCGCAGCCGAAGCCAACTCCATGTCATCCCGCATCCAGTCGCCGACCATTCTCGGCGCGGGCCTCCGCATCGCAACAGCGGGCGCCCAAGGATACTACGGCGGCAAGAGCATCAAGCTTCAGCAAGACGCAGCAGCCAACGGGCCGAAATGATCCATGGCTGACCTTTCCAGACAATCCCAGCGTCGCACGACGCAAGACCGCATCACGAACAACCGCGATTCGATCCTCCCCACCCGCCGCGAAGATCGCGTTGACCCGGTTCGCATCAACGCCTCGATGCGCGACGCCCAGCGCGGCAACAACCTCGACGAACTTCGTCGGTTCTTCGGCGGCGTCGAGGACACGGCTCAAGCCTTCTATCGCAACGACATCGCCCAGACCGCCAAGCAAGCCGAAGAGGACTTCGCTATCGGCACGACCGATGCTCTGTCGGGTGTAGAGTTGGACCCGGCCAAGGCCGAAGCCACCGCTTATCAGCGCGCCTATTACAGCGTCACGGCGTCCAACCGTCAGACGAAGTTCGAAACGGAAACCGCCCAAGGGCTGGACGATCTCATCAACGATGGGGCGACGGTCGAGGACATCGAGACCTACATGAACGAGCGGTCTACCGCCTTCATCGGTGAAGTCGGCGACTTGTTCGAAAGCCCGGAGGTCCGCCTTCAAGTCGGACAGCGGATGCAGCGTTGGTCGAACGATCTGAACGCTCGCGCCTCCAGCGTCCTGCAAGAACGCACCGACCGCGAAATGCTCGACATGACGACCGGCGAAGTTCAGGCCGCGCTTGGTCGCGGCGAAGGCATCGACCTTCTGGCAACCGTGGGCCGCCTCAAAGAGGCGGGCCTTGATGGCGTCGCCGTCCAAGATGAAGTCGTCAATGCCGTCGTGGCCTACGCCACCCAGACCGGCGATCTGACCGGACTTTACTCGCTGCTCGACACCCGTCGTCCAGAAGATGTCGCGGCCGAAATTGAAGAGGCTCGCACCACGGCCAACGCCGCTTCGACCATCGAAGGCGAACCGCTTCCGTCCGTCACGGCTAAACCTGCTCCGGCGCCCACTACTCCCGCTCCGGCCTCGACCTACATCATGCCGCTGAAAGGCCGCGTGACCTCGGGCGTGGGCGCACGTCGCGCGCCGCTTCGCGGTGCATCGACGGACCATGGCGGCATCGACATCGCCGTTCCGATTGGGACGCCTGTCGTCGCTCCGGCCGATGGCGTCGTCGAGTTCGCTGGCCCCCGTGGTCGCGGCGGCAACACGGTCCTGATCCGTCACGCAGATGGTCGCGTCACTGGCTACGCCCACCTCGACAGCATCAACGTCAAGGCGGGTGATCGCGTGTCGCAAGGCACCGCCTTCGCAGCTTCCGGCAACACCGGCAACTCGACCGGCCCGCATCTGCACTTCTCGGCTCGCGACGCGGAAGGGCGCCGCATCGACCCTCGCTCCATCGTCGGCCAGCCCGCCCAGAACGCGGCGGCTGATCCCTCGGCTCCGGCCGTGGAAGTGGCCGATGCAGACACACCGGCCCAACGCCGCGCCCGCGCGCCCGGCGCATCGGTCCTGACCTCGGCTCAACAAATCCGCGTCTTGAACGCGATTGAAGGCGTGGAGTCAGACACCGAACGTCGGACAGAGAAAGCTCGCCTCGAAGCCAAGGATGACCTGACACTCGACCTCTACAACCGTTCGCTTCGCGGCGAGAACGTGGACGAGGCGATCCAGACCGCACAGTCCCGTGGTGTTCTCGAACCCGGCGAAGCTATGACCTTGCGCGGCGCCTTCCGCGACTTCCGCAATACTGTCGCGGACGGCGAAGAGAACGAGGATGTCATCCTCAACTATGCCAGCCGCTTCGCCGTGGCGGAACCAAACTATGCAGCAATCGGCGCCCAAGCTGACCGCGACTACAACGCGGGACGTTTCGGCACAGGCCGCAATGCGACCCGCGCCTATCTCGCGGTCAAGGAGCGTGTGGCCAACGGTTCGCGTCAGTCCGCCATCATCCCGCCCGAGGAACGTCGCACCGCTACCGTCGCCCGATCCTACGTCGGATCGACCCTCGGCGAACTCGTGGGAGAAGGCGCACCACCTGAACGCCGCCGTCTCGGCGCCGAAGCCCAGATCGAATGGGAACGTCGCGTCGCCAGCGGCACCCCGCCCATGGCAGCGGCTGACGCGATCATCGCCGAATATACCCCCCGACTCTCACGACGCTCCACGGCTTCACCCGGTGGAAACACCCGCGCTCCCGGCGCGACGCGCGCGCCCGGCTCAACCCAGACGGCCAGCGCGAGCGGTGTCACCCGCGTCGATAGGAACGGCAACATCATCCAAGGAGACTAATGGCATCCATCCGCTTCACCGGCCCTGACGGGCATGTGTTCGAGTTCGAAGAAGGAACCCCCGAACACGTCCGCCGCGCCTTCATTCAACGCCACTACGGCACGTCCGCCGAACAGAACAACAGCCGCCAATCGGCGGCTGTTGCCCTCTCTGCTCCGAAAGACAAACGCAGCCTCGGCGAGCGACTTGGCGACGTTCTCTCTAACACCGTGAACACCGGCTTCATCGCTGAAGGCTGGCGGGCCGGTCTGGATGACACCGCCGACTACATCGAGGCTGGACAGCGAGGCGACCACAAGGCTGCGATGAAGGTCAATGACCGCTTCACACTGAACCCTATCCGACTCGTCTCCCGCCTCTACAACTCGGTCGGCGTCCTGACCGACATGACGCAGAACACGCAGGACACCCGCACGGCGGCTGACGATTGGGTCGGGCGCGAGCGCGCCCGTCGTCAGGAGTTTGCTCAAGCCTCTCGTGACGATCCGTTCTGGGAAGCTGATGGCGGCATCGTCGGAAAAGCCCTTCACGGCGGCGCCGCTCTGCTCGGCACCCTCGGCGGTGCTGCAATCGACCCGACTTCCTACATCACAGGCGGCACGTCCGTTGGTGCGAAGATCGCCGTTCAGTCTGCTGTCGCGGGCACCGTGGACATCCTCGCCCAGATGGATGCGACCGGCGTGACGCAGGATCGCTACGACGTTCTACAGACGGTTCTTTCGGCCGGTGCGGGCGCAGTGTTCACAGGCGCCTTTGAAGGCGCCGGCGCCATGGTCAAAGGTCGGGGCAACGTCCGCGCCCGCGTGGATGCGGACCTCCGCTCCGACCCGGTGAACCTTCCGCAGACCTTCCGCGACGAACTCGACACGGCCGATGCGATCTCCCTCCCCGCTCTCACGATGGACGACTGGACCTTCCGCCCGACCCAACAGGGTCCGGTGTCGGCCCTGCCGATGCGCGTCGAGGCTCTCCGTGCCGAACGCATGGATGGACCGCGTGTAGACGGCGCCGACGCTGGCCCGGATATCAACCCGGACTGGACCAAGGGCATGTCGCCCGAACGTCTCAAGGCCGTGACCGAACACCTCGACCGCCTCAAGGGCTACATCAAGCCGGAGCAAGTCGAACTGTTCGTCCGCTGGGCGGGCAAGGAAGCCGTGGACCTCGCGGACGATCCGTCGCCGCACTGGAACCAAGAGATTTTCGATTTCGACAAGCTGGCCAACGAGCCGGAGAAGTTCGAGGAAATCGTCGGCGTCATGGCCCAAATCTTCAAGCCGCTCTACGACGCGGCCGGAGACTCGAAGAAGACGTGGCAGTCCGTCCGCGACCGTCAAGCAGCGTTCGGCGTGACCGTTTCCGACGTGGTGAAGGCGCACAGCGACATTACCGGCGAGAACGGGATCGCGGCCAAGATGCACGCTCTGGAGACGATTTCGATCCAGCACACCGACCACCTCGTGACCAAGATGGGCGAGCTTGAGAAGTCGCTGAACGACGGCAACTTCAACGCCAACCTCGTCGGCGACGTGGCTGCTCAACTGCAAGCGACCGTGATGTTCGACGCCATGGCGGCGGGCGCCAAGTCCGAGATCGGCCGCGCGCTCAACATCATGAAAATGGCCAAGCAGCGCGCCCGGATCGTCAATGACATTCAAGGCCAGATGGACCTCATGTCCGATGCCCTCGGCACCGGCGAGCTTGATCCGAAGGCTATGGCCGAAGCCCTCAAGAAACTACGCGAAGCCTATGGCTCGGGCGGCGAACGCGCCTTCAAGGACGAACTTCGCAAGGGGCGTCACATGGGGTGGGACGACTATCTCTCCTACTACATCGTCGCCGGTTATCTGACGACGCCAGCGACCGCCGTCCGCAACGCAGTCGGGTCGGTTCTCCATGCGTCCATGACGGTCGGGGAACGCTACATCGCAGCGGGCATCACCAGCCCGCTACGTCGTGGCCTCGGCGGGAAACGCACATCGGCCGAAGGCGTCACTTTCCGTGAGGCCAACGCCTATCTGTTCGGCATCCATCAGTCGTTTGTCGATGCGGCCAAGGCTGGATTCAAAGCCTTCGCTCACGCGGCTCCCCAGTCGGACATTGAAACGTCCGTGGGTCGATACGCCATGGCTCAACCTTTCGAGTTCAATGCGGCTCGCCGGGACAAATGGAAGAAGGGCGGCATCGGCGTCATCCCCGACATGGCCATGACCGGCCTGTTCGGAACGCTCCGCACCCTCGGCATTCGCCCGTCTCTTGGGATGGACGAGTTCACAAAGGTCATGACGCGCCGGATGCAGATCAACGCATTGGCGGCGCGTGAAGCCTCCTACCGTTCGGCTCGTCTGCGCGGCAAGGAAGCGGATCGCGTCTTCGCCAAGACCCTCGACGCTGTGACGCAACGGCCCACCGCCGAAGCCTTCGTCCGTGCGAAAGCCGAATTCGATGAAGTCGGCGAGACCTACGATCCGGCCAAATCCTATCTTGGTGACACCCGCCTTGAGGATGCAGCCGACGTGCTGGCCTCGGTCGATCTCCATGAAATGGCCAACGACTACGCCCGCCTCATGGCCTTCCAGAAGACCGGCCCGGCGGTCGAAGCCTTCGAAAAGGCGATGAAATACATCCCCATTATCAAGGCACTTTATGTCCCGTTCTTGAGAACCCCTCTGAACCTCGTTCGTGCTGGGATGGTGGACCGCAACCCGGCTCTGGCGTGGATCACAAAGGAGAACCGGGCGGCCTTCAAAACCTACTTCGCGGCTCTCGACGGTCAGGAGAAAGCCCTGTCTCGTGGCGGCGCAGAAGCCGACATCGTGATGGCTCGAATGGTCAGCGGCATGGCTCTCATGGGAACCGCTGCGATGCTGTTCGCCAATGGCGATCTTGTCGGCAAGCGCACTCCGGCCGAAGAACAGGACGGCATCAAGTCCTATTCGGTTCGTCTCGGCGGGCGTTGGTATCAATACAGCACCCTCTCCCCGTTGGCCGAAATGATCGGCATCACGGCCGATCTCTATCAAACCATGCGAGACCGCGATCTCACCGACGATCAGGCGACCGCCATGGCGGGCGGCGTCGCAGGGGCGATCATGAACAACATCGTCAACAAAGCTGCGCTCCAAGGCGTCCGCGACTTCTTCGATCTGCTCGACCCGTCGTTTTCCAACACGGAATCCTCGCGCGGCACGGCAGTCACCAAGGCCGCCTTCAAGAAGCTGGGCGATTCTCTCGTCCCGGCCATCGTCCGCAACACGGCTCAAGCTCAAGACCCGGTGATGCGCGAAGCGTCAGAGTTCCTTGACTACTTCGCTCGCAACATTCCGATGCTCTCGGACAGTCTGCCCGAACGCCGCGACTGGTTGGGCCTCCCTATCGTCCGCAAGGATCGAGACGGCGGCCTGATCGAAGCTTTGGTCCAACCTCTCCGCGTGTCGGAGCGGGAGGATGACATGGTGCGTCTGGAAATCTCGGCACTGGCGCAGAACGATCCTGACTTGCTGATGGCGACGCGGCCCGCCGCGCGCTTCAACGGTCAGAATATCACGCCGAAGGAACACGCTCGCGTCCTGTCCATCCAAGGTCAGGAATGGCGCGATCCCTCGACCGGCCTGAACATGCACGAAGCCTTGGCCGAACTGGTCAACAGCGAGGACTACGCCAACTACAGCGACCCTCGGCGCGCGCAATCCATCAAGGACACCGTGTCCCGCTATCGCCGACTGGCGACGGCGGCGATCAAGCGCGGCGATTATCCCGACATGGACCCGATGCTTGACCGCACCGGCGCCGCACAGGCGCAGGATGTGGGCGAGAAGAAGGGTTGGGAGCCTTACCGGATCGAGAACAAGGCCCGGTCCTACGGCGTCTCGGACGATGCTCTCGCAAGCATCATGAACTTCGGCGCCGACTAAAACACCGCAGATAATCCACCCGGAATAGCCCGGTCGCTTTCGAGCGGCCGGGCCTTTCGGCGTGGCTCCCCGAAAGGATCAATGAGCTACCAAACCCGCGTCATCTACAACGTCGGGGAACGCCAGCGCGAGTTCGACCTCGCCATCCCCTACCTCGACAAGAACCACATCAAGGTCGCCCTAAACGGCTCCGCGCCGTTTTTCGAATGGGTCTCCGACAGCCGCATTCGGCTGACCTCTCCGGCAGTCACGAACAGCATCCTCAAGATCAGCCGCGTCACCCCGATCTCGGCCGCAGCCGTCGAGTTCCAGAACGGCGCCACCCTGACGAAAGAGGAACTGAACCGCGCTGTCCTCCAGCTTCTCTACCGCCTTCAGGAGCAAGACGACTTCCTGAACGACAGTCTCGACCGCGCCATGGTCAGGCTCGGCGATCACCTCGGCGTCGTCACCACGCCCGACGCGATCATGGACGAACTGCTCCGGGTCTCGGAGTTGGGCGACGACCTGCTGAACCGGTTCCGCGACGCCCTCGCGAGCATCGACCTCAACGCCGAAACGATCATCAGCAACACCCTCTCGCTGTCGAACCAAGCGTTCCGCATGGACAACCTCACGGCTGTCGTGGACGCGCTCGCCAACCTTGAAGACGGCACTGGTCTCGCGACTATCATCCAGAACGAGGCGCAGGCTCGGTTGGATGGCGACCAAGCCTTGATCGACACGCTCAGCCTGTTGGGCGCCAAGAGCGGCGACAACCTCTCCTTCATCCTCGACCTCAACAAGATCAGGACATCGCCGACCGAGAGTCTGGCGCAGCGTTTCAGCGCGCTCTACGCGGCTGACGCCAACGCCCTGTCGGTCATCCAGAACGAACAGACGGCCCGAACCAACGCCATTGAGGCGGTCACGCAGACCCTGAACACACAGGGTAGCAAGATCGCCGACAACGAGGCGGCTATCGCCAATGAGGCGACGACGCGGGCGACCGCGATCTCGGCCGAAGCTCAAGCTCGCCAAGCCCTGTCGGCCACCATCCCCGGCCAGATCAACGCCGCTGTTATGGCGGAAACCAACGCCCGCGTGGCGGCGGATCAGGCCGAGGCCCAAGCCCGCCAGTCATTGGCTGTGCAGGTCGGAAATAACTCGACCGCGATCCAGAATGAGGCGACCGCTCGGGCCAACGCTGACGGCGCCATCGCACAACAGTTCGCTGTCCTCGGGGCGTGGCGGAATGGTCAGTCGGCCTTCGTCCTCGACCTGAACAGGGTCGAAGTCGGGCCGGGCTGGACGCTCGGCACCCGCCTGTCTGGCATCGACACCTCCATCGGCAACGTCTCGGCGTCCGTGGTCGATGAACGCACCTCCCGCATCAACGGTGACAACGCGCTCTCGCAGACGCTCCAGACCGTGCAGAACACGGTGGGCGGCCACACTGCGTCGATCACCTCGCTCCAACAGGTGACGAACGGGATCAACGCTCGCTGGACGGTGGCCCTTAATTCGAACGGCCACATCACCGGGATTACCGCGAACAACAACGGCTCGTGGGGGACGCTCTCTTTCGTCGCCGACGAGGTGGGCTTCGTGGCGCCGGGCGGCGGGACACCGGTAAAGGTCATGTCGATTGTGAACGGTAAGGTCCGTTTCAACTCGAACGTCGAGATTTTCGGCGACCTTCTCGTCACTGGTTCGATCACCACACCGAAACTTCTCGAAAACTCTGTCACCCGCATCGACTCCGTTTCGATGGCTGGCTGGCGATACGGCAACAACGTCAAACAGAACGCCATCACCTACACGGTGGACCTGCCATATGCCGCAAAGCTGATCTGCCTCGCCACCGGGACGCAGAGCTACACCAGCAACGAAAGGGCTTGGCACTTCGACATCACGGTCAACGGCGTCGCCGTCACTGGCGTCGGCGGCTCGGGCGCCCGCACCGACTCCGTGTCCACCTCCGGCTACGCCAACCTCGGCCCCGGCCAGCACACCGTCACGATCAACTGGCTCGGTGGGGACAGCACTCTGCGCCTCGTGGCGTCCAACCTCATCATCATGGCGGTTTTCAAATGATCTATGTAATCGGCAAACTCGGCGAGCCTCGCATCTACCTCACCACTGACGATCCGGCGTCCGCACAACTGCAATGTCAGGAAGGCGAGACGGCGGTTCAGATCGACGCGGTTCCAGTCTTCGAAATCCCACGGGATTTCCGATCTCAACGCAATGCGCTCTTGTCTGCCTCGGACTGGACGCAGATGGCTGACTCCAACCTTTCACCAGAACGTCAGGCCGAATGGGCAACCTATCGGCAGCGTCTTCGTGACCTCGATCTGACCGTCGAGCCTGATTGGCCGACGCCCCCGGCTTGGTGAAGTGACCGGCCTTAAGGGGCCGGTCGCCCGTCTAAATACAACTACCTTCCAACAATCTCAGGAGACGCATGTCCCAACTTCCGACCGCTGACCAGCAGCATCAGAACCTTCTCGCTCAAGAGCAATCGACCCTCGCCGAAAAGGCGCAACTGCTCGAACAGCTTGAGCAAACGAACGCCGTTTTGGCCAGTATCCGCGCCGCCCTGCAAGGCATTCAGCTTGGCGCCGCCATCGCAGCAGAGCGCACCGCCGCTGCTTTGAAGGAAGCCGAAACCTCGGCCCCGACCAAGGAGTAAGGGGATGAGCGGGCTGAACCCTCAGTTGGCCCAGCAAGTCCAAGACCTTCTTGAAAAGACGAAGCAGCAGAACGCTTTTCTCGCTGCTTGGCTGGGTGGCTCGCCGACAGGCGGACCCAACTCTGACGGTCGCTATCCTTTCAAGGATTTGGCCGGTGGAGAAATCCTCGTTCCATCGCCCGCGTCCTTCAACGACATGGTATCCGGCCCGGCGGCTCTTGCCGTCGCGGCGCGGGTAGCATCGGACCTCGCGCGCGATCTCGCTCAAGGTCATGCAGACCGGGCCAACGATCAGCGCATCCTCTCGGAAGCCGCGCGCGGCGCCGCCGTCGAGGCGCGCAATCTCGCGCAGCAGCACATGAACCATGCGGGCACGAGCGAGGCTAACGCCCGCCATTGGGCGGAACTGGCGCAGTCTAAAAGCGAAGGTTCGACCGCAGACCGCATCATCGTCGAGCAGCTTGCGGAACAGGTCGCGGACAACGCCGCACTGTCGGCTCAAGACGCCGAGGACGCAGCAGCGTCAGCAGCCTTGGCCGCGACGTTCGATCCCAACCTGTTCGACAAAAAGTCCGACACCCTGTCGGCGACGCGCCTCGTTGACATGATCGACCCGGCGCGCATCCCTGTTCTGGTCGGGCAGACGCCCGTCGTTTCGACCGGCGGAATCCCGAACCTCACAGCGCAGCAGCAGACCGGCGTCATGCCGGGAACTCTCGTCGCCACCACTGACGGGCGACGCTGGGTCTACTCGGGCACAGGCTCGAAAACGGCGGAAGCCAGCTACATCGAGCAGGGCGACGTGACGCCGATCTGGGATGTCATTGCCAACAAGCCCAATTACTTCCCGACCAACATCGCGAACGTCGCCGGGCTGCAATCGGCTTTGGATGCCAAGGCCCCGATTGCGAACCCGGTCTTCAACACGATCAACGTCAACGGAACAGTCTGGGGCTACAGCTTCGCGGCGAACTCAAGCCTCTTCTACCCGGACGGCAATCATACGGTCATCAAGACCGGTGCAGCGGGCGCGGAGAAATACTGGCGGTTCGATCAGAACGGTTGGCTCTACGGTTTGAGCGGCGGTCTTTACATCGCCACCAACGCCCATATCGCGGGCGATCAGTTGCGCGTCGGCCTGACAGACAGCGGCTCAAGAGCCGATCTTAATCGCGGGTGGCTCGAACTCCGCAACGACAGCAACGGCTATGGGCCATACATCGACCTCTCGGCTAACAACGCGGCCGATTATCATGCGCGCATGTCGTGGGCGGGAGCGCGGTTCGATCTGATCTCCACGACCTCCCTACAGATGTTTGCACGAGGGGCGAACAATCACGTCCGCGCCACCAGCGAGACCGGCAAACAGAACGGCGACGTTCTAACCGAAGGGGGCGCCGAGCAAATCCTTGGCAAGCAACTGACCTTCCCAAGCGGGAAGAATCCGCAAGACGCCGGGGCTGGTGCAATGCTGGAAGTTCGAGGCGAAGGCAGCGGCTATGGCGCGTGGATGAAGTTCCACCGGCCGGGCGCCTACGGAACCTACTTCGGCATGTTCGAGGACGGTAAGTGGGGATTCGGCGGCTGGTCCGCCGGGGCCACGATCTACGAGTTCTGGACCTCCAAGAACCTCGACGCCAACGGGTTGATGCGTCGCTACTGCGACGGCTGGAACACCACCACGGACGGCAACGAGCGGTTCTACTTCGCCACGAATGGACGGAGCTACTACCGCTCCCGCAGCGGTCATCAGTGGCGAAATTCAGCCGATCAGCCGATGATGACGCTGGAGAACGACGGAGTGTTGGATGTAGCTGCACACCTCGCTGTCCGAGGCTCCGCGATCAACCTTTACGGTGGTTCGCCGACGATCCGCTTCATGGATAGCGACAACCGCACAGCCCACATCCACGTCAACTCGAACCGTTTCTACGTCCTTCGCGGCGCAGGGACGAACGATAGCGGTTGGGCGACGGTCCCGAACAAGGGGTGGCCTCTGGAGATCGACCTTGAGACCAACCACGCCACATTCGGCGGCTCGATCTACCTGAACTCCGAATGGCTTCGTATCCATGGTCAGACCGGTGTCTATTGGGAAACCTATGGCGGTGGCTGGCACATGTCAGATAGCTCGTGGCTTCGTGCCTACGGCAGCAAAGGCATCTACACCGGCGGCCAAATCCGAGGCGGAACGGTCGTCGGCGAGTCCGATAGGCGCCTGAAAGCAAACATCGCGACAATCACCAACGCTACCCAGAAGGTCGAAGCCCTGACGGGCGTGACCTTCGACTGGAAGCGCACCGGATCGGCGGGCATGGGCTTCATCGCTCAGGACTTCGAACAGGTCATTCCGGCCCTCGTCACCGAGGACACGGACGGCATGAAGGGCGTCGAATACGGCCCCGTCGTCGCGCTGGTTGTAGAAGCTCTGAAAGAGACGAACGCTCGCGTCGCGGCTCTGGAAAACGGGAGAGTCTAATGGCTCTCCCGTCCTCCGGCTCGATCAGCATCGACGATATCAAAACCGAACTCGGCATCACCGGCGAACTGTCGCTGACCGATCAACGGGTGCGCGATCTGGCTGGCGTCCAGTCCGGGTCGCTCATTCTCCCGAACGATCTTTGGGGCAAGTCGGCCCGAACAGTGCGCCTCGTCATTACAGGCTTCGAACAGGTCAAGATGGGCTTCGGAGATTGGGGCCGTCAGCAATACGACAAGATCACGTTCGGGATTTCGGTCTCGCCTTATCTTGCGCCGACCTCATACGCTTGGGGCGGGGATGTCTTCGGAAACTCGGCAACTGCCGTGTTCATGGGACCGGCCTATCAAGTGATGGGCTACACCTACCAGAACTCGGGCAACGCCTACTGCTCTGTCGTCGTCGGCGGTCGCACCTACGAACTCTCGCTCGACTTCCAATACACCGCTGGCGATGCGGTCTAACCCTCACATCAACAATCGAAAGGTCTCATGGACCCCAACAATCAATCTGAACAAACGCTCGTCCTGATCCTTGGCGAAATCAAAGGCCAGCTTGGCACCTACATGAAGTTCATGGAGACCTTGCAGGAGAAGCACGACAGTCTGGAAAGCCGCGTTCGTGGCGTCGAGAACTTCAAGTTCTGGATCATGGGCGCAGCCGCCACAGTCGGCGGCATCGCCGGTTTCATCGTCGATTTGGTGAAGCCATGAGCGACCGCGCCTCTGAAAAGGAACTCGACCAGCTTCACGCTGTCGTCGCCATGCTGCTGTCCAATGAACTCTCTCGCGCCTGTATTCGCGCCGAGGAAAATCCAAGCGATCCGGGCAAAGCGATCTCGCCGCAACTGATCGCCCAAGCCATCAAGTTCCTAAAGGACAACGGCGTCGCCGCATCGGCTTCATCGCCGCGCCTCGACGACCTCACGGCCAAACTCGCCGACCTCGACCTCGACGATGAGGTGCTGTCGAGGATGACGCCGCAATAACCCAAGCCCCTTGCTGACCGACCGCTCGCTTTCACCGGTGGCGGTTGGGTCATGCCCTCTACTGTTTGAAACAACGCACTGAAACGCCGCGCGAAAAGCTCCAGCGGTCCTTCATCAACTTCGTTCGCTACGTCTGGCGATACGTCCTCGGCCTCCCCAAACCGACCCGCATTCAAGAGGACATCGCCCGCTATCTCGAAAGCGGCCCGACCCGGCGCGCTATCGAAGCCCTGCGTGGGATCGGCAAGTCCTTCATCACCTGCGCCTATGTCGTGTGGTGTCTCTGGCGCGATCCGCAGAAGACCGTCCTAATCGTCTCGGCCGGTGAAAGCGGCGCCGCTGACAACGCCAACCTCATCAAGTCGATCATCTTCCACGAGGCGGGCGATCAGCTATGGGCCGAACTCCGTCCCGGTCGCGATCAGCGATCCTCGACGCTGGCGTTCGATGTCGGCCCGGCCAAGTCGAACAAGCAGCCTTCCGTCAAATGCCTCGGAATCACCGGCCAGTTGGCGGGCAACCGCGCCGACATCCTGATCGGCGACGACGTTGAGAACCAGCGCAACTCCGCGACCGAGGATCAGCGTGACAAGCTGCGCCACGCCACCTCCGAATTCGGCAAGATCATCAAGCCGCTCGACACGTCGGAGATCATCTACCTCGGGACGCCCCAGACCGAAGAATCGATCTACGGCGGCCTGCCCTCTCGCGGCTACGATGTTCGCATCTGGCCTGCCCGCTATCCCCTGAAATCCAAGCTCGCAAACTACGGCGATCACCTCGCGCCGCTGCTCCGCGCCGATATCGAGAAATGCGGAACGCTCTGCGATCCCACCGGCCTGTCGCTTCTGGGCGGCGCCCCGACCGATCCTGACCGCTTCACTGACGCCAAGCTGCTCGAAAGCGAAATGGACGGCACGGCGGCCGAGTTCATGTTGCAGATGATGTTGGACACGTCGCTGTCCGACGCCGAACGCTTCCCGCTCAAGACTTCTGACCTGATCGTCATGAACGTCGATAAGAGCCGTGCACCTGTCGCACTCTCCTACACGTCCGCCGACGATAAGCAGATCAAGGACGCGATGCTCCCGAACGTCGGCTTCACCGGCGACCGGTTCTTCTCCCCGTTCAATGTCAGCGAACATTGGGCCGACTACACCGGCTCCGTCATGCACATCGACCCGTCTGGCACGGGCGCCGACGAGACGGCCTACGTCGTCACAAAGTTCCTCAACGGCAAGGTGTTCGTCACCAAGTGGGGCGGCGTCGCCGGTGACGGCGGCTCGCCTGAAACGCTCTCCAAGCTGGCGGCTATCGCAGCCGAGCAGGAAGTCCGCGCAGTCATCGTCGAAGACAACTTCTCGGACGGCATGTTCCGCCGACTGCTGACGCCGGTCCTGATCGCCAAGCACACGTCGAAATGGCGTTGCGGTATCGACGGCGTGAAGGTCCACGGCATGAAGGAAAAACGGATCGTCGGCGCACTGGAGCCGGTGATGAAACAACACCGTCTGGTCATCGACCGAGAGGTTCTGAAACTGGACCTCGCCGTCTCCGACCGGATCAAGTCGGGCGTCTTCCAGATGACCCACATGACCGCCCAACGCGGCGCCCTCAAGCACGACGACCGCATCGACGTGCTGGCCTTGGCTGTCGAATATTGGAAACAGCATATGGCCATCGACGCCGCACAGGCCGAGGCCGACCATCGCAAGAAGCTGGATCGCGAGTTCGAGAAACGCTTCTTCGCTGGCACGGCCATCAGCCCGCTATTGAACAAGCCCGGCCGCCAGCGCGGGGCCGGAAGGCGGATGCATTAACACCAGAATGTCTTGAAAAGGGCCGCGTCCTCTTCGATCTCAAACCAGTAGGTAGTGAAGGCGGGCGGCGAAGGCCGCCCGGCCAGCAGGTCGTCAATCGCAGCGTCGATGCTCGTGCTGGCGTCTTGCGACCAGTGGTTTTTGATATTCTGGCTCAACCAGATGACGTGCTTTGTGAGTTGGGTGACTTCACCATTGAGAGGAATGTCCACCCGGTAAGGCGTTGGCTTGTCCATCACTTCACCACCCGGAACTGCGGAGCCGCGCCGTTGGGCTTGCCGCCCTTGATCGGCGTGTCCTTGATCCACTTCCGCCAGACGGTCATCCCGGCATACTCGCCAGTCGTCGGCTCAACCTCTTCCCAGCCGGGAATTTCCCGTTCGCTGTGACGCCAGTGGCCAGCACGGTCATGAGGCTCCGGCGAAGCGTGAGTGCCGCCTCCGACTGCGACGCCTCCGATGTAGACCTTCTTCTTGAGGTGGATGACCTGCATGTCGGGGATAGTCCCTTCACCCCGCTTGGCGCGCGCCGTTCGAAGGGCGGCCATGCCATTTGACGCAGCGCGCACGACGTATTGGACTTCCGGCTTGGCGAGCAGTTCGAGAGCGACCGTGGCCAGCCAGATCATCGGCCACGAAAAATTGCCGATAGGACCAATGTCCTCAAAGACCATCCACTTGCCTTTGAAGTGCGCCCCATGGCGATCATCCATACCAAAGGTCGCGACCGAGACTCCGAGACGTTCAGAGATCGCACTCTCCAGCAGGACTACGGAAGTTTCGCCCGCATGAACCTCGGAGTCGAACACCAGAGCGACCCGCTCCAGATGCAGGCTCTTCATCAGGTCAATCGTCGTTTGCACGGGCGGTTCGCCCCACGCCTCTGCGGCAATGTGGTCGGAGTAGCCCGCCAGCATCGTTCCAAAATGGTAGCTGGGATGCGAGATAAGAACCTCAAAGTTCTCGCGGTTTTCTCGCAGCGGCGAACCTGCCTCGAAACTTTTGTCCGGTTCAAGGACGAGATGCTGACCGCGATAGCAAGCCTCAACGAGGTCGTGGAACGTCTTGGCCAAATGGGTGTCTCCGTCGTCGTTTCCGATGACTCATGACATCACACATTCTCAAACTGTCGAGCATTTTACCCGACTTTTCTGATACTTACGCCACACACATCACCCAGAGCCAAAGATTGTCTCATGGATCGTCAGGGGGTCAATCAGAATGCCGGAAGTTAGGCTTCGACAGGCTCGCGATCTTCGTTGCCGGTCGTCTGGTCACGCATGGGTCGGGCGTCCGAAGCTGTCGTAGTATCGCCCGGTTTCGCGGACGGTTCGCTGGATAGCCTCTTCAGCCTCTTCGACCGAAGCAAAGCCATCTGCGACGCTCAACCATCGGAGCGGCGGCATGACCACAAACAGACCCCCACGCAGCGGTTGATAGGACTGTTCGATCTTCCAGCTTCGGCCGTCGATGGACGGCAGGATGCGATAACCGCCGGGCTTCATTTCGCGGCGTCCTTCTTCGGAGCCTTGCGAGCCTTCACCTCCGCCAGCTTCGCAGCCGTCAGGGCCTCTACCTTGGCGGCCAGACCGGCGACGGTGGCGCGCAGGGCCGCGATGTCGCTCGACAGAACCATCGTGCGCGAATGGAACTCTCTATCCCGCCGGTCCAACTTCAGACGAAGCGTCTCGACATCTTCGGCGAGGGCGCGGCTGGCGATCAGGTTCTCCAGCGCGTCGATCCGACAGCGCAGCCAATAGATGACATCTGCGACGGTCGCCGTTGGACCCAGATGGGGACGGCCTTTTTGTGCAGCGTGGATGATTGCTGCGCGAAGGTCAGCGACGTTCGCAGCGAGTTTCGGCAGGTCGATGCCGCCGGTGAGAAGTTTCAAGATCATCGCGTATTTAGTCAGCGACGATCCGTGCTATAGCTGTTCAGAACTTTGGGGAGATCATCATGGGATTGTTCAGCGCACTGTTTGGCTCGACGCCGCAAAAGCGCGACACGCTTCCGCGCAAGCCAAGCAAAGCCGAGGCCATGAAGGCATGGGGCGAGAAAACTAAGCCGGGTAGCGGCAACTACGTTCCGAAGCACAAACGCTGACGGCCTTTGTCAGCCGCGACGCCGCTTAGACTAAAATAGGTTGTCGGGCTGTGCGGGGAAACCGGTGAACGGCTTTGCTTCGCACACGCCTTCTTCAGTCGTGTCGGGCGTGTTTGGGAACATCCGCTGATCGAAATATTTCCCGGTTTTCCGATTCACGAAGAACTGCGACCAGATCATTCCGCCCGGCGCCGATGTGTTTGTCGTATTTCGAAAGGCAATCACATCCGAGTTGATTTCGGCGATTGCTACTGTCGCCTCGCAATCGTCGCGGCAAAATTCACGTCGATCCAAATCAACCCTCAAATGCTGCGTTGTGGGCGATGAAGCCGAACCGTCGTCCGAATATAAACGACGTTCGCCCACGCAAACCAAATCAAACTGTCTCAGCGCATCGGCAGCAGCCGGGGTCGATAGGGCGGAAAGAGCAACGGCAAACAAGGCAGATTTCATGCCATGGGTGTGCCAGAGCTTTGCCGAAACGTCCATCTACCCGATCAGGCCCGGACCTCCATCAGGTCGCTGAACCGCGTAGTATATCGCGGCGACCGATTGTTCGCCCGCGTAGACCATGGCGTCACCTGACGTATCCCGCCGGGCCGCAATGTCCCCCGACCGAACCGAGCGTTCACCGCATCAAGAGCGGTCATCAGCTTCTCCGACCTGATCGGATCAACAGTCGGCAACAGGTCGCGCGGTGCATCCGCTTGCGCCTGTAGGTCCAGCAGGACCACACCGGCCTTGGCGAACTTCCGCCCGTCCTGCCACATGGACCGACCCGCCGCGACGGCCTGACCGATGATCGCGAAACTGTCGGCAGTCGGCTCGATCTCGAACGACCGCTGGCCGTGATACCACTCGCTCCCATCGTGGGGGTGCGTATGGATGAAGACCTGCATGGCTTGGGCCACAAGCCCATTCTTTCGACACTTCTCCGCAGCGCGTGAAGCGTGGGCTGCCAACGCCTCGCGCATGTCCGTCCACGTCTCGACCGGCCGCCCGAACATCCGTGTCACGCTGACGGTTTGCTTCTGATCCGGCGCCAGCGTGAGCGGCATACAGGACACCCCGTTCAACTCGGCATGGGTCCGCTGGCCGGTGACGGTCATGAGCTTCCTGACGGATGCGGAGGGAAGATTGGCGAACTGTTCGACCGTGAAGATGCCAAGGTTGTTCAGCTTCGTCCGACTGGCCCCGCCGACACCCCAAATCTCGTCGATGGGCATGGTCGCGAACGCCTCGCGCCGGGCGTCGAGGTCGCTGAAATCCGTGACGCCGGTCGCCGTCTTCGCGTGTTTGTTCGCCAGCTTCGCCAGCGTCTTCGTCGGGCCGATCCCGATGCAGGTTGGAATCTTGGTGATCCGACGAACGCGCTCTCGCACCCGGCGGCAGTAGTCCGCCCGCGCGAACTGCGTCAGGTCCAAGAACATCTCGTCGATGGAATAGGGTTCGACCCTCGCGAAACTCTCCGACAGAACCTCGTAAACCCGGCGGCTCATGTCGCCGTAGAGCGCATAGTTGCTGCTCTTGGCGATGACGTTCCGATACTCCGGCTTCCGTTTCGATAGGTGCCAGACCTCGCCCATCTTGATCCCGAGGGCCTTGGCTTCGGCCGATCTGGCGATGGCGCACCCATCGTTGTTCGACAGCACGATCACCGGCTTGCCGATCAGGGTCGGGTCAAAGGCCCGCTCGCACGAGACGTAGAAGTTGTTGCCGTCGATCAAACCGAACATGTGTCACACGTCCGTCCTGACCAGAGCGGCGATCATCGCCCAGACTTCGGTATCGTCACTGACAGGTTGGGGAGCGTCGTTCGACGGTTCCAGCCACCATTCGCCATCCTTCTCCGTGAGGATCGCAAGGACCACATCACCGTGCAGGAACGCTACGCAGACCTTCCCAGACGATGGCTCTGCGTCGGTGTTGACCACGAGGATGTCGCCGCCATGGATGCCGCGCTTCCTCAGACCCTCGCCCTTGACCCTCACGGCGTAGCGTTGGGGCCGACGTAGCTCCAAAAGTTCCGCCAGATCGGGCACCGCTTCGACGTGATCCTGCGCCGGGGATTGGAATCCCGTCGTCTCGTCACCTCTGTAAGCGGCTGCACCCATCCAGCCTCAATGTTCTCTTTCCGTTCCGGTTTCAAGATGACTTGGCGTGGTCGTCCACAGCGGCTACGGATCGACGTTATGAAACGCTTTGCCCTGATCGCCGTGTTCGCCCTTTTCGGTTGCAGCCAGAAGCCGCCCGAGCCTCCGAAACCTCTTGAGTGGACCTCGCTTCCAGACGGCAGCAAGACCAACATCGGTGAAGGCTTCGTCGCGGAAGGTCAGTTCTTCGACGGGCCGTCAGCCGTGATGCGTTGCTGGCCTATGTCGGCCGGAGGGTTCGACTGCCTCGTGGCCACGCGACAGACTTACAGCTTCATGTATTTCAGTCGAACGAAGACGGAAAAGCTGCCCGAGCAATACCCTTTGCTGGTGGGTTCACCTGTCGGCTACCAATGTGCCGCCAGTCCCGATGGTGGCTGGCAAGAGTCCATCCATTCGGATGCTGGGGAAATCAAGTTGAGCGTTGTCTCGGCTTTACAACATCCTCGTCCGTCAAGCTGGACGAAGGCGGAAGTCGAGAAGGTGTTCGCCGATAATGCGATCCAGCCGGAGAGCCATTGGCTCAACTGTCGGAACATTACGCGGGTTGTTGGCAGCACCAGCCTCGCCGCCGTCGCCTCCACGGAAGTCACCCGCGAGGTCGTCGGCGGCTAACCGGCCTTATCGCATCGACGTTTGGTTGGTCGTGATGACCCGAATAAACTTTCCGTCCGCATCGAACAGGAGAGCCGCTGACCGAGCGTCGGCGGTTCCCCACGCGGTGCCAGTGGAATGCAGCCACATCAACTGCGTCTGACCGTTCGGAAGCGTTGTGCGACTATTCGGCTGGCCCAAACGGGCGATCACGTCCGTCATCGGGGTTCCAGCAGCGATCTGATCCACGGCCGCAGGATCATAGTTTGTGCCGACTGAGACGCATCCAGCCGTAGCGGCCGAGAGCGTGAGAGCCGCAATGGCTGTCGCAAGCTTTTTCATCTCATTGCTCAGTTGGTGGTGACTGCGAAGACGACGACGTTGGACTCGCTCGTCAGGACGGCGCACTTCACGTCGGCGATGATGACGTGAGCGATCTGCGTCACGTCACGAGGATTCTGTATGGTGATCCGGCCACCAGAGCTTTCCGTGCTTTCGATGTAGAACGGAGCGTTGGGGGCGACGATTAGGGCACCCTTCATTTGTTCTTTGAACTGCCGAGCAAACTCAGGGGGAGCCGGTGCATCCCACTTGAAGTCCGTAGCAAGGCCGCGACCGAAAAGCTTCTGGTCATATCGGGAAGAAATGCTGTCGAAAATCGCGTCAACGTCACGATTTATCTTCACGATCTCCCAGCTTGCGCCGTAGGCGTTCTGACCCATGTAGGTGCCATTCGGTGTATCGACGGAAGATATGGCCAGACCGACCACATTGCTTCCCATCGTGTATCCGGCTGGCTTCACCGGCGAGGAATAGAACGCGCTGAACCAGTCGATGCCATAGTCGGAACCGAAGATGCGAGAGTCGATTACGAACTTCCGCGCGTCTGCGTTGTAGACTGCATACTCCTTGTTGAGATCAACAGAGATAGCGAGGCTCGTCGGCATCGTCTGACGAGCCGCAGCGACGCGGGCTTCAAACGCGGCAGTGGTCTCAAACTCATCTTTCACCAAGGGCGCCGAACGGAGCAGTTCAGAGGCTGCATCGAACGTGATCGGTTCGATTGTGGTGTTGAGCATGGCATCACAAGCGCGCTGTTGGGCCGACGCTGCCGTAGCAACGGTCGCCGCGCAAAAAGCGAGCGCAAACATCTTCTTCATAGGAATCTCCCCCGATCTCGGGCGAACCTCGCACAAAGATCGAAACTATCCCAGATTGAAATTTGGGTCGCGTATCCGAAGTGGGGAATAAGCGTGTCCCGCAACTGTCAGCCCCCCGGTGGGGGTATCGTCCGGGGACCGCCCTGCCCGACGCTGGCCAGCGCGGGACGGCATAGGCGATGCGCGGGGAGCCGCGTTCCTGATTCCGATGCGATGCCTTGGCACGGTTTCGGGCACGGTCTGCCCTACCCTCTCGTTAACCGCTTGAGATCGCTTGGCCTCGTTCCCGTAAGACAGGGCACATAGGGTCGCGCCTGATCGTCAGGCCCAATGCTCCAGCACATCGAGCGACGATCCTCGCGCGTGATCTAAACGCGCGCGCGATGGGCCTCGACCCTGCGCGGGTTAGACCCTGCCTTTTTTCGTTGACGACATTTTTTGCGTTGACAGCAACCATTCGTCGATTCACGTTTGGGGTATCGAATGACTCAACGCAAAGGTTGTCCTCAATGCTTACCGAACTGCCCGGCGACTTCACCCGCCTGATCGAACTGACCGGCGGCCACTATGACCTGACTGTCTGGGTCCGCCCGGATGTCGATCTCGACTCCACCTTCGAAGCCATCTGCGACGTGACCGGCGACCGCCTGTCGGTCAACGGCTGGCTGTTCTGCGAAGCCTAAACCCGCGTCAACGCAAACAACGGATTAAAACAATGAAAACTGACATCTACCAAACCGTCACGGATTCCATCATCGGCATGCTTGAGGCTGGCGTCCGCCCTTGGGCGCCGCAATGGGAGGCCGGATCGTGCGGCCTTCCTGCGATCCCGACCCGCGCCAACGGCGAAGCATATCGCGGCATCAACGTCGCGCTTTTGTGGGGCGCGGCCGAAATGAAGGGCTATCGTCACCACACTTGGATGACCTTCAATCAAGCTAAAGAGCTTGGGGGATGCGTCCGCAAAGGCGAGAAATCATCGCCCGTGATCTATTGGGGTTCGTATTCCAAAGAGGATGAAACCGGCGAGGAAGAAACCCGGCTGTTTGCCAAGGGCTATGCGGTTTTCAACGTCGAGCAAATCGACCATTTGCCGGAACGCTTCTATGAGGCCGCGCCGGTTGCTGCGACGGCCGAACGCATCAAGCTCGCCGATCAATGGGCGGTCGGGACTGGTGCCGAAATCAGACACGGCGGGTCTAAAGCGTTCTTCTCGCCCAAGTCCGATCACGTCCAAATGCCGCCTTTGGAGGCATTCTATGAACGCGAAGCCTATTACGCGACGCTCGCCCATGAACTCACGCACTGGAGCGGGGCCAAGGCCCGCCTTGATCGCCAGTTCGGGAAGCGGTTCGGCGATAAGGCGTATGCGTTTGAGGAATTGGTGGCCGAAATGGGCGCCGCCTTCGCCATGGCTCGCCTTGGGATCGCGGTTGAGCCTCGCGAGGATCATGCGTCCTATCTGGCGTCATGGCTCAAGGTTCTGAAATCCGACAAGCGCGCGATCTTCACCGCCGCGAGCAAGGCTCAAGCCGCTTGTGACTTCCTTTTCGACCTCGCCGATAAGGCCCCAAAACAGGCCATAGAGCGGCCTTCAATGGCCGAGGGCGTCATCTATCTGCCCGACCTGTCGGGAGGCTCCAGCGCGCCGGAAATCGAGTCCCACGGCGACGATGACGACACAGACCCGACGCCGCCCGTCGCGCCGAAACGTCCGCCTGTCTCTACCCATGTCGCGGCCGGGTCCCTGTCCAAGCTGACGGCGGTTGCAGGGGGAGGCATTAGTGCCTCCCGCCCATTCCATCCGCGCCGTGATCCGAGCTTGAGCGAGTTCTTGAGCATCCGAGGCATCTGCGACGACGGCGGCGAGCTAAAGGCCCGCGACCTCGACCGCTGGCATCGCGAGGCACCTTTCAGGCGCAAGCTTGTCCGGGCCGATGGCGTGTCGCTGGAGACTGCCGCGCGTCAGGCGTGGGAAGCCGGGTATTTCGATGATGTCGCGGTTCCGGCTTGGGATAGTAGCGACAACATGCATCCAGTGACGCCGGAGATGTTGATCGCCGCGCTGGATCGCGAGCTACGCGAGGACTACGCCGCGATGTGGGGCGAGCATGACGCGGAGTTCTTAGCATGACTTTGGAATGCGGACGGCTTGCCGTCCGCGACACCTGCGCTAAACCTGCCGACTTGAAGGGGGCAAATCATGCGAAGAATCATCATCGCCGCAGCATTCGGAGGGGCCTGTCTCGCCGGATGCGATCAGCAGTCAGCGGAGCCGGTCGGCAAATACGTCATCTATCAGGAAGCCGGGGTAGCCGGTTCGATCCGGCTCAACACCGTGACGGGCGAGGCCCACATGCTCATTCCGAGCGACACTGAAATGATGCACAACGGAGTGACCCTTAACGGCAAGCCGCTCGTCTGGCGCAAGATCGCGAACAGCAACGCGAACTGATCGCCGAAAGATATGGCGGCCATCCAGCACATCCGACTAAATAGGTCCATAACCTGTTTCGCCGTGTGCAAGACGTGCAAACAGGGCCGCTTAGATATTGGATAAATATGGATAGGATCGTATATTAGGTTCTGTCATCAAATCCGAAAACTTAAGGCCCTGCGATCTTGCACATCGCGGGGCCTTTTGTCCATTTGGATTAAGATGATTCCTTTCAACCCTGTTCAAGATGTCGTTGAACATCTCGACATGATCGGCAACGATAAAGCCCTTCTCTTCTCCTTCATCAAGAAAAACCCCGACTTCGTGCGTTGGTGCGAGCGGATCACGGAGACACAGTATCGAAGCGTCTCGACGGCCGTCACGCCCCTGCCAGCGTTCGACACCGTGACCGCGCTCCAGACGACCGTCTTTGACAACTGGACCGGCCATGAGAAGCGCGGCCCGTATCAATATGGCGTCGAGGTCAAAGCCTATACCGCCGACACAATCACGAACTGGAAGCGTCCGAACTGGAAGGCCAGCGCGAAGATGTGGCCCGCCGCCGACGCTGTGAAGATCGCCAAGAAATCCAAGGTCGAGTTCAGCGACATCACCATGCAGAAGATCGAGGGTCTGTCTGCCGAAGGTCGCGGCTTCGTCGGCGTGATGAAGCACGTCAGGCCGGGTGAAGGCTCGCCCTACAATGACGAACACGTCGTCTGGCTGGACCTTGAGGGCGATCCTGCCTGTCTGATCCACGCACCCTCGTTCCAAGCGTTCACGGCGCCGTTCGACGCTCGCGACGCCAAGGGCAAGGGTCTGGTCGGTAATGCCGTCCTGCAATCCCGCTCCGCTTCGTCGCCGGGCCTCGTCGGGTGGTCCACCGGCTCCGCTTCGCCCTTGTAGTTTCTGGGGAGCAGGTCGCTCCCTCTATTACACTCTTCAATACCTACTATAGTAATAGAGGGAGAACCCCTCCTGAAATACGGGCCTTTGGCCGTTCCCTCTATAATAGAGGGAGACCCCTCAAATACGGTGTTTCGACCCTTATTTTGGCTCCCTCTATAATACAGGGCGTCACGCGCTCGCATCCTGCTCGGCGCCTGACCTTCCTGAACTACGGGGGAGCGGGGTTGCGGCGGCGGCGAGGCGGCGAACGTGCCGTTGTGACCGTATCGGGGCTGTGCTATACAGGTTTCGTGGCGGGGTATTCCGCACCGGGCGCACCTGACGCCCACCGATATTGAAACACCCTTACAAATCTATCGGAAACACACGCGGCGTTGCCGCGTCAGGAGTATCACTATGACTGAACCCGACCTCGATGGTCTGGTCTGCGAAGACGACTTGGAAGCGATGGTTGCGGAGCGACTGGCAGACGTGCCGCATTTCTGGTCAGGCGATCATGATTTGCTGATCGACCACCTGTTCACGCCGACGCGGGTTTACGAAGCCTCGACCGATTGCGAGTTGGTGGGCGGGACTATCGACCTTACGGACTACGCGCGGCGGCTCGGGACGCATCCGCACCATGTCCTGATTGATTATCGGCATCGTTGGGCGGCCTATGATTGGGCCATGGAAAATCTGTCGGGAGGGCTGACGGTTCTCCGATCCGATAGCGTCGGGACGCACCCCGATAACCTTTCATCGTTTGAATGGGTGATCGTCGAGACGGCGGGCTTGGGCCTCTGCCTGACGGGTCAAATCAGTGGCTGGCTCGGGCGCGATCCTCCGCAGGTGTTTTTCTTCAAGGACAAGGCGCGGGCGACGCTGTTCAAGACCTTCGCCAGCGACTGGCTGGCAGGATAGCCGGGGCTTTAACTTTGCTCGGGTTGGCCTGAAACTCGCGCCATGAACCTGTCCGACGCCTTCGACCTATACGTCTTGCCCGCGCTGGCCGAATATCATGCGGCCGAAGTCGCATTGTCAGCCGACGAGCCAGACGCGGAGCTATTAGTCAGGCGCCGGAGCCGCCCGGCGGCGGTCGAGCTTCACCAGTTTGCAGATCGCGTTTTCGACGTTCGCCCTTCGTGGCTTCCAGCGGTCAAGGAAGTGAAAGACGTGCGGGACTGGCTTGCCTCTACCCTCACCGGCGTCGCCGTGGCCGATGTAGGTTTGGTCGGCGATGTTGCGGACGGCTTCAAGCACGTCACTCTGACGCGCAAGTCTGCACGGACTCAGGGTGAGGCGTCGTCCACCGTTCAATCCATGGGCTACGGGCGCGGCACCTACGGCGCCGGGAAGTATGGCGGCGGGCGGCAGATGGTCATCACCACAAACGATGGCCGCGAGCGTCAGCTTTCCTCGATCCTGCTGCACGTCGCGAACGGCTGGCTTGCGGCCCTCGGACGGCCGTCGATCAAGTCACTGGCGGACCTGTCTGCGTAGGCCGTGACAGCGGTTTAGGGGTCGCTGACTAAATACAAACATAGCCGCACCGACGAAGGTCAAGTCGTCAGGTCGGGCCGATGTTTGTGACGTTCTCCGCAGCCTGAACAGCTTGTTCGTCATCACTGAAAGGCCCCTCCGATCTTGACCATCGGCGGGGCCTTTTTGGTTTCCGATTATGACGACCCCATTCCATTACGACGGCCAGCCCGTCACCGCAGCGGAGGCCGCCGCGATCATCAACGACCGCCGGGCGGAATGGCATCGTAAGCGGCTCGACCGTGCACGAGGTCGTGACGAACGCGGCTCGAACATTCTGCGCCAAATCTGGACGATGATCCGGGGGCGCGCATGATCGCACCGCCAACACCCGGCGCGTATGTCGCCCGTTGGAAGGACGGCCACCCGCCCGAGGACATCATGCAATGGTTGCGCTGTGCTGGCGTGTCTCCCCACACCCGCGCATTTCATATGGTCAGGAACAGCGCACCTAAAAACGGCGCGCGTAGCGTGTCGCGGCAGGTCGAGGTCCACTTCGACAACGAGATGGACGCCTTCATGTGCTGGATGGCGTTCAGCGACGACCTCGTTGAGCAGCCGAAGAGGGTTGCACCATGACCCGCACCTATACCGACGCCGAATTGACGCCTCGGATGCTGGCTCAAAAGCTACTGCTATTCAGCCGCGCCGACGCCAACGCCCAGAACACCCGGTCGGAGATCAGCAAGACCCGGACCCGGCTGCACGAGCTTGAGAACGCCTTGGTCACGCTGGACGCGGAGATCACCGAAGCGGCCGAGTTCTGCGAAGCCTACTTTCTGCGTCACGGCCGGATGGACTAACAGCATTCAGGTGTTGACCGCGTAGCTCAGGACAGCGGGCTGAATGTCTGCCTCCCAACTCACGGCCATATCGGGATACATCCGGTTCGCTTGCCCGGCGGGGCGTCCCTTTTTCAGCCTATAGTCACCCGCCGTTATCCGTCGTTCCGGGTCGCCGGGGATGCTGTAGGCGATGATCAATCGGAACCGCCAACCAGCGGCGGCGGTCTCGTCGTTTGGTCCGAGAAGCACCGGTTCGCTGCTTTGACTTGATTGGTCGGGGAACAGGATGGGTGCGGGTGATATCAGCAGGGCGGCTGTCTCACATGCATCGTAAAGCGATACATCATCGTCTTTGACGAGCTTGAATAGGTGCACGACGCGGATTGCCGGAGTGTTGCCGACGTTGGTCCACCGCCAGTTCAGGTCGATTTCCAACGCGCCATCTCGGACCTCGATGGTCAGGTTTTGGTCGATGAAGTGCTGTATCCACGGACGTTCGCTCATCAGCGCGATCCGAGCAGCCACGGCTGCTGCATCTGCGCCTTTCGCGGCCGCCCTTACCAACTCCTGATTGCTCCGCAACTGCGCCCAGATGAACAGGAGACCGACGACGTTCACTCCTATAGCAACCCAGCTTGCGACTGCACTGGCCCAAGCGTGCCCAGCCGCTGCCTGTGCAGCCCGAAGGCCGTCTAAAGCTACTGCGTCCATCAATCGTCCTCGCGGAAGGTCACATCAAGCTGTGCGGCGCCCGCGCCCCTTCATCACCTTGTTGAAGTCGATGTCGTAGCCAGCCTCGTCCAACTCCTCTGCGAGTTTCCTTTGCCACCCGCCACCGGCGTCCAAGTCCAGATAAACTACGCCGTTGTAGTCGGACGGCCACTCGACATCGCCCTTGCGGATGGCCGCTACACGTCCCCGCCCCAACTTCCCGATGAAGTAGCCAAGCTCCAGCACGACGTTCTGCCGCGCTCGCGGATGGAGAAGGTCATCGCCTACAGCCCGGCCAACATCATCCGGCGTGAACAAGACGATTGCGAAGCCGACATCACTGAAGGCTTCCAGCTTCTCGATGATCGTGCGGCCCTTGTTCCGCTGCTCGTGTAGGATGATCGCTTCAAACCCGAGACCCTCGACGAACCGGGCGACCATCACGGGCGCCGCTTCATCGTGCCCGTGAACGATGAAAACCTTCGTGGTGTCGAACTCGCCGGGAGAGGCTTGCTTCTGAGGCTTGGCTCGCGCCTCAACATAAGTCCGATAGTCGCGTTCAAAGGGAACGATGGCTGAAGTGACAAGCTTCCGAAGGTCTGCGCTGTATTTCCCGCCACCGTAGTAGAAGGTGTGAGCGAAGTCCGTCAGCCAATCGGGGTTTGCGGCCCCGCGTTCGATCAGTATCAAAGTCAGTCCGAGCATCTCGGCCTTATCTGACGGCCAATCCAGAACATCACTGCCGACCATTCCGCCAGCGCGTTCCTGACCCTCGAAGGCGTCGAAATCGACCTCTGCCTTCAAGGCGTCGTTTATTGATCGAAGCTCTTCGTTATCCAACGCCGCAGCCAGTTCCCGAAGTGGCCGCTGATAGGTGTTGTAGTCAGCGGATTGCAGACTGAGCACCGCGTTTCGAATGTCGGTCAAAGCGTTCACGATTGATCTTCCAGTCGCGAAGCCGCTGCTTTGTCGAGTATCGCTTGGCGATATTTCTCTTTCATTTGGTCTGCGATGTTTTGGATCGCATCGTTGTGCGAGTAGCTGGACGCCTTCTCGTCAACCATCGTTTCCATTTCAGCGATTGCCCGCTCGATTTCCCCCGGATCGCGTGGATTGAACTTCACCTCTCCGAGGTGTCCGTCGATCTCCTTGGCGAACTTGGATAGTTCGTCCAGCTTCCGCGAAAGCTTGTCGAGGCCAGTGATTTTCACGCCCGATTGTCTCCTGCAATTCTTCGGATACCGAAGATACAGCGAGCAAGGTCGCGTTCGCCACGTCAATGTCTCCGGCACAGAGCGGTGCGAACCATGCCAGACCGTGCCAAGCCCGGCGGTGCGGGCCTGAAAATCGTGCCAACCGTGCCAAACCATGCGGCACGATATTGATTTCGTTTACGAAAATGGGGAGCGGGAAAACCGTGCCAAGGGCCAGATTTCCCCGCTGGAACCGTGCCAACCGTGCCAAAAACGGGCCATTTGGCGCGCTTGGCACGGCACGATCCGGCCAGATGGCCGTAAGTTATTGATTTTTCGAGGGATGGCTGGCGGAGACGGAGGGATTCGAACCCTCGGTACCCCTTACAGGGTACGACGATTTAGCAAACCGTTGCCTTCAGCCACTCGGCCACGTCTCCGGCAGGCCGCGTGGATAGCGAGTCGCGCGGCGCTTCGCAATGCGGAACTGACGCGCTTTGTGTTAACCCGGCATAAGAGTGGCATGTGACACGGGGTTTGCACCTCATTTTGCTCGATATCGGGAAAAAGACTTGGCTATCACCCCTGCTGACACTCTGGGCTCCGCGACCGAAGGCGCGCGCGCGAATCGCGCAGCGCGGGTCGAATCGCGCGCGCCGACGGCAGAGACAGGGCGTGCGGGCCGGGCTCGGCGCGGGCCCTTGCGACCGGACGTCTGGCTGAACACCCGGCAGCGGGCGGCGGCGCGGCGGCGCGTCTTCTACTTCCGCGGCGTCGACATCGTCGCATCGAGCTTCCTCTGCCTTGTGGCGATCGGCCGCATGAACGCCGGCGGACTGGCGCAGGTCACCCTGTTCGAAGCCGCGCCCATTCTGATCGGCGCGCTGATGACCCTGGGCCTGATGCGATCGCTGGGCCTGTATCGTTTTGACAATAGCCGGGCGCCCGCGCGCCATCTGGCCGGGGTCGCCGCCGTGGCGGGCCTGGGCGGCGCCTTCGCCTGCCTGCTGGGCCTGGCCCTGCCCAACGGCGAGACGCCGCTGGCCGAGTACGGCTGGTGGGCGATCGCCTCAGCGGTGTTGCTGACGGGACTGCACAGCATCTGGCGCATGCTGGTGGCCCAATGGCGCAGTCGGGGCGATCTGACGCCCAACGTCGTCGTGGTCGGCGCCACGCGTCACGCCGAATCGCTGATCCGCGAGGCGCTGGACCGGCGCGACCTGAACATTCTGGGCGTGTTCGACGACCGCCTGGCCCGCACGCCCGACGCCCTGGCCGGCGTGCCGGTTCTGGGCGGCACCGACGCCCTGCTGGAGCATCGACTGACGCCCTATATCGACCGGGTCATCCTGGCCATCGATCCCAAAGCCGAGGCGCGCGTCCGCGCCCTGACGCACCGGCTGGAAGTCCTGCCCATTCCCCTGACCCTGCTGGTCGACCCCAAGGGTGCGGCCCAGCGGAACGAGGCGCTGGAAAAGCTGGCCTCCTCCTCCCTGCCCCTGCTGGGCGGCGCGGTGGACGGCGAGCGGCGCGCGTTCAACAAGCGCATCCTGGACATCATCCTGTCGACCCTGGCGCTGGTCGTGCTCAGCCCCGTGCTGTTCCTGATCGGCCTGGCCGTGCGGATGGACAGCAAGGGCCCGGCCCTGTTCCGCCAGCGTCGCCACGGCTTCAATCAGGAAGAGATCGTGGTGTGGAAGTTCCGCACCATGCGCCAGGAAGCCTCCGACGCCACCGCCAGCCGTCAGGTGACCGCCGGCGACGACCGGGTGACGCGCCTAGGCAAATTCCTGCGCGCCACCAGCCTGGACGAGTTGCCGCAGCTAGTGAACGTGCTGCGCGGCGAGATGTCGCTGGTCGGGCCGCGCCCGCACGCCATCGGCATGAAGACCGGCGACGCCGAGTCGGCGCGTCTGGTCGCCGAGTACGCCCACCGCCACCGCATCAAGCCCGGCATGACCGGCTGGGCCGCCATCAAGGGCTCGCGCGGGCCGCTGCACACGGCGGATGAAGTGCGCGACCGGGTTCAGCTCGACATCGAATACATCGAGCGCCAGTCCTTCTGGCTGGATCTGTGGATCATCGCCGTGACCATTCCCGTTCTGCTGGGCGACCGGATGGCCGTGCGCTGATGTTCTGGAGGGGGGTGTTCGGCTACCTGCCGGCCAATATCGTGCAGGGCGTGGTCGGGTTTCTGACCATCATCATCTTTACGCGCCTGCTGTCGCCCGAGGATTTCGGCCGCTACGCGTTGGCCTATGCGGTGCTGACGCTGGCCCATGTGGCGACCTTCAGCTGGCTGGAAGCCTCCATGGCCCGCTTCTGGGCGGCCCAGTCCGACGAAACGCAGATGGCCGAGCATTTCGCCAGCCTGTATCGCGCCGCCTTCCTGATCACCGCCGTCTTCGTGCCGGTCGCCGGGTTGCTGGTGTGGCTGTGGCCCATGCCGGACAACTTCCGCCTGCCGCTGGCGGTGGCGCTGGCGGGGATTCCCGTGCGCTGCTTCCTGAAGCTGGCGCAGGAGCGGTTCCGCGCCGCGGGCGAGGTCGGCCCCGCCGCCGCCATCGACATCTGGAGCGCGGTCGCAGGCCTGGCCTTCGGCGTCGGCCTGGCCCTGCTGGGGATGGGGGCC
Source organism: Brevundimonas phoenicis (assembly GCF_047237745.1). Lineage (NCBI taxonomy): Bacteria > Pseudomonadati > Pseudomonadota > Alphaproteobacteria > Caulobacterales > Caulobacteraceae > Brevundimonas > Brevundimonas phoenicis. The sequence continues at coordinate 2,358,005 of NZ_JBDFLN010000001.1, forward strand.
GAGGCGCCGCTGGCCGGGATGCTGCTGGCGCCGCTGGCCGCCCTGCCCTTCGTCCTGCCCGCCGAATTGCGCGAGGCGAAGCGCGGACGGCTGGATCGCCAGCGGCTGAAGGCCTACGCCGTCTACGGCTATCCGATCGCCGTCGGCCTGGGGCTGACGGTAGTGCTGGCTTCGACCGACCGTTTCCTGCTGGCCCTGTTCATGGATGAGGCGGCGGTGGGCGCCTATCACGCGGCCTACAGCATCGCCAACCGCACGCTGGACGTCATGTTCGTGTGGCTGGGGGCGGCCGGGGCGCCGGCGCTGGTCATGGCGCTGGAGCGCGGCGGACGCGAAGACCTTCAGGCGGCTGCGCGCGAGCAGGCCTCGACCCTGGTGCTGATCGGCCTGCCCGCCGCCGTGGGCGTGGCGCTGGTCGCGCGGCCGCTGGCCGAGTTCATGATCGGCGAAGACCTGCGCACGGTCGCCGCCTCGGTCACGCCGTGGGTGGCGCTGGGCGCCTTCCTGTCGGGCATGACCACCTATTACTTCGGACAGGCCTTCACACTGGGCCGCCGCACGGGCTGGCTGTTGCTGGCCATGAGTATCCCGGCGGGGAGCAACGTCATCCTGAACATCCTGCTGATCCCGCGTTTCGGCGTCATGGGGGCGGCCTGGGCGACAGCGATCAGCTTCGCTTTAGGCCTGATGGCCTCCATGGCCATCGGACGGCGCATCCTGCCCCTGCCCGTGCCTTGGAACGCGCTGGCGCGCTGCGGTCTCGCGGCCGTCGTCATGGCGGGCGTGGTGCTTCTGCTGCCCCCGATTGGGGGCTTCCCCGAGTTGCTGCTGGACGCCGGGGTCGGCGCCGTCGTCTATGGGGCCGCCGCCTTCGCCCTGAACGCAGGCGGGGTGCGCGACCTGCTGCGCCGTCTGCACGGCTTCCTGCAGGCGCGGAGGGCTGCGGCATGAAAGTCATGATCCATGACAACGCCGCATGGGACGAGGTCCGTCCCCCCCTGTCGGTGCTGATGCCCTTCCTGCGCGACGATCCGTCAAACCTGTTGCAGATGCTGGACCGCGAGGCGCAAGGCGTCGGCGGCCGCGCCGAGTTGATCGTGCTGGACGACGGCACGGCGGACCCAGCCCTGACAGCGCGCCTAACCGCCCTGATCGACGCCCTGTCCCTGCCCGCCCGGCTGATTACGCTGGGCGCCAACGAAGGACGGTCCAAGGGCCGCAACCGCCTGGCCCAGGAGGCCCGCGGCCGCTTCCTGTTGTTCCTCGACAGCGACATGCGCCCCGACCATGCGCGTTTCCTGACCGACTGGGTCGATCTGGCGGTGAACGACAATCCCGCCGTAGCCTTCGGCGGCTTCTCCCTGCTCCAGGCGCCGACCGACACGCGTTACGCCGTCCACCGCCAGATGGCCGCCCGGTCCGACTGCATTTCCGCCGATCAGCGCACGCTGCAACCTGAGAAATACGTCTTCACCTCCAATCTACTGGTGCGCCGCGACGTCTTCGACACCGAAAGCTTCGACGCCGGGTTCAGCGGTTGGGGCTGGGAAGACGTGGAATGGGCCATGCGCGTCTCGCGCCGATTCCCGGTCGTACACATCGACAATCCAGCCACCCACATGGGCCTGGACACGGTCGAGGCCCTGGCCGCCAAATATGAGCAGTCAGCGCCCAACTTCGCCCGCGTCGCCGCCCGACACCCTGATTTCATCGCCGCCTATCCCAGCTATCGCGTGGCGAAGAAGCTGAAGGCCGTGCCCGGTCTGCGCATGATCCGCCCCCTGTTCAAGCTGGTCGCGCGTCTCGGCCTGCTACCGCCCGCCCTGCGCGGTTTCAGCCTGCGCCTGTACCGCGCCGCCTTGTATGCGGAGGCGATATGAGCGCGCCCGATGTCGCCGTCGTCATTCCTACCCTGCGTCGTCCCGATGAGCTGACCCGCGCCTTGCGCTCCATCTTTGCCCAGCAAGGCGCTGAAGGTCGCCTGCGCGAAATCATTGTCGCCGACAACGACCCTGAAGCCAGCGCCCGCCAGACAGTCGAGGCGCTGACGTCGGAATCGCCAGTCCCCCTGATCTGGACCCATGCGCCGCGTCCGGGCGTGGCCACCGCCCGCAACACGGGCCTGGCCGCGACCCAGGCGCCGCTGATCGCCTTTCTGGACGACGATGAGGCGGCCAGTTCCGGTTGGCTGGCCGCCCTGTTGCGCGGACAGGCCGCGACCGGCGCCGACGCCGTCTTCGGTCCGATCCAGGGCCGCGTTCCTGACGGAACCGGCTGGGCGTCGCCGTATCTCGAGCGGTTCTTCGGCCGCGAAGGGCCTGAGCACGACCAACAGATCGAAGAGCCCTACGGCTGCGGCAACGCCCTTCTGGTGCGCGCGACTGCCTTGCCCGGCGATGCGCCCTTCCACGTCGGATCGGATCAGATCGGCGGCGAGGACGATGTCCTGTTCGCGGCGCTGAAGGCGCGCGGCGGGCGATTCGGCTGGGCGGCGGACGCCTGGGTCGAGGAATTCGCCCCCCCGCACCGTGCGACCCTGCGCTACGCCCTGACCCGCGCCTTCGCCTATGGACAGGGCCCCAGTCAGACGGCGGCCGAAGCGCGCGACGGGCTGAACGTCGGGCGCTGGATGATCATCGGCGTCGCCCAGACGCTGGTGTGGGGCGCAGCAGCCCTGGTCCTGACGCTGCTGGGCCGCGACAGCCGCGCCCAGATGGCCGACCGCGCCGCGCGCGGCCTGGGCAAGGTGCTGTGGATGAAAAATTTCGAGCCGCGCTTCTATGGCCAGAGCGAACTGGATCGCCTGAACCGCCAGCGCGCCTCTAGCTGAAGAACCGCTTCAGCAGCTTGGGCGGACTCCAGGTCGAGCGGTTCATCACCAAGCCGGCGACCCGACCGCCGGCGGCGTCGATCTCTTCACGCAGGGCGGCGGGCGCGGCGGCGCCCGTGCTGTCGGCCGCGACCACCATCACCGTGGAATCGACCAGCGGCGCCAGGGTCAGGGCCATGTCGCTGCGATCCGCCGCCGGTGCGTCGATCACCACCGTATCGGCATGGGCGCGCAGCCGGGTCCAATAGCGAGGGTCGTCCACCGCCTCGACGCGCTGGCCCGCGCGCAGCAGCTCCATATGGAAGCGGGTGACATACAGCCGTCCGCCCAGGCAGGCCTTGGCCGTCAGGATGCGTCCCGGAGCGGCGGGCTTGCCGTCGCGTCCGCGCAAGGGCGGCGACACAGCATAGAAAGCCGATCCGTCCGGCGACGCCTGCACCGACGGTCCCAACCGTCCGAACCGATCCGGTTCAGCAGCGACCTGCTCCATCTGGCCTTGCTGCGGCAAATCCCCGTCGATCAGCCAGACCGGTCGGCGTCCGCGTACGGCGGCCATGCGGGCGAACTCGCGCGCTACCGTCGACACGCCCTCGCCCGAGGTCGCGGCGGCGAAGAGAATGACGCGCCCGCGATGCGCCGGCGCTGGTCCCAGCGCGGCCCACAGACCAGCCATCTCGGTTGTCAGATCGACCATGCGAATCGTTTACGCGCGCGCCATTTGGAACAGCCTAGCACGACACAACCGTCGGTTTCTGCGGCCTGTCGGCGTCATGAGGCGGATCAGCCGCCCTTGACGGGTGCGACGGCCAGAACCGGCGCGTGCAGGGTACGGCTCAGGGTCGACGGCATGGCGAACCCCGGGCGCAGGAAGACCCGCAGCAAACCGACGCACAGAGCGGTGAAACCCGCGAACAGCAGCACGGCGACCATCAGCGGCATCCGCATGCTCTTGCCCTTCGACGGCGGCTGGGCGCGCTCGATAACGGTGACGTTGTCGGCGCCCGCCTTGACCAATTCGTTGTCGGCGCGGCTCTGGGTCTCGCGTTGCTGGAACTCGCGGATCGAGGCGGTCAGAACTTCGCGATTGCCCGCCAGGGTCGAGTTGCGCGATTCCAGCTCCGTCAGGCGGGTCTGGCGCGAGCGCAGATCGGTCAGTTGGCGGTCCAGAACCGTCAGGCGCGCGGCCAGGGCGTCACGATCGGCCTGGGCGTTGATGCGGGTCGTCTCCAGCTCGACCCAGACAGGGTTCGGACCAGTGCGGACTTCCTTGGCGCCGACGGCCGTTCCCGTGCCGACATAGGATTGCAGTTGGGCGATCTTGGAATCGATCTCGCGCACTGGCTGTGCGTCCGGCTGATAGCGGGCCAGCAGGCTTTCACGCTCGGTGCGAAGTTGCAGGATCAGATCCTGCGCCGAAACATTCAGGTCTTGGTACAGCGCCACCTCGGCCGGGGTGCGCGACAGTTGGCCGACCAAGGTCGCCAAACGCTGTGACGCCTGCTGCAGCTGGGCCTGAACGCCCATGCGCTCGGTAAAGACGGATTGATAGCTGTTGGCGATGGTCGACTTGGCCGTGGCGAAATCGCCGATATTGTTCGTACGCAAGAACTCTTCATAGGCGCGGTCGGCGTCGCCCAGCTCATCCTCGAACGTCTGACGCTGCGTGCGGATCGCAGCCGTGGCGCGGTCCTGGAAGACCTCGCGACGATAGGTCAGATACTGGTCGATGACCGTGTTCAGGATGCGCGCCGACTTGGCCGGGTCATCGCTCTTGTAGCTCAGGCCGATGACCGGGCTCAGCGGCGTCACCTCGACGCCCAGTCCGGCGGCGACGGCGCGCACGGCGGCGGCCTCCTGGCGGGTCGGGTCCGCAGGCGCCGGCGCGCCCGGCTCCTGGAAGCTTTCGACGCCCAGGGCGCGCACAACCCGGCGTTTGACCTCTAGGCTGTTCAGTATGGCGGCTTCGGACTGGGCCACCTCGGCAGCCGACGGCGGCATGGCGCGTTCGCCCATGCCGACGCGCGGCTGATATACGTACTCCTGCCCTACCCCGACGAACAGGCTGGCGCCGGCGGTATAGGTCTTCTTCATCGTCATCACGACAGCGGCGCCGATTCCGAAGATCACGGCAAAGATGAGGATCATCAGCAGCAGTTCGCGGAACAGCAGGGCCACGACGTCCATGACGCCGTAACGGGGACGGGTGGCTGTGACGTGCGAACGCATACGGGCTGGATCATCCACCAGTGTCAGACCGGGACACCTTGAAGCGTTGGCGTTAACCGGCCGTTACCCATAAGGCGTCAGCTTGGCTGAACTTCAGTTTTGCAACCGACCGGACCGCCCGCCCATGGACGTTGATCGCCGCCTGCTTCTACTGGCGCTGGCCGCCGGCCTGTCGGGTTGTGCGGCGTCCGCAGGGCGAAGCGCGTCCAGCGGCCTGCCCCGGCCGCAGACCGTCTCGGACCTGCCGGCCGACCTGCCTTTCGCCCCCTGGACCGATGTCGAACCGGAGTATCGGCTTTATACCGGGGACGAAATCGAGGTGGTTCTGCCTACCGCCACTGAGCTGAATCGCCAGTTGAAGATCGGCCCCGATGGGCGCGTCTCCCTGCCTTTGGTCGGCCATGTGACGGCCGCCGACCGCAGCCTGTCGGAGTTGGAAGGCGACATCTCCGCCGGGTACGCGCCTCACCTGCTGCGCCCCGAGGTCGAGGTGACGTTGCGTCAGGCCGGACCGCTGAAGGTCTGGATCGACGGCGAAGTACGCAATCCGGGCGTTTTCGACATGCCGGGCCAGATCGACGCCTATCAGGCCCTGATCCTGGCGGGCGGCGCCCTGCCGACCTCAAACGCCCGCAACTGCGCCCTGATCCGCCGTGGCCCTGGCGATCTACGCATGCTGAAGGTGCTGGATCTGCGCGCGCCGCGCGGCGAGATCCTGCCCCTGCGCCGCGGCGACATCGTGTTCGTGCCGCGCTCGACCCTAGGCGAACTGGCCGCCTTCTTCACCCAGGTGCGTAACGCCCTGCCGATCGGTTTCTCCTACGCGATCAATGGAACCTACGCCTCGACCTGACGCAAGAAATGCGTCCGCGATTCCGATCTTCGCTCAGGCAATAGAACGTCAGCGCTAAACGCCATTAGATGGTCTCGAGAGGCATGCGCGCCCAAGTATCGCTTTCGACCCATTGCGGACATTTACGGATTGAACCTAGGGAGAGATGATGATCATCGCCTCGATGTTGTTCGTTGTTTATCAATCGGCGCCCCCTGCCGCAGCGCGACCTGAACCTACCGTCTGTGAACGATCCGAGCGTGACCTAGCGACAGGATCTCGCCTTTGGTGCCCTGCCGAGCTCCGGAAGCGAGTACCGCAAAGCCTAATGACGACGATGCCCATCGATGGAAGCGGCAAGGGATGGGCGCTGTTGAAATGCGACCTAGGCGAAGGCGGCGTCACGACGGCGTGCAGCCTTGTCGATGAGTCGGAACCGGGTTCTTCGTTCGGCGTATGGGCGACACGCGTTCAGCTCAAAGCGACGGCGCGGAGCACCGATGGCAGTTTTCCCCCGGCTGGCGACAGCTACTACGCCTTTGCTCGATGGGAGGTTCGCTAACGCCTACTGTCCACCCGCGGCGAACATTCTCAAAATCTGCTCTTGGGGGCGAAAGCGCAATGCCAGCACAGCCGATCAAAAGCCAACGCCCAGCTCTCAGACAAATGTAAAACTCATCCAGCCCAAACGGGCTTAAACCGTGGTCGGGGCGAGAGGATTCGAACCTCCGACCCTCTGGTCCCAAACCATGATGAAAGCGCCTGTTTTCAGGTACTTGTCTGTAAAACTTGCCAATTTCGACTTAAGCGCATCAAGGCTTTGCGGCCGGGGCGTAAAACGACGGGCCACCAAATCACTGCGGATAAACGACACTTTTTTGGGGGGCAGGCACTGGCTCCTGGCCACGATGGCGGAGTTCGAAGCTCACCTGGACGCCGGCAATTCACAAGACCTAGCGTAACGCTTATCCAGTTCATATATCACTGAGATCAAGCAGCATAGGTAGACACTGTGAACCTGAACGACTTCAATCCTGAAACCCACCTAAAAACCCAAGAAGAGTTGGTGCGTAAGGTTGCCGACCTTGAAACACAGGTTGCTTCCTTGATCGATGTTGTCGCCATCCTTCTGGCTGATGGCGACAGCCCGCTGATCAATCGATTGGGTTCCTATCCCCACCTGAACGCTGGCGTCGTCAAGCGCGAAACGATCACGCAAAACGCCCAGCTCTATTTGGCCAGTCGCTCTTAAATCAGGACCTCTGCCAGTGACCACCATCAAGCGCCGCCACCACTACGTGTGGCGTTGGTATTTAGGCGCTTGGGCGGAATCTGAACAACTTTGGTGTTTGAGGGATAGCCGAGTATTCCAAGCCAATATCCGTGACCTAGGCGTTCAGAGGGACTTCCACGTGGTTCGTGAATTCCGTCCCATAGATCGCGTATGGGTGGAGGGCATTATATCCAAACTTCCAGCATCGCTTCAGCCACACCAACGTGAGGTAGCAAGGAGGTATGATCTAATAGGCCGGGCATATGCCTCCTTTGTCCGCGACAACGTTGAAGTTCCCCAGACGGTCGCTCTAGCGAAACAGCATTGGGAAGAAGATCTCCACGAACGCATTGAAGCTGGCGCTTTGCCGTTCATCGAAAGTCTTAGAGAGGGCCGGATTTCGATCTTAGATGATGATCATGCACGGAATGTCGTATCTTATTTTTTGGCCACCCAATGGATGAGGACCAAGGGAATTCAAGACAAACTCAATAGGGCATGGCCCGACGAAAGGTATGCTCAATCCGTGGAGCTTACTTGGCCTCTTTGCAGACATTTCTTTGCTGCCAGCTTCGGTCTCAGCCTTGCCCGAAATTCAGAACGTCAGACTTTCCAGATCCTGATTTCCCCGCCTGGCCAACCGTTCCTGACGAGCGACCAGCCGGTACTTAATCTCGCATCATCGCACGACGTTACGCCTCCGGAGGAGTTGGACCTGCTCTACCCGCTGTCTCCTAGTCACGCACTCCTGCTTGCGGATCTTCCTGTTGGATCAGAGCGCGTACGCCAGATCGATGCCGGAGAGGCTGCCGCGATCAATTTGGCGATCATCGCGTCAGCTCACGAGCAAATCTACGCCACCGACAAAGCTGCGCTCTCAGCGCCCTAGCGTGCAAGGAAGCGCAAGAGCAGCGAGCCGCTCGAGTTCCCTATCCCTGCCACGCCTGAGGCCATTTGCAGGCACCTCTGACGTGCAAGGATAGCGGTACATGAAGCCCGCGGGCGAGGCGGGGGGAAAAGCGCGGCGTTTGGGGGCGCGGCGGGCTGGGCCGCCTGGGAGGCCTCGGCCGGGGTGGCGGCGCCCTATTCCGGCCAGACCCGGCGCACGGTCAGGGCGCCGGCCGGGCATGGGGCGAGCATCAGGTCCTGGGCCGCCGACAGGTCCAGCCAGTGGACGCCGGCGTCCGGAGGCAGCAGCACGATCTGCCGGTCATGATAGGGCGCGACGTCGGGGCCGGGCTCGGTCGTCAGCATGGCGAAGGCGCCGTCCTTGACGATGCCCAGGATCCAGAACCACGGCTGGCCGGCCATGGTGAAGAGCCACTTCGTCTTCCTACCCTGGACCTTCGGTTCGGTGAACTCATAGAAGCCGTCGGCCGGGATCAGGCAGCGCGTCGAGCCCGCGAAGGATCGGCCGTCCGATCGGAAGTTGAAGACCGGCCGCCCCGTCGGCGCCTTCCACGCCCAGGGCGTCATCTCCAGCTGCGGCCCGTCTTCGCCCGCCACCACGATCGGCGCTCGATCACCGATGCGGTAGTCGCCCGGCTCGAGGTTCGGCCGGCTCTCGGGCATGGTCAGCGGTCGGCCGAGCGCTGCGAACGGCGCCGCCAGCTGGTTGGCCGGCACGTGGAGGCGATAGTTGTTGCACACCCTGGCCTACTCCCTGCGGGTCGCGGACTCAGCCCGAGCCCCAGCCTTTTGTTCCCGCTCGGACCTGGCCTTGTAGCGCGCTTCGGCCCGCTGGAGCGCCCTGGCCTGATCCTCGCGATGACCATCGTCCCATGCCCGAGGCTTCAACGGCACCATCAGAAGCTTCTGGCCGGTCATGCTGTCGCGGCGCGAGATCTCGATCGCGCTCGGATACACGCCGCATGTGGTGCACCGAAAGCGCAACTCCTGGAGATGATCGTCCGCTAGGCGTGCGCCGATACGCCAGACGTTCATCTCCCGCGACACGCGGCACCCTTCGCAGAAGGCAGACACGACGATATCGCGCCAGACGACCACGTCGCGCGCGGTCACGTTCTCGGCGGTCCATTCTTCCGGCGCGCGCAGATAGTGCGGCAGCTGCGTCGCCATCTCAGCCCCGCGCCGCTAGCCGTTCGAACAGCGCCCTGCCCTTTGCCGCCGCCTCGGGCGAGATCCGCGCCAGTTCGGCCGCGACCCTTGCCTGCATGTTCAGTAGCACCGGATCCGCGCGCGCGGCTTCGCCGTGCTGCCAGATGGCCATCAATGTGCCGAGAGCCCTATCCTCGCGCGTCGGCTTCGTCTTCGGCGGCGCTTGCCGCCCTTCGTTCGTTTGCATGGTGCAGCTCCAGACCAGCTGACCGACCCGACGCCGCTCTAGGGCGCCGGACCGTCACGGCTCAAGCTGTTTGTTCTATATTTGTTCCCAGCATGCTCGTAGGCTGTGGAGAAGCACGGGGGCGTAATCCCCGTTGAGGTTGATCCTGTCTAGCGCTCTACCTGCGACACTCCGCAGCGCTGGCCGACGTCGATTGATCCGATGTTCGACTCAGCCGCTTGATCACATCAAGACAAAGCCTAGGGGGCAGCTATTTACATCAGCGGTGATGCAATTTTGGTCGTCGTGTTCGCGGTGGCACTCGGGTTCTACGTCGTAGCTTTGACCTTGAAGTTTATCTTCAAGCGCGACCTCCGCAGGGAAGCTTGGGCACGACCCGTTACCTCCGTGCTACTCCAGATCTGCGTGGTCGCCCTTGCCCTGATGTTGATGGACCCTTCCCCCTCCGCGGGTCCCGTCTATCGCTACTCCGCTATCGGGTTAGCCATCATCATGTGTCTGGTAGGGCCATTCTATTGGATTGCCAGAATCCTGAGCCCGTCGATGTTCGCTCTCGGCCAGATGGCGCTTGCTATGGGAAGCGTCACTACGATAGGTCTCAACGGGTCTTCAGATCAGCTCTACACGGCAATCCTTTACCTCGTAGCTGCGCATATGTTCAGCATTGGCTTGGCGGAGTTGGATGCCCGCACAAAGGGCAGCATAGCCAATAGGCTCTTCAAGCCCAAGTCCATGGTCAACGACGCGACGCCAGAAACTCAGGCGATCCAAGAAGACCGTCCGCACTCGCCAGCCGAACCACGATCTAAAGCCAAAAAGATGAACTTACTGGCGACCGCATTGCTAGTTGGCGCCACCCTCTGGCTCGCTGCGGCGGTAATCCTTGGTCTCAAGAACTGGGCCTGCCCTCTCCCTTGGTCCCGACAATGCGTTTCTACGTTCTTCGGCCACGCCGAAAACATCATTCTCTTCGCTTGGGTGAAAGATACAGAAACCATAGTTGCAGGCTTCCTCGCAGTCGCCGCCGCAGCTGTGAGCGTCATTTACCTTCGCAAACAGATTAGCCAGGCTGGCAAGCATGAGGCTCGTAGGCTTCGGCGCCAACACCGCGCCGCCAAGGCTGTTATGCCCGACGCCCTAAGTGCGCTTTGCGCCTACGCGACGGAAAGTGCTCTCAGGTATCGCGATTGCCTAGCGGCGTTTCCTGCCGAGGGCCGACCCGATATGGACCGTCTGAGGGTGATGCAGGCACCTGAGCTGCCTCTCGCAACTGTCATGGCCTTTCAAGGCATGATCGCGGCATCTCCGAAGAGAGTTGCTGAACCATTCGTGCGACTGTTAGCGGACTTGCAGGTCCACCAGACGCGATGGCAGGGCTTCGAAAACTCGGTCAGCGGACAATCACGAAGATTGATTACCAGCTACGCGCGGCACAATTTCATGGGCGAAATATGCGAGGCGGCTGAACTTTACGCGAACGCGACCGATCTCTTTCATCTCGTTCGGCCGTTCGACGCTCAAGAACCTGTTCGCCAATCCCGTCAAACTCTGCGCTCGGCTCTTCTGATGATGGGGCTGATTGGTGAGTTTCAAATATTGGCGCTGGCCGAAGAGCGGGAATCTAGGCGGTCGCCTTCGACCGCACCTGGAATCGCACCACTTCCATCCCGATCCAATCATTGATCGCCAGGAAGCGCTGCTGCAGCGGCTGGATCTCGTTTCGGTAGAAGACGTCGTCCGCCTTCTCGACATCGCCGAAGCCGCCGGCGTTGGCCGGAACGACCCCCATCAACTGCGGCGGCACCCGGTGCGCGGCCAGCACGTCGTCGCGCGTCGTGCCCTTCATCCCGACGAACTCGTCCTTGGCGGCGGCCTCGCCGGGATGCAGAATCTGAAGGCTGTCCTTTTTGCCGTGGGGCAAATGGACAAAAACGGACCTGAAATTCCCGACGCCCTTGGTCCCCTTCAGCATCTCACGCAGGGCTCCCGCATCGGTCTCAGTCAGGCCGCCTTCCCCCACATACATGATGAATCCCGCATGTGCGCCGTTGATGTAGTAGCGGCGGCGAAACAGGGTCGCGTCCTTGTTCAGGAAGGCCGAATCCAGGGCGCTCAGATATTCCGGCACGCCATAGATTTCCTGATCCAGCCAGGGTTGCCAGCCGTGGAAGACCGATCCGGGCTTGAACCAGTGTTCCTTCATGAAGCCGGCCAGAAAGACGAACTCGCCCTCGTCCACGCCGCGGCGCGTATAGCGCGCCAGGCTGCGGCGCAGCTTCATCGGCCGGTGCGCCATGTTGTCGATGCGCTCCAGGTAGAAGTTCCCCAGCACCAGCTGGTCCAGGGCGATCCCCTCGAACGTCGTGCGATCCAGCATGGGATGCGGGATGAAGTCGCGCAGCAGCTGGTTCACCTTCACCCGGAAGGCCGAGGAATGGTGCGACGTGGCGTTGCCCGCCTTCGACAGCAGGGCCATCGACAACGGCGGCTGGTAATAGCGGCGGCCGTTCATGCCCGTCACCTCCCAGCAGTCCAGGCATTCCATCATGTCCTGGCGGTTCAGCACGGCCTCCTCCCCGCCCAGCGAGAACGCCATGGCCCCGCTGGCGGCGGGGGCCTTCGTCTCTTCGGCCGGCGCCGCGTCGGACAGGGTCTCAGTCATTGCCGAAGATCTCCACGGTTGAGGATCCGCCGTCGCTTCCGATGGCGGCCTGGATTGGCTCGTTGAACAGGGATTGCAGCAGCGCCCAGGCCAGATCGGCGTGTCCGCTGGTCTTGGTCCGGCCGGCCTCATAGGTGACCTTGCGCCCCGACGCGGTCAGCGTCCGGCGGATCATCGTCATCGCCAGCGCCAAATCCTTGAAGTCCGCGTCGAACTCGAGCCGGTTCTTCATGATGACGTCCAGGGCCTTGTAGACCATCTGCGTCTTCAGGAAGGCGTCGTAATTGTGCCCCGTCACGGTCGGGAAGAAGGTCTGCACCAGCTGGAACACGGCGTCGCCGATGCCGGTCCGGTCGATGTCGATCTTAGTGACGCGATAGCGCTTGGTGTATTTCCGGATGACCTCGGCCTGTTCATCGAACCGGCTACCCTTGAACTGCCTGCGCTCGATGACCCGGAACTTCCCGCCCGGCGTCGCCGGCGGCGCCAGGACGATCAGGGCGGCCGCGTCGCCGTTCTCGCTGTCGCCGTTCGGGTCGTAGGACAGCCAGACTGCGCCGGCGTATGGCCGCCCCATGCCCAGGATGATCCGCGCCTTGTCGACGTCGGGCCAGCTGTCGCGCGGATCCACCATGCACGGCGTCAGCACGGCCATGGGGAACACCGACAGGGTGTCGTCCACGAAGCCGCACATCAGCAGGTTGTCGAACTCGGGGACCGAATACTCGTCGCGCAGCTCGTCCAGGTCGAACAGGTCGCAGCCCAGGCGCTCGGCGTCCTCGATCGTCACCATGTGGCGCCAGATCTTGTCGGCGCCCATCAGGCCGTCTTCGTTCAGCGCCGCCCAGCTGACGTCGAACTCCCGGCGCTTGTCCTTCGTGCGCCGCTTGTTCCATTCCTCGCCGGTCCAGAACTTATAGGCTTCGTGCGTGACTGACGACGGCGTCGAGAAGTAGGTCTTCCGATACCGCTTCTGCATCGCCATGCCGCTGGCGACCTTCTTCAGGGTGTCGAAGCCGTAGACCCAGAAGAATTCGTCGAAGTAGAAGTCGCCGTGATAGCCCTGCGCCGTGCGCGCATTGGTGCCCAGGAAGATGAGCTCGGGCTGCTCCAACGGCTTGCCGTCCTCGTCTTCCCCGCGGTCGATCACGATCGGATCGCCGGTCAGTTCGACGCCGATCTCCTTCATGACGAAGGCGCGGATATAGCCCTTGAAGACGTGCGCCTGGCTCTTCGACGCGGACAGGAAGATCTGGTTCTTGCCGGTCTCCAGGGCGACGATCAGCGCCTCGAGGGCGAAGTAGTAGGTGGCGCCGATCTGGCGCGACTTCAGGATCGCCCGGCTGCGCAGTTCGCGCTTCGACCACCAGACCTCCTGATAGCCGAACAGCTGCTTCAGCAGCGCAGCCTTCAGCACCTCGACCTGGTCGGCCGTGATCCGGTTCTTCTCCGGCTTCTTCTTCGGCCCGGCGTTGCGGTTGGCGACCCTGGGGTTCAGATCGCCTTCATGGCCGTCCGGCTGCTGGTAGCGGCGGATGCGCGCGAACCGCTCCGCCTGCCGCGCCAGCAGGTCGATCTCCTTGAAGTCCAGCCCGGTCTTGGCGGCCTTCATCGTCAGGGCGACGTATCGGGCCTCGGTGACGCCCTCCATCCGCTCCAGCGGCGAGGCCTCGTCCCATTTGTCCCGGCTCTTCCAGCTGGCGATCGTGCCCTCTGGCTGGCTCAGCAGCCGGGCGATGTCGGTCAGCCGCCACTGCGACCAATAGAGGAACTTCGCCGCCCGCCGCTCATCGAGCATCGCCGCGACCGGAAAGCCGAAACCGCCGCAGGACGCCAGCAGCGCGCCCAGGTCGTCAGACCCGCCGGGCTCCGGCCCGTCCTGCTTCTTCGGTTTCAGTCTCATGGGCGCGGACGCTACCCGCGCGACCCCGCCCGATCTGACGGCCTGCTGTGGTCAGGTCCGCCCCGCACCACAGCATCGCCTTGAGAACAGCCGCCGGTCAGCGGTGATCTGCAGCCTCACTCGCTGGCACGGCCAGCCGCCCTGCAGATCGCCCGAGGCTCCATGTCGAAGAAGCGCACCACCAAGTTCACCCGCGTCGCCGTCGCCGGCCTGACGGCCTCGGACGGCCGCACCATCGAGCCGCAGTGGCTGCGCGACATCGCGGCCACCTACAATCCCAAGACCTACACGGCGCGCGTCAACGTCGAGCACTACCGCAACGCCTCGGCCACCGGCCCCTTCCCCGCCCTGGGCGACGTCGCCGCCGTGAAGGTCCAGGAAGACGACATCGAGATCGGCGGCAAGACCGAGAAGCGCGTCGCCCTCTACGCGCAGATCGAGGGCAATGAGACCCTGCAGGGCTACGTCGCCGCCGATCAGAAGAAATTCACCTCGATCGAGGTCGAGCCGAACTTCTCCGGCTCGGGCAAGGCCTACCTGATGGGCCTGGCCGCCACCGACAGCCCGGCCTCCCTGGGCACCGAGGCCCTGCAGTTCTCGGCCCGCACCGACGACGCCTACGCCAAGCAGCTGAAGGCTGACCTGGACGCGCGCAAACAACACGACACCTGCCTGTTCTCCGCCGCCTTCGAAACGCGGATCGAGTTCGCCGATCAGGAAAACCCGGCCGCCGACGCCGAGACCCTGATCGACCGCCTCGTCGCCCGCTTCACCAAGGCCTTGCCGGGCTCGGAACCGACGCCGCCGGCGGCGTCCCAGCCGCCCGCCGGCCAGCCCGACCTGGCCAGCCTCGCGACCGCCTTCACCGACGGCCTGCGGGAACTGGGCCAGAGCTTCAGCCAGGCCCTGGCCCAGGCGTCGCAAGACACCAATGCCCGCTTCGCCAAGCTCGAGAGCGAGCACGCCGCCCTGAAGTCGGACATCGAGGGGACGCCGGAGCGCTCCTACTCGGCCCGGCCGACCCACGCCGGCGGCGACGGCGCCCAGCTGACCGACTGCTGACCCTCAACGTTCGCCACCGCCCCCTTCCCCGACGCCCCGGCCACGGAACCTGACCCCGATGAAGACCAAAACCCGCCTGCTCTACACCACCTGGCTGTCGCGCCAGGCCGAGCTGAACCATGTCGCCGAAGGCACCGTCATCGGCGAGAAGCAGTTCGCCGTGGAACCGTCGGTTCAACAGCGGCTGATCGAAAAGCAGCGCGAAAGCTCTGCCTTCCTCGGCATGATCAACGTCGTTCCGGTTGACGAACAGTCGGGCGAGAAGCTGGGCCTCGGCGTCGCCGGCACCCTGGCCGGCCGCACCGACACCGACGTCAAGGATCGCGACACCCGCGACCCGACCACGCTCGACGCCGATCGGTTCGAGTGCAAGCAGACCAACTTCGACAGTCACGTCACCTACGCCAAGCTCGACCTCTGGGCCAAGTTCAAGGACTTCCAGATCCGCATGCGCAGCCAGGTCGTGCAGCAGCAGGCTCGCGACCGCATCATGATCGGCTGGAATGGCCTGATCGCCGCGAAGCAGACCGATCGGGTCGCCAATCCCCTGCTGCAGGACGTCAACGTCGGCTGGCTGGAGCAGATCCGCCAGAACCGCCCGACGCACGTCTTCGACACGGGCGCAGTCGCGCCGGACAAAATCGTCATCAAGAAGACGGGCGGCGACTACCGGAACCTCGACGCCCTAGTCTACGACGCGATCGCCAAGTTCCTGCCCGAGTGGGTCCAGGGCGACACCGAGCTCGTCTGCATCGTCGGCGCCGGCCTGCTGCACGAGAAGTACTTCCCGATGGTAGACGGCGAGGACAAGCCATCGGAGAAGATCGCGGCCGACATCCTGATGTCGAAGAAGAGCCTCGGCGGCAAACAGGTCGTTCAGGTTCCCTTCTTCCCGGCCGGCACAATCCTGGTCACGCGCCTGGATAACCTGTCGATCTACGAACAGGAGGGCACGCGCCGGAAGACCATCGTCGACAACGCCAAGCGCAACCGCGTCGAGACCTACGAGTCGGTCAACGAGGCCTACGTGGTCGAGAACTACGACTTCGCCCTGCTGATCGAGAACATCGAGATTCAGGACGGCGAGTAATCGCCGTCCACCCTTCCCTCTCGCGGTGTAGAACGATGACCCCTGCTGAAATCGCCAAGGCCCGCGCCGAAGAGGCCGCCAAGGAAAAGGCCGAAGCGGCCGCCCAGGCGCAAGCCGCCGCGCTGAAGAAGACGCGCCCGAAACTCCGGCCGCAGACTCGCGCCATGGCCGACGTGCCCACGCCCCGGCCTGGCCGCGCGTCTCCGGCGGCGCAGCGCCGCGCCTTCCTGATCGCGTCCAGCGCGGGCCGCGTTCTGGCCGCATCAGGCGTCGCGGTTTCGGAAACGGCCGTGAACGACGACATCGAGCTCTCGCCCGACGTCGCCAAGGTCGTGCTGCAGCTTGAAGCCGACATCCGGCGCCTGAAGGAGATCAAGGCGACCGACCGCAAGGTCGAGGCCAAGATCCAGATGATGCCCGCCTATCGGGCCTGGTGCGACGGCGTGCTGGCGGCCGGCAAGGTCGACCCCAGCCCGCTCGATCAGGTCTTCACCACCATCATGGCCTGGACCATCGACATCGGCGACTACATGACCGCCCTGCCGATGCTCGAGCACGCCATGCTCCACAAGCTGGACATGCCGGCGGGCTTCAGCCGCGACCCCATCACCTTCGCGATCGACCAGATCTGCGAGGACGCCATCCGCGTCTATGACGCCGGCGGCGAGCCGGCTTCGACCTTCGAGGCCGGCGTCCTGCCCATGCTTCAGGATCTGGTGCGAGACCACGACGTCGACCTGCACGACGAGGTCGAGGCCAAGCTGCATAAGGCCATCGGCCGGGCCATCATGGCCGGCGCCGATCCCGAGAATGAACCTGACCTGCTCCAGCGCCGGAAGTCGGCCCTGCTCGAATATCAGGCCGCCCTGGCCAAGGACGAGCGCGTCGGGGTGAAGGGCGACATCGCCAAGCTCCATCGCGAACTGAAAAAGGCCGAGCCGGACGCCGGCAAAGCCTCGACCGACACGCCGCCCCAGCAGGGCGGCTGACCCCCTCGCCCCCCGGCGCTCGGGGCGGGGCTGGTCCGACAACAGCGGGTTCGCCCGTCTGCATCATCCGGCCAGCCCCCCACCCCGTAGCCGGACGGGCGTCGATCTGAAGGGCCAGCAGGCGGCCAAAACAGGAATCCCTCGCTCAGCGCCATGTCTGGACCCTTCTCCTCCCCTTCCCTCATCCCCGCCCCCGGCACGGCCGCGCCTGCGGCCTCGATCGACTGCGGCCCCTTCTGGCCCGCGCTCGACCTGACCACGCTGCGCGCCGGCATCCGCGTCGATCAGGTCGTGACCGAGGAGCGACTGCTAGAGGTCGCCCGAAACGCCGTCCTCGACATCATGGTCGAGCTCGAGGCCTGGCGCGCCGAACAGGTCGGAGCCGGCCACGCCACGCTCGCCGATGTGCCCGGCCGTCATCAGGTCGACGGCTTCAGCGACTTCCAGATCCGCTGGCTGCGCGCCGTCCATTCCGTGGTGGCCGGCGATCTGGCCGACCGCCAGCTGGGCCAGTCCGCCCGTTCCGCCGGCATGGAGCGCGTCGAAGAGCTTGCGGCCGACATCGAGGTCCACCGCCGCAACGTCACCTACGCCGTCCGCGACTTCCTCGGCCGCCCCCGCATCATCGCGGAGACGATCTGATGTCGCGCGTCCTGCGTCCCGTCGAGGCCCTCGAGGGAGAAACCGTCGACCAGCTGGTCTGGCGCGAAGTGGGCCGCGGCTCGCCCGTGGTCGAACGGGTGATGGAGGCCAACCCCGGCCTGTCGGATTCCGGCCTGTTCCTGAAGCACGGCCAAGTGGTCCTGATCCCTGCCGACGCCGATCGGGCGGCGCCCGCCGCCATGACCCAACTGTGGACCTGACGCCGTGAGCAAGACCCCCGTCACCTTCACCATCAGCTTGCTGCAGCTATGCTTCGCCGTCGGGGTGCAGATCATGGTCGTCGCCATCGCGATCGGCGGCCTGTTCTCGCGCGTCGAGGCCATGGAGGCGGCTGTCCAGCCGATCCAGCGCGGCGACTTCGCCCGCCTGGACGAGCGGGTCCAGCACATCCAGGGCGACATCGCCTGGATCCGCGCCCAGCTGGAAAAGGAGCGTGATCGATGAGCCGCCCCCTACCCGAGGCGCAGTGGATCTGGCGCCGCCTGTTCACCTGGACCGTGACCGGCTGGGCGCTCTTCACCCTGCACGGCCTGATCCAGCGCATGCCCGAGGGCGATCTCCGCGCGATCGCCACGCGCCTGATCCTGCTGCTGGGCGGCCTGGTCGCCTTCTACCTGATCGGTCCGACCGCCGAACACATCATCGCGCTCGTGCGCGCCTGGCGAGGAGAGGATTCCAAATGAGCTTCAGACTGAGCATCCGCTCGCGCGAACGCATGAAGGGCGTTCATCCCGACCTGGTGCGCATTGTGGAACGCGCCATTCAGCTGACGCCCGTCGACTTCATGGTGACCGAGGGCCTGCGCACCACGAAACGCCAGGCCGAACTTGTCCGCGCCGGCGCCAGCCGCACTAACAATTCCCGCCACCTCACAGGTCACGCCGTGGACATCGCGGCCCTGGTCGACGGCCAGGTGCGCTGGGACTGGCCGCTTTACCCTCGGATCGCCGCCGCCTTCAAACAGGCGGCGCGCGAGTTGAACACGCCCATCACCTGGGGCGGCGACTGGCCCAAACTCCGGGACGGCCCTCATTTCGAACTCGAGCGGAAGGCTTATCCCTGATGGACGCCCTGACCCGCACCTTCAACTTCGCCACGCCCTTCGGCCTGTTCCTCCGCATTCTGCTGGCGATCGGCCTGGCCCTCCTCGTCCTGGGCGCGATCGGCTTCCGCTTCGACCCGTTCGACAGCCTGCAGAAGCGCGCGGACCGGGCGGAGGCCTCGGCCGCCGCCGCCAACACCGACGCCGCCGCGCGCCGCATCGAGTCGGCCGGCGCGGCCGACACCGTCCGGCGCATCGACCGCATCACGGTCCAGATTCGCGCGGCCGACGCCATCGCCCATCAATCCGCCCTCTCCGCCCAGGACGCGCCCGATGCGAAACACCCTGTCGATCCTGCCCGCCTTGCTCGCCTGCGCCATGCTGACCAGCAGCTGTGCGACCTCCGCCCCGGCATCTGCACCGACGCGCCCGCCGCAGCGCGACATGCCGACCCAGGCGACGACGCCATGCACCCTTCCCCGCCTGCCTGACCAGGCCACCGCCGCCGAGCTCGAGAGCGCCTTCACCGCGCGCGGCGTCGCCCTGCTGGCCTGCGACGCCGCGCGTCAGCTGGCTGTCGACGTCCACGCCGCCGAGAAGGCGGATCAGGAGGCCTGGCTGCGCTCCCAGACGCCGGCCGCGTCCTGGCGCCGCCTGTTCGGGGGACGCTGATGCGCAAGCTCAACAGCCTGAAGGCCCACATGACCGAGGCGCTGACCCATCGCGGCATGCGCCAGAACCCGGCCGATCTGCATTTCGCCATCCCCAGCGGCAGCGTCGTCGCCCGCGGTCGGCCGGGCCTCGGCTTCGAATACCGCTACACCCTGGTCATGGCCGTGCTGGACTGCGCCTATGGGCTGGACGAGATCACCGTCCCGCTGATGATGTGGGTCGCCCGCTGGCAGCCGGAACTCCTCTCCCTGACGGCGGCCGACGGCGGAATCGATTGGGAGGTCGAGCTCCTGGACGACGGCAAGTCGGACATCATGGTCCGCATCCCCCTGACCGAGGGGCTGCACCTTCGACCGCGCGAAGACGGAGGCCACGACCTGGTGCGGCCAGAAGAGCCCGTCCCCTTCGCCCTGGAGCAGGCCGCCCCCCTTCACCGCGTCTTCCTGGACGGCGAACTGATCGCCAGCTGCAGCGCCCACCCGGACGCCTGACGTGGCCGATCGCGAAGACCAGATCGCCGTCTACCGCGAAGCCGTATCGACCTACATCGAACGGCTGACGTCCAAGGAACGCTCGCGCCTGTTGCGACGCGCCGCCTTCGAACTGCGCCGGTCCCAGCAGAAGCGGATCCGCGCCCAGGTCGGCCCCGACGGGGCGCCATGGCCGAAACGCAAACCCCGCAAGGAACAGAAGCCCGCCAGCCGCCCGATCCGCTTCCTCTATCGCCGCGGCGGCAACGAGCGCCTGGTGGACATGCGCAGCTGGGTCCGGCGCGGGAACATGCTCACCGGCTTCGATCGGGAGGCGGAGGGCATCCGCACCTTCCGGGCCGACCGGATTTCGCGCCACCTGCCGGCCGAAGGCGGCGCCGACCCCGGCCCCATGACCGGCGTCATCCGCGGCCGCCGCGGCGGGGTGCGGCGCAAGGCGGCGGCCATGTTCGTGAAGCTCAGAACCGCGGCGCACATGCGCGCCGGCGCCACCCCCGACGAAGCCTATGTCGAGTTCACCGGCCGCGCGTCGAAGCTGGCTCGCATCCACCATTTCGGCCTGAAAGACCGGGTCGTTCCCGACGGTCCCGAGACGGACTATCCGCAGCGCGAACTGCTGGGCTTCAGCCAGGCCGACGACGAGGCCATGCTCGCCCTGCTCCTCGATCACATGGAAGGGCGGGTCTAGCGCCCGCCGTGTGGTGCGGGGCGGACCTGACCATAGCCCGCTGTCGCGCTGATCGCGGTCGGGCGGCCCTATCCGCCCATGACGAAGTATTCCGGCCCCGCCGGCGGCACGACCGCCGTTGATCTATCGCGGCTGCCCTTCCCGGCCGTGATCGAAGAACTCAGCTTCGAAACGATCCTCGCCGAAACCAAGGCCGATCTGATCGCGCTGGCTCCGGACGCCGCCGCCGTGCTCGATGACGAGAGCGAACTCCTGGTCAAGCTGATGCAGGTCTTCGCCTACCGCGAACTCAACGTGCGCAAGCGCGTGAACGACGCCGCCAAGGCCATGACCCTGCCCTACGCGATCGGCGCGGATCTCGACGTCGTGGCGGCGCCGTTCGCCCGCCGTCTGGTCATCCGGCCGGCCGATCCCCTGACCGGGGCGCCGGCCGTCATGGAAAGCGACGACTCCCTCCGCGAACGCGCCATGATGGGACCGGAAGGCTATTCGGTCGCCGGGCCGGCCGGCGCCTATGTCAGCTTCGCACGCGCCTCATCCGGCCAGGTGCTGGATGCATCATGCGTCACGCCATCGCCCGGTCGCGTCCTGGTGACGGTTCTGTCGCGCGATAACGGCGGCGTCCCCGATCAACCGCTTCTCGACATCGTCGCCGCGGCCGTGACCGACGAGGACGTCCGCCCCCTGACCGATCATGTGACGGTCCAGGCTGCCGAGATTCTGCCCTTCACCATCGCGGCTGCGATCAAGACCTTCGCCGGCCCTGACAGCGACGTCGTCCTGGCCGAGGCCCGCCGTCGGCTCGATGACTACCTCGCCCGCTCCTACCGCCTCGGCCGCGACATCACCCGCGCGGCCCTGACCGCCGCGCTTTGCCCTGATGGCGTCCAGGACGTTGAACTGACGCAGCCGGCCGCCTCGATCGTGGTCGGCCCCACCCAGGCCGCCCTATGCCAGGGCGTGACCCTGACCTACGGGGGCCTGGCCGAATGATCCCCGCACCGCATCTCGGCGCGGCCGACCCGACCTCGCTGCTGCCGCCGAACGCGACCCGGTTCGAGCGTGATCTCGAGATCCTCAGCCGTCGCCTCGACGTCATCCCGACGCCGCTGCGCGACCTGGTCAATGTCGAGACGATCCCCGAACGGTTCATGCCCTGGCTGGCCTTCACCCGCTCGGTCGACTCCTGGAATCCCGGCTGGTCGCCGCGCGTCAAACGCAACCTGATCGCCTCCTCGATCGACCTGCACCGTCGCAAGGGTTCGGCCGGATCGGTGCGCGCCATCGTTCAGGCCTTCGGCGGCCAGATCGCACTGCGCGAATGGTGGCAGATGGACCCGCCCGGCGAGCCGCACACCTTCGACATGGTGCTGACCTTGACCGGCGACGACGGCGAAGCCGCCTCGCAGCGCTTCATCGAAGAGGTGATCGAAGAAGTCGCCCGCACCAAGCCTGCCCGCTCCTGGTTCACCGTCACCCAGGGCTTCACCGCTAAAGGCGTTCAGGCCATCGCCGCCGCCGCCCGTCCCGCCGTCTACCGCCGCCTGCAGCTGTCCGAGGCCGTCTGATCATGTCCGGTTTCCAGATCACCATCACTGACGCCGGCCGCGCCGCGCTCATCAACGCCCAGAATACCGGCACGGCCGCCTTCGTCCTGTCGCAGATCGGTGTCTCGACCCAGGCGATCGCCGGCGACCTGGCCAGCCTCGCCGTCTTGCCGAACGAACGCAAACGGCTGGCCACCATGGCCGGCGACGTCGTCGCCGACGACACCCTCCATGTAACGATCCGCGACGAAAGCGCGGACGCCTACGCCCTGCGGTCGTTCGGCCTCTACGACTCCACCGGCGTCCTTTTCGCCGTCTACAGTCAGGCCGATCCGATCCTGGAGAAGTCGGCCGCCGCCATGTTGCTGTTGGCTGTCGACGCGCGTTTGGTGGCCCTGGGGACGGCCAATGTCGAATTCGGCCCGGTCGGCTTCACCCTTCCGCCGGCCAGCGAAACCGTCGCCGGCGTTGTCGAGATCGCCACCGACGCCGAGGTGGACGTGGGTCAGGATCCCTGGCGCGTGATCACCGCCCGGACGTTGAAACGCGCGCTTGGCGCCCTGTCCAACTTCGCCCTTAAGGATCACAAGCACGATGCGGGCGACGTCGAGACCGGCACGTTTCATGCGAACCGCATCCCGGAACTGCCGATGTCTCGCATTGGCGGCTTGATCGCTACCCTGGCCGACAAGGCGTCTGCTCTGCACAGCCACACCATGGCGCAGGTGTCGGGCCTGGTCGCTGCGCTGGCTCTGAAGGCCGACCTCGCGAGTCCGGCTTTCTCCGGCACTGCGGCCTTCGCGAACGCTCTGGTGAACGGCGTCCTGTCAATATCTGGCGCGGCGCCCGGCAACCGCCGCATATTTTTTAGGACCGATGCCGCCAACCGCTGGGCCATCAACGTCAACGGGGTGGCCGAAACCGGCGGCAACTCCGGTTCGCATTTCACCGTTGAGCGGTTCGACGATGCCGGAGCCTATGTCGACACTTCGTTTCACATCAACCGGGCGACCGGCCAAGTCACCATGCCCAAGCGGCCCGGTTGGGCGGGCGCCGTCCCCTGGGACAACGCCAACTTTAACCCCGACAGCCGCGTCTCAGTCGCCGCCACCAACCTTGGTGCGACATGGGACGTGCCGCTGACGAAGTTGTCTTCAGCGGCGCAATTCGCCGCCCTGCCTTCGGGCTTCACTTCCATGGTGACGCCTGACTCGGTCGGGACGCCAGGCGGCTATGGCTATCTGTTCAAAATGGCGCGCAGGGACAGCGGTCACGGCTGGACGGGTCTCTGGATCAACCACACCGCCGCGCCGGGAGACGCTCCTGAACTGTACGTCGGCTCCGCAATGGTAGGCTCCGAACTGCCTGTTTGGACCCGCGCCTGGACATGGGCGAACTTCAATCCGGCCACAAAGGCCAACGTCCAATACCCGGACTTCTACGGTCAGATTAATCTCGAAAGCGGCCCCGCCCGTTTTCGCGCCATCGGGGACGGCGACAGCCTGTTCCTTCAGGCAGGAACGGCCACCGGCAACAACGGCAACATGATCCTCAGCGGCTTGTTCGGCCAGAATCTGACTAGCCTTCGCGCTCAGATTGGCGGTGCGCTGCGCGACCTATTTCACACCGGCAATTTCAACCCGGCGTCGAAGGCCGATCTGAACGGCTGGACGAACCCCGACGGCGATGCGACCGTCAACGGCAACAAAACCTTCGCCTGCCCCGTCGACAACACGATTGCGCGGGGCAACCTCGATTTTGGACGCGGCGCGCTGGAAGTCCGCGCGAAGACCGGCGACGGCGCGGCCTACTTGACCTTTCACCGGCCGGGTCAGTTTGCGGCCTTTTTCGGCGTTGATACCGACGGCGAACTCAAGTTCGGCGGCTGGTCGCTCGGGGAGGTCTCCTATCGCATCTGGTCGGAACGCAACCTGCGTCAGGCCAACCCTGCTGAGGCGGCCGCAGGCGTGGCGCATGACCGCTTCATCACGCCATCGGCGCTCTGGTCCTTCGCCAAATCCATCGGACCGAACGGCTATCAGCAAATCCCCGGCACCGATCTGATCATCCAGTGGGGTGTCTCCAACGGCAGCCACCCTGAGGGCGCAGTCCACGCCGCCCTGCCGGTCGCCTTCGGCGGCGGCTGCCTGTTCGCCTGCGCCACGCCTCGCAACGCGGGTCAGGCCTACGGCATGGACTTCGTGATGCAGATCGTCGGCCGCTACCTTGACCGCATCGTCTTCTACGCCAACCGCGCCAACAGCAGCTCCGGCAACATGTCGGGCTACGAATGGATGGCCATCGGCCTTGCGCGCGGCAATCCCGACCCCGTTTACAGCAGCGGCTATCCACCCGGTGGCGGTGGCGGTGGCGGTGGCGGCGGCGGCGAAGACCCGTTTATCCGACCGGAGGTCTGATCATGACCATCGCCTTCAGCGCGACGACGCTCGCCTTCTACGATCTGAACACCTGGCCCCACGATCTGCCTGACGACATCGCCACCCTCAGCAGGGCTGATCATGCGGCGATCCTGAATGAGATCGCATCCGGCCGAGTCCTGACTGCGAATGACGACGGCGCACCGATCACGATCACGCCGCCCGCGCCATCGGCGGAGCAGCTTGCCATCGAAGCACGCCGCCGGCGTGACGCAGAGATCGCCGCCGTTCGTTGGCTGCTCGAGCGCCACCGCGATGAACAGGCCTTGCAGATCCCCACCACCCTGACGCCCGAGGACTATCGCCTCGTCCAGGAACACGTGCAGGCCCTGCGCGACGTACCCGAGCAAGACGGCTTCCCTATCGCGATCGAATGGCCCGTCCTCGCGCCTGAACTGGTGGCCACCGGCGACTAAGAACCGCGCGCTTGTGGTGCGGGGCGGACCTGACCACAGCACGCGCGCGAAAGCGGCCGGACGCTGCGCCATCGTTCGCGCCATGCGTCGCCCCGCCTCGTCTTCATCTGCAGCCTCCACCAACCGCGCCCTGGCGGACCTGGTGCGCGAAGGCGTGGTCCATGCCGTCGACCTCGACGCAGGCAAGGCCGTGGTTCGCCTCGGCGATATCCTGACGCCGCCGATCGACTGGCACATGTCGGTCGGCGACACCACGATCTGGCTCCCGCCGACAGAAGGCCAGCCAGTCACCGTCGTTTCCCCCGAAGGCGACATCGAACGCGCCTACATCGCCGCCAGCCTGCCGTCTTCCTCCATGGCGCCGCTCTTCCTGGGCGTGAGCGTCGGCATCCGTTTCAGGGACGGATCGATCCTGACCTACGATCCCGAGGCCAAACGCCTCAAGTTCGATCTCGCCGGATCCGCCGAGCTCGTCGCGCCCGACGGCCTGTCCATCCGCGGCAACGTCGCCATCGAAGGCGACCTGGACGTTCAGGGCGATGCCCGCGCTTCCGGCGTGGTGACCGGCGACGAGGACGTCGTCTTCGCCGGCAAGAGCGCCAAGGGCCACAAACACCTCGGCGTGACCGCAGGCTCAGCCGTGTCCGGGGGACCGCAATGACCGGCCTCTCCTCCAGCAACGGGCGCGCGATCGCTTCGGACAGCGACGACTATGTGCGCCGTTCGGTGGCCGACGTCCTGACCACCCCGATCGGCTCGCGCGTCATGCGACGCGATTACGGCTCCTACCTGCCCCTCCTGGTCGACCAGCCGATGAATGCGATCACGCGCCTCAAGCTCTACGGCGCCACGGCGCTGGCGCTGATGCGGTTTCACCGTCGCTCCCGTCTCAAGGCCGTCCAGCTGACGACCGACGGCCCCTCGGCCGCCCTGCAGCTGGAGCTGGTCCGCACCGACCTGCCCCGCCCTCGCGCCCTGTCCGTCGCCCTGCCCTTCAGCGCGCTGCGATCGGCCGCTCCACGAACCTGACCAACCAAGGATCCTGACCATGGCTCTCACGCCCCGCCGCCACGGCGTCAAGATTATCGAAGTCGCCGCCGGTCCTTTGCCGCTGGCCGTGGCCGCCACCTCCATCTGGGGCCTGGTCGCCGTCGCCCCGGCGGCGGACGAAGAGGTCTTTCCGCTCGATAAGCCCGTCCTGGTGACCGACATCGAGGCGGCCATTCAGGCCGCCGGCGACGGCGGCACCCTGGCCAAGTCGTTGAAGGCCATAGGCGACCAGGCCCGCGCCGTCGGTGTCGTGGTTCGCGTGGCGGAAGGCTCCGGCGGCAACCCTGAAGACGTGGCCACGGATCAAAACGCCAAACTCATCGGCGGCGGCGTCGCCGGATCTCGAACCGGCCTGCAGGCCCTGATGGACGCCGAAAGCACCACGGGCGTTCGCCCGCGCATCTTGGCCGTGCCCGGCTTCTCCTCGGCCGAAGTGGGCTCCGCCCTGGGCGTCCTGGCGGGCAAGCTGAACGCCATCGCCTATTATGACGCCGGGCCTGTGCGCACCGTCGAGGCGGCGGTCGCCTTCCGCGCCGGTTTCAATCAGCGCGAGCTCTTCCTGCAGTTCGGCGACTTCCTGGCCGCCAACCCCTTCACCGCCGTGGTCGAGCCGTCCTACGCCTCGGCTCGGGCCGTAGGCCTGCGCGCGCGAACCGATCAGGAGATCGGCTTCCACAAGACCATCTCCAACCTGCCCGTCGCCGGCGTCGTCGGCATCACGCCTGCGGTCAGCTGGGATTTGCATAGCGACGACACCGAGGCCGGCATCCTGAACGGCGCCGACATCACCTGCCTGATCCGCCGCGGCGGCGACCGCTTCTGGGGCAACCGCGGCTGTTCGGCCGATCCGCGCTTCGCCTTTGAAAGCGCGGTGCGCACCAACCAGGTGCTGCGCGACACGATCGCCGAGGGCGTCTTCCCCTACATCGACCGGCCGCTGACGCCCGCGCTGGCGCGCGACATCGTGGCCAGCATCAACGCCATGTTCCGCCGCCTGAAGGCGGCCGGCCTGATCATCGGGGCGGAAGCCTACCTGACCGACGCCAATACGCCCGACCAGTTGGCCGCCGGCCGGCTGCGCATCGGCTACCGGTTCACGCCATGCGCGCCGCTGGAAGACCTGTCGATCGAGAGCCTCATCACCGAGGAGTTCTACGCCGACTTCAACCAGATGGCTGCCTGAACTCCAGCCTGAGCAGCCTTCACCAAGTCATTCGATTTTCAAGGAAACCTTTGCGATGAACCTGCCCCGCAAGCTCAAGGACATGGTGGTCCACGGCAACGGCGAAGCCTACATCGGCGAGAGCAAGACCTTCACCCGTCCGCCTCTTGAGATGGAGGGTGAAGACTGGCGCGGCTCGGGCATGATCGCCCCGATCAAGATCTTCACCGGCCTGCAGGCCCTGGAGGTCGAGCACACCTACGGCGGCGAGATCCCCGGCCTGAACAGCACCTTCGCCGAGCACCAGGTCGACGCTTCGCAGCTGCGCTTCACCGGCGCCTATCAGAACGCCGCCACCGGCGAATATGACCACGTCGAAATCGTCGTTCGCGGCCGCACCTACGCCATCGACGCCGGCGGCGACGAGATCGGCGGCGACACCGAGGTCACCTACAAGACCGCCTGCGTCTATTACCTGCAGACCCGCAACGGCCGGACCGAGTTCGAGATCGACGTCCTGAACAAGGTCTTCACCGTCGACGGCGTCGACCGCCTGGCCGAGGAACGCCGCATCCTGGGCTTCGCCTGACGATGCGGCCGCGCCCGCCGTCTGACCGGCCGAACGCGCTCGAGCGACCCGATCGCCCATGCGCGGGCCAGACCCCGGCGGTTCGGCGGGCGCCCCGTCCCCCTTCTCACTTCCTGGGCGTCCGCACGGCGCCGTCCCTTCGCTTCACCGGGTAAAGACGATGAACACTGACGAAGAAGTCACTGAAAACAAAGAACGCGCGACTGTCGTCGTGCCGCTGGACACGCCGTTGAAGCGCGGCGATCAGATCATCAAGGCCGTCACCCTGCGCAAGCCGCTGGGCGGCGCCCTGGCCGGCGCCAAGGTGGTCGACCTTCTGAACCTGGACCTGGTCGCCGCCTCCAAGGTGGTGCGCCGGATCTCCTCGCCCGTCATCACCGCCCAGGAGTTCCTGGCGATGGAAGCCGAGGACTGCACCGCCATCGCGGGCGAGATCGCCGGTTTTTTGCTGCAGAAGCGCCAGAAGGCGGAAGCTGGCCTCGAAGCATAGACGACGCCTTCGCCGACATCGCCGCCGTCTTCCACTACTGGCCGTCCCCGACGCCCATGGAAGAGATGACCTTCACGGAGATCCTGGAGGTTCGCGACCGCGCCGTCGAACGCTGGAACCGCATGCACGCGGCTCCGGACCAGCCCCGCTCCCGATAGCCCTCCCCGAGCTTCATGTCCCGCAACCTGCGCCTTCAGCTGATCATGGACGCCGCCGGCAACGCCACGCGGTTCCTGAAGGGCGTGCGCGGCGAAACGGACTCGACCTCCAAGGCGTTGCGGGCGGCGCGCGAGCGCGTCTCGGAACTACAGCGCGCCTCCAGGGACGTCGCCGCCTACCGGCAGATGACCGACCGGCTCGGCCAGACCCGCGAGTCGCTGAAGGCCGCGCGCGCCGAGGCCGCCCGCCTGGCCCAGGCGCACAAGGCGGCCGCGAACCCGACCAAGGCCCTGACGCGCGCATTTGAACAGGCGCGCGACCGCGTCCGATCGCTGAAGGCCACCGAGGAAGGCCACGCACGCACCCTGCAGTCGATCCGCGGCCGACTCGAGTCTGCGGGCCTCTCGACCCGCAACCTGTCCGAGGCCGAAAAGCGGCTGGCTCTTCGCACCCGCCGCGCCACCGACGCCCTCGAGGAGCAACGCTCCAAGCTGAAGGCGCTCGAGGACCGTCAGAACCGCATGGCGAACGCGCGAACCGCATATGACCGGCGCCAGCAGTTCGCCGGCACGGCCGCCGGCGCGGGCGCCTCCTCAATCGGCGCAGGCATGGCCGCCGCCGCGCCCCTGGTCGCAGCGTCCGGCGCAGCCATCACCTTCCAGGACGCCATGCTCGACGTGAAGAAGGTGGTCGACTTCGACACGCCCGAACAGTTCGAGCAGATGAACCGCGACGTCCTGCAGCTGTCGAAGGATCTCGGCCTGCCGGCGGAAGGCGTCGCCCAGATCATCGCTGCGGCCGGTCAGGCCAAGATCGCGCGCGAAGAGCTCAAGGGCTTCGCCCAGGACGCAGGTCAGATGGGCGTCGCCTTCGGCACGACCGCCGAGGACGCGGGCGAGAAGATGGCCACCTGGCGCACCGCCTTCGGCATGACGCAGGATCAGGTCCGCGCCTTCGCCGATCAGGTCAACCACCTGGGCGACAACGGCAACGCCACGGCGCTGGCCATTTCCAACGTCGTGACCAGAGTCGGCCCGCTGGCCGGCGTCGCTGGCGCGGCTGCATCTGAAGTCGCCGCCCTGGGCTCGACCATCGTCGGCATGGGCGTCGCCGAAGAGATCGCCGCCACCGGGATCAAGAACACCATGCTCGCCCTGACCAAGGGCGAGGCCGCCACGAAGGCCCAGCAGAAGGCCTACGCCGCCCTTGGCCTTGAGGCGGAAGGCGTGGCCAAGGCCATGCAGAGCGACGCCGGCGGGACCATCATCGACGTGCTGGAGCGCGTGAAGAAGCTGTCGCCCGATCGTCAGGCCTCGATCCTGACCCAGCTGTTCGGCTCTGAATCAGTGGCGGCGATCGCACCCATGCTGACCCAGCTGGACGTGCTGAAGACCAACCTGAAGGCCGTGGAAGACGCCGAGACGACGGCCGGGTCCATGGCGACCGAGTTCGGCAACCGGATGTCCGGCGCTAAAGGCGCGATCGACCAGGCGACGCACGGACTGAGGGGCGCCGCGATCGCTGCTGGAACGTCATTCCTTCCTCTGATCCGTGAAGTTGCTCTGCGCGTTGGCGCAACCTCGGAGCGCCTGACCAAATTCGCCCAGGCGCATCCGCGCGTCATCCAGGTCGTGGGCGCCCTGGTCGGCATTGTCGCCGCCGGCCTGCTGATCTTCGGCGGCCTGGCCCTGGCGGTCGCCGCCGTTCTCGGCCCCTTCGCCCTGCTGCAGTTCGCCCTGGCGGGCGCGGGTGCCTTCTTCGCGCCCCTGCTCGCGGGTCTGGGCGGCGCCATAGCGTCTACCTGGGCCTTCACCGCCGCCCTGCTGGCCAACCCCATCACCTGGATCGTGGTCGGCGTCGTCGCCCTCGCGGCGGCCGCCTTCCTGATCTATCGCAACTGGGGCGCCATCAGCACCTGGTGGGCCGGCGTCTGGACCCGCATCAAGGAGATCGGCGGCGCAGCCGTTCGTGGCCTGATCAGCGTCTTCATGACCTTCACGCCGGCCGGCCTGCTGATCCAGGCCTTCCAGCGCGTCTGGCCGGCCCTGCAGTCACTGGGGCCGAAGTTCCGCGAGTTCGGCGGCCAGTTGATCATGGGGCTGATCAACGGCCTGCTCGGCGGCATCCCCAACCTGATCCGCGCCGTCATGGGCGCCGGCGGCAAGCTGATCACCGCCTTCAAGGAACGCCTGGGCATTCGCTCGCCGTCGCGCATCTTCGCCGGGCTTGGCGATGAAACGGTCGCGGGTCTGACGCAGGGACTGACCCGATCCTCCGGGGACGCAGTCAGGGCTGTCGCGCGCGTGGGCGCCGGAATGACGGCCGCCCTCGCCGTCGGAACGCCTGGCGCGCCGTCCCTGGCCTTTGACAACGGCCCGCGCATCGGCGCCGCGCCCGCGCCGGCTGCATCCGCGCCGCCTGCGACGCGCCCCTCGATCGGCAGCGTGACCATCCATGTGAACGCCCAGCCTGGGCAGAGCGCCAGGGACATCGCGCGCGAGGTCGCAGAGATCCTGAACAGCCCCAACCTGGGCGAGCTGGGCGACGAACCCGGAGATTTCGACTGATGGCGATGATGGCGCTGGGGCTGTTCGTCTTCGACCTGCCCACCCTGACCTATCAGCAGCTGCAGCGTCGCACGTCCTGGCGCCACGCCTTCGGCGAGCGCGTCGGCGCGCGCCCGGCCGGCCAATTCCTCGGCGATGGCGATGACGACATCACCCTGACGGGCATGCTCGCGCCCGTCGCCTTCGGTGACGCAGACAGCCTGGATGACCTTCGTGTCATGGGGAAAAGCGGCGAGGCCTGGCCCCTGGTCGACGGCGCGGGCCGCGTCTACGGCGCCTTCGTCATCATCAGCCTGGACGAGACGCAGCGGTCGATCATGGACAACGGCGTCCCCCGGATCTCGGACTTCACCCTGTCCCTGAAGCGGGTCGATGACGACCTGGGCGACGAAGGCGCTGCGTCGTGACGGGCCGAGCCTATCACCCGCGGGCGGTCTGGCGGCTGGTGATTGACGGCGTCGACATCGGCGCCCAGGTGACGCCGCGCCTGAACAGCCTCGAACTCACCGAAAAGCGCGGCGCGGATGCGGACGAACTCTCCATCGTCCTCAACGACCACGACGGCCAGCTGGCCATTCCGCCTTCGGGCGCCATCATCAGCCTGGCGCTCGGCTGGCGCGAGCCTGGATCTGCCGCGGCGCCCGTCCTGATCGACAAGGGCCGTTTCAAGGTCGACCAGCGCGGTCACGCCGGCACGCCTGACATGCTGACGATCCGCGCCCGATCTGCGGACCTGACCCGCGCCTTCAGGCAGCGCCGGGCGCAAAGCTGGTCAGAGACGACCCTCGGCGCCGTGCTGGCCGAGATCGCCGGGCGAAACGGCCTGCAGCTGCGCTGCGCGCCGGACAAGGCCGCCCT
Organism: Brevundimonas phoenicis; assembly: GCF_047237745.1. Lineage (NCBI taxonomy): Bacteria > Pseudomonadati > Pseudomonadota > Alphaproteobacteria > Caulobacterales > Caulobacteraceae > Brevundimonas > Brevundimonas phoenicis. The sequence continues at coordinate 2,390,009 of NZ_JBDFLN010000001.1, forward strand.
GGACGTCGTACATCTGGCCCAGAGCAACGAGAGCGACGCCGCCCTGCTGTCCCGTCTCGGCCGGATGCATGACGCCGTGGCGACGGTGAAGGCCGAGCGCCTGATCTTCATGGCCTGCGGCGCCGGCCAGAGCCCCGGCGGCGCGGATCTCGGCCTGGCCCGGATCACGCGTCGCGACGGCGACCGTCACAATTGGGAAGAAGCCGAGCGGGACGCCTTTTCGGGCGTCATCGCCGAATGGCACGACCGCGCCGGCGGAGAGCGCCGCAAGGTGGTGGTCGGCAGCGAGGACAACGCCAAGAAGCTCAGCCGAACCTACGCCTCGGAAGCCAGCGCCAGGCGCGCGGCCGACACCGAGTTCAAGCGACTGCAGCGCGCCGCGGCCAAGTTTTCCCTCACCCTCGCGCGCGGCCGGCCGGACATCTTTCCCGAGAAAACGGTCAACGTGTCGGGCTTCAAGCCCGAAATCGACGCGGCCGGCTGGCTGGTGGTCGAGACGCGCCACAGCCTGAACGCCGCGGGCGGCCTGGCGACCAGCCTGCAGATGGAGCTCGGCGGCTCAGAAACTAGCGACAGTGTTTGACGCAGGCGCCTGTCACTGAACAACTTTATCGAGCGTAGATAAGCGAGGCGTGCTATGGAAAACGCAGGGGCGAAGTCGGGATCGGAATCCACTATGCACCAGGGGGCGACCGCTGAAGGGCGGTTCAGCACGACCAATCAACCGGCCTGTTTTCAGGGCGGAAAGCGGCCTCGCTACGGCGGCCAGTTCCGGATGAAATGCCCCTACTGCGACGCCCTCGCCAAGGTCCGGGGCAGCGAGCAGATCAGCCCGACCTACCGGTCCCTGCGCTTCCAGTGCGTCAACGTCGAGTCCGACGAACCCTGCGGCGCATCCTTCATCGCGTCCCTGGTGATCGAGCGCGTCCTCGTCCCGACGGCCCGGCCCAACCCGCGCGTCCAGCTGCCCATGGCCGTCCTGCGCCGCCGCATGCCCTCGGGCGCGCCGGCCGCCGCGAACGACGCCGAATAGCGGGCGCTCCGAAAACCCGCTTTCGACCCATTGCGGACATTAGCGCCATGGGCCTAGCTACGCTGATGCTTGCAGAAGACGACAAAGAACATCCCGTACCAGAGCAGCTTCGGCCTCGATTTCAGGAGCTGGTAGCAGCCTTTGTTGCTGGCGATTATCGACTTTCGAGGCACGCACTCGAAGGGATTGCGCCAATAGATGAGGACGCAGCCCAATTCATCGCAGGTCAAATCGCTGCATACGGGGCAACACTGGCTCCGCTAAACGACGAGGTTTGGCAGCGGTCAATCTATCTATGGATGGACGGTTACTGGGAGTTCCTGATCGATCTCAGCACCACCCAGGAGCCCGTCAGCGACCTGGCTCTCCACGCCAAACTGTTTGGCGATCCAAGCGGCCGAATTGAAGTTTCATCTGTTCATGTGCCCTAGGTCTGCTTTCCACCCTTAAGCGAACTTCGCTTCACGACCCATTGCGGACATTGCCCCGAACCCTTTCTAGGTCAGGGAAGTCGGGCCAGAGTCTTACGGCTGAACAGGTCAGACACGTTCACGCTCAAGACGGTCGAGTTCCAGTTTCTGTTTTCGCGTTCGGAACTCGGTCTTCTCAAGGAAGTGTCCGGAGGGCCAAATCACGGAACGTGCAATGGCTTCAGCCTTCAATGCGTTCAAATCTCTAACTCGGCGGTAGGCCCACAGTCGCCAGCGCGTTACCTGGAACGACCACGCAAACCATGGGGCAACGAGCACCAACAAGATCAGAAGAAGGAACCAAGGACCAAGCGCATCGACAAACACTGGCCTCGTGTTGAACAGCAGCGCAAGCAGACCGAAGCCAACAGCATATCCGGCGAGGACCGATCCGTTCACCCAAGCCCATCCAATCCATGCGGCGCGGCGAGCCGAAACTTCTGGTGCAGTGTTCATAAGGCCCCCCGATACAGTCGGTTCTATTACGGACAACAACGTCCGATTTCCACCCTTAAGCGAACTTCGGTTCACGACCCGTTGCGGACGCAAGAATGGGTCAAGATATCCAGGTCGAAAACCTCGCCGCTTCCCGCCACGCGCCTTGCGAATCTTTCCGGTAGAGGATCAAGAAACCGCCCCCCGCCAAGGGGGCAAATTGTTGCCCTAGGTAGACGATGGCCTCTTGGCCGTCGGGGGACACAATCGCTCGGTCAAGCTCCACTTCCGTTCTTGAAAAGGCCGCGTCGGCATCAACCGGGCGGGAGTTCTGATCCGTGTCAGCAAAACGCTCATTGGCCCGTTCCGCCCGAATTTTTACTTCAGAGCAGGAAAGGGCGTTTGCTGGCTGAGTGAGGGCGAAAGCCTTGGCCATTTCAGCGGATGGTCCGCCTGTTCGAAGAGGCATTCCGTCGGGCGAAGACGTGTGCCAGCCAAGATATTCATCGGGATCTTCGCCCGGCAGCGGTGCCTGTAAAACTACTTCTTCATTGGGACGAAGCACTCCCGTGCGCGGAGGGCCTTCGTCCAAAATCCATGGCCGATCATCAGATGTATTCGATGTCAGCGCCAAAACTGTAACCGCGCAGGCCTCAGCAAAATGGGGCGGAAAATTGCTCGTCGTTTTAGGCTGGCTGCACGCCGCGAGGGTCGGGAGCAATGTCAGAATGACGATGGCGGTTTGCAGGGTCATTCACAAACCATAGATCGGCCAATGGCCGCTATCCACCCTTAAGCGAACTTCGCTTCACGACCCTTTGCTGACATTGCATCAGTATGGGTCGATCGATTGGACCGATCCGGCTGCAGTGACGCGACAGACAGATCGATAGGTCCCCGTCGCCATCGTGAGTTCCCACTCTCCGCGACCCAGATCGCGAGTGCTAATCGGCACACTGGAACCGCGCGGACGGCTCATGAACTCATCAGCTCGAAGTGAGCAAGCGTCCTGCGCCGCAACTGGGGCCTGGCGAACCCAGCGCGAGTTCGAGTGGCGTCGATTGCTCGCTTCCGCTTCCCCCGCAAGATAGCCGTCATGATACCCTTCGGTCTCATGGCGGTCGTCGTAGGGCGAACCGTAAAGGCCGGACTGGTAGCCGCGCTCGTATTCAGCGTCATGATCCCGGTCCGTGTCGCCGTGGCGTCTGTTGTGCGCTGCGAGCGCTGCGGCCAGCCCCACGATAGCGACCGCCGCCACCGCCGCCCCTGTGTTGTCGTGTCTTCCCCCACCGCACTCCGTGCGTCCGGCCTGATTGATCGACTGATAGCGTCCGTCGCGAGTCATTATAGCGATGCACTCGTCTCCGCGACGCCAGTAGGTCATGCGGCCATCACCGACGACTTCGCTCCGGTCTGTGACCTCATAGCCGCGCCGCCCTAACTCGCTTTCCGCCTGACCGGCGCGCGCGCCGACGAGGTCGGAGAGGCGCCCGGGTGTTTGGGCGAATGCGGGTGACACGGACGACAGCACCACGGCCGAGGAGACGCTGATGCTGATAAACCGACGGATCGACATGGCGTGCTCTTTCACGAAGGGATCAGAAACCAACTACATCATGAAAGTGCGCGTCCGACCACCTTCCCGGTTGCGCTCGCGTCGTGACCGGGCAAGCTGTACGAAACGGCGCAGCGCGCCAACGCCCGGCAGGGGAGCCGCCGATGAACGTGCTGACGCTTTTGCGCTCCGTGGAAGAACTTCTCTATGAAGTCATGTCTTGGCTTCTGTTCTACCCCATCACTTTCTGGCGCACCCTGAGCCGCCCCCTCGAAACGATGCGCTATTCGGACGCCGAGCAGCGGGATAAGGCGGAGAGGCAGTATCTCGAGACGCTTAGCCCGCCGCTGTTTCTGGTGCTGAGCATTCTGCTCGCCCACGGCCTTGAACTCGCTCTCGGCTTCCAGATCGCACAGGGCAACAATGCTCTTGGTCGGTTGGTCTCTGGCAACGATCAGGCGCTTCTCGGTTTCCGAGCGCTGATCTTCAGCCTGCCCGCCCTGTTGTTCGCGTGCCTTGCGCTGCGGCTCCAGAAAAGGCGGATCGACCGTGACAGCCTTCGCGCCCCTTTCTTCGCTCAATGCTACCTTTCCGGCGCCACCGCGATCATTGTCAGCCTTGGCTTCAGCGGCGCGCGCCTGCCGGGTGAGAACACAACCATCGTTGGCGATGTTTTCGTCGCCTTGGCGACCGTTTGGTATCTCTGGGTCCAGTGGCGCTGGATTAAACAGGAGACGGCGCTCGGCCCAGTGAAGATCTATATCCTGACAGCCGCGACATTCGGCTTCGCTATGATGGTCATCGGTGCAGCAGCGCTGCTAGTCGCGAGCTAACTGGCTTCTAGCAAGGTCCGCGTTCCACCCTTAAGCGAACTTCGGTTCACGACCCGTTGCGGACGTTCAATGCGTCCGCTCATATGTCTAGATGACGTTGTTCAATCTGCTTCCTGCTGAGCTGTTTGTCGCCGCAACGCTAGTCTTGAGCGGGGGCTGCGGCGAGCCCATGAGCGAACAGCAACGGTTTGTCGCTCGCGACGAAAAAGGGCAAGTCATCGCTACGGTGACCATGGAGCAGCCGCTTCCCGCTCACGACACCAGCCTTACCTTCGATGGCCCGCCTGAACCGGGACAGGTTGTTTTAGTCGAACCAATGACTTTCGAGGATACAGGAGCGTTTCAATGCCACTGGTCCAAGCTCATCGCCATTTGCAAAACGGATGAACAAGAGCCCGCCGAGACCCGCCTAGTTGCGGGTGGCTATGTCCGTCGGCTCGATGCTGCGACTGTCATTGTATCCGACGCGCCCGGCGACGTTGCAGGCGATTTCGCTACTTTTCATGGTGGGCGTCTTGTTGCGTTCGGTGTCCTGGACCGAACGGGCGCCACGGCTTGGCGATACGATGCACTTTAGGTCCGCTTTCCACCCTTAGCGGCACTGCCGGCCTGACCTGTTAGCCGTCGTTGCCGACCAGCCAATCCGCCGGCACGTCCAGGGCCTGGGCGATCTTGGCCCACGCCTCGGCCGTCCCCTTCTTCCCTTCTTGGGCTTCCAGCTCCGACAGATAGCTTTGCGCCAGCCCGGTCATCTCGGCCAGCTGCACCTGCGTCACGCCGCGCCACTTGCGCAGGGCGCGCGGCAGGGTCGCGCCCTTCAGAACTAGGCGCGAGACCTCGGCGGGCAGGATGATGTCGCGCTCGGCCTTCAGATCGGCCATGCGTTCGTCAAACAGGGCGGCGTCCGCCTCGTCTTCATCGGCTTCGGCCGCACGCGCGACCAGGTCGTCATAGTCCGCGCGCGTCAGGACGACCATTTCGTCGCCGCCCGGCGCGTGGATGAATTGGGGTTCGCTTCTCATCTCACTGTCTCCTGTAGGTCGTGGTTTCGCGCTTGCCGATGTAGACGGCCAGCACGGTCGTCTGGTCCTCGGCGAACAACACCCGATAGCGGCCGACCCGCATACGGAAGCCGTCACGTCCGGCCAGCGCCTTGACGTCGCCCCGGCCCGTCGTCGCATAGGTGATCAGGGCGCCCTCGACGGCCTCGCGGGCGTCGGTCGGCAGGGCGTCCAGTTCCTTGGCGGCGCGGGCTGTCAGAGCGATCGTCTTCATGAGCGATAATATCGCTCATTATTCCGACAGGATCAAGCGATAATATCGCTTAAAGTATGAGCGAGACCCGACCTAGCAGGCGCCGGCCGCCTGCGCTCCGTATCGGGCTTGGCTCTGGGTGTATTTGTCCCCGGCGTCGGAAGACAGCTGCTGCACGAGGCCGTTGCACGAGAAACCGGTCATGTTGAGATATTGCCTCGCCGATCGGGCGGCGTTCTCATTCCAGTCCACGTCAATGCTGTCGACGGCGGCCGTGGCGTCTGCGACCGCATATCCGTCGCCGTATTCGGAAGAGAGTTGCGCGATCAGCCCGTCGCGCGAGAAGCCGGACAGGCTCAGATACTGTCTGGCCGACCTGACCGCATTCTTTTGCGGGCCTGTCAGTTTCGGCTTAGACGCGGCCGCGGCGGCCGGCGCGTTGGCGGCGGCAACCTCGGCGGCGGCGATCGCGTCGCCCATGTTTGCAGCCTCGGCGGTGATCTCCGTCTTCGGGGCCGACGGCGGCAGCATCATCCCGCCCGCGACGCAGCCCCCCATCGAGCCCAGAACCATGAACGCCCCGACCAGGCGCTTGCGCACCTTCATCCAGGCCTGCGGTCTGATGACGTTCACCACGCCGAGGATAAACGCGGCCAGGCTCGCGAAAATGATGAAACCAGCGATTGCTTCCATGAAAGCCCCCAATCCAAAGTCGTGGCTGGGCCATGCCCTGAATTCGCCATTCGCGCAACGCTGATATTCAACGCCGCGCCCCCACCCGTTCCCGCCCGGCCCCCACGCGCGCCCTCCCCTTTCCCGCCTCGACGCCCAGGGGCGTCCTCTGCGCCGCTCGCGTTGCGCTGAACCGTCAAACCGTTGCGCGATCGGCCGAAACCGTTGCCCTGGCGCCGTATCCGCAGGCGCTGCGGCCGCCCCCACGCGCGCGAAAATCGAAACCCCTCGCCCTTCGCAGAGCCAGCGACGCTGGCCCCATACGACAACGGCCGCCGTCCCTACGGGCGGCAGCCGGGTTAATCCGAGGGCGAGCACTGCTCGCCCGCAGTCTGGTCTGCTGGTTTTCCACCACCCTTGGCGGCTTCGATCTCAGGATTTATGTGGTCGGCCGACCAGGCCGACGCCTTTTTCCCTTCCTCATCATGTTGTCGACCGCCTAGGTCGACGCCTTTTAATGATGGGAGCCGGGATTCTCAGACCTCAGGTGATTCACGTAGGGGTCTGCGGCTTACACCCGCGCCGGACTAGGTCCTGGAAGAGGTTGTCGCCGTATTTGTCGAGGGCGCTCATGAGCCCAGGATTGGCCGTGTAGGCCTTTTCTTCCTTCGATTGGGAGGGGGTGGCCCGAGGCGCGACCCTGGCCTCAGCGGCGGCCTCTGCGGCTGCTGGGATGGTAAGGACATAGGCGTTGGTGGTCTGGCGCACCTGCGGCCCTCGGACGCCCGGCCGACCCGTCTCGACATAGCGACGCTGCCACGTCAGGAAGCCGTGGCGCTTCAGCTGCTCTTTCCAGGCGTGGATGGACTTCGCCGGAACGTTCAGGGCCTCGCCCAGCCATTCGGCCGAGGGCTCGAGCCGCCCTTCGTAGCGCGCGGCTACGGCGACCAGGACCTCCATCAGGCGGATGGCGCCGAAGCTGATCCCGCCCTTGTCGCCCATGACGCCCGGCCGAGGCGCGGCGCCGGTCCTCTGCCCTTTCCGGCGCAGGTGTTCCGCGTGGATCCGCAGCGCCAGCAGTAGCCGCCGCCCCCGCGTCCAGGAGAAGTGCGTCCACCAGCTGCGACGCACCGGCTTGCTGTTTCGGCGTACCTTGTCGCCTGTCCGGCGGTGATGGGGCTCTCGGCGACCGACGCCCTCGATGGCGATCGCGACGGCGCTCACGACGCGGCGTCCATAGCGGCCCGCGCCCCGGCGATGCTGGCCTCGGCGCGCTGCAGGTGAGGCTCGATCTCAGCCTTTTCGTTCTCTGAGTAGTGGTGATCCTCGCCCGCCTTGCGGATCAGCGCCTGGGCCATGGCCATCGCCTCGGACCCTTCGCAAGCCTCGCTGATTGCGCATTCGGCCTCGGTCGGCGCCAGCGTCGCCTGCATCAGCGCCTGGCTGTAAATCTTCTTCTGGCAGTGCTGTTCCAGCAGGAAGATCGCCCCGACGGGCATCGTCTTTCCGCCGTCGCGCTTGCGACAGGCGTACATGACCGTCCGACCGACGCTGTGCGGGGTCTCTTCCAGAATATCGACGCATTTGTCCGCGCCGCCGCAGGCATCCTGCAGGGCGCGCGCGAGGTGCGCGTGTTGCCGCGTGTTCAAGTGGATTCGCTCCTTGCGAATCCGCCTGACGAAGCCGGTCTCAGGACGCAGACATGCGTTCGCTCCGGCGGTTCAGGGCCGGGCGTTGGCAAAAGGCGTCCCGATGACCGTTCGTCAGACGGCCATGGTTGGCTTGAATGAGGGCAAGGGGACCGCGCGCGCCGTCGCTGGCGTCGTCGCTCCGCTCCGCAGAATTCCGTCCCCGGCGTCATGCGGGCGCGGCGCGACCCGGCCGTCTGGCGGGCTCGCGATCGTTGCCGATGTGGTGGGGGCGCATCTCGCGCTAGGGGGCTCGGCCGCGCTCCCGGTCCAGGGCGAGCCGCTTCAGCAGCTGACGCAGCAGGGCGTTCACGCGCGGCGCAAAAGCGCGACGCGGCAAGGCTTCGTTAAGCCTCGGAACGAATCGGAAACCGTCTTGGGAAGGCTCGGCCGTCTGCGCGGCCAGGGGGGCGAAGGACCGCGTCAGCACCGCGACCCTGCGAACTCAGGGGTAAGCCCGTCGGCGCGGCTTGGGAGGGGGGCGTTGAGCGCCGCGCCGACGAGCGCCTCCGCTGCAATACTCGCAGCGGCGACCACGGAGCCGCGTCGGGTCGAGAAGGCGGCGCCTTCTGACTGCGGCCGATGGGAAGTGGAACGTCCGGCGCAACGCGTGGTCTGGCCGGTGGCGCCGGACGTTCCGGCCTCCCCCCTCATGGCGGGCAGGGGGAGGCATGGGGAGGGCGCGCCGCTACTCATGGCGGGGCGCCGGAATGAAGATGGGGTCTCGCGCGTTACCCTCGCGCAGGCAGCGTTCGAGTGCGGCGAGTTCCTCGGGCGGCAGAGGCGGGATGCGGACCGTCACACGCGGGTGCTGGGCAAGATCCAGCACCAGTTCCTGCGGATCGGTCTGCAGATCCTGGGCGCAGACCTCCAGGCACACGCCAGCCTCCAGGCAGACCTGATAGCCGCAGTCGTCGCAGAACCTGGACATTCCCCCCGGCGCCATGGCTATGCCGCCTCTGGGAAGGCGTTGACCGATAGGCGCAACCCGCCGTCGCGCATCATGGACACGACGGCGGGCGCCTCTACCTTGGCTGTTTCCACACACCCCAAGGAGAGATTCGGATGTCGTTTGAACTGGACGCGCGCGTCACGGCGCTTGAGGCGCGCGCCGAGGCCGTCGAAATTCTGCTCGCCGAACTGTTCGGTCAGTTCAGCGCCAGCATCGAACATGATGTCGCTGGCTTCCAAGCCGGTCTCGACGATCTTTGTCGCAAATACCGGATTGATGACGAAGAGGCCGATGCTGGCCGCCGCGACGCCGCCATCGTCCTTCTGCGTATTATCGACGCCTACAAGGGCAAGGTCTGCGACTGGGATCGAGCTACCCAACTGCAGCACTCCTGATGACGGCCGCCAGGCGCCGCATCGGTTGTCGGCGGCGCTTGGCCTCCCATGCTCGAACTTCATCGCGTCGCGGAGCGATAAGGTCTCTAACGCCGCCGCCGAAGGCGTAGCGAGACATCAGCGCGAGATCTTCGACGTCCATTTTAGAGGACTGCTGAGCGAACCGTTCTGCAAGGCTAGGGCCGTCCACCAGACGGTCACGCAGGCCTTGGGACACGACACAGTCGATAGCAGCGTCTGCAAGCTGCTCGGCCTTACGCACGTCGGCACTGAGAGCGCGCCTGCGGATCAGGCTCACCGCATTGCCGGTCAGTACGCCCAAACCCGCACCGGCGCCGACATAGACGAAGAGATCGGCGCCGTTCATGCCCCCGCCTCCGTCTGGATGACGCGGACGTCGTGGAGGTCGAGACACAGCTTGGCCGTACACGGCTCTGCCCCTAGCCTGACAGCCGCAGGACTCATCACGGAAAGCACCTATGGAACTTGGAGATGCGGCTGCCTGGACGGGCTGCGTTGTGGCGCTGTTGTCGTTCGCTTGGCACGTGACGAACGAAGCCCGCGCTCGTGCAGCCGGACGGCAATCTCGGCTCAAGGCGCGCGTGACGATGGCGAGCGACGATCGGGCGTTCATCGAATGGCGCGCTGCCGATATCGGCGAGCACACCACGGCCAAATTGAAAGTGAGGGTTCGCTCGCCAACGGGAGCGGCATTGGTTCAGGCGACTGTCACCGGCCCTATGGACGACCTGCGTTATTACGCCTGGGGCGAGCCTTCGCGTGGTCTGCTGCTCGACCTCCTGCAAGCGGACGACCATCTCTGGTGCCGGACCTACGTGGTGGGGCTGGAGGCCAGCATGACACCGTTCGTGCTGGACGTCGTGATGATGGACGGCAGCACTGGAAAGCCGCTGTTGAAGCGCCGCAAATGGCACATGCGGGCTTCGCGTCCGGCCATCAAACTGGAACCCCGGCGCCATTAATCACGCCCCTTCCGAACGGCCAGCACCAGGCTGGCGACCGAGAAGATGATCGAGGCGATCGCGACGCCGATCTGCATTTCTGGACTCATGCCCCCGCCTCCCGGTGGAGGACGCGTACGTCGTGGAGGTCGGGGCGGAGTGTTGCGACTGGCACCGCACCGGAAGACAACCTGTCCATCGCGATTGCGAGATCAGTGGGCCAAGGGTCCGCACCATTCTCCAATCTGCTGACACGACCCTTTGATCGGAGGCCTAGCTGAATGGCTAAGCGCTCCTGCGACCAACATCTCGATTCTCGCCAGGCTTTGGGTGTCACCCCCTTGAGTTCTGATATTCTAAACCCTGAGTCAAGCGCTCAAGTTTCGAATTTTCGGAACGACGCGCTTGTTTTGATAATCAAAACTCAGGGCGTGACCGAAGCGCTCGAAAAGAACTGGTTCCTGCAGGAATGGATGGCGCATTTCGATAAGCGCCAAGCCGCCCTGACGAATGAACTCGGCTGGAACAAAGGTCGAGCGAACCATATTTGGCACGGCAAGCAGCCTTACAATCGCAGCATCGTGAACGAGGTTGCTACTTGGCTGGGCGTTGAGCCGTATGAACTTCTGATGCCTCCTGGGAAGGCCCTTCAGCTCCGCCGCTTCGAAGATGCCGCGCGCGCAATCGCTGAAGGTTCAGCCTAAGCCTCCCACCATTATGAAAGCTGCAACTGAGCCTCGACGGCCGTAGGCTGCTGCGAACCAGCGCCAGCCCTAGACACTTTATGACGCCGTTATGCGTCGTGAGTTCTGTTTTTTTAAACCCTCTCCTTGACTTGAAGTTTCATTTAACGGAACTCTCTCTGGCGTTGAGCAGGGGGAGCAAATGCCCGCAACCGCAAGATTGCAGATCAACGGGGGACGCCACCGCGCCGCCCGCACCCATTTCGCCGTAAAGCCCAGCCGTTCAGGCTGGACCATCACCAGCCTGAGCGATCTTCGCGATCTGGCGCACTCGTTCCGCGGCGACCTGACCGAAGTCGCCGCCGCCCTCGGCCGCGACAGGTCCGACTGCGACATCGCCCTGAACGCCCTCATCGGCCGCACCCCGGCCCAGGCGCTGCAGGCCCTCGAGGCTCGGGCGTGAGCGATCATCTTCACATTCCGAACGACACCACGTTCGACGCCAGCCCCGACGCCCTGACAGCCACAGCCCAAGGCCGCCTGCGATCCATCATCGAGCGCCTGGAGCGCCTCGAAGAGGACAAGCAGGCCGTCATGGGCGACATGAAGGAGGTCTTCGCCGAGGCCAAGGGCGAGGGCTACGACGTGAAAGTCCTCCGCAAGGTCCTGCGCATCCGCAAGCAGGACAAGGCCAAGCGCCAGGAGGAGGAGGCCATCCTCGACCTCTACCTCTCCGCCTTGGGAGAGGTCTGATGTCCGCCCCGCAGCGCAGCCCGCTCAGCTGGCCCGCCCATCGTCCGAGAACGCCCGCCTATCGCCGCCAGAACGGCAAGTTCAAACAGGGCAGCGTCGCCATCACCGTCGCCGGCGCCATGGACCGCGTCGAAGCCGAGATCCAGCGCCTCGGCGGCATCAACGCCCTGCTGTCGTCCAACCTGGACCTTCGCCTCGACGGTCGGCCGCGCAGCGGCGGCTTGCGCCCGGCCGACCCCGGCGTCTGCCTCTACTTCACCCTGAAGGCCGAGCCCTTCGCCCTCGCCTGCGACACCTATACCGAGGTCGCCCAGAACATCGCCGCCCTGGCGGCGCACCTGGACGCGACGCGCGCCATCACCCGGCACGGCGTCGCCTCGGCCGCCGAGACGCTGCAGGCCTTCAGCGCCCTGCCGCCGCCGTCGGTCACGCGCAGCTGCTGGCAGATCCTCGGCCTGACCCGCGACGCCGTCATGGCCCTGCCCGCCAACGTGCGCGCCGCCGCCATCAGCGAGGCCTGGCGCAGCCTGTCGCGCGAAACCCACCCCGACGCCGGCGGCGACGAAGCGGCCCAGGCCGAACTGAATGCTGCCCGCGCCGAAGCCCTTAAGGAGATCACGCCTTGAGCCAGTCACACAACATCGCCGGCAGCGAGGCCTTCGACGCCCGCCGTCCGGTCCAGATCCGCGAACTGCCCCGTCGCAAGCCGTGCCTGTCGATGGTGGCCGGCTGGTATGTCGGCGCCGTCCTGATCGGGGGCGGCGTCTCGCTGGTCGACGTCGTGATCGGCGCTCCGGTCTGCCTGGGCGCCGTCCTGATCATCTTCGCGGTGCTGTGGCTGCGCGCATGAAGATCGACCGCCCCGTCCTGTTCCGCGCCGCGCTGATAGCGGCCGTCGCCTACCTGCTCGTCTTCCTGCTGCTGAAAGGTCGCTTCTGATGGCCGGCCGCACCCGCTCCGACATCGACATCGAGATTGGCCGTCGTCTGCGCCAGGCGCGGCTCCGCCTGGGCCTCAGCCAGGAAGGAGTGGGCGACGCCATCGGCGTCAGCCACCAACAGATCCAGAAGTACGAACGTGGCGAGACGCGCCTGACACTGTCCGCTCTCGCTCGCCTGCGTAGCGTTCTGCGCATTGAGGCCGACGATCTCCTGCCGCCCCTGCGCAACGACGGCAGCGCCATCCCCGACCCGGTCGCGGCCATGGGCCAGACCATCACCGGCGTCCACCTGGCCGACATCTTCGGCCGCATGGCGCCTGCCCACCAACAGAACCTGTTGAACGTCGCCAAGGCGATCGACACCGCCGCCCAGACGGCGGCCTGAAGGAGTCACCTATGACCGAACGCCTGAACAAGCGTCAGCACGCTAAGGCCGTCACCCGCAAGAAGGTCATCGACGGCGCCAAAGCCTGCTGGGCCAAGCCCGGTTCCTATGTCGAACGGACGCCCGGCGGAGCCGGCATCCGCGAGATCGCCAAGCACATCAAGATGTCGACGGGCGCGGTATTCGCCAACTTCGACAGCAAGGATGACCTGTGGCGCGCGGCCTTCGACTGCGAGCCTCCGATCGACAGCATCATGACCCGCGCCGCCCCCGCCCTGTTCGAAGCCCTGCAGGACTTGGTCGACGCGGTTTCGGTCAAGCTCGAGGACCAACCCCTCTACCCCGCCTTGGCCGCTGCAGACCTGCTGGATCGGCTGAAGGAGCAGCTGCTTGATGAACAGGCGGAGCGCGAGAAGGCCCAGGCGGCGGCCTCCCTTGAGGCCACATCCCATGCAGCCATCGAGCTCGCCGCTGCATGAAAGGGCTCAATCCCACTCCCGGCCACCACGAACGCCTGATCGTATGGGCCACATGGTTCCGCGACGCTGGCTATTCTGCGCGCGCGATCGCCGCCCTGTTCAATGTTGAGCTCGGCGCCCTGATCGAGGCGGGGCTCGAGCCGTGACGGCCTTTCTGATCGCCCTGGCGCTCGCGGTCGTTCTGGTCCGCACGCGGGCGCGCTCATGAAGCGGATCTCTGAAACCTCGCACAAGGTGCGCGCCGGCTGCCGGGACTGCCATGGCGACAAGGCGCACTGGCTCGGCCGGAACGCTCTGCCCATGGCCGCCCAACACCACGACCGGACCGGTCATCAGACCTGGTGCGAGCAGGAGCTTCGCACCGTCTACGGCGCGACCGGACCGGCCCATCCCGACCTGTTCCAGGAGTCGACGTCATGATCATCGACCTGCGTCGCGCCATCATGAACCGCGCTTGCGCCGCTCTGGGCGACCCTCGCGCAGCCGCCCTCGGCCGGGCCTTCTATCTCCAGCCGGGCGCCGCCTGGATCCTCGCCCGCATGGAAGAGGAACCGGCCGCCCTCTCCCGCTCGGCCATCCAGCGCCGCCCGCGCAGCAAGTTCGCCATCCTGCGCCACGTCCAGGCGACCGGCCCGCTGATCGAGGAGATCGCCCAGGCCCTCGGCCGCGACGCCATCCTGACCGAGCTAGATGGCTATCGCCTCACCCCGCTCGGCCGCATCCGCATCCGTAAAGCCCTCAAGGAGCCGGTGTTGTGAAGCGCACGCCATCCAACCGCCGCAGCCTGACGGCCATAGTCCAGCGCGCCATCGAGAGCGGTCATCATCGGGTCGACATCTCTCCCGACGGGAAGGTCACGATCTTGCCTCTCGCAGTCTCTCCTGCGCAGGCTGAAGAGGCCGCGCTGGACGCGGAGATTCGCGACCTTCTGAACGATGGCCATGCTCCCCATTAAGGGTGTCCATGTGGTGCGCTCCAAGGGCCGCACCTACGCCTACGCTTGGCGCGGCGGACCTCGCATCCGTGCTGAGCCCGGAAGCCCTGAGTTCGTGGCGGAACTGGCTAGCCTAACCAGCGGGCGACAGTCCCTCGATGCCTCCAGGATGGCTTCGCTTTGCGCAGCCTGGCGCGGCAGCGATCACTGGCAAAAGGAGATCTCGGCGAAGACCCGGCAGAACTGGTCGCCCTGGCTTGATCGCATCCAGGAGCACTTCGGCAAGACAAGCATCTCTGCGTTCGATCGTCCTCTGATTCGCGTGGCTATCAGGAAATGGCGCGATCAATACAAGGCGACGCCGCGTGCGGCCGACGTGGGCCTTGAAACCCTTTCGCGCCTCCTCTCCTTCGGCATGGCCGAAGGGCGCCTGATGACAAATGCGGTCATCGGCATGCCACGCCTCTACAAGAGCGACAGGTCCATGATCATCTGGACGACCGAAGACATGGCTGCGCTCGAGGCCGTGTCCTCTCCTCAAATGATCGCCGCCTTCAAGCTCGCCGCACTTACGGGCCTGCGCACCAGCGACCTCCTTCGCTTGTCCTGGAGCCACATTGGGCCGCTGGCGATTGAGATGTCGACAGGCAAGAGCAGGCACCGAAAGACAACGCTCATCCCCCTCTACGGCGAACTGCGCGAACATTTGGCGACGATCCCCAAACGATCGACAACCGTGCTGACCAACCAGGACGGGCACAGCTGGAGGACGGGCTTCGCCTCATCCTTCCAGAAGACCAAAGCTCGCGCCGGCATCGACAAACACTTCCACGACTTCCGCGGCACGGCGGCGACCCGCATGTACATGGGCGGCCTGGACGAGCGCGAAATCGCCGAGATTTTCACCTGGTCGGAAGAGCACGTGGCCGACATGATGCGGCGCTACGTGAAGAAGGACGAGCTCCTCCTGGACCGCATCCGGCGGCTGGATAAGCTCAAACCCAGAACGTCTGCTGTAAAACCGGGTGTAAAACCGGGCTAGCCAGCAGGCCTCAAACCGTGGTCGGGGCGAGAGGATTCGAACCTCCGACCCTCTGGTCCCAAACCAGATGCGCTACCAGGCTGCGCTACACCCCGGACCGACGGAGCGCCCTCATGGCACGTCGGGTGAGTCTCCGCAACGGCCTAAGACGCAAGTCGCGCCTCAGGGACGAAAGAAGGGGTGCTTGATCGTATCGCCTGGCTTGGCGCCGATCTCGCCAGCCCGACCCGCACGCAATTCCAGCACGCCGTTGGCGGCGCCGTTCGAGGGAATCGGCGCCTCTGAATTCGGCGTGGCGTGGCTGGCGATGGAGACGATGCGACCACGCGGATCAATGTAGATGATGTCCAGCGAGTTGGGCGTGTTCTTCATCCAGAAGCTCTGCTCGGACGCCGTCTGGAATTGGAACAGTATTCCGCGGTCGTCTTCCAGCGGCGGTCGAAACATCAAGCCCCGCGCGCGCTCGGCGTCATCGTCCGCGATCTCGACCATGAACTTGTGCTCGCCGGACGCCGTGACCACGGACAGCGCTTCCAACGGCTGACCGGACGCATCCATCGGCCCCGTGCGCGTACAGGCCGAAGCCATAAGAACTCCGGACAGAACAACAGCGGACAGCGTTATTCTAACCACGACACGGCGACGGATCATCATATTCGTCCTCTTCGGACGAACTCAACCGCCCTGTCTGATATCGGCGACCACAAGACCCTTCGGCCCCTCGGCGAAACGTACGTTCACCGGATCGCCCGGCAGCAGGTCATCCAGACCGCAACGCCGCAACGTTTCGACGTGGACAAAGATATCCCCGTCCTGGCCGTCGCGCACTACAAATCCATAGCCCTTGGTGCGATTGAACCATTTGACCACGGCGGCTTCCAGAGGCGCGTCCGAAGAGACGCCGACATGACCGATCGACGATGAGCGAACGCTCTCTCGGCGCGTCGGCTGTACGGCAGCGGCTTCCAGCTCGGCAATCGTGACCACCTGCCAACCCTTGGGTCGCTTGGCGCACTCGCAAGTGATCGTCGCCCCCTCGCCCGCCAGTTCGTGCCCCGCCTCGCGCAGGCTGGTGACATGAAGCAGAACGTCGCGCATTTCCGTCAGAAGCGGGTCGTCCGGGACGATGAAGCCGTAGCCCTTCCCAGCGTCAAACCATTTGACCTTGCCCACGACCTTGACGGTCTCGAGCGTATCGCTCTCTTCGAAACTCATCACCTACATCCCCGCCCGAACACACCGGGACAGTCAGAATAACACAGTTACATCAAGATTGGCAATCTCGCGGCCCACTTTACGCCACATTGTCGTCAAAAAGACAAGGCGAACGTGTAACATCCCCCGCTCTTGAAGCGAGAGAAGACAGCCTGGCGATCGAGGGAGGAGCATTGCTCCGCGTGGCAGTCCCTAGGGGAGTCGAACCCCTCTTTTCAGGTTGAAAACCTGACGTCCTAACCGATAGACGAAGGGACCGCTGCGCGGAGGAGCGGCCTGATAGCCGTCCCTTTTCGGCGATGCAAGAGGGCGTCGCACGCTTTTGCAAAAAAACGACCGACGCGCCGTTTCGATGCCGGATGCGGACGCCGCAGACATCCAGGCGAACAAAACCGCCGTGGGAAAACGCATCTAAATGTCGAGGGGGGATAAAACTCCGCGTGGCAGTCCCTAGGGGAATCGAACCCCTCTTTTCAGGTTGAAAACCTGACGTCCTAACCGATAGACGAAGGGACCGCTGCGCGGAGGACCGTGTAGATAGCCGCCGATTCCGCTTATGGCAAGCACGGCGAAGCGGATTTGTGCGACTTTTTCAAAGACCTGCGTCGTTTCACGGCCAAGGCTGACGGTTTCAGGCCATGCGCGGGTCGGCGACGTCCTCAATCTCGAACTGCACGCCGCGACGGCCGTTCCAGTCGTCGGCTTTCAGGCGGCCGACCAGGTTCAGACCGCCCTGCCCCGCCAGCAGCGCCTTGCCCGTCGGCAGGTCAGCGCAGCGCCAGGCGATGGCCCGCACCGAGGCGCCGTCCGGCCCGACCAGACGGCACCGCACATGGCCGCCGTTCAGGGCGACCGGCTCGCGCGCCTGGACGCCTTCCAGCGCGAACAGAGGCTCCGGGTTGGCCGGACCATAGGGGGCCAGTTGCTCGAACGCCTCGAACAGGTCGCGGGTGGCGGCGCGCGGGTCGATCAGGGCGTCGACCTCGACCCAGTCCTGAGCCACGGCCTCGACGCGCTCGGCCGACAGGCGCTCGTTGAGGAAGGCGCGCAGTTCGTCGATGCGGTCCGCCGCCACCGTCAGGCCCGCCGCCATGGCGTGCCCGCCGCCCGCGATCAGCAGGCCCTCGTTCCACGCCGCCTGCACCGCCCGACCCAGGTTCATGCCCGACTGCGACCGGCCCGAGCCCTTGCCCACGCCGTTGACGGCGTCGACGCCGATGACGATGACGGGTTTTCTCCAGCGCTCGCGCAGGCGGCCGGCGACGATGCCGACGACGCCGGGGTGCCAGTCCTCGCCGCTGACGACCACGGCGGCGCTGTCGTCGGCGTGGGCGCCCGTCGCCTCGACGCGGCGGACGGCCTGTTCAGTGACTTCAGCCTCGACCTCGCGCCGGGCGAGGTTCAGGGCGTCCAGTTCCTGAGCCAGCATTCGCGCCTCGTCGGGATCGTCTGTCGATAGCAGGCGCGCGCCCAGATCCGACTTGCCGATGCGGCCGCCCGCATTGATGCGCGGGCCCAGGATGAAGCCCGCGTGATTGGTCTTGGCCGGTCCCGGCTCGGCCCCCGCCGCCGCCAGCAGGGCGCGCAGGCCCGGATTGCGCCAGTGCGACATAACCCCCAGCCCAAGACTGGTCAGGGCGCGGTTGAAGCCTGTCAGGCCCGTCACGTCACAGATGGCGCCCATGGCGGCCAGATCCAGCCACTGACGGATGTCGGGCTCAGCCTTGCCCTCGAACAGGCCGCGCCCGCGCGCTTCGCGGTTCAGGGCCGCCAGCAGGACGAAGACCACCCCCGCCGCCGCCAGATTGCCCTGCCCCGAGCCGCAGCCCGGCCGGTTCGGATTGACCACAGCGAGGCAGGCGGGCGGCTCTTCGCGCATCATATGGTGGTCGATGACGACGACCTTCAGGCCGATGACCGCCGCATGGGCCACCGCTTCATTGGCCGCTGCGCCGCAGTCGACGGTGATGACCAGATCGGCGCCGCGCGCCTTCAGCGTGTCGAAGGCCCGCGCGCTGGGGCCGTAGCCCTCGGTCAGGCGATCGGGGACATAGATGGGCAGGTCCGCCCCCAGCGTGCGGAACCAGCGCACCAGCAGGGCCGCGCTGGACGCCCCATCCACGTCGTAGTCGGCGAAGACGTGGATGCTGGCCTGCGCCTGAAGCGCGTCGACGATGGCGGCCGCGGCGGCGTCCATGTCCATGAAGCTGGACGGATTGGGGAACAGCGCTTTCAGCGTGGGCTTCAGGAAATCAGCGCCCTGCTCCGCCCCCACGCCGCGCGACGCCAGCGCCCGCGCCAGCGGCTCGTCCAGACCCAGCGCCTGGATGTGCGCCCGCGTCACGCCTGCCTCGGCGGGGCGCAACCGCCAGGCCCGGCCAGACAGGGATCGGGACACGTCGAGGAAGGCGGGCGAGACGGCGCCGTCAGCCATCAGCGCGCGCCGCCGAGACGGCAAAAGGGTTCAGACGGGACATGGGCCATGACGGCTCCTCGCACTCAAGGCGGCGAAACGCGGCCGGAGCGGCAGGATCGCCGGATTCGCCCAGGCGGGCGATGAAAGCCAAACGGCGACCTTGGGCCCCCGCCACGACTATTACGGACGCGGCCGATCGATGGGGGGCGGCGCCTTGGCGCGCTGACGCAGCGCCTCGGCGTAGGCCTCGACCTCTTCCGCCGTGCGCGCCGTTTCAGGCGACATCCGGCTAGCGTCGATGCGGCGGTTGATCGATTCGGTGAAAACGGCCGGGTCTTCGTTCAACGTCCATTCGATGCGCGCGACCTCGGCGCCCAGGGCGGCGCTACGCCCTTCCAGATTCGCCACACGCCCGGCGATCTCCGCCGGCGCCGGCAGAGGAGCGCTGGACTTCGGAAAGTCCGCCCAGCGCGGATACTGGCGGTTCTCGTCCACCAGTTGCTGCACGCGCGGCGCCAGCGGCGAGGTCGGATCGGTTTCGGGCGCGAAGGCGCTGACGCAGCCGCTCAGCAACGCAGCCCCGCCCAGCATTGCCGCCAGACCTGTCTTTTTCAGCATCAGCACGTTCATTTCCTGCAACGACATATGCCATCATCGCGCCGGGAGGAAGGCGTGCGCGTCGCGCGCCCCCATCGGAGGTTCCGCGCCCATGGCCAAGCGCCCGACCAAGACCCCGTCCGCCACGCCGAATGCGCCCGCCGCGCCGCGCAAGTCCGGACGCCCCACCTCGGCGAAGCCGCGCGCCGCCAAGAAGCCCGCCCCAGCGGAAGAGGTGAAGGCCGCTGCGCCTGAAAAGCCCGCCGCCGAAGCCCCTGCCCCGCCGCCCGAAACCCCGAACGCCGCGTCCGACTTCATGGCCTTCAGCGCCGAACAGCGTCAGCAGCTCGAGACCCTGTCGCTGAACCTGGCCAAGGCGGCGATGATGGCCCAGACGGCGGTGGCCGAGGCGGCCCTGTCGCAGGCCGACCGCCCCGCCGCCCTGTCTCCCGACCCGTTCAATGTGGCCCCGGCCATGTCCTCGGTCATGACCGGCCTGGCCGCCCGCCCCGAAAAGCTGTTTCAGGCCCAGGCCGACCTGTTCGGCCGCTATATGGAGTTGTGGTCGACCACCACCCGCCGGGCGATGGGCGAGACGGTCGACAGCCCCGCCCCGTCCGACAAGCGGTTCCGCGATCCCGCCTGGTCCGAGAACCCCATGTTCGACATGATGCGCCAGTCCTATCTGGCCACCTCGGACTGGATGAACAGTCTGGTGTCCAGCGTCGAGGACGTCGATCCGCGCGTGAAACGTCGGGCCGAGTTCTTCACCCGCCTGCTTACCGACGCCTTCTCGCCCGCCAACTTCCTGGCGTCGAACCCCGTGGCGCTGAAGGCCCTGGCCGAGACCAGCGGCGAATCCCTGGTGCGCGGGATGCAGAACTTCGCCGCCGATCTGGAGCGCGGCGCCGGGTCACTGAAGATCAGCCAGGCGGACTACGGCCGCTTCGTCCTGGGCGAGAACGTCGCCACGGCGCCGGGTCAGGTGGTCTGGCGCGACGAGCTGTTCGAACTGATCCAGTACGACGCCGCGACGGACCAGCAGCACGCCGTCCCGCTGCTGATCTTCCCGCCGTGGATCAACAAATTCTACATCATGGACCTGCAGCCGGCGAACTCCCTGATCCGCTGGCTGAGCGCGCAGGGCTTCACCGTCTTCGTCTGCTCATGGGTCAATCCGGACCGCGACAAGGCCGAGTTCGGCCTCGACGACTACATGAAGAAGGGCGTCTACCGCGCTGTCGAAAAGACGCTGGAGCAGACCGGCCAGACGCATGTGAACACCGTCGGCTACTGCATCGGCGGCACCATGCTGGGCGCCAGCCTGGCGCACATGGCGGCCAAGGGCGATGATCGCGTCGCCTCGGCCACCTTCTTCGCCGCCCAGCACGACTTCGCCGAGGCGGGAGACCTGCTGCTGTTCACCGACGAGCACTGGTTGTCTGAAATCGAGCGCATGATGGACGAGGCGGGCGGCGTCCTGCCCGGCACGGCGATGGCCGACACCTTCAACGCCCTGCGGGCCAACGACCTGATCTGGTCCTTCTTCGTGTCCAACTATCTGATGGGCAAGGCGCCGCCCGCCTTCGACCTGCTGGCGTGGAACGCCGACCAGACGCGGATGCCCAAGCGGCTGCACCTGCAATACCTGCGCCTGATGTACGGCCAGAACGCCCTGGCCAAGGGCGAACTGGAGGTCGGCGGCGAACGCATCGACCTGTCGAAAGTGCGCATCCCCCTCTATTTCCAGGCCAGCCGCGAGGACCACATCGCGCCGATGAACTCGGTCTATCGCTCGGCGCGGCTGTTCGGCGGGCCGGTGACCTATACGCTGGCCGGATCGGGTCACATCGCCGGGGTCATCAACCCGCCCTCAGCCGAGAAGTATCAGCACTGGGTCAACGCCGCCCTTCCCGAAACGCTTGAGGAATGGCAAGCGGAGGCGCAGCAGCATCCCGGCAGCTGGTGGTCGCACTGGGCCGACTGGCTGGGCGCGAAATCCGGCGAGAAGATCGCCGCGCGCGATCCCAAGGCCGGGGCGTTGAAGCCTATCGAACCGGCGCCCGGCGCCTATGTGAAAGTGAAGTCTTGAAGCGTATCGAGCCCAACCTGCTGCTGGCGATCGCCACGGCCTTTCCCCTGATCCTGCTGATCGCCACGGCCACCCTGTTCGGCACGCCGGGTCAGTTAGTGAAATACGTGATGATCGCGCTGATCGTGCCGGTCGCTTTCGTCCCCATGAACGCCGTCATGCGCCGGAAAATGGGTTGGGTGCGCCCGCCGATGATCCATCCGCAGGCTGCATCAACCGCCGTCTGGGCCAGCCTGTTTCCCGCGCTGATCATCCTGGCGGCAGGCGTGCCGCTGATCTTCCCCGGCCACGATTACGGCCTGCTGATCATCATCGCCGCCGTCTTCTTCGCCGGAACGGTGGAGTCGGCGATCAAGGCGGCACGGGCGGGTTAAGCCCGCCCCTGACCGGCCTCAGCTGAGGCCGGTCGCCTCGTCCAGGCCCAGCATGATGTTGAGGTTCTGAACCGCCGCGCCCGAGGCGCCCTTGCCCAGATTGTCCAGCAGGGCGACCAGACGCGCCTGCTCCCCGCCGCGATCGCCGAAGACGTGCAGGCGCATCCGGTTGGTGCCGTTCAGGCCCTCGGGTTCGATACCGGTCATGGCCTCGGTCTCGTCGATCTCGGCGACCTCGACGAAATGCTGGCCCTCATAAGCCTCGACCAGGGCGCCGTGCAGCCGTTCGACCGAGGGCGTCTCGGGCAGGGCCGACAGGTGCAGCGGAACCTCGACCAGCATTCCCTGGCGATAGTTCCCCACGGCAGGCGAGAACAGCACCGGGCGCGACAGCCCCGCGTGCTTCGTCATTTCCGGCACATGCTTGTGCTTCAGCGTCAGGCCATAGGCGCGGAAGGCGGTCGCAGCCCCTTCGGCCTCGAACTCGGCGATCATGGCCTTGCCGCCGCCGGAATAGCCGGACACCGCATTGATCGTGACGGGCCAGTCGGCCGGGACCAGCCCCGCCTTCACCAGCGGCCGCATCAGGCCGATGAAGCCGGTCGGATAGCAGCCGGGGTTCGACACCCGCGTCGAGGCGGCGATAGCCGCGCGCTGGGCCGCGTCCATCTCGGCGAAGCCATAGGTCCAGCCGTCCGCCACGCGATAGGCGGTCGAGGCGTCGATGACCCGCACCGACGGATTCTCGATCATCGACACCGCCTCGCGGGCCGCATCGTCCGGCAGGCACAGGATGACCGCATCGGCGCTGTTCAGCGCCTCGCGCCGCGCCTCGACATCGCGTCGGCGGTCGCCCAGCAGCATCAGCTCCAGATCGCCGCGCGCCTCCAGACGCTCGCGGATCTCCAGACCGGTCGTTCCGGCCTCGCCGTCGATGAAGATGGTGTGGGTCATCTCACGCTCCCGAAATGCCCTTCTCCCCTTGTGGGAGAAGGTGGCCCGCGCAGCGGGTCGGATGAGGGGTCGCACTGACGCGACATTCTGGCGATCTTCAGGCGAGGGATCTCGGCGAAGCGAAACCCCTCATCCGTCGGCCTTCGGCCGCCACCTTCTCCCACAAGGGGAGAAGGACAAAAGAAAAGGCGCCTCGGGTTTCCCCGAAGCGCCCTTTGTATTCCCACTCGCGGTCGCGAGTTAGCGCTTCGAGAACTGGAAGCTGCGGCGAGCCTTGGCGCGGCCGTACTTCTTACGCTCGACGACGCGGCTGTCGCGGGTCAGGAAGCCGTGCGGCTTCAGAACCTTGCGCAGTTCCGGCTCGTAGTGAGTCAGGGCGTGCGACAGGCCGTGGCGGATGGCGCCGGCCTGGCCCGACAGGCCCGAACCTTCGACGGTGCAGATCACGTCGTACTGCGTGGCGCGGTCCGAGACGGTCAGCGGCTGGGCGACCATCATCTGCAGCACCGGACGGGCGAAGTAAGCCGCCACGTCCTTGCCGTTGACGGTGATCTTGCCGGTGCCGCGCTTCACCCACACGCGGGCGATGGCGTTCTTGCGCTTGCCGGTCGAGTACGAACGGCCCAGGGCGTCGATCTTCGGCTCGCGGACGATTTCCTCGGCAGCAGCGGTGCCCAGGCCCTTCAGGGCGTCAAAGCCGGCGGCGGTGTCTTGAGTCACGTCGGTCATGCTCAGGCGCTCCGGGTGTTCTTGGACGACATCGACTTGAAGTCGATGGTCGTGGGCTGTTGGGCTTCGTGTTCGTGCGCCGCGCCGGCGAACAGGCGCAGGTGGGTCATCTGCTTGCGAGCCAGCGGCGACTCCTTGGGCAGCATGCGCTCAACGGCCTTTTCCAGGACGCGCTCAGGGAAACGACCGCCCAGAACCTTCTCCGGGGTGGTTTCCTTGATGCCGCCCGGGTGGCCGGTGTGGCGATAGTAGACCTTGTCGGTGGTCTTCTTGCCGGTGAACACCACCTTGTCGACGTTGGTGACGACGACGTAGTCGCCGCAGTCAACGTGCGGGGTGTAGGTCGGCAGGTGCTTGCCGCGCAGACGGTTGGCGATGAAGGTCGCGAGGCGGCCCACGACGACGCCTTCGGCGTCGATGTGGATCCACTTCTTCTCGACCTCGGCCGGCTTCAGCGAAGCCGTAGTGCTCTTCAGCATGATGAGGGTCCTGGAAGACGAAAAACGCGGCCCGAACCAAATGGATCAGGCGGAGGCCGGGGTGATAGAGGTTCCCTAATCAGAGGTCAATGCCAGTGTTGATGCCGATAACAACCTATCTAACTGATATATAATCACTTTTTATGAGCGGTATCAAAATACCCGATCATTGCCGCTCAAACCGCCCCGCCCCTTGCAACATCGCTCGGTCACAGCCCAGGCGTTTTCATCTTCTCGCAGGAATCCAGACGCGGTAATCGCCAGTCATGGCCCTTCGCTCGCTGTTCCCGACCCAAGTCTATGAAGCTTTTGTCAGTGCTGGGCGCGGCTGGAGCGATTTGCATGAAGAACTACTGGACCTCTGCCTGGTCATGGCCGAGGAGGACGAGGCCGGGATCGAGTGGTGCCGGGCCAACCACTATCCGGGCTACACCTCCTACGGCTCGATCAACGACCTGCCGCAACGGTTCCCCGAGTTCGCCGAGCTGAAGAAGCTGCTGGACAAGCACGCGGCGAGCTTCGCCGAGAGCCTGCATTTCGACCTGGCCAAGAAGCTGCGGCTCGACAATCTGTGGGTCAATGTCCTGATGCCCGGCGGCGGTCACACCGGCCACATCCACCCGCACGCCGTCCTGTCCGGCACCATCTACATCCATGTGCCTGACGGCGCCTCTTCGCTGAAGATCGAAGACCCGCGCCTGGTCATGATGATGTCCCGCCCCGGCCTGACCGCCGCCGCCGGCGAGGCCGAGCAGCCCTTCGTCTATCTGAAACCCGCGCCCGGCACGGTGCTGATGTGGGAAAGCTGGCTGCGTCACGAAGTGCCCGCCAACCGCGCCGCCGAACAACGCATCTCGATCAGCTTCAACTACGCCTGACGCCCGGTTCGCCCTTCCCTCGCCGCATTTGCCCCGAACCTTGCGTCAACGGCGAAGCTTTGGAGGGAATGGATGCGGGTTTTCAGCGCGGCGGCGGCGATCGCCATGTTCACGACAGGCGCCCTGCTTCTGGGCGCGTGCGGCGAAAAGGCGGATGCTCGGACCGTACGTGCCGTTGAACCCATCGCCGCGACCGAAGGCGCGCCCTATGTCCTGACCGGCACCCAGGTCTGGAGCGTGCCCGATCCCGTGTCCGGGCGGAACTATCAGGTCTTCGTCAGCCTGCCCGCCGGCTATGAAGCCAACCCCGGCCGCCGCTATCCCACGCTCTATGTCACCGACGCCGACTACGCCTTCCCCATCATCCGCCAGATCGCCAGGCGCGTGAATCTGGAGGGACCGGTCGTGCAGGAGTTCATCCTGGTCGGCCTGTCCTACGCCGACGGCGACAAGGGCGCCGACAGCCGCCGCCGCGACTATACGCCGACGCCCAACGGCCCGCGCAGCTCAGGCGCCGCCGTGCATGGCGGCGGCGCGGCCTATCAGACCTATCTGAAGACCCAGGCCCTGCCCTTCATCGAGAAGACGTTCCGCGCCGACCCGGCGCACCGCGTCCTGCTGGGCCACTCCTACGGCGGCTTGCTGGGCGCCCAGATCCTGTTCAGCGACCCGGCGATGTTCCAGTCCTACGTCCTGGGCAGTCCGTCGCTCTGGTACGACAAGGGCTACATGATGGGGGTCGAGGCCGACTACGCCCGCAATCATCGCGATCTGAACGCCCAGGTCTTCATGTATGTGGGCGGTCACGAGAAGCCCGGCCCGACGCGCCGTAACAGCGACGCCGACATGGTCGGCGACATGCAGGCGCTGCACCGCAACCTGGAATCGCGCGGCTATCCCGGCCTGAAAGTCAGCTCCGTGGTGCTGGAGGATGAGGACCACCTGACCGTCGCCCCCGTCGGCTTCACGCGCGCTCTTGAGACCGTGCTTCCCGCTCGCTGAGACCGCCTCCGAAAAGCCGCGCGCCTATCCGAAGATTTGCCCAAAGGCGTCGGGATCGCTACATCCCCCGTCAACTTCCCCATCCGCACTGAATCAAGGGCGCGACGCGACGTATGGCGCAGCAATATATCTTCCAGATGCAGGGTCTGACCAAGACCTTCCCCGGCGGCAAAAAGATCTTCGAGAACATCTGGCTGAGCTTCTACAACGACGCCAAGATCGGCGTCGTCGGGGTCAACGGCTCGGGTAAATCCACCCTGCTGAAGATCATGGCCGGTCTGGACAGCGAGTTTCAGGGCGAGGCCCGCGCCGCCGACGGCGTCAAGCGCGGCTATCTGGAGCAGGAGCCCCACCTCGATCCGGCGCTGAACGTGCGCCAGAACGTCGAGGCCTGGTGCGAAGAGAAGCAGTGGGTCAACCGCTTCAACGAAGTCGCCGCCGAACTGGGCGAAAACTACACCGACGAGCTGATGGAGGAGATGACCGCCCTCCAGGAGAAGATCGACGCCGGCGACGTCTGGGACATCGACAGCCGCATCGATCAGGCCATGGGTGCCCTGCGCTGCCCGCCGGACGACTGGGAAGTCACCAACCTGTCCGGCGGTGAAAAGCGCCGCGTAGCGCTGGCCCGCCTGCTGCTGTCGAAGCCCGACATGCTGCTGATGGACGAACCGACCAACCACCTGGACGCCGAATCCGTCGCCTGGCTGCAGCACCACCTGGAGAACTTCCCCGGCTGCGTCATCCTGGTGACCCACGACCGTTACTTCCTGGATCAGGTGACGAAGTGGACGCTGGAGCTGGACCGCGGCAAGGGCCACCCGCACGAGGGCAACTATTCCTCGTGGCTGGAAGCCAAGCAGAAGCGCGTCGTGCAGGAACAGTCGGAATCCGAAGCCCGCCAGCGCGCCCTCACCCGCGAACTGGAATGGGTCCGCTCGGGCGCCAAGGCCCGTCAGGCCAAGTCCAAGGCCCGTCTGGCCGCCTATGAGAAGATGGTCGCCGAGCAGGAAAACTCGCGTCAGGCCCAGTCCTTCGCCGTCATCCAGATCCCACCCGGCCCGCGTCTGGGCAACGTCGTGCTGGAAGTCGACGGTCTGAAGAAGTCCTATGGCGACAAGACGCTGTTCGACAACCTGACCTTCAAGCTGCCGCCCAACGGCATCGTCGGCGTGATCGGCCCGAACGGAGCCGGCAAGTCGACCATGTTCAAGCTGATCACCGGCCAGGAAACCCCTGACGGCGGCACGATCAAGGTCGGCGAAACGGTCAAGCTGGCCTATGTCGACCAATCGCGCGACGACCTGAAGCCGGACGACACCATCTGGCAGGCCATCTCGGGCGGCACCGACATCATGATGGTCGGCAAGCGCGAGATTAACACCCGCGCCTATGTCGGCTCGTTCAACTTCAAGGGCGGCGACCAGCAGAAGAAGGTCGGCCAACTGTCGGGCGGTGAGCGCAACCGCGTCCATCTGGCCAAGACCCTGGCCACCGGCGGCAACCTGATCCTGCTCGACGAACCGACCAACGATCTGGACATCGAAACCCTGCAGAACCTCGAAGAGGCGCTGGAAGAGTTCGCGGGCTGCGCCGTGGTCATCAGCCACGACCGCTGGTTTCTGGACCGTCTGGCCACCCACATCCTCGCCTTCGAAGGCGACGGCCACGTCGAATGGTTCGAGGGCAACTTCGAAGCCTACGAACAGGACAAGATGCGCCGCCTGGGCGCGGACAGCATCATTCCCAAGCGTATTCAGCACCAGAAGTTCGGTCGCTGATCCAGCTGACAGATTGACAAGCGGCCCTCCGAGCGATCGGGGGGCCGTTTTTCTATGCCCTACCCTCCCGCTCATCCCGGCGGACGCCGGGATCCAGTAAGAACCAAGCCGCCATAGGTCGAACACCACGCTTGTCGCCAAAGAACTGGATCCCGGCGTCCGCGGGGATGAGCGGTATTGAGTGAATGAGAAGGCTGGCGCTCCGACGAAAGCGGGATAGTCTGTCTCCATGACCCAGCGTCCCGCCGTCCTGATCATGCAGCGGCATCTGGCCCCGCTGAGCGCCTTTCTGGAAGGCGCCTACGATGTCTATCGCTTCTGGGAAGGCCCGCCGATCGAGGCCGCGCATGACATCCGCGTTCTGATCGTCGCGGGCGAGTTCGAGCTGGACAAGGCCCTGATCGAGCGCCTGCCCAATCTGTCGCTGATCGCCTGCTTCACCGCCGGATACGACGGCATCGACGTCGACTGGTGCCGCGCGCGCGGCCTGCCCGTCACCCATGCGCCCGGCGTGAACCACGAAGACGTGGCCGACCACGCCATCGGCCTGATCCTGGCCGCGCGGCGTCAGATCGCCGAGGGCGACCGCACGGTCCGGGCCGGCCAATGGAGCCTGTCCAGCCGCAGCATCACCACCTCCCTGAGCGGCCAGAGGCTGGGAATCGTCGGCCTGGGCCATATCGGCGAGGCCGTGGCGAGACGCGCCGAAGTCATGCGGATGGAGATCCGTTGGTGGGGCCCGCGCCAGAAAGAAGCCGCCTGGCCCCGTGCCGACAGTCTGATCGACCTTGCGCGCCGTTCCGACATTCTCGTCGTCGCCTGTCGGGCGGATGAGAACAATCGGGGTCTGATCTCGGCCGAGGTGATCGAGGCCCTGGGTCCAGCAGGCCTGCTGGTCAATGTCGCGCGCGGGCAACTGGTCGATGAGGACGCCGTCATCACCGCCCTGAAGGACGGCCGACTGGGCGGCGCCGCGCTAGACGTTTTCGCCCAGGAGCCGACCGAAGCGGCGCGCTGGGCGGGCGTGCCCAACACCGTCCTGACGCCCCATACCGGCGGCGCCACGACCGAAGCGGTGCAGGGGATGCTGATGCTGCTTCTGGAGAATCTCTCGGCCCACTTTGCCGATGAGCCGCTGAAGACGCCTGTCGCAGACTGAAACTCTGCTCCACCGGGCTGTCTCGCCCCCCATTCCAGACACGCAAAGAACGATCCGTGCCTGCATTACGCCCATAGAAGACCCGCGCGACCAGATTTTGCTTGCATAAGCGTATAAGGATATCTTTATACGACTTATGACACTGACCGCTGACCAGACTGTAGAAGCCCTGCGCGCCGCCGGCGAACCGACCCGCCTGCGCGTCCTGTCCCTGCTGGCTGCGGAAGAGCTGTCGGTGATGGAGCTGTCGCGGGTTCTGGACCAGAGCCAGCCGCGTGTCTCGCGCCATCTGAAGTTGATGGCCGACGCCGGTCTGATCGAGCGATTTCCCGACGGCGCGCGCGTCTTCTACCGCCTGTCGCACGACGCCCTGTCGCGGCGTCTGATCGACACTGTTCTGGACCTGCTGGACGACGGCGAGGGCGAGGCCGACCATCGCCGTCTGGACGAGGTGCGCAAGGAGCGCGCCATCGACGCCGCCCGCTATTTCGAGCAGATCGCGCCCCAGTGGGACCAGATGCGCAGCCTCTATGTCTGCGAAAGCGCGGTCGAGGCGGCGGTCGCGCGCGCGGCCGGGTCCGGCCCGTTCGAGCGCGTGGTGGACCTGGGCACCGGCTCTGGCCGGATGCTGACCCTGTTCGGCAGGAAGGCGAAGATGTCGGTCGGCCTCGACCTGTCGCAGAACATGCTGAACATCGCCCGCGCCAACGTCTCCAAGGCCGGGCTGGACAAGGTCGAATTGCGCCACGGCGACATCTTCTCGACCCGCCTGCCTCACGAAAGCGCCGACCTGGTGATCGTCCATCAGGTGCTGCACTACCTCGCAGATCCCGCCGCCGCCGTGGCCGAGGCCGCGCGTCTGGTCATGCCGGGCGGCAAGCTGCTGATCGTCGACTTCGCCCCCCACAAGTTCGAACACCTGCGCGAGGCGCACCAGCACCGCCGTCTGGGCTTCGCCGACACCGAGATTCGCGAATGGCTGACCAAGGCGGGCCTGACCCCCTCGGCGCCCATCGCCCTGCCCCCCGACACCGAGGGCCTGACTGTTCACATCTGGACCGGCGAGCGCGCCGCGAGCCCTGCCCGAAAGAGCGCCTGATGGCCCCCTCCTCTCTCGCCGAAGCCCGCGCCCTGCTGTTGTCGCCGCTGGGCCCAGTCGCGCGCGCCGGTTCCAACCGCAGCAGCGTCAACGTCTCCTTCGAGTTCTTTCCGCCCAAGACGGACGCGGCCGAGGCCAATCTGTGGTCAGCGATCCGACGGCTGGAACCGCTGAATCCGGCCTTCGTCTCCGTCACCTATGGGGCGGGCGGCTCGACGCGCGAGCGGACCCACCGCACCGTCCAGCGCATCATCAGCGAGACCACCCTGCGCCCCGCCGCCCACCTGACCTGCGTCGAGGCCAGCCGCGCCGAGGTCGATGAGGTCATCGAAGGCTATAAGGCCATCGGCGTCGATCACATCGTCGCCCTGCGCGGCGACCCGCCCGGTTCCGCAGGCATCGGCGGCGCCTATACGCCGCGCACCGACGGCTACGCCAACGCCACCGAACTGACCGTCGCCCTCAGCCGCATCGGCGGGTTCGAGGTCACGGTCGGCGCCTATCCGGAAAAGCACCCGGAAAGCCCGTCCATCGACCACGACATCGAGGTGCTGAAGGCCAAGGTAGACGCCGGCGCCACGCGCGCCGTGACCCAGTTCTTCTTCGACATCGAGGCCTTCCTGCGCTTCCGTGACCGGGTGCGGGCGGCGGGCGTGACCATTCCGCTGATCCCCGGCGTCATGCCGGTGTCCAACTTTGCGGGCCTGAAGCGGATGACGGCGGCGTGCGGCGCGGCCCTGCCCGACTGGCTGGCGGGTCATTTCGACGGGCTGGACGACGACCCGGAGACCCGCAAGCTGCTGGCCGCCTCCATCGCCGCCGAGACCTGCGCCCGCCTGCAGGAAGAGGGCTTCTCGGACTTCCACTTCTACACCCTGAACCGGGCCGAGCTGGTCTATGCGATCTGCCGGGTGCTGGGCGTGCGCGAAACCAAGGCTGTTGCGTAGATGACTTCCCCCCTCACCCGCGCCGAACGGATCGCCGCCCTGCACGCGGCGGCGAAGGAGCGCATCCTGGTGCTGGACGGCAGCTGGGGCGTGATGATCCAGCGCCGCGATCTGACGGAAGAGGACTTCCGCGGCGAGCGTTTCCGCGACCACAACCATCCGCAGAAGGGCAACAACGACCTGTTGATCCTGACGCGGCCTGACATCGTCGCCGACCTGCACGACGTCTATTACGCCGCCGGGGCCGATATTTCGGAGACGAACACCTTCTCCTCGACCACCATCGCGCAGGCGGATTACGGTCTGGAAGAGGCGGTCTATGACCTGAACTATGAAGGCGCCCGCATCGCGCGCGAGGTCGCCGATCGCTGGACGGAAAAAGAGCCGCACAAGCCCCGCTTCGTCGCCGGCGCCATCGGCCCGACCAACCGCACCCTGTCGCTGAGCCCCGACGTCAACGACCCCGGCTATCGCGCCGTCACCTATGACGAGGTCTATGAGGCCTATAAGCAGCAGGCGCGCGCGCTGCACCACGGCGGCGTCGACATCTTCCTGATCGAGACGGTGTTCGACACCCTGAACTGCAAGGCCGCGATCAAGGCGATCAAGGATCTGGAGGACGAGGGGCTGGAACCCCTGCCCCTGTGGATCTCGGGGACCATCACCGACCGCTCGGGCCGCACCCTCAGCGGCCAGACGGCCGAGGCCTTCTGGAACTCGGTGCGCCACGCCAGACCGTTCGCCGTCGGTTTCAACTGCGCCCTAGGCGCCGAGCTGATGCGGCCGCACATCGCCGAACTGAGCCGCGTCGCCGACACCCTGGTCAGCGCCTATCCCAACGCGGGCCTGCCCAACGCCATGGGCCAGTATGACGAACAGCCGCACGAGACGGCCCACTTCCTGGAGGAATGGGCGCAGTCGGGCCTCGTCAACATCGTCGGCGGCTGCTGCGGCACCACCCCCGACCACATCCGCCACGTTGCTGAGGAGGTCGCGGACGTGACCCCGCGCGCCGTGCCGGAGCGCCCCACAGCTCTGCGCCTGTCGGGCTTGGAACCGTTCGAACTGGTGTCGTGATGCGTCCTGTCTTCATCAACGTCGGCGAGCGGACCAACGTCACCGGCTCGGCCAAATTCCGAAAGCTCATCGTCGACGGCGACTACACCGCCGCCCTGTCGGTCGCGCGCCAGCAGGTCGAGGCGGGCGCCCAGGTCATCGACGTCAACATGGACGAGGGCCTGCTGGACGGCCCCGTCGCCATGCGCACCTTCCTGAACCTGATCGCGGCCGAGCCCGACATCGCCCGCGTGCCGATCATGATCGACAGCTCCAAATGGGAGGTGATCGAAGCGGGCCTGAAGTGCGTGCAGGGCAAGCCGATCGTCAACTCGATCTCGATGAAGGAGGGCGAGGACGCCTTCCGCCACCACGCCGTCCAGTGTCTGCGCTACGGAGCCGCCGTCGTGGTCATGGCCTTTGACGAGGCGGGCCAGGCCGACACCGCCGCGCGCAAGATCGAAATCTGCACCCGCGCCTACGACATTCTGGTCAATGAGGTCGGCTTCCCGCCCGAGGACATCATCTTCGATCCCAACATCTTCGCCGTGGCGACGGGGATCGAGGAACACGACAACTACGCCGTCGACTTCATCGAGGCGGTCCGCGCGATCAAAAAGACCCTGCCCCACGCCCGCGTCTCGGGGGGGGTGTCGAACGTCTCATTCAGCTTCCGCGGCAATGAGCCGGTGCGCCGCGCGATCCACAGCGTCTTCCTGTACCACGCCATCAACGCCGGTCTGGACATGGGCATCGTCAACGCGGGCGACCTGCCCGTCTATGACGACATCGACGCCGAACTGCGCGAATCGGTCGAGGACGTGATCCTGAACCGGCCGCAGCGGACGAATGTGTCCAACACCGAGCGGCTGGTGGACATGGCGCCCCGCTACAAGGGCGAGAAGGGCGCGGCCAAGGTCGTGGACCTGAAATGGCGCAACGCCCCGGTCGCCAAGCGCATCGAACACGCCCTGGTTCACGGCATCACCGACTACATCGTCGAGGACACGGAGGAAGCCCGCCAGGCGTCCGAACGTCCGCTGCACGTCATCGAAGGCCCCCTGATGGACGGCATGAACGTGGTCGGCGACCTGTTCGGCTCGGGCCGGATGTTCCTGCCGCAGGTGGTGAAGTCGGCGCGGGTGATGAAGCAGGCCGTCGCCCACCTCGAACCCTTCATGGAGGCCGAAAAGGCCGGTCAGGAACGCAAGGCGGCGGGCAAGATCCTGATGGCCACGGTCAAGGGCGACGTCCACGACATCGGCAAGAACATCGTCGGCGTCGTGCTTCAGTGCAACAACTACGAGGTCGTCGATCTGGGCGTCATGGTCCCGGCCGACCGCATCCTGGACGCCGCCGTCGAGCACAAGGTCGACATCGTCGGCCTGTCCGGCCTCATCACCCCCTCGCTGGACGAGATGGTCTTCGTCGCCCGTGAGATGGAGCGGCGCGGCTTCGACATTCCCCTGCTGATCGGCGGGGCCACCACCAGCCGCACCCATACGGCAGTCAAGATCGAGCCCGGCTATCGCAAGGGTTCGACCACCTATGTCATCGACGCCAGCCGGGCGGTCGGCGTGGTGTCGGGCCTGCTGTCCCCGACCGACCGGGCGAAGAACGAGGCGGCCACCCGCGACGAATACGTCCGCATCCGCGAGCAATACGCCCGCGGCCAGGAGGTGAAGGCCCGCGCCTCGCTGCAACAGGCGCGCGACAACCGCTGGCGGCCCGATGAGGCGCAACGCCCGGCCCCGGTGCCCTCCTTCCTCGGCGTGCGCGCCTATGAGGCATGGGATCTTCAGGATCTGGCCGACCACATCGACTGGACGCCCTTCTTCGCCAGTTGGGAGCTGATCGGTCGCTATCCGCTGATCCTGGAAGACGAGATCGTCGGCGAGGCGGCGCAGGATCTGTTCCGCGACGCCCAGGCCATGCTGAAGCGCATCGTCGAAGAGAAGTGGTTCACGGCCAAGGGCGTCGTCGGCTTCTGGCCCGCCAACGCCCGCGACGACGACGTGATCGTCTGGACCGACGAAACCCGCACGACAGAAGCCGCCTGCTTCCACGGCCTGCGCCAGCAGATCAAGAAGTCCAACGGCAAGCCGAACCTGTGCCTGTCCGACTTTGTGGCCGAGGACGGCGCTGACTATCTGGGCGCCTTCGCCGTCACCGCCGGTCATGGCGAGCTGGAAAAGGCGGCCGAGTTCAAGGCGGCTGGCGACGACTATTCCGCCATCATGGCCACGGCCCTGGCCGACCGTCTGGCCGAGGCCTTCGCCGAGCGGCTGCACAAGGAAGTCCGCACCCAGCTGTGGGGCTATGTTCCCGACGAACAGACTTCGGTGCAGGATCTGATCGAGGAGAAGTATCAGGGCATCCGCCCCGCACCCGGCTATCCGGCCCAGCCCGACCACACGGAGAAGGCGACCCTGTTCCGGCTGCTGGACGCAGGCGCCAACGCCGGGATGGAGTTGACGGAATCCTTCGCCATGACCCCGCCCGCCTCGGTCAGCGGCCTCTACTTCGGCCATCCGGGCAGCCACTACTTCGGCGTCGGCAAGATCGATCGCGACCAGGTCGAGGACTACGCCGCCCGCAAGGGCTGGGAGGTGGAGACGGCCGAGCGCTGGCTGGCGCCGATCCTGAACTACGATCCGGCCGCCATCGGACGAGACGACGCCGCCTGACCCGCGACCGGGGCCGCCATGTCCCCGACAGCGCGGCGGTGCTAAGGGTCAGGACGTCGTCTTTTTCGCCGGATGCCTGAGACCTATGAAGCCCCTGCCCGCCCTCGCCGCTCTCGCCTCGGACATGACCGCCTGGCGTCGGGATTTCCACGCCCACCCCGAGCTGTCGGGCGAGGAAAGCCGCACGGCGAAGATCGTCTTCGACGCCCTCAAGGACATGGGTCTGTCGCCTGAAGGCGGCATCGGCGGCGCGGGTGTTGTGGCGGTGGTTCAGGGACGCGAGCCCGGCCCGTCCATCGGCCTGCGCGCCGACATGGACGCCCTGCCCATGAACGACGACAGCGGCGCCGAGCACGCCTCGACCAAGCCCGGCGTCTCGCACGCCTGCGGCCACGACGGCCACACGGCGACCCTGCTGGGCGTCGCCCGCCACCTGGCGGCCAATCCGCCCTCGCGCGGGCGCGTCGTCCTGATCTTCCAGCCCGCCGAGGAGAACGGCCTGGGCGCCAAAGCCATGATCGACGACGGCCTGTTCGACCGCTATCCGTGCGACGAAATCTACGCCTATCACAACATGCCCCTGCTGCCGTTCGGAGAGGCGGCGGTGCGTCCAGGCGCGACCTTGAACGGCTACAAGATCTGGGACATCGACATCCAGGGCGTCGGCGGCCACGGCGCCGCCCCGCACAAGACCAAGGATCCCCTACAGGCCGCCGTCCGCGTCGCCTCGGAAATCTCGTCCATCATCGGCCGTCATGTCGATCCGATGGAACCGGCCCTGATCACAGTGACCAAGCTGCAGGCCGGCGCCTCGCACAACGTCGTGCCGCACGAGGCCAGCCTGGCGGGCACCCTGCGCGCCACCTCGCCCGAGGTGATCGAAACCATGTGGAACCAGCTTCAGGCCATCTGCGACGGCGTCAGCCGGATGACCGGCTGCACCATCACCATGACCGAAATCGCAGGCGTGCCGCCCTGCATCAACGCTCCGGACCAAGCCGCCCTCGCCGCCGACGCCTGCGCCTCCGTGTTGGGCGCGGACAAGGTGCTGCGCGACTTGAAACCCTACCCCTTCACCGACGACTTCGCCTACATGCTGCAGCACGCGCCCGGGGCTTACATGTTCTTTGGCCAGGGCGGGCCAATGGTCCATCAAACCGTTTATGACTTCAACGACGCCGTCCTGCCGGTCGCGTCATCGATCTTCGCGCGGATCGTGGAAGATCGCCTGACCTGACGAGGTCAGGCGGTCGGCGGCGAGACATAGGATCATGCCCCGTCGCCCCTGATCCTTAAAGCGTGTTCTTGTGGACGCGTCCGGCCTTCATGATCAGCTTCATCGTGCGGTCGGGGTCCGCGATCACCGAGATGTCCGTCAACGGATCGCCCTCGACCACCAGAAGGTCGGCATAGGCGCCTGCCTCGATACGCCCCAACTTCGCCGGATAGGGATTACGCGGCCCTGACAGGCTCAGAATCTCTGCGTTGCCGCCCGTCAGCATCCGCAGCACTTCCGCCGCGCCATACCAGCGCGCGAACTTGGCCAGTTGCTTGCCCTGCGTCGTCGTACCCTTGGGGCTGAACAGGATATCCGTGCCCAGGGCCATGTTGACCTTGTGCTTGCGACCCCATTCGACCGCGCGAGCCGTGCCCTCAGCAATGGTCTGCTGTTGGGCGCGCTGCTCAGGCGAGGGGTAAACATTAGCGTCCTCATCGGCCAGGAAGGGCTGGATGCTCCACCAGGCGCCGGCGTCCGCCATGCGTCGCACGGTCTCCTCGTCCGCCATCTGTCCATGCTCGATGGACTTCACGCCGCTGGCGACCGCCCGCTGGATGCCTGCCGGCGTATAGGTGTGGGCGCAGACATAGACGCCCCAATCTGTAGCGGCGGCCACCGCCGCCTTCATCTCGGCTTCCGTATATTGCAGGGCGTCGACCGGATCATAGGTCGAGGCGACACCGCCGCCTGCGTGGATCTTGATCTGGCTGGCGCCGAGCATCAACTGCTCACGCACACGGCGCAGCACCTCGGCCTCGCCGTCGGCGATGGCGGCGATTCCAGCCTGTTCGGCGACGCTGAGCGTGCTTTGGGATGTCCGGGGCAGATCAGCCCGCATCCGGAAGTCGCCATGACCCGAGGTCTGGGAGATCATCGAGCCCGACGGATAGATGCGCGGCCCGGCGAAACGACCTTCGTCAATCGCCCGCTTCAACGCAAAGCTGGGGCCGCCCATGTCGCGAACGGTCGTGAAACCCCGCATCACCGTGCGTTCGGCTTCCTGAGCCGCCACGAGGTGCAGATAGGGCATATCGGCGGTCATCGCCGCCATCTGGGAAATGCCCGCCAGCATGGCGTGCCAGTGGGCGTCGATCATGCCCGGCATCAGAATACGTCCGCCGCAATCCACGACATCGGCGTCCGCGACAATCTCGTCCGCCGGAACCAGGGCCTGGATCATGTCGCCGACGATGAGGACGTTGCGGCCTTCGATCAGGCGGGCGCTCGCTCCGTCGAAGATCCTCACATTGGCGAGCAGGCGCGGCTTGGCCGACGCCTGGGCGAACGCCGGCGAAGCGACGCCAAGCCCGGCCGCGGCGAAGCCCGCCGCCGCACCAGCCAGAATGGAGCGCCGCGACATGCCGGCTTCCATTCGGGCCAGCAGTTTTTGCGCCTGGGGAGAATGACAGGCGCAGGTCACGCCATGTTGCAGAGGCCGCTGCTGCGCGATTCCGCCGAACCAGGTCTTCAAGAGCACATCCTCACCAATCGAGCGGCCATGGCCGCATGCCAACGCGATAAGAACGGCTACGCTATTTCGATTCCGCAAACGGTCGGGGGGATTTCATAGGCCGCGACCATCCGTCGGCGACGACGGTTGCTCTTCGCCGCGAAGCTTGAGGTCATGATGTTCGGAGGGACGCCCCGAAGGGCGATTTCTTCAGCGAAAACCGATGGCTGGGGAACTAGGACTCGAACCTAGAATGACGGTACCAAAAACCGTAGTGTTACCATTACACCATTCCCCAGCGGTCCGGTGTTCCCGCCGCCGCAGTGCGTCGCGGCGAGGAGCGGTCATCTACGCCAAGGCTCCGGGGGATGCAACACCTGAAAACGAAAGAAATTTCATCGACCCGAGACTTTTTTCCGGAGCCTCATTTACCCGCTTGCGAGGGCCGGTCGGCATGGCTATAAGCCCCCTCCTCGACGCAAGCGGCGGCCCACGGCACGTGTGATTGCGAAAGTCGGAGTGTGGCTCAGTCTGGTAGAGCACCGCGTTCGGGACGCGGGGGTCGTAGGTTCGAATCCTATCACTCCGACCATCTTTCCTTAAAATGTGAATGTAGGCGACACCGCTCAGCTCGTGCCTTTTCACGCCCTGCTGCTAGGCTTGCAGCATGACGCGACTCCTTTCCTCGACTGAAGTGCTGGATTTCTGGTCCGACGCTGGACCGGATAAATGGTTCGCCAAGGACGCCGCTTTCGACCGCGCCTTCACTGATCGCTGTTGCGACACCCACTACGCCGCCGCGCGACGCGAACTGGATCACTGGATCGAGGCGCCCGCGTCGGCGCTCGCTCTGATCATTCTATTGGATCAACTGCCTCGAAACGCCTTTCGCGGCACGGCCCATATGTTCGCAACCGATCCATTGGCCCTCGGATTCGCCAAGGAGGCGATCCGACGAGGCCATGACAGCAAGCTCCCCTCGGAACTACGCGCCTTCATGCTGATGCCCATGATGCACGCCGAATCCTTGGAGGATCAGGAACGATTGCTGACCCTCCTAGACGAAGAACGTGAAGCGGAAACCTACAGGTTCGCCGTCATCCACCGCGACATCATCGCCCGTTTCGGGCGCTTTCCCCACA
The DNA here is from genome assembly GCF_047237745.1 of Brevundimonas phoenicis. Lineage (NCBI taxonomy): Bacteria > Pseudomonadati > Pseudomonadota > Alphaproteobacteria > Caulobacterales > Caulobacteraceae > Brevundimonas > Brevundimonas phoenicis. The sequence goes on from NZ_JBDFLN010000001.1 coordinate 2,428,810, forward strand.
GAAACGCCTGCCTGTATCGCAGCACCACGCCTCAGGAGGACGAGTTTTTGGTTTCAGGCGGTTTTTCCGGATGACATCTAGGCACTTTTGGTTGTCCTAAATTTCTGGACGGCGACGACAACATCGGCTGGGTGCAGAACGAGCGTCTGACGCCCGCACACTAAGCGTATCGCCTGCCGCTCATAGGGAGAGGCGCCCGTTGGTTCGATCGGCGGGCGTTTCTCTTTTCTGTGAGCAAGCGAATCAGGCGCCTGCCCTCGAGCACGAATCAGCGGCATCCTTGTCGCCATGAACGCCGCCGTCGCCCTCGCCGATCTCGAAGCCCGCACGGCGGCCGCGCCCGCCGACCACCCCGAGTGGCAGTATCTGAACCTGCTGCGGGATATCCTCGACAACGGCGTGAGGCGTGACGACCGCACCGGCACCGGCACCCTGGGTGTTTTCGGCCGCCAGATGCGCTTCGACCTGTCCAAGGGCTTCCCCCTGCTGACGACGAAGAAGCTGCATACGCGGTCGATCTTCATCGAGCTGCTGTGGTTCCTGCGCGGTGAAACCAACATCGCCTGGCTGAAGGACAACGGCGTCAGCATCTGGGACGAATGGGCCGACGCGAACGGCGACCTTGGCCCCGTCTATGGCAAGCAGTGGCGCTCCTGGGCAGCCCCGAACGGCGCGAGCATCGACCAGATCCAGAAGCTGGTGCACGGCCTGAAGACCAATCCCAACAGCCGCCGCCACATCGTCAGCGCCTGGAACCCGGCCGATGTGGACGACATGGCGCTGCCGCCCTGCCACTGCCTGTTCCAGTTCTTCGTCGCTGACGGAAAGCTAAGCTGCCAGCTGTATCAACGGTCGGCCGACGTTTTCCTGGGCGTGCCGTTCAATATCGCCTCCTACGCCCTGCTGACACACATGCTGGCCAAGGTCGTGGGGCTGGAGCCGGGCGATTTCGTCCACACCTTCGGCGACGCCCACCTGTATTTGAACCATATTGAACAGGCTCGCCTTCAACTGACTCGCCAGCCCTTGGATTTCCCGAAGCTCAACCTCAAGCGACAGCTGCGAGATATTTTTGAATACGCCTATGAGGACATTGAACTCGTCGGCTATGCGGCCCATCCGCATATCCCGGCCAAAGTGTCCAAATAAAACATGGACAGACCCGCGCTGTTCATCGGCTCCTCGCGCGAGGCGATGGATGTCGCCTATGCCTTGCAACGCAATCTTGAGTACGAATCTGACCCAACAGTCTGGGATCAGGGCGTGTTTCGCCCGATGCGTCAGACGCTGGTCGATCTTGTTGCCGAAGCCGCTCGAACCGATTTCGCAGTCTTCGTCTTCGCCCCGGACGACGTGGCGGATATTCGTGGCGAAACGAAAGCTATTGTTCGCGACAATGTCCTGTTTGAGCTGGGAATATTTATCGGTGCACTCGGACTTGAACGCTGCTTCATCGTAGCGCCGCGCGATGCGCCCAATCTCCACCTGCCCAGCGATCTTCTGGGGCTGGAGCCATTACGCTATGCGGCGGATCGCAGAGACGGAAGGCTGCTCGCCGCCCTCGGGCCCGCCAGTCATGAAATCCTTGGCGTCATTCGTCGCTCCGACGCACACTGGCGCGGTGTCGATTCCGCGCCGAAGCCTTCGGCTCCCGCCGACATCACGCTCGACATCCAGCGATTGACCAACCGCTTTCTCGCCGACTGGGCTGGCGAAAATCTTGCCCCCTTCCGCGAGCGGCTCAGAAGCCCAATTCCCATGCACATGGTGGAAGATGAGGATGGATCGGCGACGGCGGCGATCAAAGCTGTCTTCGGTTTCCTCAACACCATGGCCGAAGCGTTGCTTTCGGGCAGGGTCGATGAAGCCAGGCTTCGCCCCGTATTCGAGCAACCCGTCCGGCATGTCTGGGGCCGAGCTTTCACCTACCTCGCGCCTCCCAATCATGCCGACGACGCTTGGGATCCATCTCCATACATCGCCTTGCTGGATCGTCGCTGGCGACGAGATACGCTTTGAAACTCACCGATCTTCAAGCGGATGTCCTGCGCATCTCCGACATCTATGCGCGCGAGCATTCCATCGACCGCGATCGCGATTGGGCCCTGCTGAAGCTGCAGGAAGAGCTGGGCGAGCTGACTGCCGAGCATCTGCGCCTCACCAGCCGCGCGCGCGGCGCCGCCGACCCGCAAGCCCTGGCCGATGAGGCGGCGGATGTTCTGGGCATGCTGCTGATCTATTGCGACCGCGCCGGCGTCGACCTGAACGCCGCAATGCAGCGCAAATGGTTGAGTTGGTTGAGGGCTGACACGTAAACTCACGTAACGACGACTGGCGAATTGGGCCGTTTGAGCGCACCCTCCCCGCGATCCGCCATCAGGCGGTGTCTGGAAACGGGAGGGTTCCATGGTCAAGAAGTTCGCCGCCGAACTGGTCGGCACGCTGGTTCTGGTGCTTTTCGGATGCGGGGCCGCCGTGCTGGGCGGGTTCGATCACGTCGGGCAGTTGGGCATCGCCCTGGCCTTCGGCTTCGCCATCGTGGCCATGGCCTATGGCATCGGGCCGGTGTCGGGCTGCCACGTCAATCCGGCCGTCAGCCTGGGCGCCTTTGTCGCCGGACGGATGAGCGCCAAGGACATGGTCGTCTACTGGATCGCCCAGTTCATCGGCGCGATCATCGGCGCGGCCATCCTAGGCATGATCGCCAAGACGGGCTTCGCCAGCCTGGGCCAGAACGGCTTCGACGCCGGATCACCCGGCGGGTACGGCCTGCACGCCGCCCTGATCTTCGAGGTCGTCGCCACCGCCATCTTCCTGATCGCCATCCTGGGCGTGACGGGGGCCAAGGGACACGGGGCCTTCGCCGGGGTCGCCATCGGCATCACCCTGGCCGTCATCCACATTGTCGGCATCCAGGTGACGGGCGTGTCGGTCAACCCGGCTCGCAGCTTCGGCCCCGCCCTGCTGGTCGGAGGCCAGGCGCTGAGCCAGGTCTGGGTATTCTTCGTCGCCCCGGCGATCGGCGCGGTGATCGGCGGCCTGCTGTTCCGCTCGAAACTGCTCGAGCCGGACGCCTGATCAGGTCGAGGCGGCGCTGTCCGGCGCCGTCATCGGCATGCGCGCCAGCCTGGCGCTGAGTGCGTCCCTGTCTTCGGGCGCGGGCACGAGCACGACGCTGTTCTTGACCGCGCCCATCGACACCGTGGCCCGATAGGCGAAGAACATGCCTTCACGCGCGACAAAGCTGACAACCGCGGCGTTGTTCTGAGGACCGGCCAACCCGCCAAAGCCGGCGGCCAGTTCGTGTTCGCCCGGATCCACCGCGACGGCGGTGAACTTGCCGCCCTTGATCTGGGCGAACTCCCGGCCGTCCAGCGCGAGGTTCATGCCCGCCGCCATGGCCACGAATCCCTCGCGATAGACGATGACCAGGGCCTTGCCGGGCGGCGGCGTCAGGCTGGCGACGTTAGCGCGTTCGGCCTCGGACGCGGCGACGCCGGTCCGGTTGCCCGCCAGATTGGCCATGATGTAGGCCGTGAAGGCGCCGGCGAAGAGGCCCGCCATCATCGGCAACACGCCCAGGTCCGCACCGACCGCTCCGCCCAGGAAGCCGAGAAGGAAGGAAACGACCAGCAGGACGATGAATCCGACGATCAGCGGCTTGGCGTACTTGTTCACACGGGGCTCCGAGGGCATTTGGAAGTGACGTTCCAGCATCAAACGGACAATCAGCTTGGCTGTTCCCTCCATCGCCCTCGTCGTCGCCCGCGCCCGCAACGGCGTCATCGGTCGGGACGGCGACCTGCCCTGGCGACTGCGTTCGGATCTGCAACGTTTCAAGGCCGTGACCGTGGGCAAGCCCTGCATCATGGGCCGCAAGACCTGGGAGAGCCTGCCGTTGAAGCCCCTGCCCGGCCGCCTGAACATCGTGCTGACCAAGGATGAATCCTACGCCGAGGCGGGGCTGGCCAAGGGCGCCGTGGTCTGCGCCGCCCTGGACGAAGCCCTGTCTATCGCACGTGAACAGGCGGCGGAGGACGGCGTGGACGAAGTCTGCGTCATCGGCGGCACGGCGGTGTTCGCCGCCGCCCTGCCCCGCGCCAAGCGTCTTTACATCACCGAGGTCGAGGCCGAACCTGAAGGCGACGCCGTCTTCCCGCCCTTCGACGAAACCGCCTTCGTCCGCACCGCGTTCGAACCGCACGAAGCGGGCGAGAAGGACGACCACGCCTTCGCCTTCACCGTTCTGGATCGTCGCTGAATCTAAGGGAGAGCCGAATGATCGTCGCCACCACCAACGACCTGGCCGGTCATCGCGTCGTACGCCAACTGGGCGTGGTGCGCGGCATCACCGTGCGCTCGCGCAACGTCATCTCCGACGCCATCGGCGGGGTGCAGTCGATGATCGGCGGCAAGGTCGGCGCCTATGTCAAACTGGCCGAGGCGGCGCGGCAAGAAGCCTATGACGACCTGATCGCCCATGCGCAGGAGATCGGCGCCAACGCCATCCTGGCCATGCGCTACGACGCCAATGAGATCATGCCCGGCGTGACCGAGGTTCTGGCCTATGGCACCGCTGTGGTGGTCGAGCCCGTCTGAGAACTCGGCAGGCGCGACCTGTCTCCAACTACGCGCGCGCCTTTTCCCCTTCCGGGCCCAGTCCCAGGGCCCCGGCGACCTGGCGCGCCACGGCGTCAAACCGGCGCGCGATGTCGCCATCAGGCTCAGCCACGATCAGGGGCCGTCCTGCGTCGCCCGCACGGCGCAACGCCCCGTCCAGCGGCAGATCGCCCAGATAGGGCGCATCCAGACGCGCGGCCTCGGCCTCGGCGCCGCCGGTCCCGAACACTTCGCCGCTCATGTTCTCGATCAGACCCAGGGTCGGCACGCCGACCTTTGCGAACAGGGCGTGCGCCCGGCGCGCATCGGCCAAGGCCACTTCCTGAGGCGTCGAGACGATCACGGCTCCATCCAGCGGCGTCTTCTGGATCAGGGTCAGTTGCACGTCGCCGGTGCCCGGCGGCAGGTCGATGACCAGGACGTCCAGCGGCTGCTCTTGCGTCCCCCAGCGCGTCTGGGTCAGCATTTGGGTAATGGCCTGCGACGCCATCGGCCCGCGCCAGATCATGGCGTCCTCGGCCTTGGTCAGCAGGCCGACCGACATGGCTTTCAGGCCGTGGGCCGTATGCGGGACCATGGCCCCGTCCTCATAGGCGGGCTGGCCCGACAGGCCCAGCATGGTCGGCAAGGACGGGCCATAGACATCGGCGTCCAACACCCCGACCGACAAGCCGCGCGCCGCCAACGCCGCCGCCAGATTGACCGCAACCGTCGACTTGCCGACGCCGCCCTTGCCGCTGGCCACGGCCAGGACGCGCTTCACATGGGCGGGGCGATCCGTCGGGACCGGCGCCTTGGGCCGCCCCTGATCGGTCGCAGCCTTCGACAGGCCCGCCGTGCGGCGCGGCGCGGCGGTCACAGCCTCGGCGGTCAGGACGACCGACACCCGCTCCATGCCCGGCATCGCCTTCAACGTCGCCTCGGCCGCGTCGCGAACGGGAGCGTACAGCGCCGTTTCCTTGGCCGGAACCTCCATGACGAAGCCCGCACGGCCATCGGCCACGACCAGCCCCTGCACCAGCCCCGCCGTCGCCAGCCCCTGGCCCGACTTCGGGTCGATCACGGCGTCAAGGGCGGCGAGAACGGCGGCGCGGTCGGTCACGATAGAAGCTCCTTGTGGCCCGACGGACTTGCCGGGCCGGTGACGGGCGTTCTATCGCCCTAAGCGTCCGTTCGCGAGTTGATCCTTTGTCCCAGCCTCACATCACCTTGATCGCCGGGCCCACCGCCTCAGGCAAGTCGCGCCTGGCGATGGAACGCGCGCGCGAGACGGGGGCCGTCATCATCAACGCCGACAGCCAGCAGTTGTACGCCGACCTGCGCGTCCTGAGCGCCCGCCCCTTGGTCGAGGACGAGGCCGAAATCCCGCACAGTCTGTATGGCGTCGCTGACGCCGCCGACGCATGGTCTGTCGGTCGCTGGAGTCGGGCGGTCATGAACCTGTTGGCCGAACTGGCGGCTGAGGGGCGCCCCGCCCTGCTGGTCGGCGGCACCGGCCTCTATTTCAACGCCCTGACCAAGGGGCTGGCCGATATTCCGCCGGTGCCGGTCGAAACCCGCGACGCCGTTCAGGCCGAGTTCGACGCTGAAGGCGAAACCGCCTTCCGCCGCCGCCTGAGCGAAATCGACCCCGCCGCCGAAGCCGCCGTCTTTCCCGGCGATCGGCAGCGCCTGGTTCGCGCTCTCAGCGTGCATCGCGCCAGCGGCCGCGCGCTCAGCGCCTGGAAGGCCGACACGCAACCGCTACTGCCGCCCGACAGCTATGACGCCATCGTGGTTGAGCCGTCGCGCGAGCGCCTCTACGCCTCATGCGACGCGCGCGTGGACCTGATGATGGCGCACGGCGCGCTGGACGAGGTGCGCGCGCTCGTCGCCCGCGATCTGGACCCGGACTTGCCCGCCATGAAGGCGGTCGGCGTGCGTGAACTTGCGGCGCATCTGGCGGGCGAGCTGTCGCTGGACGGCGCCGTCGACGCCGTAAAACAGTCCACCCGCAACTACGCCAAGCGCCAGCTGACCTGGTTCCGCAACCAGCAGAGAGACTGGCCCCGCCATCCCGGTTTCGCCTGAACTTCTTCGCCAGCCTCTTGGAAGGCCGCGTCGCCCATACTATATTGATCCTGCTCGGGTTCGCCCGAGCTATGGCGATAAACGCGCCTGTAATAAGCGGACCGGACCCGGGTGCGATTCCCGGCGGCTCCACCAACTTCTTCCCCGCGTTATCGGCGGAGGCAGCATGGGGCCGACTAGCATCGACGGACGTGTAAAGAGGATTGCTTTCGCTCGTCCTGGCCCACCGTATCGGGCCTTTATCTAACTGCGAACGATAACTTCGCTGGAGAAGTCCGCCTCGCCGCGTAATGCGGTTCGGTTGATTTCGAACACTTAAGTCCTAGGGGTTCAGATCCTTAGGCGGGGCCCGGGGGGCGCCTGGCAACAGAAGCTCCCCACTTTTCAGGCATCTCGGGAGCCTGGCAACAGAATCCCGGCGCTTCTCTCGACATTGAAATTCCTTTGCCGCAGGCGACTCTGCGTCTTCCGTCGCTCGCCTTGGGCGGGTAACAGTCGCGCGTTCCCCTTTCTTGAGGCGCCGATGACGGATCAAACTCCCCCTGTCGACGAGATGCACTATGAGCAACTCGCCCAGGACGCCCTGCGCGGCGTGATCCGCCTGGCGCTTGAGCGCGCGGCCGAGCCCGAAGGCATCCCCGGCGCCCACCACTTCTACATCACCTTCAAGACCCGCGGCGCCGGCGTCAGCGTCCCGCCGGACGTCCTGGCCAAATATCCCGATGAAATGACGGTGGTGCTGCAGCACCAGTATTGGGATTTGGCGGTCGAGCCGGACCTCTTCTCGGTGATGCTGAAGTTCGGCGGCGCGCCCAAGGTGCTGACCGTGCCCTACAGCGCCGTGGTCCGCTTCTACGACCCCAGCGTGCAGTTCCTGCTGCAATTCGACGAACCTGAAATCGTCGAGGCCGAGGTCGCGCCCCTGTCGCCGCCTGCGCGCGACCCGGACGCCGCCCCGCCTCCGCCCTCGGACGACGATGGCCCGAAGGTCGTTTCGCTGGACCAGTTCCGCAAGAAATAACGTCTTCGCGCCAAGGGGAACGCAACCTTTGGCTGCAGACAAGCGTTGCCGTAACCTCCCCTTCCTTACCTAAGCGAGGTCGCTTCCATGCGTCTGTCCCTCATGTCCGCCGCCGCCGTTTCCCTGACGCTGGCCGCCTGCAGCCAGCCTGAAGCGACCCCGCCGGCGGAAACCCCGACCGCCTCGACCGAAGCCGCGCCCGCAACCGCTGAAATCGCCGCCGCTGACTGGAACGCCCTGAACACCCAGATCGGCAATTATCCCAACGAGACCAAGCTTCTGGAAGACAGCGCGATCACGGCTGATCTGAAGACGCTGCTGGGCGACAAGTTCGACGTCCTGACGACCAATATGCAGACCCAAGCGCCGCTGCAGAAAGACGGCGCCGTCCTGTTCACTTCGGGCAACAAGCAGCATGAGGGCGGCGTCAACGCGGCCTATCTTCTGATCGACCCGGCGACCAAGGCGCTGGAAGTCGGCCTGTGGGAAGGCGGCAAGCTGACCACCTACAAGACCGCCGGCTCGAACATCGCCAAGCCGAAAGACGTGCAGACGCTGATCTCCAACGCAGCAGGCTGATCCGCCTTCAAGACTGACCTTAAAGATAGGGGTCGCGCCCGGCGCGGCCCCTATTTTCGTGACGCTATTTGCGGGGAAAGACTCGAATGGTGATCCGCTCGCGCTCGCCTTCGCGGCGCTCGACCAGCAGGCGGGCGACCTGGCTGTCGTCGTGGAACAGATAGCCCTTGATCGCGTCCAGCAGGGCCTTGGCGAGGTTGTCCAGGTCCATCCACGGCGGATCCCCGACGTGCTCCATCACGATCTCGACGACGTAATCGCCCCATGATGGTCGCGACGTCCATTCCTTGCGCATGAACTCATAAACCAGCGGCTTGTAGTATTTGGCCTGGGTGGTCAGGCCGTCGATGGCGATCTCGACCGCCTCGCCCTGCTCGCGCGCCCTGACCTTTCCGGTTCCGATCCAGCCGTCCACGCGCCGTCCGCCTTTCGTGAAGTGCGGCTCGCCTTGCCCCGCCGCGCCTGCGTGCTACACCGCCCGGCATCTTCCCGCCACGCCTGAGAGACGAGTCCCGCGCACATGAGCAACGTTCGTATCGAAACCGACACCTTCGGCCCCATCGAGGTCGCCGCTGATCGCTATTGGGGCGCGCAAGCCCAGCGTTCGCTCGGCAACTTCAAGATCGGCTGGGAAAAGCAGCCCCTGCCGGTCGTGCGCGCCCTGGGCATCGTCAAGCGCGCCGCCGCCGAGACCAACCGCGACCTGGGCAAGCTGGACGCCAAGCTGGCCGACGCCATCATCGCCGCCGCCAATGAAGTGATCGAAGGCAAGCTGAACGACCACTTCCCCCTGGTCGTCTGGCAGACGGGTTCGGGCACCCAGTCGAACATGAACGCCAATGAGGTGATCTCGAACCGCGCCATCGAGATGCTGGGCGGCGAGATGGGCTCCAAGAAGCCGGTCCACCCCAACGACCACGTCAACATGAGCCAGTCGTCGAACGACACCTATCCGACGGCCATGCACGTCGCCTGCGCCGAGCAGGTGGTCAACGACCTGCTGCCCGCGCTGAAGCACCTACACGCCGCGCTGGACGCCAAGGCCAAGGCCTGGGCCCACATCATCAAGATCGGCCGCACCCACACCCAGGACGCCACGCCCCTGACGCTGGGCCAGGAATTCGGCGGCTACGCCCACCAGGTCGCCATGGGCATCGAGCGCATCGAGCAGACCCTGCCGCGCCTGATGGAGCTGGCCCAGGGCGGCACCGCCGTCGGCACCGGCCTGAACGCGCCGATCGGCTTTGCTGAAAAGGTCGCGGCCCAGATCGCGGGCATCACCGGCCTGCCCTTCACCACGGCGCCGAACAAGTTCGAGGCCCTGGCCGCCCACGACGCCATGGTCTTCACCCACGGCGCCATCAACACGGTCGCCGCGTCGCTGTTCAAGATCGCCAACGACATCCGCTTCCTCGGCTCGGGTCCGCGCGCGGGTCTGGGCGAACTGTCGCTGCCGGAAAACGAACCGGGCTCGTCCATCATGCCGGGCAAGGTCAACCCGACCCAGAGCGAAGCCCTGACCCAGGTCTGCGTCCAAGTGTTCGGCAACAACGCCGCCCTGTCGTTCGCCGGTTCGCAGGGCCACTTCGAGCTGAACGTCTATAATCCGGTGATGGCCTACAACTTCCTGCAATCGGTCCGCCTGGTCGCCGATGCGGCCATCAGCTTCACCGACAACTGCGTCGTCGGCATCGAGCCGCGCGAGGACAACATCAAGCACGGCCTTGAAAACAGCCTGATGCTGGTCACGGCTCTGAACGCCAAGCTGGGCTATGACACCTGCGCCAAGATCGCCAAGACGGCGCACAAGAACGGCACCACCCTGCGCGAAGAAGCCGTCGGCGGCGGCTATCTGACCAACGAAGAGTTCGACGAGTGGGTCCGCCCCGAGAAGATGATCTCGCCGCAGTAAGCCGCGGTCATCGTCAGAGTTGAAGACGCCGGCCGGGTTCGCCCTGGCCGGCGTTTTTCATGCTCAGCCCTTGTCGCGAATGGTCCGCCCCACCGGGGCCAATGACAGCTTGACCAGCTCGACGTTCTTCAATGCGAACGGAATGCCGATCAGGCTGACGAACTGGGGTACGGCGATCAGGATATGCGCCAGGGCGATGTACCAGCCCGCCAGCACCAACCAGATCACGTTCAGCCCGACGCCCAGGCAGCCCGCGCCCAGATCAGCCGGGTTCGGATCGCGCCAGACAATCTCGCGCCCGAACGGCCAGAAGGAATAGCTGGCGATCCGCCATGCCGAAAACGCCCAGGGCAGCCCCACGACCGTCAAGGCCAGCAACAGCCCGCCGAACAGCCAAGCCAGGCCCGAGGCGAAACCGCCCAGGAAGAACCACAGCAGGTTCAGGATCAGTCGGATCAAGTCTGTCGCCCCTTCGCGTCAATCACACCCTCTATATGGCGAAAGGCCCTGCTGATTGCAGCAGGGCCTCGGGTGAAATCGCGGTAAGGCGACGCCTTAGTGTTTCTCGGTCCAGCGCGCCTTGGCCTCGTCCTTCGTCATGTTCAGATGCACATGTTCATCCACGCGCGTGACCCAGGTGACGGGGATCATGTGGTGCTTGAGGCCTGAACCCAGATCCAGCTTGGCCAGTTCGATCTGGTCGCCCATCACATGGTCCACGCGACCGACGTGGCCGCCGTCCGAACCGACGACTTCCTGATGTTCCTTGATCATCGAGGCGTTTATCATTGACGCTCTCCGTTACTATGGGGACCGTCCCGGAACGGCCCAACCGCTAGAGGGTTCACCGCAAAGCCAGGCGAGGAAGTTCACAATGTCGATGATCGTTCACCACGCGCCGCAGTCCCGCTCGACCCGCCTTCTGTGGCTATTGGAGGAGTTGGGCGCCGACTATCGCGTCCACTACGTCGACATTCTGCGGCGTGAGGGTCAGGGCCGAACCGACCCGGCCAACCCCCATCCGCTGAAGCAGGCCCCGGCGCTTGAAGTCGACGGCCAGGTGCTGATCGAATCCGTGCTGATCTTCCTGTTCCTGACGGATCGCCACCCAGAGGCGGGCCTGGCGCCGGGACCGGCCGATCCGCGCCGGGCGGAATATCTGTCGTGGCTGGGCCTCTACAACAATGTGCTGGAGACGGTGCTGACCTCCGGTCCGCCCGCCGGTTGGAACGAGACTCAGAAGGCCGCCTATGCCGAACTGGACCGGCGTTGGCGCACGGCGATCCAGGGCGGCGACTACATCCTGGGCGACTTCTCGGCCCTCGACATCCTGTTCGGCAGCCTGCTGCAGTGGTTCCGCGCCGCCATGCCTGCGGGCGAGCCTTATGACGCCTATGTCCAGCGCATCGGCGCTCGCCCGGCGCTGAAACGCGCCTGGGCCAAGGATAGCCCGGACGGTCATGTCTGATGGGTGAGATCGTCAACCTGAACAAGGCGCGAAAGGCTCGCGACAAGGCCGCCGCCAAGCGCACGGCCGAATCCAACCGCCTGACCTTTGGACGCACCCGCGCCGAACGCGAGACCATGCAGAAGGAACGCGATCGCGACGCGGCCCGCCTGGATGGCCACAAACTGGACGAGCCGGACGCCTAGGCCGCCGAGCGTTTCGGCGCGCGGATCAGGAACAACTGCCCGGCCAGGACCAGGGCCAGGCCGACCAGCGCCAGGACGCCGAAGCGCGCGCCTTCGAACATCACCGACACCAGCATGGCAATCGGCGGCGTCAGGGCCGAGATATAGCTGGCCACGGCGTACCCCCTCGCCCGCGCGATGGTGAAATACAGGCCGAAGGCGATGACCGAGCCGAACACCGCCAGATACAGCAGCGAAATCACATAGGCCGGGCTCCACGCCACCGACCAGGATACGCCCGTGACCAGGGCGTAGAGCGCCAGCGTTCCCGTGCCGTAGGCCATGGCCCAGGCGGTGGACGGCAGCACCTGCGATCCCGCCTGCTGCCCTCTCCAGGCGAACCAGTTGCCGAAGGCGGAGGCGACGACGGCGATCACGGCGAAGCTGACGCCTGCGACCGCGTGGGCGCCCAGGCCTGCGCCCATCACCTCGCCCGCCGACAGGACGCCGACGCCGATCACGCCCAATCCCGCGCCCAGCCAGGCGGCGCGCGCCGCCTTCTGGCCCGAGGCGACACGGAACAGGATCAGGTTCAGGAAGGCCAGGGCGGCGAAGATCACCGCCACGACGGCCGAGGCGATCTTTTCCTCCGAGGCGTAGACGAAGGCGTAGCTGATGGCGAAGGAGAACAGCCCCTGCCCCAGCGCCGCCAGATGCTGGCCGCGCGTCAGGGCCAACCGCCCGCCCGTCGCCTTGACGATCAGCGCCAGCAGGGCCGAGGCGATGCCGAAGCGCAGCACCACCGAAACCACCGGATCGACAGCCCCCAGCTGGAAGGTGATGGCGTACCAGGTCGTGCCCCAGATCAGGGCGCAGACCCCGACGCCGCCGATGGCCAACAGGGCCGGTGAAGACAAGCGCGACGACGCGGTTTCGGACTGGGGAGCTTCAGACTGGGACACGCCGGCGACTCGGTCGAAACGAAACGGGAACTTCCGATAGCACCGCTTCGGGTCCGCCGTCTCTCACCTGTTGCAGCCTTATGCGACGCTGGCGCGTTCTGTTAAGCTAGTCCTTCAAAGGAGACGCTGATGCGCCTGTTCCTCGCCCCCCTCGTCCTGGCCCCGGCCCTGCTGGCCGCCGCCTGCTCCACCCTGCCGGAGACCTCCATGACCGAAGTCCAGGTCACCGCCACCTATCGCGAACGCATCATGCTGCCGCCCGGCCATGTCCTGACGGTCAAGGTCGAGGACGTCAGCCTGATGGACGCGCCGTCCCGCACCATGGCCGAGGTGCGCCAGCCGCTGAACGGTCGCGCCCCGCCCTACGCCGTCACCCTTTCGGTGCCCAGCGACAAGATCGACGCCCGCCACCGCTATGCCGCGCGCGCTGAAATCCGCGACGCCTCCGGCGCCCTGCGTTTCACCACCGACACCAACTACGCCGTGCTGACAAACGGCGCCTCGAACAGCGCCGACATCGTCATGGTGGGCGTGCGCTAAGCCTTGAGCGGCCTCGCCAAACGATCGGTGCTGCTGTCCGGCCACGCCACCTCGGTGGCGCTGGAGCCTGAGTTCTGGGCCGTGCTGGACGCCATCGCGGCCGAACTGACGCTCAGTCGGTCAGGCCTGCTGATCCGCATCGACGCCTGGCGGGGCCGCCGCCCCCTGGCCTCCGCCTGCCGCATCCTGGCCCTGCAATGGACCGGCGGCGACCGCAGTTTCGCAGAAGAGAAGACGCCATGAGCGACGCTCGCATCGACAAGAACCGCCTGATCCCCGCCGCCGTCTTCGGCGGACTGGTGGCCGTAGGCCTGATCGGCGGCGGCGCCCTGATCGGTCAGGGCGTGGTCAACGCCCGCGCGGGCGACCGCTCCGTCACCGTGCGAGGCTTGGCGGAAAAGGACGTGAAGGCCGATCTGGCCGTCCTGCCGATCCGTTTCACAACCTCAGGCGACGTGTTGTCCGAGGTGCAGGCCCGCATCGACGGCGACCTGGCCATCGTGCGCCAGTTCCTGAAGGCGCAGGGCTATCCCGACGACGCCGCGGACCTGGGTCAGCTGGGCGTGACCGACACCCGCTCGCGCGAATACGCCAGCCAGACCGGCGGGCCGCGCTTCATCCTGACTCAGACCGTGATCGTGCGCACCACGGACGTCGACCGGGTCCAGACCACGACCCGCAGCCTGAACGATCTGGTGCGGCAGGGCGTGGTGCTGCAGGACTTCAACGGCCCGTCCTACATCTTCACCAAGCTGAACGACGTGCGCCCGGCCATGATCGCCGAGGCCACCGCCGCCGCCCGCAGCGGCGCCGAACAGTTCGCCAAGGACTCCGGCGCGCCGCTGGGGCCGATCAAGACGGCGGGACAGGGCTCGTTCGAGATCCTGTCGCGCGACGGCACGGGCGATGAAGCCGGCACGCCGAACAAGAAGGTCCGGGTCGTCACGACGATCAGCTATCGACTGAAATAGGTCCGCGCCAATGCGCCCGCCTAATCAGAGGTCCGTCAGATAGGCCGCCAGCACGACGGCGTCATTGTGCTCTTCGTCCTTGGCCCCATAGACCAGGGTCGCCGGGCCATCGGCGAGCGCGGCCTTCAGTTCGGATACGACATCGCCGTTGGCCTCCAACTCCGCGCGATAGCGGTGCTGGAACTCCGTCCATTTCGCCGGATCATGGCCGAACCACTGCCGCAGTTCCGTCGTCGGCGCGATCTGCTTGAGCCATAGGTCCACGCGGGCCTTGTCCTTGCTGAGACCACGCGGCCAGAGGCGGTCGACCAGGATGCGCGTCCCATCCGCATCGGACGGCGGTTCATAGACGCGCTTCAAGGCGACCTTCACGGCCTCATCCGCCCTGCGGTTCGGGCGCGGCCACCTGGGGCGGTTCAGAGGGGCGCGGCAATTCGGGCGGAACCGGGCGGTCTGGAACCTCAGGCAGGCGCGGCGTCGGCACATTGATGTCGACGTTCAATTCGGGCGTTGACGGCGCCGGCGCCCTTCCTCCGGCGAAGACGAACCAGGCTATCACCGCCACGGCGACGAGAAGCCCCCCGACGATGAAGGCCAGACCCGCCCCGCCGCCCTTTCGCGGCGCCGGGACGTTGTTGACGGTAGTCTGATGGACGACGCGCTCAGGCGGGATATTGGGATCGGTCATGACGCGGCCTCAGGACCGCTCGGCGCAGCCGGCGCCGAGACTTCAGGCAGCTTGACCTCGACATCGACATTCCTGGTGTCCGACGCCCCGCCTCGGCCCAGAAGGAACCAGGCCAGGACAGCCACAACCACGACCAAACCGCCGACGATGAAGGCGAGACCGGCGTTGCCGCCGCCGCTTGAGTTTTCCGCCATAAGGCATCCCTTCCCTTTGCTGACCCTGTCGTGTGCGAGAACGACGCTCTGACTGCGCGGTTCCGGAACGGCCCTGTGCGAATAGGCCTGACTTTGGCCGCCGTGCTGCTTATGTTCTCCCATTCAAATTCCGGCGGCTCGCCCGCCTGTCCCGCCGCCTGAGTATCCGCCCCTGTGACTGACCTGCCCGCTCCCCGCATTTCCGACCTCGCCCGCGCCCAAGCTCCCCAAGGCGCGGCGGCCGACTATCTGTCGGGCCTGAACCCCGAGCAGCGCGAAGCGGTGGAGACGACCGAGGGGCCGGTGCTGGTGCTGGCGGGCGCCGGCACGGGCAAGACGCGCGTCCTGACCACCCGCCTGGCGCACATTCTGGCGACCGGCCGGGCCAAGCCGTGGGAACTGCTGGTCGTCACCTTCACCAACAAGGCCGCGCGCGAGATGCGCGAGCGGATCGGCCATCTGATCGGCCCGTCGTCCGAAGGCTTACGCTGGCTGGGCACCTTCCACTCGGTCGCGGCGCAGATCCTGCGTCGCCATGCGGAGCTGGTCGGTCTGAAGTCCAGCTTCACCATCCTGGATACGGACGATCAGGAGCGGCTTCTGAAGCAGCTGCTGGAAGCGGCCAACATCGACACCAAGCGGTTCACGCCCAAGTCGCTAGCCCATATGATCGACCACTGGAAGAACCGCGGCTGGACGCCCGACAAGCTGCCGCCGGGCGAGGACTTCGCCAACGGCAAGGGCCCGGCGCTGTACGCCGCCTATCAGGCGCGGCTGGCGACGCTGAACGCCTGCGACTTCGGCGACCTGCTGCTGCACAACATCACCATCCTGTCGAAACACGCTGATCTAGCGGAGGAATATCGTCGCCGGTTCCGCTACATCCTGGTGGACGAATATCAGGACACCAACGTCGCCCAGTATCTGTGGCTGCGACTGCTGACCTCCTCGACCGGCAATGTCTGCTGCGTCGGCGATGACGATCAGTCGATCTATGGCTGGCGCGGGGCCGAGGTGGACAACATCCTGCGCTTCGAGCGCGACTTCCCCGGCGCCAAGGTCATCCGGCTGGAGCGCAACTACCGTTCGACCAAGCACATCCTGGGCGCGGCTTCGGCCCTGATCGCGGCCAATCAGGACCGACTGGGCAAGACCCTGTGGACCGAGGACGACAGCGGCGACAAGGTGCGGGTGCGCGGCGTCTGGGACGGCGAGGCCGAGGCCCGCCTGATCGCCGACGAGATCGAAACCACGCGCAAGCAGGGTATGAATTACAAGGACATGGCCGTCCTTGTTCGCGCGTCCTTCCAGATGCGGGCATTTGAAGAACGCTTCCTGATGCTGGCCATTCCCTATGTCGTCATCGGCGGGCCGCGCTTCTTCGAGCGGGCGGAAATCCGCGACGCCCACGCCTATCTGCGCCTGATCCAGTCCGAGGACGACGATCTGGCGTTCGAGCGCATCGTCAACGTTCCCAAGCGCGGCATCGGCGACACCAGCGTCCAGAAGATCCTGCACATCGCGCGTGAGAACGGCGTCTCGGCCATGCGGGCCGTGCGCCACCTGATTACGACGGACGAGCTTCAGGCCCGCACCCGCACGCCGCTGGCCAACTTCGTGCGCGATCTGGACCGCTGGCGTGACCTGATGGCGATGGGCACGCCCCACTGGCAGGTGATGGAGACCCTGCTGGACGAGAGCGGATACACCGCCATGCAGAAGGCCGACCGCACCAGCGGCCAGACGCGCTTGGACAACCTGAAGGAACTGACCCAGTCGATGCAGTCGTTCGAGACGCTGCAGGCCTATCTGGAGCATGTGTCGCTGGTCATGGACCTTGAGCGCCGCGACGAGAACGCCGACGGCTCCGGCTCGGTGCAGATCATGACGCTGCACGGCGCCAAGGGGCTGGAGTTCCCGCTGGTCTTCCTGCCCGGCTGGGAGGAAGGCGTCTTCCCCAGCCAGCGCAGCATCGACGAGAAGGGCGTGAAGGGACTGGAGGAGGAACGCCGCCTGGCCTACGTCGGCGTCACCCGCGCCAAGCAGGACGCACGCATCAGTTTCGCCGCCAATCGCATGGTCTATGGCCGCTGGACATCTCAGTTGCCCAGCCGTTTCGTCGATGAACTGCCCCTCGCCCACGTCGAGCCGCAGTCGGACACCGGCTATTACGGCGCCTCGACCGGGATGAAGGAGGCCAAGAGCCGCTGGGACGACGCCCCCTCCTTCGGCGGCGGCTATTCCAGCCCCGGCTGGAAACGCGCCCAGGCCCATACCGCGACGCAGACGCCCAAGCCCGCCTACGCCCGCCGCACCGTGATAGAGGGCGAAGGCCGACTGATCGCCACGGCCGATCCCAAGGCGGCGTCCGGCTGGGCGCGCGGCGACCGCGTCTTCCACCAGAAGTTCGGCTATGGTCAGGTCCGCGCGGTGGAGGGCAACAAGCTGGTCGTGAGCTTTGACAAGGCGGGCGAGAAGAAGGTCATCGACACCTTCGTGGAAAAGGCGCCCTAGGCGCGCCGTCCTCGCGGGGCGAAGGACTCCCACAGCCCCGTCGCCACCAGAACGACAGTCGACGCCATCGTCAGCGCCAGCGGCGACCAGCCTCGCCCGATCAGGAAGACGGTCCCCAGGATCGCCACGCCGATCACGCGCGGCCACGCCACCTTGCCCCAGATGCTGAAGACCGACAGGGCCGTTCCCAGCAAGAACAGCAACGGCCCGCCGATCAGCACGGCGGCACTCGCCGCGCCCGCCACGCCTAGCGGATGCGCTAGTGCCAGTTCATCGCCAACCGCCGTCACCACGATCCCCGCCACGACGATGATCGGGCAATAGGTATAGGTTCTCCGGGCGATGGCGCCGGGGTCAGCGGCGTGGCTGATGGTTTCCGATCCGGCCTCGTGCGCCTCGCTGAAGAACAGCCACCACATGGCGATGGTCGTCACGAAAGCGGACACGAAGGCCGCAGCCACCGGCGGCGTCCACGCCAGTTCCGCAAACGTCGCTCCGGTGATGATGATCGACTCGCCCAGGCAGATGATGACGAACAGACCCACGCGCTCGGCCAGATGCGCGCCCTCGACGTTCCAGTCCGTCGTACTGGATCGACCCAGGCCCGGCACGAAGAAGGCCAACGCCGGACCGATGAACTCCAGCGCCAGGGCGACCAGCCAGATCAACAGTCGCGCCTGCCCATCGGCCAGGCCGCCGCTGATCCAGAACCCGGCGCCCAGCAGGGCCCATAGCGATATCCTCTGGAAATTCGCCCTCTGCGTCGGCGAACCGCGCACCGCCCACAGGGTGAACAGGCTGCGCCCCACCTGAATGGCGGCGAAGGCGCAGGCGAACGTCAGCCCCCTGTCACCGAACGCCGTAGGCAGGGACATCGACATGACCAGGCCCGCCGCCATCAGAACGAACATCATCAGCCGCACAGGACCACGCTCGGGGTCCAGCCAGTTGGTGATCCAGCTGGTGTCGATCCACACCCACCAGACCGCCGCCAGCAGGACGGCCGCCTCCAGCGCGCCGAGCGACGTCAGGTGCGCCAGCAGCAGATGGCTGACCTGGGTGATGGCGAAGACGAAGACGAGATCGAAGAATAGCTCGACAAAGCTGACCCGAGCATGCTCTCCGGGCCGTCGAACGCGCATCAGACTGGCGGCCATGCCCCACCCTTCCTTAACCCTGTTCCACGAACGTGCTCCCGTGCGCGCCGTTCGTCCAGAACCCCAGACATCCTCGGTCGCGCCGCGCCTTTGGGAGCAGGCCGCGGCGGCCTTCATCCTGTTCCTTCTGACCGGGGCGCTGATCGGCCCCATCTTTGCGCCGCAGCAGCAAGAACTTCCGGCGCTTCGGCTGATCTGGCCGCCGATCTATCTGATCATACTGGGCCTCATGGCGGTTCGCGCGCGCCAGATGGCGGCGGCCTGGCCCGCCTTCATCCTGCTGGCCCTGATGGTCATCCTGGCTCTGTCGTCCAGCCTATGGTCGCAGGCGCCGGATGTAACCCAGCGACGGGTTCTGGCCCTAGCCCTGACCGGCGGCTTCTCCATCTATCTCGGCGTCGTATTCCGTGGTGCTGAACTGCCGCGCCTGCTGACCTGGACCTTCCTTGCCCTCGGCGTCGGCAGCCTGATCGCCGTCTTCCTGTTTCCCAGCCTGGGCGTCCATCACAGCGCCAACGCCGGGTTGTGGCGCGGCCTGTGGTACGAAAAGAACCACATGGGAATGATCATGGCGGTCGGCCTGATCGCCGCCTCGGCCCTGCTGGCGGCGGGCGCGCCGCGGGATCGGCGCATCGCCGTGGCCGCCATCGGCGTCTGCGCGCTGGCTCTGCTGGGCTCGCAGTCCAAGACCGCCCTGATCATGGCCATGCTGGGCGGCGGACTGATCGCCATGTGCCGTCTGATTGCGCGCATGGGGCCGGTGTTCGGGGTCGTCGTCGTATGGAGCCTGGGGCTGACCGCCGTCATCAGCCTGTGGGTCTGGAACCAGTACTCCGTCGAAATCCTAGCCTTGTTCGGCAAAGACCCGACCCTGACCGGCCGCACCGAGATCTGGGCCGCGATCGAGCGCATGGCGGCGCAGCGACCCTGGCTCGGCTATGGCTACGGCGCCTTCTGGGTGCTGGATACCGAGCCGATGGAATGGATCCGCCACGAGACCAGGTGGCGCGTGCCCTCGGCCCACCACGGCTGGCTGGACCTGCGTGTTCAGCTGGGCTGGGCGGGGACATGGCTGGTCAGCGCGGTCATAGCTCTGACCTCGGCCGCTGTCCTGTTTCGCCTCTCAGGTCTGGGGCGGCGCGAGGGATACTGGAGCCTGGCCTATCTGGCCGCCTTCCTGCTGCTCAGCGTGTCGGAAAGCGTCTTGATGAGCCATCAGGATCTGCCCTGGACCCTGTTCGTCGCGGTTCTGGCGCGCAATCTGGTTTCCGACCGCACGACCTGACGCGGGCCTTGCCCCCGCCGTCTTCGAAGCCTACCAGACCCTGCCCCGAATCGCCGCAAGCTGCCCTGATGGACGATCTGTTTTCCAACCTCGACGACGCCGAACCGGCCAAGCCCGCCGCCCCTGCGCCCGCAGCCGCTGCGGTGACGCCTCCGGTCGCGCCTCAGCCTGCGCCGGCCCCCGTGCATCAGCCCAAGGTCGAGCTGACGTCCCACGCCAGCGCCGCGACGGCGGCCGCCACCGGCTATTCCGCGTCCTCGATCGAGGTGCTGGAGGGACTTGAGCCCGTCCGCAAGCGCCCCGGCATGTACATCGGCGGCACCGACGAGCGCGCCCTGCACCATCTGTTCGCCGAAGTGCTCGACAATGCGATGGACGAAGCCGTCGCCAAGCACGCCAAGCTGATCACCGTCGATCTGGACGCCGAAGGCTATCTGTCGGTGCGCGACGACGGGCGCGGCATCCCGGTCGACCCCCACCCCAAGCACCCCGGCAAGTCGGCGCTGGAAGTCGTCATGACGGTGCTGCACTCGGGCGGCAAATTCTCGGGCAAGGCCTATGAGACCTCGGGCGGCCTGCACGGCGTCGGCGTCTCGGTCGTCAACGCCCTGTCGGAAAGCCTGGACGTAACCGTCTGGCGCGACGGGTTCGAGTGGCGCCAGTCCTTCAGCCGCGGTCATGTGCAGGCGCCGATCCAGCAGGTCGGCCCGTCCAAGAAGAAGGGCACCCTGATCCGGTTCAAGCCGGACGATCAGATCTTCGGCGTCGGCGCGACCTTCAAGCCCGCGCGCCTGTTCCGCATGACGCGGGCCAAGGCCTATCTGTTCCGCGGCGTCGAAATTCGCTGGACCTGCGCCCCGGAGCGCATCACCGACGCCACGCCCGCACAGGCGACGCTGCACTTCCCGGGCGGTCTGGCCGACGCCCTGGCCGAGCGCGTGGGCGAACTGGAAACCGTCACCCCCGTCTTCGCCGGGCGCGTCGAGCGCAAGGGCGAGGCCGGCGCACTGGAATGGGCCGTCACATGGTCGCCGATCGGCTTCGGCGACGCCGACAGCTTCGTCGCCTCCTACTGCAACACCGTCTCGACCCCCGACGGCGGCACGCACGAGACTGGTTTCCGCGCCGCCCTGGTCAAGGGGCTGAAGGCCTATGGCGAGTTGATCAACGAGAAGCGCGCCGCCCAGATCACGGCCGAGGACGTCATCGCCAATGCGGGCGCCCTGATC
The DNA here is from genome assembly GCF_047237745.1 of Brevundimonas phoenicis. NCBI lineage: Bacteria > Pseudomonadati > Pseudomonadota > Alphaproteobacteria > Caulobacterales > Caulobacteraceae > Brevundimonas > Brevundimonas phoenicis. The sequence continues at coordinate 2,450,184 of NZ_JBDFLN010000001.1, forward strand.
TCCATCTTCATCCGCAACCCTGAGTTCCAGGGCCAGACCAAGGACCGCCTGTCCTCGCCCGAGGGCGCGCGTCTGGCCGAACAGTTGCTGCGCGACCCCTTCGACCACTGGCTGACCGAAAGCCCGAAACAGGCCAACGCCCTGCTCGGCTTCGTCGTCGACCGCGCCGAGGATCGCCTGCGCCGCCGCAAGGACAAGGAAGTCCAGCGCGCCGCCGCCACGCGCAAGCTGCGTCTGCCCGGCAAGCTGTCGGACTGCAGCCGTCAGGCCGCCGAAGGCACCGAACTGTTCATCGTCGAGGGCGACTCGGCCGGCGGCTCGGCCAAGCAGGCGCGCGACCGCACGACCCAGGCCATCCTGCCCCTGCGCGGCAAGATCCTGAACGTCGCCTCGGCCACGGCGGACAAGCTGCGCGCCAATGTCGAACTGACCGACCTGATGCTGGCGCTGGGCGTGCAGGCGGGCAGCCGCTTCAGCGTCGACGACCTGCGCTATGAGCGCGTGGTCATCATGACCGACGCCGACGTCGACGGCGCCCACATCGCGGCCCTGCTGATCACCTTCTTCTATCGCTCCATGCCGGACCTGATCCGTCAGGGGCGGCTATATATGGCCCTGCCGCCGCTCTATCGGATTTCGGCGGGCCCGCTGTCGGAATACGCCCGCGACGACGCGCACCGCGATGAACTGCTGGCCACGACCTTCAAGGGCAAGAAGACCGAGATCGGCCGGTTCAAGGGTCTAGGCGAGATGATGGCCTCTCAGCTGAAAGAGACCACCATGGACCCGAAGAAGCGGACCCTGGCCCGCATCGCCCTGCCCGACAGCGAGGAAGAGATCGAGGATCTGGTCGAGCGCCTGATGGGCCGCAAGGCTGAGGCCCGCTACAACTTCATCCAGGAAAACGCCCGCTTCGCCCAGGCCGATCTGGACGTTTGATCAGCCTGTATCGCCGTTCCGCCGCCCTTCCCGAGGGGGACGTCGCCTAGGCGCGTAGTTGTGATTGAGCATCCTTCGCAACTGGAGCCTATTATGTCCTTTCTTCACCCCCTCGCCTCTATTGGTCTGGTCGCTGCTGTCTCCCTGGCCCCCGTCGCGGCACAGGCGCACGCCCGCCTGGTTAGCGCCACGCCGGCGGCCAAGTCGACCGTGGCCGCGCCGCGCGTCGTGACGCTGACCTTCAGCGACCGCGTGGCTCCGGCCTTCTCCAGCTTCGACGTGGTCAACGCCGCCGGCGCCAAGGCGACGGTTCGCACCCAGGTCAGTCAGGACGGCAAGACCATCACCGGAACCCTGGCTCGCCCGCTGGCCGCGGGGGCCTATGTCGTCAACTGGCGTATCGCTTCCACCGACGGCCACCGCATGACCGGTAGCTACGACTTCACCGTCCGCTAATATGGTCGAGGTCTGGATCATCCTCCTGCGCGGCGTGCAATACGTCGCCGGGGCGGTGCTGCTCGGCATGCCTGCGTTCATGCTGTACAGCGCACGCGCTGTCGGGCCGCTGGGCCTGCGCTGGCCGCGTCCTGCGACGGCCTGGGCGGCGGCGATCCTGATGCTGGCCGCGCCCGCCGCCCTGCTGGCTCAGACCGCCATGATGGCGGGCTCGCTGAGCGAGGCGTTCAAGCCCGATGCCCTGACCTTCATGGTCACAGGCATGGGGTTGGGCAAGGCGCTGGTCGTGCGGACTCTGGCGGCCGCCCTGGCTCTGGGCGCCGCCTTGTTGCTGCGGCCGGGACGCCTGATGTGGAGCCTGCTGACGCTGCTGGGCGTGGTCGTCTCGGCCAGCTTCGCCTGGACCGGCCACGGCGCGGCGACGCAAGGGGCGGGACATATGATCCACCTGGCCTCGGACATCGTGCACGCCGTGGCGGCCTCCGTCTGGGTCGGCGCCCTCGCCGCCTTCGCCGTCCTTATCGTTCGGCGGCCATCGGGCGATCCCGCCTGGGACGCCGGGGTGGCGCGCAGTCTGACCGGCTTCGCCGGGGTCGGTACGGCGGCCGTCGGCGCCCTGGTCGCAACAGGCCTGATCAACAGCGCCTATCTGGTCGGTCTGTCGAAGGCGCTGAGCCTGGGCGCCAGCTCCTATGGCGTCCTGCTGACGATCAAGCTGGCGCTGTTCGGGTTGATGGTCTGCCTGGCGGCGGCCAACCGCTTCCGCCTGGCGCCGTTGATGGCCCATGATGCGGGTCAGGCCATGCCGCATCTGAAGAAGAGTCTGGTCGTCGAGTTCGGTCTGGCGCTGACGATCCTGGCCGTCGTGGCGGTCATGGGCGTTCAGCCGCCGCCCGCCTCGCTCTGACGTCAGTCGGGGCTGTGACGCGAACCGCTTTCGTCACGGCCCCGACATGGCGTAGAGATTACAACGATTGGAACCATACGCCCTGGATGCGTACGCGGTCAGACGTCTTTCCAAGGGAAGGCGCGTCGCCTCGCGTATGACAGACAGGGCCCGCGAAAGGTGCAGAATGACAAAAGACATCGACCGCATCCTGGCGACGCCGTTTCCAGCAGATGAAACCTTGCGGTTGGCGGGACTGGAGAACCAGGTCTGGCGGCGGATCGAAGAGCGGCAGGAGCAACGCCGGTCGGGCCAGGTGCGTCTGGCGGTCATGGCCGTCGCCCTGCTGGTCGGCGTAACCAACGGCGGCATGCTGGGTCAGGCATTCAAGCCCAACCACTCCGACATTCAGGTCTTCAGCGTCTCTGCAGGCCTGTCGCCGATGACCCGCTTCGAGGTCGGCGGATGAACGCCAACTGGAAGTCCATCGCCCTGACCGTGGCGCTGGCCGCCCTGGCCAGCGGGGGCGCCGCCTGGCTGGCCGCGGGCTGGATGATGAAGCAGCACGAAACGCCCAGCGTGCACGACATCGTGCATCAGAAGCTGGACCTGACCGCAGATCAGGACGCTCGCCTGGACGGTATCGAAGAGCATTTCACCGTGCGGCGTGAAACGCTGGAGGCCGACGTGCGCGCCGCCAACCGCGAACTGGCCAACGCCATCGCCGCAAGCCAGGGCGACAGCCCCGAGGTTCGCGCCGCCGTCGACCATTTCCATGACGCCATGGGCGCCTTGCAGAAGGCCACCATCGCCCATGTGTTCGAAATGCGCGCGGTTCTGACGCCGGAACAGGCCCGCATCTTCGACAAGGAAATCGCCGGCGCCCTTACGCAAGAGCCTCGGTAAGGCCGAGGTGACGGTCGGGGGCGATACAGACGAGGCGCGCGCCGCGCGCGGCGACCGCACAGCCTTCACCGCCCTGATGGCGGCGACCAGCGGCGACCTCTATCGCTTCGTGCGTCGTTACGTCGGCGACACGGATGAGGCCCATGACCTGCTGCAGGAAACCTATGTCTCGGCCTGGCTGGCGATCCGGCGCTATGATCCGACGCGCTCCTTCGAGACATGGTTGCGCTCGATCGCCATCAACAAATGCCGCGACTGGGGCCGCAAGCGCACCGTGCGCCGCATCGTGCGCGGCGTCATGGGGCTGGACACGCCCGAAGCCATGGCCGTGGGCGAAGACGCGCCTGAAGCCGAGGCCCAGTTGGACGACCGCCGCCGCATGGACGAGATGAATCGCGCCCTGGCCGCCTTGCCCGACAATCTGAAGGCGCCGCTTCTGCTGGCCTCGCTGGAAGGCCGCTCCCATGCCGAGATCGCCGAAGTTCTGGGCGTCACGCCCAAGGCGGTCGAGACCCGCATCGCCCGTGCCAGGCAGAAGCTGAACCAGGCCCTGGCGCGTTAAGGCGTCGGCATGCTGCGGCGCCCTGCCGCAACGGCGATGCAAGGGGCGATCGTGTCGCCTGCGTATCCCAATCAGACCCCCTCCCCGCGCGCCTTCCTAAGGCGAACGGCCTCTTTGAGACTTGGACTTCATGGCGACAACATCTCTGGACCGTCGAACCCTGTTGCGAGGCGCCGCTCTGGGCGGCGGCATTCTGGGCCTCCAAGGCCTGCTGCCCGCCTGGGCGCAGACCGGATCGCCGGGCCTGCGGGCCGATCTGCCGACCCTGACCGGGCCGAACATCGACCTGAGCGTGGGCGACGCCAGCTTCACCGTGGGCGGCCGCACCGGCCACGCCTTCATGATCAACGGCCTGCTGCCCGCGCCCCTGCTGCGGATGCGCGAGGGCCAGAACGTGCGCCTGTCCGTGACCAACAATCTGGACGAGGACACCTCGATCCACTGGCACGGCCTGCTGCTGCCGTTCCAGATGGACGGCGTGCCGGGCGTCAGCTTCCCCGGCATCAAGCCGCGCGAGACCTTCGTCTATGAGTTCCCGATCAAGCAGTCGGGCACCTATTGGTATCACAGCCATTCGGGCCTTCAGGAAGCCATGGGCCACTACGGCCCCATCGTCATCGACCCGGCCGGCGCCGATCCGGTCGCCTATGACCGCGAGCACGTCCTGGTCCTGTCGGACTGGAGCTTCATGCATCCGCATGAAATCCTGGACAAGCTGAAGAAGAGCCCCGGCTACTTCAACATGCAGAAGACGACCCTGGCCGGCCTGCTGAACGGTTCCGACCGCATGAACGCCGCCGAGCGCCGGATGTGGGGCGGGATGCGCATGGACCCGCGCGACATCCTGGACGTCAACGGCACGACCTACACCTATCTGGTCAACGGCCACGGTCCGGAAGAGAACTGGACCGGTCTGTTCCGGCCGGGCGAGCGCGTGCGTCTGCGCATCATCAACGCCTCGGCCATGTCGATCTTCAACGTCCGCATCCCCGGTCTGCCGATGACCGTGGTTCAGGCCGACGGCGAGAACGTCCGCCCGGTCGAAATCGACGAGTTCCAGATCTCGGTCGCCGAGACCTATGACGTCATCGTCCGCCCGACCGAGGACCGCGCCTACACCATCGTCTCCGAGGCCATCGACCGCTCGGGCATGGGCCGCGCCACCCTGGCGCCGCGCCTGGGCATGACGGCGGAAGTCCCGCCGCTGCGCAAGGTGCCCAACCTGACCATGAAGGACATGGGCATGGGCGGCATGGATCACGGGAGCATGGATCACAGCGCGCACGGCGCAGCCAGCGCCGCCAGTGTCGACCACGCGGCCATGGGCCATGGGGCGGCGGCAGACACGGCGGCCGCAGCGCCTATGGACCACGGCGGCATGAGCCACAACATGCGCGATCCGAACAACGCCCCGGCCGACATGGCCGTCGGCGTCGGCGTGGACGCCATAGCCCCGGCTCCGTCCAACCGCCTGGCCGACCGGCCGCAGGGCCTTGATGACGTCGATCACCGCGTGCTGGTCTACGCCGACCTGCGCTCGCTGACGCCGAACAAGGACACCCGCGCACCCTCGCGCACCATGGAGATCCACCTGACCGGCAATATGGAGCGGTTCATGTGGGGTTTCGACGGTCGCAAATTCTCGGAAGTGGTCGAGCCGATCCGCTTCGAGCTGAACGAGCGCGTGCGCGTGACCCTGGTCAACGACACCATGATGGCCCACCCCATCCACCTGCACGGCCACTTCTTCGAGCTGGTCAACGGCCACGACGGCAACCAGCCGCTGAAGCACACGGTCAACGTCGCCCCCGGCGGCAAGGTCACCTTCGACCTGACCGCGGACGCGCCCGGCGACTGGGCCTTCCACTGTCACCTTCTGATGCACATGCACGCGGGCATGTTCAACGTCGTCACCGTTCGCCCGCTGGCTGGAGCCGCCTCGTGAAGTCCCTTTCCTTCTCCCTGGCGCTCGCGCCCCTGATGTTGGCTGCGGGCGGTCCCGCCCTGGCCCAGAGCCACGCCGGTCATGCGGGTCACGCTCCCGCAGCGTCTGCCCAGGCGACACCCCCGGCCGCCAAGCCCGCGCACGACTGCCCCATGATGCGCGACGGCAAATCCTGCCCCATGCATGGAGCCGCCGCCTCCGGCGCTCCGGCTGACCCGCACGCCGGTCATGACATGAGCGGTCACGCCGGGCGCGGCGAGGCTCCGACTGATCCCCATGCCGGCCACAACATGGCTCCGGCCCAGGCGGCCCTGGCGGATCCCCACGCGGGTCACGACATGGCTCCGGCCGATCCGCATGCCGGTCACGATATTAGCGGCCACGCCGGGCACGACGCTCCTGCGGCCGATCCCCATGCGGGTCACGCCATGGCTCCGGCGCAGGCGGCCCCCGCCGACCCGCACGCGGGTCACGCCATGAGCGGCCATGCCGGTCATGGCGCCGCCCAGACCGATCCCCATGCCGGTCATGACATGAGCGCCGCGCGCGGCGGGCCGAACATCCCGACCAGCGTGGACGCCGTCGGCGGCCGCATGGTCGAGACCCCGCCCCCGGCCGCCGCTCGTTCAGCTCCGGCCCATGCCGCCGACCTGCTGTTCGACCCGGCCGTCATGGCCGCTTCGCGCAAGCAACTTCTGGTCGAGAACGGCGACATCCGCTCGACGGCCGTGCTGATCGACTCCATCGAAGCCAGCTTCGGCGACGGCGCTGACGGCTACAGCTGGGGCGCCCAGGGCTGGACCGGCGGCGATATCAACCGCTTCTGGTGGAAGACCGAAGGCGAAGGCGAGATCGACGGTAGGCTGCACGAGGCCGAGGTTCAGGCTCTCTACAGCCGCGCCATCGCACCCTTCTGGGACGTGCAGGCGGGCGTGCGCCAGGACTTCCGTCCGGACGGCGACGACACCACCCACCTGACCGTCGGCATTCAGGGCGTGGCTCCCTACTGGTTCGAGATGAGCGCCGCCGCCTTCCTCTCGACCGAGGGCGACCTGACCGCCCGCGCTGAGGCCGAATACGATCAGCGCATCACCCAGAAGTGGATCCTTCAGCCGGCGATCGAAGTGGCCCTGTCGGCCAGCGACATCCCGGAGCTCGAAATCGGCTCGGGTCTGACCTCGGTCACGGCGGGCCTGCGTCTGCGCTATGAAATCCGCAAGGAGTTCGCCCCTTACGTCGGCGTCGAGTGGACCCGTTCGCTGGGCGACACCGCCAACTACGCCAAGGCCAGAGGCCAGGATCCCGAAGACACGCGCTTCGTGGTCGGCATCAAGGCCTGGTTCTGATTGGAAAGAAGGCGCGTCTGCAAACAGGCGCGCCTTTCGACCCACCAGATCAGCTCATCTGAAAACTGAGTCTCAGGGCGCCGTTGATGCCCTTGACGCCCATACGCATGCAGATCGAGCGTAAATGCGCCCGCACTGTATGGATCGACATCTCCAGCTTGCGGCCGATGTCCTTGGGCGTCGCGCCTGCCGTCAGATGCAGCAGCACCGCCGTCTCGGCCCGGGTCAGACCGAAGACGGCGCCCAGGGCTGTAATCCTCGCCACATCCAGCGGCTTGACCGGCCGCGCCGTGGCGAACACGCGGTTCGGCGCTTCCGGCGTCGTCATAAGATCCAGGATGCACCACTCGTCATCACCTGCTCGGAACAGAATACGCCCGCTTTCCCGGCTGCCGTCGGCAAGACCGCGTAGCAGAGCATCCAATTCGGCCCGGCTGCGATGAGCCGCGCAGATGAAGACGCCGCGTGATCCCACCATGCCGCAGTCGGCCAAAGCCCGTGCCTTGGCGTTGGTCCGCAACACTCGTCCCGACGTGTCCAGAATGAACCGCGCCGTATCGTCCGCTTCAAACCAGGCGTCTGTCTCCGAATGGCGTCCCCGGGACGCGGCGCGGAGAAAGGACCGCGTATCGGCGAAGGCGGCAGAGGCGATCGGCTTTATCAACAGCTGATCCACAGGCTGGGCCTTGCCTTGCGAAAACGCCGCCAGGCTCCGTTCTCCGACCATCGCCCTCACCTCCCGCACGCCTGGCCTTAAGGCTCATCAGCTTTTAGCCAAGCTGATCGGCGCGTTCTCATCAGCCTCATTTTGGCCACACAACGCCGAATTTCAAGCGGTAAATTCAGAAATGCGTGTTTTAATAACCTTAGCTAAAGAATTTGACTTACCCAACAGTCAAAATATTCAAATTGAAATAACTTCAATCGACCAAATCACTAACATAAAAATACTCGTTACTGTTTCAGATCACACCTATTTGGCATGATAATTTATATGATCATTTATATTCCCAAAAAGGGTCAGTTCACTTGGGCGAGATATCTATCGTCAACATATCCGCATATCGCCCCTCCATCGCACCTCCGACCTGGCCCAAGGTGAAGGTCATCGGAATGGAGACTCCAGCCAGGGTGCGCGGCGGATCGACCTGTTTTGTCCACAAGCTAGACAGGTCCACCTCGTCTCCGTCCAGTTCCACAGCGTAAGGCAAGGTCGTGGCGTTGGGGACTTCCTCCACCCGACGCATAACGCCGCCGTGCTGAGACGTGATCGACACCGTCGCCAAGGTGTTGGCCCGAACCTGGAGGAATATTCGCCGCGTCGCCCCGGCGACCGCTTCGCCGAAATCGACCACCTCAACGCTGGAGCCGCTGCCGAAGGCGCCGGCGGCGCCCGCAAGGTTGAGTTGCGCCCGCGGCGTCGCCTGAAGGATCAGGCGCACAGGAATCGGCACGCCGATCGACTCCCCGCCCGGCGTCTTCAGCACCAGCCGCAAGTTCACGCCATATTCGCCCGCGTCAGCGACCGCTCCCTGCACCACGGCGGCGTCGATCTGGGCCTGTCCCTTGGCGCCTGCCGCGAGTTGGTACTGGAACACGGCGGCCTGTACATCCGCCATCTGCACGCCCGACGCCTCTCGCGGGCGGAACTGCACCGCGACATTGCCCAGAACAACGCTGGTCACTTCCATGCCGACGTCGTCCGTGAACGACATCCGCACGTCGCAGGCAGCGTCGCCACGGTTCTCCATGCTGACATCCAGCGCACCGGACGAGGGCCCGATTGCGAAAGGATTATACTCGATCCGCACCGTCTGGGGTCCGTCCAGCACAGCCAGATCGCACGCCTGGGCCGACGCGCCCGAAGCCAGGGCGACGAGGGTCACAACGCCCGCCACTCCGCCCATCACCCGCAACCGCGCCCTATGACACCGGTCCGGGGGTTTTGATTTCACCCACATCGCTTACTCCTTCAGCACTATCCGGGATGACGAATTCCCCGACCGTCCGCCCCTTGATCACCAACCGATAGCGACCGGGGGACAGGCCGTCGGCGATGAAGCGGCCGTTTCGATTGGTGAAGAAGGGCTTGCCCTGCGCCTCGTCTTCGCTTCCGGCGGCCACGATCATGCCCCCGATCAAGGCGACCGGCCCTTCGGGCGAGATCAGATAGCCGCGCGCGGTATGCGAGGCGTCGCTGCCGACCACGAAGCGATAGCCGTTGCCGAAGCCGGGGAAGGCGGAAATCACGCCGCTGCCCAGGTCATACCCCTCGGGCAAGGGGTCGACCTCCAACTCATAGCGCCGCACGCCGTAGCCGCGATCGACGCCCGCCAGCGCTGGCCCGAACCAACCGCTGTTGGCGACCGGATAGCCGCTGGAATCGGTCAGACTGACTCGCGCGCCCTTCAGCGTCGGATGGCCGGTGGCGATGACGAAACCTTCGCGCGCAGAACGCCCGATGCCGAAGGCTCCGTTTGCGTAACCGACCATGGTCGAGGCCCGCCACAACGATTCCTGTCGCGTCGTCCCGCCCGGCTGACTTGACACCAGCCGGTTTGAGATGAGCTCAGCGTCGAAACGGTTGTTGATATAGCGCAGGTCGCCCGCGATGGTCTGCTGCGTCCGATCCTCAGAGAAACGCAGGTCGCCGCTCAAGTCGTTCAACCGCCCGGTCGAGGAGCGCGAGATACCTACTTCGCGCAGGTCGTTCTGGGTGTCGTACCGCGCCACCCCGCTCCAACGTCCGCCGAAACGAGTGGTCAGGTTGATCCCGAAACGCGTATCGTCACGGCCATCCAGCGCAGTTGTGCGCTGCACGGTCATATTGACGCCGAAGCGACGGAATGACCGGCCCACGTTCATGTTGAAGTCGGTCCGATCCCGTTCGCCTCGCCCCTTCACGAAGGCCGCGCCGAACCCCAGGGTATAGGCGCGAAACCTCAGCAAGGCCTGCCCCGCCGCGCGCCACTGCTCCCGATTGAAGGCTGAACTTTCAAAGGCGTTCTGGAAGTATCGGCTAGTGGCCTGCACCGACGCCACGAGCCGCAGGTCGATCTCACGTCCGAAGGTGGTCTCGCGCAGATAATCGACGGAGGCGATGTAGCCCTGCTCCCCCGTATCGCCGTTGTGACTGACGGCGGCGCTGGCCTGAATCAGGCCGACGCGGCTGCCCCACACGGCCAGACCGCCCACTTGCCCGCGCCCTTCCGCCAATTGGGCGTTGGCGCCCAGGGTCAGCACGTCGCTAATCCCTTTGCGGACAAAGCCCGAGGCGGCCAGGGACGAACCGTATTCCAGAGACCCGCCCTCTTCCAGCACCCCGGCCGACACGCCGAAGTCCAGAACGCCGGGATCCAGAAGCCCCGCGCCGCCGAACAGATCGAACACGGCGATCTCTCTTTGCCCCGTATTGTCCTCAACAAGCAGGCGCACGGTGTTAGCGCCCTGGCCAAACGGGAAGTCGCCCAGTGAATAGGGGCCGGCGTCCAGGCGCAGCCGCTCGATGATCACCCCGTTGACTTCGACCACCACAAGCGCCGGGCGATCCAGCACGAACTGACGCCGGCCGGCCGGCCGCACGTTCTGAAACGGCCGGATAGTCGAATAGGCCCGCGCCGCCGACAGGCCCAGAAACCGCCGCGATCCCTGAAAGCTCTCGACCGGCGGTGCGAATTCGCCCGCCGTAAGGCGCACGGCCGATTGAAACAAATCCTTGGTCAGCCTGATCTCGCGGCGACGCCAACGCTCATCCGTCGAACTGCCGTCATAGTCGCCTCCCGCCGTTAGCGTCACGCCGTCGAAACCGCCGAAATTTACGAACATGTCGATCCCGCCCGACAAGGGCGCGAACCGGTCCTCGGTGTGCGAATACTGCTGCGCCACCGTGATATTGGCGCCGGCCGAGAAATTGGCCGGTTGATCAAACGACGCCGGATCGACCAGTTCGTTGCGGTTGAAGCTGACGTCTCGCCGCGCCCTGGCCCCGGCCGACAGATCGGCGACGAACGTCAGCGCCAGAGGGTCAAAGCTCAACGAAAAGCCATCGCCTCTCAGATCAGCCATGTTCACGCGCCGCTGCGACGCGATAATCGTTTTCAACCGCTCGCGCTGGGTGGGCGCGAGGCTGGGGCCCAGAAGGTCCATCAGCGCCTCCGCATCGACCACCCCCTCTCCTTGCATGTCCACCTCCCCCGCCAGATCGCCCACATAGCGACCATCGAGGGTCAACGGCCCCTGGATCGGGCTCAGCACCGGCGTGGGCCGGGGCGACGGAGCCTGCTCCTGGGGTCCGCCGGCCGCCGCATCGAGCGCGGGGGGAACACTCGACGCGGCGCCGGCGGCGAGCAGGACGTCAGGGGCGTCTCGCTCGACCGGGACTACGGCGGCGGCGCCGTAGGTGACTTCTGGATAGTTTGGCGCCGTGCGGATGACTTCATCCGCAGCGAACGGGGCTTCGGCGTTGCTGGCGGACGCGACGCTGCCGCCCAGGCAGGCCGCGGCGCCGAGGCGCCGCCAGATCCGATTGCGGCCAGGCATCTCACAGCAGGACGATCGAGGCGGTCACGTCGCCGCCGGCTTCCGCCGCCAATGCCGCCGGGATGCGGATGTTGCGCGTGGTGCCGCCCGCCATCACGCTGACCTCGCCGACGTCGATGTCCGCCGCCGGAACTTCATGCGTCCGGCCATCCGCGGTCTTGAGCGTGAAACGCGCCTCGCGCAGATGGGCGAAGCCGTCGCCTGTATTACGCGCAGTCAAAAGAACGTCGCCGTTCGCCGCTCGCGAGACCGACGTCACCTCCACTGCGGCCCTGGCGCTGGTCGGGGCCACGAAGACGTAGGTGTTGATGGTGAAGGCCAGCTTTATGTCTGCGCCCGCTTCGGTGTCGCCTGTGACCGACTGCATGTCGATCGGCAGCTGCGCCGCACGAACCAGGTACATCTTTCCTTCGGGGCCGCCGTCGCCCAGGTAGCGCACCTGCACCACCTGCTCGCGATTGGGCGGGATGACCGACTGCACCGGAAAGACTCCGATGTCGTCGTCTTCGGGGACCAGGCTGCGGTGGCCGTTTTCATCGACCTGCATGCGATAGACTTCGATCTCGACCGTGGCCGGCGCCGTGCTGGTGTTGCGCACGGTCAGTCGATAGCTGGATCCGCTTCCTGAAGGCGTGATCTTGGCCACCATCGGTGAGACGTCCATGGCGCGCGTATCGGACGGCGCCGTCATGGCCATCATCAAGCAGAGCACTGAAGTTGCGACGACTTGGAATCTCATAACTGCATCTCCCCTGCAGTAATGCGAAAAGAAAAACGGGGAGCCTGAAGGCTCCCCGTTCTGGCTCGATCAAGCCGGGTTCAGCGTGAAGGTGAAGACCTCCGTATAGGTGCCGGCCGGAGCCGACGCCGCGCCCGGACCAGACGGCGCAGCCGCGCAGCCCGACGAACCGGGGTTGGTGTCATCGCCTTGCGAGCCGCCGGCGCCGGGGCCGCCGGGGACGTTGTAGCAAAGGTTCAGGAACAGATCGGCGAAGATGCCGTCAGCCAGAGCCTGGCTATAGCCGCCCGAGTTGGTGATGATGGCCGGGCTGCCGGGCCAGGTGTCCTGAGCCGGGAAGCCCAGGGTCGGCACTTGCTGGACCACCAGGTCCCAATCGTAGTTGATCAGCACGCCGCCGGCAGACTTGAAGTCGCCGTTCTGGGCGCTGGACGTCAGCTTGGCGCCCGTCGGGGCGTTACACGACATCCGCAGGGTGGTGACTTTCTGCCGTTGACCGTTGGCCACGGCGACATTGCCGCCAGCCACATTGGCCAGCCCGATGCCGCAGAAGTTGGTCACGCTGGTGCTGACCGTCACATTGGTCTGGGCGCTGGAAACGCCAGGCAGAGCCAACAGAGCCGCTGCGGCGGTGGCGGCCGCAGTAATCATCAAAGTACGCATCTTCGCCTCCGGGATTTTTGATTTTTCGAGAACCCAGGTCGCCGTCTCCGCCGCCTGGACTTGCGGCTACTCGCCACAATCTCGCCATTTAAATCCCGCCCCCGGAGCGAACATCCCCAAGGTTGATACTCATCTTGAGCTAGTCAATTTTGACTAGATCGCAGTGCTCGTCGTGGCGTCGATGCGATCAGGTCTCGACACAAACGCCCGAGGCGGCCATGCAGTCAGTGATGACGACGCCTGCCTCCTCACGCTCACTTGAAGCCGACCGCGTCGCCGCCGCCGCCATGACCCTGGTCACAAACGTCGGCCTACGCGGCCTGACACTGCGAGACCTGGCCCAGGCCGTGGGCAAGAGCACGACCGTCATCGTCAACCTGTTCGGCGCCAAGGCCGGGTTGATCGAGGCGATCGCCTTCAGAGCCTTCGAGCAGGACAAGGCCTACCACGAGTCATTCTTCGCCGGCGTCGACGCCCTGGCGCTCAGTCGCGACAGCCTGCTGGCCCTGACCGCCCGCTATCTGAGGGAACGCGCCGCGCCCTCGGCCGACTTCGCTCGGGTGTGGGAGGAGCTGCTGGTCAGCCCCGATCCGGCCGCCTTCCTGCCTCCCCTGCTGCGACGCTGGGATCTGATGCGGCGCAACGCCTGGACGGCCTTCCTGTCGCGTCGCCCCGGCCTGGAATCGTTCGGCGAGGCGATCTCCACCTATCTGATCATCGAGCAGTTTTACGTCGGCGCCCTGGGCGGTCGCTCCGACTATGAGGTGATCGCGGCCGAGGGGTTGGGCGGCCTGATCGACCGGGCCTTCAGCCGCCCCGACGATCCGGCCTCGGCGACCGAAAGCTATGTCGATCGGATGGTGATTCCCAAGGCGCCGGGGGACGGGCTGGAACCCGACTCCATCAAACGCCGCCTGCTGGACGTCGCCGCGGACCAGATCCTGAGCAAGGGCGTCGGGGTCGTCACCAACCGATCGGTCAGCACGGAGATCGGCACTTCGACCTCCACCATCGCCTACCACTGGGCGGATATGCGGCGGTTCGTGATCGACGCGATCTGGCACGCCGTCTTCCGCGAGATGCCCCGCTACCTCGACTACCGCCATCCGCTGGGCGCCGGCCCCCCGGACGTGCAGCGATGGGGCGAGATGATGGCCCTTACCCTGGAGACGCCTCCGGGCGGCGAGCGCGGCTTCTACGTCAAATACGCCCGGCTGATCGCCCAGGTCTGCCTGCAGGCCCGCCGCGATCCCTCCTTCCAGGAGCTGGCGATGATCCTGCGCGGGCCCGAAGGCGGCGGCAACTACATCAACCGCGACGAGCTATGGCCGCCTCAGTTCGACCTGACGCGCCGCGCGGCGACCCGTTTCGCCTTATGGATCAAGGGCGCGGCCATCATGGCGGCGGCGACGGGCGATGCGCCGGACGCGACGCGTCTGCGGGCCGCCGCTGCGACCTTGGTCACGCAACACGACTAATTCGAACAAACGTTCCTATCCGGAACTTTTTCTCTGTTGCAGACTCGACGGCAACACTTCAAATAAGCGTCACCAAAGCATCACGACCATCCCCTACAGCGGAGACGTTGTCGAACAGTTGTTTTTTTCAATCCGGTCGCGCGGCATCATAGACGGTCGATCATCTCGGCCTTTGTCGCCGCGCCACGGCCTGAAAACAACATCTGCTCGCGGCCCTCCCCAACTCTCCAGCCCGAGCGACTGGATCGCCCGCGCTGCCCGATGGATCGACACATGAACCGTCTTCTCTTCGGCGCTTCCAGCGCCGCACTGCTCCTGGCGGCGGCCGCGCCCGCGGCGGCCGAGGTCACGACCGAGCCGCAGGCCACCACCGTTCAGGACGTCATCGTCACCGCCCAGCGCCGTGAGGAATCCGCGCAGAAGGTCGGCCTGGCCCTGACGGTCGTGTCCGGCGAGGATCTGGACAAGCGCAACATCCAGACGGTCAATGACCTGGAAAACGCCGTTCCCAGCATGGAAGTCGACAGCCAACTGGGCGGCGGCCAGCCCCAGTTCCGTATCCGCGGCGTCGGCCTGACGGACTACGCCGCCAACAACACTTCGACGGTCGGCGTCTATATCGACGAAGTCGCCTATCCCTACGGCGTGATGACCCAGGGCCAGCTATTCGACATCGCCCGCATCGAAGTCCTGCGCGGGCCGCAGGGCACCCTGTACGGCCGCAACACCACCGGCGGCGCAGTCAGCATCGTCACCGGCGCACCGACCGACTATGTCGCTGCCGGTTTCAACGCCAGCTACGGCAGCTATGACGCCGCCAAGTTCGAAGGCTTTGTGTCGGGTCCGGTCGCCGGAACCCTGAGCGCCCGCCTGGCCGTCGCGGCCGAGACCGGCGGCGGCTGGCAATACCACCGCGACACGGGCGAAACCCTGGGCGACAAGGACACCAAGGCCCTGCGCCTGCGCCTGAACTGGCGCCCCAGCGACCAGACCGACCTCGACCTGAACGTCCACTACAGCCAGGACAAGTCGGACGGCCGGGGCCTGCGCCTGATCACCACCCCTTTCACGTCGGGCGGCGGCAAAGTCTATCCGGTCGACACGGCCCACCGGATCACCGGCTGGGGCATCTCCCCCTACTTCGCCCAGCTGATCGGCGTCTCGCCCAACGCCAAGCCGTTCCGCGATAACGAAGGCAAGGGCGTCAGCCTGCGCCTGAACCACGACCTGGGCTGGGCCACCCTGACCGCCGTCGCCGCCTATGAAGCCTTCGACCGCAAGGAGTTCAACGACTGGGACGCCACGGCCTCGAACGAAGCCGGCACCTACTTCTTCAACGACATCGAGACGATCTCGCAGGAAGTGCGCCTGGCCTCGAACGGCGACGGTCGCCTGCAATGGCTGGCCGGTCTCTATCACGCGACCGAAGACATTGACGGCGGTTTCTATTCCGACTTCTCGGAAGCGAAGAACCTCGCCTTCTGGATGAGCACCACCTACGGCCAGAAGGTCCAGACGACGGGCGCCTTCGCCAATGTGGACTACCGCCTGACGGATCGCCTGACCCTGATCGGCGGCCTGCGCTACGAGGACGAGACTCGTGAACTGAACGACTTCAAGACCGAGGTTCTGGCTCCGGTCCCGCGCGTCAACGCCACCGCTTCCAAAGCCCAGAGCATGGGCGAATGGACCGGCAAGATCGGCACCGAGTACGCCTTCAGCGACAGCGTGCTGGCCTACGCCAACGTCTCGCGCGGGGTGAAATCCGGCGGGTTCACCACCTACAACAGCGGACTGCCCGATCAGTTGGAACCGTTCAAATTCGAGGAACTGATCGCCTATGAAACGGGCGTCAAGGCCAGCCTGTTCGACAACCGGCTCCAGGCGAACGCGGCGATCTACTACTACGACTACCGCGACCAGCAACTTCAGGGCGTGCTATACACCCAGACCGGGCGCGTCGGCCGCATGATCAACGTGCCGAAATCTCACATCCAGGGCGCCGAGCTGGAACTGCGCTGGCAGCCCCTCGACAACCTGACCATCACCCAGGCGGTCGGCTACAAATACGGGGAGTATGACGAGTTCTTCTTCGTCAACGCCTCGGCTACCGAAGCCGCCAAGGATCCGGTGACGGGCGAGTACAACACCATCATCTACAGCGACCGCGCGGGCGAGCGCCTGCCCTTCCCGCGCTTCGACTACAAGGGTTCGATCGCCTATGAGCACCAGATCGGCGACTGGGGCGTCGAGGCGGAAACCAACTACGCCTACCGCAGCGAGAAGTTCAGCACCTCGTCCAACTCTATCATCGGCGATTACTGGCTGATGAACGCCAACCTGACGTTCCGTCCGATGAACGGCGGCTACGCCTTCGGCCTCTTCGTCAACAATCTGACGAACGCCTATTCGGAAGAGTCGCGCAACCGTTTCATCTCCGCGTCCACCGGCTCGCCCAACGCCCCGCGCACCTGGGGCGCCCGCGTAAGCTATCGCTACTGATCCCGCCTGCGAGGCTTCGGGCCAGACCCGGAGCCTCGCTCCCTTTTCATACGAAGAGAGTGAGATGCGCCCATGTCGATGATGCGTAAGCTGTTCCGCTCGACCGTCCTGGCCCTCGGCCTACTGGCGGCCGCCCCCAGCCTGGCCCAACAGGCGACTGACGCCCGTTTCACCATCGCCGTGATCCCCGACACTCAGAACTATGTCGATCACACGCGCCAGCGGGCGGCCGGCTTTCCGTTCGACGCGCGGGACATGATGACGGAGCAGTTCCGCTTCATCGCCGACAACGCCGCCTCGCGCGGCGGCGACATCGTCTTCGCCACCGGCGTGGGCGACGTGTGGCAGCATCCCATCATCGACATCGACCCGGACCACGCCGCGCGCGGCTTCAGTCCCCGCGCCCTGCCCTCCGGCATGGGCCCGGCGAAATGGGCGTCGGGCGTGCGCGAGGTGGAGATTCCCGCCTCCATCGCCGCCTATCGCCTGCTGGACGGCGCCCTGCCCTTCTCGGCCGTGCCCGGCAACCACGACTACGACGCCCAGTGGTGGGAAGAGTCCTGGCCGCGCGACCTGACCGCGCCCGAAGGCGACCTGCGTCGCCTGGGCATGATCCATGTCGGCGGCCTGACCGAATGGGTCCGCGTCTTCGGCGCCGCCTCGCCCTTCTTCAAGGACCGCCCCTGGTACGTCGGATCGCACGACGGCGGCACGGACAGCGCCCAGGTGTTCGAGGCCGGCGGCTACCGCTTCCTGCACATCGGCCTGCAGTTCGCCCCTTCCGACGCCAGTCTGAAATGGGCCGAGATCGTCATCCACGCCCACCCCGGCCTGCCGACCCTGATCAGCACCCACGACTTCCTGGACAAGACGGGACAGCGCCGCGCCCATCCGGTCGTGGACATCAACGCCCTCGACCCCTTCGACAACAGCGCCCAGGGCGTGTGGGACAAGCTGATCAGCCGGAATCCGCAGATCTTCATGGTCCTGAGCGGGCATCACAACGGCCAGGCCTTCCGCACCGATCCGAACCGCCAGGGCGGCGCCGTCTATCAACTGCTGTCCGACTATCAGGACCGCAACCGCGCCGCCGTCGACGCCGGGCTGGATGCGGCCAAGGCGCCGGGCCTGGGCGACGGCTGGCTGCGATTGATGGCCTTCGACATGACGGGCGAGGTTCCGACCGTGCGCGTCCGCACCTATTCGTCCCACTTCAAACGCTACGCCTCGGACGAACCGAACTACGCCCGCTGGTACAAGCAAAACGAGCAGCCCCAGATGACGGATCAGGAATTCCTGGCCCAGGACGAGTTCACCATCCGCCTGGACGACTTCCGCGCCCGCTTCGGACCTGGCCTCGGCGCCGTCGCTCAAGAATAAGCGCCATGAACCATCCACTGCCTCGCCTGGATCGCCGCGCCCTTCTGGGCGGCCTGGTCGCCGCGCCCGCCGTACTGCATTTCGGTCGGGCCCAGGCAGGCGGCGCCTATGCCTTCCCCCTGGGCGTCGCCAGCGGCGATCCCGCCCCGGACGGCTTTGTCATCTGGACCCGACTGGCCGTCGATCCGGTCGCGCCCGACGGTATGGGCGGCATGGGCGAGGCGGTTCCGGTACGCTGGGACATCGCCGCCGACGAAAGCTTCCGCACCCTGGTCGCCTCGGGCGGTACAATCGCCGAGCCGTCCGCCGCCCACAGCATCCATGTCGAGGTTCAGGGCCTGCGCCCCGGCCGCCCCTACTGGTACCGTTTCACCGCCCTGGGCCAGCAAAGCCCTGTCGGCCGCGCCTGCACCACGCCCGCGCCGAACGCCGCCGTCGAGACCTTGCGCCTCGCCGTCGCCTCCTGCTCGAACTGGGAGGTCGGCTATTTCAGCGCCTACGGCCACATGGCCGACGAGGCGCCGGACCTGACCCTTTTCCTCGGCGACTACATCTACGAGTACACGCGCGGCGCCGACCGCGCGCACGAGGTCGTCCGCCCCTACGGCCTGGAAGAGGCCACGACCCTGGCGGGCTATCGCAACCGCTACGCCCTGCATCGCACCGACGCCGATCTACAGCGCCTGCACGCCGCCGCCCCCTGCCTGGCCGTGTGGGACGATCACGAGATTCAGGACGACTATTCCGGCGTGTGGTCCAAGACGCCAGGCGTCGCGCCTGACGCCTTCCTGCGTCGCCGCGCAGCCGGCTATCAGGCCTTCTACGAAGCCATGCCGATCCGCCGCACGCGGCTGGACGCCCGACTGCAGATGCCGATCCACCGACGCATCCGTTACGGCCGCTTGGCCGAATTCCACATGCTGGACGGCCGCCAGCACCGCTCGCGCCAGCCCTGCAGCAACGGCCCAGGCGGCGGCAAAGGTCAGATCGTCACCGATACGACCTGCCTGGATCGGCTCGACCCATCCCGCACCTTCCTGGGTTTTGAACAGGAACGCTGGCTCTACGACGGATTGGCGCGATCCGAGGCGCGCTGGAACATCCTGGGCCAGAACCTGGTGCTGGCCGGGCTTCGGTTTGGCGATGGCGGCCCAGACACCCGCTACTGGACAGACACCTGGGACGGCTTCCCCGCCGCGCGCGACCGCCTGACACAAGCCCTGGCGGCGCTGAAGCCCGCCAACCCGGTCGTCCTCAGCGGCGATTACCACTCCTTCTGGACCAATGACGTGAGGTTGGACAGCGCCGACCCGTCATCAGCCGTGGTCGCCACCGAATTTGTCGGCACATCCATCACCTCGACCGGACCCAGCTACGACGGCCTGATGTCCGCCATGCCGAACAATCCCCAGGTGAAGTTCTTCGACAGCCGCGTTCGGGGCTATATGGCCATCGACGTCACGCCGGAGCGGATGACCACGCGCTATCGCAGCATCAGCGACGTGCGAGATCCCCACGCCTCCGTGTCCACGCTCAACACCTGGATGGTCGAGAACGGCCGCCCCGGCGCCCGGCCTGCCTGAACCGTCGCGCCCCTGCTCGGAGTTTCCATGCGTCACCCTGCCCGCGCCGTCGGCGTCGCCGCCCTTCTGTTCAGCCTGACGGCCTGCGCCGCGACGCCGATCCCGACCTTCTGGGAAGGCTTCCGCGACCACCCCCACGGCTATCTGGCCAAGGAGGGCGCGCCCGACGCCTCCGCCTTCCTGCCCCCGCCGCCCGAGGCCGGTTCGTTGCGGCAACAGGCGGACGTCGAGACCTATCGCGCCACCCGCGCTCTGGAAGGCTCCGATCGCTGGCGTCGGGCGGCCGCCGACAACGAGATCGAAACCCCGTCCGCGCCCCGCATCTTTGACGAAGCCCTGGGCGTCGCGTTCGAGCCGCAGCGCCTGCCGACCCTGACCCTGCTGCTGGGAAAGATGCTGGGCGATCTGGAGACCATCCAGACCCCGGCGAAACAGGGCTATTTCCGCCCACGCCCCTTCGTCGCCGAACCCGCCGTGACCTGTTTCCCGCCCGAGCCGTGGCTGGCGCGTAGCGGCTCCTATCCGTCAGGCCATGCCGCCATGGGCTGGGCCTGGGCCCTGGTGCTGTCGGAAATGGCGCCTGATCGCGCCGACGCCATCCTGGCGCGCGGCCTGGCCTATGGCGAAAGCCGGGCCCTCTGCGGCGTCCACTACGCCAGCGACGTCGAAGCCGGCCGCCTTGTCGGCGCCGCCATGGTCGCCCGCCTGAAAGCCGATCCGGCCTTCCAGCGCGACTTCGCTTCCGCCCGTCGTGAACTTCAGAGCCTCAGAGAAGACACCATAGCTCGCTAACCCAACAAGGCCGTCCAAACTGCACCGTGAGTACGAACATCCGATAGATGCGCTGGACCAGGTCGATCTCCTCGACCGGGCGGGGGCGAGGAGCGCCCGGTCATTCAGCAAGCTCTTGCTCTCGCCGCGCAGGCGCCCGTATTCGAGGCGTATTGACAACAACTCCAAGCCGATATTCTAGCCGTTCGTTCCTGTATAAAGGCCCAGTTCAGAACACCCTACCGCGGCGATTCTGACTTTCCTGAACCGTGAATCTGACATCAACTGGCGCCCATGATTGCCGCGTAACGGCGGCGTTCGAAAGGCGGAGTTCCACCTTCCTTTAAATCCGCGAGGCGCGGCGCCAGACCATTCAGCGCGACTTGATCGCCTTTCGCTTGAGCGATCTCGGCCAGCGCCAAGTCCAACATCACGCCCCAGGACGGGTCGCCGACCAGTTCCCCCACCCGCGCGCGATCGACCTGGGTCAGAAGCTGCTCCGCTTCCCCGTACCGCCGATCCAGCACCAAACACTCCCCGAGATAGAACCGAATGACGTGGGTCAGGGGATAGTCATCGCCGAACCCTTCGCGAGAGGCGCGATAGGCCTGATCGAGATAGTGCAGACCTCGGCGTCGGTCGTCAGTCCGGCACAGAACGGCTCCGAGGTCGTTGAGCCCGACGAGCGTCTGATGCGCATTCGGCCCCTGGCTGATCTCCGCTCCCTTCCAGACCGCTTCAGCAGCACTGGCCGCCTCTGCATAGCGGCCCATCGCAGCCAGGGCTTCGTAGCGGGTCGACTGAAGGCCAAGCGTGTAGCGACTGTTCCGGCCGAACCGATCAGCCATCAACGGCAGCAGGGCGTCGGCCTCGGCCAGGGCCTGGCTCAGCTCGCCCGTCATCAGCTTAGCTTGAGCCACATGTTGACGGGCGATCAGGGTGTTGGCGTGCTCGGCTCCAAGCGCTTGGGTCCATTCGGCCGCCACCCGAAGCGTCAGGGGAAGGGCTTCGGCTGGACGGCCCAGGCGCATCAGCACGACGGCCTGCTGCTGACGAACCAGCAGCACGTCGCGCTCGGATAGCCCCGCCGGCCGGGTTTCGGCGATGGCCAGGGCCCGCGCGAAGGCGGCGTTGGAGGCGTCGAGATCTTCGAAGAAGCCGATCACCGCCTCGGCCTGCGCGAGGTGGAAACCGAGCATGCCCTTGTCGGCGGCCGAGCCCAGACGGCGACGCTCCGCGGCGGCGAGAGTCTTGGCCGCGGCCAACCCTCCGGGTTGGGCCGACAACGCCTCGGCCCGGGCATGCAGCAACCGGGCGCGGGCCGCCGCGGGCGACTCCTGCAGTCCCGCCCTCTCATAGGCGGCGGCGGCCAGGCGGAACGATCGACGCGCCTCGTCATACTGTCCACGCTGGACGAAGGCGGTGGCCAGCGACAGGTGCAGGCCAGCAGCCACTTCCGGCTGGCGGGCGAAGCGGGCGTCGACTGTGGAGCGCGCACGCAGCGCCGCGGCCGCCAACGTCTCCTCCGCGGCCGAACCGGACAGCGGATTGGCCTGTCCCAGCAGGTCGTCCACCAGGAAGGCGTAGCTGGCCTCGGCCGCCGCCGTCTGGGCCCGGGCCTCGTTCCTCTGGTTGACAGCGACCAGCGCCGCCGTCGAGGTCGCGGCAAGGCCCACGGCGCCGAGCCCGACGGCCAGCCGGATCCATGGGCGCCGAGTGGCGCGCGCATCCTCGCGGCGGCGCTCCGCCTCGCGCCGCTCCGCTTCCGCCTCGGCCTCGGCGCGCGCCTTGCGCCGTTGTTCGAGCGTATCGAGCCGCTCGGCCAGCAGCGCGGCGGACTCCAGCCGTCGGCTCGGATCGCCGGCGGCGGCCAGGGCGATGTCCTCGCGCAGGAGAAGATCGCCCACCTCCCCTTCCCAGCCGGCGGCGAGCGGCCGATCCAGGTCGCCGACGATCATCTGATAGAGGATCAGCCCCAGGGCGTAGATGTCCGCGGCCATGCCCGGCGCGGCGCCTTGCGCCACCTCGGGGGCGCGATAGGCGGCGGTGTCGGAGCGGGTCGAGGCTTCGTTCTCCCCCGGGGGAAAGCCGCCGCCCGAGATGCCGTGCAGGTCCAACGCCGCCTGATCGAGCAGCCAGCCGCTGCCGAAATCGGCGAGACGGACGACGGGATTCCCGTCCGGCGGCGTCTCGATCAGCACGTTGGCGGGCTTGAGATCCTTGTGCAGAACCCCGGCGCCGTGCGCGGCGGCCACGGCGCGCGCCAGGTCGGCGACGACCGCGATCCGGCGATCCAGCGCCATGGCGGTCAGCCCGCCCTCCAGGCCACCTGCCCAGGCGCGCATGTCCCGTCCGGCGTCCGCCGCTTCGATGAAGTAGGGCGGCGCGTCGAAATTCCACTCCAGGATATCGACGCAGGGCCGCCGATCACCCAGCACATTGCGCATCAGTCGGAACAGCGCGACCTCGCGGCGCAGGCTGCGCAGGCGATCCGGCGCATCGGCGAACTTGAAGATACGCGTCTCGTCCACCTTCTGGTGACGCGCCCGCCAGACGTCGCCCGCGCCGCTGTCGCCCAACGCCTCCTCAAGCACCCACTGCGGACGGCCGGGGACAGTATCCCCCGGTGCGAAGGCGAAGCGCGGCGCCAGCGGCGTCGACAACTGCTCAATCTCGACCGGAACGCCTATGCGGTAGCCGATCCGGGGCAGGGTCTGAACGATGTCGCCTCCCTGCTCGCCTAGAGCCCCGCGGAGTTTGGACACGGCCGTGGTCAGGGAGGCCTCCACCACATGGACGCCAGGCCAGACCGTATCGAAGAGCTCCGCCTTCGTCACAGCCTCGCCGGCGCTGAGCAGCAGTTCGTGCAAGACCTGAAGCGGCTTGCCTTCCAGCTCCACGAGCCGGCCGGCGACTGACAGGCTCCAGGCGGCCTCATCGAACACCGCGTTCGCAAAGCGCCACCTGCGCCGTCTCCGGCGCGGTCCGGAACCGCCTTCTGTCATGAGCCCACCTCGAATGCCCGTTGCGATCCGGCAGCCTACGGGAGCCCGGTCCAGCATGGCAACGCTCGGCGAGCGTCGGCTGACGACTTCAGAACTTCTTTAGCCGGGCTTTAGGACCGGGCGGGGCGATCCGGCCAGGCTGACCTCCTGAAAGCGCGAGAGGCGCGCTCTGTCACGGAGGCCGAGAGGCATGGAGAACCCGCTTTTCCCGAACCGGATCGAACGATCCGCCGCGCTCGGCGCGTTCAAGCGCGCCGGATCCACCGACCTGGACGTGCTGGCGTCCGTCAAGGCCGCGTTGATCCAGACGTCAAGAACGGCAGTCCGGGGCGGATGGGGGCTGATCATCTCGGGCGTCCTCGTCTGCCTCACCATTCTCGGCATACCGGCGGGCATCGCCATGGCCCTGATCGGCTGGTGGGTGATCGCCCGAGCCCAGAAGAACATCCGCCTGGTCGACGACGTCCTGGCGGAGTTCACGGCGGCCCCTCAGCCGGCCTGACGCAACAATTCCGAACAGGAGGAAGAACCATGAAGGGCAAGATTTTGGGCGTCGCAGCCGGGGAGTTGACCGGCGCCATCACGGGCGACGACGGCAAGCGCTATCGCTATGACATCGCCGACTGGCGCGGCGAACGGCCCGCCTCCGTTGGAGCTGGCGTCGATTTCGAGGTCGAGGGCGGCGCGGCGCGCGACGTCTATCCGGCCGTGGGCGCCTTCGCCGGCGTCGGCGCAGGCGCGGCTTCGGTCGAGGCCCTGGCCCGGTCGTCCGGGGGCGAGAAGGTCATCGGCCTGTTCAAGGGAACCTTGGCCTTGCCTCTGGCGATCCTGGCGTTGGTCGCCTTCTTCCTGCCGGCCCTGTCTTCGCCGGCGCTGACGGTTTCCCAACTGGGGCTGGACAAGGTCACGACCGCCGCGGGGTTGAACCTGGAGCAGGCCGAGCACGGCCGACGCCGCCTGGCCGACCTGGAGCGCGACCTCGCCCGCTTCAAGACCGAAGCCGCGCGCGGCGGTTCCGGCGCCCCGGACAGCGTCTACGGCTATGGCAACGTCGGCGACCGCATCGCATCGCTGGAGGAGCAACGCGCCGAAATCCGCAAGGGCCTGGGCGCGGTCGACTTCCTGAAGACCGTGGACACCGCCCTGATCCTGCGCTTCGCCGCCGTGCTCGCAGCCCTGTGGCTGATCTGGCAGGCCTGGGCGGGCGCGGCGTTGCGCCCCTGGGAACTGGCGGCGGGCGCCGCCGCCATCCTCGCGGGCGGCCTGACCTTCCTGTTGCGGTCCGCGATCCTGGGCCTGTTCTCGGCCATGAACCCGCTCGGCGAAGCCGCCGCCGCCCGGGCGGAAGCGCTCATCTCGGTCGAGATCGGGCCGTGGCTTCTGCTCGCCGCGGGCGCGGGCCTGATCGCCTCCGGCCTGGGCCTGGTCCGCAATCCCCTTGGACGAACCTGACTCTGAAAGGAACCGCCATGCGCATCCGTCTCCTTGACGGCGCCCAAGCCGGCGAGGCGTCCTCGATATCGTCCAGGGCAGGAGAAAAAAGCATGCACGCCAAGGCCGCTCCGCAAACGCCGGAGCTCGATCCCGCCCGCCGAGAGGGCGACACCGTGGGCGTGCTCGCCGGCGATGCGCTCCGGTTCGCCGCGAGTTTTCTCGACTCGATCGAGAGCGACGCCGCCGAAGCGCGCAGGACGTTGGCAGAGGAGGCCAAGGTGTGCCGCAAGATGGCCGAGGCGGTCGCTCAAGCGCCCCTGCGCAACTCGTCCCGGGTTCTAACCCCGACTGATCTTGGCGGGCGCTTCTTCACCCTCACCGAGCGCATGTGGCCCAACGCCGAGGTCGCCGGCTATCTCCTTGGGCATGTGGCGGAGCTGATGCAGGCGCTCCCCGCGGCCGACGGCGCGCTGAAGAACCGCCTGCTTCGGGACGCTCAGCAGCTCCGGCGCGTGCAGCGACTGCTGAAGATCGCTCCCAACGCCCAGCTGGGCCCACGCCTGAACGAACTTATGCCTCTGCTTCAGAAGCTCGAACTTCCGGTGCTGGGCGAAAAGCCCTTTCCTCCGATGCTCATCGACGGCGTGACCGCGGACCCGGTTTTCCATGTCGCCGCCCAGGACGCCTATCGCATGGTGGTCGGTCGCGAACTGGATGATCTGCCCCCCATGGCGGGCGCGGTGTGGTCCGGCAAGCTGGCCCTCGCCTGGCCGCAGACGCGCAACGAAGGCTGGCCCCTGACCCCGGTGGACGCTGCGCGGCTGGCGAACGCCGTGCGCTGCCCGCGTGAGCCGTGGAGCCGATCGCCCGGCATGCCCGGGGACTGGACTGACCTGAAACCCGAGGCGGCGGCCGAGGTACTGCGCCTGATCGGCGCGCACCACCGCGTCGGCTCGGCGCGCGCGCCCTTCCCGCTGGCCGGCTTCTGCGATCGGGTCCGAACCCTGGCGCTGCGCTGCCACGGCGGCGTGATGCTGATCGAGACCCAAGGCCGGGTCAGCGGCGGCGCGACCGGAATCGCCTCGTTCGTACTGACCGAGAACAAGGTTCTGGCCGTCGACGGAACCTCGGCCTGGATCCACGAGCTGAACGAAGCCGTCGGCCCGCACCTTCAGGACGAGGGCGCGCGGTTGGACTACATACGGCTCTTCATGAACTGCGTTCGCCATGATGGGGAGAGATTCCAGCCGACGGAATCCTTCGAGGACTTGGCGGACCGGGCGGCGGACGCCGCCCTCTTGCGCGACCTCTGCACGGGCCACGCCCGCGCCATAGAGCCAGCCGGTTTCGACGCCGAGGGCCGCTGGCTGTTCCTGCTGGTGGTCTGTCACCGGCAAGGGTTCTTCGCGACCGGCTTGGCCCTGGCCCCGGACGGCTTCGTTGAGATGATCGACGACACCTTGCTGGCCGACGGCGTCCCTGTGCTGAGCGAACGCATGGACGGCTTTTTCGTCATTCTGGAACCGAAGGAAGCGATCTCATGAGCTTGATCCCGATCGATAGTGAGCTAACCCTGCCCGACAGCATCGACGAGCCGGGCCTGATTGTCGGCTGGTCCCTTGAGCGTTGGCACCGACGCCAGCCGATCGGCTTCAAGTTCGGAGCCGCCGCGGCCGCCGCCCCGGCGGCGGCTGTGGTCGCGCCTATCCTGATGGAACGCGAGGGGCACCTGATGACCATCGCCCCAACCGGCGCCGGCAAGGGCACCGGCTGCATCGTCCCGGCCCTGCTGCGCTTCGACGGACCGGTCATCGTCGTCGATCCCAAGGGCGAGAACGCCCTGATGACCGTACGCCGTCGGCGCGAACTCGGGCAGGAGGTGGCGGTCATCGACCCCATGGGCGTGACCGGCCTGCCCTCCGCCTCATTGAACCCGCTCGACATCCTGGACCCGGAGAGCTCGACGCTCGTCGATGACGCCATGGCCATGGTCTCGGCCCTGGCCAATCCTGATGTCGAGACAGACGCCAGCGACGGCGGTTATTGGCGCGAACGCGGGGCGACGTTCGTCCTCGGCGTGGTGCTGCACGTGATGAGCGACCTCCCGCCCGCCAGCCGCTGCCTGGAGACCGTGCGCACCCTGGTCAACCAGGCGGTCGGCGAGATCGGACTCTACAGCGCCGCGACCGAACGCCGGGACGCTGTCAGCAGTCTGGGCGGCACCGTGCTGGCGGCGCTGGAGGCCTCGCGCAACGCCGAGGCGCGCGACATCGGCCGGATGCTCCGGATCGGCGCGGTCTCGACCCTCGGCGGGATTCTCTCCTTCTCCCAGAATCTCGTCGACATCGCGCGTTCGGGAATGATCGCCCCCTCGCTGAGAACAACCAGCTTCGACCTCGGCGCGGTGCAGCGCGGCGATCCGCTGTCGATCTATCTGGTGCTGCCGCCGCACATGCTCGAAAGCCACGGCCGGTTGTTGCGGCTGTGGGTGCACACCTTGATGACGCTGATCTCAGGCCGCAGCGGCCGGCCGCCGAAATCGACGCTGTTCATCCTTGACGAGGCCGCCCAGCTCGGGGCGTTCGACGACCTGCGGCGGGCCATCACCCTCATGCGCGGCTACGGCCTGCAGACCTGGAGTTTCTGGCAGGATTCAAGCCAGTTGCAGAATCTCTACCCGCGGGATTGGCAGACCATGGTCAACAACTGCCGTGCCGTGCAGTGCTTCGGAGCCAACACCATGCTGGCGGCCGAGTCGATGGCGCGCCTGGTCGGCTTCGGCTCGCCCGAGCAGTTGCTGGACCTCGAGGACGATGAGATTCTGCTGCAGTTGTCCGGAGATATGCCGGTGATCGCCCGGCTGCCGAACTACCGGGCCGACCCGGTGTTCGCCGGCCTGTATGATGTCAATCCTTTCCACGATCCGTCTCGTCCGGTGCAGAGGTCCAAGCCGGTTCTGCGCGTGTTCGAGCGTTCACTGCCGGTCGTCGAACCCGACACGCCGGCGGAAGTCCTAGCGCGCCTCAGGGCCAGATCAACCTCCAGCTGATCGCCCGCTTCCGGGTCGTCGCTCTCAGGCTTGGCCGCCCCAATCCAGCAGCGCCCGATCGACGGCCGCCGAAGACTTGTCGATGTAGGGCGCCTGGGCTTCCAGCGGGCCGACGCATAGCCGACGCAGCTCGCCCAGCAGCATCTGCGCCCTCGTCAGCTTGTCCCGATTGCGGTCTTGCGCCCCCAGTTGGGTCGCCAGATCCGCAAAGGCATGCGCCGTCTTGAACCACAGGCCCAGGTTCCGATCCCGGTCGAGATGCGCGACGGCGAATTCCAAGGCTGGGAACGCCTTGCGCGCATGTCGATCCGCCTCCGGACCGGCCCCTTCCAGCACGGCCTGGTCCAAGTGCGACAAGCCCAGCGCCCGCATGGCGAGCAACCGTCCCTCCTCGTTTCCCAGCCCGGCGAAGCCGTCGACCGCCGCCTGGGCGTCGCGGATCGCTCGGTCCAGCACCTCACGCCGCCGATCCTGCGGTTTGAGAGGCGCGAGATCTCGCCGGACGTTCGACGCGGTGAGGGCTGCCGACGCCCGCGCCATCGGGTCCGCCGTCTCAGCCAGGCTGTCGGCGAGTTGGGCCGCCTCCTCCAGCCGGATTCGCGCGAGGTCGGGGCGAGCGCCCTCCGCGAAATTTAGAAGGGCGATCGCCATGTTGGCCCGCGCCTCGTTCGACAGAGGATCGTTGCCCAGGTCGGGGTCGTTCACCAACTGTCGATAAGTCTCGATCGCCCGTTCCGTGAGAGCGTCTCGCTTCGGCCCGAAAGGCTTGGTCGAGGCCTCCAGCACAAAGCGGTTCGCCTGGATTTCCCGCACGACCGCCCTGACCCGCGGCGCCTTGCCCATCTCGGGACCAAGCGCCTCGCACCACCTCTCGATCTGCCCAATCGCATCCTGCCGCGAAGAAGCCACCGCACGGGCGCGAGCGCTCCAGGCCTGGGCGAGACGCAGGGCGGCGTCGGATCGCACGGCCGCAACCTGCGCCTGGGCATAAAGCGCCTCGAGATCCCGGATGGTCCGATCCAGGCGTTCGAGGGCGTCGTCCGAAGGTTCGCGGCCGAATTGCAAGATGGTCGCAGCGGCCTGATCCAGTTGCGCCAGGGGCGTGCCTGGCGTCGCCGCGGACACGGCAGGGGGCGTCATGCCGCGCAACTGCATCCAGGTTCCGATCCGCGCGACCAGTCTGCGGGTTTCGGCGACGACTTCGGCCTCCCCGTCCGCCCCCATGCGGTCGATGAACCCCTGGATGTCCGCGATCAGCAGCGGCGGATGCTCCGGCGGGATCGCTTCGACCTGATGGAGCGCCTCGACCTGAACCGCCCAGTAGCCGAGCTCCGCCCGATCCGCGAGCCGCGGCGCCTCGAGAATGGACAGGCTCTGGGCCGCCAGCTTGAAGCCGTCGCGCGCCTCGATCAGGCGTCGCCGCCCCTGTTCGCCCCCCGCGAGCATGCCCAGCAGGTAGGCGGCGTGCGCCCGTGCAGCCACCGACTTCGCCCACTGCAGAGGCGCCTCGCGCTGCAATTCCGGGGTGATCAAGACGTCATAGGTCAGGAGCGCGGCGTTCAGCCCCGAAACCCCGACGACGGAGCCGTCCTCGTAGAGGTTCAGGAGCATATCCGCAGCGGCTCGGCGCTTGAAGACCTCGTGACGCGCGCCCCCGTCCAACGGAAGCGCGACCGCTTCAAGCTGAGCCAGGGCTGTGATGTTGCCGCGACGCGCCAGGTCCGCGAGCGCTTCCAGCGCGGCGTAGGCCCGATCCTCGGTGTCTGCGGCGCGCAGAGCCTCCTCGTGTCGCCGCAGATCCTCGCCGGTCGCAATCCGGCGCGCGACGGCGAGCGCCTGGAGCAAGCCGCCGATGACCAGAACATCCAGCGCCATGCGCAAAACGAAGGCGACCCACCCGCCGGTCGGAAGCACGGCCTGGACGCCGGACGGATTGTCGTAGCCCAGCACCTCGACATTGCCGACGATCGGCAGGGCCTCCAGAGCTTCGGAAGCGACGTAGGTCACATACTCCAGGACGCCGATCCCCGAGCCGGCGTTGAAGAAGTGCAAGCCCGTCAATCTCCAGACCAGAAGGCTGCCCAGCATGAAGACCGCCGACAGGGCGACGAGGAGTTCGTTGTTGTAGTCCTCGCTCCCGGGCGCCCGCCGCCGATCCGGATCCAGGCCGGCGGCTCGATCCTCCTCGTCCCAGGCCCAGCGCCGGAACACGGCGAGCACGGCGATCAACCCCAGAACCAACACCGGCGCGCCGATCAGCGGCGGCAACAGCGCCCCGAACACGCCGGCCCCCAGCAGCACGACCAACAGACGTCCCCAGCGGCGCGCTCGCCCTTCCTCATCCAGCCCGACCCACCGCGCGACGGCAAGCGCCAGCGCGCGATCCAGCCACTGAAAACCCGGCCTGAACCAGACCAGTCCGCGCTCGAACGCCGGATGCAGTCCCCGGATCAGAACGGCGGTCACGATCAGGAATAGCAGAGCGCCCGTCAAAGCGACGCCGAACTGAAGCAGGGAGACGCGGAACTCGGACATCGGATTCTCCGCAGTGAACAGCCAAGGTAGAACCAATCGACAGGGGTCGTCACGCGTTCCGCGTGATGACGAGCACCTCGGCCATGTCCCGGACCAGCGCGCTCGCGGTCTGTTGAGTGAGGCCGTCGAACAGGACGATCGGACGACTGTCCGAGCGCAGGCGCAAGCACGCCTGATAGCTGACGGCGATCTGGGCGTTCTTGAGGTCCACGACAGCGGCCCCCGTCCGGCCTCCCGTCGCGGCGTCCGGATGGGTCACGACGAACTCCGCGATGTCGGCGGCTGCATAGGCGCAGCCATCGACCACGACGCCGGATGCGTTTACCAGAATGTCCTTGGGTTTGCGGCCTTCGTTCTCCCGCCTCCATCGCGCCCTGAGTTTTCGACTTTGCACGATCCAGGCGATCCCCAGCCCGATGAAGGCGATCCCGACCACGAACAGCAGCAACAGGACGCCGACGCATATCGCTCCTACGCCCAGCATCATGATCTGCCCGGCCGCCTTGTCTCCCGGATAGGGAGCCGGCGCCACGCTGAACAGGATGTCGCCGTCCAGATCTCGGCGATTGTAGTGTGATCCCACGATTTTTCCCCGTGTCCCTGTCTCTAGGTTTGCGGCCAGACCGCACTCCGCCATCACCCCCAAGGGGCTAGAGCGGTTATCGTCCTGAAAGGTCGCCCCAGTCTTCGCGCTCGCCGCGGGGTATTTGTCCGGTCGGGCAATGGGTGTGGCGGTCGCCGTGTTCGTCTGTGAACGTCGTGCGGCTGGAGACCGTAATGACCATGTCCGCACCCCGGAAGCGGTAGCGGTCGCCGCCTAGCGCCTCGACGCCCTGGACGCGCCAGCCGCCATCGAACGACGCCACCCGCGCCTCGTCCAAATACATCAGCACGCCGGTTGGATCAGCGGCCGCTTCGGCGCAAGTGACGCCAATGGCGTAGTAGCCCTTCTCGATCGGCGGGAAGACCGCGGCGCCCTCCGCTGGCGCGTGCGCGCCTCCGGCGGCGCGTCCCTCCGGCGTCAAGGCGCACACCCGGCCCTCGTCGGAGGCGCCGCCATCAATGTAGGAGCGACCGTTCCAGCGCTGGAAATCCACGCACCCGGTCTCCTCGCCGCTGGCGATCTCGATATCCGGCCAGGCGATGCCGGGGCGGGGATGGAACCCGTAGTTGGCGAACCGCGCCTGAAACGCGATCAGCGACGCCCATCCTCCGCGCGTGCGATGAAGGACCGTGACGAAATGCTGGTTCATGCCCCAGCACTGGTCGCCGTCAGCCTTCACAACGACCTCCAACTGGCCGTCGTCGTTCAAATCCCGGACTTCCTCGATCTCGGCCCATACGTCCTCGCAGAGTGTCTCGGCGTCGTCGGGATCCCGCCAGGTCCAGCGGCTGTCGGCTTGCGGGTTGAAGAACCCCGCCGCGCGCATGACGGAGGCCCGCTCCTGCGCCGACAAGCCCGGCCCCGGTCTGATCTGCGAATCCGCTTCGAGCCGCGGAGCCGCTTGCCCGCTCACCGCCCTCCCTTCGGGCGATGAGGTCGTCTCATCGCTGTCGTTCGCGACCGATGGCGAGTTGCAAGCGGCGAGCGAAAGCAGGGTCGCCAGCAGAGCGCGGGCGCCCCGAGACATCCTTGAAACGGGTCGATCGAAGCCGCCGATGGCGCTCTTCGCCGGTCTCGAGGCGCTTAAGGAATCGAATGGGTCAGTTGGTTTTGTCATGCCGGCGCCTTCCGCTTCAAAGCGAAGACAGGCATAGGCGCGCGCTCCGCGAAGTCTTGACGCTGTCCTCAAGATTTTCTGAAGCGTTGAGCTTTGCGTCTTCAGGCGCGTGCTCCGCCGGGGCCCAGTCGAGCACCTCACCCAAGCAATACGAGCTGTTCAGCAAAAGGACGTCGTTCACGTGGCGCGTTGACGTACCCGTCTGGTGGGGAGCAGGAGGCCAACGCTGTTCGGAGCGCATCGGAAATCTACGCAAATTCCGCCATTGTTGACGCCCTCCCCTTCCCGCTACCCCTCGCTGGAAACGGGGGAAGCAAGATGAAAACTCAGATCCTGGCTCGCGTGGGCCGCCTGGCCGTCGGCGTATCCGCAGGCGCATTGATGCTGGCCGCACCCGCCCTGGCCCAGAACGCGCCGACGCCCGGCGACATCGACCAGGCCTTGGCCCAGCCCGTGTCCTTCCCGTCGGACGCTTCCGCGATGACCGCTCAATGCGACGCCGGCTTGGCTCGGATCGCCGCCCAACGCGCCGAGTTGGAAGGCGAAACCGGCCCTGCCGCCGTGGAAGGCACGTTCCGTCGCTATGACAACCTGATCCTGACCGCCTTTTCGCTGTCCAACGACGCCATGCTGATCGGCAACGCCCATGTGGACGGCGCCGTGCGCCAGGCAGGGCTGATCTGCGCCCAACGCGTCGGCGACGCGACGTCGTCGATCAACCTGTCGCGCCCCATCTATGACCGGCTGAGCGCCGTCGACGCTGCGAGCGATCCCCAGGCCGCCTTCTATCTTCAACGGACGCTGCGCGCCTATCGCGACGCCGGCGTCGATCGCGACGAAGCGACCCGCGCCGAAATCCTGCGGCTGCAGGAAGGGATTACGAGCGCCACGCTCGCCTTCCAGGACAACATCAACAAGGCCCGGGCTGAGGTCACGGTCCGCCCTGAGGAGCTGGAAGGCCTGCCCGCCGACTATATCGCCAACCATCCGGTCGGCGACGACGGCCTGATCCGCATCTCCACCGAATACCCCGACCTGGCGCCGGTGATGATGTACGCTCGCGACGAAACGGTTCGCCGTCGGCTGTCTGAAGCCTATCAGAACCGGGCGCCTGAGAACGCCGAAATCCTGGCTCGCATGCTGTCATTGCGCTACGAACTGGCGACCTTGCTGGGACGCCGGGACTTCGCCGAGTTGGCCACCGCCGACAAGATGATCGGATCGCCGGAGAAGGCGCGCGCTTTCCTGACCGATCTGGATCAGGCGACCCTGGCTCCCGCCCGGCGCGACTACACTCGGATGGCCGCGCGGCTGAACACCGACAAGCTGATGGGCTGGAACGTCCAGTACGTCCAGCAACTGCTTCGCAAGGAAGACTACGCCGTCGATCCGCAGGAGGTCCGGCGCTACTTCGCCTATGACAATGTACGCGGCGGCGTCTTCCAACTGACCGAAGACCTGTTCGGCGTCAAAATCCGCCCCTGGGACACGCCGGTCTGGGCGGACGACGTCGAGGCGTACGAAGTCATCGAGGGCGATCAGGTGATCGGCCGCTTCTATCTCGACAATCATCCGCGCGAGGGGAAGTACAGCCACGCCGCCGTGGCCCCCGTCCGGGTCGGGCTGGAAGGCCGCGCCCTGCCCGTCGCCGTCCTGTTGGCGAACTTCCCTGCCGGAGATCACGCCACCGGCCTGATGGAGCATCGCGACGTCGAGACCTTCCTGCACGAGTTCGGGCACCTGCTTCACGTCATGTTCTCCGGCAAGGGCCGGTGGGCGCTCCACAGCCCCTTTCTGGGCATGGAGCTGGATTTCGCGGAAGCGCCATCGCAGATGCTGGAGAACTGGGTCTGGGACTATGAAACCCTCCGCCAGTTCGCCGTCGATGCGGACGGCAAGCCTATCCCCGAGGGCCTGGTCGCACGGATGAACCGCGCGCGAGGCTTCGCCGAGGCGTTCGGGGACCGGTCCCAAATGGGCTACGCCGCAATGTCGCTGGGGCTGCACACAGGGGCCCCGGCCGCAGACCTCGGCCGCGCCGCGCGCGAGGCCAACAACCGCTACGCTCTGGCGTTTCAGCCCGAGACCGTTCACCCCGAGAACAACTTCGGCCACCTGACGGACTATTCGGCGCTCTACTACACCTACCTCTGGTCCAAGACGATCTCGACCGACCTGTTCACCGTCTTCGAAGCTGACGGCTTGCGTGACCCGCAGACGGCTCGCCGCTATCGGGAGCGCGTTCTGGCGCCGGGCTCGTCACGGCCGGCAGCCCAGCTGGTGGAAGACTTCCTCGGCCGCCCCGCCAATCTCGACGCCTATCGGGCGCGCCTCGCCCGCGAGCCCTGATCCAGGTCTTCAGGCTGCGCGCCCTGATCCAAGGCGCGCAGCGCCGCGGCGCCCGTCCGATCGTGATTGGACATGCCTTCGGCGATGAAGCGATCAAGGCATTCGAACAGGGCCGGTTGCAGGATGATCCGTCGATGGCTTCGATCGATATCGACGAACCCCTGTTCCTGGGCGTCGAGCAGAAGCTGGCGAACATGCGTACGAGACACGGCGAAACGCGCGCCCAGGCTCGACAGCGACAAGGGGATCGTCGCCGCCCCCTCGTCGATCGACGCCTTGACCATCTCCAGCAGCACCAGAATTCCGGAGTCGCGACCAAGGAAGAGCATGATGCCAGGGTTCTGCAAAAGGACCATGGCCGACTCCATGAAGATGCCTGTCGCAATCCCGCGCTGAACCTGCTGGAATTGGCGGTTCCGCGCCAGCGGCAAACGATAGTCCGCCTCGCCGAACAGGCAGGCGAGCGGCGCGTAGTGAGCCGTCAGCCAGTTCTGATCATGGTCCAGCATCCGCTCCGTCGGCCGGAGCAGACGCACGCGCCCGTCGACCGGCGACGGCCGGCTCTCAAGGTATCCGATCTGGACCAGGCGGCCGAGAATGTGATCGATCCGCCGCGGGCTGGTCAGGCCGAACATCGCCAAGGTCGCCTTGAGATTGCCGACTGTGGGCCAGGTCGCGCGGTCCTCCTCGCGATGTCCTGCTTCCAGGCAGATGGCGACGGCGAAGACCACCATCCGCGCCGCCGCCATCAGGAGCTTGTTGTGGAACGGGTCGTCTCCATATAGCGCCAGGACCTCTCGGATGTAGGTCCGCCTCGCCTGCGGGAAATCCGGGTGAGCCCGGATGAATTCAGCCGTCCGATAGGAGACGTCGAAGCCAGGATCATAGGTCTTTCCTGTCCAGCCCTGATCCACTGCGCCCTCCCCAGAACACTTCGCCCCAATGCTCGATGGCGACACTCAGTTTGTCGAGCAAAAATGCCACTTGGGATCCACTGATGAGAGCCCGTAGAGGCCGGTCGAAGCGATCGACACAGCCAACTGTTCAAGCATAGTAGCCAGGCTTGCTCGGCGATGGCCGACGTCACCCGATTGAAGGCGGCTCGCGACATCGGAGCGTCGGCATCGTAGCGCGACGGCAAAATGTAGCGCGAGTTCCCGGCGCAGGTCTTCAGCGCCATCAGGATGTCCGGCATCAAAGTCGAGAGGCATGGGCCCAGAGTTGGCTGGGCAACGGCCGGCGATACCGTCAGAGGCGCCGGCATCACAAAAAAGAGGCCCTCCGAAAAACTTCGAAGAACCTCGTCTAAATTCACTTTGTATCAGTAACTTATCGGAAATTTCGAAAGCAATGCCGAAAGCTTCCGAAAGGCCTGAATCATTCCCACTCGATGGTGCCGGGCGGCTTCGACGTCACGTCGTAAACCACCCGATTGACGCCGCGGACTTCGTTGATGATGCGCGTGGCGGTCTTGGCCAGCACATCCCACGGGAACTGGTAGAAGTCGGCCGTCATGCCGTCGGTCGAGGTGACCGCGCGCAGGGCCAGCACCTTTTCATAGGTGCGGGCGTCGCCCTGGACGCCGACCGTCTTGACCGGCAGCAGCACGGCGAAGGCCTGCCAAATGTCGTCGTACAGGCCCGCCTTGCGGATCTCGTCGAGGTAGATGGCGTCCGCGTCCTGAAGCGTGGCGACCGCCTCCGGCGTGATCTCGCCGGGGATGCGGATGGCCAGGCCCGGTCCGGGGAACGGATGCCGGCCGACGAAGGCCTCGGTCAGCCCCAGTTCGCGGCCCAGGGCGCGAACTTCATCCTTGAACAGTTCACGCAGCGGCTCGACCAGCTTCAGCTTCATGAAGTCCGGCAGGCCGCCGACGTTGTGGTGGCTCTTGATGACGTGCGAGGGGCCGCCGGTCGGGGAGACGCTCTCGATCACGTCGGGATAGAGGGTGCCCTGGGCCAGGAAGGCGGCGCCTTCGATCTTGGCGGCTTCGCGGTCGAACACCTCGATGAAGACACGGCCGATGGTCTTGCGCTTGGTCTCCGGGTCCGAAATCCCGGCCAGCTCGCCGAGGAATTCTTTAGACGCATCAACATGCACCAGCGGGATGTTGTAGTGCTCGCGGAACAGTTCCGTGACTTGTTTGGCCTCGTCCTTGCGCAGCAGGCCGGTGTCGACGAAGACGCAGGTCAACTGGTCGCCGATCGCTTCGTGGATCAGCACGGCGGCGACCGATGAGTCGACCCCGCCCGACAGGCCGCAGATGACCTTGGCGTCGCCGACCTGTTCGCGAATCTTGGCGATCTGTTCGTCGCGATAGGCGGCCATGGTCCAGTCGCCGGTCAGGCCCGCCACCCCGTGGGTGAAGTTCTTCAGCAGCTGGGCGCCGCGCGGGGTGTGCACCACCTCCGGGTGGAACTGCACGCCGTAGATCTTGCGCCCCTCGTCGGCGATGGCGGCGAAGGGCGCGCCTTCCGAAGTGGCGATGACGTGGAAGCCTTCCGGCAGAGCCGTCACGCGGTCGCCGTGGCTCATCCACACCGGCTCGCGGTGGTCGACGGCGCCGATGCCGGCGAACAGGCGGCTTTCGCGGGTGATGACGATCTCGGCGCGGCCGAACTCAGCGTGGTGGCCGCTCTCGACCTTGCCGCCCAGCTCGGCGCAGATCAGTTGCTCGCCATAGCAGATGCCCAGGATCGGCGCGCCATAGTCGAAGACCACGCGGTCGACACGCGGACTGTCGGCGTCGGTCGTGGAGTTGGGGCCGCCCGATAGGATGATGGCCTGAGGCTGCATCGCCGCCAGGGCCTCGCCCGCCTTGTTGAACGGATGGATTTCGCAATAGACGCCGGCCTCGCGCAGGCGGCGCGCGATCAGCTGCGTCACCTGACTGCCGAAATCGACGATGAGCACCTTCTGGTGTTGGGTCGGCTGGGTCATGAGGTCGAATCCGGGGCGAGCGATTGGGCGAGGGTTTGGCCTTGGAGGGCCGGAATTTCAAGGGCGGAGAGGCCGTGATCCGTCAGCACCGCAATCAAGCCGTCCACGGCCTGGGCCAGGTTCTCGTCCACCAGATGCAGGGTCGAGGTCCAGTCATGCAGGCCCGTCAGCTCGACCTTGCCGTCCGACACGCCGCGCAGCGCGACCAGCGGCAGGCCGAAGGTCTGGGCCGCGCGCAACAGCGCCCAGGTCTCCATGTCCACCATCTCGGCGTCGATGGCGTCATAGGCGGCGCCCGAGACGACGTTCCCGCCGGTCGACAGGCGCGCGCTCGGCACGCCGGGGATGGGGCACGGCAGCGGCAGAACGGCGGGCATGTCCAGCAGCGGCGTCACGCCCTTCTCGAACCCCAGAGCGCTGGCGTCCATGTCGCGATAGGCCACGGACGACGCCTGATAGACCGCCGCATGAGCCAGCACGCGCGACCCGCACGAGCCCAGCGACAGTATCAGATCCGGCGCCTCTCCCCTCGCCTCCAGCCGCGCCAGGGCCGCCGTCAGCGCCACCGCCCCCTCGACCGGCCCGATGCCGGTCATCAGCGGGTCGATACGGGCGCGCAGGTGTTCGCCATACTCGGCGGGCGCCGCCATCACCGGCAGGACCGTGACGGCGCCGTAGCGCTCCAGCCTCATGAAGCGCGCTCGAACAGGGCGATGAAGAAGCCGTCCGTGCCGGTCGCGGCGGGCGACAGACGCAGGCGGTTGCCTTGCGCCAGGGCGGTCAGGCGCTCGCGCCCCGCCTCGGTCAGGTCCGCGCTGTGCGCCGCATCGGCGACGGGGACCGGCTTGAAGTCCGAATGCGCGGCCTCGAAGGCGGCGGCGGTCGCCTCGTTCTCGGCGCCCAGCACCGAGCAGGTGACATAGGCCAGACGCCCGCCCGGCCGCACCAGCTTCGTCGCCTGCCCCAGTATCCGCAGTTGCAGCGCATGCAGGCGGGCGACTTCCTCAGCCGTCAGGCGCCAGCTGTCCTCCGGCCGGCGCCGCCAGGCGCCCGAGCCCGAGCACGGCGCGTCGACGAACACCACGTCGGCCTGACCGTTCAGATCCTCGACCCCGCCGCCGTTCGTGCCCAGCAGGCGCAGATCGGCCTCGACGCCCGCGCGGGCCAGGCGCGGCTTCACATTGTCCAGACGTTTGGCCGAGACGTCGCAGGCGATCAGGGCACCCTGCCCCTGCATGGCCTGCACCAGACCCAGCGTCTTGCCGCCGCCGCCCGCGCAATAGTCCACCACCGTCGCGCCGGGGAAGGCGCCGGACAGCCAGCCGACGACCTGACTGGCCTCGTCCTGAATCTCGAAATGACCGTTCTGGAAGCCGTCCAGCGGCTGCACGTTCGGCGCGGGCTCGGCGTCCAGACGCAGGCCCCAGGCGGACAACTCCGTGCGCTGGGGCGACAGCCCGGCGTCGCGCAGCTCGGTCTCGACCTCTTCCATCGTGGCGCGAAGCGAGTTGACGCGCAGATCCACCGGCGCGCGGCCGCTCAAGGCTTCGACCTCTTCGCGCCAGCGGTCGCCGTGGACCGCCTTCAGGTCCGCCGTCACGAAGTCCGGCAGGGCGACCTCGGCCAGATCGACCGCGTCCTCGCCCGCCATGACGCGGCCGCGCTCGTGCTTGGACAGGGGACGCGGGCCATAGCCTTCGCCGTTGTAAAGACCTTCGATCTCTTCCAGCGTCGCGCCGTCCAGCACCGACAGGGCGCCGACGATCAGGGCGCGTCCGTCCTGACGCCCGCCCATGAAGGCCGACAGGCGGCCGCGCGCGCGCAGCACCTGATAGACGCGCTCGGCGATGGCGCGGCGGTCGCCCGAACCGGCATAGCGGTTCTGCTGGCTCCAGGCCTTGAGCACGGCGTCGGCGGGCTGGCGGCCCTGCGAGATGCTGTCGATGATGGCGGCGGCGGCGGCCAGACGGGCGGCTGGGGTCAAATCAGACTCGGATGAAAAGGGCCAGAAGGCACAGCGCCAGTCCCGCGAGCGAGACCAGCCACACCAGCGACCGGATATAGGGAACGCCCAGGGCGTACAGCGGGATATAGGCGACGCGCGCCCAGAAGTAGAGGGCCGCGCCCCACGCCGTCAGCGCGCCGATCCGGTCGGCGACCTGGGCGATCAGCACGGCGCCGATGAACAGCGGCAGGGTCTCGAACAGATTGGCCTGCGCCCGCTCCAGACGGCCGACGACAGGGCTGTGCGCCTCGGGCGTCGTGTCCCGCGCCCCGGCGTTCCACGACAGGCCGAACTCGCGCGTTCGTGCGAAGGCGGGCAGGAAGACCTGCACCAGCGCCAGCACCAGCGTCGCCGACAGATAGGTAAGTTCAGTCGTCACGCCCGTCTCCTGTTCCACTAGCCCAAAACAAAACCGCTCCCGACCGGGGCCGGGAGCGGATCAGGTCAGCCCTGACGATAGTTGGGCGCCTCGCGCGTGATCATCACGTCGTGGACGTGGCTCTCACGAAGGCCCGCATTGGTGATGCGGACGAAGCGCGCGCGCTCCTGGAAGTCCGGGATGGTGGCGCCGCCGACATAGCCCATCGAGGCGCGCAGGCCGCCGACCAGCTGGTGCACCACCGGGGCGATCGGGCCCTTGTAGGCGGTCTGGCCCTCGATGCCTTCGGGGACCAGCTTCTCGGACGAGACTTCCTTCTGGAAGTAGCGGTCGGCCGAGCCGCGCGCCATGGCGCCCACCGAGCCCATGCCGCGATACGACTTGTAGGACCGGCCCTGGTACAGGAAGACCTCGCCGGGGCTTTCGTCGGTCCCTGCGAACATCGAGCCCATCATGGCGACGTTGGCGCCCGCCGCGATGGCCTTGGCCAGATCGCCCGAGAACTTGATGCCGCCGTCAGCGATGACCGAGGCGCCCGTGCCTTCCGCCGCGCGGGCGGCGTCGACGATGGCCGTCAGCTGCGGCACGCCCACGCCCGCGACGATGCGGGTGGTGCAGATGCTGCCCGGCCCGATGCCGACCTTCACCGCATCGGCGCCCGCGTCGATCAGGGCGCGCGTGGCGTCATAGGTGGCGACATTGCCGGCGATGATCTGGACGCGGTTGTTCTCGCGCTTGATGCGCTCGACCACCTGGGCGACCGAGGCTGAGTGGCCGTGGGCGGTGTCGATCACCACCACGTCCGCGCCCGCATCGGCCAGCGCCATGGCGCGCTCGAACCCGGCGTCGCCGACGGTCGAGGCGGCGCCGACGCGCAGGCGGCCCTGCTCGTCCTTGCAGGCGTTGGGGAAGGCCTGGGCCTTCTGGATGTCCTTCATGGTGATCAGGCCGACGGCGCGATAGGCGTCGTCCACCACGATGACCCGTTCGATCTTGCGCGTGCGCAGCAGCTCGCGCGCCGCCTCGCGTCCGGCCGAACCTTCACGCAGGGTGATCAGCTCGCCCGTCGTCATCAGATCGGCGGCCTTGAGGTTCAGGTCCGTCTCAAAGCGCATGTCGCGGTTGGTCAGCATGCCGACCAGCTTGCCGCTCTTGGGATCGACCACGGGGAAGCC
Organism: Brevundimonas phoenicis; assembly: GCF_047237745.1. NCBI lineage: Bacteria > Pseudomonadati > Pseudomonadota > Alphaproteobacteria > Caulobacterales > Caulobacteraceae > Brevundimonas > Brevundimonas phoenicis. The sequence continues at coordinate 2,491,471 of NZ_JBDFLN010000001.1, forward strand.
GGTGATCTTCTTGCGCTCGACGATCTGGAGCACTTCGCCCAGCGTCGTGTCGGGAGCGACCGTGACCGGGTTCACCACCATGCCGCTTTCATAGCGTTTGACGGCGCGGACCTCTTCGGCCTGCTCGTCGATGGTCATGTTCCGGTGCAGCACGCCCATGCCGCCCGCCTGCGCCATGGCGATGGCCAGGCGGCTTTCCGTCACCGTGTCCATGGCGGACGACAGCAGCGGGATGTTCAGTTTGATTTCGCGTGTCAGCTGGGTCGAGACATCGACATCAGCGGGCATGACCTCGGACGAACCGGGTTCGAGCAAAACGTCATCGAAGGTTAGGCCTTCGCGTATCTCCATTTGGAGCCTCCATTTTGCGGGCCGCGTATAGCCCCCGTTGGCAGGGAACCGCAACCCCAAGGCCGCGCTATCGTGCATATAAGAGGAATTGCCTTGAAACGGACGGCGAGAGGCCGCATTTCCCGATAATGGTTCGCATCTTGATCACCACAGCGCGACAACTCGCCCTCAAGATCGCGAGCTATGGCGCCATGCACCTGATCGTGGCGATCCTGGTGGCCTTCGCCCTGACGCGCGACTGGCGGCTGGCCCTGGCGGTCGGGGTGGTCGAGCCGATCTTCCAGACCATCGCCTATTCCGTCCACGACCGCGTCTGGCACCGGGTCGAACGCCGCAAGATGCTGTCCCGCGTCGAGGAGACGGCCGAGGCCTTCACCGCCCGCCTGGAGGTGATGAACGCGCACGAACAGAACCGCGCGCACAACCACCACGGCCACGGACACGGGCACAGCCACGCCCTGCCTCGCAACCTGAAGCAGGTGGCGCTGAAGACCGTCACCTACGGCGTCATGCACTTCACGGTGGCGGTTCTGGTGGCCTTCGCCCTGACGCGCGACATCCGCATCGCCCTGGCCATCGGCACGATCGAGCCTCTGGTGCAAACGGTCTTCTTCACCCTGCACGACCGCATCTGGACGCGGATCGAGGCCAAGAAGGCCGCCCGCCGCGCCGCCGCGGCGGCTGAAGGCGCATCGGCGTAACTGACGCCGTCAGCCACGCCCACGCCGCGCCCTCAAGGCGCCGTCGTCAGTCCTACACGCGGCAACCTTCCCAAACGCCGTCATCCTCGAATGACCGCCGTCATCCTCGGGCTTGACCCGAGGATCGAGCCTTCCGTCTGCGTGACGTCGGCAAGGATGAGCGCGTCGCCGCGCTGGATCCTCGGGTCAAGCCCGAGGATGACGGCGTGTGGGAGAGCTGACGGCGATTGTTTATGGGTGGGAAGACAGCGGGCCAGCGCCCTACCGCTTGTTCAGCGCCACCAGAAACACCTCGGCGCTGCCTTTGCGGCTCGATTCGGGCTTCACGTATTTCACCGTCTCGAACTCTTCGCGCAGGCGCGTCAGCACCCCGCCCGCGTCGCCGCCCTGGAAGTTCTTCGACACGAAATTCCCGCCCGGCCTCAGGGTCCGGATAGCGAAGTCGGCCGCGATCTCGATCAGGGCGATGATCTTCAGGTGGTCCGTCTGACGATGACCGACCGTATTGTGCGCCATGTCCGACAGCACCAGGTCCGGCGGCCCGCCGATGGCGTCCAGCATCTGCTGATCCACGCCCGGATCGGTGAAGTCCGCCTGAATCAGCGTCGCGCCCGGAATCGGCTCGATCATCAGCAGGTCAACGCCCGCCACCGCCGCCGCCCCGCGATCCAGCGCCACCTGCACCCAGCCGCCCGGCGCCGCGCCCAGGTCGATGACCCGCGAGCCGCGCTTGATCAGCCGGAACTTGTCGTCGATCTCCATCAGCTTGAAGGCGGCGCGGCTGCGCCAGCCCTCGGCCCGCGCGCGGTCCGACCATTCGTCGGACAGTTGCCGCTTGATCCACGCCTGACTGGACAGGGTCTTCTTGTCGGCCGTCTTGATCTTCTGGCCGACCTTGCGGCCCGAGGCCGTGCCGCCCGTGGGCAGACGCACCATGCGGCGGCGTTCCTGCGGCTTGTCGGCGGGCTTTTCGTCTTCACTCATGCTTCCCACATAGCCCTGACGGCGTTCAGCCGCTATGACCCGCGCACAATTCCGGCTCGCATAACCTCAAGGAGCGCCCGATGGCCGACCAAACCCTGACCTTCACCCTGGACACCGGCGACGGCGAAGACCGCAACGTCGTCATCAAGCTGCGCGACGACCTGGCGCCCAACCACGTCAAGCAGATCACCGACCTGGCCAAGGAAGGCTTCTATGACGGCGTGGTCTTCCACCGCGTGATCCCGGGCTTCATGGCCCAGGGCGGCGACCCGACGGGCACCGGCACCTCGGGCTCGAAGAAGCCGAACCTGAAGCAGGAATTCTCGAAGGAGCCGCACGTCCGCGGCGTCTGCTCCATGGCTCGCACCGCCAACCCGGACAGCGCCAACTCGCAGTTCTTCATCTGCTTCGACAACGCCCGCTTCCTCGACGGCCAGTACACCGTCTGGGGCGAAGTGATCGAAGGCATGGATCACGTCGACGCCCTGCCGAAGGGCGAGCCCCCGCGCGCGCCGGGCAAGATCGTCAAGGCGACCGTCGCCTAAGAACGAAGGTTCAACGGCGGGGGATCAGTCCCCCGCCCACCATCGCATCGACACCCCGTCGAAGGTCCGGCCCCCGACCTTCAGCGTCCCTTTCAGGACCACGCCCTGATCTCCCAGATTGCGCCGCGCCTTCGCCAGCGCATCCTGGTCGAGCCTTCCATCGAACGACACCGCGCCCAGATCGCGCGACGTCGCCTGGAAGCGCACCCGATCCTCGGTCACGTCATAGGCTGTCGGAATCAGCCGCGTGCGCCGCGTCTTATCCCCCGCCTCGAACTCCATCATGATCGGCGCAAAGCCCGCCGTCCGCTGACCGTCGCGCCAACTCATGAAGTCGGGAACCTGCCCCATGAACAGGTGATGCAGTCGCCAGTCGCCGACCTGCACCGCCGTCGTGGGGATATAGTAGCCGGACACGTCCTCGGGCAGATCGTGCTTGAAGGCGGCCGCCTGCGCCGTCTTGTCGGGCGTCGCGCCGCGGTCGCAGGCGGCCAGCCCGACAACGCCCGCCAGCAGGACGGCCGCGATCAGCCCGCGCTTCATTGATCCAGCCACTGGTCCAACGCCCGGAAGCCGCTGATGGCCAGTTCGGTCGCGTCCTGGAACACCGCCGGATTGACCTTCTCGAAGTCGTCGCTCGGGCGGTGATAGTCCGTGTGATAGTTCACCCCGAAATAGAGGAACGGCAGCCCCGCGCGGTGGAAGGCGGCGTGGTCCGACGCCTCGACCCAGTTGTCGGCGCCCTTGTCCTCGGGCGTGTCCTTGCCGAAGGCCAGGGCCACGGTCCGGCGCGCCGGAACCTGATCCAGCACCGGGCGGAAATAGGGGTGCTGATACGTCCCCGTCACCCACAGCTTCCCGTCGCTGTCGGCCCGCGCCGTCATGTCGAAGTTCAGGTTCATCGCGATCGCGTGCAGCGGCACCGGCGGCGCCTCGACGAAATGCTTGGCGCCCAGCAGTCCCCGCTCCTCGCCGTCCAGCGCCACGATCAGCACGCTGTGCTCGGGCGGATTGGCCTTCAGCCGCTTGGCCAGCTCCAGCATGGTCGCCACGCCCGAGGCGTTGTCGTCCGCGCCGTTGTAGATCTGGCCGTCGTTGACGCCGACATGGTCATAGTGGGCCGTCACCACGATGTATTTGTCGGCCACGCGCGTGCCGGGGATCACGCCGATGATGTTGGTCCCGCTGTAGGTCTTCGTCCCTTCGCGCGTGCGGCCCTGCATCTCCCACGGCTGCAGACGCCCCATCGGCGAGGGCTGGACGCCCAGCGCCTCCAGCCGCGCCACGATGTATTCACGCGCCTTGGCCCCGCCTTCCGAGCCGGTGTCGCGGCCCTGCATGTCGTCGGCCGACAGGATGCGCAGATCATCCATCAACTGGGCGTAATCGGCCGAGGCGGCGGCGACGGCGGGCGTTTCCGACGCGGCCGGGACGGTCGTCGTCTCACAGGCGGCCAACGTCACGGCGGCGGCGATCACGGACAGGCTGACGAGGACAGGACGCATGGAGGGCTCCGGCAGGAATCTTTGAGGCGCGACGCTAGCGGCCCCCGGCCGCCGCGTCAGATTACCTTTCTGTCATGCCGCGTCTGCCATCAAGGTCGGGGGATGATAAGGAACCGTTCCGCCTTTGCCGACTTCCTGCGATTCTCATGTCCGACCTTTTCACGCCCGTCGAAACCCTGACCGAAGCCCAGGCGCGCGAAGAGCTGGAGCGCCTGTCGGCCGAACTGGCGCGCCATGACGCCCTCTACCACGCCGACGCCGCGCCCGAGATTTCCGACGCCGACTACGATGACCTGAAGCGCCGCGCCCTCGACATCGAGACCCGCTTCCCGGCGCTCTCCAGCCCCGTCTCCCCGTCCCAGCGCGTCGGCGCCCCCGTCTCGACCCAGTTCGCAGAGGTCCGCCACGGCGTGCCCATGCTGTCGCTGGACAACGCCTTCGACGACGGCGAGGTGCGCGACTTCGTGGCCCGCATCGCCCGCTTCCTGAAGCTGCCGGGCGACGAGCCGATCGCCTTCGTCGCCGAGCCCAAGATCGACGGCCTGTCCGCCAGCCTGCGGTATGAAAAGGGCGTGCTGGTTCAGGGCGCCACGCGCGGCGACGGCAAGACCGGCGAAGACGTGACCGCCAACCTGCGTACGCTGGACAGCATCCCCCAAACCCTGACCGGCTCGGGCTGGCCCGACGTCATCGAGATTCGCGGCGAGGTCTACGCCCCCAACGCCGCCTTCGACGCCTTCAACGCGGCCGCCGAGGCCGAAGGCAGGCGGACCTACGCCAACCCGCGCAACTTCGCCGCCGGGTCGCTGCGCCAGAAAGACCCGAAGATCACGGCCCTGCGCCCCCTGACCTTCTTCGCCTACGCCTGGGGCGAGACCTCGGCGCCGTTCGCGGAAACGCAACATGGCGCGCTCGAAGCCTTCCGCAGCTGGGGCTTTCAGGTCAACGACCGCTCGGCCCGCGTCGAGGGCGCCGAGGGCCTGATCGGCGTCTATCAGACGCTGGAGGCCGACCGCAGCCGCCTCGGCTACGACATCGACGGCGTGGTCTATAAGGTCGACCGTCTGGACTGGCAGCAGCGCCTCGGCTTCATCGCCCGCAGCCCCCGCTGGGCCATCGCCCACAAATTCCCGGCGCAACAGGCGACGACTGTTCTGGAAGGCATCGACATCCAGGTCGGCCGCACCGGCTCCCTGACCCCCGTCGCGCGCCTGCATCCCGTCACCGTCGGCGGCGTCGTGGTCCGCAACGCCACCCTGCACAACGAGGACGAGATCGCCCGCAAGGACGTCCGCATCGGCGACACCGTCGTCCTGCAACGCGCGGGCGACGTCATCCCCCAGATCGTCGGCGTGGTCGAAACGCTGCGTCCCGAGGACGCCCAGCCCTACATCTTCCCCACCACCTGCCCCGTCTGCGGCTCCGAAGCCGTGCGCGAGGGGGACGAGGTCAAGCGCCGCTGCACCGGCGGCCTGATCTGCGACGCCCAGATCGTCGAGCGGTTAAAGCACTTCGTCAGCCGCCGCGCCTTCGACATTGAAGGGCTTGGCGAAAAGCAGCTGATCGCCTTCCACATGCGCGGCTGGATCAAGGAACCCGCCGACATTTTCCGCCTCGCCCGCGACGAGGAAAAGCTGGCCCTGCTGCGCGCCGAGGACGGCTATGGCGAAACCAGCGTCGGCAACCTGATCGCCGGGATCGACGCGCGGCGCGTCATCAGCCTCGACCGCCTGATCTTCGGTCTGGGCGTGCGCGAGATCGGCGAGCAGACCTCGCTGGTCCTGTCGCGCGCCTTCGGCAGTTGGACCGCCTTCCGCGACGCCTGCATGGCCGCCGCCAACGGCCTCGCCAGCGACGACTGGAAGACGCTGGCCGCGACCCACGCCATCTCGACCCGCGTGCTGGGCCTGATGGCCGAGGCCCGTCCCGCCGCCGATGATCCGTGGCCCGAGGCGCCGATGGATCAGAAGATCGCCCTCGCCTTCCCCGGCATGGCCGCGCCTGCCCGCCGCTCGCTGGCGGAAATCTCCGAAGGCTGGTCCGACCTGACCCGCTGGGCCGCCGTCGCGCGCGATGAGGGCCCGTCCGACATGCTGAACCAGATCGCGGGCGTCTCCGGCGTCGGCCCGGTCGCCGCCGAAGCCCTGGCCCACTTCTTCCACGAGCCGCACAACCTTGATGTCGTCGACGCCCTGCTGGCCCAGCTTGAGCGCGTCGAGGACGTGGCCGCCCCCGTGACCGACAGCCCCGTGGCGGGCAAGACCGTCGTCTTCACCGGCTCGCTGGAACGCTTCACCCGCGACGAAGCCAAGGCCCGCGCCGAAAGCCTGGGCGCCAAGGTCAGCGGCTCAGTCTCCAAGAAAACCGATTACGTCGTCGCCGGTCCCGGCGCCGGATCCAAGCTGAAGGACGCCGAAAAGCACGGCGTCGCCGTCCTGACCGAGGACGAATGGCTGGCGCTTATTTCCTGATGCACGCCGTCGCCATCGACTTCGAAACCGCCAATGAACAGCGGGCCAGCCCCTGCTCCATCGGCCTGGCCTGGATCAACGACGGCGTCATCGAATCCGTCGAGCACCACTACATCCGCCCGCCGGGGATGCGCTTCGCCAGCTTCAACATCGCCTTCCACGGCATCGGCCCCGAACAGGTCGAAGACGCCGAGGAATTCCCCGCCGTCCTGGCCGCCATCGCCCCCCGCCTCGAAGGCCGCACCGTGCTGGCCCACAACGCCGCCTTCGACGTCAGCGTCATCCGCAACACCTGCGACCACTACGGCCTGACCTATCCCGAGTTCGACTACCTCTGCACGGTCAAGCTGGCCCAGATCAGCTGGCCTGAGTTCCCCTCGCACAAGCTGAACAACGTCTGCGCCGAACTGGGCGTCGCCTTCCGCCACCACGACGCCGCCGAGGACGCCTTCGCCTGCGCCTCCGTGGCCCTGGCGGCGGCTCAAGTGCATCAGGCGGCCGACTGCCGCGCCCTGGCCGACGCCAGCCGCCTGACGCCCGGCCGCATCTGGCGCGACGGCTACACCCCCTGCTCCAACGCCGGAACCCGCCCCCGCCGCCCGCGCGGCGGCTGACCGATGCCTCCCGCAAAAGACGCCCGAATCCATCGCCTTAGGCGCCCGCAGCGCGGTCAACTTGACCTAAGGTCATGTAATCATTGAGTGAAGTTCACAATTTCGGCCTTGTTTCAGACTGAACCCCGGATCATCCTTCGTCCAAGGGATCGCCTCAACGATCCGTCAGAAGGAAAACGCCGATGAAGACTTCCGTCCTGACGGCGCTCGCCGTCGCAGCCGCCGCCCTCGCTTCTCCGGCCCTCGCCAGCGACCCGACCGGCCTGTGGCAGACGCCGACCAACGGCGGCCAGGTCCGCATTGAGCGTTGCGGTCAGGCCCTGTGCGGCGTCCTCGTCACCTCCAGCCATATCCGCGCCGATCCGAACGTGCGCGACGCCCGCAACAAGGACGAATCCTTGCGGACCCGCCCCTTGCGCGGCCTGCGGATGCTGTCGGGCTTCACCGGCGGCCCGACCGAATGGCGCGGAGGCTCGGTCTACAATCCCGAGGACGGCGGCACCTATCGCGGGACCATCACCCTGACCAACGACAACACCCTGCGCCTGCGCGGCTGCATCGTCGCCCCCCTGTGCAAGACCCAGACCTGGACCCGCGTTCAGTAGACTTGATTGGCGTTGAGTGGCGCTCGCGCCCCTTCACTCCCATTCATCCCGGCGGACGCCGGGATCCAGTGATTTGGCTTCAACACCATTGGTCAGTTGTAGAGCGCGGAGTTCTTACTGGATCCCGGCGTCCGCCGGGACGAGCGGAGCTAGGTCGCAACCAACGCTCAACATCAATCCAGCCATGAAAACGCCTCCCCCGCGATCGCGAGGGAGGCGTTTTCACATCAACGGTTCAGCGAGCTCATGCCGCCGGGCGCATACCGCTCGCCCGCCGCCGCCCCGCGCGGGAAGACAGCCTCGATCCGCGCCAGATCATCAACTGACAGCACGATGTCCGCCGCCGCCGCGTTCTGCTCCAGCGTGGCGATGCGGCGCGTGCCGGGGATGGGGACCAGATCCTCTCCCTGCGCCAGCACCCAGGCCAGGGCCAGTTGCGCCGCCGTCACGCCCTTATCCGCCGCGATGGCGCCGACCGCATCGACCAGATCGAGGTTCTTCTGAAAGTTGTCGCCCGCAAAGCGCGGGTTCGTCCGGCGGAAGTCATCCGGTGCCAAGTCGTCGATCGACTTGATCTCCCCCGACAGGAAGCCCCGGCCCAGCGGGCTGTAGGGCACGAAGCCGATGCCCAGTTCACGCACCACGCCCAGAAGTTCGTCCTCCGGGTCGCGGCTCCATAGCGAATATTCAGTCTGCAAGGCCGTGATCGAATGCTCGGCATGGGCGCGGCGCAGGGTGGCGGGCGCCGCTTCGGACAGGCCAAGGAAGCGAACCTTGCCCTCCTTCACCAGCTCGGCCATCGCCCCGACCGTCTCCTCGATCGGCGTATTGGGGTCGATGCGGTGCTGGTAATAGAGGTCGATGTGGTCGACGCCCAGGCGGCTCAGGCTGCCCTCGACCGCGCGGCGCACATTGGCGGGCGAGCCGTCGGTGACGGCCGAGCCGTCCGGCTGGCGGTTGATGCCGAACTTGGTGGCGATGAAGGCCTCGTTGCGCCGCCCCTTCAGCGCCTTACCCAGCAGGACTTCATTGGTGTGGGGGCCGTACATCTCGGCCGTGTCGAACAGGGTGACGCCCAGGTCGAGCGCGCGGTGGATCACCGCAATGGATTGGGCCTCGTCGGCGCCGCCGTAAAAGGCGCTCATGCCCATGCAGCCCAGACCGACGGCCGAGACCTCAGGGCCGTTAAGGCCCAGCTTGCGCATCTTCATCCGCGCATTCCTTCTGATGTGAGGGGGTCGGCGGCGCATCCGCCGACCCTCTTTAGATGGGCGCCGTATGGCCTTATTTCAAGGGGCTCGCCTTCACCCTTACCCGCTCATCCCGGCGGAGGCCGGGATCCAGTAAGAGCCCCGCGCTCCACAACCGACCGATGGACTTGAAGCCAAAGCACTGGATCCCGGCGTCCGCCGGGATGAGCGGATGGATCAGAGCAAACTGGCCACAACCGACAGGATGGTCGCCGTCGCCACCGCGTTCAGCGCCATGCCCAGGCTGGCGAAGGCGCCCGCCGTCTGGTCCACCTGAAACGCCCGCGCCGCGCCGAAGCCGTGCGCCGACACCCCGACCGCAAAGCCCCGCGCCCGATAGTCCCTGATCTTCAGCAGGTTCAGCAGCGGCGTCGCCGTCATCGCTCCGAACACCCCCGACATCAGCACGATCACCGCCGCCAGCGCCGGTATGCCCCCCAACTGGGAGGCCACAGCCATCCCCACGGGCGTCGTCGTGGCGCGCGGCGCGATGGAGGCCATGATCTCAGCCGGCGCCCCGAACAGCCAGACAATGCCCACGGCGCTGACGATGGCCGTCGCGGCCCCCGCCAGCAGGGCGTAGGCCAGCGGCTTGGCCAGCCGCCGAATCGTCGCCCGCTGCGCCCAGATCGGCACGGCCAGCCCCACCACCGCCGGCCCCAGGAGGAAGCCCAGCACCTGCGTCGCCTCGGCGTAGGTCGGATAGGGCGTCTTCGTCGCCAGCAGGATTCCGATCAGCACCGGGGTCGCCAGCAGCACCGGGTGGCACAACGGATGACGCCCGCTGCGCCGCGACAGGATATCCGCCGCTTCGAACACCACCAGCGTCACCGCCAGCCACAGCAGAGGCGTCGCGATCAGACCGCTCACGACACGCCCTCTTCTTCGTCGCCCGCCTCACCCCGCCCCGCCACGGCGCGGAACACCAGCGCCGTCACCGCCAGCGTCAGCAGGGTGGAAACCGCCACCGCCACGACGATACCGAGGCCATGGCGCGACAAGATCGCCCCCTCCTCCATCACACCGACGGCGGCGGGCACGAACATGATCGACAGATGCGCCGTCAGCCAGCCCGTCACCTGCGTCAGCGTCAGCCGCTCCCTCGGAACGAGGGCCAGCCACGCCAGCAACAGCACCATGCCGATCACCGACCCCGGCAGGGGCAGGCCCGTCAGCCGGTGGATCACCTCGCCCGCCAACTGGCAGACGAGCAGCAGGGCGATGGCGCCGATCATCGGATCAGAGCGGCGCCGTCTGCGCCTTCAGCCATTCCAGCGCCGCCTCGTCCTTCTGCACGCCGTCCGCCAGCAGAGGCCCGACCTTGGCCAAAACCTCGGCGTGATAGGCGTCCACATAGGCCCGCTCGTCCGCCGTCAGCAGCGCCACATCGATCAGGCGGCGGTCCAGCGGCGCCAGCGTCAGTTGCTCGAACCCGTGCATCGGCCGCTCGCCGCCCGGCACCTGGGCCGGGGTCGTGACGACCTGCAGAGTCTCGATGCGGATGCCCCACTCGCCTTCGCGGTAATAGCCCGGCTCGTTCGACAGGATCATGCCGGTCAGCAGCGGCTGATCCGTGCCCCATCCGGCGATGCGCTGCGGCCCCTCATGCACGCCCAGATAGGATCCGACGCCGTGGCCGGTGCCGTGGTCGAAGTCGAAGCCCGCGTTCCACAGCGGCTGGCGCGCAATGGCGTCCAGCTGGCGCCCGCTGGTCCCGGCGGGGAAGCGGATCACCGCCATGGCGATGTGGCCCTTCAGGACCAGGGTGAACATCCGGCGCTGATCGGCCGTGCCCTCGCCGATGGCCATGGTGCGGGTCACATCCGTGGTCCCGTCCAGATACTGACCGCCGCCGTCCACCAGCAGCAGCGAGCCCGCCTTCATCGGCCGGATCTTGGCGCCGACCGGCTTGTAGTGCGGCAGGGCGCCGTTCGGCCCGACCCCGGCGATGGTGTCGAAGGACAGATCCTTCAGCATACCGGTCGCCTCGCGGAAGCCTTCCAGCGCCTCGACCACTGCCCGCTCGTCCGGCAGCTCCTTCTGCGCGACCGTATCGACCCAGTGCAGGAAGCGCGTCAGCGCCGCGCCATCGCGGATGTGCGCCTGACGGCTGCCCACGATCTCGACGGCGTTCTTCTGAGCGCGCGGCAGGGCGCAGGGGTCCATGCCGCGCACGATGTCGGCGCCCGCCGCTTCCAGCCGGTCGAAATACCAGGCCGAGGACACGGCCGGGTCGATCATCACCTTGCGCCCCGACAGGGCGTCCAGCGCGCCGGGCAACGCTTCGGGCGCCTCCAGCGTCACGGCGTCGCCCAACCAGCCGGGCAGTTCGTTCGTCACCTTGGCCGGGTCGAGAAAGACGCGCGCCGTCCCGTCCGCCTTCACCACCGCTTGACCCAGCGGCAGAGGCGTGCGGATCACGTCGCCGCCGCGAATGTTGAACAGCCAGGCCAGCGACGACGGCGCCGTCAGCACGGCGGTCTCAGCCCCGGCGTCGGCGATAGCCTTGCCGATGCGCGCGCGCTTGGACGCGGCGTCCTCGCCGGAATAGCGGTCCTCATGCGGGACCACCGGCGCCTGCGGCTGGGCCGGGCGGGCGTCGCCCCAGGCCAGATCGATCGGATTGGCCTCGACCGCCTTCAGCGTCGCCCCGGCCTTCTCGACCGCCGCGCGCAGGCTCGCCAGCGCATCGGGGCTGTGCAGGCGCGGATCATAGCCGATCACCGAACCCGACGGCACGGCCGCCAGCCAGTCGGCCAGCGTGTTCAGCGGCCGACGCTCGAACAGGGCCTCGTCCGTCTGGGCCTTGGCCTGCACCGTATAGCGGCCGTCGACGAAGACCGCCGCCTTGTCCTTCAGCACCACGCCCGCCCCGGCCGAGCCGGTGAAGCCGCTGACCCAGGCCAGCCGCTCATTGGCGTCGGGCAGGTATTCGTTCTGGTGCTCGTCCTCGTGCGGGACCAACAGGCCGTCGAGGCCCTGCTTGGCCATTTCGGCGCGGAGCAGAGGCAGGTGCTTGGCCCCGAAGGACGGATCGGTGGTTTCGTTGAATGTCTGGCGCATGAGGGCTCTTATACCCTTCTCCCCTTGTGGGAGAAGGTACCCCGGAGGGGCGGATGAGGGGTTTCTCAACGCAAAAGGGGTTGCCAGACTTCGATGTCCAGCAACCCCTCATCCGTCTCGCTTCGCGAGCCACCTTCTCCCGCAAGGGGAGAAGGGAGTTTGCGCCCTACTTCTTGCGCAGTTGCAGCGCGCTCCACGCATCATGATGAATCGTCTGCTCCACCACGAAGCCCAGCGGCAGATAGGCCTCCAGCACCCGCTCCTCCTGCGTGCGCAGCAGACCCGACAGGATGGCGACCCCGCCCGTCTTCAGCGCCGCGCCGATCTCGGGCGCCAGATGCACTAGCGGCGCCGCCAGGATGTTGGCGAACACCAGATCATAGGGCGCGTGCTGGGCGATGCGCGCATCGCTCAGGCCGTCAGCGAAGTAGAAGTCGCACTTGGCGTCGTTGATCTGGGCGTTCTCATTGGCGATGCGGGCCGAGGGCTCGTCGATGTCGGTGCCGACGGCGATGGGCGACCCCGTCCTGGCCGCCGCGATGGCCAGAACGCCCGTGCCGCAGCCCACGTCCAGCACCTTCTCAAAGGTCTCGGTCTTCAGCAGATTGTCGAACGCCTCCAGGCAGCCGACCGTCGTGCCGTGGTGGCCGGTGCCGAAGGCGGCGCCCGCGTCGATCTTCAGCGTGACCCGTCCCTCAGGCACCTTGCCCTGATCGTGCGCGCCGTAGACGAAGAAGCGCCCGGCCTCGACCGGGGGCAGGCCCGACAGGCTCATGGCCAGCCAGTCGGCGTCGGCCAGCTTCTCGACCACGACCTCCAGCCCCGGCGTGGCGCGCAGGATTTCGGCGATGCCCTCGGCCTCTTCATCGGTCGTGGGGAAGGCGTCGATGCGCCAGATTTCCTTGTCCTCATCCTCTTCCAGGATGGAATAGGTCGCGTTCTCCAACAGGGGGTTGGCGTCGATGGCGGCGGCGGCGGCTTCGGCCGGGGCGCGATCGCCGCGCGCGATCACCTGAACTGCGGATTCGGACATTTCTCAAACACCGTTATAATGACGAATCGCCAGTGCGGGCTTGGTTCTTACGCCCGTGTCCAACGAGGGGTCGGGGAGTTTATGGCCAAAGCACCGTCTGAAACGAAACCTGCCGCGAAAGCGGCCTCCGCCGCTTCCAAGCCGAAACCGGCGGCAAAGTCGAGCGCGACAGCGACAAAAGCTGACGCCAAGCCCAAGGCCGTAAAGGCGCCCGCCGCGACAAAGGCCCCGGCCAAGGCGGCCAAGCCTGCCGCGGCCAAGACCGCCGCCGCTCCCAAGGCAGCCGCGCCAAAGACTGCCGCTAAAGCGCCGGCCGCCAAGAAGCCCGCAACGCCGAAGGCTCCAGCTGCAGCAAAGGCGACCACGGCCAAGGCCGCCGCGCCGAAGAAGGCTGCTGCGCCCAAGAAGCCCGCCGCGCCCAAGGCCGCCGCTCCGGCCCCGGTCGAGACGCCGGTCGCCGCCTCCCTCGCCCCCGCGCCCATCGCCGAGACCAAGCCCGCGCCGAAGCCTGAGCCGGTCGTCGCTGCGGCCCCCGCTCCGGTCGAGCCGCCCGTTCAGGCCACGGCGCCCAAGCCCGCCGCCGAGCCGATCAAGCCGGTCGAGGCTCCCGCCCCGCAGAAGAAGGGCTTCTTCGCCCGTCTGTTCGGCTGGTGATCGGACGCTGATCCCAAATGCAGAGAAGGCCGGAGAGGACGCCCTCTCCGGCCTTCTTCAATTCTCATGGCTGAGACGGCTTATTCCGGCAGGTCTTCCGCCAGGATGGCCATTTCGAACATGAAGGAGCCGGCTTCGTCCTCATCTTCGAACACCACGCCGATGAACTCGTCATCGACATAGACTTCGGCGGAATCGGCGACCTTGCGGGCCTTCACCTTGATGCCGCCGTGGTTGAAGGTGCGCTTCAGGTGCGTCTCGACGCGCTTCAGATCGTTCTCGGTCACGGGGTCAGCCTCGCTTTGGCGCCGGGAGGGGCGCATGTCGTTGGCTGCGGACCCTAGAGAAGCCTCCCCGGATTGGGAAGCCCGCGCGTCAGGCGTCCACAGGCGCGCCCGTCGTCAGACTGCGGGCGCGACGTCACTCCAGCAAGGCGCCAGCATTGGCGCGGCCTCAGACCACCATTGGGCAAAGGGAGTATTCACATTTCCCTGCATTTCAAATCTGACGGCTGCGTTGTTGTCGCCTGCGCGCGCACTGCTGTTCCAGAAGGTGTGCCACGTTCCATCAAAGACGATCCCCAAATTCGGAGCCTCAACGCCCAGGTCGATGGCGTTAGGCCGAACCGGGGGTATCTCTTCCATGGCCAGCAGCACCGTCTCTACAGCAGGACAAGTCCGTGAATCCGCCCAGCGCACGGTCTTTGCTCCGCTCCGATCGCCCATGACCCGACGCACAACCCAAAATGTTGTCTGTTTGGGATGCTCGCCCTGAAAGACGGCGTAGAAGGCGTTGACCGACCACTCCTGGCTCAAGGCGCCGATCTCGTTGAGAGCTGCAAAAGGCCGCCTACGATCAAAATCGACTTCACGCGCTTGGGCCGCGACAGCTTCATAATCGTCCTGCGCCATGACCGGGCTCGCCGCCATCAACAGAGCCGCAGACAACAAGAGACGCATCTCAGATCACGAAGTCATAGACGATGTCGGACAGCGTATGGTCCATCGTCCGCGCGGGCGTGGCGTCCGTCGGGCAGTTGACCAGCCGCGCCGGCACCCCCGCCACGGTGCAGCCCGCCGGCACCGGCTTCAGCACCACCGAGCCGGACGCCACCTTGGCGTAGTCGCCGACCGTGATGTTGCCCAGCACCTTGGCCCCGGCGCCCAGCAGGACGCCGCGCCCGATCTTCGGATGGCGGTCGCCGCGCTCGGCCCCGGTCCCGCCCAGGGTCACGGCGTGCAGCATGGACACCTCGTCCCCGATCACCGCCGTCTCGCCGATGACGATGCCCGTGCCATGGTCCAGGAAGACGCCCGAGCCGATCCGCGCCGCCGGGTGGATGTCCAGCTGGAACAGCTCCGAAATCCGGCTCTGGAAATGGAAGGCCAGGGTGTCGCGGTCCTGCTCCCACAGCCAGTGCGCCACCCGCCAGGCCTGCAGCGCCTGGAATCCCTTGAAATACATGAAGGGCTGCAACAGCGACCGGATCGCCGGATCGCGCTCCTGCACCGCCTTCAGGTCCGCCTCGGCGGCGGCCACGATGCCCGGATCGGCGGCGAAGGCCGACAGCGCCACCTCACGCACCGTCATGGCGCCCAGCTCCGCATCGCCCAGCTTGCGCGCGATCTGGAAGCTCAGCGCCCCGGCGAAATCCTCATGCGCCAGGACGACGGCGTTCAGCTGCGACGCCAGGCGCGGCTCCTCGCGCGCAGCGTCTTCGGCGGCGGCGCGCAACTGTGCCCACAGGTCCGGCTGCTTCGGCACGACTTCCAGCTTGGCCATCAGGCTTCCTTCGAATTCAGGCGGCGATCCTACGCGCCCAGCATGGCGCGCGCCAGCGCGGCGGGCAGTTCGCCCTCCCGCGCCATATGGTAGGCGCGATACGCCGTCGCCACCGTCAGCCCGTCGCGCACCGCCCCGCGCGCGATCTCGGCCATCAGATCGCGGAACGGCACTCGCGCCGTCAGAAAGACCTCGGTCTCGTCCGGCGCCGTCTCTGTCGCCTCCAGTCCCCAGGCCACCCAGGCCATCGCCCGTTCGTCGGTGATGGAGTTGGACAGGTCCAGGTCCAGCGCCGCGCGCCAGTGCTGCGCCGTCAGCCCCGCCTCCTCGGCCAGTTCGCGCTTCACGGCCTCAAAGGGGTCTTCCCCCTCCGGCGCCCCGCCCTCGGGCATCTCCCACGAATAGCGCATCAGGGCGAAGCGGTGCTGCCCGACCAGGCTGACCGTCCCGTCGTCATGCAGCGGCAGCACGCCCGTCCCCACATTCTTCGGCCGCATGACCACATAGTCGGCGTCAGCCCCCGTCGGCGCGATCGCCGGGTGGCGCGTCACCCGCATCCACGGCGTGTCGACTAGGTCGCTGGTCCCCAGGCTGCGCCACGGCGGCGTGTCCGGCAGGCCCTCGGCCCAGCGAGGCTTGATGTCGCGGATCTGACTCATGCCCCTGCTATGGCGCAGCGCGCCCCGAAAGCCTAGCTATCGGCCATGAGCCAGTCAGACCTCGCTTCCGCCCTGCCCCTGCCCGTCCGTTCGGACGAGCTGCTGTCGCGCATGGCCGTGCGCCGCTCGGCCCCGGCCCAGTCGTTGGCCCTGCCCGGCCCCTCGGACGCCGAGATCGAGCAGATGCTGCTGCTGGGCGCCCGCACGCCGGACCACGGCAAGCTGTTTCCCTGGCGCTTCGTCATCCTGGGCCCGCGCAGCCGCGCCGAACTGTCCGAAGCCCTCGCCGCCCTGGGCGAAACCCAGAACCGCACCGGCAAGGAGATCGCCGCCCTGGCCAAGCTGGCCAACCCGCCGCTGACCGTCATGGTCGTCTCGACCCCGATCCAGGGCCACAAGGTGCCGGTCTGGGAGCAACAGCTGTCCGCCGGCGCCGTCTGCATGAACCTGGAGCACGCGGCCAACGCCCTGGGCTATTCGGCCAGCTGGATCACCGACTGGTATTCCTACGACCCCGCCGCCGTCGCCCTGTTCGGCGTCGAGGACGGCGAGAGCATCGCCGGCTTCATCCACGTCGGCTCCCTGTCCGAGCCCCCGCTGGAGCGCCCCCGCCCCGACCTGGAGCACAAGGTGACGGCCAGACCATAACGCCCACTTCCTTCTCCCCTTGTGGGAGAAGGTGGCAGCCGAAGGCTGACGGATGAGGGGTTTTGCAACGACGGAGAGACCCCTCATCCGACCTCGCTGCGCTCGGCCACCTTCTCCCGCAAGGGGAGAAGGACGCCCTACCGCGGCTCCTCCTCCGGCCGGTGCACGATCGACACCAGCACCACCGAGATGATCATCAGCAGGAACCACGCCCCCAGCTTGTTCAGGCTGACCATCTCCCATCCGCCCTCCTGCCCCGGATAGACCCAGGCCCGCGCGAACGTCCCCAGGTTCTCCGCGAACCAGATGAACAGCGCCACCAGCCCATAGCCCAGCAGCAGCGGCATCGACCGCCGCGTCCGGTCGGCGGTGAAGTAGAACCACCCCCGCATAAACAGCAGCCCCGTCGCCGCGAACAGCGCCAGCCGCACGTCCGGCAGCCAGTGATGCGCGAAGAAGTTGACGTAGATCGCCGCCGCCAGCGCCCACGTCGTCCACAGCGGCGGATAGTTCCGCACCCGGATATGGAAGATGCGCTGCACCCGCGCGATGTAGCTGCCCACCGCCGCATACATGAAGCCCGAGAACAGCGGCACGGCGCCGATCCTCAGCACCGACTCTTCCGGATAGATCCACGACCCGTGATAGGTCTTGAACAGTTCCATGACCGTCCCGGCGACATGGAACAGGAAGATGACCCGCGCCTCCTCCCAGCTCTCCAGCTTCAGGGCCAGCATCGCCGCCTGTATCCCCAGCGCGCCCAGCACAAGGAAGTCATAGCGCGCCAGCGGTGCTTCATCGGGCCAGAACAGAAACGTCCCCAGGATCAGCGCCAGCATCGCCCCGCCGAACAGACACGCCCACCCCTGCTTCAGCCCGAACCACAGGAACTCATAGGCGTAACGGCGAAGGCGCGAGCGGTCGGCCCACGCCTCGGCGCGGGCCATCAGGCGACGGCCCCAGACTTCGAGCGGGAGGCGGGCGTTCATCCATAACCTTTTGCGTGAGCGTCCTGCTGGGCATTGCGAATGGGAACCGCGAACCAAACAGCCAGCGTTAGCTCGGTAGTGCGAGCGGGATCTGACTTCCTCGTATAGCTTTCCCTTCTAGCAGAGCTAGATTTTAGATCTCCGCGCTAACAGCGCTACCTAAAGACAAGCGACTGAGGAGAGAGAGTGCATCAGATAACAAGGCAAACCATCCGCACGATAGATGAACTCCACTTCACCGGCGGTCTTCGCGGCAATCGACGCGAAGGAGGATGGCAGATAGGCCCTCTACTTCGGGATGGAAATCTCGTCGACATCGCGACGGTCGCCGACGAGCAAATCCAAGCCGTAGCTGAGGATTTTGGTGTGCGAGTCTTCGCTGCGGACGAAACCACGTTTGAAGATCCGGATTTACCAATTCGGATATGGCGACCATTTGTTGGGCTTGATCCAGATCGTGAGCTCCCCACTGAAACGTGGGCCAACATCGCCCATCACGCAATGGATGCGAGCGATCAAGAATATAGCTCACTCGCCCGCTATGTAGCCGTTTGCCTAAGAGCTTCTAACATCCGCCTACGAGACATTTCTGACGGATACGGCGCTCAGCTTCGATCCGCATTGAACCACAAAACTGAAATCGGGCATCCGTTCCAGAACATTCCGTTAGACAATATCTACCTAGCAATTCACTCTTTTGTTGCTGAAATGGGAGCCGCTCGAGATCACTTGGCTACCATCGTCGGAAGACAACTCGGTGCTCCCTCAAACAAAGACAGCTTAGCCCGTCTTTGCGATTGGCTTGATGCCGATGCGCGCCGCGAACAAGCCGCTCATCCTGCCGCTAAAAGCCTGTTAGCTGGCTGGACGGACCAAGATGATCCTTGGCTGCGGCAACTCACGGACTACAGGAACTTGTTCCTTCATCGTGTGCCTATGGGTGCCCGAGGCTTTGAATCAGCACCAAGACTAATAGCAAGCGATAGCCGACATGGAGAGATAAGGACGCTCGCGCTTCCGATCCCTCGCCGGCTTGACCACGATGAAGCCGTTGACGCCTTGGTACAGTTCATCCGGTTACACTGGCAACTATTCCATCTGGCGGCAGAACTGGCAGGAATGTCTCACTATCCAGCAACTCGGCGTATTGTCACTGGAAAAGACTTGGGCCTCTAGCCTCACCCCCGCCCGCGATACCCCGCCACGCCCTGATCCGGCAGCCACACGCCCTCCAGCGGCGCGCCGGTCTGCCAGAAGACGTCGATGGGGATGCCGCCGCGCGGATACCAATAGCCGCCGATGCGCAGCCATTTCGGTTGCAGCAGCTCGGCCAGGCGCTTGCCGATGGCGACGGTGCAGTCCTCGTGGAAGGCGCCGTGGTTGCGGAAACTGGTCAGGTACAGCTTCAGGCTCTTGCTCTCGACCAGCCAGTCGCCGGGCACATAGTCGATGACGAGGTGGGCGAAGTCGGGCTGGCCCGTCACCGGGCACAGGCTGGTGAACTCCGGCGCGGTGAAGCGCGCCACATAAAGCGTATCGGCGTGCGGATTGGGCACGCGCTCCAGCACCGCCTCTTCCGGGTTCGTCGGGGCGGCGGTCTGGACGCCGAGCTGGCTGAGGCTGTCGGTATAGTGGGTCATGCCCGCCATTTAGGCCTTCGCCCCGCCAAAGAAAACGCCGCCCCCGCCGCAATCGGCCATCCCCCCGTTTCACCTGTGCTAGACTGCCCCCAGCCGAGGGGACGGCGGAGGGCGATTTCAGACGATTCAGACGAATTGGACTCTGTTTTTCTAGGTGGCTTCCAGTTGCGCACATCCATCAACACCGCTCGTCCCGGCGGACGCCGGGATCCAGTGCTTTGGCCACGGACGCTCGGCGACAAAACCGGAGCACCATTTCAAGCCCGGCGCTTGAGGCTCTTACTGGATCCCGGCGTCCGCCGGGATGAGCGGGAATAGAAGATCGCAGTCATGGACGGAAAGCGTGATTGCCTTCCCCGACGACACCCGGTTAGCGTGGCTTAAAACAACGCATTCCTTCAGGAGAGACGACCCGTGGCCATTCCCGCTTCCCTGCAGTCCGGCCTGAAGCTGCCGGTGATCGCCTCGCCCATGTTCCTGGTGTCCGGGCCGGACCTGGTGGTCGAGGCCTGCAATGCGGGCGTGATCGGCACCTTCCCCTCGCTGAACCAGCGCACGACCGAGGGCTATCGGGAGTGGCTGCACGAGATCAAGTCGCGCCTGACGCCCGACGCCGCCCCCTTCGGCGTCAACCACATCATCCACCCGACCAACTCGCGCCTGATGGCCGACATGATGGTCTCGGTCGAGGAGAAGGTGCCGCTGATCATCACCTCGCTGGGCGCCGTGCGCGACGTGGTGGATGCGGTGCACGGCTACGGCGGCGTGGTCTTCCACGACATCGCCAATGCGCGCCATGCGAGGAAGGCGGCCGAGGCGGGCGTCGACGGCCTGATCCTGGTCGCCAACGGCGCGGGCGGGCACGCCAGCGTCGTGAACCCCTTCGCCCTGATCAACGAAGTGCGCAGCTTCTATGACGGGACCATCATTCTGGCGGGCGCCCTGTCGACCGGTCAGGACGTGGCGGCGGCGCTGATGATGGGCGCCGACTTCGCCTATATGGGCACCCGCTTCATCGCCACGACCGAGAGCGCGGCCCAGCCCCACTACAAGGAGCTGATCGTCCAGTCGGGCTCGGCGGACATCACCTATACGCCCGCCGTCTCGGGCATTCCGGCCAATTTCCTGACCCCCTCCCTGGTCGAGAACAAGATCGACCCGAAGTCCCTGCCCGAGCACAAGCTGGACATGGGCGAGGAGGCCAAGGCCTGGAAGACCATCTGGTCGGCGGGCCAGGGTTCGGGCGCCATCCACGACGTGCCGACCACGGCTCAGCTTGTCGCTCGGCTGACGGACGAGTTTTCGCAAGCCTGTGATAAATTCGACAAGAAGCGCCTCTAGGAAGCGGCCTCGACACTCCCCTATCGAGGCCGATTCATGCGCATCCTGACGACCGCCCTGAAGACGACCGTCTTGGCGACCGCCCCGCTCCTGATCCTGGCCTCGACGGCCGCACAGGCGCAGGACATGCCCGGCCGCTGGAGCTTCAGCGCCGGCGCCGCCAGCGACAACCGCTCCAAGGACGCCTCCAAGTCGGACGGCGACGCTTTCGTCTGGGGCGCGGCCGAATGGGAAAGCGAAAGCGGCCTCTTCTACGTCAGCCCCGCCGCCGAAACGATCAAGAGCGGCGGCTCGGAGCTGGAGCTGGAGCTGACCGGCGGGGTGAAGCCCCAGTGGGCCGGCTTCGACTTCGACCTGAACGTCGCGCACAAGTGGCGGGTGGACGCCAACCCCGGCTATGACGCCAACGCCTGGGAGTTCACGGCCGACATGAAGCGCTCGATCGGCCCGGCCAGCGCGCGCCTGCGGCTGCAGCACTCGCCCGACGGCGCCGGCTCGGTCGAGGCCTGGACCTGGGTCGCCCTGCGCGGCGGCTGGGACTTCACCGACAAGCTGAACGTCTCGGCCGAGGTCGGCCGCCGCGAGCAGGACAACAGCGTCGACTACACTGGCTACAACATCGGCGCGACCTACGCCCTGACGCCCAAGCTGGAGGCCGAACTGCGCTGGCACGGCACCAACGCCAAGGTTCCCGGCGAGCAATACGCCGACGCCCTGGTCGCCGGGATCAGCGTCTACTTCTGACCGACGCGCCGCCGTTTCAGGCGCCCGGTTTCATCTTTCGCCCGAAAGGGCCTAGGTTGCGGTCATGACTTTTCGACCGACGACTTTGGAACGTGCGTACCAACTGGCCGAAAGCGGCTCCTGCCGCACGGTGGGCGATGTCAAACAGGCCCTGAAGCTGGAGGGCTATGAGCGGATCCAGGATGCGCTCTACGGCTCGACCATCACCTCGGCCCTGCGTAAGCTGTGTCAGGAGAACTGGGTGTCGCCGCCGGAAACGGCCGAGCCCTGACGCACCGGCTCTTGCATTAGGACACCGGAGGGTCCACCCTAAAGGGGTCGATCTCTCTGCGTAACGCTCTGCCTTCTGCCCCGCGCACCGAGGTCTAAGCCGATCCATACAGACCCGACAGGTCTTCAGGGACGTTCTCTGAGGCCAACTTCTAGCGGAGGTCCTGAAAATGGCTACCGGCACTGTTAAATGGTTCAACTCCACCAAAGGCTACGGCTTCATCCAGCCGGACGACGGCGGCAAGGACGTCTTCGTCCACATCTCGGCTGTTGAGCAAGCCGGCCTGCGCGGCCTGGACGAAAACCAAAAGGTTTCCTACGAAATCGAGCGCGACCGTCGCTCGGGCAAGGAATCGGCTGGTCAACTGAAGACCGAAGGCTGATCCGGCTCCATCGCCAGCCGCGTCAGCAATGACAGGCCGACGATGACAGGATTTAAAGCGCGCAGGGGTCGCCCTCTGCGCGCTTTTCTTTTGCGCCCTAGGCCGCCAGCGAGGGCCGCCGCAGTTGGACGAAGTCCGCCCCGCTGGGCGACTGGAACAGGCGCAGATCGAACTCAGGCAGGATCGCCAGCAGGTGATCGAAGATGTCCGCCTGGATCGCCTCATACTCGGCCCAGGCCACGGTGGCGGTGAAGGCGTAGATCTCCAGCGGCAGGCCCGTCTCCGTCGGCTGCATCTGGCGCACCAGCAGCGTCATGTCCTGACGGATGCGCGGATGGTTCTCGAGATAGTTCTGCACATAGGCGCGGAAGGCGCCGATGTTGGTCGAGCGCCGCATATTGACCGGATCGCGTCCGGCCTCGACCAGCTTGGCGTTCCAGTCCGCCATTTCGGCGCTCTTGTCAGCCAGGTAGTCGTCGATCAGCAGGAAGCGCCGCATCCGCTCGCGCTCGGCCTCGGTCAGGAAGCGCGCGCTGGTCTGGTCGATCAGCAGGGACCGCTTGATGCGGCGCCCGCCGCTGTCCTGCATCCCGCGCCAGTTGCGGTAGGACTCGCTGATCAGCCGCCAGGTCGGGATGGTGGTGATGGTCTTGTCCCAGTTCTGGACCTTCACCGTGTGCAGAGCGATGTCGATGACGTCGCCGTCGGCGTTGACCTGGGGCATCTCGATCCAGTCGCCGACGCGCAGCATGTCGTTGGAGTTCAGTTGAACCGAAGCCACCAGCGACAGTATGGTGTCCTTGAACACCAGCATCAGCACCGCCGCCAGCGCGCCCAGCCCTGACAGCAGCAGCAAGGGCGACCGGTCGATCAGGGCCGCAATCACCAGAATGGTGGCGATGGCGTAGATGACGATCTTCAGAACCTGCAGATAGCCCTTGATGCTGCGGCGATGGGCGCGCGGCGAGCGGGCATAGAGGGCGTTGGCCATATCCAGCCCAGCCCCGATGCCGATGGCCACGCCCACGATCATGAAGGCCCCGGCCACGTTCTGGACCAGGGTGACGAAGCCGGGCGCCAGATGCGGCACGCCGCCTATGCCCTGATGGATGATGACGGCCGGAACGACGCGGGTGAAGCTGCGCACCACGGGCTGCAACAAGGTGTCGAGATCATGCACCGCCCGACCGACGATCCGCAGGATCAACCGGGTCAGAATGCGGCGGACCACAAAGTCCGCGATAAAGGCGACTAGGACGAGAAGACAGAGCCCGATCAGCATCTCCGCGATCGGGAACTCCGCCAGGCGATCACGCATGGCGACAAAATCAAACATGACGCCAGCCTAGGCAGGACGGCCGGGGTTTTGAACCCCGGCGCCTCGATCAGTCTCAGCCGATGGCCTGATCCAGATCGGCGATCAGGTCGTCGATGTCTTCGACCCCGACCGACAGGCGGATCAGGTTGTCGGTGACGCCCCCCGCCTCGCGCACCTCTTTAGGCACGGATGCGTGGGTCATGATGGCCGGATGGTTCACCAGACTTTCGACGCCGCCCAGCGATTCCGCTAGGGTGAAGACCTGCACCCGCTCCAGCACCCGCTTGGTGCGCTCCAGGTCGCCGTCGATCAGCACCGTGACCATGCCGCCGAAGCGGCCGTTCATCTGGCGCGCCGCCAGCTCGTGCTGTGGGTGGCTGATAAGGCCCGGATAGATGACCTTGGCCACGCCAGCTCGGTCTTCCAGCCAGCGCGCGACGGCCAGGGCGTTCTCATTATGCGCCTTCATGCGCAGGCCCAGCGTCTTCAGTCCCCGATTGGCCAGGAAGGCGTCGAACGGCCCCATGACGCCGCCGATCGAGTTCTGCAGGAACTTCAGCTGGGCCGCCATCTCGGCGTCCTTGGCGACCAGAACCCCGCCGACGATGTCGGAGTGGCCGTTCAGATATTTGGTCGCCGAGTGCATGACCACGTCGGCGCCGAGCGCCAGCGGCTGCTGGCTCCACGGCGTGGCGAAGGTGTTATCGACCACCAAGATCAGCTTGTGCGCCTTGGCGAGCTTCGACAGGGCCTCGATATCGGCCAGCTTCATCAGCGGATTGGTCGGCGTCTCGACCCACAGCATCCGCGTCTTTTCGGTGATCGACGCCTCGACGGCGGTCAAGTCGGTCAGGTCGATATAGCTGAAGTCCAGCCCCATCGAGCGACGGCGCACCCGCTCAAACAGCCGCCACGAACCGCCGTACAGGTCGTCGCCGGTAATGATGTGCGCCCCGGCGTCCAGCAGCTCCAGCGCCGTCGAGGTCGCCGCCATGCCCGAGCCGAAGCCGAAGGCCTGAACCCCGCCTTCCAGGTCGGCGATGCAGGCCTCGAACGCCTCGCGCGTCGGGTTCTTGCCGCGAGCATACTCATAGCCCTTGTTCACGCCGGGGCTTTCCTGGGCGTAGGTCGAGGTGGCGTAGATCGGCGTCATCACCGCGCCCGTCGTCGGGTCCGGCTGCTGGCCCGCATGGATGGCGCGGGTCGAAAAGCCCTGGCGGTTCTTCAGTTCAGACATAGGCTTACCGGTTCAGGCTGAGGTGGTTGATCAGGTCGGTGCGGGTGATCAGGCCGACGAAGGTCTCGCCGTCCAGCACGATGGCGACGCGGTCGCGGTCGAAGACCGGGATCAGGGCGTCCAGCGACTCCGTCACCTGAAGCGTGTCCAGATCGCGAGTCATGGCCGAGGCGACCGGCTTGGCGAAGCGCTCCTGACGGGTGATCTCGTCGGTGTTCATGATGTGGACGATGTCGCTTTCATCCAGAATGCCGACCAGACGGCCGTCCTGAATGACCGGCAGTTGCGACAGGCCGTCGCCGCGCATCCGCTTGAACGCCGTGTCCAGGGTGTCTTTCGGCCCGATCACCACCACGTCGCCGGCGGCGTATTTGCGATTGATCAGGTCCGACAGGTCGCCATGCAGTTCGCGCTCGGCCAGGCCCTGATCGGCCAGCCAGGCGTCGTTGTAGACCTTGGACAGATACTTGGCGCCGGTGTCGCAGACGAAGGTCACGACCCGCTTCGGCTCGGTCTGCTCACGGCACCAGCGCAGGGCCGTGGCGATCAGGGTGCCCGAGGACGAGCCCGCCAGAATGCCTTCCCTCAGCAGCAGTTCGCGCACCGTGGCGATCGCCTCGGCGTCAGGGATGGAATAGGCGACGTCGATCAGATCGGGATCGGTCGTCTCGGGCATGAAGTTCTGGCCGATGCCCTCGACGGTATAGCTGCCGTCCGGTCCGGCCACGCCGTCATTGATCAGGCCCGCCAGAGCCGAGCCGACCGGGTCGGCCAGAATGATCTTGGCCTTCGATCCCTGCGATTTGAAATACTGGGCGTTGCCGGTGATCGTCCCGCCCGAGCCGATGCCGGCGACGAAGGCGTCGATGTCGCCGTCCATCTGCTCGAAGATTTCCGGGCCGGTCGTCTTGAAGTGGGCCTCGGAGTTGGCGTCGTTGGCGAACTGGTTGACGAAATAGCCGCCCGGAATCTGCTGGGCCAGGCGCTCGGCCATGTCGGTGTAGTATTCCGGGTGGCCGTGCGGCACGTCCGAGCGGGTCAGGCGCACGTCGGCGCCCATGGCGCGCAGGTGCTGGATCTTCTCCTTCGACATCTTGTCGGGGATGACCAGCAGGACGTTGTAGCCCTTCTGCTTGCCGACCAGGGTCAGGGCCAGGCCCGTGTTGCCCGCCGTGGCCTCAACGATGGTGCCGCCGGGTTTCAGCCAGCCGGCCTTCTCCGCCGCCTCGATCATCGACAGGGCGATGCGGTCCTTGATGGAGCCGCCGGGGTTCTGGCTCTCCAGCTTCAGGAACAGGCGGCAGGGGCCGGTGTCGATCCGCGTCACCTCGACCATCGGCGTCTTGCCGATCAGGTCCAGCAGCGACCCCACGGGGCGGGACAGGACGGGATTGTCGGTCATCGACATGAAAGCAGGCTCCGTTGCACGGGTTTCAGGGGGAAGCTGGGCGTCGCGACCCTCGCGGTCAACTCATGCAAGTTTTCACCTTTTCGCCGCGAAGCGCGTTAGAAAGGGCGCAATGGTCAAGACACCGAAACGCCCCGTCGCGGGCCTGCCCGACAAAGAATCCCTGATCGCCTTCCTGCGTGAGGCCGGAGAAGCCGAAAAGGCCGACATCGCACGCGCCTTCGGCCTGAAGGGCGCCGAGCGCCGCGCCCTGCGCGACATGCTGAAGGAACTGGAGGCCGAGGGCCGCCTGGGTAAGCGCGGCCGCAAGGGCTTTTCCGAAGCCGGCGCCCTGCCCCCCGTCGGCGTGGTCGATGTCGTGGATCGCGACGCCGACGGCGAGCTGTATGTCGAATTGGTCAAGAGCAGCGAGGACGCGCCGCGCGCGCTCCTGATGCCCGACCGCGAAGGGCGCAGCCCGGCGCCCGGCATGGGCGACCGGCTGCTGGTCAAGTTCAGCCGGGGCGTCGAAGGCTGGGAGGCGCGTCTGGTCAAGCGGCTGGACGCCGGAACCAACCGCGTGCTGGGCGTCATCCGCAAGTCAGCGCGCGAGACTCGGGTCGAGCCGGTCGACAAGCGCTCCAAGGACGTTCTGCTGGTGCCCGCAGCCCAGGCGACGGATCTGCGCGACGGCGACCTGGTGCTGGCCGCCGTCGAGAAGGGCGAGCATCGCTATGGCCCCAAGCGCGGCAAGATTCTCGAGAACATCGGGCGCGAGGACGACCCGCGCGCCGCCTCCATCATCGCCATCCACGCCCACGGGGTGCCGACCGGCTTCTCTGACGCGGTAGAGCGCGAGGCCGAGGATCAGGCCGTCCCGACGCTGAAGGGACGCGAAGACCTGCGCCACGTGCCCTTCATCACCATCGACCCCGCCGACGCGCGCGACCATGACGACGCCGTCTATGCCGAGCGCGACGAAGACCCGGCCAATGCGGGCGGCTGGATCGTCTGGGTCGCCATCGCCGACGTCGCCGCCTATGTGCGCCCGAACACGGCGCTGGACCGCGAGGCGCGGGCCAAAGGCAACTCGACCTACTTCCCCGACCGGGTCGAGCCCATGCTGCCCGAGGTGCTGTCCAACGGCCTGTGCAGCCTGAAGCAGGGCGAGAACCGCGCCTGCATGGCCGTGCGCATGGTCTTCGACAAGGACGGCCGCAAGACCGGGCACAAGTTCACGCGCGGGCTGATGCGCAGCCACGCCAAACTGTCCTATGAACAGGCGCAATCCGCCATCGACGGCTTGCTGGACGACGCCACCGGGCCGATCATGGAGGCCATCCTCTATCCGCTGTGGAACGCCTATCGCACCATGCTGAAGGGCCGCGAGCGCCGCAGCCCCCTGGCCATCGAAAGCCCCGAGCGCCGCATCATCATGTCGCCCGACGGCGGCATCGCCGGCATCGAGCCGCGCAAGTCGCTGGAAGCCCACCGCCTGATCGAAGAGATGATGATCCAGGCCAACGTCTGCGCCGCCGAGACGCTGGAGAAGACGCACACGCCGCTGATCTATCGCGTCCACGACACACCCAGTCAGGAGAAGATCTTCAACCTGGCCGACTTCCTGCACACCATCGGCAAGCCGTGGAACAAGGGCGAGGCGCCGAACACCAAGCGCTTCAACAAGCTGCTGGAGGAAACCCGCGACACCCCACACGCCGAGGTCGTCAACGAAGTCGTCCTGCGCACCCAGATGCAGGCCATCTACAGCCCCGAGAACGTCGGCCACTTCGGTCTGCATCTGGACCGCTACGCGCACTTCACCTCGCCCATCCGGCGCTATTCCG
The DNA here is from genome assembly GCF_047237745.1 of Brevundimonas phoenicis. Lineage (NCBI taxonomy): Bacteria > Pseudomonadati > Pseudomonadota > Alphaproteobacteria > Caulobacterales > Caulobacteraceae > Brevundimonas > Brevundimonas phoenicis. The sequence goes on from NZ_JBDFLN010000001.1 coordinate 2,519,492, forward strand.
ACCTGATCGTCCATCGCGGACTGATCCGGGGCCTGAAGCTGGGATCGGACGGCCTGACCGACCGCGAGATCGCCGAACTGGGCGGCATCGCCGATCATGTCACCGAGACCGAGCGCCGCTCCATGGCCGCCGAGCGCGATGCGATGGATCGCTACATCGCCGCCTTCCTGGAAGAGCACGTCGGCGCGACCTTCACCGGCCGTATCACCGGCGTGACCCGCTTCGGCCTGTTCATCCGGCTGGACGAGACGGGCGCCGACGGCCTGGTGCCGGTCTCGACGCTGGGCGACGAATACTTCACCCACGACGACCGCGCTCACGCCCTGGTCGGCGAGCGCAGCGGCAAGCGGTTCCCGCTGGGCCGCCGCGTCGAGGTGCGGCTGATGGAGGCCACGCCCGTCACCGGCGGTCTGGTGCTGGAAATGCTGTCCGAGCCGGACCCGCGCGATCCCAACGCCCCGGCCCCGCGCTATGGGATGCGCGGACGCGGTGGAGACGGCCCGCCCAAGCGCGGTAAAGGCCGCCCCGGCGGCCCCAAGCCCCGCAACGGAAGCAAGCCCTCCGGCGGCCTGAAAGGCGTCCGAAAGGGCAAGCGGCGGTGAAGCCCCTCCCCTTCGACGCAGCCCAAGACCTGGCCGATGCGCCCCGTGTCGGCGGCGCGCAACGCCCCAAGGATGCGGCGACCCTGATCCTGACCCGCGACGCCCGGCGTCCCGAGGTGCTGATGGGTCGCCGGGCGTCGGGTCATGTCTTCATGGCGTCGAAGTGGGTGTTTCCGGGCGGCCGCATCGACCGGGCGGATTTCAACGCCGCCGACGACGGCGTCCTGTCGCATGACGCCGCGCGACGGTTGCAGGCGGAGATGCCCGCCCGCCGCGCCCGCGCCCTGGCCCTGGCCGCCGTACGCGAGACCTTTGAGGAAACCGGCCTGATCCTGGGCCGCGCCGCACCGACCGCCTCGGTCGCCGGACCGTGGCGAGAGTATCGTCAGGCGGGCGCCCTGCCCGATCTGTCGGTTCTGTCCTATGTGGCGCGCGCCATCACCCCGCCGGGCCGCACGCGCCGCTTCGACGCCCGCTTCTTCATGGCCCCGGTCGAGGCCCTGCGCGATCCCGACCGCATCGAAGGCTCAGGCGAACTGGACGAGATCGCCTGGATTCTGCTGGACGAGGCGCGAGGGTTGGACCTGCCCGCCATCACCCGCTTCGTGCTGGGCGAAGTCGCCGAGCGGCTGGAGACGCCGCAGCGCCCCCTGCCCTTCGTGCACATGGTGCGCGGCCGCCACGTCATCGACCATCAGGACTGACGCAGCGGCCTCGCGTCTTATTCGGCGACCGGCTTGGTCAGGTCGAAATCAACCTGGAAATGGCGGTTCGGCCGACGCAGTTCATAGGTAAACGTCTTGCCGGGACGGACCTCCATCGCCCAGACGTTGGTCGTCGAGACCGAGGCGTCCTGGGCGTTGAACAGGTCGATGGATTCCTGATCCACCGGGAATTCCTGACGCTCGGCCGTGCCTTCGTTCTTCGTATCGCCGCCGTACCAGTGCAGCGGATCGGTCTTGCCGTCCGGCTGGCGGTGATCGTGTTTCAGGCGCAGGCCCGATTCGGTGCGGGTCACGACCCAGGTGCGCGAGCGGTCTTCGCCGACCCAGAAGGGAATGCGAATCTCATCCTTCGAGCAGTCGCGCACATGCATCAGCAGGCGTTTGCCGACGAAGTCCGAGTCGGCGGCCTCGTTCGTGACGACCTTGCCCTCAAAGCGCTGGCCGCAAAGGGCGGTCAGATTGGCGAAGAAGGCGTCCTGGGCCGTGGCCGGAGCCGCATCGGCCGTTGCGGCGGGCGTCGCAGGCTCGGACGAGCAGGCGGACAGGGTCAATCCAACCGCAATGGCAGCGACGGACAGGGCGCGGGCAGGCTTGAAGTAAGGCGTTTTCATGTCGAAACACTAGCGCTTCTGCGACGCCGCTCAACGCGACATCGAAACCGTTGACTTTGAGCCCGTCCTGAGTATGTTCCGCGCCTCTCGTTTCATGCGGCTTTCGCCGTCGCAAAGGTACTTCCGATGGCCAAACCGGCTTCCATCAAGATCCGCCTGAACTCCACCGCCGACACCGGCTTCTTCTACGTCACCAAGAAGAACGCCCGTACGATGACCGAGAAAATGGTCGTCAAGAAGTACGACCCGGTCGTCCGCAAGCACGTCGAGTTCAAGGAAGGCAAGATCAAGTAAGGGCCAACGCGCCCCGGGCCTCTCGGTCCGCTTGATTGCTGGAAATGAAAAACGCCCGGTCCGCCGACCGGGCGTTTTTCTTCGTTTCAAACGACGTCTGCAACCGTTCAGGCCGCGCGTGCGACGACGCGGTTGCGCCCTTGGGCCTTGGCCTCATAGACGCCCTCGTCCGCGCGTTTGAGCAAGGCTTCCGGCGTGTCGTAGACGCCCACTGTAGCGGCCACGCCAACCGAGACAGTAACGCCTAGAAGATCGCCGCCGGCAATCCGGAACGGCGCAGCGCCCACGTCACGGCGAATACGCTCCGCAATGCGATGAGCGTCTTCCAGAGTGGTTCCAGGCATGACGACCACGAATTCCTCGCCGCCGAACCGGCAAGGCAGATCGACAGCGCGCACATTTGTCGCCAGCCGGACCGAGAACTCGCGCAGAACCTCGTCTCCGACATCATGGCCGAAGGTGTCGTTCACCGCCTTGAAGTGATCGATGTCCAGCACCAGCACGGCCACAGGATCGCCGCCCCGCGTGGCGCGCGCCACCAGAGCCTGAATCTGACTGTTCATATAGCGACGATTATGCAGACCCGTCAGCGGGTCGGTAATCGCCATCTCCAGATTATAGTCCAGCTTTTCACGCAGGAAATCGCCGTAGCGTTTGCGCTTCACCTGGGTGCGGACCCTCGCGGACATCTCTTCAGGATCGACTGGACGGGCCAGGATGTCATGCGCCCCAAGGTCCAGCGCCTTCAGCAAGCGCGGTCGGTCATGCGTGTCGATCAGAGCCAGGATCGGAATGCGCCGCGTCGCCTCCTTGGATCGCAACTGGGCGATGAGGCGCAGACCATCGAACCCTTCGGATGAGACATTGACGATGACCAGATCGACCGGTCCCCGCGCAGCGTCCAACCCGCCCTCAAGAGTGATCTCCACTGTCGGACGGTGCTCGACCGACAGCTCGCGCGCGATCATCTCGGCCTGAAGTTCATTGTCATCAACGACCAGTACACGGCCGCCTGAGCCCTTGAGGCGAGCCACGTGGCCCGTGTCCATGCCAACGCGGCGACTGCTCTCCTCGCGCTCGCGCAGTTCGTCCATGACCATCTTGAGGCGCGTCAGGCTCTTGACCCGCGCCATCAGGATGACGTCGTTCAGAGGCTTGGACAGGAAGTCGTCAGCGCCGGCCTCTAGCCCACGAATGCGATCATGACGACCGTCGAGGGCTGTCACCAGCACCACAGGAATATGGCGCGTCTCTTCGGCGGCCTTGAGCCGGCGGCAGGTCTCGAACCCGTCCATGCCCGGCATCATGACGTCCAGCAGAATCAGATCCGGTTGCTCATCCCGGGCCAGACGCAGGCACGAAGCTCCGTCGCCGCACGTCAGGACGTCGTAATACTCAAGAGTCAGCTTGGCTTCGAGCAGGCGGACATTCGCCTCGACATCATCCACCACCAGGATTCGTGCGCTCATCGCCTACCCCAGGTGTTTCCGCACCGTTTCAAGGAAGGAGACGACCGAGATCGGCTTGGAAATGTAGGCCTCGCAGCCCCCCTGACGAATACGTTCTTCATCACCCTTCATAGCAAAGGCTGTAACGGCGATGACAGGAATATGGTTCAGCTCGTCGTCATCCTTGAGCCACTTTGTGACTTCCAGGCCGGAGATCTCCGGGAGTTGAATATCCATCAGGATCAGGTCGGGACGATGCTCGCGCGCCAAGGCCAGCGCCTGCAAGCCCTCGCGGGTCTGCAGGGTCTGATACCCCTGAGAATCGAGCAGATCATGAAACAGCTTCATGTTCAGCTCATTATCCTCGACGATGAGGACCTTCTTCGACATCCGTCACCCGGCTGTTTCGCCAAAAAATCGCGCCTGTGCGCAGGGCTTTTCGCCTTCTTCGAGTGCACTCTCGCCCACGCAGTCTTAAGTTGGGGTGAAGCTGAAGAACCGGAGTCATCCTTGAACCTGAAGGCCGTCTGCCGCGACTGCCTGTGGACCGGCGACCGCAAGGTCGCGCGGTGTCCCGCCTGCGCGTCGCGCCGGGTGATCGCCCATGACGAACTGGGCGATCTGCACATCGCCCACCTGGACTGCGACGCCTTCTACGCCTCGGTCGAGAAGCGCGACCGGCCGGAACTGCGCGACAAGCCGGTGATTGTCGGCGGCGGCAAGCGCGGGGTGGTCTCCACCGCCTGCTATGTGGCGCGGCTGTATGGTGTCGGCTCCGCCATGCCGATGTTCAAGGCGCTGAAGGCCTGCCCCGACGCCGTGGTCATCAAGCCGGACTTCCGCAAATATGTGGCCGAGAGCGAGCGCATCTTCGGCGCTGTCCATCGCCTGACGCCGCTGGTCCAGACCCTGTCGCTGGACGAAGCCTGGATCGACCTCAAGGGCACCGAGCGGCTGAACGGCGGCCCGCCCGCCTTCCAGTTGGCGCGCCTGCAGAAATGGATCGAGGACGAGACGGGCCTCAGCGTCTCCATCGGCCTGGCGCCCAACCGCTTCCTGGCCAAGATCGCGTCGGAGCTGGACAAGCCGCGCGGCTTCTCCGTCATCGGCGTCGCCGAGGCCCAAGGCCTGTTGGCGCCGCGTCCCGTGACCACCCTGCCCGGCGTCGGGCCGGTGTTCGGCCGCACCCTGCGCTCGGACGGCTTCGCAACGATCGGCGACCTGGCCGCCGCCGAGGTGAAAGATCTGGTCCGACGTTATGGCGAGACGGGCCTGCGCCTGCACGACCTCAGCCACGCGCGCGACAGCCGCCCGGTGAACCCGGACCACGACCGACGCGGCATGAGCGCCGAGACGACCTTCAACGACGACCTGACCACGGCCGAAGCGCTGGAGGCCGAGCTGTGGCCCCTGTGCGAAAAGCTGGCCTCCAAGGCCCGCCGCGACGGCGCGGCCAGCCGCGTGGTGGTGCTGAAGCTGCGCAGGACCGACTTCAAGATCGTCACCCGCCGCATCACCTTGGCCGAGCCGGTGCAGACGGCGCGCGCCCTGTTCGCCGCCGGGCGCGACCTGCTGAAACCGGAACTGGGCGTGCCCTATCGACTGATCGGCATCGGCATGGCCGACATCGCCGACGCCCATGACGCCCCCGCCGGCCTGTTCGCCACGGCCGAGACCCGCGCCCTGAAGACCGAGACCGCCATCGACGCCCTGCGCGACAAGTTCGGGGCCGCCGCCGTGGTGGCCGGACGCGCGTTGAAGCGACCAAATGAACGCCCCGGATGACGCGGCCGCCGCGCCGCGCTAAACCCCCTCCACCCTTTCATACGGAGTCGCCCCATGAGCATTCACGCCCGCATCGCTGAACTCGGCATCACCCTGCCCGAGCCCGCCAAGCCGGTCGCCAGCTATGTCTCCTACGTCCGCTCGGGCGAGCAGATCTTCATCTCGGGCCAGCTGTCGAACGACGCCAGCGGCGGCATCAAGGGCACCGTCGGCGTGGACGTGACCCCGGAGCAGGCCGCCGAGGCCGCCCGCCTGTGCGGCATCAACCTGCTGGCCCAGATCAACGCCGCCGTCGACGGCGACCTGGATCGCGTGGTCCGAATCGTCAAGCTGGGCGGCTTCGTCCAGGCAGGGCCGGACTTCGAAGCCATCCCCGGCGTGATCAACGGCTGCTCGGACCTGATGGTCCAGGTCTTCGGCGACGCGGGCAAGCACTCGCGCTCGGCCGTCGGCGTCTACAAGCTGCCGCTCGGCTTCGCCGTCGAAGTGGACGCCATCATCGAGGTGAAGTGAGCTTCACCCTTCAGGTAAACGACCGGATCGCCGCCATAGGCCGGGACGCATGGGACGCCTGTGCGGCCCCAAGCGGCGATCCTTTCGTCTCCTACGACTTCCTTGACGCCTGCGAGGCGTCCGGCAGCGCCGTCCCGTCTGAAGGCTGGGCGGCGCGCCACCTGTCCCTGCATGATGAAGACGGCGCCGTGATCGGCGTCATGCCCCTCTATCTCAAGGGCCACAGCCAGGGCGAATACGTCTTCGACCACAGCTGGGCCGACGCCTATGAGCGCGCGGGCGGGCGTTACTATCCCAAACTGCTGGGCGCCGTGCCCTTCACCCCCGCGAGCGGCCCGCGCTTCCTGAACGCGCCGGGTACAGATGCCGCCACGGTGCGCGAGGCCCTGCTGCAAGGCGCGCTGACGCTGACCCAGCGGCTGGGCGTCTCGTCCCTGCACGTCAACTTCCCGCTTGAGGCCGAATGGCGCGCCATGACCGAGGCGGGTCTGTTGCCGCGCCGGGACATCCAATTCATCTGGCGCAACGACGGCTATCGGAGCTTCGACGACTTCCTGGCCGCCCTGTCGTCCAACCGGCGCAAGACCATCCGGCGCGAGCGGCGCGAGGCGCAGGCCGGTCTCGACATCCGCGTCCTGACCGGGGCGCAGATCACGCAGGCGCACTGGGATGCCTTCTTCGCCTTCTACCTGGACACCGGCGACCGCAAATGGGGGCGGCCCTATCTGACGCGCGACTTCTTCGCCCGCGTCGGGGCCGGCATGGCCGACCGCATCGCCCTGGTCATAGCGTTCGAGGGCGAGACGCCGGTGGCGGGAGCGCTCAACTTCATCGGCCGCGACGCCCTGTATGGCCGACAGTGGGGGACGCTGGTCGATCGGCCCTTCCTGCATTTCGAGCTGTGCTATTATCAGGCCATCGACTTCGCCATCGCGCGCTGCCTGTCGCGAGTCGAGGCGGGCGCGCAGGGGGATCACAAGATCGCGCGCGGCTACCTGCCCTCCCCCGTCTATTCGGCCCACTTCATCACCGATCCGGCGCTGCGCGATCCGGTCGCCCGCTACCTAAAACAGGAGCGCCCAGCGGTCGAGATGGAGATGCACGCGATGACGGCGGAGTTGTCGCCCTATCGCCAGGGCTGATCTTCAGGGCTGACATTTCGTCGCGAGGGGGCGTCCGGCCAGGAACCCTCGGGGGCCGGATGCGCTTGGGGTGTGAGTCTCCTCCTCAACACAGGGATCAACATGACTGACCAACGTATCGAAGGCGTCGCGACTGAACTGAAGGGCAAGGCCCAGAACGGCTTGGGTCGGCTGACCGGCGACAGCAAGCTTCAGGTCGAAGGCAAGATGAACGAGGTGAAGGGCAAGGCGCTGGACGCCTATGGCCGCGTCATCGACGGCCTGGACGGCATGGTGGACAAGGCCCCCGCCGACCTGCGCGATCCCGCTCGCAAGGGCTTGGACTTCGCCCGCCGCAAACCGCTGCTGACCACCGGCATCATCGCTGGTGCGGCGGTGCTGCTCGGCGCCCTGGGTCGCAAACGCTGATATCAAGTCCTTCTCCCCCTGTGGGAGAAGGTGGCTCGCGAAGCGAGACGGATGAGGGGTTGCGGGACGACAAATCCCGCAACCCCTTTTTCACGTCGCAAGACTCCTCATCCGGCCCTGACGGGCCACCTTCTCCCACAAGGGGAGAAGGATAAGATCAGGCCGTTGCTTCTTCCTCTTCTTTCACCGCCGCGCCCTCGGTCGGGGTGATGTCGAAGGCGATCTTGCCGTCCTTCAACTCGACCTTGACGTGTCCGCCGCGGGTCAGGCGGCCGAACAGGATGTCGTCGGCCAGCGGCTTCTTGATGTGCTCCTGGATGACGCGGGCCAGAGGCCGTGCGCCATACAGTTCGTCAAAGCCGTTCTTGGCCAGCCAGTCGGTCGCCTCGTCCGTCAGTTCGATGGTGATGTTGCGATCCGCCAGCTGGGCTTCCAGCTGCATCACGAACTTGGTCACCACCGAGCGGATCGTCTCGGCGCCCAGCGGCTTGAAGGCCACGATGGCGTCCAGACGGTTGCGGAACTCAGGGGCGAACAGGCGCTGAATGGCCTTTTCGTCCTCGCCCTCGACCTTGCCCCGGCCGAAGCCTATGGCCGCGCGCGCATTATCGGCGGCGCCCGCGTTGGTCGTCATGATCAGGATGACGTTCCTGAAGTCGACCTTCTTGCCCACGGCGTCGGTCAGCGTCCCGTTGTCCATCACCTGCAGCAGGATGTTGTAGACGTCGGGGTGCGCCTTCTCGATCTCGTCCAGCAGGACGACAGAGTGCGGGTGCTGGTCGACGGCGTCGGTCAGCAGGCCGCCCTGGTCATGGCCGACATAGCCCGGAGGCGCGCCGATCAGGCGGCTGACCGTGTGGCGCTCCATGTATTCGGACATGTCGAAGCGCTGCATCTCGATGCCGAGGGTGGCGGCGAGCTGCTTGGCGACTTCGGTCTTGCCGACGCCGGTCGGGCCGCTGAACAGGAAGGCGCCGATCGGCTTGTTCGGGTCGCGCAGACCCGCCCGCGCCAGCTTCATCGCCGACGAGACCTGATCGATCGCCTGTTCCTGACCGAAGACGGCGCGCTTCAGATCGGTCTCCAGCTCGCGCAGGGATTCCGTGTCCGACTTCGACACCGACTTGGGCGGGATGCGCGCCATCTTGGCGATGACGGCCTCGACCTCCTTCTGGCCGATGACCTTCTTGCGCTTGGATTCCGGCAGCAGCATCTGCGACGCCCCTGCTTCGTCGATCACGTCGATGGCCTTGTCCGGCAGCTTGCGGTCGGTGATGTAGCGCGCCGACAGATCGACCGCCGTGCGGATGGCCGCATCGGTGAAACGCAGCTTGTGGTGCGTCTCATAGGTCGTCTTCAGCCCCTTCAGGATCTTCACCGTATCCTCGATCGTCGGCTCATTGACGTCGATCTTCTGGAAGCGGCGGACCAGGGCGCGGTCCTTCTCGAAGTGCTGGCGATATTCCTTGTAGGTGGTCGAGCCCATGCAACGCAGGCTGCCCGAGGCCAGCGCCGGTTTCAGCAGGTTCGACGCATCCATCGCCCCGCCGCTGGTCGCGCCCGCGCCGATCACCGTGTGTATCTCGTCGATGAACAGGACGGCGTTGTCGTGGCTCTCCAGTTCCTTGACGACCTGCTTCAGCCGCTCCTCGAAATCGCCGCGATAGCGGGTGCCCGCCAGCAGCGAGCCCATGTCGAGGCTGTAGATCGTCGCGTCCTTCAGGACTTCCGGCACCTCGCCGTTGACGATCTTGCGGGCCAGACCTTCAGCGATGGCCGTCTTGCCGACGCCGGGGTCGCCGACCAGCAGCGGGTTGTTCTTGGTGCGGCGGCACAGGATCTGGATCGAGCGCTCCACCTCGGCCTGACGCCCGATCAGGGGGTCGATCTTGCCGTTGCGGGCCTTGTCGTTCAGGTCGATGCAATAGGCTTCCAGCGCCTCGCCGCCCTGTTTGACGACCGAGCCGTCCTCGGCCTCCTCGGGGCTGGCGCCGCGCACGGAACGGGCTTCATTGGCCCCGGCCTTCTTGGCGATGCCGTGGGCGATGAAGTTGACCGCGTCGTACCGCGTCATGTCCTGCTCCTGCAGGAAATAGGCGGCGTGGCTTTCGCGCTCGGAGAAGATGGCGACTAGGACGTTGGCGCCGGTCACTTCCTCACGGCCGGACGACTGGACATGGATGACGGCGCGCTGGATCACGCGCTGGAAACCCGCCGTCGGCTTGGCGTCGTCGCCGTCGGCCGTGGCCAGGGCGGCCAGGTCCGTGTCGACATAAGAGCCGAGCGCAGCCTTCAGCGCGCCCAGATCGACGTTGCAGGCCGTCATCACGGCCGAGGCGTCCGGATCGTCGATCAGGGCCAGCAGCAGGTGTTCAAGCGTGGCGTATTCGTGCCGGCGCTCGTTGGCGTAGTGGACCGCGCGGTGCAGGGTCTCTTCGAGAGGACGGGAAAACGAAGGCATGGCAGGTTCCTCTCAGTCCTTTTCCATCGTGCATTGCAGGGGGTGCTGGTGGCGTCGCGCCGTCTCGACCACCTGGGCGACCTTGGTTTCGGCCACTTCGTAGGTGAAGACGCCGCAGACCCCGACGCCATGCTGGTGCACGTGCAGCATGATGCGGGTCGCGTCCTCGCGGCTCTTCTGGAAGAACCGCTCCAGCACGTAGATGACGAACTCCATGGGGGTGTAGTCGTCATTCAGGATCAGCACCCGATAGAGCGAGGGCCGCTGAAGTTTCGGCTTTGTCTCGGTGACGACGGCGGCGCCTGCGCCTCCGCCTTGCTCACCTGGCCGTCTGTTAGGCATTCGTGGTCCGTAATCGGGGAGTGTCAAAAGATCAGATAGGGAATGATGGCCTGATTTGTAGAGGCGTCCAGTCCAACCTGCCGTCACGCACGCCCAGTTGATGCCTGAACATGAAAAGGCCCCGGCGTTTCCGCCGGGGCCTTTCAGAAGGCTTGAGAAGCTGAAGGACGCGCTTAGCGGGCGGCCTGGAACTGCTCGACAGCGGCCGAAACGCGCTCGTTGATCGGCTTGAAGCTGTCCTTGACCGAGGCGGTCATGGTCTCGGTCGCCTTGCCGAACTCGGCCAGATAGGCCTCGGCGGCCGACTTGGCCCAGTTGGTCTGCAGTTCGAACAGTTCCTGCACCGAACGAGCCTGCGAGAAGGACTGGGCCGCGGCGACGCCGTCTTCCCAGGACTTCTTGCCATAGGCCACGGCCTGTTGCGACAGCGCCTCGGCGCCCTTCTGGGCGGCGGCGGCGGATTCGACCACGGCTTCCAGGTTCTTCTTGCCGTGCGCGTTGATCTCGCTCAGCGAGGCGACCGACTTGTCGACGCCTTCGCGGAACGCCTTGGCGCCGGCGGCCTGGATGGATTCAGCCTTGGCCCTGGCCTTAGCGGTGGTTTGTTCGACGGTCTTCTTCACGGTCTCAGCGGCGTCAGCCATGGGGAGTCTCCTGAAGCAAAAGGGTTCTTGCGACAGGCGAGCCCATCGCGACAACGGCGATATGGTGCACCTGCGAAAAGACTTCAAGTGAAATTTGTGCGACGCACAATATGATCGCTGATAACCTGCCCTCTGGATGCGGCGAGCGATCACAAGTCTGTTGACGCGCCGTTAACCCTCTCGAAACCGGGGAAGCGGATGTTAGCCTTTGTAACGTGCGTGATCGCAGCCGTCTTCGCGCCACAGTGACGAGGCTAGTAGCTTGCCCATGAACGCCCTATTCCGCCGTCGTTTCCTGGCCGCCCTGGTCCTGGGAGGCATCGTCCTGACGCCGACGATCGGCGTCGCGCCGCCGGAAGCGCAGTCGTCCGATAGTCGGTATGCGGCCATCGTGGTCGACGCCGCTTCGGGTGAAGTCCTGTTCTCGCGTTTCGCCGACGCACGACGCTATCCGGCCTCCATCACCAAGGTCATGACCCTGTATCTGGCGTTCGAGGCGCTGGAGTCCGGCAAGGTCAACCTGAACGACAACCTGACCGTTTCGCCGCGCGCGGCGTCGCAGCCGCCCTCCAAGCTGGGCCTGGCCGCCGGTCAGACGATCAGCCTGGACGACGCCATGCGCGCCACGGCCGTCCGCAGCGCCAACGACATGGCCGTGGTCATCGCCGAGCATATCGGCGGCTCCGAAGGCCGCTTCACCCAGATGATGACGGAAAAGGCGCGCGAACTGGGCATGGAGCAGACCCGCTTCACCACCGCCAACGGCCTGCCTGACACGCGCCAGGCGACCACGGCGCGCGACCTGTCGATCCTCAGCCGCGCGGTCATGCGCGACTATCCGCAATACTACCGCTACCTCGGCCTGCACGACTGGTTCTACAAGGGCCGCGACTACCGCAACACCAACGGCCTGCTGGCCACCGGGCGCGGTTATGACGGCATCAAGACCGGCTTCACCAACGCCTCGGGCTACAACCTCGCGGCGTCGTCGGTGCGCGACGGCAAGCGGATCATCACCATCGTCATGGGCGGCCGCTCGACCAAGAGCCGCAACGACCACGTCGCCGAACTGATGGACACCGGCTTCGAGGTTCAGCGTCGCCGCGGCCAGGGCGAGCGCATCCAACTGGCCCAGGCCTTCTTCGAACAGCGCGGCTATGGCGTCAGCGCCGATCCTTCGCCGCCCATCGCCTACGCCTCCCTGTCCGACGAAGATGGCGAAGGCGTAGGCTCTTCGACCGAGGTGGCCTATGTCGCCGGGCCGCCGCCGCGCAACCTGCCGACCGAGGTGACGCCGCCGCCGTCGGCGCGCCGCGCCGAGAACCGCCCGCCCGAAAACCTGACCGCAGCCCTGAACGGAGGCTCGGCCGCCGCACCGGCGACGCCGGCCCGCGCGACCCGCAACACGCCGACGCGCGCCGCCGCCCCGGCTCCGGCTCCGGCCGGCCGCTGGACCGTCCAGGTCGGCGCCTTCCGCGAGGAAGCCGTAGCCCGCGACTGGCTGAACGACGTCAGCCGCCGCTTCCGCACCCAGTTCTCGAGCGCCCAGCGCGACGTGCAGACGGCCAACGGCTGGTATCGCTCGCGCTTCACCGGCATGACCCAGCAGTCGGCCGAATCCGCGTGCGAAGCCCTGTCCGAGCGCCGCGTCACCTGCATGGTGATCCGCCCCAGCTGATTCAGCGTCCCTGATTTCTCAGCGTCCTTGGCCGTTACGCCATCCAGGCTCGGCTAGGCGACGGGCGTAATCACGCACGTCCGCCGGCCAGGCCTCCGTGCGGGCGTCGAACGCCGTCCAGTCGCCCGCGAACAGCATCCGCACGGCCTCTTCATAGTCCGGCAGGTCGCCCGCCACGGCCGTCATGAAGCGATAGGCCGCCTCACGGCTGCGACGCATCCGATCCGGCGCCTCCGCCTCGCGAAGGGCGGTTTCGACCAGTTTGCGCAAGGCGACCGACGCCCCGCCCGGCTGTGACGCCAGCCAGTCCCAATGGCGCGGCAGCAAGGTGACTTCGCGCGCGGTCACGCCCAGCTTCGGCCGCCCCGGCCCGCGCTTCTCCGGCTCCGGTTGCAGCGGCTCGAGCGGCAGACGCGCCAGCACCGCCGCCAGATCGCCGCGCAGATCCAGCTCCACCGGCCGGGCATCCTCGTCTCGAAAGACCAGAACCGCTCGCCCGGCCTCGTGCGCGACCTTCACCGCTTCTGCGATCTGGACCAGCGGCCCGGTCGCGATCATCGTGTGGCCGCTAAAGGCCGTGCATAGGGGCATAACCCGTCCTCGCTTTGTTGAAGACGAAATTACCCGGACGATATTATCGCGTCAATATTACCCGGACAATTTATGAGCGCCGCTCGTCCATGCCGCCGAACAGAGCCCCGGCGATCCAGCTGACCACGCCGGTGACGATGGCCGCGCCGATCCCGGCCCACAGACCGTCGACGACGAAGCCGCCCAGGAACATGGCCGTCAGCCCGATCATGGCGGCGTTCACCACCAGCAGGAACAGGCCGAAGGTGACGATGGTCAGCGGCAGGGTCAGGATCACCATCAGCGGCCGCACGAAGGCGTTGACCACGCCCAGGATGACCGCCGCCGCGATCAGCGAGCCGGTCGAGGTGAACTCCACCCCCGGCACCAGCTTGGCCGAGGCCCACAGGCCGATCGCCGTGACCACGGCCTGAACGATGAAACCCAGCATGACGCCTCCAACAGAAGAACCTTGACCATATAAGCGCATATCGCGGCGTTCGGCTCCGTGCGTCGGGCAAGTTCGCCTGCTAGGCTGATCGCCCTACCTCGAAGGAGACCCCCATGAGCCTTCACGGCGCCTACGATCCGGACAACATCTTCGCCAAGATCCTGCGCGGCGACATGCCCAGCGTGAAGGTGTGGGAGGACGACGACGTCCTGGCCTTCATGGACGTGTTTCCCCAGTCCGAGGGCCACGTCCTGGTCGTGTCCAAGACCTCGACCGCCCGCAACATCCTGGAGATCGAGCCGCAGGCCCTGACCCGGCTGACCGCCGCCGTCCAGCGCACCGCCCGCGCGGTCGAGAAGGCGTTGAAGCCCGAGGGCCTCAGCCTGATGCAGTTCAACGGCGACGCCGGCGGCCAGACGGTCTTCCACCTGCACTTCCACATCGTGCCCCGCTGGGCCGACCGTCCGATGAAGGGCCACGGCCACGCCCCCATGGCGGACGCCGAGCATCTGAAAACCCTGGCCCAGAAGATCTCGGCCGCGCTGGACTGACCGCCTACAGCGGCCCCTTGAAGATGAAGAAGGCGCCGCCGGCGATCAGGGCGAAGCCGATCAGGTGGTTCACCGTCAGCTTCTCGCCCAGATACATCACCGAGAAGATCGCGAAGACCAGCAGGGTGATCACCTCCTGCATGGTCTTCAGCTCGGCCGCCGAATAGACCTGATGGCCGATGCGATTGGCGGGCACGGCCAGCCAGTACTCGAAGAAGGCGATCCCCCAGCTGATCAGGACCACGATCCACAGCGGCTTGGCCCCGAATTTCAGGTGCCCATACCAGGCGAAGGTCATGAAGACATTGGACAGCGCCAGCATGACGATGGGCGCGAGATAGGGCAGCGAGGGCATTCGATCAGTGTGCTTGCGTCAAACAGATTCCGCCAGCATAAGGCGGGCCACGCCGGTTTAGCTCAGCTGGTAGAGCAGCGGTTTTGTAAACCGAAGGTCGCGGGTTCGATTCCTGCAACCGGCACCACCCTCTCCCGATCAGGATAGGAATGGTCAGGCCCGCGCATCGCGAGATGCGACGCCGTTCTCCGTATCGACGGATCGCGATTCCTCACGCTACCCTCCTCCGTCAGCGCGCGAGGCCTGCGGTCTCCCGCCCCTGATCTTGCCGCCCTGGAGGACGAAGAATGCGAAAATTCACCCTGCTGCTCGCTCTGCTCGTGATGGTTCCGACTGTGGTCGAGGCCCAGGGACGGCGGCAGAGGGTTCCGGATCCCGATCCCCAACTCCGCGCGACCGATTGGATTCCGCTTTCTCAATCGATGACCGAATTGCTGAATGCAGGCTGGAAGATCATCTCGCACGCCCACTATCAGACCGAGGTGTTCAACTCCAATCCCAATATAGAGTCGTTCTCTTTCATTCTCACGAACGGCGACCGATACGTCATCTGCATGATCGACGATCCGGTCATGAACAACACCACCACCAGATGCCGCGCCCTGAACTAACGGAACGCTGAGCTGCGCCCGGCGGGGAGGCGGACGGTCGCCTCCCCTTTTCGCTGCCTCAGACGTCCGGCGTCCATCCGCCGCAGGGCGAAGCATGGGGAGGCTTTGCAATATGCCGTCCATGCCCCCTGAAAACGAAATCACCTTCCGTCGCATCACCTCGGAAAACGTCAGCGAAGTCTGCGAACTCAGCGAAACCCTGTCCCCGACGCAACGCGCCGTGGTGGCCGACAACGGCGTGTCCATCGCCGAAGGCTTCTGTTCGGACGCCGCCTGGTTTCGCGCGGTCTATCTGGACGAGACCCTGGTCGGCTTCGTCATGGTCAACGACGGCGACGAATGGGACGACGGCATCGACTGCGACGGCCCCTATCTGTGGCGCCTGATGATCGCAGGCACGCACCAGGGCGCGGGCGTCGGCCGCCGGGTCGTCGAGATGGTGAAGCAGCGCCTGCGTCGTCGCGGCTACGCCACCCTCTACACCAGCTACGGCCTGGGCGAAGGCAGCCCCGAGGGCTTCTATCGCCGCCTGGGCTTCGTGCCCACGGGCGGTTTCTTCGGCGACGAGGTCGAGGTCTGCGCCACCCTGTAGGGCCAGCGCGACCTGAGTCGTGCTTGTCGCAGAGGGTGGAAGCCGCTAGGCCTTCGTCTTCTCCCCCTTTTCGGCCCGTTTCCATCGCAACTTCGGCCGCCTCCCACATGTCCGAGACGACCAACAAGCTGGGTCACAGGATCCGAACACGGGGCGCCCGCACCCGGCGCGCCCTGCTGGACGCCCTGCGCAATCTGCTGAACGGCAAGCACCTGGGCGAAATCCGTCCGGCCGATGTGGCGACGGCGGCGGGCGTATCAGCGCCGACCTTCTACACCTATTTCGCCTCGGTCGAGGAAGGCCTGCTGCTGCTGTGCGAAGAGGCGGGCGAGGACTTTCAGCGACTGGCCGCGCACATCCACGCCGACTGGTCGGGCGAGCGCGCCTTCGAGGCGGCGCGCGCCTATGTGCTGGAGGTTCTGGGCCTTTGGAGCGATCACGGCCCGGTTCTGCGGGTCGAACACATGCTGGCCGACATGGGCGAGCCCGCCTTCGCCGAGAGCCGCATCCGCCGCCTGCGGCGCCTGCACCTGGCGCTGGAGCGCCGCATCGCCCAGGCCCACGCCAGCGGCCTGCATCCGGAAGGCCTCAACCCCCGCCTGACCTCCTATGAGACGGCGAACCTGGTGGAATCCGTTGCGGCGGGCTTCGAGCTGATGCGGCGCGCCGACACGCCGGAAGCCATCATCGACACCACCGCCCACATCGTGGTGAAGCTGACCACCGGGCGCTGACGCCCTGGCTTGGACAAGCTGTCCATTGCGACGGCGCCCTCATGGGCTAAAGCATGACCCTCGGCCAAGGAGTGCGTCATGTTCCGTCTTTCGTCCTTCCCCACGATCCGCCGCGCGTCCGGCCCGGCCGCCGCGTTGGCTGTCGCGCTCACAGTCTCTCTGGGCCTCGCGGCCTGCGGCCAGGGCGCCGAAGGTTCGGCGACTGGCACGGCCGAAGCCCCCAAGCTCCCCGCGCCGACCGAGGCCGAGAAAGCCGCCTTGCTGGCCTCCCTGCCCGCCCCTTACGACCAGGCGGACCTGGAGAACGGCCGCCGCGCCTTCGCCCGCTGCCGTTCGTGCCACACCATCACGCCGGGCGGGCCGAACATGACGGGCCCCAACCTCTATGGCGTCTTCGGCAGCAAGGCGGGCGCGCGCGATAAATACGGCTATTCCCACGCCATGCGGACGGCAGGCTTCACCTGGGACGCCGAGACCCTGGACCATTGGCTGCAGAACCCGCGCACCTTCCTGCCCGGCAACAAGATGAGCTTCGCCGGCCTGCCCGACGCCAATGACCGTCGTGACGTGATCGCCTTCCTGAAGGTCGAGACGGGGTTCAAGCCGACCGGCGAATAGCGGCGGGGCACGGCTGAAAGCAAAAGGGCGGCGGACCGTGGTCCGCCGCCCTTCGCATGTCACAGGCCTGTCCGGCGGTCTATTCCGCCGGGCTCATGTCCGGCTCGAGGCCGTCGCGCTTCTCCTGCGCTTCCCATTCCTCGATCTTGCGTGCGGTGTATTCCGGCGACTTCGTGAAGCGCGCCAGCACGCCATAGATCACCGGCACCACGAACAGGGTCAGCACCGTCGCGAACATGGCGCCGGTGAAGATCACTACGCCGATGGTCTGACGGCTGCCCGCCCCCGCCCCTTGCCACAGCACCAGCGGCAGGGCGCCGAAGGCGGTGGCGATCGAGGTCATGATGATCGGACGCAGACGCAGCGACGAGGACTCGATGATGGCCTCGCGGATGCTACGCCCCTGATCGCGCAGTTGGTTGGCGAACTCGACGATCAAGATGCCGTTCTTGGCGGCCACGCCGATGAGGATGATCAGGCCGATCTGGCTGTAGATGTTCAGGCTGGAGCCCGCCATCAGCAGGCCGAACAGCCCGCCCGCCGCCGCCAGCGGCACCGTCAGCATGATGACCGCCGGGGTGATCCAGCTCTCGAACTGGGCCGCCAGCACCAGGAAGACCAGCAGCAGGGCCAGGGCGAAGGCCCAGCCCACGGCGCTGCCCGCCTCCTGCTGATCGCGAGCGGCGCCGCCCCAGCGGATATTGGTCACGCCTTGCGGCTGCTTGGCGACTTCGGCGTTCAGGAATTGCACCGCGTCGTCGATGGTCGTGCCGGGGTTGAGGTCGGCCGCCAGGGTGATGGCCCGCTGGCGATCCAGGCGACGACGATCCGGCGTATCGCCCGAGGTCTTGGTCGTGACCACCGCCGACAGCGGCACCAGTTGCGCCGTGCCGGTCGAGACATAGAGCGACTCCAGGTCCGTCACTTCGCGGCGGTTGTCGCGCTCGGTCTGCAGGATGACGTCGTACTCCTGACCGCCCTTGATGTAGGTCGTCGCGCGACGCGAGCCGAACATGGTTTCCAGCGTGCGGCCGATCTGTTGCGAGGAGACGCCCAGGGCGGCCGCCTTCTGCGGATCGACGTCGACCAACAGGCGTGGCGCGTTCGGCTCATAGTTCAAGCGCGGACGCGAGAAGCCGGGGTTTTCCTGCGCCGCCGCCAGGATGGGCTGCAGCCAGTTGTAGATGGCGGCGTATTCCGACCCCGTGACGACCATCTCGACCGAGTTGGAGTTGCCGCCGCCGCGCTGGAAGGCGCCCGGTGTCGAGGCGTTGACCTGGGCGCCGGTCTGGTTGCGCAGCTTGCCGTTCAGCTCCTGAGCGATCTCATCGGCAGAGCGGTCGCGCTCGGCCCAGTCGGCCAGATTCACGACAGCGCTGCCCGAGCTGAAACCGGAACCGCCGAATCCCGGCGCCGAGATCAGGAAATTCGCCGCCTCTCCGCTGTCGCGGTATTCGGCCAGGATAGGCTCCAGACCCAACATGATCTGTCGAGTGTAGTCGAAGCCCGTACCTTCCGGTCCGGCGATCCGCAGAGTTACGCGACCCCGGTCCTCGTTCGGCACCAGTTCATTGGGCAGATGCAGGAAGATGCCTGTGGCTCCCGCAGCGACCAGGACGATCAGGGCCGCCATGCCGCCAACAGCGATCCGCCGGCCCAGCAAGGCGTCCAGCGAAGCCGCATAGGACCGTTTCAACGCATCCATGCCCGCATCCACGCGCCGCGCCACCCAGCCGCCGGTGTGCGCCGGCTTCAGGATCTTGGACGCCAGCATGGGCGACAGACTGAGCGCCAGGAAGGCCGAGAAGGCCACGGCCGCGGCGATGGCGGCGGCCAGCTCCACGAACAGACGGCCGACGTAGCCCGGCAGGAACAGCAGCGGCGCGAACACCGACAGCAGGACCACCGTCGTCGCCACAACGGCGAAGAAGACCTGACGCGCCCCGCGCTCGGCGGCCACCAGCGGAGGCTCGCCGTGGTCCAGGCGGCGTTGAATGTTCTCCACCACCACGATGGCGTCGTCGACGACCAGGCCGATGGCCAGCACCAGGGCCAGCAGCGTCAGCAGGTTCAACGAGAAGCCCAGCGGCGCCAGGACGATGAAGGTCGCCAGAAGGCAGATAGGCGCCACCACCGACGGGATGATCGCCGCCCGCAGGCTGCCCAGGAAGATGAAGTTGACCAGGGCCACCAGCGCCATGGAGATGCCGATGGTGATCCAGACCTCGTCAATGGCGTGCGAGGTAAAGACCGAGTTGTCGGACCCGACCTCCAGCGTCGTGCCGGGCGGTAGGCTGGGCGCGATTTCTTCCATCAGCTTGCGCGCGCCTTCGGAGATCTGCAGATCGTTGGACTGGGCCTGACGAGTCACGGCCAGACCGATCTGATCAATGCCGTTGCCTCGGAACAGACGGCGAGCCTCCGCCGGCGCTTCCTCGATGCGGGCGATGTCCCCCAGACGAGTGACGTAGGCGGCGTTGCCGATCAGGGCGCCGGTGACGCCATTGGTCATGGCCGCCGAAGCGGCCCCCAGGGTGCCGGACGCCTGAGCGCCCGTGGCGGTCGAGGCCGAGCCGCGCGTGCCGATGGGCAGTTGAGCGAAATCGGCGGGGTCGGCGTAGTTGCGCGCCACGCGGACGGTGTAGTCCTTCTGCGCCGATTCAAGCGCGCCGGCGGGCAGTTCGACGTTCTGGTTATTCAGGGCGGTTTCGACATCGGTGACGGTCAGCCCGCGCGCCGCCATGGCCCCCGCATCCAGCCAGATGCGCATGGCGTAGCGTTGCTCACCGAAGATATTCACCTGGGCCACGCCCGGCACGGTGGCGAAACGGTCCACCAGATAGCGACGGGCGTAATCCGT
Organism: Brevundimonas phoenicis; assembly: GCF_047237745.1. NCBI lineage: Bacteria > Pseudomonadati > Pseudomonadota > Alphaproteobacteria > Caulobacterales > Caulobacteraceae > Brevundimonas > Brevundimonas phoenicis. Next base: position 2,539,487 of record NZ_JBDFLN010000001.1, read on the forward strand.
CAGCTCCATCCGATCCATGGTGGTGGAGCGCAGGAACATGATCATGATCGGCTGGCTGTCGGAATCGGCCTTGGCCACTTCCGGCGGATCCGCCTGGTCTGGCAGACGACCCAGCACGCGCGAGATGCGGTCGCGCACGTCATTGGCTGCGTCATCGATGTTGCGGTCCAGCGAGAACTCGATGTTGACGCTGGAACGGCCGTCGCGACTGGTCGAGTTGATGCGCTCGACGCCCTGGATGCCGGCGATCTGCTGCTCGATCGGTTCAGTGATCCGGCTCTCGATCACCTCGGCCGAGGCGCCGGCGTAGTTGGTGCTGACCGAGACGACCGGCGGGTCCACGTCCGGCAGCTCGCGCACGGGCAGGAAGAAGAAGGCCGCAAAGCCGATGACGCACAGGACGATGGCCGCCACCGCCGCAAAGACGGGGCGCCGAACCGAAACATCAGACAGCATCATGGGCGGGCCGCCTGCGGAGCGCGTGCGCCGCCCTTGGCTGGAGCGCTGCGCTGCCGGCCTTCGGCGCCTTCAACGGTGACGGGAGCGCCCGGCTGGATGCGGTTCAGACCCGATGCGACGATGCGGTCATTGTTCGTCAGGCCTGAAACGATCTCGACGAAACCGCCCTCGACGGCGCCGGTCTGGACCTCGACGCGCTGGGCGGTCGCGCCCGCCTCGCCACGCGCGATGCGATACACGAAAGCGCCCTGACCTTCATATTGAACGGCGGCCTCGGGCACGGCCAGGGTCTGGCGGCGGCCCTGATGCACGGCGACGCGCATCATCATGCCGGGACGAATGCGGTTACCGGTGTTGGGGAACTCCGCGCGGGCGATGACCGCGCGCGTCTGCTCATTGACGCGGGTGTCCAGCAAGGCGATCCGGCCGTTGAATGCTTCGCCGGGGAAGGCGTCTGAGGTGGCCGTGATCGGCGCGCCGACCGGCAGGACGCCGAGGTACCGCTCAGGCAGCGGGAAATCGACGCGGACGGCGCTGACGTCGTCCAGGGTGGTGATGACCGAACCGGGCGAGATCAGCGTGCCCGGCGTGACCGTCGTCAGACCCAGAACGCCCGTGAAGGGCGCGCGCAGGATGCGGTCGCCGCGACGAGCTTCCGACGCCGCTAGAGCCGCCTGGGCGGTCTTCAGCGCTGTTTCCGACGTTTCGGCCATGACGCGCGGCGCGACGCCGCGTTCAGCCAGGATACGGTAACGATCATACTCGCGCTGGGCGTTCTCCAGCTGGGCGCGGGCGCGGATCAGGTCGGCGTCTTCCTCGCGCGCCTGAAGTTCGACCAGGGGCGCTCCGGCGTTCACGCGCTGACCATCAGTGAACATGACGCGCGTCACCAATTCGGCGGTGTTTGAGGTGATGTTGACCGAGCGACGGCTGCGCGCCACGCCCAGAACGCGAATCTGGTCAGCGAACTCACGTCTCTGAGCGGTGACTTCCTCGACCACCTGGCCGCGACCGCCCTGGCCTCCCAGTCCCTTGCGATCACCTGCGCCGCCGTCGCTGAACGCGATCTTGGCGACCGCCGCCACGATCATCAGCCCCAGTACGCAGGCCGCAGCGATTATGAAAAAATGGCGTTTGAACACGCGACGCAGTCTCCCCGACAACAAGCGCCCCGCTTAGCGGGTCATCGCCGTTACGCAAATAACGTATCTGTAACGAGGCTATGCTCGGATTCCGTCGCGGAATTTCGCGCTAAAAACGTCGCCAGATTCCGATGACGGGGCCTTGTCCCGCAGGAGTTTCGCGGCCTGCGACGGCGGTGCGCCAACCCGCCTGCAGGCTCCAGTCGCCGAGTCGCCGCACGACCGAGGTTTCCAGCGACAGCCAACGCGCCCCGCCGTCGTCCGCCGCCCCCGCATAGGCCTGACCCAACAGCATCCAGTCAGGGGACAGAGGCGCGCCCGCCGTCAGGTCCAGCCGCGTCTCGTCGGGCAAGCCGGAGCGCCAGCGCCGAGCCGCCTGAGCCTCGATGAAGCCGCCCTGCCCGTCCACGCCGAAATTGCGGGCCGCCAGCAGACGCGCCTCCCAGTCGTGATCGCCTGCGCCGGGCGCAGCGTAGCCGGCGTTGCGGCCCTCGCCGCCATGTGCATAGCCGACATAGACTGCGGCGACGTTGCGCGCGTCGCGATACGCCTGCCAGCGGACGCCGATCTCAAGCGGGCCGCGTCCCTGATAGTCGACGAAGGCGTCGCGCCCGTCCTGCCACTCTCCCTTCATCTGCAGGGTGAAACGCTCATCCAGGCCGTATTCGACCAGAAGGGAGGCCGCGCTGTCACGACGATCGCCTGGCAGGTTGACCCGATCGCCGTCGGGCGAAAAGGCCTCATCCGCGCGGATGCTCTCATACTTGAGAATGGCCTGGCCCTGGCCCTTCGGCAGGTTCCAGGCGCCAGCGCATGCGGGCTGTCCGGTCGCAAGCAGGGTCAGGCCCGCCAGCAGGCCGATCCCCCCTCCCCGAAGTCCGCCCCCCAGCGGCCTCACACGTCGTAACCGGGCGATTTTCGCTGAAGCTGGCGCAGGGCCCCGGGCCAGGCCAGCGAAGAGACGAAGCCGATGCCGCGTCCCTGCTCCTTCGTTTCGGCCTGGGCCGCGTCTGGCGCGATCAGGACATTGTCGCGCCCCGCCGACAGAGCCGCCACCTGCTGAGCGCAGGCGCGCTCCAGGAAGAAGATCCCCACCCAGGCTTGGGCCGCAGTGTTCCCCACCGCTAGGGTGCCATGATTGCGCAGCAGCATCAGGGACTTGTCGCCCAGATCCGCCACCAGCCGCTCACGCTCGTCGTGGTTCAGCGCCAGACCTTCATAGCCGTGGTAGGCGACCTGATGCTGCAACAGGCAGGCGTTCTGGCTGATCGGCAACAGGCCGTCCTTCTGCGCCGCGACGCCGACGCCGTTCACCGTGTGCAGGTGGATGACGAAATGCGCCTCTTCGCGCGCCGCATGAATCGCTGAGTGAATGGTGAAGCCGGCCGGGTTGATAAAGCTGGTCGTGTCTTGGACGATATTGCCCTCCAGATCGACCTTCACCAGGGAAGAGGCTGTAATCTCATCGAAATACCAGCCGTAGGGATTGATGAGAAAGTGATGCTCCGGTCCCGGCACGCGGGCCGATATATGGGTGAAGATCATGTCGTCCCACCCATGCAGCGCCACCAATCGATAAAGGGCCGCCAGCTCGACGCGCGTGCGCCATTCGTCCTCTGACACTCGTCCCTGCAAAGAGGGCGCCCCGCTCATGCCGTCCGCCATGACCACTCCCCTGATCAGCGTTCAGGTGAAGCGTCTCCCCGACAGCCGGCGTCGTCAAGCGGCACGGCGCTTTTCCCAAGACTTCATTAACCCTGCTTTCATCGCGCCGCCCCATGATGCGTTCGCCGCAGAGGCAGGCTGAATTTCCGCGAGGGGCGCCGTGGAGTCCACGACTGTGACGTTCGACGGGCCGGGCGCTCTGCCCTTGAGCAGTCTTGAGCAACTGGTCGATCTGGCGAAAGGCCAGCCGCCCGAGCGCCAACGCGGACTACTGATCGGGGTGGCCGACTTGTACCGCTCGGTCGGCGGGAGCGACCGCGCCCCCTCAGCCTTGGCCGACGCCTTCATCGCCCTGGTCCGAGCGGCCGAAGCCGACATCCGCCGGGCCCTGTCCGAGCGCCTGGCTGACGCCGACTGGGCGCCGCCCGGCCTGGTGCGGATGCTGGCCGCCGACGCCATAGAGATCGCCCGTCCCGTCATCGCCGCCAGTCCGCTTTTGCAGGACGACGACCTGTTGAAACTGCTGGCCCAGACGTCGCTGGATCACCAAGTGCAGATCGCCCTGCGCCCCGGCCTGAGCGTCGCCGTCGCCCGCGCCATCCTCAAGGCCGACGATCCGACCGTGTTGACGGCTCTGGCCTCCAACCGCACGGCGGCGCTGGACGCCGAGGATATGAGCCGCCTGGTGGACCGGGCGCGTGAACTGGCGGCTTTGCGCGCGCCGCTGTCTCGCCATCCGCACATGACGCCTGACCTGGGCGCACGCCTGTATCAGTGGGTGGGCGAGGCCCTGCGCCAGGCGATCATGGAACGCTTCACCCTGGACCCCGCCCGCCTAGCTGAAGCGGCCCGGGCCGCCGCCCGGGAAGCCACGTCCCCAGATATCGCCGCCGCCCGTCTGGTCGCCAAGCTCCAGGCCGCCGACCAGCTTCGCCCCGCCACCCTGATCCGCGCCCTGCGCGATGATCGGCTGGAGGTCTTCATCCACGCCCTGAGCCGCCTGGGAAGGCTAGACCTGGATCAGGTGCGCCGTGCGCTGCGGGCCGACACGGCTCGACCGTTATTTCTGGCTTGCACCGCAGCCGGGCTGGACCGCGCCGCCTTCCCCGCCGTGCTCAGCGAGGTACGACGAATGAATGACGGCTTCCCTCATGACCCTGATGGCGGCGCCTGGCGCCTGGCCGAGCGTTCAGCAGCGCAGGCGGCCTATGAATTCCAGCTGCTGATGGCGCCCGAAGACGGTCGTCCCGTTTGACACGCGGCCTCGGCTCCGCTTGCCTAGGCGCGTGACCCAGCCTTTCCGCCCCACCGCCCTCACCTTCCTGGCCAGCGATCGGCCCGAAGCCGAGGAGGCGCGCCTGAGACTGAGCGAACGCTACGGCTCAGTTCCCGTGACGGAGGCCGAAGTCATCGTGGCCCTGGGCGGCGACGGCTTCATGCTGGAAACGCTTCACAACAACCTGCAACTTCAGACGCCCGTCTATGGGATGAATCGCGGCTCAGTCGGCTTCCTGATGAACGACTATGAGGAAGACGATCTGCTGGAGCGGGTGATCCAGGCGGATCGAACCGTCCTTCACCCCCTGCAGATGGACGCCTGGACCGAGAGCGGCCAGGTCCACAGCGGCCTGGCGGTCAATGAAGTCTCCCTGCTGCGTCAGACCCGCCAGAGCGCCAAGCTGCGTATCAGCATCAACGACAAGGTGCGGTTGGAGGAATTGACCTGCGACGGTTGCCTGGTCGCGACACCGGCGGGATCGACCGCCTATAATCTATCGGCTCACGGGCCGATCATTCCGCTGGACGCGCCCAGCCTGGCGCTGACGCCGATCAGCGCCTTCCGCCCCAGGCGCTGGCGCGGGGCGCTGCTGTCGCACACGGCGAGGGTGCGGTTCGACGTACTGGAGGCCGACAAACGACCCGTCAGCGCCACGGCGGACAACTTCGAGGTGCGGCGCGTCACACGGGTCGAAGTGCGCGAGCGACGCGATATCGCCCTGACCATGCTGTTCGACGCAGGGCGGTCCTATGAAGAACGCGTCATGGCCGAACAGTTCGCCGCCTGAAACGTCACGGTTTTTTAGAACTCTCGCGGCACATTGGATTTTACAGTTCAGGAGTCCGGCCCGTGAGCAATTCTTCCAACGTCTTTCGTCCGCCCAACGCCCTGCGCGCCAAGGTCGGCGGCGGCTTCGGCGGTATCGACGCCAACGCCATCGCCAAGGCCGAAGAGGCCCTTAAAGCCATGTCGGCCCAGTTCGGTCAGTGGCTTCAGGATGAAGTGGCCAAGCTGGATCAGACCCAGGCCGACATCCGCACCAAGGGCTACACCACCGAAACCGCCGAGGCGCTGTATTTCCGCGCGCACGATCTGAAGGGCCTGGGGACGACCTATCAATACCCGCTGGTAACGCGCATCGCCGGATCATTGTGTCGGATGCTGGACGACGCCGACAAGCGGATGAAGGCGCCTCTGCCCGTCATCGACGCCCATATCGACGCCATCAAGGCCGTGGTGCGTGACGAGATTCAGACGGATGAACACCCGGTCGGCCGCGACCTCGCCGAAGCGCTGGAAGCGCGCGTGGCCGAGCACCTGGGTTAAAATCTGCCTCAAGCAGCATCGATGAGAGGGGCGTCCGCTGGGCGCCCTTTCTTCTATGCGGCGCCGATAGCGGCCAGAGCTTCAGGCGCCGGACGATCCAGGCGCTCCATCAGATAGGCCAGATCTTCGCGTGCGGCGTCCGGGCGCTGACTGAGGAAGCGTTCCAGCATACGCTGGCGGAAGGCTTCGCCCGAGGTGTCGCCGCCCTCGGCCTGCAGCACACGCCAGGTGTCGACGCCGGAGCGGAAGGCCTGGAACAGACGTGGCGGCATTCCTGCACGGTCATAGAGCGCCTTCAGCCCCAGCGGACCTGCATCGTGCACCATCAGCCAGGCGCGGTGATGCGGCGTGCCCGCCAGCTCCGCCAGAGCATGCTCGAACAAGGCCATCTGCCCCCGCGCCAGAGCGCGCAGCAGTAGCGACGGCGTCAACGCCTTGCGGCCGTACAAGCGGGCGACGAATTCCGGCAGATCCACAGCCACCCGGGCCTGATCGATCAGATCCACCGTCACCCGCTCACGCGCGAAGTCGGCGAACTGGATGGCGGTTTCCGGCGCCAGGGCGTGGCGCGTGACCAGATGCTCGCGCGCTGCGTCCGAAGCCAGGACCACCAGGCGTTCGGTCACGGACAAAGGCAGCACCTGACGATAGGCCAGGGCCGACACCACCTCGGATGCGTGACCAAAGCGGTCGACCACCAGACCCAGGGCGTCTTCGGAAAGGTCTGCGTTGTCGTTGGCCGCCAGGGCCAGAACCGCTTCCTGTCGCCCCTCGGCGGCCAGGACCGTCGCTACGTCGCGCGGCACGCGTGAACGCGACGCCACAGCCGCCTGACGGACGGCCGATCCGGCGCGCACGATCTCGATCAGGTCGTCATCGGAAAAGGCGGGCGAACAGTTGATGATAGGCAGAGCCACGCTGTCCACATCCGCAGCCAGACGACGCGCCACCTCACGTGGCACCAAATCCGACGCCTTCAGCGTCACGGCCAGGGCCCGTCGCACGAGTTCAGCCGTGTCAGCGGCTAGGACATTGAGTATTTTCCTGGCCGCCGCGCGCTCCGTCTCGTCCAGCACCATGCGATCGATGCTGCGGAACAGCTTGTGGGCCGCCGCCGCGCGATCGTCCTCGACGTCGGACTTGATCAGGCGCCTGATGTCGCTTTCCGTCAGTCGGGCGCGGTAGGCGGTCATGGATGAAGCTCAGAGCGGCGAAGAATCAATCGTCACTCATAGCGTTACATAGTTAAGGCCCCGTTAGGAATAAGGCGGAACGAAGGTCTTCAGCCAGGCTTGTTCGGCGGCGGGCCGTAGGCGCCGCCAAAGCCGCCGCCCGCTCCCCGCCCGTCCTGGCCCAGCAGCAGGGCCAACAGGCTTTGATCCTGCTTCAGACGGTCCAGGCGCGCGGCCAAGGCGCGCTCCTTATCGCCCAACTCGGGAACGGGTTTCACGCTACCGGCGCCGGCGGCGGGCGCGGCCTCGCCTGCTGTGCGTTGCAGATTGGCGTGTACCTCGGCCACCGACGCCGGGCGGCCGTTGCGATAGAAGATGGAGCGGTTCGCCGAGGCCGCCTCGGGGAACAGGGCCGCCGCGCTGGACTGGGGCCGCGACTGCATGGCCTCCATCAACTTGGCTGCGCCCGCCGGACCCAGAAAGTGAGCCGCATACAGGTCGCCGCCGTTCGGCTCACGTCCTGTACGTCCGCGCAGATAGGCCGCGTTCGAAGCTGTCAGTTCCCCCGCCATGGTCGAAGCGGCCTGAGGATCGAAGCGCAGATCCAGCACGACGTTGCGCGCCGAACCACGCACCTGCCAGCGCCCGTCGCCGCCTTGGTAGATCAGATCCGAATACTGGCCGTAGCCGTGCTTGGCGCCGTGCCGCTTCACCGTGCCCAGCCAGGTCTGCTCGATGAACTGGAACAGGCCCGAGGCCGAGGACGTCGGCGCCCGCGCATTGGGGTTCATCGCGCTTTCACGGCGCGCGGTCTTCATCAGGAAATCGAAGTCCACGCCCGTCGAGGTCGAGGCGCGCCGAATGGCCGCCTCCACGCCGCCGGATGATGGAATCGCTTTCACGGTCATGTGTGAACGGTCGCTAACCTCGGTAAACGAAACCTTAACGCAACGCCGCCGCCGTTAACAATTCCAAGCGCCACAATAAGGCCGCAAGCGAAGCGCGAACTTCGTTCCGTGGGTGCTGGGGAGGGCCTGCGACAGGAGGCGCGTAAGTCATGATGATGCGTATCGCCGGGGGCCACGGCGTGGTCAGCCCCCTCGACTTCCAGCAACGCAAGAAGCCCCTGCCCCGATGGGTGTGGGCGATGATCGGCGCCTCGGCTCTGGCGCACGTCAGCGCCGGCGTCTGGTTGTATCAGCAACGCTTTGAACTGGCCGACATGCCGCCCGCGCCAGCCGAGACGCCGCCTACCATCATCGATCTGATCCGGCCGCCGCTGCCGCCCAAGCCAGAGACGCCGCCCAAGGCTTCCCCCGCGCCGACGCCGCCGATCCATCGACCGGCGCAGGTCATGCCCAGCAACGTCGCCCCGCTGGAGGTTCCGGTCGCCCCCGTCGTCAGCCATGACGCCGGCCCGGCCATCAACCTGACGGAACCGGCGGCCGAGCCTTCGACGGGAACTACGGTCACGCCCGAACCGCCGAAGCCCGTTCCCGTCATCACCCAACCCGACTGGGTGCGCAAACCGACGGCGGATCAACTGATGCGCGCCTATCCCTCGGCGGCCGAAGCGCGCGGCGTCGGCGGCGTGGCGGAACTGTCCTGCCTGGTGCGGGTGGACGGCAGCCTGACCGGCTGTTCCGTCACCTCGGAAACACCGGGCAATCAGGGCTTCGGCCGCGCGGCGGTGAGCCTGAGCCGCTACTTCCGCCTCAGCCCGCGCACGGTGGACGGACAGGCCGTCGACGGCGCGCGCGTCACCATGGCCATCCGCTTCGACCTGCCCAAGGACTAAAGGAACCGCGAGGGATGGAGGGTCGGCTCGGCGACGGGCCGGCCCTCTGTCGCGTCTGCGACGGCAGCGCCGACCAACGGCCCCAGCAGCCAGCCGTTGCGGCGCGGCCCCAGCGCGACATGAAGACCCGGCGCGACCTGCCCGGCCATCGGCAGGCCGTCCGGCGTCGTGCCGCGCACCCCCGCGCGCCAGTCGATCGTCAAGGGACGCGGCGTCTGGCCCAGCACCTTCCATGCGGCGGCCAGCATGGCTTCGCAGCGCGCAGCGTCGGGCGTCACCGAGCGCTCGCCCGGCTCCATTGTCGCCCCGATCACGCTGCCCTCGCCCATCGGCGCGACATAGGCGCCCGGCCCGCGCACGACGTGATCGACCAGCCTCTCCTTCACCAGACCAATCTGGCCGCGAATGGGGGTGATGCGGGCGACCACCGCGCACGCTTCGGGCGGCAGGCCCTCCAGCGACGGGTCAGCGCCCGTGGCCAGGATCAGATGATCGGCGCGCACGGCGCCCGTCGTCGTTTCGACCCGCCAGCCCTGCCCGTCCGGCGCCATGCGCAACGCCCGCGCCTCGATCACCGTCAGCCCCTGCGCCAGCGCCGCCAGCGCCTGAGGCGGATCGACTTTCGCATCCTCATGCGTCGTCAGGCGGGCCGAGGCGGCGTCATACTGATGCTGGAAGCCCAGCGCCTTCATCCGCCCCGCCAGTTCAGCGACATCGCCGCCACGCCATTCCGCCAGCTCGCCATACAGGCGCACGCCCGTCGCCTCTGCGAAGGCGGGCCACAGGTCGCGCGCGCGGCGCAACACTCCGGCCACCTCCAGCGACAGGTCGTCGATGGCGCATTCCATGGCGGGCGCGATCATGCCCGCCGCCACGGCTGAGGCGTTGACGCCGCCCGGATCGACCACCGCCACGCGGCGTCCGCGCCGTCTCAGCTCCGCCGCCGCGCCCAGGCCCAAAGCGCCCGCGCCGATGACCACGGCGTCGAAGGAGGGTTCAGGAGAATTGAAAAGGGGCACGGAAAGTCCTTCGACCTCCCGCGCCCCGATTTCAACCGTCGATAGCGGTCTTTTATTCAGCCGCCAGCTTGGCCGCGCGCGCCTCTTCCAGACGCTTGGTCAGGGCGGCGTGCTGGCCCCACAGGGCCTTGGGCAGGCGATCGCCGAACTTCTCGTAGAAGGCGGGGATCAGGGCGGCTTCCTCGGTCCAGACGTCGGCGTCGACGTCCAGCAGGATCTTCAGATCGGCGTCGGTCAGCGTCAGACCCGACAGGTCCAGCGCGGCCTTGGACGGCACGCGGCCGACCGGGGTGTCCACGGCCTCGGCCTGACCTTCCAGACGCTCGACGATCCACTTCAGCACGCGGGCGTTGTCGCCGAAGCCCGGCCAGACGAACTGGCCGTCCTCGTTCTTGCGGAACCAGTTGACGAAGAACAGGCGCGGCAGCTTCGCTGCATCGGCCTTTTCGCCCATCTTCAGCCAGTGGCCGAAATAGTCGCCCATGTTGTAGCCGCAGAAGGGCAGCATGGCGAAGGGGTCGCGGCGCAGCTCGCCGACCTTGTTCTCGGCGGCGGCGGTGCCTTCGGAGGCCACGGTCGAGCCCATGAAGACGCCGTGCTCCCAGTCATAGGCTTCCGTCACCAGCGGCACGGCCGAGGCGCGGCGACCGCCGAACAGGATGGCGTCGATCGGCACGCCGGCGGGGTCTTCCCACTCCGGCGCGATGGACGGGCACTGACCGGCCCAGACGGCGAAACGCGAGTTCGGGTGCGCCGCAGGCTCGCCCGAGGCCGGATCGTGCGACTGGCCCTTCCAGTTGGTCAGGCCTTCCGGCGCGTCCTTCGACAGGCCTTCCCACCAGACGTCGCCGTCAGCGGTCAGGGCCACGTTGGTGAAGATGGTGTCGCGCGTCAAGGTCTCGAGCGCGTTCTTGTTGGTGTTGCGGCTGGTGCCCGGCGCCACGCCGAAGAAGCCCGCTTCCGGGTTCACGGCGTACAGACGGCCGTCGTCGCCGAAGCGCATCCAGGCGATGTCATCGCCGACCGTCTCGGCCTTCCAGCCGTCCAGCGCCGGTTGCAGCATGGCCAGGTTGGTCTTGCCGCAAGCGCTCGGGAAGGCGGCGGCCACGTATTTCGACACGCCTTCGGGGCTGGTCAGCTTGAGGATCAGCATGTGCTCGGCCAGCCACCCCTCGTCGCGGGCCATGATCGAGGCGATGCGCAGGGCGTAGCACTTCTTGCCCAGCAGGGCGTTGCCGCCGTAGCCCGAGCCGTAGGACCAGATTTCCCGCGTCTCGGGGAAGTGGACGATCCACTTGTCGTCGTTGCAGGGCCAGGCCACATCGGCCTGACCTTCGGCCAGCGGCGCGCCCAGGGTGTGAACGGCGGGGACGAAGACGCCGTCGGCGCCCAGCATGTCCAGCGCGCCCTTGCCCATGCGGGTCATGACGCCCATCGACACGGCGACATAGCCGCTGTCGGTGATCTCGACGCCCAGGGCGGAGATCTTGGAGCCCAGCGGGCCCATGCAGAAGGGAACGACATACATCGTCCGGCCCTTCATGCAGCCGTCGAACAGGCCGTCCAGACGGGCGCGCATTTCAACCGGGTCGGACCAGTTGTTGGTCGGGCCGGCGTCGGCGGCGTCTTCGGAACAGATGAAGGTGCGGCTCTCGACGCGAGCCACGTCCTTGGGGTCCGAGGCGGCGTAGTAGCAGCCGGGGCGCTTGGCCTGATCCAGCTCCTTCAGCGTGCCCTTGCCGATCAGATCGGCGACGATGGCGGACTTCTCGGCGGCCGAGCCGTCGCACCAGTGAACACGGTCAGGCTTGGTCAGGGCGGCGATCTGCTCCACCCAGGCGACGAGGCCCTTGTGTTCAGTCGGCGCCGGATGGAGACCGGGAATCGATTGCGTCACGTCTTGCTCTCCTGAAGCTGCGCGCGGCGATCTGTCGTCGCCGTCACGCAATAAGCTGATCACGCTGTGTAACGGGGGCAATGAACCCCAAGGGACGTTAGGTCAACCACTGCACGTTTCATTCCCCCGTTATCCGGCTCGCCCCATCCACATGCATATTTAAATCGTCAGAGCGCGTCCCAAGGGCTATCTCCTTCGGCGTGAAGACGATGGATTCTGTAAAGTCGACGCCGGACGGCTTCCCGAGCGCCCTGATCTCGCCTGCGGCTGAACGCAACAGTGCGGCCATACTGGAGGTGCTGCGCGCCCATCTGCCCGCTCAGGGCCGGGTGCTGGAGATCGCCGCTGGATCGGGTCAGCACGCCGTCGCCTTCGCAACGGCCCTGCACGGCCTGGACTGGACGCCCAGCGATCCCAGCGCGGAGGCGCGGGCCAGCATCGAGGCGTGGCGGATGAAGGCGGGCGCGGCGAACCTGCGCCCCGCACAGGCGGTCGACATGCTGGATGACGCCAGTTGGCCGTCAGAGCCGCTGGACGCCATCGTCTGTATCAACATGATCCACATCAGCCCGTGGTCGGCGGCCCGAGGCCTGATGCGGCTGGCGGAGCGGTCGCTGACACGCCCCGGCGGCCTGCTGTATCTCTACGGCCCGTATCGCGAGGCCGAGGTTCCGCTGGCCCCGTCCAACGCCGCCTTCGACGACAGCCTGAAGGCGCGCGATCCCGCATGGGGCCTGCGCGACCGGGGCGAGGTTGAAACGCTCGCCCGGTCGCACGGCCTGGCCCTGACGCTGCGACGGGCCATGCCCGCCAACAACCTGAGCCTGATCTTCCGCCGGGTTTAGATGGCGGCGACCACAGCCGTCAGTTCGGCGCGGTCGTTCAGCAGGGCGACCTTGCCGTCGCGGAAAGCCGCGCCCGGCGCATCCGCCGCTTCGCCGAAGATTTCAGCCGCCACGGCCACGCCGTCGGCGAAGGCCAGAACCGGCAGGCCCTGCGCCTTGGCCAAGTTCACCAGCGCCTTGACCTGAACCAGGCCGGCTTCGTCCGCCACGCCGCCCGGAACCACCACGCCCTGAACACGACCGCCGCTGATGTCGTCAGCCGTCGCCGTGGCCAGAACGGTCAGCCCGCCCGAAACCAGACTGCCCTCCCCCGTCGAGATCGGGGCCAGCGACACGCCTTCAAAGCGCAGGGCGGTCTCCATGTCGCCCAGTTCGCCGAAATCCATGCCCTTGCGCATGATCAGGCCGAAGCGCAGGCGAGCGGGCGCGGGGCGATTGCCGTATTGGCGGGAACGAGGGGCGGTCGTGGTCTTGCGTTGAGCGTACAAAACGTCTCCTTCGAAGGTTATCGATCAATATTCGCGGACAATTACAAGAAATCGTCCCGCCCTGTACGCCGCAACCGGATCAAACGCGGCAAACGTCGCAATCCGAATCAATCGGAAGCGAATGCGACAAAAACATCAGGGTGACTGCTGATATAGGCTTATGATGCTCAAGGTCAACTTGACGACGTAAAAGTGAACTCAACCGCTCCCAAGAACACCTGAACCGCCCGGCCACAGCTGCGCCCTTGCCTCCATGCGCGAGCGGGCCCTACACAGCCGGTCGCACCGCTGGAGATCTCAAGTCAGGCCATGGCCTTCACCCGCACCTATGACGGCGACGAACCCGTCCGCATCAACAAGTGGCTGGGCCAGACCGGCGTCTGCTCGCGCCGCGAGGCCGAGGGCCTGATCGCCGAGGGGCTGGTCAGCATCGACGGCGAGGTCGTGCGCGACGCGGGCCGCAAGATCGAACCGGGCCAGACCCTGACCCTGAACGACACGGGCGAGGCGGCGCTGGCGGCGGGCGTCGCCATCCTGTTGCACAAGCCGGTCGGCTACGTCTCGGGCCAGCCCGAGCCGGGCAAGGTTCCGGCCGTGCGCCTGCTGACCACGGCCAACAAGATCGGCGAGAGCGAGACCCCCGCTCGCGACGCCTCCCTGCCCCCGGTCGGGCGGCTGGACGAGGATTCGCGCGGCCTGCTGATGCTGTCCTCGGACGGCGTGGTGGCCAAGGCGGTGATCGGGCCGCAGTCCGATCTGGACAAGGAATACCTGGTCCGCGTCGCCGGCGCCGTGACCGAGGCCAAGCTGACCAAACTGCGCCACGGGTTGGAGCTGGACGGCCGCCAGTTGAAGCCCGCCCGCGTCACCCAGATGGAGCCGCAGCGCCTGCGTTTCATCCTGCGCGAAGGCCGTAACCGCCAGATTCGTCGCATGTGCGAACTGGTCGGACTGGAGGTCGTCGACCTCTATCGCATCCGCATCGGCCCGGTGAAGTTGGGCGACCTGCCGGAAGGCCGCTGGCGGATGCTGACGGCCGACGAGCGCGCGGCGCTGATCAAGGGCTGACCGGCGCCGTCATGGCCGCCAGACGGCTCAGTTCGGCTACATGGGAGGCGAAGGCCGCCTTTCCGGCATTCGTGAGGCTGAGCCAGGTGCGCTGGCGGCCGCCCTGCGCCGCCTTGCGGACAACAAGATAGCCGGCCTCCTCCAGCGTCTTCACGTGTTTCGACAGGACGGAGTCAGACACCTGAATGGCGTCGCGCACCACCGCGAACTCGGCTTCGGCGGCGGACAGGATCGCGCATATCTGCAGCCTGCCCGGCGCATGGATCACAGGATCGAAAACCGGCGGCTTCACGACAGGCTCCGCACGTCGATGCGGTACAGGCGCATCCAGACCCTCATGCCGACGACGCCCAGAACCGCCGCCGCCAAACCGTTGGCGAAGGGAACCCAGACGACGCCCTGCACCCGCCCGAACCAGATGCTGAGGCCCATCAACCCCATCAGGATCGCCGCCAGGCCAAAGGCGGCCCAGCGGGCGCGACGCGGAGCATACCCGTTCACCCACACCCCTGTGCGATCCTGCCAGACCCGCATGATCGTCACCAGAATCGCGATCGCTACCACAACGCAGGCCATGCCGATCATGGTGGAAAAGCCCTGCCCCGCCACCAGAAGCCCGCACGCCAGGGCGTAGCCGGCGTCATACCACCAGGGCCAATAGTTCATCTTCCCGAGCGCCTGTTCGCGCGTCTGGCGTATCTGCTCCAGAGCGGCCTTCGCGTCGTGCGTATCTGACATGGGACATCCCTCACTTTCCAGAACGGAAAATGACGACGACTTTCCACTTCGTCAAGTAATGACTTTCCAGATCGGAAAGTTACCTGAGCGCCTCGAACCAGCGCTGCAGCAATGCCGCTTCGGCGCGGTGGGCCTCGGTGCGGGCAGCCGCCTCCTCGTCCACGCCCCAGCGCTCCTCGGTGAAGACCTCGTCCAGACGCGACAGGTCCAACGCTGCCTCGCCCGCCAGCGCCCCGCGCTGAACCGCCAGCCCCAGCACCGCCGAGCCGAACAGTGGAACCGCCGTCGCCAGCCCAGTCAGGGCGAAGTCGTCCATCTCCAGCGCCAGCGCCTCGACCCGCGCCAGCGCCTCCGGCGCCTGCGGGCGATGGATGATCCCCTCGACCGCATGCAGTTCGACGCCGAGTTCGCGCGCGGCCCAGTCGCGCCACGGGCCCCATTCCGTCTGCTGACGCTCGATCAGCCCCGACGGCGTCTCGGCCAGATAGCAGAGCACGTCCGACCCAGCGTAACGGGCGATCTCTTCGGCCACCGGAGCGCGCGTCTGGCTGACCCGGTCGATGGCGGTCGAGGCCAGACGGGTGGCGGGCATGGTCCCCGGCATCAGATGCTCGCCCTGGGCGTTCCACTCGTCGGCCACGAGACGAGCCGCCGCCTCGGTCGGCAGGGCGATGGCGTTGCCGGCCGGCGTCTTGGGCGCGCGGCCGTCCAGCAGGACGACCCAGCCGCCGTCGCGGGCCTCGACCTCGGCGGCCTTCCAGAAACGCTTGATGCGCTCTTCGGACTCACGAAAGCCCTTCTGGGCGGCGACGTTGGGATCAAGCGAAGGAATGTGAGACATGGCAGACTTCTAGGCGAAAAGCTTGGTCGAGGCGAAACGGTCGAGCGCCGCCTCCAGATCAGGAAAATCGGCGGCGATGTGCAACGCGCCCGCAGCCGCCTGCTCCTCCACCGTATGGAAGCCCCAGCCGACGCCCAGCGGATGCACCCCCGCCGCCACGGCCATGGCGATGTCGTGGCTGGTGTCGCCGATCATGACGGTCGAGGCGATGTCGGCCCTGCAGGCGGCCATGGCGGCGCGCAGCATGGCCGGGTCCGGCTTGCCCGGCCCGTCCTCGGCGCAGTGGCTGGACAGGAACAGATCGCTCCATTCAGGCCGCGCCAGGTTGCGGGCGACGCCGCGCCGGTTCTGCCCGGTCGCCAGCGACAGCCGCCAGCCGTCGCGCTTCAGCCGCCGCAGGGTCTGCATGACGCCGGGATAGAGCGGCTCCTCATGCCCCGCCTCATACATGGCGCGGAAGCTAGCCTGAAAGGCGGCGACGAAGTCCGCCAGCTCAGCGTCCGTCAGCGACGGCTCCAGCACATGCAGGGCGTGATGCAGGCTCAAGCCGACGATCTGGCGCACCCGCTCGTAGTCAGGCTCGGGCAAGCCCAGGACGTGGGCCGCCTCGCAGGCCGCGCGATGGATGGAGGCGCGGCTGTCGACCAGCGTGCCGTCGATATCGAAAACGGCGAGCGGAGCGTCGGAAGCGATCATATCAGGCCGGCACGATGTCAAAGGCCATGGTCAGACGGTCCTGATCACCGCCGAAAGGAACCGTTCCATGCCACATGTAGGAAGGAAACAGCACCACTCTCCCCAGCTCGGGTTGGACAAAATGCTCCGCAGCCAAGACTGGAGACGATGCGAAAGGCGGCTGACCGAACCTTAGCCACCCCTGGCGACCCTCGGTTCGCGCTATATCCGGAACCTCGATGTAGCAAGCGGAAGATATCCATCCCTGCGGGTGCACGTGATCGGCGTGATAGCCGTGTGGACGTAGCCGCACTGACCAGCAGCCGGCGATATCGTAGCTATCCGAGCGTCTGGCCGGCAGCGGACCATCGCCCTCCAGCCCGTCAATATAGCGTCGGATCGGACCATCGATCGCCGTGAAAAAAGCGCGGATCGCGGGGTCAGTATTCAGGACCAATGGCGTAGATGTCTGAGATCCGCCTCGCAGGGACTGTCCGACGGGGTGCGTCTTTAAGACGTGATTACGCCGTAGCGCCACGGCCAGATCACGCAGATAGCTGTGCAGATCCGTCCATCCCGGCGGGCAATCGATCCGATCAGGCGATACCAACCGGCTGTAATCATACAGCCGTCGATAGGCTTCATCTCCCGCCAAGCGTAGCGCGACAGCTTCCAGCGCGATCGCGTACTGATTGTCAGGCGTCGCCTGACGCAGAGGCGCTATGTCCTGCATAGCGTCCTGAGGACGACCGAGAGCGAGCAAGGCCTCTGCCGAGGCAGACCGAAGAGGCGCCGCGTCCACGCCCTGCGTTCTGGCCGCTCCGATATGTCGAAGCGCCAGCTCAGGATCGTCATTCATCACGATCTGGGCTGCGGCGAAGTGGCCGCGCGGCGACAGAGCAATGGACGCCAGGACGCGATAGGCGTCCGCCTTTCGATCCGCATACTGGAGCAGTTGAGCCAAGGCCATGCGAAGAACCTCGCTTTGCCCCTGCCGGGTCAGGGCGTCCAGCAGAGGCGCGGCCGAGACTTCTACGTCTTCGGTCCGCATCCACAGCAGATAGGCGAGATCCCGCACCGCATCAGGATAGTCACGACGACGCGAAATAGCGGTGCGATAAGCCTGCTCGGCCTCATCCAGACAATTCTGGCCTTGCAGCGCGCGAGCCAGGACCAGCCAGGTTTCCGGCGCGTCACCGCCCACAGCCAAAGCTCGCCGAGCCGCCGCTTCGGCCTCACCCGCCATGCCCAGGTCACCCAAGAGCGCCGCCAGGTTATGATGCGCCGAGACGCTTTTCGGCGTCATAGCCGCCGCCTGTCGCGCGTCAGGCAAGGCGTCCTTCGGGCGGCCAAGCGCCTGCAGCGCCTGCGCTCGGTAGGCGTGAACCGCAAAGTTCGCGCGACCAGCCTCGATCTCGCGCGTCGCCAGAGCAAGAACGTCCTGGGCATGACCCCCGTCCAACAGGCGACCCAGTTCCTTGTCCAGCACAGCGTTCATCGCATCCGCCGCACGCCCTCGAAGGGGTCTTCGTCAGCTTCGTCCTCGGAGAAGCCGAAATGGTTGAAGCCGGCTTTCATCTCGGGGCTGAGCGGAGCCTCGACGATCAGTTTGCCGCCGCCGGGGTGGTCCAGCTCGATGCGGCGGGCGTGAAGCTGCAGCTTCAGCGGGCCGGACAGTTCGCGCGATTTTTCGTCGCCGTATTTGGGATCGCCCAGGATGGGGTGGCCGATAGCGGCCATGTGGGCGCGCAGCTGGTGCGTGCGGCCGGTGAAGGGGCGCAGCGCCATCCACGCCGCGCGGTGGGCGGCGCGGCTGATGGTGGCGAAGGCGGTCTCGGCCGGTTCGCTCTTGGGATCCTTGGGCTCGGCCGGGCGCATCATCTCGAAGTCGTTGATGCCGGTCTTCTTCAGCGCCATGTCGATCTGACCCGCCGAAGGCTTGGGATTGCCGATGACGATGGCCCAATAGGTCTTCTTGGCCTGACGCCGGGCGAAGGCGCCGGCCAGACGCTTGGCCGCCTCCGGTCCCTTGCCCAGCAGCAGCACGCCCGAGGTGTCGCGGTCCAGACGGTGGACCAGACGCGGCCGGTCCATCCCCTCGCCCCAGGCCGACAGCAGGCGGTCGACGTGCTTGGTGGTCTTGGTCCCGCCCTGCACGGCCAGGCCGTGCGGCTTGTTTAGGGCGATGACCATGTGGTCTTCATACAGCACCAGCGACTTGGCGTAGGCGATGTCGCGCTCGGTCAATTCGTGCAGGTCGCCGGGCTTGCGCGGATTGGCCTCGGGCAGCGGCGGCACGCGCACAGCGGCCCCCGCGGTCAGGCGGTCCTGCGGCTTGACCCGCGAGCCGTCGACGCGGATCTGGCCGCTGCGGGCCATCTTCTCGACCTGGATGTGCGTCAGGTGCGGCCAGCGCCGCTTGAACCAGCGATCAAGACGGATGTCGTCTTCATCCTCGGCGACATAGAGGGTCTGGACTTCGCGGCTCATGCGCCCACTCCGGTAAACAGTTTGCGCGCGATCATCAGGCCGACGAACAGAGCGGCGATGGCGAGAACCACCGAACCCGCCGCATAAACGAAAGCCGAGACGATTTCACGGCGTTCGATCATCAGGGCCGCTTCCAATGAAAAGGCCGAAAAGGTCGTGAAGCCGCCCAGGACGCCGACGGCGGCGAACAGGCGGATGCTCTCCTGCCCCGCGCCCGCCCTCAACGCCAGCCAGCCGACCAGCAGGCCCATCAGAAGACCGCCCGCGACATTGGCGGTCAGGGTCGCCCACGGCCAGGCCGCGCCCGGCGCCAGGCGGCCCACGGCCAGCCCCAGCCCATAGCGCGCCATCGCCCCCAGGCCGCCGCCGATCGCAACCAGCAAGAAACGTGTCATGCTGGCGGCATATACTGTTCCGACCTCATTTGCGAAGGCTGCCATGCACGACCTTGTCCTCGCCATCCTGCATCACCTGCTGTTCCTGGGCCTGATCGTCATGCTGGCGTCGGAGCTGGCGCTGCTGCGCACGGCGCAACCGCCGGTGAAGCGACTGGCCGGACTGGACGCGGGCTATGGGGTCACGGCCCTGCTGATCATTCTGGTCGGGGTCGGACGGGTGATGGGCGGCAAGGGCTGGGCCTTCTATGAAGCCAACCCCTTCTTCTGGGCCAAGATCGCGACCTTCGCTCTGATCGGCCTGATCTCGATCCGGCCGACGCTGGCGATCCTGAAGTGGCGCAAGGCGGCGCAGGCCGCGCCCGGCTATGTCCCGCCGCAGGCCGAGCTGACCGCGGCGCGTCGCGCGGTCGGGCTGGAGCTTCTGCTGCTGGTTCCGCTGCTGGCCTTCGCGGCGGCGATGGCGCGCTGGCCGTTCTAGGCCCTACAGGCGCGGGCGGATGGCGTCCTGAACCCCGCGCGCGTCATAGGCCCCTGGGCGATCGGGGCGCTGGCCGCGCCCCATGACGATCTCCAGCGTGGTCGAGGTCGGCTGCGGCCCGCTGAGGTCGAAGCCCAACCCGACGCCGACGCCCGATGACGACCAGCCGCCGTAACGGCCCGTGCCGGCGCCGATGGAGACGCTGGGCCGCACGCCGCCCGCGCTGTCGGGGCGGCCGTCGATCCAGCGCTGCGTCACTTCGAACCAGTCATAGCCCTGCTCGGTCGTCAGTTGGGCCGCACGGAACAGAGCCATGTCCGCCACCGGGCCGGGCGCGCCGACGCCGTTGTAGCTGACGCGGAAACGGTCACGCTCGATCTGCTGTTCGGAGTAGCCCTGCCCGTTCGGCCCCATCTGACGGCCGTAGGGCGCCAGGCTGGCGCAGGCCGTGAGTGCCAGGGCCGAGACGGCGATCGTGACGATGGCGAGGCGTTTCATGCGCGTATCTCCCACGCCCGAACAGCGCACGGGCGAGCCGGATTGTTCCGCGGTGAAGCTGAACAGGGGATGAAGCCCCTACAGCCCCGCCGCCGCACGCAGGGCCGCGAAATCCTCCGGCTCCGGCGCTTCGACCGTCACGCGGCCGCCGTCGGGATGAGGAAAGCTCAGCTTCGCCGCATGCAGCATCAGGCGCGGCGCCGCGCGCCCGGCGAAGGTCAGGGCGCCGCCATAGCGGACATCGCCGACCAGCGGGCGACCGATAGAGGCCATATGGACCCGAAGCTGGTGCATCCGTCCCGTCTCAGGCGACAACTCGACCACCGCCCCGTCTTCACTAGAAGCCAGGGTGCGATAGCCGCTGGCGGCGCCTTGCGCGCCCGGCGCATCGAAATCCACGACGCGCATATAGCTTTCGCGGCCGATCTCTTCGCGCCGCAGGGCCGAGGTGATCCGGCCGGACTTGGGCTCCGGCGCGGCTGCGACCAGCGCCAGATAGGTCTTCTGGAACTTGCGCATCTGCATCGCCTTGCCGAAGAAACCGGCGGCGGGCTTGGTCTTGGCGGCCAGGATGACGCCCGAGGTGTCGCGGTCCAGTCGGTGCACCAGTTCCGGGCGCTTGCCGTTCGACCGGGCGAAGGCCCACAGCAGGTCGTCCAGGGTGTTGGCCTGGATGCGGCCGCCCTGGCTGGACAGGCCCGACGGCTTGTTGAAGGCGATCAGATGCGCGTCTTCATGCACCACCCAGGAACGGACGGCGGCGATTTCATCTTCGGTCAGGGATACGGGCTGGCGGGTTTTCACCCGCCGAGCCTTTAGCCGAGCGCGCCCCGCTTCGCCATGCCCATCAGGTCTTGGCGATCAGCGGATCAGGCCCTTGCGGCGCGCCCAATGGGCATAGGCGATCTGGATGACGAAGATCAGGGTGACGACCAGGGTGAACGCCACGCCGCCCGCACCGATGACTTCACGCCCGTTGCTGAGCGCCAGCACATAGACGGCGTGCGCCAGCATGGCGATTAGACCCGCGACGAAGGCGTTGAACGCCAGCTTCCGACGAAGCAGCAGCATCAGCGCGCCCAGCAGGCCGCACCACACCGCCACGCCGAAGGCCACATCGGTCCACATCGGCGCGCCGCGCAGATAGGCCACCTGCTCCATCGTCAGCGCGCTCCAGTAGGCGGCGGCTCCCGTCACCTTCTGATACCACTGCCAGACGCCGACGCCGTTCCAGACCACCGAGGCTGCGGCGATGGCCCACAGATGCCACGGCGCCGCCGGACGCTTCGAAATATCGACCATCATTCTTCCCCCCAGGGCCTTGAGAACCGAAAACTACGCCAAAACAGACCGATGCAACAAGGGCTTCCGCCTGCGCCTCAGACGATCACGCCGCGTCGGCCCATCCAGGCGCAATAGGCGGTCTGAACGACCAGGACGGCGATGATGACCAGGCCGAACGCCACGCCGACCGGCCCCATGATCTCGCGCCCGTTGCTCATGAAGTGGATGTAGGCCGTGTCCGCCAGCATGGCGATCAGGGCGACGGCGAACGCCATGGTCGCCTGACGCCGCCGAAACAGCAGCAGCACCGCCGCCAGCAGCCCGCCCCAGAAGGCGACGCCGACCGCGACATCGGTCCATAAGGGCACGGCGCGCAGATAAGCCGCCTCGGCGGGGCTCAGACTGCTCCAATAGGCCGGATCGCCCGTCACCTGCAGCGTCCACTGCCAGACGAAAAGGGCGTTCCACAGAAAGGACAACACGCCGACCAGCCACAGGTGCCAGGGCGTCGATATACGCCGCAGAACATCGACCATCGCCGCCTCCGCAGTTTGCAGGCCCAGCCTACGCCCGACGGGCCGCCACGACAATGAACGCCGTTCACCGATCTTCCACTCTCTCCGTCATCCTCGGGTCAAGCCCGAGGATGACGGCGGTAAGCGCCTTATTCCTTGCTCACCCGCGCCCGCATCGCCGCCCAGCGCTCCAGGCGCGCCTTGACCTTCTCCTCATGCCCCTCGCCCTTGGGCTTGTAGAAGGTGCGGCGCTCCATCTCGTCGGGGAAGAAGTTCGCGCCGGAGAAACCCTCGGGCGTGTCAGGGTCGTATTGATAGCCCTTGCCGTAGCCGAGCTGCTTCATCAGCTTGGTCGGAGCGTTGCGGATATGGGCGGGCGGCATCAGGGAGCCGGTCTCGTGCGCCGCCTTCTTCGCCGCCTTAAAGGCTTCATAGACGCCGACCGACTTGGGCGCAGTGGCCAGATGGACCACGGCCTGAGCCAGCGCCAACTCCCCTTCCGGCGAGCCGAGGAAGTCGTAGGTGTCCTTGGCCGCGTTGGCGACCAGGATGGACAGGGGGTCGGCCTGACCGATGTCCTCGACCGCCATGCGCACGATGCGGCGCGCCAGATAGAGCGGGTCTTCGCCCCCGTTGAGCATCCGCGCCAACCAATAGAGCGCCGCATCCGGGTCCGATCCGCGCACCGACTTATGCAGGGCCGAGATGAGGTTGTAGTGCTCTTCCCGCGACTTGTCGTAGGCGGGGGCGCGTTTCTGAAGCACGCCCGCCAGCGCCTGCACATCGAGCGGCTCCACATCCGTCAGGTCGAACAGCACCTCGGACATGGTCAGCAGATAACGGCCGTCGCCGTCGGCCAGGGCCAGCATGGCCTGACGCGCCTCAGGCGTCAGCGGCAGGGGCTTGCCCATCAAGGCCTCGGCCCGATCCAACAGCAGGTCCAGCGAGGCGTCGTCCAGCCGCTTCAGCACATAGACCTGCGACCGTGACAGCAGGGCGCCGTTCAGCTCGAAGCTGGGGTTTTCGGTCGTGGCGCCGACCAGGGTGACGATCCCCTCCTCCACGAAGGGCAGGAAGCCGTCCTGCTGGGCGCGGTTGAAGCGGTGGATCTCGTCGACGAACAGCAGGGTCTGCTGCCCCGCCGCCCGGCGCATCCGCGCGGCCTCGAACGCCTTCTTCAGGTCGGCGACGCCCGAGAAGACGGCGCTGATCGACTGGTACTCATAGCCCGCCGCCTTGGCCAGCAGGCGGGCGATCGTCGTCTTGCCCGTGCCCGGCGGGCCCCACAGGATCATGGAGCCCAGACGCCCGGCCTCGATCATCCGGCGGATCGGCCCGCCCTCGCCCAACAGATGATCCTGGCCCACCACCTGATCCAGCGCCTGCGGGCGCAGACGATCGGCCAGGGGCGCGTCGGGAGGATGAATGCCGGAGGCTTCGAACAAATCAGTCATGGAACGCTCTAGATAGGCGTTCGTTCGGGCGACTGCACCCGCTACAACGCCTCGTTGAGGAGGAATCGCATGACTGAAGCCAAGCCTGACCAGGGACCGCGCGGCGGGGTGACGCCCCACCTGACCATTCCCTCGCGCGGGGCCGCCGCGGCGATCGAATTCTACGCCCGCGCCTTCGGGGCCGAGGAAGTCATGCGGATGCCGGCCGAGGACGGCGAGCGCCTGTTGCACGCCCATCTGCGCATCAACGGCGGCAGCGTCATGCTGGCCGACGAATTCCCCGAATGGACCGGCGAGGCCGACATCAAGCCGGTCGGCGTCAGCCTGCATCTTCAGGTCGACGACGCCGATGAATGGTGGGGCCGCGCCCTGGTCAACGGCGCCATTCCGGTCATGCCGCTGGAGAACCAGTTCTGGGGCGACCGCTACGGCCAGCTCCGCGACCCGTTCGGCCACCTGTGGAGCATCGGCGGACCGCAGAAGGGCTGATCGCCCCTCTGCGGCGAGCGCCGCGCCTTAGGGCAGGCGTCCCGTCAGGCGGCGGCCGTTGCGGACGATGGTCAGCTCCGAGCCGCGTTGCGCCCGGCCCAGGGCGGCGACCGTGGTGACGGCGCGGCCGTCGATCTGCACCACCAGATCGTTGGGGCGCAGGCCGATGCGGGCCGGGATGCTGTTGCGTTGCAGGCCTGTAACCACCACGCCGCTGGTGAAGGGATCTCCGCCCAGTCGGTCGGCCAGCGCCGGGTTCAGCGCCACGCC
Organism: Brevundimonas phoenicis; assembly: GCF_047237745.1. NCBI lineage: Bacteria > Pseudomonadati > Pseudomonadota > Alphaproteobacteria > Caulobacterales > Caulobacteraceae > Brevundimonas > Brevundimonas phoenicis. The sequence goes on from NZ_JBDFLN010000001.1 coordinate 2,563,775, forward strand.
CTGAAGCCCGGCCAGGGCGCCCTGCCCCACGACCGAGCCCTGCCCCGGATCGGCGTCGCCCGGCAGGGTCGAGACGCGCGCGTTCAGCGTCTGCGTCCGGCCGTCGCGCAGGACGGTCACGGCCACGGTATCGTTCGGCGAGCGCGTGCCGACGCGGAAGTTCAGACCGCCCTGATCGTTGACCTCGGCGCCGTCGATGGCGGTGATGACGTCGCCCTGCTCGATGCCCGCGCGGGCGGCGGGACCGCCGGCGTAAACGTCCGTGACCATCAGACCCTGCGGCCGATCCAGCCCCAGGCTGCGGGCCATGTCGGAGCTTACTGTGTCGCCCTTGACGCCCAGCCAGGCGCGCTCGACCGACTTGGCGCCGCCGACGGCTGAATCCACCACCCGCTTGACCATGGTGGCCGGCACGGCGAAGCCCACGCCCGTCGAAGAGCCGGTGCGCGAGAAGATGGCCGTATTGATGCCGATCAGGTCGCCGTCCATGTCGACCAAGGCGCCGCCCGAATTGCCCGGATTGATCGGCGCGTCGGTCTGGATGAAGGAGCCGGAATCGCTGATGCCCGTCTCGGTCCGGTTCAGGGCCGAGATGATGCCGTTGGTCACGGTCTGGCCGACGCCGAACGGATTGCCGATGGCCAGGACCAGGTCGCCGACCTGCTGCTGCTCCTGATCGTCGATGCGCAGGACCGGCAGGTCGCCGTCCAGATTCTCGAGCTGCAGCACGGCGATGTCGGACCGCTCATCGGCCAGAAGCACCTTGGCCGGATATTCGCGTCGGTCGTTCAGGGTGACGCGGATTTCCTGCATGTTCTGGATGACGTGGTTGTTCGTCACCACGATGCCGTCCGGGCGCACGATGACGCCCGAACCGATGGAGCCGGTCACGCGCGACTGCGGCCCGCCGCCGAACAGTTCGAAGAAGGGATCGCGTACGCGCTGGACGCCGCGCGCGGAAATATTCACCACAGCGGGCGCGGCCTCACGCACCACGGGGGCGAAGCTGGTCTTCAGCGATCCGGCGTCGCGCGGGGCGACGCGGGGCTGTTCGGCGAAGACGCCTTCCTGCGCCTTGGAGGGCTGCGGCTGGCCGCAGGCGGACAGGATCAGGGCGGCGGCGATGGCCAGTCTGGAAGTCTTCATCTCGTCCCGGTTCTACAAGCTTGGGCGTTGCATCCATTCCGCCTTGGCTTTTCGACAGGATCAAGGCCGTCTTTCAGTCCGGGGCGCGGCGGCGATCAAACGGACGTGACCTCGTCCCGTTCCGCCCGGCGCGCGGTCAGGAAGCCGATCAGAGCGCCCAGCGCCAGCACGACGGAGGCCAGATAGAAGGCCAACCCCGGCTCGGACAACAGGGCGTCGGCCGCAGCGGACACCGCGGGCAGCCCGTGATCCGACAACCAGGCCGCCGCCCGCCCGCCGCCCTCGCCCACGGACACCGAATAGATCCAGCCGAAGAACAGGGGCGAGGCCACGCCGGCGATGGACGCGACGCTCATGTTCGCGCCCTGCAGCTGGCCCTGCTCGCTCTCGCCGACGCGGCGGGTCATCAGGGACTGAAGCGTCGGCATGGCCAGGCCCCACAGGGCGTTGGGGAACATGGCGACGATGAAGGCGACGCCCGTCGGCGCCCAGCCCATCATAGCGATGCCCACCGCCCCGCCGCACAGGCCGAAGATCATGGTCGCCCGATCCCCGAACCGCTTGGACGCGGGGCCAACCAGCACGCCCTGAACGATCATGTCCAGCACCCCGACCATGGCCAGCAAGGCCCCGACCTGCCACGGCCCCCAGCCGTAGCGGAGCCCGGCGTAGAGGACGAAGACCGCCGAAAACACGTGGTGGGCGAAGTAGAGCAGGAAGTTCACGACCGCGAGGCCCGCCAACTCGGCGTGACGCTTCAGCAGGATCATGGCCCCGACCGGGTTGGCGCGGCGCCAGCTGAAGGGCATCCGCTTCTCCAGCGGCAGGCTCTCCGGCAGGATGAACAGGCCGTACAGGAAGGCCACGCCAGACAGGGCGCCCGCCACCCAGAAGGGCACGCGCGGCCCAAACTCGCCCAGGAAGCCGCCCAGAACCGGCCCCAGCACGAAACCGCCCGAGAAGGCGGCGCCGATCAGGCCATAGGCGCGAGCGCGTTTCTCAGGCTCGGTGATGTCGGCCATATAGGCGTAGATGGTGGTGAAGCTGGACGAGGTGACGCCCGCCACCAACCGCCCGACCGCCAGCCACCACAGGTTCGGCGCCAGCGCCATCAACACATAGTCCGCCGCCAGCCCGGCGCAGCTCAGCAGGATGACCGGGCGTCGCCCATACTGGTCCGACAGCGAGCCGATCACCGGCGAGGCCAGGAACTGCATCCCCGCCCACAGAGCCACGAACACCCCGTTCAGCAGGCCCGCGCGCGCGTTCGATCCGACGAACTCCTCGATCAGGTGCGGCAGGACCGGAATGACGATCCCCATGGCCACGATGTCCAGCACCGCAGTCACGAGGATGAAGGCGATCGCCGCGCGGCGGACCTTGGGGATATGCAGGGACATGAAGGCTCGCGGAGGTGGAGCGTCGTTCTAGACGGCGCTCTACTATTCGTCACCCTCGGGCTTGTCCCGAGGGTGACGTGTCTTGGTAGCCTGCTCAGCGCTGCGTCACCGCCAGCGTGTCCTCCGGCCGGCCATCCCCGCGTGGCGCCGTCACGCCCAGCAGGCGGGCCAGGAAGGGCTGCACGTCGACGCTGTCCAGGTTCTGCAGCCGCCGTCCGGCGATGACGCCGGGGCCGTGGGCGATGAAGATCGCCTGCATCTCAGGCGCGGCGTTGTCATAGCCGTGGGCGCCGCCCGGCTTCGTCACCGGTCGCGCGCGGGTCGCCAGCAGCCAGCCCGGCTCGGAGGCGCAGACAATGGCCGAGACGCGCGGGTTGGAGCCCAGAACCAGACGCGCCGGGATCTCGCTCTTGCGCCAGCAGTCCAGGTGCGGGCGCGAGCCCAGCAGCGCCTGCTCCACCTCGGCCTCGCGACCGGCGACAGGGTTCAGGAAGGTGACGGGGCCGCCGTAGACGATCTGCACCGCCTCGGGGTCCACGATATCGTCCAGCACCGTCACCCGGTCGGGCGAGGTCGCCGCCATGCCGTGATCGGACACCACGACCAGGACGGTGTTCTCATACAGACCCCGCGCCTTCAGCCCCTCGACCAGGCGGCCGACGGAGGCGTCGACGGAAGCCATGGCCTCCAGCGTCTGAGGCGCGTCCGGCCCGTGGTGGTGGCCCATGGTGTCGACGATGTCGAAATAGAGGGTGGTCAGCGCCGGGCGCTGGGCGACGGGCAGATCCAGCCAGGTCAGCACCTGATCCACACGGGCGTCGCCCGGCATCGACTGGTCGAAGGGCGTCCAGTAGCTGGGCCGCACGCCGCGGATGTCGGCCTCTGACCCCGGCCAGAACATGGTGGCCGTCTTCACGCCCTGCCGCTCGGCCGAGACCCAGATCGGCTCGCCCTGGTCCCACCAGCGGCGATCGGTGACGGCCTGCTTGTTGCCCAGGGAGAAGCGGCCCAGTTCGGCGTCGACCATGTTGTTGCCGACGATGCCGTGATGATCGGGGTGCAGGCCCGTGACCAGGGTGTAGTGGTTGGGGAAGGTCACGCTGGGGAAGGACGGCTTCATCGGCCCCGACGCGCCCTCGGCCGCCAGTTGCGCCAGCACCGGCGTCGCGCCGCGCGCCAGATAGTCCGCACGGAAGCCGTCGATGGAGATCAGAATGACGTTCGGCGCCTGAACCGTCTCGACCGGCGGCGCAGGCGGCGTGGTGGCGCAGGCGGCGACGACCAGCGTCAGGGCGGCGGCGCGCGCCAGCCCGAACAGACGATCAAACATGTGGGACTCCCGAAATCGACTTTCGGGAACATTGCCTAAGCTTAATCCGCGACAGACAGAAGACGGCTTGCCGGTTTTCCACCACCGGGCCACGCTGCGATTCATGACCAGCGTTATCGAAACGAACGGCCTGACCAAGACCTATGGCGCGGTGCGCGCCCTGGACGGCCTCAGTCTCAGCATACCGCGCGGCGGGGTCTATGGCGTGCTGGGGCCGAACGGCGCGGGCAAGTCGACCCTGTTCCGCATCCTGCTGGGCCTGATCCGGCCCACGGCGGGCGAGGTGCGGGTGATGGGCCAGCACACCGGCGATCCAGCCGTCACCCGACGCATGGGCTCCATGATCGAGACGCCGCGCTATCCGCCCTATCTGACCGCGCGTCAGGCTCTGCGCTGGCTGGCGCTGGCGCATGGGATGGGCGCTGACGCAGAGGTCGATCGCTGGCTGGCGCGCGTCGGCCTGAGCGAGGCGGCGGACCGCAAGGTGCGCGGCTTCTCGGTCGGCATGATGCAGCGACTGGGCGTCGCCGCCGCCCTGATGACCCGGCCCGATCTGGTCATCCTGGATGAACCGACCAGCGGCATGGACCCGCCCGGCATCCAGGAAATGCGCGCCCTGATCCGCAGCCTGGCCGACGACGACGGCGTGACCATCATCCTGGCCAGCCACCAGCTTCTGGAGGTCCAGCGCGTCTGCGACCGCGTGGCCATCCTGAACCGCGGCAAGCTGGCGGCCGAGGGCAAGGTCAGCGACCTGACCGCCTCGGGCGAACGCCTGCGTCTGTCGGCCACGCCCCTGGCCAAGGTCATGGCCGTGCTGGGCGAACGCGGCGGCGTTCAGGACGACGCCGTCATGGCCGACGTGCCGCGCGCCGAGGCCCCTGCCCTGCTGCGCGCCCTGATCGAACAGGGCGTCGACATCGACGAGGCCCGCTGGGTCGGCGCCGATCTGGAAAGCGTCTTCATGACCGAAACCTCTTCGCCTGCAGGAGGCCGCGCATGATGCTGGCCGACGCCATCCGCTCCGAAACCTGGCGCCTGCTGCAGAACCGCACGGCGATGTTCTGGAGCGTCGTCTTCGTTCCCGTGATCTCGCTGGTGCTGGCGATCGCGGCTTTCCTGTTCATCCAGTCCAAGATGGACGGAGTGACGCGGTCCCTGCCGCCCGAGCTGAAACTGACCGCCAGCGGCGTCGATCTGGGTCAGTCGCTGGTCGATGCGGCGGCCGGCTTGGCCCATCCTGGCGTGCTGGCCTTCCTGCTGATCGGCGCCGCCACCGTCTTCGCCGGCGACTACCGCTGGGAGACCTGGCGGTTGATCACAGCGCGAAACACCCGGCCGAACCTGATCATGGGCAAGGTCGGCGCGGTCAAGCTGATGACCTTGACCGGGCTGGCCCTTCTGTTGATCGCCAGCATGGGGGCCGATGTCGCCAAGGGCCTGATCTTCGGACGCGGCTTCACCTTCGGATTCGGCGGCGACGAGGCGCAGACGTTCGGCCTGCTGGCGCTTCTGTCCTATGTACGGGTGGTGCAGTTCCTGTTGCTCGGCCTGCTGGCGGCGACGGTGACGCGGTCCCTGCTGGCGGCGCTGTTCGTGCCCTTGGTCATCGGCGTCGGCCAGTTCTTCCTGGCCAAGTTGAGCCCCCTGTTCGGCTGGCAGATGGGCGATTGGGCGACCATGCTGCTGCTGCCCGGCGACGCCTTTGAGGTGCTGAAGGTCGTGGTTCGCGGCGGGATGGAGGCTGCGTTGGTCCCGGCGGGCGCCGCCTGGCGCGCCGTCGCGGGGCTGGCGCTGTGGAGCTTCGCACCCTTCTTCCTGGCCCTGTGGTGGTTCCAGCGGCAAGACTTGTCGAAGGAGTAGACCCTCTCCTCCCCACTATGTGGGGAGGGGGACCGCGTAGCGGTGGAGGGGTTTAGGGCTGCGGAACCAAGCGGCCCCTCCGTCTCAACGGCTACGCCGCCGACCCACCTCCCCATGTCATAGGGAGGAGAAACCCAGCGTCTTCTCCATGAAGACATCGGCACGGACATAAGGCGTCTCGCGCGGCGGCAGGCGTACGAAGCCGAAGCTGTCATAGAGGGCCAGCGCCGGGCCAAGCGTCGAACTGGTCTCCAGATAGAGGCGGCGCGCGCCCGCATCACGGGCCGCCGCTTCGCAGACCTCAAGCAGGCGCCGCGACAGACCCTGGCCGCGCGCGGAGGGCGAGATCGTCATCTTGGCGACCTCATAGCCGCCGTCATCCATCGCCATCAGGGCGCAGCAGCCGACGACCTGCCCCGCCTGTTCGACAAAGAATATGCGTCCACCGGGCGCCAAAACCTGCCCCTCCGGATCGTTCAGCACCTTTCGATCCTTGGCCTCGACGGCGAAGCCGCCCTCGGCCAGCCAAGCCTCGTTCAGAGCCCGCCAAGCCTCGCGATGCTCCGGCCCGTAGGCAAGTATGACGAACACGCCCTCGGTCACGGCGCGTCCGGGCGGCAGTGGTCGGCGAAACCGGCGACGAAGGCGGCCAGACGACGACGCGCGTCCTCGTCGATCAAACGCCCTTCGGCGTCAAAAGCGTCGCCCGCTCGCGTGACGAGCATCCGGGCCCCGAACCAGGGGGCCGCGCCGAGCGCACGCAGCACCGGCAGCCAGGCGGCCTGGCTCATCACCGTGCCGAAGGGACCGGGCGAGGCGCCCAGCACCGCTACCGGGCGCCCGCCGAAGACGCGCCCGATGTCCGAAGCCGGACGACTCAGCCAGTCGATGGCGTTCTTGAACGGGCCGGGGATCGAGTTGTTGTATTCCGGCGTGAACAGCAGCAGGCCGTCGCAACCGGCGATCAGATCCTTCAGCGCGACCACGGCTTCGGGCAGACCCTGCTCGGCCTCCAGGTCGCCGTCATAAAGAGGGATGCCGTGGATGGTCGCGGCGATCAGTTCCACGTCAGGCGGCGCCGTCTCCTGGGCCGCGCGCAGCAGGGCGCTGTTGTAGGAGGCCGCCCGCAGGCTGCCCGACAGTCCGACCAGACGCATCAGTCCTTCGTCTCCGCTAGTTCCGCCGCAACGAACGGCGTCGGCGTTTCGCCGTGAATTTGCTGTTCGGCGCAACCCTGAACCAGAAAATCCAGCAACAGTCGCACCGACGGCAACAGCCCGCGACGCGAGGGGAAGACCGCATGGACGATCCAGCGTTTCGGGCGCCAGTCGGGCAGGATGTCCACCAGCCGTCCGGCGTCCAGGTCGCGCACGACCGCCACCGTCGGCAGCAGGGCGACGCCCAGCCCCCGCACCGCGCCCTCGTGCAGCATATGCAGGTCGTCCGTGACCAGACGGGGCGCATGGCGGACTGAGGCCGTCATCCCGTCCTTGTGGTGCAGGGCCCAGACGTGGTCACGGTGCGCCGGACCGAAATCCAGACTAGGCCAGCCCGCCAGGTCGGCCGGGCCGGAAGGCGGCGCGAACCGCGCGATCAGATCGGGCGAGGCCACCAGGCGGTGCACGCTCTCGTCCAGCTTGCGCATGACCAGGTCGGTCACCTCCAGCGGCGGCTCGCGCACGCGGATGGCCAGGTCGAAGCCCTCGCCGATGACGTCGACCCGGCGGCTGGTGCTGTGCAGATGCACCTCGACCTCGGGATAAACAGTCATGAAGCGCGCGATCAGCCCGCCCATCTGATAGGTCAGCAGCCCCGGCACGCAGGCGACGCGGATCACCCCGCGCGGCTGGGCGGCGACATTGTCGATCACCGCCTGAGCGGCTTCAGCCTCGACCAGCATGGCCAGGCAGTGGCGGTAGTATTCCTGCCCGACCTCCGTGACCGAGAACTTGCGCGACGACCGCTGGATCAGGCGCGTGCCCAGCTGGTCCTCCAGAAAGGCGATACGTCGGCTGAGCTTGGACTTCTGCATGCCCAGGGCCCGCGCGGCGGGCGCGAACCCGCCGTGGTCCACTACCTGGACGAAGTAATAGAGGTCGTTGAGGTCTCTCATCGTTCTATTGATAGGACGCAGCGAGGCGATTTCGCAATCTGCCCAGGGCTGCGTTTCACCGTCATAAAGCCTCCAACGCGATCGGCGAGGCCCGGTCGCCACAGGAGACAACACCATGAAGAAGGTTCTCGGACGTTACGGCAATGATCGCGGCCACTGGGTCGGCGACGGCTTCCCGGTTCGCTCGCTGTTTTCCTATGACAGCGTCGGCAAGCAGGTCAGCCCCTTCCTGCTGCTCGACTACGCCGGTCCGCACAACTTCGAGCCGACCGACAAACGTCGCGGCGTCGGCCAGCACCCTCACCGCGGCTTCGAGACCGTGACCATCGTCTATGACGGCGAGGTCGAGCACCGCGACTCGACCGGCCAGGGCGGCGTTATCGGCCCCGGCGACGTCCAGTGGATGACGGCCGGCGGCGGCATCCTGCACGAAGAGTTCCACTCGCCCGCCTTCGCGCGGAGCGGCGGCCCCTTCCGCATGGTGCAGCTGTGGGTCAACCTGCCCGCCAAGGACAAGATGACCCGCCCCGGCTACCAGTCGATCCTGAACGCCGACATTCCAACCGTTTCCCTGCCTGACAATGCGGGGACCGCGCGGATCATCGCCGGCGCCATGGACGGCTCGAAAGGCCCGGCCAGCACCTTCACCCCCATCAATGTGTGGGACGTGCGGCTGAACCAGGACGCCGAGACGACGCTGAACCTGCCGGAAGGCCACACGGCCATCGTGGTGGTTCTGTCGGGTCGCGTCACCGTCAACGGCGACCAGCCGGCCGGCGCCGCCGAGGCCCTGCTGCTGGACCGTAAGGGCGACAGCGTGACCCTGCATGCCGATGCGGATGCGACTTTGCTGATCCTGACCGGCGAGCCGATCGACGAGCCCATCGTCGGCTACGGCCCGTTCGTGATGAACAGCGAGGACGAGATCCGCACCGCCATCACGGACTTCAACAGCGGCCGCTTCGGCGACATCCCGGCGACCTGATCCTCCTCACGAAAACGTAAGGCCCGGTCTTCGGACCGGGCCGCAACCCCCAGCCTTTGCCGGACATTCGTCCGAGCGCGGCCCCCTGCCTGAAAGGAAAGACTTCCATGTCCGCTTCCACCCTGCCCGCCAACTTCAACGGCCAGCGTCCGGTCATCGACCCGAACGACGCCGTCATGCTGCTGATCGACCACCAGAGCGGCCTGTTCCAGACCGTGGCCGACATGCCGATGACGACCCTGCGCCGTCACGCCGCCGCCCTGGCCTCGATGGCGACCCTGGCCAAGCTGCCGGTCATCACCACCGCCTCGGTGCCCCAGGGCCCGAACGGCCCGCTGATCCCGGAAATCCACGCCAATGCTCCGCACGCCCAGTATGTGGCGCGCAAGGGCGAGATCAACGCCTGGGACAACCCCGACTTCGTCGCCGCCGTGAAGGCGACGGGCCGCAAGACCCTGATCATCGCCGGCACCATCACCAGCGTCTGCATGGCCTTCCCCGCCATCAGCGCCGCCTATGAAGGCTACAAGGTCTTCGTGGTGGTCGACGCCTCGGGCACCTATTCCAAGATGGCCCAGGAGATCACCCTGGCCCGCGTGGTCCAGGCCGGCGTCGTGCCGATGGACATGGCCGCCGTCGCCTCGGAACTGCAGAAGACCTGGCACCGTGAAGACGCCGCCCAGTGGGCCGAGGTCTACACCCAGATCTTCCCCCCCTACCAACTGCTGATCGAAAGCTACGGCAAGGCTCAGCAGGTCGCGACCGACCACGAGACCCTCGACTCGCAACGCGACTGACCGATGCGCGTCGGCTTCGCCTCGCCCCTTCAGACGGGGCGGAGCCGGCGTCATGCGCGCGCCTCGCCAAGGCGCATCCCCCGGAAAGGAGCCATTCAATGGCGAGCGAACCGATCCGCGATCCGAAGTCGGATCACCTTCTGACCCCCGAAAACTCGGCCTTCGTCATCATCGACTACCAGCCGGTGCAGGTGAACTCCATCGCCTCGATGGACCGCCAGCTGCTGGTGAACAACATCGTCGGCACGGCCAAGGCCGCCGTCGCCTACGGCCTGCCGATTATCCACTCGACCGTCAACGTCGAGACCGGGCTGAACCAGCCGCCGATCGGCCAGCTCCGCAAGGTGCTGAAAGACTATCCGACCTATGACCGCACCACGATCAACTCGTGGGAAGACGTGGAATTCCGCAAGGCGGTCGAAGCGACCGGCCGCAAGAAGCTGATCATGACGGCCCTGTGGACCGAGGCCTGCCTGACCTTCCCGGCCCTGGACGCCCTGCGCGACGGCTATGAGGTCTACGTCGTGGCCGACGCCGTCGGCGGCACCTCGGTCGCCGCCCACGAGATGGCCCTGCGCCGCATCGAACAGGCCGGCGGCAAGCTTATTTCTGTTCCTCAGCTGTTCTGCGAACTGCAGCGCGACTGGAAGCGTTCTGAAACCGTCCCCGCCTTCATGAACCTGTTCATCGAAACCGGCGGCACGGCCGGGATTCAGTTCTCCTACGACAAGGAGGACTGAGGGCCCGTATTCCCAGACACGGGTTCCCATTCTCATCCAACACAATCAAAAAGAGCGAGAGAAACCATGGCTGCCGACGACACCCTGCTGACGGGCGACAACCACGCCCTTCTGCTGATCGACCACCAGTACCTGCAACTGCTGGCCGTGCGCTCCCATCCCAATGATGTGGTCGTGAACAACACGGTCATGCTGGCCAAGGGCGCCAAGATCTTCGACGTGCCGACCCTGTTCACCACGGCCTTCGCCGAGCGGCAGGAGTTGATCCAGGAAATCCAGGCCGTCCACCCGGATCAAAAGCCGATCGACCGCACCGGCCTGAACTCCTGGGATGACCAGCGCGTCCGCGACTGGGTCAAGGCGACCGGCAAGAAGAAGCTTGTCATGGCCGGGCTGTGGACCGAGGTCTGCCTGACCATGCCAGTGCTGTCGGCCCTGGCTGCCGGGCATGAGGTCTACATCGTCACCGACGCCTCGGGCGGCGGCAGCGACGAAGGCCACGAACGCGCCGTCCAGCGTATGATTCAGGCCGGCGCCCGCCCCCTGACCGTCGCCTCCTACGTCAGTGAATTGCAACGCGACTGGGGTCGCGAGGCGACCGCCGCAGACGTGGCCAATCTGTTCGCCGAGCACGGCGGCGGCTTTGGCCAGGGCCTGCGCTGGGAATGGCAACTGCTGGCCCTCAAGGAAGGCACCCGCTGATCCCCGGGCCCGGAGCGGTTCGCCCTTGATCCGCCCATGACCCACGCCGAGGCCGCCATGATTTCCCGAAACGTCGCCGCCCTCGCCCTCTCTCTGCAACTGCTGGGCGCCGCCGCGCCTGCCGTCGCCGCGCCGATGCAGCCGCCCCAGGCCGCCGTCTCCGCGAGCGCCCTGCCTGCCTCCGGCGCCTACAAGATCGACCCGACCCACGCCCATGTCCGCATGAGCTGGAACCACCAGGGCCTGTCGAACCCCGGCGCGGTGTTCGAAACGGTCGAGGGCGTCGTCCGCATCGACGAAGCGAACCCCGAACGCTCCAGCGTCGCGGTGCGCATTCCCGTCAGCGGCGTGGACACCGGCGTGCCGCAACTGGACGCCGACTTCCTGACCGACAAATTCTTCGACGCGGCCCGCCACCCCGACATCACATTCCAGAACCGTTCGGTCGAGCGCGTGGGCCTGGGACGGGCGTTCAAGGTGCATGGCGACCTGACGGTGCGCGGCGTCACCCGTCCCGTGACCCTGGACGCCGTGCTCAACGGCGCGGGCGCCCACCCCATGACCGGCACGCCGGCGGTCGGCTTTGCAGCCACCGCCGTCCTGAAGCGTTCGGACTTCGGCCTGACCGTCGCCCTGCCCATGGTGAGCGATGAGATCAAGGTCGAGATCACCCTCGAAGCCGTCGCGGATCAAGCCGAAACCTCATGACTGACCAATATCTGCTGATCGGCCGCATCCTTCTGGTCCTGCTTTTTCTTCAGAGCGGAATCACCAAGTCCATCCGCTTCCAGGAAGGGTTGGGCGAGGTGCGCGCCAAGAAAATCCCCTTCGCGCATCTGGCGCTGCTGGGCACCATCGTCCTGCAACTCGCAGGCAGCGCCCTGCTGATCGCGGGCTGGTTCACCACGCCCGTCGCCGCCCTGATGGCCTTGTTCACCCTCGCCACGGCTGTGATCTTCTATGACTTCTGGAGCGTGAAGGGCGAGGCCCGCGCCGCCGCTCTGAACGGTTTCTTCGAGCACATCAGCATCATCGGCGGCTTCCTGATCCTGATGGCCGCCGGGCCGGGACGCTTTGTGCTCTGACACAGTGCAGGTTACACTCAACGCCATCTGGGAGCAGGAGAAAGCCCAATGATCGAACTCATCATCGAACAGCGCCGCCGTGACCTGGGAGGGTTCGAAGTCGGCCGCGTCCTGCCCTACGCCAAGCGCCGCACGGTCGGTCCGTTCGTCTTCTTCGACCACATGGGTCCGGTCGACATGCCTGCGGGCATTCCCAAGACCGTCGACGTGCGTCCGCACCCGCACATCGGCATCTCGACCCTGACCTATCTGTTCTCGGGCGAGATCACCCACCGCGACAGCCTGGGCGTCCAGCAGGACATCCGCCCGGCCGAGGTCAACTGGATGACGGCCGGCAGCGGCGTCACCCACTCCGAACGCTTTGAGCGCGCGCGCCGCGAAGGCGCCCTGCTGGAAGGCATCCAGGCCTGGGTCGCCCTGCCGAACGGTCAGGAGGAGATCGACCCTTCCTTCCAGCACGTCACCACCGCCGACCTGCCGACCTGGATCGAAGGCGGGGTCAAGGGCCGCCTGGCCGCCGGCGAGACCATGGGCATGAAGGCCGGCGTCAGCACCTTCTCGCCCCTGCACTACCTGCACCTGGAGCTGGAGCCCGGCGCGCGTTTCCAGACCCCGACCGACCATTCGGAAAGCGCGATCTATGTCGTGCAGGGCCTGGTCGAGATCGATGACGGCCGCCCCCTGGGCAACGGCCAGATGGCGGTGCTGGAGAAGGGCGTCGCCTCGGTCATCTGCGCGCTGGAGCCGTCGACCGTCATGGTGCTGGGCGGCGAGCCGGTGGGCGAACGCTTCATCGACTGGAACTTCGTCTCGTCGTCGCAGGACCGCATCGAACAGGCCAAGGCCGACTGGCGCGCCGGGCGCATGAAGCTGCCGGACATGGACGATCAGGAGTTCATCCCCCTGCCGCCCGATCCGACGCCGCCCGCGCCGGCCATGTCCTGAGCGGAACGCGCAACGTGGCCGTCGCACAAGTCCGCATAGGAACCGCCCGCTACCGGACCACGATCCGGACGGGCGGCGATCTGAAGCATGTACTGACCGCCGATGAGCCGGAACGGCTGAACGGCGGCGACCTGGGGCCTGCCCCCTTCGATCTGCTGATTTCGGCGCTGGGGGCCTGCACCGCCATCACGCTGAAGATGTATGCTGAAAAGAAGGGCTGGCCGTTGGAGGAACTGGACATCCGTCTGGAGTACCTGGGAAGCGAAAGCCCGCCGCGGATCAAACGTGTCCTGACGCCTGTCGGCCCGCTGGATGACGCCCAGCGCACGCGTTTGGCCGACGTGGCCGAACGCACGCCCGTGACACTGGCGATCAAGAACGGCGTGCCGATTCACACCAGCCTGGGCTGACGCCAATCCCGCCGCTGGACCTGCAGGCTCAGTAGGTCCAGCGGACACCCAGGCGCAGGGTGCGCGGCGGGCCGTAGCCTTCGACCCCGGTTCCCGTCTCGGACACCTCGACAACCTCGTCGAACAGGTTATCGGCGGCGGCCCAAACAACGGCGGCGGGCGTCATCCGCCATTCCGCACGGGCGTCCACGGCGACGGCGGCGCCCAGGACGCGACTGTTCAGATCGTCCTCGAACCGCTTGCTTTCATAGCGCGCCTGAACGGCCAGGTTCAGGCGGTCGCTGGCGCGCCAGTCCAGACCCGCCGTCGCGCTCCAGATCGGCGCCTGGGCCGGACGCAGACCGGTCAATTGCGGCGCCGCCGAACCGCCGTCCATGCGAGCGTCGGTGATGGAAACAGCGCCGTCCAGGGTCAGTCGGCCGCCCAGGCTGCGACGCGCCGTCAGTTCAACACCTGTCGCCTCGATGGTCCCGGCGTTCTGGCGTTGACGCAGCACGCCGCCAGCGGGGACAAAGCCCGCGCGCGGGAAAATTCCCGGCCCCTCGCCTATCGTCACATTGACGATGGCGTCCTCAATCCGGTTCCAGAACAAGGTCGCGCCGAAAGTCGCCACGAGCCCCTCATAGGCCAGGCCCGCCTCCACGCCCTGAAGCGTCTCGGGGACCAGGGCGGCGTTCGCCTCCGTCAGGTCATTGCCGACGCGGAACGGGCGGTGCAGTTCGTTCAGGGTGGCGGGCCGGAAGCCCGAATAGGCCGCCGCCCGGGCCGCCCAACCGCCGCCGATCATGCGCCGCGCCGCGAGGCGGGCGCTGACCACCTCGCCCGAGCGGTCAGGGTCGGCCTCGTCGAGGGTCGCCGCGCCGGTCGCGCGATCACGCTCCAGACGGCGGCCGTTCTCATTGCGCCAGCCGTCCAGACGCAGGCCGCCCGCCACCAGCCACAGATCGTCGCGCCATGACGCCTCGCCATAGAGTCCGGCGACCGAAGTCTCGCCCCCCGCGATCCGGTCGCGCGTGAAGGCGCCGTTCATGTAGCGGAAGCGTTCGCGGGTCTCGCCCTCGTTGAAGCGGGCGTCGGCGCCCAGCTCCCATTCCAGTCGCCCGCCCGCCACGTCGCGCGAGGCGCGACGCAGGGCGGCGTTGACGCCCCAGCCGGTCGCGGGCGTTTCATACTGATCATTGGCGGGCGTGGTCGAGTTGCGGTCCGCCGCCACCGCGACCGAACTGTTGGCGAAGTCGCTTTCGCGCCGCCAGGCCTGCAGCCGCCATCCGTAGGCGCCCTCCTGCGGCCGTTTCGCCGCCGTGGCTGACAGCAGGTGGCCGCTGGCGCTGGACCGCGCGCCCTGAAGACCCGAGCCGCGCTCCTCGTCATAGGCCGAAGCGCGCAGGGACAGCCTGGCCGCGCCAAGCGGCGCATCCAGTCGCAGCGCCGCTGCACGGGTCTCGATATCCAAAGGCGTGTCCGCCTTTCCAGCGGCCGCGCCGCGTACGGGAACATAGCCGTCGCTGGTCTCATAAAGGGCTGAGCCGGTCAGACGCAGCGACCCGGCGTCAACACCGACTGCGCCAGCCAGGCGCGCGCCGCCCCGCTCTGCGATTGAGGCGTCCAACACGCCGCCTCGTTCCCGCTCGCGCAGCTGGATCACTCCGGTCAGGGCGCCGGCGCCGTAAGGTCCGGCCCCCGCCCCGCGCACGATGTCGAGACTTTCCAGCGCCTCTGTCGGCAGTTGCGACCACAACACCCAGCCGCCGAAGGGGTCGTTTAACGGCACGCCGTCCAGCGTAACCAACGTGCGCCCGGCGCCCGAAGGGGCGATGGCTCGCAACGAAACGCCCTGTGTCGTCGGATTGGCCGCCAGACTGCTCGTACGCCGGAAGAGGGAAACCGCCGGAACCCCAGCCAGAGCCTCGTCCAGCCGCGCCGCACGATCCAACGCAGCACCGTCCAGCCGGATCACGGAAAAGGCCGCCTCGCCCGCTGCGGGCGGCAAACGCGCCGCTGTGACCACCACTTCATCGATAACCGTCGGCTGTGTCTCGAACAAAGCTCATCCCCCTTGGACCGGCCGCGCCCATACATCTGTTCGCCGCCGCACAAGAACAGGGCGCCGCTCGCTTGGTTGCAAGCCGGATCGACGCGGGCACGAGGAGACCCGCGTCGGCCAAATAGCCGCCCTATCAATAACTTGAGGATTTCTAAATTACGGGCGCGTGATCAACATGCCTTATTGCGCGCCGTTTTTAGCCTCTTTTTGCAGCGCAACAACATGATTAACCCCCCCTTGACCGTCCTGGCGCTTCTTTCGAGCACGAGCCTCTGCACCATGGCGCACGCCCAAACGGCGGAAAGCGCCACGGAAACTCAAACTTCGCACGCCGTGGCGGACGTGATCGTGACCGGCTCCAACATCCGGCGCGCCAACACCGAAGGCTTCAACCCGGTCCAGGTGATCGGCCGCGAGGAGCTGGAGAGCTCGGGCAAGTCGACCACGGCGGACCTGCTTCGCTCGATCTCGGCCAACACCGGCAACGGCTCGAACGAGACGCAGAACAGCGGCTGGTCGTCCGGCGCGGCGGGCATCGGCCTGCGCGGCCTGTCGCAGAAGAACACCCTGGTGCTGCTGAACGGGCGCCGCGTGGCCAACTACGGCTTCCCCGGCGGCGGTCTGTCGGACACCTTCGTCAATCTGAACGCCCTGCCGATGGTGGCGACCCAGCGGCTGGAGGTGCTGAAGGACGGCGCCTCGGCCGTCTACGGCTCGGATGCTGTGGCGGGCGTGACCAACATCATCACCCGTCAGAATTTCCAGGGTCTTGAGTTCGGCGCCAGCTACGGCCTCGCCGATCAGGGCGGACTGGAGACCTCGACCGCCAAACTGGTCGCCGGGCATGGCGACCTGGAGACGGACGGCTACAACATCCTGCTGTCGCTGGAGGCCTATACCCGCAATCGACTGGATCAGGATCAGCGCGACCTGACCAGGTCGGGCATCTACACCGACCTGCCCGGCGGCCGCTGGAACGGCTGGTCGGCCAAGGGGGCGCGCTTCCTGGTCGACGGCAAGTCCGTGCCTTTCCTCGACGCCCAGGGCCAGTGCCCTGAAGGCATGGTGCTGACCGCCAGCGCCCCGATCGACGGCCTGTCCGGCGAGACCTGCGCCATCAATCTGGCGCCGCACACGACGCTGATCCCCTCGACCGACCGCTATCAGGCCTATCTGTTCGGCACGAAGCGCCTGACGCCGCAGATCGAGGCCTTCGGCGAGGTGCTCTATTCCTATGTCGAGGGGGCGTCCCTGTTCGGCTCCAGCCCCTTCTTCACGCTGGAGGGAGGGAGGTTCGCGCTAAACGCCCAGACCGGGCTGGCCGAGCCGGTGTCGAATCTGCTGCCCGCCAATAATCCCTACAATCCCTACGGCGTCGCCACGCCGATCGAATACACCTTCTTCGACCTGGGCCGGACGCTGAAGACCAATGAGTCCAAGTCCTATCGCGCGCTGGGCGGCGTGCGCGGCCGCCATGACCGCTTCGACTGGGAGGCCGCCGTCTTCGCCTCGGGCAGCGACGAGCGCGAGACGGTGTCGGGCGGCTTCGCCCATCGCTGGAACCTGGTCGAAGCCCTGGCCAACGGCACGCTGAACCTGCATGAGCCCGGCGCCACGCCTCAAGCCGTGCTGGACGGCATCCGCCTGTCGACCCTGCGTCCCGCGGAGTCGCGCCTCTATGGGGCCGACTTCAAGATCTCGGGCGAACTGTTCAACCTGCCCGCCGGTCAGATCGGCTACGCCGCCGGGGTCGAGTTCCGCCATGAAAGCCTGGTCTCCAGCAATCCGTGGCAGATCGACGCCGGACTGCAGATCCGCCCGGCCATCGCCGCCGTGGACGGCGAGCGCGACGTCTGGGCCGCCTATGCCGAATTCAACATCCCCGTCCTGAGCAATTTGGACATCCAGGTCGCGGCGCGAGCGGATGAATACAGCGACTTCGGCAGCGCCTTCTCGCCCAAGGCGGGCGTGCGGTGGAAGCCGCTGGAGTGGCTGGCGCTGCGAGCCTCGGCCTCACGCGGTTTCCGGGCGCCGTCGCTGTCGGAGAACTCGGCCTCAACCATGATCTCCTACGGCTCGGTCATCGACCCCTATGATCCCGACCTGCCCAACTCTCGCCAGAGCCCGACCTTCTTCACCGTGGGCAACACCGATCTGGAGCCGGAAAAGACCCGCTCCTACAATCTGGGCGTCGTCTTCACCCCGACGCGTGACACGGCGCTGAGCATCGACTGGTATCAGATCAAGCTCGACAACCTGATCGGCACGGGAAACACCACCGCCATCATCCAGCAGAATGATCCCGCCGACGTCATCCGCGACGAACGCGGCAAGCTGCAGGCCGTCTACAACCGCTATCGCAATCTGTCAGCGCTGGAGACGTCGGGCATCGACGTGGACTTCAGCCAGCGCTGGCGCACCGACGATTGGGGGACGTTCACCGCCTCCAGCGCCTATACGCACCTGCTGGAATACAAGCGGCCGAACGCAGCGGGCGGTCCGTTGCTGGACTACGCCGGATCGAACCGGGGCTCGACCCTGCCGGCGCACAAGGCGACGACGCGGCTGGCCTGGAACCGCGACGTCTTCGACGCCAACCTGACCTGGTATTATACCTCCGGCTATGATCAGGTACCGGTTGTCGGGGGACAATCGCGCGTGGACGCCTATCACCAATTCGATCTGTACGCGGCGTGGTCCGGGCTGGAGCGCGTGACACTCTACACCAAGGTCGAGAACCTGCTGGACGAAGCGCCGCCGCACGACGCCTCCTTCCCCGGCGTCCGCGCCCCCTACGACTTCGGCCAGTACGATCTGCGCGGGCGCTATTTCCGCGTCGGCTTCGACGTCCGCTTCTGATCCCTTGCATCGAGACCTGACATCATGAGCGTTCAACACGCCCGTTCATCCATCCGGCGCATCCTCGCCAACGGCGCTGCGGCGGCGGTCCTGCTGGGCGGCGTCGCCCTGACGGCGCCCGCGCCCGCCCTGGCCCAGAGCGCCTATTTCTTCCCCCAGGCGGCGGCCGGGGATTTCGACCCCGCCATTCCGACGCCCGAAGCCTTCCTCGGCTATCCGATCGGCACGCACTACACCCGCCACGACCGCATCGTGGACTACCTGCGCGAGTTGGCCCGCCTGTCGGACCGGGTCACGGTCGAGGAGATCGGCCGCAGCTATGAAGAACGGCCCCTGCTGTCCGTGGTCATCACCTCGGGCGCCAATCAGGGCCGGATCGACCAGATCCAGCGCGCCCACATCGCGGCGGGCGATCCCGGCGGCCCGGCCGCCACGGCCGACGCCCCGGTCGTCGTCGGCCTGTTCTACAGCGTTCACGGCAATGAGACGTCCAGCGGCGAGGCGGCCCTGCTGACCGCCTACTACCTGGCCGCCGGGCGCTCGCCCGAGGTGCTGGACTGGCTGGACAAGGCCGTGGTCGTCATCGACCCGGCCCAAAACCCGGACGGCCGCGACCGCGCCGCCAACTGGCACAACGCCTGGAAGAACCAGCCCGCCGTCTCGGACCCGCTGGACAAGGAACACGTCGAGGCCTGGCCCGCCGGACGCACCAACCACTATTTCACCGACCTGAACCGCGACTGGCTGGCGGTGACGCAACGCGAGACCCGCGCCAAGCTGGAGGCCTTCCACCGCTGGCGGCCCCACATCCAGATCGACTTCCACGAAATGGGCGCGGGCAGCACCTATTATTTCGAGCCCTCGCCCGCCAGCATGGAAAGCCCGCTGCTGCCACGCGCCAGCTATGAATGGAACGTGACGCTGGCCAGGTATCACGCCCAGGCGCTGGATAGCCTCGGCTCGCTCTATTACACGCGCGAGGTCTTCGACAACTTCTCGCCGGTCTACGGCTCGACCTATCCCGACTTCCACGGCGGGGTCGGGGTGACGGTCGAACAGGCCAGCTCGCGCGGCCTGGTGCAGGACACGGCCAACGGCCCGCTGACCTTCCCCTTCACCATCCGCAACCAGACCAATGTCGGTCTGGCCACCATCCGCGGCGCCGTCGCCGAGCGCGCCGGGCTGCAAGCCTTCCAGCGCGACTTCTTCCGCTCGGCTGTCGAACAGGGACGCCGCCACTCCAGCCAGGCCTTCGTCTTCGGCGATGCGGCCGATCCGGGTCTGACGCGCCAGACCCTAGGCCTGCTGCTGACCCACCACATCCAGGTCCATCCGCTGACCGAGCGGGTGACGCAGAACGGCCGCGCCTATGAGCCGGGCAGCGCCTATGTCGTGCCCTCGGCCCAGCCGCAGTTCCGCCTGGTGCACTCCATCTTCGACCGGACGCCCCCGACCAAGGGCAGCGTCTACGGCAGCACCTCCTACGCCGTCGCCCTGGCCTATGGGCTGAAGAGCGACGGCCTGCGCCGCGTCCCCGCCCACGGGTCCGCCGTGACCGAAGCGCCCGTCGCAACCGGCGGCGTCAGCGGGCCTCAGAACGCCTACGCCTATGTCGTCGACTGGCGCGACCTGAACGCGCCGCGCGTTCTGGCGGCCCTGCTGCGTCAGGACGTGCGCGTCCGCGCCGCGTTCGAACCGCTGACCGCGCGAACGGCGGCCGGCGACAGCGCCTTCGGACGCGGCTCCCTGGTCGTGACCACGGCGGGACAGCCTCTGGACGCCGCCGCCCTGCGCGCCGCCATCGATACCGCCGCGCGCGAGGCCGGCGTGGTCGCCCACGCCGTCTCGACCGGCCAAAGCGTCGCGGGCGTCGATCTGGGCAGCGACAATGTGAAGGTCGTGCGCGCCCCTCGCATCGCCCTGGTCATGGGCGAGGGCGTCAACGCCACCGAGATCGGCGCGACCTGGTTCGCCCTCAGTGAGCGGCTGAACTATCCGGCGACGCGGCTGGACCCGTCGCAACTGGGCCGCGTGCTGCTGGGCGACTATGACAGCATCGTCCTGTCGGGCGGTCGCTACGACAACCTGAGCCAGCCGACGGTGGACGCCTTGACAACCTGGGTGCGGGCGGGCGGCTCACTGGTGTTGTTCGGCAGCGCTGCACGCTGGGCCGCCGCCAACGGCCTGGCCCCGCAGACCGCCTCCGAAAACGAGAAGAAGGCCGAGGTCGAGCGCCGCGACTATGCCGACCGCAGCGCGCTCCTGGGCGAGCAGCGCACGGCGGGCAACGCCCTCTCGGCCGACGTCGACATCAGTCACCCGCTGGCCTTCGGCCTGTCGCGCCGCGACCTGTTCGTGAACAAGGAGACGGACGTGGTCCTGGCGCCCGTGGCCGATCCCTTCGCCAACGTCGTACGGATCGAGACCAGCCCGCAGGTCAACGGCTACCTGCCCGAAGCCCTGCGCGCCCGCTCGGCGGGCTCGGTCTGGGCTCAGGTGAACCCGATCGGGGCGGGCAACGTCGTGCTGTTCGCCGACGACCCGGCCCACCGCAAATACTGGTTGGGGACGGAGCGTCTGCTGATCAACGCCCTGTTCCTGTCGAATCATCTCTCATCTGGACGACGTTGAGCCAGAGAGATCAGGCGCGCAGCGTGGCCCCGCCGTCGACGTAGAGGTCGGTCATTGTGATGTGGGCGGCGCGGTCGGACAGCAGGAAGACCACGGCCTCGGCGATGTCTTCGGGCGTCGCCAGCTTCTGCAACGGGATGCCCGCCTTGAACGTCTCGGGCGAGCCGGCGATGACGCGGGCGGCGCCGTTCTCATCGGCCCACATGCCGGTCTGCATCGGCGTCAGGGTCGAGCCGGGGGCGACAACGTTGCAGCGGACGCCCTTTGGCCCCAGCTCCAGCCCCAGACAGCGGGTGAACATGGTCGCCGCCGCCTTGGACGCGGCATAGGCCGCCATCGCATGACGCGGCACGCCCGCCGCGTTCGAGCTGACGGTGACGAAGGCCCCTTTGCCCCGCCTGCCCATCCGCCGCGACGCCGCGCGGCCCAGATGGAAGACCCCGTCCGCATTGACCGCAAAGACACGGCGCCATTCGGCGTCGGAGGTCTGATCCACCGTCACATTGGACAGGACGCCCGCCACGCTGGCCACCAGGTCGATGGGGCCGTCCTCGGCCTCGATGCGGTCGAACAGGGCCTCGACCGCTGCGCCGTCGGACACGTCCAGCGGCTCGACCCGGACGCCGTTCAGGAAGGCCAGACCCGACAGCGCGGTGGACGGCAGGTCGGTGGCGACCACGCGCGCGCCCTCCTCGACCAGCAGGCGCACCACGGCGGCGCCGATGCCGCCGCCCGCGCCCGTGACCAAAGCCAGACGGCCGGACAGTCCGCTGTCTCTCATCGTGTCGTATCCTCTGCGGCGGTCATGCGGGCGTCCAGCGCCGGGGCGATCAGGGCCGTCGCCGCCGGGCCGGTCAGTTGCGGGTGCAGGAAGGGAACCTCGACCACATCCAGATCAGCGGCGTAAGGGCGCCACAGGCCCGGCGTCAGGTCGCGCTCCTGATGATCCAGCGCCGCGCGGACGTGTGTGGTGCGGCCGCCGAAGGCCTTGTGATGGTGTTCACGCACCAGACGGTTGGTGTCCAGCACCACGCGAATCACCCCGTCCAGCGCCGCCTCAGGCAAGCCGCCCAGCGCGCTGTCGCCCGCCTTCAGGAAGGCGACAATGGCCGCGCGGCTACGCAGCTCGGGATACTGGGTCGGGTCGTATCCGGCGATGGCCAGAAGGGCGCGCATGGCGTCGACCGGATCCGGGTCAGGCTCGGCGCGCCAGCACTCGGCCGGGTAGGAGTCCAGCATGGCCATCAGCCCGACCTTGGCCCCGCGCCGCTCCAGCTCGACCCCCGCCGCCTGGGCGATGATGCCGCCGACGGACCAGCCTGCGATATGCACCGGGCCGGGCGCGCCCAAGGCCAGAATATGATCCACATAGACCGACGCCAGCGCGTCGATCCCATCCGGTAGGGCGTTGGCCGGGTCCAGCGCGGGCGACTGCACGCCCCACACCGTGCGGCGCGGCGACAGGGCGCGCGCCAGCGTCCGATAGCCCCACGACAGCCCCCCCGCCGGGTGGATCAGGAACAGCGGCGGCAGAGCCGGATCGCCCTCGGCCAGACGGATCAGCACGCCCAGCCCGTTGTCGAAGTCCAGCGCCTCGGCGTCGATCAGGGCGGCCAGTTCCGCCACGCGCGGCCGGTCGAACAGGGCGCCCAGCCCCGGATCGCGCCCCAGCCGCTCGCGGATCAGCATCATCAGATGCACCGCCAGCAGAGAGTCGCCGCCCAGGGTGAAGAAGTCGTCGTCGGCGCCCGCCGGTTCGGCCCTGCCCAGCGTCTCGGCGAACAGTTCGGCGATGATTTTTTCGGTCGGCGTCTCGGCCGCCCGGCCTGCTGCGGCCTCGAACACCGGGGCGGGCAGCGCCTTGCGGTCCAGCTTGCCGTTGGAGGTCGTCGGCAGGGCGTCCAGCGCCACGATGGCGGCGGGCACCATGTAGTCGGGCAGGCGCGCGGCGAGCTTCGCCTTCAGGGCGGCGGGATCGTAGCCCTCGGCCGGGACCAGATAGGCGACCAGACGGCGCTCTCCCGGCCGGTCTTCGCGCGCCAGCACCACCGTCTCGCGCGCTAGGCCCGAGGCGATGACGGCGGCTTCTATCTCGCCCAGTTCGATGCGCAGGCCGCGGATCTTCACCTGATGGTCGCTGCGGCCCAGATAGACGACCGCGCCGTCCGCCCGCCTGCGCGCCACGTCGCCGGTGCGATACAGGCGCTGGCCCGGATGGTGCGGGTCGGGGATGAAGCGGTCCTCGGTCAGGTCGGGTCGGTTCAGATAGCCGCGCGCCAGTTGCACGCCGCCCAGATGCAGATGGCCGCCCATGCCGGGCGCCACGGGGCGCAGCCGCTCGTCCAGAATGACCAGCCGCGTGTTCCACACCGGCCAGCCGATCGGCATGGGCCGGGACGTATCCTCCGGACCGGCGGCCCAATAGCTGACGTCCACCGCCGCCTCGGTCGGGCCGTAGAGGTTGTGCAGTTCGGCGCTCACCGTCTGGTGGAAACGGTCGCGCAGTTCGGCGGGCAGTTCCTCGCCGCTGCAGAAGACGTGGGCGACCGCGATCCCCTTGGCCGCCGGATCGGCCAGAAAGGCCGACAGCATGGAGGGGACGAAGTGCAGGTCGGTGATCGCATGGCGGCGGATCAGCCCGGCGATGGCCGCCGGATCGCGGTGCGCGCCGGGCGGGGCCACGACCAGTTCGCCGCCGGAAATCAGCGCCAGGAAGAACTCCCACACCGAGACGTCGAAGGTGGCGGGCGTCTTCTGCAGGATGCGGGTGTGGGCGCCGACGCCGTACTCGGCCTGCATCCACAGCAGGCGGTTGACGATGGCGCGATGCTCGACCAGCACCCCCTTGGGATCGCCGGTCGACCCCGAGGTATAGATGACGTAGGCGGCGTCCTCGCCTCCTTGCGCCACGGCAGGCGCAGCCCCGTCCAGCGGCCAGTCGACAGGCGCCAGCAGGGCCTCGCCGAACGCGCCGCCGATGTCTTCATGGGCCAGGACGACGCTCGGCCCGGCGGCGCGGACGATGGCGGCGATGCGCTCGGCCGGATGCTCCAGATCCAGCGGCAGATAGGCCCCGCCCGCGCGTAAGATCGCGACCAAGGCGATGACCAGCTCCAGCGAACGCGGCAGGGCCACGGCGACGAGGCTCTCACGCCCCACGCCGCGCGCCGCCAGCGCCGAGGCCAGCGCGGCCGTGCGGCGGTCCAGTTCGGCGTAGGTCAGGGTCTGCTCGCCGAAGGTCAGGGCCGGGGCGTGCGGCGTCGCCTGCATGGCCGCCTCCAGCAGGGCGGTCAACGTCGTATCGGGCACCGGGTGGGCGGTGGCGTTGAAGGCTTCCAGTTCGCGGACGGCCTCGCCCGGCGTGGCGATGGGGACTTCGCCCAGGGTCTCGGCGTCCAGCGCATTGGTCAGGAAGGCGGCCAGACGCTCTGCGTGGGCGGCGGCTTCGTCCAGCGTGTAGAGGTCGGGGTTGGCGTCGACCTCCAGCGTCAGGACCGGCGCGGCGTCGCCGCGGAAGGTGAAGCTGATGTCGTCGACCGGACCCGTGCCCAGCACCTTCAGCGTCGTGTCCAGCCCCTCAAAGCGCGGCGGCAGGTCGAACGGCAGGACGTTGACCAGCGGCCCGTACAGGCGCCGCGCCCCGCCGATCAGGCCCAGGTCGCGCCGCAGCTGCTCGCTGCGGTAACGGCCGTGGCGGCGGGTCTTGATCAGGGCCTTGGAGGCCACGATCAGTTGTTCGTCCAGCGGCGCGTCCTCGTCCAGCGTCAGGCGCAGCGGCGGGACGTTCATGATCATGGCGGGCGTGCGCGCCGAGGCGCTGCCCATACGGCCCATCCACGGCACGCCAATCACCGCCTCTTCGGCACCCGAGAAGCGGCGGACATAGGCGGCCCCGATGGCGGTCAGAACGTCGGGCCATGACAGGCGTCCGGCCTCGGCGCGGGCGCGCAGGCGGGCCGTGACCTGCGGCGGCAAGGCGCGCTCGATGCGGTGGAAGCGGTGGGCGGTCGTGGCCTTGCCGGGCGCCAGAGAGGCGACCTCGGGCGCGTCGCCCATGATCTCGCGCCAATACGCCGCGTCTGCCGTGCGCTTGTCCGAGGCGCGATAGGCGGCGTCTTCTTCCCACACCTTGGCGATAGGGTTGAAGACCGGACCTGGCGCCGGGCCGCCGCGCGCGACGTTGTAAAGCTCGGCCACGCGATTGGTCAGCAGGGCCATGCCGAAGCCGTCGGTGGCCAGATGGTGAACGCGCAGGCTCCACAGGAAGCGTTGCGGGCCCATGCGGAACAGGATGTTGGCGGCCAGCGGATCGTGCGTCGGGTCGAGCGGCGTCTCATGGTCGCGGCGCATGGCGGCCATGGCCTCGGCGACCGGGTCGGCGGCGGCGGACACGTCGACGATCTGAAGCAGGGGCCGATGGGTCGGGTCGAGGGTCTGGAAGACCTCGCCGCCTCGCTCAAGGAAACGCAGCGACAGGGCCTCGGCCTCGGCGGCGGTCTGATCGACGGCGGCGCGGAAGGCCTCGACGTCCAGATCGCCCCGGATGTCGAGATAGTGGGCCGTGTTGAAGATCGGGTTGGCCGGGTCCAGCCTCTGGGCGAACCACAGGCCGGATTGAGCTTCCGTCAGCGGGTGTTCCAGCACCGCCGCCATGCGTCCGTCGTCCATGATGTCAGGTCAGGCGTCGTGACCGGCGGCGCGCAGGCGCGCCTGAACCACGCTCCACCAGCCTGCGAGCGTGGTGTGCTCGGCCAGTTCGCTGAACTCCAACGGCACGGCCTCGCTCCACGCCAGCGACAGGTTGAGGGCGCGCAAGGAGTCGACGCCCAGGTCCATCAGATTGTCGTCGTCCAGGATGGAGTCCGGCGTTTCGTGCAGCACGGCGGCGACATCGGCGCGCATGCGCTCCAGCGTCAGATCCTGCGGGGTCAGCTTGGTCATGTCAGTCGTTCCAGAACGCGCGCCGTCGAAAGAGCCACGGCGCAGGTGTCGGCGGCCCAGGCCACCGCGCCCATATGCTTGTCGCGCGAGAAGTCGCCAAGCGCATCGGCGACGAAGAAGGGTTCGATATCGCGCTGAAACGCCTCGGCCGCCGTCAGTTGGCAGCCGATGTGAGCGTAGACGCCGCAGACGATCAGCTGGTCCCGCCCTCGCACGCGCATCAGCGTCTCGAGATTGCTGCGCTGGAAGGCGCTGTATCGATGCTTGACCAGAGGGAAATCGCCCGGCGCCGGGGCCAGTTCAGGCAAAATCTCTTCATGCTCAGGTGCGCGGCTCATGCCCGGTCCCCACAGGTCGGCTTGCAGGCCCCGGTCGCGGCGATCCTGATCGCCATGCTGGGCGGTGTAGAAGACCGGAACGCCCGCCGCCCGCGCCGCCGCGATCAGGCGGGCGATGTTGGCGATCAGGGCGGGCAGCGGCTCTGCGCCCGGCGCATAGGGGCGCATGAAATAGCGCTGCATGTCGTGGACCAGCAGGGCGGCGCGATCACGCTCCAGCGTCCACTGGGCGCGCGAGGCGGGGATCTCCGCCTCGGTCGGCAGGGCGTAGGCCGGGACGGTAGGCAGGCCTTTGGAGACGCTCACGCCTTGCCCTCTTCTTCCAGAATGCGC
The DNA here is from genome assembly GCF_047237745.1 of Brevundimonas phoenicis. Taxonomy (NCBI): domain Bacteria; kingdom Pseudomonadati; phylum Pseudomonadota; class Alphaproteobacteria; order Caulobacterales; family Caulobacteraceae; genus Brevundimonas; species Brevundimonas phoenicis. The sequence continues at coordinate 2,590,437 of NZ_JBDFLN010000001.1, forward strand.
TGGCGAAGCGCCGCGCGCAGTTCGCGGCGGCTGACCTTGCCCACGGCGGTCACGGCGAAGTCGTCAACGAAGACGATCTGGTCCGGCACCTTGAAGTCGGCGATGTCGCGCTTGCGCATCCAGGCCTTCAGCTCGACGCCGCGCGGCGGGGCGCCGTTGGGGATGATGAAGGCGCAGATACGTTCGCCCAGATAGTCGTCGGGCACCGACACCACGGCGGCGTCGAAGACGGCCGGGTGGGCCAGCAGGTGATCCTCGACCTCCTCGGCCGAGATCTTCTCGCCCGCGCGGTTGATGTGGTCGGTGGCCCGGCCCATGACGACCAGATAGCCCTCGGGCGTGCGGCGCACCACGTCGCCGGTGCGATAGAAGCCGTCGTCGGTGAAGGACCGCTCATTGGCCGCCGGTTCGTTGTGATAGGCGCGGATCGTATAAGGCCCGCGCGTCAGCAGATTGCCCGGCTCGCCCTCGGCCACGGGCGCGCCCGCATCGTCGACGATCAGGATTTCGTCGTCGGGGCTGATGGGGCGTCCTTGCGTCTCGACGATCAGGCTCTCGGGGTCGTCCAGCCGGGTATAGTTGACCAAGCCTTCGGCCATGCCGAACACCTGTTGCAGGGTGCAGCCCAGTTCAGTGCGCACGCGCCGCGCCGCCTCGGGCAGGAACTTGGCCCCGCCGACCAGCAGCACCTGAAGGCTGGACAGGTCGTGGGTCTTCTTGGCCGCCGCCTGCATCCACAAAAGGGCCAGAGGCGGCACCAGTCCGGTGATCGTCACCCCCTCGCGCTCGATCAGGGGAAAGCAGATATCCGGCGACGGCGACGGCGCCATCACCACCGTCGCCCCGACATAGAGGGCGCCCAGATAGCCCGGCGAGCTCATCGGGAAATTATGCGCGGCGGGCAGCGCCGTCATATAGACGCTCGCAGGCGTTAGCCCCGAGATGTCGGCGCTTTCGCGCACGCTGTAGAGGTAGTCGTCGTGGGTGCGAGGGATCAGCTTGGACAGGCCGGTCGAGCCGCCCGAAATCTGCAGGAAGGCCACGTCGGACGGATCGGCGTCGTCCGTCGGCAGGGAGGCCGGATCGGCGCGGAAGCCGTCGAAGGCGGCGAACTCCTCGGCCTCGCCGACCACGATCACATGGCGCAGGTCCGGAACCTCCGCCTGAACGGCGCGGGCCAGGGCGCGATAGTCGAAGCCTTCATGCCGGTCGGCGACGACATAGGCCGACGCCTCGGCCCGCGTCACGAAGTGGACGATCTCGGTCGAGCGGTGCGCGGGCAGCGCATAGACGGGGATCAGCTTCGCCCGGAACAGGCCGAAGATCACGCTGAGGAACTCAGGCAGGTTCGGCAGTTGCACCACCACCCGGTCTCCAGGCTTCAGCCCCAGCGCCAGGAAACCGGCGGCGGCCGTCTCGGCCTTTTGCAGCAGTTCGCCATAGGTCCAGCGCTGCTCCATGCCGACCACGGCCACGGCGTCGCCCTGCGCCTCCGCCCGACTGCGCAGCAGCTGGGAGAAGGTCTCGCCGCGCCAATAGCCCTTGGCCCGATAACGCGCCGCCATGTCGTCCGGCCAGATCTGTTGCAGGGGAATCATACGCTCGCCTCATCCACGCCCAGGGCGCGCAGGACGGCCTGGAACTTACCCGACGTCTCGTCCGCCTCGGCGGCGGGGTCGGAGCCTTCGACAATGCCCGCCCCGGCATAGAGACGCGCCTGATCGCCGCACGTCTCGGCGCAGCGCAACGAGACGTACCATGCGCCATCGCCAAAGGCGTTGGTCCAGCCCACGGCCCCGGCATAGAAGCCCCGGTCATAGCCTTCAAGCGCGTGGATCATCTCGGCCGCCCGGTCGCGCGGCGAGCCGCAGACGGCGGGCGTCGGATGCTGCAGGGCGGCCAGTTCAGCGGCGGAAGTCTCGTCGGGGCGAAGCAGCCGCCCCTCGATGCGGGTGCCCAGGTGCCACATGGTCCGCGTCGACACCAGCGCCGGTCCCGGCGGCGCGCGCAGGTCGCTGCAGTAGGGCGCCAGCAGGTCCATGATGGCCTCGACCACCAGGGCGTGTTCGCGGCGGTCCTTGTCGGAGGCCAGCAGGCTCTGCGCCGCCGCCTCGTCCTGCACCACGTCGGTGCTGCGGCGGGCCGATCCGGCCAGCGGGTGAGAAAAGACGGCCGGGCCGCGCTTGGACGCCAGCAGTTCGGGCGTGGCGCCGACCAGACGGCGCATGGCGCCGTCAGCCCCCTCGCCCAGCGGCGTCAGGAAGCGCGCGGCGGTCGGGTCGGCCTTCAGGTCGCGCCACAGGGCGAAGGGGTCGATCGCGCCGTCGCCCTGAACCTTCAGGCTGCGCGACAGCACCACCTTGTCGACCGGCTCGGCGCCGCCCTGCGAGGCGCGCATGGCCTCAAGCGCCTGCGTCACCGCCGCCTCATAGGCCGCGCGCGAGGGCTCGGGCGTCAGGGCGCGGATCGCAGGGCGCGACGCGCTTGAGGGCATGTCCCAAATACGGTTGGCCGCGCGCTCGGGCAGGAACAGACAGTCGTCGGCGTTGCGGTCGAACGGCAGGGCTCCGACCAGCAGGCGCGGCGATGGTTCATCGGTTTCCGGCGCGACCGGCAGATCGGCGAAGAAGCGGCGCACGCGCGCGCCCAAGGTCGCCGCCGGTCCCGGCGTCAGGCGCTGCTTCAGGCCCGTGGTGAAGAGCCGCAGCTCCGGCGTCGTCAGTCCAAAAGCCCAGTCCATGTCGTCCTTGGGCGCCACCGCGTCATGGCGTTCGGATGCGCCGCCGCCGATCTGAACCGACAGATCGGGCGCGCCCCAGAACTCCGCTACTCTCGACTCCATGCTGATCCCTGCCGCACTCAAGCTGTTGCATATCATTCGCAACAACCGGCCTATAGCCGAGCAACCTTCGCATTGTCTTGCGGCGAGATTAATTCCAAGCCGGTCTGGTCGTTTCGCCGCAGAGGTTTAGAAGGGCGCTCATGCGAATGCTTGTCATTGACGATGATGCCCGAACCCGCGCCTTCGTGGCCGAAGGCCTGCGCCAGCAGGGGCATACGGTCGATGAGGCGGGCGACGGCGAGGGCGGGCTGCACATGGCGATGGAGGGCGAATACGACGCCATCGTCGCCGACCGTATGATGCCGGGCCTGCCGGGGCTGGAAGCGGTCCAGGCCATGCGCGCGGGCGGACTGAAGACGCCGGTGCTGATGCTGACGGCGCTGGGCTCGGTCGACGACCGGGTGGCGGGGTTGAACGCGGGCGCCGACGACTATCTGGTCAAGCCTTTCGCCTTCAGCGAACTGAGCGCGCGACTGCAGGCGCTGGTGCGGCGCCCCCCGCTGGCCGAGGCGACGACGCGGCATCGCGTGGCCGATCTGGAGGTCGATGTGGCCGCACACCGGGCGACCCGCGCGGGCCAGACGCTGGACCTGACGCCGCATGAGTTCAAACTGCTGGAGCGGCTGGCGCGCAACGCCGGTCACGCGGTGACGCGCACCATGCTGCTGGAAAGCCTGTGGGGCTTCCACTTCGATCCGCGCGCTAATCTGATCGACGCCCACATCAGCCGCCTGCGGGCCAAGGTGGATCGCGGCTTCGATCAGGAGCTGATCCACACCATCCGGGGGGTGGGCTATGTCCTCAAGGCCCCGGACTGAACCGCAACGCCCGTCCGTCTGGACCACGGCCAGCCTGCGCTACGCCGCCGCCTTCTCGGCCCTGTTCGGACTAGGCGCGGCGGTGATGATCGCGGGCGTGGACTACGGCCTGATGCGCTTCGCCGAGGCCGAGGTCCGCGACGGGCTGAACCACCAGATGGACGTCATGCGCGCTGACGCTGACCGGCACGGCACGGCCCAGCTGGTGCAGGAGCTGAACGCCGAAGCCCGCAACCGCGACGCCCGCCGCTATCTGTTGCTGGTCGAGGCGCCGAACGGCAGCACCTTCTCCAACGGCCTGACGCGGCTGGCGGTCAATCAGAGCGGTTTCCGCCGCAACCTGCCCAACAAGGCGCGCCCCGCGCGCTGGCCCGACCAGACGCCGAACATGCTGGTGCTCAGCGCCCAGGCGTCCGACGGCGGCCTGCTGGCGGTGGGGCGCGACATCCAGCATCTGGACGAACTGCGCGGCGGCATCCGCCGCTACGCCCTGATGAGCGGGATCGCCCTGATCCTGCTGGCGTTGGCCGGGGGCTGGTTCGCCGGCCGGCTGTTCCTGCGGCGGCTGGAGGGGGTCAATCAGGCGGTGGGCCGCATCATCGCCGGTCAGGATTCGACCCGCCTGCCCGCCGTCGGCCTGGGACGGGAGTTCAATGAGCTGTCGGCCAATCTGAACCGGATGCTGGACCGGCAGGAGGCGGCGCTGACCACGCTGAAGACCCTGTCCGAGGGCGTTGCCCACGAACTGCGCGCGCCGCTGAACCGGGTCCGCAACCGGCTGGAGGATCTGGCCGCCAATCTGGACGACGCCAGCGCGCGCGAGGCCGCCGTCGAGCGCGCGCTGGAGGAGACGGACCAGGTCAGCGCCCTGTTCGAGGCCCTGCTGACCCTGGCGCGGATCGAGAGCGGCGACGCCGCCCTGAAGACCGAATCGCTGGACCTCGCCGTCCTGACCGGCGCCGTGGCAGACATCTACAGCCCGTTCGTCGAGGAGGCGGGCGGACGGATGAGCGTCGCCCTCGCCCCGACCGGAACGGTCGAGGCCGACCCCGCTCTGCTGCAGCAGGCCCTGGCCAATCTGATCGAGAACGCCGTCTTCCACGGCGGCGGACAGATCGAGGTCTCGTCGTCCAGCGCAGACGGCCGGGCGATCATCCGTGTCGCCGACTACGGCCCCGGCGTGCCGGACGCCGAGCGCGAAAAGGTGCTGCGCCGCTTCTATCGCCTGGATCAGGGCGAGAGCAGCCACGCCTCAGGCGCAGGGCTGGGTCTGGCGATGGTGGCCGCTGTCGCGCGGGCGCACGGCGGCGACCTGCGGCTGAAGGACAATCGGCCGGGTCTGGCGGTGGAGCTGGCCCTGCCCGCCGCAATGGCCAAGCCTTAGTTGCAATTCATTCTCAATTAGTCGATCAAGCCGCTCCATGCCGTTCAGGAGCGCCTCATGACATCCGCCACCTCGACCGTCGCGGCGCCCGACGGCGCCTTCAGCCTGAAGCCCCTGCTGTTCACGGCGGGCGTCGGCAGCATGTCGATGATGGCCTTCGTCGCCGTGGTCGGGCCGATGGCGCGACTGCTGGGCCTTCAGCCCTGGCACGTCGGGGCGGCGGTGACGGCGGCGGGCATGGCCTGGATGCTGATGGCCCGCTTCTGGGGTGCGCGCAGCGACGAGGTGGGGCGGCGCAAGGTGCTGCTGATCGCCCTGGCCGGGTTCGCCGTCAGCTATGCGGCGCTGGGCCTGTTCATGAGCGCGGCCCTGGCCCTGGTTCCGGCGGCCATCGTCAGCTTCCTGGGCATGACGGCGGCGCGCACCGCCGCCGGCGCCTTCTACGCCGCCGTGCCGCCGATCTGCGCCGCCGTGGTCGCCGACCACACGGCGCCGCACGAACGCGCCCGCGCCATGGGCGCCGTCGGCGCGGCCAGTTCGCTGGGCATCGTCTTCGGACCGGGTGCGGCGGGCCTGCTGGCCGGTTGGAGCCTGAGCGCTTCCCTGATCATCATCTCCGCCCTGCCCGTCCTGGCCTTCATCGCCGTGTGGCGCTTCCTGCCCGCCGATGCGCCGCACGAGACGCGCAAGAAGGCGGCGCTGAAGCTGGCCGACCTGCGCATCCGCCGCGCCGTGGTCACCGCCTTCGCCGCCATGTGCGGCGTCGTCGTCTGCCAGGTGGTCGTCGGCTTCCTAGCCCTGGACCGCTTCGGCCTGTCGCCCAATGAGGCGGCGCGGACGGCGGGCGTCGCCCTGGCCGTGGTCGGCGTGGTGCTGTTCTCGGCCCAGATGGTGCTGCGTCGATTGAACTGGACGCCGTCGCGCTTCATCCGCATCGGCGGGAGCATCGCCGCCGTCGGCTTCGTCGCCGCCGCCTTCGCCGCGACGCCGCTGCAACTGTGGGCCGCCTATGGCGTCATCGCGGCGGGCATGGGTTGGGTCTATCCCTCGCAATCGGCCCTGGCCGCCAACGCTGTGGAGGCCCACGAACAAGGCGCCGCCGCCGGAGCCGTGGGCGCCGCGCAAGGCCTGGGCGCCGTGCTGGGGCCGCTGGCTGGAACCGTGGCCTATCAGGCGGCGCACGGCGCGCCCTACGCCGTGTCGGCGGTGATGATCCTGATCGCGGCGCTGTGGCCCGCCACGCGCCTCAAGGCCGGCTAGACCATTATCAATGTCTTGAGCGAATATCTGGGTTCACATGTGATCGCATGTGAACCGATTTCGCTCTAGGCGCGCGCCTTTTCGGCCTCAAACCCGGCGGACAGGGCGTCGACCAGCCACTGGGTTCCGGCGTCGCCGTCCGAGCGTTCGTGCCAGACCAGGTGATAATCGAACGGCCGCATCTCCTGCGGCGCCGGGAAGGCGCGCAGGCCGTGCGCCGCCGCGAAAGGCTCGGCCGCGCGGCGCGGCAGCAGGGCCACCGCCTCCCCCGCCTGCAACAGATAGGGGACCAGGGCGAAGCTCTCGGCCCGCACCAGGATGCGGCGCTCGGCCATGTCCGGCAGGTCGTCCGCCACCCAGTCGCCGAAACCGTCCCCCGCCGAGGGAACGACGTGGGGCCAGCGCAAAAGTTCGGCACGCGTCGGCGTCGCCTGATGCACCGGGTGGTCCGGGCGCGCCAGGCCCAGATGAGTCTCGCGGAACAACCAGCGCGACTTCAGCCCCGCGCCTTCGGGGCTCCAGCCCGTCAGCACCAGATCCAGCCGCCCGTCCTCCAGCCGTCGCAGGCTGGCGTCTGACAGAGGCTCGACCGCCAGCTCCACCCCCGACGCCTCATGCTCGATGCGGGCCAGGGCCGGCGTCAGAACGCTGAGCAGGCCGAAGTCGGTGGAGGCCAGGCGGAACACCCGCTTCATCCGACCGACGTCCAGGCCGGGGTCGCGCAGCAGGCTCTCGCCCGCATCCAGCCAGGCGCGCAAGGGACCGGACAGGGCCTCGGCGCGCGGCGTCGGCATCATGCCGCGCGGACCGCGCACCAGCAGGGGGTCGTCGAACTGATCGCGCAGCCGGGCCAGGATGCGACTCATCGCCGGCTGGCCGATGCCGAGGCGTTCGGCCGCGCGCGAGACGCTGCGCTGCTCGATCAGCACCTGAAGGTGCTGAAGCAGGGTGAAATCGACGCGGTGGGGAAGTCGCCCCGACATAAGGCCTCGCTGCGTGACGCCCGACGCGCCGCCCCCGGCTGTATTAAGAACGCCTCTTAATTGCAACACGTTCGCAAGGCCGTTTCGTCATACGCGCACGACGTCTCAGCGCCCGCGCCTTCATGCGCCCCAGCGAATGGCGCCCATGCCGAATCCGACATTGAGACAATATTGCGAATGATTATTAGGAGCGAGCCGCTCGCACGGTCGAGCTTTCCTCCCCTCCCTGGGCGCCTGTCGCCCGCCAACGCACGCCTTTGGGGGCGCAGATGCACCTATCGAAACGCCGCATCGGGCTGGGCCTGATGACCACCACCCTGCTCGCCACATCGCCGGTCCTGGCCGAAACGATTCCGTCCGACCTCTCGAGCGTCGACCCGCAGGCGACCTCCGTCAGCGACGTGGTCGTGACCGCCTCGGGCTCGGCGGTCGACATCCGCAACGCCCCGGCCTCGGTCAGCGTCATCACCCGCGAGGAAATCGAACGTCAGCCGGTCCAGAACCTGGGCGAACTGCTCGGTCGTCTACCCGGCGTGAACGGCGGCATCGGCTCCGAAGGCGAAATGTCCAAGATCACCATCCGCGGCCTGCCGGACAACTACACCCTGATCCTGGTGGACGGCCGTCGCGTCGGCAACGCCCGCGACGTCACCTACCGCCCCAACCTGGGCCGCCAGGATCTGAACTGGATCTCGCCCGACATGATCGAGCGCATCGAGGTGGTGCGCGGCCCGATGTCGTCGCTCTACGGCTCCGACGCCATGGGCGGGGTCATCAACATCATCACCCGCAAGATCGCGCCGACGTGGCGCGGCTCGGCCAACACCAGCTACACTTGGTCCGAGGATTCCAACCGTGGCGACGCCTACCAGTTGGGTGTCAACGTGACAGGGCCCATCACTGAAACCCTGGGCCTGCGCCTGGGCGCGACCTATGCCCGGACAAATCCTGACGAGGTCAACATCTCAGGCGCCAATGGCGCCGGCGGCGTTCTGAACAAGACGCTGAACGGCGTGCTTAGCTGGACGCCCATCGAGAACCAGAACTTCTCCTTCGAAGCCAACTATGGCGTCGAGGAACCGCTCGATCCTAAGCTGATGGTGCCGGGTCGAGATGGCGTCACCCTCGTCCCACAGTGGGGCTTCGGCTCCAAGATCGAGCGTACCAATTTCCGCCTGGGTCACGATGGCGAGTGGTCGTTCGGCGAGACCCGTCTCGACCTCTATCACAACGCCTTCGAGAACAAGGCGATGGGGGAAGAAGGCGGCAACGGCGAGTTCTCCGAATGGATCGTCGACGGTCTGTGGAACTTCGAGAAGAACTTCATCTGGCAGCACAAGTTCGCCATCGGCGCTCAATATCGCCAAGAAGAGCTGACCAACACCGACACCATCGGCAAAAGCCCGATCGACTTTGACGGCAACGTCATCACCGGCGCCACGCTGAAAGGCGATACGGCGGCGATCTTCGCCGAAGACCAGATCACCATTAAAGAAAACCTGCTGCTGACCCTGGGCGGACGCCTGGACAGCCACGACAAGTATGGCGAGCACTTCAGCCCGCGCGCCTATCTGGTCTGGCATCCAACGGAGACCTGGACACTGCGAGGCGGTGTTTCCCAGGGCTTCCGCGCGCCATCCTTGAAGGAAAACAGCGCCGGCGCTGCGACCTATTCCGGCGGCAACGGCTGCCGCGGCCTGGTCGGCATGGCCGCCAAGGACAAGAACGGCAATCCGATCCTGGACGGCGCCGGCAATCCGCTCGTCTACACGAGCGGCGGTTGCTGGATGGCGGGCAACCCCAAACTCCAGCCCGAGGAAAGCACCAGCTACGAGTTCGGCTTCGCCTATGACAGCGGGAGCTATCAGTTCGGCGCCACCTACTTCCACACGGATTTCGAGAACAAGATCCAGTACGCGCCGTTGGGCTATTACCAGGGCCAGTGGTGGACCCGGAACGAGAACGTCCAGCGCGCCCGCACCAAGGGCCTGGAGCTCAGCGGCTCTGCGGCCCTGCCCTATGATCTGACCCTGCGCGGCAACGCCACCTGGATGATCGAGGCCAAGAACCTGGACACCGGGGCCAGCCTGATCACCACGCCGGAATGGTCGGGTTACGCCTCGCTGGACTGGCGGGCGACCGATCGTCTGGGGGTCATGCTGTCGGCTCAGTACACCGGCGAACAGCTGAGCGGCGGCTCGACCCTGACCAACGCCCGCACCGAGTTCGACCTGACCACCGCTTATGAGGCGTCCGACACGGTAACGCTGCGCGCCGGCGTCTCCAACCTCTTCAACGAGAAGGTCAGCGGCACCGCCGGCGACGGCTACTACTCGCCCGGCCGCCGCTTCTTCGTTGGCCTGACCACCCGCTTCTGATCCGGAGAAACTGCGATCATGACCCCCCTACGCAAATCCCTTCGCGGCGCCGCCCTCGGCGCGCTTCTGGCGGCTTCGGCCGTCGCCGTTCCGACCCTGGCTTCGGCCCAGGCCCTGTTCTCGGCGCCCGAGCGCCTGGACGGCGGCCAGGTCGGCTTCTCGTCCGGCGAGCGCGGCAAGCCCGTCCTGCCGGGCGGCCCGGTCGTGGCCAGTGGCCGCGGCTTCCATCCGGGCCAAAGCATCGTCCTGATGTACGGCCAGACGCCGCTGTCGACCGGCCCGATCACGGCCAACGCCGAGGGCGGCTTCGAGGCGCGCCTGACGCTGCCCGCGAACGCCCAGCCCGGCAACCACCCGATCGTGGCGGTGTCGCAGTCGCCCTACAACGCCGTCCTGGCCGATCTGAAGATCTCGCCGAACGTGCCGCTGTCGAATGAAGCGGCCTATCGGATCACCAGCATCCAGCCCACGCGCGGCCTGTACCAGACCACCTATAGCGCCAAGCGCAACGCCGTCTTCGCCACCTCGGCGGTCGGCCGCCCGCCGGTGCGCCAGTCGGAGCTGCTGCGCCTGAACGCCGACACCCTGGCGGTCGAGGCCCGCGTCACCCCGGCCGCCGCGCCGGGCCGCACCGGCCGCGACGGCCAGCCCCAGGACGGCGGCGTCTTCGCCGTCTACGGCGTCGGGGTCGATGACGCCAACGACACCGTCTGGGTCTCGAACAGCCGTCAGAACACGGTGGCCGTCTATCGCCAGTCGGACCTGTCGCTGGTGCGCCAGTTCGAGCCCGGCACGGTCAACCACGCCCGCGACGTCGTCATCGACGAAGAGCACGGCAAGGCCTACGCCAGCGCCACCTTCGAGCCCGAGGTCGTGGTGTTCGACACCGCCGCCCTGACGGTCGCCAAGCGCATCAAGATCGACTCGACCGTGCGCGGCGAGACCTTCTCGGCCGCTAGCGTCTCCTATGACCGCGAAGCGCGCCGCCTGTACGTCGCCTCCAACTCGACCAATGAGGTCGCGGTCATCGACGCCGCCGCCGACACCGTGCTGAACGTCTTCCGCGTGCCCGGCGCGCGCAGCGTGATCGGCGTCTCGCACGATCCGCAGACCGACCGCATCTTCGTCGCGGCCCAGGGCACCGACAACCTGGTGGTGCTGAACGGTTCGGACGGTTCGGTCGTGGCCGACACCCCGGTCGGCGCGGGCGCCCTGAACGTGGTGTTCGAGCCGAAGTCGCGTCGCGCCTTCGTCAGCACCTTCGGCGCAGGCACGGTGACGGTGACGGACGTCGACGGCCGCATCGTCGCCAACCTGCCCGCCCCGCCGGTGGCGAACCACGTCTCGACCGATGGGCGCGGCAACGTCTATGTCGCGGTCAAGTCCGGCTGGACCACGGACGGAAACGACTCCGTGCTGCGCATCCGTCCCGCAAGGTGATGCAGGCGCGCTGACCCGAAGTCGGCGTTGAAAGAAGGGCCCTTGCAATCGCTGCAAGGGCCCTTTCATCATCTGGAAGCGAGCGGCCTGTGAAGTCATCAGAATCGGGAAGCCATCCGTACCACGTCGCACATGGAGGCCCAGGAACGCAGGCCCCACCGACCAATCGTTGATTTAGCGCGTCGAAAGCGCATGCTTTCGGCCACATCCGCCCTAACGGCGACCAAGCCGCATCAAGTGCGACTAGCCTGTCTCCATCAGCATCATCGCCTGGGGAGCGGGAAATCATGGACATCAACGCCGGAAGACGAGACGAACTGCTTGATGTCGCGACCGCAAGCATGCCCGCCGGGACAGGACGCGCACGCGCGTTGCTGCTGATCGATCTGAACGGCGACGAACCGCACGAACTGGGCGGCTATCTGGAACGCCGAGGCTTCCAGGTGATGGAGGTCGGCTCGACCGCCCGCCTGCATGACGATGAAGAACCGCTGGCCGAGACATTCGAGGCGGTCGTGCTGATCGCACGCCTGCCCGACGCAGAGGCGCTGGCCGCCATTCGCCAGTTGAACCGTGCAGACGCGCCGCCCTTGCTGGTGGTCGCGCTCGAAGGCGAAACGATGGAGCGGGTGCTGGTGCTTGAGATGGGGGCCGACGATCTGGTGGGGCGAGAGGCTGAACCGCGCGAAGTGCTGGCGCGGCTGCATCGCCTGATCCGCCGGCGGCCGGAACTGGATTCGGCGCCCCGCCCGACGGCGGCGCATGACTGGGCGCTCAAGCCCTCTCAGCGGGCGCTGATCACGCCTTCGGGCTGTGCGATCAAGCTGACGGGGCGCGACCAGGCGCTGCTGAACGCCTTCACAGACAACGCCGACGGCCTGCTGCTGGAGCGGGACTATCCGCGCGGCCATATCCGCACTGCGATCAGCCGCCTGAAGCGCAAGGTGATGGCCGACGCCGGCGTCGCCTTGCCGATCCAGAACGTCTGGGGTCAGGGCTATCGCTTCGACGCCAATCTGGTGCAGGCATGAGCGCCCTGCGCTCCGATGCGCGTTCAGATGGCGGCGACGACAACGCCCGGCTGATGAAACGCAAGGCCGTGATCACCGTCGAGTACGAAGTCGAGGACTATCTGGGCGCCAAGGCTCAGGAGAGCCGCATCCGTCGCGCGCTGGCCGATCTCAGCCCGGACTTCGGCCGCATCGACATCCGCTTCGCCGATCGGCGGCCGCGCAACACGCCGCGCGCGCCCGCGCCCGAGCGGAGCTGGCCGCGCGACTAAGCGGCGGTTGAGCATTCCGCAATCGTCGACGGCGCGCCGGACGTGCTCGCCGCTCCATCGGCCCCTGGCTCCGCTGCGAGAATGGCGCTGAGCCGGTCCGCCAGCGCATTGCCCTCCGCCGTCAGGGCCAGATGCCGGCTGCGGCCGTCCGTTCCGCGCAACAGCTCCACCAAGCCATAAGCGGGCGCCAAGGAGCCCGGCTCGCCCTCGACCGCCATGGCGCGCACCCCGCGTGAAACGGCGGCGTCGTTTCGACTGCACAGGGACGAAAGTTCGGTCATGCGGACGCCTTCCTGACGCCGGACGTGCAGAAACATGACCAGTTGGCTGAGGCTCAGACCGGGCGCCGCGCGCTCGACTTCGGCCAGGGCCGTCAACAGAGTCTGCGTCATGTGATCGGCGGCGTCGGTCATGCAGCGGCTTCTCCTCGTTCGAGAGCCATTGTGATGCTGAAAATACGCCTCCGACCGCTCCAAACGGCCTGTTGGTCGATTTCATCGTCGCTCCGTCGCGACAGAGAGCGCATTTCGTCGCGCTAAGCGACCGCTTCGCCGCCTCGCCTTTGCGCTTGGCCCGAAGTTGATGCTTCTGTCACCCGACAGGAGAAACGATGACCGAACACGACGACGACTTCGAGGCGCGGCCCTGGCTCTTCACGCGGCTGGACGGCACAGTCGTCGTGCTAACCGTCGTCTTCTGGACCATCAACGCCCTGCAGTTGAGCGCCCGCTCGCTGATTTCTCCGTCCGACTTCAATCAACTGGATGGAGTCGTCCTGGCCCGGCTGGCCAGCCTCGGCACGGGTATAGTGCTGACCCTGGGAATGTGGATCATCCTGCGCCGCCTGACGGAGACCCGCGCCTTCGCCTGGTTCTGGCGCGCTGCGGCGCTGGGCCTGGCGGTCTGCCTGATCCACACCGTGCTGAACGCGACCTATTTCCGATTACTGACGGACTATCACGTCTCCAGCGACGAGTTTTTCCTGCACCCGCGCAATGTGATCTCCACCTACATTTCCTTCCTGTGGCCGATCATGACCTGGTCCGCCCTGTGCGCCGTCATGGTGGCGGGCGACAATCTGCGTCGCCAGCAGGCGCGTACGGCAGAAGCCCAAGCCGCCGCGCAGCAGGCGCAACTGGCCGCCCTTCGGCTGCAGATCCAGCCGCACTTCCTGTTCAACACCCTGAACTCCGTCTCCAGCCTGATCAGCCAGGGCCGTGCCGAGGAAGCCGACCGGACCCTGGTGCGACTGGCCGACTTCCTGAAGCACACCCTGGCCGCCGCGCCGCGCGAATTGGTGCGGCTGGAGAACGAGATCGACAGCCAGGGGCGCTATCTCGACATCGAGGAGATCCGCTTTCCAGATCGTCTGCGCCGACGGCTGAGGCTGGAGCCGGAGGCCATGAAGGCGATGGTGCCCAGTCTGATCCTGCAGCCCTTCGTCGAGAACGCCGTCAAGCACGGCCTGGCCCAATCCCTGTCCCCCGTGATGCTGGAGGTCGGCGCCCGCCGCGACGGAGAGCGGCTGAAACTGTGGGTCGCCGACGACGGGCCCGGCCCCGCCGCCGCCTGCACCAGCGGCCTGGGTCGCAGCCTGGCGAATGCAGGGCGCCGCCTGCACCTGCTGTACGGCCCCGATGCCTCGCTGCGATACGGCCCCGGCGCCGAGGGCGGCTGGCGCGTGGATGTCGAACTCCCGTTCGAGGTCGCCGCATGAGGGTGCTGATCGCCGATGACGAGCCCCTGGCCCTGGCGCGCCTGAGACAGGCCCTGGCCTGCATTCCCGAGGTCGAGCTGATCGCCGCCGCCCGCTCGGGCGAGGAGGCGCTGCAGTTTATTCGCGAGCTGAAGCCGGACGTCGCCATCCTGGACATTCAGATGCCCGGGCTGGACGGCCTGGGCGTGGTGATGCGGCTGCGGGCCGACGATCCCGTTCCCGAAGTCGTCTTCGTGACGGCCTTCACACAGCATGCCGTACGGGCGTTTGAACTGAATGCAGCCGACTATCTGACCAAGCCTTTCGACTTCGAACGGTTGCGCGCCGCGATCCGCCGCGCGCGGGCGCGGCTGGACGCCCGCAACTCGGACCAGCGCTTCACCGAACTTCAGACACTGGTCGCCTCGCTCCAGCAGACGGCCGAACCGTCCCTGCATGAAACCGAAATCTGGATTCGGCGCGCCGACGGCCTGTATCGTCAACCGCTGGACGAGGTGGATCACATCCTGGCCCAGGGCGATTACGTCGAGTTGCACACCCGCGGCGCCGCCTATCTGGTGCGCGACACCATCAGCGCCCTGGAGCAGAGAATCGACCCCGCCCGCTTCATGCGCTGCCACCGCTCGATCATCGTCAACCTGGCCTTCGTCCGGGGAATGCGTCGGCGCGGCGGACGCAAGCTGACCTTGTCTCTTGCCGATGGAAGAGAAATCACGGTCGGACCCAGCTACGTCGACCAGTTATCTCAAGCCATGAACATCAAGCCATGGCGACAGGTCAATTCAGTATAAGTATTTGCATATCTGCAATTTGTATTGTTGTGTCGAAATTGACGCCAGACATCGACATAACATAGATTAGACACATTCCATCGTTGCCCAGGCATACCCCTTGAGTACTGTTTGACTGCTCCAGAGTCGCCAGTTCGACAATGAGCATTCTTACGAACACTCCGCATCCCAAGGATGCGTCGGGAGGGCATTGATCTTGCGAACTCACCTTTTCCGCCGGCGACTGCTGGCCACCACCATCGTCGGAGGGGCGCTGGTCGCGGCCGCGCCGGTCATGGCCCAAGCGTCGCAGACGCCTGACAACGCCGAGCCCACCACGGTCGGCGAGATCGTCGTCACCGGTTCGCGTATCGCCCGTCCGAACCAGGATTCCCCGGTTCCGGTTTCGGTCATCACCGCCCAGCACATCGAGGCCACGGGCCAGATGAACACCGGCGACATCCTGCGCACCCTGCCGGAGGCCGGGGTGTCGACCTTCACCCCGACGACCACCACCTTCTCGACCGCCAACAACGGCGTCACCACCGTCGATCTGCGGAGCCTGGGCGAAAACCGCACCCTGGTTCTGGTCAACGGCCGCCGGCATGTGGCCGGCATCGTCGGCAGCCAGATCGTCGACTTCAACACCATCCCGACCGACTTCATCGACCGCATCGACGTGGTGACCGGCGCCGCCTCGGCCGTTTACGGCTCGGACGCCCTGGCTGGGGTCATCAACATCATCACCCAGAAGGACTTCGAAGGCCTAGAGCTGTCGGCGCAGGGCGGCATCACCGAGCGCGGCGACAACGAGAACTTCAAGATCGGCCTGAAGTTCGGCTCCAACTTCGCCGATGATCGCGGCAACTTCGTCGGCGCCCTGGGGTGGCGGCGGACGGGCTCGGTCTATGGCCGCGACCGCTGTGACCGCGAGATGTGCATCGACGCCGCCGCGACCACGGCGCGCCAGCACAATGTGGGCGTCTTCTCGTCCTTCATCCCGCGCGGCACGGCCCTGGTCCCGCGCGTGGGCGCCGGCAACCTGACCCGCGTGGTCGACGACTCCGGCGCGGTCGTCCCCTACACCAACGCCGGGTTCGGCTATAACCGCTCGGGCGAGCGTCAGCTCTTCGTGCCGGAAGAGCAGATCCGCTTCAACGGCCAACTGACCTACGACATCAACGACAATCACCGCTTCTTCTCGGAGATGTCGATCTTCCACGGCCGCACCTCGAGCGAAATCGAGGGCAACCCGGTCGGCTCGGAGGCCATCTATCAGGACCAGTTCGGCATCGACCAACTGCCTGACTGCCGCGACTTCGACGGCGACGGCGACAACGAGTGCCGCTACGGCGTGCCGATCACCAGCGCCATCGTGCCGACGGCCTTGGCCAACGCCGTGCGCGCCCAGCATCCGGGTATCGCCGACGACGACCTGGTGGTCGGTTTCCGTCGCCGGATCAACGACGTGGGTAACCGCGGCAATGAATCGGAACGGGCGATGGCCCGCCTGGTGCTCGGTTTCGAGGGCGAACTGACGCCCAATCTGAACTATGAGCTGAGCATGAACTACGGTCGTTCGGATTACGACCAACGTTCGAACGGCGACATCATGACCTCCCGCTTCCGCCAGGCGCTGGACGCCGTGGTCGTCGGCGGCGAGACCGTCTGCCGCGACACCGCCGCCCGGGCTCAGGGCTGCCTGCCCGTCTTCATCTTCAAAGAAGGCGGCATCTCGAAAGAAGCGGCAGAATATTTCACCGCCGCCACCAGCCTGGACGCCTATCAGGAGCAGTACATCGTCAACGGCTTCGTCAGCGGCAATGTCCCCAGCGTTCTGCCGGCCGGCGACATCGGCTTCGTCGTCGGCGCCGAATACCGCGAGGAATCGGCCCGCTCGACTCCCGACCCGCTGACCCAGCTGGGCCTGGCCACCGGCAACATCACGCCCGAGACCCGCGGCGCGTTCGATGTCGTCGAAGCCTTCGCCGAACTGCGCATCCCGCTGCTGGCGGACCTGCCGTTCGCGAAATCCCTGGACCTGAACCTGGCCGGTCGCGTGTCCGACTACAGCACCGTCGGTTCGACCACGGCCTGGGCTGCTTCGGTCGAGTATCTGCCGACCGAGTGGCTGAAGCTGCGCTCGCAGTACGCGGTCGCCGTGCGCGCCCCGAACATCAATGAGCTGTTCAATCCCGGCTCGCAGACCTTCCCGCAAGTCGGCGACCCCTGCGAAGGCGTCACCCTGAGCGGCGGTCAGGCAGCCTTCCTCAACACCCGCTCCAACATCGCTGACCCCACGGTCGTCCTGGGCAGCGGCGTCGACGCCTCGACCATCGGCGACGCGGTGGCGCAGGCCTGCATGCTCGACCCGGCGGTGGCCGCGCGTGTCGCCCGTGACGGCGGCTTCGCCCTGACCCAGCCCGAGTTCCAGGGCGTGTCGGGCTTCAACACCGGCAACCCGGATCTGACGCCGGAAACCTCCAAGACCTTCACGGTCGGTTTCCTGTTCAATCCACGCTGGAACGACTGGTGGTCGCGCCTGTCGGTGTCGGCGGACTACTATGACATCTCGATCGAAGACGGCGTCGGCACCTACGGCCGTCAGGTCTCGGTGAACCGCTGCTACGAGAACACGGCGTCGTATGATCCGAGCTCGCCGTTCTGCGGCGGCATCCAGCGGTTCAGCGGCGGCGCCTCGGTCGGCGCCCTGCAGTTCGTCAACATCCGCAACCTGAACCTGGCCGAGATCAACATCGAAGGCGTGGACGTCAAGGCCAGCTACGGCTTCGACCTGAATGACGTCTTCGCCGGTCGCTCGGGCGATCTGGGGCAGTTCGCCGCATCGCTGTCCTACAGCCACCTGCTGGACTTCAGCTCGACCGCCTTCCCGGGCGCCGCGCCGCAGACCTTCGCCGGAACGGTCGGCTCGCCCGATCATGAAGCGATGCTGAACCTTCTGTACTCGCGTGGCCCGCTGCAGGTCTCCATGGGCGTGCAGTATGTCGGCGAGGCGGATGTGGGCTTCTTCAACCCGGCTCTGGAATCGCTGCTGCCGTCGATGACCTTCGTCAACGCCCAGGTGCGCTATGACGTGTCGGAGCGCATCAGCGTCTATGCCGGCGTCGACAACCTGTTCGACGAATACATGTTCGTCGCGGGCACCAACGGCGACATCGGCCAGTCCACCGGCTGGACCACCTTCCCGGAGGTCTATGACGGTCTGGGACGTCGCTTCTACGGCGGATTCCGCTTCAGCTTCTGATCGCTGAACTACCAAAGACAGGAAGGGCCGAGCGCAAGCTCGGCCCTTCTTCAATCACGGACCGCCCTGCGCCCTATCTGAGGGTCTCGACGCGCGCCACGCCGTCTGCGCCTTTTGTCAGGCGGAAGGCGTCAACTTCGCGGCCCGTTGCGGTGAACGCCCGATAGACAATGGCTTCGGGCGAAACATCCAGCGTCTGAAAGGTCTGGGTGCGCGAGGCCGAGTGCGTGGCCCAGCCGAGATCGGCGACCGGGTACATCTTCGGCCCGGCGACCGAGACGACGTAGGTCGAACCCTGGTCGGACGGATGGTCAGGCCCCGGATTGCCCATGCGGCCCGTCCCGATGGCGCCGCGCGCATAGCCGTGGTCGTGGGCCTGCAGCACCAGATCGACGCCGTATTTGTCGATCAGCGGCTTCAGGGCGTCGCGCACCCTGGCGTTGTCCCGATCGGGGTCAATCGAGAACAGGGGGAAATGCAGGAACAGCGCCGTCCAGCGGTTCGGATTGTCGGCCAGAAGCCCGTCCAGCCAGCGCACCATCTCGGCGCGCATGGCCTCGTCGCCGTGGAACAGGGGGGCGTCGACCGAGATCAGGCGCAGGCCCTGATAGTCAACGGTCCAGGCCGTCTCCTTCAGCTTCTCGACGCCCGCCGGGCCGGTTTCCGGCAGGGTGTATTGTCGCCGCCACTGAGGGTTCAGCACCGGGCCGCGGCCATACTCATGATTGCCAGGCGTCGGCATCTGCGGCGTTTGGGCGTAGAGGAAGCCGCCGGCGGCGAACCACTCGCCCCACTCGTTGTCGCTGTCGTGCCGGTTGATCAGGTCGCCGGCATGGATGACGAAGGCGGCGTCCCCGGCCTTGCGGAAGGCCATCCTCAGGGTGCGAGACGCCTCGCTGAGGATGTTGTTCTGCATGTCCCCCATATAGAGAAAGGTGAAGGGCTCAGCCGTCGCCGCCGCCGTGCGGAACTGCAGCCATTCCGACCACAGCATGCCGTCGCCGACCCGATAGGCGTAAACCGCGTCCGGCTTCAGCCCCTTCAGCACCGTCGAGTGATAGGCTGCGTGGAACTGGGACGCCTCGCGCACGGTGATAGTCGCATCGTCGGTGACGGCAGTCACGCGCACCGCTTCCTTGACGAAGTCCGGGCCGTCCTGAGCCTCGGCGTATTCGACATAGCCGATAGCGCCGGGCGCAGTGCGCCAGGTTACGGCCATCTCATGCGCCGGGTCAGCGGTCAGGTTCAGGATGATCCGCTCCGGCTGGGCCGTCGGCGGGACCACCGGCCGATCCGAAGCCTGGGCCGGCAAGGGCTCAGGCCGCAGCGGACGCTCGGCCGTCTGCGCCATCGTCTGTCCGCCCACGGCCGCAAGCGCGGCCCCGAGCATCAGGGCAAAAGTCGCTTTCATGTTCCTGCCCCGATCAAAAGACGTAGGTCAGGCCGAGCGAGATCGACCGGCCGTTCTTGATGTAGGCCCGGCTGGCGCCCGTGCTCGCCCCGGCCGTGTACCAGTAGGTGTGGTTGTCGAAGAGGTTCTGAACCTGCAGCGAGGCGGTCGCCCCCTTCCACAGCTTGCGCCGGACATTCAGGTCCACGAACTCATAGTCTTGCTCATACGGATTGTTGCCGAAGTCCTGGATGCCTTCCAGGAATTCCGACTGGTAGCTGTAGGCGGCGTAGGCTTCCCAGCCGTTGCGTTCCCAGAAGACCTGGATGTTAGCGACCGCCTCGGGCGTCTCCATCAGCGGCAGGGTGTAGCCCTGCGGGTGCCAGGAAATGCCGGTCTCGGCTTCCGAATTCTGAAGCGTCAGGTTGACGCTGGCGCCAAGCGCCGACAGCGGCCCCGGCAGCCAGTGGAAGATTTGCTGGGCGCTCACCTCGACGCCATAGACCCGCGCCCACTTGCCGTTGTTGGGCATGGAGACGGTCACGCCATCGGGGCCGACGTTCACGCCCGCCGTCCCGTCACGGATGTTCGAGGACGAGGAACGGTACAGGAAGTTCTCGATGTCCTTGTAGAACAGGCCCAGCGAATAGGCGCCGGTGTCGCCGTTGTAACGCTCGACCGACAGGTCGTAGTTGATCGCCTTCATCGGCTTCAGGTCCGGGTTGCCCTGCTCGACGGCGACCAGCACCCATTCGTTCTTGGGGTTCAGCTTGCCGTCGCCATCCGGGTCGCTGTCGTAGCCGTACTCGCGCGCCGAGGACATGCGGGCGATGTCGGGCCGGGCGAAGCTGGTCCAGATGGCGGCGCGGACGCGGGTCCGGTCGTCCAGGTCATAGTTCAGATGGATAGACGGCAGAACATTGACGAAGTCGCTCTTGTCCGTAGCGAAGTGCGCGCCCTGAACCTCGTCGAGGATATAGGCGTCGATCTCGTTGTTGGTGCTCTCGACGCGGACCCCGCCGATGATCTGCGCCTGGCCGAAACGGGCCGTCGCCATCAGGTAGCCGGCGAAGATATCCTCCTTGAAGGTGAAGCTGTCCTCGCCGCTCAGCTCAGCGTTGCCGGGGTCGGTGGCGAAGCCGTCGAAGAAGTCGCTGTCACCCGCCATGGCGCGCTGCAGTTCGGCCAGCATGGCGCCGTTGTCGATCACCGTGCCCAGGCGATAAAGACCGGAGTACTCGCCGTCGAACAGGCTGGCGACCTCCTTGCCGTAGAAGCGCGAGAAGTCGGCCAGGGCGCCGCTGGCGTCCAGATCCATGAACTCGCCGTTATAGGTCGAGCGCTTGGAGCTGTAGTATTTGCCGCCCGTCTTGATCGCTTCCAGCCAGGTCGAGACCGGGCGCCATTCGACGTTGAACTGGCCCTGCCACAGCTCTTCCTGAGCCCCGCCGACCTCGCCCGACAAACCAGCGAAGTCATATTGGCTGTTGTCGTGGATCGCCGCCATCCCGGCGTCGTTCAGCACCCATTTGGGGAAGCGGCTGTCGCCGAAGTTGACGACATCGACGCCCTTGTTGCCCAGCCAGCCGTACTTGTCGCTGCGGAACTCCATCTCATAGCTGTCGTCGATATTGTCCTCGGACTTGGCGTAGGACAGGTCGTAATCGACGGTGAAGTCGCCCAGTCGGCTGACGCCGCCCAAGTTGACCGACATCAGCGACCCGGTCTCGCGCGAGCCTTCCCAGAATCGGCGCAGGCGGAAGCCCTGCGGATCCCAGGCCCCCGAGGCGCCGTCCAGCGTATAATAGGAGCGCGTCTTGCGATCCTTGTCGGTGATCCGGCCGTCGCCGTCCTGATCGACGATCTGGGCTGTCGTATAGCCGTAGATGTTCCCCAGCGCGGCGTCCGTGCCGACGATCATGTCCTCGGGACGGGCCAAGCCGGTCATCGCCTTGTCGACCTGGCTCAGGCGGGTCGAGTTACGCCCCGTATCGTTGCGGAAGTTCAAGCGGTTGCCGAATTCGTCCTGAGTGTACTCGTTGAACTGGCCGCGCAGATGAAATTCATGATCCGCGCCGCGATAATCCAGGCTGGCGTTCAGGCCGCGCCGCTCCACCTCGGTCTCGCCGAAGCCCAGATTCATGCCCCGCATGACGAAGCTGTCGGTGTCCCACCCCATGGTCTCGCTGTCAGCGTACCAGACGGGGGGCTGGTTATCGCCGTCCACGCCGTTCTGTTCGAACTGCGACTTGCGGCGCGACCAGCTGCCGGTGACGAACAGGCCCCAGTTGTCGTTGAACTGGCGACCGAACGAGCCGGAAACCTCACCCGACTTCTCGTCGTCGAACTTGTCCAGCATCCCGGCCGAGGCCGACAGGACGCCATAGACCGGGTCATGATCGAAGGCCGTCGGCGTGCGGATATCGATCGTCCCGCCCAGGGCGTCGCCGTCCCGGTCCGGCGTCAGGCTCTTGATGACGGTGATCGAGTCGATGCCTTCCGGCGGCAGAAAGCTGAGGCGGACGCCGCGATAGAAGTTGTCGTCACGCGAACCCGCCCCGCCCATGCGGACACCGTTCATGGTGTAGTTGTTCAGTTCGGTCGACAGGCCGCGGATGGTGATGCGATCGCCCTCGCCCGTCGTATGATTGCGCACGGCGTTGACGCCCGGCAGGCGCGACAGGGATTCGGCTACGTTGTTAGCCGGCAGGTCGCCCATGTCGTCGGCGCTGATGACGTCCGAGATGAAGTCGGCCCGGCGCTTGGCGTCCAGCGAACGACGCAGGCCCGCCGCATAACCGACCACCTCGACCTGCTCGACCTCGAAAACATCCTCGGACACCCCCTCCGCCTGGGCTGTCTGACGCGTCAGGGTCAACACGCCACGCACTTCGCGCGCCTCGACGCCCGCCCCGGCGATCATGCGACGCAGGGCCTCGCGCGGGGTCATAGAGCCGGACACGGCGTTGGATATGCGGCCGCGTGTCAGGGCCGGATCGAAAACGATCTGCAGCCCCGTCTCACGCGACAGCGTCTGAAGCGCGCGGCCCAGATCCTGGGCCGGTATGGAAATGGCGGTCCGCGCCTCGATGGCGGGCGACGACTGCCAAGCGTAGGCGGGCGCGGCGGCGGAGGCCAGAACGGCGATGGCGGCCGCCGTCAGAAGGCTTGTCTTGTGGATGCGCATTCAATGAATCCCCAGCGATCGAACGTGATCGATACGGGGTTAGACGGCGGCCCCGGCAGTCCTGACACCTGTCATGAAAACTTGCTCTGACGGTCGCCTAAGCTTTCGAAATGACGAAGCGGTCCGACCCTTTCCGGGTCAGCGTCAGACCATGCAGCCGCACAATGGCGGCTAGGGCGTTCTCGGGCTGATCATAGGCGAAGCGACCGCTGACCAGGACACGCCCTGCGGCGGGGTCGGCCAGTTCCACCTTAACGCCGCTGGCGCGCTCCAGATCCTGAAGCACGCTGGCCAGGCTGGCCTCGTTGAATTCCAACCACCCCTTAGCCCAGGAAGGGATGTCGGTCTCTGCCTCAGGCCGCATCAACGCCGCTCGCTGAACCACGCCCCCGGACACGGTCGCCCGCTCGCCCGCATGAACGAGCGTGGACATGCCTCGGTTTGAGCGGACCTCGACGAGCCCTTCGAACACCACCACCTCAACTGCAATCCCGTCAGCGTCTGGGCGCTGATCGACATTGAAACGGGTGCCGACAGCAGTGACACGCACGCCGTCCACCTCGACCGAGAAGGGCCGGTCCTTGTCAGGCGACACCTCAAAGAAGCCCTCGCCCTTGAGACGCAGACGGCGCTCGTGATCGCTCAGATCCACTCGCAGTCGACTCTCGCCGTTCAGACGCACGGCCGATCCGTCCGCCAGAATGACGGGCTGCGGCGCGCCATGTACGCCGACTATCGTCTCGCCGCGCGGGGTCAAGACAACCCCTGCCGCCACGACACAAGCCAGCGCCGCCGTCACGCCCGCAAGCGCCATGGGCCGCGAATTCCACACGAAACTGGAGCGTTTCGTCGCGCCGCGCCCGACAGCAGCTCGCTGCGTCGCCCAGATTACGGCGGCGTCGTCCAGCAGTTCCTCATGAAGTCGCAGCAGGGCGGCGCGATCCGTTCCCCCCTCCAGCCAGCGATCAAGCTCCACCTGGCGCTCTGACGACCAGGACCGATCCCGTCGCGCGTCGGCCCACAGGGCGGCCGCCCGATCATCCTTTGAACGGACCTTCTTAGTCGACATGGCGGCCCTCCGCCGTCCGGCGCAGCATCTGGGCCGCGCGACTGTAGTGTTTCTGGACCGCCTCGACCGAAAGCTTAAGATCGCGAGCGATGGCTTCATAGGATTCCTCACCCGCGCGACGACGGATGAAGACCTCGCGCCGCAGAGGGGGCATGGCCTCCAACGCCTTCTGGCATAGCTTCAGCCGCTCGCTCATGTCCAGCGCTTCCAACGGCGTCGCCGCGCTGTCGATGGGATGCTCAACCGCGTCCAGGTCGTCGATCGGCACAGCGCGCGCCCGTCGCGCTCGATCCACCAGAATGTTGCGAGCGGAACGGACCGCATAGGCCAAAGGATCGGTGATCAGAGTCTCGCGCGCCCGCGCCAGGACGCGCACCATCGCCTCCTGGGCCACATCCTCGGCGTCGCCTGCGACCGCCAGCCGTCGTCGCACATAGGCCAGCAGCGCCCGGTTGTGCGTCACCAGCGCCCGTCCGACTTCCTGTTCGTGACTCGTCACACGCCGTCCCCCAAGGCGCGGGTCTATAGTCGATGGACGCGACGAAAAGATCACAAGGCGCGGCTGGCGTACTTCAGACGCTCAGCCGATACCCCACGCCCGGTTCGGTCGCGATCAGGCGCGGCTGGGCCGGGTCCGCCTCCAGCTTCTGACGCAACTGGCCGACCACGACGCGCAGATACTGGGTGTCCTCAGCATGGGCCTTTCCCCAGACGGCGGTCAGCAAATCTCGATGACCGACTACCTTTCCCGCATTACGCGCCAGATGCGCCAGGACGTCGTACTCCTTGGGCGTCAACCGCACGGCCGCAGCCGCGCGGGTGATCAGACGGCGCTCCAGGTCAATGATCACTTCGCCTGCCGTTAGAGGTCCGGTTGCTTCGGGGCGAGACACGGTCTGACGAAGATTGGCGCGGAGCCGAGCCAACAGTTCACCAACGCCGAAGGGCTTTTCAACATAGTCATGGGCGCCCAGGTCAAGAGCCGCGATCTTCTCGGCCTCCCTGTCCCGCGCCGACAGGACGATGATCGGCCCGGCGTAGAACTCGCGGGCGCGAGCCAACACGTCCTTGCCGTCCATGTCGGGCAGGCCGAGATCCAGCACCACGGCGTCAGGGTTCCACAGGGCGATGCCGCGCAAGCCCTCCTGCCCGCTGTCGGCGCGACGCGGCTCATAGCCGGCGGCGTCCAGCGCCGGGGAAAGGAAGCGGTGGATCTGGGGCTCGTCGTCGATGACGAGAATCTGAGGACGAACGGCAGCCATAGTGCGGACTCTAGAGCAGGCTCGGGTGAGTGACGACGGCCTTGGGCAGACTGATCAGAATACGAGTGCCCTTTCCGTCCTGAAGGGGGCTGGCGGCGGCGATACGCCCGTTCATGGCCTCGACGAAGCCCTTGGCGATGGCCAGCCCCAGACCCGCGCCCTTGGTGCGGTCTGACGGCTCCTCCATGCGGCGAAACTTGTCGAAGACGCGCTCCAGTTCAGCGGTCGGGATGCCCTTGCCCTCGTCCTCGATGGAGATGACCACGGCCCCTCGGTCTTCATAGGCGGCAAGTTCGACCGTCGAGCCGTCGGGGCTGTAGGCGATGGCGTTTTCCAGGATGTTCACGAGCGCCTGTTCCAGCAAGCCCTGATCGACCATGACCAGACTGAGCTGGGCCGGGAAGTCGCGGGTCATCCTGCGCTGCCCCAGACGCCGCGCCACCCGCTTGCTCGCCGCGTTCAGCACGTCGCGCACATCGATCCAGTCGGCGCGGATATTCAGGCCCCCGCCCTCCAGCCGGGTCATGTCCAGTAGGTCGCCGACATAGCGGCTGAGACGCTCGGCCTCCTCGCGGATCGACAACAACAAATCGGCGCGCACGGCGGGCGTCAGCTTGTCGCCGAGGTCGATCAAGGTGGTCGAGGCGCCCAGCACCGTCGATAGCGGCGTCCGCAAGTCATGGCTGACCGAGTTCATCAGCGCGCCCCGGAAACGGTCGGTACGGCGCAGGGTCTCGGTCTCGACCGCCTGGCCGGCCAGGTCGGCGCGCTCGACCGCCACCGCGCCCTGATCCAGCAGGGCCAGGGCCAGCTTCTCTTCGTCAGAACCCGGCGACAGGGCGGCGGCCTCGATCCCCGCCACGCCCGCCCGGTCGCGCACGCCTTGCAGAAGCCGGAAGGTCCAGCGCGCCTGAGGCAGGGTACCGGTGCCGTGGCCGGCGGGTTCGCCTTTTTCCCAGGCCCAGCGCGCGGCGGCCATGGCTTCGGCGTCCAGTTCGGGCTTGCCGGGCGCTCCGGCGGTCAGGATCAGTTCGCCATCGACGGGCAGCAGGACGACCGCCCCGGTCCCTGCGGCGGCGGCCGTCTGTTCGGCCAAGATGCGCGCCGCCTCGCTCCGATCACCGATCCCGGTCAGACGCTGACTGGCGGCCAGAAGAGCGGACACCGCCGAGGCGCGACGTTGAGCCGCCCTAGCCTGCTCTCGCACCCGCCCCGCCAACGCGCCAGTCGTCAGGGCCACGCCCCAGAAGACGATCAGGGTCAGCACGTCCGTCGGCGACCCGATGGCGAAGCTGAACTTCGGTTGCAGGAACAGGAAGTTGTAGGTCAGGAAGGCGACCGTCGCCGCCGCCAGGGCGGGCCGCAGCCCATAGAGGGCGCCCGCCGCCAGCACCGCCGTCAGATAGATGACGCCCAGGTCCACACGCTCGAAGGTCCGGTCCAGCAAGAGGGCCAGTCCCGTGGCGGCGACCACACAAGCCGCGCCGACGGCGTAACCACGCCACCCTCCAGCCAGGTTCAGGCGCGCCTCTTTCGGCGACTTGGACGGCGGCTCGATCTCGTCGGTGATGACGTGAATGGCGACGCCGCGCGCCTGGCGCAACAGTTCGCCGGCCAGCGACCGGCCCAGCCACTCCGACAGGCGGCTGTCGCGTCCCTTGGCCAAGACGATCTGGGTGACATGGTTGTTGTGAGCGTGGTCCATGATGGCGCGCACCACGTCGTCGCCGCTGAGAACCACGGTGCGCCCGCCCAGTTGCTCGGCCAGTTTCAGCGCATCGGACAGTTTGCCCGCCGAGCCGACGCCGTGGCGCGCGCCAGACGGCCGGTCGACATGAGCCACGGTCCAGGGGGCATCCATCATCATGTCGGACATGCGCCGCCCTGTCCGTACCAGAGGGCCGGCCATGGCGTCGCCGGCCACCAGGACCAGGATGCGCTCGCCCGCCGCCCACGGCCCGGCCGCCCCCTGTTCGCGCAGACGGGCGGTCAGCTGATCGTCCACCGTCTGGGCTGCGCGGCGCAGCGCCAGTTCGCGCAGGGCCGTTAGGTTCTCGACCTTGAAGAAGTTGTCCGAGGCCAGCCGGGCCGTCTCAGGCACATAGACCTTGCCCTCGGCCAGGCGCTTGCGCAGCTCCTCCGGGGTGATGTCCACCAGTTCGATGTCGTCGGCGCGCGACAGGGCGCTGTCGGGCACGCTCTCGCGTTGGCGGACGCCCGTGATGCGCAGCACCACGTCCGACAGGCTTTCCAGATGCTGGACGTTCAACGTGGTCCAGACGTCGATCCCGGCCTCCAGGATCTCCTCCACGTCCTGCCACCGCTTCGGATGGCGCGAACCGGGCGCGTTGGAGTGGGCGTACTCATCGACCAGCAGCAGGTCCGGGCGGCGCGCTATGGCCGCGTCGATGTCGAACTCCAGCAGGGTCCGTTCGCGATAGGCGATGGGCCTGCGGGCCATGACTTCCAGCCCGCGCAGCAGGCTCATCGTCTCCTTGCGGCCGTGGGTCTCGACCACGCCGACGACGACGTCCTCGCCCTCGGCCTTTCGTCTCCGAGCGGCGCGCAGCATCTCATAGGTCTTGCCGACGCCTGGCGACATGCCCAGAAAGACCTTCAGCCGCCCACGCTTTCGCGGGGCGGCCGGGGCCTGATCCGTAGAGAGAATCGGCGACGTCATCCGCCCGCGGTCGTCAGAAGGCCGAGGCGAGCGTCCAGCGCCTGATTGGTCAGCAGCACATTGACCCGCGGCTGACCCAGTACGCCGAACGTGCGGTCTTCGACATGCTGTCGGATCACTTCACGCACCTGCGCCTCCCCTACGCCGCGCGCCTTGGCGATGCGGGCGGCCTGAAGCTCAGCGTAGGCCGGAGAGATATGCGGGTCGAGACCCGACGCAGAGGCTGTCACGGCGTCGGCCGGAATGGCCTTTGCGCCCGTCTCGCTTCGCAAGGCGTCGGTGTCCGTCTTCACCCGCGCGATCAGATCGGGGTTCAACGGGCCGAGGTTGGAGCCGGATGAGGCCGAAGCGTCATAGCCGTCACCCGCCGCCGACGGCCGGGGATGCAGATACCCCGGCGCGGCGAACGTCTGGCCGACCAGGGCCGAGCCGACAACTCGCCCCTCCTTGTCGCGAACCAGGCTGCCGTTCGCCTGATCCGAAAAGGCCGCCTGGGCTACGCCCGTCACGGCCAACGGATAGCCGACGCCCAGAACGCCGGTGAACAGGGCGATCATGACGATCGCCGGGCGAATATGGTTCAGCATCAGAAGTTCGCCTTCAGGCTGGCGACGACGCGGCTGTCATAGGCGGTGCCGAAGCCGTGCTCGTCAGTGTCGAAATAGCGGACGTCCAGGCCCAGCCGCTCCGTCAGTTGATAGGCCGCGCCCAGGTTCCAGGTCGTGTAGTCGAAGTCCGACGACACCCACTGGCGCCCCAACGTCGCCGAGAGCATCCATTTGTCGGCCGGGCTGATCGCCGCATTAATCTCGGCATAGGTCGCCTCGTCCTCGGACGCGCCGAAGAAGTCCGGCGAATAGTAGATCGCCGCGCCCAGCGTCGCCGGGCCGACCGCGCGCGAAGCGGCGGCCTTCAGCTCGACATAGTCATAGTCTGCGCCGTTCGGCTGGCCGGCGTAGAAGTAGCTGACCACGCCGAAGTCCCAGTCAAAACCGCCGAACGCAGGGCGAACGCCCGCATAGAGGTCGATCTCGGCGTCTCCGGCGAAGGAGACATTCCCGGCCCAGGCTCCAGCGTAGAAGACGCCTTGCGTCGCATCCACCCCGGCCGAGATCGCCGGATCGCCTTCATTCTGGCTGACGCCCCGGAAGACGTAGTCGGTGGCGACGGCGGCGTTGAGGGCCACGTTCTGAGCCTTGGCGTCCGTGGGCGCCGTGCACAGACCCAGGGTGATGACGGCGACCAGACAGGCTCCGCCCACCAGGGCGTTGTTGAGGTCCGAACCGTCGAGTTTCTTACGTTTACGCATGATGGTTTTCCTTGCGCCTCAGGGTCGGCTTCAGGCCAGGCCGAGGGCGGAGATGACGATGTCGATGAGCTTGATGCCGGCGAAGGGCGCGATCAGGCCGCCCAGTCCGTAGATCAGCAGGTTGCGGCCCAGCAGCTTGCCCGCCCCCACGGCGCGGTATTTCACCCCGCGCAGCGCCAGCGGGATCAGGGCGACGATGACCAGGGCGTTGAAGATGACCGCCGACAGGATGGCGCTTTCCGGGCTGGACAGCTTCATCACGTTCAGCGCCGCCAGCGACGGCAGGCCGACCACGAACATCGCCGGGATGATGGCGAAATACTTGGCCACGTCGTTGGCGATCGAGAAGGTGGTCAGGGCGCCGCGCGTGATCAGCAGTTGCTTGCCGACCTCGACGATCTCGATGACCTTGGTCGGGTCTGAGTCCAGATCGACCATATTGCCCGCCTCGCGCGCGGCCTGGGCGCCGGTCTGCATGGCCACGCCGACGTCGGCTTGAGCCAGAGCGGGCGCATCGTTGGCCCCGTCGCCGCACATGGCGACCAGACGGCCCTTGGCCTGTTCAGCCTTGATCAGGCGCATCTTGTCCTCGGGCGTGGCCTCGGACAGGAAGTCGTCGACCCCGGCTTCGGACGCGATGGCGGCCGCCGTCACCGGATTGTCGCCGGTGATCATGACGGTGCGCAGGCCCATGCGGCGCAGGTCCGCAAAGCGCGCCTTCACCCCCGGCTTGACCACGTCCTTCAGGTGGATGACGCCGACCAGGGCCTCGTTCTCGACCACGGCCAGGGGCGTGCCGCCCGAGCGGGCGATGCGGTCCACGGCGGCGCGGAACTCGGCGGGGGCCTCAGCCTCGACCAGCCCCAGGGCCTTGAGCACGGCGTCCACCGCCCCCTTGCGCCACGAGCGGCCGTCCGCTTCGAGGCCCGACTGGCGGGTCACGGCGGTGAACGGGATGGTCTTGGCCCCGGCGGGCATATCGCCCGTCACCCCGGCGTTGCGGCCCAACTCGACGATGGAGCGGCCCTCAGGCGTCTCATCGGCGAGGGAAGCCATGACCGCCGCGCGCATCGCCGCTTCGGGACGGACGCCCGGCGCGGGGATGACCTCGGTCGCCATGCGGTTGCCGAAGGTGATGGTGCCGGTCTTGTCGAGCAGCAGGGTGTCGACGTCGCCTGCCGCCTCCACCGCGCGGCCCGAAGTGGCCAGAACGTTCACCTTCAGCAACCGGTCCATGCCGGCGATGCCGACGGCGGACAGCAGCCCCCCGATGGTCGTGGGGATCAGAGTGATGAAGAGCGCGCCCAGGACGATGGGGTCCAGCTTGATGCCCGAATAGGCGCCCAGACCCAGCAGGGCCGCGACCGCGATCAGGAAGATCAGGCTCAGACCGGCCAGCAGGACCGACAGGGCCAGTTCGTTCGGCGTCTTGCGACGGTCCGCGCCCTCGACCATGGCGATCATGCGGTCGAGGAAGGTCGCGCCGGGGGCCGAGGTGATGCGCACCTTGATCCAGTCGGAGACGACCGTGGTGCCGCCCGTGACGGCCGAGCGGTCGCCGCCGCTTTCGCGGATGACGGGCGCGCTTTCGCCGGTGATGGCGGCTTCGTTGACCGAGGCGACGCCTTCGACGATCTCGCCGTCCGAGGGGATGACGTCCCCGGCCTCGACCAGAACGACGGCGCCGATCTCCAGCTCATGCGCCGGGGTCGGAACGACCATGCCGGTCTTGGGATCGACGATCAGCTTGGCCTTGGTGGTGACGCGGGCGGCGCGAAGACTATCGGCCGCCGCCTTGCCGCGCCCCTCGGCGATGCTTTCGGCGACGTTGGCGAACAGCACCGTGGCCCACAGCCACAGGGCCAGTTGAATGGCGAAGCTCGCCGCCTGTCCCGTCGCCACGGCGGCGACCGCCGAAACGGTGGCCAGGGCCGCGACGATCCAGGTGGCGAAGATCACCGGATTCTTGAGCAGTTTGGTCGGGTTCAGCTTGACGACGGCGTCGCCGAGCGCCCGACCGAGCATGGCCCCGGACAGCCCGCCCGCGATGGGCGGCGAGCTTCTTTGGGACAATGGGGAGCTCGACGGATCGAGCGTGACTTGAGTCATGACATTCATCCGATGAGGATTAGAACCGGGCCACGACCTGGAGCATGTCGAAATGCTCCACGATCGGACCCAGCGAGAGGGCGGGGAAGAACTGAAGGCCGCCGAGGATCAGGATCACCCCGATCAACAGGCCGATGAACAGCGGACCATGCGTAGGCAGGGTGCCGACCGAGGGCGCCAGGCGGGGCTTGGCGACCAGCGCCCCGGCTACGGCCAGAACCGCGACGGCGGGCACGAACCGGCCCAGCAGCATGGCCAGACCCAGGGTAGTGTTCCACCAGGGCGCGTTGGCGGTCAGACCCGCGAAGGCCGAGCCGTTGTTCCCCGTTGCCGAGGTATAGGCATAGAGAATCTCGGACAGGCCGTGCGGCCCCTTGTTCAGCAGACCGGCCAGGGCTTCGGGCAGGACGGCGGCGACGGCCGAGAAGCCCAGTACCGACAGGGGCACGACCAGCACCGCCAGCATGGCGAACTGGATCTCACGCGCCTCGATCTTCTTGCCCAGATACTCCGGCGTGCGACCGACCATCAGGCCCGCCACGAAGACCGCCAGCATGGCCATCAGAACCATGACCGCGATCCCCGACCCGATCCCGCCGGGCAGGATCTCGCCCAGTTGCATCAGGAACATGGTCACGGCCCCACCCAGCGGCATATAGCTGGCGTGCATGGAGTTGACCGAGCCGTTCGAAGCGCCCGTCGTCTGGGCCGCCCAGGCGACGGACGACGGCACGCCGAAGCGAACCTCCTTGCCCTCCATATTGCCGACCGACGTATCGACACCGGCCGCGACCAGAGCGGGCGCCGGCTGGCTTTCAATGACGTAGAGCGCCGAACCCGCCGCGCCCAGCAACAGGACCGCCGCGGCCACCAGGGCGCGCACGTCCTTCTTGGCCAGGACGCTGCGGCCGAAGGCGAAGAAGGCCGCCCAGCCCATCACATTGATGCAGACCGCCGTAATCAAGGTGGTCAGCGGCGTGGGGTTCTCCAGCGGGTGAGCCGAGTTGACGTTGAACACGCCACCGCCGTTGATGCCCAACTGCTTGATCGCCAGCTGGCTGGCGGTCGGGAACAGGCTGATCGTCTGCTGACCGCCCTCCAGCGTCGTCGCCTGGGCCGAGGCCGCCAGCGACTGCACCACGCCCAGCCCAGCCAGCACCACGGCCACGATGAAGGCGATGGGCAGCAGGACATAGAGGCTGGTGCGCGTCAGGTCGGCCCAGAAATTGCCCAGCCCCTCGCCGCGATTGGCGATGAAGGCGCGGGCCAGCGCCGCCGCGATCGTCGCGCCCGTGGCCGCCGAGACGAAGTTCTGCACCGTCAGGCCGACCATCTGGGTGAAGGTCGAGACGGTCGTTTCGCCGCCATAGCTCTGCCAGTTGGTGTTGGTGACGAAGCTGACGGCGGTGTTGAAGGCCAGGTGCGGGCTGAGACCGTCAAACCCCTGCGGGTTCATCGGCAGGGCGCCCTGCAGTCGCAGCAGGCCGTAGAGCAGCAGGAAGCCCGCCAGGTTGAAGGCCAGCAGAGCGCCGACATAGCCCAGCCAGCCCTGGCTGCGCGTGGGGTCAACCCCGGCGGCGCGATAGAAGAGGCCCTCAACCGGCTTCAGCACCGGGTCCAGCCAGGTCCGCTCGCCGTTCCAGACGCGCGACATATAGACCCCGATCGGCCAGCCGAGCATGACGGCGAGGCCGAGGGTCAGGGCGATCTCCGCCCATCCTTGAATGTTCATGAGAAGGCGGCTCCGTTCAGAACCGCTCGGGCCGCAGCAGGGCCGCGACCATATAGCCGGCGATGACCAGGGCGCCGACGCCCCAAAGGACGTTCAGCCACACGGTCACAACCTCCTCAACACAATGGCGAGGGCGGCGAAGGCCACGAAGGCTCCAACGCCGATCACCACGAAAATCACATCGGCCATGCCGACACCTCCAGCTCAACTGAAAACCGGAGAAGACCTCTGACGGGCGTAAAGGGGCCATGCGGAAAGCCGGTCGCCGCATAAGGCGCGCATAAGGCCGCGCTTAGGTCGGGATTAGGCAGGAGGACGCACAGGCCACGCCCTTCACGCCTCTCAGTCAGGCCGAACACATCGCCCGCCGTCTACAGAAGCAGGTCGACCGACTGCGAGCCTGGGTCATGCGTACAGGTTGAAACCTCAGCCCTGGGCAGCCATCCGCAGTTGACTTGAGCTTTTCCGCCTCTATGGCATGAGCCATGGGTTCGAGGAACGTTGGGATGCAGGGGGAGGCTTCGGCTTCTGGCGAAAAGGTCGCCCAGGCCCATGCCGCGTTGCTGAAGGATTCATCGCTTCAGTTCGATCGCGCCAATTTCGACCCCCCGCCTACGCCCGGCTGGCTACGCTGGATCGGTGAAGCCCTAGAGTTCCTGGCGCCTGTTCTGAAGTGGGTGTTCTGGATCGGGCTGGCTCTGCTGGCGGGGCTGATCCTTTACGCCATCGTACGCGAAATCCTGCGGCTGCGGAGACCCGCCGCCAAGCCCGTCAAGCCGGTTGTCCCGATTGAGACTGACTGGCGGCCCGACGCTCAGGCGGCGCGCGACCTGTTGGCCGAGGCCGACGCCCTGGCTGCACGCGGTCAATACGCCGACGCCGCGCACCTGCTGCTACTGCGCAGCGTTCAGGACATCGAGAAGCGCCAGCCGCGCGCCCTGCGCGTGTCGCTGACCTCGCGCGAGATCGCTCGGCTGAAGGCCCTGCCCGATGCGGCGCGGCCTGCTTTCGAGCGAATCGGCAAGGTGGTGGAGCGCAGCCTGTTCGGCGGGGCCGCCGTGGGCGCCCAGGACTTCGCCGACTGTCGTCAGGCTTATGAGGCCTTCGCCCTGCCCGAAGGCTGGCGCGCATGAGCCGTTCCGCCAAGGCGGCCGGAAACGCCTTTTCACCCGTCGTCATCATCAGCGTGCTGCTGGTCAGCGTCGTCGCCCTGGCCGGGCTGGGCGTACTATCGGCCTATGCGCCCGAACTGAAATCCGGCGACGACGGCGGCGGCCACGCCCTGTCTCGCAGCTCGACCGGCTTCGGCGCCATGCCGGTCCTGCTGCGAAACCTCGGCGTGCCGGTGACGATGAGCCGAGGCCGCCTGACGCCGTCCTCGGACGAAAGCTTGCTGGTCCTGACGCCGACTCCGAGCACCCAACCCGAGCAGATCGACGACATCAACCATGCCGGCGCGACTCTGATCGTCCTGCCCAAGTGGAACGCGACGCCCGACCCCAAGCACCCTGGCTGGGTTCGCACAATGGGCTTGCTGCCTGCCCAGACCTCAATTGCGCCGCTGAGCGAACACTTGCGTCAGGGCGCCCGTTTGCAATCGCGCGACGGCCGCGTGAGCGTTGCTTTGAAACGCCCTGACGGCACGCCCCTCGGCGCGCCAGTGGATGTCGATGCGCTGAAGACCCTGTCCGGCCCTGACTGGGTTCCTGTCGTGACGGACGATCAGGATCGCCCCGTTCTGGCCAGACACGCGACCACGCAAGTCTATGTGCTGGCCGACGCCGACCTGCTCAGCACCCACGGGCTGAAGACGCTGAATGGCGCACGCACGGCCGTCGCCCTGCTGGACGTCGTACGGGCGGAGGACGCGCCGGTCATCTTCGACCTGACTCTGCATGGGATGCAGCGCACCCGCAGCCTGCTGCGGTTGATGCTGGAGCCGCCGCTGCTGGGTATGACCCTGGTGCTGGCGGCGCTGGCGGCCTTTGCGGGCTACCAGGCCGTGGTGCGTTTCGGCCCGGCGCGCGAGAGCGGCCGCGCCATCGCCCTGGGCAAGCGCGGACTGGCCGACAATACGGCGGGGTTGGTGCGGCTGGCTCGGCGCGAGCACCACATGGCCGCACCCTACGCCCTGTTGACCCGCGCCGCCGTCGTCCGCGCCATCGGCGCCCCGCGTCGCCTGAGCGAGTCCGAACTGGACGCCTTCCTCGACCGTGTCAGCCGGACCACCGGCGCGCACTCGACCTATTCCGCCCTGGCCGATCAGGCTCGGGCGGCCAAGACCCCAGGCGACCTGATGCGGGTCGCCGTCGCCCTCTATCGCTGGAACCAGGAGCTGACCCGTGCACGTCAATGAGGTGAAGACGATCGCCGAGCGCATCCGCGCCGAGATCGCCAAGGCCGTGGTAGGCCAGGACGGCGCCGTTGATCTGCTGCTGACCGCCCTGTTTGCAGGCGGCCACGTCCTGCTGGAAGGACCGCCCGGCACCGCCAAGACCCTGCTGGCGCAAAGCTTCGCCCGCTCGGTCGGGCTGGACTACGGCCGCATCCAGTTCACGCCGGACCTGATGCCAGGGGACATCCTCGGATCAAACCTGTTCAACTTCCAGACGTCCAGCTTCACCCTGACGCGCGGGCCGATCTTCTGCGAGCTGCTGCTGGCGGACGAGATCAACCGCACCCCGCCCAAGACCCAGGCCGCCCTGCTGGAAGCCATGCAGGAACGCCGCATCACCATCGACGGCCAGACTCATGCGCTGAGCCCGCGTTTCACCGTGGTCGCCACCCAGAACCCGATCGAGCAGCAGGGCACCTATCCGCTGCCCGAGGCGCAGTTGGATCGCTTCCTGTTCAAGCACGTCCTCGACTATCCCGATCTGGAGCAGGAGCGCGCCATCATCGCCGCCCACGGGTCGCGCACAGGCCAGATGGACCCCGTCGCCCTGGGCGTCGAAACCGTGGCCGAAAGCGCCGCCATCGCCGCCGCCGTGGACGCCGTGGCTCAGGTGCGGCTGACGGACGAGGTCGTCGGCTATATCGCCGCCCTGGTGCGGGCCACGCGCGATTCCGCCGATGTGGAGACGGGCGCCTCGCCGCGCGCCGGGGCCATGCTGGCCGTCGCCGCCCGCGCCCGCGCCGCCCTGGACGGTCGCGACTACGTCATTCCCGATGACGTGAAGGAACTGGCGATCCCGGCCCTGCGTCACCGTCTGGTGCTGTCGCCTGCAGCCGAGATCGAAGGCCGTCGCGTCGAGCAGGTGCTGGCCGGCCTGGTGGATCAGGTGGCGGCGCCCCGGTGATCTATCCGACCCGACGTGCGGTGACGGTCCTGGCGGCGGGGGCGCCCGTCGCCCTGCTGGCGGGCGTGCTGACGCCCGTCGGCTGGCTGACCGGTCCGGTCTGGATCGCCGGCGTGCTGCTGCTGTTCGCGCTGGACGCCCTGCTGAGCGGCTCGCGTTCTAGCCTGACGCTTGACTCGCCCGAGCCGGTGCGCGCCGCCGTCGGGCGGCCGGGTCTGGCCGGGTTGACGGTGCGCTTCGCCGCCTCGAGCCGCGCGCCGCATCAGGTCGAAGCCGCCCTGTCGGGCGAGGCCAAACTGGGCGTGGACGACACCCCGCGTCAGGCCGCGGTGCGTGGCCATGTCGCCTCCCTCGCCTTCCCCTTCACGCCCGAACGACGCGGCGACGCGGCGCTGCATGAGCTTTGGGTGCGCTGGCGCGGACCGATGGGTCTGGCCTGGAAGCAGAAGACGTTCCGCCTGGATCTGTCGGCGCCGGTGCTGACCGACCTGCAGTGGGTGCGTGATCAGGCGGTGCGCCTGTTCGCTCGCGACGCCCTGTTCGGGGCCAAGGCCCAGCTGGACATCGGCGAAGGCGCCGAGTTTCAGGCCCTGCGTGACTATCAGCCCGGCATGGACCGGCGCGCCATCGACTGGAAGCAGTCGGCCCGCCACGCCGCCCTGCTGGCCAAGGAGTTCCGCACCGAGCGCAACCACAACGTCATCATGGCCCTGGACTGCGGACGCGCCGCCTGCGAGCCGGTCGGCGGCATGCCGCGTGTCGACCGTTTCATTCACGCGGCCCTGCTGCTGTCCTACGCCGGCCTGCGCTCGGGCGATCGAGCGGGCCTGTTCGCCTTCGATTCCCGCCCGCGCCTATCGACCGGCGCCGTCGGCGGCATGAACGCCTTCCGAACCCTGCAGACGGTCGCCGGCCGCGTCGATTATTCGACGCACGAGACCAACTACACCCTGGCCCTTGCCACCCTGTCAGGACAGCTCCAGCGCCGATCCCTGATCGTGGTTTTCACGGACTTCACCGATTCCACCGCCGCCGAGCTGATGATCGAGTCTCTGGGCCGGTTGCTGAAACGCCATCTGGTGCTGTTCGTCGTCCTGCGCGACGAGGAGTTGGAGGCCCTGGCCGCCGCCGCGCCGGAAACGGCCGAGGACGTGTCGCGCGCTGTCGTCGCCGCCAGCCTGCTGCGCGAACGCGAAACGGTCATCAGCCGCCTGCGCCGCATGGGCGCCCACATCGTCGACGCCCCCGCCGATCAGGTCGGGCCCGATGCGGTCAACGCCTATCTGGACCTGAAGCGGAGGGATCTGCTGTGACTGACGCCCCCCTGCTGAAAAGCCAACGCTTCCGCCAGGCCCGTGAAGAGGACTGGCGCCGCCTGGAGCGGTTGATGGACAAGGCCGAAAAGGGTTCGGCATCCAAACTGACTGATGAAGAGATCCTGGCCGTGCCGGTGCTGTACCGCTCGACCCTGTCGGCCCTGTCGGTGGCGCGCGAGACCTCGCTGGATCAGGGACTGATCGACTATCTGGAGACGCTGTCGGCGCGGGCCTACTTCTTCGTCTATGGGTCGCGAGCGACGTTGCGAGACCGCATGACCGCCTTCTTCCGCCATGATTGGCCCGCCTCGGTGAAGGGCTTGTGGCGCGAGACCCTGGTGTCCGCCGCCCTGATGCTGCTGGGCGCCGTCGTCGGCGGCTGGTTGGTCATGCACGATCCCGAATGGTTCTACGCCTTCGTGCCGGGCGATCTGGCCGGCGGGCGCGATCCGGGCGCATCGACCGCCACCCTGCGCGCCACCCTGGACGGGACGGACAACGCCGACGGCCTGTCGGTGTTTGCGGCCTTCCTGTTCACCCACAACGCCCAGGTCGCCTTGCTGGCCTTCGCTCTGGGATTCGCCCTGTGCCTTCCGACCGGATTGCTGATCCTCTACAACGGCGCGACACTGGGCGCCTTCTTCGCCCTGTTCGCCAGCCGAGGCCTGGGCTTCGAACTGGGCGGCTGGCTGTTGATTCACGGGGTGACGGAGTTGTTCGCCGTCATCCTGGCCGGCGCCGCGGGTCTGAGGATCGGCTGGGCCGTCGCCTTCCCCGGCCGGGCCCATCGCCTGGACGCCGCCGTCCAGGCCGGGCGGACCGCCGGCGTCGTCATGGGCGGGGTCGTCGTCATGCTGCTGCTGGCTGGGCTTCTGGAGGGTTTCGGGCGGCAGCTGATCGCCGACACCGGTCTGCGCTACGCCGTGGCGGGCCTAACAGCCTTGATCTGGGGGCTCTACTTCT
Organism: Brevundimonas phoenicis; assembly: GCF_047237745.1. Classification (NCBI taxonomy): domain Bacteria; kingdom Pseudomonadati; phylum Pseudomonadota; class Alphaproteobacteria; order Caulobacterales; family Caulobacteraceae; genus Brevundimonas; species Brevundimonas phoenicis. The sequence goes on from NZ_JBDFLN010000001.1 coordinate 2,628,892, forward strand.
ATGGCCCAAGACGGGAGATCCCCCGTGTCCGCTGAGGTCGTAAAAGTCGACAAGACCGAACGCCCCTTCGTCACGCCCGAGGGCGTGGACCTGAGGCTGAACATCGGCGACGCCGGACAGCGAGCGGCGGCCTTCCTGCTGGACGCCGGGATCATCATGGGGGTGCTGATCGCCTTCACCCTGGCCCTGATCTTCACCGGCGTCGGCGCCATCGGCGCCGCCGGACGAGCGGGCGCAGAACTGATCGCCGTGCTATGGCTGGTGGTCTTCTTCCTGCTCAGAAACTTCTACTTCACCGCCTTCGAACTGTCGGCCGCAGCCGCCACGCCCGGCAAGCGGGTGATGGGGCTGCGCGTCGCCTCACGCGACGGCGGACGTCTGCGGGCGGAATCGGTGTTCGCGCGCAACGCCATGCGCGAGTTGGAGGTCTTCCTGCCGCTGTCCTTGCTGGTGACCCAGGCGGGCCAGGGCGGGGTCGATAGCTGGATGTATCTTCTGGCCTTCGTCTGGGCGGCGATCTTCGTCTTCTTCCCCCTGTTCAACCGGGATCGGCTGCGCCTGGGCGACCTGGTCGGCGGCACCTGGGTGGTGCGTACGCCGCGCCGCAAACTGACCCGCGACATGGCTGACGACAGATCCGAGCGGATGGCGGGCCACGACTTCACCCTGGCTCAACTGGATGCATATGGAGCCAAGGAGTTGCACGTCCTGGAGTCCGTCCTTCGCACCGGAGAGCGCAAGACCATGCGCGCCGTAGCCGACCGCATCATGACCAAGATCGGATGGGCTCGCGATCAGCATCGGACGGATCGCGACTTCCTCAGCGCCTACTACGCCGCCCTGCGAGGCCGACTGGAACAGAAGCTGCTGATGGGCGTGCGACGCCGGGACAAGCACGACGTCTGACTTCGCCCGATCAGTCCTGGTCAGTCGAAGACGGCGGCCAGAGCCTCAGGCCCGGCCCCTTCCTTGACGGTCCGCAGTTCGTAATAGAGCGCCGCCACGCCGGCCGAAGCGACCACGGACGACAGGATATTGACCAGCACGCCCGAGACCACGTTGACCCAAAGGTTCGGGCTGCCGTCCAGGAAGCTGCCTCCGGTGGCCAGTCCGAGCGCGCCGATCGCCGCCCCGATGATCCACGAAAGAATTACATAGATGACCATCAGACCGAACACGTTCCAGCGATAGCCGCGCGTCAGATCCCGGCTGCGCTGCAAGCTTTCGAACACGCCTCTCTTCTCGACCACCACTGCGGACGATGCGACCGACCACATCACGGAAATGATCACGCCCGGCACGATCAGGGCCAGATAGCCCAACCCAGCGCCCAGAGCGGCGATGATGGCCACGCCTAGCAGGGGCAGGAACATCTTCACGCCCACGTCGAACGCCTGGCCGAAGGATGTCGCCTTGCCGTTGAAACTGTTGACCGCCGCCTTCACCACCATGCCCTGAAGCATGAACATGCCCACCAGATAGAACACCCAGCCCGCGCCCATGGCCAATAGGCCGGTCGGAGAATAGCCGGTCACGAACGACGTCTGGCCAATTCCCATGAGAGTGCTGGGAATACCCACCATAATCGCCGCCGCGCCGAAGAAGATCGCGGCGTTATCACGGATGGTCGAGAAGGTGCGCTGGATCACGCGCCCCAGGTCGAACTGACCGCCCCGATTGACGACCTGCGATGTCCAGGCCGCCGGCGTGGAGGACTGCAAGGCGAAAATCTCGGCCGCCTGCGAATCCGGCATGGGAACGAAATCGACCTTCTGACCGCGCGTCAGCGGCAAGGGCGTCCGAACCTGAGTGACGTTGAACAGGTAACGCGTCGTATCATCGCCCAGGATGGCCCCCATCCCAGTCGCCTGATCGAATGTCAGAACTTCACCACGCACGATCACGCCCCCTCTTGCTTCACCTCCGGCCTAACGTTGCAACGCCAGATTGACCAGTCCCTTTTGACGGAACTTCAAGCGTTCACGGTCAGCGCCGATCAGACCATGAGGTTCTCATCAGCGGTTTCGGCGGCTGAAACGCAATCCCGCCCACAGGGCCGCGGCGGCCAACCCTGTCAACACCAATCCAATTGCCCCACAAGCAGGAAGGCTTGGTGACGACGAGGGGTGCATAATTTCAGACCGGGGATTGGCCTCCGGGCTTTCGCCCTGCCCCTTTCAAGAGGCGGACACCAGGCCCGCGTCAGTCAACTGCAGTCGACGCAGATCAACACCCATTTCGTTACGGAACCGCGCAACAGCCGCATCGCCCAGACGCCGCATCATCGCCTGATCGCCCCGCTGCATCGCATCCACATAGGTCGCCTGTTGCACTAGGAAGTTCAGCATCAGCACCTCGGCCATCTCCTGGCGCCCGGCATCGCCCAGTCGCGCCACGGCGGGCGATCCGCCAATGACGCCACGCACCTGATCGCGCACGGCCAGCGCCTGTGTTCGGTTGTTGTCGCCCTGATTGGCCATGATCCAGTTGAGAATCCAATAGGCCGCCATGGCGTCGGCCAGATCACCAGTGCGCAGACCGTCTTGGCGCACTATGCCCGCCCAGCTGGCGATCGGATCACCGCCCTGAAATGCCGAACGCGCCCGTTCAGCGGCTTCGCGACCGGAAGTCCGCTCGATGAATTCCGCGAACTGAGCACGCACGCGCGTGGAGACGGTCGACGAGGAACGATAGGTAGTCTGAACCGTCGCCCGATGCTCCGGCGCCGTCGCGCTTGCGGCGGCCGCGCCTCGCGACGGCGCGCGCGCCTGGGAAGGCGGCTCCATCATGTTGTCACGCATGGCGGCGTGCATCTGGTTCATCGCGTCAGCCGTCGCGAAGCCCTGAAAAACATAGTCCTGGGCGCGAGCCATCGGCGCGCTTGTCGCCGCATAAGCCATTGCGGCCATGATCACCAAATACTTCACAGCAAGACCCCTAACCCTGACGTCGCCGACGCATCACGGCCCAGATCGCCGCAACGAACAAAGCTCCTGTCGCCAATCCAGCCGCCCCATAGGCAAGAAAGCCCGAAGATGACGGATCATGCGAAACTTCAGACGGGGGATTGGCCTTCGGGCTGTCGCCCTGCCCCTTTCAAGAGGCGGCCGTGAATCCGCTGCCGCCCAACCGCAATTGGCGCAGATTCACGTTCATCTCATTACGGAACCGCGTCGTCGCCGCATTCTGCAGACGACGCTGCATCGCCACATCATTGTCCCGCATAGCGTCCTCATAGGCGACGCTCTGGGCGATGAAGTTCAAGATCAATACCTCAGCCATTTCCTGCTTCTGGGCGTTGTTGAGTCCGCTGAATGCAGGATTGCTGCCCATGATGTTTCGAACCTGAGCCTGTACGCCCTGAACCTGAGACCTGCTCACGGTTCGCACGTCGTTGGCGATCTGCCAGTTCAGCATCCAGTAGGCGGTCATAGCGTCCGCGACGTCGCCGCGCCGCAGGCCGTATTGTGCGACGTGTCGCCCCCAACGGGCGAAGAAATCCTGCTGCTCCATCGCCGCCGCAATCCCGGGGCCGTCCCCGCCCGTCGAACGCACGAAGTCCGCGAACTGGCGCTTAACGCGCTGCGTGACCGCCGGCGACGACTGATAGGTTGTGCGGCCCGTCGCGGCGGCGCGACGTTCCGATGCCGCCGCGCCCGCAGCGACCCCGCCTCGCGACGGAGAGCGAGCATCAGACGACGACTCCATCATGTTGTCGCGCATGGCGGCGTGCATCTGGTTCATGGCATCCGCCGTCGCGAAGCCCTGGAAGGCGTAGTCCTGGGCCTGTGTCTGAGACGCGCAGAGCAGCGCCGCTGCGACCGCTCCCGCCAGAAACACCTGCTTGCCGCTCATCTCCGCCTCTCCACTGCAAAAACGCTCATTCCTCAAAAGCACAACGGCAGGCGATGGTTTCGCCCGCCGTTCCACAAATCAGCCCGTTCAGTCCTAGCCTTGCTTGCGAGCAAGGGTCGAAGCGGATTCGCCGATCGACTTCAGCGCGTTGTTCAGCGCCTGGGACACGAAGTCCAACTCCTTGCCGACAGCCGTCATTTCGGCGGACAGGCTGCCCATCTTGGGCTTCTTCTTCTGGCTTTCAGCGTCGATCTTCTCGCCGATCTCGGCCATGCGCTCCATCTTGGCGTCCAGAACGCTGCCCAGCGCCAAGGCCAGACGCAGCATGAAGCTCTTGCCGTTCAGGCCGCCGGGGATGGCGTTGCCTTCTTCATCGCGGCCGCCGGTGCGGGCCTTCTCCAGGGTCTTGTCGACCAGATCCTGAACGATGTCGTTCATTTGACGCTCGATGCCGCCGGCTTCGAAGGCGCCGCCGCCCGTGGCCTGGGCCAGACCCGCGGCGGATTCACCGATGCTCTGGAAGGCGCCTGCCGTATTGCCCGTCGCCGCTGCGAAAGCGCCGATCGACAGATCAATCACCGACTGCGGAAGGCCCAGAGCCTGACCGACCTGCTGCAGAACCTGCTGGCCGATGGACGACACGACCTGGGTCAGAGCCGCCTGAACCAGCGCCGATGTGCCGCCCGTCGCGACCGCCAGGGCCGCCTGGCTGATGAGGCTGCCGATGTTGAAGCCGCCGCCGCCGATGCCGAACATGATCTTTCTCCGAATAAGTGTGCGTTTCCGGTTCGCCGGCCAGGCGCCTCGCCCGGAAACCCCGACGACCTCACGAAACCACCCGTCCCCTATCCTCGGTAGTCAGGCCGTTCCCCAGCTAGGGACTTCCCTAGCCAACGGCGCAGGCGCGGCGGAACGCGGGCGGAGACGGCCGCCGCCTGAGCCCGCGCAGCCTCGGCGCGGACCGCGTCCTCGGCGATTTCTTCCGCCGTGCGAGCGCGCCGGTCCAGAACGGTGATCCCCCCCGCCGTGACGCCCAGCAGCAGCACTTCGTCGCGCCAGACCACCACCGTCGCCCGCTCGCGTGTTCCCAGCGGCAGCGAACGGATGAAGCGGATCTCGTCGCCGCTGGGCGCGCCGCTCTGGACCTTCTTCAACATGCGGATCGAGAAGAAGGCCAGGCCCAGCACCAGGGCCAAGGCGACCAGAACGGTCAGGAAGTCCATCAGCAGGGCGAAGGGCGTCATTGCGTCTCCGAGGGGGAAGCCACGCCGTCGTCCGGCATGGCGGGAAAGAGCGGGGCGCGGCGGGCGGGTGCGGCTTCGGGCACGGCGGCGTCGCCTCGGCCTTCGCCTTCGCCTTCGCCTTCGCCTTCAGCTGTCAGATCAACCGGTTCAAGCGTCTCGCCTCGCGCAACCTCGTCGCGCAGGCGGCGCGCGGTCAGGATCACTTCGGCGACGGCGGCGAACATGTCCTCGGGCACCACGGCTTCGACCGGCACCTGTTCGTGCAGGGCGCGGGCCAGGGGGACGTTGCGGATGATCGGCACCCCTTCGCGCTCGGCCATGCCGCGCATGGCGCGGGCGATCAGGCCGTCGCCCTTGCCCGCCACCACCGGCACGACATGTTCGCCGGGATCATAGGCCAGGGACACGGCGATGTGGGTCGGATTGACCACCAGGGCGGCGGCCCCGTGCACGGACCCGACGGCGCTGGACTGCGCCCACTCCTGGGCCAGCTCGCGGCGCCGCGCCTTGACCGTGGGATCGCCCTCCATGTCCTTGGCTTCCTGACGGATGTCGCGGCGGCTCATCCGCAGCCGCTTCATGAAGCTGAAGCGCTGATAGGCCGAATCCAGGATGGCGACGAAGACGAAGACCACCAGGGTCCAGCCCAGCAGGTGAAACCCCGCCGCGCCGAACGCGCCCAGCACCTCTCCCGGCTGGGCGGCGGGCAGGCGCAGGATGCGGTCGAACTGGCCGAACAGGATCAGCCCCGCCAGTCCCAGCAGCAGGACTGTCTTCACCAGCGACTTCGCCACCTCGAACAGGTTGTCGGTGTTGAACATCCGCTTCAGCCCCTCGCCGGGGTTCAGGTGGTCCAGCTTGGGCGTCATCTTCTCCAGCGTGAAGACCGGCCCGGTCTGCAGGAACTCCATCAGCGACGCGAACAGGGCCACCGGCAACAGCAGCAGCGCCGTCAGATAGACGAACCGCCGCGCCGCCGACCACGCGACCTGTTCGAAGGCGTCGCCGAACGGCTGATCCATCACGCGGAACACGTCGTCGAACAGGGCGGCGAAATTCTCGAACACCGCCCCCGCCAGCATCAGGCCGACCAGCAGCCAGGCCAGCAGCACGGCGGTGGAGCCGACGTCCTTGCTCTTGGCGACGTCGCCTTTCTTGCGCGCGTCCTGAAGCCGTTTCGGTGTCGGCCGCTCTGTCTTGTCGCCGCCGTCGTTCTTCTCCGCCACGCGCGCTCCGCCTCATCGAACAGGTATGAAAAACATCAGGAACAAGCTTTGCCGAATACAGAAACAGCACAGCTTATGGTCAAGCTTATTCCTTCTCCGCACCCTGACAACTTCAGAATAAAAACAAGCTAGGGTTAACCCTACTGGCAGAAATTTTCATTCCCGATCTCGTTGACAACATTCATGAGCAATAATATCGCTGTCACACAAGATCGAAATTCACATAGCTTCGGGCGAAATACGAAGTGAGACAATTTTGCTCGGCAACAGGCACAGTAATACTTATAATTACTGCATGGAATCACTCCGCAATTGCGGAAGACTGTAGCGCTACCTCGTCGCAACTGGTCGCTTCAGCCGCTTCCGTCAGCCAGTTTTCCCTGGCGCTGGGAAGCGGAGCGCTCGGATCAGGGCCTTGCTCGGCACACGCCCAGCGAGAGACGCGAGCGGCGCAGCAACTGCTGATCTACGACAATGAGTCGCCAACCGAGGTGATCGGTTCCTCGGAAACCGTTGTTTTTTACAAACCGCGAAGTTCCACGACCGGCTCGGGACCAGACCGCAGCAGGCCGCCGCACGGCGAACTGATCGCAGCAGCGGCGCGCGAGCACGACATCGATCCCGCCCTGCTACAGGCGATCATCAGCGTGGAATCCGCCGACAATCCCAACGCCCGCTCGCCCGTCGGCGCGCGCGGCCTGATGCAGGTGATGCCCGCCACCGGCCGCCGCTTCGGCGTCGCCGACGAGATGCGGCTGCACGAGCCGGAAACCAACATTCGCGCCGCCTCGCGCTACCTGAAGACGCTTCAGGGCCTGTTCGGCAACGACCTGCGCCTGGTGCTGGCCGCCTACAACGCCGGCGAAGGCGCCGTGCAGCGTTACGGCCGCAACATCCCGCCCTACCGCGAGACCCAGGACTACGTCCGCAAGGTCATGGCTCGCTACGACCAGCTCCTCACCGCCCGCCGTTCCTCCTTCCGATAGTTCTCACCGATCTCCCGTTCGGCCTGATCCGCCGGCAGCCACAAGGCGCGTCCATGTCCTTCGCCAGCCCGCTGAAACTGCTGGGCCTGCGCCACAACGGCGGAGGCGTCGGCCGCTATTCGGACCTGTTCCTGGTGGCGGGGGTGGCGGCGATCATCGCCATGATGATCATGCCCCTGCCGTCGCTGGCGATCGACGCCCTGGTGGCGATCAACATCAGCGCGGGCGTGGTGATGCTGCTGGTGTCGATCTACATCGCCTCGATCGTCGACATCTCGGTCTTCCCCAGCCTGCTGCTGATCACGACCCTGTTCCGGCTGGCGCTGTCGATCGCGACGACGCGGATGATCCTGCTGGAAGGCCACGCCGGGGCGATCATCAACACCTTCGGCAACATGGTGGCGGGCGGCAATCTGGTCGTCGGCCTGGTGGTCTTCCTGATCATCACCGTCGTGCAGTTCATCGTCATCGCCAAGGGCGCCGAACGGGTGGCCGAGGTCGCCGCCCGCTTCAGCCTGGACGCCATGCCGGGCAAGCAACTGTCGATCGATTCCGATCTGCGCTCGGGTCTGATCGACAAGGATGAGGCCAAGCGCCGCCGCCGCCTGCTCGAAATGGAGAGCAAGCTGAACGGCAATCTCGACGGCGCGATGAAGTTCGTGAAGGGCGACGCCATCGCCGGGATCATCATCGTGGTGATCAACCTGCTGGGCGGCCTGGCCGTGGGCATGCTGCAGAACGGCATGGATTTCGGCGCGGCGGTCCAGAAATACTCCATCCTGACCATCGGCGACGGCATGGTGATGCAGATCCCGGCCCTGCTGGCGGCCATGTCGGCGGGCCTGCTGGTGACGCGCGGCGGCGATTCCGAGACCGACGCCCACCTGGGCGCCTCGATGCATCGCCAACTGTCAGCCCAGCCCAAGGTCTTCCTGGTCGCCGGCGGGATGTGCTGGCTTCTGGCCCTTGTGCCAGGCTTTCCGACCGTGGTCTTCCTGGTGCTGGGCGCGGCGGCCATGACCGCCTCCATCATGATCGAGCCGCGCTGGCGCAAGTCGGCCGGGCGCAAGGTCAGGGCTCTGACCGGCCGCTCGTCCGCAGAGACCGAAGGGCCGATCGCCTCGACCCAGACACGGCCGACCGAAGGCGCCGCCATGACGCCTCTGCTGCTCGAGATCGACGGCCGCGCCCTGCGCGCGACCGATCCCGAACGTCTGACCGCCGCCCTGGAGACCCTGCTGGACGAGTTCGAGGCCTCGCTGGGCGTGGCCCTGCCGCGCGTGACGGTGCGCTACGGCCCGGCCGAGGCGACGGACCGCTGGCGGCTGATGGCGTTCGAGGCGCCCCTGGGCGCGGGCGATCCCGGCCCGGCCGAGGACGCGCTGGAGGCGACCCTGGCCGGCGTGCGCGGCCTGTTGCGGCGCAACGCGGGGATGTTCATCGGCATTCAGGAGGCCTCGATCCTGCTGAACCGCGCGGGCGAGAGCTATCCCGAGGTGGTCAAGGAGGTCGCGCGCGCCCTGCCCCTGGCCCGCATCGCCGAGATCATGCGTCGCCTGGCCGAGGAAGAGGTGCCGCTGCGCAACCTGCGGGACATCCTGGAATCCCTGGCCGACGCCGGTCAGCGCGAGAAGGATCCGCTGGCCCTGACCGAGTTCGCCCGCGTGGCCCTGCGTCGCCAGATCAGCCACCGCTACGCCCCCGACGGCGTGCTGAAGGCCGCCGTGCTGGAGCCCGCGCTGGAGAAGCATCTGCGCGAATCCATCCGCGTCGGCGGCGCCGGGCAGCAGCTGGCGCTGGAGCCGGACATGGCCCGTCAGATCATCGAGGCCGTGCAGAAGACGGTGCGCGACACCGGCGCCGACGCCGTGCTGGCCGCCATCGACCTGCGCCGTCACATCCGCAAGCTGGTCGAGCCGGAGCTGTTCGATACGCCCGCCCTGTCGTTCCACGAGCTGCTGCCCAGCCTGAAGCTCGAGATCGTCGGCCGGGTCGCCCTGCCCGACCTCGACGCGGCCACGCCGGCGGCTGTTCCCGCCTCCTCCGCTCCCCCCGCCTCCACGGCCGCTGCGGCCTGAAACGACGGACCCTGCATGACGATCAAGACGCCGACCGCCCGCAAGAGCTTCAAGACCGCCCTCCTGGCCATGGCCTCCCTGGCCACGCTGCTCGGCCTGTCCGCGCCCGCTGCGGCGGGCGACCCGCCCATCGGCAACCAGACGCTGCAGATCGCCCCGCGCGAGCAGCCGGTGGGTCAGTTCCTGCAGAGCTTCTTCGGCCAGTTGGGCGTGCCGGTGATCATCAGCCCCAACCTGCGCGGCACGGTGAACGGCGCCTTCAGCGGCCCGGCTTCTACCATCTTCAGCCAGGTGGCGGACGCCTTCGACCTGGTGGCCTATTACGACGGCGGGGCGGTCTACATCTATCAGACCTCCGAACTGACCAGCCAGTCGATCCCCGCCTCGCCGCAGATGCTGCGTCGCGTGCGCGCCACGGCGCAGGAAATGGGCCTGCTGGACAGCCGCAACACCCTGCAGCCCGCCGGGCAGATGCTGGTCGCCAACGGCACCCGCCGCTTCATCCAGCAGATCGACGAGATCGCCCGCGCCGGGCCCGGCGCTCGGGCCGAAGCCGCCCAGCCGACCTATGAGTACCGCGTCTTCACCCTGCGCTACGCCTGGGCCGATGACGTGACCTTCGAGACGGCCCAGAGCGAAGTCACCATTCCGGGCGTCGCCTCCATCCTGCGCGCCATGGTCAGCAACGACCCGAACGGCGCCGTCGCCCGGCGCATCGAGACCCGCCGCTCGCCGCGCGTCGGGGGCCTGCGCGGTCAGGGTCTGGCCTCGCAAGGCGCGGCGCAGAACGGCCTGATGGACGCCAGCTATGTCGACGGCGGCTTCACCCCGACGCCGGACACGCTGGGTCTGGCGCTGGCAGACGAACAGATGGCGGGCGGCGCGCCGGTCCAGCACGCGCGCATCCAGGCCGACACGCGCCTGAACGCCGTCATCGTGCGCGATACGGCCGAGCGCATGGGGGCCTATGAGGCGCTGATCGCCGCCCTGGACAAGGAGCCGCAGCTTCTCGAAATTCAAGCCACCATCATCGACATCGACACGACCCGCGCGCGTCAGCTGGGCATCAGCTGGCGTTTCGACGACGGTCGCGGCGGCATCCTGTTCGGCGACGGCACGCGCAACGACGACCGCCTGCGCCGGGGGCAGGACATCACCCCGCGCAACAACGGCCTGGCCATCTCGACCATCATCGGCAACGGCGACTACTTCGTCTCGCGCATCACGGCGATGGAGGATGAAGGCGTCGCCCGCATCGTCTCGCGGCCGCAGATCGTCACCCTGTCGAACGTCCAGGCCCTGTTCGAGAACACCCGCAGCTTCTACGTCGGCCTGGAAGGCGAGCGGGACGTCGACCTCTACAACGTCACCGCCGGGACCACGCTGAAGGTCACGCCGCACGTCCTGCGCGACCAGAACCAGACCCGCATCCGGATGCAGATCCAGATCGAGGACGGCTCCCTGACCGACGCCGACGTCGACGACATCCCGGTCGTGCAGCGCGCGGCCCTGAACACCCAGGCCATGATCCTGGAAGGCCAGAGCCTGCTGCTGGGCGGCATGGTGGTGCAGCAGGACGTCAACGCCGTGACCAAGGTGCCGGTGCTGGGCGACATCCCGGCGGTGGGCCTGCTGTTCCGCCGTTCGGAGCGTTCGACGGGCCGGATCGAGCGTCTGTTCCTGATCACGCCGCGCCTGGCCTCCATCGGCGAGGAAGCGCCCGCGCCGCGCCTGGACTTCGGCGCCATTCCCGGCTCGCCCGAGACCCAGCCCCTGCCCGCCGCCCCGGCCCTGCCCAAGGGCGGATCGCGCATGGGCTTCAATCAGGGGTCGGCGCCGAACGCCCCCCTGCCCGCCCCAGCCGCCACGCCGGTCGTCGCGGTGCGCGAAGCGCCGCCGCCCGGCTTCACCCCCTATGAACCGGCCAAGGACTGATCCACCATGCCCGCCGACGCCGTCGCCGCACCCGAGATCGAAAGCCTGGTCCTTCGCGTCCTGGCCGGGCGTGTGCGCGGCGCCTCGGCGCCGTTGGAGCGGGGCCGCGTCATCGCCGTGGGCCATGACCTCGACGCCGACATCGTCCTGCGCGACGCCAGCGCCGAGGGGGTGCGGCTGACGCTGAAGGCGCGAGCGGACGCCGCCGACCTGGAGCTGACGTCCGGCGCCGTGACCTTGCTGGGGCACGAGCTGACCGCCCCGGCCCAGGCCATCCTGCCCCTCTATCTGCCGCTGCTGATCGGCGACAACGCCGTCGCCATCGGCGAGGCCGAAAGCCCGCGCTGGAGCGAGGCCGAACGCATCCTGGCAGCCGCCCGCCCCTTGCCGGACGACGACGGCGAAGAGGACGACGCCCCGGCCGGCGACGGCCGCAACTGGCAATATCTGCTGAACAACACCAACGCCCTGGTGTCGCGCTCTGCCAAGTTCGTTCCGGTTCTGCTGATCGCCGTCATCACCGTCTCGGCTCTGTTCGCCATCAGCACGGGCGTCCCAGCCTGGCCCAAGTCGCAGCCCAAGCCCGCCAAGGTTCAGGCCGTCCTGTCGGAGGAAGGCTTTGACAAGCTGGTCGTCACCAAAACCGAGGCGGGCGATCTGCGCATTGAGGGAATGCTGGCCTCGGACGCCGAGCGCGTGCGTCTGCAACGCATCCTGGCCGCCCGCGAATGGCGCCCCCGCCTTGAGCTTCAGACCCACGACGGCATCGCCCGTCAGGTCGAGGAGCTCTACCTCGCCAATGGCGTCAAGGCGGCCGCGCGCTCGGTCGGCGCGGGCATGGTGCGGCTGGACGTCACCGGCAGCGACCCGGACGAAGCCGCCCGCCTGGAGCGTCTGGCCATGGGCGAGGTCAAGGGCCTGCGCCGCATCGACGTCAGCATGCTGCCCGGCGCCGACGAGGGCGGCCGCTTCGAAGACATTCAGCAAGGCGGCGGCAAGCGGGTGGTGTCGGTGATCGGCGGCGAGCGCGGCCACGTCACCACCGCCGACGGCGCCCGCTACTTCCCCGGCGCCGTCCTGCCGACCGGCCACCGCATCGTCTCCATCGAGGACACCCGCGTCCTGGTCGAGCGCAACGGCTCCCGTTCCGAACTCAACTTCTGACCCCAGCCCAAAAGGAGAATACCCATGTCATCCCAAAGTCTGAACGGCCTCGGCATGCTGGCCGTCTCGCCCGGCCTGAACAGCGAGCGCGACAAGGCCCGCCCCGGCTCCTGGTTCGAGGCCATGGCCCATTCGTGGGGTCAAACCCTGGACGCCCAGGCCGGCCGCATCGTCGAACTGTCCGAGCAGATCGGACCGGGCGGCGAGGACAAGCCCTCGACCATGGCCATGCTGACCGCCGAGTCGATGCGCATGAACTTCATGGCCAACTCCTCCTCCACCTCGACCGACTCCGTCGGCAAGGCGCTGGAGACCATGGCTCGCAAGAACTGAGCCCTTCATTCCAACAGGAGGGGCCCATGTCCTTCGAAGCCTCGGCCGCCGCAGCGGCCATGCCGCCCGAGATGCTGCAACCCCAGACGCAGCAGATCGACGTCGCCTACAACGCCACCCTCAGTCAGGCGGTGCAGTTCCAGAACCTGCTGCACGTCACGCCCCTGTCGGCTCCGGCCGCCCCGACCGAGCCCAACGGCGTCATGAAGACCATGATGGGCGCCCTGGAGCAGGTGAACGGCCAGGCCTCGGACCTCGCCGCCCTGGCCCAGGCCGCCGAAGGCAAGGCCGGCGGCATGACGCCGGGCGAGATGGTCATGATGACCGTCCGCGCGCACGAGTTCATGTTCAACTGCCAGCTCACCTCCAACATGGCCAACCGCACCTCGGACGGCCTGCAGCAGCTGTTCCGGCAACAGTCCTGAGGGAGGCGGTCATGCGAATCCGATCGCTCGCCGCCCTCGCGGGCGCGGCCCTCCTGCTCGCCGCCTGCGGCCAGCAGGAGCTTTACGGCGGCCTGACGGAACGCGACGCCAATGAGATGGTCGCCGTGCTCAAGGCTCAGGGGCTGGACGCCTCCAAGACCCGCGACGGCGACAACTGGGTGCTGAAGGCCGATCGCGGCGACTTCTCCCGCGCGGTCGCCCTGCTGCACGACCGGGGCTATCCGCGCCAGAACTTCGCCAGCATGGGCGAGGTCTTCCAGAAGGAGGGCTTCGTCTCCTCGCCGATGGAGCAGCGTATGCGCATGATGTACGCGCTGCAGCAGGAGCTGGGCCAGACCATCTCCTCCATCGACGGCGTGGTGCAGGCGCGCGTCCACATCGCCGTGCCGGAAAGCGATCCCCTGGCGCAGGAGAAGCCGCCCTCCTCCGCCTCGGTCTTCATCAAGCACCGGCCCGACTACGACATCTCGGCCCAGACCGGTTCGATCAAGGCCCTGGTGGTCAACTCGATCGAGGGCCTGCCCTACGACAAGGTCACGGTCGTCGCCTTCCCGGCGTCTGAAGTCCTGACCCAGCCGCAGGCGCCGGCCGTCACCCAGCTCAGCCTGCCGCTGGGCGTGCTGATCCTGGGCGCGGCGGGACTGGGCATCTACGGCCTCTATCGGCGGCCCAAGCCGCGCGCCAAGGCAGACGCCAAGCGAGGCGAGGCTTGACGCCGGACGCCGCCAGGACCGAACGCGTCGCCCTGTGGCGCCGGGCCCGCGCCCTCGACGGCGCGGATGCCGCCGCGCGCTCGCCGCGCGCCCGCATCCTGGCCCGCCGACTGACGCCGCCGCGCGCGCCGATGGACTACGCCGCCATCCTGAAGGCGCCCGCCTGGTCCGCCCTGCCGCTGAACGAGCGTCGCCGCCTGGCCGCGACCTGCGGCGCCGTGCTGCTGGCCGAGCGGCTGGCGACCAGCATCGACGGACGGATGCTCGGCGTCGTCGGACGCAGCATCGGCGAGAGCGCGCTGGACGCCGTCCTGGCCCTGCCGCCCGCCCAGCGGCCCGAGACGCCGCCGGTCGGCGCGCTGGACGCCGAGGCGCTGGAAGGTCTGGGCGCCGCCGCCCTTCTGGCCGGTCTGGCAGGCGAGACGGCCCGGCGGCTGGCCGACGGCCTGGCCCCGCCCCTGTTGCGCCTCGACGCCGACCAGGCTCAGGCCGCGCGCCGCCTGGCCCTGACAATCTGCGGGATCGCCGCCGCATGAGCTTTCACCTGATCGCCGCCGCGCCCGACGCGGCCCTGCTGACCGACCGTCCCGTCATTCGCCGCGAGGACCGCGCCGTCATCGAGACGGCCCTTGATCTTCTGGCCCAGGCCCAGGCGCGGCTGGCCGAGGTCGATGTCCATCGCGCCGCCGAGGGCAAGGCGGGCCGCGCCGACGGCTACGCCGCCGGTTATGAGGCCGGGCTGACCGCCGCCGCGCGCGACGTCGCCGAACGCGCCGCCCGCCTGCACCGCGAGATGGAGGCCGAACGCGAGCGCCTGCGCGAGACCGCCGGACGCCTGGCGCTGGACGTGGTGCGCCGCATCGCCGCCGAACTGGCGCCCGAGGCCGTGCTGGCGGCCCTGGCCGAGCGGGCGGTGAAGGACGTCCTGCCCGAGGCGCCGGTCGTGGTTCACGTCGCGCCTGACGGCGTCGGCGCCGTCTCGACCCGGCTGTGGCCCATCGGCGCGGCGATCGAGGTGCGGCCTGACGACGCCCTGGCCCCCGGCGACTGCGTCATCGAGACCGCCGCCGGACGCAGCCACGCCGGACTTGAAGTCCAGCTCGCCGCCCTTGAGCGCGTCTTTGAGCGAGGGCGCGCCGCATGAGCCACGACGCCGTCGAACTGCGCCTGCACGACGCCCTGCGCCGCGCCCGCACCCTGGACCGGCGCGGGCGGGTCGTTCAGGCCTTCGGCACCACCGTGCGCGCCACGGGACTGAACGCCCGCATCGGCCAGCAGGTCGAGATCCGCGACCCCGCCGGCGGCCCCGTGGTCAAGGCCGAGGTCGTGGGCCTGAGCGACGGCGCGGCCATACTGACGCCCTTGACCAGCCTGAACGGCCTCGGCCCCGAAGCCGAGGTCATCGCCGCCGACGATCGGACGGAAGTCCCCAGCGGCCCCGGCCTGCTGGGCCGGGTCATCGACGCCTTCGGCCGCCCGCTGGACGGCCTGGGCCCCATCGCGGGGCCGGTCGCCCTGCGCGACGTCTATGCCGACGCGCCCAATCCGCTGGCCCGGCCGCCGATCAGCGCCCTGTTCCCGACCGGCGTGCGCGCGGTCGATACCCTGCTGAGCGTCGGCGTGGGCCAGAGGGTCGGCGTCTTCGCCATGGCGGGCGGCGGCAAGTCGACCCTGATGGGGATGTTCGCCCGCCACTGCGCCGCCGACGTCAACGTCATCGCCCTGATCGGCGAGCGCGGGCGCGAGGTGCGCGAGTTTCTGGACGACAGCCTGGGGCCGGAAGGCCTGGCCCGCTCGGTCGTCGTGGTCGCCACTTCCGACCGCCCGGCGATGGAACGCGTCCGCGCCGCCCACGCCGCCACCGCCATCGCCGAGGGCTTCCGCGCCCAGGGCCTGCGCGTCATGCTGCAGATGGACTCCGTCACCCGCTTCGCCCGCGCGCTGCGCGAGATCGGCCTGTCGGTCGGCGAACCGGCCGTGCGGCGCGGCTTTCCGCCGTCGGTCTTCGCCGAACTGCCCCGGCTGTTCGAGCGGGCGGGCGCGATCGAGGGCGGCTCCATCACCGCCTTCTACACCGTACTGATCGAGGACGAGGAAGGCGGCGACCCCATCGGCGAGGAGGTCCGCTCCATCCTGGACGGCCACGTCTATCTGTCGCGCAAGCTGGCGCAAGCGAACCACTATCCGGCCATCGACCCGCTGACGAGCCTGAGCCGCGTCTTCCCGCGCGTGACCTCGCCCGAGCATCAGGCGGCGGCGGGCAAGGTGCGCGCCTGGCTGGCCAAATACGCCGAGATCGAGTTCCTGCTGCAGATCGGCGAGTACAAGCCCGGCGGCGATCCCCTGGCCGACGAGGCCGTGCAGCGGATGCCCGCCCTTCGCGCCCTGTTGCAGCAGGGCGCGCATGAAGGCGTCGCGGCCGAAGCGGCCCTGGCCCAACTGGCTGAGGCCGCGTCATGAGCGGGCGCGACCGCATCACCCTGCTACGACGCCTGGCCCGTCTGCGGGCGCAGAGGGTCGAGGCCGCGCGCCGTCTGGTCGCCGTCGCCCAGGACGCCCTGGCGCGAGCGCAGGCGGCGTTGCAGGCGCGCGAGGAATCCATCGCCGCCCTCGGCCGCCACATCGAGACCCTGGACGAATGGTTCGCCTCGGGCGCGGGCGGCGACGCGCGCTTGATCGAAGGCGCCCTGTCGCGACGCGGCCTGATCGTCGATCGTCGCGAAGCCGAGACAGAGGCCCGCGCCGAGGACCACCGGGCGGTCGAGGCCGCCCAGGCTGAACGGGACCAGGCTCTGCGCGCCCTGATGCGCGCCACGGCCCGCCACGACGCCGTCGACGGCCAACTGCGCCGCGCCGTGGCCCAGCGCGCCGGGCGTCGCGAGGACCAGGACCAGCTCGATTTCGAGGAACGGGGCCGTCCGCGCCTGCAACTGCTTATGGGAGGCCGCGCCTGATGGCCGACGCCGTGAACAACTCCGCCCCCGCCCGGCCCGCGCCCTCAGCACGGTCCGTCAGCTCCGCCCCCTCGGCCTGGAGCGGCGGCGCCTTCGAGGCCGCCCTGGACCAAGCCGCTGCGCGCCGCCATGCGCTCGAAGCCGGCGAGCGCCAGCCCCGCTTCGCCCGCCGCGACGAAGACGCCGAACCCGTCCGCGACCGCCCGGACGACGCGCGGCGCGAAGAGGCCAAGGCCGACGACAAGGCGAACAAGGCCGAGGGCCAGTTGAACATCGCGGGGACGACCGGCCTGAACGCCGTCCAGGGCGGCCCCGCCGCAGCGGCGGGCTTCACCGGCGACGTCGAGGCCATGGCGTCGATGATGGAGAAGGCCTGGCTGGCGGCCCAGGCCGACGCCGCCAAGGGCATGCAGGTGCAGTTCACCGACCGGACCCTCGCCCTGGCCGGGTTCGGGGTGATGCGGCTGGCCGACGGCGGCCTGACGCTGCAACTGGCCGCCCACCAGCGGCCGACGCCCGAGCTGGAGCGCGCGCTGGAGCTGATGCGCCGTCGGCTGGAGGCGCGCGGCGTGGCCGTGTCCGAGGTGCGCGTCGCCCCCGCCGATGCCGACAGCGAGCATCGCCCGCCGGACGGGGTGCGGTGAGCCATGATCTCAGCGCGGCGTGAAATCCCAGCGGCCCTGGTCGCGATCGGCGCGGGCGGCGTCCAGCACGGCGCGCGCCGTCTCGGCGGGAGCACGACCCGCCGCCAGCCCCTCGGCGGTCAGCCGCACCAGGCGGCGGCTCTGGCGATTGTGCAGCCCCTCGGTCGGGCTGTCGGCGTCCGCCGCCAGCTTTCCGGCATAGAGGCGCGCCGCCTCGGGCGAGGTCTGGATCAGGGTCATGACCAGGGCGGCCGCGCGCTCGAACGCCTCGTCCTCCAGCGGCTGACCCACGACGTCGCGGGTCAGCCAGACGCACAGGAACTCCAACGGCCCCACGCTGCGGGCGTTGGTCATCAGCCCCCCGCCGGGGCCGGACAGGCTCGAAAAGGCCGCAGCGCCCCAGGCCGGCAGGCGCGTGGCGGGCAAGCGATCGGTCGTGAGGGCGCGGGCCAGGGCGTCGGCGGCCAGCCTCCGCGCCTCCCGGTCGCCGAAGCGCGCCACGGCGGCCAGCAGCTTGACGAAGCCGGGATAGAGCGCCTCGCCCAGTCCGTCGCAGACGCGCTGCAACACTGTGACGCGCGCATCGGGCGTCGACTGGCCATTCAGCCCATCGATCAGAGCCTGGGCCGCGGCGGCCCAGTCGGGTTCAGCCTTGAGAACGAGATCGGTCACGATGAACGAGGCATAGCCTCAGCCGAAGCCGTTGTCGCGGGTTTCAGTCAGATGATCAGCGATGGCGCGGGCGGCCGCGTCCATGTCCAGCCGATCCGACACCCGCACGCGCACGTCGTCGCCGGCGAAGGCGGTGAAATCGCCGAAGGCCTGGCCGCCGCGACCGTGAGCCAGCGCCTCGGCGCCCAGCGGCGTCGAGGCCGACAGATCGCGCGACCAGACGCCGGACAGGGGCGCGTTGTCGGTGCGGATCGTGGTCATGGCGGCCTCCTCGACGTGGAAGTGTCCACGCTAGGCCGCCAATCTAGGCGCATCGACGCGCCCTCGCCATGCGGGACTTCCCTAACCGCCCGCGCCCCGGAGGCGCGCCGATGACCGCCGCCCTTCGCCCGCTCGACGCGCCGCAATGGACCGACGCCGCCCTGTCGGCGCTGAACATCTGCGCCGCCGCCTTCGACGCGCGCGGCCTGACGTGGCGTTCCCCCGCCTTCGTCGCCGCCTTCCCCGAATGGCGCGAGGGCGAGGCCCTGTCGGCCGTCGAATGCCGCCTGCCCGGCCTGTCCGAGGCGATCGCGGCGGCGCGGCGCGAGGGCGCCTCGGACGCCCTGATCGTCCAGCCGGGCGGCCGCCGGGTGCATGACGCGCGCCTGGCCCTGTCCGACGGCCTGGTCTTTCTGGAGCTGTCCGACGCCGCCGAGCGTCAGGAGGCCCAGCAGCGCCACCTGGCCGACCGCGAGGAGCTGCTGACCACCTCGCGCGTGCTGTCGGTCGGCGAGATGGCCACCATGATCGCCCATGAGCTGAACCAGCCGATCGGCTCCATCGCCAACATCCTGCGCGGGCTGAAGGCGCGGCTGCAACGCGGCGCCCTGACGCTCGAGACCGGCGCCGAAGCCCTGGACCGCGCGACCGAACAGGCCCTCTACGCCTCGGGCGTGATCCAGCGCGTCCGCACCTTCGTCGATCAGCGCCAGCCCCAGGTGCAGCGGCTGGACCTGGCACGGCTGGCCCGCAACACCCTGGACCTGCTGGACTGGGAGATCACCCGCGACCGGGTGACGGCGCGCGCCGCCACGCCGCCGGACCTGCCCGCCGTCCTGGGCGATCCGGTCATGATCCAACAGGTGCTGGTCAATCTGGCGCGCAACGCCCTAGACGCCATGCGCGGCGTCGACCTGCCCCAGCGCGAACTGACCATAGAGGCGCGCCACAGCCTGGATGCGCGCCAGATCGAGCTGACCCTGACCGACACCGGGCCGGGCGTGCCGGAAGAGGCGAGCGCCCGCGTCTTCTCGCCCTTCTTCAGCACCCGCAGCGGCGGCATGGGCGTCGGCCTGGGCATTTGCCGCTCGATCATCGAACTGCACCGCGGCCGCCTGTGGTTCACGCCCGGCGAGACGGGCGGCAGCGTCTTTCACATCGCCCTGCCGCTGGCCGCGGCCGAAACCCCGACCGAGGAGGCCCGCCCATGAGCGCCGTCGCAACACCGGCTGACGGGCCGTCCGGCCGCATCTGCCTGGTCGACGACCACGCCGAGTTCCGCCAGTCCGCCGCCTGGTGGCTGGAAAGCCTGGGCTATGAGGTCGAGTGCTGGGAAGAGCCCGCCGCCTTCTTAGAGGCCATGACTGAGCGCCCGGCAGAACCCGCCTGCTTCCTGCTGGACGTGCGGATGCCGGGCATGTCGGGGCTGGAGCTGATGGAGGCGGCGCGCGAGCGCGGGCTAGATCAGCCGGTGATCTTCATGACCGGGCACGGCGACGTGCCCCTGGCGGTCGAGGCCATGCGGCGCGGCGCCGTCACCTTCCTCGAGAAGCCCTTTCAGGAGAAGGCGCTGGAAGAGGCCATCGCCCTGGCCTTCCGCACTACGCAACCGGAAACAGAAGACGAAACAAGCGCTTCTCCGCTGTCCCTCGCCTATCAGGAAAGGTTGTCGCGCCTGACCGCGCGCGAGCGCGAAGTCATGGATCTGGTCGTGGCTGGTTCCTACAACAAGGTCATCGCCTATGACCTGGGCATCAGCCCCAAGACGGTCGAGCTGCACCGCGCCCGCATCATGACCAAGATGGAGGCGCCGACCCTGACCCATCTGGTCCGCATGGCGGTGTCCGGCCAGGTCGAGGAGGCGTGAGCGTGGCCCTGGACTCCCTGCCCTCCTCGCTCGCGGCCGCGCGCCCGCCCCGGCTGGACGAGCCGACCGTGCGCGCCCGCGCCGCCGTCGTCGCCGCTCTGGACGGCCTGATGCTGAACGGACTGCGCGTCAGCATTCTGATCCCCGATCACGACGAGACCTTCGTCGGAGAGCAGGTCGCCTTCGCCACGCCGCACGGCCCCGTCCGCGTCGCGCCCCTGACGATCGACGGCGCGGCCTTCGAGAATGGCGACCACGTCGCCCTGCTGGCCGCCGTCTCGACGCTGGAGCCGCTGCTGGCGACGTTGGAAGACTCCGGCGCCGAGGCGCTGACGCCTGTCGGCGTGCGTTCCGACACGATCGATGCGGCGCACGTCGAGGTCCGCCTCAGCGACGGCGAGCGTACGTTGCATGAGGCGCGCCTGTCCCTGTCGCCCGCGTTGGCCCTGCGCCTGCGCCGTGTCGGCGATCAGCCGCCGGGGCTTAACCTGCCCCTGCCGGTCCGTCTGCTCATCGAGGGGCCGCGTCTATCGCCCGACGATCTGTCGAGCCTGCGCACGGGCGACCTGTTGCTGATCCCCGCTCTGGAGAGAGCCTGGTCCGCGCGTCTGTCGGTTCCTGGCGGGACGGCCGTCGGTCTGTTCACCCCCGCCTCCCGAAACTTCACCCATCAACGCAAGGAAAGCCGCATGACCGAGGCCGCCGCCCCGCCTGCCGAAGACGCGCACGGACTGACGCCGGGGGCCGATACGCCGATCGCCGTGACGGTCGATCTGGGCGAGACCGCTGCGCCGCTGAAGACGCTGACCGAACTGCGCCCCGGCGCCGTCCTGCCTCTGACCGGACTGGACGCCGAAATGCGCGTCACCCTGCGCAGCGCCGGCCAGGCCTTCGCGCGCGGCCGCCTGGTGTCCCTGGGCGAGGCCTACGCCGTGCTGATCGACGCCGTCGCCGATCCGAAGGAGGCCGTCTGACATGGACCTGTCCCAGTTCTCGCCGGGTTCGGCGCTCGTCACCGTCATCCTGCTGGCGCTCGCGCCCTTCGTGGCGGTGATGGTGACGTCCTTCACCAAGATCGTGGTGGTGCTGTCCCTGCTGCGCAACGCCCTGGGCCTGCAGCAGGTGCCGCCGAACATCGTGCTGAACGGCATGGCGCTGATCCTGACGCTCTACGTCATGTTCCCGGTCGGCCAGCGCATGGCCGAGGCCACCAACCACATGCCGCCCACCGCCGCCCTCAGCGACACCCAGCAGTTGTTCGCCTATGCCGACAGCGCCAAGGAGCCCTTGCGCGACTTCCTGATCAAGCACTCGTCCGAACGCGAGCGCGCCTTCTTCCTGCGCACCGCCCAGCGCATCTCGACGCCTGAAAAGCGCGCCGAAATCACCGCGCGCGACTTCCTGGTCGTCGTGCCCGCCTTCACCGTGTCGGAGCTGGCGACGGCGTTTCAGATCGGCTTCCTGATCTTCCTGCCCTTCCTGATCATAGACCTGGTGGTGTCCAACATATTGCTGGCGATGGGGATGATGATGCTGTCGCCGACCACCGTCTCCCTGCCGTTCAAACTGTTGCTGTTCGTGCTGATCGACGGGTGGGTGAAGCTGTCCCACGGCCTTGTGCTCAGTTACGTCTAGGAGAGCGCCCCATGATGAACGCCCAGGCCATCGAGCTCGTCAATCAGGCGCTCTGGCTCGTCCTGTTCCTGTCGGCCCCGCCGATCATCGCCGCCTCCATCGTCGGCCTGATCGTGGCGGTGATCCAGTCGGCGACGCAGCTTCAGGAACAGACCCTGCAGTATACGGCCAAATTCTTCGCCATCGTGCTGACCCTGTTCGCCACGGCGGCGCTGATCGGCGGCTCGCTGTATCAGTTCAGCGATCGCATCTTCACCGAGTTTCCGGCCCTGGTGCGCCGCTAGGTGTTCGAGGGTCTGGACAGTCTGTTCGACAACGCCATCCTGGTGGCGGTGTCGACCACGCGGGTGGCGACGACCTTCCTGCTGATGCCGCTGCTGTCGCCGCAGACGGTGCCGGCGATGGTCCGCAACTCCATCTTCCTGGTGTTCGGCCTGGCGGTGCTGACCATGCAGCCGCAGATGGCCCAGATGACCCTGCCGACGGTCCAGTGGATCCTGCTGTTCGGCAAGGAGGCCCTGGTCGGAGTGGTCATCGGCTTCTTCTTCGCCACCATGCTGTGGGCGTTCGAGGCCGCCGGCCAGATCATCGACACCAAGGTCGGCGCCACCATGGCCCAGGTGGTGGACCCGCTCAGCGGGCATCAGACCTCGCTGAACGGCGAGTTCCTGGGGCGGCTGGCCAACTTCGTCTTCATGTTCTCGGGCGGCCTGCTGCTGCTGGTCGGCACCATCCTGGACAGCTTCGTCATCTGGCCCATCGGCAGCCTGACGCCGGTGCTGACCATGAGCAGCCTCAGCCTGTTCGAGGGCGAGTTCACGCGGCTGATGACGCTGGCCGTGCTGTTCGCCTCGCCGGTTCTAGTGGTGCTGTTCGTCACCGACGGCGCCCTGGGCCTGGTCAACCGCTATGCGCCGCAGCTGAACGTCTTCTCCCTGTCGCTGTCGATCAAGGCGTGGCTGGCGACCCTGATCATCCTGATCATGATGACCGGCCTGGTGCAGACCCTGCTGAACGAGATCATGGGCCGCCACGACACGGTGCTGGAGGTGCTGAAGGCGATGGGACGACGCTCAAGCTAGGAAGCTAGGGTCGTCCCTGATGGGGACCGTCCCGACTGTGAAGCCCCGCCCGCGCGTGGTCCGATGCCCGTCAGCAAGATCAACCTCGGGGCTGCACGATGACCAGCATCAACACCGCCTTCTCCAACGCCGTCGGGACGCTTGTGCTCGGGGCGGTCGCCGACCGCATGGCCACGGCGGCCAACTTCGCCCAGATGGGCTTCCAGTTGGGCGTGATGCTCAACGGCGCCTTCCAGCCCTCCGCCCCCGCCTTTTCGGCTTCCATGCCCCAGGACGGCAAGGCCACGGTTGACCTGGGCGACGGCTATACGCTGGAGATCAACGAGGCCAACTCCGAGTTCGTGGTGCGTGACGCTGACGGCAACGTCACCCAGATCTGGGGCGATCCGCACTTCAACTACAACGGCCGGCACGTCGGCGACTTCTGGGACACCATGACCCTGGAGCTCGAGAACGGGACCAAGATCACCGTCAACACCGAGCCCTTCGGCAACAATCCCAACGCCACCGTCACCAGCCAGCTGGTCATCACGCGCGGCGACCAGGCCATGATCATCGACGGCGTCAGCCAGAACCGGCTGGGCGACCTGAACATCAGCATGAGCAACAACGGCTACGCCATCGACGCCGCCTATCGCGACGGCCTGACCATCCGCGAGGACGACGCCGCCGGATCGGGCTGGACCAGCGGCATCACCGGCGACGCCGTCAGCCAGGAAGACTTCAACCTGACCAAGATCGGCAACGCCGGCCTGCCCGAGGCGCTTCAGGCCTTCAGCGACGCCCTGCGCGGCGTCCTGGGCGCCTGGCTGCTGACCGGCGTGTTGAGCGGATTGGCAGAAGCCCTGGGCGGCGCCTCTGAAACCAGCGAGCCCGGCAGCCCGCGCATCGCCCTCGGCCCAACGCCGACGCGCTGAACTTCACCTGCGGTTCAGCGCGGAACCCCGCAGACTTCGGTCTGCGGGGTTTTTCTTTGCCAGACTAGCTTTGAGCTCAGCGTCGGTTCAGGGCGTCGGTCGCGGCGTCCACCATGCGGGCGAACTGTTCGACGGCGCTGTCGCGGGCGGCGGCGGGGCCTTCTTCACGCGCCAGGCCCGCCGCCAGGGCGCGCAGCATCGGCTCGACCACGGAGGGCGCGGTCAGGTACGGCGTCGCGCGGGCGTGATCCTGAACCGCGCGCACGAAATCGGTCAGGGCGCGGTCGATCCTGCCCGTTTCGATCGGAGAGACGGCGCTCAGCCGCGCCGCGACCGCCTGGCCGGTCTGGGCGGCCAGCACGCGCATGTCGCCGCCGACCACCGCCCCGCCCTGCTGGCCCTGTTCGGCCCAGACCTGAGACAGGGCCACGCCGCGATCCAGACTGTCCGCCGGATCGGGCAGGACCGCGCCGGCCAGTTCGGCCATCGCCTGGACGGCGGCGCCGACGGCCAATGCGCGGCCCTCGACGAACGACGCCCCGGCGGAGACCGCCGAGGCGCCGTTCGCGCCGGAGGTGGCGCTGGATTCAGTCATGCGTTCAGCGGCCGTCCAGCATGTTCAGGGCGTCGCGGCGCTCGTCCTCGAACCGCTGGGCCACGCCCGCCTGGACATCAGCGCGCGAGCTGGAGAAGTAGGCCAGTTCGCCGTTGCCGTCGCGACGGCCGCGCTCGTCATAGACGGCGTTGATGAGCGCCCGATCATAGTCAGGACTAGAGGCGTCGATCCCCTGGCGCTCGACCGCCGCCATGGCGCGGGTGACGACTGCCGTGTTCGGACCGTGATGGACCGAGGTCGACCACACCACGTCCTGAAGCGCATGCGAGCGGCTGGAAACGTCCAGGCCCGCATTCTCGATCCGGGCGGACTGCACGTCATAGTGGGTGCGCTCAATGAAGGCGTGCTGGGCGGCCTGGAAGGCTTCCGGCTCGCGCGCGGCGATGGCGCGCCAGGTGTCGGAGAAGGCGCGCGTGCCCGCCGCCGCCCCGCCGAACTCATCGGCCCAGCGCGCGCCGTCGGCGGCCAGGAACTCTTGCGGCCGGTTGCGGTTCACCGCCAACTGATAGGAGCCGTAGGACACCCCGCCGGGATCGCCCGAGCCGGACGACACCGTGCCGGGCCCACGCCCGCCCGTCTCATAGCGCGCCGACAGGGCGCCCAGGTCCGGATTGACGCCTTCCTGCGCCGTCGCGGGCGTCGCTTCAGCGGCGGGTTCGGACACCCGCGTCGCCGTCTCGGGCGCCGCGCCGTTCAAACGGATCTGCTGACCGACCTGAATCAGCGACGGATTGGCGATGCCGTTGTCCGCCGCCAGCTCGCGCCAACTCATCCCGTATTGCTGGGCGATGCCCGACAGGGTGTCGCCCCCGCGCACCGTATGAACGGCCGCCGTCTCGACCTGCGCCGCGCCTTGCCCCTGTCCCGCGCCGACCGGCAGCGTCACGGTCTGGCCGGGATGGATCAGGTTCGGATTGGTGATCTGCCGGTTCGCCGCCAGCAGATCGCCGACACTGACGCCATAGCGTTCGGCTATCCCGGACAGGGTCTCGCCCGCCCGGACGGTGTGGGCAGGCGCGGCGTCGCGCGCCCCGACGGCGGCGGACAGGCTGGTGGCGGAGGAAGCGGCGAGAGACATGGGTCGGCTCCAGAAGACGCGGTGATCCGTCAGGCCACTTTGGCCCCTCTTCGCGTGTCTGAAATCTGGGGCTTTCCCTAGCGGCGCTGTTCGCTGGCGCCCCGACATAGGGGATGTCCCTAGCTAAGGACGCCCCCAGCTTATGCCGCCGCCGTCCCGACCATAGGCTCGCTCCAACATCCGTCTGTATCGTGCAGGAGCCGGTCATGACCGTCACGCCTCTTTCGCCGTCCGTCGACACCCGCGTCCTGGCCTCGCCCGTCAACGGCCCCGTCGCTGGATCGCCCTCGACCAGCCGGGTCGATCAGGCGCTGGACACGATCCGCGACCGCCTGGACGAAGGCTTCTTCAACGACGTCTCCCAGGGCGACCTACGAGACATCAACGCCACGCTGAGCGGCCTGACGGCGGAAGAGCGCAACGCCGTGGTCTCCGAACTGTCCGACGACGAGCTGAACAAGTGGACTGACGAGCTCGACAATTCCGGCTTCCTCGGCATGGGCGGCGGGCTGAACGTGGACGAGCGCCGCGACCTGCACACGACGCTGGGCGGCTCGCTGGACGCCACCCAGCTGGAGCGCGTCTACAACGCCTATGACAACCGCGAGCAGAAGATCGAGCTGGCGCAGGGCGTCGCCACCCACGCGACGTCCGACGTGAAGACCGACTTCATCGCCGCCCTGGCGCCTCAGACGACCGAGGCCGACGGCATGGGCGGCGTGATGATCTCCGATCAGGGCGACACCGAGGGCCTGGCCGTGGCCCATGTGCTGGGCAGCCTGGGCGGCAACGCCTCCGCGCTCAGCACCGCCTATGCATCTTTGAGCGACACCCAGCTGTCGGCCGTCTTCGAGGCCGGAACCCAGCAGACCATGTACGCGAACATGCAGGGCGGCGTGCCGACCTACAGCTATGACGCCGGGCCGTTGGCCGCCGCCGTCGACGCCGCCGCCACCAGCCCCGACGCCGAGCTGAAGGCGCGGGTGTTCGAGCTGGCGGGTCGCCAGATGGCCAGCGTCTCGGGCGCCAACGGCGTGCTGACTCCCTCGCTCGGGACCGGCGACGCCGCTGACGAAATCCGCGCCAGCATGGAGGGCCTGCTGAAGTCCGACGTCAACGGCGTGGTCGACGCGCTGGAGCAGGACTATCAGGCCGGCAAGGGCATGACCGCCTTCCTGCAGGAGACCCTGGGTCAGGACGGCGGCGCCGACACCATCCGCGGGCTGGTCGACCAGCTGGCGCGCGGCAATGATCTGAAGGGCGACATGCTGCAACGCTTCACCGCCCCGACCCAGCAGGACGGCGGCGTCTTCTATCCGGCCGCCGAGCGCATGGGCTATTTCTCCGGCGCCCTGCATGAAGCCTTCGAGGGCGTGAACAAGGGCGCGGCCGAGAATGTCGATACGCTGAAGACCATCTTCGGCTTCGCCACCGGCAAGCTGCCCGGACCGGGCGTCAGCGACGCGACCGGCTGGCTGAGCGATCAGGTCTTCGACACGGCCCTGAGCCAGTATCAGAGCGGCCAGGCGGACCTGTTCGAGAGCATCGTGGCCTTGACCACCCCGACCGGCGCGGACGGCCGCCGCCCCTATGACGGCCCGGCCGAAGTCAGCTACAACGAGGGCTGGGAGTCCGTGACGCGGATCCCGCTGAACTGATCCTCATAGTCTGGCCGCGCCCGGACGGAAAGGACGCGGCCTTGCCTGCCCCCCGTTGGCTTCCAATCCTGGCGACCCTGACCATGCTGACCGCCTGCGACTCCTCCCCCGAGACGCCCCCTTCCGTCGCCGTCACGACCGAGAGCTTCATCGCGGCCGCAGCCCGGATCGATGCAGAGTCCCTCCCCCCCCTGGCCGCCGCCGTGGACGCCGACGCTGCGGGCGTGGCAAACCAGATTCAGAGCGGTCTGGGCGGTCGTCGGGCGTTACAGGCCTACGCCGCCGCCATGCTGGAGAACGGCGAGGCGGCGCATCTGGGGCGGCAATGGGCGGCGCTGACGGCCGATGTCCCCGCCCTGTCCGCCTCCGAACAGAAGGACGGTGGCGTCTGGCATCCCCGCGCCGAGGACGCCGGCTTCTTCACTGGCGGGGTCGCCGCCGCGCTGTCGCAAAACCCCAAGGCCCTGCCCGACTTCGCTCAAGGCGCAGGCGTCGCCCCGCCCGCTCCCGGCCAGGACGTCGCCGAATGGCTGTCAGCGCGCGTCGATGCCTTGCCTCGCCCCGCCCGCGCCGCCTTCGACCAGGCATTGCACGCGAGCGCCGCGAGCTAGGCGACGCCTCCAAGGTATCAGGTGTTCGAGCCGAGCATCCCGTTCCTAAAAACCAAGCATCTGCTTTAGCCGATCCGCATCAGTCGAGTTCTTCATACGAAGCCGCTGAAAGCTCTCGACGCCCGTAACGGCGCCGCGGACCAATGCGTCAAGCCTGGCGAAGGCTGGCTCGCTCATCTCCTTCCCTCTCTTCTCGCACACACGAGCTACCGCGCCGATTTCAAATAACTTGACTCGACCACCAACGTTTGGTCAATTTGAATTGCAGGCTAGCCTTCAAGAAAAAAAGAGGTTGTAATGCATAGGATTATTGTCGGTCCTGCATTCTAATTTTTTGCGTTATTCAGCGCTGCTTCTTCCGCGCAGTAAGTATGAGAATTCTCTCGCAGACTGCTGGATTCCATGCTCGGCAGCGCACCCCAGTGACTTTGCGAAGCGTTTCCAGTGTGTGTCAGCCTGCTGCGGTTGCTAGGTAGGAGATGGTTCCGATGAAATCTAATTTTATGCACCCGGCCATCTTCATGGCGTTTTTCACTTTGACAGGGTGTAGTCAATCGGAGCCTGAAGGCGCTGACGCGGGGGTGTCTGCGGTCACGTCAAGTGAACGACTCACCTCCGCGTCGGCATTCTATCGCGCTCAGCATTGCGATGCCGCCATTGCCAGTGATCCCCCTAGAGCGGGGCGCGTCTTTCATTATACGATGTCCAGCAGCGGCGAAAATCAGCCGCTCATGACGCGCGCCCAGACCATTCGCAGCGTCTCTGGAGACATGGTAAATTATGACGAGGTTCTGGGCATGGGCGAAATGTCGTCCCCGCCGGAATCGCGGCAGGCGCGTCTCGGTCTTCTTCTGACCGCCTCGACCGGCCGATCAATCCGATATGACGGCGCCGAGGACGCCATCAAGGGCTTGCAACCAGGCCACACCGTTAAAATTCCGATGACTGAAACGCTGTCCGATTCCGATGCGACGCCTGCCCAAGGCGAAGCCGTCGTGATGTTCGTCGGTTGCGGCGTAACGCACCCGACCGTCACGGGCGCGCCCGGTGAGCCTGTGCGGCTTTATCGCCTGAAAATGCCGCACGCCGCGCCTCAGGCCCCCGGACAAATGACTGAGGTCACGGAGTTGGAGATACTGCTGTCTCAACGCTATGGCTGGCCGGTCGTCGAAAGCGTGTCGGGCGGCACGATGGTGCTGACCTCCGTGTCGAACTAGCGCCATGCCGACGGAAGGCGGGTGGCGACGTTTTCTGCTGGCGGTGGCTGTTCTGTTCGCGGCCGCCTGTTCCGAGTCGGCCGGCGACAGCGCTTATGAAACGTCGGCGGTCGAGATCGGTGATGTGCGCGACATCGTACCCGCGACCGGCACGCTGCTCGCTGCCGGCATGGCCGAAGTCAGGGCGCCACGTGCGGGCGTTATGGCTGCGGTCTATGTCAAGGAAGGCGACACGGTGCGCGCCGGCCAGGTTCTGGCCACACTGTCGGCGCCGACGCGGGCGCCCGCGGGAGATATGGCCGATGCGGGCGCAGCCGCCTCGGAAGCCGCTATTCGCGAAGCCCAGATCGCCATCCGGCAAGCCGAGGAGCAGTTGGCGCGCAGCCGCACGCTGCAAGATCGGGGGTTCGTGAGCGCGGCTGCTACGGCTCAGGTTCAGGCCCAGGTGGACCGCGCCCGCGCCACGGTAGATCGCCTGACGGCGGAACGGACAGCGGCTCTTGCGCGGGCCAGGCTGGCCCAGGCCGAGGGCGTTGGTTCGGATATTCTCGCGCCGCTGGACGGGGTTGTGACCTTGGTCGACGCCCGCGTCGGACAGCGTGTCACGCCAGAGGATGCGCGCCCCCTGTTCCAGACTGTACAGGATGAAAAGGCCATGACGCTGGAAATCATGGTGTCCGAAGCCGATCTGAACCGTGTCAGCCTGGACAGTCAGGTGCTGTTCACCGTCGACTCATCGCCGGGCGTATTGGAGCAGGCGCGCCTTGTCAGTCTTGGTCGCGCGCCGATACGGGAGGGTCGGTTCGTGTCCTATCGCGCGCTTGCAGAATACGACAATTCGTTTGGCGTCCTGCGTCCTGGATTGTCCGCCTCGGTTCAGCTTGTTCGGGCCAACGCCAGAAACGTTCTGCGGATTCCAGCCCAGGCGACCTTCTACAAGCCAAACGGTTACGTGCCGCCGCTGCCTCCGGGCAAGCTCGAAGAGTTACTGGCTCAACATAAGGGCGACATGGGCATGGTTCGGGCGTCCGCCGACGGTCTGGAAATCGGTCGAATGCTGCGCACGGGCAAGCGCGTGGTCTTCGTGCTGGTCAACGGGTCGCCACAGCGCCGAGAGGTGCTTATCGGCGGCGAGACGGATGACTTCATAGAGATCACGGAAGGTCTGAGAGAAGGCGAACAAGTCGTTCTCAAGAACCGTACAGATTCACGCGGCGCCGTATGAACGATGGCGTCCAGGCTTGGGGACTGGGTCGAAACTATTCTTCTCGCGAAGGAGACGTGTCGGCGTTATCCGATGTGGACCTGAGCCTGACATGGGGACAATTCGTGGTCGTCCAGGGGCCGTCGGGGTGCGGCAAGTCGACGTTGCTGAACCTGTTGGGTCTTCTCGATACGCCGTCGGTCGGCCGTTTGAATATCGCCGGCGTCCCGGTGCATGAGTTGAGCGAGCGCGAGCGCGCCGGATTACGCCGATCCGAAATTGGTTATCTGTTTCAGGATGCGGGCCTGATTGAGCGAATGCGGGCCGTCGATAATGTAGAGATACCGCTGGCCTATCGCGGCGTCCCGCGAAGCCAAAGGCGCGCCAGAGCAGAGGCCGCTCTTAGAGAGCTTGGTCTATCGCATCGGCTGAAGGCGCTGACAGACACCTTGTCGGGCGGTGAACGCCAAAGGGTCGGATTAGCGCGAATTCTGGCGCAACGTCCGCGTCTGATCATCTGTGACGAACCCACAGCTTCACTGGACGAGGTCAATAGCCGCCTTGTCGTCGACCGCTTGATGCAACTGGCGGCTGAAGGCGCGCTGGTGGTCTGCGCCAGCCATGACCCTATTGTCATCGAGTCGGCCCACAGGCGGATTGAGCTGTCCCACGGACGAATGACGGCCATCACGGGCGGGGCGTCATGAACGTGCTGCGCTTCGCCGTATGGGGCGCAACCGCTCACCCATTGCGCACTCTGTCCCTGATCCTGTCGCTAGCGTCGGCTGTGGCCTGCGTTGTCTTTTCCGCTTCAGTATTGGGCGGCTTTTCGGAACGACTAGAACGTTTGGCTTTTGGAGATTACGCCACGACCCTGGTGATCCGAGCCAATGGTCTGGTTCCTTCCCGCCGAGGTCCGCCCTCACTCGATGACCAAGCGCGCCTTCTGCAGGAATTGGACAATGTCGAGAGCTCGGCAGCATGGGTCGAGACCTCGACGCCGTTGCAGGGACGAAACGAGACCCGTGCTTTGCGCGTATTTGGCGCCTATGGGGACTATCGGCGGGAGTTGGACGCCGATCTGGTCGCTGGCCGTTGGTTGACGACTGAAGAACTGGGAGGACTGACGCGGGTGTGCCTGGTCGGCGCGACTCTCGCCGATTTTCTCAGTGAAGAGCGCGGACAAGCCGCTCGCCTTGTAGGGGATGAGCTCTCCCTAGGAGGACCACGCTGTGAAGTGGTCGGGGTTCTGGACTATGCCAACACGCGACCAGCCGGACGTTTCAACGACGCCATCATCGCCCCCTTCCTTTCAGCGCATCGTTTCTTCGACGCACGACCGGAGTCTGACAACCCGTCGATCGGTCCGCGAGAAGCCAGTTGGCTCAGCTTCTTCATGGCGCCCGAGGTCGACATCCAGGACGTCCGATTCCAGGCGGACCGACTGATGCGACGCATGGCCGGCGTGCCGATGTCGCGCGCCAGTCCTTACAGTTACGACGACCCAGGGGCCGATATCCTGGAGCAGATCAGGCAGCGGCGCGCCCTCTCTCGTCTGTTGTGGACGATTACCGGGGCGGCGCTCGTCGCCAGCCTGATCGGATATGGCGGCATCGCACTAGCGGCCACCGTTCAAAGGCGCCGCGAGATTGCGCTGCGTCTTGCAATGGGCGCGGATATGCGCGGCATCTTGGCCCAAATCACGGTCGAGCACGCCTTGGTCGGAGCCGTCGCCTCAGCGATCGGACTTTCCGCCGGCATCGGCGCAGCGGCGATGGCCTCTCGACTATGGGACTGGCCGGTCAAGCTTGATCTATCGGCAGGGCTGCTCGCTGTGAGCGCAGGTTGGAGCCTTGGAATTGCGATTGGGATCATCGCTGCATGGCGCGCCGCCAACACTCCGCCTTCCATAGCGGCCAAAGGTTAGGCTCCGACTTCATAATCATAAAAGAGCGCCGCTAGGGTCGGGAAAAGACAGGCGGTTGGTCCGCCATCATGCCTTTGACCTGCAAGACATCCATGATGTCTGTCCGCGCCGCAGTCTATCGCCCTGCAGTCATTGCCCCCGCCAGACAGATCATCTGGACATTCGCCAAAATTGCTGCAGAGAAACTGATTCCACTTGTCGCCCGACTAAAGCCCGGAGCCTCTAGTTGATCCGCACCCCAAGTCTAGGGAAGACCCTAGCAGCGCGGTTCGGCGAGCAGCGATAGAGTGACTGCATAGGATCGGGAGGCGACCATGCAGATCGACCGGATCGGCGCGACATCGTTTCAACCTCAGACGACGCCCGCGGCGGCGCGCTTCGACGACGATCCGCGCGTCGCCCTGGACTGGGCGCCGCCGCCCGCTGCGCCGGTGCAGACCCAGGCCGTCGTCGCCCCCGCCCGTTCGGACAATGTCGTCGATCTGGACGCCGCGCGCACGCATCTGGCGCTGTCGGCCGACGTCTATAACGATACGCCTTCCCCGCCTGACGGCTGGCGCGTAGCCGGACCGGACGACCTGGACCGCTTGCGGTTGACGCCCGACCTGCTGGAGCGCGCCGATTCCGAGTTCCGCGCCCGCGTCTATGCCAGCGACGAGGGCGGCCAGACCCGCTACGTCGTCGCCTTCCGCGGCTCCCAGGCGGGCGAGGACTGGCTCAACAACGGCCAGCAGGCGCTGGGCCTGTCCTCCGAGCACTATGACAAGGCCCTGCGCATCGGTCAGCGGCTGGCCGCCGTCGAGGCGGACGTCACCCTGACCGGCCATTCGCTGGGCGGCGGCATGGCCTCGGCCGCGTCCCTGGCGTCGGGCCATGACGCGGACACCTTCAACGCCTCCGGCCTGCACGCCTCGACGATCGAGGCCGCCCAGGCGGGCGGGCGCCCGACGCCCGATATCTACGCCTTCTACCTCAAGGGCGATCCGCTCAGCCTGCTGCAGGACGGCGGCGACCGCATCATCCTCGGAGGCCTTGGAGCGGTTCTGTTCGGCCCGCTCGGCGGCGTGGCCGCCGGATGGGCGGGCGACGCGCCCGAGGCTGTCGGCGACCGCATCCCCGTGTCCCCCACCCCGCCCGAGGACCAGTCCTGGTGGAATTGGACGCCCGGCGCCCTGCACGGCGTCGAATGGTTCCAGTCCAGCCTGGACGCCATGCGATAAGGCGGCGGAACGGCCTCGACCCGCCGACAGTTCAACGCCAAGATGCGCCTCTTCACGCCGATCCTTCTCGCTGGAGTTCTGATGAGCGGTTGCGACGCCCGCGCCGACGGTTTTGTCGTCGGCACCGTCCTGCCCTCCCCGGCCAACGTGGCCGCGCTGGGCCGGGACGGCCATTCCACCCGCGACATGGTCGAGGCGGTCCGCGACGGCGACCTGGCGAAGGCCCGCCGTCTGCTGGACGCCGATCCCGCCCTGGCCCGCATCGGCGACGGCCGGAATCTGGATCTTCTGACCCTGGCCGTCGCGCGCGATGACCGGGCCATGGTCAGCCTGCTGCTGGAAAAGGGCGCCCCGCCCGACGGCCCGAACGGCGAGACCTCGCTCAGCCTGGCCCTGCGCGCCCGCGAGCCCTGGCACGCCCAGGCTCTGCTTCAGGCAGGCGCCTCGCCTGATCCGGTCGCGCCCGACGCCTTCTGGCCGCTGGACGAGGCTATCGCCCTGAACTCGCTCGGCGCGGTGCGTCTGCTGCTGGATCACGGGGCCGACGTGAACCGGGCCGACCGCACCGGGGGCACGCCGTTGGAAGCCGCCGTCGCCATGCGCAACTACCGGATCGCCGAACTTCTGCTGGAACGCGGCGCCGATCCCTGGGCGGTCGGCGTCAACGGCGACACCATCGCCGCTGCCCTGAACGCCGCCGTTCGCCCTGCCGAACCCGTCGAGGTCCAGGCCGAAGCGCGCGTCAAAGCCCGCATGACCGCCGCCGGCTGGCGCTTCCCCCCGCCCTCGGCCCAGGCCGTGCGCGCCGACGTCCTGGCCGGCCGCTGGCCGCCCGCCGGCGTAGAAGGCGGCCGCCCGCCCTCGCCCGAGCTGGTGCGACGGATGCGAGAACTTTGGCCGAGCGAAAGCTCACGATAATCAGCTATCAAGGAAGCGTCCGCGGACTGGCGCGGACGCCGGAGTCAAGGAACTGCGGACGATCAGTCCAGGTCAGCAGCTTGACCAGCGTTCCTCCCGGTCTGGCGAACGCCTCGCACACAGCCGGCTCCGGCGGAGCATGGTCAGACGCCGCCTGCGCGCCATCGCGCAACCCTTCCCAATAGATCTCGAAAGCGTCCTTCTGTTCTTCGAGCAGAAGTAAGAGCCCGGCGTTCATGTCCTGACGTCCATTGGCGACGATCAGGCGCGCATCGTCTTCGGACAGCAGTTTGCAGAGGACGCCTGTCGCTACGAGTCTCTCGATCCGTACAGACAGGGCGGCCTGCGACTTCACCAGCCTGAACTGAACCTCGGCGAATTCGGGATCCGTCCGCATCAGATGCTGCAGGACTTCCCGCGCTGCCTCCTCATCGGCGCTCGACACAATCTGAGCCGGCGCCGGTCCCGCCATTGTCAGAACCACGACCAAGGCCAACACGCCGGTCATCCGTCGTCCGATCATCAAGAACTCCCGCCACGCGACATGGATCGTCGCACCGGAGCGGATTATCCAATAATTCTGATCATCGCTCAATAATTTTACGCGGCGTCGCTCCCGCGTGGACCAGGGTTTCCCATACCCGCTCCAGAGCCAGGGCGACGGGCCGATCCAGCCCCATGAGAGCGAAGCTGCCGTTCAAATCGAACACGCAATGTCCATGGACGACGGCGATAAGAGACCGGGCCAGTCGCGGCGCGCCCGCATGGGCGTCGGACGGCAGGACAGCCGCCACCTCTTCGACGATGATCTGCGTCAGCTCGCCGCGCAGCGCGTTCTGCGCATCGGACAAGGTCACGTCCGGCGGCAGATGATGGTCGTAGATGGCGTTCCAGCTGTGCTCATTGGCTGTGGCGAAGTCGAAATAGGCCTGAACCAGACAGCCGATGCGGTCATCCGGCGCCGTGATCAGTCGTTCGCGCACATGGTCGGCCCAGAGCTGGAATGTGCGGGTGTTGATCGCGATCAGCAGCTGATCCAGCGTACCGAAGACGTTGTACAGGGTGCCGATCGAATAGCCGACGCGCTTGGCCACCTCGCGCGCTGAAAAACGCGCAAAGCCGACCTCGGCCATATGCTTGTGGCCCTCAACTACGAACAGATGCTCGAGTTCCTGCCGTGTATGATCCGATCGCCTGCCCATAGCTCGACATAGCAGGCGAACAACGCGGATCGAAGGTCAAAGATTAACCACGCCCGCCTCGCCCGACCTGCCCTTTGGCGCCGCCTCAGCCTGGGATGGGACCAATCGGCCAATTGCTGAGCGTCTCCATATCCCCTTCCTCGGCCGGGCACGGCGCATAGAGGGTGAAGGCCTGGTCGCCTTCGAAATACCAGTCCGCGCCCTGTTCGTATTTCACAATGCCGGTGGAGTAGCAGACTGCGGCCTTGCTACCGTCCGGAATCATCAAGATGGCCCAGTTGGTGGAGCCCGCCCCTACCGGATCATAGCCATGAAGCAAGAACCGCCCGCGCGTCTCGGTCACGACGCCGACGACATTACCGTCAAAGAAGACGGCCTTCTGGATATCGCGATCCACGCCGGAAGCGTCGATGGCGGCGCGCACGTCTGGGTGCTGGAAGAAGGTGACGCCCTGAACAGGCTCCGTCGGATGTTTGCCGACATAGGCCGAAAGCGGCGGCGCCTCGCCGTCCCGCGCCGACGCAACAGCCACGGCCGGCGCGCTCGTTTCAGCCTGAGCCGTTATGGCCGGCGCCTCGGCGCGGGCATCATCTTCGGCTTGAGAACAGGCGGCGAGCATTGCGGCCAAGGTGAATGCGCCGAGGGCGGCGCAGGCGGTCCTGTGGGTCATAAAAATTCCTGCAATGTACAAGTTCGTGAGACGCCTATTGCTCGACCGCGAGCATCTCGATCGTCAGAGGATCATCTTCGGTCCCGCGCCCGAAGAGGCTGGCGACGATCGTCTGTCCCTGCGCCGTGGACTGCGGCGCGCTCTTCATCGAACGACCGCCGTCAAGCTCGTCTTCAAAGACCGTGAAGCTGGAGCAAGTCGCTTGGCCCAGTCGATCGGCGAAGGCCCGGTCGATCTCGCCGCGCCAGCCCGGGAGGCTCACCGGGGCGGACATTTCGACCTTCTTGCCGACGATCCGTCCGTCACGGCCCCATCTATAGTTCACCCCGTCCTGCGCCTGAGCCCAGCACCCCGTGCGACCGCAGTGCAGCGTTCCAAGGGGCGCCGCCGCCATAAGCTGCTGCTGTTGCGCCTGCGTCAGCACCTGACCGATATACAGGTTTCCCTTGTCCAGCGACGCACAAGCGTCCTGCGCCAGTGCTCCTGTCGCCGCCAGTGATACGGCGACGGACAATCCAATCATGAGTATGCGCATTCAGATATCCATATGTCTCTGCATCGCCGTTCATGACGGCGGGATCCTCAAGATAAGAGCGGCCCCTAGCAGGCGGGAACCCGGCTCGGCCCGTCCAGCTTGAATTGG
Source organism: Brevundimonas phoenicis (assembly GCF_047237745.1). Lineage (NCBI taxonomy): Bacteria > Pseudomonadati > Pseudomonadota > Alphaproteobacteria > Caulobacterales > Caulobacteraceae > Brevundimonas > Brevundimonas phoenicis. The sequence continues at coordinate 2,665,868 of NZ_JBDFLN010000001.1, forward strand.
CCGTCGGCGCCACGCCTGTAGGTCTCGCTGAAACGAACGGACCCGCTGTAGGACACCGTGAAGCTACGGCCCTGCTCAGCAGACGTGATCACGCCGTCGACGCCCGCGTCGCCATCATCGGCGCTGGCGTCCGAAAAGGACGTCTGGAAGCGCGCGATATCTACGGGGCCGGAAGGCGTCAACTCGGTCAGGACGGCATATCCGCAAGCCCGCCCCTGCCACACGCCGCCGCCCTCGGTGAAAAGAACGGGATTGTCCGCGATCGCCTTGGTCCAACCCCATCGCGCTGCAGGATTGCCGACCACGCCTGTGGCGCCGACATCGAGCCATTCGCCCTGCAGCGTATAGGGATAGCGAGGCGCCCCTGTCGGATGATCCAGATAGTGCACGGCATTGAGACCCGAACAGGCCTGGCCTGTGCAATCGTTGGCCCCGGTGCTCACCAATGCGACCCGGGTGTCGGTTAGCGGGATGAACGCCAGCGGTACGAAGGCGTAGACGTCCTCACCTCCCACCTGACGCCGAGCCTCGTTCCGATCCGCATTGGGGAAGGCCACGTAAAAGGCTGCAGGCGTGCCCGTCGGGACTGCGTCTCGATCAACATCAGCGATTTCAATCAGCGACGCGCCAGGTTCCGCCTGGACGGTGACCGGAGCCGCAACAACCGTTGCAAGCCCGAAAACAAGGGTGATCCCGTAACGCTTCATCAGTTTTCCGCCTCAATCGCTTCGCCGTCAAAGACGGCGCTCATCCACAAATTAAACACCGCTCATATCCATGCGCAATAGGGATTCTCCCTAAATTATACATCGATCATTTAACTTATGCCCGCCACTGCCGCGCCGCGCCTCGGTCGTCCGCAGTCCTTCTTGCGCTCCCCCGCTCGCTTCAACATCAATAAAATGAACCGAAACGCCGCCCCGACTCCATCATCAGGAAGTCGGTGCGCGTGACGTCGAAGTCAGTTCCGTGCACGCGCCTTCACCGCTAGGCTCGTCGTCAAACACAAGGAAACCCCTGCTCATGCCGACTCTCTACTTCGCGCCCGGAGCCTGTTCGTTGGCGCCGCATATCGTTCTGGAGTGGATCGGCGCGCCGTATGTGGCGACGAAGGTCGGCTATGGCTCACCAGAACTTCTGGCCGTGAACCCGGCCGGGGCGGTGCCGACCCTGATCGAAGGCGACGGTTGGCTGTTGACCCAAGCCGGGGCGATCCTGGACTATCTGGCCGCAAAGCATCCCGAAGCCGACCTGGCGGGCGGCGACAGCTTGCGAGAAGTCGCCGAGGCGCATCGCTGGTCGTCATTCTTCACCGGCGACCTGCACCCCGCATTCTTCCCTGTCTTCATGCCTTATCGCTATACGACCGGTGGCGCCGCCGCGCACGAGCAGGTGGTGGACGCGGGCTACGCCCTCGTCCGCAAGCAGTTGACGATCCTGAACAGCCACCTGGACGGCAAGGACTGGGTTCTGGGCCGTCGTTCGATGATCGACGCCTACGCCTTCCCTATGATCCGCTGGGCCATCGCCCGCGTTCCAGGCGGCCTCGCCGACTTCCCTCATGTCCAGGCCCTTCACGACCGCATGGCCGCGGATCCCGCCGTCCAGAAAGTACTGGCGCACGAAGCGGCGGCATAGCCTACATACCGAAGCGGATACAGCCGGGCTGCGGCGCCCCAGGATCGGGATCATAGCCCTCTCCCGCTCAGATTCCGGCCGCCTGTCTCAACCTGCCCAGACAGGCGGTCGACGCTGCGCCCACGGCCGGGCCTGCTCCAACTCAAAAGCCAGTTCCAGCAGGGTGCGCTCGTCGCCGCGACCCGCCGCGAACTGGAGCCCGACAGGCAGGCCTTCTTCGGTCCAGTGCAGCGGGAGGCTGATCGCCGGGCCGCCGACTGCGTTCTGAAGCATCGTGTAGTCGGCGTACTCGACCAGCCTCTGGGCCAGATCGCCCAGAGGCATGGAGGCGTTGATCTCGCCTACCTTGACCGGCGGCTTCAGAAGAACGGGCGTCAGCACGACATCCCGGCTCGCGAACTGGGCGTAATAGGCGGCGGCATGCGCAGGCACGCGCGACAGCACGATCTGAAGCGCCGCCTCGGACACCATCGTCCCCATTAGCGCTACAGCCTGCGACGCCGACTCGACCTGATCGATCATCGCCTGGCGCTCCAGCCCGTTGTCCGCCGCCAGCCGATCCGCCATGCGGTCGCCGTACGCGAGATAGATCTGAGCGAAGTCGGCCTGAAAGGCTTGAGCGTCCAGCGGCCAGGCGTCCTCGCGCACATCATGACCAAGCCCTTCAAGCAGGCGAACAGCCGCCGTCAACGCTTCAATCACTTCCGGCGAAGGCGCCCGCCCGCCCAGGCTGGTCGCGATCACGCCGACCCTGAGACGCCGCGCCGCCGCGCCCTTGACCTGGCCGACGGGCGGCAAGCCATCCACGCCGCTCGTCTCTACGACGGCCAGAAGATTGGCGCTGTCGCGGACCGTGCGGCTGACGCAGAAGTGGCTGGACAGGTTCAGTTCCGGAAACCACCTGTCCGGACTGGGCGTGCGGCCCCGCGAGAGCTTGAGACCGACCAGGCCGCAATTGCTCGCCGGAATGCGGATCGAACCCGCGCCGTCCCATGCGTCGGCCATAGGAATGATCCCAGCGGCGACGGCGGCGGCCGCTCCGCCTGATGACCCGCCTGGCGTATGCTGCAGGCTCCACGGATTGCGCGTGATCCCGTAGGCCTCAGTCTCGGTGGTGGGCAAAGCCCCGAACTCGCTCATCGTCGTACGACCGAAGACGTTGACGCCTGCCGCCTCCATTCGTGAAATCGTGGGGTTCGTCTTCGTCGACATAGCCAGGGAGCCGTCGATGCGGGAGCCCAGATGGCGACGCACGCCCGCCAATTCGGTCTCGTCCTTCAGCAGATAGGGAACGCCTGCAAAAGCGCCTTCGGGCGCGATCCGGTCTGCACGCGCCCGCGCTCGATCGTACAGCGTCTCGCTGAGGCAGTTGAGGCGTCCGTTCACCGCCTCCGCCCGATTGATCGCCGCTTCCAGCAACTCCAGCGGCGTCACCTCGCGGGCCCGCACCTTCTGCGCCAGACCAGTGGCGTCCAGATCAGCCAGCACATCTTGCGCAAAGGCCGCCGAAGCGAGCCCGGCCAGACCCAGGACGGACGCTCCCTTCAGCACCGCGCGGCGGTCCGGAATACGCGACCCATGTCCTTGTCCCTTCATCCGTCAGCCCTCTGCTTCAAAAAGACGACGACCGGCCATGTCGCTCATGGCAGAGCGCTCGCCATAGCGTCCCGTCCCGCCTGGATCGCCAGATCGACCTGAGACGACGGCAAGGAAAGACGAGTGGGAATATGCAACAGCACCCTGGCGCGCTCGGGCGGCAGATCGGCGAAGGCGACCATCTCGGCGGAATAGCTCAAGGCGGCGCAGTTCCAACCCGGCTGAGCGCCCAGAGCCCGCGCCTGCTCGGCCGTCAGGGCGCAGCGCCAGGCGATCGTCCGCCGCTCCCACTGTTCAAGATGCCCTCGAAATGCGTCATAGGCGTTGCGCTTGGCTGCGTCGGTCGAATGATCGGCGACGGCCTCGACGATCTGCCGACCATCCGGCCCCTGAGGCGTCAGCCCCCAGGGACGGCGGGTGGCCCGTTCGCCATTGATCACGATCACGCGCAGGCGACGCAAACGCACGGCGTCGGCTGGCGACAGCATCGGGCCATAGGGCCGGCTCGACGCCGCCTGGATGACCGGCAGGCCGGACAAGCCGAAGTTGTCGACCACGCCGCCGTCCAGAAGGTGAATGTAGCGCAGACGTTCGGAGTCGCGGAACGTCTGGAAAGCGCGCGCCGCGTCCCGAACCGTCATGGCCTGGTCGCGCGCCTCAGCCATTCGCCCCACCCAATCCGGCAAGGGCGCGGGACAATCGCGGTTGAACGTTTCCAGCACTACCGGCCGGACAGCGAAAGGATAGGCCGCCGATGCCGCCACGGCGTCGGCGAGAAGAACGTCATCAAGGTCGCTGCACAGGGCGTCGAACCAGGGAGCGGCAAAGGCGAAAGGGACGCTGGTCGACAGCTCGACCGCATTCAGCACCACAGGCGGACCCGACAGATCCCCCATACGCGCTTGGCCATAGACTTCGCTCTCCAACCAACCGGCGATCCGCGCGCGTCCGTTCAATCCGCCCCGCCGCAGCCGTGACCAGTTGGCGGGCCACAACAGATCGTCATGCACCGCCCCCTGCCAATCCTTGTCAAGCATGGCGGCGCGGAAGCCTTCCAGCCCTTCCGGTCCATGCAGGCCGAACCAGGCGGCGGTCAGCGATCCCCCGGACACGCCCGTGACGAAAGCCACCTGATCGATCCAACGTCGCCCATCGGATCGACGCCGATCCTTGAGCTCAAGCAGCGCGCCGTAGGAGAAGGCGGCTGCACGCGCGCCTCCGCCTGAAAAGGCCAGGGCCACGGCTTCATCCGACAAGCCCAGGTCCCGCAGTTCCCCTCCCTGTTCACTGGGCGCGCTCCGGCCGGATCGGAGCGGTCCGTTGATCGGCGCCATGTCAGCCCCGCTCGCACAGCCCGCCAGCACGAGCGCGCTGGCAACGATCAGGGAAAGAAGCCTCAAGGCCACGGGACCGCGTCCAGGACAGCGTCAGGCGACAGGCGCGTTCAACGCCTTCAACCCCGTCTCGACCGCCTGCAGCCGCTCATCCGAGATCAAACCGCCCGAAAAGGGCTTCAGCGCCTTCAGGCTCATGCCCTTGAATTGTTCATAGCGCGCATGGGTGGTCAGGCCCGGCAGTTCGCGGTCCAGAACAGCCTTGGCGCCCGCATCCGCGACCAGTTGCTGGATCGGCGTATCCAGGGTGAAGGCCGCCCGCAACTCAGCAACCGGGGCAGGCGCCGTCTGTTCGGCAGACGTCTGTGGGGATGCACAGACCGCCGAAGACGGAACCACAACAAGAAGCACCAGTGAAACCAGATGACGCATGAAACCTTGCCTCCAGGAGGAAAACGAGGGCGGCGCGTGAACACTCGCCGCCCCCAGGCTGTGAGAAGACGGCCTTAGTTGATCGTGGTCGCCGGCGAGACCGTCAGCGTACCGGCCAGACGGCAGAAGCCGATCGCCGTGGTCGGGACGGTGACGCTGCTGTTGGCGTTGTTCCACGGCACGCGGATGTCCGTGCCCGAGCAGGAGCCCAGGCGCGTGTCCACGACCAGTTCTTCGATCGACAGTTCGCTGGACGACACCGCGTTGATGCGTACCGGCAGTTGGATGCCGTCATCGCAAGACAGCGGGCCGGACACGTTGACGCTGGACAGGCCGGTCAGGGTGAAGCCGGTGGCGTCCGCCGTACCGGTGAAGGTCGCATTGCAGACCGTGTCGAACCAGCTGACGCCGTTCAGGCCCTGGGTCAGCTGACCCGAGACGGTAACGGCGCCGGTCGGCGAAACAGTCTGGGCCGAAGCAGCCGAAGCGGCGGCGACCATGCTGGCGGCGGCAAGGGCGATTACAGAGATCTTGGACATATACTTCATAGTCTTTATTCCTAGTTGATGAGGTATTGGCTAGAAGCAGGTACGCTCGCCGCTTAAATATGCAGCAATGAATACATACACACAAAAGATGACATTATTGATTCGCCAGATCTATTTTACTTGGTAAATATTTCTAAAATTCCTTCCGGACAGAAACTCCTACAAGACGAGGATCAAGAGTGAATACATTTGTAGAATTACCGATCTCATCAGGCCCCGTGAAACCGTCCGTCAAAGGAGTCTCATCGAAAATATTTTTCACATAAACCTGAACGGTCAGTCGTTCGTCGGGATGAGACAGAGTCGCCGACAGATTGGCGTTTTCCCAACTCTTCAATTTATCGAACTCGGTATTATATACCCGCATGTAGCTCTCGGACTGGCGATAATAGTCGCCACGCAGCATCAGATCCCATCCCGCCGGCAATGCGATGCGGTACTGGGCGCCGATGTTGAATGTCATCTCCGGCGCGTTCGGCAGGCTGTTACCGCTCAGATCCGCCGAGAAACCGCGACCGCCATTCGTGTCGTGTGTCCCTGTCCTCGGATTCACATACGTCGCCGGGTCGTAGATGACCGGCCCCCACTGATCGACAACCCAGTTGCGGGGATCATCGCGGAACAGGCCGGCGCTGAGTTCAGGCCCCGGACACATCGCCTTGAGAAAGACGGAGTTCCCGACGCCGCTGCCCATCGCGCGGGCGAGTATGTCTTTCGGCACGATGCAGGTCGCGGGACTGGTGGGCCAAGGGCGCAAGGTGATCCAGTCGTCGTTCCCCTGGGTCCGGTTCATGATATCGATGGATTTCTCGCCATCGGCGATCCGCGTCCTCAGCAGCCCCAAGGTGGCGTCGATCCGGAAATTTCGCGTCGGCGCCCAGGCGGCCTCGAACTCCATCCCGTAGATCTCCGCATCGAAGTTCTCGTTGTGGAGCGTGCGGTCGATGACCTGAGTGACCTGGTAGTCCTTGTAGTCGTAGTAGAAGGCCGATGCGCTGAGCATCATCTTGCCGCCCATCAGGGCGTTCTTCGTGCCGACTTCATAGGCGTTGACGTATTCAGCCGCGAAATCGGTCGGCAGACGCGGATAGTTTGTCGCGCTGGTGTCTTCGGGCCCGCGCGGATTGGCGCCTCCGCCCTTGTAGCCCCGCGAATAGGAAGCATAGACAAGCGTGTCGTCGGTAAACGACAGAACGGGTTTCCAATCCAACGCCAGTCGCCCGGTCCACTCGCCCCAACGATGAACCTCATCGGGATAGCGCGGATAGCCCTTCCCGACCGTACCTGTCCCTAGCCAAATATTCGAGGAACCCAACAACTGCGTCGGGATAGGCGTGGTGGTCTTCTTGTCTTCTGTGTAGCGCACCCCGGCCGTCAGGCGCAGGTCTTCGCGCAGATTGAAGTAGCCCTCACCGAACACCGCCCACGACGCTGTCGAGGCGATGTTCATGTTCCGATAGTAGTTGTGTCCTTGGCCGTCGAGCTTGCCGATCGGGTTCGGGTCGATATAGGTGCAGGCGTCAGGGTTGGCGGTCGCGGCTTGGGCAGGATTGCCGATCCACTGGCAGGTTCCGCTCCAGTCCATGCCGTTCTGGCCCATGGCTGCGATCGTGAAAGCGTTGGAAAAGACGTAGTAATCTTCCTCGGTCTCAAACTTCAGATAGTTGGCGCCGAGATTGAAATTCACCGGCCCATCGAACGCCGAAGACAATCGGAACTCCTGAGACCACTGCTTGCTGGCCGACCGGCTCAGATCGACGGCGACCAGACGGTCAAGCGCGCCCAGTTGCGGATCATTGAAGGTACCGTTGCCGTAGTAGGCGATCTCGTTCCGATCATTCGTCGGTCGAGCGCCGCAGCTCCCGAGATACTGCGCGTACGGCGAAACCGATTGCCAAGGGTTGCGCGAAAGCACGCGATCTTGCCCGCAGGCAATCAACCCCGACTGCGGGTTGATGCGGAAATAGTCCTGCATCCCATAGTAGCTGTCCTCCATGTACAGCGTCTGGGAATGGAGCGTTAGACTGTCCGTCAGGACGAAATCGAGGTTAAGCTGAACCACATCGTTTTTCGCTCGGAACACCGGATCGAAATAGGTCTCGATCTCGCGCAGGTCAGCCGACTGCTTTCCTGATACTGGCGAGAAGGGGTCGATGTTGGTCTGGAACAGATAGTTGCCCCAAGCGCCGCGCGGCCCCGTTCGGCTGGTTCCAGGCAGGGTCCGCGAGTCATTGAACGGCGTGACCAGGATCATGCCTGTCACGATCGGAAAGCCGATGCCGTTGGGCGCCCCGAAAGCCTCCTCCGAGTATAGCGTCTCGGCCTGGCACCCCGGCGTCAGGCTGGTTCCGGCCCATGAGGCCGCGTCAATCCTGGTCGTCCGCGCAGCGCCCGAGGGGTCGGTCCAGTTCAGGCCGGCGGGGGACTCCCCGCGTGTGCAGAGCTGCTTGCCGGTGCGGGACCGGTTGTCGTCTTCCTCGAAATGCTCCCACAGCAGATTGGCGCTGAACCGCTCGTTCGGCTTCCACAGCAAGCCCATGCGCGAGGACCACAGGTCACGGCCGTTCACCCGGCGCTGTGTGACCAGATTGTAGTCGTAGCCATCGCGCTGAGTGAAGGCGGCGGCGGCGCGGAAGGCGAACTGCTCGCCCAGCGGAATATTGATGTGCCCCCGCGCCCGGCGGGCGTCGAAGTTGCCCAGCTCGGCCTGCGCCGACATGGAGAACTCTTCCAGCTCCGGCAGCTTGGGCAGCATGTTGACCACGCCCGCCGTGGCGTTGCGGCCGTACAGCGTCCCTTGAGGCCCGCGCAAAACCTCCAGCCGCTCCATGTCGAAGTATTCCTGCTCGAACAGACGGTTACGTAAAAGAGCCGTATTGTTGAAGCTGACCGCCACGCCCGGGTCGGTCGTCACCGAGATGGCCTTGGTGCCGATCCCGCGTATCGAGAAGTTGTAGCCGGTGAAGTTGTCCTTCGAGAAGTTGACGTTCGGCACCACCCGCAGAAGCTCGGAACCGCCCTCAACCTTGCGATCATCGAGTTGTTCGCCCGAGAAGGCCGAAACCGCCACCGGCACGTCGATGATCCGCTCCTCCATACGACGGGCGGTGACGATGATGTCCTCGACCGCCGTGACTTGCGGTGCGGCCGTTTCGGCGGCGGGCGGCGGCGTCGCCGGACGCCTGCGGCGCACAGGCGCGTCCTGGGCCGGCGCCGAGGCGCGTGTGACGACATAGGCGCCCGAGGCGCCGGCGCGATAGGTCAGGCCGCTTCCATCGAGCGTGGCGGCGAGCGCCCGCTCCACGCTGCCCCGACCGCGATAACCTGCAGTGCGCTTGCCGCGCACAGCGTCAGCAGAGAAGACGATGCTACGGCCGCTGTCGCGTCCGAGTTGCGTCAGGGCTGCGCCCATGTCCTGCGCGGCGACATCGAAGGCGGCGGCGCGCGTGGCCGACTGCGCCGCAGCCGGCAACGGCGCCGCAAACAGCGAAGCAGCGCCCAACAGCAGAATGGCCTTGAAGGATCGGCCGGTCTTGATCGTCATGAAATCGTCCCCCGACCGCCCTCACCACGAGGCGGCCTATCTTCAGGAACGACATCGATCTGCGAATCCCCTCAGCCTTGGCCGTGAAGTTTTTGCTACGTTTTCTTGCTGGAGATCACAGTTCGTCCGTCCGCGGATCGGCGTACGGACAGGTCGAAAACATCGGCCATGGCCTCGGCGAAAGCATCAGCCTCCGACGAACGAAAGGCGCCGCTGACACGCAGTTCTCCGGCTTCGGCGTCCGCCACCACCATACGCTGACGGGCATAGCGATTCATCTCGGCGACCGCTTCGAGAAGCGGCGTTTCCTCAAAGAAGATCACACCGTCGCGCCAGCCGGCCAGACGCTGGATATCCGCTGTCCTGACCGTGACTGAGCCGTCGCGCCCCGCACGCATGACCTCGCCGGCCGACAGGGTTTGCGGCGCCCCCTCAGTTCCCACGGAAACCCGCACCACGCCATCCAGCATCGCCACACGCAGCGCGTCGGGCAGAACCAGGACATCAAACGCCGTGCCCACTGCCGTCACTCTATGCCCGGCCGCGATCACATCAAACGGGCGAGAAGGATCATGCGCGACATCGAAGAAAGCCTGCCCCTTCACCAAGGTTATCCTGCGCGTATGAGCGTCATAGGCCGTCTCGACCGCGCTGTCGGCGTTCAGCGTCAGTAGCGAGCCGTCAGACAGGGTGACGGTCGCCCGCTCGCCTGCCGCTGTAACGTAGCGCTGCGTCGAGACACCCGCGCCGAGCGTCGTTGGAAAATCCACCCCTCCCCCCGCCGCCCACCATCCGGCTCCGCCCAGGATTGCGACCGCAGCAAGCGTCGCCGCCACGGCCGTCGGGAAGGATCGCTTCTCGCTACGCGCCTTCAGCGCAGAACCACGCATCGCTATCAACACGTCTTCGCCGGCGAAACGATCCAGCAGCAGGCCTGCGTCGCGCACGGCGTCAAAAGCCGCCTGACGCCCAGCATCCGCGGCCAACCAGTCCGCCAGTTCGGCGGCCTCGACCGGCGACAGTCCGTTCTCGACGCGCAAGACCCATAGAACGGCGCTTTCGTTCAGATCAGAGGCCGTGGATTTCAGCCCGCTCATTGCGAGACCTCCTGCAGACGCGCTGCAAGATGGGCCATGCCCTTGACCAGACGCCGCTCCACCGTGCTGACGGATATCCCGAGCCTGCGCGCGATCTCCACATGGGTCAGGCGCTCCAGTCGCGCCAGGAGCACAACATGACGCGTGCGCTCCGGCAGCGAACGAAGCCCGTCGACAAATCTCTGCAACTCCTGACGCCCCTCCACGACACGATCCACCGCGTGGTCGGCGACAGCATGCAAGGCCTCCTCATACGGCGTGTGCCGCTCCTCATGCCGGGCGCGAGCCCGCCGATGCCGATCCACGGCGACCGAAGCCGCCGTCTCGAACAGATAGGCCTCTCCGTGAGACGCCACAGCCACTTCGGGCCGTCGCGACAGCCGCACGAACACGTCCTGGACCGCATCCTCGGCGTCCGGCGCAGACAAGCCGCGCCGCTGAAAATAGCGCAAAAGGGCCGGACGCGCGCGCTCAGACAGGGCCGCCAGAGCGCGATCGCCGCCGTCTTCGTCCTCATCGCTCAGCTTTTCGGCCACGCCCGTCCGCCATGCCGCCATGGAGCCACACCCTCATTCCTACGCGGTCGTTGCGGATGGTTTGTGAAGGTCCGCACATAGTGAAACGAAAGAGACTCGCGAAACCCCTCACTCTGGGATCAGGCAGAGACGGACTGCCCCCAGACTGGGCGCTCGATCCGCAACTTTTCGAGACCTGCGCCATCGGAGCAGGTCTTTAATGACGGCGAGCGATCGCTTTCTGTCAGAGCGAGCGCCGCCCCAGATCCAGTTCCTTCGCTTTTTTCCTGAGCGCGCGCCGGTCGGTCTTTCCGACAGCCGTCCTGGGGATGTCCGCGCACGGTTCGATCCAGTGCGGCTTCTTGTAGGAAGCAATCTGGCGTCCGACATGGGCGATCAGTTCGGCAGGCTCCGCATCGTCTCGCAGGACAACGAACGCCACCACCGCCTCCACCCATTTGTCATTGGGTGCGCCGACCACCGCCGCCGCCTGGACGGCGGGGTGGCTCATCAGGGCGTCTTCGACCTCACGCGGGTAGACGTTATAGCCGCCCGAGATGATCATGTCGGACGTTCGGTCCTTCAGGTGAAGGACGCCCTCGGCGTCGATCAGGCCGACATCGCGCGTATGCACCCAGCCTTCGGCGTCGAAGGTTTCGCGGGTCAACTCATCTGCTTTGAAATATCCCCTGGCGGCGCAATCGCCGCGCACCAGGATTTCTCCGGCCTCGCCGAGCTCGGCGTCAGCGCCGTCTTCGCGCAGGATGCGGATTTCCATCTCCAGGACCGGCCGACCACAGGCGCCCAGGCGGTCGCCGTCATGATCCTCGGGCCGCAGCACGGCCAGGGCCAGGGGCGCTTCGGTCTGACCGTAATACTGCCAGAACTTGTCCTGACCGAAGCGGGCCATGGCGCGCTCGATCACCGGGCGCGGCATGGGCGAGGCGCCGTAGATGATCCGTTGCAGCGAAGACAGATCACGGCTGTCCAACTCTGGGCGCTCCAGCAGCATCTGCAGCATGGTCGGCACAAGATTGATCGCCGTCGCGCCGTACCGCTCGATCGCGGCGAGGCAAGCGTCTGGCGCGAAACCGGACAGGACGACGCCGGCCGGCGTCGTCGGAAAGCCCGTGCGTTCGACATCGCTGTGACCGACAGCGCCGCTGAGCCGCACCTGCCAGGCTTCAGAGAAGTCGTAGGTGAGAGCGCCTGAAAAATCATACTGTTCTGTCGAGGGCGCGCCGATCTGATAGTCGCTGGCCGTCGCCCGCACGGACCTGACGTCGCGCTTGGCGTAGAGGCCGTTCAGCTCGAGCGAGAGGTTCGGCGAGATCGTCTGCGAGATCGCGCCATAGAGACTGTGTCGTTCCGTCTCCGGATAGAGATCATAAGGCTGGAACGGCGCATTGCGGGAGAAGCGTCTCTCGGAGACGTCGAGATTGTCCTGCAACAGGAATTCGTAGCTCAGAAGAGCCTGACCGCTCGACCAATTCCAGCCCCCCGTCTGGACCGCCTGAAACTCTTCCAGACCGCCCGAAGTCGCGCCGCCGTAACGCAACCGCGTCTCGTAGCCCTCGAAATCCTTGCGCAGGACGATGTTCACGACGCCGCCGATCGCATCGGACCCGTACAGGGCCGAAGCGCCATCGGTCAGCACCTCGATCCGCTCGACCGCCGATACGGGGATCAACGAAATGTCGACATACTGAAACTGGTTCGATGCGGTGAGGCGCCGCCCGTTGAGAAGGGTCAAGGTGGTGCCGGTGCCCAGTCCGCGCAGGTTCAGACTGGATCCGGCCCCCCAGTTCGACCCTACGTCGCGATCGACCCCGGAGTTGGCGTTATTCCCGGCGTTGGCGCCGCCGCCGAAGTTCTGCGGCAGCTTGTCGAAAAACTGCTGCAGCGTCGCCGCGCCGGACTGAGCGATCATCTGATTATCGAACTGGATGACCGGAGATGCGCCATTGCCGACCCCACGAATATGCGATCCAACGACGACGATTTCGTCCAACCGAGTGACGCTTTCTTCGCCGGCGGCTTCAGGCCTGGCGGAACGCATGTCCGTCGCCCGTCTGAGCGTCACAGTCCGTGCATCGCTGGTGACCACTTCGAGGCCTGCAGCTTCGGCGAGGCGCGCGAGAACGTCGGCATCGTCAAACCGGCCAATGATTGCAGGCGCGCGACGTCCATGCGCGGCGTCGAACGGGAACAACACCTGTTTGCCGGATTGCCTCCCGAACACCTGCAGGCTCGCAGCCGCGTCACCTGCGGGTATATTGTAGGCGCGCGTCTGCGCGACTGCCGACGTAGCCGTCGCCGTCGCCAAGCCGGCGACCGTGCCAAGCAGCAGATACCTGAAGTCCATCAACATTAGCTCCCCCGGCCGCGCGCCACTCGAGCGAGCCTTAACCGTACTGACGAGCGAGACGGCGCTATCCGCTATACGCAGCTTCAAAAACTGAATACTCGCGTGAGCATTATCCCGATGGAAGTCTGCGCGATGCGCTTCCGTTGTCGGCATTGCGCCGATTTCGTTGAAAAAGGCGGCTGTTAAGATCGCCGCCAGTAATGGGCGCGACGGCTTGGTGCCGCTTCAGGCGACCGCCGGAGCTGCTGGCGGGATCAGTTTGGCGAGTTTGCGCAGGTTCTGGGCGGTGGCGGCGAGGAGGAACTCGTCTTTGGCGCCGTTGGGGCCTCTCAGGCGCAGTCGGTCCAGCTTCAGAATGCGCTTGAGGTGGGCGAACAGCATCTCGACCTTCTTCCGTTCGCGCCGGGAGACGACGTAGGCGTCGGTCTTGGCGATGTCGCGGGCGAAGTCCCGGGCGCCTTCGTGGATGGAGCGCGTGACCTTGCGCATCGGCGTGTTGGGGCAGCAGCGGGGCTTGAAGGCGCAGGCCCGGCAGTCGGCCGTACTGGCGCGATAGCGCAGGGTGTCGTCAGGCGGCGCCTGGGTCCGGGGCGTCGAGAAGACGCGCCGACCGTGGACCAGCGTCTTGCCCGCCGGGCAGCGGTAGAGATCCTGGGCGTGGTCATAGGCGAAGTCGCTGCGCGAGAAGGTTCCGTCGATCCGCTCCGACTTGTCGATGACGGGGATGTGGGGCTCGATGCCCTGGTCGTGGACCAGCCAGTCCAGCATCTCGGCCGAGCCGTAGGCGGTGTCCGCCGCCAGCCGGGCCGGCCACAGATCATGATGCTCGCGCGCCCGCTCGATCATGGTGCGGGCCGCCGTCACCTCGGCCTGGCGCACCGCCGTGGACGGCTCGACATCGACGATGATCGCGTGGTCCAGGTCGATCAGGTAGTTGGTCGCATAGGCGAAGAAGGCCAGGCCCTTGTTGGCGCCGGTCCAGCGCGAGGCCGGGTCGGCCGGCGAGATGAACCTGGGCGTCACCGGGGTCGCGCCGCCGAAGGCCGCATCATCCAGCACGGCCAGGTACTCGTCGATGGCGCGGCTGGCGGCCTCGGGCGGCAGACCTTCGTCGCCGGGCACGCAGCGCTGGCGATTGGCGTCGGCCTTGATCAGGCTGGCGTCGACCGCGAAACCCTCGCCGCCGACCAGGCCCTCGGCGATGCAGCGGCGCAGCACCGTCTCGAACAACTCGCGCAGCAGATCACTGTCGCGGAAACGACCGTGGCGGTTCTTCGAAAAGGTCGAGTGGTCCGGCACGTCGCCGTCCAGGCCCAGCCGACAGAACCAGCGATAAGCCAGGTTCAGGTGAACTTCCTCACACAGGCGCCGCTCCGAGCGGATGCCGAAACAATAGCCGACTAGCAGCATCCGGATCAGCAACTCCGGGTCGATCGAGGGGCGACCGATGGCGCTGTAGAACGGAGCCAGATGCGTCCGCAGGCCGTCCAGTTCCACAAAGCGATCGATCGCGCGCAGCATGTGATCCGCCGGCACATGCCGCTCCAACGAGAACGCGTAGAACAGGGCCGACTGATCGACCCGCCGCTCGCCCATCATCGCTGCACCTCCGGTCTCAACGACCAGAGTGAATCAGCGCAGCGCCCTCATGCCAATTGCCCGGGACGCCTTTTTCAACGAAATCCGCCATGAGCGGACCTTGCCACCTGCGCTCAAAGTGGCCCTTCCGCTATTCGAGCCGCATGAACTTCAGCATTCGCCCAGACCGATCGGGGGGAGTCGATCGCCTCGTCGAAATCTGGCGTCGTGCGCGGTGGACACCATCCATCATTTCCTGACGGGTGAGGACCGTCTCGCCTGCGACGCGCAGGACGATTCCGTGGGGTTCATGTTGATGGACGGCGCTCACTGGACGCGCTTTTCATGGATCCTGACCAGCACGGAAAGGGGTTGGGCAGCCGCTGCTTCAGCAATCATCAGTCCGAAAAGGTGATGCGACAGTAGTCAGAGCCCTTCGATCGCGGGTATTTCGAACTTCACGCCCTGCGCGCGCTCCTTCTGAAGCCAGTCATTCAAGCGCCGAAGAAGCCAAACGGCGACCGCCGAGAAGGGAAGTCGGGCGTCCGCTCGATCCGTGATCGCCTGAATGGCGGCGGCGGCGCTAGCTCGCGCCATATCGATCGCCATCTGGTTCTGAGCCTTCTGGGCAGCGTCCTCGTTGTCCAATGATTGAGCCAAACTAAGCACATGTGGCCGAAGATCCCTTAACACGAGCGAACGCGCGCGAACCGTATCAAACCGGTTCAGTGCGGTGATGTTGATCGCGGCCAATCCGTACGGGTCAGGCCCAACTGGCGTGGGCATGGGAGCGGCAATACTCACCCCCGTCTCGGGCGGAAAACAAATGTGGTTCGTCGGGTCGGGCCGGGTCAATGATTAGGGGGTCTTCCGATGCTACGGCAAAGTTTGACGGCTGTTTTCGCGCTGCACGGACGGGGAAGTGTGAAGCTTTTCCGGCGCTCGTTGCAGTGCTGACAGGTGGGCAGCCGGTTGGTCCATGTAGAAGCGAGCCACCAGTATCCGGGATGGGGCTCGTCCGGAAAGGCACCCTTGGGACGATAGTGCTCGACAGCCGCGTCTGCGCCGACCCCATGGTTCATTTCGCAGGATGCGCACTTCTCATGCGACATAGCCTCTAAGGCCAACTTCACCTCAGGCCGGCGGTAAACGCTGAACGGATATGCTGCTGTAGGAGCGCCCCCATAATAAAGCGCAGCGGCAGCTCTTTCGACAGCAGCGGGGGATGTGTGGCCTGTAAGGCAGGCCGGCCCTTTCTTCGGGCGCTTAATGCTGATCACGACACGTGACCGCTAGCTCGTATCGCTAGTAAGGCTGCATTGATCGCAGTTCGGCGGCCTTCAGATACTTCCTCACCGGCGGCCGAGCGTCGCTCTCGCAAATACTGGAGCATTGCTGTCTCGGCGATCTGACGCTCGGGAGACGCTCCGATCATCAAACCATCGAACGCCTCGGTCGTTGGCTCTGAAGGCGGCTCGTCAGCATAGGCGTCCGCCAGTCGCCAAACGCAACGTCCGCAGCAGGATCGGATGTGGAGTTGAGGCCGAAGTAATCAGACATGAGAATTTGTTCAGCGCTCATTACACTGAAATCTGGCAGGTCAGTCATCAGATCAAAGCGCTACTCCTGCGAACGTTTCATAACGATGACTTCGCCTCGTCCCATTCCACGAAGACACAACGGACCATGGGTCGTGACGATAAACTGAACCTACGGCATGGCCTTTCGGAGCGCTGTCATGATCTGCAGCTTGCAACGCGGATACAGATGGGCGTCCACTTCATCAATGAGCACAACGCCGCGCGCCGTTTCCAAGTCGCCCCAATCGGCGAGAAGCCAGCGCATGGTATCGACCGCAATAGCAAGAGCCGGCGGGAGCCTTCTGGACCTGGCCCCACCGGCCAGCCGCACCGTTACGGATCAAACCGGAACGGTCCAGCGGCAGTTGGCTGGCGCGCTCGGGGCCCATGAGGGCCAGCGCGATCGCCTGCAACGCGCTGGTCTTTCCTGCAGCGTTGTCTGCGAGCAGCATGAGAGCCGATGCGTTCTCTCCGTCTGGGCCGGTTGATTGCACCTCGAAGCTCAGTTGGTCGATGCTCTTGAAGTTCTCGATCTCGACGCGAGCGATCCGCTGATCGAAACGATAGGAAGGAGAGTTCAGTATGTCCGGAACACGTCCCAAAACTTTGGAGACCACGGATCGAGCCTTGGGCTGATCTTCGGGCGGCGTTCGAAAAAGTTTGATCGCATCATCCTGCGCCAGCATCCCGAGCATGCGCACGAACTCCCACAGTCTGTTGGCGCGGCTTGGTGTCGGCACGCCGAGATACTGCGAGAGGGCAACGCAAGCCCGTCGAGCGAAATTCTCGAAGGCACCCACGTACGGTTGGTCGGGATCAAAAATAACTGTTGCCGCTCCCGCGCCGTCGCGCCAGATGCGATCGAACGCCGTAGCGAAACTCTCGGCGCCTCCGCCGATAAGCTCCCTAGATTCAAGTCAAGAATCTCGATCGTCTGGCGGCCCCGCGCGTTTTTGCCGAGCGCAGCACCATCCATTGTGAAGGCCAAGGCCTCCTCCGGCTTGTCAAAGCAGGGGTCAAGAAGGAGGGGCGATTCCCGACTTTGAACTTCATCGAATCCGAAGAGTAACGGGGCTCGCGCACCAAATACAGGAAAGCGATTGCGCTTGCTATAATTGCATTCGTGACAGGATAGATACAGGTTCCGCCACTCGTAGGCGAGCCAGCTGTAGTGCAGCAGGTATCTTCTTCGTTCATTTGCATCGGTGGCCGCTTGAAGGGGACGAAAGCGATCGACCGAGCCGTCTGCTATCCGCTTTTCGCAATAAGCGCACTTGCCTCGAAATAGATTTCGGAGCGAGTCATACTTGGGTTTAGGCGCAGGAAGTCGATCTGACCGACCAAGTCATCGTAGCTGAGGCGAGCCGAGTCGGAACTCAGAGCCTGGGGGACGGGGATGGATTGACGATCGACTCTACGCATTGCCCATGAAACGACATTTTGGGCATTCCAACGCGTGAACTTCATTCCAATGGAAGGCCTGGGCAAGTTCCAGTTGGAAGTCCACGGCAGCCTTGTGGCGCTGTTGGCGCTGGGCCAGGCCCAGACAGCAGAAAGCCCCGGGGCGTATGCCGTCGGGGCTTTGTAAGCTTGGGTGCGGGAGCTGGATTTGGGCGATACCTCACACTTAACTTCCTCGCCTGAGCTTCGCCGACAGACTCTAAACTTGGGCCGATGCAGCCGCGAGGTCCGCGAGGAATCGGGCCCGTTCGCTATCCCTCCTAGCCGGATCAGGCAGGCGCAGCAGATAGGCGGGATGCACCGTAAGAAGCACACGCGCGCCGTCTGCCGTCGTCATGACCCGGCCGCGCTCGGCCTGCACGGCCGGTTTTCGGCCAAGCACCGCCAGACCCGCCGTCGCGCCCAGCGCCAGGATCAGCCGGGGCTTCACCAGACGCCGCTCGTGATCCAGCCACCAGCGGCAGGCCTGGACCTCGCCTGTATTGGGCGTCTTGTGCAAGCGGCGCTTGCCGCGCGGCTCGTGCTTGAAGTGCTTCACCGCATTGGTGAGGTAGAGATCGCGTCGGTTCAGTCCCACCTCTTCAAACGCCGCGCCCAGAAGACGGCCCGCAGGTCCGGCGAACGGTCGCCCGACCAGATCCTCCTGATCCCCCGGCTGCTCGCCCACAACCATCAGAGCAGCGCGCTTCGGCCCCTCGCCGCAAACGCCCTGGGTGGCGTCACGCCATAGCGGACAGCGGCGGCATCCCTGAACGCCGCGCGCCAATTCATCCAGGCTTTCGGGAGCCAGATCGTCAGTCGCCACGCGATCGACCACCGGCGCGCGGACGCGCTGGAACCTGTCGTTGGGTCGAGACGTGGGGCGGGTCACCATGGCTTCGGTGCGAACCGACGCGGCGGCCATCAGTTCCGGGATCAGCGCCGCCTCAGGCAGGTTCTTCCAATAGCGCTTGGGCATTTCCGACTGCATCGCCTGAGGCCGCAGCCGCGCCGGATTGAAGGTCGAGGCGTAGTAGGTGCGCCAGAAATCCTCCATGGCGTCCTCGGTCGGAGCCTGCGCCTGCTCGGCGGCGGGGCGGCAGGCCAACGCCTCACCGTTCCAATGAGCTGAGCCGTCCGGCGTCAGGATTGTCCATCGCATGGCGCTGAACCGACGGACGAAGAAAGGAGCCGTCGCCTGCAGCACGCGATGCGCCGGCTCGAACCAGGCGACCCAGTGTTCGCCTGCCTCATCCTCAGCCTGTCGGAAGCGGACGAAGGCCTTCATCTTGTGGGCGGCGCGGCGCACCGCCTTCACCCGATCAGCCGCCTCGGCCACGTCCCGATCAGACAGGACGTTCAGCAGGTCAGGCTGATCCTTCAAGCGCCACAGCAGGCGATACATCAGATCAAAACGATTCTCGGATCGATGCTGGATCAACTGCGCCGCCGTCTCCATGAAGGCGCGCGGGGCGTTGAATGCACCCTCGACTTCGGGAAGAGCCGCCGCCTCGTCGAACAGGTCGCCGCGCGAATGGCCCACGACGAACCGCACCTGTGCCGGCTCAACGCCCGCCAACCGCAAACGCCGGGCCGCCTCGCGCCAGCCGTCGAAATCAAGCGGATCGGCCAGGACAAGGGTCCGCATCAGAACAGACTCAACTGTTCGGCCTTGCGCCGGGGGGCCAGGCGCGCACGCAGGTCCGCCGCATCGGTCAGGCCGCCGGCCGTCCAATCCAGCGCCGTGATCCACGGCCGCACCGCCTCGATAGAGCGCGTCAACCGCCCCACGTCCTCCAACCGCAAGGTCCGATGCCGCCGCACGGACAGGATGCGGTCGACCGCCTTCACACCCAGTCCCGGCACCCGCAGCAGCGGCTCACGCGCTGCACGGTTCACGTCGACGGGAAAGGCCTCCCGCCGCCGCAGCGCCCAGGCCAGTTTGGGATCGACGGCCAGATCCAGCATTCC
This sequence comes from Brevundimonas phoenicis, assembly GCF_047237745.1. NCBI lineage: Bacteria > Pseudomonadati > Pseudomonadota > Alphaproteobacteria > Caulobacterales > Caulobacteraceae > Brevundimonas > Brevundimonas phoenicis. The sequence continues at coordinate 2,685,509 of NZ_JBDFLN010000001.1, forward strand.
ATCGTCCGTCCCCTCCCCGATCTCGGGCGCGGTGAAGCCGTAGAATCGCATCAACCAATCGGCCTGATAAAGCCGGTGTTCGCGCATCAGCGGCGGCTTGGTGGGCGGCAACAGGCTGGAGCCGTCGGGAATGGGGCTGAAGGCGGAATAATAGACCCGGCGCAGGCCGTAACCGCCATACAGGGCGGCGCTGCGCGCCATGATCTCCGTATCCGGCGCCCCGTCGGCGCCGACGATCAATTGGGTTGCCTGTCCCGCTGGAGCGAAGGCGGGCGGGCGTTTTCGGTCCTTCTTTTCGGGCCGGGCCGCTTCCAGCTTCAGCCGCACCTGTCCCATGGCCTTGCGGATTGTCCGCGCGTCCTTTTCGGGAGCCAGTCGGCCCAGGGCCTCATCGCGAGGCAGTTCGATGTTGGCGGACAACCGATCGGCATAGAGGCCCGCCAGCTCGACCAGCCGCGCGTCCGCCTCCGGGATCAGCTTCAGATGGATATAACCGCGAAAGTGGTGGTCTTCGCGCAATCGCCGCGCGACCTCGACCAGTTGCTCCATGGTGTAGTCGCCGTTGCGGATCACCCCCGACGACAGGAACAAGCCCTCGATATAGTTGCGCTTGTAGAAGGCCAGGGTCAGGTCCACGACCTCCTGCACCGTGAAACGCGCCCGCTCGACGTTCGATGACACCCGGTTGATGCAATAGGCGCAGTCGTAGATGCAGAAGTTGGTCAGCAGGATTTTCAGCAGGCTGACGCACCGGCCGTCCGGCGTATAGGCGTGACAGATGCCCATGCCCTCGGTCGAGCCGATCCCGCGACCGCCCAAGGAATCTCGTTTGGCCGAACCCGATGAGGCGCATGAAGCGTCATACTTCGCCGCATCCGCCAGCACCGTCAGCTTTCGTTTCAAATCAATTCGCGCCATTTGTTCATGATATGTTCCAGCCGTGGAATGATCCAGCTTGGCTGGAGCGATTTCTCAGAACGCCAGCGGTGCGGTCTGCCAGGTCACGCCGACAGCGGCGACCAGAGCGCCGGTCAGGGCGACACGCCGCTCCCAAAGAGCCGGCTCATCCGGCCCCGGACGCCGCGCCGTGGCGAAGGCCGCGACGGCGATCAGCGTCAGACACAGAAGGCTGAAACCCAATCCGATCCAGCGACCAGCGGCCGCCTCGGTCGAGGACCACACGTCTGCGGCGCTGGCCAACAGGTAAAGCCCCAGAAAATGCGCGGCCCAGATCAGCAGCCCCGCCGTCATCGCCAGCCAGCGCCTCATGCGCCGGAGCTCGGAAACAGTCGGATCAGCAGCACCACGATCACCGCCTGCGCCGCCGTATAGGTCATGAAGAGGCCGATCAGGTCTACCGTCGACGGCCGCTCGGCCGACAGCCGCCTGAACGCCCGTCGCAGCAGGAGGTAGAGTCCCATCAACATCCCGATCCCGGCGAACGTCGCCGACCACCCGAGCAGGGCGAAGACGGCGGCGCCCTGGCTGGTGGCGTCAGGCTTGAGCCCAGCGGTCCACCAGGCTTGGAGCTCAAGCCCTATCGCCGTCGCGGCGGCGATGGCGCTGATGACCAGAAGAACCGTAGCGAGCGTCTCCGCTCCCTTCCCGGTCCGGCGCAAAACGCGCGGCGCCGCTGCGGCGCAAAGCCCCCCCAGGGCCAGAACGCCGAGGTGCAGCATCATCGACGCCGTTTCCGGCGGCGCCTGCCACAGATCCGGCCGCCGGCTCCACAAAAAGACATAGGAGAAGCCCGCCAGCAGGCAGACCATGCCGCCGACGATCAGCACGATCACCATGGCCCACCAGCCGTGGCTGGACGGACCCGAGACATAGTTGGGCATGGGGACGCCCGCTCCGATGTCGGTCGTCTTGCGGCTGTGCGGCGCATCCAGGAACCAGCACCAGCGCATGATGCAGTAGATCGCCAGCACGCCGCTGACCACGGCGGCGACATAGGCCTGGATGGTCAGGATCAGGAAGAAGCCTGCCGTGAAGAGGGCGCCAAACACGTGCCAGGGTGACGGACGCGGGAGACGCAAGACATACTGCGGCTCAGCGTTCAGAGGGCTGGTGACCAGGGTCTGGCGCTCGCCTCCCGCCGCGCCGGGCAGGAACCAGCGCCCCTCCTCCACCTCCTTCGCCAAGCTCTTCTGTTCCCACAGCGGATAGAGGCTCTTCACCACGGGGACGGAGCGCACGGAATAATAGCCGCTGGGCAGCCACTCCAGTCCTGGGCCGTCGTGGATGTTGCCCGCCTCGCGCGGGCCGAAGGGGCGGAAGTTGCGGATCATGTCGACGACCCACAGCAGGACCGCGAGACCGAACAGAAAGGCGCCGACGGTGGAGATGAAATTGGGCAGATCCCAGCCCCGCCCCGGCAGATAGGTGTAGACCCGACGCGGCATCCCCATCAGCCCCGTCAGATGCATCGGCATGAAAGCGATGTTGTGCCCGGCGAACATCAGCCAGAAGATCCATCTGCCCATGCGTTCGCTCAGCGGCCGGACGCTGGACATCGGCAGCCAATAGTAGATGGCCGCGAACATCGGAAAGACCATGCCGCCGATCAGGACATAGTGCAGGTGGGCGACGATGAAATAGCTGTCGTGAGCCTGCCAGTCGAAGGGCACCATGGCGACCATGACCCCGGTCAGCCCGCCCATGACGAAGATGACCAGGCCGCCCACGGCGAACAGGCCGGGCGTGGTGAAGCGCATCTTTCCGGCCGCTATGGTGGCGATCCAGGCGAAGACCTGCACGCCCGCAGGGACGCTGACCGCCATGGAGGCGGCGCTGAAGTAGTTGATGCTGATCTGCGGCATGCCGGTGGTGAACATGTGGTGCGCCCACACGCCAAAGCTGATGAAGCCGGTCGCCAGCATGGCCATGACCACCAGGGGATGCCCGACCAGCCTGGTCCGCGCCATGGCGGGTATGATGGTCGACATGGCGCCCGCCGCCGGCAGGAAGATGATGTAGACCTCCGGGTGGCCGAAGAACCAGAACAGGTGCTGCCACAGCATGGGATCGCCGCCCTTCAGCGGATCGAAGAAGGGCCAGCCCAGCGCCCGTTCCAGCTCCAGCAGCAAGGTCGCCAGGATCACCGATGGAAAGGCGATGATGATCATGCAGGCGAAGATCAGCATGGCCCAGGCGAAGACCGGCAGCTTGTCCAGCGTCATGCCGGGCGCGCGCGTCTTCAGCACGCCGACGATGATCTCGATCGCTCCGGCGATGGCCGAGATCTCGATAAAACCGATGCCCAGCAGCCAGAAGTCGGCGTTGATCCCCGGCGAATAGGTCATGCCCGTCAGCGGCGGGTACATGAACCATCCCCCGTCCGGCGCCAGGCCGAAGAACAGGGAGCAGAAGAAGGCCAGGCCGCCGATCAGATAGGCCCAGAAGGCGTAGGCCCCCAGGCGCGGAAACGGCAGGTCGCGCGCCCCCAGCATCTGCGGCAGCAGCAGCACGCCCAGCGCCTCGACCGCCGGCACGGCGAACAGGAACATCATCACCGTGCCGTGCATGGTGAAGATCTGGTTGTAGGTCTCCTGCGGCAGGAAGCCGGTCATCGGCAGGGCCAGCTGGGTGCGCATCAACAGCGCCAGCACGCCTGCCAACACGAAGAACAGCATGGCCGCGCCGACGTAATAGACGCCGATGATATTGTTGTTGATCGCCGTGATCCACTCGCCGGGACGGCGCGGACCGCACCAGGCGGCTTCCAGCTGCTCCAGCTCGCCGTCCGGACGCGGCTCCTCGGTGGGAAAGCGATCGTATTTGCGGACGTCGAAGCCGGTTTCCGACGTCATTTCAGACTGTCCAGATAGGCGGCCAGATCCCGCAGCTCGCGCCCGGTCAGCACCGGATAGGACGGCATGCGGTTGCCCGGCTTGATCCCTTGGCTGTCGGCGATCCACCCCGCCATCGTGCCCTGATTGTTGGGCACGATGCCCGCGCCCAGCGTCTGGCGCGAACCGACGTGGGTCAGGTCCGGCCCGGCCAGGCCGTTGGCCTCCGTTCCGCGTATGGTATGGCAGGCGCCGCAGCCCGAGGCGCCGAACACCGCCGCGCCCGGCAGGGCGGACGCCGCGGCGGGCGCGGCCTGCCTGGCCCGCCAGGCCTCGAAGTCGGCCTCGGCATGGGCGACGACGACGAAGCCCATCAGGGCGTGAGGTCCGCCGCAATATTCGGCGCACTGTCCCGCATAGACGCCCGGCTTGTCAGCCTGCAGGCGCATGAAGTTGCGGCGGCCCGGGATCATGTCCGTCTTGCCCCCCAGGCGCGGCACCCACAGGCTATGGATGACGTCGGCGCTCTCCAGTTCGACCACCACCGGGCGGCCGACGGGTATGTGAACCTCATTGGCGTCCTGAACCGTTTCGCGGCCCTGGCCGTCCAGATAGGCCACGCGCCACCACCACATCTCGCCGGTGACGCGCACGCGCATCTCGCCGTCGCGCGGCGCATCCGACACGCGCGCGGTGACGCTGAGGCCGTAGATCAGCAGGCCCGTCAATACGACCACCGGAAAGGCCAGGCCGCCGATCCAGACCAGGCGCTCGCCGCCCGCTCGACGTTTCCACTTCCTCGGCCCGAACAGGGCGACGCCCAGGGCGATCAGGACAACGGCCAGCACGACCGCGCCCATGACAAACAGCACCCAGGCGACGACCGTCACCGGCCCGGCGAACGGCCCTGCCGGGTCCAGAACCGGCGGCGGCCAACCGCCCAGCATGTCCGGCGTCTCAGTCGTCATCGAGCGTATAGAGATAGGCCGCTATGTCGCGGGCTTCGGCTTCGCTCAGGGGCATGGGCGGCATGCCGGTGTCGGGCAGCAACGACGGCGCGTCGCGCACGAAGGCGGCCATGACCGCGGGCTGGTTCGGCAGCCTCCCGGCGATCATCGGCCGCGCCCCCACGCCCGCCAGCGATCCGCCGGTCCGCCCCTCGGGCCAGGCCACGCCGGGAATGACGTGGCAGGCGCCGCAGCCCTGCGTCCGGATCAGGCGCAGCCCCTCGACCGCGTCGGCGCCCGCCAGGTCGCGGGGCGCTCCGGCCTTGTCCGCGCAGGCGGCCAGGCCCAGCAGGCCGGCGGCCGAAACTGCAGCGCCTATCTTCCCCATCGTCGCGACATGACGGCATACGGCCCCTTTCCGCTTCGCCAGAACCAATCCGCCGGGCGGCCAGGGGTTCCGAGGCGGAACCGGCGCCGCAAAGCCGGTGTTGGACCGGGGTGCGCGCCTTGCTCCTCGCTTTTCTGGGACTGACCCTCGCCGCCTGCGACGCGACGCCAGGCGCAACCGACCGCGTCTTTCAGGCGTCCGGCGAGGTGATCGCCATGAGCGGGGGCGCGGGCGGCGCGGCCAATGCCTGCTTCACCTGTCACGGCCTGAAGGGCGAAGGCGACGGCGTCTCGACGCCGCGCCTCGCCGGTCTGGACCAGGGCTATCTGCAGAAACAGATGGAGGATTACGCCAGCGGCCTGCGTCCCGATGACGTGATGACCCGCGTGGCCAAGGGCCTGGATCAGGACGCGCGCAGGGCCGTCGCGGCCTGGTACGCCGGACTGCCCCCGCCCGCCGTTCAGACTTCAACCGCCTCTCCGCCCCAGATCTGGTTGACCGGCGACACGGCGCGCGGAATCACGGCCTGCGCCGCCTGTCATGGCGTTGAAGGCCAAGGTGCGGGCGAAGGGCAGCCGATCGTCGCCGGGCAGCCCGCCGCCTATACGCTGGAACAGATTGACCGCTGGAAGTCCAGCGAGCGGCGAAACGACCCGCGCGGCGTCATGGCCGCCGGCGTCCAACGGCTGACGGACGACGAAGCCCGCGCCATCGCCGCCTGGCTGTCGACCCAGCCGCCCTCCCCGGTCCGCGCCGAAGCGTCGCCCGCCCGCGCCGCCTCGGTCGCCGCTGCGGCGCGCCCGGCCGCGTCGCGCGAAATCCGCCGCCCCGCTCGTTCCGACGGCGGCTGAACTCCTCGGGAACAGACCACGCACACAGCGATTGGTTGTCTCACGACTAGAACAACCCGGTGGAGGCCGCTGATGCACGCCCACAGCTATCGCAATCTCGCATTCGAACTGCTGATCGACTTCGTCATCATGTATTTGGTGATGTTCACCATGATCGCGACGCTCGATCATTTCCGCTTCAACCTGAACAACGTCTATATGACGCTGATGATGGTCGCGCCCATGGCCGTGGTGATGCTGCTGTCGATGCGCTCGATGTTTCAGAATAGGCGCGCCAATTGGATCATCATCGGGATCGCCGCCTTCGTCTTCGCCGCCAGCTTCTACGCCATGCGCACCCAGGCGGCCATTAACGACCAGGAGCTGATCCGCGGCATGATCCCCCATCATTCCGGGGCGATCCTGATGTGCGGAAAGGCCAAGCTGACCGACCCTGAGCTCATCGCCCTGTGCGACGAAATCATCGTCGCTCAAGAGCGGGAGATCGCCCAGATGCAGGCGATCCTGGACCGACTCTAGACCTGGAAGCGGGTGCGGCCGCGTCGCAGCCTCCGAACGGTCGTCGCAACCCTTTTCTCCAGCGCCCGCCATCGCCGCTGCCATCGCGTGCGTCGGGGCCGTAGCTGCGGAACAACCGGCAGCATGGCGTGGAAGACGTCGTCGCGGTCGATCAGATGGTGCTTCAGCGCGGCCCCTGCATGGATCGGGATCATCAGCAGAAGGGCGATGACGAGGCCCCAGTGCATCCACTCGGCCGCCGCCTCGACCGCCCAGAGCTGACGATTCGACAGATCCTGCATCGGCAACATCGGCCAGGGTATGAAGCCCGCCGCCGCCAGTTGGGCGTCTCGCGCTGTGGCCGATATCATCGTCCAACCCGACAACGGCAGGCCGAACAGGCAGAGATAGAAGACATAGTGGGTGACGTGGGCGGCCGTGCTTTCCCATCCCGGCTTGTCCGCGTCATTGATCAGATCCGGCGCGACCAGCCGCCAGGTCAGGCGGCCGATCACCAGCAACAGCATCAGCACGCCGACGGCGAAATGGACCTCATAGGCCGCGACCTTCTCGCCGCCGACCGGCAGCCGACCCATCCACCAGCCCCAGCCCAACTGGAACACGACCAGACCTGCCATGATCCAGTGAAACCAAATGGCCACAGGGGAATAGCGCCCCTCGTCATGATGACCGGCGGCCCACTCCAGCGCCTGGGCGATCAGCCGGTCGATCATGCCGCCGCCTCGCCCGCCGGCTTCAGCAGACCGTGAATCCGCCACAGGGCGGCCAGCAGGTAGGCCGCCGCCGCCGGCGCCCACATGATGAGCCCGGCCGCCTGCTGGTCCTCCAGCGGCGTCATGTTCCAAGCCATGGTGCTGGCGAAATGCGGCGCATAGAGCGGCTGGCCCGCGAACACGATCAAGGCGCCCAGAAGCCCCATCAACAGCATGGCCGCCAGCAGGGCCGCGACGGCCGCATGCCCCCTTGCGCTGCGAACCGCCGCCCAGAACCAGACGGCGCTTCCCAGGATGCTGATCTGCATCAGCCAATAGATTCCGTCATGCGACAGAGCCTGAGCGTAGGGCTCCGGCGCATGCCAGGCCCAAAAGACCACCGCCTGCACCGCCGTCGCCGCCGCCAGACGCGGCGGTTTCAACCGAGGCAGGCACAAGGCCAGCAGGGGCGCCGCCGCCAAAACCAACAGCAGGTGATGCAGGGTCCGCGCCATGAACAGGGCGGAGCTCAAGGCGCATAGCGGCGAGATGAAGCCGACCGCCAGCACCGCCATCGCCGCGCTGAAGCGTCCCCTCTGCTGTTCGCGCAGCAGGATCAATCCGGCCGTCGTCGCCGCCGCCATGACAGACAACAGGATCAGATCGCCGTTCCAGCGCCCAAGCGCCTCGGCGGGATCGGGCGCAGGCCCGCAATAGGGTGTCCAGGCGACGTCGATCATCCTGGGCCAACGCCTCCACGCCGCGACGGTTCACCGGCGTCCGGTCGCGCACAGGAACGGAACCGCGTTTCTCCGCACGCCGTTTCCCTGCCCTGTTCAGGAACTTGATCCCATGTCCGACACGGTCGCCGATCCCGCCTTCGAACCACCGCCCGAGGCGCGCGCCTTCTACGAGGAGGCCCTGCGCCTGCTGAAGGAGTCCGGCGTGCCATTCCTGCTGTCGGGCACCTACGCCGTCACGGCCTATACGGGCATCCGTCGTCCTACCAAGGATCTGGACGTCTTCTGCAAGCCCGGCGACTACCCCCGGATTCTGGCCTTCTTCCAGGCGCGCGGCTATCGCACCGACGTCGAGGACGAGCGCTGGATCGCCAAGGTCTGGCAGGACGACAAGCACTTCTTCGACGTCATCTTCGCCATGTCGAACGGCACCATCGCCGTCTCCGACAGCTGGTTCGGGCCGGATCGCATAACCGTCTACGGTCATGAGGTGACGATCACGCCGCCGACCGCCCTGATCCTGTCCAAGGCCTTCATTCAGGACCGCTATCGCTACGACGGCGCCGATGTGAACCACGTCATCCTGAAACAGGCCGACGCCATCGACTGGAAGTCGCTTCTGGATCAGATGGACCTCTATTGGGAGGTGCTGATGGCGCATCTGCTCAACTTCCGCTTCGCCTATCCGACCGAGCGCGGCCTGGTGCCGGCCTGGCTGATGACGGAGTTGATCGGCCGCCTGCAGGCCCAGGTCGATCTGCCGGCGCCGCGCGTGAAGGTCTGCCGCGGTCGCCTGTTCAGCCCGCGCGACTACATCGCCGACATCTCCGAATGGGGCTTCGGCGACGTGGTGGGCAAGGGCCTGGAGGAACGCCATGACCCCGTCGCCTGAAACCGCCGCCTCCGCCGCTGACGGCCAGACGCCTCAACCGGGCATGGAAGCCGGACCGAAGAAGAAGCTGCGCGTCGCCGCCGTCGGCGACCTGCATGTCGGCGAGACCTCGCATCGCGCCTATCGCGACCTGTTCGACCGGGTGCATGAAGACGCGGACGTGCTGTGCCTGTGCGGCGACCTGGTCAATTTCGGCAAGACGGTCGAGGTGGAGAACCTGCTGGAGGATCTGCGCGCCTGCCGCATCCCCATGGTCGGCGTGCTCGGCAATCACGAGCATGAGTGCGGCCAACCGCAGGAAGTCATCCGCATGCTGACCGAGGCCGGGGTCAAGATGCTGACCGGCGAGGCCTATGAGATCGACGGCGTCGGCTTCGCCGGAGGCAAGGGCTTCGTCGGCGGCTTCGGCCGCTACATGCTCAGCTCCTTCGGCGAGGCCTCGATCAAGACCTTCGTCAATGAGGCGGTTGAGGACGCCAATCTCATCGAAAATTCGATCCGAACGCTGCGGACCGAGCGGAGCGTGGTTCTGCTCCACTACGCCCCGGTGGTGGATACGGTGATCGGCGAGCCGCCGGAGATCCACGCCTTCCTCGGCTCGTCGCGCCTGGCCGAGGTCGTCGATCGCTATGAGAACGTCAAGCTGGTGCTGCACGGCCATGCGCATCGCGGCGCGCCGGAAGGCCGCACGGCGCGCGGCGTCCCGGTCTTCAACGTCGCCCTGCCCGTGCTGCGGACGATGGGCGATACGCCCTATCGCGTATTCGAGGTCTGAAGCTCAGGCGATCCCGGCGCCGCCGGTGACGCCCCAGACCTCGCCCGTGACGAAGCTCGCCTCCTGCGAGGCCAGCAGCACGTAGACCGGCGCGATCTCGACCGGCTGACCCGGACGTCCGAAGGCGCTGTGAGCGCCGAATTTCTCGACCTTCTCCTGCGGCTGGCCGCCGCTGGGCTGCAGAACCGTCCAGAAGGGGCCCGGCGCCACGGCGTTCACCCGCACGCCCTTCTCGATCAGCTGCTTCGCCAGGGCCTTGGTGTAGGTGACGATCCCGCCCTTGGTGGTGGCGTAGTCCAACAGGATGTCCGACGGCTCATAGGCCTGGATCGAGGCGGTGGTGATGACCGCCGCGCCCGGCGGCAGGTGCGGCGCCGCCGCCTGACACAGCCAGTGCAGGGCGTAGAGGTTGGTCTTCAGCGTAGCGTCGAAATCCTCGGTCGAGACTTCACCCACGTCCTCGCGAAACTGCTGTCGGCCCGCGTTGACGACCAGGATGTCCAGACCGCCGAAGGCCTCGAGCGTGCGCGCCACCATGGTCGCATTCCACGCCTCGCCACGCACGTCGCCGGGCAAGGCCAGCGCCTTGACGCCTTCGGCCTCAACCAGGGCGATCACCTCGCGCGCATCGGCCTCCTCTGAGGGAAGATAGGAAATCGCGACATCGGCGCCTTCGCGGGCGTAGGCGACAGCGATCGCGCGACCGATGCCGGAATCGCCCCCGGTTATCAGGGCGCGGCGCCCCTTCAACCGCCCATGGCCCCGATAGCTGTCCTCGCCATGATCGGGCTTGGGCTCCATCTTCGCGACCAGACCCGGCGCCGGCTGCGGCTGCCGTGGAAACGGCGGACGCGGATACTGATTGCGAGGATCCTGCATTGTCAGGCGGTCGGACATGACGGCTCCTGTAGACGAGTGAAGGGCATGCCCTCCTAAGTCGCCCCCTGTCCGCGCGTTCCCCTCCTGCGGCGGAACGTCGTGTTCAGCCGCGACGTTTCCGACGCACCCGAGCCGGAGAAGTCGCATGCCAGATCCCGTTCCCCAAGCTCTAGCCGTCCCTGAGCCGCGTAAGGGCATGCCCAGCCCAGAACTGGATCGCACAACCTTTGAAACCCGCTTCCGCAGCCGGTTCGCGGACCCCGCCTTCGACCCTCTGCGCGACGAGATCAACCGCCTGGCCGCCGCAGCCTGGGACGGCTACATCGGGGGTCGAAAATCGCCGCTGACACGCCCCGCCGGTCCGAGCTTCGCCGAGCCGGACTATGAACTGGCTCTGGACTGGCTGGACGCTCACGCGGCCCTCCGCGCCGCCGAGGCGCAGCATGACGACGCCGCCGGGCCCTCGCGCATCCTGATCATCAACGCTTCCAGCCGTTCCGAGCACACCTGCCCCGGCGAAATGTCCAAGAGTTGGCGCCTGGTCCAGATCGCTCGCGAGGTGGTTGAGAGGCGCGCGGGCATGGCGGCAGAAATCCTCGACCTGTCGCGGTTGGCGTCGGAATACGGCCGGGAAATTCATCCCTGCAAGGCCTGCTTCTCCACAGCAGCGGCCCTCTGCCATTGGCCGTGCAGCTGCTATCCCAACTACAGCCTGGGCCAGGTCCACGACTGGATGAATGACATCTATCCAATGTGGGTCCGCGCGCACGGCGTCCTGATCGTCACCCCGGTCAACTGGTATCACGCCTCCAGCCCTTTCAAGCTGATGATGGACCGGCTGGTCTGCGCCGACGGCGGCAATCCAGATCCCACGACGACGCACGGCAAGACCGTCGCCCTGGCCAAGGCGCTTGAACTGGCCGACTGGCCCTATCCCCGTCACCTGGCGGGTCGGCGTTTCGCCCTGGTCGTCCATGGCGATGTAGAAGGCGCGGAAAACGTGCGCCGCTCCCTGTCCGACTGGCTGGTCTCGATGAAGCTGTCGCCCGCCGGCGCCGACGCGGAGATCGACCGCTACATCGGCTATTGGGAGCCCTACGCCACCAGCCACGACGCCCTCGACCGCGACCGGGCCGTTCAGGATGAGGTGCGGCTGGCGGCGGAAGAGCTGGCGAGGGCTGTTCTGGCCTGGCGCAACGACGCCTCAAAGCCCCCTGAGCCAGCTCACGAACCGCCGCGCCAGAAATAGAGAGCCGACCGGGGCCGTATGGAACAGGCACCGCTCCTCTTCCTTCTCCTTCCAGTACGAAAGGAGTTCGCCCTTGCTTCTCGCGAACAAGGAAAAGCCCCCGATCCTGCGACGCCCCAGACGGCTGCTGATCCTTGTCGGCGTCCTCTTGGTCCTGTTGTTCATCGTCTATCTGGCCACGGCGGCGACCGGCTTTCTCCGCACCGAAACCAAGGTTCCTGATCCACGAATGACGGGAGCCGAGGCGCCGCTGGAGCGTGTCATGTGACGGCGTGTTCAGGCTTGAGCGTTTGGAACACCCCCGCGCCCCGCCGCTTAACTTCCTGTCACAGGGAGGAAAAAGACATGACCGATCGCCCTCGTCGCCCACCGCGCCCCCTCACCCTGGGAGGCCGACATGCGTTTCTATGAAGTCGTGGTCGGCAGCGACAGCGGCCCTCAGCGACGCCTGCGGGTCGCTTCGCCCACCGATGTGCAGGCCGCCGACGCCGCCGCGCCCCTGATGCGCGCGCAGGAGGCCATTCTATCAATCCGCGAAACGCCGGACGACGGCCTGCAGCAGGTCGATGCGCCTCCGCCTCAGACCCAGGCTCAAGAATTGGCGCCCGTCACCCCCGGCGTGACCGCCAAGCCCTGATCTTACCCAAGGAGTTCAAATGATGATGAAGCAAACCGTCGCCGTCCTGGCCGTATCGGCCGCCGCCCTCACCCTCGCCGCCTGCAACCAGCAGCAAGGTTCCGAAGCCGTCGACAAGGCGCAGGACGCCGTTTCCGAACCGGTCGGTCAGACCTCGGCCGCGACCATGGGCGCCAATATGGTCAGCGCCTATGTGCCCAACGCCGCCATGGGCGACATGTACGAGATCCAGGCCGCCGACATCGCCATGGAGCGATCGAAGAACGCCCAGGTCAAAGAACTGGCCCAGATGATCAAGACCGACCACGCGGCCGCCTCCACCGCCCTGAGGGCCGCCGCCGGACAGGCTGCTCCTGACACGACCTTGCCGACCGAGCTCGACCAACGCCGCAAGGGCCTGATCGACAACCTGCGCTCAGCCTCGACTGCGGACTTCGATAAGATCTACGTCGATCAACAGGTCGCCGCCCATGAGGAGGCCGTCACCCTTCACCGCGGCTTCTCCGACAAGGCGGACGTTCCCGCCTTGGCGGAACATGCGCGCAACGTCCTGCCCAAGATCGAAGCCCATCTTGAGCGGGCCAAGCAGTTGCAGGCCGGCTTGGGTCGCTGACGCCGAGCCTTGGTGCACGACGCTATCAGGGGCGGACGACAGTCCGCCCCTGATTCCTATTCGACAACGGGCTTCCGCACCGCATAAGGCGGGTCCAGATGAATGCTCGCGTGGCCGTGACGACGCAGATGACTGGCGTCGATCTCCTCAATCAGCGCCGCGCCGCGTTCGTGATCGACCAATTCCAGCAGAGCGTCGATCTTGGCCTCCATCCGGTCGTCGTTCTCCTTGGACGACGGCGAGCCGACATAGAGAAAGTAGGCCAGCCCCACGACCTGCCAGATCAGTTGCAGGAACTCGGACTGCCAGTTCTCGAAGGTGTCCCGCCCCATCTCCACCAGATAGGGCGTCAGTTGCGCCGCCTGTCCGTGGTCGCGGGCCTCGTTCACATAGGCGGCCCAGCCGAAGCCCCAATGCAAGACGATGGAAATGGTGAAGAAGGCCAGAGTGATCCAGCCATAGGCGTACTTCTTCATGTCGCGCTCCAACACTCTGAAATCGGCAGAAGAGTTCGTGGGCCTGTGCGTTCCGTGGCGCTCAGCCCTGTCCATATCCGAACACTAGGAACGCACTTGTGCGCCCGCCGCTTCGCAGGCTCCCCATTCTTTTTCAGGAGAGCCCCATGCCCGAGAAAACGCTGCAAACCCTCTTCCACGACACCTTGCGCGACATCTATTACGCCGAGCGCAAGATCCTGAAGTCCCTGCCGAAAATGGCGCGCGCCGCCCAGTCGCCCGACCTCAAGGCGGCCTTCGAAAAGCACCGCGAGCAGACTGAAGGCCAGATCGAACGCCTGCAGCAGGTGTTCGAGATCATCGGCAAGCCCGCGCGCGGCAAGACCTGCGACGCCATCGAAGGCATCCTGGCCGAAGGCGACGAAATCGTCGAGGAGTACAAGGACACGGCAGCGCTCGACGCCGGTCTGCTGGCCGCCGCCCAGGCGGTCGAACATTATGAGATCACCCGCTATGGCACGCTCAAGCGCTGGGCCGAGGTGATGGGACTGAAGGACGCCGTCAAACTGCTGGACGAGACCCTTCAGGAAGAAAGCCAGACGGACGAGGATCTGACGGCCATCGCCGACGCCGCAATCAACGCCGAGGCGTTGCAGCCCGCCGCCTGAGCTCCATCCGGCCCTGCCGCCTGATCAGCGGCGGGGCCGTAACCCTGCGCTAAACCGGCAGTCGCTCCAGCCGCAGATAGGAGGGATTGAACTCGGCCGCGCTCGCCAGACGATCCCACGCGAGAATACGAACTTCCGATCCGGTCCACTCCAGCCAGCCCGCCTCGCGCATCACCTTCAGCGTACGGTTCACGTGCACGGCGGACATGCCGAGCAGATCCGCAATCTCCGCCTGAATAATGGGAAAACGAAAGACGCCGTCGCGCGCCAGGCCTACGGCTTCCAGGCGCGCGTAGATTTCACAGACCAACAGGGCGGTCCGCTCCAGCGCCTCCTGTCGACCTAGGGCCAGCAGCCATTCACGGTGCATGGCGGCGTCCACCACCGTCTCCAGCCATAACAAGCGCGTCAAATGCGGGTGCTCTTCCGTCAGTTTGCGCAGGCGTTCATGCGGCGCCTCGGCGATGAGACAGTCGGACAGCGCACGCACGCCATGGTCGACGCGCTTCAGAACAAAGCCGTGCAGGTCGATGAAGTCGCCGGGAAGATTGATCTGGGTGTACTGCCGCCGTCCGTCGCTCAGATCGCGATAGCGCGCGCAGAAGCCGTCGATGACGAGGCTGGAATGATCGACCAAAGCATCCTGAGTGACGATGTCGCTGCCGGCGGGCTTCAACACGACATGGGTCAGCACGCTCCTGAGCGCCTGCCTTTCGCCATCCGTAATGACGTCGCGTCGTTGCAGCTTGTTTTCCAGCAAACGGCTGTGGTCGTGCATTGTGGTTCCCTGAGGCTTGGCGCGACCACAACGCCGGATCTTCGCGAACGTTGCCATCGGCTCGAACAGCCGAGGTTCCACAGCGCCTCAAAGGCGACACAATGAACCCATCAGGGCGCAACCGCATTGCCTTCCCGTAACAGGGGAGTTTGTACCATGAATAGAACACCAGTCATCGAGCGGGCCTTCGAACTCGCGCGCAGCGGCCGCTTCCGCATACCCAGCGAAGTCCGCAAGGCCTTGATCTCGGATCGTTATACCCAGGCCGAACTTTTTCAGCTCGAGGGCAAGGCCACGTGGCGCCAACTGCGCACCCTCTGCTCGGATTCCTATTACCGCGCCTGACGGCTT
Source organism: Brevundimonas phoenicis (assembly GCF_047237745.1). Classification (NCBI taxonomy): domain Bacteria; kingdom Pseudomonadati; phylum Pseudomonadota; class Alphaproteobacteria; order Caulobacterales; family Caulobacteraceae; genus Brevundimonas; species Brevundimonas phoenicis. The sequence continues at coordinate 2,700,734 of NZ_JBDFLN010000001.1, forward strand.
CCGCTCCCGGCGCCGCAAGCGTCACCGTCAAGCCCTTGGACTAACCTATGTAAAGAACGAAACACCCTCGGCCGTGCTGTTGGTCAGAGGGATGAAGAATCAGTCTTATCAAGATGATGTAGACATAGCCGCGGCGTCGCTGGAGCGGATGCTGTCCAGCTTCGCCGTGCTGTCGCCTGGCGACATCGAACGCATCCGTAGCTGGTTTCACGGTCCTGCCATGGTTCACCCGCCCGGCGGCGCCGTTTCCCTTCATCCGGAACGCAAGGACGCCCGTGTGGTGGCGCGCGGCTGGATCGCCCGCGGCGCCATGCTGGAAGACGGCCGTCGTCAGATCGTGGGTCTCAGCCTGCCCGGCGACGTCATCCTGGCCGCCGACGTCGTGGACGCCGACATGGCGGTCTGGGCCCTGACCGACGCCTCCACCCTTGACGCCTCCCTGCTGTGGGCGGCGATTTCCGAAGGCGTAGACGTCAGCCCGCGTCTTCTGGAAGCCTGGCGGCATTTTCGCTCGGCGGAGCGCCTGCGGCTGGCGCGGCATGTCATTCGGCTGGGTCGGCTCAGCGCCTATGAGCGAACGGCGCACCTTCTGTTGGAGTTGTACGAGCGGCAAAGCCGTCTCGGCGCGGCGGAACCCGGCGTCCTTCACCTGCCTCTCACCCAGGACATGCTCGCAGACATCCTGGGCCTCAGCGCCGTGCACATGAACCGGACGCTGCAGCAACTTCGGCGAGCAGGCCTGGTCGACTACCGGACGGGACGGGCCGTCCTGCCTGACCTGCAGGGCCTGGCCTTGGCCGCAGGCCTCAGCATCGCCGACGATCTCGCGGATGCGCCGCTCAGCCGCGACTAACCCATGTGAGTGGCGATCTGCGGCAGCCATGGCAGGGCTTCTGGTCAGGAGGCCCCATGCCTGCAGATTCCGCCGCCATTCTATCCCCCTCCACCCCACCTCACGGCCGCCCCCGGCCCAGCATCCGTGATCACCCGGTCTATCGCGTCCTGCCGCCGGATGCCCAGCAGCGCCTGACCGCCGAGGGAACAGAGGTTGATCTCCCAGGCGACGCGCAGCCTCCTCTGGACAGGGAGCATCTCTGGTTCGTCCTGTCGGGGGTTCTCGGCGCCTTTCCAACCGGCAGTGAAGTCTGTGTCGCACCTATCGTATCGGGCGCCGTCTACGGTTGGGATCACGCTCTGGGCTCTAGCGGGAGCCGCGCCGACGTGCGGCCGCTGCTGGATGTTCGGCTGTTCCGCGTTCCCGCCGTCGCCGCCCGCGAGGCGCTCGGCCATGATTGGCTATCGCGCTTCATCGCCCTTCAGGCGGTTCAACGCCTGACGCTTCTGGAACAGGAAGCCGCCTGCAACGCCTCCCATCGCGTGTCGGAGCGTCTGGCGAAGTGGCTGCTTCGTCTGCACCATGGCGGCAACGGCGCGCCGCTTCGCCTGAAGCAGGCCCAGCTAGCCGCCATGCTCGGCGTCCAGAGAACCAGCATCAACGCCGCCGCCAGCAACCTGCAAGCGATGGGCGCGGTGCGCTTCAGCCGCGGCAAGGCGTCGATTCTGGACGCGGGAAGTCTCTCCGACCTTTCATGCCGGTGCGGCGCGATGAACTGAGAGCATGGCCGCGCGCAGAAGGGAGCCGGAGGCAGGGCCTGGCGTTGCCTAGACTTAGACCCAGCAAGGGCCGTGACGATGTCGACAAACGTGATCAATCCGCCGCCTTCCGGCGGACTCGTCTGGTCCAGCAACGAGAGCCCAGGCCTTACGCGCCGCCGGAGCGGGAGGGGCTTTTGCTATCGTGATCCAAAGGGGCGCCTGATCCGTGAGCGGAACATCCTGATGCGGATCGACGCCCTAGCCATTCCGCCGGCGTGGCAGGACGTCTGGATTTGTCCCGACCCAAACGGCCATATCCAGGCGACTGGGCGCGATGCCCGCGGTCGCAAGCAGTACCGCTATCATGCCGACTGGACGGCCCGCGCCGCCTCGCACAAATTTGCGCGTTTGCCATATTTCGCCCGACGCCTGCCGCGACTGCACGACCGGGTGGAGAACGACCTTTCGCGACGTGGGCCGTGCAAGGAAAAGGTGCTGGCCTCGGCGGTTCGTTTGCTGGAAATCACCCTCATCCGCGTCGGCAACGCCGCCTATGCCCGCCAGAATCGTAGTTTCGGCCTAACGACCCTGCGCAAGCGGCACTTGGAGGTCGACGGCTCGGCCCTGACCTTCGAGTTCAGGGGCAAGAGCGGCAAGGAACACCGGGTCAAGGTCAGCGACCGTCGACTGGCGCGCGTCATGCGCGGCCTGGAAGGCCTCCCGGGCCAGCATCTGTTCAAATACCGCGACGCAGAGGGCGAGCTGTGGGCGATCAGTTCAGACGACGTGAACGCCTATATCCGCGAGGCCATGGGCGATCAGTTCTCCGCCAAGGACTTCCGCACCTGGGCGGCCACCGTCGCCGCCGCCCGCGCCTTCTACGAAATGGCCCCGCCCACGTCCCAGACCGAGGCGCGGCGAAACATCTCGACCTGCATGAAGGCGGTCGCGAGCCTGCTGGGCAACACGCCGACGGTCTGTCGGGCGTCCTATGTCCATCCGCGCGTGATTGAGCTTTATGAATCCGGAACCATCACGACCTGTCTGCCGGATCCAAACGCCCAGAGTTTCGATTCAAGGCTGGCGCGACTGCTGAGCGAACCTGCCTAGGCCCACATCTCGAGCACCTCGTCGCACTCCGCCGTCTCGATCTGCTGGCCGAAGCGGTCATGATAGAGAGCCAACAAGGCGTCGTGCGACTGGTCCGAGGAACTGCACAGGGCGTCCGAAACCACCACCACGCGAAAGCCCATATCCACGGCGCCGAGGACAGTCGCCAGCACGCACATATCGGTTTCGGCGCCCGTCACCACCAGGGTGTCGACCTGGCTCGCCATCAGAGCCGACGCCAGACCCGTGTTGAGCCAGGGGGAATAGCGGGACTTGTCCAACACCCTGGCGGGCGGGGTGAAGACCTGCAGTTCGGGCAGAAGCTCCACACGTTCTTCACCCAGATTCTCAAGCGTCATCGACGCCCATCGCCGCCAGTACCGCCTCCACGCCCCCTCCCCCTCTCTCGGCGAACGGGCGGGGATGAACCGGGTGAAACAGGTGCGTTCGGCCTTGCGCTCGCACAGACGCACGACGACTGGCAGGACACGCGCCATCCACGGCGTGCGCCATGCCGTGTCCTCCGCGAATAGTCTTTGCATATCCACGCACAGATGGACGGCGTTTGCGGCTATGGGGCCGAAATGAATACCGGAAACCATACCGGCCCAAAGCGCAGGCCTCTGGCGGGTTCCCCCGTCTAGTCGCAAGCCTTGCACGTTCAACCGCAACCTGGCCGCCACCGGAAGTTTGATATTTAGGCGCAAACAGCAGAAAGCCCCGTGGCGTATGCCATCGGGGCTTTGTAAGCTTGGGTGCGGGAGTAGGATTTGAACCTACGACCTTCAGGTTATGAGCCTGACGAGCTACCGGGCTGCTCCATCCCGCGGCAAGGCGGTGAGTAAAGGAAGAAGGGTCGAGAAGTCATTCATGTGTGTCGGGTAGACCCGGCGGCGACCTACTCTCCCGCGCCTTAAGACGAAGTACCATCGGCTCTGGAGGTCTTAACGACCGAGTTCGGAATGGGATCGGGTGGGGAACCTCCGACAGAGCCACCAGGTCAACCCGACACACATGAATGAGAAGATATTGTCTATGATTTCGACAAGTAAGATCGAATGAGTTTTGCTGAGAAACGATCAAGCCGATCGGATTATTAGTACCAGTAAGCTTCACACGTCACCGCGCTTCCACACCTGGCCTATCAACGTGGTAGTCTTCCACGATCCTCAGCGAAGCCTTGTTTTGAGGTTAGTTTCCCGCTTAGATGCTTTCAGCGGTTATCTATTCCATACTTAGCTACCCTGCTGCACGGCTGGCGCCATGACAGGTCCACCAGAGGTATGTCCATCCCGGTCCTCTCGTACTAGGGACAGATCCTCTCAAGCTTCGAACACCCACGGCAGATAGGGACCAAACTGTCTCACGACGTTCTGAACCCAGCTCACGTACCACTTTAAATGGCGAACAGCCATACCCTTGGGACCTGCTCCAGCCCCAGGATGTGATGAGCCGACATCGAGGTGCCAAACTTTGCCGTCGATATGGACTCTTGGGCAAAATCAGCCTGTTATCCCTAGAGTACCTTTTATCCGTTGAGCGATGGCCCTTCCACGCGGGA
>NZ_JBDFLN010000001.1:2710000-3324870 GCF_047237745.1 Brevundimonas phoenicis
CCCGAAAACACCGTCTCCGAAGCCCGTCGGGCCAGCCCGTCTCCGAGCGAGGCGGCGATATACGTCCCCACCTTCCGACTGGCAATAGGCAAAAGCGGCTTTCCCGATCTATCCACAGAACTGGCGCTTATGCACAGGACGGGGCCGCCCTACCCCGCCGCAATATAGGTGCGCAGGCTCTCAGCTTCCTGCGTGGCTTGGGCGATCTGGCATTTGACCACGTCGCCGATCGAGACGACGCCGGCCAGCCGCTTGTCCAGCAAGACGGGCAGATGGCGGATTCGGCGGTCCGTCATGCGCGCCATCAGCGCCTCGACCGTTTCGGCCGGATCGGCGAAGACCACTTCGCTCGTCATATAATGGGAGACGGGCCGCTTCAGCGCCTCGGGGCCGTCGCGGGAGATGGCGCGGACGATGTCGCGTTCAGACAGGACGCCGACCACGCTTGCATCTTTGCATACGATCAGCGCCCCGACCTGGCGTCGCTCCAGTTCGGCGCAGGCTTCACTCAGAGAGGCGTCCGGCGCCAGGGTGAAGACGGCGTCTCCCTTGCCCTTGAGAATCTCGGCGACCAGCATGGCGACTTCCTCCTTATGGGCAGGCCGTCGTCCGCGGGCGTCGCGGACCGGCCGCAAGGCGGACAGGTTCGCTCAGACTCCGCCGATAGGCAAATCACGGCGCGCGGCGAACCACCCGCCGATAGGGCCGATGGCGAGGATGCCGAACAGGAAGCCGACGGCGTGCGCCTCCCAGGCGATGCGAGCGCCGTCCGCGCCGGGCGCCAGGCCGATCAGGCCCACAATGAGATTCACCGCCATCCACGCAGCGGACGCTTTCAGAACCATCGGATGGAACAGCGGCAGGACGCGCCCATGGCCGCCCATCAACCGGGTCGCGGCGCCGATCAGGCCGAAGACAGCCCCAGAAGCCCCGACCAGCGGCGCCATGCTGTTCGGATGCACCAGGCCATAGCCCAGCGCCGCCACGGCGCCCGCCGCTATATAGAAGAGAATAAAGACCAGCGGCCCCGGCCCGCGCTCCATCAGCCGCCCCACGGGCGCGCCGAAAGCCAGGGCGCCTACGGCGTTCATCGTCACATGGGCCCAGCCGCCGTGCAGCAGCATAGAGGTGAACAGGCCCGTCCACTGTCCGCGCCACAGCTCCGCCGGGACGAAGGCCATGGAGAGTCCCTGATCGGGAAGCCGCTCCTGCAGATAGAATAGCACCGGCATGGATGCTGCGATCAGCAGAGGCAGGAAGGGCGCGTTGAAGATCTTTTCGCGCGGCGGCCGCGGCGAACGGGCGTCAGATTGGGACATTCGCCCTTGATGGGGCCAGTCGCATCCGATCTCAAGACGCCGTTTTGCGCCAATACGACACTGAAACCGTATGGCACGGTCATTGCGTGAGCCGTTCCAGAAGTTCTCGGGAGCGCCTTATGCCGTCTCATAGCCTGACACTCATGACCGTAGCGGCCGCCGCCGTGCTGGCGGTCCTGCCCGCCGGTTCGGCCGCCGCGCAGTCGACCGGCTCGGCCGGAGCGGGCCAGTTCCAGGCCGGCTACGGCGCCTCGCGCTACACCACCGCCCAGGCCAGCCGCGGCACGACCCGCGACGCCAACGGCAACCGCCTGGTTGTCGACGGCATCATCCAACAGAACGGCAGCGCCTACTCGCGCAGCGGCAGCAGCTCTTCGTCCAGCCACTTCAGCGGCGGCGTCGGATCGGGCGGCGGAACCAACATCGGCGGCTCTACCGCCATCGGCAACAACCTAAATGTGGTCGTCCAGGGCAACCGCAACACGGTCGTCGTCAACTCCAACCAGACCAACAACGGCAACATCAACGCCGGCACCACCCTGAACGGGCCCCGTCCATGAACATCACCGCCATCCGTCGCTCGCCCGTGCGCGCCTTCGGCTGCGTCGCCGCCGCCGCTGCTCTGCTGAGCGGCTGCGCCACCTCGGCCGGTCCCTCGGGCCAGTACGCCAAGCCGATCGGCAATGCGCCGGTCACGTCGAACCCGACGCCCTATTCGACTGCGCTGTATTGCCTGGCCGACTATGCGCGCCGCTACAACTTGCCCTCGCCGCGCATGGCTGTAGGCCGGATCAGCGACTACACCGGCTCCATCTCTTCGGACGGCGGGCGCCAGATCACCCAGGGCGCGTCCCTGATGGCCAACACCGCCCTGGCCAAGGCCGGCGCCCGCATCGTCGAGCGCTATGACACCTCGGTGTCCGAGCTGGAGCTGCGCTACGCCAACAACAAGCTGATCGGCGACGACCAGCCGAACGGCGCGCCCCAGGACGCCGCCTTCCGCCGCATCCTGGCCGGCCAGGTGCCGGGCTCCGACTTCTATGTGGTCGGCGGCATCACCGAGGTGAACTACAACATCCGCTCGGGCGGCTTCGACATCGCCGGCGGCGAAGTGGGCGAAAACGGCGGCTCGGGCCTGCTGACCGGCAAGGTGTTCGTGATGAACGTCGCGATCGACCTGCGCCTGGTGCAGACCACCACCCTCGAGGTCGTGGACGTCGTCTCCTATCAGAAGCAGATCGTCGGCCGTGAAGTGTCAGCAGGCGTCTTCGACTTCCTGAACGGCAACGTCTTCGACATCTCGGCCGGCACCAGCGGCCTGGAGCCGGTCCAGTTGGCGGTCCGCGCCCTGGTCGAACGCGCCACGGTCGAGTTCATGGCCAACCTCTACGGCGCCCCCGGCCCGGAAATCTGCCTCAACCCCGCCAATGACCCGCTGGGCGACAGCCCGGTCGGCGCCACCGGCGGCTACTATCCTGCTTACGCAAACACGGACACGAACAATGGCCAAACTCGCGCCGACCCGTCTCGCTGGCACGATCGCCGCGACAGCGCTGTGCGTAGCGGCGGCCGCTGAGGCTTCCGCCCAGGATCGCGGTCTGGTCCTGAATGAACAGCTCAACCTGGGCGACGTCATCAGCGGTCAACGCCTGAACGTCGTCAACGTCAGCGACAACGTCGCCGTGTCGAACGCCGCCATGGGCAACGCCCTGTCCGGCGGCGCCGACGGCCGCGCCGCCGACATCCGCTCGACGCAGGACATGCAGGGCGCCGCCGTGGCGGACACCTCCCTGACCCTGCGCGGCGAGACGGGTTATGTGAACAGCGTGACCCAGGCGCGCGGCAACTATCTGGCCGGGACCGCGGTCAACACGGGCATCGACGTCGACGCCGGTCAGAACCTGAACGGCAACGTCACGGCGCGCAGCCAGATCGTGGAGACCGGCGCTCGCCTGAACTACGGCGGCCACGTCTCAGCCGACGCCATCGGCAACACCGTCGCCCTGGGCGCCAGCGGTACGGGCGAGCAACGCGGCGCCATCACGGGCCGCACCGATCAGAACTCGACCGGCGAAATCTACGCCGAGAACGAGGCCCGCTTCACCTACGCCCCGGCGCCGGCCGTCTTCAGCAGCCAGGCATCGGCCAACGCCGTACAGGCGACCTCGACGCCGAACTCGCACCAGAACCTGGCGGTCAGCCAGAACGCCTCGGGCGCAGGCGTCACCGCCTGGACGGGCGTGTGGGCAGGCAACGCCTGGGACATCGCCGCACGCAGCCGCGCCGCCTCCAACCAGGCCGCCTTCTATAATCAGGGCGGTTCGCTGGTCGTGGACGTGGATCAGCAGAACTCGGCGGAGGTGCTGTCACGCACCGAACTCAGCTCCTATGACTTCGGCGCCGCCCATTCGACGGCCGAGGCCGTGGGCAACGAGGTTCATGCGGGCAACAACGACATCTATGTCAGCATCGACAACACCCAGATGAACACCGGCGGCGTCACCGCCAGCGCCGGCTTCACGGGTCAGAACGGCTATGACGCCTATGTCGGGGCCAATGCGGCGGGCAACGCCGTCACCGGCTTCGCCTGCTCGACCTGCGGCGGCGACCTGAACGTCCGCAACAGCCAGACCAACATGGGCGACGTGCGGGCGACGGCGACGACCAACGTCAACGGCTGGGGCCGCAACGTCGTCGCGGGCGCCAACGCCGTCGGCAACACGGCGAGCTTCTACGTCACCAATCCGGGAAATTAACTTTCGGTAACTTGAGGTAGTCAAGCTCGTTTGTCACCGTGAACAGGCGCGGAGCTGAAAAAGCTTCGCGCCTGTCTTACGTGCAGGGCCGCAATCAGTCCCGGGGGCCGCCCGCTCGCACGTCGCGGAGACTACCGAATGCGATCCCCTCGCCGCCTGCTCCTGCTTGCCGCGTCCAGCCTCGCCCTGATGGGCGGAGCCGCGCTTCCCGCCGTCGCCCTGACCCAGCCGCCAGCCGCCGCGACGCAGGACGCCCAACCCTCCAGCCCCTGGGCCCAGGCGGCCAGCGACATTCCGGCCGATGCGGCCGTGCGTTTCGGCGTCCTGCCCAACGGCATGCGCTACGCCATCATGAAGAACGCCACCCCGCCCGGTCAGGCGTCCCTGCGCCTACGGATCGCGGCCGGTTCGCTGATGGAGAACGAGGACCAGCTGGGTCTGGCCCACTTCATGGAGCACATGGCCTTCAACGGCACGACCAATGTGCCCGAGAATGAGCTGCTGCGGATTCTGGAGCGTCTGGGCCTGGCCTTCGGCGCCGACACCAACGCCTTCACCAGCTTCGACCAGACCGCCTATACGCTGGAGCTTCCGCGCACCAACGACGAGACCGTCGACACCTCGCTGCGCATCATGCGCGAACAGGTCTCCGAAGCCCTGATGAAGACCGAGGACATCGACGCCGAGCGTGGCGTGATCGAGGGTGAAGAGCGCCTGCGCAACACCCCGGCCCTGCGCTCGCTGAAGGCGCAGATCGCCCTGCTGGCGCCGGGCCAGCGCCTGTCGAACCGTCTGCCGATCGGCGACCTCAGCATCATCCGCAGCGCCCCGCGCGAGCGCTTCGTCGAGTTCTACGAAGCCTATTACCGCCCCGAACGCGCCACCATGATCGCGGTCGGCGACTTCGACGTCGATCAGATGGAAGCCAAGATCAAGTCGACCTTCTCGGACTGGACGCCCAAGGCCGCCGACGGTCCCGAGCCCGATTTGGGACAGGTCGCCCCGCGCCAGCCCGAGACCCGTATCCTGGTCGAGCCGGGCGTGCAGTCCTCGGTTCAACTGAACTGGATTCGCAACCCCGACCTCGATCCCGACACGGCCGCTCAGCGCCGCGACGCCCTGCTGCAAAGCCTGGGCATGGCCGTGCTGAACCGTCGCCTGGGCGAACTGGCCCGCGCCGACAACCCGCCCTTCATCGGCGCCGGCGGCGGCCAGGCGACCCTGTTCAAGACCCTGGACCTCGGCAGCGTCTCGGCCGCCTTCAACCCCGGCGGCATCAAGCGCGCGCTGGAGACCATCGAGCAGGAACAGCGCCGCCTGGTGCAGTTCGGCGTTTCTCAAGTCGAACTCGACCGCGAGATCGCCAACACGCGCACGGCGCTGGAAAACGCCGTTCAGGCGGCCGCGACGCGCAGCACCCCGGCCCTGGCCAACGCCCTGCTGGGCGCCGCCAACGACGACAAGGTCTTCTCGGCCCCGTCCGCCAACCTCGCCCTGTTCGAGGCCGCGGTGAAGGATCTCAAGGCCGAGCAGGTCAGCGCCGAGGTCAAGCGCGCCTTTGAAGGCCAAGGCCCCCTGGCCCTGGTCGTCACCCCCGAACCGATCGAGGGCGGCGAAGCGGGCGTCACCGCCCTGCTGGAAGCCAGCCGCGCCACTCCCGTGACCGCTCCGGCCGTCCAGGCGGAACTGGCATGGCCCTACGCTGACTTCGGCGCCGCCGCCACGCCGGTCTCGACCACCGAAGTCGCCGCCGTCGGTGCCACGGTCGTCACCTTCCCCAATGGCGTGCGCCTGACCGTCAAGCCGACGGCCTTCAAGGATCAGCAGATCCTGATCTCGGTCCGCACCGGCATCGGCGAAATGGGTCTGCCGACCGACCGCTTCACCTCCGAGTCTCTCGCCCCGATGGTCTTCACCGCGGGCGGTCTGGGTAAGCTGACAGCGGACGAACTGAACCGCGTCCTGACCGGCAAGATCTACGGCGCGGGCTTCGCCATCGACGGCGATGCCTATCAGCTGTCGGGTGCCACCCGCCCGGCCGATCTGCAACTGCAGATGCAGGTGCTGGCCGCCTATCTGACCGATCCGGGCCTGCGCCCGGCGCCGTTCGAGCAGATCAAGGCCGTCCTGCCGCAGTTCATGGCCCAGCAGATGGCCACGCCCAGCGGCGCCTTCAGCCTTCAGGCCAGCGGCCTGCTGGCCAGCGGCGACAAGCGCGAATCCATGGCCTCGCTCGAAGAAATCGCCGCCTTCACCCTGGATGAGCTGAAGCAGGGCGTGGTTCAGGGCCTGGCCTCCGGCCCGATCGACATCGTCATGGTCGGCGACGTCAAGGTGGAGGACGCGGTCGCCTCGGTCGCCTCGACCTTCGCCGCCCTGCCCGCTCGCGCCCCGGCCGCCCAGCCGATGGCCGGTTCGGATCAGCGTCGCTTCCCGGCGCCGACCGCCCAGCCGATCCGCCTGACCCACGCCGGTCCGGCGGAACAGGGCCTGGCCTACATCGCCTGGCCGACCACCGATGCGGTCAACGATCGCACCGAGTCGCGCCGAGCCGCCATCCTGGCCGAGGTGCTGAAGCTGCGCGTTCTGGACGAAATCCGCGAGAAGCAGGCCCTGGCCTATTCGCCCAGCGTCCGTTCCTCGGCGTCCGACGTGTTCCAGGGCTACGGCTCCATCTCGATCACGGCCGATACGGCTCCGGACAAGTTCGGCGCCTTCTTCACCGCCGTCGACGCCATCATCGCCGACCTGCGCGACAAGCCGGTCAGCGAGGACGAACTGAACCGCGCACGCCTGCCGGTGATCGAGTCCCTGCGCCGCAGCCAGGCCGGCAACGAATACTGGCTGGGCCAGCTGGAGGATCTGGCCGCCAAGCCCGCCTCTCTGGAGCAGATCCAGACGCACATCAGCGATCTGGAATCCTTCACCGCCGCCGACATCCAGGCGGCTGCGCGTCAGTATCTGAAGCCGGATACGGCGTGGAAGGCCGAGGTCGTCTCGGCCAACGCCGCACAGTAAGCCTACTCCAAACGAAGAAAGGGCCCCGTTCCGCAAGGAACGGGGCCCAGTCGTTTAGGCCTATCGACGGAGAGTCGATGCCTGGACCTTAGGCGTCTGCGCCTGTCGCCAGGCTGAACAGCCGGTTCAGAAAACCCGACCGCCGACGCCGCCGTCCATCATGATCATGCCCGTGGACGCCGCGCCCTCGACCATTTCCTCGCGATACTCGGTGTAGGTCTCTTCGCGCATCATGCTCAGCACCTTCACGCCGGCGCCGTAGCGACGCAGCAGCGAACGCTCGTTGCACTGACGCGCCTGCTTTTCAGGACGGCATTCCAGACGGCCGCCGGCGCCGTGCCACAGGGCGTCGCCCTTGTTGCAGGCCACGGTCTCGCCCGGCGCGCCTTCGGCGTCGCTGATGGTCCATTGCAGCTTGGTGCCCGCCAAGCAGCGATACAGTTCGCCGTCATAGCTGTTGGCGACGTCCTGGCCCGGCGTCACCTGGGACGCGGGGTGCGGCACATTGCGGTCGTCGATGCAGACGGCCTGCAGCACGACCTGCTTCTCGATACGGCGCGTGGCGGTGAAGGGCACGCGCACCGACTGCATCCCGCCCTGGACGTTCAGGCCCTGGATGGTGGTCGGATAGGGCTGGTCGACGTTGAAGTAAGCGCCGCCGCCGCCCGCGACGATGACCGTCGAGCCTGCTCGCGATCCAGCCCAGGCGCGCGCCGAAGCGTTGGCGCTGGCGTTCGCATTGACGTTCACGTTGACATTCACATTGCCGCCGCCCGAGCCGCAGCACGGAGGGGGCGGAGGCGGCAGGCAGCCGCCGCCGGCGCACGGCGGCGTCACCGGCGGACGCGGCGGCAGGCAGCCGCTGGGACCGCACCCTCCCCCCGGCGGCGTCACCGGCGGCGTGATCGGCGTCGGCGGCGGCAACATCGGCGTCGGCGGCAGAGGCGGCAGGCAGCTCGAAGGCCCGCACTGCGCCGCTGCGGCATCGGCGACCGCCATCAGCCCCACAAAGGCCACGGCTCCCGCCAGCATTTTCGTAATCCCTATCCGCATGGGATCGGACTCCTGAATTGATCGTCGACAGGTCCGATGCAAACGCCGGGCCGTTTTAAATGTCCGACATTGGGCGTTTTCCTCCCCCTTGAGGCGAGTTTGCGTCAGTCCGCCTCGCCTCACAGGCCGTCTGTCTCATTGTGAGCCGTGCCATTGTGGGGCGACGGATCAGTCGAGACGTTTCAACCCGCCCGCATAGCGGCGCCAGTTCTGTACATAGTGCTGGGCCGAGAGGCGCAGCGCCTCGATCTGCCCCTCTTCCAATTCCCGGACCACCTTGCCGGGCTGGCCCATGACCAGGCTGTTGTCCGGGATGACCTTGCCTTCGGTAATCAGGGCGTTGGCGCCGATCAGGCAGTTCTTCCCGATGCGCGCGCCGTTCAGGATGACCGCGCCGATGCCGATCAGGCTGTTGTCGCCGATCTCGCACCCATGCAGCATCACCTTGTGCCCCACCGTCACGCCGGCGCCGATGGTCAGGGGCGAGCCGACGTCAGTATGCAGGATGCCGCCATCCTGAATATTCGTGTCCGCCCCGATGACGATGGGATCGTTGTCGCCACGCAGCACGGCGTTGAACCAGATGCTGGCGCCCGGATTCAGAATCACGTTCCCTAGAACGGTTGCATTCGGCGCGATCCAGTATTCGCCTTCCGGCGGAAGCTGAGGCTTGCTGTCTCCCAGACTGTAAACACTCATCCGCACACCGCCTATTCTTCTTAAAATGAAGGCTTTAACCCTTCAGAAACCACGTTAGCATCAGACTGTTGATGCGATTCGGCAGGCCCCATTCGCCCCCGGATCCGAAGCCGGATCAAGCCCGGTCCGGTCAGACGCTGGAGAATGCGCTTGGCGTGTTCACGACCAGTTCGGGGACGGCGACGCACCTGCTGCGGCGAAGACCCTGCGACCGTTCGGGACGGCTGCGCGACTTCGGCCCCCACCTCCCCCACCGACGACCAAGGCGAGACCCTGCCGGGCTCGCCTTTTTTCATGCCCTGGAGGCGTCCATGAGCAAACGATCGGCCATCAAGCGTCAGCTGCGCGAAGGCGTACTGGATTCGCCCGAATTCATCCAGGACGCCAAGGTACGGCGATTGCCCGCCCGCGTCGGCGGCTGGTCGCCCGTCCCCTCGAACGACGAGCGGGACCAGGGCTATATGAAGACGCTGAAGCCCAAGTCGGACGGTCAGGCCGAACTGATGGAGGCCGTCGACCACGCCAATCTGGTGCTGGCGCTGGGCCCGGCGGGCACGGGCAAGACCTATCTGGCCGTTGCCAAGGCGGTCGAGGCGCTGGAGGCGGGCAAGGTCGGCCGCATCGTCCTGAGCCGCCCAGCGGTCGAGGCCGGGGAATCGATCGGCTTCCTGCCCGGCGACATGGAGGACAAGCTGGCCCCCTATCTGCGGCCGCTCTACGACGCCCTGTCGGACCGTCTGTCGATGAAGCGGGTCAAGGCCCTGATGGCCGAGGGCCTGATCGAGATCGCCCCCATCGGCTATATGCGCGGCCGCACGCTGAACAACGCCTTCATCGTCGTGGACGAGGCGCAAAACTGCACCTACGTCCAGTTGAAGATGCTGCTGACCCGGCTGGGCTGGCACTCGACCATGGTGGTGACGGGCGACCCGCACCAGTCGGACCTGCTGCCGGGCGTGTCGGGGCTCTCGGACATCGCCGAGCGGCTGGAGGCCGTGCCCGAGATCGCCGTCGTCCGCCTGGCCGAACGCGACATCGTGCGCCACCCGCTGGTCGCCAGCATGATCGGGGTGCTGTGACCCGCGCCTTCCTCTGGTGAGAGAAAGAAAAAAGAGAGTCCAATTCGTCTGAATCGTCTGAAATCTCCCCTCGGCCCGCGCGCAGTCTAGCACAGGTGCCGAGGGGGGATGGTCGATTGCGTTGCGATCCCTGCCCTTCTCCCCTTGTGGGAGAAGGTGGGCGCCGAAGGCGCTCGGATGAGGGGTGCTTACACCTCGTCAACCGGTCAAGCTCTCAGCGAAAATGGCGGGTCGTCTCGCAGACACCCCTCATCCGGTCCTCACGGACCACCTTCTCCCACAAGGGGAGAAGGATTTTAGCGTGCTACCGCCTACGGCTACTTGAGCAACTTCTCCCACAAGGGGAGAAGGCCGCTTATTCTACGCTCGCACCGCCCGGCTGGCGTCGACGCCCAGCGCCGTCACGGCGGCGGCGGCGATGTGTTCGGCGTTCAGGCCGGCCTGGGCGTACATGACCTCGGGCTTGTCCTGATCCTGGAAGATGTCGGGCAGGCAAAGGGTGCGGATCTTGAGCCCGCCGTCCAGCGCCCCCTTCTCGGCCAGCAACTGAAGCACAAAGGCTCCGAAGCCGCCCATGGCGCCCTCTTCCACCGTGATCAACGCCTCGTGCTCGCGTGCCAGGCGCAGGATCAGGTCGGCGTCCAGCGGCTTGGCGAAGCGGGCGTCGGCGACGGTAGCCGAGACGCCCTTGGCGGCCAGCATGTCGGCGGCCTTCAGCGATTCCTGCAGGCGCGTGCCCAGCGACAGGATGGCGACCGACGTGCCTTCGCGAACGATGCGGCCCTTGCCGATCTCGAGCGGGGCGGCCAGCTCAGGGATGTCAACGCCCACGCCCTCGCCGCGCGGATAGCGGAAGGCGCTGGGGCGGTCGTCGATGGCCAGCGAGGTCGAGATCATGGCCGCCAGTTCGGCCTCGTCCGAGGCGGCCATCAGCACCATGCCCGGCAGGGCGCCCATATAGCCGATGTCGAACGATCCGGCATGGGTCGCGCCATCGGCCCCGACCAGACCGGCCCGGTCCATGGCGAAGCGCACCGGCAGGGACTGGATCGCCACGTCGTGGACGACCTGATCGTAGCCGCGCTGCAGGAAGGTCGAATAGAGGGCGCAGACCGGCTTCATCCCATCGGCGGCCAGGCCGGCGGCGAAGGTCACGGCGTGCTGCTCGGCGATGCCGACGTCGAAAGTGCGGTCCGGGAAGGCCTGGCCGAACAGGTCCAGGCCCGTGCCGGACGGCATGGCGGCGGTGATGGCCATGACGGTCGGGTCGGCTTCAGCGTGCTTGATCAGCTCGGTCCCGAACACCTTGGTGTAGCTGGGGGCGTTGGAGACGGACTTGGCCTGCTTGCCCGACACCACGTCGAACTTGACTACCGCGTGCAGCTTGTCGGCGCTGCTCTCGGCCGGGGCGTAGCCCTTGCCCTTCTGGGTGACGACGTGGACCAGGACCGGGCGGTCGGTGATGGCCGCCGCATTCTTCAGAATGGGGACCAAATTCTCCATGTCGTGACCGTCGATCGGCCCGACGTAGTAGAAGCCCAGTTCCTCGAACAGGGTGCCGCCGACGATCATGCCGCGTGCGTATTCCTCGGCCTTGCGCGCGGCGTCGCGGAACGGGCGCGGCATGTGGTCGACGAACTTCTTTCCGACCTTGCGGATGTTCTGATAGGCGCCGCCCGAGACCTGCTTGGCCAGATAGGCGCTCATGCCGCCGACGGGCGGGGCGATCGACATGTCGTTGTCGTTCAGCACCACCATCAGCTGGCCGCTGGTGGCCTCGGCGGCGTTGTTCATCGCCTCATAGGCCATGCCCGCCGACATCGAGCCGTCGCCGATGACGGCCACGACGCGGTTCTTCTCGCCCTTGGCGTCGCGGGCGGCGGCGAAACCGAGCGCCGCGCTGATCGAGGTCGAGGCGTGGGCCGCGCCGAAAGGATCGTATTCGCTCTCGGAGCGCTTGGTGAAGCCCGACAGGCCGCCGCCCTGACGTAGCGTGCGCATACGGTCGCGCCGCCCGGTCAGGATCTTGTGCGGATAGCACTGGTGGCCGACGTCCCAGATCAGAATGTCCTGCGGCGTCTCGAACACATGGTGCAGGGCGACCGTCAGCTCGACCACGCCCAGACCCGCGCCCAGGTGGCCGCCGGTCACGGAGACGGCGTCGATGGTCTCGGCCCGCACCTCGTCCGCCAGCTGTTTCAGCTGGGGAATGTCGAAGCCCCGCGTGTCGGCGGGAAACTTGACGGTGTCGAGAAGCGGGGTGTTGGGCATGGGGATCGGGGGCCTTCAGACGACGGAGCGTCAAACAGTAACCCGCTGAGGGCGGGCGCGTTTCCTATCAGGACCGGCGTTTAAGCACAAAGTCCACGCTGGCCTTGAGGATTTCGGCCTCATGACCGAACAGGTCAAGGTGCGAGCGGGCCTGATCGGCCAGATGCGCGACCCTCTGTCGCGCCGCATCGACGCCCAGCAGGGTGACGAAGTTGGTCTTGCCCAGGGCCGCATCCTTGCCGCCCGCGGCCTTGCCCATCTCCTCGGCCGAACCTTCGGCGTCCAGGACATCATCGACGATCTGATAGGCCAGGCCGATGTCGTGGGCGAAGCTGGTCAGGGCGTGCCAGGCCGCTTCGTTGGCGTCGGCGATGATCAGCGGGATCTCGAAGGCGTAGGCGAACAGGGCGCCGGTCTTCAGGCGCTGCATCCGGGCCACGCCGCCCAGATCGTCGCGCACCCCCATCAGGTCGATCATCTGGCCGCCCGCCATGCCTCGCGCGCCCGACGCGAAGGACAGACGCCGCGCCAGTTCGCAGCGCACGGCCGCGTCATCGTGGGTGTCTTCATCAAGGATGATGTCGAAAGCCGCCGTCTGAAGCGCATCGCCCGCCAGGATGGCCGTCGCCTCGTCATAGGCGATGTGCAGGGTCGGACGGCCGCGACGCACGTCGTCGTCGTCCATCGCCGGCAGGTCGTCATGCACCAGCGAATAGGCGTGGACGCATTCCAGGGCGCAAGCGGCGCGCAAGACGGCGCACTCCTCGACCTCCAGCATCCGGCCCGCCTCGATGGCGAAGAAGGGGCGCAACCGCTTGCCCGGCCCCAGGGCCGCATAGCGCATGGCCTCGGTCAGGCGCGCTTCCGGGCCGTCGGCGCGCGGCAACAGCTGATCCAGGGCGACCGTGACCAGGTCGGCGATCTCGGCCACGCGGTCGATGACGGCCTGTTCCGGCGAATTGGCGGCGAGCACGGTCAAAACAGCCTCCCGCCCAGCGGCAGGTCGCGATCGACGCCGGCCAGGACGACGTTCCCCTCCGCGTCCGGGAAGCCGAGCGTCAGCACCTCGGACATCACCGGCCCGATCTGGCGCGGCGGGAAGTTGACGACGGCGGCGACCTTGCGGCCGTGCAGCTCGTCCAGGGAGTAGTGATGGGTGATCTGGGCCGAGGACTTCTTGACGCCGATCGCCTCGCCGAAGTCGATGGTCAGCTTATAGGCGGGCTTGCGGGCCTCGGGAAACGGCTCGGCCTTGATGATCCGGCCGACGCGAACGTCCACCTTCATGAAGTCGTCGAAGCCGATCTGCGGCGCGAGTTCGGAACCCGACATCAGCCGAACTCGGCCGGTTCGACGCCCTTGGCCTGGCCGTCGGCGCCGACCACAATCTTCTCGACCCGCAGTTGGGCGGCCTTCAGCCGCGCCTCGCAGTGAGCCTTCAGCCGCGCGCCCTCTTCGTACAGGGCGATGGATTCCTCGAGCGGCGCCTGACCCGATTCCAGGCGCGAAACGATGCCCTCCAGACGCGACAGGGCGTCCTCGAAGCTGAGATCGGCGGGCACGGCGGGGGAAGCGGATGCGTCAGTCATGATGGGCGCAACCTAGAGAGGCAGGCGCGCCGCTTCAACGGCCTTCCTGACCCCGCGACGTCAGCGCTTCACGAAACGACGCTGGGACCAGTATTTGAAGCCCTGGTTGTGGGCCAGACGCCAGCCGTGCGCCTTCAGCCGCTGGCCGACCATGTGGTTGAAATAGCCGTGCGCCAGCACCAGCACGTCATGACCTTCCGAGGCGCGGGCGATCAGGACGCGCGCGGCCTGGTCAGCGCGGACCTCGGCCTCGGCGCGGGTTTCCTGGCCCTCGTGGTGGTTGAAGGCGTGCCACCAGATGCGCGAGATCACGCCCCAATAACGCGGCGACAGCTTGATCCAGGCCGGAAAATGCGGCGGCGGCAGGGGCGCCTCGATGAACAGGGCGTCGACCAGCACGTCGCGATCCGGGGCCACGGCGCGGGCGGTTTCCTGCGCGCGCGGCCGGGTGGAGGCGTAGATCGCCCCGGCGCCCTCGGCCGTGCTCAGCAAGGCCTGAGGCGGCGTCTGCCCCGCGCGCAGGCCGCCGATCTCATACCGGCCCCACCAGTCGCGATACTGGTCCGAGGTGATCATGCATTTGCGCGACAGCGCCGGCTCGCCATGGCGCGCCAGGGTGATCGCGCCATGGGCGGTCTCCGACTCGGCGGAGCGGGCGGCCGCAACCGGCGTCTGAACTGCGGATTCGGAATGAGTCATGAGTGCAGGAGAAGTCATAGCACGGGGATCAGCCTGTGAAACCAAGGCCTTGGCGTCCCTTTACCTCCCCGATCCCAGCATTGGCGTGCGCCGCGAACAGCGCACCTTGGACAAAGGTGGTAGCTCCCGCCGCGCGCCCCTGCAACCACGCAAAGATGACGAGGCTGCAATGAGCAGGGCGCGGGACGTCCCGACGCGCCTTCACCCGGCCTTCGCGCGGCGCTATGCGTCGGTCATGAGCGAACCCGTGATCCGTCCCGCCCGCCCCGATGACGCAGCCGCCCTGGCCGTGCTGGGACGCCAGACCTTCATCGACACCTTCGTCACCGGCTTCGGCATTCCCTATCCGACCGCCGACCTGACCATGTTCCTGGACGCCAGCTTCAACACCGAGGCCATCACCAAGAAGCTGGCCGAGCCCGGCGCCGCCTGGTGGGTGGCCGAACGCGACGGCGACCTGCTGGCCTTCGCCAACGCCGGGCCGAACACCCTGCCCCACCCCGACGGCAGCGCCAGCCACGCCGAGCTGCGCCGCCTCTACGTCGGCAAGCAGGCGCAGGGACTGGGCCTGGGCACGAAACTGCTGAAGATCTCGCTGGACTGGATGGAGGCCCACACCGACGGCCCCCTGTGGATCGGCGTCTGGAGCGGCAACGAAAAGGCCCAGAAGCTGTACGCCGCCTACGGCTTCGAAAAAGCGGGCGAGTATCAATATCCTGTCGGCGCCTGGATGGACGACGAGTTCATCTTGCGGCGCGGCTAGGCCGGGGCCAGTCTGACCCCATGCTGCTGCCCTTCTTCACCGCCCTGCGCGAGGCCAAGGTGCCTGTGTCGCTCAAGGAATGGCTCCATCTGATGGAGGCCATGGACAAGGGCGTGGCCGGCCGCGACGTCGAGGCCTTCTACCACCTGTCGCGCGCCGTTCTGGTCAAGGACGAGAAGCACTACGACCGCTTCGATCAGGTCTTCGGCAAGGTGTTCAAGGGGCTGGAGGGCGTCAGCCCCGGCGAAGAGATCACCGCCGACATCTCCGAGGACTGGCTGCGCCTGCTGACCGAAAAATACCTGACCGACGAGGAGAAGGCCCAGATCGAGGCGCTCGGCGGTTTCGAGCAGTTGATGGAGACGCTGAAGCAGCGCCTGGAAAAGCAGAAGGAACGCCACCAGGGCGGCAACCGCTGGATCGGCACGGGCGGAACCAGCCCCTTCGGCCACGGCGGCTACAACCCCGAGGGCGTCCGCATCGGCGGCCCCGGCCGCCACGGCCGCGCGGTCAAGGTCTGGGAAAAGCGCGAATACAGGAACCTGGACGACACGGTCGAACTGGGCACGCGCAACATCAAGGTGGCGTTGCGCCGCCTGCGCCGCTTCGCCCGCGAAGGCGCGGCCGAGGAACTGGACATCGACGGCACCATCGACGGCACGGCGCGTCAGGGCTGGCTGGACATCCACATGCGGCCCGAGCGGCGCAATACGATCAAGGTGCTGCTGTTCCTCGACGTCGGCGGCTCGATGGACGGCCATATCCAGCTGTGTGAAGAGCTGTTCTCAGCCGCGCGGACCGAGTTCAAGAACCTGGAGTTCTTCTATTTCCACAACTGCCTCTACGAAGGGGTGTGGAAGGACAACCGACGCCGCCACAGCGAACGCATCCCCACCTGGGATCTGATCCACAAATACCCCGGCGACTGGCGCGCCATCTTCGTCGGCGACGCGACCATGTCGCCCTATGAAGTGACCATGCCCGGCGGCTCGGTCGAGCACTGGAACGAGGAAGCCGGCGCTGTCTGGCTGAAACGCGCCCGCGAACAGTGGGACAAGTCGGTCTGGCTGAACCCCGTGCCAGAGCGCCACTGGAGCTACACCCCCTCGGTCAGCCTGATCGGCGAGGTGATGGAGCACCGCATGTTCCCCCTGACGCTGGAAGGGCTGGAACGGGCCATGCGGACGCTGGCGCGCTAATCGACGCTGAGCGCGCCGAAGGCCGGCTGAATGCCTGCGGCGGTCTCCTGGCGGAAGAAATAGCGGCCTGGGTGAAGGAAGAAGGTCGCCTCCGACGCGCCGGGCGGCAGCAGATAGTGATCCGACGGCGGACCGGCCGTCGCTTCCGCCATCGACAGGGCCTGGATCAGCACCTGCTCGTCCAGCGGGGGAACCTTGATCGTCACGCGCCGTCGCTCGGGATCCGCCGCCAGCCACCCCGGGCGGCCCGCCACAGGCGTCATGCGCGGATGGAAGACCGACATATCCATCTTTCCAGTATAGCTGGGCGTGGCGATGCTCTCGCCATCCTTTGACGCCACGATCGGGGCCTCGGGCGAAAAACGGGCCAGGACGGCGGCCACGTGCGGAGCATCGTTCTGAGGCGCGAGCGCGGGCCAGTTCATCGACTGCTCGATGGTCAGCGGATCGATGCCCGTCTTGGCCTTCAGGCGGGCGGCGAACCACAGCCCGCCCCGCCCTTCGATCTCCATCGCGTGACTGTAGCCGACGAAGACGAAGACGCGCGCGGAAGGGTGAGTCGACAGGATGTTTGCGATCAGGTTGTCGGCCTGCGCCTCTTCACGCGCGGCGATCTGCGCGGCGCTGTCCGCGCCCTCGGGCGCCCTTTGGTCAAAGCGCTGTTCATAGTCCGAGAAGCGGTAGCCGAGCCGGGCCGCCTCGCGCACCATCTCGGCGAAGACCGGATCGTGGGTGTAATAGCCGTAGCTGGCCAGGAAGGGCGCGCCATTCGCATAGGCGCCGATCCGGACAAGCGGCACAGGCTGAGGCTGGGTGAAGGTTTCGGCGGCGAACCAGTCGTAGCCCAGCGGGCGCAGCGCCCGCATCACCCGCGCGGCGAAGGCGCGATGTCCGGAAACATTGTGCGCTTCATTCAGGATGACGATACGGGTGTTTCCGGCCGCCTCAACGATGGCGTCGATCGCATCGCGCGCCACGGCGCCGTCCAGGTCGGGCGGAACGACAGACGGATGAGGCGGCCGTTCGTCCAGACCGACGGCGGTTGCCTCATCCCCCAGGAAGGATGCGAACTGGCTGAGCATCTGACGCGCAGCCTGATCACCCGCTTCGGACTTGGCCTTCAGGTCGAGGTAGGTCGGCAGATAGCGGCCTTCGGTAAAGAAAAGCTCGTCGTTGGATAGCGCCTCCTGCGCCAGGACCGACGACGCACACGCCGCGCCTAGACCCGCCGTTCCCCATAGCACCGACCGACGCGACCACATCCCGCGCTTCCCCCATGCAGCGACTGACATGACGGCGATACTAGAAGCGATTCCGGTATAACTATGGCGAGGAGATGGAAACCAGAGACGGATCAGAAGGCGCGCGTCACGCCGAAATTCACCTGGGTGTAATCGTAGGTGTAGCCGCTGGCGACCGGCGTATTGCTGTAAGTCAGGCCCGCAGTGAAGGCCCATTCCCGCACTGGCGGACTGGTGACCTGGGCGTTGAAATAGCGAGCGCTGCGCCAATCGCTACCGGTTTCCTTCTGGCCGCCCAGACCGCCGGCGATCACGTAGCGCCAACCGCCATAGTAGCGGCGCACTTGCAGCACCGGCATGACTTCCATGTAGTTCTCGGGGGAGAAATAATCGTACTCGCCCGGGTCGCTGCTGTGAAAGTAGCGGGTGCGGAGTTGGGCGGACAGGCCCCACTCGGGCTTCAGCACATGGATGTAGTTAAGGCGGAGATGGGTGCGAACGTTGTCGCCGGTGAAGTCCTGAACACCCGCCACGACGGTGAAGTTGTTGCGATCATTGATCGGTAGATCGAAAGCCCCGCCGACAAAGGTGTAGTAGATTCCCTCGTCCAAACCGCGCGGCGTTTCCAGAATCTCGCGCTCGATAAAGTACTCCTGACGAAAACGGGCCTCGTTGTGCACGCTGACCGCGCCCAGGACGGTGTCGCCGTCCGTGCCCACTTGCCCCTTCCATGACCAGTCGCCAGTCCGGTCGGCGAAGCGCAGATAGAAGCGTTGATCCTCGATCGACTTCCGGCCCAGCGGCTTGAAGCTGGCCGTCTCGATCCGCAAGCCCAGGTAATCGTCCGGCCCCTTGTAGCGCCAGTCGAGGTTGAGTCCCGCCTTGATCACATCGGTGTCGTCGGCGTCGGTCGAAGCGAACAGGTCCGCGCCGACGGCGTAGGACGGCAGGAAGCCTGCGGATACGCTGTCCGGATGTTCAACGCGAGCGGTCTGCTGGGCCGTCTCAGGCGCAGATTGCGCCTGGGCGGAGACGGCGGCCGCCAGGACGAGCGCCAGGACGGCGCCCCCGGTCAGGACGTTCATTTGGTGTCCCATTTCTTCCTCATCCCCAGCAGTTCGGCGCCGTAGCCCCACACGCAGACGGGCTGCATCACCAGGCTGTAACCCAGGGCGTAGAAGAGGAAGCCTCCGAAGTTGCGGCGCACCTTCAACCCTTCGCGGTGGAACATGCGGCGCTGGATGCGGAAGATGAACATGTTCCACAGGGCCGCCAGCGGCAGCACCGCCAGCGTCAACGGCCCGGCGATCCAGAATATGCCGAACAGCGCCAGCACCAGACCGGGGATGAAGATGAAAGTGTAAACGAGATCCAGCGGCAGGAAGCACAGATTCCACCAGATGAAGATGGTCGTCAGACGCGGCTTCAGCAGCAGGCCGCCGTGCGCCTTGAAGGCTTCGATCAAGCCGCGCGACCAGCGTTTGCGCTGCAGGGCAAACTGCTTGAACCGCGTCGGCACATTGGTGAACGCCAGGGCGTCCTCAGCGTAGCCGATGCGATACCCCTTCTCGAGCATGGCCCAGGACACGACGATGTCCTCACCCACGCATTCCGGCCATCCGCCGACCTCCTCCAGCGCACTGCGCCGGTAGAGGGAGAAGGCGCCCTGGGCCACCAAGGTGCCGTGATACATGGATTGCATTCGCTTCACAGCGGCGATGCCGTGAAAATAGTCCCATTCCTGCGAGCGGGTGAGGAAGTTGTGGCGTGAGTTGCGGACCATGACGGCGCCCGCAATGGCCTGGGTGGAAGGCGGATCGGTCAGCAATCGCTCGACGATCTGGACCAGGCCGTCGTCGCGCACCCAGGAATCGCCGTCGATGGTGACGATCAGATCGTGCCGGGCCTCCTTCAGGCCGCGGTTGAGTACCGCCGCCTTGCCTGCATTGACCGTATAGTCGAGCAGGCGCACGTCAGCGTTTGGCGGAAAGCCAAGTTCGATAATGGCCGCGCGCGCAATCGCGACCGTATTGTCGGTCGAACCGTCGTTGAGGACCAGCACCTCATAAGAGCCGGGATAGGTCTGAGCCGCCAGGCTAGCGAGCGTGTCGCGGATCCCGGATGCTTCATTGTATGCCGCGACAAGAACGCTGACCGGCGGATAGGACGTCGGCCGGATGCGCGGCGGCCTGCGGTCGAACAAGAGCGTGCCGAGCAGAAAGGCGTTCATGAATCCCGGCACGTAGGCGATGAAGCCGATGGCGATGAGGGCGAATATCCAACTGCTGACGTTGGCCAGATCGGCCAGCCACCGCTGCGACAGCCAGACGCTAAGCGCGGTCCAGGCAATCGCCAGCGTCAGGGCCAGTGCGAACTTGGCGGGGATCGGCAAATACAACCGACGATAAGGGCGCGGCAGCGCCGTCGTCGTTTCCTGGACAACGGCCATTGGCCCGGCTTTCGTATCAGACACTCTATCGGACATCACAGGCCCCACGAACGTCTTGCGGATGACGATTGAAAAATCTTCGTTTCTTAAATCGACAAACTAAAACGTAGTAACCAGAGACCAAATATTACGGCACTTACTTCAAACAAATTGTAAATTCTTGCATCAGGCGAGTAGCAGGCGCCGCACAGCGGCGACGCCTGCCCAGACGCTCTAGCCCCGGTCGCCCTTCAGCGCGTCCTTCACGCCGCCGACAGCGTTCTGGACCTTGCCGGCGACCTGATCGGCTCGGCCTTCAGCTTTCAATTTTTCATCGCCAGTCAGCTCGCCGGCTGCTTCCTTGAGCTTGCCGCCGATGTTTTTGGCGGCGCCTTCGATACGATCTTTGTCGGGCATTAGGAGCTCCCTGCCAGGGAACGCCGGGACGGCGTCCCTCAGGAAAACAACCCTTTTTCGATCAGCGAGGTTCCGTAATGGGAGCGCCATGATCGCGAAGCCATCGAGCGACCGCCCAGCTGTGCGCCTCATGCCGCAGGCTGGACAGGGCCTGGAGCGGCTCCAGCCAGACCAGGGCGTGATCCGCCTCCTGCTTTAGCGTCTCGTCAGTGCCAGTCACTCGCACCGTCCAGACGCCGCTGACGTTGTTGACCGGCGCGCCGTCCGACTTGTGGAAGAACTGAGCCGCCTCGACCAGACGATCGACCGGCTCGACGACCAGGCCCGTCTCTTCGCCGAATTCTCGGATCAGGGCCTGTTGTTCGCTTTCCTCACCGTCCACGGCGCCGCCGGGCAAGTCGAAATAAGCCGCGCCGTCGCCTCTATCCACGCGAACACAGGCCAGGCGGCCGTCACGCTCGGCGATGCCGAAGACGGCGGGACGATGGATGTAATCAAGACCCGGACGGGCCGTGCCGAACTGAAGCTTCATCAAGGAAGACTAGCGCCTGTCGTTCGACCCGCGAAAGCCCGAAATGACGAAGAAACGATGATCTAGAGATCAAACGCCAGGCGCGCACGCACGCCGTGGTGAACAGGGTCCACCTCGATCGTTGAACGCAGCCCTCCCGCCATGGCCGAGATGATCTTGGAGCCGAGGCCCGTGCCCTTGGGTAGGCCGTCGCCCAGCCCCGGTCCGTCATCCTCGACCGTCAGCTGGGCGCGACGCCCATCCTCCAGGCGTTCAAGCAGCACGCGAATCTCGCCCGCCGCGCCCGGCTCATAGGCGTATTTGACGGCGTTGGTGACCAGCTCCGTAACGATGACCCCCAGCGAGACGGCCTGGTCGGTCGTCACGTGCAAGGGTTCGGCGCGCAAAGCCAGTCGAGGTCCGCCGTCGTCAGGGCCGATGGACTTGCCCAGTTCCTCGACCAGCCCGGCCAGGTATTCGTCCATCTGCACCCGCTCGACGTCCGCCGAGGTGTAGAGGCGACGATGGACGTGGGCCACCGCCTCGATACGCACCTGCGCCTCTCGCAGGGCGTCCCGCGCGCCCTCGTCAGCCAGTTGCCGCAGTTGCAGGGAGATGAAGCTGGACACCAGTTGCAGCGAGTTGCCGACGCGATGGTTCACCTCGCGCAGCAGGGCCTCAGCCCGGTCGCGCGCCTGCCGCACCTCCTCCAGAGCCTCTTCCTTCTCACGCTCCAGACGACGGCGCAGCAGGGCGTCTTCGACCGCTGAGCGCAACAGGGCGGTGAAGTCCTCGGAAACGTCCTTGATGACATAGTCGGCCGCGCCTGCGCGCAGGGCCGCCACGGCGATGCGCCCGTCCTGGGCCCCCGTGACGTAAACCACCGGCGGCGGTTCCGGCAGAGCCAGGATGTCGGGCAGAACATCCAGCCCCTCGCGTCCCGGCATGTAGTGATCCAGGGCGCAGACATCGAACACGCCCGCCTTCAACGCCTCATAGCCCGCGTCAGCGTCCGGCGCGCAGGTCACCAGATAGCCGTGACGCTCCAATTCCTTCTGGACCAGCCGCGAAAGGCCGCGGTCGTCATCGATATACAAAAGACGGATGGCGGCCCCGACCTGATTCACGCTTCAGATCTCGGGCGCTTGCATGACTGAAAGGAACAGACCCAGTTGGCGGATCGCGCCGGCGAAGGCCTCATAGTCCACGGGCTTGGTGATGTAGACATTGCAGCCTAGGTCGTAGCATCGCTGAATCTCGACCTTGTCGTCGGTCGTGGTCAGGACGACGACGGGGGCGCGTCGCAGGCGTTCGTCCGCCTTCACCCGCTCCAGAATCTCGGTCCCTGACATGTCCGGCAAATTCAGATCCAGCAGGATCAGCAAAGGCCCGCTGCGGCGCACTTCGTCGCTGAACAGGTAATCCAGCGCCGCGTCGCCATGGTCGAAGTGGACGATGTCGTTGGCGATGTTCGCGCGCCGGATGTTCTTTTCGATGAGTTTGGCATGGCCATGGTCGTCTTCGACCATGACGATCTTCACCGAATGACTCACAGGCGGTCTCCTTGATGCTCACTCAGCATAATCAGACGTTTCGGAAATTTAATGTGAAAAGTCGAGCCTTCGCCCAACTGGGACTCGACGTCTATGGAGCCGCCCATGCGACGGACGATGTTGCGCACGAAGGCCAGGCCCAGGCCTTCGCCCGGCTTGTCCTGCTTGCCCGAGCGCCGGAACAGTTCGAAGATTCGCTCATGGTCCTTGGGCGAGACGCCTCGACCGTTGTCCCGCACGGCGTATGACACCCAACCGTCCGGCTCGTCCTGACCGCTCACCTGGATACGGATGGGACGGTCCGCCTGCTGATACTTGACCGCATTATCGATCAGATTGCCGAATATCTGCTCGATCGACAGACGATCATTCTCCATCGTCGGAAGGGCTCCGATGGTGATCTCACCACCCGTTTCCGTCACTTGATGGCTGACCGTATCGGCGATGGCGCGGACCATGCCGGTCATGTCCAAACGCTCAGGCAGCAAAGCGCGCCGCCCCTCGCGCGAGAGCTTGAGGATGGCGTTGATCAGCCGGTCCATCTTGGCCGTCGAGGTGCGGATGAAACCCACCGCCTCGGGCGCGTCTTCGCGGACCGCGCGTAGCGCCTCGGGATCCACCAATTCGGGGTGGGTCGTCTCGAGCGCCGTCAACTGATGGTCCAAAGTCTTGCTGACCTGCTCCAATTCCGAGGTGTAGCCCATAACGTTGACCAGGGGCGCACGCAGGTCATGGCTGACGATATAGGCGAAACGCTGAATCTCTTCATTGGCGCGGGTCAGCTCGGCGGTGCGGTCGCGGACTTCGTTCTCCAGCCCGGCGTTAACGCGGTCCAGCTCGAAATGCGCCTCTTCGATCTCGGCCACGTAGCGGCGCACCAGCCAGACGCTGATCCCCGCCAGAAGCAGGACCAGCACAGCCGCCAGGGCGTTGACCGCCACGGTGATCGTCTGCGCCCGCTCGGACTGGCGGGTGCGCTCGGCCAGGCGACGCGCCTCGACGGCGTCGACGGCGGCCAGTTCGACCCGTATGGCGTCCATCAGGGCCTTGCCCCGCCCGCCTCGTATAAGAGACACCGCCTCGCCGATCCGTCCCGTTCGGGTCAGTTCGATCGTGCTGTTCATCAGCGCCAGGCGCTCTCGGTAAAGCCCCTTCACCTTCTCTACCCGCCCGACCTGGGCTTCGTCGCCGTCAACCAGCGTTTCCATCCGGTCGATGACGTCTGGAAGCTTGGCCACAGCATTGTCATGGACACCCAGGTATTCGGCCCGCGCCGTCAGCATGAAGCCGCGCTGCCCCGTCTCGGCGTCGGTCAGCAGCATCAACATGTCCTTGGCCGCCAGGCGCACCTGCTGGCTGTGATCCACGGTATCGTTGTACGTCGCCGTCCGCTGGATCATGACGAAAGTGGCCGCATTCACCGCCATCAGCAGCAAGATAGCCAGCGCCAGAAGGGCGATGATCGAGCGACTGAGGGTCGGGGTGCGCAGGAAGATTCCGAAGGTGCGCAGGGCCGGCCGAATGCGTTTCATGCCCCGAACCTTATTCGCCGTCGAAGCCGTGTCCAGCCTTTACCACGCCGCGACCTAGACTGAGCCGACCGTCCTGAGGCGCGCCTTGGGATGAATCTCATTTTGGCTCATCACCACCGTCTGACCGCGGAAGCGTTCGATGATGGAGCGGACGTAGGGGCGGACCTGCGGCCCGGTCAGCAGGACCGGGTTCTCGCCCGTCATGGCGGCGCGCTCGAACACGTCGCGGACGGCGCGGATGAAGTCCTGAAGCTTGCTGGGCGCCATGGCCAGTTGTTTGTCCTCGCCGGGGCCGACCAGGCTTTCGGCGAAGGCCTGCTCCCACTCGGGCGACAGGGTGACGATGGGCAGGGCGCCGTCGTCGGCCTTGTGCTGCCAGCACAGCTGACGCGCCAGACGGCCGCGCACGTGCTCGACCAGGGTGGCGACGCTGGTGGTGTGCGGAGCCGCCTCGGCCAGGCCTTCCAGGATGGCGGGCAGGTCGCGGATCGACACCTTCTCGCGCAGCAGGGCCTGCAGGACGCGCTGAAGCGTTGTCACGGTGACGACCGAAGGGATCAGTTCCTCGACCAGCTTCTGCTCCTCGCCCTTCAACTCCTTCAGCAGCTTCTGCACCTCGGCGTAGGAGAGCAGCTCGGCCATGTTCTCCTTGAGGATTTCGGTCAGGTGCGTGGTCAGCACCGTCGAGGGGTCGACGATGGTGTAGCCGCGGAAGGTCGCCTCTTCGCGCAGGGACTCGTCGATCCACGTGGCGGGCAGGCCGAAGGCGGGCTCACGCGTGTGCTCGCCCGGCAGTTCGACCTGACGGCCCGCCGGGTCCATCGCCATCAGGGAGCCGAGGCGCACCTCGCCCGACCCGGCGTCCATCTCCTTGATACGGATGGCGTAGCCCTGATTGGACAGGCGCATGTTGTCGAGGATGCGCACGCTGGGCATGACGAAGCCGTACTCCTGGGCCAGCGAACGGCGCAGGGCGCGGATCTGGTCCGTCAGGCGGCGGCCTTCCAGGTCGTTGATCAGGGCCAGCAGGGCGTAGCCCAGCTCGATCTTCACCTCATCGATGGTCAGGGCGGTGGAGATCGGCTCCTCCACGTCCTCCTTAGGCTTCAGGTTCACCGGCTCGGCGGGCGGCGGCTTCAGCCGGTCACGGCCCAGCTTCCACGCCATAAAACCCGTCCCCAGCGCGAGCGCCGCGAAGGGCAGCAGCGGCATGCCCGGAATCAGGCCGATCAGTCCCGCCGTGCCCGACACCACGCCCAGCGACACCGGATTGCTGGCCAACTGGGCGACGAAGGCCTTGTCGGCCGAACCCTCGACCCCCGCCTTGGTCACCAGGAAGCCTGCAGCGACCGAGACGATGATGGCCGGGATCTGCGTCACCAGGCCGTCGCCGACGGTCAGCTGGACATAGGTGTTGGCCGCCTCCATGGCGGGCATGCCGTGCTGCACCACCCCGATCAGCAGGCCGCCGATGGCGTTGATGAAGGTGATGATCAGGCCCGCCACGGCGTCGCCGCGCACGAATTTCGAGGCGCCGTCCATGGCCCCGAAGAAGGTCGATTCCTGCTCCAGCTCCTTGCGGCGCAGCTTGGCCTGATCCTCGTTGATCAGACCGGCCGACAGATCGGCGTCGATGGCCATCTGCTTGCCCGGCATGGAGTCCAGGGTGAAGCGGGCCGAGACCTCGGCGATGCGGGTCGCGCCCTTGGTGATGACGACGAAGTTCACCACCAGCAGGATGGCGAAGATGATCACCCCGATGATGAAGTTGCCCCCCATCATCAGCTCGCCGAAGGCCTGAATGATCTTGCCCGCGCTGTCGTGGCCTTCCTGACCGTTGCTGAGGATCAGCCGCGTCGAGGCCAGGTTCAGACCCAGCCGGAACAGGGTCGAGACCAGCAGCACCGTGGGAAAGATGGCGAAGTCCAGCGGCCGCTTCATCATCACGGCCGTCATCAGGATCAGCACGCTGGACACAAGCGAGATCGCCAGCAGCAGATCCAGAAGCATCTTCGGGATCGGCAGGATCAGCAGCATGATGACGGCGATGACGCCGACCGCCATGCCGACCTCGCCGCGCATCAGCCAGCCGAGCGCGTCACGCCCCGTGGGGCGCGCCATGCCGTCCTTCATCAGGATGGGCGCGTCAGCCATGACGACGTGCGAAGGTCATGTCGCCTGATGACAGGATTCGGCGGCCCTCAGCCATGCCCCAGCGCCTTGAGCGCCTGCCGGGTCGCATCGGCGATCACAGCCTCGCGCTGGGCGTCGGTCGAATCCTTCGTGGCGTGGAAATAGACGGCGATGGCGATGGGCGCGCCGTCCGTCGGATAGAGGACGCCGATGTCGTTCACCGGGCCATAGCCGCCGGTGCCGGTCTTGTGCGCCACGGTCCAGCCCGCCAGGACGCCCGCCTTGATCCGCCCCTGCCCCGTCGGCGTATCCACTAACCAGCGCATCAACAGAGCCTTGGACGCCGGGCTCAGCGGCGTATCGGCGGCGACTAGCAGCCGCTGAATGTTCCGCACGGACTGGTCCGGAGTGATGGTGTCCTTGTCGCCGTCCTGGCGATTCATCTCGGGCTCGAGACGATCGACGCGGGTGCTGTCGTCGCCGATGCCGCGATAGAAGGCGCGCAAGGCGTCCAGCCCGCCCATTTCACGGATCAGGATGTTGGCGGAGGGGTTGTCGCTGACCTCGACCGTGCCCTTCATCAACTGCTCGATGGTCAGGGTCGAACCGACCGCCGGTTCCGTGACCGGGGCGTGGCTGATCATGTCAGCCTGCGTCACCGGGATCGCCCGGTCCAACCGCTCCTGCCCCGCCTGCACGCGCAGCAGGGTCGCCGCCGCCAGATACATCTTGAAGGTCGAGCAATAGACGAACCGTTCGTCGCCGCGCCAGGCGGCGCTCCGGCCCTCGGTCGCGACCGACACGCCCAGACGACCGCCGTGGCGCGCCTCCAGCGCCGACATGTCTAGGTCGAGGACGGCGGGTTCAGCCGCCGCAGGCTCACTCGCGCGCGCACAGGCGCCCAGGGCGAGGGCGCCCGCGCCGATCAGCAGGGTGCGACGGTCGGCGCGCATCGGGTCAGCCCGCCGCGCCGTAGGCGGCCGCGACGCCCGACTGAGGCGCCGGGATCGGCGTGCCTGCATCGGCGTATTCGTTCAGCTTGTTGCGCAGGGTGCGGATCGAGATGCCCAGGATGGTCGCCGCATGGGTGCGGTTGCCCAGGCAGTGGCTGAGCGTGTCCAGGATCAGCGTCTTCTCCATCTCGGCCACGGTCTGGCCGACGAAGCTACGGGTCACGGCGTCGGCGACCTGGGCCGCCTGACCGGCCACGCCGGCGTCATAGGCCGAGGCGGCGGACGTCGAGGCCCCCTCCCCCCCGCCCAGCAGCGGGCGGCCGTCCGGCAGGCGGATGGCGTCGACGTCGATCTCAGCGCCCGCCGCCAGAAGGACGGCGCGGTGCATCGCGTTTTCCAGCTCACGCACGTTGCCGGGCCAGCGATGGGCGACCAGGGCGCGTCTGGCCTCAGGCCCGATGGCGCGCGGCGGCACGCCGTTGGCGGCGGCGTATTTCTTGACGAAGTGATCAGCCAGCACGGCGATATCGCCGGGACGTTCGCGCAAGGACGGCAGGCGCAGGTTCACCACGTTCAGCCGGTACAGCAGGTCTTCGCGGAATGTCCCCTCGGCCACGGCCTTGGCCAGGTCGCGGTTGGAGGTGGCGATGATGCGGATGTTGACGGGCACCGGCTTGGCGCCGCCGACGCGGTCGATCACCCGCTCCTGAATGGCGCGCAGCAGCTTGGCCTGGAGCCGGGCGTCCATCTCGCTGATTTCGTCCAACAGAAGCGTGCCGCCGTCGGCCTCTTCGAACTTGCCGATGCGGCGGGCCACGGCGCCGGTGAAGGCGCCCTTCTCGTGACCGAACAGCTCGGATTCCAACAGATTGTCGGGGATGGCGGCGCAGTTGACGCTGATGAAGGCCTTGTCCGCGCGGCGCGAGTGGGTGTGCAGATAGCGCGCCATCACCTCCTTGCCTACGCCGCTTTCGCCGGTGATCAGGATGGAGGCTTCCGACCGCGCCACCTGATCGGCCAGCTGAATGACATGCTTCATCGCCGGATCGGCCGAGATCATCGGCCGTTCGTCGTCGGCCACGGCGGACAGGACGGCGGCGATCAGGTCCGCCTCAGGCGGCAGGGGGATGAACTCCTTGGCCCCGGCGCGGATGGCGTCGGCCGCCTCGCGCGCGTCGGCGTCGACGCCGCAGGCCACGACCGGCACATGGATGCGCTCGGCGTCGTTGGCGGCGATCAGGGCGGCGATGTCGATGCGGTAGTCGACCATCAGCAGGTCGGCGCCCTGCCCCCGGCGCAGTTGCTCGGTCGCCTGATCGGCGCGCTCGACGTGCTGGACCTTGGCGCCGTGCGCCATGGCCATCTTCACCGCCGTCGCCAGTTGGCCGCTTAAACGACCCACCACCAGAAGACGCATCGCCCTACTCCTTCAAAATCCTGTCCGTGACGGGGCGGCCGATCAGGCGCCCTTGTCCTCGGTCTTGATGATTTCCGTCATGGTCACGCCCAGCCGGTCCTCGACGACGACGACCTCGCCGCGCGCCACCAGGCGGTTGTTGACGAAGATGTCGATCGCCTCTCCGACCTTGCGGTCCAGTTCCAGCACCGAACCCTTGTTGAGCTTCAGCAGTTGGGCCACCGACATATTGGCCTTGCCCAGCACGGCCGAAATGTTGACCGGCACGTCGAAGACGGGCGCCAGGTCGACGGCGGACTTCTCGCCGCCCTCATCGGCCAGGTTCAGAGCGGTGGACTCGCCGAATTCCTCAAGCGAAAGATCGTCGGTGGCCATCAGAAGCCCCTTCTGTCATGAGCGCCGCCTTCGAGGGGCGGCTCGGCGTGGCCGGCTTCGGCGGCCAGGGCGGCGTTGAGCGCGGCGGCCACGCGGGCCTCGGCTTCGGCCGGATCGAATTCGGCGCGGCCGTCGGCCCATTCCAGAGCGAAGGCGGCTGCGGGCAGGTGCGGTTCGTCGCGGAACACCACCAGCCCCGAGAAACCGGCCTGGGCGCACAGAGCCTCGATCTGGGCGCGGCCTTCGTCATCCAGACCCGAAGCGCGGATCAGCAGACGCGGCGTGGCGTCCATCTCCTGCCCCAGGGCGTCGATGGCCGCTTCCAGCGGGCGACGCGGAAAACGATCGAAGGCGGCCGAACCGATGACCCGCGCGGCGGCCAGGGCCAGTTCGGCGGATTCGCGACGGTGCGACTCGGCCACGCCGCGCAACAGGGTCGCGGCCTGCGCCGTCGACTGGGCCAGGATGGACAGGGCGTCGGCGCGCAGGGCCTCGACCTCGGACAAGGCCTGCTGACGGGCCTCCAGCCGAGCCTGGGCGACCAGGGCCTCGACCTCGGCGGGGGCGAAGGATCGCTTGGCCGGCTGCCAGGTCGAGGCGCGCAGCACGGCGCCGTCGGCTCCGAACTCGGTGTCGAAGACGAATGGTCTGGCGTTGGCGGGTTGGGCGGTCATGTCAGTAAATCAACTCGTCGTCGCCGCCCTGGCCGGCCAGCATGATGTCGCCGCGCGCCGCCAGATCCTTGGCCACCTGGACCATGGCCATCTGGGCGTTGTCGACGTCCTTGAGGCGGACAGGCCCCATGGAATCCATGTCCTCGCGCATGATCTTCGAGGCGCGCTCGGACATGTTGGAGAAGAACATTTCGCGCAGGGGATCCGAAGCGCCTTTCAGCGCCAGCCCCAGCTGGTCCTTCTCGACCGCGCGCAGCAGGGTCTGCACCCCGCCGGGATCGAGGCGCGACAGATCCTCGAACACAAACATCAGGGCGCGGATGCGTTCGGCCGCGTCGCGGTTGCGTTCTTCCAGCGCGCCGATGAAGCGGGCCTCGGTCTGGCGGTCGAAGCTGTTGAAGATGTCCGCCATCAGCTCATGGCTGTCGCGCTTGGACGTGCGCGCCAGGTTGGACATGAACTCGCTGCGCAGGGTCTGTTCGATCTTGTCGAGGATGTCGCGCTGCACCGGCTCCATGCGCAGCATGCGCTGGACGCACTCTAGGGCGAAGTCCTCAGGCAGGGCCGTCAGCACGCGCGAGGCGTGATCCGGCTTGATCTTCGACAGAACGACCGCGACCGTCTGCGGGTATTCGTTCTTCAGATAGTTGGCGAGCACGGCCTCGTTCACATTGCCGAGCTTGTCCCACATGGTGCGACCGGCCGGACCGCGGATCTCCTCCATCAGGGCCTCGACCCGATCGCCGGGCATGAAGGAGGCCAGCAGGCGCTGCGTCTGCTCATAGGAGCCCATCAGCGAGCCGGACCCGCCGATGCCGGAGACGAACTCGACCAGCACCTCTTCGACGACGGCGGCGGTGACGGTGCCCAGCCCCGCCATGGCCTGAGAGACCTCCTTGATCTCTTCATCGTCGAGCTGCTGCCACAGGGCGGTATGCTCTTCGCCCAGAGACAGCAGAACGACGGCGGCCTTTTCAGGCCCCGTCAGCTTCTTGGCGTCGTCGACCGCCGCACCCTTGGACACCAACCGCGCCGCCATCAGCTTTCATGCATCCACGAGCGCAGGATCGCCGTGGATTCCTCTGGGTGGCTGTCGACGAAATCGGCGACCTTCTTGATGGAGGAGGCCTTCACCTGACCCTCGATACGGGCGATGTCGATGCGCTGCTCCATGTCGCTGGGGCCTGCGAGCATGGGCGCGCCGCCCGGCAGGGTTCCGCCGACAAGCTGGGTGTCCAGGGCGGTGACGGGAATGCCGTTGGCGCCGACCAGGGCCGGAACGCCCGCGCGCCCCTGACCTGCGGCCGTCTTCAGCAACGGGCGCAGGACGAAGAAGATCAGCAGCAGGCCCGTGACCAGCAGGACCAGCAGCTCGACCCCGCGCATGATGTCGTTCTTATCGAAGGCGAACATCGAGGAGCCCTCCTCGGCGCCCGGCGCGGCGGACGGCTCGCGGTTGAAGCGGACGTTGACGACCTCCAGCTTGTCGCCGCGCGTCTCGTCGATGCCGACGGCGGCGGCGACCAGGGCCTTGATCTGCTGCACTTCCTCGGCCGTGCGGGCGGCGTAGGCCGGTTCGCCCTTGCCGTCGGCGGCGGGGGTGTATTTGCCGTCGACCGCGACCGAGACCGACAGCTTCTTGACCTCGCCCGGCTCCTTCACCGTCGTGGTGGTGGTGTTGGAGATTTCGTAGTTGGTCGTCTCGGTGTTTTCCGTGTTGGTGGAGCCGATGGGCGTGGTCGCCGGGGCTTCGCCGCCGGGAATGTTGTTGGTGGCGGTGACGCCGCCGTCCTGCTGGCCGGTCGTATCCTGCGACTGGCTGCCGTTGGTCGAGGTCGAGCGGACGACCTGGCCGTCCGGATCGAACTTCTGCTCCTGGGTGGTCGAGCGGCTGTGGTCGATGTCGGCCGTCACCTGCACGCGCGCCGCCCCGGCGCCGACGACGCCCTCGACGATGTCCTTGATGCGAGCCTGCATCTGGGCCTCGGTCGAGGCCTTGGACGCCTCGGCGGTAGCCGAGGTGAAGCCCGTGTCTTCGGACCCCGCCGCCAGGGTGCGGTTGGCCTGGTCCGTCACCGTGACCTTGTCCGGCTTCAGGTTCGGCACGGACGAGGCGACGACGTTGCGGATGGCCCGCACCTGATCGGCCGACAGGTCGCGACCCGACAGACCCACCACCACGGCGGCGGTCGGGTCGATGGCGGCGGCCTGGAACATCTCACGACGCGGCATGGTGATGTGGACGCGGGCCGAAGAGATGCCGCGCATCGACATGATGGTGCGCGCCAGTTCGCCCTGCAGGGCGCGCTGCTCGTTCAGGTTCTGCTGGAACTCGGTCTGGCCCAGCACCGATTGGTTGTCGAAGATCTCGTAGCCGACGCTGCCCGAGGTCACGAGGCCCTTGCCCGCCAGCATCAGGCGCGCCGTCCCCACCTCGTCGCGGCTGACGAAGATGGTCGAGCCGTCGCCCTTGGAGGAATATTTGATGCCCGCCTGATCCAGGGCGGCGCTGATCTCGGAGGCTTCGCGCAGGTCGAGGTTGGAATAGAGCAAGGCGTCCGGCGCCTGGCCCACGCGCAGCATGACGGCGACCAGCACGGCGGCCACGCCCGCAGCCACGCCCAGGATGGCGGCCAGGCGTCCGATGCCGAACCTTTTCAAAGCTTCCGTGAAGCCGCCCACGCGCCATCGCCCCTGCACACGCGGGACGAACCGAACCCGCTAGGCAGAAACTGCCGCCTGGATGGTAAATGCGGCGTTAAGAGGCGTTAAAGAATGGGTGTCGGGGCCGCTGACGCAGGCCCAAAATGATAAAGGGGCGCGGACTTATCGCCCGCACCCCCTCAGGCGCCCCCCGGCGCCCGCCCGCCTCCCGAGAGAGGCAGGCTAGCTGGTCAAAGGTCGATCAGACCTTCAGATCCGCGGCCTTCTTGTCGGCGGCGACCTTGATGCGGGCCTCGGCGATGGCGTCGGCGATCAAATGGGTCGGCTTGTTCTCGGTGGCCGAACGCTCGAGGATTTCCTCGAAGGTCTCCATCAGGCGCGACAGCTTGCCTTCAACCCACGAGGCGTCATAGGCGCCGCCGGTCTGACGGGCGTTCATTTCCGAGGCGACGTTGATGATGCCGCCGCCGTTGATGACGTAATCCGGCGCATACAGGATGCCGCGCTTGAACAGTTCATCGCCGATGTCGGCCGTGGCCAGCTGGTTGTTGGCGGCGCCGCAGACGGCCTTGACCTTCAGGCGGTCCAGCGTCTGCGGGTTCAAGGTCGCGCCCAGGGCGCACGGGGCGTAGATGTCGGCGGCGACGTCATAGATGGCGTCCGGGGCGACGATTTCGGCGCCGGTCTTGGCGGCGACAGCTTCCAGGTTGGCCTGGTTGACGTCGGTGATGATCAGCTTGGCGCCGGCCTTGTGCAGCATGTCGGCCAGATAGGCGCCGACGTGACCCACGCCCTGCAGGGCGACGGTCAGGCCGGTCATGTCGTTCTGGTTGAACAGGCGACGCGCGACGACCAGGTTCGAGCGGAACACGCCCTCGGCGGTGACCGGGCTGGGATCGCCCGAGGCTTCCGGACCGTCCTTCAGGCCCAGAACGAATTCGGTGACCTTGCGCGCTTCGGCGATGTCCTCGACCGAGGTGCCGACGTCTTCGGCGGCGTAGTAGTGACCGCCCAGGCCGTTCAGATAGCGACCGAAGGCGTGGAACAGCTCAGGCGACTTCTGGGTGCGGCTGTCGCCGATGATGACCGACTTGCCGCCGCCCATTTCCAGATCCGCGACGGCGTTCTTGTAGCTCATGCCCTTGGACAGGCGCAGCACGTCTTCCAGCGCCTCAGCGGCGGTGGCGTAGTTCCACATGCGGGTGCCGCCGACGGCCGGACCGCGCGCGGTCGAGTGCACCGCAACAATTGCCTTCAGGCCGGTTTTCTCGTCATAGAAGGCGTGGACGCCTTCATGGTTCGAGAAAGAAGGAGAATCAAACAGCGTCTTGCCCATGACAGGCCTTTCCTGGGGTACTTTTTTGTGCGGAAGGACATACGCGCAGCCTGACCAAACGGCAAGCATCACCATGCAGCCGCCCCAGGGTTCTAGGAAACATACGGAAAACGCCTCCGCTTTCCGCAGGTTTTGCGTTCAGCGCGCCTTGGGATCAGCCTGCAACGCGGGCAGGATCGCCGGCGCGCCGGACGGCAGGGGCCGAGTCGAGTCGCGCAGCCAGGCCTCGACGTCGGCGAAAACGATCTCGGCCTGAAGGTCGCGGTTCAGGATGTGCCAGCCGTCGGCGTAATAGCCCGTCGTCAGGTTCGACCGCTCGCCCGCCTGCTCCAGCGCGCGGCGCATGGGGCGTTTGGTGATGATCTGATCGTGCGCACCATAGAGCAGCAGGGTCGGCTTCTCGACCCGGCCCAGACGCTGGGTCGCCGTCTCCATCAGAT
Organism: Brevundimonas phoenicis; assembly: GCF_047237745.1. Lineage (NCBI taxonomy): Bacteria > Pseudomonadati > Pseudomonadota > Alphaproteobacteria > Caulobacterales > Caulobacteraceae > Brevundimonas > Brevundimonas phoenicis. The sequence continues at coordinate 2,744,120 of NZ_JBDFLN010000001.1, forward strand.
CGACCAGGCCGTACAGGGAATCGAACCGCGTCGACAGGATCGACAGGGGGTCGCGGCCGTTGCGGATCAGTTCCAGCGTATTGTCCGAGGCGCGGATGTCGCGCACGGCGAAGGACGGCGGCTCGACCCGCTTGGCCCCCATCATGCGCGCGGCGGTCCACAGGCCCGCGCTATTGAAGGCGCTCTGGCTGGACCAGCCCCAGACGCCAGGCGCCAGCAGCACCACCCGATCCGCGTCCGGCGGCGCGTCGGAGCCGAAAGCGGCGATGGTCGAGGAGCCGCCCATGCTTTCGCCCGCCACCACGATCAGGGCGTTCGGCCGCTCGGCCCGAACCAGGGCGACGATGGTGCGCAGATCCTGACTGGTTAGGCTTTCGGCCGCGAACTGGCCCCGGTTCGGGGCCAGGCCGAAGCCGCGCTGGTCATAGGCCCAGGTCTCAATGCCCCGCTGCGCCCACCACGGCCCGGCGAAGCGGAAGGAGGCGTAGTGGTCGTTGAAGCCGTGCAGGGCGACGATGACGGCCCAAGGCGCCTGCCCTTCAGGGCTCCAGCGCAGATAGGGCAGCCGCGCCCCGTCCTGCACCACAAAGGCGCCGCGTCCCAGGGTTCCCGCCTCGATGCGCGGCCCGTTGAACCCGTTGGGCGGCGTCAGCGGCGGCTGGACGTGCGGCGTGGCGCAGGCGCTCAGACCCAGAGAAAGAGCTATAAGGCCCGCCGCCAATCCGTTCCGCCAAATCTTCACGCCAGTATCTCCACTGTCCGCTGACGAAGGTAGGGCAGAACCTCGGCTTCAAACCACGGGTTTTTCTTCAGCCAGGCCGTATTGCGCCACGACGGGTGCGGCAGGGGCAGGACAGCAGGGGCGTAGTCGCGCCAGGCGCGGACCGTCTCGGTCATGTTGGCCTTGGCCGCCGCGCCCAGAGCCCAGGCCTGGGCGTAGCCGCCGACCAGCAGCGTCAACTCGACATTGGGCAGTTCGGCCAGCAGGCGCGGCCGCCACAGCTCGGCGCAACGGCGCGGCGGCGGATAGTCGCCGCCCTTGGGATCGGTGCCGGGGAAACAGAAGGCCTGCGCCGCCACGCCGAGGCGCGGATCGCCGTAGAAGGTCGCTTCATCCACCCCCATCCAGTCGCGCAGGCGAACGCCGGACGGGTCGGTGAAGGGCAGACCGCTTTCATGCACTCGCCGCCCGGGCGCCTGGCCGCAGATCAGCAGGCGCGTCGCAGGCGCGATCATGACCACCGGGCGCGGCGTGTGGGGCAGCAGGCCCAGGCACGCCCGGCAGGCGCGGATCTCGGCCAGGAGCGCGTCCAGGCCGTTGTCCGGGTCAGTCGAAGTCGTCATCCGAAGCTTCGACCGGCGGCAGGGCCGCCCTGTTCGCCGCTTCTTGGGCCGCGGCCGTCTCGGCCTCGGTCGGCAGGCGCAGGCGGATCACGCCGCGGAAGTTGTTGGGATCGACCGCCTTGCCCTTCTTGGTGATGGTCAGCTTGCCCTGACGCATCAGGCCCAGCGCCGTCGCCTTCACCTTGGGCAGCAGGCGTTGCCACTGCTCGGGCTGAAGCTCCTTGGCCACGTCGGCCGGTTCAATGCTCTTGCCGCCGACGTTCTTGGGGTCGGCCTTGGCCAGTTTTTCAAAAATGGCCGCTTCGATTGGATCGCTCATAGGCGCTATATGCTGCACCGCGAGATCGGAAAGAAGGCAAAACCGACATGGCCGAGATAATCACCGTCACCGAGGGCGAGTTCGCCGGCTGGCAGACCTATGACCTGCGCGACACCTTCGACGTGGTGGTGGGGCCCTTCTACGGCAAGCCCGATCCCGACGGGCACATGCGCTGCGCCTTCCGCGCCGAGCAGAAGCACATGAACGCCGGCGGCCGGATGCACGGCGGCTGCCTGATGACCTTCGCCGACATCGCCCTGTTCCAGATCGCCTATCAGGAGATGGAGGGCGCCTCGGGCGTGACGGTGCAGCTCGACTCCACCTTCATCGACGGCGCCTATGTGGGCGAACTGATCGAGGCGACCGGCCAGGTGACCAAGGCGGGCAAGAGCCTGATCTTCGTGCGCGGCCAGATCACCACAGGCGAGCGGCTGCTGATGACCTTCTCGGGCGTGATCCGGAAGTTCACGCCGCGCGGTTGAACCGTACGCCCAGCGCCAGGGCCAGGGCGACGGCGGCCGCCGGCCACAGGGCGATCAGCCCCAGGCGGCCATAGACGACCGCCCCCATCAGCGCGCCCCCGGCCAGCCCCGCCCACAGCGCCATATAGGGCCGGAACGCCCAGGGGTCGCCGCCGCGCACGGCTGCGGCCAGGGCGTGGCCGGTCTTGATCAGGGTTCCGGTCATATAGGTCAGGCTGACCCCGACCTCGCCGTCGCGCAGGAAGACCGAGTTCTCGACCGCCATGGCCAGGACCATCAGGCCGATCGCCAGGGGCGCGATCCCCGCCCCCGCCGCCACGGCGGCCCCGGCCAGCAGCGCCGCCTCGACCGCCAGCACCCGGCTGCGCGAGCGCGCCCCCTCGCCGCCCGCAACCAGCGCCCCGAGCATGGCGCCCAGCACGAACAGCAGCAGCACGCCCGCCACCGCGCCCGCCGCCAGCCACCGCCCTTCGGCCAGGTTGACGGCCAGGCGGGTGGTGTTGCCGCTCATGAAGGAGACGAACACCCCGCCCAGATGCAGAAAGCCCAGGCTGTCGACATAGCCCGCCAGCCCCGCCAGCATCATAGCCAGCCCGCGATCCGGCGCCGTCAGAGTCCGCAAGACAGACTCACATCCCCGCCGCCGCCGCCGGACGGGCGCGGCACGTCTCCAGCCAGCGGGCCAAGTGCGTCAGCTCCTCGGGCGGGCGGTATTTGACCAGGCGAGCGAAATCCAGCCCCACGGCCCCGACGATGTCGGCGATGGTGAAGCGGTCGGCGGCGATGAACTCATGCTCCGCCAGGTGGCGATCCAGCGTCTTCATGAAGCGTTCGGCGCCCAGGCGGTTGTACTCGGCGACCTGGGGCTGGGGCGCTTCCAGCGCGGCCAGGGCCGGGTGGGTGAAGCGAACGTTCAGCATCATCGGATTGGCCAGATACATCTCGCACCGGCGCATCCACATCTCGATGATCGCCTGCTCCTTCGGATCGCGGCCGAACAGGTTCGGCTCGGGATGCAGGGCCTCCAGATAGCGGCAGATGGCGATGGATTCCGTCAGGCAGGTTCCGTCGTCCAGCTCCAGCGCCGGGACGTGCGGCACGCCGAACTTGGCGCGATAGGCCGGTGTGCGGTGCTCGCCCGCCAGAAGCTCGATCTCAACCCGCTCGACATCGGTCACGCCCTTCTCGGCCATGACCCAGCGGACGCGGCGCGGATTGGGCGCGCGGCGGCTTTCATAGAGCTTCATCAGAGGGTTCCCTTCGGCTGCCCTCGGAACGCTACTAGGCGAAGACGGCGGCGGGCAAGGCCCCGACGATGCAGGCCGTCATCAGCGTGGCCAGGAAGCCCGCCAGCAGCGCCTTCCACACCATGCCCAGCACCTCCTCGCGACGCTCGGGCATCAGCACCGACAGGCCGGTGACGGTGATGCCGACCGAGCTGATGTTGGCGAAACCGCACAGGGCGTAGGTCATCAGCATCCGCGTGCGCTCGCTCATCTCGGCGGCGGGCACCTTGCCCAGTTCGATGAAGGCGACGAATTCGGTCAGGGTCAGCTTGACCCCCAGCAGCCAGCCCGCCTTCTGGGCGTCGGCCCATTCCACGCCGGTCAGCCAGGCCACGGGGGCGAACAGCACGCCCAGGATGCGCTCGATCGTCAGCGGCTCTCCGGCGATGACGAAGCCGCCCAGGATGACGTTGGCCAGCGCCACCAGGGCCACGAAGACGATCAGCACGGCCGAGATGTTCAGCACCACCATCAGGCCGTCGGACGTGCCCTTGACGATGGCGTCGACGGCGCTGTCGTACTTCAGCGCCGAGTTGTAGTCGGCGACCGCCCCGCCCTCGCCCGGCTTTTCCGGAATGATGACGCGGGCCAGCAGGATGCCGGCGGGCGCCGAGACGATGGAGGCCACCAGGACGTGGCCCGCCGCATTGGTCAGCACCGGCGACAGAATGGTCGCATAGGCCACCATGGTCGAGCCGGCGACCGTCGCCAGACCGACCACCATCATCAGGAAGACCTCGGACCGGCTCAGCTTGTCCAGATAGGCGCGGATGACGATCGGGCTTTCGATCATGCCCAGGAAGACGTTGGCCGCCACCGCCAGGGCCGAGGCGCCGCCCAGCCCCATGGTCCGCTGGAACAGGAAGCCGAAGCCGAGCGTGATCCACTTCAGGATCTTCCAGTGCCACAGCAGGGCCGACAGGGCCGAGATCACCAGGATCAGCGGCAGCACATTGAAGGCGAAGGTGAACAGGGCGCCCTCATTGGCGACGGCATAGGGCTGATCCCCGCCCGCCAGATAGCCGAAGACGAAGCGCGTCCCCTCCGCGGTCGCCAGCTCCAGCCCCTTCACCGCATTGTTGATGCCGTCCAGCACCACCTGCGAGCCGGGAATGGCGAAGGTCGCCAGCACCAGCGCCGCCTGCACCAGCACCGCCCCGATCGCCAGCCGCCACGGAAAGGCGCGGCGGTTCTCGGAGATCGCCCAGCAGACGGCGACGATGACGACCAGGCCGAACAGGCTCTGGAGGTTCAGGAGGCTGAACATGGAAAGGCGGCTCCGCGACCGGCGCTATGGGAGCCGGCTTCTTCAGTGCGCATCAACGACAGCAGAACGCCGCTGGCAAGGGGGCAATGAAAAACCCTCTCCCGATGGGAGAGGGTCGTTATAATTCTCCGCGCACCAGCTTGCCGTAGTCGTCCATCAGGCTCAGCGACAGCGCGCCCGGCGTGAAGCGATAGTCGCCGACCTGGCCCACCGGCGTCACCTCGGCGGCCGAGCCGGTCAGGAAGCATTCGGAGAAGTCGCCCAGCTCTTCCGGCAGGATGTCGCGCACCACGACCTCAACCCCGCGCGCCTGCGCCATTTCGATGACGGTCTGGCGGGTGATGCCGTCCAGGATGTGATCGACGCGCGGCGTGTGCAGGGCGCCGTTCTGGACGAAGAAGACGTTGGCGCCGGTCGCCTCGGCCACATAGCCGCGCCAGTCCAGCATCAGGGCGTCGGCGAAGCCGCGCTTCTCGGCCGCCGTCTTGGACATGGTGCAGATCATGTAGAGGCCGGCCGCCTTGGCCGTCGACGGCGCCGTGGCCGGATCGGGGCGGCGCCACTTGGCCCACTCCAGGGCGATGCCCTTCTTCTTGACCTCGGGGTCGAAATAGCTGGGCCATTCCCAGGCGGCGATCGCCAGGTGGACCTTGCTGTTCTTGGCGGTGACGCTGAGCTGTTCCGGCCCCAGATAGGCGACGGGGCGGACATAGCAGTCGATCAGGCCGTTGCGCGCGCAGGTTTCCTTGCAGGCGGCGTCGATCTCGGCCACGCTATAGGGAATCTCGAAGTCGAGCAGCTCGGCGGAGCGCTTCAGGCGTTCGCTGTGCGCGGTCAGCTTGAAGATTTCACCGCCATACATACGCTCACCCTCGAACACCGACGAGCCGTAGTGAAGGCCATGGGTCAGAACGTGCGTTTTCGCCTCCCGCCAGGGAACGAATTCTCCATCAAACCAGATCCATCCGTCACGATCGTCGAAAGGAACGAAGGCCATTGAAGAACGTCTCCTGCGCAAGATATTTATTTAGACGCCCGTCGCGCGTCCGCGTCAACGGCGTCTCGCGAGGAGATTCGCAGTGAGCATGATCGATCCGCGCCCCAACGGCCGCTCGGGCCCCATCGCTCCGGCGGGCAGCGGACGGCACCTTCTGGTCGTCGATGACGACGACCGTATCCGCGAACTGCTCAAGGAATTCCTGAGCCGCGAGGGCTATCGCGTCACCGGAGCCGCCCATGCGGGCGCCGCGCGTCGAATGATCGAGTTGATCGAATTCGACCTGATCGTGCTGGACGTGATGATGCCCGGCGAGAGCGGATTCGACCTGACCACCTGGATCCGCAGCCAGGCGGCCCTGTCCAAGACGCCCGTGCTGCTGCTGACCGCCAAGGGCGACCCCGACGATCGGATCGAGGGCCTGTCGCGCGGCGCCGACGACTATATGTCCAAGCCCTTCGACCCGCGTGAATTGGCGCTGCGCGTCGACGCCATCCTGCGCCGCACGGGCGGCAAGCTGATGACGCCGAAAGAGATCCATATGGGTCCGGCGGTCTTTGACATGGAGCGGCTGGAGCTCACGCGTGACGGCGTGCTGCAGCGTCTGACCGAGGCCGAAGCGCAGTTGCTCAAGACCCTGGCCATCCACGCCCATTCGCCGGTCGAGCGCATGACCCTGTCGCCCGACACGGCCGATGTGACCGGCCGCGCCGTGGACGTGCAGGTGACGCGCCTGCGCCGCAAGCTGGAAGCCGATCCGAAGAACCCGCGCTATCTGCAGACTGTGCGCGGCGTCGGCTATATGCTGGCCCCGGACTGAGACTCGGATCGGAATATCGCCCATGCGGCTGATGCCGTTCAACGTCTGGACGCGATGGATCAAGCGCCGGGTGCCGACCTCCCTGTGGGGCCGGTCGCTGCTGATCATCGTCCTGCCGGTTTTGATCATGCAGGCGGCGGTGACCTGGGCCTTCTTCGACGCCCACTGGCAGGCGGTGACGGCGCGTCTGTCCGAGGGTCTTGCCGGCGACGTGGCCTGGGCGGCCGAAAGCTATCGCGACGATCCCTCGCCCCAGAACCTGGCCCTGATCTCCGAGCGCGCCGAACGGTCGATGCAGTTGTCCATCGCCTTCCAGCCCGAAGCGTCTCTTCCGCAGGAAGAACGGCGCGGCGCTCTGGGTCTGGTCGACCGAACGCTGGAGAAGGCCCTGGCCTCGCGACTGGACCAGCCCTTCTGGTTCGACACCACCCGCTACCCCGCCTATGTCGACATCCGGGTGCAGGAGGCGGGCGGCGTGCTGCGCGTCATCGCCCCGCGTGAACGGGCCGTGGCGACCCAGGCCCACATCTTCGTCCTGTGGCTGATGATCGCCACCATCCTGCTGCTCGGCGTGGCGGTGCTGTTCATCCGCAACCAGGTGCGCGCCATCGAGCGCCTTGCCTCCGCCGCCGAGGCTTTCGGCCGAGGCGAGAGCGTGCCGCGCTTCAAGCCTCACGGCGCGCGCGAGGTGCGGGCCGCCGCCACCGCCTTCCTGGACATGCGCGCCCGCATCCAGCGCCACATCGATCAGCGCACCGCCCTGCTGGCCTCGGTCAGCCACGACCTGCGCACGCCCCTGACCCGCCTGCGCCTCGAACTGGCCCTGGCCCCGCCGTTCAAGCGCGCCGAGGCGATGAAAGGCGACCTGGACGAGATGGAGCATATGATCGACGAATACCTCGCCTTCGCGCGCGGCGAGGCGGGCGAGGCCATGCAGACGATCTCCGTGCCCGAAATGCTGCGCCGCGCCGCCGAAGACGCCGGTCGCTCCGGCGCCGTGGCCGAAGTCGAGACGCCCGACGATCTCAACATGCTGGCCCGCCCCCTGGCCTTCCGCCGGGCGATCAACAACCTGGTCGGCAACGCCGCCTCGCACGGGGAAAAGGTGCGGCTGTCGGCCCGCCCCCTGCCCTCCGGCGGACTGGAGATCGTGGTCGAGGACGACGGTCCCGGCATTCCCGACGACATGCACGAAGAAGCCTTCCGTCCCTTCTCGCGGCTGGACGCCTCGCGCAATCAGAACCGCAAGGGGGTGGGCCTGGGCCTGGCCGTGGCGCGGGACGTGGCGCGCGGCCACGGCGGCGACATCATCCTGGGCCGCAGCGACCTGGGCGGGCTGAAAGCGTCCATCCGGCTGCCGGCGGATCGTCGCGCCGCCTAGATCTTTGACCGGCGCCTCTAGCGGAACCGTAAAATCGTCGCCATCTTGTCCCGTGTTCCAGGGGGGCCTGGAATCAGGAGTCCGTACTATGCGTCGTATTGCTTTCCTTGCGCCGCTCGCCGCCGCCCTCGCCGTCTCCGGCGCAGCCGCGGCTCAACCCTCGGCCGTCGTCGTGACGGTCAGCCCCGACTTCGCCAAGACCGCCCAAGAACTGGGCGAACGCGATGTCCAACAACAGGTCAGCGACCTGACCCGCACCGTGGAGCGCGTGCTGACTCAGCGCAACGCCCTGGACGGCGCCCGCGTCGAACTGGTCATCACCGACCTGAAGCCCAACCGCCCGACCATGCAGCAACTGGGCGACAAGCCCGGCCTGGACTCCATGCGCAGCCTGTCCATCGGCGGCGCTGCGGTGGAAGGGTCCGTGACCATGGCCTCGGGCGAAGTGCAGCCGGTCAAGTTCGACTACTACACCCCGACCCTGGCCGATGCGCGCGGTTCGACCACCTGGACCGACGCCCAACGCGCCTATGACCGCCTGGCCCGCAACCTGGCCGAGGGTCGTTTCGTCAAGCGCTGAAGCGCCTGACGATCAGCCGCTGAGTTCAGTGGACTTGGCGACCGCCGCCTTCACGGCGCTTTCGACAGAATGGTCGAGGGCGCCGTTTTCATTGAGGGCGATCAGACCGGCCTGCGTCACGCCGCCGGGCGAGGCCACGCGGTCGATCAGGGCGTTCAGAGCCTCGTCGCCCTCCACGCCCGCCGCAGCCGAACGCAGGGTGGCGCGCGCCAGACGGGCGGCGGCCTCGGGCGACAGACCTTCCGCCTCCCCAGCCTCGGCCAGGGCGCGGGTGAAGGCGAAGAAATAGGCCGGGCCGCAGCCGGACACCGCCGTCGCCGCGTGCATCAGCGTTTCGTCGTCCAGCAGGACCGTCTCAGCGATCGGCTCGAACAGTTCGCGCCCGACCTTCAGGGCGCCCGCGTCAGCAGACCACAGCGTCGCCACGCCGCGCGCCTGGGCCACGCCGGTCGTCGGCATGACGCGCACGACCGGGCGGCCGTCATAGCCGTCAGAGATCGTCTCGCCGCGCACCCCGGCCATGACCGAGACAATCACGGCGTCGGGCGCCAGATGCGGCAAGACGGCCTGCGCCGCCTCCAGCCATTTGGCGGGCTTCACGCCGATGACGAAGGCGCGGGCGTTCGCCAGTTCCTCCAGCGGCGGATTGATCCGCGCGCCTTTGGCCCGTGCCGCCTCGGCGACCGGCTTTTCGGACGGCGTGAGGATGATCAGATCGGCCGGGTCGACGGCGCCCGTCGCCAGCCAGCCTTCCAGAATGGCCGAGCCCAGGCGTCCGACGCCCTGAAGCACGACCGGACGTCCGGAACCGCTCATCAGGCGTTGCCCACGGTCTCGAACAGGCAGGCGTCGATGGCTTCCTTCGGCTTCTTGGAGCCGCGCACCATGAAGTCGAAGGCGGGATAATAACGGTCGGCCGCCTCGACCGCCGCGTCGATCATGGACGCGGCCTGGGCCAGGGTCGGGCGCTCGGTGTGCGGCAGGGCCAGGGCGTGACGGAAGACGATCTCGCCCTCGTCCGGCCAGATCTCGAAATGACCCAGCCAGGTGCGCTGATTGATCATCGACACCAGTTCATAGGCCGCCGCGCGCCGCGTCTTGGCCACCCGCAGGTCCAGCGCCAGGCACAGCTGAAGGCAGTCCCCCTCGGGCCGCCAGGCGAACCACAGCTCATAGTCCTTCCAGTCGCCGGCCAGGGCGAAGGCCAGATCGCCCTCGTCCGTGCGGTCGAACGGCAGGTTCTCCGCCGTCAGGACGTGTTCGACCACATCCAGCGGATCAAAGGGCAGGTCGACCTCTTCGGGTCTCACAGCATCCATCAGGCGTTCAACTTCTTCAGCAACGACGGCGACTCAGATGAGCGCCTTTGAAGACGGTAGGCGTGTTCGCAGATTCGGCTCAACCGGCTGAATCCGGGCTTGAAGCGGCGTCTGTGGACGATCCCTTGGCGGCCTTCTTCGGAGCCGGAGCCGCAGCCTTCAGCGCCGCGATCTCGGCGCGCAGGGCGGCGATCTCGTCCTTCAGCACGTCGAACTCGTCGCGACGGACGAGATCCATTTCAGCGACGAAACGGTCAGCCTGGGCGCGCCAGGCGGCCTTGGCCTCTTCACCCGCGGCCTGGGCCAGGCCCATGGCGCCGGTCGTCAGCTTGGCGAACTCATCAAGGAGGGGATTGCGCGTCTGCATGGCGGCCTCTTGAGAACTCCCGGACCATCGGTCCGAACGTGGTTAACGGTGCATTGATTTGGGTAAACCAAACCTTACCTGCCTGCGGCCTATAGACTGCTTCGCGGGAAAAGCGCGCGACGAATGCAGTCCCGCTTGCTAGACGAGAGACAACTTCTGAAGGCGCAGGAGGCCCCGTGCCCTTTCCCGAATTCGACCCCGTCCTGATCCAGCTTGGGCCCCTGCCCATCCGCTGGTACGCGCTGGCCTATATCGCCGGCATCGTCCTGGGCTGGTGGTACGCCTCGCGCCTGGCCAAGACGGAGCGCCTGTGGGCGCCGGGCAAGCCGCCGGTCGGCGGACAGCAACTGGACGACCTGGTGCTGTGGATCACGCTCGGCGTCATCCTGGGCGGCCGTTTCGGCTACGCCCTCTTCTACAAGCCGGAGATGTTCGCCCAGTTGTTCACGGGCGACAGCTGGGGCGAGCGGCTGGAACTGCTGCAGCTATGGACCGGCGGGATGAGCTTCCACGGCGGCTTCCTGGGCGTGGTCATCGCCATCGCCCTCTACGCCCGGCGCCAGCAGGTGAACCCGCTCAGCCTGGGCGACCTGATCGCCCCGGTCGCGCCGCTGGGCCTGTTCTTCGGCCGCATCGCCAACTTCATCAACGGCGAGCTGTGGGGCCGCGAGACGACGGTCCCCTGGGCCATCCGCTTCTGCAACGAGCGCATCCAGCAGATGTACGGCTTCTGCCCCGCCGGCAACGAGCCGCGCCACCCCAGCCAGCTTTATGAGGCGGGGCTGGAAGGGCTGCTGCTGTTCGTCGTCCTGTCGCTGGCGATCTGGAAGTGGCGGATGCTGAAGCGTCCCGGCTTCGTCACCGGCCTGTTCCTGCTGGGCTACGGCGTCTGCCGCGCCGCGCTGGAGAACGTGCGTCAGCCCGACGCCGGGCTGGAGAACCTGCCGCTGGGCCTGACCATGGGCATGATCCTGTCGATCCCGATGATGCTGGTCGGCGCCTGGCTGATCTGGCGGGCGCTGAAGAAGCCGGTCGTCACGGAGGCGTAAGACCATCATGGCGGAGACGCTCAAGGACCGGCTGGTCCGCGAGATCGTGCTGACCGGGCCGATGACGGTGGCGGACTACGTCACCCGCTGCCTGCACGACCCCAGGGGCGGCTATTACGCCACCCGCCCCGCGCTGGGCGAAGGCGGCGACTTCATCACCGCCCCGCTGATCAGCCAGATGTTCGGCGAACTGATCGGCCTGTGGGCGATCGAGACCTGGACCCGGCTGGGCGCGCCCGAGCGCGTGCGGCTGGTCGAGGTCGGGCCCGGCGACGGCACGCTGATGTCCGACGTGCTGCGCGCCGCGCGGCTGGTTCCCGGCTTCCTGCAGGCGGTCGACCTGATCCTGATCGAGCCCAGCGCGCCGCTGCGCGCCGAGCAGGCCCGTCGGCTGGCCGACGCCGACGCGCATCCGCGCTGGCTCAGCGCCCTGCACAAGATCGAGACCGACGCCCCGGTCATCCTGATCGCCAATGAGGTGCTGGACTGCCTGCCCGCGCGCCAGTTCATCAAGACTGAGGGCGGCTGGGCCGAGCGCCGCATCGGCGTCACCGACGACAATGAACTGACCTTCGGTCTGACCGCCATCGCCGACGGCTTCGAGACGCCGGGCTTCAACGTCGAACCCGGCCAGATCATGGAGATTTCCGAACAGCAGGCCGCCTTCGGCCGCGATCTGGCCAGCCTGATCCGCGCCGCATCCGGCGCCGCCCTGCTGATCGACTACGGCCGCAGAAAACCCGAGGCGGGCGATACGCTTCAGGCCCTGCGGCGGCACCAGAAAGTCGATCCCCTGTCGACGCCGGGCGAGGCTGACCTGACGCAATGGGCCGACTTCCCCCTGGTGCTCGAAGCCGCCGTGCGCGGCGGGGCCGACGTCACCGGCTGCGTCGGCCAGGGCGCCTTCCTCAAGGCATTGGGGATCGAAGCCCGCGCCCAGCGGTTGATGCAGGGACGCCCCGAAGCCGCCCCGGTCATCCAGCGCCAGCTGGACCGCCTGACCGCGCCGGATCAGATGGGCGAACTGTTCAAGGCGGCGGCGATCTTCTCGCCGCGTTCGCTGGCCCTGCCGGGCTTCTGACGCGGCCCGCCCGATGATGGAGCCTGATGCGGCCATGACCTTCACCGACCACGAGCGCCAGATTCTGCTGGCGACCAAGGGCGTCGGCCCCAAGGTGATCCAGCGGCTGGAGGAGCTGGGCGTCGTCGGCTTCGCCCGTCTGGCCCAGGCGGATGCGGCCGTCGTCTGCGCCGGAGCCGCCGCCAGCGTCGGCTCGACCTGCTGGAAGAACAGCCCCCAGGCGCGCAAAGCCGTTCAGGCCGCCATCGACGTCGCCCGTTTCGAACTGGAGGCCGCCGCATGAGCCTGAACCCGATCACCCATCCGCTGCTGACCAAGGCCGGGGTTCGCCACGGCTTCTTCACCCGCGCGGGCGGCGTATCGGACGGCCTCTACGCCGGACTGAACGCCGGCGTCGGCTCCAAGGACGACCCGGCCCATGTCGCCGAGAACCGCCGTCGCGTCGCCGAATGGATGGGCGGCGCCGCCGACGACCTGTGCGGCTGCTATCAGGTCCACTCCGCCGTCGCCCGCGTGGCCGAAAGCGGCTGGGCCGGCGATCGCCCCGAAGGCGACGCCGTGGTCGCGGGCGTGAAGGGGCCGGTGCTGACTGTCCTGACCGCCGACTGCGCCCCCGTGCTGTTCGCCGACGCCGAGGCGGGCGTGGTCGGCGCCGCCCATGCAGGCTGGAAGGGCGCCCTGGGCGGCGTCATCCACTCGACGGTCGCGGCCATGCAGGCCCTGGGCGCCGAGCCGTCGCGCATCGTCGCCGTCGTCGGCCCCTGCATCGCCCAGGCGTCCTACGAAGTCGGCGCCGACTATCAGGACCGCTTCGCCCACCATGACCCCGGCAGCGAACGCTTCTTCGCCCCCGGCGCGACGGACGACAAGCGCCAGTTCGACCTGCCCGGCTTCGTCCTGTGGCGACTGGAGCAGGCGGGCGTCGGCGAGGCTGCATGGACCGGCGACGACACGCGCGCAGATGAAGGGCGCTTCTACTCCAACCGCCGCGCCTATCTCGCGGGCGAACCGGATTTCGGACGGTTGGTCAGCGCGATTACCCTCTCCTGACCCTTCTCCCCTTGTGGGAGAAGGTGGGCGTCCTCGGGCTTGTCCCGGGGACGCTCGGATGAGGGGTGTCAGCGCGACATTCGGAAATCATCTACAGGAAACGACGCGCCCATCCGGATACCAGGGCGATCACACCCCTCATCCGTCAGGCTCCGCCTGCCACCTTCTCCCACAAGGGGAGAAGGGAGACTTACCCCGCCATCGCCATGTCGGGCACGCGAATCGTCTCGCGCCACGCATCCGGCTGGGCCAGCAGGGCGCGCACCAGCTTGTTGTTCAGGGCGTGGCCCGCCTTGACGCCTTCGTAGCGGCCCAGCAGCGGCGCGCCGAGGACATACAGGTCGCCGATGGCGTCCAGCGCCTTGTGACGCACGAACTCGCGCTCCATGCGTAGGCCGCCGGGGTTCAGGATCTGGTCGCCGTCGATGACCACGGCGTTCTCCAACGAGCCGCCGCGGGCCAGACCGGCCTGACGCAGGGCCTCGACCTCATGGGCGAAGCCGAAGGTGCGGGCGGCCATGATGTCCGAGCGGAAGGTCGCCTCGTCTACCACGAAATCCACCACCTGATTGCCGATGACCGGCGTGGGGAAGTCGATCTCGAAGCGCATCTCATAGCGGTCGCAGGGCTTAAGGACGGCGGACTTGTCGCCCTCCTCCACCCGGATCGGCTTCAGGATCTCGATATAGGTCTGGGGCGCTTCCTGGCGGCGGAAACCCGCGCGATCCAGCAGTTGCACGAACTGCAGCGCCGAGCCGTCCAGGATCGGCAGTTCCGGCCCGTCCACCTCGATCACGGCGTTGGAGACGCCCAGGGCGGCCAGGGCGGCCATCAGGTGCTCGATCGTCGACAGGCGCACGCCCGCCGCGTTCTCGATCATGGTGTTCAGGCGCGCGTCCACGACCGCCTCGCCCGAGACGGGGATGCGGTTGTCGCGGTCGGTGACGTCCGTGCGCACGAAGACGATGCCGTGGCCAGGCGCAGCCGGGCGCACGACCAGACGCACGCGGCGGCCGGTGTGCACGCCGACGCCGGCGCAGATGGCCGGGGCGACGATGGTCTGTTCGTACTGGTCGTTGCGGACCGTCACTCGGAAACTCTCTGTTGCGCGACCCGCCCCAAACAGGACGGTCTTCGCCTCACCTGTCGTTTACGCCTCGGGGCTCAAGCTCGAAATGAAAGTCGGGTTTCGGATTGTTTCGGTTCGACGACACATTCCAGCCTCGGCGCCCACATGTGAAAACGCCCCGGAGGTCGGCTCCGGGGCGCTTCATTTTCAGGACTTTTTGGGTCGATCAGTTCGCGAGGCGGCGGAGAAAGGACGGGATCTCCAGGTCGTCATCCTCGGACTGGCCCACCTGCGGGTCTTGCTGCTGGGGCTGCATCGCCTGCGTCTGACGCAGCTGCTGGGTCGTGCGGTTCGACGACGGCGGCGGCGCATAGGACTGTTGCTGCTGCGGCTGCTGGCGCTTGCGGCCGAACAGGCTCCAGCCGCTGCGGCGGTGGTCGCGCTCGTCGTAGAAGGGCTCCTCGGCGGGCTCTTCATGACGGGCGGCCGGACGCTGGGCCGGTTGCTGCGGGGCCGGTTGCTGACGCTGCGGGGCACGATCGAAATAGAGGTCGCCCTGTTCCGACGAAGCCGCCGGCTGGGCGCGACCGGCGCCCTGCTCATATTCCTCGACCCACGGATCGACGATCGGCTCCAGATTGCGCGGCGCGTCGCGGATGACCGGCTCGGGCTTGGCCTCGATCTTCGGCTCAGGCGCGCGAGCGGCCGGGGCTTCATAGACCGGAGCGGGCGCCGGCTGCGGCGCGGCTTCACGAACCGGGTCGATGCGGACTTCCGGCTGGCGCGGCGCTGCGTTCGGCAAACCGCCCGTGCGGCCGAAGCTCTGGCCTTGCGGCTCAATCTGCTGGATGACGGCTTCATCCATGCCGGTCGCGACGACCGAGACACGGATCTTGCCGTCCAGGGCCGGGTCGAAGGCCGCGCCGAAGATGATGTTGGCGTCGCCGTCCACTTCGCCGGCGATGGCGTTGGCGGCCTCGTCGACTTCCAGCAGGGTCATGTCCATGCCGCCGGTGATGTTCACCAGCACGGCCTTGGCGCCCTTCAGGCTGGTTTCATCCAGCAGCGGGTTGGCGATGGCGTTCTGGGCCGCCAGCAGGGCGCGGTCGTCGCCCGTGGCCTCGCCCGTGCCCATCATGGCCTTGCCCATCTCGCTCATCACGGCGCGAACGTCGGCGAAGTCGAGGTTGATCAGGCCCGGCAGGATCATCAGGTCGGTGATCGAGCGGACGCCCGAGTGCAGCACCTGGTCCGCCATGCCGAAGGCGTCGGAGAAGGTGGTGCGTTCGTTGGCGACGCGGAACAGGTTCTGGTTCGGGATGACGATCAGGGTGTCGACGTAGCGCTGCAGCTCGGCCACGCCGGCGTCGGCCAGGCGCATCCGGTGACGGCCTTCGAAGGTGAAGGGCTTGGTCACAACGCCGACGGTCAGGATGCCGCGATCACGCGCGCATTTGGCGATGACCGGCGCCGCGCCGGTGCCGGTGCCGCCGCCCATGCCGCAGGTGATGAAGACCATGTGCGCGCCTTCCAGGTGCGCATGGATCTCGTCCGCGCTCTCCTCGGCGGCGTTCATGCCGACTTCGGGGTGGGCGCCCGCGCCCAACCCTTGCGTGATGGTCTCGCCCAGTTGGATGCGGCGGTCGGTCTTGGCGAAGCTCAGGTGCTGGGCGTCGGTGTTGGCGACGACGAACTCCACGCCCTCAAGGCCGGAGTCGATCATGTTGTTGACGGCGTTGCCGCCCGCTCCGCCTACGCCGAAGACGACGATGCGGGGCTTCAATTCCGTAGCTTCCGGCCTGACCAGCGAGAGAGACATTGTATTATTCCGACCTAAGGACCCTGCCCTTCGTCCCCGATGCGAACTCCCCGCCGAATCGCATTGGTTATGAGCGCGTTAAGGAAAACCCTGACTGCGTTAACGAAGGGTTACCTCGATAGCGTGAGTCGGACGGAATGATAGTCGCTGCGAACAGCTTGACCGCAGATTTCGCGAACTTTCTTCGGTCTTGGCTCGCCGCGAATGTGAAAAGGGCGGCTCTCTCGAGCCGCCCTCTCCGTTTCGAATGAGTTGTTCGACTTAGAACAGCTTGTAGTTCAGGCCAACGAAGAAGCGACGCCCATATGGGTCGAAGGTCGATGCGAAGCCCAGGTAGAGCGGCGGTTCGACATCCGTCAGGTTGGTCACGCCAGCGCGCACGGTGACATCGTCCGTGACCTTATAGTTGAAGCTCACGTCGTGGCGGACGAAGTTGCCCGTAGTCCACCAGTCGGTCGGGGACTGATCGACGTTGCCCGACGCGATGGCGTCGCGCTTCTTGACCAAGTCCTGCGAAGCCATCCAGTCGGCCAGCCAGCTCACGCTCAATTTATTGTTGGGCGAAGTCCAGCTCAGGCGCGAGGTGCCCTCTAGCCTCGGGTAGAAGACGTTGGTGGTTAGATCGTCGAAGAAGTCACGATTGGTAAGGCTGGTGTACTGCTTCTGCTCGATCAACCACAGTGCGCCGAAGGAGTAATTAAAGCGGCCGAAGTTCTTACCGAAGACTTCTTCGGTATCGAGGCTGTAGGTGGCCGTGACGTCCAGACCGCGAGTTTCCAGCTTAGCAAAGTTCAGCGTCTGCAGGATGAAGCCGCCGATCGGATCGCCAACGGGAGCGCCAACCTTGAAGACGTTGAACGGATCAGCGTCGTTGTTCGGGTTCTCGCGGCGGATCAGGGCGCAGGCCACGGCGTCCAGTTGAGCGCCGTTGACGCACTGGTTGGCGATCTGCTGGCCCGACGGCGTGACGATCACATCGTCGATCGTGATCTCATAATAATCCAGCACCAGGCTGAAGTTCGGGATGAAACGCGGGCGCAGGATCGTCGAGAAGGTGAAGGATTCCGACGTCTCAGGACGCAGATCCGGGTTGCCAGCCAGAACACTGGCGACACCGGCCGAATAGGCGGGACGATAGTCGTCTCCGATACCGACCGTCGCCTGACCGAAGTCATAAGCCAGACCCTTCTGTGCAGCCAGAGCCGTACAGTTGGCGATACGATTGGTCCGGATTTCCGCCGCATTATTGCCGCTCAAGGAAGCAATGACACGCGTGTCGCATGGATCGGAGAAGCTGTTCACGAACGTCTGGCCGTAAGGACGGTAGTTTTCGGACAGGTTCGGAGCCCGGAAAGACGTATTGAAGCTGGTCTTGAACATGATGTCCTGGATCGGACGATAGACCAGGCTAAGGCCATAGACGTCGCCCGTGCCCGCAGTCGTATAATCAAACGTGCGGTACGAGCCGTTGAACTCAGCATACTCGCCCAACCAGCTGTCACGGAACAGCGGAATAGCCAATTCTGCGAAGAATTCCGTGGTCTCGTATTCGACACCCAGGAAATCAGCGCCCGTGTTCAACTGCAGCAGGCGGTTGTTCGTGTCGCGGCTACGGCCGACGCCCTCGGTATACTCCCGGCGGTATTCGGCGCCCACCGAGAAGCCGATCTGACCAGCGCCCCAGAAGTCGCCAACCTGACCACCGAAGGTCGCGACCGCGCTTTCCTGCACGTTCTTCTCATTCACCGTTACGCTGGCCGAGATGTACTCGAGAGCTTCAGCCGATTGGTTACCCATGCCGAAGACGTTCAGCGGCTTACAACCCGCGATTTCCGGGTTGGTGGCCGCATCGGTGTAGCTCGTCGTCGTCGTGTTTGGGTTCTGCTCCTGAACCGCAATGCCGCGCGCCGCCAGGTGCTGGACCCGGCAGACGATCTCGCCTGGCTTGCCGTTCACAATGCCGGCCGTATCGACGATGGAGTCCATGGCGTGGCCGAAGCGGATCGCATCCGGTCCCGTCTCACGGTTCTTATTGTTCATTTCGCCGTAGGTGTACGACAGGCTCCAGTTGGCGTTGTTGATGAAGCCGATACGATCGTAATCGCCTTCGAACGCCGCGACGTAACGCTGGACCTCACGATTGTTGGTCTGATCACGCGGAATGCCGAAACCGCGGTGCAAGGCGATCGGAGCGGTCACGGCCGTGCCCGGCGCGCCCGGCGTCGTGTTGGTCGGATCAGAATAGGGAATGAAGGTGTTGTTGCGGATTGCCGTAACGAGATTGGCCGGCAGGAAGGCGTTGTCCGTCCGCGTGGCGAACGAACTGGTGCCGCCGATCAAGCCCGGTGCATTCCCGTTGTTGCAACTGCGAGCCGCGCCGCCAAACGGCGTGCCGCCGCACGCCAGAGCCGAATCGACAATGAAGATATCCCAGAACGAGAACTGGCCCTGATCGAAGGCGTCCTCGGTCGTGTATTTCGCTTCAAATGTGGCGCGAATATTGTCGCTCACCTGCAGGTTGGCGCCGACCTGGTAACGTTGCGATTCTTGTTCAGGGAAACGGGTCCAGGCGTCAAAGGCCGTCATGTTAGCCAGTTCGCCGTCACCGCCGATATTCCACGGACGGTTGGCGCCGGTGCTGCCGATGCGCTGCCCGAAATCCGCCAGACGAGCCGTGGCGCCGTCAAACCAGTAAGTATAGGCCGGATCTACGTTGAAGCAGTTGGACGAGGTCGAGAAACTGCGGCACGCCGCCACCGGAACGTCCGGATCACCGAACGGGCTGGGGCGCTGCATGTTGGCCAGAGTCGTCGTACCCCAGAGCGGACGATCAAGGCGGCGAGCGTTGAAGAACTCGCCGGTATCTATAAAACCATCAGCCGCCGGGCCGATAGCCAGGTTGGTCGGGTCGGCGTCAATGCCGAGCCCGACACGACCCCGACGCAGCCAACCGATCTGGTTCGAACGAAGCTCGTCGGCCTTTTCCCATTCAGCATGAGCATAGACGTTCAGACGATCGTCAAACAGGTTGATGCCGCCCAGGGCCGACACGCGACGGGTAACGGCGTCGCCGCCCTTGACCAACTGACCGTAGTTAGCGTCGACCTCAAGGCCTTCGTAGTCTTTGCGCAGCGTGTAGTTGACGACACCCGACACGGCATCGGCGCCGTAAACCGACGAAGCGCCGCCGGTGATGATCTCGATGTTCTGGATCAACAGACGCGGGATCGTCGACACATCGACCGACAGAACGCCGGCCGAGGATCCGACATGGCGGCGGCCATCAATCAGCGTCAGCGTACGGCCCGACCCGAGGGAGCGCAGGTTGGCGAATTCCAGACCGCCGTCATTCAGGCCCGAGCCCGTCGTATCCGACGGAACCAGCGAGTTGGACAGCGCCGGAATGGTCGCAAGGTAGTCGATAACCGTGGGCATGCCCGTCTCGAGCAGCGCCGCACCGTCGATCTGAATGATCGGAGCGGCCACAGTCGTCGGATCACGACGAATACGTGAGCCGGTGACGACGATTTCTTCGACCTGCGTCGATTCTTCCGACACTGGCGGCGTCTGGGTCTGCGCCATGGCAGGCGCAGCGACCGCAACCACACCCGCCAAGACAGTCGTCCCAAACAGGTATTTGCGCTTCAAACTCATAATAGTTGCCCCCGAAAAGCTATGATCAGCGAACGCACGCATCCGAAACGACGTGCATGCCTAATGACCACATCTAACGGAAAATGACGGAAGGACAACCATTGTGACCTAAATCAGGCCATTGAGCGTCCGTAATGTAACAATCCCGCCACAGCAAAGACACATACTCAACAACGTCGTTATTTTTGGACAGAAATTTTTTGAAACCGCTCGAATTCAGAAAAATTTTTCAGATATACGCGAACATCAGCATTCTCTCTAATCGCAGTCTAGAGAAAAATAGGGCCGAAAAGCGACGTTATTTAGAATATAAACCGCGCAGGCGGTTACAGGTTGTCCCTCAGCCAGCCCGCCGCGCGGGCCACCATACCGCCGCGATGCACCTTAGGCGCATCCGCCGCCGTGATCTGGCGGGACATCAGCTTGCGGGCCGAGACAGCCTCGCGCGGGCCGTAGGCGGCGCGGAGCAGGACGCCGGCGGCTGAGCAGAAGGCCGGGCCGGCGGCGGCGTCGGCCAGGTGGGGCGCGCGTTGCGGACGTCCCAGGCGCACCGGGCGGTCGAAGACGCGCACGGCCAGTTCGCGCACGCCGTTCAACTGGCTGGCGCCGCCGGTCAGGACGAGGCCCGCGCCGGGCTCGAGGCCCATGCCGGCGTGTTTCAGGCGGTCGCGCAGCAGCTCCAGCGTCTCTTCCACGCGCGGGGCGATGACGGTCTTCAGCATGGCGCGCGGGACGATGACCGGCCCGGCCGAGGCGTCCTCGCCGCGCGGCGGAGCCTCCAGCATTTCGCGGTCTTCATTGGCGCTGGCCATGGCCGAGCCGTGCAGGGTCTTCAGCCGTTCGGCGCCGACGCGCGAGGTCGACAGGCCGCGCGCGATGTCGGCGGTCACATGGTCGCCGCCGACGTTCAGGCTTTCGATATGCAGCAGGGAGCGCCCGCCCCAGACCGCCGCCGAGGTCGAACCGCCGCCCATGTCGATGCACAGGGCGCCCAGCTCCATCTCATCCTCTTCCAGCGCGGCGAGCGAGGAGACGACCGGCGCGGCGGCCACGCCCTGCAGGTCCAGGTGCGCCAGTTCGAGGCAGTGGCTGAGGGCGTTGAACGAGCCCTCGGACATGGAGACGACCAGCAGGTCCAGCCCCAACGAGCCGCCGCGCATCGAGCGCGGATCATGAACGCCGCGCGCGCCATCCACCGACCAGGCGATGGGCAGGACGTGGATCGGGCGTCGGTTCGGCAGACGGATCTGGGCCAGGGCCATGCCGATGGCGCGCGCCAGATCGGCGTCGCTGATCGGGTGCGAGCCCAGCGAGACGCGCGCCTGCACCCGGTGGCTGGCCATCTGGCCGATGGCCGTGGTGACGACGACGCCGGAGACGGGGGCGCCTGCCGCGCGCTCGGCGCGTTCGACGGCGTGGCCGATGGCCTGGGCCGTCTCATCCATGTTGACGATGGCCCCGCCCTTGACGCCGCGCGACTGGACGTGGCCGGCGCCTGCGACGCGGATGGTGCGGTCGGCGTGACGCACGCCGTCCGGCTTCATGATGAAGCAGGCGACCTTGGCCTGGCCGAGATCGAGCGCGGCCACGACCGGCGCGCGCGGCGCGCCCCTGCCCTGTTCCGGCTTGATGTCTCGGCTGCGTCCAACCATGGGGTCGTGTCCTAGGAAGTCAGAGGGTCAAACGGCGCCTTCGGAAGGGCGAACGGCCACTTCTTCCGGCGTGCGAAGGTCGATGCGGGCGAAACCCAGATCCAGCAGGCGTTCGCGCTGGTCCAGGGCGTCGAGGCGGATGAGGGCGGATTCCTGATCCACGGCGGGCAGTTGAATCAGGGCGCCGTCCTTGAGGCGCAGATCCCAACGGCGCTCATCCACGCGGACCAGGGCGTCGACCTTGGCCATCAGGCGCGGACGCTGGGCCAGCAGGGGCAGAACGTCGGAGGCGGCCTGATCGGCGCCCTTGCCCACCACCAGCGGCAGGAGCGGATAGCGGCCCGCGTCGGCTCCCGGAATGACGATGCCTTGGGCGTCGATGACGTGCGCCTTGCCGCCCACCTGCCAGACGGCGAGGCGGTCGTGCTCCTTGACGTCGACGATCAGGGTGTCGGGCAGCAGGCGCACCACGCGCGCCTCCTTGACCCAGCCGACCGACTGCACCCGGTCGCGCACGGCGGCCAGGTCCAGGCTGACGATGGGCTGGTCAGCATGGACGCCGACGGCGGCGCGCACGGCGGCGGCGGCCTCGGGCGAGGCGCCGGTGACGTGGACCTGACGCACCTTTAGACCCATGCCGGTCGTTACCGAGTCAAAGCGTTCAGTGACGGCCGTCGAGATACGCTCGGCGCGCGCGCCGGTGGCCAGCACGGCCGCCAGTATGCCGACGCCGACCACCAGGGTCGCCGCCACGACGCGCGGCGACATGTCCAGACGGCCGATCTCGGCCGCGCGGCCGGACGGAGCGCCGCGCGCGCCGCCCTTGCCCGAAGACTGTCGCCGACCGCCGCGCACTACCGCGGGCATGAGGCGTCCTCCACCATCCAACGAACCAGTTCGCGATAATCCATACCGACGAAGGCCGCCTGCTCGGGGACGAGCGAGGTCGGGGTCATGCCGGGCTGGGTGTTCACCTCCAACAGAACGAGAACGTCGTTAACATCGTCATAACGGAAGTCGGCCCTGGACACGCCTCGGCACCCCATGGCCGCGTGGGCCAGCTCGGCCTGACGTAAAGCCTTGTCAAAAACGTGCGCGGGCAGCTCGGCGGGCAGGACGTGGCGCGAGCCGCCGGGCGCGTATTTGGCTTCGTAGTCGTAGAAGCCCTTGGTCGGGGTGATGTCGGTGATGGTCAGGGCGCGCGGGCCGGTCGCCTCGCCGATCACGCTGACCGCCAGCTCCTTGCCGGGAATGAAGGGCTCGACCATGACCTGATCGCCATAGGTCCAGTCCTCGGCGCCGACCTCGGCCACCGGACGGTTGGCGCCCTCGCGCACCAGGAAGACGCCGACGGACGAGCCCTCGGCGTTCGGCTTGACGACATAGGGCGGGTCGATGACGTGTCGGCTGGCCACCTCGTGACGGTCGAACAGACCGCCGCCGGGCACGATGACGCCCGCCGCGCTCAGCACGGCCTTGGACTTGTCCTTGTCCATCGCCAGGGCCGAGGCCAGGACGCCGGAATGGGTATAGGGCAGCTTCAGCGTCTCCAGGATGCCCTGGACGCAGCCGTCCTCGCCCCATTTGCCGTGCAGGGCGTTGAAGACGACGTCGGGCTTCAGCGCCGTCAGCACCTGAGCCAGATCGCGCCCGGCGTCGACGCGCGTGACCTTGGCGACCTGCCCTTCCAGGGCGTCCGCGCAGCCGCGCCCCGAGGACAGGGAGACCTCGCGTTCCGACGACAGACCGCCCATCAGGACAGCGACATGGAGGGTATTCAGGGGCGTACGCATGGCGACATCCGAAGACTAGCCCACCCCTATGCCCTGAATACGGTTAACCGGTTGGAAACGATACGGGGTCGTGGAAGGAAATTCGTCACCTTTGGCCCCTCTCCCGATGGGAGAGGGCTTGAGCCTCCAAGAGCGCAGCGATTGGCGAAGGCGAAAGGGTGAGGGTTCGGGTGTGAAGTCGGCCGAAGGCCTTGACGCGACGGCTTGCACCGACTGATGGGACAAGCCCCTCACCCTTTCGCGCAAGAACGATCGCTAACGCTCTCGTGCGCTCAAGCCCTCTCCCGCCGGGAGAGGGTTATTTCCGCCCGATCCGCTTGATTTCCCAGTTCAGTTGCACGCCGGTCTTTTCCAGCACGTCGGCGCGGACCGCTTCGCCCAGGCCTTCGATGTCGGCGGCGGTCGCCTCGCCGGGGTTGATCATGAAGTTGGAGTGCAACTCGCTGAACTTGGCCCCGCCGCCGGTTTCGGCGTGCAGCTTGCCGCGCCAGCCGGCCTCGTCGACCAGCTTCCACGAGGAATGGCCCTCGGGGTTCTTGAAGGTCGAGCCGCCGGTCTTCTCGCGGATCGGCTGGGTCTTCTCGCGACGCTCGGTGATCTCGCTGATGCGGGCGGCGACGGCCTCGGGCGCGTCGGGCGTCCCGCGATAGGTAGCCTCGATCCAGATGATGTCGGCCGGGGCGTTGGAGTGGCGGTAGGTATAGCCGAAATCGGCCAGGGCCAGTTCGACCCGCTCGCCCTTGCGGTTCAGGCCCCAGGCGGACACCAGCACGTCCTTCGTCTCGGAACCGTAGCAGCCCGCATTCATCGTCAGGGCGCCGCCGATCGAACCGGGGATGCCCGCATAGAACTCCAGCCCGGCGATGCCCGCCTTGGCCGAGGCGCGCGCCACCATGCTGTCCAGCGCGCCAGCGCCCGCCGTGACCGTGACGCCGTCGGTCGTCACCTGCCCCCAGGCGCGGCCCGCCAGACGGATCACCACGCCTTCGACCCCGCCGTCGCGCACGATCAGGTTGGAGCCGACGCCGATCGCCGTCACCGGCACTTCTTCGGGCAGTGCCTTGAGGAAGTCAGCCAGATCATCGGCGTCCGCCGGAATGAACAGGGCGTCTGCCGCCCCGCCCACGCGGAACCAGGTGTAGGGCCCCAGCGGCTCGTTCAGCAGCAGCTTGCCGCGCACGGCGGGGAGGTTGTCAGTCCAGGCCATCCGATAAATCCGCTCATCCCGGCGGACGCCGGGATCCAGTGCTTTGGCTGCATCCAGCCGTTTGACGTTGATCCGATGTAGGGCGGCAAGGCTTCGTCGTGAAGCTCTCGCTGGATCCCGGCGTCCGCCGAGATGAGCGGGAGCATGAGATTAAGCCAACGCCTCCAGCTGCGCCGGCAGGGCGTAAGCCCAGCTGGTGATGTCGCCGGCGCCCAGCAGGACGACCAGATCGCCCGGCTTGGCCTCATCCTTGATAACGCGCGGCAGGACGGCGGCGTTCTCCAGCGCGGCGACGTGGCGGTGGCCGTAGCGGCGGACGCCCTCGACCAGGGCGTGTTTGTCCACGCCCTCTATCGGCTGTTCGCCCGCCGGATAGACGTCGGCGACCAGAACGCTGTCGGCGTCCGAGAAGCAGGTCGAGAAGTCCTCCATCAGATCGCGCAGACGGGTGTAGCGGTGCGGCTGAACCACGGCGATGACGCGGCCGGTGTTGTCGGCGTTCTGGACCACCTGGCGCGCGGCCTTCAGCACGGCGGCGATCTCGACCGGGTGGTGGCCGTAGTCGTCGATGACGCGCACGCCGTGGGCCACGCCCGTGGTGGTGAAGCGGCGCTTGACCCCGCCGAACCCGGCCAGACCCGTGCGGATGGCGTCATCGTCCACCCCGATCTCGCGCGCCACGGCGATGGCGGCCAGGGCGTTGGAAACGTTGTGCCAGCCCGCCATCGGCAGGTGCAGGTTCTCGATACGCGCAGGCTCGCCCAGGGCGGCCATGCCCTGCCCCTGGATCACCACGTCGAAGCGCGAGCCGTCCGGGTCCATGCGCACATTGTCGGCGCGGACCATGGCCTGAGGGTTCAGGCCGTAGGTGACCAGACGGCGGTTGTCGATCTGGGCCGCCAGCTTCTGCACCTCGGGGTGGTCCAGGCAGACCACGCCGAAACCGTAGAAGGGAATGTCCTCGATGAAGTCGCCGAACGCCTTCTTCACCGCGTCGAAGTCGCCGTAGTGGTCCAGGTGCTCCGGGTCGATGTTGGTGATGATCGCGACGGTGCATTTGAGGCGCAGGAAGGAGCCGTCGCTCTCGTCCGCCTCGACCACCATCCAGTCGCCCTCGCCGACCTTGGCGTTGGTGCCATAGGCGTTGATGATGCCGCCGTTGACCACCGTCGGGTCCAGCGATCCGGCGTCCAGCAGGGCCGCGACCATCGAGGTCGTCGTCGTCTTGCCGTGGGTGCCGCCGACGCCGATCGAGAACTGAAGCCGCATCAGCTCGGCCAGCATCTCGGCCCGGCGCACCAGAGGAATGCGGCGTTCGCGCGCCACCACCAACTCGGGGTTCGTCGGCTTGACCGCCGTGGAATAGACCACCGCCGAGACGCCCTCGGTCACATGGGCGGCGTCGTGGCCGATGTAGATGCGGGCGCCCAGCTTCTCCAGCCGCTCGGTATTGGCGCTGGCCTTGGCGTCCGAGCCCTGCACCTGATAGCCGATTTTCAGCATGATCTCGGCGATGCCGCTCATGCCGATGCCGCCGATGCCGACGAAGTGGACAGGCCCGAGGGCGAACGGAACGGGGCGAAGACGACGGATCATCTTCGCCCCATAGCTCAAACAGGATGCGATTTGCACCATGCCTTCGCCGGGATGAGCGGCTTTATACCGCCTGAACCTCCGCCCATTCGCGCCAGAAGGCGTGCAGGGCCGCAATGTCGCCGCTGCATAGCAGGGGCATGGCCTCGCCCAGACGGGCGTCGTCCCAATCCCACCACTTCATCTCCAGCAGCATGGCGATGCTGTCGTCGTCGAACCGCTTGCGGATGACCCGGGCCGGATTGCCGCCGATGATGGCGTAGGGCTCGACATCGCGCGTCACCAGCGCCCGCGTGCCGATCACGGCGCCGTCGCCGATCTTCACGCCGGGCATGATGATGGCCTCGCTACCGATCCAGACGTCGTTGCCGATGACCGTGTCGCCCGCCGGTCGGAAGGCGTCGACCGCCCCCGCGAAATGCGGAACCTCGGGCATGTAGAAGAAGGGGAAGGAGCTGGCCCAGTCGTTCCGGTGCCCCTGGTTGCCCGCCATGATGAAGGCCGCTCCGCTGCCGATCGAGCAGAAGTCGCCGATGATCAGCCGGTCCACCCCCGGCTCGGTCATCAGATAGCGGGCGCAGTCGTCAAAGCCGTGGCCGTGATACCAGCCGGAATAATAGCTGTAGCGCCCGACGATGATGTTCGGATTGGTCACCAGCTCGGACAGCAGCCGACCCTTGAACGGGCTTTCGAAAACCTGAGTCATGGAAATCTCTATGTGCGCGGCCGCAGCCGGTCAGCGCCGGGCGGCCTTAGAATTTTTACTGGAGGGTATGAAGTGCGCAGCCTTGATGCGCCGGGCGAAACCGGGTCGCAAAAGGCGCGCCGCTCGGGGGCGTCAAGCCCGCACGGACGCTATCAGAAGGGTCTGACCGCCATTTCCATGTGGCGATTATGGCCCCGTTTCGTCGCAACGCAATCCACGCAATCGCCGCCGCGTGAATCTTGGTTACTCCGCCTTAACCGTAAGGATTCACCATAAGCGTCTCATCTGTCCGGGGCCGCTTTTCCATGTCCGAGTTGAAGACCGACGTCATCCTGCGTGGCGACTGCATCGAGGTGCTGAAGGGCCTGCCGGACAAGTCGGTGGACATGGTCTTCGCCGACCCGCCCTATAACCTGCAGCTGGGCGGCGACCTGCTGCGGCCGGACAACTCCAAGGTCGACGCGGTCGATGACGACTGGGACAAGTTCGACAGCTTCGCCGCCTATGACGCCTTCACCCGCGCCTGGCTGGGCGAGTGCCGCCGCGTGCTGAAGGACGAGGGCAGCCTGTGGGTCATCGGCAGCTATCACAACATCTTCCGCCTGGGCGCGGCGATGCAGGATCTGGGCTTCTGGGTGCTGAACGACATCATCTGGCGCAAGTCCAACCCGATGCCGAACTTCAAGGGCACGCGCTTCACCAACGCCCACGAGACCCTGATCTGGGCCGCCAAGTCGCGCGAGCAGAAGCGCTACACCTTCAACTACGACGCGCTGAAGGCCTTCAACGAAGACACCCAGATGCGCTCGGACTGGACCCTGGCCCTGTGCACCGGCGGCGAGCGGCTGAAGGACGAGAACGGCGACAAGGCCCACCCGACCCAGAAGCCCGAGGCCCTGCTGCACCGCGTCCTGCTGTCGGCCAGCCGCGTCGGCGACGTGGTGCTGGACCCCTTCTTCGGCACCGGCACCACGGGGGCGGCGGCCAAGCGTCTGGGCCGCCGTTTCATCGGCATCGAACGCGACGAGACCTACGCCAAACTGGCCGAGAAGCGCATCAAGGCCGTCATCCCGGCCGCGCCGGAAGACCTGGTCGTCACCGGTTCCAAGAAGGCCGAGCCCAAGGTGCCGTTCGGCGCCCTGGTCGAGGCCGGGCTGCTGGCGCCGGGCGACAAGCTGTACTGCCCCAAGGGCGAGCGCGAGGCGCGGGTGCGAGCCGACGGTTCGCTGGTGTCCGGCGCCCTGACCGGCTCGATTCACAAGCTGGGCGCCCTGCTGGAGAACGCCCCGGCCTGCAACGGCTGGACCTACTGGCGCTTCAAGACGGATACGGGCCTGCGCCCCATCGACGCCCTGCGCGCCGAAATCCGCGCCGGGATGCAGTAAGGCGGGCTCTTCCGGTCGCCACATAACCTACAGGCGGCATTGAAGAATATCGTTCCAGCAACGCTGGAACCCGGCGATCCTGGGCGGATTGAGGTTTCGGCGTCGCGTCGTCACGTGACGCAGGAGTCTGCCATGAAGATCGCCCAAGTCACGCCCTTGTACGAGGCCGTGCCGCCCCGGCTTTACGGCGGCACGGAGCGCGTGGTCGCCCACCTGACCGACGCCCTGGTCGAGCTGGGCCACGACGTCACCCTGTTCGCCAGCGCCGAGGCGCGCACCCGCGCCCGCCTGATCCCGGTTCGCGATCAGGCCATCCGTCTGGACCCCGCCGCGTTGAAGTCCGATCTGGCGGCCCACATGGCCCAGTTGGCCGAGGTGCTGGACCGCGCCGACCGTTTCGACGTCATCCATTTCCACACCGACATGATCCACTTCCCCTTCTTCGAGGGGTGGGCGGACAAGACGGTGACGACCCTGCACGGGCGGTTGGACCTGAAGGATCTGGCTCCGATCTACGAGCGCTGGACGGAGTACGGCCTGGTGTCGATCTCCGACGATCAGCGCCGTCCCCTGCCCCACGCCAACTGGCGGGCGACCGTGCATCACGGCATGCCGGGCGATCTCTATCGTTTCTCGCCCCGGTCGCAGGGCTATCTCGCCTTCCTGGGCCGGATTTCACCCGAGAAGCGGCCCGACCGCGCCATCGAGATCGCGACCCGGCTGAACAAGCCGCTGAAGATCGCCGCCAAGATCGACGCCGCCGACCGCGCCTATTGGGAGGCGGAAATCGAACCGCTGGTGCGCGGCAATCCCCTGGTCGAGTTCGTCGGCGAGATCGGTGATACGGAGAAGTCCGCCTTCCTGGGCGGGGCCGAGGCCCTGCTCTTCCCCATCGACTGGCCCGAGCCGTTCGGCCTGGTGATGATCGAGGCCATGGCGTGCGGCACGCCTGTTGTCGCCTTCGCCTGCGGCTCGACGCCCGAGATCATCGAAGACGGGGCCACCGGCTTCCTGGTCTCGTCCATGGAGGAGGCGGTCGCCGCCGCCGCCCAGGCGCACCGGCTGGACCGGGAGGCCATCCGCGCGCGGTTCGACCTGCGCTTCTCGGCCACGGCGATGGCGCGGCGGTATCTGGACGTCTACGGCGACATCCTGGCGCGGCGGCCCTTTGCAGCACCGATGCGTCCTCTGGAGGAAGAGAAGAGTTTCGCCGCCCTGAACTGAATCATGCCCTCGGCCGTTCGCTTCTGATCCTAGCCGGGGGGACGAACCGCAAGCGGAGACGCTTATGGACGACGCCTATTCGGTCCAGACCACCGCCGCCGACACCAACGACCAGGACGGGCTTGAAACCCTGATGGCGCTGAAGGACGGCGACGCCTTCCTCGTCGCCGATCACTGGGGAGACGTTAAGGCGGGCGCCGATGGCCTGTTCGAGCGGGACACGCGGTTGCTGTCGCGCTTCGTCCTGACGGTCGGGCGGGCGCGGCCCTCGCGGCTCAGTTCGGGCGTGACCAAGGACAACGTCTTCTTCACCTGCCATTCGACCAACCGGCCCCTGCCGCCGATGGGCGGGCGCTCCGCCCCGGCGGGCGTGCTGCATTTAGAGCGGCGGCGCTTCCTGTGGGACCGGCGGCTGTTCGAGCGGGTGCGGATGGTCAACCACGGCGTCGAGGACATCCTGCTGCCGCTGACGTTCGAGTTCGACGCGGACTTCGCCGACATCTTCCAGGTGCGCGGCACGGTGCGGCCCCGGCACGGCGAAATCCATCCGCCGGTGATCGACGGGCGGCGCGTGACCTTCAGCTACACCGGGCTGGACGGGGTGAAACGCACCAGTTGCCTGGCCTTTTCCGAGCCGCCCGCCCGCCTCAGCGCCAATCGGGCCGAGTTCATGTTCAGCCTGCCGCGCGGCCGCAGCCTGGACCTGTTCGTCGAATGCGGCCTGGACGCCTGCGAGCAGCCGGACGAGGCGCGCTGGCGCTGGCATTCCATCCTGGCGCGGCTGGCCATGCGACGACGACTGCGGCGCGGCGCCATCGTCGAGGGCGGACGCAACCAGGGCTTCAACGACTGGCTGCGGCAGTCGCGCGCCGATATCGCCCTGCTGGTCACCGACCTGCCGACCGGCCCCTATCCCTATGCGGGGACGCCGTGGTTCTCGACCCCCTTCGGGCGCGACGGCATCATCACCGCCTGGCAGATGCTATGGATCGACCCCGGCCTGGCCAAGGGGGTGCTGACCTATCTGGCCGCGCGCCAGGCGACCGAGACCAACGCCTTCATGGACTCCGCCCCCGGCAAGATCATGCACGAGACGCGCGGCGGCGAGATGAGCGTGCTGGGCGAGGTGCCCTTCGGCCTCTATTACGGGGGCGTCGACACCACCTGCCTGTTCATCGCCCTGGCCGGCGCCTACGCCAAGCACACCAACGACTATGAGACCATCCGCGCCCTGTGGCCCCATCTGATCGCGGCGGCGGGCTGGATGAGCGACTACGGCGACAGCAACGGCGACGGCCTGATCGACTACGCCCGCGCGGCCGACACCGGCCTGTCGAACCAGGGCTGGAAGGACTCCGAAGACTCCATCTTTCACGCCGACGGTCGCTTTCCCAAGGGACCGATCGCCCTGCTGGAGGTCCAGGGCTACGCCTTCGCCGCCTGGAAGGCGCTGGCCGAAATGGGCGCGGTGCTGGGCGACGGCCGCGCCCTCGAATGGGCCGCGCGGGCCGAGGCGCTGCGCGCCTTGGTCGAGGACCGCTACTGGATGGAGGACGAGGGCTTCTACGCCATCGCCCTGGACGGCGACGGGGCGCAATGTCGCGCCATCGCCTCCAACGCCGGGCATCTGCTGTTCATGGGCCTGCCCTCGCATGAACGGGCCCGGCGGGTGACGCGACGGATGCTGACGGCCGAGTTCCGTTCCGGCTGGGGTCTGCGGACCCTGGCCAAGGGCCAGGCCCGTTTCAATCCGATGAGCTATCACAACGGTTCGGTCTGGCCGCACGACACGGCCCTGGCGGCGGCGGGCATGGCCCGTTACGGCGAGCGGCGTGCGGTCGCCATGCTGCTGGGCGAGATCTACGGCTCGGCCGCGCATTTCCAGATGCGCCTGCCCGAACTGTTCTGCGGCTTCGTGCGCGAGACCGGCGAGCCGCCGATCGCCTATCCGGTCGCCTGCCTGCCCCAGGCCTGGGCGGCGGGGTCGGTCTTCCTGATGATGCAGTCGGTGCTGGGCCTGAGCATCGACGCCGCCGAGGGCCTGGTCGAGGTCAACAATCCCGCCCTACCCGCCGGGCTGGACCGGCTGTCGATCACGCGGCTGAAGGTCGGCGACGGGGTGATCGACCTGCATTTCCAGCGCCTGAACGGCCACGTCGTGGTCATGCCCCGCGAGCGTAGCGGCGCAGTAAATTTACGCGCCACCGGCTGACCCTCTCCCGATGGGAGAGGGCTTGAGCCTCCAAGAGCGCAGCGATTGGAACAGGCGAAAGGGTGAGGGTTCACAGGTAAAGTCGGCCAGAGGCCGTGGCAGAACGGCGAGACGGCGGCCTTCGGCCGATTGATGGGACAAGCCCCTCACCCTTTCGCGCCAGAACGACGGCTGCGCCGCCGTGCGCTCAAGCCCTCTCCCGCCGGGAGAGGGTTCCTAAAGCCCGCTCCAGCGCCTTCCTGAAGACGGTCGGCAGGGCCTTCGCCGCCTCGGCCGCTGTGGTCCATAGGAAGTCGCCCTCTCCTTCAGCCACATGCACCTCCAGCGTCAGGCTGAAGTGGGTGAAGACATGCTCGACCGATCCGGCCGCCCGCCAGTCGCCTTTCATCGGCGGATCAAAATCCGGCGCCGCGCCCCAGTCCGAGGTCGGCAGGCCCGCCATGCCGCCCAGCAGCCCCTTGTCCGGCCGCCGCACCAGGGCGACGCGCCCCGCGTCATCGGTCAGCACATAGGCGTGGCCGCGCCGATGCGGCCGCTCGGCCTTCTTCGTCTTCAACGGATAGCGTTCGGGCGCCCCCGTCTTCAGCGCTTCGCAGCCGAAGGTCAGCGGGCACTGATCGCACAGCGGCGACCGGGGCCGACAGACGCCCGAGCCGAGGTCCATCAGCGCCTGCGCCCAGTCGCCGGGTCGGTGGTCGTCGACGAACAGGGCGGCCAGGCGGCGCAGCTCGGGCCGCGCGGCGGGCAGCGGAGTCTCGACCGCGAACAGGCGGCTCATCACCCGCTCGACATTGCCGTCGACGACGTTGGCGGGTCGATCGAAGGCGATGGCGGCCACGGCGGCGGCGGTGTAGGCGCCCACCCCCGGCAGGGCCAGCAGCTCTGTCTCGGTCTGCGGGAAGGCCCCGCCGTGATCCGCCGCCACGGCGCGGGCGCAGGCCAGCAGATTGCGTGCGCGGGCGTAGTAGCCCAGCCCCGCCCAGGCGGCCATCAGCTCGGCGTCCTCGACGGCGGCCAGGGCGCCCACCGTCGGCCAGCGCGTGGTGAACCGCTCGAAATAGGGCGCCGCGTGGGGCACCGTCGTCTGCTGCAGCATCACCTCTGACAGCCAGACGCGATAGGGGTCGGTCTTCGCCTTCGCCCCCGGCGGCGCGCGCCACGGCAGGCTGCGCGCATGGGCGTCATACCAATCGAGCAGGGCGGCGCGGAGAGAGGGGACGTCGGGCATGGGTCAGGCTATATAGGACGAATGCGTCGTCCCCTGCCCACCGAAAGCGAAGCGCGCGAAATCCTGGCCCGCCGCCGGACGCGCCCGCCGTTGCGCCCGCCGCCCCCCGCGGGTCGGTCCTTGGCGCCGCTGATCAAGAAGCTGGACGCCCAGTTCGGGCGTGGCGCCTCGGCGCTGGAGCCGCGCTGGGTCGAGATCGTGGGCGAGCGGCTGGCCCGCGTCACCCGCCCGCAGAAGCTGACCAAGGGACGCGGCAATGCGGGCGGCGTGCTGGAGTTGCGTGTCGCCGGTCCCGCCGCCCTGCTGGTCCAGCACCAGTCGGCCGACATCATTCAGCGGGTGAACCTGTTCCTGGGCGCAGGCTCGGTCGAGAAGCTGCGCATCGCCCAGGGGCCGGTGAAGCCTCTGCCCGCCGCCGGAGCCAAGCCCCGCCCGCGCGGCCGCGCGGTCCTGCCGCCCCTTCCCGCCGCGACGGAAGCCGAACTGAACGCCTCGGTCGAGGCGGCGCCCGACAGCTTGAAAGCGGCCTTGGGCAAGCTGGGCCGCGCCGTGCTGTCGCAGCCCCCGCGCGACGAGGAGCGTTGACAAACCTTCGCCATCGGCGTTCTCGACATTCAGACGATTTCGCCAGCGCGCACGAATCGCGCGACGTTTCTGAATCTCATTTCTGACAAGGACCAGCCGATGGCCCCGATCTTCAAATACGCCGCCATGAGCCGCCGCGCGGCCCTGTCCGCAGCCGCCCTGGCCTCGATGGCCGTGCTGGCGGGCTGCTCGGCCGGCGGCGCGGGCGGCGAGGTCGAAGGCGACATGGCCAAGGGCGCGCCCGAAGGCGCCAAGGTCACGGTCGTGGAGTACGCCTCGGTCACCTGCGGCCACTGCGCCGTGTGGAATGAAGAGGTCTGGCCCGAGTTCAAGACGAAGTACGTCGACAACAACAAGGTCCGCTTCGTCTTCCGCGAATTCCCGACCCCGCCCCAGGACATCGCCGTCGCCGGCTTCCTGATCGCGCGCTGCGCCGGTCCGGACAAGTATTTCGACGTCGTCAGCGACATCATGGCCAGCCAGAAGGAATGGCAGGCGGGCGTCGCGCCGCGCACCACCCTGTTCCGCGCCGGCCAGGCGGCGGGCCTCAGCGAGCAGCAGATCAACGACTGCATCCGCGACAAGGCCGCCATCGAGGCCATGGAGAAGCGCATCCAGGCCGGCATCAGCGCCGGCGTGACCGGTACACCCTACTTCACCGTCAACGGCGTGAAGGTGGCGGACAGCTCGCTGTCCGGCCTGTCGGAGGTCATCGACGCCGAACTGGCGAAGTAAGTCGTCCAAACGGGAGGGGGCGGACATGATGAAACGTGCAGCGGTCGTCGGCATGGCGGCCACAGCCTTGATCCTGTCCGCCTGCGGCCAGGGCGGCGGAAGCGGAACGGCGGCGACGCAGGGCGACATGGCCATGGGCGCAGCCGAAGGGGCCAAGGTCACGGTGGTCGAATACGCCTCGACCACCTGCGCCGGGTGCGCCGCCTGGAACGAGACGGTCTGGCCTGACTTCAAGGCCAAGTACGTCGACAACGACAAGGTTCGCTTTGTTTTCCGTGAGTTCCCGACCCCGCCCCAGGACGTCGCCGTGGCCGGCTTCCTGATCGCCCGGTGCGCCGGAGACGACAAATATTTCGAAGTTGTCGACCACCTGATGCGGTCGCAAACCGAGATGCGCAACGGCGTCCCTCCGCGCGACATCCTGCTGCGCACCGCCCAGGCCGCCGGCCTCAGCGAGGCCCAGTTCCAAGAATGCACCACCGACAAGGCGGCCGTCGCCGCCCTGGAGCAGCGCATCAAGCAGGCGTCGGCGGCAGGCGTGACCGGCACTCCGACCTTCATGGTCAACGGCCAGATCGTGACCGACAACTCCCTGTCCGGCCTGTCGGCCAGCATCGATCCCCTGCTATAGAAACCGCATGACCCGTCGCATCCTGCCCCTTCTGTCCGCCCTGGCCCTCGCCGGGCTGAACGCGGCGCCCGCCCAGGCGCTGGACCCTGTTCGCAAGTCCGCCTCGTCCACGGCGGCCGTGCCCTCGGTCACTGCAGCGGATCGCATCATGGGCCGGGCCGACGCTCCAGTAACGGTGATCGAATACGCCTCCTTCACCTGCAGCCACTGCGCAGCCTGGACCAATGAGGTTCTGCCCCAATTCAAGGCCCGCTACATCGATACGGGCAAGGTTCGGCTGGTGTTCCGCGACATGCCGACATCACCGGCGCAGATCGCTTCGACCGCGGCGGGCATCGCCCGCTGCGCCGCGCCCGGCCGCTTCTTCGACGTGGCTCATTCCTTCATGCGCGGACAAGCCGCCGCCTTCGAGAAGGGCGATGCACGCGACTGGTTCGCGAACGGAATCGCCGCCAGCGGCCGCAGTCAGGAACAGATCGAAGCCTGCATGAAAGACCCGGCGACCAGCCAGGCCCTGCAGGCCGAGGTCGACGGCGCCGTGGCGGCAGGGGTGACGGGCACGCCGTCCTTCTTCGTCAACGGCAGGCGGGTCAGCGACCATTCGCTGGAGGCTCTGTCAGCGGCCATCGACCCGCTGATCCGGGCGCGCTGATCGAGACGCGATGCAGTTCCAGCGCCTCCGGCTCGTCGGCTTCAAATCCTTCGTCGACCCGGCCGAGGTGCAGATCGAGGCCGGGCTGACCGGCATTGTCGGGCCGAACGGCTGCGGCAAGTCGAACGTGCTGGAAAGCCTGCGCTGGGTCATGGGCGCCAACTCGGCCAAGGCCATGCGCGGCCAGGGCATGGAGGACGTGATCTTCGCGGGCGCTGCGGGCCGTCCGCCGCGCAACCACGCCGAAGTCCAGCTGACCATCGACAACGCCCAAAAGCGCGCGCCCCAGCCCTTTACCGACAGCCCGATGCTGGAAGTCTCGCGCCGGATCGAGCGCGGGCGCGGCTCGACCTATCGCATCAACGGCAAGGAGGTGCGGGCGCGCGACGTTCAGCTGCTGTTCGCCGACGCCTCGACCGGCGCCAACAGCCCGGCGCTGGTGCGTCAGGGCCAGATCAGCGAACTGATCGCCGCCAAGCCGCAGAACCGCCGCCGCATCCTCGAAGAAGCCGGTGGCGTGGCGGGCCTGCACACCCGGCGCCATGAGGCGGAGCTGCGGCTGCGGGCGGCGGAGACCAACCTCGACCGGCTGGACGACATCGGCAAGGAACTGGAGTCGACGCTGAACCGGCTGAAGCGCGAGGCGCGTCAGGCGGAGAAGTACAAGAAGATCTCGGCCGAGATCCGCGCCCTTCAGGCGGCCCTGCTCTACGTCCGTTGGACCGACGCCAAGACGGCGGCCGAGACGGCGGCGGCCGAACTGCGCGAGGCCGACCGGCTGGTCGCCGAGACGACCACGGCGGCGGCGGCGGCCCAGACGGCGGCCCTGAACGCGCAGGAGGGCCTGAAGCCTGCGCGGGAAGAAGACGCGGTCGCCACCGCCCTGCTGAACCGGGCCATCATCGAGCGCGACCGGCTGGACATGGCCGAACAGGCCGCCCGCGCCGAGGTCGACCGCCTGAAAGCCGAGGTCGCCCGCATCGAGGCCGACCGCGCGCGCGAGGACGGCATGGCCGCCGACGCCGGGCGCGAACTGGAACGGCTGGACCGCGAGCTGGAAAAGCTGAAGGCCGAGATCGCCGCCGCTCCCGAGCGCGGCCCCGAACTGGAACGCGCCCTGCTGGAGACTGAGGACGCGCGCAAGGCCGCCGACGCCGAGGTCGAACGGCTGGCCGGAACGCTGGCCGCCGTCGAAGCCCGCGCCAACGCCGAAAGCGCGAGAAAGCGCGACGCCGAGGCCCGGCTGTCGCGCGTGAAGGGCCAGCACGAACAGGCCCGCCGCGAACGCGAGGCCCTCGGCCCGCTAGAGACACCCGAGATCGAGACGGCCAAGACGGCGCTGGAAACCGCTCAGACCGAACTGACCGCCGCACGCGAGGCCGTCGAGGCCGCCGAGGCCAAACGCAGCGACATCGCCCGCGCCGAGCAGGAGGCGCGCACCGCCGCACGCGCCGCCGAGGACCGGCTGGGCCGCCTGCAGACCGAGGCGCGCGGGCTGGCGCAACTGCTGGTCACGGGCAAGCGCGAGCATCCTCCGGCGCTGGACAGGGTGTCGGCTGCCAAGGGCTATGAGGCCGCGCTGGCGGCGGCGCTGGGCGATGATCTGGACGCCGCGCTGGACGCCCGCGCCCCCGCGCACTGGGCGGGCGCCGACGCCGCGCCGCCGGACTGGCCGCAGGGCGTCGAGCCTCTGTCCGACCATGTGACAGCGCCGGATCAGCTGGCCGCGCGTCTGGCCTTCTGCGGCGTGGCCCCGCGCGAGCGGATCGCCGAACTGGCCCGCGCCCTGCCGCGCGGCGCGCGCCTGACCACGGTCGAGGGCGACCTCTATCGCTGGGACGGCTTCGTCAGCCGCGCCGAGGCGCCGCGCCCCGCCGCCGTGCGTCTGGCCCAGCGCACTCGCCTGTCGGAACTGGAAGCCGACATCGACCTCGGCAAGCCCGCGCTGGAGACGGCGCAAGGCGCGCTGAAGGCGGCGGGCGAAGCCTTCCGCGCCGCCGAGGAAGAGGTGAAGGCCGCACGCCTGCGCCCCTTAACGCTGGACAAACAGGTCGTCTCCGCCCGCGACCGGCTGGAATCCCTGATGCGCGATCAGGCCCGCAAGGAGGCCCGCGCCCAGTCGCTGGACGAGACCGTCGCCCGGCTGGACGGCGAGGTGCAGGAGGCCGAGGCCGCCTTCGCCGAGGCCAGTTCGGTCGAATCTTCGTCCGACGTGGTAGTCGGCCTGCGCCAAGAGTTGACCGAGGCGCGCGGCGGGGCCGAACGCGCCCGGCTGGCGGCGCAGGCCGCCCGCTCGACCCGCGACGAGGAAGCCCGCGACCGCGCCATGCGCGAACAGCGGCTGGGCAGTCTGACCCGCGCCCGCGAGGGCTGGGTCACGCGCTCCGGCGACAGCGCCGCCCGCCTCAAGACGCTGGAGCGCGACGCCGAGAAGGCGCAAATCGCCCTGACGAAGGCCGAGGCCGCGCCCGCCGGCTTCGCCGAGCAGCGCAACGCCCTGATGGACTCCCTGTCCGAGGCCGAGAAGCGCAAGCAGGCGGCGACCGACGCCGTGGCCGTCGCCGAGGCGGGCGCTCAGGAAGCCGACCGCGCCGCGCGCGCCGCCGAATCGGCTGCGTCTCAGGCCCGCGAGAGCCGGGCGGGCCTGTCCGCCCGCGCCGAGGCCGCCGCCGAAAAGCTGGCCGAGAGCGCCGCCAACATCCGCGAAACGGCGCAGATGCCGCCCGAGGAACTGGGCCGCAAGCTGACCGACGACGCCATCGCCCGCCCGCCCGATGCCGCGGGGGCCGAGAGCCTGCTGTATGGCCTTGAGCGCGAGCGCGAGGCGCTGGGCGCCGTCAACCTGCGCGCCGAGGAAGAGGCGGCCGAATACGGCGACCGGCTCAGCGCCATGAAGACCGAGCGCATCGACCTGACCCAGGCGATTGCGAAGCTCAGGGACGGCATCGACGAACTGAACGCCGAGGGGCGCGAGCGGCTGATCGCCGCCTTCGACATCATCAACACCAACTTCAAGACCCTGTTCGAGGCCCTGTTCGGCGGCGGTCAGGCGGAGCTGAAGCTGGTCGAGAGCGACGATCCGCTGGAGGCGGGGCTGGAAATCTACGCCTGCCCGCCCGGCAAGCGGCTGTCGGTCATGAGCCTGATGAGCGGCGGCGAGCAGGCTCTGACGGCGGCGGCGCTGATCTTCGGCGTCTTCCTGGCCAATCCGGCGCCGGTCTGCGTGCTGGACGAGGTCGACGCGCCGTTGGACGACGCCAACGTCGACCGCTTCTGCCGGATGCTGCACGAGATGCGCAGCCGCACAGACACCCGCTTCATCGTCATCACCCACAACCCGGTGACCATGAGCCGAATGGACCGCCTGTACGGCGTCACCATGCCCGAGCGCGGCATGAGCCAGTTGGTCAGCGTCGACCTGCAACAGGCCGAAGAGATCGTCACGGCCTGACCTGAGGCGCGTGGTCGACTTGGGCAGAAAAAACAGAGTCCAATTCGTCTGAATCGTCTGAAATCGGCGCGGTCGTCTCCTTGTCAGCCCGCGCCGTCGTCGGCGCGCTGAGGAGTATGCGGAATGGCTAGAGGACGGCCGGTCGATCCAGTCCAGTCAAGAAAAGACCTCGAGAATTCAATGCCTCGATCAGCGTCATTGCGATGGCTGACAAGGGACGCGGTTCAGCGCTTCCTGCGCCGCATGGCCGCGCGCACGTCGCCCAGAGCGGGTCCGATCAGGAACCACGGCTCGATGCAGTAGCGCGCGAACAGCCGCTTCGGATCGGCGAACAGGCGGAACAGCCATTCGACGCCCAGCCGCCCCATCCAGCGCGGCGCGGCCTTCTGCACCCCGGCCTCATAGTCGAAAGCGGCGCCGACCGGCAGGATCGGAACCAGCGGCAGAGAGGCCAGATTGTCCGCGATCCACAGCTCCTGGCGCGGCATGCCCATGCCGACGAACAGCACGTGCGGGGCGAAGTCCTTGATCGCCGCCAGCACCGCCGTATTGCCCAACGATCCCGGCGTGGCGTCGAAATAACCGCTGAGCCCCTTCACCATCGCGCCTGGGTAGCGGGTCGTCAGTCGCCGCGCCGCCTCTTCGGCCACGCCGTCCTCGCCGCCGACATAGAGGACGCGCCAGCCCTTGCGGTCGGCCAGGCTCCAGAAATGATCGCGCCAGTCCAGATAGGTGCAGCGGTGCTGCGGCCGCGCGGGATGGCCCAGCAGACGGGCGAAATGGATCAGCGGCGTCGAGTCCAGCTCGATCAGGTCGGCCGCATCGTACAGGCGCCGCATCCCCGGCGTGCGCCGGATCAGATAGAGACTATGCAGATTGTGGTTGGCGACGACGCTCTGCGCGCCCGCCTCCACGCTGCGTTCAACGTGCAGCAGCACCTCATCAGGACGAACCAGGTCGACCGACTCGCCCAGCAGGCGGATGCGCTCCTCCGTCCGGCGCGCCTGACGAAACGATCGGCGCGGGACGCGCCGCCGATCAGGCGACGAACGGGCGGAATCCGGATCGGAAGGCGCGTGATGCATGCAAGCTGTCTAGCGTGGCCGTTTCAACGTCGGGTATGCGGACAGGGTTAATCCAAACAAACGCCCTGCGCATCTGGAGCGACCATGCTGATCATTCCCGTGCCCGCGCCCGCGCCCGCGCCCGTCGTGGAGGTTGCACCGCCTTCTGCGCAACTGGCGTTTACCGGCAGTAGCCGGTTCGCCGTCTTCGCCGACATCGCCTCCATCACGACGGAGCCTGAGCGGAGCGCGCACACGGTCAGAATGAGGTCGTTGCAGGTCAGCCGCGAGGACATGCTGATCGGCGGCGTCGCCTACGTCGGCGGCTGGTCCTGGTGGCGTTTCGACTGCGCGGCCTGGACAGCGGACCGGCTGGACTTCGCCTCCCTGCGCGCTGATGGGACCGAAGGCCCTGTCACGCCCGAACGCTCGCCGCCGGCCGTCATAGCCCCAAGCCAGGACGCCTCGGCCTTGGCCGCCACGGCCTGCGGCGAGGCCTTCCCTGCGGTGGAGGCGACCTCGGCCAGAGCGGCGGTGTGGATCGGCCGCGCCAGGCTGAAGCCCTGACCGATCAGGCCTCTTCAGTCTTGAGGCGCAAACCGCGTCGCGCGTCGCGGTCGAAATCCATCCGGTCGCGCGGCAGGGCCTCGGGGCATTCGTCGCGCATGAAGGCCAGCATCTTCTCGCGCACCTCGGCCCTCAGGTCGAAGGCGACCGAGGCGTTGCGCGCGCTGGTCAGGCAGCGCACCTGGGCCGTCCGCTCGGTGACGTCCGTGACCTGCAAGGCCACCACGTCGCCGTCCCAGTGCGGCGAGGCGTGGGCGATCTGCTCCAGCTTGATCCGCAGCCGGTCGATGGGCGCCTCGTAATCCACATAGAGGAAGGACACGCCGATCAGGCGCGAATCCTCGCGCGTCCAGTTCTGGAACGGCTTCTGGATGAAGTAGGTCAGCGGCAGGACCATGCGCCGCCAGTCCCACAGCTTGACCACCACATAGGTCGAGGTGATCTCCTCGACCCGGCCCCACTCGCCCTCGACGATGACGGCGTCGTCCAGGCGGATCGGCTGGGCGGTGGCGATCTGGATGCCCGCGATCAGATTGGTCAGGAAGGGTTGCAGCGCCAGACCGGCGACGATGCCGACCACCCCGGCCGAGGCCAGCAGCGACAGCCCCCACTGCTTGACGCCGGGAATGGTCAGCAGCGCCAGCCCCAGGGTGATCAGGCCGATCAGTATGGCCGCCACCCGTTGCAGGATGCGCGTCTGGGTGACGTGCTTGCGGGCGTAGAGGTTGTCCTCCGCCTCCATGTTGAACTTCTTCAGGTGGACGATGGCGCCCATGTCCACCGCGCCCGCCAGCATCCAGCCGCACACCAGGATGAAGCCGAACAGCAGGCTGCGCCGGATGAACAGCGACGGTTCGGGGTCCAGCGGCGACACGGTGACGGCCAGGGCCAGGGCGATGATCATCACCGCGATCCGCACCTTCAGCCGGGCGCGCTTCAGCATCCCCTTCCAGAAGTCGTCACGGTTGCGCACCGCCAGCTTCAGCAGGGCGAACACCACCTGATTGGCTGCCCAGCCGATGAAGACGAAGACCACGGTGATGATCGACACCACCGCCCATTCCGGCAGCCAGTGGAACTGACGCCAGAGCGCAAAGATGGTGTTGGTCAGGTTGGTGACGAACTGAGGCATGGGCGGACCATAGCCCTTCTCCCCGCCGGGGGAGAAGGTGGCTCGCGCAGCGAGACGGATGAGGGGGACGCCAAATGACGCACGCCCACATCAACCCGTGCGAATGGAGGATACGTCCCCTCATCCGAGCGGCTTCGCCGCCCACCTTCTTCCCCAAGGGGAGAAGGATCTGAGCTGGCCGCCTGCTCCACCAGATCCGCCAGCCGCTGCGCCGCATCCGGGATCGCCACGGATCGCGCAGCCGCCGACATGGCCGCCAGCGCCGCAGGATTGGACAGGATGGCGGTCAGGGCGGTCGTCAGCGTCTCGACGGTCAGGTCGTCCTCGGCGATCACCTTCGCCGCGCCCGCCTCGGCTAGAGCCCGCGCGTTCAGCGTCTGGTGGTCGTCCATCGCGATCTTCAGCGGGATCAGGACCGACGGCAGGGCCGCCACGGCCAGCTCCGAACAGGTCGAGGCGCCCGCGCGTCCGATCACCAGATGCGCCTTGGACAGCCGGTCGGCCATGTCGCGGAAGAAGGGCGCGACCTCGGCCTCGATCCCGGCGTCGAGGTAGATCTGGCGCGCGGCCTCCAGCGTCTCGGGCCGCGACTGTTGCTGCACCTTCAACCGATTGCGGATGGCCTCGGGCAGGGCCGCCAGCGCGCGCGGCGTGGTCTCGGACAGGATGCGGGCGCCCTGACTGCCGCCTGTCACCAGCACATGGATCGGCCCACCCTCGACCGGGGCGGCATAGGCCCGGTCGAACAGGGTGCGGATGTCCGGCCGCACCGGATTGCCGACCAGCTGGACGCGGTCCTTCAGCTTGTCCGGCGCCCGGCCCAGGGTCGGAAAGGCCGCCGCGATCACGCCCACGCTGGGCGCCAGATAGCGGTTGGTGCGGCCCAGCACGGCGTTCTGCTCATGGATGACGGTCGGGCGGCGCGTCGTCACCGCCGCCAGCAGGGCCGGCGCCGACGGATAGCCGCCGAAGCCCACCACCACGTCCGCGCCCGTGCGCTGGAACGCCGCCTTGGCCTGGCCGACGCCCTTCAGGATCGCCAGTCCCGCCTTCATCAGGCCGATGGGGCCGCGCCCGGTCGCCGCATCCAGCGCCAGCCGCTCTTCGGCGGGGAAGGCGTGGGCGTACTGCTCGCCGCGCCTGTCGGTGGCCAGCACCACGCGCCAGCCCCGCGCCGCCATCTCGCGCGCCAGCGCCTCGGCGGGGAACATATGGCCGCCGGTGCCCCCGGCGGCGACGACGCAGACCTTGGCTCGGGAATTCATGGGTTCAGTCAATTTCATCCGTCATTCTCGGCCTTGTGCCGAGAATCCATAAACACCAGCGTTGAAAGTAAGAACACGGCGCGGCCGCCTGGCGAGGTCGCGTCTCTGGATCCTCGGGACAAGCCCGAGGATGACGAAGAAAAAACGAGTCTCACGGCAGCAGGCGGCGACGCGGGTTGACGTTCGACCCCAATTCATAGGCGCCCGGACGGCGTCGGGTCAGGGCCAGGGCGAACCCCATCGTCAGCCCCATGGCCATCATGGACGACCCGCCGTAGCTGATGAAGGGCAGCGTCATCCCCTTGGTCGGGATCAGGTTCAGGTTCACCGCGATGTTGATGCACGCCTGCAGGCCGATCAGCATGAACAGCCCCGCCGCCGCCGTCTGTTCGAAGGAGTCGTTCAGCTTCATCGCCTTGCGCATCCCGCGAATGACGATGAAGGCGTAAAGCCCGATCATGATCAGCGACAGCACCAGGCCGAACTCCTCGGCCCCGACGGAATAGATGAAGTCGGTGTGCAGGTCGGGGACGTGGCGCTTCATCACCCCCTCGCCGATGCCGCGCCCGACCAGGCCCCCGGCGCGGATCGCCTCGGACGCGCGGTCGATCTGGTGGGTGTCGGTCGTCTCGGGCGACAGGAAACGGCTCAGGCGGTCGCGCATGTGGCTGAACATGAAATACAGCGACACCACCCCGCCCGCGCCGACCGCCGCCAGGGCCGCCACCCACTTCAGCGGCACCCCGGCCATGAAGAAGACGGCCATGAAGGTGGTGGTGATCAGCAGAGTCTGGCCGATATCCGGCTGGATCAGCAACAGGCCGACCGTCAGCGCCCACAGGCCGAAGGCGATACTGACGCCGGGCACGCCCTCGCCCTTCTGGGCCTCGGCGAACATCCAGGCGGCGAAGACGATCAGGCCCGGCTTGGCGAACTCGGACGGCTGCAGGCTGAACGGCCCCAGATTGATCCAGCGCGCCGCCCCCTTCACCGTGTCGCCGATGAAGGGCAGGGCCGCCATGACCACGATGGCGCAGAACAGCGCCAGCACCGCGATCCGCCGCACCCCGCGCGGCGACAGCAGCGAGGCGCTCAGCATGGCGATCAGCCCCATGGTCGAGAAGACCATCATCCGCCACGAATAGTGGAAGGGATCGCTGATCGATTCATCAGCCAGGATCGCCGCCGGGCTGGAGGCGAAGCTCAGCGCCACGCCCAGCCCCACCAACGTCAGCGCCGCGCCCAGCAGGCCGCGATCCACCGTCCAGAACCAGCGCGCGATCAGGCTCTGGTCATTGCGCGAAAAGGGATGGCTGTAGCTGTTGTGGGTCATGCGGCGGGCTCCGGCCGTGCGCCCAGGCCCAGGACGGCGGCGCGGAACGCCTCGCCCCGGACCTCGAAATCGGGGAACTGATCGAAGCTGGCGCAGGCGGGCGACAGCAGGACCACCTGCTCGCCCCCGGCCGCAGCCGCGTCGGCGGCGGCCAGTTCGACGGCCCGCTCCATCGTATGGGCCACGACGTGCGGGGTGTCGGCCAGAGTGACGGCGAAGGCGTCCGCCGCCTCCCCGATCAGATAGGCCCTGGTCACGCGCGGGAAGAGGTCGCGCAGAGCGTCGATGCCGCCGTCCTTGGCCTTGCCGCCTGCGATCCAGAAGACGGCCGGGTATGAGGCCAGCGCCTGCCGCGCGGCGTCGGCGTTAGTGGCCTTGGAGTCATTGATGAAGCGTACGCCGCCGAGACGACCCACGGCCTCCATCCGGTGCGACAGGCCTGGGAAGCTCAGCAGACCCTCGACCGCCGCCTCGTGCGACACGCCTAGCGCTCGCGCCGTGGCGTAAGCGAAGGCCGCATTCTGGGCGTTGTGGCGACCCGGCAAGGACCGCGCGGCGGTCAGATCGGCCAGGATTTCGCCGCCCGCCGTCAACACGCCCGCCGCCGCCCCATACCCTTCTCCCCTTGTGGGAGAAGGTGGGCCCGAAGGGCTCGG
Source organism: Brevundimonas phoenicis (assembly GCF_047237745.1). NCBI lineage: Bacteria > Pseudomonadati > Pseudomonadota > Alphaproteobacteria > Caulobacterales > Caulobacteraceae > Brevundimonas > Brevundimonas phoenicis. Next base: position 2,789,075 of record NZ_JBDFLN010000001.1, read on the forward strand.
ATGAGGGGTCTCGCCAACTGAAACCACAGCCCTGCCGCCGGACACGAGGAGCAACCCCTCATCCGTCTCGCTGCGCGATCCACCTTCTCCCACAAGGGGAGAAGGAAGACTCAGCACCGTCCCAACCCGCCGCCCCTGCGCGCGCAGATCCGCCGCAGCCTTCCGGCCCCATTCTTCATCCACGCCGACCAGCGCCAGCGCCTCATCATCCTGCGCCTGAAAAATCCGACGCTTGGCGGCGACATAGCCCTCCATCCCGCCGTGGCGGTCCAGATGGTCCGGCGACACATTGGTCAGGATCGCCACGTCCGGCGCGAAGCTCGTCGTCAGGTCCAACTGATAGGATGACACCTCAATCACATAGACCGCGTCCGCCGTCGGCTCGGGCAGGGCCAGCACGCCGATGCCGATATTGCCGCCGATGTGGACGGTGAGGTCCGCCTGCTTCAGCACCCAGCCGATCAGGGCCGTGGTCGTCGACTTGCCGTTGGTGCCGGTGATGGCGACCACGCGCGGCCGATCCCCCGGCGGCAAGGCGGTCAGCGCCCGCGCGAACAGCTCCACATCGCCGATGACCGGCACGCCCGCCTCATGGGCGCGCAGGGCGCTCCAGTGCGGCTTGGGATGGGTCAGCGGCGCGCCCGGCGACAGCACCAGGGCGGCGAACCCGGACCAGTCGGCGCGGGTCAGATCCTCGACCAGGAAGCCTTCGGCCTCGGCCTGCATGCGGCCCGAGACGCCGTCGTCCCACAGCACGGGGACGGCCCCGCCCGCCTGCAACGCGCGCGCCGCCGTGATCCCCGACCGCCCCAGGCCGAAGACCGCAACGCGACGCCCCTCGAAGCCGGGAACGGGGATCATCGGCTCAACGCAGCTTCAGCGTGGCCAGACCGAGCAGCGCCAGCATGGCGGCGACGATCCAGAAACGGATGACGACGGTCGATTCCGGCCAGCCCATCTTCTCGAAATGGTGGTGGATCGGCGCCATCAGGAAGATGCGCTTGCCGGTCAGCTTGAAGTAGCCGACCTGGATCATGACCGAGGCCGCCTCGACCACGAACAGGCCGCCGACGATGCCCAGCACCAGCTCGTGCTTGGTCGCCACGGCCATCGAGCCCAGGGCGCCGCCCAGGGCCAGCGAGCCGGTGTCGCCCATGAAGATCTTGGCCGGCGGGGCGTTGTACCACAGGAAGCCCATGCCCCCGCCGATGATGGCGGCGCAGAAGATGGCCAGCTCGCCCGCGCCCGGCACGTGGTGGACCTGCAGATAGTCCGCGAACAGGAAGTTGCCGACCAGGTAGCTGATGATGCCGAAGGCGCCCGCCGCCATCATCACGGGCACGATGGCCAGGCCGTCCAGCCCGTCCGTCAGGTTCACCGCGTTCGAGAACCCGATGATGGTGAAGGCGGCGAACGCCACATAGAACCAGCCGATGTTCAGCAGCACCGCCTTCAGGAAGGGGAAGGCGATCGAGGTCTCAAGCCCCGGCGAGGTCGGCGACTGGGTCATCCACAGCACGGTCAGCACGCCGGCGATCACGGCCACGATCGTCTGGGCCAGCAGCTTCTGCTTGGACGTCAGCCCGGCCGAGGTCTGCTTCGTCACCTTGGCGTAGTCGTCGATGAAGCCCAGCACCCCAAACGCCGCGGTCACGCCCGAGACGATCCAGATATAGGGATTGGTCAGGTCGCCCCACAGAAGCACGGCCACGCCGATGCCCGCCAGGATCATCAGCCCGCCCATGGTGGGGGTGCCGACCTTGGACAGGTGCGACACCGGGCCGTCGTCGCGGATCGGCTGGCCCCGGCCCTGCTTGGCGCGGATCCAGTTGATGAAGCGGCTGCCCATGGCGACCGCCACGATCATGGCCGTAGCCATGGCCAGGGCCACGCGCACCGTCTGATACTGGATCAGGTGCAGCAGCGGATATTCCTGAGCGACGTCCGCGTAATAGAGATAGAGCAGATAGAACATTCTTGAGTGACCCTATCGCGTCGCGCGCGGCGCGCCGCTGCTTGAGGGATTGTTGCCTTGTTCGTCCACGCCGAGATTTGCAAGCGCGGCCGCGACCAGCGAGGCCTTCGACCCGTTCGAGCCCTTGACCATGACCACGTCGCCCGGCCGCACCAGCAGGGCGGCCTCGGCGGCCAGTTCGGCGGCCGTCTCGCGCCATTCGCCGCGCAGCGACGGCGGCAGGGCGTCATGCAGCAGGCGCATCTGCGGTCCGGCCGTGTGCACCAGGTCCAGCCCGGCGGCGACGATGGCGGGAGCCAGCCCTTCGTGCAGGGTGCGGCTGTGTTCGCCCAGCTCCAGCATGTCGGTCAGCACCACGACGCGGCGACCGCCCTGCCCCACCGGCTTGGCGCCCAGACTGACGAAGCCCGCCTTCATCGACAGCGGATTGGCGTTGTAGCTCTCGTCGATCAGGGTGAACGTCCCACCAGGAACTTTGACAGCCTTCATCTGCCCGCGCCCGGCCAGAGGCTGGAAGCCCGCCAAGGCTTGCAGCGCCGTCTCCAGCGACACGTCCAGCGCCTGCAGCATCAGGATGACGCACAGGCTGTTCAGCCCCCAGTGCACGCCCGACTGGGCCAGCCGGTATTCGATGCGGCGCCCGTCCAGCTCGGCGGTGACGGTCGCGCCCTCGCTGTCGGCGACGAAGTCCAGCAGGCGCGCGTCGCAGCCCGCGTCATGGCCGAAGGTCCGCACCACGGCCCCGGCCTTTTCCGCGCCCTGACGCACGATGTCGGCATGGGCGTCGGCGGCGTTGACCACGGCGATCCCGCCCGGCGCCAGCCCCTCGAAAATGGCGGCCTTCTCGCGCGCCACGCCCGCCTCGCCGTCAGCGAAGGCTTCGATATGCACCGGCCCGACCGTGGTGACGCAGGAGGCGTGCGGGCGCACGAAGGCCGACAGCGGCCCGATCTCGCCCGGATGGTTCATGCCGATCTCGAACACGGCGCGGTCCGTGCCCTGCGGCATCCGCGCCAGCGTCAGCGGCACGCCGATATGGTTGTTGTAGCTCTTGATCGAGGCGTGGCTTGATCCCGCCAGATCGAGGCCCGCCTTGATGGCCTGGGTCACGCTGGTCTTGCCGACGCTGCCGGTGACGGCGCCGCGCAGGCGGGCGCGGTCGCGCGCAGCGACGCCCAGCGCCTCCAGCCCCTTCAGGGTGTCGGGAACCAGAACGTAAGGCCCGCCCTCGACCGGCCGGTCGACCAGCGCGACCGTCGCGCCCGCCGTGAAGGCGGCGGCGGCGAACTCATGCCCGTCGCGCGCGCCGTGCAGGGCCAGGAACAGGTCGCCCGGCTGGATCTCGCGGCTGTTGTAAGTCAGGCCCGAGACAGTGGCGTCGGGTCCATGAAGCCGTCCTCCGGTCGCCGAGGCGATCGCTTCGGCGGTCCAGAGCGGCGTGTGTGCGTCAGGCATGGTCTTTCAGGGCTTCGGTCGCTTCGGCGGCGTCGTCGAAGGGATGCACGACCCCGCCGACGATCTGTCCCTGTTCATGCCCTTTTCCGGCGATCACGACCACATCTCCTTCGCGCATCAGGGAGACGGCGTGGCGGATGGCCTCGCGGCGGTCGCCGATCTCCAGCGCGTCGGGGCAGCCTGCGCGCACCTGGGCGCGGATGGCGGCGGGGTCTTCGGAACGCGGATTGTCGTCGGTGACGATGGCTGTATCGGCCAGACGCCCGGCGATCTCGCCCATCAGCGGACGCTTGGCCCGGTCGCGGTCGCCGCCCGCGCCGAAGACGACGATCAGGCGGCCCGTCGCATGGGGACGAAGCGCGTTCAGCACCGTCTCCAGCCCATCGGGCGTGTGGGCGTAGTCGACATACACTTCGCCGCCGCGCGCCCCGCCGGGGATGCGTTGCAGGCGGCCTTGCGCGCCCTGAATCAGCTCCAGCGCCGGGATCACGCGGTCGGGGTCTTCGCCGCCCGCGATGCACAGACCCGCCGCCACCAGGGCGTTCGACGCCTGAAACGCCCCGGCCAGCGGCAGCAGGACGTCATGCACCCGGCCGCGCACGTCGAGGGTCAGACACTGACCCTCCGGCGTCGCCCGGCGCGCCAGCAGGGTCAGGTCGCGGCCGCGCTCGCCCACGCCCATCACGCCCAGACCCGCCATGATCGAGGCCGAGGCGAAGGCCGAATAGGCGTCGGAATCCGCGTTCAGGACCGCCGTGCGCCCGCGCGGCAGCAGGGCCTCGAACAGGCGCATCTTGGCGGCGCGGTACTCGTCCATCGTGCCGTGATAGTCGAGATGGTCTTGGGTCAGATTGGTGAAGCCCGCCGCCTTGATCGCCACCCCGTCCAGACGGCGCTGGTCGATGCCGTGGGACGAGGCCTCCAGCGCCAGGTGCGTCACCTCCTTGCGGGCCAGTTCGGCCAGCAGGCGCGCGGCCTCGGCGGCGTCGGGGCTGGTCAGGCCGGGGCCGGTCAGGGCGTAGGTCTTGTCGCCCTTCTGGCCGACGACGCCCAGGGTGCCCATGCTGGCCGACTTCAGGCCCATGCCGGCCCAGATCTGGCGGCAGAAGTTGGCGACCGAGGTCTTGCCGTTGGTGCCGGTCACGGCGACGCAGGTGCGCGGCTGGGCGCCGTAGAAGGCGCGCGCGGCGATGGCGTAGGCCCGATGCACGTCGCCCGACCCGACCAGAACCGGCGCCGCGCCCGCAGGCGTGTCGGACGGCGCCAGCACGGCCGCCGCGCCCTTGGCCAGCGCCTGCGGAATGAAGGCGCGGCCGTCGGCCTGCGTCCCCGGCAGGGCGACGAACAGGGCGCCGGGCACGACCTGACGGCTGTCGGCGGTGACGGCGGTGATCTCAGGATCCGAGGCCACGTCCCGGCGCAGCAGTTCGGAAAGGCGCAGCTGGCTCATCGGCCGTCGCCCTCCACGTCCTGGAACTCGGGGATCTTTTCGCCCAGCGCGGTGGACCAGCGGTCGGCCTTGCGCTCGACGCCCAGGAAGCCGGCGATGCGGGCGGCGATGCGGCCCACGGCGGGCGCGGCGACATAGCCGCCGGTGCGCGGATAGACGCCCGGCTCGTCCATCAGGACGAAGACGGTGTAGCGCTTGGCGTCCACCGGCCCGTCGGCGGGGAAGACCCCGGCGAAGGAGCCGACGGCCACCGCCGGGTTGTAGCGGCCGTTGACCAGCTTGTTGGCCGAGCCCGTCTTGCCGCCCATGCGCAGACCCGGCGCATCGGCGAACCGGCCCGAACCGCGCGTGACGTTGCGGCGCATCAGATCAATCATATTGGCCGAGGTTTCCGGCGAAATGACCTGATGCGTCTGTGCGTTCGGACGGCCGCCCTTGCGCAGCGTCGGCGGCACATAGCGTCCGCCGTTCACCAGCGCGCCATAAGCCGACACATACTGGATCGGCGTGACCATGATGCCGTAGCCGAAGGACAGCGACGCCAGGGTGCTGTCGTCCCACTTCCTCACCTTGGGCGGGGCGGCGGATTCCTTCAGCTCGATCGGGGCGGCGTCCAGCAGGCCCAGACGGCGGAAGTAGTCGCGCATCACATCACCGCCCATCTCGACCGCCAGTCGCGAGGTGCCGATGTTGGACGAATGCAGATAGACCTCCTCCAGCGTCAGCACCTTGTTGGTGGCGTGGAAGTCGGTGATGCGGCGCTTGCCGATCTGCAGCGCCTGAGACGCGTCGAACAGGGTGTTCATGTCGGCCCGGCCGGTGTCGATGCCGGCGGCGACGGTGAAGCTCTTGAACACCGAACCCATCTCATAGTGGGCCGAGACGACGCGGTTCAGCGTGGCCTCTTCCGGCGCGGCGTTGCGGCGGTTGGCGTCATAGGTCGGCCACGAGGCCATGGCCAGGATCTCGCCCGTCTGCACATCGGCGACCACGGCGACGGCGCCCTTGGCCTTATGCTCCTCGGCGGCGATCGCCAGTTCGTTTTCGACCACGCCCTGCACCCGCAGGTCGATCGACAGGGGGAAGTCCTCGCTGGCGGCGCCCGCCGCGCGGATCTCCTGGTCGAAGGCCAGCTCGGCGCCCGCGACGCCCTGGCCGCCCGTGTCCGAACGACCGATCAGGTGCACGGCCGAGCTGCCCAGCGGATAGACGCGGCGGTCTTCCGGCTCGAACGTCACCCCGCCCAGGGCCAGGGCGTGGACCGCCCGGCGCTCGGCCGGCGTCAGGCCGTTCAGGGCGATCAGACGACGCTCGCCGCTCAGCACCCGGTCCAGACGCGCGGCGGAAATGCGCGGCAGGGCGCGGCGCAGCTGGGCCTTGGCGGCCGGAATGTCCCAGACCTCGCGCGGGTCGATATAGAGGCCGTAGTGGGTGATGTTGGTCGCCAGCAGCTGGCCGTTGCGATCCACCAGATCGGCGCGCGTCAGGGCGCCGGGGTTGAAGCCCGCCCCCGCTCCGCCGCGCGGCGTCAGCAGGGCGGCGTGCGCCGCGCCCAGAGCCAGGCAGGAGAAGACGACGCAGAAGGCGGCCATGATCAGGAAGATGCGGACGCGGGTGTCTTCTTCCGGGCGGGCGTCGGCGCGGGCGCGCTCGAACGAATGCTCCAGGTTCCACACCAGGGAGGCGACCCACCGCCCCCAGGCCGAGACGGCGCCGCCGAAGGTCGCCTGCGGACGGCCGCGATAGCCCATGCCGTGATGGTCATGCACGCTCATTGCACGGCCTCCGCAGCAGGGACCGCAGATGCGGCGGCGGGCTTTTCAGCCGGCGGCGGCGCGATCGCGGGCAGGGCCGCCTCGCCCGCCTGCTTCTTCACATCGACCGGACCCAGGCCGATCTCGCGCGACAGGGCCTCCAGCCGCGCGGGCTGCTCCAGGCGCGTGACCTCGGCGCGCAGCAGGCGAACGCGCTCGCGGTTCTCGCGGATGTCGCGCTCCAGGCTGCTGATCTCGGCGCTTTCGCGGGCGGCGGCCGCCTTGGCGATATAGACCGAAAAGACCAGGGCCAGGACGCAGGCCACGCCGATGATCTCGACGCAGCGCACGCCGCGCACCTTCCACTCGAACAGGCGCTTGATGGGGGCGGGCACGGCCATCATGCGCCCCTCCCCTTCACCGCGCCCCAGGCCGGTGCGCTGGTGCGAACGCCTGCGCGCAGCTTGGCCGAGCGAGCGCGAGGGTTGGCGGCCAGTTCGGCCTCGCCCGCCTCGCGCGCGCCCTTGAACATCAGGTCGAAGCTGGGTTTGCGCGTCTCGACCGCGACCGGCGCATGGCGCGACCCGCCCGGCGCATTGCCGGTGCGCTCGGTCAGGAAGGCCTTGACGATGCGGTCTTCCAGCGAATGGAAGGTGACGACGACCAGTCGCCCGCCGGGCGCCAAGGTCGCCTCGGCCGCCTCCAGACCGCACTCCAGCTCGCCCAGCTCGTCGTTGACGGCGATGCGCAGAGCCTGAAACACCCGCGTGGCCGGATGGATGGCGGCGCCGCGACGCCCGCCCAGAGCCTTCTCCACCACCTCGGCCAGATCCAGCGTGCGGGTGAACGGCTGCTCGACCCGGCGGCGCAGGATGGCGGTGGCGACCCGGCCCGACTGGCGTTCGTCGCCGTACAGCTTGAAGATATGGGCCAGCGGCCCGTGATCCCACGTATTGACGATGTCGGCGGCGGTCGCGCCCTCATCCGACATCCGCATGTCCAGCGGCCCGTCGCGCATGAAGGAGAAGCCGCGCTCGGCCTGATCCAGCTGCATGGACGAGACGCCGACGTCGAAGACGGCGCCGTCCAGCTTGGCCTTGCCGCTCTCCTCGAACGCCTCGGCCAGCCCTGAGAACGGCGTGCGGATCAGTTGGAAGCGATCGGGGAAGTCGCGCGCCACGGCCTCGGCGAACGGCTGCACCGTCGGGTCGCGGTCCAGCGCCACCACATCCGCGCCGCGCTCCAAGATAGCGCGTGTATAGCCGCCCGCGCCGAAGGTGGCGTCGATGACGACATCGCCCGCCTTGGGCGCCAGCGCCTCGATCACCTCGGCCAGCAGAACGGGCGCGTGCGGAGAGGTCATGCCGCTCCTCCGTTCTTGGCGGCCATCGCCTGGCGACGCATCTCGCCGAACTGTTTCAGGCCCTCGCGCGCCATGCGGCGCTGCTCGGCGCGGTGCGCGGCCCACTTGTCCTTGTTCCAGATCTGGAAGCGCTCGCCGACGCCGTAGATGACGACCGTGTCCGACAGGTCGACCTCGGCGCACAGATGTTCCGGCAGGGTGATGCGCCCGCCGGAGTCATAGGCCAGCGGCTTCTGCTCGCCGAAGATCGAAGCCTCCAGGGCCGAGCGGTAGGGATCGCCGAACGGCAGGCTTTCGATCACCGCGCGGTACTCGGCGAACAGCTTGTCGCCGCCCGCTTCCAAGCAATCGGCTTCGATGGAGGGAAAGCAGAAGACGCCGTGCTCGGCGCCGTTCTCGGCCGTGCGGAATTCCTGAGGGATCAGGAGACGGCGCTTGCCGTCCAGCTGCTTCTCGTAGGTCGAGAGAAACACGCCCTGCCCAATCGAACCCTGCGGCCCGTCCCTGAAATCCGTTGAAAAAGCCCACGCGCCGGGCCGTAGCCCCTACTCATGAGCCATTGGGATAGCATGGGACAGAATGGGCCTCAATGGGATTAGTTGACGCCCTTTAACCTAATTTGCGGTTCGATCAGCGTCGTCAGGACTGTAAAATCAGAACATACAAAGAACAAAATAAGTATTCACAGCCTGTGGACGGGTTCTAACGCCTTGATTTCAACGGAATGGTTAACAGGCCGCCCTCTCCCGATGGGAGAGGGCTTGAGCCTCCAAGAGCGAAGCGATTGGAACAGGCGAAAGGGTGAGGGTTCGCGGGTGAAGTCGGCCGAAGGCCGTGGCTAAGCGTCAACGCAACGGCTTACGCCGACTGACAGGACAAGCCCCTCACCCTTTGACTGCTACGCGCCGCCCTCCGGGTCGCTTGGCGGATCGCCTTCGGCTCTCCGAAGCTCAAGCCCTCTCCCGCCGGGAGAGGGTCAGTCGCCCCTGAAATAAACACCAGACGGCCTATAAGCCGGGTTCTGTTCCGCCCGAAAGCGGCGACGATCATTCCTCTGGGCCGCCCATTGCTGGACGGCTCTCGCGACCTACCCGGACATCTGGGGCGGTGAACCCTGCGGAGCGAGCCCCGCGCGATGTCCCTATTTGGTCTTGCTCCAGGCGGGGCTTGCCATGCCGTCGACGTTGCCGCCGACGCGGTGGGCTCTTACCCCACCCTTTCACCCTTCCCTGAGCCGAAGCCCAGGCGGTTTGCTTTCTGTGGCGCTATCCCTCGGGTCGCCCCGGGCGGGCGTTACCCGCCGCCTTTTCACCGTGGAGCCCGGACTTTCCTCGACAGGAGCAAGCCCCCGCCGCGACCGCCCGGCCGTCTGGCGAGCGCTAGATGCGCGCGAATGAGCGCAAGGTCAATGTGAGACAAGCGCGCTGACACTCTCCCTCCCCTTCATGGGGAGGGTGGTTGAGCCCGAAGGGCGAAAACCGGGTGGGGGCGGCGAGACGACAAACCCACGGCGGACAATGAATAAGACGACCGGCGCATGTAGCCCTACCCTCCCCACCCGGTCGCTGCGCGACCACCCTCCCCATGAAGGGGAGGGAGAAGAGTCGCTTAATCCAGAACGCCGGTGACGCTCTCGACCGAGGCCAGTTGCAGCAGGCCGACCAGACGCGCCCGCGTCTCGCCGTCGGCCACGCCGTCCACCCGATCCGGCCGCCAGTGGCGCTGGAAGGCCTCGACCGTCAGACGGGTTTCCTCGTCATAGGCCCCGCCCGGCTGCACTCCGTAGCCCAGCCGGTGCAGGCCCGAGCGCAGGACGATGACGCCCAGCCCCTCGTCGCCCGGCGACAGGGGCGCGCCCAGGGCGCCGATGCGTTCCGGCGCCGGATCGAACCACAGGCCGTGTCCCGCCTCGGCCAATCGCTTCCACGGGAACAGCTCGCCGGGATCCTGCTTGCGCTCAGGCGCCAGGTCGGAGTGGCCGATGATGCGGGCGTCGGGGATGGACCAGCGGGTGCGGATGTCCGCCGTCAGGGCGATCACCGCCTCGATCTGCGGCTCGGGGAACGGGCGATAGCCGAACTCATGGCCCGGATTGACGATCTCAATGCCGATGGAGGCGGCGTTGACGTCCGTCTCACCCTGCCAGGCGCCGCGCCCGGCATGCCAGGCCCGGCGCTCTTCCGGCACCAGCCGCAGGATGGAGCCGTCCTCATCGACCACATAGTGGGCCGAGACCTTGGCCTCGGGGTCGCGCAGGCGGGCGATCGCCGCCTCGGCCGTCTCCATGCCGGTATAGTGCAGCACCAGCATGTCCGGCGGGCCGCGCCGGGCGTCGAAGTTCGGGGACGGCGCGTCGGGGTAGACGGTCATGGCCGAAGGCTCATGAGGCGGGCGATCAACGCCCGTCCTTTTCCCAGCCGTAGGCCACCCAGGTGTCGCCCACCTTCTTGGCGTCGATGACGCCGTCGTCGCGACGACGACGCGCCGTCATGGCGCGACGGGCGCGCAGGGCGAAACCGGCGAAGAAGACCAGCACGCCCGCCACCAGGGCGATCATGGCCACGGCGGCGGCGGTGAAGACGGCCAGCAGGGCGCCGACCGTGACGGCCAGGGCGGTGGCGATCAGGCCCGCGACCCAGACGAAGGGCGCCAGCAGGCCGGAACCGGGCCGACGGCGCGCATTGAAACCCAGCTGGCTCATCGGGTCGGAGTTGATCATGAACTCAAAGCCTCTCTCAGCGTCCTGATGAACGCCTCAGGCGCAATGTCGGTCCATCGACCTGAACGGTCAATGCACTGCGACATCACGCACCAGTCACTTTTGTTGTCCCGGCGACGCTTCAGAAGGCCGGCTGATCCGCCAGAACCACCGAACCGCGGCTGCGCATCCGGTCGGTCTCGACGCGGTTCAGCATGGCCTGGGCGGCGGGATCGCCCATCACCTGACCGACCTTGACCATGGCCTCAGCCGCCTGGCCCGAGGCGCCGAAGGCGGTCGCCAGGGCCTCCCAAGGCGTCTGCGGTTGCGGGAAGCGCTTGAAGCGAACGGTCTCGGACGACGGGATCTTGGCCAGCTGGCGCGCCTTGGCCACGGCCTCTTCCAGACCGCCCAGCTGATCGACCAGACCCAGGCCGTGCGCCTGGGCGCCGGTCCAGACGCGGCCCTTGGCGATCTCGCGCACGCGCTCGACCGGCAGCTTGCGGCCCTTGGCCACGCGGGCGACGAACTCTTCGTAGATGCGGTCCATCGAGGCGGCGAAGGCCGCGCGCTGCCCCTGGTCGAAGCCCTGCGTCGGCGAGAAGGCGTCGGCGTAGTCGCCGCCGACCGACAGGCCGCGCATGTCCACGCCGAAGCGGCCCAGCGCATCGGCCAGCACGAACTTGCCGCCGAACACGCCGATCGAGCCGGTCAGGGTCGAGGGCTGGGCCACGATCCAGTCGGCTTCCGAACTGATCCAGTAGCCGCCGGACGCGGCATAGGCGCCCATGGACACCACCACCGGCTTGCCCGCCGCCTTGGCCGCGCGCACGGCGGCCAGAACCTGTTCCGACGCTTCCGGCGAACCGCCCGGCGACGAGACGCGGAAGACGATGGCCTTCACGTCCTTGTCCTCGATGGCCTCATAGATGGCCTTGGCCGTGTCGTCTGAACGGATCATGGAGCCGCCGCCGAAGGGCGAGTCGTTGGCGCCGCGGCCGGTCATGATGGCGCCCTCGCCGCTGACGATGGCGATGGCCGACTTGGCCGAGCCCGAACCCGAGGTCGTGCGCATTCCCTTCAGCGAGGCGTATTCGCCGAATTTCACGATCTTGGCGTTCTTGCCCGCCTTGGTCTTGGCGGCGGCCTCGGCTTCCTCGACCTGGCCGATCTTGTCGACCAGCTTCAGCGACAGGGCCTGATCGGCCGTATAGGGACCGGCCTCGACGATGGCCTTCAGGGCCTCGGGCGTGGTCTTGCGATCGCGGGCGATGCTGGCGACGGCGCTGTCGTAGATGGAGCCCATCCAGGCCAGCATGGCCTCGCGGTGCGGGGCCGTGAAGTCGCTCTGCGTATATTCGTTGACGGCGTTCTTGTATTCGTAGCGCTGTTCGAAGTCGGCCTTGACGCCATACTTCTCGAAGGCGCGGCCCAGGAAGACGCTGTCCGCCGCCAGACCCACGGCCTGGAAGCCGGCGGTGTTCTGCAGCCACAGCTGATCGGCGCTGGAGGCGACCATATAGCTGGACATCACGGCGCCCACAGGCATGAAGCCCTGGCTGTGCGCGATCACCGTCTTGCCCGAGGCTCGGAAGCGGGCGATCGCCTGACGCACTTCATCGGCCGAGGCGGGCGTCATGCCCGCTTCGGGCGCGCGCAGCAGCAGCACCTTGACGTTGTCGTCGGCCGCCGCCTGAGCCAGCACGTCCACGACCTGAACCACCGACAGGCTGGGGCCGCTGAAGGCCGCGAAGGGGTTGGTCGGCGTCTGGTCGGTCAGGCCGCTGCGCAGGTCCAGTTCCAGCACCGTGTGCGCGGGCGTCGAAGGCTTGGACGCGCCGGCCGCCATGGCGAAGAAGATCAGCGCCACCACAGGCAAAACGACGAAGAAGGCCACAAGCCCGGCGAAAACGCCCAGCATGGTGAGGAAGAACTGCTTCATGGAAAGGCGGACGTCCAGGATCGCGGCCAGAGGCGGCCAAGCGTGAGGATAGAGGCCGCGCCCGGCGCGTCAAATGAACGGACGGTAATAAACCCATCAAAAAGGGCCCGCCGTCGCCGGCGAGCCCTTCTCATTCATCGCAAGGTCGCGATCAGCGGCCGATGTCGTAGGTTCCGCTGATGTCGATGCGGACCGTCAGCTCGCCGGCCGAGACCGGGGTCGAGGCGCCGCCGGCGTCCATGGCGACGCGGGCGTACATGGCCTGCGGGCGCACCTCGGGCGCATAGCCGCCGCCCTCGGTCAGGGAGCGCACCGGCCCCAGGTCGACGCCCAGGGTCTGGGCGTACAGACGCGCCTTGTCCTGCAGGGCGCGCACGGCCAGCACCCGCGCCTGATCCTCGGCCGCCTTCGGATCCTTCAGACCGAAGCCGATGCCGTCGATCTGATTGACGCCCGCCGTGACCACGGCGTCGGCGGTCGTCCCGACCTTGCTCAGGTCGTTGATCGTCACCGTGACGCGGTTCGAAGCCTGATAGCCGCGCAGCTTGGGCGGCTCGTTCTGCTGATAGTCGTATTGCGCCGACAGGTTCAGGCCCGAGGTCTGGATGTCGCGCTCGGCGATCCCGGCGCGACGCAGGGCGGCGACCACGCGGGTCATCTGCTGGGCGTTCTGGGCCATGGCCTCCTGGGCCGTCGGGGCCTCGGTCACCACGCCGAAGTTGATCGTCGCCTGATCCGGCGCGACCTTGACCTCCCCATAGGCCGACAGGTTCAGGGCGGGTTGTTGAGCCATGGCGTGCACCTGCATCGGGGAAGAGCCGCCGGGCTGAGATTGGGCGGACGCGACGGCCGGCGCCGCCAAGGTCATCAGGGCCGTGCCCAGCATCAGGGCGCGTGCGGTGCGGGTCATTACGAGGTCTCCGTCGAATTCGTTTGGGCGGACGTGTTCGCCAGCCACGGCCTAACTTGACCGTTTCAAGCTGAACGAACGCAAAAGCCCCCTGTGCAGGTTCCGTTCATCGGCGTGAAAAGCGCGACAGGTCCGAGGCGGCTTTGCAGCCGACGCGCCGCCTGCTAGGCACTGCCTGCTGTGCTTCGGGGGCCCGTAGCTCAATGGTTAGAGCCGACCGCTCATAACGGTCTGGTTGGGGGTTCGAGTCCCTCCGGGCCTACCACCCCCTATGTTTTCTGCAATGAAAACAAGGGGTTTAGAAGGTTTGACACTCAGGGTTTGACACGGGGTGTTCTCTTTTCGGCCTTCTTGAGCTTGGCGATGGCCGTGTCGGCCAGCTTCGCCTGGTCGGCCGAGCGCGTATAGGTTTCGACCTCGTCCAGGCTGGTGTGGCCTAGAACGGCGGCGATTTCCTTGGTTGTCGCGCCCGCTTCGGCCAGCCGACGGCCTGCCGCCTTGCGCAGTCCGTGAGGCGTGCGGCCGTGCACGCCTGCGAGCACCGCTCGCTCCACGAACCAGCTGGTGAAGCCGGCTGGCGAGAAGGGTTTGCCGTACTGGGTCAGGATGAAGGTCATCCCGGCGCCGTGGCGGGCGATCTCGGCCTTCAGGCGCGGGTGGACAGGAATCCAGATCGGCACGTCCGTCTTGTCCTGGGTCACGGCGATCCGGCCGTTCTTGACGTGCTGCTGGCCCATGCCGACGACGTCGGATCGGCGCACGCCGGTGTAAAGCAGCAGACAGAGCGCCAGGCGTTCGCGCGTCCCCTCTCCCCACTTGGCCTCGAACGTGGCGATCTCGGCCTCGGACCACGGGATGAAGCCCTTGGACTTGCGCTTCCTGGACTTGGTCTCGCGGACCGGGTTGTCTTTGCGCCAGCCCAGATCGACGGCGACGGCGAAGGCCTTCATCAGCCGCTTGCGCAGATTGCGCTGGGCGCCGGGCTTGTCGGCCATCTGGTGGAAAATGCCGTTCAGGTGCTGCGGCTCGATCGAGACGGCAGACCGGCCGCCCCATACTCCGGCCCGGAAACGGTCCAGGATCTGACGGTAGGTTTTCTGGGTCGCCGGCTCCAGGTCCAGGAAGTCGGCCGAGCGATAGTATTCGACCATCAGGTGGTTGATCGAGCGCGGCTGGACCTTGGTCGCAGGGTCGGCCTTTGGCGCGCGGCCGTGTGCCTGGGCATAGGCGGCCATGAACTCGACCGAGCCCGGATCGCCGGGCAGGCCGACGGTGGCGTACCCCTTGCGCCGGTAATAGTGGCGTATCCGCCCATGGCGGTCCTTGAACCGCTGGACATAGGCCAGTTCGATGGTCGCCATGCCGTTCATTGGGGCAGAACGTCATCCCACTCGTTCCGCCCGGTCGCCTTTGCTGCGGCGGCCTCCATCCGGTCGCCCAACACCAAGCGAAAGCCGCCTTCCTTCGGGAAGTCAACGGCGGCGACCTGATGGCCGCACTTCTCCATCACGCCCATGGCGCGTTTGATGTCCGCTGCGGTGAAGGCGACACGGCTGGTCATCCCGGCATACCGTCGTGCTGAACGCCGTCCAGCAGGCGTCCAGCGGCCTTCTTGCCAGTGCGGACGAAGCGATGCCCGCCGACGTCCTGGGGCGCGATATCGTCCGGCACGGGTGTGCCGTCGAGCATGATCGCGCGCTGGCGGCGCGACCCAGGCTCCCACGTTTCGCGCGGCTCCCATTCGCCCCACTGTTTGAAGAAGAAGGGCACGCGGGCGGCGGCGCACTGATCGCGGGGTTGTCGTGCCCATTCAGGGTGCATAGGCCGGGCATTGGGTCCGCTCTCGCCGCCCAGCACGACCCAGTCGAGCGACGGGCGAAGGGCGCTCCACGTGCCTGTTATGACGGTCGGGCCGCAGGTCGCGGGCTTCACGACCGTGGTCCAAAGCCAGGCCTTCAGATCAAGGGGGCCGAGCAGGGGTTCGGCGCTAACCCAGCGAATGGCCGCGGGGGTGTCCAGCAGGATCGGAATGCGTTCATCCGCGCGGCGCTGGTCCTCGGCCGAAACGCCCAGCCACACGTTGGGCAGGGGGAAGGCCTTGTCCAATCCATCTTCCCAGCGCGACACGCCGTCGTGACCCATATCGGCCGACACCAGGCGGAAGGCGTGTTGCCAGACCCGGCGCGGCATATCCCGGTCGGTCAGATAGGCCTGCATCCTCTCCGGGCGCTTCGTCAGGACCTGATAGGTGTGCGCGGGCGACATGGCCATGACGGCGAAGATCTGGTCCAGCCAATCGGCCTTCACCCCCTCCGCGAACAGGTCCGACATGGAGTTGACGAACCAGGTGGTCGGCGTCTTGCGCTTCATCGGCGCCGTGATGGCGTCATGACCCGCGAGGCGGATCTCGCCCGTCCAGACCGGCTTGTCGTTCACGACGCGGGTCAGGCCCGCATAGTTAGGCGTCATCGGGTTCTGACCGAGACGATGCGCCATCCGCATGGCGTAGCAGTTGGTGCAGCCCGGCGAGACGATGGCGCAACCGATGATCGGGTTCCAGGACCGTTCGGTCCATTCGATCTTGCTCATGACGCAGAGCCCCGACGTGGACCAGCGGCCCAGGCCTTCATGTGCGCGAGGAAACACCCGCGCTCTTCCGCCTTGGGACATCCCTCCCACCAATGGCCGCACGACCCCGGTCCGGCCTTGGGGTCGCGGGCGCAGGCGCGTTTTGCCTTGGGTGGGGACCAGGCCTTGACCATGCGGTCGTAGGCGCCGCGCGTGGTCGTTCGATCCTGCCGGGTCACGCTGCGACCTCGCGGATCTCGACGGTCGGCGCCGAGAGCAGCCGGCCCTGCATGTCGGCGGCGGAAATCGGCAGATCGAGGCCGCACAGGCGATCGAACTCGCCTTCCGTCCCCTCGGGCCGATAGGCCAGGAACATCGCCCAGGCGTCGCCTCTGGTGAGTTTGGCGATGTGTTCGCGGCGGTCCACCCGGCCCGGCCGGATCAGGGCCGGGTCCAGCTTGTCGGGATGGTTCGACGTAATGAACAGTATGCGTCCCTCACGCGCCGTCAGGCCGTCGATGGCGTTCAGCAGGCCCGAAAGGGTCACGCCGCGCGGCTCCGCCACCGGTCCGCCCGGCGCGGCCGCGACCGCGTTGTTGGGCGTCACGCGGTCCTGGCTGGCCTTGACCGCGTCTATGTCCTCGATCACCAACACGCCGTCCCAACCCACCTGGTTGACGGCGCGGACCAGGTCGTTGTCGCCGCTCAGGCTGCTGAGGTTGACGACATAGACCGACCGGCCGATCAGGCCCGCGAGCGCCTGGATCAGGCTGGTCTTGCCGGTGCCGGGAGGCCCCTCCAGAAAGATGCCGCGCCGCCACGGCACGCCGCGCCGCCGATAAAGTTCGCGCGAGGCCACGAAGGTCGTGAGGTCATCCACCAGCCGGCGCTTTTGCGCAGCCGGAATGAAGATGGTGTCCAGATCGCGCACGGGGCGGCGGTCAGCGACTTCGTAGCAGCCGCCCGCCCAGAACATCACCGAGACCATGCCAAAGCCCTGATAGCGCCGCTCTGCGTCCGCCACGACGGCGCGCAGGGCGGATTGGTTTCGGCCCAGCGTGATCAGGGTCAGCCGCTGCTGCCTTCCGCCGCCCAGCGCCTTGCCTAGGCTGTCCGCTTCCTGGACGTGGCGATGGACCAGCAAGGGGCGGCCCTCGACCATGACGAGGTGCCATCCCGCGCCCAGCGTGATCTGGAGCGACCAACGCCCCTCTTCATAGTCATAGGCCTCGGCCATCATCAGGCGTCGGGCTTTGCGGGCCGCGTCCTGTTGGGCCAGCCAGACGCTGACGTGCGCGTATGAAGAGTCGTCGCTGTCGATCGTGAGCGTGGTGCTGAAGGCCTCGCGAAGGGCGACGCCGATCTTGATAGGGACCTGGCGCAGGGCGAAGAGCGCAGCGCCGGTCGCCGTCGCACCGACCAGGCCGACAAGCAGCTGGTTTTCGGCAAGCATGGCGAGCGCCGTCATGATGCCACCTTGAAGGTTTGGCCCCAGCTGATGCACAGGCCAGCGAAGCTGTGATGCGCGCTCGGATGCGTCTGTTTCCAGAACGCGACCAGGTCGGCCCAGTCGTCGAAGCCGTCCAGGACGGCGAAGGCGTCGAGATCGGCAACGGCCGTGATCAGGCGCGGCGGATGTGCGAAGGCCGTGTCCAGCATGACCGACCCGACGGCGAGGTCCATCTGGATCGGAACGACCGACTGGCAGACCACCTCGCCGATCAGACGCGGATGGAAGCGGTCGCCCGTCGTCAGAGTCATGCGCTCGCCCGGCCGCGTGTGGCGCTTCCTGCCGACGGCGCGGATCGTCTGTTGCTTCGTGCGCGCCTGGATGCGGGGTTCGAACCGGCCTTTGAACGAATAGGCGACCATCAATCGAACTCCGATTTGATCTTCTTGCCGCTGCGACCCCAGACGATCGTGTCGCCGCTGTGCATCAGCACGACGGCGATGCGGTCAGGCTTGACGCCGAACACTTTGGGGAACTCGTCATCCTTGATCGAGGTGACGGTGCAGCAGCTGATGGATTTTCGAATGCCAAAGCACTGGTTGGCGTGTTTGTAGAAGACCCGTTCGACGGTCTCTGCCGTAAAGTCTCCCCAGAGCCGGGCGATGCCGAAGCCGTAGTTGATAGTCGCGACCTTGGGCATCAGCAGCGCCCCGTCGTGGGCATGCCCGGCAGGAAGCCGGGCAGCAGGGCGGCGACCGCGAGATCGATGCGGCCTTTCGCGGCGGCGCAGTCTTCGCAGCCGTTTTGCGCGCCCTCGGCCCGATTCTCGGACAGCTGTTTGAGCAGGATGTAGGCGACGAACTCGATCTCGCCGAGAGTCATATCCTCGGCCGCCCAGGCCACGCCGACGCCCAGGCCTTCCTGGGCGTTCAGAACCGCCGTCAGGGACGGGAGAGCGGCGGTGCGGGTCAGCCGCTTGGCGGCGTCGCGGGTCTGGTTCTCTAGGCGCATGTGATCGGGCGCGCGCATCAGTTGGCGACCATGCGCTGGCCGTTGCGGGCGGCGTTGTCGAACGGGATGCGGCCCAGCGCGGGCGCATCGGCGGCGGCCAGCGACTGAACGATGGTCAGCACCGCATCGCGGGTCTCGCCGCTCTCGATCCGGCGGAAGGCGGCCAGCAGCGCCATAGCGCCGGGGGTGGCCAGCGCCAAGTCGTCGGCGTCGGTCTCCAGTTCGCCCAGCAGGTCCGCGCCGGTCGTCTTCAGCACGGCCGCGATCTGGAGCAGGCGGGCGGCCGAGACGCGGTTGACGCCGCGTTCGTACTTCTGGATCTGCTGGAAGGTGACGGCGGAGCCAGCGGCCAGCTGGGCCTGCGTGATCCGCTGGGCCTCGCGGCGGCTGCGGATGCGTGCGCCGATCGCCAGGTCGGTCGGGTCGATGGCAGTGGACAGGTCGAGGGTCATGAGGGGCAGGCTTTCGGTTGGTGGGTGGTCAGAGCAGGCGTTTCCGGCCGATCAGCCAGAGAACCAGCCGATGCAGACGGAGAAGGGTCATCAGGCGGCGGCCGGCCGGCGCGCGAGGCGCAGCGCCCATTCCAGCAGTTCGCGTCCCGCCCCCTTGAGGTAGGCGAAGCCGATCATGCGGTCCTGGCGCCCGTCGAAGTCCGTGGTCCAGACCTTGACGGCGCGGACCTGGTCTGGAGAGCCGAGCGGCTGGAGGTCCTGGACCTCTTCCAGGATCAGGCCTTGCCCCTGGCGCTGGCGCTCGATCGAGGCGGCGAGCGCGGCGAGGTCGGGGAAGACGCGGGGCTTGGCGACCGTGTCGATGCGGGGCAACAGGGCGTAGTCGGCAGACATCAGGTTGGCCTTCATGGGGGTGACAGGGATGCGGTCGTCGGGGACGCCAGCGGCCGCGAGGGCGGGGGCGGCTTCGAACCAGGGGCGGTTCACGACACGCCCGCCCTAAGCGCTTCGTGGATCAGGATGGCGTGCGCAGCCTGGTGGCGGGCATCGTCGAGTGCGTTGTGGTGAACTCCAGCTCGGACCGGCTCGGGGACGCGGCGCAGGTTCTTGAGGGTGCGGAAGCACCGGCTGTTCCAGAAGCCCCATGGCTGCGGCTTGCCAAGGCGCTGGTACAGGCTGGCAAGGATCGCATTGTCGAAGTCTGCGCCATTGCCCCAGACGCGGACTGCGCGCGGTCCGCCGTGTTTTTCAAGATAGTCGGCGAAGGCCTCAAGGGCGTCCAAAACGGAGTGAGGCGAGGCTTCGGCGTCGGACAGAACCTGCTGAGCTTCGAGCGATTGCTTGCCCCACCATTCGACGGTGCTGATATCCTCTCGCAGGCCAAGCGCCCGGCAGGACGGCGTCGAGACGACACGATAGAAGTCCGAGCCGATGAAGCCGCTCTTCAGATTGAATGCGGTCGCGCCGATCGAAAGGATCGCGCAGCCCGGTCCCTGACCGAGAGTTTCGAGGTCCACCATGACGTCGAGCGCGTCATAGGCCTCTTCGAATGCGGCGCGGTCAGAAGGGCTGGGCTTAATGGGCGTAACGGTGGCGGCTTGCAGCATGGGAGTGATCCTTCAGCGGGTGTGGACGGGACGGCCGTCCTCGGGGGTTTGGATGGCGCGGCCATCCTCTGGCGTGCGGGGTCGCGGCGGGGCCTGAGAGCCGTCGGCCGGCGGTGCGGGCGGCGTCAGGATCTCGCGCGTGCCGTTGCGGGCGCGGTGGCCGACGACCCCGGCCCGCTCCATCCGTTCGATCAGGGCGGAGGCTTCGGCGTAACCGAGGCCCATGCGGCGCTGGAGGAAGCTGGGCGACGGCTTGCGCTCGGTCTGCACCAACCGGACGGCGTTTACGTAATCGTCGGGGGATGACGTCGGCATCACAGGACCTCCTTGGGGTCGATGGCGCAGAAGCGGTTGAGGGCGGCGGCCATGACCAGGGCGCGGGCCTTGGCCACGTCGTCGGTCAGCTGGTTGTCCACGTCGGTGACCAGGGTGGTGGCGCCGTCGCCGTCCAGGACCACGCCGGGGTCGCCGTCCGAGGCCGTGAACGGGCCGCACAGGCCCGCACGCGCCAGGATGTTGCGCACCGAGGTCGAGCCGGGGTCGTCGAGATCGACCAGGGCGCGCGCGTCGTTCAGCAGCTGGGCGGCGACGGCGTCTTCGACGTCAACCTGAGCGGCATCGTCCGTCGTGGCGGCGTGGGTCGGCAACGCGGCCGGATCGGCCTGGGCCGGAAGGTTCAGCCAGTCCGTGGAATAGGCCGCCCGCTCGGTCGGGTTCTCATTGAACACGGCATGCGCCTGGGCCAGAGCCCAGGCGGCGTCGTTGAAGACGGCGTAGGTTCTGGCTAGCGCCTTGACCATGGCGTGGAAGGCCGTCTCCGGGTCGGCGCTGTGGATGTCGGGACCATAAGCGTCCTCCAGCCAGCGGTGGCCCGCAGGGGTGGCCCGGACATAGGGTCGGCCATGGTGCTTGAAATCGATCAGTCGCAGCGTCTGGAGGGTCGAGGCGACCAGATCGAGCCAGTACTTGCCGGTCGGGGCATAGGCGACGCCTTCGCCTTCGTCGCCGACCACCAGCCGGTCGGGGGCGTGCCGCACCGCATGCAGGATCTCCAGCAAGGTCAGCCGCTGTACAGCGTCCAGATCGATCATCGGTTCGGACGCAGGCGCGTGGCCGGCGCATTGGTCATCTGGCGTGCGAATGTCGTCCTGTCGCAGTTCACCGGCCGAAGGCGGAAAGACGTCCTCGGCTTGCGGGCCAGACCGCGCTGGGGTCGGCAGGCCGCCGTTGCGCATGGCGCCGCGCAGCTGCTCCCAGGTGATCGCGCCCGCTTCGTGAGCCTCGACCAGTTCGGCGGGCGCGGTCTTCACGACCTTGATCTTTTCCTGGACGTCGCGGACGCCTTCTTCGTCGCCCTGATCCAGCTTGGGCGCACGGCCGGTGCGGCGGGCCAGTTCGCGGCCCGACCATCCGGTCTCGGCCGCCAAGGCGGCCAGGGCCTGAGCGTCTTCCCAAGGGGGAAGGTTCTCGCGCGCGCCGTTCTCAACCACGGCGATGAAAAGGCTTTCGGCCGGGGTGGCGTCGCGTTCGACGCAGGGCACGCCATTGACCAGGCCGGGCGGCAAACCCTCTCCGCGCGAGGCGAACCGCGCCTCGACGATCAGGGCGGCGCGCTTGCGTCTGTGCCCGGCCCAGACGACCCGCCGGCCGTTTGCGCGGACCGGCGAGACCGACAGGGGTTCGATGATCTGGCCGTCCGCCTCGATCGTGTCGGCCAGCGTCTCCAGCGAGTTGGGGTCATAGGTCTTGCGCGGGTTCAGCGGGTTGTCGTCCAGCAGGCTGGGCGACGAAAAGATCAGCCCTCCGCCGTCCGAGACGCCGGCGGCGCGGTCCAGCGCCGACAGGGCGTCCCATCCCGCATCCGTCAGGGCGGCAGACGACCATTCGCCATAATCCGCACCGGGCGCCTGGATCAGTTTCGCCGCCTCCAGCTGCGACAGGTCGCGGCCGATGTTCTTGGGCGCCCTGCCCGTCGCCTTGGCGATCTCGGTCTGGCTAGCGAACGGTGAACCCGTCGGGCGAGCCGCCAGGGCGCGCAGCAGATCTTCACCGTTCAGGGCGGCGTTGCTGAGGCCGTGCGCGAGGGTCAGGGGGGCGCTCATGCGGCGCCGCCTTCCAAAGCGGCCGCCTGGGCGAGAAGGATTTCGGCCTCGACCTCCTCCAACTCGGCGCGGGCGATGTCCTGTTCACCTTGCGGAGTGTTCCGGGGGTTGTCGCCATCGCGCAGGACGGCCGCCCAGGTCTGGTGGACACGGGCATGCGCCCGCAGCAGCCGGACCTTCAGGTCGCGCGTGGGGATTTCGAGTTCAGGGACGTAAACCGTCATGCGGCGATCCTTTGGAAGCCGCCCGCATCCAGGCTGGCGAGGGCGAGGTTGACGGCGGCGGCGTCGAGACCGGCAAAGCGGGCGAGCCGGCGGCCGCTGGGGGCCAGGGCGATCCAGCAGCGGCGGGCGTCGGGCTCTTCCAGGGCGGTCAGAAGGCCCGGCTTGATCCCCAAGGTCTCGACCATGACGGCGACGGCCTGAGTCTCGGTGTAACCAGCCATGGTCTGGCGCAGGGGGAAGTCCGCCGGGATAGGCGTCGGCTGGCGGTAAGCGATCTCGAACAGGGTGTCCGGCAGGGTCGCCGGAATCGGACGAGCGGCGCTCGCATGGGCGATCGGGCCGGTCATCCGCGTCCGCTCCGCAGGTAGGCGCGGCTGGCGGCATAGGCGGCTTCGCGAAGCCGCTGGGCGATGTCGGCGAAGCCCAGGACCGACGGGTCGCACATCAGGCAGTCGGCCGTCAGGCACGCTTCGGACGGCGTCAGGCGATGGGCCTGGGCCGCGACGGAGACGCCGACATAGTGGACGCCGTCCAAACCCCTGGCCGCCAGGATGATCGGCGCAGCGGGGGCGCCTTCCATCGCCAGAAGGACGCTGGCGATGGCGTCAGCGTCTTCCGGGCGTGCTGCGCGGCGGAAGGGAAGGATCGAGGCCGAGGACGGTCTGTTCGAGTCGACCGATTCTAGCGTAGCGGGGTGAAACAACATCGTTTGCTCCTGCGTCCTCAGCGATGAGGCCGTTGCAGAAAGCTATGACTTGTTGGTTTTGTCAACACCGTAGCAACTACGGATCGTTGGTTTTCACCTATGGCGCTCGACGAGTAGCGTCTGGCGCACACAATCGACAGGAGAGTTTATGTTCGGAAACAAGCCAGAGAAACAGGCCGAGCCAGCGCTTGACGGGGCAGGCCAGCCCTACGTCCAAGAGTTCGAATATGAGGCCCAAGCCCATCTGGGGATCGGCAACTTCAACAAGGCCGCTAACACGATGGCGGCGGCCGGCTGGGAACTGATCAACGGCGGCATGGCCGGGACCGTTCACTACGGCTATTTCCGGCGCAGACTGACCCAGCGCTGACCAGGCCTAACAGCCGCTACAGCTTAACCTTGGGGCGTTAGGAGACCGCGCCGCCGACGACGGCATGCACGGCGCGGATCTCGGCCAGGTGAATGGCGAACTCGCGTGGCTCAGGCTGCAACTCGCGGACCCAGATCGCCTCCGAGTCGCGGCGTTCGTAATACTTCAGCAGCATCGCGCCTTCGTGCGTCTCGATGATGCACATCTGGCCTCGGTTAGGCCAAACGCCACGGACGGCCGGAGCCAGCTCGCCGTGCTCGAATCGCGGCGAAACGCTGTCGCCGTGGACCTGGAGGTAGAAGGGGTCCCGATAGCCGCGCTGGTTCGGGTGAAGCTCTTTCCAATCCTCGGGCTGGTCGGGCGTGAAGGCGA
Source organism: Brevundimonas phoenicis (assembly GCF_047237745.1). NCBI lineage: Bacteria > Pseudomonadati > Pseudomonadota > Alphaproteobacteria > Caulobacterales > Caulobacteraceae > Brevundimonas > Brevundimonas phoenicis. Next base: position 2,812,983 of record NZ_JBDFLN010000001.1, read on the forward strand.
TCGCGTCCGGCCGCCCGGCGAAGACCGCTCCATAGACCGGGGCCAGATCGTTGGAAGCAACGGGTTCTGGATCGGGACGGCGGCTGAAGACCACGACCTTCCCGGATTGACCGGCGGTCGGCAGGGGCTGCGTGCCGTCCGCCAGCCAGGATTCCGAGACACCCTCTTCCAGTAGAGCCTTCACACGCTCGATGTCGTCCCGAGAGCAGCTGACGGCCGCCGCCAAGGCGTCGAGCCCAGCAACGGTGAACACTGACTTGCGTGCGCCCGCCTCGTAGTTCTGCCACGCCTGGGTGGTGACGCCGTAGGCTTCGGCGGCCTTCTGTTGGCTGAGGCCCTGCCGTTGACGCAGTACGGCAAGCCCACGACCGTAAAGACGGTCGCTCTCGGAAGTTGTGTTAGCGCGTTTGTTGGCCATGACCACATTGGGCCTTGGCCGCGCTGTTGTTGCGAGCGACAACACCATATGTGGACCACTACAACAAACTGTTGCCAACACCAATAGGCTGTTGGCAACCTCGGGAGGCCATGAGTGATTCGCAAACCCTCCGATCCCCCCGTCCTCGTCCAGCCCTAGCCCTTTGGGTTTGGGATCGCGGCTATACGTGGTCCGAGGCCGGCGAACTCTTCGAATGCACCGGAGAGGCCGTGCGGCTGTGGTGTCGGCCTTTCGACGACCCTTCGCGACGCACGCCTGACCGCACCTCCATGGACCGCATCCTCCGGGTCACGGATGGAAAGATCAGCGCGGCGGATTTCTATGCGCCTGCGCAAGTTCGCGAAGGCGCGCAATGACGGCCCTCTTCGCCGCCCCGCGCGGTCCGCGTCGTCATTGCGCCCTGACGCCTGACCAGGTCGGCGGATGGCTGCGTTTCCTGCGTCACGCCGACAAGGCCGCCCGTGATCCGGAAGGGCATGGCGCGTCATTCGCCCGCGCCGCGCACAAGGCGGGCAAACAACCATTGCCCGCCGGCCAGACCGACAATGGCGCGGATCTGATCACGCTGGTCCGACTGGGCAAGGCCTTCGCCACCCAATCGCCGGATCAGCGGCGCGACGCCGCGCGGGACATCCCGCGTCTGGTCGAAGCCTGTCGTCCCCTGTTCCAGACCATGCCCGTCTCGGACGTGCGATCGGTGGAGCCGCGCAAGGACATCTTCGGATGAGGGAGGCGCAGGCTGATTTCCTGGTCGGGTTGAGCGAGGACGACTGGTCCTGGTCGCGTTCCACCATGGCCGGCATCCCGCGCAAACCTGGCCGCCTGTCGTCTCAGTTCATGCATGACGGGGCCGCCACGGTTTACGCGGACGTGGACTATGGCGAGGCGGAAGCGCTCGCCCGTGCGGAGCGGGCGGCGTGACGCACGATATTTTGCGAGCGGCGCTCGCACCTCACCCGGCATCGGGGGGGGGCGTGATGACGCGCGGCAACGCCTCACACATGCTGCCGTCCAACGCCCGTGCTGTGATGAACACGCGCGAGACCGAAGCGGGCGACGACGTCGATTTCTTCCCGACCCGTCCGTGGGGATCCCGCGCGGGCGGCGAGATTATCCGGCAAATCGACCCACGCGCGCGCAGCGCTTGGGAATGCGCGGTCGGCGTCGGCATGATGGCGCACGGCCTGGACGATTATTTCCCCGTCGTCCACGGGTCCGACATCTGCATCTATGACCCCGCGCTGTACGCCGCACGGGGTTGGGTCGCGCACGATTTCACGGCGGGCAATCCCGATCCGTTCGTCGCCGACTGGATCATCAGCAACCCGCCGTTCGACGACGTCGAGGTGTTCATCCAGCAGGCCTGGGCGCGGGCGCGCCGGGGCGTGGCCATGCTGTTGCGGCTGGTCTGCCTGTCAGGCCAAGCGCGGCATCGCCTGCTGCATGGCGAGGGTCCCGACGGGATGCAGCTGACGGTGTTCGCGCCGTTCAGCGAACGCCTGCCGATGCACCGGGGCTTCTGGGACCCGACACGGACGACCGCCACCGACTATGCCTGGTTCATCTGGTGCAAGCCCGGCGTCGGGCCGCGCCGGCCGGTCGTGTTGGGGCGCCGCCGGGCGGTCATCTTCGACATTCCGCCGGGAACGCAAGCGCGTCTGACCCGGCCCGACGACGCCGCCCGCTTCGGCGCCGCGCTGCGTCTTCCTGCCCCCTCCTCTGACCTGAAAGGAACCCGGCCATGACCGGACGCAACACCGCCGCTGGCAAGGAGCTGATGTCCATCGTCGAGCGCGTGGAGTCGGTGATCGCCGCCAAACAGACCATGACCGACGACATCGCCGCGATCCTGGCTGAGGCCAAGCATCGTGGATACGTGCCCAAGGCCATCCGCCACGTCATCAAGGTGCGGGCGATGAAACCGCATGATCGGCAGGAGTCCGAAGCGATCATCGCCACCTATCTGCATGCGCTGGGGGACGAGGCCGAGTTGCCGTTGTTCCGGCACGTCAATCAGATGGCCGTGGACGTGACGTCGCGGGAAGAAGTCGCCGAAGCGCTGAAATCCCTGGTCCCCAGCAACGGGTCGATCATCGTCGAGGCCGGCGGCAAGGGCGTGAAGCTGACGCGTGACAAGGATGGGCACGTCGAGACGCGCGATCTTTCGACACCTTGGCCAGCCGCGACGGGCGGACAAGCGCCCGCTCCGGGGCGACCCACGCGGCCGACGGCGAAACCGGCCGAGGCGCCCGATGTCGATGGCGACGGCGCCGAAGCCTTGGGCCGTGAGGCGTTCCGCGCAAACGAGCCCGTCATCCGCAATCCTTTCCCCTTCGGCGACGACCGGCGCCCGCGCTGGGACCTGGGCTGGCGGCTGGAGAGCGGGTCTGACGGCATGGGTCCGGGAACGGGCCAAGCCTGATCATGTCGCGTCATTCGAAGAGAGACCTAAGCGAGTTCGGCGACCTGTTCATGCCTGACCAGGCGGATGAGCCGATCCTGCCGCCGCCTGTACGCGCAGCGCTGCTGGAATGGCTGACCGAGATCTGGGCGGACAAGGAACTGCTGGCGGTCGGCATCAAGCCGCGCCGCCGGGCCATGTTCGAAGGGCCGCCAGGAACCGGCAAGACGACGCTGGCGCACCACATGGCCGCGCGGCTGGGCCTGCCCATGCTGGCGGTCCGGCCGGATCGCATGATCGGCAAATACATGGGCGAGACCAGCCAGACGATCGGCGCACTGTTCGAAGCGGCGCGGGCGCAGTTCGATGGTTCGCCCATCGTCCTGTTCATGGACGAGTTCGACACCTTGGCCAGCGACCGCCGCAAGGCAGGCCAGGCGGCCGACAACGACCGCAATGAGTACGTCGGCACCCTGTTGCAGCGTCTGGAGCAGTACGAAGGTTTCCTGATCGCGGCGACCAACCATGCCGACTGGATCGACCAGGCGATCTGGCGTCGGTTCGACATGCACATCACGGTCGATCTGCCGGGGCAGGAAGAGCGCGAGCGCATCTTGGCGCGCTATCTCTCGCCGTTCGGCCTGCCTGCCCTTGCTCTCGCGCGGCTGGCTGAAGCCTTCTCTTCCGCCTCGCCCGCTTTGATGAAAACCGTGTGCGAGAACATCAAGCGGCAGATCGTCATCGGTCCCCGCCTCGGGTCGGACATGGGCCGGGAGGCGGTGTTTGCCCGCATCTTGACCAGCGTCCATCCCCACCCGGATCTCGGCACTCCGCGCCTGTGGTCGCTGGGAGCTAAGGACCCCGCGCTGACGGTCATGCCTTGGCCTCTCCCCCTAGCGGCCGATCTGCCGGACGTGGAAGCGGCCGAGGATGATGCGGCCGGGCAGGACGTTGTCGTTCCATTCGGGGGGCGTCGGCCATGATCTGCCGTCCGCCTGATTGCCGATGCCGCGCATGCCTTCTGGAAGAGAACGCGGCGCTGAAGGCTCGCCTAAACACGCCCGAGATCGAGGACTTCGCGCGCGGTGTCGTTACTGAAGCCCAGCACCAACGCGCCCGGTTCGCATCGGACCATGACGCCGGAAAATCGGCCTTGGACTGGTTCTGGCTGATTGGGTATCTCGCGCAGAAAGCAGCTTTCGCGGCCCTAGCCGGCGACCGCCACAAAGCCCTGCATCACACCATCAGCACGGCCGCAGCCTTGGCCAACTGGCACGCTGCGCTGAGTGATCACGATACCTCCATGCGGCCGGGCATTGCGCCGCCAGCAGGTCAACCATGACCGTGCGCGGCCTCTCCCTGACCGCCGCCGCCCTGGCCTATGCCAAGGCGAAGATCGCGGTGTTCCCGCTGCGGGCGAAGTCCAAAGCGCCCTATGGCCGCACCGTCGGCCTGCATATGGCGTCGCACGATCCCGTGCTGACCGCCTCGCGCTGGGCCGGGACGGCGCAGCTGCCGTTGAAGCCGATCGAGGCGCTGCGGGAGGATGCGCGTAAGGGCGGGCGGTCGCCGTCCGACGCTGAACTGTTGCGGCCGGTGACGGCCGGTGCGCAGTCGAACGTGGCGATCGCCACCGGAGCCCCGGCGGGCTTTTGGGTGCTGGACTTGGACGGGCCGGACGCCGTGGCGTGGCTGGCGGCGAAAGAGGCCGAACACGGACCGCTGCCGGTCACGCCGACGTCGCTGACGGCGCGGGGCGAGCATCGGTGCTTCGCCTGGTGCCCCAAGTCGTCGTCGGAACCGATCATCCGCAACCGTTCGGGCCTAGACGGTGCGCCAGTCGATGTGCGCGGGCAGGACGGATATATCCTGGCGCCGCCCAGTGTTCACCCTGGCGATCCGAAGAAGGGCGTCGCGCCCGGCCATGTCTATCGCTGGGCCGATGGGCGGTCGCCCGAGGACCTGCCGTTCACGGTTGCGCCCGATTGGCTGATCCTGCTGGTCAAGCCCGCGCCGCCCGCGCCCGTGAAACCGATGACGCCCCGTGCGCCGGCGGCCGGTCGTGCGTCGCGGTTCGGGGAGATCATCCTGGACCGTGTCTGCGCCGCCATCGCCTCCGCGCGCGTCGGGACACGGGACACGGTGCTGTTCCGCGAGTTGGTCGGGATCGGTGCCCTGGTGGCCGGCGGCGAGATCGAGGACGCCTATGGCCGCGCGGCGCTGGAAAACGCCGGTCGGGTGCATGTGCCGGACGCCATGACCGAGGCGCAGCTGATCCGTCAGGTGGACCGGGCCATGGCCTGGGGTGCGCAGTACCCCCGCAAGGCGGACCCATCGCGGCGGACAGGCGGGGCGCAAGAGCGCAGGGCGGACATGCCCGTGCGCGACCACCACGCGGCCCAGCGCGCCTTGGACGCCGCCGCCTACTGGCGCGAGGCGACCTCGGCCGACAACGGCGTGGTGCGCCAGTGGATGCGCGGTCTCGCTCTGGACCCTGACGGCGTGCCGGGTGCGCTGGGCCGCATGCGGTTTCACCCAGAGGCGCCGGACCGCGACGGCGAACTGAAGCCCATGTTGCTGGCCCCGATGATGGTGGACGGCGGTGGACCGATCGAGGTCCTAGCGCTGTTCGACCTGACGCAGAGTGAGACGCGCGTGAGCGGCTTCATGGGTCAGGCGCTACACGGCCGCGCCCTGGCGCTGACCGCCCTGGACGGGCCGGGACCAATCGTCGTGGGTCTGGATTTCGCCGACGCATGGGTGGTGGCCAGCAGCATGGCCCGCAGCGGCCCGGTGCGCGCCGTCGCCTGCCTGAACCTGACCGCGTTCAGCGGCGGGGTGATGATGGACCGGTTCGGCCGGGTCGATCCCGTTTCGCCGCGATCCGACCCGGAGCGTGCGCCCTGGCGCATTCCGCCCGCCTTCCTGGGCCAAGGCGTGACCGAGGTGGGGTTCGCCGTCCGCCGCGACCTGATCACCGCCCCGCTGCGGTTCCGTGGCGTGGTCGGCGGCACGGCCGAGACGCGTCTGAGGGGCGATGATGCCGCCGCCTATTTCACCAGCCTGACGGTCCAGGCCTGGGAGCGGCTGGCGCTGCCCGAGGGCGCGTCTCTGCGGCTTAGGCCGCTGACGGCGGCCATGGGCGTCAGCTTCCACGATCAACAGCAGAGGGCCGCAGCGGGCGTTTCCGGCGCGGCCGACAATGGAGTGCGTCAGTGAGTGGTTTCGACGACGTCGGGGGACGTCCAGCGCCGGCGGCCCCTTCGACCGATGAAATGTCGCGGTTCGACCTGAACGACGACGGCAACGCCCTGCGGTTCATCCGCATGGCCGGAGGGATCATCCAGCCGGACGGCGAGATCGACCTGAGCGAGGCGACTGTCCTGTACCTGCGCAAGCGCGGCTGGATCGTCTTCAACGGCACCTACTGGGACCTGGAGACAGGCGAGGCGCGGGCCAAGCGGCACGCCATCAAGGTCGCCCGGTCGATGCATGCCCAGATGGAGATCCGGGCGGCCGAAATGGAGGCCAAGAACTACGCCTCCAAGTCGATCCAGAGCGTGCGGGACTTTGGCGTGTCGGCGGGGAACGCCAGCCGGATCGGCAATATGCTGAACCTGGCGGCGTCGTACATGGACGTCGATATGGACGCGTTCGATCGCGATCCGCTGGCGCTGAACGTCCAGAACGGGGTCATCCGTTTCCGCAACGGTCCGCATCGCAACGCCAAGGGTGATGATGTGGTCGGGCCGCATGTGGTCTGGACCGAGGGGCACCGCGCGGCCGACCGGATGACGCGCCTGTGCGAAGCCTCCTATCGCCCGGACGCCCAGCGCCCGCTGTTCGACGGGGTGCTGAAGTACGCCATCCCCAAGGTCGAGAACCGGCACTGGATTCAGAAGGCGCACGGTTACATGTCCACCGGGGAGACCGGCGAGCAGGTCTTCATCGTGTACCAGGGCAAGGGCGGCGACGGTAAATCGACCGTGGTGAACGCCACGGCCCATGCGCTGGGCACCTACGCCACGACCGTGGGGGTCGAGACCTTCCTGGACACCGGCGTGAAGCGCGGGTCGGAGGCCTCGCCCGATATCGCCGCCCTGGCCGGCGACAGCCGCATGCTGTGCGCCGGGGAGCCGCCCAGCGGGTCCAAGCTGGCCACCGGCGAGATCAAACGGTTCACCGGCGGCGGCAAGATCAAGGCGCGCGAACTGCGCGAGTCGCTGTTCGAGTTCGAACCCGTCGGCAAGGTCGTGATCGAGTGCAACCGCAAGCCGACGATCAACGACACCGACAACGGCATCTGGCGACGCCTGAAGATCATGCGCTGGCTGAAGGTCGTGCCCGAGGACCAGATCGACCACGACCTGCCCAAGAAGCTGAAGCGTGAAGCCGACGGCATCCTGAACTGGCTGATCGAAGGCATCCTGTTGTGGATGGGCGAGGGCCTGAAGGATGTGCCCGACCTGAAGGAAGCCCTGGAGGACTATCGCAAGGGGGCCAATCCCTTCGTCCAGTGGTTCGAGGATCGGGTGATCCGGGAGGACGGCGCGCGGATCGGCGCGACCGTGCTGTTCAAGGATTACCAGGCCTGGATGACCGACAACGGTCACGAGAAGGCCATGAGCCAGAAGGCGTTCGGGGGCACCCTCAGCGACCTTCAGATCGGGCTGGGGTCCAAGGATACCGACGGCAAGATCACCCGCATGGGCGCGCGCCTGCGCACGCCGCAGGACGCCCCGGCGGGCGGTTCGGCCGAGGCCTCGCCCGCGCGCGCGGCAGACGCCGGGTCTGGCCCCGGCGGGTACGAATCTGGCGGCGACTTCAGCGAGCCGGACGACGGCGCATTCCTGCCCCCCGACACGGATTGGGAGGGCGACGATGACGGACGATGACGGACGAACGGACGATCAGGGGCCGGGTCTGGTCACCGCGCGCGACCTCGCCGGACCTTCGAACCTCTGTCCCTCCGTCGATCATCCGGCCCGCAAAGCCAGTCGTGGCGGGGAGAACGGACGATGACGGACGATACGGACGATGCGGCGGAGTTGGCTTCCATAAGCCGGGTGTGCGGGCGGAGCGGCGTGAACGGGTGAGCGATCGTCCGTCTGCTGTGAGCGGGATTTGCGGGGTCGGTGTGGTGATCCCTTTGGGTTTGGATTTGGTGAAATGAGAAACAATCCAGAAAACTTCATCGAAAGAGAACAGGGCGAACCACTCGCCCTGCACCTCTATCGGAACGCCGACGTGATCGGCTGCGACGTCAGCCAACGCCGCCGCCTGCGCCATGCCGCCGCCCTCTGCGTTCGCGGTCACCAGGCGCCGCACAGCGCCACGGTCGAGGGCCGTCAGGATCGTATCGATGCGGGCCGCATCGCTGACGCTGTGAACCGTGAACTGCGCGCCGGGATGGATGAGATCGTCGATAACGCCCGTGCCGAGGCGGGCGGCGCGGACGCGACCACGTACAACGACGCCGGTGCGCTGCGGCTTGGATCACGCGATGGTCTGTGGACTGCGCAGCAGGCGGAGGACATCGACGATGATCAGGCCGCGACCGGTCTGGCCTATCGCCTGGTGTTCGAGATCGTCGGCGCATCGCAGCTGGGATCGCAGCTGGGCCGGGTTAACGAAGCGTCGATCAAGGCGTCGTCGTCGGATGGGGCGGCGGCCCGTGGCCTGTTCCGCGCCTATGCCGGGGTGCGCTTGACCACGGCGGAGGCCTTGGTGCTGAAGGCGGACCCGACCCAACGGGCGCTGCGGGTGCTGCGGGCCGTGGCTGGCGAGGGCCGGTCGCTGCGGTCCCTCGGGGCGGGGAGCAACCCTCGCAAATCCAACGCCGCCGCGCTGAGGGTGGCTTTGAATGCGGCCCGTCCGGTGCTGATCGTCGAGCGTCGGCCGCAACCCCCTTGCGAATCGGGCACGGATTGAGGCACTAAACAGATGCGCTCAATGTTGCGCCTTCAACCCGCCAGCCCTTCCGGCTCGGCGGGTTTTTCGTGCCCGATCAATGGGTTACGGCCGGGGTCGCGGGTCCTCCCTGGGGGCACCCCTATGCGGTGTGGCTGAGCGCAATCATTCAGCAGCCTGGGCCACTTTCGAAAGCCTAAAACTCAAGCCCACCCTAAAGGACGGAGGTTTAGCTTTGACCGACGCTCAAGGGGCGGGCGCCGAAACCGTCTCAAAGGGCGAGTTCGCGGCGCTTTGTGGAGTTTCGCCGGGGCGGGTGTCCCAGTGGATCTCGGAAGGCAAGATGACCGAGGAGGCGCTGGACGGCCAAGGGCCGCGCGCCAGAGTCCGAGTCGACATCGCCCAGGCCCAACTGCGATCCCGGATCGATGTCGGTCAGCGGTTCGGCAATGGTCTGAAGACCCGGCTGCGAGCGCCGCTCGCGCGGCACCCTAACGAACCCGCCGGGGCAACACAGGCTCCGATGGCGCCGCTGGTCGATACGATTGAGGAACAGATCAAGCGCGAAAAGCTGCGCGAGATCGAGTTCAAGAACCGGGAGGCCCTGAAAAAGGAACTGGCCAGCCGGGGCGAGTATGTCCGCACCATCGACGTCCGCGTCGGGTACGACCAGGTCGCCATGGGCATGGTCAACGTGTTCGAGGGCGCGCTGACCGAGTTCGCCCAGGCCGTTGCCGCGCGGTTCGAAGTTCCGCAGCGCGACGTGCTGCACCTGCTGCGCGGCGAGTTCCGCAAGGTTCGCGCCAGTGCGGCGCAGGCGGCACGGCGGGCCGGGTCGGAGTTGCCGGCGGCGATCGAGGACGACGCCAGCGCCTCGGCCGAGGCGGCGTGATGAACATTCATGTCGCCAACACGGCGGCGCTGGCCTGGACGGCGATGGGCGACGCCTTGGAGCCGCCGCCGGTCATCGACTACTTGGCGTTCGCGGAAGAGAACATCGTGTTCTCCAAGCGGGAAAGCCCCCTGCCCGGTCCCTACAGCCGGGCGCAGTTTCCACTGTTCGACGCAATCTTGGGCGCATTCGGCCCCGACGACCCCTGCCGGATCGTCAGCCTGTCCAAGTCGGCCCAAGTCGGCGGAACGGTCCTGGCTAACATCTTCACGCTGGGATCGATGATCCTGGACACGGGCGATTTCCTCTACATCCACCCGACCGAAGAGAATGGGTCGCGCTGGTCGAAGATGAAGCTGTCCCCGATGATCCGGGGGCTGGCGGCGGCGCGGAAGTTGTTCCCGGAGAAGTCGCGCGACGGCGCGAACTCGGTCCTGTTCAAGGAACGGATCGACCGCAAGGGCGCCATCCAGATCGCCGGGGCCAACTCCCCGGCCGGGCTGTCGCAGGTATCCATGCCCCGCCAGGTGCAGGACGATCTGGCGAAGTGGGAGATGAACTCGGCCGGCGATCCCGAGACGCAGGGCGACACCCGGTCCTGGGGCTTCGAGTTCGCCAAGATCTTCAAGGTCTCGACGCCTCTGGTGATGCCGGGGTGCCGGATCACGAAGAACCTGGAGTCGGGCAGCCAGGAATATCCCGAGGTGCCCTGCCCTCACTGTGACGCCTATCAGGTGCTTGAGTGGGCCAATATGCTGGCCCAGTTGGATGAGGCCGCGCCGGAGAAGGCGCACTTCACCTGCGTCGAGTGCGGCTGCGAGATTCAGGAGCATCACCGCGCCGCCATGGTGGCGCGTGTCCGCTGGGTGGCTCGCCGTCCGCACATGATGCGCCAGCACCGGTCGTTCTGGCTGTGGTGCGCCTATTTCCCGCTTCAGAGCTGGGAAGGCATCGCGCGCCGCTGGTTCGCCGCCAAGGGCGACGCAGCTGGCGAACAGGTGTTCATGAACGACGTCGCCGGCCTGCCGTTCCGGTCGGCCGACGAAGCCGTGGATTGGGAGGTCCTGCGGGATCGGGCATCCGAGAGCGACTATGTACGCGGTCGGATTCCGGCCGGCGGATTGCTGGTCACCGTCGGGGTGGACTGTCAGGGCGACCGGGTCGAGTGGCAGGTGGTGGCGTTCGGAAGGGATTTCCGCCGCTGGATCGTGGATGTCGGCGTGTTCCCCGGACACATCAGCGACGCCAAGTGCCAGAAGCTGTTGGACGGCCTGCTGGAGCAGACCTGGTTGAATGCCCACGGCCGGCGTCTGGGCGTTGATCTGCTGGCCATCGACGGCAACGCCTGGACCGAGGACGTCTGGAGCTTTGCCCGCCGCCATCCGGCGGGTCGGGTGATCATGGTGCGGGGCGCGAACTCGGAAAATGCGCCGCTGCTGGAACGGGTTCGCAAGGAACGGAACCGTGCCGGAAAGCTGCTGAAGTACAGCCGCCGGTTCTACAACTTCGGCACGTCCACGCTGAAGATGGCGCTGTATCGCAACCTGGCCCGCCTTGATCCGCAAGGGCGGGGGTTCATCGGCTTGCCGAAGGGTCTGGACGACGAGTTCTTCCGTCAGCTGACGGCTGAACGGCGCAAGCCGATCAAGCGACGCGACGGCTTCACCGTCTATCAATGGGTCAAGGACCCATCACAGGCGAACGAAGGCCTGGACACACACCTTCAGGCCGAGGCCGCCGCGATCCGTCTGGGCGTGCGCAGTCTGCCGGACCGAACGTGGGACCAGCTGGAGGCCGAGCGGGATTGTCCGCCCGACACCGGTCAGCTGGACCTGGAAGACCTGATGATGGCGACGACCTCCGCCGACACGAGCGCCGCTCGCACGGCCGAGGAAGCACCGGCCAATCCGCCTGCTCAGCCCAGCACCGAGGCTGGGACCAGCGGCGGCGACGACAACGACTGGATCGGCATAGGCGCCGGAGAGGACTGGATCGGATGACCGACTATTCGGCCGAGATCACGGCCCTGTACGCCGCCCTGGCCAATGACACGCTGCGGGTGAAGGTCGGGGACAAGGATACGACCTTCCATACGGCGGAAGAGATCGAGAAGCGGATCGCGATCCTGACGCGGGCGCAGGCGGCGTCGGGTGTCACCGGCCTGCGTCGATACGGCGCCACGGTCGCCGCCTTTGGAGACGACTGATGTTCGATCGTCTGATCTCCGCCGTCTCGCCGCGCCTTGGCTATCAGCGTGAAGCCTATCGGGTCGGCCTGGACGACTTGCGGCGTCAGCGGTCCTATGCTGCCGGCGACCGAGGCAGGTTGAACCGTGATTGGCGCGGCGACGCCCGGTCGCCGGACGCCGCCATTTCGGGCGATCTGGGTCTGATGCGCGGGCGGCAACGCCGCATGGTCCGCAGCAATCCGCTGCTGGCGGCGTTGAAGCGTAATCTGATCGTCGGCCTGATCGGCGACGGAATCACGGTTCGGGTGCTGCATGACGATCCGGCCGTTCGTGAGCGGGCTCAACGTCGTTGGGATGAGTTCTGCGCCCGGCCGCTGGATGGTCGGGACGACTTCTACGGCATTCAGCGGCAGGCCGCCTCGGGTCTGATCGACGCCGATTGCCTGCTGGTTTGGATGCCGGAAGACGGCAAGCCCGATCAGCGCGTCATGGTGATCTCGGGCGACTATCTTGATCACACCCTGACCCAAACCCTGAACGGCGGCGCCAAGATCGTCATGGGCGTCGAGTTCGACCGCAGTAATCGCGTCGTCGCCTATCACATCTGGGAGGATCACCCCGGCGACCTGATCATGGTCAACGCCGGCAAGCGCCGTCGGGTCGATGCCCGCGACGTGGACCTGGTCTATGAACGGCTGGAGCCGGGCATGACGCGCGGCGTGCCGTTGATGCACGCCAGCCTTGAGACCGAACACGAACGGTCGGAGACGAAGCGCGCCATCCGCGTGAAGAAGCGGATCGAGGCCTGCCTGGCTCTGTTCCGGCGACCGGGTGATGGCGGCGAGGCGTTTGCCTGGGGGGAACAGGAAAAGCGCGCCAGCGGCCAGTACCAAGAGCAGCTGCGCCCCGGCATGATCATCTACGGCCAACCGGGCGAAGAGGCCCCGACGGCCATTGCCCCGTCGTCGTCGGGCGACGGGGACGGATTCCTGCGCACCGAGGCCATGCAGGTGTGCGCCGGGATCGGCGTCCCCTACCACCTCGGCACCGGCGACTACAGCCAGTCGAACTTCACCAGCATGCGCAGCGAGAACATCGCCTATCACGCGCGACTGGACGACTGGACACAGCACACCCTGGACCCGTCGTTCATCGGGCCCGCGTTCCGGCGCGTGATGCGACTGGGCGTGCTGGAGGGCGACGCCGAACTGGCCAAGGTTCGATACGAAGTCTTGGCGCCGCCTCGCGCCCTGACCGATCCGCTGAAAGAAATCATGGCCAAGGTGATCGAGGCCCGCGCCATCCCTGGCGCCATGGCCCGCCTCTTGTCGGCCTACGGTCTGGACATGGAAGGGGCCATGAAGGCCCAGGCCGAGATCAACACCCTGATCGACAAGTATGGCATCGCCATCGACACCGATCCCCGACGCGTGAACGGCAGCGGATCGCTGCAACCGGCGGCCGGATACCTGAGACCCAAGGGCGACGGCGACCAAGCCCTTCGCTCCCTGTTGAGCCAAGCCCTCGGCCTGATCGAGGACTGAGAGGAACCCGACATGCACAATGTTCTCGCCTCCCGCGTCGGCGGGCCGCGCACCCTTGTCCGCGACCAGCCCGCGCCAGTCCAGGAACGACGCGGCGGCGCGCCTGCCGCGCAGCAAAGCCGCTACGTCGCCTTCACGGGCGGCAGCTACAACGCCGAAACCCGCACGGTCGAGGCCGTCCTGGCGACCGGCGCGCGAGTCCAGCGGCTGTGGTGGTCCGAGGAACTGGACATGGGAGCTGGGGCGATCGACCTCGCCCGCGTCAACCAGAACCAGGTCCGGTTCCTGTTCAACCATAACTCGAACGACGTCATCGGCGTCGTCGAGCGGATCTGGATGGAAGGCGCCGCCCTGTGCGCCGTCATCCGCTTCGCCGATACGCCACGCGGCCGCGAGTTCGCGGGCATGGTCCAGCGCGGCGAACTGACCGGGATCTCCATCGGCTACCAGGTGAGAAACTGGAAGCTGGTCGAGGTCCTGGAGAACGACCACGAAATCTGGCGGGCCACGGAATGGGAGCTTCTGGAAGCCTCCCTCGTCTCGGTGCCCGCCGATCCGAACGCCGGGGTTCGGTCCCTAAACCCCGGCAATCCCAGCGGTTCCGCCGCTCCCCAACCCTCCGAGGATGACATGAGACGATCCCTTATGGCGGGCGGCATGCTGGCCGCCTTCGGCGCAGCGCGCGCCCTGTTCCAACCCAACACCGATCAGGGCGGCGGCGCGCCTGCCGCGCCTGCTGCGCCCACGCCTCCGGCGACGCCGGAAATCCGTGCGGCGCCCACCCCGCCGGCTCCCGCAGCACCGGCCGCTCCCGCCGCGCCTGCCGTCCCCGAGGCCGCCCGCAGCCTGTCGCCAGCCGAAATGCTTCAGCTTCAGGACCAGGCCCGCAGCCTGGGCGTCGAGAGCAATGTTCGCGCCGCCTTCGAAGCGACGGGCGCGGACTATGGGTCGGTCTCGCGCGCCATTCTTGAGGCCGCCGCCGCGCGTCAGGCCGCCAACACCCAGAACCTACCGACCAGCGGTTCTCGCGCCTCGATCGTAACCGACGAAGTCGATACGCAGCGTAGCGGCATCCGCGCCGCCATCCTGCACGGCCTACGCACCGGCAACGGCGGTCAGGCCGAACTGCCGGCCGAGGCCCAGCCCTATGCGCGGCACAATCTGTCGGATCTGGCGATGGTCTGCCTGGGCGAGCGCACCGCGCCCCGTTCGACGGCCGAGCGTATCGAACTGTATGAGCGGGCGTTCCACACCACGTCGGACTTCCCGCTGCTGCTCTCGGGCGCTCTCAACCAGCGCCTGGCGGAACAGTACCGCGTCGCCCAGCCGATCTATCGCAGCATCGCCCAGCAGATGACCTTCGTGGACTTCCGTCCGCACGAAGTGCTGCGCCCCGGCGATTTCCCGACCCTGAAGCCGGTCACCGAAGCCGGCGAGATCAAGTTCGGCACCTTCGGCGAGGGTCGCGAGCGCGTGGCGGTCGGCGCCTACGGCATCCAGTTCGGCCTGTCGCGTCAGCTGATGATCAACGACCACATCGGCGCCATCGACCGCGTGCTGGCCAGCCAGGGCAACATGATCGCGCTGTTCGAAGAACTGACGTTCTTCGCCATGAAGGCGGTCAACTCGGGCGATGGACCGGTTCTGCTGGAAGACAACAAGACCGTCTTCCACGCTGATCACGGCAACAAGGCCGGGACCGGTACGGCGATCACCGAGCCCGCCCTTTCGGCCGGTCGTGCGGCGATCCGTAAGCAGAAGACCCCGGCCGGCGCAGTCATGGGCACGCCGCCCTCGATCCTGCTGGTGTCGCCTGACAAGGAAACCGAGGCCGACAAGGCGGTCGCCGCTCGCCCGAACGGCGAATACAACCCGTTCGAAGGCAAGCTGCGGACAGTCGTCGCCGGCCAGCTGACGGGCAACAGCTGGGAACTGTACGCGGACCAAGCGTTCGGGGCGAACTGGACCTGGGGCCTGCTGGACGGCTTCACCGCCCCGCGCCTGCGGGTCGAGAACGTGTTCGGCCAGCAGGGCGTCAAGATCTCGCTGGAGCACGACTTCGGCTGCGGCGCGCAGGACTTCCGCTTCGGTTACCGCAACGCGGGCGCCTGATCCCTCTCCTCCCGGCCTGACGGGGCCGCGTCCACGGATGCGGCCCCGTCCCTTTCGTCGCCCGGCCAGCGGCGTTCTGAAGGATCATCATCATGTCCAAGAACTATGAACAGCACGGCGACACCCTGGACTGCATCGCCCCGGCGGGCGGCGTCGTCTCGGGCGTGCCGGTCAAGATCGGCACCCAGGTCGTGGTGCCGCAGGTGTCGGCCGTTGAAGGCGCAATCTTCGCCGCCAAGACGACCGGCGTCTGGAATGTCGCTGCCGCCACGGGGCAGGCCTGGGGCGCCCTGGTCACCGTCTATTGGGACGATGCCGCCAAGGTGTTCACCACGACGGCGACCAGCAACACCAAGTGCGGTCACTCCGGCCCGCTGGGCAAGGCCTCGGCCGACGCTGTCGCGTTGGTCAAGCTGATCCCGACCGTCTGATGACGATGGCGGACCGCGAGGCGCGGATGCTGGACGCCATCTACCGGGTCTACGGGCTTCATGCCCTCTGGACCCCGGCAGGTGCGGGTCCGGTGACCACGCCCGTGGTCCGTTATCAGACACAGGATGATGTGGCCGGTCTTGGCCAGAGCGAAATCCTGATGCGATCCGAGGTGCTGTTCTGGCGTGCGGCGGATCAGCAGCGACCGACCGACGCCGGACAAGGCGATCTGGTCGAGGTGACACGCCCGAGCGGGGCTTTGTCGTCCTACCGCGTCCTGGCCGATCCGAGGCTGGAGCCCGAAGGTTTGGAGTGGCGCTGCGTCGTGCAGCTGCTGACGGTGTGATGCGGCATTCAGTCAGCGGCCGCGACAGCCTGGACGGGCTGGAGCGGGGTTTGGAAGACGAAATCGCCGGCTTCATGACCGCCGCCATTCGCGACGGCGCCGACGAACTGAAGGAAGACTGGCGCGACGCCATTCTGGACGCAGGTCTTGGACAGAAACTGGCCCTGACCATTCGCAACGAGGTCTATCCGCGCGCCCAGACCAGCCTGGACGCAGCGGCGCTGATCTGGACCAAGGCGCCCGGCATTATTGAGAGCTACGGCCTCGGCGCCACCATTCGTCCGGCGAACGGCGGGCGCTATCTGTGGATTCCGTCTGATGAGGTGCCGAAGAAGCGCAACGGCCGCGCCCTGGACCCACGCGAGGTCGAGGCGCGATTTGGCCGCAAGATGGTCGTGATCAATCCGGGGCACTGGCGCACGAAAACCACGACGACGGCCATGAAGCGCGGTGTCGCCTATGCGGGCTTCGATGGCCTGGTCATTCGCAAGTCGAGCGGGCGGTGGCGGAATGCGACGGCAAACCAGCTGAACAAGGGCCATCGGTCGTACCGCGAAACCACGCGTCAGTTCGTCATCATGTTCACCCTTGTTCCGCTGGTGAAGAAGAAGAAGCTGCTGGATCTCGACGCCATCCGTGCAGCGTCGGAGGCCCGCTTCCCCAATCTGCTGAACAAGCACTGGAGGTAGGATGGCCCGTCACGGCGAAATGGTGGTTCAGGCGGTCGTCGCCCTGGCGGTCGCAGCGTTGCCCGCGTCGAAGCCTGAGCGCGGCGCGCCATGGCCGGAACGGGTCGGCGCCGGCGGAAAGGTGATCGTGCAGGACGGGGAGCCCGGCGAACCGGAGGAGTGTTTTTCCCCGCACGCCTTCACCTACCGGCACACGATACCGATCGAGGTTTTCGCCCCGGAGGGGGCCGTGGATCGCTTTGCGGCGCTGGACGCCATGCTGACCGCTCTATCGGACGCTCACGCCCAGGACATCAGCCTGGGCGGCCTGTGCATCTGGTCCCAGATCGACGCCCCATCGCCCGACGATATCGCTTCGGCGTCGGCTGGGCCGGTCAGGGCGACGATCCTCACCTTGACGGCTGAGTACACCACAACCCGTCGTCTGGGCTGATCCAGCGACCCCTTTTCATGGAGAACTGATATGGCTGGTGGTCGCGCTCGCGGCGCCAATGCGCGCTTTCTGCTGGGTATGGAGGCGTCCTATGGGGCGCTGCTGTCCGTCCTCAGCTGGTTCCAGGTTCCGTTCGTCAGCGCCAATCTGGGCGACGAACAAGGCTTGGTCGAAAGCGATGTGCTGGGCTTCGGCCGCATGCCGCAGCAACCCGGCCGCGACGCGGTCAACAACGCCGGCGACGTCGTCGTGCCGCTGTGCGCCCGCAACATCGGGCTTTGGTATACGCTGCTGCTCGGCGCGCCGACCACGGTGGCGGGTGTCGCGGCGACCGGCGCGCTGACGTTCTCGGCCCAGCCGGCGAACAACTCGACCGTCACCATCGCGGGTCAGGATTTCACCTTCGTCAGCGCCACCCCGACCGCCAATCAGATAAAGATCGGCCCGAACCTGAAGGCGACGATTACGAACGCCGTTCGCGCCCTGAACGCCAGCGGCGTCGCCGGCGTCGCCGCCGCCACCTATTGGGGCGATCCCGAGACGAACAAGATCCACGTGCTGCACGACGCCGTGGGCACGGGCGGCAACAGCTTCACCCTGGCGGCGAGCGCCGTGGCGGTGACCGCGTCCGGGGCGACCCTGACAGGCGGCGCTGCGACGGGCGGTTATCGCCACACCTGGAAGGTGGATGCGTCGTCTCTGACCACGCCGTCCGCGACGGCCGAGGTCGGCATGCCGGAGGTGCCCAGCTTCGCCGCCAACTACGGTCTGAAGGCCAACACCTATGGCGTCCCGCTTCAGCGTAGCGGCAACCTGAACGCCACGATCGGCACGATCGCCCAGGGCGAGACGCCGGTCGCGGCCGAAACGATCGAGGGTGCGCCGACCGTCCTGGTCATGCGCAAGTTCTCGGCCTTCTCGGGCACGGCGCGCCGCAACGGCATGCCCTTCGGGCCGTCGTTGGTCAGCGGGCAGTTCAACTATTCGAACGGCGCTGACCCGGTCCCGACGGTCGGTCGCGGCGACGGTCGGATCGGCGGCGTGGATGAGGGGATGGCGGGCGTCACCGGCTCGGTGGGCATCCGTTACGACTCGACCGAAATGCAGACCCAGGCCGAGAACGGCGAGGCCTGCGAACTGGCGTTCAGCTGGGCCATCCCCGGCTCGACCTTCGCCCTGCGCCATATCGCCCACGCCGTCTATCTGCCGAAGGCCAAACGTCCGATCACCGGGCCGGGCGCGGTCCAGGCGGACTACAACTGGCAGGGTGCGCAGGACCCCGTGACGGGGCGGCTGGTCACCTTTGTCCTGGACAACGACGTCGCCGAATACGTCGTGCCCGAGGCTGTCTGATGGTGCAGCTGGTTCAGACGCCCGCGCCGGAGTGGGTCGATGTCGCCGATGGTTTGAGGTGCCGGTTTCGGCATGGGCCTTCGGAGGCGATGGTGTTCGCCCGACGGTTCGCGCGCACCGCGATGGAGGCGGATGATCGCAACGATCCGCAGTTCGCCTTCGTCGTCGGCTGCGTGGTCTGGGGGCTGTTGGAATGGGAGGGCGTGGGGTCGCCTGCGCCGGTCCCGCCTGACGACATTCTGAACGGGCCGGCGGAGGCTCTGACGGCGTGGCGCGAGGCCAATCCGGCGCCCGAGGGCAACGCCCCGGTGACGGCCGAGTATGTGACGGCTCTGCTGCGGCAGAACCCGGCCATCTATGACGAAATCGACCGGACCTATGTCGAGACGATCATGCGGGCCGCCGCCGAAAAAAAAGGATCAGGGCGCTCGCAGACTGGCACTTCGACGGCGGCCCCGCCTTCTGCGAGGCCTGCGGCGACTGCGCAGAGTGCCCCTACCGCGAAAATGACCCGCGCACCGAAGCGGGGCAAAGGGTCTGGTTGATCGTCGAAAGCTGCGCAGGCCAGCTGAGGGTCGGGATGAACGGGGTGGTCGGGCTGGATTATCCCGCCTGGATCGCCTTCGCCCAGCTGACGTCGATGGACGCCGCCACGGCCGATCTGTTGTCCGCCTGCCTGCCTGAGATTGAGGGCGCGGTCCTGAAGGGCTTGCGTAAGGAGAGCGACGAATGACGACGCGCCAGATCGCCTATCGCCTGAAGGCCGAGGGCAAGACCGAACTGCGCCGCGACCAGCAGGAGGTGGCGCAGGGTTTCAAGGAAACCTACGCCGCCGCCGAACAGGGCGCCATGCAGGCGACGACGGCGGCCGAGAAGCTGGAGAAGCGGTATCGCGCCATGGCGCAGGCCGCGCAGGACTCGGCCCAGGCGCAGGCGGCGCAGGCGCGGTTCAACGCCATGCTGGGCGTGCAGGAACCGACGCGAGGATCGGCGGCGGCGTCCGCCAGCGTGTTCATGCAGGACGACACGGACGTGCGCCGCGTTGAAGCCTTGCGTGCGGCCATCGACCCGCTGACGGCGGCAAACAACAAACTGAACCATGAGCTGAAGGAATATCAGACCCTCGCCAACGCCGGGAAGATCACGACCGGTGAACTGGCGCAGCTGCAAGGTCAGGCGCGGGTCCGGTTCGACGAGACGACGGCCGCCATCGCCCGCAATGAGAAGGGCCTGACGCGCCTGGCGCTGGCGTCGCGCCTGAACCTGACGCGTCAGGCGTCGGACGTGTTCGTCACGGCCGCCATGGGCATGAATCCGGCGATGATCGCGATCCAGCAGGGACCGCAAATCCTGGACGCGTTGGCGACCAGTGGACTGAAGGTGTCCGCAAGCGCCGTCGCCGCAGGCGCCGGGTTGACTGCTCTGGCCGCAGGCGTCGTCCTGCTGGCGGCAGCGTGGAAGGATGGCGAGAACGGCGCGTTGGCCTATGAGCGGGCGGCGACGGGCGTCGGTCGCACGGCGGGTCTGTCGGCTACAGAACTGCGAACGCTGACCGTCGCCGCCGCCGAAAACGGCGAGGTGTCGATCAAGGCGGCGCGAGACATGGCGGCGCAATATCTGGCCACGGGTCAGGTGGGCGGCGAGGAGATCGGCAAGCTGATCGCCATCACAAAAGACTATGCTGCGTTCACGGGCGTCGATGCGGCTGAGGCGACGAAGTCGTTGGCGAAAGCCATGATCGACCCGCTGAACGCCGGTCGGGACATGACCTTGCAGTATGGCCTGCTGGACCAGGCGCAGCTTCGTGACATCGAGAACATGATCAAGCAGGGCGACATGATGGGCGCCCGCAAGATTCTATTGGAGGAACTGACGCGCGCGACCGCTGGCCATGCCGACAAGGTCGGCGGCATCGAAAGCGCTTGGGATGCGGCCGGACGCTCCGTGTCGGACTTCTTCACGCGCCTCGGTGAGGGCCTGTATCAAACTGACGAAGAAAAGCTGGCGCGGCTCCAAGGTCTCGCCGCCGGTCTGCCGAAAAGCAACTCGCGTTCTCTTTTCGGGGGGTTCGACTTGCGCGGTGCGGTCGAGCAGGGCGAAGCCGAGGCTATGGCGGCGCGCAATCGCGAGCGGATCACCCAGGCCGAGGCGGCGCAACGTCAGCAGGCGGAGCAAGAGCGTCGTCGGGTCGAGAGCGGGCGCGGCGCAAGGGAGTCTGCGGCCCGGAAGGCGGAAGCCGATGCGCGGCGTGCTGCGGCTGACGCAGATCGCGCCGCTCGCGAGGCGGAGCGGGAGCGCAAGGAAGCGCTTCAGCAGAGCCGCCGCGAAGAGGACCGCGTCAGCACCATCGACCTGGAGGTCGCGCGCGCGCGTCAGGACTATCCAGAGGTTCAGCGGATCGAAGATGCGAACGCCGCTCGCACGCGTGAACGCCAGTTGATTGATGACGGTACGGCCGCTGAAGCGGCGCGCACCAAGGCGATGGAAGAGCAGCAGCGCCTGATCGAGGCCCGCGGGGAAATCCGGGAGCGGGAGACGCGCCAGATTATCGACGGCGTCGAACTGGAGGCGAGCCGGATCGACGGACTGACGCGCTTCGTCACCCGCAAGGAACGGGAAGTCGAGGTCGAGGCGCGCATTCTGGCCTACCGCAAACAGGAAAAGGATCTCGTCTCGGCAACGGCCTTGGCGATGTCCGATCAGGCCGTAATCGACCAGGCGCGGGCCACCGCCGCTGAACGCAACGCAGCGGTCCGCGAGCGGGAATGGAAGATGACGCTCGCTTCTGCCTCGGGCAATCGCGGCGCGCTGCGCGGGTTGGACAGGGCTGATTGGATCGACCGTCAGGCGCGTCAGATCGAAAGCGACAAGAAGCTGAACTATGGCGAGGGGCGCGACCAGGCCGTCGCCGAATATGGCCAGCTGTTGCGCGCCCAGACCCTGGGCGGGATGCGCGAGGGGGTTCGCGGCCTGATCGGGGATATCCGCTCGGGCGGCATCCGCGACGCCTTGTCGTCGCAGTTCGACCGCGCGGCGGACCGCCTGCTGGACAAGCTGGTCGATGGCCTGTTCGACATGGACTGGTCGGCGATGCTGAAGGGCGGGTCGGGCGGCGGATCGGGGGGCTGGCTGAGCAAGGGGTTCAACTTCCTGTTCGGCCGCAACGCCGAAGGCACGGACTTCTGGACCGGCGGTCCGACTTGGGTTGGAGAGCGCGGGCCGGAACTGCTGGACCTGCCGCGCGGGTCGCGGATCACTGAAAATGCGCGGTCGATGGACCTGATGCGACGCGCGTCCGGCGGCGCGGGACAGGCGCAGCGGGTGGTGGTCGAGGTCGTGGCGCGCAAGGGCGACGCGTTCGAGCCCGAAGTGGTGCGGATATCGGGCCGTGTCGTGCAGCAGGGCATGGCGACGACCTACGCCCAGTCCGTGGAAACCGGCGCGAAAGCCGCGCCGACGGCCGTGGCCGACGCCCGCGCCTACAAGAACTGAGGGCGGCATGACGGCGAGGCTTTTCCCCCTGGCGCTTCTGGCGCCCGGCACCTTCCAGCTGTGGCCTGCGGGCACCCTGATCGGCGGGGGATCGGCCCTGGCCGGTCCGGGGCAGACCGTGGACTGGTCAGCTGGGGGCTGGTGGATGGGCAAGCTGGGCGACATCCGCGTGTCGAAGCCGGATCAACACCGGACCCTTCGCGCCCTGCTGATGCATGCGGCGAGCGGCGGCGAGATCGTCATGCCGATCATCGACAATCCCCAGCGTCCGATGGACGACCCGTCCCTGGGTCCGGCTGTGTCGCGGTTCAACGACGGCGCACGCTTTTCAGACGGAGCCGCCTTTCAATCCGGCCGCATTCATTTCGAACTGGCCGAGGACGCGATGGAGGGCGACACCGTCCTGAAGATCCGTCGCACGGCCGGGCGACCCTTGCTGGGCGGTGAATACTGGTCGTTCAACCATCCCGAGGCCAGCTACCGCGCCTATTGTATCGAGGACCTGGATGCGGAAACGACCGGTCAGGTCCGAGAGGTCGTCTTCGGCGTGCCCTTGCGGACCGATCTGAAGGCCGGCGCTGAAGCGAACTTCGAGACGCCGCGCGTGACCATGCGCCTGGCCAGTTCACCGCAAGAGGTATGGCCTGTCATCCGCCCGCCCTTCCGGTCGGACGTGTCGATCGGCTTCGTCGAGAGCTTCGACTATCTATGACCGACGTCATGAACGCGACTGTCGCGCGGCGCCGGGTCAGGGCCGCCGTCTTTCTTCGCATCAACGCCGTTCCGGTCGCACGGGCCTGGTCCGGCATCGGCGGGTTCACCCTGCCCCCCGACGCTGTCGATCCCGAGGGCGGTCGCTATCTGGGCTGCGGCTGGATGCAGAACCTGCCCGCCCTGGAGGTGCTGCTGAACGGCGCGGCCGAAAGCACGACCTTCACCCTGTCCGGCGTCGATGACCGCACGGTCGCCCTGGTCGATCAGGCGGGCGGCGTGCGCGGCGTTCGCGCCAACCTGGGGGTCATGTTCTACGGCCCGCGCTGGAAGCGCACGCCGGTCGAATGGTTCCGGCGTTGGCGCGTCGATATGGTCGGGACGCGGGAGATCGCGGTCAGCAGCGAGTCGATGGACGCCGAGGCGCTGTCCATGTCGGTGTCGCTGACGCTGGGGTCCAGTCGGACTAGTCGCCGTGTGGGTCAGCCCGCCCTGTGGACCCATGCCGAACAGAACCGGCTTCATCCCGGCGACAACAGCATGTCCCTGGTCGGAAGGCTGAGCGCGGACGCCACCCGGCCGTGGCCGCCGATCGCGTGACCCAGGGCAAGGTTGTCGCTCTCGCCGCCTGGCTGGATCGGGCGGTCGATACGCCGCGCGCCTGGGGCCGGCATGACTGCACGCTGTGGCCGGCGGACTGGGTCGTCGCCTGCGGTCACGATGATCCGGCGGCCGACTGGCGCGGGCGGTATCGCACCGCCCTAGGTGCGGCGCGGCTGGCAGGGCGCGCGGGCGGATTGCAGGCCCTTTGGCAAGGCGGGGCCGATACGGCGGGTCTGTCGGCCGTGACGACACCACGGGCCGGAGATGTCGGATTGCTGCCCATGGCGACGCGCGGGGTCGGGCCTCGCCTGTCGGGCCTGGTGGGGGCGATCTGCATCGGGGGCGGCGACTGGGCCGTCGTCACACAGGACGGATTGTGGCTGGGGCGTGCGTCGCCGGTCCAGGCGTGGAGGACGGCATGGCGGACCCGATAAGCTGGATCGCCGCCAAGGCGGCGGAGTGGGTCGCCATGGCGGCCTTTCAGGCCGCGACCGCGACCGGCGTCTCGATCACGACGGCCGCGACCATCGCAAACGTCGCCTACGCCGCCACCTTCGCCCTGGTCTATGTCGGGGCCGCCGTGGGCCTGTCGTCCCTGGTGTCGCCCAAGGTTCCGAATGCGGAACAGGGCAAGATGCCGGTCAATCAGACGACGCCGAAACGTCGCATAGGGACAGGCCGGTCGCGTCTGTCGGGGCCGCGCGCCCTGTGGGAATCCCTGCCGGGGTGGAACGTCGAGATCATCAATGTGCTGGACCAGCCCATCGACGCTTTCGAACAGTTCTGGCTCAACGACGATGCAGTCACGGTCGATGGCGACGGCTGGGTGCAACGTCTGAACGGCGCCTATGGCGATCAGGAGATTCGCATCCTGGCCAAGACAGGTCAGCCGGGCGACGACGGCGCCTTCGAAGAGCTGGTCGCCATGTTCGCAGCGGCGGGTCTGTCGGACCTCTATGACGACAGTCATGTCGGCGAGGGCGTGGCGCGGATGGCCTTGGTTTGCAAGGCGATCGACGCCAAATACGTCCTGGACGTCTATCCGAACGGCCCTCCCGCCTTGTCCGCGACGGTGCGGTTGTGCAGGGTCTATGACTGGCGCGATGCCGATCAGGATCTGATGGACCCTGCGACCTGGAAGTGGAGCGCCAACGCCCACGTCAATCACGTCCATTGGGAATGGTGCCTGCGCCATCTGCCACGCATCGGGCGCGACGGCGTCGGCTGGGTTCAAGGCAAGGGGGTGGGCAGCGCGGCGCCGCCACCGCCTATCTGTCTGGAGGACTGGTATGGAGATCACGCGCCGCGACTGGCCGAGCGCACCGCCGTCGCGGATCTCTGCGACGAGAGGGTGGCGCTGGCGGCCGGCGGCGACGAGGCGCGATACGAACAGCACGGCTGGTGGGAGATCGGCACCGAGGACGCCGACGTCCGGGCGCAATATCTGATCTGTTACGACGGCTGGATGGCCGAGGGCGGCGACGGCGCCCTGATCATCAAGGGCGGCAAATACGAACCGCCGCCGGCCGACGTCGTCCTGACGGATCGCAACCTGGTCGAGGCCAGTTGGAACCGGGGCGCGCCGGACAAGGACGTCTACAACATCATCAAGGCGACCTTCACCAGTCGCGCACACGGCTATTCGCCCCAGCCCGCCGACGACTGGCGCGACGAGGACCTGATCGCGGAGGTCGGGGACGAGAAGCCCCTGCCTATCGATCTGGGGTGGGTCCAGAGCCATGGTCAGGCGCGCCGCCTGATGAAGCGGATGACGCCGCGCGTCTTCGCCGACCGTCATGGCGATCTGGCGGCGGACCTGGACGGCCTGAACCACATCCGCCGGCGCTATGGGCGGCTGGAGCGCAAGCGGGGGCCGACCAGCATGCGGTCGGTCGATTTCGAACTGCTGGGCGCGTCGATCGACCTTAGGGGCGGGCGGGTGCCGCTGAACATCGTCAAGGCCGACCCGAATATCGACGTCTGGAACCCGGTGACCGAGGAAGGGCTGGGACCGTCCCTGACGGAGCGGGCACCGTCGATCCAGATCCCGATGCCGGAGGTCGTGTCGATTACGCCGGTGACGGTTTCGATCGGGGATGCGAACGGCGTTCGCCTGCGGTTCGTGATCGAAGATCCGGGGCGACCGGGTCTGTCGTTCGCCATTCGTTGGCGGGCGGCGGGCGCCGTGTCCTGGACCGAAGGTTCTCCCCAGCCGCCGACGGCCGTATCGGGCGGGCTTCAGGTCGAGAGCGGCTTCGTCCAGGCCGGCGATCTGGAAGCCAGCATCTCGGCCTGGTCAGGCGTCTATCGTTCCGACTGGACTTTGGAAGCGGATGTTTCCGCCGAACCCGAGCCTGATCCTGAGGTCGTCTCTGCGCCCTCCAACCTGATCGTCTCCAGCCCTTCGGCCGGGGTGTTGCGGGTGGACTATCGCGACCCGTCGCAACCCGTCGCCTATTGCATCGTCCGGACCAATGTGACGGCCAGCCTGACCGGAGCGACCGCGACGCCGGAACGGCCGGTCGGCGGGGTTTATACGCCGCAATCCGTCGATCTTAGCCGCGCCGCCGGCAGCTATTACGTCTGGGTCACGGCCTATAACGCCGACGATGTCCCGTCCGCTCACGTCGGTCCTGCTGGGCCGGTCGTGGTGAGCTGATCGGCGGAGCGCCGGTCTTCTGTCTTTTCTGGTCCGGCCCTTCGGCGGATCTCTCTCTTGAAAACTGGAGCCTACTCATGAGCGACAGCCTTATGGCGTCGGCGCGCGAGGTTTATCGTGACGCCGTCGCGCCCGGAACGGCCGTTCCGAACGATCCGGAGAAGGCGCGTGTTCGCGCCCTGTGGTCGCAGTTGTCCGCCATCCTGTCCGATATCGGGCTGACCGGGGCGGTTTCCGTCGTGAAGCCCACTGTGGTGGCTCTGAACGGCGACCTCGCGGCCCCTGCCGATGCGCTCGCCCTGGTCTATGGCGACACCGGGGCGAACAACGGCCTGTATCGCAAGGTCGGGGCGTCGGGCACAGGATCATGGGCCAATACCGGCGTGATGCTGCCGACCTCCTTTGCGGCCGAACTGAGTGCGCTCGCTGAGACGACCGCCTCCGATCTGATCCAGGTTCAGACCCGCAGGGTTGATGGGGCGGGCCTGGCGACGGGCGGCGGTCAGATCGGCCTGGGCGACGTGACCCTGACGGTCAGGGAGGCGACAGAGGCGGAAGCCCTTGCGGGCCTGTCCGCCGCCTCCGCCATGTCGCCGCGCCGCGTTCGACAAGCGGTGGCCGGGATCACCCAAGGCCCGCCCGGCGATCCGGGCCAGCCGGTCGATCAGATCGGCCCGACGACCGCCATCCCCGCCATGACCGTACCGGCCGAACTGTTGGCCGTGCGGACAACGGGCTGGATTCATACGGGCGACGGCGGCGCGGCCTTGCTGCGGCGGATCACGGACGGATCGACGCGGAACTGGGATGTCATTGATGCGGCCGGGGCGCGGTTTCGCATTGTCGAGCGCGAGGCGCGACCCGAACAGTTCGGCGCCCTGGGCTCGACCGACGATGCGCCCGCGCTGTTCCGCTGGAGAGATTATCTGCTGGACAGCGGCGCGTCTGGCGTCCTGAGCGCGCGGACTTGGCAGCTTGCTGAAGACGCCGAGTTCGACATGGGCGGTGCGCCCTTGTTCGTCGAGGACGGGGCGTCGGTCATCGGCGGCTGGAACATCAGTCAGCCTCTGGCGGTCACGGGCGCTCCTCTGCCGATCGAGGTGAGGAACCCCGACGGGAGTGGCGGGACAGTCATCTACGGCCAGACCATCTCCCCGACCGCCCAAAGGCGTCCCAGCGAAAAACGCATCTACCTCCAGACCGGTCCTGACCGGTTCAAGGTCGAGGCTATCGACGCCCACGATCTGGAACGCCTGACGATCCCGAACGGCGGGACGGCCTGGTCGGCTGACGGGACGGCTGCGGTCAGTTCGGACGGCGTATCGCTGGTTTGGACGGTGGCCAACGACAGCCTGTGGCATGTCGGACTGACGCCGGTCAGGGGCGGCGATGAGCTGACCGCATGGCTGGGTTACAGCGCGTCGCCCGACTACAAGCGCGCGATCATCCTGCGGACATCGACGGGCTATGTGTCGTTCGATGTGGGGTCGGACACGACCGGCACCCTGTCGATGACGGACGCAGCGGGCGGCTCGCCTTCTGGATATCCGAAATACGGCCTGACCTGGCCTGGTGGCCTGACGCAGTTCGCGTGGAAGTCGGGATGGGCCGAGCTGCGGCTTCGCATGATTTCCGCTCACGAGTTCACAATCGCCCTGAATGGGGTGGATGTCGTGGGGCCGATCACGCTGCCCGCCTCCATGGGCTTTGTGCTGGATGCAGGGTTCGGCTTCTTCGGCAATGTGTCTCTGACCGTCGGGGCGGCGCACTGGTCACGGACACGTAGGCGCGAGCACGTCGGTTTGGCGGCAGTACGGATCAGGCTGTTCGGCGACAGCCACGCCTCCCCTTTTCTGGGCGACAGTTCGCTGACCTTGCTCGACGCGATCGATGGCTATGCCGGACTTCGGCCCGACAGCCTTGAAAACTTCGCCGTCGGCGGATCTCGCACGGATCAAGTCAGGGCGCGCCTCACATCGGAAGGCGTCGGTGGCGCGACCCATGTCTTCGTCGTCAGCGGCACCAACGACTATCAGTATCTGACGCCCGTGGCTGATGTACTGACCGACGCTGAAGCCATCATCGATCAGATCAGGGCGGGGGGCGCAGAGCCCATCTGGGTCGGGCCGGGCTTGGCCTACGGACCCGGCGCAGCCGACGGCTGGGGCACGCAGGTTTCAAACGAGGGGCGCGGAGCGGAATACCGCGCATCCCTGCGTCGGTTGTGCGGGGAGTTGGCCGTTCAATACGTCGATGAACAGGTGGTGGAAGGGCCGATCCTGGGCGCTTATCACGGAACACCTGGGCCAACTGAAGACCGCAAACGGGACGGCGCGCACGCGGGCACCCTGGGTTATGCCCTGTTGGGGCATGCCTGGGCGCGCGCCCTGCTGGCCACCCGTCAAAAAGAGATCGACGTCACCCTGACGCAAGAGTTGTTGCCCGGACGCAGTTTCCGAAATGGGTGGGTCCATCATTCCGAAGGTGGACGCATCTCTGTGCTGGGCCAGCCGGGCGGACCGCGGCACGCGCGGCTCAGCGGCGGGGTCCAGGCGGGGGGATCAGCGGCAGGCGCTGTTGTCTGTGTGACGCCGCGTGGCCTCCGTCCATCCAGCGTCGTGCGCCGGTCCTGTATGACTCTGTCTGCCGGCGGCGTCGTGGGACAGGTCTGGGCCCAGTGGCACCCCAACGGCGAGATCAGCCTTCTCGAAACATCGACGGCCGCGAGCAACTTCTTGTCGATCGACGGACTGGCTGCCGTTCTGGCAGACTAATGTGGCCTCTCCGGGCCTCGCGGGCCTTAGAAGTCCTTGGCTGGTCCACCCGGCTCATCCGGCCGCCCAACGGCTGGTTCACCACGGCCTGACTATCGGAGACCTCCATGGCTCGTTTCATCCGCTGGGTGGCGGAACCCTTCACCGTGTTCGGGATCGGCGCGCTGCTGAACCTGATCCTGAGCGCGGCGGCCTATGCCGGCGTGATCGGGGCGGACCGGATCGATCCCGACTGGATCTTCCTAGCCGGCGCGGCCGGGGGCATCGTCTCCGCCCTGGTGCACGTCGGCGTCGTGTCGCTGGGGTCCGAACCGGCAACCTCGCGGGAGATCGTCCGGGCCGTGATCGAGGGCGTGTTCGCCGTCGTGGTGGGGGCGCTGGTCGCCCGCTTCTGGGCCGCGCCTATCGCCTTGCGCCTGGCGCCCGACATCAACCCATCCGACCTGCGAGCCATCGGCTTCGGGATCGGCATGGGGGCGTGGCGGTTCGCGCCGGGCCTGTTCGGGGCCGTCAAACTGCTGTCTAACCCCGCCACCCTTCGCGACCTGGCCCTGCGCTGGTTGGGCGGCACGAGGGCCAACCCATGACCCCAGTCGATATCGTCACCGTCATCACCGCCGGCATCGTCGGTCTGACCGTCTTTGCGCGTGCCGAGATCGTCTCGCCCCGCGTGCGAAGTTCCTACGCCAGCAACTGGGTCGTGCGGCGATTGATGGACGCCGTGTCCCTGGTGACGGTGTTCGTCATCTTCGAAATCGTCGGAGGCGCGCATGTGCCGGACGCCGTCGCCTGGTTCTTCGTCTTCGCCGCCCTGACCTCGACCGCCATGCTGATCAGCATGTTCGTCCACGATGGCCGGGAGGTCTTGCAGGTGCGGCGGGCCGAGACGCGCGCGGCCGATGTCCAGGACATGAAGGAAGCGGTGGCGGATACTGTGCCGCCGGTCGTCGAGCGATCCCTGGAGAAGGTGGTCACCGGCTTTTCCGAACCCGCGCCGGATTACGACCGGCTGATCCGTATCGAACCGGTCCCGCCCCTCGATCGGGCCGCCGACTAACGCCTGTTTATCCGCCGCCGGGTGCGGCCTTCGGCTCGGGCGATGACGCCAGACCGATCAGCGCGCGTGCGAGCGCCGTTCGCACGCCTCAGTTTGTTGGAGACCAGAATGACCAAGTACCGCTTGGGCGCGCAATCCCTTGCGCGCCTGAAGGGCGTTCACCCCCAGCTGGCCCGTGTGGTCCAAGGCGCGATCGAAAGGACCAAACAGGATTTCATGGTCCTGGAAGGCGTCCGCTCGAAAGAGACGATGTGGGAATACTGGGGCAAGGGCCGCACCGCCGCCCAGTGTCGCGCCGCTGGCGTGCCCGAGAAGTACGCCAAGCCAGGCCTCGCCAAGGTGACCTGGTTGAACAACCCGCTGGGGTCGAACCATCGCATCATGGCGGACGGATTCGGCCATGCCGTCGATCTGTGCCCCTTCCCCGTCGATTGGAACGACGCGGCGAAGTTCGACGCCATCGCGGACGCCATGTTCGCCGCCGCCAAGGAACTGGGCGTCAAGATCCGCTGGGGCGCGGACTGGGATCAGGACGGCAATCCCCGCGAGCGTGGCGAAACCGACAGCCCGCATTTCGAGGTGGCGTGATGGGGTTGTCATCGCTTCTGCCGTCTCGGCTGGCCGTGATCTCGGCCGTCGGATGCCTGATCTTCATCCCTCTTGCCGTCTTCACCGCCTATGGCTGGGGCGTGTCGAACCGCGATCGTATCCGCGAGGAACAGCGAGCTGACGGCCTGTACGATCAGATCCATGCTGCGGGCGTCGGGTACAAGGATCGATTGACCATGAGCCAAGCCAACCTGGCCGGCGCGCAGGCGGCCTTGGCGACCCAGAATAAGGCCGTCGATGATCTGAAGGCCGCCAGCGACGCGGCGGCCGTGAGGGCGCAGGCGGCTGTCGATGCGGCCCAGGCCCGCGCCACGGTAGCCCAGCAACGCGCCCAGCAGCTGCTGCTGGAACAACCCCGGCCCGGCGAGACCCGCTGTGAGGCGGCCGACCGGCTTATCCTGGAGCAAGTCCGATGAACCGCGTCCTGATCGTCGCCGCCCTGCTGCTGGCCAGCTGCGGCTCCACGCCGAAGGTCACGCCCGAGCCCGTAGTTCAGATCGTCGAGGTGAAGGTGCCGGTGGCCATCCCTTGCGACCCCGACATCGGACCTGAGCCCGCCTATGTGGATACGCCCGAGGCCATCGCCCTGGCCCCGGACATCTTCGCCCGCACCGTCCTGCTGGTGGCCGGCCGGCTCCAACGGATCGCGCGGGACGGGGTAAAGACGGCGGCGTTGGAAGAGTGTCGCGGCCCTCCAGCCGCACCGCTCCGGCCGGGCTAGATCACCCCGATAAGTTGTTTGCAGAAAGTGCAAAATAAGCGTCGAGCCGACAGGCTCCGCCATCCAAGCCCCTTGGCTCAGGCCGGGGGGCTTTTTCGTTTCAGCGCGTAGAGATCCGCGCCTGGCGGATAGGTCCATTCGACGAACAGCGCCGATCCCTGCCCTCGCATCCCTTCTATCACCAGCGTCGGGGACCGTGCGCCGCAGCGTTTGCAGACCATCTTTCGGCGGAGGTCGCGAAGCGGCGTGAACTGAACCTTCAGGGCATAGGTGCGCCAGGCCAGCCAAGTCTGGTTGCCGCACTCGCATAGGCACGACAGCCGATCTCCCGACATCAAGTCGTCAACGGTTGTGTCGTCTGTGTAGCGGCTGGCCATGCCGCCTTATCGCATTGTGAACAGGACAAGAACATTGGGCGGCGCATAGGTTTGACACTGGGTCGTGCAACCCAGCGGTCGCGGGCTTTCCGAAAAACCGGTTTGACAGCCTAAGTGGTTGATGCCGCTCGGAACCGCACTCCCTCCGGGCCTACCAATCGATGTCGAGACCACTTAAAACTGGCTCAAAACCACTTAAGAGTGGCTCAGGCTCAAAACGTCAGGCCATCGCTTGCCTGACTTGTCCGCAACTGACTCAACGAAGTCCTTGGCGATGTCCGCTTCCGCGCCGAGCGTTGATCAGGTGCCGAACGCTGATGTCTTAATCCGGTGAGCATGAAGAAGGTCTCGCTGCCACCTCCGATCAAACAGTCTAAAATGCCTGCTCGCCAGATCGAAGAAGGTGAGCGGTCCAAAGGCGCAGGTCATGAAAGCTGTTGTAGGCTGCGACCTTGAAGATGAGGGCTTCCCGAAAGAGGAGTCTATTTACAGCCGGATCGCGCTGTAAGCGGGTCGGTCGGTTTTGGGGGCTGAAACCGCCCCATAAGCCTGTCGTAAGCGGCAGCGCTGAGCCGGCGAGGAAGTGTGGCCGAGTGCTTTAAGGCACTGGTCTTAAAACCCAGCGACAGGGCAACTCGTCCGTGGGTTCGAATCCCACCGCTTCCGTCACATTTGAGCGCAATCCCGAACCGATTTTTTGGGCCTAAGGACTTTCGCGCGCTTGCCGAACACGGCTATTGGAACGCTAAGCTGTTTGGAGATACCGTGTGCGCATTAACGCTCTGGCCGTGAAAGACTTCCGCCGATTTGCCGACCTAACCATCCGCTGCATCCCAGCTACGGTCAAGCTGGTTGTATTGGCAGGTCCTAATGGATCAGGAAAGTCTTCGCTGTTTGATGCATTGCTGATGAAGTATAAATCGCAGGTCGGGTTCGGATGGAGTGGCGACTACAAATATTACAACAGAAGTGCAGTTCAGTCAGATCCGGGATCTGGCGTGACCATTTCGCTACACGGCGCTAGCCAATTCCGCAGAGGTTCTCTGTATGTGCGAAGCGCTCATAGGAATGATCCGGAGTTCTCGACTAATTCGCTTAAGCGACAGGGTGCGGTACTTGATACCGTAACTCTTGATAAGCTAATTAACACAGACGCTACTGTGTCAAACAATTATGCGAGACTAGCTTCTCAGGCAATGGAAGATGTCTTTGTCAATGAGGACAATTCCACAACCATGCAAGAATACCGCGACAAGCTCATTGGATCTGTCAGAGATCCTCTTCAAAGAGTTTTCCCTGATTTGGAGCTCGCGGGAGTAGGAAACCCTCTCAGCGAGGGCACTTTCTTTTTCAACAAGGGGGCGACTAAAGCTTTCGAGTACAAAAATCTATCTGCTGGTGAGAAAGCGGCGTTTGACCTGATTTTGGACTTAGCAATTAAACGCAAGGACTTTTCAGACGCCATTTACTGCATTGACGAGCCCGAGGCTCACATGAATACGAAGGTGCAGGCAAATCTGCTCCAGGAGCTTTACGATCTTGTGCCTAATGAATCGCAGCTTTGGATCGCGTCACATTCAATCGGAATGATGCGCAAGGCTCGCCAGATTTTCGAGCAAGACCCTGGCGCGGTGGCCTTTCTCGATTTTGGCGGAAGAGATTTTGATAATCCCACCATTATCGAGCCGACGCCCCCCACTAAGGAGTTTTGGACTAGTGTCCTACAGGTTGCACTCGATGACTTGGCCAGCTTGATTGCGCCTAGTGAAGTAGTGATCTGCGAGGGCAATCCGGCGGGGGCCGTGGGAGGAAAGAATGTCGAACACGACGCCCGGGTGTACTCGACGATTTTTGCTAACGAAAAACCAGACGTGACATTTATTTCAGCTGGAAGCTCCAATCAGGTGTCGGGCGACTTTTTGGCGCTAGCAACAGCCTTGCCCAAAGTAGCGGCTGGCATGAAGGTGCGGCGCGTCATCGATCTAGATGATCATGCTCAGCCGGATGTCGAAGAATTTCAGCGCGCTGGGATCACGGTGTTGGGTCGCCGGCACATCGAATCTTATTTGTATGATGACGAGGTCCTAGAGGCGCTGTGCGTAAGCCTGAATAAGGCCCAAAGCATTTCGTCAGTTTTGGCCGCCAAAGCGATAGCGGTCACCAACAGTGTTGATGTCAGAGGCAACCCCAGCGATGACGTTAAATCTGCCGCTGGTGATATTTACACGAGCGTGAAGAAAATACTAAGCCTCACTCAAGTGGGCAATAACCGGCACGCGTTTGCGCAAAATATACTCGCGCCACTCATCGAGCCAGGCATGTCAGTCTACGAAGATTTGAAACGTGATATCTTTACAGAATAGAGCGACCCTTTCTGTTATCATTTATCGAGTTTAAGAGAAAAAATAATATACTCGCGGTTTCTTCCATGAAGACTACGACCGACCCTGCTCGCGAGTTGGGTGAGATTGCTAGCTTCTTCCATGCATTTTTTCGAATTTCCGACGCTGGCGTCGCGTATCTCGGTGCGTCAACTCTTGGGAGCCGAACCGATGTCCGCCTTTGGCGGATTTCGTTGAAAAAGGCGTCCCGGGCAATTGGCATGAGGGCGCTGCGCTGATTCACTCTGGTCGTTGAGACCGGAGGTGCAGCGATGATGGGCGAGCGGCGGGTCGATCAGTCGGCCCTGTTCTACGCGTTCTCGTTGGAGCGGCATGTGCCGGCGGATCACATGCTGCGCGCGATCGATCGCTTTGTGGAACTGGACGGCCTGCGGACGCATCTGGCTCCGTTCTACAGCGCCATCGGTCGCCCCTCGATCGACCCGGAGTTGCTGATCCGGATGCTGCTAGTCGGCTATTGTTTCGGCATCCGCTCGGAGCGGCGCCTGTGTGAGGAAGTTCACCTGAACCTGGCTTATCGCTGGTTCTGTCGGCTGGGCCTGGACGGCGACGTGCCGGACCACTCGACCTTTTCGAAGAACCGCCACGGTCGTTTCCGCGACAGTGATCTGCTGCGCGAGTTGTTCGAGACGGTGCTGCGCCGCTGCATCGCCGAGGGCCTGGTCGGCGGCGAGGGTTTCGCGGTCGACGCCAGCCTGATCAAGGCCGACGCCAATCGCCAGCGCTGCGTGCCCGGCGACGAAGGTCTGCCGCCCGAGGCCGCCAGCCGCGCCATCGACGAGTACCTGGCCGTGCTGGATGATGCGGCCTTCGGCGGCGCGACCCCGGTGACGCCCAGGTTCATCTCGCCGGCCGACCCGGCCTCGCGCTGGACCGGCGCCAACAAGGGCCTGGCCTTCTTCGCCTATGCGACCAACTACCTGATCGACCTGGACCACGCGATCATCGTCGATGTCGAGCCGTCCACGGCGGTGCGCCAGGCCGAGGTGACGGCGGCCCGCACCATGATCGAGCGGGCGCGCGAGCATCATGATCTGTGGCCGGCCCGGCTGGCGGCGGACACCGCCTACGGCTCGGCCGAGATGCTGGACTGGCTGGTCCACGACCAGGGCATCGAGCCCCACATCCCCGTCATCGACAAGTCGGAGCGGATCGACGGAACCTTCTCGCGCAGCGACTTCGCCTATGACCACGCCCAGGATCTCTACCGCTGCCCGGCGGGCAAGACGCTGGTCCACGGTCGGCGCGTCTTCTCGACGCCCCGGACCCAGGCGCCGCCTGACGACACCCTGCGCTATCGCGCCAGTACGGCCGACTGCCGGGCCTGCGCCTTCAAGCCCCGCTGCTGCCCCAACACGCCGATGCGCAAGGTCACGCGCTCCATCCACGAAGGCGCCCGGGACTTCGCCCGCGACATCGCCAAGACCGACGCCTACGTCGTCTCCCGGCGCGAACGGAAGAAGGTCGAGATGCTGTTCGCCCACCTCAAGCGCATTCTGAAGCTGGACCGACTGCGCCTGAGAGGCCCCAACGGCGCCAAAGACGAGTTCCTCCTCGCCGCCACCGCCCAGAACCTGCGCAAACTCGCCAAACTGATCCCGCCAGCAGCTCCGGCGGTCGCCTGAAGCGGCACCAAGCCGTCGCGCCCATTACTGGCGGCGATCTTAACAGCCGCCTTTTTCAACGAAATCGGCGCACCTCCGGCATCACTGAAGTGCTATGGCACGATAGCGCACCGCAGAAACCCGGCATGAAGCTGGTAGACTGCTTCTCTCTAGGGTTTGTCGTAGAGCGCTTCACGGCTGAAGACGCGTACGGCATCGGCAGCGGCCGGGTCGCCGTCCGACGCCCATTCGGCACCGTCCCGTGCTCGCTCGCGAAATACAGCCCAGTCACACGGTGCCTTGGTTTCGTCAGCCTTTTCATTGGCTTTCTTTTTTGGCGTAGCTGACGAGGGCGGCAACTCCCCGACTTTGTCAGGCAACCAGAGAATGCGAGCGTCGCCGATCGACAAGATCTCGCAGGCGACTACGGGCGCGCCACCTTCGCTGGCCCGGTAGATCGTGGGTCTTCCACCGCCTAGATTTGCCTCCCTGAGCGCGGCAGCCGTGATCGGGATGGCACCGGCAAGGTAGATTGTCGCGGCAGCAGTTACCAACCCAAGCGCCCAGGATAGGCGACGTGGCGCTGCGCTCATCGCGACATGCCCGACGAGAAGTCCGCCGGCCAGGGCGAATGTGAGCAACCCGTGTCCGAACTCCGGCGCTGCGTGCAAGGCGAGCTGGGCGAGGAGCACCATCCACCAGAGCATCCCGAAATTGATAAAAAGAGCGGTGACGAAATTAGCGCCGAAACGCTTCCCGGCCTCCTTGGGCGATGCAAGCGGTTTGCGAACCAGATCATTCGCGCTGATAACGGCAATGAGCGCGAAGAAGACCGTAAAAATGAGTACTTCGGCGATCTCATCTTCGATCTCGACAAGCAACCAGATGGCCACAAGACCCGCGATGGCTAAGCTGGGGAGATGGGCGAACCCATAAGCGCGAAGACCACCCTTTTGACCGACGGAAGCGTTTTTCGGCAACCACCCGTAGGCGTTCCCGAATGGATGCTCGCCGAAGCACGGTAAGCTAATGACCCAACGGATCGCAGCCGGGATTCCCGCCAGCAAGGCGAGCACCCCTACGTATTTCAGGAAGAAAGGGAACATCGCTGAAACGAAACCGATCACCTCGCTGACCGAGGCTAGCGCGGGCTGACCGAACGCCGCGAGGTACTGATTCAGCACGAGGACTAGAAGAACCCCTGCGCAGGCAGATGCCAAGGCGAGAACCTCGAGGATTGACCGCGCAGCTTTTCCATAGGTGTCGAGCTGCCCGAAGTCGGGCACCCCACGGTGCGCGGCTAGGGAAACGGAGGGGGCGTCTGGGTGATCGTTAGTCATGTGACGACGAGCCTATTCGGGCGTAAACGCCGCGTTGACGCCACCATATGGCCTGTGGATGACATGCTTTTCCGGCGGAGCGCAGTGCGAAGTCGCGGCTCGATGTGACCACTGAGCCCAATCCAGAGCGGTCCAAGGCTACCGAGGTTGCCGGGCCGATCGGTCGTTCTATCCTCTCACGAAGAGGGCCTGGGTCTCCAGCGCGCGATCGCACTGCCGTTCACCAGCCGACGGCCACAATGCCCCAAAGCTGGCGGAAGGCCTAGCCTCGCACAAAGGTGCAGGATGCGATTGAGGCACCGTTAGGTGGTCGGCCAAGTGGTGGTAAGAAAAATCGCGCGGATTTTTAGGCATCGATTGAGCCACTCTTAGGTGGTCTCGACAATCGAAAAATCAGATCAAAATCAAATATTCTCAAATACAATTTGAGAATTACCTATGAAGAAATCTAATAAAACCCGCACAAGAAACAAGAAAAACGCCAACAAACATCAAAACAATAGAAATATATGATAAACAAGAAAGCAAATAAATATTTCCAAGAATGAAAAAAGAAAACCAATATTCATAGAAAAAATGCCGGACAACAACATATAGAAGAACGCTCAATAAAATTGAAATTGCTCCAGCCAAAAACGACGCAGAAGCGATTGAAGGCCGCCGACTTATGATATTAATTTTCTTCAATTGCCCTGGCCTTGCAAGGGACTGATAACAATCTCCCTGCCTTCAAGGAGATCTGGAATACCGTTACGGTTCCGATCGACACCCCTAAAGGATGTTCCCGTACCCAAAACCGCCGTCTGCCGACTCATAAGTGGGATTGATACGGTCACTCGCGCAGGTGCGGTCAACGTGAACGTAACACTACCTCCGCTTGCATTTGTTGACGTGTATCTCGTACCAGGTCGAACTGCAAAGGCGACAATAATAGGATCCTCCACGCCCGGCGACAGCGGATCGTCTAGGTAGACAGCCTGATCCGAAAATGGCGGCGCACTTGGGTCAATATAGTCGTTTTGATCAAATGGGATCTCGACCTGCATATCTTGCGCGATCGCTACAGCTAACAGCGTTGCCAAAAACATCACACCCCCTCCACAGTTGCGTGAAAATTAATATACCAACGATATTCAATCGTAAACACCACTATCAGGCTTGAGATTCAAGTCTGATGATATCCGTCAGGATCAAGACGCCGTGACCGATAAAGGCTGTGTACGTCGTCGGTGATTGGACCGGACCACTGGCACGGTCCACGTCGCAATTGCCGTCAGAGACGACGAAGATTTTAGGCGAGTTACTGAATAGATTGCGGATATCGCGCATCAAGCCGGCTAGCTCAGCTGCTGAACCCCAAAAGCACTCATAGCCGCGCATGTTTTGATTGATCATCGGCGATCGCTCGCCATCAACCGGCGGTCTGGTTTACCATCGCCGGGATCATTCGACGCCGAGTTCCGTTTCATGACCCCCCCTCTGCTCAGCGCCATCCTGGCCGCCATCGTCCAGACGCCCGACTTCGAGACGCTGGAGCCGATTCCGGCCGCCGCTCAGGGCGAGGCCATCCCCGCCTGCACCGTCGATCGCCGCTGGTGCGCCCTGATCGAGACGGACGAGACCCAGGAGCGTCAGGTGCTGCGCCTCTATGACGGCCCGCCCAGCGGCCGGGCGCCCGTGGCGTCCCACAGCATTGAAAGCGAACTCTCCGAAGGCTTCTGGAGACCGGGCGCCATCCTGCGTCGCGCCGAAAGCGACGACGTCATCCTCGGCGCCGACATGGAGCTGCAGGCCATGTATTCGGGGGGCGGGGGCATGTCGTCCTATCGGACGCTGGTGCGGTTCACGCCGGGCGCGGCGCCGCAGGAGATCCTGACGGTCCCCCTGTCCGGGTCGCTGATGATCCGCGCCTGCTTCGGCGAAGAGGACATGAAGCAGCGCGCCGGGGCCTGTCATGACGAATATGAGTTCGCCGCCGAGCTGAAGGCCGAGGGCGACGCCTTTCCGCCGCGCCTGACCTATGCCTCGACCGCGACCACCTTCCCCGGCCGGGTGTCGCGCAATGAGGACTCGCTCGCCAAGCCGCCGCTGAAGCCGAAGGATCTGGTCAAGGCCGTCGACGCCGAATGCAGCGTGCGCCGCGTCTTCACTTTCGATCCGGCGGCGAAGGCCTATGTTGCCGACGCGCCGTTGCCTGACTGCGGCGACTATACCGTTCCCTAGACTGCGTTGAGCCTTGCCTGATGTCCTACGTCGCCCGTGACGACCGCCCCGCTGACAAGGCCGAACGCTACGCCGAGGTCGAGGCCGAGATCCTGGCCGTGCTGGACGGCGAGCCGAACCTGACGGCGCGCATGGCGACGGTGGCGTCGATGCTGGCGGACGCCTTCCCCGTCTTCTTCTGGACCGGCTTCTACGTCGTGGACGCGGCCAAGGGCGACGAACTGGTCGTCGGCCCGTATCAGGGCACGCTGGGCTGCCTGCGCATCCCGTTCGGGCGCGGCGTCTGCGGCGCGGCGGCCAAGACCCGCCAGACCCAGGTGGTCGAGGACGTCCACGCCTTCCCCGGCCACATCGCCTGCGACAGCCGCTCGGCCAGCGAGATCGTGGTTCCGGTGCTGGACGCAGCGGGCCGGTTGATCGCCGTGCTGGACGTGGATGCGACCGAGACGGCCGCCTTCGACGCCGTGGACGCGGCGGCGCTGGAACGGCTGATGAGCAAGGTGTTCGGCGCGGGGTGAGGACGCCTTCTGGCCCCTCCCGTCCCTCCGCCGCCTCGCTCACCGCCCCCCCTGCCGTCATCCTCGGGCTTGACCCGAGGATCCAGTGTGGCGCGAGCGGCCAGTTGACTAAGATGCGCCGCTGTCGCGCCTCTCATGGTTGAGGCTCAGGGCGCGGACGGCTGGATCCTCGGGTCAAGCCCGAGGATGACGGCGGATTAGGTCGGACTAGGTCGAATTAGGTCGGCCTACGCGCATCGGGTCATGAGAGGGGTCCGCACACGACGCCTGCCCCCGCCCGTGCTACCTCCCGCCCTATGCGGATTGGAATCGACTTCGGCGGCACCAAGATCGAGGCGGCGGCGCTGGATGCGTCTGGCGCCTTCGCCGCGCGAATCCGCGAACCCAACCCCGGAACCTATGACGCCGCCCTCAACCTCGTCGCCGACCTGATCGCGCGGGTCGAGGCTGAGGTCGGCCCGGCGCAATCGGTCGGTCTGGCCATTCCCGGCTCGCCCTCGCCGCGCACCGGCCTGATCCGCAACGCCAACTCCACCTATCTGAACGGGCGCCGTTTCGGCGACGATCTGCAGGCCGCGCTGGGCCGCCCGGTGCGGCTAGCCAACGACGCCAACTGCCTGGCCCTGTCCGAGGCCGCCGATGGCGCAGGCGCAGGCGCCGCCAGCCTGTTCGGCGTCATCCTCGGCACCGGCTGCGGCGGCGGACTGGTCATCGACGGCCAGTTGGTCGAGGGCGCGCACGCCGTCGCCGCCGAGATCGGCCACATCTCCCTGCCCTGGCCCTCGGCGGACGAAGCGCCCGGCCCCGCCTGCTGGTGCGGCCTGAACGGCTGTCTGGAGACATGGATTTCCGGCACGGGCTTCCAGCGCGACCATCACGCGACAACCGGGCGGACTTGGAAGGCGCAGGCCATCGTCGACGCCGCCCGCGCAGGCGATGCGCAGGCTGTCGCCGCCCTCGACCGCTATATCGACCGGCTGGGGCGCGGTCTGGCCATGGTCGTCAATCTGGCCGACCCGGAGGTCTTCGTGCTGGGCGGCGGCATGTCGAACGTGGGCGAGCTCTACGACCGCCTGCCTGACATCGTGGCGCGCCACGCCTTCTCCGACCACTGGGACGGACGGATCGTCCCGGCGAAGTGGGGCGATTCCTCGGGCGTGCGCGGCGCCGCGCGGCTGTGGGACGCCTGATCGCCGATTGATCCCGCGACGCGCGCCGCTATGGTCCGCGCCGAACCATTCAGGAGCGAGACGATGGGCGAACGGGTTGCAGCAATCACCGGCGGGCACGGCGCCCTGGGCCGGGCCGTGGTCGAGGCGGTGCAGGCCGCCGGCTGGACCATCGCCGTCATCGACCACGCCAGCGGCCACGCCGTCCCCGAGGGCGTACTGGAGATCGGCGGCGTCGATCTGACCGACCACGCCCAGGCCAAGGCGGCGATCGAGGCCGTGGTCGCCCATTACGGCCGTCTGGACGCCCTGCTCAACATCGCCGGCGGCTTCGTCTGGATCCCGGTCGAGGGCGACGGCGAGGAGTGGGACCGGATGCACGCCCTCAACGTCAAGACGACGCTGAACGCCAGCCGCGCCGCCCTGCCCCATCTGAAGGCCTCAAGCGAAGGCCGCATCGTCAACGTCGGCGCCAACGGCGCGATCAAGGCCGGGCACGGCATGGGCGCCTACGCCGCCTCCAAGGCCGGGGTCCACCGCCTGACCGAGGCCCTGGCCGAGGAGCTGAAGTCGACCTCGGTGACGGTCAACGCCGTCCTGCCCTCCATCATCGACACGGCGGCCAACCGCGCCGACATGCCCGACGCCGATCCGTCGAAATGGGTCGCCCCCGCCGATCTGGCCGCCGTCATCCTGTTCCTGGCCTCGCCCGAGGCGCGGGCGGTGACCGGCGCCCTGATCCCCGTCACGGGCAAGGTCTGATGCGCGCGCGCAGCGTCC
This sequence comes from Brevundimonas phoenicis, assembly GCF_047237745.1. Classification (NCBI taxonomy): domain Bacteria; kingdom Pseudomonadati; phylum Pseudomonadota; class Alphaproteobacteria; order Caulobacterales; family Caulobacteraceae; genus Brevundimonas; species Brevundimonas phoenicis. Next base: position 2,854,761 of record NZ_JBDFLN010000001.1, read on the forward strand.
TCTACCTGCCCGCCTCGAATGCGCGAGCCGTCGAAAAGGCCCGCGCCCTGCCCTGCGACGTGGCGGTGCTGGACCTTGAGGACGCCGTCGCGCGTGAAATGAAGGCCGAGGCCCGCGCGACCGCCGTCGCCGCGGCGCAGGAAGGCGGCTTCGGCCCGCGTCTCGGCGTGCGGATCAACGGTCTGGACACGCCGTGGGGCGCCGACGACCTGAAGGCCCTGCGTGACGCCCCCGTCGACCTGATCGTCGCCCCCAAGGTCGAGAGCGCGGCCATGGTTCACGCCCTGTCGGCGGCGCTGCGCCCCGGCGTCGATCTGTGGGCCATGATCGAGACGCCGCGCGCCTTGGTGGACCTGCGCGATATCGCCGGGGCGGACGGTGCCTTGAGCGGCCTGATGCTGGGCGTCAACGATCTGGCCAAGGATCTGAAGACCGGCCCAGCGCCGGATCGCGAACCGCTGAAGCCGTGGCTGGCGGCGATCGTGGCCCACGCCCGCGCCAACAACCTGAGCGTCATCGACGGCGTGTTCAACCGCATCAGGGACGAGGCGGGTTTCGCCGCCGAATGCGCGCAGGGGCGGCTGTACGGCTTCGACGGCAAGAGCCTGATCCACCCTTCGCAGATCGAGGGCGCGAACACCGCCTTCGGCCCCTCGCTCGACGAGATCGAATGGGCGCGCAAGGTCGCCGCCGCCTTCGCCACGCCCGAGGCCGCCGGACTGGGCGTCATCCGCGTCGAGGGCGAGATGGTGGAACGGCTGCATCTGCAGCAGGCGCAGGATTTGCTGGCCCACCTCTAAGCCCTTCTCCCCTTGTGGGAGAAGGAAGCATGGGGTGGCGCCCTGACTCGACAAACCGTAGACACTATCCCATGACCGCACCGCTTCCGCCCCCGTCGAAAACCCGCGCCTGGGTCTGTGCGCCGGGGGTGCTGAAAGTTCCGTTCCTCTCCGCCTTCCTGCCCGATTACGACCTGTCCGCCCTGCCGGGGTCGTCAATCGAGGCCGTCCTCGGCTGGGGCATGAAGCCGACGGCGGAAGCGGGCCGACGCTGGGCGACAAAGCACGGCAAACCTTACATCGCGCTGGAGGACGGCTTCCTGCGCTCGGTCGGCATCGGCGAGAGCGGGGCGACCAGCCTCAGCCTGATCGTCGATGACCTGGGCGTCTATTACGACGCCACCCGACCCAGTCGGCTGGAGCAACTGATCGACACAGCCCCTGACTGGTGCGACGCCGCCATGAAGGCCCGCGCGCGTGGCCTGATCGACCGCATCGTCGCCTCGGGCGTGTCCAAGACCAACATGGGCGGGCCGCTGGACGCCGCCCTGCTGAAACCCGGCCGCCGGGTGTTGATCGTGGACCAGACCTTCGGCGACGCCTCGATCGGCTATGGGCTGGCGACCGAGGCCAGCTTCTCCGACATGCTGGCGACCGCCCGACGCGACGAGCCGGACGCCCAGTTGATCGTCAAGCGCCACCCAGCGGTGGCGGCCGGGCGCAAGTCGGGCTGCATACCGGCGGACCAGCTTCAGGGCGTCACCCTGATCGACACCGACGTGCGGCCCGCTGATCTGCTGGCGGCTGTGGACGCGGTCTATGTCGTGACCTCGGCGCTGGGGTTCGAGGCGCTGTTGAGGGGCCTGCCGGTGCGCTGCTTCGGCGCGCCCTTCTATTCGGGCTGGGGGTTGACGACCGATACGGTGCAGACTGGACGGCGCGGCGTTGCGCGCGATCTGGAGCAGATCGCGGCAGCGGCCCTGATCGCCTACACCCGCTATGTCGACCCCGTCACCGGCCAGCGATGCGAGGCCGAACAGGCGATGGAGCGGCTGATCGCCCTGCGCGACCGGGCCGACCGGCTGGCGGGCGACTGGGCCGCCGTCGGCTTCGCCCCGGCCAAGCGGCCGCCGGTGCGCCGCCTGCTGAACTCGCCCAAGGGCCGCGTCCGCTATTTCTGGCGCTCGTCCGCCGCCGTCGCCCATGCGCGGGCGACGGGCGGCAGACTGATCTGGTGGGCCGGCAAGGAGACGCCGCAGATCCGCGCCGCCGCCGACGCCTTCGAGGGGCCGGTCGTGCGGATGGAGGACGGCTTCATCCGCTCGCGCGGGCTGGGGTCCGACTTCTTCGGCGCCCTGTCGGTCGCGCTGGATGATCAGGGCGTCTATTACGATCCGACCCGGCCCAGCCGTCTGGAAAGCCTGATCGAAGCGGGCGAGCCGTCGCCGGATCAGGCCACGCGGGCAGAGCGGCTTCGCGCCCGCGTGGTCGAGGCGGGCCTGTCGAAATACAATCTGAAGGGGGCGGGCGTCCCGGCCCACTGGCCCAAAGACAGGCCGATCCTGCTGGTCGTCGGTCAGGTCGAGAACGACCGCTCGATCATGATGGGCTGCGGGCCGGACCTGCGCACCAACTCAGGGCTGGTGAAGGCGGCGCGGGCGGATCATCCGGGCGCCTTCCTGATCTATCGCAACCACCCGGATGTGACGGCGGGCAACCGCCCCGGCCTGCTGGACCATGCGGCGATGGAGGAGGTCGACGCCTCGGCCGACGATCTGGACATCGTGGACTGCCTGAACGCCTGCGACCGGCTGGCGACCCTGACCTCCCTGACCGGGTTCGAGGCCCTGATGCGGGGCAAGCCGGTCAGCGTCTATGGCTGTCCCTTCTATGCCGGATGGGGCCTGACCGACGACAAGCTGACGTTCGAGCGCCGCGCGCGCCGCGCCAGTCTGCAGAGCCTGATCCACGCCGCCCTGATCGGCTATCCGGTCTATGTCACGCCGGACGGCTGGCCCTGCGAGGCCGAGGATCTGGTCGAGGCCCTGATCGCCGCGCGCGACCACCCCCTGCCCGCCCCGCCGCGCGGCCGCATCAGTCGCTGGTGGCGCGGCATCAAGGCCAGTCTCGACCGCAGCCTTCCCCCGGCCTATTGAGGACGTTCGTCATCGCAACGGACTGAGTCCGGCCCGCGAGGCGCCCGAACTTCGCCGCGAGGCGCCGACATAAGACTTGTCGAGCGCCGGGGACTCCATGTTCCCTCATGCAGCGAGGCGCCGCGCGCCGAGCGTCAGGGAACTACACAGTGCAAAAAGCCGTCATCTCCGCCACCGGCCTGTTCACGCCCGAACAGTCGATCTCGAATGAGGAACTGGTCGGCGCCTACAACGCCTGGGCCGAAGGCTGGAACGCCGCCAACGCCGAGGCCATCGCCGCCGGAGAGGTCGAGGCCAAGACGCCCTCATCCGAAGCCTTCATCGAAAAGGCCTCGGGCATCAAGTCGCGCTTCGTCATGGACAAGACGGGCATCATCGACCCCGAGCGGATGCTGCCGCACCTGCCCGCGCGCGGCGACGACGAGCTGTCCATCCTGGCCGAGATGGCGGTGAAGGCCGCTGAGGACGCCATCAGAGCCTGGGGCAAGCCGGTCAGCGAGATCGGCGCCGTCATCTGCGCCGCGTCGAACATGCAGCGCCCCTACCCCGCCATGGCCATCGAGGTGCAGCAGGCGCTGGGGATCGAGGGCTTCGCCTTCGACATGAACGTGGCGTGCAGTTCCGCCACCTTCGGCGTCAAGACGGCGGCGGACTTCGTGGCCTCCGGCTCGGTCAAGGCCGTGCTGATGGTGAACCCGGAAATCTGCTCGGCGCACCTGAACTTCAAGGATCGCGACAGCCACTTCATCTTCGGCGACGTCGCCACCGCCGTCATCATCGAGGCCGAGGATCAGGCCGGAGCGGGCGGCTGGGACATTCTGGGCACGAAGCTTCAGACCAGCTTCTCGAACAACATCCGCAACAATTTCGGCTTCCTGAACCGCGCCGCCCTGCCGACCGACGCAAACGAGCCGGTTTCGTCCGACGGCCTGACCGACAAGATGTTCGTCCAGCAGGGCCGCAAGGTCTTCAAGGAGGTGGTGCCGATGGTGTCGACCATGATCCTGGATCACGCCGCCGAGCTGGACCTGGACACGCAGGGGCTGAAGCGCCTGTGGCTGCACCAAGCCAACATCAACATGAACACCCTGATCGGCAAGAAGGTGCTGGGCCGAGATCCCGAGCCCGAGGAGAACGTCATCATCCTGGACGACTACGCCAACACCTCCTCGGCCGGGTCGATCATCGCCTTCCACCTGCACAACGACGGCTTTGCGCCGGGCGAGACGGGCCTGATCTGCAGCTTCGGCGCAGGCTATTCGGCGGGCACGGTTTTTGTGCAAAAGCGCCCATAAACCCGCCGAACAGGAATCATTATTTCCGGCGGCGCTTGCACTGTTCGGAAATTTTTGCAAACCGTATCGCGTCGAGAAGCAGGGGGGACGGCGCCCGAATGACTCAGACAGCTTTGCCTTGGGCTGAAAAACTCAGTGATCCGCTGGCGCACGACGTGGCCACGGTGTTGCAACGCATGGGCGGTTCGGCCCATCAGGACATGGTGATCAACTGCGTCGCGGCGCTGAAACGCCAACGCGGCGAGTCGGTGACTCAAGACCTCAAGATGAAGATCATCGAGGTGTTCGAGCGCTATCGCGACTTCTTCATCCGCCCCTTCGGCGAGGGATCGATGCGCTGGGCCCTGGCGCCGGGCGTCGCCTGACCGCCTAAAAAAATCGACCAACGAAAAAGGCCCGCTCCGACTGGAGCGGGCCTTCGTCATTTCAGACCATCCGCGCTTAGAAGCGGCGGATGTAGCTGACCGAATAGGCGTCAGCCTCGCCGCGATCGTCGCGGAAGTCGCGGCGGGTCCAGTCGGCGCGGACGCCGTTGACGCCGTCCAGGTAGTAGTTGGCGCCGACGCCGTAGTTCCAGCTGTCGCCGCCGACCTTGCTCTCAGAGCCGGCCAACTCCTGCTTCAGCTCGGTGTGGCCGTAGCCGCCGCGGGCGAACAGCTCCAGCTTGTCGCCGACGGGATACTTGCCCACGACATAACCGGCGGCGTCCCACTCGTGCTTGATCTGACCGTCGACGCCGGCGACGGTGATGTCCTTGTCCTTGACCCCCACGCCGACCTCGGTCTCCACGGCCAGATAGCGGTTCAGGTTGACGCCCAGGCGGCCGGACACGGCGCCGGTTTGGGCCGCATCGCCTTCCATGTGCGTGTAACCCAGCGAACCATAGCCACGCGGTTCAGGGTTCGATTGAGCAAACGCCGGAGCGGCGAGAACAGAGATAGCGGCGGCGGCGAGAAAAACGTTACGCATTATTTCATACTCCTTAGATGATGTGACTTCTGTGATCACATGCCCCATCCAACAAAGCTTAAATGGTTGCGCCCTCACACTCGTTCCATAGGCGAAGCGGCCAAACACAACATTAGTTACGCAAAAGACACACACGTCGTTACCTAAATGACGCAAAAGAAAGGGCGCGCTCCGCCGGGAAGCGCGCCCAACCGATCCGCCGGGAATCGGATCAGAAACGACGGACGTAGTTGACCGAATAGACGTCCACTTCGCCGCCGTCGTCGGTGAAGTCGCGACGGGTCCAGTCGCCGCGCAGGCCGTTCTGGCCGTCGAAGTAGTAGTTGGCGCCGACGCCGTAGTTCCAGCTTTCGCCGTCGGCCTTGCGCTCGACGCCGGCCAGCTCGGCCTTCATCTGCGTGGTGCCGTAGCCGCCGCGCGCGAACAGTTCGAAGTTCGGCGTCACCGGCAGGGTGCCGACCGCATAGGCTGCCAGATCATAGTCGTGCTCGATCTTGCCCTTGGCCCCCGCGATGGTGAAGTCGTCGTCCTTCACCCCGATCGAGCCTTCGCCCTCGACGCCGAAATAGGGGTTGAACTTGGCGCCCAGACGGCCGGTGACGGCGCCCAGGTTTCCATCCGAATGGTCCAGCTGCGAATAGCCGAGCGTGCCGTAGTAGGTGGGGCCGCCCGGCTGTACGACCTGGGCCGCAGCCGGCAGGGCGAATACAGAAAGGGCGGCGGCGGCGAGAATAACGTTACGCATGAGCTTCAATCACTCCTTATTGCGATGAACAGGCCTGGCCTGACCACCTTGCGGAGAAACAAAGCTCGAGCGCACCGCGCCGTTCCCTATGCTTGATGAAGCAGTCGATGACTGTGCGAACGGAAGCACACACCGCGTTCCGTCAAGGATGACTATTTTGCGACACGAAAAAGGCGAGCGTTTCCTCTCCCTCCCCTTCATGGGGAGGGAGAGGCGTCAGCTCCCTCAGCGGTCCTTTTCACGTTCCTCGCCGGAGCGTGCGCTCAGCGCGGCCTGCGCCGCCGCCAGGCGAGCGATCGGCACCCGGTAGGGCGAGCAGGAGACGTAGTCGAGGCCGACCGTCTCGCAGAAGGCGATGGACGACGGGTCGCCGCCGTGTTCGCCGCAGATGCCCATCTTCATGCCCGGCTTGGCGCCGCGGCCGCGTTCCTCGGCGATGCGGATCAGGTCGCCCACGCCGCTCTGGTCCAGACGGACGAAGGGGTCGTTCTCGAAGATGCCCTTGTCCAGATAGGCCTGCAGGAAGTGGCCGGAATCGTCGCGGCTGATGCCGAAGGTCGTCTGCGTCAGGTCATTGGTGCCGAAGCTGAAGAACTCGGCGTGTTCGGCCAGATCGGCGGCGCGCAGGGCGGCGCGCGGCAGCTCGACCATGGTGCCGACCAGATAGTCCACGCTGTCCCCGGCGTCCGCGAAGACGGCCTTGGCCGTACGATCGGTCAGTTCGCGCAGATACTTCATCTCCAGACCCAGGGCGACCAGCGGATGCATGATCTCCGGGATCGGGGCGACGCCGGTGGCGGCCTTGACCTGCAGCGCCGCCTCCAGGATGGCGCGGACCTGCATCTCATAGATTTCCGGATAGGCCACGCCCAGACGGCAGCCCCGGTGGCCCAGCATGGGGTTGGTTTCGTGCAGTTCGCGGGCGCGGCGCTTCAGCTTGGCCGCGTCCAGCCCCTGCGTCGCCGCCAGGGCGTCGATGTCGGCGTCGGTGTGCGGGATGAACTCGTGCAGCGGCGGGTCCAGAAGGCGCACCGTCACCGGCAGGCCGCTCATGATGGTGAACAGCTCGACGAAGTCGGCCTTCTGGAACGGGGCGATCTTGGCCAGGGCCACGCGGCGGCCCGCCTCGTCGTCGGCCAGGATCATCTCGCGCACGGCGGCGATGCGGGCGTCGTCGAAGAACATGTGCTCGGTGCGCGACAGGCCGATGCCCTCGGCGCCGAAACCGCGCGCGGTCTTGGCGTCCAGCGGGGTTTCTGCGTTGGCGCGGACCTTCAGGCGGCGGATGCCGTCGGCCCAGCCCATCAGGGTCTGGAAGTCGCCCGTCAGTTCCGGCTCGATCATGGCCACGGCGCCGTCCAGCACCTCGCCCTTGCCGCCGTCGATGGTGATGACCTCGCCCGCCTTGAAGGTGCGGCCGCGCGCGGTGAAGGTTCCGGCCTTCTCGTCGATCGAGATTTCGCCCGCGCCCGAGACGCAGGGGCGCCCCATGCCGCGCGCCACGACCGCTGCGTGGCTGGTCATGCCGCCGCGCGCCGTGACGATGCCGCGCGCCGCGTGCATCCCGTGGATGTCTTCGGGGCTGGTCTCGTCGCGGACCAGGATGACGGCGTCGCCGTTCTGGCCCAGGCGCTCGGCCTCATCGGCGTCGAAGACAATCTTGCCGGTCGCCGCGCCCGGCGAGGCGGGCAGGCCAGCCGCGACGACAGTGCGCGCCGCCTTGGGGTCCAGCGTCGGGTGCAGCAGCTGGTCCAGCGCCGCCGGTTCGACGCGGCTGACCGCCTCGTCCTGAGAGATGACGCCTTCGGAGGCCAGATCGACGGCGATCTTCAGCGCCGACTTGGCCGTGCGCTTGCCGTTGCGGGTCTGCAGCATCCACAGACGACCCTGCTCGACCGTGAACTCGATGTCCTGCATGTCGCGGTAGTGGCTTTCCAGCCGCCCCACCACGTCGACGAACTGGGCGAACACCTGCGGCATCGCCTCTTCCATCGACAGCGCCGTCTCGCCCATCTCCTCGCGACCCGCCTTGGTCAGGGACTGCGGCGTGCGGATGCCCGCCACCACGTCCTCGCCCTGGGCGTTGATCAGGAACTCGCCGTACAGCTTGTTCTCGCCGGTCGAGGGGTTGCGGGTGAAGGCGACGCCGGTGGCCGAGGTCTCGCCCATGTTGCCGAACACCATCGACTGGACGTTGACTGCCGTGCCCCAGCTTTCGGGGATGTCGTGCATGCGGCGATAGAATTTCGCCCGGTCGTTCATCCAGCTTTCGAACACGGCGCCGACGGCGCCCCACAACTGGGCCTGGGGATCCTGCGGGAAGGGCTTGCCCAGTTCGCGCTCGACCAGAGCCTTATAGTCCGCGACCACCTTCTCCCAGTTCTCGGCGGTCAGTTCGGTGTCGACCGAGACGCCCAGACGATCCTTGTGGTCGTCCAGCACCTCTTCGAAATAGTCGTGGCCCAGGCCCAGAACCACGTTGGAGTACATGGTGATGAAGCGGCGATAGGAATCAAAGGCGAAGCGGCGGTCGCCCGACAGCTTGGCCAGGCCCTCGACCGTCTGGTCATTCAGGCCCAGGTTCAGGACGGTGTCCATCATGCCCGGCATGGAGGCGCGGGCGCCCGAACGCACCGACACCAGCAGGGGGTTGGCGGCGTCGCCGAAGGTCTTGCCCACCACGCCCTCGACGTGGGCCAGGGCGGCCTTGACCTGATCGGTCAGGTCGATCGGATAGGTTTCCTGGTTGGCGTAATACCAGGTGCAGACCTCGGTGGTGATGGTGAAGCCGGGGGGCACCGGCAGGCCGAGAGACGACATCTCGGCCAGGTTCGCGCCCTTGCCGCCGAGAAGGTTCTTCATCGAAGCGTCGCCGTCAGCGGACCCGCCGCCGAAACCATACACCCACTTGGTCATTTCGTAGTTCCTGAACCGTGGTCGGACTGCGGGTCGCAGCCCGCATATGTAGAAGTGTGCGGGTTATATATGAGTCCCGCCCTACAGGGCCCTCACTAGCGCGCTGCACCTGCGAAGGCGAGGCTGGAGGCGTAACAATCCGTGAGAGGATGTATCGTCCAGTGCGGCGACGACGCAGCGTGACGCACTGGAGGAAGCGGTCGGTCCTGCCTATCTTGGCCTTATGTCCATCGCCCGTCTTGATAGTCGCGCCCTGATCCGCGTCAGCGGCCCCGACGCCCGCCCCTTCCTGCACAATCTGCTGACCCAGGACGTGGAGACGTTGCAACCGGGCGAGCTTCGCTTCGGCGCCCTGCTGTCGCCGCCGGGGCGGCTGTTGTTCGACCTGTTCATCTGGGGCGAGGAGGACGGTGTCGTCCTGGACGTCGCGGCCGAACGGCGCGACGCCCTGGTCCAGCGGCTGAGCCTCTACAAGCTGCGCGCCCAGGTCGAGGTCATGCCCATCCCCGACGCGGCCTTCGTCGCCTGGGGCGCGGATGTTCCCGACGGCTTCGTCGCCGACCCGCGCCTGCCCGGCCTGGGCGGCCGCCGCTGGGGCGATCAGAGCGAGACCGACGCGGTCGAGGCCGACTGGCAGGCGCACCGCCTGGCCCTGGGCGTGCCCGATCCGACCCAGGACGCGCTGATGGACAAGACCTATCCGATCGAGGCGGACTTCGACCTGCTGAACGGCATAGACTTCCACAAGGGCTGCTTCATCGGCCAGGAGACGACCTCGCGCATGAAGCGGCGCGGCACGATCAAGAACCGCATGATGGCCATCGCCTTCGACGGCCCCGCCCCCGAACGCGGCGCGGAGGTGCTGAGGGGCGAACTGCGGGCCGGCGAAGTCATGACCGGCGCCGAGGGACGGGCCATCGCCCTGATGCGGCTGGACCGCATGGACGGCGATCTGACCGTCGAGGGCCGCCCCGTGCGGGTCGAGAAGCCCGGCTGGATCCCTGATTTGTAAGGCGGAATCCAGCAAAACGGAAAATCTGCTTGTCGTGATGTAAAAGTTGCTTGACGTAAATGCGCCCTCGTTGGTAAAGCTCACTTGTCAACACGACAGGGGAGCTTGTCATGAACGCCGAAATCACCACCGCCGCTGGCGCCGTCGCCGCCAACAAGAAGAAGATGGACGACCTGACCGTCGCCCTGTGCGCCCTGACCGTGGTCGGTGTCAGCGCCACCGCCGCCACGCCGTTCTGGCCCGAAGCCTGGGGCCGCGCGCCGTCGATCGGCGTCGTCGTCCTGGGCGCCGGACTGGCCGTCTTCCTGGCCCTGCACACCCTCTACTGGTGGCGCAGTCTGGATGAGGCCGCCAAGGAGGCTCACAAATGGGCCTGGTGGTGGGGCGGCAACCTGGGCTTCGTCGTCGGCGGCGCGGCCGTCGTCATCGCCGCCCTGGCCGGGGTGAACCTGCTGCCCGCCGTCGTGCCGCACACCGACGCGGCCCTGATCGCCCTGGGCGTCGTCGCCGCCTTCGCCGCCCAGACCGTCGGTTACGGGATCGCCTGGTGCGGCTGGTGGATCGCCCGCCGATGACCAGCGCCTTCATCAACCGCCTCAAGGTCTTTCGCGCCGAACGCGACTGGACCCAGGCCGACCTGGCCGAACGCCTGGGCGTCTCGCGCCAGACCGTCCAGGCGCTGGAGAAGGGCCGCTACGACCCGTCCCTGCCGCTGGCGTTCCGCATCGCCCGCCTCTTCGGCCAGCCGATCGAAGCCATCTTCATCGCCTGACCCCGCCTGCCCTTCTCCTTCAATCGACCCATCGCAATCAAAGGACCGTCATCATGTTCAACCTGTTCTCGACCGCCGCCGACCGTTTCTCGGGCTTCGCCATGGGCGTCTGCGGCGCCCTGCTGATCAGCCTGGCCGTCCAGGCCGTGCCGACCTTCGGCCGCTCCGTCGAAACCCCGGCGGTCGCCGTCACCCAGATCGCCGCCCGCTGATCCCTCTCCACGCCTCACCTTCCCGCCGCCAGCCTCTTGGCTGAGCAGCGCCTGCCTTCCGCCGCCCGCGCCTGACGCGCCTGCGACGCCTGCCCCCCCTACAATCCAAGGACACTATAATGACCCTCGCTCACCGCATGGGCCAATCGGCCAACCATGTCTCGCGCTTCGCCGCCGGCCTTCTGGCCGCCCTGGCCGCCTCCGCCGCCCTGGCCGCCGCGCCCGGCGTCGCCCACGCCGAACAGGCGGCGCCCGCCCCCGCCGTCGCTCCCGTCCCCCGCGCCGAGGGCGCCGGTCCGCCCCTGTGGGTGGTCAAGGACGCGGACTCCACCGTCTATCTGTTCGGCACGGTCCACTATCTGCGGCCCGGCACGGCCTGGGGTTCGGACAAGGCGGACGCCGCCTTCGCCGCCGCCGACCAGTTCTGGGTCGAGGTCGCGGACCAGGACGACCCGAGCGTCGTCGCCGCCGTCGCCCAACAGCACGGCGTCACCCCCGACCGCCCCCTGTCGTCGATCCTGAGCGCCGAGGACTTCGCCGCCTTCGACAAGGCCGCCCAGGGCATCGGCGCCAACGGCGCGGCGCTGGACGCCTATCGTCCCTGGCTGGCCGCCTTCATGGTCGCCGGAACGGCCCCGATGCAGGCCGGCTATCGCCCCGAAGCCGGGGTCGACAAGACCCTGATGGACCGCGCCCGCGCCGAGGGCAAAACCATCCACGGCTTCGAGACCGCCGACCGCCAGCTGCGTCTGATCGCCGGCATGAGCGAGGAGGCTCAGATCGCCTATCTGAACAACTACGTCCGCAACGGCGGCCAGATCGTCTCCAAGCTGGACCAGACGGTGGCCGCTTGGCTCAAAGGCGACGCCGCCGAAGTCGGCCGCCTGAACCGCCTCGACACCCGCGACGTGCATGAAGACATCCACCGCGCCGCCCTGGTCGTCCGCAACGCCGACTGGACCGACCAGATCGAGACGATGATGCAAGGCTCCGGTTCGGCCTTCGTCGCCGTGGGCGTCGCCCACCTGGCCGACCAGGACAGCGTCATCGACATGCTGACCGCGCGCGGCTTCACGGTCGAGCGGCTGTAGGACGCCCCGCAACACCCTAGGAAGGCCCGGCGGAAACGTCGGGCCTTTTCGCTTGCGCCGCCGGAACATTCCAGCAACATCGCGCCATGATCGAATCCGAAAAGGCTGAAGGCCGCTGCGGCTGGTGCGGGACGACGGACCCGCTCTACATCGCCTATCACGACACCGAATGGGGCGTGCCCGAATACGACGCCCGCGCCCTGTGGGAGAAGCTGGTGCTGGACGGCTTTCAGGCCGGGCTGGCCTGGATCACCATCCTGAGAAAGCGCGAGGGGATGCGCGAGGCCTTCGACGGTTTCGACCCCGAGATCGTCGCCCGCTACGGCGAGGCGGACCGCGCGCGCCTGCTGGCCGACCCACGCATCATCCGCTCAGGCGCCAAGATCGACGCGGCCATCAACGGCGCCCGCATCTGGCTGGACATGCGCGACAACGGCGATGATTTCTCGGCCTGGCTGTGGTCCTTCGTCGGCGGCCAGCCGCTGGTGAACCAGTGGGACCATTTCCGCGAGGCCCCGACCCAGACCGCCGAAAGCCTCGCCATGGCCAAGGCCCTGAAGGCGCGCGGTTTCAAGTTCTGCGGGCCGGTGATCACCTACGCCTTCATGCAGGCGGTCGGCATGGTCAACGACCACCAGACGACCTGCTTCCGGCATGGAGAGGTGGATGCGGCCTGATTTACAGGACGCCCGCTACTGTCCGCCTACTCCTCGTTGCGAAGGTTCAACCCATTCTTTCCGCAGCAATCATCGACAGTGCGCTGAGCCAGAACGCCCATTTCAATCCTATCGCCTGGGCGCAAGCTACGATCCGGGATGAAGGGCGTTGAATATAGTAGACCGCGCCGATGACCAGAACGATCCACGCGGAGAATACGACCCCCGCAACGCCATTTGAAGCATGGAAGATCGGGGAATAGACGACAGCTCCAGCGATCAGCCCCCAAAGATCATTTCGCAGAAAGCGTGCGCTTAGTTCTGCCGGAAGGATTGTGAATATGACGGCCTCACCGGCGAGGACGGCGAACCCGAGCATGGCGATTACGCCAAGACTCGCGTCCTGAAGCACGCTGAAATTCCCGGGGTCGCCAGGCACTAAGGGCTCAATCAGCGCCAGGCCGCCAAACAAAGCGACGGCTCCCACCGTGAAGAGGCCCAGCCGACCCCAAAAACTGCGAGGGGATCGAACACGGGAGAACAGTCCAGTCATTAGGCAGAGCTAGTCTGCTCTTGATCACGCCTGCAAGTTAAGGTTCCGCAATCCCTCTAAGCAGCCCTTCAAACCGCCTGCTGCCTCCAGACGGCCCTATCGGGCGACCGTGATGCTTCCGCCCCGCGCCGGTTCGTGGCACTGACGCGCGATGAAGCCGCCCAAAGCCGCCCTGAAAATCGACCGCCCTTTCCCCACCCTGATGCTGGAGCTGGAGGCGCGCGCGACCTGGAACGGTCACGTCTGCGGCGTGGACGAAGCCGGGCGCGGTCCCTGGGCCGGGCCGGTGTCGGCGGCGGCGGTGATCCTGAACCCCGACGACCTGCCGTCCGGCATCGACGACTCCAAGGCCCTGACGGAAAAGCGCCGCGCCGCGCTGGAGCCGCTCATCAAGGCCCGCGCCCTGGCCTGGGGCGTCGGTTTCGCCTCGGTGGAGGAGATCGACGAGCTGAACATACTGCACGCCACGGGCCTGGCCATGCGGCGGGCGGTCGAGGCCCTGGCCCATCCGCCGGTGCACGCTCTGGTGGACGGCAATTACCGCTTCAAGCTGCCGTGTGCGGTGACGCCCGTGGTCAAGGGAGACAGCCGGTCGCTGTCGATCGCGGCGGCGTCGATCCTGGCCAAGACGGCGCGTGATCGGCTGATGATCGAGATGGATGCGACCTATCCGGGCTACGGCTTCGCCAGCCACAAGGGCTATAACGCCCCTATCCACCAGAAGGCCCTGCAGACGCTGGGCCCCTGCCCCGAACACCGGCGCAGCTGGGCGCCGATCAAGGCCCTGCTGGACGCCGCCTAAGCGAAAATCAGACGGACAGGGCGCCGCCCAGCAGCATTCCCATCAGACCCGCCGCGATCGCGCCGATCAGCAGGATGGTCCAGCTGTCCAGCCCGCGCCCGCGCCGCAGCGACGGGCGGGCCGGACGCGCGGCCTGACGCTGGGCGTCGAAACGCGCAGCGTCAAAACCATGGGCGTCAAAGCGGGAAGCGGGGGGAGGAAGACTGGAAAGCGTACGCATACGGCACAAACGGCGTGCGCCCGGCTTTCGTTCCCGTCAGGCGGCGACCGGCAGTTCGATCGGCCGATCCGTGACCACGAACAGATATTCCACATTCCTCAGCCGCCCGATGGAGCCGACCTTCTGGCCCTTCAGATTGTGGATGCCGATGCGGGCGCCGACGTAGCGGGGGCGCGGAATCTCGACCACCTGGACGTGGCCGCGCGCCGACAGCATGGCCGTCAGCTCGTCGCGGCTCAGATAGCCCTCGTCGTTGAAGCTGACGATCAGGTTCGGCGCCCTCAGTCGCTCGATGACGGTCTGCAGGGCCGGGCCGATGCCGGGGCGGCTGTTGAAGGCCGACTTGCGGGTCTTCACGTCCACCCGCTTACGCGCCACGCCATAGGTTTCCGGCTTGTCCCACAGCACCAGGCTTTCCCAGCAGTGATAGTTGCCGAGGTAGGAGTGCTGGTTATAGGGCGGGTCCAGATAGACGAGGTCGGCCTCGACCTCGGCCGCGATCTCGACCGCATCGCCGTGCGTCGCCACGCACGGCCCCGCCGCCACGCCCGGCAGCAGGTCCGGCAGACGCAGCTCCAGCGGCTTCAGCGCACGCGGCGCCCACTGCTTCATGAAGGCCATCTGCAGACCCGCCGTGGAATCCACCCGGTCGGCCGCCTCCATCAGGGCGACCAGGACGACCGCCTTCAGCTCCGGCTCCAGCCCCATGACCTCGATGCGCTCGCGCATGGCGTCGATGCGGGCGCCGTTGTCGGGGTGGAAGAAGCGGGCTTCCTCACAATAGGTGCGGGTGAACCAGCCCGGCGCGGGCGCCACGGCGCGCAGTTCGGCCAGCACCGCCTCAGCCCGTTCGGCCCAGACCTCGCGGTCGGCCTGGACATAGGCGGTGGCGAGCGCATGGGCATAGGCGTTGTGATCATTGGACCAGACGCGATAGCCTTCGCGCTTCAGCGCGTGGCCCACGCGCGCGGTGCCCGAGAACAGGTCGCAGACCGTCCCGCCCTGCGGCTGAGCCGCACGCACCGCGCCGATCACCTGGCCCAGAAGCGCGCGCTTTGAGCCGATGTATTTGATCATTCCGCCCCGTCAGGTTTTGCGGGCGCGCTTCGCCCCGTGTTGCCGGGGGGCAGCATGGGCCGGAGCATGGGCCAGACGCAACAGATTCGCGGCCCCCGGCGCGCCGAAGGGCGTTCCGGCCAGGATCAGGATGCGCTGCCCCGGCTCGGCCAGGCCGTAGAGCATGGCGGCCTCGACCGCATCGTCGGTCAGGCCTTCCAGCGAGGTCGGCTGTTCGCCCAGACGCGGCTCCAGCCCCCAGACCAGGGCCAGGCGACGCGCCGTCTCGGGCTTGGGCGTCAGCGCCAGGACCGGCTGCAGCGGCCGCTCGCGCGACATCCGCCGCGCCGTGCCGCCCAGGGTGGTGAACACCACCATGCAGGCGGTCGAGGACGCCTCGGCCGCCTTCCTCGCCGCCGCGACCAGGGCGTCGACGTCGTCGATGTCCATGCCCGCGTGTTCGGCGTCCATCAGGCCCGGCCACAGGGGGTCGCGCTCCACCCGCTCCATGATGCGGTTCATGATGGCGACGGCTTCCAGCGGATAGTCGCCCGCCGCCGTCTCTGCCGACAGCATCAGGGCGTCGGCGCCCTCATAGACGGCGTTGGCCACGTCGGAGGCCTCGGCGCGGGTCGGCGCCGGGGCGCTGGTCATCGACTCCAGCATCTGCGTCGCGACGATGGCGGGAACGCCGCGCTGACGGGCGGCGCGCAGGATCTTCTTCTGGGCGACCGGCACCTCTTCGGGGTCCATCTCGACACCCAGATCGCCGCGCGCGACCATGACGCCGTCGCAGTAGTCGAGAATGCTCTCCAGGTCGTTCAGGGCCTGAGGCTTTTCGATCTTGGCCAGGCAGGCGGCCTGACCGTTCACGATGCTCTTCAACTCGGCCATGTCCTCGGCCTTCTGTACGAAGCTGAGGGCCACCCAGTCGACGCCGAGACGAAGCGCGAAGGCCAGATCCTCGCGATCCTTGGGCGTCAGGGCCGACACCGGAATGACCGCCTCGGGCACGGCCACCCCCTTGCGGTCGGACAGCTTGGAGCCGCTCTCGACCGTGACGTCGCACCATTCGTCGGTGCGATCGCCCACGCGCAGCCGCACCCGGCCGTCGTCCAGCAGCAGCAACATGCCCGGACGCAGGGACTTGAGGATTTCCGGATGCGGCATCTGCACCCGTTTCTCGTCGCCCAGCGCCGGGTTCAGGTCGAAGCGCATCTGGTGGCCCGGCTTCACCTCGATCTCGACATCAGCGAAGCGGCCCAGCCGCAGCTTCGGGCCTTGCAGGTCGGCCAGTATGCCCAACGGCCGCTTCAGCGCCATCTCGGCCCCGCGCACGGCCTTGAAGGCGGCGGCGTGATCGTCGTGGGAACCATGGCTGAAGTTCAGGCG
Organism: Brevundimonas phoenicis; assembly: GCF_047237745.1. Lineage (NCBI taxonomy): Bacteria > Pseudomonadati > Pseudomonadota > Alphaproteobacteria > Caulobacterales > Caulobacteraceae > Brevundimonas > Brevundimonas phoenicis. The sequence continues at coordinate 2,871,387 of NZ_JBDFLN010000001.1, forward strand.
AAAGACGTCCACCCCGGCCTGAGCCAGCGCCTTGACCGTTCCCGGCGCGCGACTGGCGGGTCCAAGGGTCGCGACGATGCGCGCGCGGCGGGCTCTTTGCATGAACGGGTTTCCTCTGATGGCTCTGACGGCCGGCGCCTCCCCTCAGAAGCGCTTCTCAGTCTCTTGTGCCAATGAAATGCGGGAGGCGTAAGGCCGCCTCCCGGCATGGAAACACGAGTTTATGACCGCGAAACACGAAGTTATGGCGGCCGGCCGTCTTATTTTGTCTCGCAACGCCCCTTGGCGAACTGCGGCAAGTCCATGCAGCGGCCGTCGATCGGGGCGTCCGGCGTGACGCCGATCAGATTGGCCAGGGTCGGGGCGATGTCGATGGTGCGCATGGGCAGGAAGCGCTCCTGGCCCTGCGCGCCCGGCCACCAGAAGACGATGGGCACGCGACGGTCGTAATCCCAGGGCGAGCCATGGCTGGAGATGGCGCCGCCGACGCGGCCCTGGCCGGTCAGGCCCGGCTGCCAGGCGCGCAGGATGTCAGGCGAACGGCCCGCCACCGCCGACAGACGCAGGCGCTGGCGCACGCTCAGGTCTTCAGGGTTGATCGAGTTCGGCACAGGCTCGGCCAGAAGTTCGTCGCGGGCGACGGCCAGGGCCACCTGCGGCTCGGCGTTCAGCAGTTCGATCGCGCCGGCCAGCACCTGCGAGCGCAGCGGTTCCGGCAAGGACTTGCGGCCCCTGTCGACGATGACGAAGCCGCCCGCCGACGACACCACCGGATCGGCGTCCAGACCAAAGCGGGCCTTCAGCGCGGCGTTGACGCGCGGCTGCAGGGCGCGATCCACCCGGCCCGCATGAGGATAGCCCTCGACGGCCGAGCGCTCGGGGAAGTCCGAGCCGCCGTGATCGGCCGTCAGCACCACGATGGCGCCGCCCGGAACGGTCGACAGCTTGTCCAGGAAGGCGCCCAAGGCCGCATCGAGGCGCAGCATCTGCTCACACATCTCGGGCCCCTGGGTGCCGTAGCTGTGGCCGATGCGGTCCGTGGCCGACAGGCTGACGCCCAGCATGTCCGTGACGCCGCGACGGCCCAGTTGCCGGCTGTCCATCAGCTCGATCGCGCCTTCGATAGTCAGCTCGTCCAGGATCGGCGAGTTATCGAGGCGGAAGTTGGCTGGCGGCACCTTGGAGTCGAAGGTCTGGCCCGCGATGGTCCACTGCCCTTCCAGACGGCGGCAGGCGGCGTTGGAATAGGTCCAGCTGGGCGCCTGGCGGGTGAAGCGGTCGATCATCCGGGCGTTCAGGGCCGCCACCGGGGCCAGACGCGCCTCGGCCGACTGGCCCGGCTCGACATAGGTGGTGAAGCCGAAGTTGTCGGTCAGCCAAAAGGCGCCGTCGCCCTTGTGCCCGGCCAGGTTGATGGCGCCGCGATCCTTGCCCGACACGCCGTAGACGCGGCTTTCAGGGCTGACGGCCTTCAGCCAGTCGCCCAGGGTCGAGGCGCTCAGCTGTTCGGGGCCGACCGGGCCGTTGTCGGTGTTCTTGCCGTGAGCCAGGGTGTTCTGGGGCGCGGCCAGGCAATAGGTTTCCTGGCCCGTCGTCGTGTCGATCCAGTCGTTGGCCGGGATGCCGCTGCGCGCCGGATGGGCGCCGGTCAGGACGGTCGAGTGACCGGCGCAGGTCACGGTCACGCCATGGGTCTGATAGCCGTTGATCGAGACCATGCCCTGATCGGCCAGGGTCTTCAGCCCGCCGGTGAACTGGCTGCGGTACTGGTTGAACAGATTGGCGCTCAACTGGTCGACCACGACGGTGACGATCAGCGAGGGTGAGGCGCGTTCAGCCGCGGGCGCCGCTGCGGGGGCCGTCGTCTCCGCCGCCTGCGCGGCTCCGCTCAGGGCGACGAGGCCCAGGGTCAGGCCCAGGGCGGAGGCGAGAAGGCGGCTGCGGATCATCGGGAACACCAAGCGAAGCAGAAAGTCGTCAAATCCCTACGCCGCCGCCATGACGGGGCCAAGACAGCGCAGCTATGAAAAGGGGGTCGCAGCCCCCCTCCGACGTCAGATCATCGGCTCGCCGCGTCGATGCGCGTCCAGCCACTCCCGGAAGAAGGCGCGGGCGATGAAGGCCAGCACGCCCGCGACGATGACGGGCCACATCAGGACATAGACGGTAAGCCAGAAGGGGGTCATGGCGATCTCCGATCAGCGGGATTGGGGAAGTTGCGAGCCTGTCCGGGCCACGGCGGGCGCGGCGACGGCGTCAGGCTCGGTCTCGTCGAAGTCGCCGGTCATGCGGGCGATGCGCGAGAAGTCGAAGCCGGTCCGGTTGGACAGGGACAGGACGGTGCAGACCACGGTGCTGACGGCATAGGCGATCAGCGAACCGCTGAGCACGGCGTAGTCATGCAGGAAGCCGATAGCGAATGGCGCGATGAGCAGGGCCGCCGCCACCCCGACGATCCGCGCGGGCCGAGCGCCGAAGAAGCCGAACACCATCAGGCCCGCAACCACGCCCACCCCGACCACGGCGACCGCGTCGAAGACGTAGCCGACGGCGCCGTCCATCGAAATCCAGCCGAACCGCACCGGGAAGAAGATCGCCAGCGCCGCCAGAACCGAGACGGTGAAGGCCTTGTTGGTCACCTTCTCCCAGTAGAAGCTGGCGATGACAGGGAAGACCAGCGCGCCCCAGATGGCGCCGACCAGCACCAACAGGTCCAGGATGTTCATTCGCGCCCCGGCGAAATAGAGAGCCGTCCCGGTGGCGATGACCATGGTGGCCCGCCCGATGGTCAGCATCAGGCGCGGATCAGCCTTGCGCTTGCCCGCCCTGCCATAGATGTCGGCCATCATGATCGACGACAGCGCCGACAGATCGGAGTCCGCCGTCGAGGCCAGCGAGCCGACGATCATGATGAAGAAGACGCTCAGCAGCACCGGCCCGAAATAGGTGCCGGCCAGTTGCGGGATCAGATTGTTGAGGTCGCCTTCCATCGGATTGATCCCGGCATACAGCGCCACGACGCCCAGCATGCCGATGCCGATGATGGTCGCGCCATAGCCGACGGTGGCGGTGATGAAGGTCGGCTTGATCAGGTCTTCGCGCACGGCGAACAGACGCTGGGCGATGGTCTGGTTGCCGATGGCGTAGGCCAGGACGGCGGCGATATAGGGCGCCCCCTGATTCAGGAAGGCGTCGGACGAGAAGAAGCTGGTCTGCTGCGGCGTCAGGTTGGACGCGCCCTCGACGAAGACGCTGGGCCCGCCCATGGCGAAGAAGATGGCCGGAATGACCACGACCACGGCGCCCAGCATGGCGCACACCTGGATGAAGTCGGTCAGCACCGAGGCCCGGAACCCCGACCACAGCGTATACAACAGCACGCCCCCGGCGATGACGACGACGCCCTGGCTGAAGCTGAACGGCGTCAGCATGGAGATCAGGGCGCCCCCGGCGATGAAGTTGGAGGTCAGGCTGATGACGCTGCCCAGGACGTTGGAGCCCGCCAACATCAGTTGGCTGGACCGGCCGTGACGGGCGTACATGACCTCGGCCAGAGTGTGGGCGCGCGGCGCCACGGCGCGGATGCGGCGGCCATAGGGATAGATGAACAGGATCATCAGCGCCCCCCACAGCCCATAGTGGATCGGCCCCGATATGCCGTAGACGTAGCCCGAGGTCGCGGACGCATACATTGACGCCGCCCAGATCCAGGTCGCCGTCATCGAGGCGGCCGAGACCCCCAGGCCGATGCCGTTCCCGGCGGTCATATAGGCGTCGGCGTTTTCCTTACGTCGGCTGATCCGCAGCGAGATCAGCATGGTCAGGCCGAAGAACAGCACCAGCAGGCCGATCGTCAGCGGCCCGCCCAGTTGTTGAAGTTGTACGTCGTCCACGCGCGCCTGCGCTCCTGTCTCTCTATCGTCCGGCGAGCCCCCGGCCCGCCATCCGCGCAGCCGCAAGAACGCCGCCGCGCACAGCGGCGCAGACAGACGAGATGTCACGGTTGCCTTCGCGCCCGACATGAAAGCCAGGCGCAATGAACGGCGCATCGTACGCGCCAGCGCGGCTCAACCCCTCAAGCCGCGACGAGACAACCTAATACATCAACAGAGAAGCTGAGATAAAGTTTTTGTGCAGCGCGATAGGCTTGACAAAATTCAGGTCAATTTCAACCGAATGAAAGAGATTCGAATCTCAATTATCACATACGATATTGATAACGAAGAAAGTCGACTGAAATGATATTCAGAACAATCTATACTTTAGAGTCAGCGATTACCCATCTTCGATACAGAAATCGCACCAATGTGAAAACTGCATTCATCGACATCACACATTCGAAACGCAGGGATGCGACGGCGACAAGGACGCACGCGCCAAAGGCTCTGAGCCCAGACAGCATTTGGCCGCAGACGCAAAAAACGCCTGCGTTCAGGAACGCAGGCGTGGAAACGGCCTCACAGGGCCAAGGCCTTCAAGGGCGTCAGCCGGATCAGATCCGGTCGAAGATGGTGCGAGCGGCGGGGGTCGAACCCGCAAGACCAAGGTCGGCAGATTTTAAGTCTGCTGCGTCTACCAGTTTCGCCACGCTCGCGGCGCGCGCCTCAGCGCTTCGCCTCCTGTGCCGCACGCGCGGCCCGGAAGTCCACATCTGAATCGGCGATCAGACGCACCAGGGCCGCCCAGGCGGCGACGTTCTGGTTCATCTGGACCGGATCGATCTTGTCCAGGGTGTCGTCGGCGGTGTGGTGCAGGTCGAAATAGCGCGTGCCGTCCTGGCGCAGGCCGAAGACCGGAACGCCCGCGCGCGCCAGAGGACCGATATCGACCCCGCCGAACAGCTCGGCCTCGCCCGGCAGGACGCCCAGCGGACGCAGGACGCGCTCGGCGATCTTGGCGAAGTCCGTGTTCTGAGAGCCGGGCGGCAGGCCCAGGGCGTAGACGCGATCGGCCCCGAAGTCGCTCTCGCCGGCGATGACGTGCTTCTCGACGGCCGCGCCGATGTTGCGGACATAGGCGCCGCCGCCATTACCGTGGTCGGTCGGCTGGGCGACCTCTTCCGAGCCGTACAGCACCACGCGGATCGTGCGGGCCGGTCGGCCCTGCTCGGCGATCAGCTTGGCCGCGGCCAGGGTGATGGCGCCGCCCGCCGCGTCGTCGATGGCGCCGGTGCCCAGATCCCAGCTGTCCATGTGCGACCCCAGGACGATGATCTCGTTCGGGCGCGAGGCCCCGACGATGTCGCCCATCACGTTCTGGCTGTGGGTCTCATAGGTGTGGGCGGTGGACTTCAGGCGCAGGCGCACCGTCTCGCCCATGCCGACCAGCCGCGCGATCTGATCGGCGTCCGGCGCGCTGAGCGCAAAGGCGGGCAACGGCACCTTGCCTTCGACATAGCGGGTCGTGCCGGTGTGCGGCATCCGATGTTCGTCCGAGCCCGCCGAGCGCATGACGAAGGCGACCGCCCCGCGCTTGGCCGCCTCGGTCGGACCGACGCCGCGAATGCGCGACAGGGGACCGTAACCGGAGCCGTCCTGCATCCGCACCATCTGGCCGCCGTCGACCACGGCGATCTTGCCGCTCAGCGACCCGGCGGGCGCCGCCAACAGGGCGTCCAGACCGTCGAAGAAGACGACCTCGGCCTCGACGCCTTCGGCCGGGGTGGCGATGGAGTGGCCGAGCGCGGCGGCGACCAGCTTCTGCGGGCGTGCGCCCAGAATCTCGGCGCTTTCCTCGCCCCGCTCCCAGCCGATCAGGGGGAAGGTCTCGATGCGGACGTTTTGGAAGCCGTGGGCGCGCATGTAGTCGGCGGCCCAGGCCGAGGCGTCCTGCTCGGTGCGCGAGCCCGCCGGGCGTGGGCCGAAGCGGGTGGTGATCTGGGTGACGTAGTCGAGGGCGATATTGCCCTTCAGCGCCTGATCGCGCACCTGTTCGGCGGCGCGGATGGCGCCGGCGTCCTGCGCCAGAACCGGCGTAGCGACAAGGCCGAGCGCCACAGCGCTGGCGGCCATCAGACGGATAGTGAACGACAAGAGCGCCTCCCAGACTCAAACGACAGGCGCGGACCCTAGCGGGCGAAGACTGCGACCGAAAGTCTCAGCTTCGCCGCTGGGCGGAAATCAAAGGCTCTAAATCACTCGCCCTTGATGAAGGGCTCGACCGGGCCTTGCAGCTTGACGGTCAGGGCCTTGCCGCGACGGTCGACGCGGTTGCCGACAGCCAGACGCACCCAGCCTTCCGAGACGCAGTATTCCTCGACGTTGGTCTTTTCCTCGCCCTTGAAGCGGATGCCCACGCCGCGCGCCAGCAGTTCGGCGTTGTGGAAGGGGCTGTCGGGATCGACCGAAAGGCGGTCAGGCAGGACGTCGGACATGGAAAGGTCTCGCGAAAAATCGAAGCGGGCTGAATAGCCGCGCAAGGCCTTTGCGACAACCGTCGCCTATTGCACCGACTGACGCGCGGCGGCCGGGGCGTCGGCCGGGGTCGGGGCGTAGGGACGCGGGCCGGTCTCGGCGGGCGCCGGCGCCTTGGCCGCAGGCTGGGCGGCGGGTTGGGCCGCCGGTCGCGCAGCGGGGCGGTTGGCGGCAGGCGTCGGCGCGCGACGCGGCGCGGTCTGCTGAGCCGCACGGGTCGGCGCGGGCGCGGCTGCGGGCTGGGCCGTCGGTTGGGCGGCGGGCGCCGGCGCGGGCGCGGCTTCGGTCGGCGCCGAGGCGGCGGCGGCGCGGGCGGCGTACTGCTGGGCCTGGAAGCGCTTGGCCAGCTTTTCGGTCAGTTCGCGCGCCGCGGCGGGCTGCATCTGGGCCATGATGGCAGCCAGGGTGCGCGGACGCATGGCCGAGGCGACCGGCAGGCGCACGCTGTCGTCCAGGGTAGCGAAGACGGCCGCCGCCTCCTTGGGCCGCATGGCGGAGTAGACGGCGACCAGACGGTCGGCCTCGGCCTTTTCCTTCTCGTCCACCTGACCGACCAGGGCGCTGATTTCGCCCTTCAGGGCCTCCAGCGCCTGCAGCTTGGCGTCCAGCTTCTGCTCGGCGGCCACCATCAGCGGCAGGGTGGTGGCGAAGTCGGCGTCGCGCGCGTCCAGCGCGTCGCGACGCTTGGACAGCGACTGGATGATCCGCAGTTCAGCCGGAGAAATGCCCGCCTGCTGAGCCAGTTGTTCGGGCGTCAGGGCGCAGACAGCGGCGGGTTTAGCCTCAGGCTTGGCCGCCTCGCCCTCCCCCGCGACCGCTTCCTGAGCCCAGGCGGTGGCGCCTTGGAACAGCTCCGGCGCCACGCCCGCGGCGCGCACGGCCACGACGCCGCCGATGGCGACGGCGATCAAGGGCAGAAGGCGGGGCAGCTTGCTCATCGGTCAAACTCAGGAAAGGCGCCCTCAAGTCGTCCGGCGCCGCGCGTCGGACATAGGGCAAAAAAGATGCTTCGCGCCTCGGACATAGGGGCTGACATCAGGCAGCGAACAGGTCGTCGTCCAGACTACGACGGGCGCGGTTTAGGCTCTGTTGCGCAGCATGGTTAGCGGCCAGGGCCTGCATCACCGGCGAGGCGCGCTCTGCGGCGGGCGCGGGCTTCGGCGACGGCGCCTTCATGACGGCGCGAGCGCCCTCGATGCGCTCCATCAGCGAGGCCATGCGACGCGCGCGGGCCTCGTCGTCCAGCAAGGGCGCGACCGAAGAGGTGCGAGCGGGTTCGGGTTCGACCATCGGCTCCGCGCTGACCGGCGCACGAGCGGCGGCGCGGCGTTCGTCGTCGCGCGTCTCGATGCGGCTGTCGCTCGGGCGGGCGGGGGCGCGGGCGATCAGCACCTCCAGCTCCTGCTTCACCGCGCGGGCCTTGATGATGCGGTCGTGCAGCAGGTCCGTCTCCTGGCCCGAGGCGCGCAGGGTGGCCAGGGCCTGTTCGGCGCGTCCGGCGGCGCTGTTCAGCTCGGTCACGGCGGCGGCGAAGGCCAGTTGGCCCTCACGCAGGGTCTTGAGCTTGCGCTCCAGCTTGATGCCGTAGCCGATGGCCGCGACCAGCAGCAGCATGAGGATGGAGTCGAGGATGATGCCGGTCATGTCAGCTGTTCTCCCTGGCGAGGCGGGCGGCGGCGTCGGTGCTGATGGGGCCTTCGACGCGGACGGCGATGTGCTGGCCCTTGCGGCCCATGCGGCCGGTGGTCAGCGGGATGGAGCCCGCCCGCACCGACACTTCGGACTCAGGCGTGACGTTCAGCATCAGGGTGTCGCCGACCTTCAGATCCAGCACCTTGGACAGGGGCATCTGCTGCTCGTCCAGCACGCAGCGCACCTCGGTCTCGGTGGTCCAGAGCTCGGTGGCCAGGTGGCCTTCCCAGATGTTGTCGCGACCGAACTTCTCGCCCATGAACTGCTGCAGCAGCATCTTGCGGATGGGCTCCAGCGTCGAATAGGGCAGCAGCAGCTCGACTCGGCCGCCGCGATCTTCCATGTCGATGCGCAGCTTGACCAGGATGGCGGCGTTGGCCGGGCGCGCGATGGCGGCGAAGCGGGGATTGGTCTCCAGCCGGTCCAGGTTGAAGTGGACGGGGGTCAGGGGCTCGAACGCCTGGCGGGCGTCGTTCAGGATGACCTCGACCATGCGCTGCACCAGCACCCGTTCGATGGTGGTGTAGGGCCGCCCCTCGATGCGCAGGGCCGCCGTGCCGCGACGCCCGCCCAGCAGCACGTCGACGATGGAATAGATCAGGTTGGAATCGACCGTCAGCAGGCCGTAGTTGTCCAGCTCCTCGGCCCGGAACACGGCCAGAATGGCCGGAAGCGGGATGGAGTTCAGATAGTCGCCGAAGCGGATCGAGCTGATGGTGTCGAGGCTGACCTCGACGTTGTCGGAGGTGAAGTTGCGAAGGCTGGTCGTCATCAACCGCACCAGGCGGTCGAAGACGATCTCGAGCATCGGCAGGCGCTCGTAGGACACCAGGGCGGAGTTGATGATGGCGCGGATGCCGCTGCGTTCGGAGTCGTCCCCGCCGCCCATGTCGAAGCCCAGCAGGCTGTCGATCTCGTCCTGGTTCAGCACCCGTTCGGACAGGCCCGCGCCCAGGTCGGCGCCCAGGTCGGCGTCGCCGCCGAAAGGGTCTAGTTCCGTCTCGGGGGCCAGGGCGTCGGTCATCCCTACTGCACCAGCATTTCTTCGATCAGCACGGCGTCGACCTTGCCCGGCGCGGCGATCAGATTGACCCGGCGCAGGATCTCGGCGCGCAGCTGATACGACCCGGCCGACCCGGCCAGATCCTCGGGCCGCAGTTCGCGCAGGAAGCCCTGGAACATGTCCTGCATGCGCGGGGCCTCGGCCTGAAGGTGCGAAGCGACGGCGGCGTCCTTCGTCTCCAGCGTCAGGCGCAGCTTCAGATAGGTCGGGCGTCCGTCGGCCGACTGAATGTTCACGATCATGTCGGGCAGGGTGTAGAAGGTCACGCCGTCGGGACCGGCCGCGATCTTGCCCGCCCCCTCGGGCGCCGCCTCGCCTTCTCCGCCGCCGTGGCCGCCGCCCTCCTTCTTGCCCTTCTTCTCTTCCTTGGCCGGGGCCGCGTGGTCGCCCGCCGCCTCGGCGGGCTTGGGCTTCATCAGCAGGAAGGCCGTCGCCCCGCCGCCGCCCAGCACCACCAGGGCCGCCGGGATGATGATGAACAGCAGGGGGATCTTCTTCTTGGCGGGCGCGGCTTCGCCGTCCTCGCCCTCGGCGCCGGGCGCGCCGTCGCTCACGGCGGGCAGGTTCGCGTCGTCGCCGGCCGGCGCTTCGCTCTTCTTCTTGCCCAGCTTCAGTTTCAGCATGCGTAAGCCGCCCCGATCCTCACATGCCGGGTGTGGCCCTGTTTTGGTTAACGAGGCGTTTACGATCGGCAAATCCTGCCGGGCGCCGCAGGGGCTGAAACCGCTCAAACCCCCATTCCACGGGCGTTAACCCTGTTGGCACGGTCGTTGCGACGGGAAACGGCGAAAGGAGCCCGCTCGTGGAAAACGCCGCCTATATCGGACTGTCTCGCCAGATGACGCTTCGCCGCGAGCTGGACATCGTGGCCAATAACGTCGCCAACGCCGACACCACCGGCTTCAAGGTCGAACAGCTGATGGTCGGGACCGAAGTGGGTCAGCGCGCCCGCAACGACAATATCCGCCCCTCGGCCAGCTTCGTGCTGGACAAGGGCGTGGGTCGCGATTTCGGCCAGGGCACGCTGAAGCAGACCGGCCGCGAGCTGGACTTCGGTATCGAGGGCGAAGGCGCCTTCTTCACCGTGCAGACGCCGAACGGCCCCGCCTATACCCGCGACGGCGCCTTCGTGACCGACCCGGACGGGCGACTGACGACCAAGCAGGGCCTGCCGGTCATGGCCGACGGCGCCGAGATCGTTCTGGACCCGCAACGCGGCCCCGCCAGCGTCGGCCACGACGGCACGATCAGCCAGGAAGGCCAGCCGGTCGGCCGCCTGACCGTGGTGCGTTTCGACGCCCTGTCGGTGCTGCAGAAGTCCGGCGACGGCCTGTACCGCAACGCCTCGAACGCCCAGCCGATGGACGCGACCGACGCCCAGGTCCGCCAGGGGATGCTGGAAGGCTCGAACGTCAACACCCTCGTGGAAATCACCAACCTCATCGAGATCAGCCGCGCCTATGAGCGCGTGACCAAGATGATCGAAAACGCCAACGACCTGTCACGCCGCTCCGTCGAGCGGCTGGGCCGGGTTTCGTAAGGGAGAGCTGAGACATGCGCGCGCTTCGCACCGCCGCCACCGGCATGGCCGCCCAGCAGCTGAACGTGGAGGTCATCTCCAACAACATCGCCAACATGAATACGGTCGGCTTCAAGCGTCAGCGGGCCGAGTTCCAGGATCTGCTGTACCAGAACGTCGAGCGTATGGGGGCCCAGTCCTCGTCGCAGGGCACCGTGGTGCCCACCGGCATCCAGATCGGCTCGGGCGTCAAGGCGGGCAGCGTCTATCGCATCACCGAACAGGGCAGCCCCAACCGCACCGGCAACACCTACGACATCGCCATCCAGGGCAAGGGCTACTTCCAGATCACCCTGCCCTCGGGCGAGCTGGCCTATACCCGCGCGGGCAACTTCACCGTCAACGGCGAAGGCCAGCTGGTGACGGACGACGGCTATGCGGTCGAACCGGCCATCGCCATTCCGCAGGACGCCCTGGACGTCTCCATCTCCAAGTCGGGCCAGGTACAGGTCACCACCGCCGGCCAGACCGAGCCGCAGGTCGTGGGCCAGCTGGAACTGGCCACCTTCTTCAACGAAGCGGGTCTGGAAGCCATCGGCGACAACCTTCTGCTGGAGACGGCGGCCTCGGGTCCGGCCACGGTCGGGGCGCCCGGCGACGTCGGCTACGGCAATCTGCTGCAACACTACACCGAGGCGTCGAACGTCGACGCGGTCAGTGAGATCACCGCCCTGATCGTCGCCCAGCGCGCCTATGAGATGAACTCCAAGGTCATCACCACCGCCGATGAGATGCTGTCCGTCTCGGCCCAGGTGAAGAGCTGAAGGGAAGGCCTGAGCCATGAAGCGCGCCCTGATCCTCGCCGCCGCCGTCGCCGCATTCGCCGCCCCCGCATGGGCCGGGCCGGTCAATCTGCTGCCCGATCCGGTCGACGACGACGGCCGCATCACCCTGGGCGAGCTGTTCGACGACGCGGGCGCCGCCTCGAACGTCGTGGTCGGCCGCCGCGCCGGAGCCACCGCCGTTCTGGAGGCCTCCCAGGTGCAGATCGCCGCGCGCCGCGCCGGACTGGAGTGGAGCAATCCGACCGGCCTGCGCCGCATCGTGGTGCGCGAAGGCAGCGCCCTTTCTAGCGGCGTTTTGGCTGCAGAAGCCTCGGCCCGACCCGCGGCCGCCAGCGTCGGCGCGCCCGCCCGGGCGGGCTCCAGCGCCGAGGTTCTGACCTACGCCCGCAGCCTGGCCGCCGGCGACGTAATCCAGCCCGAGGACGTGGTCTGGGCCTCGGTCCAGTCGCACCTGGCCCCCGCAGGCGGCCCCCAGGACGCCGAGGCGGTAATCGGCCTTCAGGCCAAGCGCGCCCTGCGCGCCGGCTCGCCCGTCGGTCCGCGCGACCTGGCCTCGCCTCAGGTCATCGCCCGCAACGACATGGTCGAGGTCGCCTATATCAATGACGGCGTCGAGCTGACCGTCACCGGCAAGGCGACCCGCAACGCTTCGGCGGGCGAGGCCGTGCCGATCCTGAACGTCCAGTCCAACCGCACCATCGACGCCGTGGCCGTGGCCCCCGGCCGGGCCGTCGCCGGTCCCGCCGCCCAGATCGCCCGCCGCAACCCGCAACAGTTCGCCGCCCGTTGAGCGAGAGTTCCATCATGCGCCCCATCACCGTCGCCGCCCTGTCCTTGTTCGCCCTGAGCCTGGCCGCCTGCTCCACCGCCATCGAGGCGGTGAAGGGGCCGGAATTGGCGCCCATCGGCTATCCGGCCGCCCTGGTCCCGGTCGAGCAGGCCTATCTGCCCGAGCCGACCTCGGCCAGCGCCAACAGCCTGTGGCGCACCGGCGCGCGCAGCTTCTTCGGCGACCAGCGGGCGCGCCGCGTCGGCGACATCCTGACCGTCTCGATCGACATCAACGACCGCGCCCAGACCCAGAACACCACCCAGCGCAACCGCACCAACAGCGCCTCGGGCGGCGTCACCAACTTCTTCGGCCTGGAAAACAGTCTGGGCCGGGCCTTCCCCGGCGGCTTCGACCCGGCCAATATGATCGGCACGGAAGGGGCGGTGAACGCCAACGGTTCGGGCAGCGTCAACCGCTCGGAGCGGGTGAACCTGACGGTGGCCGCCGTCGTCACCGCCGTCATGCCCAACGGCAACCTGGTCATCCAGGGTCGGCAAGAAGTGCGCACCAACCGCGAGGTGCGCGAGCTGACCGTGGCCGGGATCGTCCGGCCCGAGGACATCTCCAGCGCCAACACCATCCGCCACAGCCAGATCGCCGAAGCGCGCATCAGCTACGGCGGGCGCGGCGACATCAGCCGGATGCAGGCGACGCCCGCCGCCCAGTCCCTGGTCGAGCGCTTCAGCCCCTTCTGACCCGCGTTCACCGAAACGTGTGTTTCCGGCCGCACCGCATCACTGAATCGCGCACGATCCAGCGGAGCCGTGAACCGTTAACAAGCGACCCGCGTTTGATCTGTCGAACGCGAGTGAACTTGTCATGCGTAAAACCGTCTTTCCCATCCTGGCCGTCGTGGGCCTGGCCGCGGTCGCGGCCCATGCGGCGACCCATGTTCCGTCCTCGTCCCGCACCGGCGCCGAGGCCGTCGCCGGCTGGCATATGCTGCACGAGGGGCCGATGGCCAAACTGGCCTATGGCCTGCCGGATTCCGACCAGCTGGCCCTGATGCTGACCTGCGCGCCGGGCGACGGCGCCGCGGTGGTCTACGGCGACGTCCAGCCGCGCAGCGCGGGCCTGATCCTGGCCTCGCACGAGCCGCAGCCCATCGACCCGCTGTCGAACGGCGAGGCCTTCGAGGCGCGCCTGCCGCTCGGCGACGCGGCCCTGACCGGCCTGGCGCGCGGCGGCCGCATGACGGTCCAGACCGAGGCCGGGGACCGCCAGCTGACCGCCACCCGCGCGGAGCGGCGAATGGTCCAGGGGTTTCTTAGCTATTGCGCTTCGGGACATGCCTGACCACAGTCCCCCGTCTTCCTCAGCGGGGGCTGAAACATGACCTCAATGCTCGGCCTGGTTCAGGCCACGTTGCTCTCCTTGGCCGTGCAGACGGCCCCTCAGACCGGGGCGCATCCGCCCGCAGAGCGGCCCCAGGCCGCATCGCCCGCCCGGTCCGCCCGCCCGTCCGAGGGCTGGACCTGGACCCTCTACAGCGGCGACGGTCCCCTGGTTCTGGCCAATGAGATTCCCGACACGCCGCGCCTGCGCACCACGCTGGAATGCGCGCCCGGCTCCAGCGTCGTTCGCCTGGCCTTCCATGACGCGCCCGGCGCCGACGGCTTCGCCGTCATCCGCTCCGGCAGCGCCTCGGCCGAGGTCGAGGCCCGCGCGCGACGCGGACGGCTGGAGGCGACGCTGCGCGCCGACCATCCCGTCTTCGCCGCCTTCCTGGCTTCAGGCCGCCTGACCCTCGCCCTCGGCGATCAGACGACCGCCATCGAGATCGATCGGGCGAATCTGTCCAAGCTGCGCCGCTTCGCCGAACTGTGCACCGGATAAGGACGAGGATGCGCCCTGCCCGCTGGCTGACCGCCGCCGCCTTCATCACCATGAGCACCCTGGGCGCCTGCGCTCCCAGTATCGCCCCGCTAAACACGACCGGCGCGCCCTTGCCCGTCGCCGGCTACGACTGGTTCCTGAACGAAGACCCGGACGAGCCGCGCCTGTCCTATGGGCTGGCCCAGTCCGACGACGTGCCGCTCAGCCTCATGTGCGCGCCCGGCTCGGGCAAGATCGGCCTGTCCCTGGCCGCCGATCAGGCGCCGAACCGTCGCGCCATCATCCTGGAGTCGGGCGGCGACACCGAAACCTTTCCCGCTCGCGTCGAGGCAGCCGACATGCACGACGGCGTCCACCTGGTCGCCACGGCGCCCGCCTCCCACCCCGTCTTCCTGCAGTTTCGTCGCGTCGGCTGGCTGGCGGTGTGGGACGGGGACCAACGCGCGATGATGGCCGCCCAGCCCGGTTCGGAAGGTCGCGCGGCGCGTTTCCTGGCGTTGTGCCGCTGAAGGCTTGACCGCAGCGGCGCGGTCCGCTCCCCTCCCCGCCAGTTCTTGGGAGGGCTTTAGTTCATGCGTCATCTTCTTCTCGCCGCCGGTATCGGCCTGTCGGGCCTTGCGGGCGTCGCCGCCCTGCCGGCCCAGGCCGCTGTCGTTCAAAGCCAGTCGTCGGCCGCCGCCGCGCTGGACGCCTTGCTGGTCGATTACGAAGCCTATCTGCGTCAGAACGACCCCATCGGCTCGGGCATGGACGGCGACCGCGCCGCCCTGTCGCGCCTGCCCGACGCCAGCCGTGCGGGCGAGCTGGCCCGTCGCGCCCCGCTGAACGCCCTGAAGGCGCGGCTGAACGCCATCAACCCGGCCGCGCTGGACGAAGCCCACCGCCTGAACCACGCCTTCGTCGGCTATCTGATGGGCCGCGAACTGGAGCGGATCGAACTGGACCCGTCGCGTCTGGCCTTTGATTCCGAAGGCGGTCCCGGCCAGCTTCTGGCCTATCTGGCGCCCGCTGCGCGCATCGCCACGGCCGCCGACGCAGAGGCCTGGCTGGCCCGGCTGGAGGCGGCGCCTGCCTATTACGACGCCGGGATCGCCAACACCCGGCGCGGGCTGGAGACCGGCCTGATCCAGGCCCGTTCGGTGGTCGACAGCGCCCTGGCCCAGGCCGAGCGCGACCTGAAACCGGGCGAGGCGGGCGACGTCCTGCTGCGTCCGTTCAACGCCCTGCCCGCCACCATCCCCGCCGCGCAGCAGGAGCAGTTCCGCGCCCGCGCCCGCACCCTGGTCGAGGGACCGATCACCGCCCGCCGCACCGCCTGGCGCGACCTGCTGCGCGACGAGTACGCGCCAAAGGCCCCGCAGGAGCCGGGCCTGGTTCACCGCCCCGGCGGCCGCGACCTGTACGCCTTCCTGGTCCGCAGCCACACCACCACCGACCTGACGCCCGATCAGGTGCATGAGATCGGTCAGCAGGAAGTCGCCCGCATCCGCGCCCGCATGGAGACGGAAATGCGCGCCGCCGGCTGGACCGGCGACTTCGCCGGCTTCCTGACCTTCCTGCGCACCGACCCGCAATTCTACGCCAAGACGCGCGAGGAGTTGCTGGAGAAGGCGTCCGAGATCGCCAAGCGCTCGGACGACCGCCTGCCGTCGCTGTTCGCCACCCTGCCGCGCCTGCCCTACGGCGTGCGCCCGGTGCCGATCGAGATGGAGGAAACCTACACCACCGGCCGCTACAACGCGGGATCGATGGCGACGGGCGTGGCCGGCGGCTACATCGTCAACACCGGCAAGCTGGACCAGCGGCCCCTGTATGAACTGCCCGCCCTGACGGTGCACGAGGCCGTGCCGGGCCACCACCTGCAGATCGCCCTGCAACAGGAAGCCGCCGACCAACCCTATTACCGCCGCGACGCCTCGGTCACGGCCTTCAGCGAAGGCTGGGGCCTCTATTCCGAGTTCCTGGGCGAAGAGATGGGCATCTACCGCACGCCCTATGAGCGGTTCGGCCGCCTCAGCTATGAAATGTGGCGCGCCTGTCGTCTGGTGGCCGACACCGGCCTGCACTGGCTGGGCTGGAGCGAGGAACAGGCCCGCGCCTGCTTCCGCGACAACTCGGCCCTGTCCGCGCACAACATCGAGACCGAACTGCAGCGCTACATCGGCGATCCCGGTCAGGCCACCGCCTATAAGATCGGCGAAATCCGCCTGCGCGAAATCCGCCAGAAGGCCGAGCGCGAGCTGGGCGACCGCTTCGACGTGCGGACCTTCCACGACGCCCTGCTGGTCGACGGCGCCCTGCCGCTGGCCCTGCTGGACGCGCGCATGGACCGCTGGATCGCCGAACAGAAAACCAAGACCCGGTAAGAAAGCCTCTCTCCGACATGAATTTCATCAAGCGCATCTTCGGCTCTGTGCAGCCGCGCTATCTGATCCGCGCCTATGTGCTCAGCGCCGCCTTCATGACGCTGATGGTCTGGATGATGCTGTCGGCGGGCGGCGCCCAGCCCCTGCATGACCGCGCCGCCACCCTGGCCGTGTTCGGCGTCGGCGCCCTGCTGTTTCCCTTCTCCAAGCTGGTCTGGGACGAGATCAAGCGGGTGATGATGGGCGAGACCGTCTTCTTCATGAACGCCGTGATCCTGATGTTCCTGAAGGTGCTGGTGAACTTCTTCCTGTGGGGCTTCTCGATCTTCATCGCGCCCGTGGGGATTCTCTACCTGTGGTTCCGATCGCGGAACGCCGCCGCCTAAAGCCCCAGTTCGGCCCGCCCCTTCTTCGTCAGCTTGGCGGCGATCAGGGCGTGGGCCGACTTCAGGTGATCGGCCAGTTCATCATCCGGCCAATCGCCCGGATCGGCCAGATGCACCCACTTCGCCCGCGCCAGATAGGGGGCCGGCGCCGCCCGCCCCGCCTCGGTCAGCACCTCGTAGGCGATGTCGGAGACCTTGAACGACAGTCCGCCCTCGGCCCCGATGATGGCGAACATCTTGCCCCCGACCTTGTAGGCGTCATGGCCCGGCCCGAACGGGTGATCCATCGTCGCCCCCGGCAAGGTCAGGCAGGTCTTGCCTACGCCCGCGCGATCCATCCTAAGCCCCGACGCCCAGGCCGATCGGGCAGACCACGCCTGTCCCGCCGATGCCGCAATAGCCCGCCGGATTCTTGGCCAGATAGCCCTGGTGATAGCCCTCGGCGAAGTAGTAGGGCCCGGCCGGTTCGATCTCGGTCGTAATCGCCCCGCGCCCCGCCGCGCTCAGCGCCGCCTGATAGGCCTCGCGCGAGGCCAGCGCCTCCGCCTGCTGCGCCTCGTTCAACGTATAGATGGCCGAGCGATACTGCGTGCCCTGGTCGTTGCCTTGGCGCATGCCCTGCGTCGGGTCATGGTTCTCCCAGAAGGCCTTCAGCAGGCCGCCGTATGAAATCCGGGCCGGATCAAACACCACCTGCACCACCTCCGTGTGGCCGGTGCGGCCCGAGCAGACCTCCTCATAGGTCGGATTGGGCGTGATCCCGCCCGCATAGCCCGCCGAGGTGACCCACACGCCCGGCAGTTGCCAGAACACCCGCTCCACGCCCCAGAAACAGCCCATGCCGAACACAGCCGTCTGCGCCCCCGCCGGATGCGGCCCCTTCAGCGCATGCCCCAGCACAAAGTGGGTCTCATCGGTCGGCAACGCCTCGGCCCGGCCCGGCAGAGCCGTCTCAAGCGTGGGCAGTTCAGCATTCTTCTTCAACAACATGGCGCGAACTCCGCGAAAACAGCGTCTTCGCCTATATGGAGGCTTCAAGGGCGCTTGCCCATGGGGACGTCATGCTCTAATCAGCCCCTCCCGTCGGTCCGCTCCCGACGGCTCCGCCCCGGACGCATCCGGGCTTCAGGTGGAATGGACAGGTGGCCGAGTGGTTGAAGGCGCACGCCTGGAACGCGTGTATAGGGGCAACTCTATCGAGGGTTCGAATCCCTCTCTGTCCGCCACACCATCGCAATTTCTCTCATTTTCAGTCCGTTACCATTCGATTTGGCTGACTTCCCAGTCTGGTTGACCAAAGCTTGTGCGTGTTGCATGTCGCCAATCATAGCGAAAGCGTCTTGCGTCAGCAGCCGCTGATCCCCCGCCTGCGCACCTCATTCTTTCGAACCTCGGTGAGAACGCCCCCGCCTTCTCGGCTGGAAACGCCTCATCATCGCGGACGCGCCGATCGACAAGAACAGCCGCGGCCGCCCTCCGGAGGGACATGCACGTGACCATGTTGCGGGCAAGCCTCCTCGTTGACATGCGCGCGCCCGCCTGAAAGAACGACGTCACTGCTGGGAAACAAAATCCATGACGAACAGCCCCTTGAGCGCCGACGCCCAGGCGATTATGACCTTCGAGGCCAACAAGAAATCGGCTGGCGTCGCGTATTTGTTGTGGTTCCTCGCCGGCGGCTTCGGCGGGCACCGCTTCTACATCGGCCGCACAGGCTCCGCCGTGACCCAATTGCTCCTGTCGTTTTTCGGCTGGACCACGATTTGGTTTCTAGGTTTTGGGCTGCTTTTCCTCATCCCGCTCGGGATCTGGTTGCTCATCGACCTCTTCACGTTGGGCGGGATGGTGGCTGAGCACAATAACACGCTCATGCAACGCCTGAACTCCAGCCCCGCACCGCGCGCCGCGTCCGTTGATGAACTGGCCAAGTACGCAGCGCTGCGTGACAGCGGCGCCATTTCCGGCGATGAGTATGAAGTTCAGAAGCGTCGCCTGCTGGACGTACCGGCCGCCGTGACGCCGTAGGACGTCACATTCGACCAAGCGCCGACGTTACACGGTTCACCGCCCGTTCACGATCAGACGAACGTCCCGCTGGACCGGCGCGCTTCCGGCACGGCTGGCCAGAGTGTCTTTTCTTGCCCGTCAAGATAATGAAACTTAACGCTGATTCACGATGGCGTTTAAGCGCCCGCTAAGGCTGTCTGATCGGCGAGCGTTAAGAGCCCCTCCCTTATGGTCCTGTTGCAATCAGGAGCCCATGAGGACGCCATGACCAAGTTGATGCGATCGCGCCGCCACGCGCTTCTCGCCGCCGTCGCCATCGCCGTGACGGCTTTCGCTTCGCCGCAGATCGCTTCGGCCGGCCCCAAGGCTGGCGGTTCCTATCAACTGCGCGCGGTCGTACCGGTCGCGTGCTGGGTGAGGCCCGACGCGACCGTCGTGGCGGAAACCGGTCGGACAGGTTCGGTGATCGAAGCCTGCAACAGCCCCGGAGGCTTCACCGTCTCAGCGGCCTACCGACCGCTCAAACAGACGGAGAAGGCGCGCATGACCTATGGCGAACGGTCATTAAACCTGACCAAGAGCGGCAACCTGGAGCTGCGTCGCTCCAACATGGCCGCCGTCCGCACCATCGCCTACCGTTTCGACGACGTACAACTGGAAGAGCCGCTGATCCTCGCCTTGACGATCCAGCCAATCTGATCCGAACGCTCAACCCCAGCCCCCCCTCCGCCGATACGTCGGCGGAGGGTTTTGTTTGCCTGTTTGCGGATTACCCTTGGGCGCTGCACGGGCTTGAAATTTACAATCCCCTCTTTCGATTTTACATAATGACGTCGTTCGCTGATCGATATAATGTCGAGGGAAGCGAGATGGGGTCTGCGGACGCCAGATTGTCCACGGAGGGAACGGGTGGGCCTGCAGGGAACGGCAGAGGCGCGTCGATTCTATGAAATTGAATCGGTCAATGAAGCCGCCTGCTCTGAAGCCTGGAGCAGAAGCTGCAGCCGCGCTGCGATGATCATTACGCCCAGCCTCCACCTTCTGTGGAGCAATGACGAAGGGCGGCGGCTTCTGGACATCGACCGAGATCTTGGAGAGGTCGGCGGGCGGCTGAGCTTCGCACAACGCACCGGCTTGTTCGCCTTCGCCGCCTTTCTCGAGAATTTGGGTGACGAGCCTAGAGCCTGGGTTCTGGCGCGACGTGACGGCGGCGGAGACTGCCTGATCATCCGGGCTGTGCGGATCGCGCTCGGCAAAGCCGACGCAGTCATCCTGGCTTTCAGCGACACCGCAGGATCACGCCGCCTATGGGCCGATTTCGGCCCCGCGCTCGACCTCACCTCGGCGGAGACGACCCTGCTGAAACGTCTGGTCGACGGCGCTACAGTGACGGAAGCCGCACACGACCTCGGCGTGACCCTGGAAACCGCCCGCACGCACGTCAAACGCGCCTACGCCAAACTGGGGGTCAGCAGCCGCGAAGAGATGTTCGCCAAGATATCGCCCTTCCGACTGTCCTGATCCGTCAATGATGATCAGGCTGGAGGACACGGCGGCGGGTCACGCACGATACGTACAACCTCATCCGAACGTTCATGGCCCACGCGCATCGTGGTCGTACGGCTGACTTCAGAAACCCATCCATCCGTCACGTAAAGGGTCGCGCGCGTATCCCGCTTCATGCTGTCTGTCGCACCGGCAGAGCCCGGCCCTTCCGCACTGAGCGATCGCGTGAGCAGAAGCCCGCATCCGTCAACGGATCGGGAAACCGATTGCACCCCTGATCTGGCGGTTTCGCCCGCGCTCTGAACCGGCTGCTCGAAACGCCCTTCGGTCAAGGGCTGGCGCGGCTGCATCTCCGCCAGGAGGGCCACATCGCTCAACAGTTGGGAAAGCCGAACCTCTGACGACAACGTGTCGAGCCCCGCCACCAAGACGTCCCGCTCACCCTTCGTCAGTCCGAGGGAACCAAGCCGAGCGGCGTAGGCGTCTCGTACGGCCGGCCAATCCTCGAACGCAATCGGCCGCCCAGCGCTATCCGCAGAGATAACCACGTCCACCCCGATCCAGGCTTTGAGAAGACGCTCCAGATCGGGAGCGCTGCTGTCAGTCAATGAGGCCTCCAACAGCCTGAACCGGAGCGTCACTCCCTCCGTTGAGGCCGCCATGGTCTCGAGCTCGAATTTCTGGCGGTTGACCTGACGCGCGTCGCCGCCCGCCCCGGATGAAGAGAGTTCGGTCTCGCTGACGAAGACGCGTCGATCACCGACAGCGTCCGCTCGATGTTGAACCTCAAGGACAGCCGCAGGAGCAGCATCAGGCGTAGCGGCGTCCTGCTCACCGACAAACGCCAGAGCGTAAAGGGCCGCCAAAAGGGTTTTCATGCCGGGCTCCGTCAACGAATTCGACAAGGGGGAAGGCCGCCCCAATTCGCTTACGCGGCGAATTTCATCGAATAATCATGAAATTAACTATTTTTTCTTCGAGCGCGTACCCCAAATGGGGGACGATTAACAAAAGCCTAACGTGCTCCTTAGCCCTCGAACGAGGGAGCGGCGACCGACGCCGGGGAGCAGATGCGAACAGCCTGTATGCTTGCAGTCGCCATGCTGGTCGTCGCGGGTACGACGGCGAAGGCGGACGACGCCGGGCGCAAGTCACTGGCGCTCGAAGCCGTCGGGCGGATTTCACCGCGTTGCGATATCGGCGCCCTGGGCGGGGTCGATTTCGGCGACTTGCGACGTAGCGGCCTGGCCGTCGAGACGCGCTTCGGCCTGAGTTGCAACGTCCCGTTCGACATCAATCTGCGCTCCGCCAATGGCGGACTGGCGCATGAAAGCCTGCCCCGCGGACAAGGGCCGTACAGCGGCCTGGCGGCCTATCGCCTCGCCATCAACGTGCCCCTCGAAACCGGACATCCGGGCCGCGGCGGGCGCGGCGGCGCGGCGGCGGGCGATTTCACCAGCCGGCAGTTGCAAGCGGGACAAGTGATCTCAAGCCGTGGCGGCGTCGCCTTCGACGGCGGCAGCCTGAACATCGAGATGATGGAGCCCGAAGGCGCCGGCCTGTTGGCGGGGCGCTACTGGGAAACCGTGGAGATCAGCCTCGTTCCGAGGCTGTAAGGACCGGCGATGGACGCAACGCATATCGAGCGTCGAGCGGATGCCTGGCGCCCCAGAGGGGCTGCTGAGCGGACGGTGCGGAAGCTCGGCGTGTGCGGCGCGGCCAAAGCGGGTGTGACTGGCGCAATCCTGCGCACTTCTTGGAGGAAGACTGAAATGAAAGCCTATCAACTGATCGCCGGCGTCGCTGTGCTGGCCCTCTCCGCGACCGCCGCTTCGGCCGGCAGCTTCAGCCAGAGCGCGGCTCACCTGCCGATCGTCGGCAGCATCAGCGGCTCGGGCCAGGGCTCGGCCATCGCCGGCCAGAGCGCCAACGCCCTGTCGACCTTCTTCGGCGGCGAGGAAGTCGCGTCGTGGATTTCGGCCTCGGGCAGCGTCGCCAACAACATCGGCACCGCCGGCAACGCCACCGCCAGCTTCACCCTGCGCGGCGAGGTCTCGCAAGACTGCTCCTTCTACTCGGGCAACATCAACACCGTCCTGAACTTCGGCCAGATCGGCATCAACACGCTGGACAACGGCGGCGTTGACGACGCCTTCGACATGGCCGGAGCCGCCAACGCCTCGATCGAGACCAACACTGCAGGCTGCAATACCCGCAACGAAGTCCGCATCACCAAGGCCAACGGCATTGCCGGCATGAAGTCCAACTTCGCCGGCGCCTTCGACGGCGCCCAGTTCCAGGCCAACCTGCCGTACAAGGTGGATGCGACCTGGACCGGCGTTCCCGCCGGCGCCGGTTCGGCGACCGCCTCGACGCAAACGCTGACTGTCGACACCACCGAAGCCGGCGACCTGAAGGTCCAAGGCGCCTGGAAGTCGCACTTCAACGTCAACATCAACGTGCCGGTCCCGAACAAGTCGCTGGTCTCGGGCACCTATCAGGACACCCTGACGATCGAACTGGCCGCCATCTAAAAAACGGCCCAGTGACGAGAAGAAGCCCGCCCGGCCCTGTCGGGCGGGCTTCAAGCATCAGTACGCACGTCATTCGCGTATCAGTGGCACGAATTCTGCATGACGTCGGTACACGAATGCGCAGGCCGTGGGGGAGAATAAATATGGGACTAGGGCTGAAATATCGGACCGCGATGCGCGCCGACCAACCAAAGAAAAGATCCCGTATCGGGTTAATTCTGGCCGCTACCCTGTTCCTGGGAATCACCGCCACCGCCGTCGAAGCGATGCGCGTATCGCCCATGGTCGCGGAAATCTCTTCGCGCGGCGCCGGCTCCTCCGCCCGGATCGAGGTGCAGAACCTCGCCGCCAAAGCGCTGCCCTATGAAACGCGCATCACGCGCATCTCCTTCGACGAGGACGGCAAGCTTGTCGAAACGCCCGCGGATGAGGACTTCCTGGTCTTCCCGCCGCAAGGCGTCGTGCCTGTACGCGGCCGCCAGGTGATCCGGGTCCAGTGGGTCGGAGACCCCGACATCGACGTATCGCGCGCCTATTACGTCGGCATTCGCCAGCTTCCCGTCGAATTGGAAGAGGGCGCCAGCGGCGACCTCGCCGCCCAGGTTCAGGTCGTCTATCATATGAAGTCGCTCGTCACCGTAGCCCCTCCGGGCGCAACGGCGGACGTGTCCGTGGTCAGCGCTCGCGCGATCGAAATAGACGCCGCCCCAGCCGCCCCAGTGATTGATGAAAGCCTCGGCGGGACCGGTGAGGCTACGCCTACGCAGACCGCCGACAAGGTTCCCGGCGTCGAGGTCCGCGTGCGCAACGCCGGCCGCCGCTACGCCCTGATGAGCGGCGCCACATGGTGGGTCGAGGGAAGCGGCCCGGACGGAACCCGCACGGAAATCCGACTGGACGCCTCCACCGTCAATGAGGCGGTGGGCGCCGGCTATCTTGAACCTCTGAAAGGCGACCGGACCTTCTATCTGCCCACCAGCGTCGCCTTCTCGCCTGACGCGCCGATCAAGGTGCGCTTCAGCCAATGAAGCCCCGCATGGTCCCCACGGCGATTCTGGCATCCGTGCTGGCGTCAAACGGCGCGGCCCCCGCCAGAGCGGCTCCGCTCCCAGAAGACGCGCCCATCATCACGGCCCCTCCCTTGCTCCAGGATTCGCCTCAGGAAAGCGTCGCAACCGGCGCCACGCTTCAGGCTCCGGATCAAGCAGACGTTCAGACAGCGTCCACGGGTCAGACCGACGCAGCGCCTGCGGCCGCCGTTCGGCCGAACATCAACCCCTACAACCGCGACATCACCCTGACCGCGCCTCTGACCTTCAATCGGCGGCCGCTGGGGGAGGTGCCGGTAACGCTAACGCGCGACGACCGTTTCATCGTCGATTCAGCGGGCTTTCTTGAACTGATCGCTCCCCTGCTAACCGATGAGGCCGCTGCGGCGCTCACGATGAAGCTGGCCGGTCAGCAGGGTTTCGAAGGCGACGAATTGGCAGATCAGGGCGTTTCGCTCGAATACGATCCGACGGCCCTGTCTCTGCTGGTAGTGCGCATCGCCCCCAACCTGCGCCGCCTGGAAGTCTTGTTCGAACGCGGCGGCCCCGAAGAAGCAGGCGCGTCTCCCCTTCCCTTCTCGGCCTTTCTGAACGCGGCGGCGTCCTGGAGCTATCGTCACGCAACCAGCGAAGCTCCCGCGCCGAATGTTTATCTAAACGGGGCCGGCCGCTGGCGGGGCCTGGTTCTGGAAGCCGAAGTTCAGGGACGCGAAACGCTGGGATCCGGCGACTATGAATGGCTGAGGCGCTACGCCCGTTTTGTCTATGATCAACCGCAGGAATACAGGCGCTGGACCGTCGGCGACCTCAACCCCGAGTTCCGCGGATTGCAGGGGTATGCCGATGTCGGCGGCGTCGGGGTGACGCGCCAAAGACGGCGTTTCGATCCTTATCGTCCGAACGTGTTCCGTCAGGATCGCCAACTGCTGCTGCAGAGCGAATCCACCGTCCGTATCCTGCGCAATGGCGCCCTAGTGCGCGAACTGCGCCTGGATCCTGGCCAGTACGACCTCTCCAACCTGCCGGTACAGACAGGCAGCAACGACCTGGAAGTCGTAGTGGTGGACGGATCCGGCGCATCACAGTCCTATCGCTACAGCGCCTATATCGACTCGATCGACCTCGACCCCGGCGAATATGAGTATGGTGGTTACTTCGGTGTCGTCGGGCGGCCCAGCTTCGGCCAGCCGGATTATTCGGATGGCGACCTAGCGTTCACCGGCTACTGGCGCAAAGCCTTCATCGACAGGCCCGCATTAGGCGTCGGGTTTCAGGCCAGCGAACGGGTCCAGATGGCCAACGCCCAGACCCAATTCATCCTGCGCAACGGGTCGCGCCTGAACCTTCAGGCCGGCGCCAGCAACAGCAACACGGCCGGCAGCGGCTACGCCCTGGTCGCAGCCTACGACTTCTACATCGACCGCCCCACGACCTCGGACTTCTTCACGCTCCAGTTCGAACATGTGTCGGAAGGCTTTGCGACGCTTTCGGACCCGGACGCGTCCAACCCAATCGCCTGGCAGGCCTATGGCCAGTATTCTCGCGTCTTCTCCGATCGTCTCTACGGCAGCGTGGGCTTGGCCTACAACAAATCGCGAGACAACGCCGGACTGGGGGATTCCTTCCGCTCGGACCTGACGGCCAACTACGCCATCAATCGCCAGTGGAGCGCCCAGGCGGGCGTGAACTACCTCAAATATGAGGACACGCCCGGCGGCCGCCGCGACCGCGACGGCTGGGGCTTTACCTTCGCCCTGACCTGGCGGCCGTCCAGCGACGTGCGCGCTGACGCGCGTTACGATTCCAACCTGAACAGCGCCAGCGCCTCCTTCTACAAGATCCCCGAAAATCTGGCGGGTTCGATCGGTTATTCCGCTATCGCCACCTATGACGACGGCCCCGCCAGTTTGACGGGCGGCGTCGACTATGTCGGCAACCGTTTCAACGCTTCGGTCTCGCACGCGGGATACGGCCAGGACTTCGGCTCCATCAGCGACCAGCAGGTCACGACGGCCAGCGTCTCGACGGCCATCGCCTTCGCGGGCGGCAAGGCCGCCATTGGCCGGCGCGTCGCCGACAGCTTCGCCATCCTGTACGGCCACCCCAGCCTGGAAGGCCGTCCGGTCATCGCCGGCGAAGTCCTGCGCGACGGCCGCTATTCAGCGGCCAGCGGCCCCCTTGGCCCCGTGCTCTATCCCTACCTGGGATCATACGTGAACGATTCCGTCTATTACGACGTCATCGACGTACCGGCCGGCTACGATATCGGCGAGGGTGTCCGGCGGGTGCGGCCGGCCTATCGCAGCGGCTACGCCTTCGAGATCGGTTCGGACGCCTTCGTCAGCGCCGTGGGCTCCGTCACCGGGCGCGGAGCCGCGGGCCCGACCCCCTTGTCGCTGATCGGCGGTCGCGTGATCGCCCTGGACGAACCGGACGCCCCTTCCCAGCCCTTCTTCACCAACAGCGTCGGTCGCTTCGCCGTCCAGGGGCTTAAGCCGGGCGGGCGCTATCGCGTCGAACTGTTCACCGACCCCAGGGGCGGCTTCGACTTTACCGTTCCGGGCGACAACGACGGCCTCTACAATCTGCGTGTCATCCACGTCGACATCGCTGCGCCTGAAGGAGATTGAGCATGAGCGTTCTTCAAAAACGTGCGTCGTCCGCCTTCGCCGGCATGGCGCTGATCGCGTCGCTCGCGGCGCCCGGAGCCGCCACGGCGCAGGCGTCGCGCCCGGCCCCCGGTTGCCAGGTTAGGATCGAGCCTCAGCAGGCGCGATGGGAGATCCGCGGCTACGACCCCTATGGCGACGATGCGGCCTTCGCCACCTTCGACATCGCCTGGTCAAACGACGGTGCAGCCGCCTGTGAGGGCGAGGTGGAAGTCAACACTGTGGGACAGCCGTTCGGTTTGCGGCCGACCACAGGACCGAGCGGCCGCTGGTCCACCCTGCCCTACAGCCTGACGGACGAGTATTCCGCGGCGAACCTGACGCCGGTAGCCGGCCGATCCCAAGCCCGTTCAAGCGGAGCGGCCTTGGCGCTTCAGCCGGGCGCGCGCGTCACGCGCCGCTATCGTCTTGAAGTCGATGTCGATCAACTCAGCCAGGACGGCCTGTTCGAACAGCCGGTGCAATTCGCCTTCCGCGCCAAGGACAATCGCATTTCAGCGGAGAAGCTGCTGGTGCTTGCGCTCAACGTCCAGCCGTCGGCCGTCATGGGCCTGCGCGGCGCATTCACCCGCACGGACGGCGGCGGCCGGATCGAACTGGGCGAACTGGCCGAAGGCGGGACCAATCTGCCGCTGCAGGTGTGGGTCAAGAGCACCGGCGGCTATCGCGTCGCGGTGTCGTCGCGCAACAAGGGCCGCTTGGTGCTGGCCGAGGACTCGTCCTGGTGGGTGCCCTACCGCCTGAGCCTGGGCAGCCGCTCCATTAACCTGGGCACGGGTGGTCAGGTAGAGAGCCGCAAGGGCACCGGCCTGGGCGAAGACGCATATGATCTACAACTGCAGGTGGGTGAGACGGCGCGGCGTCGGGCCGGTCTCTATTCCGACCTGATCGAACTGACCGTGGCGCCGATCTGAGCCGCAGGCGCTTTTCGCCAGGTTTTCGGTTAAGGGGCGGGCATGAGTCTTCCCCTTCTTCCCGACCGGACCTGTGGCGGCTGCGTCGAGTGCTGTCGCGTGATCCCGCTGGACCTGCCTGAACTGGCCAAGCCGACGGGAGAGCTGTGCGGCTATTGCGTCGATGGGGCCGGGTGCTCGGTGCACGAAATCCGGCCGCAGACCTGCCGCGTGTGGTTCTGCCTGTGGCGCGCGGTCGAACTATCGGACAACTGGCGCCCGGACCGCAGCGGCGTGATCGTGCGGCCCGACGGGGTCGAGGACGGGGTGATCACCCTCTATGTCCTGCGCCGCTCGGACTTCCTGGCGGGGATGGAGTTCTTCGTCACTGTGGCGGGCTGGATCGCCGAGGGTATCGAGGTGGCCTTGAGCGTCCCCGGCCCGGTTGGAACCTATCCCGCGCGCGCCCTCGTCACCGACTGGTTGCGCCCGGCGATCGAGGACGGCGATCCCGAAGACTTCCTGGCCCGCGTCCTGGCCTCGCTGGAGCGGCTGGCGCAGCACGACTTCCAGCCGGACGGGATCACCGCCCGCTATGCGGTGGCCTGATCCTTCTCCCCTTGTGGGAGAGGGTGCTCAAGCAGCCGAAGGCGGTAGCACTCTCAGAGCCTTCTCCCCTTGTGGGAGAAGGTGGACGGCGAAGCCGGACGGATGAGGGGTGCGAGGAAACAGGTTAGCGGCTTCCGATCAAACGCAGAGCCGACACCCCTCATCCGGCCCTGACGGGCCACCTTCTCCCACAAGGGGAGATACATCTACAGCTGAGACAGAAACACGCCTGTCCCAAAATGGTTAACGACATCAACGACGTGCATCATTTTGGGATAAAATACAGGCAGTTAGGCTGTGAACGATCCATGGGACCAATTGGGACCACGGATGCCCACTTAGGACCACTGATGGTGGTTCCAGCGGTGGTTCAGATTCCTCTCTGACTGGCCCAGCCGTTGCGGAACTTCCTCCGTTTCCCACTACGGAGGTAATCAGTTGACTACGTCTATCCCCACCCGACTGCGGTTAACCAACCGCGTTGTCGACGACCTTGTCGGCCTGCCGCCCGAACAACGGGCACGGCGCTACTGGGACACCAGCGTTCCAGAATTGTATCTTCAGTTTAGTCGTGCTGGCACGCCTAGCTTCGTTCTTCGTTACACCAAGCTTGATGGTTCAGATGGCGACTACGCCATTGGCAAAGCCGATCGGGTGACTATCGACAGCGCTAGGGCTGTTGCCAAGGCCGCGCTCAACGACCTCGAAGCACACGATGTCGACCCCGTGGAGGCCAGGCGGCGGCTGCGCTTGGATGCTCGGGTGCCTAAGCTGACAACTTTCGGCGACATTATGGAGGACTACATTGAAAGCAAAAGCACGTTAAGACCCGGCGCGGCGGAACACGATGACGTCTATTACCTCCGCCGCTATGTCTATCCTGAGTTGGGCGCCCGCAAGTTCGAGACGATCACGGTCCAGTGCGTGCTCGACCTGCTTACCTCTATCAAGAATCAGATCGCCGCACGGAATTGTCGCAAAGGCGCAAACGGTAAAACCACAGCGAATGTGTGCCACCGAGCAATCAAACGCGTCTACCGACGTGCGGTGAACAAAGAGATTGCCAGCCGGAATCCGGGTGACTTCCCGTGCCTGTTTCCCATCCGCCGAGCGAAGCGTCGTGGCCGCCTCGATGAAGGCCGGTTCAATCTCTTCTGCGGCGTTTTGGTGCAGCGTTGCCAACAGAAGTCCTGGCGGCGGATTCCACTCGCGATCCTGCTCTATATGCTGACGTTGCAGCGTCCGATCGACATAGCGCGCGCCAAGCGAGATCATTTCGATCTCAATCGGCGTATCTGGATCATCCCGAATGATTACACCAAGACCGGATATCCGTATCACATCCCGCTTTCGGAGCAGGCGCTTCGGTTGATCCGCATCGCTATGGCGATGAGTGACAGCCAGTACCTGTTTCCGGGCGCGCAACCCGGTCGGCATCTCAATGAGCAGTCCTTGTCTGCGGCCTGGGCGCGATATCGCAACGAGATCATCGCGAGCGGCGTGCTGGATGATCGCGACATCGAACTCTACGACTGTCGACGTTACGGACGAACGCAGGTTCGTAAGAAGCTGGGCTTTGCCAATGAGGTTGCTGAGGCCGTGATCAACCATGTCGGCGAAGACCACAGTCCCTCCCAGCTCTACGACGTGGGTGAAATGTTGCCCGACATGGCGCAGGCTCATGCCGCATGGAGCGCAGAGGTCGATTGCCTGACTCACGGACGCCTTTCGGCCTTGCTGGATCGCCTTGAAGATGAGGCGGATTGATCGCCTCGTCTCCGGCTCTGCGCGCTCGCTCGCTCGCGACGATGATCGCGGGCGGGCGAGCGTGTTTTGCACGCCAAGTGCATCTTGCGGTGCGCACCATATTTCCATAATATTGGAAATATGGAATCAGAAGTTGCCATCCTTGCCCTCGCAGCCCTGGCGCAGCCGACGCGGCTGGAGACCTTCCGCTTGCTGGTCCGGCACGAGCCCGAGGGTCTGCCCGCCGGCGAGGTCGCGGATGCCCTCGCCGTGCCGGCCAACACCATGTCGGCGCATCTCGGAGTT
Organism: Brevundimonas phoenicis; assembly: GCF_047237745.1. Lineage (NCBI taxonomy): Bacteria > Pseudomonadati > Pseudomonadota > Alphaproteobacteria > Caulobacterales > Caulobacteraceae > Brevundimonas > Brevundimonas phoenicis. Next base: position 2,901,658 of record NZ_JBDFLN010000001.1, read on the forward strand.
CTGTCCCGCGCCGGTCTGATCAGTTCGGAGCGGCGCAGCCGGTCGATCATTTACCGGGCTGACCTGGACCACCTCCAGGCGCTGGTCCTGTTCCTGCTGAAGGACTGCTGCCAGGGCCGCGCCGAGCTGTGCGAGCCGCTGCTGGCCGAACTCTCGCCCTGCCGCGCCTGAGGTCATCATGGACGTCGTCATCTATCACAACCCCGCCTGCGGGACGTCGCGCAACGCCCTGGCCCTGATCCGCCACGTCGGGATCGAGCCGCATGTCATCGAGTATCTGAAGACGCCGCCCAGCCGCGCCATGATCCTGGAACTGGCAGAGCGCATGGGTGCCCCGCTGCGCAGCCTGCTGCGCGAAAAGGGCACGCCCTTCGCTGAACTGGGCCTCAATGATCCCGCCCTGACGGACGATCAACTTCTGGACGCCGTCGAAGCCCATCCGGTTCTGCTAAATCGCCCCATCGTCGTGTCGCCGCTGGGCGTGAACCTGTGTCGGCCGTCTGAAGCGGTTCTCGATCTTCTGCCATCCGAAGGTCTGAAACCCTTCACCAAGGAGGACGGGGAAGTCGTTGTCGACGCCGAGGGTCGGAGGGTCCGCTGATGGTCAATGCCGTGATTACTGAACAGCCGCAGCGCCGCCTGTCCTTCCTGGACCGCTGGCTAACATTGTGGATTTTCGCGGCAATGGCGCTGGGCGTGCTGCTGGCCACGCTTGTGCCGGGCCTTCCCAGTTGGATCGACGGCCTGTCGGTTGGCACGACCAACATCCCCATCGCGATCGGCCTGATCCTGATGATGTATCCGCCGTTGGCGCGGGTGAAATACGAGGAACTGCCGCGCGTCTTCGCCGACAAGCGCGTGCTGCTCCTGTCCCTGTTCCAAAACTGGGCGCTGGGGCCGGTGCTAATGTTCGCCCTCGCGGTCATCTTCCTGCGTGATCAGCCGGAATACATGACCGGCGTCATCCTGATCGGCCTGGCCCGCTGCATCGCCATGGTGCTAGTCTGGAACCAGTTGGCGCGCGGCGACAACCAGTATGTGGCGGGCCTGGTCGCCTTCAACTCGATCTTCCAGATCGCCTTCTTCAGCCTCTACGCCTGGCTGTTCCTGACCGTGCTGCCGCCCCTGTTCGGGCTGGAGAGCAGCGTAGTCGACGTCAGCGTCTGGACCATCGCCGGCGCCGTCCTGGTCTATCTGGGCCTGCCCTTCCTCGGCGGCTTCCTGACCCGGCGGACCCTTGTCGCGAGGAAGGGGAACGACTGGTACGAGACGCGCTTCCTGCCGCGCATCGCTCCGATCACCCTGATCGCCCTGCTGTTCACCATCGTCGCCATGTTCAGCCTGAAGGGCGGCGAAGTGGTCGCCCTGCCGCTGGACGCCCTGCGCATCGCCGTCCCCCTGACGATCTACTTCTTCGTCATGTTCGTGGTCAGCTTCCTGATGGGGCGCCTGATCGAGGCGGACTATCCGCGCACCACGGCCCTGGCCTTCACCGCCGCCTCCAACAATTTCGAACTGGCCATCGCCGTCGCCATCGCCGCCTTCGGGCTGGCCTCGCCGGTCGCCTTCGCCGCCGTCATCGGCCCCTTGGTCGAGGTGCCGGTGCTGATCCTGCTGGTCTCGGTCGCCCTGTGGCTGGGCCGCCGCTACTTCCCCGCGACAGCCCCGAAGAAGGACGCATGCTGATGGCCTTCAACGTCCTGGCATTGCCCGAGCCCACCCCTGACCTGATCGCTGCGCTCAAAGCCGCCGACCTGCCGACGGACGACCTCCAACAACCCGGCCGTCATTTCTACCGCTTCGAGGACGATGCCGGACTGATCGGCTACGGCGGACTAGAGCAGATCGGCCACGACGCCCTGATCCGCTCCATGGTCGTCGTCGATGCCCGTCGCGGCGGTGGTCTGGGCGCGGAAGTCCTCTCATGGCTGGAAGCCAGCGCGGCCGAGCAGAAGGCGACCGCCCTCTACCTGCTCACGACCACGGCGACCGCCTTCTTCCAGCGACAGGGCTACGTCGTCCTGCCGCGTTCGGCTGCGCCGGCCGCCATCGCCGCCTCCCGGCAGTTCAGCACTCTGTGCCCGGCCTCGGCGGCTTTCATGTTCAAGGAGTTGCGTACTCAATGACCCGTCTTCGCGACCTGCCCGATCCCGACCACCTACCAGCGCTGGACCCGGCCTACCTGTCCAGCCAGCCTGCACTCGGTCTTGGCCCGAACGATCATCCGCCGCGTATCCTGCTGCTCTACGGCTCGCTGCGGGATCGGTCCTTTTCCCGACTGTGCGTCGAGGAAGCCGCGCGCCTGCTGCGCTTCATGGGCTGCGAGACGCGTATCTTCGATCCATCCGACCTGCCGCTGACCGATCAGGTCGACTACGACGACCATCCCGCCGTCCACGAACTGCGCGAGCACGCCCTGTGGTCGGAAGGCATGGTCTGGAGCAGCCCCGAGCGCCACGGCCAGATTTCCGGGATCATGAAACTCCAGATCGACCACCTGCCGCTCAACATGGGCGGCATGCGCCCGACCCAGGGCCGCACCCTGGCCGTCATGCAGGTCTCCGGCGGCTCGCAAAGCTTCAACGCCGTCAACACCCTGCGCCTCCTGGGCCGCTGGATGCGGATGATCACCATCCCCAACCAATCCAGCGTGGCCAAGGCCTTCATGGAGTTCGACGACGACGGCCGCATGAAGCCGTCCAGCTATTATGACCGCATCGTCGATGTGATGGAGGAACTGGTGCGCTTCACCGTCCTGACGCGCGCCCATGCTGGCCAGTTGGTGGATCGCTATTCCGAACGGAAATCCTCAGGCGTGCCGATCGATGCGGCCAATGATCTGTCCGCCATCGCGATCAGGTCGGCTTAGCGCTTCAGTTTAATCCGCATGTCGAACTGTCTGACGAGGCGAGTTTTGGAAGGCGATGATCTGCGAAAGAAGCCATGATGCCACCGCTGTGGTTACAGGCCCCCAGGAGATTGGCTATGTCCAGATGACGTCCGACGGCCCTGGTGAACTTCGCCCCCCGCATCTGAGTTATGGGGCCCTCTTCATGCAGTTTCTGCGCTTCGGCACCCTGGCGTTCGGCGGTCCCGTCGCCCAGATCGCCATGATCCGACACAGGCTGATCGACGAAGGTCGATGGATGTCGAGCGAGCGCTTCAATCGGCTGCTCGCCGTCCTTCAGATTCTACCTGGCCCGGAGGCGCATGAACTCTGCGTCCACCTGGGCATGAGGGCCCGAGGCCGGATCGGCGGCGTCCTCGCCGGGCTCGGCTTCATGCTGCCCGGCCTCGTGCTGATGCTGGGGCTGGCCTGGCTCTACTTCTCGATCGGCGTGAAGTCGGGCTGGATGACCAGCGCCTTCATCGGCGTTCAGATCGCTGTTTTGGCCGTGATCGTGCGAGCCGCCCACCGGATCGGCCGGCACGTCATGGTCGACCGCAGCCTCTGGTTCATCGGCACCGCCAGTTGCGCGGCCTCGCTGCTGGGCGTGAGTTTCTGGCTGATCCTGCCGGCCGCCGGCGCAGCCTACGCCCTTGCCCAAAGGGGCCGTCGTCTTGAAGCGGCCGTGCTCTTCCTCATAGCGCTCTCGGCCGGTCTGGCGGTGCGCTACTGGCTCAACGACCACGGAGCGCCCCCTGTCACGGCGGCGGCCCTCGCGCCGATGAGCGTGTCCGTCGCCGCTCTATTTTTCACCGGCCTCAAGGCGGGTCTTCTGACCTTCGGCGGCGCCTACACCGCCATCCCCGTCATGCGCGCTGACGCCGCAAGAGGCGGCTGGATCAGCGACGGCCAGTTCTTGGACGGCGTCGCCCTGGCCCAGGTGATCCCTGCGCCCCTCATCATCTTCGGCACCTTCGTCGGCTATGCCGGCGGCGGGTTTCCAGGCGCTATGGCGCTGACGGCCGGCATCTTCCTTCCGGCCTTCAGCTTCTCCCTCATCTTCTATGATCGGCTGGAGTTGGTCCTCGAGAACAGGTCGCTGCACGCCCTGCTGGACGGCGTCGCCGCCGCCGTCGTCGGCCTGATCGTCGCCACCGTCCTTCAACTGGGGGCCTCTCTGGTCGGCACTGTTCCGTATTGGCCGCTGGCCCTGGCGATCTTCGGCGCCGCCCTAGTCGCCGCCTACCGCTGGCGGGCGCAACTGGCGATACCTATCACCTTGGTCGCGGCCGGTCTGGCGGGAGCCCTCGCCTTCTGAGGGGATTGCCATTCAACCGGCCGCTGACCGATCTCCCTAACCGCAACAGCCCTTGCGATCCTCCTGGATCGGCGGACACGGCACGTCGGCGTAGGAGCAGAAGACGCAACAATCGCCGGGCAAGGGCTTCAGTTTCACGCCGCAACCGAGGCAGTCGTAGAACCAGATGCAGGCGTCGGTGGGCATGGTCTCGGTCGCGACATGACCGCAATGCGGACAGGTCAGCGTGGATTGGAGCAGGATCGACGCGCTCATTTAACGGCGGCCAATTGGGGCAGAAGCCAAGGCTCGACATAGGGCTCCCAGGCCAGGGAAAGCACGATCAGCAGCGTGGCGATGACAAGCAGCCAGAAGGCCAGCCGCGAAGGTCGGCCGCAGGCCGCATCGCGTCGGCACATCCGGGAGCGGCGCCAGTGCAGCAGCCAGCCGGCGGCAAGAACCAGGGCGGCGATCGGAGTCAGCCAATGACGCGCTCCAGCGAGCACAGTAACGCCCGCGAATGACACCCCGGCGACCGACAGCGCCAACGGCAGGACGCAGCAGGCCGCCCATGCCAGAAGGGAAGCGAACCCGCCGACCGCCGCTGAGGCGCTGACGGTGACTTCGGGAATATGGGGACGGTTTTGATCGGTCGTCATGGGCTATCCTGTCTGACTTCTGATACAGCCTACAACCCGTAGCCACTACGGGATCAAGAGCGTGTCCAGACAGGGTTTAACCATCGGCCGCCTGGCCCTCAGCACCGGGGTGAACCTGGAGACCGTGCGCTATTATGAACGCATCGGGTTGATGCCTGCGCCTGCCAGAACTCAGGGCGGCCATCGGTGCTACGAGCCCGAGCACGCCCAGCGGCTGAGATTTATCCGCCGATCTCGCGAACTCGGGTTCGGCATTGACGCTATCCGTCGCCTGATCGCGTTGAGCGAACCGACGCTCCAATCTTGCAGCGAGGTGCGGGACATGGCTCAGGATCACCTTGTCAGCATCGAAGCCAAGATCGCCGACCTGCAACGCCTTCAGGCCCTGTTGAAGCAGACGGTCGCTGACTGCGGCGACGGAGGACAAATTCGCTGTCCTGTCATTGAGGAACTGGGCTCAGCCCCCCCCGCTTAGACGGACCGAGGACCTAGCGCCTCGATAATCAGGCAGTCCGAGATCGTGCCCTGGCGGCACTGGGACAGCAGGGCGCCCAGCTCACGACGCAGGGCCTCCAGGTCGGCGATCTTGCGCTCGACCTCGACCAGGTGGGCGCGCGTCAGTTCATCGACCGTGGCGCAGGATTGGTCGCGCCGATCCGACAGGTTCAGCAGGTCGCGCACCTGTTCGATGGAGAAGCCCAGATCGCGGGCGCGTCGGATGAAGGAGAGGCGGTTCAACTCCGCCTCGCCGTAGGCGCGGTAGTTGCCCTCTGTGCGGGCGGGCGCGGCCAGCAGGCCGATCCGCTCATAGTAGCGGATCGTCTCGACCTTGGTGTCGGTCCGCCGCCCCAGTTCGCCGATGCTCAGCGCCATTACGGCCCCTCCGTTTCCCGCCTCAGTGTCCGCCGCCGAACCTTAGACGCACGCCGCCATTGACGGTGAAGCCGTCGGTCGGGCCCCAGGCGTCGACCGTCCAGCGGCCGTCAGCGGCACGTTGCGGCAGCAGCAGGGGATCATGCCGCGTCTGGCGCACGTTCAACAGGTTCTCGGCGTTCAGGAACAGGCTGACCCGTCCGAAGATGACCTCGCCCAGCAGGCCGACCTCGACATAGGACGGGCTTTCGCTGCGATAGGGGCTGTCCTCCAGCGTCTGCTTGCCGGTGTAGTAGATTTCCAGCCCCAAGCGGCCCCGGTCGTGCTCCTCCCACATGGCGACCAAGCCCGCCGTGTGACGCGGGGTCACGGGCGTGTCGCGGCGGGCGAAACCGTTGTCGTCCGGCTCGGTCGCATCGACGAAGACATAGCTGCCGGTCAGGGTGAACGGCGCTTGGCGATAGCGCAGCAGGGCCTCGGCCCCGCGCGTCCGGGTCACGCTCTCGACATTGATCAGGCGCACGCGGTCCATGCCATCGTTTACCGCCCGAATGGCGTCGTCCAGATCGGAGCCGAACAGGGTCAGGTTGGCCTCGATCCGCCCCCGCCGATAGCCGACGTCCAGGGAGGCGGTGCGGGCGACTTCTTCCTTCAGCCCGTCTAGCGGTTCCAGCCGCGACAGGCCGGTCGCCTCGGTAACATCGACGAAGGGCGTTGGCGCGAAGAAGCCTTGCCCCACCGAGGCGCGGACGGTCCAGGGACCGGGCCGGTACAGCATCGACAGGCGCGGGCTGAACTGGCCGCCGTATTCGCTGTGTTGATCGAAGCGCGCGCTGCCCGCCAGGGTCAGGTCGGGCGTCAACTCGTGCTCGACCTGCGCGAAGACGCCGGGGACCGTGTAGGTGTAGTCGAAGCCGGAAAAGGTCTCAGAGCGATAGGCGTCGACCTGAACCGCCGCGCCGGCCAGCCAGGTCGTGGCGCCGACCTCGGACCCCAGCGACGTTTCCAAGAAGCCGGTGTCGTGGCGGTCCTGCTCGAACACATCGCCGAACTGATGGTCGTGGGCCTGGGTCATGGCCGAGGCGCGGATGTGGGCCGTGCCCCAGGCGACAGGTAGGCGAGCCACCAGGCCCGCATCGAAGCGGTCGGTGTCCTGGGCCTGGACGAAGGGACGGCCGTCGGGCGCGGTGCGGCCCGGCTCGGTCCCGCCGCTGCGGGTCTCGGTCATGGCGCCGACGGTGACGAAGGCATCACCGCCATTGTCGCCTTCCCAGAACAGGCGCGGGCGCACGGACCAGCGCTCATAAGCGGCGATGTCGCTCCAACCGTCGCCATCCAGGTCCTGACGGCTCTGGCGATTATAGCCTCCGACAATCGACTGCCCCCACGCCCCTTTGAACGGCGCCGAGGCGTAAGCCGTCAGGTCCTGCCCGTCGCGGCTGGTGATGTTAGCCAGAACCTCGGCCTCGACCTCATCGCCCGGTCGACGCGACACCAGGTTGATGACCCCGCCCAGGGCCGACGGGCCATACAGCGCCGACGCCGCGCCCTTGATGACCTCAACCTGACCCAGGTCGGTCGGCGGAATCTGAAGCACGCCTAGGGATGACGCTTGACCGCCGTACAGGGGCAGACCGTCGGCCAGAAGCTGGGTGTAGCGGCCGCTCATGCCCTGCATACGGATATTGGCCGCGCCGAGCGCGGGCGACGTGACCTGAACCCGCACGCCGCCGGTCTCATTGACCAGCATGGCGATGTTGCCGGGCGTCATCAGCAGCTTTTCCTCGATCTCCTCGCGGCCGATGACCTCGACGCGGATCGGTTCGTCCTGAATGCGGCGGCCCGAGCGGGTCGCCTGGACGATGATGTCTTCGACCTCGGTCGCCTCGTCATGCCCGTGCTCCTGCTCGTCATCATGGTGTTCAGCGTCCTGCGCGAAGGCTGAGGGAGCCGACAGACTGACAGCCAGGGTGGCGGCGACTGCCGCCAAAACCGCGCGGCGGCCATTGCGAAGCGAAATGAAAGAAGAGGACACCAAGGCTCCAGTAATCTCGGAAAAACAGGAAGGCGCTGTCGGGTCAGGCGACCGGCTTGTGACGCGATTCGACTTTGAACGGGGCTGGCGCAGGGGCCGCCTTGACGGTCTTCAACTCAGCACGGGCGTGGCGGGCCACCTGCCAACCGCCCTGTAGCGCCAGTCCAGCCATGACCGCGGCGACCAGCAGGTCGGGCCAGCGCGACCCCGTGCCGAACACGCCCAGCGCCGCCAGCATGACCGCCAGATTGCCGATGGCGTCGTTGCGCGAGCAAATCCAGACAGACCGCATATTGGCGTCGCCCTTTCGGAACCCGAACAGCATGACGGCGGTCACCACGTTGGCGATCAGTGCCGCCAATCCAATCACACCCATTACCTGCGCCTCAGGCGTCTCGCCGCGCCAGACACCGACCAATGTGATGACGGCCACCCAGCCGCCGAAGACCAGCATGGTCGCGCCCTTCAGCAGCGCCGCGCGCGCCCGCCAGACCAGAGCCAGAGCCACGACGCCCAGGCTGATGCCGTAGTTGGCGGCGTCGCCCAGGAAATCGAGCGAATCTGCCTGAAGCGACGCCGACCCCGACAACAGCCCGGCGACGCCCTCGACCGCGAACATGCCGGCATTGATCGCCAGCGCCAGCCACAGCGCCAAACGCCATCGACCTGCCGGGGGCCGCTCATCCGCACAAAGATCGTCGCCGCAGCAGTTCGCCATAAAGGTATGTTGCACCCTGTAGTAGCTAGAGGGTCAAGCGGGACTGCCGTCCAAACGCGACCTTCGGTCGACGTATCCTGCGATGGACCTGGCCGATGTTTAGCGCGGGTTGGCGGGCGTGGACTGAGAAGCGCGCTGCGGGGCGGGTGGTGCCGCTGCCGCTGCCGGTGCCGGTGTCGGTGTCGGTGTCGGTGTCGGTGTCGGTGTCGGTGTCGGGCTCACCATAGGCGCGAAGGCCTGCGCTTCAGACAGTTTGGACGCTGAATGTGATGCCGTCGTTGGCGATGTGAGAGAAGCTGGGCAGCGGCCAGGCGTCTCTGTCACCCTGAAATAGGCTGCGGTGGCGAAGATAGCCCCTGCGATCGCAATGCCAGCGACGAACACCAGTACTGCGTAGTGCCACCGAATGCGGCGCTTGAGCCCCGCGAAAACACCGGAGAAGCGCTCGCTGATCGCAGCGTAGTCAGTGTTCAGCCGCTCTCCCTGGGAATCGATATCCTCACCGATAGCAGCCAGCGTTAGCCACTGGTTGACGATCGCTACCGCTAGCAGGACGACGAAAATCCAGACGCCCCCGAGCAGCGCGCGGTTGGTCCAGGCCTCCAGATCGCAGCCCGTCGATGCCTTAAGCTGGGAAGCCACGACCACCGTGGCGATTGGAATGCCGAGCAGTTGCCCCTGGATGTCGATCAACGTCTTGTGGATTTTGGAGACGTACTCGACCTTTGCCGCTTCGATCTCGCCCCGAATTCGAGCGTAGGAGAAGCTTGAAGCAAAGAGGCTGTAGCCGTTCTTCACCGCATCGTTGAGCGCTTCGGCGTTGTCGAGAAGGTAGGTAAAACGGTCGGCCAGCGGCTGCGGCTCTGCCGTCGTGATGAGCGTTTCAGCGAGGATCGCCCGCTTCTGATCCCTGTGAACGTCGTCAGTAAAGTGGGCCAGCAAGGCGTCGATCGCCGGCACCGATACCCGCGCCAGCGCCGACGCATCGTAGTGGACAGGTATGACCACCTTTCGGTCCCTGAAGAAGACCAGTTCCTGCTTCAGCGGGTCGACGTAGGCCGCGCACTCTGACACCAGAGCCACAAAGGCCAGAACCTTTCGATACGCTGCAATCCTCGACGGCACAGGAACCGTCGTATGATCGACCGCGCCGTCGATGATGTAGTATCGAGCGGGTTCATGAAGGCGCGCTTCACGCGCCCGGAGAAGGTCGTCAAGGGTCCGCACAAGCAACCCTGTGCCTATGCGAGGCGCTCCAGCACGCACCGGAACCACGTCGCCAACACCAGGCAGTTCATCGACCAGCACCGCTAGGTTAGCGTCGTCGGCCGCAACAGCATCCTGCTCGAGCAGTTGAAGGTTGGCGAGAATTTCTGCCGTTGCGATCGTCAGATCGCCCTCCACTCCATCCGCATCAAACGCGATGTTGCGGTAGACGTCGACGAGCTGATCGAACCGCAGGTTAGGCATCGACGTTGAACTCCCCCCGAAGCTGGGCGGCGAGTTCGTCCGGAAGACCTACGAGGGTCAGGCTGTTCTCGGCGGCGTCATACCGCACCTTGTTGCTTGTCAGAGCCTCGCGATCAAATTCGACTGACCACAGAGCGGTCTTGCCGCGAAATCGGACCAAGCCATTCAGTGCCCGTCCGTCGGGGACGAACCGGTCATTCAACTGACGATCCGGATCGACCAGGACGTCGAGTAGGACGCGCGGCGAATTCGGCATCAACTCATTCGCCAGGGCCTCAAACTCAAGTTCGGATCGACTCCTCGCCGAGCGGCTGCAGATCGTCTTGGCACGGTTCAGGAAGTCATCCTTCGCCTCACCGACAAGGCCCTGATCTATGGCGAATGCCTTCAGCGTGCGCACAAGGTCTGTGGTGTCCTGGCGATCTTGAACTGTGGTGTCGCAGCCAAGGAAGGCTTTAAAATACTCCGAAACGGCTCCCTTCCCCTTGAGGAAGCCGATGTACCGTTCGTCCTTGGCAGCCCATCCTTCGAGATTGACCCGGCCGGCGAAACGGAACCCGTCTACGTCGAGGTGATGCACGTCGGCGACGTCGTAGGTGTTGGTAAGGGCCGCGCCGAGCTTGTCATTGACGATAACGACCAGCAGATAATTTCGGCCATCTCGCGTGAAATGGGCGAAGAAGACATGCCCTCCCTGGGCGGCGTTCCTCAACCCAGCCTGGTGCTTCAACGTCTCCATCAGGCTGCCGGTCAGTTCGGCGAAGTCTTTGTAGCCGCCGTCGGCATAAGCACGAACATGCGCCTCCGTCGGCGCCGCGTCGGCGGCCGTCGAGAACTTGCCGTGCGATTTAGACGCGCGTCGGCTGTAGAGTTCGTACAGATCGTCGATCACGCGCTGCGCCGTCGTTGTCACAGTGAGCGCGCCATTGCCCATCTGCACACGAAAGCCGTCTTCACCCTTGACGAGATCATGGATGGCGGCGTGAATTATCGTGTTGGCCATCGATTGGTCCCCTCGCATCGAGGCCGCTCAGGGCCTCCCCCCGGCGAGCAACCTACAACACCCCATCCTGAATGCTACGGTTGACTCGTTGAACGAGTCCTTCGCAGCACATGGGTGCGCACGGGGATCAAGGCCCTACGGCCTCATCTTCACCAGCCGACGGGCCGAGCCAGCCTATTTCGAGGGACGCCGCCGCTTGAGCGGCTCCTGATCCGGCGACTGAAGCTGAACCCCGGCGCCGTGCGTGCCAGCGGGTATGAACATCACGCCGGCGGCCTCCAAGGTGGAGGTCAGAAGCTTTGCGTTGGCGGCTGTGACTGGAGCGGCGGCGTTGGTGCTCTCGGCTTTACGCACCGTGTTTAGCGCCAAGCCCGTCCGCTCAGCGAGATCAGAAACGGACATGTTCAGAAGGCCTCGGGCAGCGCGCAGTTGGGCGCCGGTAACGACCACGTCGCGCACGTCCGCATTATGATTCGGCTGCATGATTGACCAATAGCACCATAGTTGATAATTAGCACCAACCGTACGCGAGGGAGGTGACCATGAACGACGTTAAACGCGATCCGCCAGTTTGTCCGCTCCACGGCAAGCCGACGATGCGCGCGACCTGCCAAAAATGTAACGCCGCCTACATGCGGGGCTACCTGAGCACCATGCGCAAGACCCGTCCGGCAAAGGCGATCCTTGAGCGGGCGAAGCAGCGCGCCAGACGGCAGGGGATTCCTTACTCCCTCCGCCGCCAGGACATTGTCTTGCCGACAAGATGTCCGGTTCTGGGTCTTCCTCTGATCGTGGGCGAGGCGCGGTCTGACGCCTCGCCGTCTCTGGATCGCATTGACCCCGCAAAAGGCTACCAGCCTGGCAATGTCAGGGTTATCTGCGACCAGGCCAATCGGTTGAAGGGCAATCGCAGCCTGGGGGAGGTTCTGCGCTTGAGTCAGGCAGGGCCTCGCTGCCGGCGATCGGCGTATGCAGCCGTGGCCGCTTACATGGAACGTGAGGCCCTGCTGGTTGAAGTCAAACAGAAGGCGGCAAGGGAAATCTCCCCTAACAATCCGTGGGTGGTGGTTGCCGAGTTTCTGGAGCGGAAGTTCCGAGAGTTTCCAATCAAGTCGAACAAGTAGTCGTTTGGAATAAAGTTACCTTAATACAGAATTAACTGAACTTTTATTCCAATAACCGCGACATCACAACTTGACTAACGCATTTAGTTAAGTTTTCATGAAGGAACTGCTAACCGCGCACCGACCCATAGGAGACGTGCAACGAACCCAAGGAGAGAGCCATGAAGACCGACGAACGTGACGCACCCAGCCTGACGCCGCTAGAGAATCGCTGGCTGACAGCTGAAGAGGCCGCCGCCTACATGGGCGTGAAGGTGGAGACGCTGTCGAAATGGCGCCTCCGGGGGCACGGCCCTCGCTACTCGGCCGCGCTGCGCCGAGACCCGCGTTACCAACTGTCGGACCTCATGGAGCATATGACCGCGCGCATGGCGTCCAATACCCGCGAAGCACGGGCGATTCGGCATCAACCCTATGACGCTTACCCTGTGACAATGCGACGCCAAGCGCGGCCAGCGGCGCGCCGCTGATTCCACGTCGGCCAAGCGAAAACTCCTAGAGCGCCGCTATGTGGTGCCGGCCCCTTGGGGCGGTAACGAAGACCGCGACTCAGTTTTGTAGAGGTCGGCGGGACGGACCCCGAGCACCTCGGCCAGCTCCCCCAGAACGGCCACGGTCGGATTACCCGCGCCGCGCTCAAGGGAGGTTCGCTTCGACGGCTACCCGCACCGCTTCCACCTGGACCTGGCCCCGTCCGGGACGTACGCCGCGACTCCAGTCGATATCCCGACCGTGCCTCCTCAAGTCACCCAGGGCATGATGCGCACCGCCCAAACCTGGCACTGAACCGATGGCCTGCCGCCGACCACTTCCGAAGAATGCCGATAATCGATTGAGCCGCTTAGGCTACCCCAATCCCCGGCTGGTCTCGATTGGACCAGACCCGCTGAAATTGATAGGATTGGTCGTTCGCATCGACACGCGGCGTTCCAAAAATGTGGAGGTGGTTCCAGCGGTGGTTCGGGAAAAGGGCGTCACCTATGCCTCGGCTTTGAAGATTTGCAGACGCGTTGCTTCATGGTTCACTAGGATCAACAACTGTCGGCCCGACATCGGGTCGGGCGCCGGATCGATCTGCGATTGAAAAGGGGCGGCTCATGGCCGAGTCGAAACACAACGCATCTGCTGGACCTCATGGGTCCGCAAGTCATGCACAGCACGGGCCGGACGGAATCTCCGACACGGCCGTCGATCCGGTTTGCGGCATGACCGTCGATCCGCAGAAGACGGCCCACCACGCCACCCATGCCAGCCATGATCACCATTTTTGCAGCGCAGGCTGCCGAGAAAAATTCGTCGCCGATCCTGAACATTACCTGAGTCCGTCTGTTGATCGGATTGTGGAAGCCCCGGCGGGGTCGATCTGGACCTGCCCGATGCATCCGGAAATCCGACAGGATCACCCTGGGGCCTGCCCCATCTGCGGCATGGCGCTCGAACCGGAGATGGTGACCGCAGGCGCTGGCCCCAGCGCCGAACTGACCGACATGTCGCGCCGGTTCTGGGTTGCACTGGTGCTGACCCTTCCCGTGTTTGTCCTTGAAATGGGCGCGCATCTCTTCCCCGCGCTGCATCATCTCGTGCCCATGAAGCTGTCGATCTGGATTCAGTTCGTCCTGGCGACGCCGGTCGTGCTCTGGGCAGGCTGGCCTTTCTTCGAACGCGCATGGGCGTCGCTGAAGACCCGCAATCTCAACATGTTCACCCTGATCGCCATGGGGACAGGAGTGGCCTGGGGCTACAGCGTCATTGCGACCTTGATGCCGGACATCTTCCCGGCCGCCTTCCGGGCCTCGGACGGGTCGGTTGCGGTCTATTTCGAAGCTGCCGCCGTGATCACCACCCTGGTGCTGCTCGGGCAGGTTCTCGAACTGAGGGCGCGCGAGCGGACCTCCGGCGCGATCAAGGCCCTGCTCAACCTGGCACCGAAAACCGCGCGGCGTATCGCCGATGACGGCAGCGAAGAGGAAGTCGCGCTCGAACTGGTTGTGGTCGGGGACCGGCTGCGCGTGCGGCCGGGTGAAAAGGTGCCGGTCGATGGTGTCGTCGAGGAAGGCCGCTCGGCGCTCGATGAATCGATGGTGACAGGCGAATCCATGCCGGTCACCAAGACGGTCGCCGACACGGTGATCGGCGGGACGATGAACCAGAGCGGCGCGCTGGTAATCCGCACAGACAAGATCGGCCGTGACACCATGCTGGCCCGCATTGTCCAGATGGTCGCCGAAGCGCAACGGTCGCGAGCGCCGATCCAGCGTATGGCTGACCAGGTCGCCGGATGGTTCGTGCCGGCGGTGTTGGTGGTCGCGGTGATCGCCTTCGTCGCCTGGGGCATATGGGGACCGGAGCCCCGCCTGGCGCACGGACTGGTCGCGGCGGTGGCGGTGCTGATCATCGCCTGCCCCTGCGCGCTGGGGCTGGCGACACCGATGTCGATCATGGTCGGCGTAGGAAGAGGCGCCGGCCTCGGCGTCCTCATCAAGAACGCTGAAGCCCTGGAGCATATGGAGAAGGTCGACACCCTGGTCGTCGACAAGACCGGGACGCTGACCGAGGGCAAGCCTGCCGTCACCCGGATTATCGTCTCAGAGGGTTTTGAGGAGGAAGAACTGCTGCGCATCGCCGCCGGGGTCGAACGGGCGTCCGAACATCCCCTCGCGTTGGCGATCGTCAACGCGGCGATGGACCGCAACATCGAAATCCCCTCCGTCAGCGACTTCGATTCGCCGACGGGCAAGGGCGCGGTGGGAACGATTGAGGGCAGACGCATCACGCTGGGCAATGCCCGCTTTCTGGGAGAGGCCGGGATCGACACCTCTTCCCTTGCGACGCAGGCCGACCAACTTCGCACGGATGGGGCGACCGCGATTTTCATGGGCATCGACAGCATGGTCGCAGGGGTGTTTGCCATTGCTGATCCGGTCAAATCGACCACGGCCGAAGCGCTCACCGCCTTGCGCGCCGATGGCATCACCGTGGTGATGCTGACGGGCGATAACCGCACGACGGCCGAAGCGGTCGCGCGTCAACTCGGCATCGACGCCGTCGAGGCTGATGTGCTCCCCGATCAGAAGGCCGCTGTCGTCGCGCGGCTGAAACAGGAAGGCCGTATCGTCGCCATGGCTGGCGACGGGGTCAATGATGCGCCTGCGCTGGCGACAGCCGACGTCGGCATTGCGATGGGGCCGGGCACCGACGTCGCCATGGAAAGCGCGGGCGTGACGCTTCTGAAAGGCGATCTGAACGGGATCGTCCGGGCTCGCGAACTGAGTAAGGCGACGATGTCGAATATCCGACAGAACCTGTTCTTCGCCTTCATCTACAACGCCGCCGGAGTGCCGATCGCGGCGGGGGTTCTGTATCCCTTTTTCGGCATCCTGCTCTCGCCAATGATCGCGGCGGCGGCGATGGCGCTGTCTTCCGTCAGCGTCGTGACCAACGCACTGCGCCTCAACCGCGTGCGGCTGTGAGTAGGAGCACAACCAGGTCCGATGGCGGGACGGAACTGAACTGTTGCGCAGGGGCGTGCTGGTGGCGTTCAGCCAGACTCTGCGTGGAGGACGCGGCCTGCATGAGATGATCGAGACCGTGGCCTGGCTTTGATCAGCGCCTTCGACAAAGCGCGGAGACAGGATCAATCATCCTGTTCCTGCTGATCGCCGTGGTTGCCTTCTACGCCACCGTGCGGCGCGGGGAGGAATGGCTGGGCACGCGGTGTTCGACGAGCCCTATGCTGCCTATGTGGCGCGCATGCCGCGTTTGTGGTCCGACTTCAGCAAATGGCGCGATCAGGAGACGCTGGAAGTGCGGTCTTCCTTCTTGCTGACCAACCTCCGCGACGGCCTGGCCTTCCTGCTGGTCATTCCGCTGTTCGTGGCGCTGGAGCACGCCTAGAGCAATCGGTCGCTGAGTTGAATCGAATGTGATCGGGCGGGGATTCCCTTGGCGTGCGAACCATGAGTCCATCGGCCTCTGATCTGGGAGGCTATGATGGGCAAGGCGCATTCGGACGATTTGCGGGAGCGGGTGGTCGCGGCGGTGGCGGCGGGGATGTCTCGACACCAGGCGGCGGCCCGGTTCCAGGTGGGGGTGTCTTCGGCGATCCGCTGGGTGACGCTGAAGGCGCAGACGGGGGGCATTGGACAGCGACCTCGGGGCGGCAAGCCACGGTCGCCGCTGGCGCCGCACACGGACTGGCTGCTGGCGTTGATCGCGGTGGAGAACGACCTGACGCTGGCCCAGATCGGTCAACGGCTGCTGGACGACCGGGAGGTTCGGACCAACGAGGCCTCGATCCGGCGGTTCTTCCAGCGCAATCGGATCACCGTCAAAAAAAACACTGCACGCCAGCGAGCAGACGCGGCCCGACGTGGCCGAGGCGCGCGCCCTGTGTAAGGCCAACCAGCCCCATCTTGATCCGGCCCGGCTGGTGTTCATCGACGAGACGGGAGCTAACACCAAGATGGTCCGGGCCTATGCCCGCGCCCCCAGAGGCCAGCGCGCCCTGGCCCGCCAGCCGTTCGGTCATTGGAAGACAACCACCTTCACCGCCGCCCTGCGTCATGACGGTCTGACCGCGCCCTTCGTGCTCGACGGCCCCATGAACCGCGAGGCTTTCCTCGTCTATATCGACAAGGTGCTCGGGCCGACGCTGAGGCCGGGCGACATCGTCGTCATGGACAACCTGCCCGCCCACAAGGGTGACGAGGTCAGGCGGCGGATCGAGGCCCGGCAGGCCCGGCTGATGCTGCTGCCGCCCTACTCGCCCGACCTCAACCCCATCGAGCTGGCCTTCTCCAAGTTCAAGACCCTGTTGCGAAGCGCCGGCGAACGAACCGTCGATGCCCTCTGGGACCGCATCGCTGAGGTCATCAAAGCCTTCACGCCAACCGAATGCGCCAACTACTTCCGCCACGACGGATACGAACCAACTTGAGCGCCGAATGGTCTAGCGGTGTAAAGGCCGTCTCGGCCATCAGCCCCTGTGAATGCAGTCGCCAGTGGTTTCTCCGCCTCCGCCCGGGCGGGCGTCACCAAAAACTCTAATGATGGTGCCGATGGTGCTGTCACCCTCGGCCAGTCCGGCTCACACCAGCGGGAGCGCCGGTGGCACTGTCAGCCAGTTTGGCTGACACCGATAAAGTGCTCCTTGCGTGGGGAGTGTCTCGCTTAAGCCATCTGGCCGTCCCAACCCGGAATGGCCCTATCCGTTGGACGGGTGCGCTTGAATTTGGTAGTTTCGCTAGGCCGTTTCAGATTGATGCGGCTCACAAATGCGGAGGTGGTTCCAGCGGTGGTTCGGTAAATGGGCGAGGTTTGAGTTGTCGGGTGAGCGCGGTGTTCGTGCGTTGATTTTTCAGCGTAATCACCCAGTTTTCCTAGTCAATCGGCTTCTCTCACAAGGGGAGAAGGACGATTTTTGTGCGCGAACGCCTTCGGCTGCTTGAGCGCGTCAGCCCGCAATCTGACCGAAGTCGGCGACGCGGTTCATGACGCCGCGCACCTGAACCAGCAGCTTCAGGCGGTTTTCGCGCTCGTCGGCCACGTCGGAGTTGACCATGACGGCGGTGAAGAAGGCGTCCACCGGACCGCGCAGGGCGGCCAGCGCCGTCATGGCGGCGGCGAAGTCCTCGGCCTCCAGCGCGGCGTCCACGGCCGAGGCGGCGGCGGCGGCGGCGAAGGCCAGGGCGGTCTCTTCCGCCGGCTGGTTCGGCAGGCCGGTGGCGACGGCGCCCTCCGGCAGCGGCCCCTTCTTCTCCTCGGCCTTGAGCAGCTGGGCGGCGCGCTTGTAGCCCGCCAGCAGGTTCGCCCCGTCGTCCGTCGCCAGGAAGGCGGCCAGCGCCTCCACCCGACGCACGATCCGCACCAGATCGTCGTCGCCCAGCGCAAAGACGGCGGCCACGAGGTCATGACGCTGGCCCTTGTCGCGCAGCAGGACGGTTAGGCGATCAGCGAAGAAGGCGAGGAGGTCGTTGGCGACCGCCTCTGCGTGGCCACCCAGCGTCTTGTCTTGATTGAAGGCGGGCGCGTGACGCGACCAGTTGTGATTGATCTCGTTTCGCTGCGTTACGCCGACCAACAAACTACGCAGGGCAACCGGACGCTTCGCTTCCAGCACCAACCGGATCACGCCCAGCGCCGCGCGGCGCAGCGCATAGGGATCCTTCGAGCCCGTGGGCTTTTCGTCGATGGCGAAGAAGCCGACCAGGGTGTCCAGCTTTTCCGCCATGGCGACGGCGACCGTGACCGGGGCGGTCGGGACGGTGTCGCCCGGTCCCTGCGGCTTGTAGTGGTCGCGGATGGCGTCGGCCACGGCGTCGGGCTGACCGGCCAGACGGGCGTAGTAGCCGCCCATGATCCCCTGCAGTTCCGGGAACTCGCCCACCATGCCCGAGGCCAGGTCGACCTTGGACAGGCGCGCGGCCTGTTCGGCCTGAGCCGGGTCGGCGCCGACCAGCGGGGCGATCTCGCGCGCCAGCGCCGCGATGCGGTCCACGCGCTCGGCCAGCGTGCCCAGCTTGGCGTGGAAGGTGACGTCCTTCAGCTTGGCGTTCCAGGCGTCGAAGCCGACCTTCTGGTCCTCGGTCCAGAAGAACTCCGCGTCGCTGAGACGGGCCGACAGCACCTTGGCGTTGCCTGCGGCCAGGGCCGCGCCGCCGTCGGTCGCCTCGACGTTGGCGACGACGACGAAGTGGGGGGCCAGGCCTTCCTTGCCCGGTTCGCGCACGGCGAAATACTTCTGGTGCACCTTCATCGACAGTTGGACCACTTCCGGCGGCAGGGCCAGGAACTGCGGGTCCATGTCGCCCAGGATCGGGGTCGGCCATTCGGCCAGGCCCGACACCTCGTCCAGCAGGCCGTCGTCATCGACCAGGGCCAGCCCCCTGGCCGCGCACACGGCCTTGGCGCCTTCGAGGATGCGCAGCTTGCGGTCGGCGGCGTCCAGCAGGACGAAGTTGCGCTCCAGCTTGGCGCGATAGTCGGCGAAGTCCTTGACCGCGAACGGCTGGCCCGCGCCCATGAAGCGGTGGCCCTCGGTCACGTCGCCGCTCTGGATGCCGTCGACCTCGAACGGGATCACCGCCCCGTCGTACAGGGCCAGAATGCGCTTGATCGGCCGCACCCAGCGCAGGGTTCCCGTGCCCCAGCGCATCGACTTGGGCCAGGGGAAATGGCGGATGATGTCGTCGACGCTCTCAGCCACGACCTCGGTGGTCGCGCGGCCCTTGCTGCTGATCTCGGCGAACCAGACGCCGTCGCGCTCGACCAGCTGGTCCTGCGTCAGGCCGGTCTTGCGCAGGAAGCCTTCCAGCGCCTGTGCGGGCGCCGAGGTCTTCGGGCCCTTCAGCTCTTCATTGCGGTCGGGCGTGGCGGCGGGCAGGCCGTCGATCACCAGCGTCAGGCGGCGCGGCCCGGCGTAGGTCGTCAGTGCGTCCCACGTCAGGCCCGCGGCCTTCAGACGGTCGGACGCCATGCGCTCCAGGTCGCGCGCGGCGCCGGGCTGCATACGGGCAGGGATTTCTTCGCAGAAGATTTCGAGAAGAAGCTGGGACATCAGGCGGTCGCCCGTTCGTGTTCGACTTGAGCGAGGGCGCAGGCTTTGCACAGGTCGCGGATGCGGCCGATGTAGCTCTGGCGTTCGGCGACGGCGATGGCGCCGCGGGCGTCCATCAGGTTGAACAGGTGCGAGGCCTTAAGCACCTGGTCATAGGCCGCCAGCACCAGCGGCTGCCCCTGCGGCCCCTTCATGGTCAGGAAGTGGGCGGCCTCGCGCTCCATGTCCTCGAAACGGCGCTTCAGCGCGGCGACGTCATAGCCGTGGAAGTTGGCTTCCGACTGCTGGCGCTCGTTCTCGAGGAAGACTTCGCCATAGGTCAGGCCCTCCTTGTTGAACTTCAGGTCATAGACGTTGTCGACGCCCTGAACATACATGGCCAGACGCTCCAGCCCGTAGGTCAGCTCGCCCGAGACCACGTCGACCTCGATGCCGCCGACGCCCTGGAAATAGGTGAACTGCGTTACCTCCATGCCGTCGCACCAGACCTCCCAGCCCAGCCCCCAGGCGCCGACGGTGGGGTTTTCCCAGTCGTCCTCGACGAAGCGGATGTCGTGCAGGCTGGGGTCGATGCCGATGGCGCGCAGGGAGTTGAGATACAGCTCCTGCAGGTTGTCGGGGTTCGGCTTCAGGATGACCTGATACTGGTAGTAGTGCTGCAGCCGGTTGGGGTTCTCGCCGTATCGGCCGTCGCCGGGGCGGCGCGACGGCTGGACATAGGCGGCCTTCCACGGCTTGGGACCGAGGGCGCGCAAGACGGTCGCAGGGTGCAGGGTGCCGGCGCCGACTTCGATGTCATAGGGCTGCAGGATGGCGCAGCCCTGCTCGCTCCAATAGTGGTGCAGGGTCAGGATCAAGTCCTGAAACGAGAGAGGTTCAGCAGCGGCCACGGTCGACATTTCGGTCCGATTTCGGGAGGCGCGGACCATAGGGCCGCCACGCTTCGCCAGCAAGGCGAGGCGGTGCAATCCTTCACCCTTCTGCAAGCGCATCTGCGCTAGAAGGCGCCCATGATGCAGCAACGGATCGATCAGATGCGCCGCCGGGCGGCGCGCTATATGGGCGTCAGACCGGTGACGGTCGCGCCTGCGCGCGGGATTCTCAGCCTCAGCTTCGACGACTTCCCGGCCAGCGCCTGGACCGAGGCAGGGCCGATCCTGGCCGAGCACGGGATCAAGGCGACCTATTACGTCGCGGGCGGCCTGTGCGGCGGCGAGAACATCGGCAAGGCCCAGTTCGAGGTCGAACACCTGCAGGCCGCGCACGAGGCCGGGCACGAAGTCGGCTGCCACACCTTCGACCACGTCAGCGCCCTGCGCCTGAGCCCCGCCCAGTTGACGGACCAACTGGCGAGAAACGCCGAGTGGGTCGCCGAGCGGCTGGACGGCCACGTCATGACCACCTTCGCCTGGCCCTTCGGCGACGTGGCCCTGGGCGCCAAGACGGTGATCGACGAGCGGTTCCTGCTGGGGCGCGGCGTGCGCGACGGGGTCAACGCCGGGAGCGCCGACCGGGCCAATCTGCAGGCCATCGGTCTGGAGTCGCGCCGCCTGCCCCACTACGACCTAGAGGCTCTGGTCGCCCGCGCGGCCGAGGCGCCCGGCTGGCTGATCGCCTATGGCCATGACGTCGAGAGCGATCCCACCCCCTACGGCTGCACGCCCGAAGACCTGGACCGCCTGATCCGCCTGGCCAAGGCGGCGGGGCTGGAGATCCTGCCGGTCGGCGAGGCGTGGGAGCGATTGGGCGGCGTCTGAATCTTCCTTACCGCTCATCCCGGCGGACGCCGGGATTCAGTAAGAGCCTCCCGCGCGGCCGTCTGAGGTGAGCGAGCCAGCTATCCGCCTTGGAGTTGGTAGCCAAAGCACTGGATTCCGGCGTCCGCCGGGATGAGCGGTTTCAGCATGCGCCGCCCAAAGAAAAACGCCGCCGCCCGCTGAGGGCGACGGCGTCTGTCCGTCAGGATCGCCGGGGCCGAAGCCCCGACGCCCGCCTTATCAGAACCGGAAGCTGACGCGGCCGGTCAGGCGGTGGTCCTTGTAGTCGTCGTTGAAGACACCCGAGTAGCCGACCTCGATGTTGGTCGACTTGGACGCCTCGATGTTGAAGCCCAGGCCCGCCTGCAGCGCGCCCGAGTTCAGGTCGGCGCCTTCGACGCGGAACACCGGACCGTCCGAGAAGGCCGCGTTGAACACGGGGCCGTCGCCGCTCAGGTCTTCGGTCCAGGCCAGGTGGCCGATCGCCGACAGCGCCGGACGGCCGTTGCCGCCCGCCAGATGCGTCTCAGAGCGCAGACCCGCCGTCAGCAGGTCCGAGGTCTGGGAGACGTCGCCCGACAGGGCCGCGTCGCCGCCGCGCTCGACCACGTCCGCATCATATTCGACGCGGGTGTAGTTCAGATACGGCTCCAGCACGGTCGAGGCCATGACCGACTTGCGCCACGACACTTCGCCGTAGGCCTGCCAGGCTTCGCCGTCATAGCGGCCGGTCAGTTGCTCGTTGAAGCGGTTCAGCGAGGCCGAACGGTCGGTGCGGGTGCGCGAATCCATCCAGGCGCCGCCCAGACGGAAGTCGAAGCCGCCCAGCGTCGCGGCGCCGTAGACGCCGATGTGCTGGGTCTTGACCTCGCCCGTCGAACGCAGACGGTTGGCGCGGATTTCCGACTGGCTCTCACCGACGGCGACGCCGATGTGGGCGCGGCCGTTCAGCGTCTTCTCGACACCGGCCAGATAGCCGGTGGCCTCGCTGCGGAAGCCGGCCAGTTCGCCGTTGTCCTGACGTCCGCTGCCGAAGACGCCCGAGGCCCAGACGGCGACGCCGCGGCCGTCGGTCGCCTCGGTCGTGCCGTTACGGCCGCGCGTCAGCATGGCGTCGCGGATGAAGCGCGAGTCGCCCGAAGCGACGCCCGCCAGGGTGGCGTGAACCTCGCCCGTCAGGCTGTTCAGAGCCGCGCGGACGTTGTCGGCGCTGCCGTCCAGGATGGCGTCTTCCAGAGCCGTGTTGCGGCCAGCCGGCGGATTGGTCATGGCCGAGGCGGTCATGACGTCCAGGGCGCCGCCCAGCGCCTTCTGGTTCGGGGTGGTCCCGACCGAGGCGATGGTGACGTCGTTGCGCGCCAGCGTCAGATGCACGGTGCTGGCGCTGTAAGTCAGCATCGGCGTCAGGAAGGCCAGATCGCTCTTGGCGCCCGTGAAGGTTCCGGTGACGCCGCCCGCCGACTGCAGGATGTTCATGCGGGTACGCAGGTTCCAGTTGCCCTGGTCGGCCTTCACGATGACCTCGCCGCCTTCCAGCGTGGTCTTGCCTTCCACCGCGAGACGAGAGTGCGCCGCGCCGTTCACGTTCGAGCGGATCCACAGATAGGAACCGGCCTTGAATACGGCGTCGTCGGCGACCGTCAGCGTACCGAACAGATTGCCCGAGCCGCCCGGCGCCAGAACGCCGCCCTTCTCGACGGTCAGACCGGCCAGACGACCAACGCCGCCCAGCATGCCCAGCTCAGCCACGGTCGAGGCCGAGTTGATCAGGCTGCCGTTGACGGTCAGCAGACCGCCCTCGACGCGGGTGACGCCGCTGTAGTCGTTGGCACCCGTCAGGATCAGCTCGCCGCCGCCCTTCTTGACGATGCCGCCGATGTCGTCGGGGTAGGAGGCCAGAACCTCGGCCGAATAACGATCACGGGCGTCGCCGATGTCGTTGCTCCACACGTCCACCGTGCCGACGCGGACATCGACGTCGCGGACGTCGCGCAGGGCCGTCGGGCCTTGCAGCGCGACCTGCATCTGAGGCGCGCCCCAGCCCGACTTCAGGTCCACCCCAGGCGTGTCCAGGTCCAGCGAGCTGGACACCAGGATGTCGCCGATCAGGGCCGTGTCGTATTCGGGGAAGTGCTCCATCAGCAGGGCCGCGAAGCCCGAGATGTTCGGCGCCGCCATCGAGGTGCCCGTATAGGCCTCATAGCCCGGCCCCGTGTATGTGATCAGCGTCTCCAGGCGCTGCATCAGCAGGGCGTTAGCCTGGGTCAGCACGTCGGACGAGAAGTCCGGCGTCAGAAGGGCCATGTTGTTGGTCGAGGTCAGCAGACCCGCGAGCTGAGCGGTGAAGCCGTTCGGATCGCCCAGACGACCGCCGGAGATCAGGGTGATGGCGACGGCCTCTTCGGCCACGCGACGACGCGCGGCGGCCTCGTCGAACGGGCGCCCGGCGGCGGCGGCGGCGCGCTTGTTCGTCAGATAGGTGTTCAGCTCGCCCAGGAAGCGGTTCACCGAAGCGGTCTGCAGCGCCGCAACGCTCGTCGCCGTATAAAGCGGGCGATAGTCCGCCGGACGGTAGATTGCAGCGATGGCGTTCAGGCTGAAGTCATAACCCGGCACCGACGAAACGATCTGATGGCCCGGTCCTGCAACGCACCAGGTCGCGGTCTGGCCGCAGAAGCTGGTCGAGGCGCTGGGCGTCAGGTCGCTTGTGTAGTTGGCGACGGACAGCCAGTTGGAGCGCAGACGCGGATCGAACATGGGCGCGGCGGCGTCGATGCCGGCGTGAACCCCGTAGCCGTTACCCGCCGAGAAGACGACTAGGACGTCGTTGTCGAGCACCGGCTTGTAGAAGTCGCCGTAGTTGCTGCGGGGGCCGAAGGCCTGGCGCACCACCGCCTCGGACGCATTGTAGGGCAGGGTGTTGCTCGAACCCCAGCTGTTGTTGATGATCCGCACCTCGCCCGTGGCGGCCAGATCAACGATGTTGGTCTGGGCCGTGCTGACGATATCGCCGTTGATGAAGACGTCGCGGTACCAAAGGAAGTCGCCGGCGGCGAAATTGGTCGTGGCCGAATAGATGTTGGCGCCGAAGGCGTTGCCGAACATGGCCTCGCCTTCGATGCGGGCGCCGCCGATGGTGCCGGCGACGTGGGTGCCGTGGCCTTCCCAGCGACGACGCGGGTTGATGCGGCCGTCGTTGCCGTAGTCGTCAGAGACGACTGTGTTCAAGCCCTTGATCTTGCCTGCGCCGCCGAACAGCGGGTGGTCCATGTAGACGCCCGCGTCATTGACGCCGACCGTCAAGCCCTTGCCCGTCAGACCCAGGGCGTAGGCGTGCTCAAGCCCCAGATAGGCCTTGGAGTAGTCGACCGAGAACTGGGCGTCTTCGCGCCAGGACGTCAGCGCCGCGTCGTAGTCCGCAGTGCGCGACCCGTCCGCCATGTAGAACCCGCCCGGCGGCGGCGTAACACTCGTCTGAGCGGAAACATCACTCGCCCACACAAGGGCGGAACCGGCGACCGCAACAAGAAGTCCGGCCTTGAACGCGTTGATCATAATCCCCCACAACGACAATGGTTATTGAGGAAGGCTGCGTACGCCCGACGGTCCCCTGACCGCCGATTCACGTCGCTCCTCCCGGCCCCATTTGAGACGGAAACTTCCGCCTACTGTCAATCGTGGAACGCAGATTCTTCTTCACAAAAAGGAGTTTTCGAAACGGCCACGCTTCAACGCGCCAAAATTGGAATTTCTAGCCCCGCCGGCGCCCTTCGCGACAAAACGCCGGTCCAACTCGCGAAATCACGCCCGTCGCCTCGACATCGCAACACAGGGACGCGCTAAAATGTCGCAGATGTTCCGAGTGAAGCCATCATGGCGACGTCAGATCCGTCCCTGCGTCTCGGCCCAACGGATCAACGACCTGCGCGGCCAGCACAGCAGCCAGGAGCAGGCGCTGTACTCGCCCGACTCGATCATCGCCTTGCGGGTGGGCGAGGAGGTCGAGGCGCGCTCGTCGTGGATCTCGCCCCCGCCCTGATGGATCATGAAGGCGCCGTTCTTCGTCGGCGTGGCGCGCAGGTAGGTCAGGCGCGGGCTGATGGTCTCCAGCGGCGGATCGAAGAACCAACTGGAGCCGATGACGCCCGCCAGTTCCGGCCGCGTCTTCAACAGGGCGGCGGCGGCGGCCCAGTTCCGCTCCCAGCCCGCTTCGTTGAAATCCGACAAGTCGCGCGCCTCGGTGTGCGTCTCAAGCCAGGGCCGCCAGCCGCCCGCCTGGACCCAGGCGATCAGGGGGCCGGGGCCGCGCCCGCCCAACATGTGCCGCACGACCAGCCCCGGCCCAACGGGCGAGGACAGGTCCAGCATCTGAGTGTTGCTGCCCGGCACGCTGAGCGCCAGGGACACCCGCACGTCCTTGGCCCAGAAGTCGGGATCATACGGGTCCGCCCCGCTGTCCAGATAGGCGGCGAGCCGGTCCACATAGGTCGGATAGCCCGCCAGCACGGCCTGCGGCAGGCGCTCGGCGGCGATGCGGC
Source organism: Brevundimonas phoenicis (assembly GCF_047237745.1). Taxonomy (NCBI): domain Bacteria; kingdom Pseudomonadati; phylum Pseudomonadota; class Alphaproteobacteria; order Caulobacterales; family Caulobacteraceae; genus Brevundimonas; species Brevundimonas phoenicis. Next base: position 2,927,574 of record NZ_JBDFLN010000001.1, read on the forward strand.
CGGGCAGCTCCAGCCCCCAGGCGGCGATCAGGCCGCGCCTCTGGTCGTCGTTCGCGCCCTCGCCCAGCAGACCGTCGACGGTGCGGGCGGCCAGTTCGAAATCCCAGTGCGGGGCGACCTCGGCGGCGGCGCGGGCGGCGGCGTCCTTGATCTCGTCCACGCGGGCGCGATCGGCGGGCGAAAGGCGCGACAGGGCGCGTTCAAAGGCGGCGGTCTGTTCGGGCGAGAGCTGGGTCATGGCCGCCAGCTTGGCCGCAGGGGCTGTAAATCCGGTTAAATAACCGCACGCGGTTCGATATCCGGCGCGCCCAGCACCACCGGCCGCGACCACCAGCCTGGCCTATCAAGCGCGAAGGCCGCCTCGATCGCCGCCGCACGATCATCGAACAGGCCGAAGACCGTCGCGCCCGATCCCGACATCCGCGTCAGCCGACAGCCCGGCGCGGCGCGCATGGCGCTCAGCGCCTCTTCGATGCCCGGCGTGACCGCCAGGGCGGGCGCCTCCAGATCGTTCCGCTGGGCCGACAGCCAGTCGATGACGGAGGGGACGGACCAGTCGGCGGGCCCCGACGGCCGATCCGCATCCCCGGCGGGTGCGGCGTCATAGGCGCGATAGATCGCCCCCGTCGGCGACAGCAGGCCGGGGTTCAGCAGCACGCCGTGCAGCGTGGGCAGGCGCGGCTCGTCTTCGAGCGCCTCGCCGACGCCCGACGCCCAGGCCGGGCGCGCGCGCAGGCACATGGGGCCGTCCGCCCCGGCGGCCAGGGCCAGACGCTCCAGCGCGCTTTCCGTCAGATCGAGGCCCAGCAGGCGCGCCGTCAGTCGCAGGACCGCCCCTGCGTCTGCCGAACCTCCGCCCAGACCGGCGGCGATGGGCAGACGCTTGTCCAAGGTCACGGCCACCGGCGGATCGCCGATCCCGGCCGCCTCGCCCAGGGCGCGCAGGGCCTTGAGGATCAGATTGTCGCCCTCCCCGTCCAGACCGGCGGCGAACGGTCCCTCGACCCTCAGCGACAGGGCCTCGGCGCGGCGCACCGTCACCCGGTCGCCGACATCGGCGAAGACGGCCAGGCTGACCAGCGGATGATAGCCGTCGGCCCGCACCGGCCCGACATGCAGCAACAGATTGATCTTGGCCGGCGCCAGGCCGCTCAGAACATCGGAAACAGACATGGCGGCGTCAGTCGTCCGAACCCAGGCCGTGATCCCCGGTCGGATTCTGATTCAACCGGTCGCGCAGCTTGGCCTCGACCTCGCCGCGGCGCTTGTCGTCGACCTCCAGCGTCAGGACGCGGTTCCACTGGAAGCCCGCCTCGCGCTGACGACCCACGGCCCAGTAGGCGTCGCCCAGGTGGTCGTTGATCTCGGCGTTGGCGGGCTCCTTGTCGACCGCGCCCTCCAGATTGACCACCGCCGCCTCATACTGCCCCTGGCGGAACTGAGCCCAGCCGAGCGAGTCCTGAATGTTGCCGTCCTTGGGATCCGCGGCGTGAGCCCTGGCGATCATGGCCGCCCCCTCGGCGACGCGCGTCCCGGTATCGACCCACAGATAACCGAGGTAGTTCAGCAAGGTCGGATTGTCGGGCTGCATCTGCAGGGCGGCCCACAGTTCGGCTTCGGCCTGCGCGTCCTGATCCAGAGCCTCATAGGCGGCGCCGCGCAGGAAGTGGGTCTCATAGCCCTGATCCGCCGTATTCAGCAGCGGACCGTTCAGGAGCTCCAAAGCCTCCTCCCGCCGCTCCATCTGCAGCAGCTGGCTGGCCAGCATATAGGCCACCGTGGCTTCGTCAGGTCGCACCGAAGCCGCCCGGCGGAGTTCGACCAAGGCTTCGTCGTCAAGGCCGGTCTTGGACAGGCTGATCGCCATCTGCACGCGCGCGGCGGCGTAGATCGCAGGCGAGGCCTCGCTGACGTGAGCCAGGGCGGCGCGGCCGGCGGGCTCGATCCCGCCCTGGATCAAGGTCTGGCCGATGAGCAACTGGGTATTGTCGCTGGGAGCCAGATTCTGAGCCAGGCGCAGATAGACGGCGCCGAATTCATAGGCGCGCTGGGCGATCATCTGATCCGCAGCGGTGCGCAGGGCCTGAGCCGCCCCCTCGCGGAAGTTCAGCAAGGCCGGCGGACGCGCCTTGGACAGCACCCGTTCGCGCCCTTCCATGACACGGCGGTCGGCGGTACGAGCCGTGACGGCCGCGTCATACTGGACCAAGGCGTCGTCGCGACGGCCTCGCCGCTCCAGGAACTCGCCATAGGATTGGCGGAACAAAGCCCCGGCCAGGGCGTGGCTGGTCAGGTCGCGCCACTCGGCGTCGGCTTCATCATAACGACGACGCTGCTCCAGCAGGCGGGCCCGGTTACCGCGCGCCACCAAGGCGCTGACAGGATCGAATTCGGCCGGCGGCATGGCAAGCGCGCGGTCCCAGTCCCCAGCGGCGGCGGCGATCCAGGCCTGAACATAGAAACCAGCGCGGTCATGCGGCTCGCCCACCGGGGCGACCTTCAACTCAGCATTGGCGCGGCGGGCGTCCCCGCCGGCATAGGTCTGTACCGCCTGCACCAAACGCCCCGCCTGGACGATGACGGGCGACACCTCGGGATCGGTGGGGGCGATGCGGCCCGCCTCGTCCAGATCGCCGGCCAGAAGCGCGGCGGTAAAGGCCTGTTCGCGCACGCGCGGCTGTTCCGGCGTCAGGGCGTAGACGCGGCTGAGATAGTCGGCGCCGACTGCGCTCTCGCCGCTGGTCAGGGCGTTGCGGCCCGCCAGATAGAGGCCGAAGGCGCTGTTCTTCTCGGCGTCCAGAGGGATCGGCGCCCATTCGGCGGGAATGGGCGTGACCTTGGGTTCCTCGGGCGTTTCCGGCTCATCGGCGATGATGATGTGCGGAACCGGGTCGCCGTTCGGCTCGGCATCCTGTGCTTGTGCGTCCTGCGCGTCTTCGGCCGGGGTTTCCGGCGCGGGCTCGGGAGCCTCCTGCGCCAAGGACGGCGCGGCCAGCGACAGCGCAAGGGCGGAAGCCGCCAGGAACAGAACAGGACGAGAAGAGACGAAACGCATGGCCGGACCCTTCACGCTTTCCCTTTCGCCCGCAAGATCATGTGCGGGAAAAGCCGCACAACACTTCTCCCTCCCCTTCATGGGGAGGGTGGTCGGAGCGAAGCGACGACCGGGTGGGGAGGGCTAGTTGATACAGGACGCGGCGCTTGATTTGCCTCAGCGTCCCCACCCGGCTTCGGCCTGACGGCCTCAGCCACCCTCCCCATGAAGGGGAGGGAGAATCGCTGGCTTACATGTTCGGATAGTTCGGGCCGCCACCGCCTTCGGGCGTGGTCCAGACGATGTTCTGCGACGGATCCTTGATGTCGCAGGTTTTGCAGTGGACGCAGTTCTGGGCGTTGATGACGAAACGCGGATCGGCGCGGTTCGCCTCGTCCGCATAGACGACCTCGTACACCCCGGCCGGGCAATACAGCCGCGCGGGCTCGCCGTACTTCGGCAGGTTGACGCTGATCGGCACGGACGGGTCCAGCAGCTTCAGGTGCGCGGGCTGGTCCTCGGCGTGGTTAGTGTTGGAGATGAAGACGCTCGACAGCTTGTCGAACGACAGCTTCCCGTCCGGCTTGGGGTAGAAGATCGGCTTGTGCTGCGAGGCGGGCTCGGTCGAGGCCGCGTCGGTCTTGCCGTGGCGCATGGTGCCGAAGAAGGAGAAGCCGCCCGTCAGGTGGTTGACCCAAAGGTCGAACATGCCGACCGCCCCGCCCATCATAGTGCCCAGCTTGGACAGCAGCGGCTTGGCGTTGCGGACGATCTTCAGCTCCTTATAGACCCACGAGCGCAGGTATGCGGCCTGATAGGCGCTCAGCACGTCGCCTTCGCGACCTTCCATGACAGCGTCATAGGCGGCGTCGGCGGCCAGCATGCCGGTCTTCATGGCGTTGTGGCTGCCCTTGATGCGCGGCACGTTCACAAAGCCCGCCGAACAGCCGATCAGGGCGCCGCCGGGGAAGGCCAGCTTGGGCACCGACTGGAAGCCGCCCTCGGTGATGGCGCGGGCGCCGTAGGAGACGCGGGTGCCGCCCTCGAGATGCTCGGCGATGGCCGGGTGGTGCTTGAACTGCTGGAACTCGTCGAACGGCGACAGGAAGGGGTTCCTGTAGTTCAGGTGGACGACGAAGCCGACAGACACATAGCGATCGCCGAAGTGATACAGGAACGACCCGCCGCCCGTCTTGTCGTCCAGCGGCCAGCCGGTGGTGTGCTGGACCAGGCCGGGCTGGTGCTTCTCGGCCGGGATCTGCCAAAGTTCCTTCAGGCCGATGCCGAACTTCTGCGGATCGGCGGCGTCGCACAGGTTGTGGCGGGCCATGATGGTCTTGGCGAGCGAGCCGCGCACGCCCTCGGCGATGAAGACGTATTTGCCGTGCAGTTCAAGGCCCGGCTGGAACTCGCCGGTCGGCTTGCCCTCGCGGTCGATGCCGAAGACGCCGGCGACGACGCCCTTCACCCGGCCGGTTTCTTCTTCCCAGACGACATGGCTGGCGGCCATGCCGGGATAGACTTCGACGCCCAGGGCTTCCGCCTGTTCGGCCATCCAGCGCGCGACATTGCCCAGCGAGGCGATGTAGCAGCCGTCATTGTGCATGAAGGACGGCATGGCGAACATCGGCAGGGACGCCTGCCCTTGCGGACCCAGGACCAGGAACTTGTCCTTGGTCACCGGCGTCTCCAGCGGGGCGCCGCGTTCCTTCCAGTCGGGGAACAGCTCGTTCAGCGCCTTCGGGTCGATGACCGCGCCCGACAGGACGTGGCCGCCGATCTCGGCCGATTTCTCGAGCACGGCGACGGAAATCTCCTTCCCATCCTTCTCGGCCCGCTGTTTCAGGCGGATGGCGGCGGACAGGCCGGCGGGGCCGCCGCCGACGATGACGACGTCATATTCCATGACCTCGCGCTCGACGCCCGCCAGGGCCTCGAGCGGCGGCAGGTTGTCGATGACGGCTTCCTGCCATGCGTTCTTGGCGCCGCCTTCGATCATTTCCTCGGCCATGTCCCCTGAATCCTCGTTGTCGTCGTGGTTATCCGCCTTATCGGGAGGTGACGCGGGGGCGGTCAAGGCCTATTGCCTATAGCTTCATGAACGCCCCTTCCCTCGACATGGCTGCCGCAGAGGCCCTGTTCGCCTTCTGGCGCGACGCAGGCGTGGACGCCTGTTTCGAGGCGGAGCCGGTCGACCGCACCGTCTTCGTCGCCCCCGTCGCGGCCAAGGGTCCGGCCACGATCACGCCCCTGCGCGCCCCCGGCGCCGCGCCCGGCGCCGCGCCCGCGCCCGGCGAAGCGGCGGCCGAAGCGCGTCGCCTTGCGGCGGCGGCCGCCACCCTGGACGAACTGGCCGAGGCCATCGCCGCCTTCGAGGGCTGCCCCCTGCGCGCCATGGGCGCCAGGCAGTCCGTCTTCGCGCGCGGCAATCCGCAAGGGTCGCTGATGATCGTCGGCGAAGGCCCCGGCGCCGAGGAAGACGTGCGCGGTCAGCCCTTCGTCGGCCAGGCGGGCCAGCTGCTGGACCGCATCCTGATGGCGGCGGGCCTGCTGGACGGCGCCTTCATCACCAACACCGTCTTCTGGAAGACGCCCGGCAACCGCACCCCGACGCCGCAGGAACAGGCGGTCTGCGCCCCCTTCCTTGAGCGCGCCGCGGCCCTGCTGAAGCCCAAGGCGGTGCTGCTGGTCGGGGCGGCGGCGGCCAAGGCCGTGCTGAAGACCGACGACGGCATCATGCGGACGCGCGGCCAATGGCGTGAATGGCGATTGTCCGAAGGCGGAATTGCCGCCCCCGTCATGGCCACCCTCCATCCCGCCTTCCTGCTACGTCAGCCGCAGGCCAAGGGTTTGGTTTGGAAGGACATTCTAGATTTGTCCGCTCGCCTGCGCGGCGAAGTGGTTGAGCCGGGCGCCTGATTCAGGCATCCTGGACTCTTGGAGACCAGTCCGCAGAGCGTCGCAGAATCCCGGATCGAGACGGGGCCGACGCCGACGAAGGGGGCCGCCGCGTCATGTATTCTTTCCGCCGGACGCGTCGTGCGTCTCTGTTCGCCTTCGCGCTTTGCGCCCTTGCTGCGACCGCAGCCCAGGCTGAAGATGTCGATACCTCTCGACCCTATGTCGCCGCTGGTGCAGACTCTGGCGCAGACGCCTCGCCGTCGCCCACGGCGCTGAGCAGCGAGGACCGGCTCAGCTACACCACCGCTTTCGACGCCCTGCGTCGCGGCGACCTGGAGCTGGCCCGCGCCTCGGCGCGTCAGGCCAAGGATCGCGTCCTGCTGGGTCAGGTCGAGTTCGAGCGCCTGTTCCACCCCAGCCACGTCGCCACCTATGACGAGCTGGCGGCCTGGCTCGAGACCTATTCCGACCTGCCGATGGCCGAGCGCGTCTATACCCTGGCGATGCGGCGTCTGCCTGACGGCGCGGCCGAGCCCAAGCGTCCCGGCGGCCTGCTGACCCGCACCTGGGCCAGCCTGACCGGTCCCGGCGACGGCGGCGTCAACGACCCGGCCAAGGCCGCGCGCGTAGCCCTGAACAACGACGACCTGGCCGGCGCCTACGCCACGGGCCAGCGGATCGGCGATTGGTGGACGGCGGGTCTGGCCGCCTGGCGCATGGAGCAGCACGCCGACGCCTTCCAGGCCTTCGAGCACGTCGCCCAGGATCCGACCGAGGATCCGTGGGTCCGTTCGGGCGGCGCCTTCTGGGCGGCGCGAGCGGCGGGCCAGTCGGGCCGACAGGACCGCGTGAACGAATACCTGCGCCAAGCCGCGCGCTGGCCGGCCACCTTCTACGGCCAGATCGCCCTACGCCAACTGGGCGAGGAGCCGGTGATCGAGAACCAGGGGCCCCGCCCCTATGAGGCGACGCTGCAGCGCGCTTCCTTCACGCCCGAGCCGATCGGCGTGGATGCGCGCGCGCTCAACGCCTTCATCCGCTCGGACGAGGACGCCCGCCGCACCGTCGCCCTGTATGAAGTCGGCCGCCGCAACGACGCCGAACAGGCGGCCCGCAACGGCCTGCGCGCCGCCAGCGGCGACAGCGCCGCGCGCCAGATGTGGGTCGGCCTGTATCGCCTGGTCGCGCCCGGCCGCGCCGCCCAGTCTGAGGCCAGCCGCATCGACGCCGTCCGCTATCCGATGCCGGACCTGCAGCCGATGGGCGGTTTCACCATTGAGAGGGCCCTCGTCTACGCCATCGCGCGCAAGGAGACGGACTTCAACGCCAGCGCCCGTTCCGGCGCCGGCGCCTATGGGCTTATGCAGGTGATGCCGACCACGGCCGCCCACATGACCGGCGACCAGGGCTATGTCCGCACGCCCCAGCGCCTGCTGGACCCGGCGGTGAACATGAAGCTGGGTCAGGACTATGTGAACCGCCTGTTCCAGATCGAATCCTTCCAGGGCGACCTGCTGAAGGCGGTGGCCTCGTACAACGCCGGGCCGGGGCCGATGCTGGCGGCGATCCGCAAGCTGGGCGCCGACGCCGATCCGCTGCTGCTGATCGAGACCATCGACGTGCCTCAGGCGCGCGAATACGTCGAGAAGGTCGTCGCGGCCTACTGGATCTATCAGCGCATGATGGGCGGGCCGGTGAAGACGCTGGACGCCGTGGCCTCGGGCGCGCGCGCCGTGCCGATCCGCCTGGATTACGTCCCGCCCGCCCCTGCGCCCTTGCAGGTGGCCGAGGCAGTGCTGGGCGGCGGCTCGCGCTGAAGCGCGAGCTTCAGATCATCAGGGACGCCAGTGAAGCCCAGACCAGGGCCAGAACGACCGCCGCCAAGACATAGGCGCGCGCCGTGCGCGCCCAGTCGGTGTTTCTGCTGATCGTACGCATGGCTCCGCCCCCTCGAGAACAAGCTGGACTGTAAGTCCGCTCTCTTAAACCCGCGTTCTCAGGATCGGTTAATCAACGTTAGATGACAGCGCCGCCGCTTCCCACTCGCGGAAGTGCGGCTGGGCCAGAAGGGCGGCGACATAGGCGGCGGCCGTCCCGTCGTCGCCGTGGGCCGACAGGTCGATCTGATAGTGGCGCACCCGCGCCGCCACGGGCGTGAAGAAGGCGTCGGCGATCGACCAGTCGCCGAACAGCCACGGCCCGCCCGCGCCGAAGCGTTCGCGCATCTGCGACCACAATGCGACCAGACGCGCCAGGTCGCGGTCCAGCCCCGGATCGGACGGCGCCGAGCTGCGCGCATCCCCGGCCATCGGATGATCCGGCCCCATGCCGCACAGGTCGCGCAGGGCGTGGAAGCCGGAGTGCATCTCGGCCGTCGCCGAACGGGCCAGGGCGCGCGCGATCGGATCGACCGGCCACAGATGCGCCTCGGGATAGCGTTCGGCCGCCCATTCGCTGATGGACAGGGTGTCCCAGATCGTCTCGTCCTCGACCTTCAGCAGCGGCACGAAGCCCGAGGGCGACAGACGTCGCAGTTCAGCTTTTTCAGCCTCGGAGCGATACCAGACCTCGCGCGTGTCGAAGACGGCGCCTGCGCGCCTCAACACCAGCCACGGCCGCAGGGACCAGGTGGAGAAGAGGCGCGGCCCGACGATCAGTTCCATGGCGAAGCTCCGAGGCTGTCGCCGTGATTAATGGCTGGAGGCGAGCTTCAGCACAACCAGGCCGCTGACGATCAGCACGGCGCCGATGACGCGCATCGGCGTAATAGGCTCGCCCAGGACGGCGATGCCGACGACGAAGGCGCCGACGGCGCCGATGCCGGTCCAGATCACATAGGCCGTGCCCAGCGGCAACGTCTTCATCGAGATCGACAACAGGCCGAAGCTGATGATCATGAAACCGATGGTGCCGATGGTCGGCCAGGGCTTGGTGAAGCCCTCGGAGGCCTTCATCAGGAAGGCCCAGACGATCTCGAACAGACCGGCGAGAAGAAGGAAAATCCAGGCCATGACGTGCTCCTTGCATGGCATGCCGGGTCGTCCCAGCGTCATGCCCACTGATGGGAGAGGTCGTCCTCTGAGCGCGCCCTATTTGGGACAGGAGCGCGGCAAGTCAAGGTTTCCACACGCCGCGCCGTCGATCCGGTCGCCGGTGATGCCCAAAAGCCTCCATTCCCGCACGGCGAACCTTGACTCATGGCCCCTCGCGCACGACACGACCGGTCCATGATCACGCGCTATTCCCGCCCCGACGCCGTCGCCATCTGGTCGCAAGAGACCAAGTACAAGATCTGGTTCGAGATCGAGGCCCACGCCGCCACCAAGATGGCCGAGCTGGGCGTGATCCCGAAGGAATCGGCCGAGGCCATCTGGGCCAACGGCAAGGACGCGACCTTCGACGCCGACCGCATCGACGAGATCGAGCGCACCACCAAGCACGACGTCATCGCCTTCCTGACCCACGTCGCCGAAATCGTCGGCGAGGAAGCCCGCTTCCTGCACCAGGGCATGACCTCTTCGGACGTGCTGGACACCTGTTTCGCGGTGCAGCTGGCGCGCTCGACCGACCTGCTGCTGGACGGCGTTGATCGCGTCCTGGCCGCGCTGGAGACCCGCGCCAAGGAGCACAAATACACCCCGACCGTGGGCCGCTCGCACGGCATCCACGCCGAGCCGGTGACCTTCGGCCTGAAGCTGGCCGGCTATCACGCCGAGTTCCAGCGCGCCAAGCGCCGCCTGATCACGGCCCGTGAAGAAATCGCCACCTGCGCCATCTCGGGCGCCGTCGGCACCTTCGCCAACGTCGATCCGGCCGTTGAACAATACGTCGCCGACCAGATGGGCCTCAGCGTCGAGCCGGTCTCGACCCAGGTGATCCCGCGCGACCGCCACGCCGCCTACTTCGCCGCCCTGGGCGTCGTCGCCTCCTCGGTCGAGCGTCTGGCCGTCGAAATCCGCCACCTGCAGCGCACGGAAGTCCTCGAAGCCGAGGAGTTCTTCGACAAGGGTCAGAAGGGCTCGTCGGCCATGCCACACAAGCGCAACCCGATCCTGACCGAGAACCTGACGGGCCTGGCCCGTCTGGTCCGCTCGGCCGTGACCCCGGCGATGGAGAACGTCGCCCTGTGGCACGAGCGGGACATCAGCCACTCCTCGGTCGAGCGCGGCATCGGCCCGGACGCCACCATCCACCTGGACTTCGCCCTGCACCGTCTGGCGGGCGTCATCGAGCGCCTGAACGTCTACCCTGAGAACATGCAGAAGAACCTCGACCGTCTGGGCGGCCTGGTCTTCTCGCAACGGGTCATGCTGGCCCTGACCCAGGCGGGCGTCTCGCGCGAGGACGCCTATGCGGCGGTTCAGGAGAACGCCATGAAGGTCTGGCGCGGCGAAGGCGTCTTCATCGACTTCCTGAAGGCCGACCCGCGCGTCACCCTGCCCCACGACGAGCTGGAGGCCCTGTTCGACCTCGGCTACCATACGAAGAACGTGGACGTGGTGTTCCAGCGGGTGTTCGGAAGCTGAACTGACATGAACAAATCCCTCGTCCTCAGACTGAACCCAGCTTTGGACGAGGGGCGGCTTGCGCGCGCCTACCTGGAACACGGCATCGTTCAGATCGCCAACATCTTCGAGCCGGAGACAGCTGAGTATCTGACGCAGATACTTGAACAGCATACGCCCTGGGGGATGGCGTACCAGGACGCGGGCGGTCCCAAGGCTCTGACGGCCGATCAACTCAAAAGCGCGGATCATGACCAACTACGGCAGGCGTTAAAGGCCATGCTTGACCGCACCGGGGACGGCTACGGCTTTCTCTACCGGTGCTATCCGATGCTGACCGCCTATCTGGAAAGGCGAGATCCAGGCCACCCCATCCACGCCCTGACAGAATTCCTGACCAGTCCCGCCTTCATCGAGTTCGGCGCGCGCGTCACCGGCCAGCCCCAAGTCGTCAAAGCGGACTCCCAGGCGACCTATTACCGTCCAGGCGACTTCATCGGCCTGCACACCGACGTGGGTTCGGAGCCGAGCAATCGCTTGACCGCCTACACCCTCGGTTTCACACGACGCTGGCGCGAAGACTGGGGCGGGCAACTTCTTTTTCATGACGAGAACGGCGACATCCAACGAGGCTACGCCCCGCGCTGGAATACGTTGACGCTGTTCCGCGTGCCGCAGCCGCACTCGGTCGCCCCGGTGGCCGGCTACGCCAAGGCGCCTCGCCTCTCGATCGTCGGCTGGCTCAGAGACAAGGGGTGATGTCCCTCGTCGCAACGAAACAGGCCTTCCCCCCCGTCGTCGATGAGCGCACCCGCCTGCTGATCCTCGGCAGCCTGCCCGGCGACGCCTCGCTGAGGGCGGCGCAGTATTACGCCCATCCGCGCAACGCCTTCTGGCGGCTAATCGGGGCGGTGATCGGGGCGGATCTGATCACCGTGCCCTATGAGGCGCGGCTGGAGACCCTGTGGACGCACGGCGTGGGGCTCTGGGACGTGATCGCGTCAGCTGAGCGGCGGGGCAGCCTGGACGCAGCCATCCGCAACCCTCAGGTCGCCGACTTGATCGCCCTGACGAACCGACTTCCGGCCTTGCGCGCCGTGGCTTTCAACGGCGGAAAGGCGGCGCGCGCCGGGCGCCCCATGCTGGAAGGCGCCACAACGGCCGAGTTGATCGACCTGCCCTCCTCCAGCCCCGCCCACGCGCGTCCGTTCGAGGAAAAGCTGGGCCGATGGTCCGTCCTGAACGCCTGTCTGGATTGACCGACGAAGCCGCCCGTTCACGGGCCGCGCCGGAAAATTTGACGCCCGCCGCATCCTTTTTCGGGTCTGAGCCGTAATCCCCTCCGACGCGGGCGCCGCCCGTTCACCGAAGGAGAGAAGCCATGACGACCTATCGCACCGCCGCGTTTGCGGCTGTTTCGACCGTCGCCCTGCTGGCGCTGGCCGCCTGCGGTCAAAACGACGCCAAGAAGGAGCCCGCACCCGTCGAGACCCCGGCCCCGTCAGCAGCCCCCGCCACGACCGAGCCGATGGTCGGCGGCGTGGCCATGAACCCGTCCGACAATATCGTCGCCAACGCCGCCAAGGCTCCGAACCTGACTACCCTGGTCAGCGCGATCCAGACCGCCGGCCTGACGGAACGGTTGCAGGGGGCCGGCCCCTTCACTGTCTTCGCCCCCGACAACGCCGCCTTCGAGAAAATTCCCGCCGCCACGCGCGAGGGCTGGATGCAGCCGGCCCAAAAGGCGGCGCTGACCAAGCTGCTGACCTATCACGTCGTGCCCGGCCGCCTGACGGCCGCCGACATCGCCGCCCAGGCCCAGGCCAACGGCGGAACCGCCACCCTGACCACGGTTCAGGGCGAGAAGCTGACGGTCAAGGACGCCGGCGGCGGTCAGTGGCGGATCACCGACGCCAAGGGCGGAACCTCGACCATCACCCAGGCCGACGTGGCCCAGTCGAATGGGGTGGTTCACATCGTCGACACGGTGCTGATGCCGAAATAGGACATCGGATCGAACCGACCGGCCGCGGGCGCGTTGTTCGGATGCGCCCCGGCGCCTCCGGTCCCTTCCGTTTCCCCGGCGGGAGGCAGATCGAAGAAGGGCCGCAACCGTCGCCGGTTGCGGCCCTTGTGTCATTCGATTGCGATGCGGTTATTCGCCCGCCCGGATCTGTTCGCGCGCGATCGAGGCCAGTTCGTCCATCTTGGAGCGCAACTCGCCCTCGGACACCGTCATGCCCGAAGCCTTGAAATCGCCGGCCACCTTGCGGAAGACGTCTTCCTCGCCCGGCTGTTCGAAGTCGGCGCGGACCACGGCGGCGGCGTATTGCTCGGCGCTCTCAGGCGACAGGCCCATCTTCTCGGCAGCCCAAAGGCCCAGCATCTTGTTGCGACGCGCGATGGCCTTGAATTCCTGTTCCTGATCGAGGGCGTATTTGGCCTCAAAGGCCTGTTCCCGATCGTCGAAGGTCGTCATGCGCGTCGTAACTCCAGTCACGGACGAGTCTTGTCCGCAAACGGCTCTATGGCCCCCGGCGCGACCGAACGCAACCAGACTTCGGTCGCGTAGGCTGACGCAGGGTCGCTTCAGGATATTTGTGTCACAGACGCCCTTCGGCTAAAGGGCGCGTGGTTCTATATAGCCGCCGTCGATTCAGGAACCGCGCCGCCCCGACCTTCGGGCCGCGCGTTTTTCGTTTTGAGGCCGTCCGTTTCCTTCCCCCCGGGGCCCAAAGATGAACACCAAGCGCAAGAAGCTCTACGAGGGCAAGGCCAAGATCCTGTACGAGGGGCCCGAGCCGGGCACGCTGATCCAGTATTTCAAGGACGACGCAACCGCCTTCAACGCGCAGAAGAAGGCGACCCTGGAAGGCAAGGGCGTCATCAATAACCGCATCAGCGAATTCATCATGTCGCGCCTGAACTCGATCGGCGTGACCAACCACTTCATCAAGCGCCTGAACCTGCGCGAGCAGCTGATCCGCGAAGTCGAGATCATTCCGCTGGAAGTGGTGTGCCGCAACGTCGTCGCCGGCTCGCTGGCCCAGCGCCTGGGCCAGGAAGAGGGCACGCCCCTGCCCCGTTCGATCATCGAATTCTACTACAAGAAGGATGAGCTGAACGACCCGATGGTGACCGAAGAGCACATCACCGCGTTCAACTGGGCCACGACGCAGGAGCTGGACGACATCCTGGCCATGACGGTGCGGGTGAACGACTATCTGTGCGGCATGTTCGGCGCTGTCGGCATCACCCTGGTGGACTTCAAGATCGAGTTCGGCCGCGTGTGGGAGAACGACTTCGCCCGCGTCATCCTGGCCGACGAAATCAGCCCCGACTCGTGCCGCCTGTGGGATTCGACCACGGGCGAGAAGCTGGACAAGGACCGCTTCCGCCGCGACATGGGCGACGTCATCGAAAGCTACACCGAGGTGGCCCGCCGCCTCGGCATCATGAAGGACATGCCGACCGTGATTCAGGGAGGGCTGCATTAATGGCCAAGGTTAAAGTTCACGTCTTCCTCAAGCCCGGCGTGCTGGACGTCCAGGGCAAGGCCGTCGAAGGCGCCCTGCAGGGCCTGGGCTGGAACGGCGTCTCGGGCGCCCGCGTCGGCAAGCTGATCGAGTTCGACCTCGACGACGCCGTCGCCGACAAGGAGGCCGAGGTCAAGCGCATGTGCGAGACCCTGCTGGCCAATACAGTCATCGAAAGCTACCGGATCGAAATCGCCTGAGGGCGATGACGGTCCAGACGATCAAGGCCGCTCGATAGAGCGGCCTTTTTCTATGCCCGCCGACCTAGCCGCACAGGTAATCCCGGCTCAGCGGCGCGGCCGTTTGCTTCTTCGTCAGTTGAAGCTGGAACACCATGTGGCCCAGCTCGCGGAAGGCGACCTCGCTGGCGGCGAGGTAGAACTCCCACATCCGGCAGAAGCGTTCGTCATACATGGCCAGAGCCTCGCCGCGCCGGGCCAGAAACCGCTCGCGCCAATGCCTCAGGGTCTCGGCGTAGTGCAGACGCAGCACCTCCATGTCCGTGACCCACAGGCCCGCGCGCTCGATGGCGGGCAGCACCTCGGACAGGGCGGGGATATAGCCGCCGGGGAAGATGTATTTGCGCACCCACGGCTGGGTGCGGTTGGGCGGCGACTTGCGGCCGATGGAATGGATCACCGCCACCCCGTCGTCGTCCAACAGCCGGGTGACCGTGTCGAAATACTCCTGATAGTTCGGCACGCCGACGTGCTCGAACATCCCCACCGATATGATGCGGTCGAAGGTCTGATCCAGGTCGCGATAGTCCTGAAGCCGAAAATCGGCCCGGTCGGTGACGCCCAGCGCTGTCGCCCGTTCATTGGCCGTGCGGTGCTGTTCGGTGGACAGGGTGACGCCGGTCACGCGCGCCCCGCGCTCGACCATCGACAGGCCCAGCCCGCCCCAGCCGGCGCCGATGTCCAGGGCGCGATGCCCCGGCTCCAGCAGCAGCTTGTCGATCAGGCGGCGCTTCTTGGCGACCTGGGCCTCTTCCAAACTGGCGTCCGGCGTCTCGAAGAAGGCGCAGGAGTATTGCAGGTCTTCGTCCAGGAACAGGCGATAGAAATCGACCGTCAGGTCATAGTGATGGCTGACGTTGCTGCGCGCGTGCAGCCGATCGTTGGCCTGCTCCGCCCCGCGCTTGAGCCGCTGTATCCAGGTCAGCTTGGGCGAGCGCGGCCGAAGCGCCAGTTGCGAGGTCGTCAGTTGCAGGAAGTCATAGATGCTTCCGCCCTCGATCCGGAATGTCCCGTCCATGAAGGCTTCGCCCAGGGCCAGGTCAGGATTGGCGGCGATGGCGACGGCGGTCTTCATGTCCGTCAGCACGGCCGTCAGTTCCGGTTCGCCCGGCCCCGCCGTCAGCTCACGCCCGTCCGGAAGCCGCACCCGGATCGACCGCGTCTGAAAGGTTCGGTCCAACAGGGCTTGCAGCATCCCGTTCCTCCGCTCATCAAGACAGCTTGACCTTAGCTAGGGACAGAATGTCGCGACGCAACGCCCGTGGCGAGTCTTCCGTTAGTTTGGGCATCCGAATCCGCCGTCAAAGGAAGAGCGCGCCATGAGCTTCACCGTCACATCGACCAACTTTTCCGACGGAGGCGTCCTGCCTGACGCCCAGGTCAAGGCGCTGGGAAACACCTCGCCCCAACTGTCGTGGTCCGGCGCGCCCGAAGGGACCAGGAGCTTCGCCGTCACCTGCTATGATCCCGACGCCCCGACCGGCTCGGGCTTTTGGCACTGGACGGTCGCCAACATCTCGGCGGACGTGAACGCCCTGGCCGCCGGTGCGGGCGCCGTTGGCGGAGCGAACCTGCCCAAGGGCGCCGTCCAGGGGCGCACCGACTATGGCGAGGCCGGTTTCGGCGGCGCCGCCCCGCCGCCCGGCCACGGCCCGCACCGCTACATCTTCACCGTCTTCGCCGTGGACGTGGAACGGCTGGACGTGACGGAAGATAACTCGGGCGCGATCTTCGGCTTCAATCTGCACTTCCACACCCTGGCCAAGGCGTCGATCACGGCGACCTACGAGAACCGAGGCTGACCAGCCGACACAAAGCGTGATGACCGCTTCGACGCCGCCCCGGTTGATGCCGTGGGCGGCGTCCTTATTTTGCAGCGCAACCTCCCCTTGCTGCATCGCGACAATCCATGGCCCCTGCCGACGCCCCCTGCCTCGACGATCCGCGCTGCGCCGCGTCCATTCCCGACGAGCGCGTGGCCGAACCGGGCAAGGTGGCGCTGGTGCTGCTGGCGCTGGCCATGGGCGGCTTCGCTATCGGCGTGACCGAATTCGCCGCCATGAGCGTCCTGCCCGACTTCGCGGCGGGCCTGGGCGTCAGCGAACCGACGGCGGGCCATGTCATCAGCGCCTATGCCGCCGGGGTGGTCGTCGGGGCGCCGATCCTGGCCGTGCTAGGCGCGCGCCTGCCGCGCTGGCTGCTGCTGATCGGCTTCATGGCCCTGTTCGCCGTCGGCAACGCCCTGAGCGCCATCGCCCCGACCTATGAGTGGATGCTGGTCTTCCGCTTCCTCAGCGGCATTCCGCACGGCGCCTACTTCGGCGTGGCGGCCTTGGTCGCGGCGTCGCTGGTGCCGCTGCGGCTCAGGACGCGGGCCGTCTCGACCGTTCTGCTGGGCCTGACGGTCGCCACGGTGATCGGGGTGCCGGTCGCCAACGCCGTCAGCCACGCCTTCGGCTGGCGCTGGACCTTCGCCATCGTCAGCGTGCTGGCGGTGCTGACCATGGCCCTGGTCGCCCTGTTCGCGCCGCGCGATCCGGCCCATCCCGACGCCAGCCCCTGGCGCGAGCTGGGCGCCCTGAAGCGCGGCCAGGTGTGGCTGACGCTGGGCGTGGGCGCCGTCGGCTTCGGCGGCATGTTCGCGGTCTACGCCTATCTGGCCTCGACGCTGAAGGCGGTGACGGGCGTAGGGCCGGAAGTTCTGCCCTGGGTCTTCGCCCTGTTCGGCTTAGGGATGGTGGCGGGCAATCTGCTGGGCGCCTGGGCCGCCGACCGCTTCGGCATGATCGCGGCGGGCGGCCTGTTGCTGTGGAGCGCGGCGGCCCTGGCCCTCTACCCCTTCGCCGCGCCGCACCTGTGGGCCGTGATGATCGTGGTGGTGCTGATCGGCGGCGGCGGCGGGCTGGGTTCGGTGCTGCAGACCCGGCTGATGGACGTGGCCGGCGACGCCCAGACCCTGGCCGCCGCCCTGAATCACTCAGCCTTCAACACGGCCAACGCCATCGGCCCCCTGCTGGCGGGCATGGCCGTGGCGGCGGGCTGGGGCTGGACCTCGACCGGCTGGGTCGGGGTGGCGCTGTCTCTGGGCGGTTTCGCCGTCTGGGTCGTCGCCTGGGCGACGGGGCGCAAGGCGCAACAAAGCGACGCCTGACATTCGTCCCGAAGGGTGCTAGGAGGCCCGGCCATGAGCGCAGCTGTCATTGTATTCCCCGGTTCCAACTGCGATCGCGACTGCAAGGTCGCCGTCGAACGTTCCACTGGCGAACAGGTCCAGATGGTCTGGCACGCCGAGACCGAACTGCCCAAGGGCCTCGACCTGATCGTGCTGCCGGGCGGCTTCTCCTACGGCGACTATCTGCGCTGCGGCGCGATGGCGGCGCAGGCCCCGATCATGCAGGCGGTCAAGAAGGCCGCTGACGACGGCGTCACCGTGGTCGGCATCTGCAACGGCTTCCAGGTGCTGTGCGAAGCCGGGATGCTGCCGGGCGCCCTGATGCGCAACAGCAGCCTGAAATACATCTGCAAGCCGATCAGCATCACGGTCGCCAACGGCCAGACGCGCTTCACCTCGGGCTATCAGGGCCAGCGCGAAATCATCATGACCCAGGGCAACGCCGACGGTAACTACTTCGCCGACGAAGAGACCCTGAAGCGCATCGAGGGCGAGGGCCAGGTGGTCTTCCGCTACGTCGACAACCCCAACGGCTCGGTCGGCGACATCGCGGGCTTGCAGAATGAACGCGGCAACGTTCTGGGCATGATGCCCCACCCGGACCGCGCGTTCGAAGCCGAGCTGGGCAGCGCCGACGGCGCGACCCTGTTCCAAAGCATCTACGCGGCCGCCTAGATTTCGTTACGGTCCAGGACGCTGGCGCTGCGGCCGGCGTCGCCGACTTCGACCTCTGCCTCGACCGGTTCGCCGTCCTCGTCGACGGCGCGCTCCAAAGTGCCTTCGGCGCCGGATTCGTGGATTGCCGCCAGTTCGCGGGCGCCGACGCCCAGGCCCCGCTCCAGGGCGCGGTTGGTTTCGACTTCTTCCTCGAGCGTCTGCTCGATCGGTTCGGGCGCGTCGTTCGGATCAGGCATGGCGGCCTCCTTCTCGGTCTGCCTCAAAGCAAGGCGAAAAGCCGCGCGCAGGTTCCCTTGAACCTTCTTCGACGCGGCGCGTAGATACGGCGAAGCTGAGCCGGAGAGACGCATGACCGCCATCGAACGCCCCACCCCCGCCCAGCAGACGCGCCGCCTGGCCGTGCTGGCCGCCGCCGTCTTCGCCGTCATCGTTCCCGTCGTTCAGGCCCTGGGCGGTTTCGGCTTAAGCCAGGCGGAGTTCGCCGCCGACGGAAACCAGACGCTGCGGGTGGCCGGCTACGCCTTTTCGATCTGGAGCCTGCTCTATCTGGGCCTCCTAATCTACGCCGGGCGCCAGGCCCTGCCCCAGACAGGCGAGAGCGTGCTGATCAACCGCATGGGCTGGCCGTCTGTCGTAGCCTTCTTCGGCATCGGCTTCTGGATCGTCATGGCGGCGCTGAACCTGAAGGCGGCCAGCGTCGTCGTCATCCTGGCCTCGCTCCTGGCCCTGCTGCTGCCGATGCTGGCCAGCGCGCGCACCATCCGCGCGACCGGGACGGTGGAGCGCGACCGCTGGTTCCTGATCTGGCCGCTGGCGGCGCTGGCAGGGTGGCTGACCGTGGCGGCGCCGCTGAACCTGATCACCGTGGCGACGGCGTTCGAGGCCCTGCCCGCCGCCCTGTCGCCGACCGGCTGGGCCGTGCTGGCCGTGGTCGCGACCACCCTGGTCGGGATCGGCGTGACCTGGGCTCTGCGGACCCTGGCCTATCCCCTGCCCATCGCCTGGGGTCTGGTGGGGGCCTTCGTGGCCGAGCAGGAGGTCAAGCCGGTGCTGGCTTTCACGGCCCTGGCGGCCGCCTTTGCCCTGGTGGTGGCGGGGGTCATCATCGTCTTCGGTTTGAGACGCGGCGTCGAACGCCGGTGACGGGCTGACAGACGCCCCAGAGACGGCTAGAAGGCCCGCCCATGAGCGCGCCCCAAAAGACCATCGCCCAGCTGGCCGAAGAGTACGGCCTCGCCCCCAATGAATATCAAGTCCTGCTGGACCGGCTGGGCCGCGAGCCCAACCAGGTCGAGCTGGGCGTCTTCTCGGTCATGTGGTCCGAGCACTGCTCCTACAAGTCGTCCAAGAAGCAGCTGATGAAGTTCCCGGTGACGGGCGAGCGCGTCATCTGCGGCCCCGGCGAGAACGCGGGCGTGATCGACATCGACGACGGCGACGCCTGCATCTTCAAGATGGAGAGCCACAACCACCCCTCCTACATCGAGCCCTATCAGGGCGCGGCGACGGGCGTGGGCGGCATCATGCGCGACGTCTTCACCATGGGCGCGCGCCCGGTGGCTCTTCTGAACGCCCTGCGTTTCGGCGACCCGTCGCACGAGAAGTCCAAGCGTCTGGTCAAGGGCGTGGTCAGCGGCATCGGCGGCTACGGCAACTGCGTCGGCGTGCCGACCGTCTCGGGCGAGACCAACTTCCACAAGGGCTACAACGGCAACATCCTGGTCAACGCCATGTGCGTGGGCCTGGCCCGCGCCGATGAGATCTATTATTCGGCCGCGCCGGAAGCGGGCCACGACGTGGTCTATTTCGGCTCCAAGACCGGCCGCGACGGCATCCACGGTGCCACCATGTCCTCGGCCGAGTTCGACGACGAGTCGGACGCCAAGCGCCCGACGGTGCAGGTCGGCGACCCCTTCGCCGAGAAGCTGCTGATCGAGGCCACGCTGGAGCTGATGGCTTCGGGCGCCGTGGCCGCCATTCAGGACATGGGCGCGGCGGGTCTGACCTCGTCATCCGTCGAGATGGCGGGCAAGGGCGGCGTCGGCGTCGAACTGGACCTGGACAAGGTGCCTCAACGCGAAACCGGCATGACCGCCTATGAGATGATGCTGTCGGAAAGCCAGGAGCGCATGCTGGCGGTGCTGAGGCCCGGCTATGAAGACGTCGGCTATCGCATCTTCCAGAAGTGGGGTCTGGACTTCGCCATCATCGGCAAGACCACCAACACCGGCCATCTGGTGCTGAAGCACCACGGCGAGGTGGTCTGCGACGTGCCGCTGGCCCCGCTATTCGACGATGCGCCCCTGTACGACCGCCCGTGGGTCCAGCCCGAGCTGCAACCGCGCCTCGATCCGGCGGAAGTCCCGGCCCCGGACAGCTGGAATGACGCCGTGCTGAAGGTCGTCGCCTGCCCTGACATGGCGTCCAAGCGCTGGATCTGGGAGCAATACGACCGCCACGTCATGGCCGACACGCTGCAGGATTCCTCGACCGGCGCCGACGCAGGCGTGATCCGCGTCCACGGCACGGAAAAGGGCCTGGCCGTCACCTCGGACTGCACCCCGCGCTATGTCCAGGCCGACCCCTATGAAGGCGGCAAGCAGGCCGTGGCCGAGGCGTGGCGCAACCTGACCGCCGTCGGTTCGCGTCCCATCGCCATCACCGACAACCTGAACTTCGGCAACCCTCAGCGGCCCGAGATCATGGGCCAGATCGTGCGCGCCACCGACGGCATGGCCGAGGCCTGCCGCGAGCTGGACTTCCCGGTCGTGAGCGGCAACGTCAGCCTGTATAACGAGACCAACGGCGTCGCCATTCCGCCGACGCCGACCGTCGGCGCCGTGGGCCTGCTGACCAACTATGACGTGACCACCGGCTTCGGCGGCGCGGCCGAGGGCGACCAGTTGGTCCTGATCGGCCAGACGCACGGCGAACTGGGCGCTTCCATCTACCTGCGCGAAGTTCTGGGCCGCGAGGACGGCGCCCCGCCGCCGGTCGATCTGAAGCTGGAACGCAAGACCGGCGACTTCGTGCGCGGCCTGATCGAAGCGGGCGAGCTGACGGTCGTCCACGACCTGTCTGACGGCGGCCTGATCGGGGCGGCGGCGGACATCGCCCTGGCCTCGGACGTCGGCGTCGAACTGAACGCCTCCAGCCATACCCACGCCCACGCCTTCCTGTTCGGCGAGGACCAGGCCCGTTATCTGGTCGCCGTATCGGACGCCGACGCCCTGATCGCCAAGGCCAAGGATGCGGGGCTACACGCCTCGGTCGTGGGTCTGGTCAAGGGCGCGGACTTCGCCTCCTCGGGTCCGAAGGGCGAGCTGTTCCGCATCCCCGTCGCCCATGTGCGCGAATTCTACGAAGGCTGGATGCCGAACTGGATCGAAGGCTGATGCGCAGCGCCGCCCTCATCCTCGTCGTCTCGGGCGCCGCCCTGCTGTCGGCCTGCGAATTCGAGGGCGGCGATCCCGTCCAGCACGCCCTGCGCGACGCGGCCGCCGCCCGTCAGGCCGCCGCGCTGAAGACCACCGAGGAAGAAGAAGCTCAGGCGATCCGTCGCCCGACCGCCTCCGGCCCGGCTCTGCATGAGCCGGATGAACTGTCGCGCCTGATCGCCGCCCGTCGTCAGGCGGTGCAGGAGACGCGCACGGCGCTGACCGCCATCGCCGATCCGGCGTTGAAAGCCCAACTGACCGAAGACCTGAAGGCTGAAGAAGCCAGCCTGCGCGCGCTGGAAGCCCGCGCCGCCGCCAGAGCTTCCAACTAACCGGAGACACGCAAGGTCATGAGAACCGCCGTCGTCATGCCTGTCGGCGCGCGCTTCGACCTGCACCAGCCGAACTCTATGGAGACGGTGGCGCGCACCCTGGCGCGGGCGGACAAGGGCGAGGTCCGCGTCTTCTGCTGTGAAGGCGCCCAGGATCACGGCGACCTGCCGGTGCAGACCCTGCCCGCCGCGAACCGGCTGAAGGCCCTGCATCAGGCGCTGGCCGACTATCGCCCCGATGTGATCGAGTTCCACCAGCAGACGCAGCAGGCCGTCGCCCTGGCCCCGCATTTCCCAGACGCAGCGATCACCCTGTATCGCCACAACGCCGTGAAGCCGCCGCGCCATGTCATCGACCGCTGGCGTTATGAGCGGCGCTATGACCGCATGGACGGGCTGATCTTCGTCAGCGAGGCGGCGCGGCTGGATTTCCTGAAGGACTTTCCCCGACTGGAGGCCAAGGCCTTCGCCGTGCCCAACCCCATCGACGTGGACCTGTGGCGCGCGCCTGTGGAGGGGCGCGAGCCGCTGATCGCCTTCGCCGGGCGCGCCATGCCGGAAAAGGGCGTGGACCTGATCTGCGCCGCCCTGCCCGCCGTGCTGGTGCGCCATCCCGACTGGCGCGCCGTGCTGATGCTGAACGACTGGGACCGTCATGCGGACTGGGCCGCGCCCCATGTGGCGCCGCTGGAGCGGTTCGGCGACCGGGTCCGGGTGCTGAAGTCGGCGCCGCTGGCGCAGGTGCGCGCCGAGATGCAGCGGGCGGCCATCGCCCTGACCCCCTCGGTCTGGGCCGAGCCTCTGGGCCTGACGGCGCTGGAGGCTCATGCGGCGGGGGCGGCGCTGATCTCATCCGGTCGCGGCGGCCTGCGCGAGGCCAGCGGGCCGCACGCCGTCTATGTCGATGATCTGACGGCTGAGGGACTGGGCGAGGCCATCGACAGCCTGATCATCGATCCCGCGCGTCGCCTGACTCTGGCCCGCGCGGCGCAGGCCTATGTGAGCGAGACCCACACGCCCGAACACCGCGCCGCCCAGTTGCACGACCTGCGCGAACGTCTGGTCCGGGCCAAGCGTCGCCAAGCCGGCGTCAGACCTGCGGGATCGCCTGGCTGAGGCGGCCGCCGACGCGGATCGGCTCGACGCGCTTGGCCAGGCCGGTGCGGTCGTCGGTCTCGACAAAGACGCCGCAGATGGTGGCCGGACCGCTGGCCGGGGTGTAGCGCCCGCCCGACAGACGGGTGGTGAAGCGGCGCAGAGGCTCTTCCTTGTCGTTGCCGATGACGGAGTTGTAGTCGCAGCAGCCGCCCGCGTCGGTCTGATAGGCCGTGCCGTGGGGCAGGATCTGCGCATCTGCCGTCGGGACGTGGGTATGGGTGCCGACCACCAGGCTGGCGCGACCGTCGCAGAAGTGGCCCATGCCCATCTTCTCACTGGTCGCCTCGGCGTGCATGTCGACGATGACGGCGTCGGCGACGACGCCCAGAGGCGCGGCCTCCAACTCGCGCTCCACGGCGCTGAAGGGGTCGTCCATCGGATCCATGTGGACGCGGCCCAGCACATTGATGACCAGCACCCGGCGGCCGTCCGGCGTGACGAAGACATCGGCGCCGCGCCCCGGCGCATCCATCAGGCGCGGATAGTTGGCCGGACGAATCAGGCGCGGCTCGCGCACGATATAGGTCAGGGCCTCGCGCTGGTCCCAGCTGTGGTTGCCCAACGTCAGGACGTCGGCCCCGGCGTTGAAGATGTCGTTGGCCGTGTTCTCGGTGATGCCGAAACCGCCCGCTGCGTTCTCGGCGTTGACCACCACGAAGTCGAGCCTGAGGTCGCGCCTCAGCCCCGGAAGATGATCCGAAAGTCCATCGCGCCCGGACTTGCCGACCACGTCACCGAAAAACGCCAATCTCATGGGATGGCTCTATAGCCGGTCTCGGTCAAAACGCTATGCAGGCGGATGTCATGCGGCTCCAGAGCGAGGCGATCGACTGCCTGCCCGGCATAGGCGAAGCCGACCCGATGCGCGTCGGGCAGCGCCGCGAACGTCCGGTCATAGTAGCCGCCGCCCTGCCCCAACCGCCCGCCGTGGGCGTCGAAGGCCAGCAGGGGCGTCACGATCAGGTCCGGCCGCACCACCTCGCCCAGAGGCAGGGGCGCGGGGCATCCGGCGGCGTCGAGCTCCAGCGGCTCGCCCGGCGTCCAGGCGCGGAAGATCATGGCCGCGTCGCGCTCCAGCACCACCGGCAGGCACAAACGGCGTCCCGCCTGGTGCAGGACATTGGCCAGGACGTCAGTGTCCAGCTCCGACCCCATGGCGCGATACAGGGCGACGATGGCGCCGCTGGGCAAGGCGTCAGCATGGCCCGCCGCACGCTCGGCGGCTTCGGGATCGGTCTCGGTCAGACGCTTTCGCAAGGCGCGCATGGCGGCCCGGAGTTCGTGCTTGGGGGTCATCGCCGCTCGGCCCTTCGCCAAATTCCACCGACAGGCCGAGCGCGTCGCCCAACTCGATCCTCGGGTCAAGCCCGAGGATGACGGAGCAGATGGAAAGTCGGAAAGCGCGCTCAAGCACCAAGGCCCTGCGGGCCGCAGCGATAGCGCACCCAGACGCGCTCAAGCAGCGCGCCGCCGCGCGGCGAGCGATAGCGCACTAAAGAAGAAGGGTTGGCGGCGCCGCGTGAGCCGTGAAGAACGTTTAAATCCTCTCGACC
Organism: Brevundimonas phoenicis; assembly: GCF_047237745.1. Taxonomy (NCBI): domain Bacteria; kingdom Pseudomonadati; phylum Pseudomonadota; class Alphaproteobacteria; order Caulobacterales; family Caulobacteraceae; genus Brevundimonas; species Brevundimonas phoenicis. The sequence continues at coordinate 2,952,119 of NZ_JBDFLN010000001.1, forward strand.
TGGGTAGCCAGGTGGGCTCCGTATGCCCAGGCCCTCGAGCCCGGACAGGGACAGATCCCTATGAGTGAATTAAGGTCAGAAGGATATGTTGTCTTCGACGTGAGCCGCAGCATGACCCGCCGTCGCGCAAGATAGGCGTTCGGACGAGTTTCAACAATGGCGAAGCGCGCCTTTCTCCCTCCCTTTATGGGGACGGTGGCTGACCCCGTCAGGACGAAGTCGGGTGGGGGGTGACGCGACAACAGCTTATTCCCACGAAAACGCGAACCCCTGCTTTACCTATCGAACCCGCCTAGCGGGTCAGCCAGGAAAATGCCCGTCGCAGATGCTGACGCGCGTCCGTCAGGATGGGTCGGCCATGCGCCATCAGGATACGTTCGGTCGGCCACTCGAGCACTTTCGCAAGGCTCGCACGAGCCGCGTTGCGGTCCGTTGTGGCCAGTCGGAATTTGCGCGGAACTTCCGCAACCGGCCCCGTCATCAGGTCGAGGCGAGCCACCAGCGCCCGCCAGCCATGATACCAGTCCTCCGGCAGGTTCTGCAGCAGATCGGTGAAAATGGCCGTGCCGCTCGGGTGATGAAACAGGACGGCCTCGCTGGCGATAGCGTTCTCGAAGATGATCAGGTCGATCTGCCCCTCCCAGCTGCTCGGCGCTGTCGCCGCCAACGCCCCATCGAACCTCAGATCGGTACGCTTTTCCGCCAATGTGGGCGGCGCCAGAGTTTTGGCGTGCGGATAGGCCTCCTGCCATTCCCCGACAAAGCTGTGGTGGAGGGCGTTGGGCGGAATGATGAACCCGACCGGTCCAAGTCGGCCAACCGCCTGACGCAATTCCAGGCTCAGCGATACTGGCGACCAAATGACCAGCTCCCCATCCGCCAGCCGCATCACCGCCATCCGGGTCGGGTAGCGAAATCCCCCGCCGCCGACCACCACCGGGCCATCGGCAATCCATATGTCCGTTCCGAAGTCTTGGAGCATGTCGGTGTCCGAATGCGGTTTATAGAGGCGACGCCCTACATCGTCTGGACGATCTTCTCGATGCGGGCGGCCACGGCGTTCAGGGCCTCGGCCACGCCGTCGCTGGCGGGGGCGGGCGTCGCGACGGCCGCCGTCGCCGCCTTGGCGCGGCCCGAGTTCTGGACCGCCGCCTGGCGCTTCGCTTCTCCAAGCTCATCGGCCAGCATCAGGGCGGCCATCAGGAACAGGCGTACGTCGCCGACCTGGCCGACCTGATCGGCCACGCCCTGCACCCGTTCGTTGAACTGGGCCGCCAGGTCGCGCACCCGCGCCTCCTGACCGTCGGCGCAGCCCACCGCATAGGGGCGGCCGTGGACCTCTACCGTCACCGTCGCCATCAGTTCGCCTCCTGCTCGGTTTGGGCCTGCTGCTGCGCCAGCACCTCGCGCACGGCGTCGGCCGCGCGGGCCAGCGCCTGGGCGGTTTCCTGACCGGCCGTCTCCAGCTCGGCGATGCGGGCCAGGTCGGCCGCGTTCGAGGGGCGCGGCGCGAACAGGTCGTCGTCCGCGATGGGCGGCGCCGAGGCGGGCCTCGCCTTCAGCTCCAGCACCTTGCGCTCCAGATCGGCTAACGCCCGATCGATCCGCGCCTTTGCAGCCGTAACGGCGTCCATGATGGTCCTTTCTTCCAGATTCCGTGTAGAACCTGCCGGCGCGCCGGGGTAAAGCGGCGCCGCCCCCGCTTTATCCTGTTCCTGAGGAAAGGTCTCGCCGTGACCGACGCCCCCCATGCTTCTGCTATGGCTGCATTCGCCAAGCCTTCGCCCAAGCAGATGGCCGACGCCATCCGCGTGCTGTCCATGGATGCGGTCGAAAAGGCCAAGAGCGGCCACCCCGGCATGCCGATGGGCATGGCCGACGTCGCCACCGTCCTCTACTCGAAATTCCTGAAGTTCGACGCCAGCCGTCCCGACTGGGCCGACCGCGACCGCTTCATCCTGTCGGCGGGCCACGGCTCGATGCTGATCTACAGCCTGCTGCACCTGACGGGCTATAAGGACGCGACGCGCGAGCAGCTGGAAAACTTCCGCCAGTGGGGCTTCAAGACCGCCGGCCACCCGGAGTACGGCCACATGGCGGGCATCGAGACGACCACCGGCCCGCTGGGTCAAGGCCTAGCCACCTCGGTCGGCTTCGCCCTGGCGGAGCGGCATCTGGCCGCGCGCTTCGGCAAGGATCTGGTCGATCACCGCACCTGGGTCGTCGCCGGCGACGGCTGCCTGATGGAAGGCGTGTCGCAAGAGGCCATCGCCCTGGCCGGCCGCCTGAAGCTGAACAAGCTGTGCGTCCTGTGGGATGACAACGAAATCACCATCGACGGTAAGGTGTCGCTGTCGGACGCCACCGACCAGCTGACGCGCTTCAAGGCCTCGGGCTGGGCGGTTAAGGCCATCGACGGCCACGACTACAAGCAGATCCAGAAGGCCCTGGCCTGGGCGACCAAGCAGGACAAGCCGACGCTGATCGCCTGCAAGACCAAGATCGGCAAGGGCGCCGCCACCATGGAAGGCAGCCACAAGACCCACGGCGCCGCCCTGGGCGCCACCGAGATCGCGGCGACCCGTCAGGCGCTGAACTGGCCCTTCGCGCCGTTCGAGCTACCCGAAGGCGTGCAGAAGGCCTGGGCCAAGGTCGGCAAGCAGGGCGGCAAGGCCCGCAAGGCCTGGGAAGGCCGTCTGCTGAACCACGCCCAGCGCGACGACTTCACCCGCGCCATGGCCGGCGACCTGCCCACCGGCGCCTTCGAGGCGCTGGACGCCAAGCTGAAGCAACTGGTCGTCGACAAGCCCGCCCTCGCCACGCGCCAGTCCTCGGGCGAGGCGCTGGAGACGGTGTTCAACGCCATCCCCGAAATGGTCGGCGGCTCGGCCGACCTGACCGGCTCGAACAACACCTTCGTCAAGAACACCCAGATCATGGACGCGCCGGACTATGCCGGTCGTTACCTGAACTACGGCATCCGCGAGTTCGGCATGGCTGCGGCGATGAACGGTCTGGCGCTGCACGGCGGGGTCATCCCCTACGGCGGCACCTTCATGGCGTTCGCCGACTACAGCCGTCCGGCGATCCGTCTGGGCGCCCTGATGGGCGTGCGCGTCGTCCACGTTCTGACGCACGACAGCATCGGCCTGGGCGAAGACGGCCCGACGCACCAGCCGGTCGAGCATCTGGCGGCCCTGCGCGCCATCCCCAACCTGCTGACCATGCGCCCGGCCGACACGGTCGAGGCGCTGGAATGCTGGCAGGTCGCCCTGCAGCACAAGACCACGCCGACGGCCATGTGCCTGTCGCGCCAGAAGACCCCGGCCGTGCGCGTGACCGACCCGGGCGAGAACCTGTCCCGCAAGGGCGCCTATGAGCTGAAGGCCGCCAATGGCGAGGCGAAAGTCACCCTGTTCGGCACCGGCACCGAGGTCGCCCTGGCCCTGAAGGCCGCCGAGACGCTGGAGGCCGAAGGCGTGCCGACCCGCGTCGTCTCGGTCCCCTGCTTCGCCCTGTTCGAGCAGCAGCCCAAGGCCTATCAGGACGCCGTCATCGGCCGCGGCACCGTCCGCGTCGCCGTCGAGGCCGCCATCAAGCAGGGCTGGGAACGCTTCATCGGCGAGGACGGCGGCTTCGTCGGCATGTCGTCCTTCGGCGCCTCGGCCCCCGCCGAAATCCTCTACCGCGAGTTCGGCATCACCGCCGAGGCCGTGGTCGAGGCCGCCAAGGCGCGGCTGTAAACCCATGCGCCGCCTCGCCCTCGTCCTGAGCTTCGGCTTGTCGATGGCGGGCGGCGCGCCTGCCTTCGCCGAGACAACCGCCCCCATGGCGGTCGAGACGCCCGTTGTCATCGGCCAGTCCTACGCCCTGCCCTCCGCCGGCATGAACCAGACGCGCGAGATCAACGTCTGGCTGCCGCCCGGCTACGCGCAAAGCAATCAGACCTATCCCGTCCTCTACGTCCTCGACGGCGGACAGGATCAGGACTTTCACCACATCTCAGGCATCGCCCAGCTAGGCACCATTGTCGGCACGACGCGCGACGTCATCGTCGTGGGCATCGCCTCGATGGACCGCCGCAACGAGTTGGCCCTGCCGACCGACGACGCCGAACTGATCGCCCGCTATCCGACGCAGGGGCAGTCCGACCGCTTCCGCCGCTTCATCGCCGAAGAGGCCATGCCCTTCATCGACGTCCGCTATCGCACCAGCGGCGAGACGGCCCTGATGGGCGAGTCCCTGGCGGGCCTGTTCGTGGTCGAGACCTTCCTGAAGGAACCGCAGATGTTCGACGCCTATGTCGCCGTCAGCCCCAGCCTGTGGTGGGACGGCGGCAAGCTGGCGCGGCAGTCGGGGGCGCATCTGCGCGACCACTCCAACGACCCGCGCACCCTGATCCTGACGCTGGGCGACGAGGGCGAGATGATGCAGGCGCCGATGGACGTGCTGACCGCCAATCTGCGCGATCACGCCCTGCCCGGCGTCACCTGGGACTTCACCCCGCGCCCGAACGAGAGCCACGCCACCATCTATCACGGCGCCGCGCTGGACGCCTTCCGCCGCCTCTATGCGGTCCCGGCACAATGAGCCACCTCGGCGCCGTCAGCCTGCTGGTCCGCGACTATGACGAGGCCATCGCCTTCTACGTCGGCAAGCTGGGCTTCGACCTCAGCGAAGACACCGACATGGGCGGCGGTAAACGCTGGGTCCGCGTCACGCCGAAAGGCGGCCAGACCTCCCTGTTGCTGGCTCGCGCCGCGACGCCGGAACAGGTCGCCCGGATCGGCGATCAGGCCGGCGGCCGAGTCTGGCTGTTTCTCTACACCGACGACCTGATGCGCGACCACGCCGCCTGGCTGGAGGCCGGCGTCGTCTTTCGCGAAACGCCCCGTCATGAAGCCTATGGCAAGGTGGTGGTCTTCGAAGACCTCTACGGCAACGCCTGGGATCTGATCGAACCTGCTGGAGTCTGACGTCATGAAGATCGGCACGCCGCTTACCGACCACGCCACGCGCGTCATGCTGCTGGGCTCGGGCGAGCTGGGCAAGGAGGTGGCCATCGAGCTGCAACGCCTCGGCGCCGAAGTGATCGCGGTCGATCGTTACGCCAACGCCCCGGCCATGCAGGTGGCGCACCGCAGCCACGTCATCCCCATGACTGACGCCCAGGTGCTGAACGGCGTCATCCTGGCCGAGGCCCCGCACATCATCGTGCCGGAGATCGAGGCCATCGCCACCGACGCTCTGGCGGCTATCGAGGCCGCGGGTCTGGCCCGCGTCATCCCCACGGCCCGCGCCACCCAGCTGACCATGAACCGCGAAGGCATCCGCCGTCTGGCCGCCGAGGAGTTGGGCCTGCCGACCAGTCCCTACGCCTTCGCCGCCTCGGCCGAGGAACTGGCGACGGGGGCGCAGGCCGTGGGTTTCCCCTGTTTCGTCAAGCCGGTGATGTCGTCGTCGGGCAAGGGCCAGTCCTATGTCGACGGCCCCGAGGGCGTGGCCGACGCCTGGGCCTATGCCGAGGCGTCAGGGCGGGTCGCGGGCGGCGTCGTCATCGTCGAGGGTCGCATCGACTTCGACTATGAGATCACCCTGCTGACGGTGCGGTCGTTGCGCGACGGCGCAGTCCGTACGGACTTCTGCGCCCCCATCGGCCATCGCCAGCAGAAGGGCGACTATGTCGAAAGCTGGCAGCCGCAGATCATGAGCGAGGCCGCGCTGAAAGCGGCGCAGGCCATCGCGGGCAAGGTCACGGACGCCTTGGGCGGCCTCGGCGTCTTCGGCGTCGAACTGTTCGTGAAGGACGACGAGGTCTGGTTCTCGGAAGTGTCGCCGCGCCCGCATGACACCGGACTGGTGACGCTGGCGACGCAGGTCATGAGCGAGTTCGCGCTTCACGCCCGCGCCATCCTGAGCCTGCCGGTGGACGTTTCCTTACGCGAACCGGGCGCCAGCGCCGTCATCTACGGCGGCATGGAGGCCGAGGGCGTGGCGTTCGAGGGCGTGGCCGAGGCCCTGTCGGTCCCGACCGCCGACCTGCGCCTGTTCGGCAAGCCTGAAGCCTATGAGCGTCGCCGCATGGGCGTGGCGCTGGCGCGCGGCGCGGACACGGACGAGGCTCGCCAGCGCGCGACCGAAGCGGCGGGCAAGGTGCGGGTGGAGAAACCTTAAGCTCCCTTCTCCCCTTGTGGGAGAAGGTGGCAGGCGGAGCCTGACGGATGAGGGGTGCTTGCGCGCCTTTTCCTGAAAGATCGCTCAACGCCTGCACCTGACATCCACCGTCGCGCTCACACCCCTCATCCGAGCGCCTTCGGCGCCTACCTTCTCCCACAAGGGGAGAAGGACTGGCCAAGCTTCTTCGACTTTTGTCGATTGGCGCCGGGCGCGATTAGGGTCCAAAAAAGGCGAAAGGTCGCATCCAGTCGACCCGGAGGACCGTTCGCCATGGGCAAGCTCAAGACGGCGCTGATTTTCGGCGCCATCGCCATATTGGGGGCCGTGTCCCTCGCCGTCATCGCCCTGCATCAGGGCGAAAGCATCAGCGCCGTATGGATCGTGGTCGCGGCGTTGTGCGTCTACGCCATCGCCTACCGCTTCTACGCCCGCTATCTGGCCGGGAAGGTGCTGGGGCTGAATGCGCGCAGGCCCACGCCCGCCGTGCGGCATAACGACGGGCTGGATTACGTCCCGACGCCCCGAAACGTCCTGTTCGGCCACCATTTCGCGGCCATTGCAGGCGCAGGCCCTCTGGTCGGGCCGGTGCTGGCGGCGCAGATGGGCTATCTGCCCGGCGTGCTGTGGATTCTGGTCGGCGCCGTGCTGGCAGGGGCGGTGCAGGACATGATCGTCCTGTTCATGTCGACCCGCCGCGACGGTCGTTCGCTGGGCGACATGGTCCGCACCGAAATGGGGCCGATCCCCGGCGTCATCGCCCAGGTCGGGGTGCTGATGATCATGGTCATCATCCTGGCGGTGCTGGCGCTGGTGGTGGTCAAGGCCCTGGCCGAGAGCCCTTGGGGCACCTTCACCGTCGCCGCCACCATTCCCATCGCCGTCTTCATGGGCCTGTACACCCGCTTTCTGCGGCCTGGCCGCGTGGGCGAGGTGTCGGTGATCGGCGTGGTGCTGCTGGTCCTGGCCATCATCGGCGGCGGCCATATCGCCGCTGATCCGTTCTGGGGTCCGGCCTTCACCCTGTCGGGCACGACGCTGGCCATCGCCATGATGGCCTACGGCTTCATCGCCTCGGTCATTCCGGTGTGGCTGCTGCTGGCGCCGCGCGACTACCTGTCCACCTTCCTGAAGATCGGCGCCATCGTCGCCCTGGCCGTCGGCATATTGATCGTGCGCCCGCACATTCAGATGCCCGCCATCACCCCCTTCATCGACGGCACCGGGCCGGTCTTCTCGGGCGCCCTGTTCCCCTTCCTGTTCATCACCATCGCCTGCGGGGCTGTGTCGGGCTTCCACGCCCTGATCTCGTCCGGCACCACGCCCAAGCTGCTGGAGAACGAGAACCAGATCCCGCTGATCGGCTATGGCGCCATGCTGTGCGAAAGCTTCGTAGCGATCATGGCCCTGATCGCCGCCACGGTGCTGGACCCGGCCGTCTATTTCGCCATGAACAGCCCGGTCGCCGTCATCGGCGACAACGCCGCCTCGGCCGCCGCCGCCGTGGCCCAGTGGGGTTTCCACATCACCCCGGCCGAGCTGGAGCAGTTGGCCAAGGACGTGGGCGAACACTCCATCCTGTCGCGTGCAGGCGGCGCCCCGACCCTGGCGGTCGGCATGGCGCACATCCTGTCGGGCGTCATCGGCGGCAAGGCCATGATGGCCTTCTGGTACCACTTCGCCATCCTGTTCGAGGCCCTGTTCATCCTGACCACCGTCGATGCGGGCACCCGCGTCTGCCGCTTCATGATCCAGGATCTGCTGGGCATGGCCGTGCCCAAGATGCGCCAGACCCAGTCCTGGACCGGCAATGTCGTGGCCACGGCCCTGACGGTCGGGCTGTGGGGCTATTTCCTCTATACCGGCGTGGTCGACCCTCTGGGCGGGATCAACAGCCTGTGGCCCCTGTTCGGCATCGCCAACCAGATGCTGGCGGCGGTCGCCCTGATCCTGGGCACGGTCGTCCTGTTCAAGATGAAGCGGCACAGGTTCGCCTGGGCCACGGCGGTTCCGGCGGTCTGGCTGCTGATCTGCACCGTCACGGCGGGGCTGCAGAAGCTGTTCCACCCCGACGTGAAGATCGGCTTCCTGGCCCACGCGCGGAAGTATCAGGACGCCATGGCCGCCGGCGACATCCTGGCCCCGGCCAAGACCATCGGCGACATGCACCGGGTCATCGTCAACGACTACGTCAACTCGGCGCTGACGGCGGGCTTCCTGTTCGTGGTGCTGACAGTCGTGGTCTATGGCGTCGGGGCCTGCCTCAAGGCGCTGAAGTCCGACCAGCCGACCGTGGTCGAGACCCCGGCCGCGCACGAGTTGACCCTGGCCGACGAAGCCATGGACATCGCCCGTGCTTAAGTCCTCTTCATCCTCGGCGACGACCGGCGGCGCGGACTTGCTCTGCGCCTGCCGGGACACGCTGGTGCGGTGGGGCAAGGACGCCCGCCGCACCGCCGGGCTGATGATCGGCCAGCCGGATTATGACGCCTATGTCGCCCATGCCGCCGTCACCCACCCGGATCAGGAACCGCTGGACCGCACCGCCTTCTTTCGCCTGCATGAGGCGCGGCGGTTCGGCGAGGGCGGCGGCTTCCGCTGCTGCTGAGGGCGCCGGCCCCTCCCACGCCGTCATCCTCGGGCTTGACCCGAGGATCGAGGGCCGCGACGCGCTCGCCCTGCGCCGTTGTGCAGATGGACCACCCGATCCTCGGGTCAAGCCCGAGGATGACGGCTATGAAAGACAGAAGGCAAAGCGGCGCCGGCCCCGGACGGTTACACCCGATCATACCTTGTTACGGCGACGGGGTTGCAACCGCGCGCGCTCCGTCCCACTAAGGCGCCCATCATAATCGCCCCTGTTCAGGAGACTGCTCCCCATGACCGTTCGCGTCGCCATCAACGGCTTCGGCCGCATCGGCCGCCTCGTCCTCCGCTCGATCGTCGAGCACGGCCGCAAGGACATCGAGGTCGTGGCGATCAACGACCTGGGCCCTGTCGAGACCAACGCCCACCTGTTCCGCTATGACTCGGTGCACGGCCGCTTCCCCGGCACGGTCACGACCGGCGAGGACTGGATCGATGTCGGCACCGGCAAGATCAAGGTCACGGCCGAGCGCGACCCGGCCAACCTGCCGCACGCCGAGCTGAAGGTGGACATCGCCCTGGAATGCACGGGCATCTTCACGTCCAAGGACAAGGCCTCGGCCCACCTGAAGGCGGGCGCCAAGCGCGTGCTGGTCTCGGCCCCGGCCGACGGCGCCGACAAGACCATCGTCTTCAAGGTCAACCATGAGACCCTGACGGCCGACGACATCGTCGTGTCCAACGGCTCGTGCACGACCAACGCCCTGGCCCCGGTGGCCAAGGTGCTGCACGACCTGTTCGGCATCGAGCGCGGCTATATGACCACCATCCACGCCTACACCGGCGACCAGCCGACGCTGGATACGATGCACAAGGATCTGTACCGCGGCCGCGCCGCCGCCCTGTCGATGATCCCGACCTCGACCGGCGCCGCCAAGGCCCTGGGCCTGGTCCTGCCGGAACTGAAGGGCAAGCTGGACGGCTCATCGATCCGCGTCCCGACCCCGAACGTCTCGGTCGTCGACCTGAAGGTCGTCGCCGGTCGCGAAGTCACCGTCGAGGAAATCAACGCCGCCCTGCTGGCCGCCGCGAACGGCCCGATGAGTGGCGTCCTGGCCACGACCACCGACCCGCTGGTCTCGGTCGACCTGAACCACGTCGCCGCCTCCTCGACCGCCGCCCTGCCCCAGACGCAGGTCGTCGACGGCAAGCTGGCCCGCGTCCTGACCTGGTACGACAACGAGTGGGGCTTCGCGACCCGCATGGCCGACACCGCCCTGGTGATGGCGAAGTTCCTCTGATCCGGTCTCGCGCCTGACAGACTGCTGACCTATGAGGGGCTCTCGCCGAACGGCTGAGAGCCCCTTGTTTCAAGACGACGGGCCCGCCGCCCAGATCAAAAAAAAGACGGACCACCGATGACCTTCCGCACCCTCGACGACGTTTCCGACCTTTCGGGCAAGGCCGCCTTGGTCCGCGTGGACTTCAACGTGCCGATGGAGGACGGGAACGTCACCGACGACACCCGCCTGAAGGCCGCCCTGCCGACCATCCACCGCCTGCGTGAAGCGGGCGCCAAGGTGGTGCTGCTGGCACACTTCGATCGTCCCAAGGGCGAGCGCGTGCCGTCGATGAGCCTGAAGCCCGTGGTCGAGCCGCTGGAGCTGCTGCTGCACGGCCCTGTGCGCTTCGCCGACGACTGCGTGGGCGATGAGGCCAAGGCCGCTGTGGCCGATCTGGACGCGGGCGGCGTGCTGCTGCTGGAGAACGTCCGCTTCCACAAGGGCGAGGAAAAGAACGATCCGGCCTTCGCCCAGCAGCTGGCGGAACTGGGCGACCTCTACGTCAACGACGCCTTCTCGGCCGCGCACCGCGCCCACGCCTCGACCGAAGGCCTGGCCCGCCTGCTGCCCGCCTATGCCGGTTGCGCCATGGCGCGCGAGCTTGAGGCGCTGGACGCCGCCCTGGGCAAGCCGCAGAAGCCGGTCATCGGCATCGTCGGCGGTGCCAAGGTCTCGACCAAGCTGGACCTGCTGAAGAACCTGGTCGCCAAGCTGGACTACCTGGCCATCGGCGGCGGCATGGCCAACACCTTCCTGTTCGCCCAGGGCGTCGATGTCGGCGGTTCGCTGTGCGAGAAGGATCTGGCCGACACCGCCCGCGAAATCATCGAGGAAGCCCGCCGTCAGGGCTGCGAACTGCTGCTGCCGGTCGACGTCGTGGTGGCCAAGGGCGTCAAGCCGGGCATCGAATCGGGCGTGCGCGCGCTGGACCGCATCGCCACCGACGACCTGATCCTGGACGCCGGGCCTGAGACGGTCGCCCGTCTGAACCGCGCCATGGACCTGTCCAAGACGCTGATCTGGAACGGCCCGCTGGGCGTGTTCGAGGTTCCCCCCTTCGACAAGGCCACGGTCGAGGCCGCCAAGCACGCCGCCGAACTGGCCAAAGCCGGCAAGCTGGTCGCCGTCGCCGGCGGCGGCGACACGGTCGCGGCCCTGAACCACGCAGGCACGGCCGACGACATGACCTTCGTCTCCACCGCCGGCGGCGCCTTCCTGGAATGGATGGAGGGCAAGGTTCTGCCCGGCGTCGAGGCCCTGCGCGCCGCCTAACGGCAACCATCAAGGCGAGGGCTGTTCGCGGCCCTCGCCCCTGATGTCTGAAGGTTTAGTCTTCGCCGTCCATGTCGACGGCGCGCGCGACCAGATCGCGCCACGTCGGATCGGTGTCGTCCACCAGATCGACGTCGTCCAGCAGGGCCACCGCCCCGCCGCCGTCAGGCAGGATCAGGCCCAGCACCTCCATTAGATCGCCATCTGGCCCGACATGGGCCTCGGCCTGAACGATCACCGCCGCCTGTTCGCCGTCGTCTTCCCACCAGATGACCGGCTGGGGCAGCTCTATGTCGATGACGCGCGCCTCTTCGGTGTCGCCCAGGGCGAACACGGCCTTGCCCGCCTGAACGTCGTCCAGCGTCGCCACCGCGCCCGTGAAAGGCGTCAGCCGCGACCAGTCGTCGACGTCGAAACCGCCGCCGTCCTCATCCAGCGCATCATCATTCTGGCTCATCGCCGCTCCTTGGTCAGACACGCCCGAGGCGTCGCGTCCACTTAGAGGCTGCGCGCCCAAAGTCCACCACGCTTGCGCCCTGTCACATCGGCGTGACTTCCCCCGCCCGACCAGCTAAGACCTCGGGCAAAATCATATCTGGTTCAGGAGACTACCCATGGCGCGCATCACGCTGCGACAACTGCTCGACCACGCGGCGGAGCACGACTACGGCCTGCCCGCCTATAACATCAACAACATGGAGCAGGGCCTGGCCATCATGGAGGCCGCCGACGCCGTCAATGCGCCGGTCATCATCCAGGCGTCGCGCGGCGCCCGCTCCTACGCCAACGACGTCGTCCTGGCCAAGCTGATCGACGCCCTGGCCGAACTGTATCCGCACATCCCGGTCTGCATGCACCAGGACCACGGCAACGGCCCGGCGACCTGCGCCACCGCCATCCAGTACGGCTTCACCTCGGTGATGATGGACGGCTCGCTGGAAGAAGACGCCAAGACCCCCGCCTCCTACGAGTACAACGTCGAAGTGACGCGCCGCGTCACCGAGATGGCCCACAGCTGCGGCGTCTCCGTCGAGGGCGAGCTGGGCGTGCTGGGTTCGCTGGAGACCGGCATGGGCGAGGCCGAGGACGGCCACGGCTTCGAGGGCAAGCTGGACCACTCGGCCCTGCTGACCGACCCGGATCAGGCCGTCGACTTCGTCAAGGCCACCAAGGTCGACGCCCTGGCCATCGCCATGGGCACCTCGCACGGCGCCTATAAGTTCACGCGCCAGCCGGACGGCGAAGTCCTGGCCATGAACGTGATCGAGGAAATCCACCGTCGCCTGCCCAACACCCACCTGGTGATGCACGGATCCAGCTCGGTGCCGCAGGATCTGCAGGACATCATCAACGCCTATGGCGGCCAGATGCCCCAGACCTGGGGCGTGCCGGTCGAAGAGATCCAGCGCGGCATCAAGAACGGCGTGCGCAAGGTGAACATCGACACCGACAACCGCATGGCCATGACCGGCGCGATCCGCAAGCTGCTGGCCGAGAAGCCGGGCGAGTTCGACCCCCGCGCCTATCTGAAGCCCGCCAAGGAAGCCATGCGCAAGCTGTGCCAGGAGCGCTATCTGCAGTTCGGCTGCGAAGGCCAGGCCTCCAAGATCAAGCCCCTGTCCACGGCCCAGATGGCCAAGCGTTATGCCGGCGGCGAACTGGACCCGCGCATCGGCTGATCGCCGGCCGCGTCCTGATCAGACTGAAACGCCCGCCTTCGTTGACCGGAGGCGGGCGTTTTCATGTTCACCAGACGCCGTAGCGGCCGCCGATCGCCCCGCGCACCGCCCGCGCCTCGATCTCTGCGTAGTGAAGCGCCTCTTCGGCCTGGCGCGCATCGCGACGGGCGTCGCGAATTTCATCACGCACTTCACGGATACGGTCGCGGATGCGGCGGCGCTCCTCGTCGGTCAGGCCGTCCTGGCGCAGTTCGCGCTGCTTGGCCTCCAGCTTGTCCTTGCGATTGTCGATGCGGCTGATCGCCGAGTTCAACGCGCTCTCGGCAGAGGCCACCGCCTGCTCGACCGCATGGATGCGCCGCCCGTCCTCATAGGCAGGCAGGAAGTCTCGCTCCTCGGCCGGGGCGCAGACCCCGCCATAGCTGTTCCCTTCGCGCCCCTGCCGGAATCCGTTCTCCCAGGTGCAATAGGTCCGCAGCCCGTCTTCTCGCGAGGCCAGATAAGCGCTCATGTTCGGCGCCACCCCGTATTTGGCGCAGGCCTTGGCGTGCTCGTCCAGGCGGCTGACCTGGCGTCCGGCCGCGCCGTCGCGCCAGCCCTGACCGCCCCAGTCGCCGACTAGGCACTGATCCTCGTTCATGGTGGCGCAGCCCGACAACAGCGCCAGGCCCGAAACGGCGACAACGGCGGCGATCAGCGACTTCATCTTCGGCCTCTCCAGGGGCTTTTTCGCGTTGAGGTCTGATGACGCCCCTGCACGCAAGCCATGCTATTTTGCCTTATGGCCGATGAACCTTTGCTGACGGAAGACGACGAAACGCTCGAGGATGCGCCACGCGCCGCAGAACGACTTCAGGCGCGCATCGACACGCCGGGCGTGCGTCTCGACAAGGCTCTGGCTGAGACCTTCCCGACCCTGTCACGCGCCCGGCTCCAGGCCCTGCTGGCCGATGGCGCCGTCACCCGCGACGGCCAGACGGTCTCCAACGGCTCGGCCAAGACCCAACCCGGTGTCTATGTGGTCGCCCTGCCGCCCGTCGCCCCGGCCACGCCCCAGCCGGAAACCATCCCCCTGACCGTCCTGTTCGAGGACGCCGACCTGATCGTCATCGACAAGGCGCCCGGCATGGCCGCCCATCCGGCCCCCGGCTGCGAGACCGGCACCCTGGTCAACGCCCTGCTGGCCCACTGCGGCGACAGTCTCTCCGGCATCGGCGGCGTCGCCCGCCCCGGCATCGTCCACCGCCTCGACAAGGACACCTCGGGCGTCATGGTCGCCGCCAAGTCCGACCGCGCCCACGCAGGTCTGTCCGCCCTGTTCGCCGCCCACGACATCGAGCGCACCTATGTGGCCCTGACGCGCGGCGCGCCCTCGCCCGAAAAGGGTCGCATCCAGACCCAGATCGGCCGCTCCAGCGGCGACCGCAAGAAGATGGCCGTGCTGCGCTCCGGCGGGCGCGAGGCGATCACCGACTATGTGGTCCAGCAGACCTTCGGCCGCCCGGCCAAGGCCTCCAACGCCCCGCTGGCGGCTCGCGTCGCCTGCACCCTGCACACCGGCCGCACCCATCAGATCCGCGTCCACATGGCGTCCAAGGGCGCGCCCCTGCTCGGCGATCCCGTCTACGGCTCGGGCAGCCCCGCCGCACCCGTCCGCGCCGCCGTCGAGGCGTCCGGCCTGAAACGCCAGGCCCTGCACGCCGCCGTCCTGGGCTTCATCCACCCCGTCACCGGCGAAGCCCTCCGCTTCGAAACCGCCCCGCCCGAGGATATGCTGCGGCTGGAAGCCCTGCTCAGCGAACTCTGACGCTTTGGCGCGCCGTCGCGTCTGCGCCAAACTGCCCGCTTTATTAGCAACAACATCTGTGCTAGATAATCGTCACGACGGACGACCCGCGCGGTCGCCGCCGAATTGAGACAGTCCGCCCCTTTCGCTCCGGGCAACGGATTCCCATCTTATCAGTTGAGGGGCGAGGCGATGATGCACGTCATGTGGTCAAAGCCGCGGCGCCTGCTCTAGCATTCGGTCGGAGGGACCACATGGCCAATACCACGCTGACGGTGATGTCGCCTGAACAGGGACTGTCCCGTTATCTCACGGAAATCCGTAAGTTTCCGATGCTGACCAAGGATGAGGAGTTCATGCTCGCCAAGCGGTGGAGCGAACACCAGGATCCTGAGGCCGCCCACCGTCTCGTGACCTCTCACCTGCGCCTCGTGGCCAAGATCGCCATGGGTTATCGCGGCTACGGCCTGCCGATCGGCGAGGTGATCTCCGAGGGCAACGTCGGCCTGATGCAGGCCGTCAAGAAATTCGATCCCGACAAGGGCTTCCGCCTGGCGACCTACGCCATGTGGTGGATTCGCGCCTCGATCCAAGAATACATCCTGCGCTCCTGGTCCCTCGTGAAGATGGGCACCACGGCGGCGCAGAAGAAGCTCTTCTTCAACCTGCGCAAGGCCAAGAGCCAAATCTCGGCCTTCGAGGAAGGCGACCTGCACCCGGAACACCTGGCGGCCATCGCCACCAAGCTGGGCGTGTCGGAAGAAGAAGTCACCAACATGAACCGCCGCCTCGGCGGCGACGCCTCGCTGAACGCCCCGCTGCGCGCGGACGGCGAAAGCGAGTGGCAGGACTGGCTGGCCGACGACAACGCCGTCAGCCAGGAGACCCAACTCGCCGAAGACGAGGAAAAGTCGATCCGCATGAGCCTGCTGCAAGAGGCCATGGAAGAATTGACCGACCGCGAGAAGCACATCCTGACCGAGCGTCGCCTCAAGGACGATCCGGTCACGCTGGAAGAACTCGCCGGCCAGTACGGCGTCAGCCGCGAACGCGTGCGTCAGATCGAGGTGCGCGCCTTCGAAAAGCTGCAGAAGGCCATGCGCGCTGCGGCCGAGGAACGGAACCTGGTCGACGCCTGACGTCGACCGCAGCTCACTACCCCGCCTGCGCCAGGGTTTCGGGCGGCGCCAGCTTCAGCACCGCCTGAACCGGCGCCGTCAGCGCGGCCTTGGTCGGCGCGCCCGCCGCCAGGACCGTATCCAGACCTGCCGCCGCGATCGCCAACGGCGCGTCGCCGGTCTTGATGGCCAGCGCCTTCAACGTCTCGGCCTGCTGCTTGATGGCCCGCACGGCCTGCATCGGGTCGCTGTCGAACTGCGTCAGGGCCGAGAACAGGATCCGCATCGCCTGATCCTTGACCGCCAGCGCGGCCTCGGCGCCGGAACGCGGCTTGTCCGCCTTGCGCTTCTGCGGTCCGGCGTAGTCGTCCGAGTTGAAGCGCCGCCGATCGGGGCCGACATAGCCCACCGCCTCGACCCAGTCGCGCGGCTTGGTCGCCAGATTCTCGATCCGTCGTTGCAGATCGCCGCTGGTGAAGGGTTTTCTCAGGAACTCGTGGACGCCGGAATCCCGCGCGCCCTTGATGGCGCTGGCGGTCGCCTCGGCCGTCACCATGATGATCGGCGCGCGTCGGCACGACAGGCTGGAGCGACGGATACGCCGCACCAAGGCCTCGCCGTCCAGCTTCGGCCCCGCCCGCTCGGTGCAGATCAGGCCCGGCTCCATTTCGCGCGCCAGGTCCAGCACCCGCGCCTCGTCGCCCTCGACCACGATCTCGCGCGATCCGAACCCCTTCAGCAGGTCCATCAGCAGGCGCGCGGCGGCGGGATTGGGATCAACGATCAGCACGCGCCGAACCACCGGCGCGATCCTCTGTATCGTTTTGGCGTCTAGGGCGAACACGGGGCGAGCTCCATTCCAGAGCCCGACCCTATGCCCCACGGGTTAAGGCGATGTTGCCTCAGCCCAAAAATGTAAACTTAGCCTTGGAACGGATCGCGCATCAGAATGGTGTCGTCGCGCTCGGGGCTGGTCGACAGCAGGGCCACCGGCGCGCCGATCAGTTCCTCGATCCGGCGCACATACTTCAGCGCATGGGCGTTCAGATCCTTGAAGCTGCGGACGCCGCCCGTGCTCTCGGTCCAGCCTTCCAGTTCCTCGAACACCGGCTCGGCCGAGGCCTGATCCTTCAGGCTGGACGGCAGATAATCCAGCACCTCGCCGTTGATGCGATAGCCGACGCAGATCTTCAGCGTCTTCAGCCCGTCCAGCACGTCCAGCTTGGTCAGGGCGATGCCGTCGATGCCGTTGATCGCCACCGACTGGCGCACCAGCACCGCGTCGAACCAGCCGCAGCGGCGCGCCCGGCCCGTGTTCACGCCGACCTCGCGACCCACGACCGCCAGATGCTCGCCGACCTCATCGTTCAGTTCGCAGGCGAAGGGGCCTTCGCCGACGCGCGTCGTATAGGCCTTCACGATGCCCAGCACATAGCCGACGCCGCGCGGACCGACGCCCGACCCCGCCGCCGCCTGCCCGGCGATGGTGTTGGAGCTGGTGACATAGGGATAGGTGCCGTGATCCACGTCCAGGAAGGCGCCCTGCGCCCCCTCGAACAGCACCCGCTTGCCCGCCTTCTGCGCAGCGTCCAGCACCCGCCACGCCGGCTTGACGTAGGGCAGGATCTTCGGCGCGATCTCCAGCAGTTGCGCCAGCAGGGCCGCCGGGTCGATCGGCTCCAATCCCAGACCCGCGCGCAGCGGATCATGGTGCGAGCGCAGACGGTCGATCTTGATCTTCAGGTCGTCTTCATTGGCCAGGTCGCAGACGCGGATGGCGCGGCGGCCGACCTTGTCCTCATAGGCCGGGCCGATGCCGCGGCCGGTCGTGCCGATCTTGGCGCCCGGCGCGCTGGCGGCGGCCTCGCGCGCCACGTCCAGCGCCGGGTGGATCGGCAGGATCAGGCAGGCGTTGTCGGCGATGGTCAGGATGTCGGGGGTGATGGCCACGCCCTGGGCCTGGATCTTCTCGATCTCGCCGACCAGGTGCCAGGGATCGACGACCACGCCGTTGCCGATGATCGAGGGCTTGCCCTGAACCACGCCCGAGGGCAGCAGCGCCAGCTTGTAGACCTTGCCGTCGACGACCAGCGTATGCCCGGCGTTATGGCCGCCCTGGAACCGCACGACCATGTCGGCCCGGTTCGACAACCAGTCGACAATCTTGCCCTTGCCCTCGTCGCCCCATTGGGCGCCGACCACCGCGACGTTAGCCAAGACCGTTTCTCCGCAATCCAGAATGCGGTGGGAGCCTATAACCCCTGAATCGTCCGGAGTCGCCCCCAAAGGGCGTAGAATGGGCGACCGAATTATCCGGCCAGTTCGCCGACCGCCGTCTGGAACGCCCACTCCAGCCACGGCGTCGCGGCCACGACGTCCGCCGTCTCGACCGTGCAGCCGCACCACAGGCGCAGGCCCGGAGGCGCATAACGATGCGGCTCCATGTCATAGACCGCCCCCTCGCCTTCCAGCAGCCCCTTGAACCGCTTCACGAAGGCCTTCTGTCCCGCCTCGTCCATCGCCGCGATGCGCGGGTCGACGAACTTCAGACAGACCGACGTGGTCGAGCGGATTTCGGGGCGCTCCGGCAGGAAGTCGATCCAGTCGGTCCGCTCCACCCACTCGGCCAGGGCCGCATAGTTGGCGTCGGTGCGCGCGATCAGCGCAGGCAGGCCGCCTGCGCCCTTCGCCCAGTCCAGCGCGTCGATCCAGTCCTCGATGGTCAGGACCGAGAAGGTGTTCATCACCACCCCGTCCGCCAGGGTCCGGTCAAAACCCTTCTTGTCGACGATCCGCAGCACCTTGGGCACGGCCCGATCGGGGCGATACGTATCCAGCCGCGCCACGGCGCGCGGCGACAGCACCATCAGGCCGATGCCCGCCTCGCCGCCCAGCGCCTTCTGGAAGCTGAAGGTTGTCACATCCAGCTTGTCCCACGGCAGATCCATCGCAAACGCCGCCGAGGTCGCGTCGCAGATGGTCAGCCCCTCGCGGTCGTCGGCGATCCAGTCGCCGTCCGGCACGCGCACGCCCGAGGTCGTGCCGTTCCACGGAAACACCACGTCCTTCTTCGGATCGACCCGGGACAGGTCCGGCAGCTCGCCCCACGGCGCCGTCAGCACTTCCGGCTCCAGCTTCAGGTGGTCGCGCACGTCGGTCGCCCAGACCTGACCGAAATTCTCATAGGCGACGACCTGCACCGGCCGCTCGCCCAGCATGCACCACAGCGCAGCCTCGACCGCCCCGGTGTCCGAGCCGGGCGTATAGAGCAGCACATAGTCGTCCGGCGGGCTCAGCACTTCGCGCGTCAGCTTCAGCCCATGCGCAAACCGCTCGGCCACTTCCGGCGCGCGGATGCCCCGCCCCATCAGATTGGTCGGCAGCCC
This sequence comes from Brevundimonas phoenicis, assembly GCF_047237745.1. Classification (NCBI taxonomy): domain Bacteria; kingdom Pseudomonadati; phylum Pseudomonadota; class Alphaproteobacteria; order Caulobacterales; family Caulobacteraceae; genus Brevundimonas; species Brevundimonas phoenicis. Next base: position 2,971,463 of record NZ_JBDFLN010000001.1, read on the forward strand.
CGCCAACGACCAGCCCGGACGCTTGGCCGTCGGCCCGGCCGAGAACCAGGGGCGAGCGGGCTTGGCGGCGGGCTTGGACGTCATGACGGTCTCTACAGTCTCGGGGAGGAGAAGAAGTAAGCTAAGCCCTTAAGCCGTCAGCGGCCGGGCTTATAGGGCCGGCGTTCACGCCATTCGGCCGCAAACCGGACCAGTTCGTCGTCCGGCGTCTCCGGCAGCGTCACCACCAGCTTCGCCAGCAGATCGCCGCGCTTGCCGTTCGCATAGGCGCCGCGCCCCTTCAGCCGCAACACCTTGCCCGAGTTCGAGCCCTTGGGGATGGTCATCATCACCGCGCCCTCGGGCGTCGGCACCTGGATCTTCCCGCCCAGCACCGCGTCGGGGACCGACACCGGCAGATCCATCGTCAGGTCCGCCCCGTCGCGCTTGAACACCGGGTGCGGCTGGATGCGCAGTTCGATCAGGGCGTCGCCCGCCTGACCGCCCCGCCCCGGTGCGCCCTGCCCCTTCAACCGGATCACCTGGCCTTCGGAAGCGCCCTTGGGAATGGCCACATCCAGCATCCGCCCATCCGAGAACTGGATGCGCCGCGTCGTCCCGGCGATGGCGTCCTCAAGGCTGATGTCGAGGGTAGCCCGCACGTCCTGACCGCGCCCGCCGCCGAAGCCGCGCCCGGCCCCACGCCCGCCGCCGCCGAAAGCGCCGAAAATCTCTTCCAGATCGATGTCGTCGAAGCTGGCCCGGCCGCCGGGACCGCCCTCGCCGCGCCCGCCGAAGCCGAAGCCCCCGAAACCGCCGCCGCCAGGCCGTCCGCCCTGCCCTGCGCCGCCGAAGCCGCGAAACTGCTCTCGTCCGTCGGCGTCGATCTCGCCGCGATCATATTTGGCGCGCTTCTCGGCGTCGCCCAGCAGGTCGAAGGCGGCGGTGATGCGCTTGAACCGTTCCTCGGCGGCCTTGTCGCCGGGATTCTTGTCGGGGTGCAGTTCCTTGGCCAGCTTGCGGAACGCCTTCTTGATCTCGTCCGCGCTCGCGCCCTTGGAAACGCCCAGTTCCTGATAGGGATCGCCAGCCAATTTTCGCTCCACTCGGATCAATACGGACCAGAGCGTCAGTTAAGCCATGCGCCCGCCCGCCGAAAGGGGCGAGGATGGTTTCCTCATGTTGCAACACCCTCTCCCGGCGGGAGAGGGCCTTGTATCTCACAACCCCAACACCGCCTCAGTCCCCCAGCCATACCCTTCGCCCCACTGAGCCACAGCAACCCGGACGCCCGCCCCGACGCCGCTGGGAAAGTCCGCCTCAACCTCAACCGCCCCATAAACGGCCGCCAGCCCCTCGACCTCCCAAACCCGGCGCACGGCGGCGCCATCCAGCACCCGCACCCGAAACCGTTTCGGATCGACCTCGAACGGCTCCCCCTCCCAGCCGTCGCCGTTCAGACGCACGCGCGGCAACCAGTTCAACCGCCATCCGCCGCCCTCTGGGCTCGCCTTCAGATGCGCCGGTCGCCACGGCGCCGAATTCCGGTTGATCCAGACGAAGCCGACCTCCGTCGTCCCCGCCCCGCCCGGCGGCGAACCCACAGGCCCCGCCCGCCAGATCCGCGGCAATCCGCGCTCGACCGCATCCACCTCAGCCCGCGCCATGCCGCGCTCCAGCACCACGACCAGCGCCCCCGGTTCCGCCCCGCGCGCGGCCGCCTCTTCCGTCCCCTGCTGTCCGCGCAACAGGCCGCTCAACCGCCACACACCGCCGCCGACCAGTTCGGCCCGGCGGAACTGAACCAGCTCCCACCCGTCCGCACTGCGCACCGCCAGCAGATTGGCGCCCGACAGCACCGCCTCGGCCGCCCGGCTCTGCGGCGCCTGCCCCTCGATCCGCACGCTCAGCACGCCCGTCTCGTCCCAGCGCCCGACCACGCCGGGCCGCAAGCCCGCCGTCAGCGTCCCCACCGTCGCGGGCGTCTCCACCACGGCCCTCGGCGTCAGACTGTCGACTGAGGCCCCGCCATGCAGGGCCATCGGCGTCCACGGTTCGGCGGCGGCCGCGACCACCGGCCGCCCGTCCGCCTCCTCGCCCGGCAGAGGCGGCAGGTCCAACAGCATCAGGAACGGCGCCCCCGGCGTTCCCGCCCCGCCGCCGTCTCCGCGCCAATCCTCGGGCGCGTCCACGACAGCGACCTCGACAACCGGCGCCAGCACCGCCCTGGGCGTCTCATCCCAGTCCAGCCGCTCGACGCGCCAGTCGCCCGCACGCCCCTCCACCGCCGTCACATCGCCCGGCTCCAGCCTCAGCGCCTCCAGCGGCCCCAGCTTCAGCGTCAGCCGCTCCACCGCCTCGCCCGCCAACAGCCGCTGCGCCGCCGCCGTCGCCAGCCCGGCCCCGACCACGGCGGACAAGGCCGCGTCCACGCCGCCGCCCTCGCCGTCGCCGCGCACCGTCACCGCGCCCAACTGATAATCCGCCGCCTCATCAATGAAGCGCAGCCGCGCCACACCCGGCCGGGGCGTCAGCCGCCGATCCGCCGCCGCGCTCCCGCCCTTGTCGGGCAGGGCCAGCGCCGCCTGATGCAGCGTCATCTCCAGCGCCGTCTCGCCCAGCACGGCCACCCGACCATCCCGCTCGGCCGTCGTCGCCCCCAGCGCCTGCACCAGCGGCGCGAGCGCATCCTTCGTCGCCATCGGCCGGTCGATGACATAGCCCGTCACCCCGCCGTCCACCGCCCCGACCGTAAAGTCCGTCTCGCTCAGCCCGCCGCGCTTCAGGATCGCCTCGATCAGCCCGCGCGCATCGCCGCCCATCCGCCCGTTCAGCCAGTGCCCCGTGCGCCAGGCGCCCGCGTCCGCCCACACTTCACCCAGCACCGGAAAGGCCGGATAAGGCCGCGCGTCCCAGCACCAGACGTCCGCACCCTGCAGCATCGGCCCGCCATAGACGCCCGAGATCGGATTGTTCATCGGCTGCGCATAATGCCCCAGCACCGCCTCGATCAGCCGCCGCTGCATCCGGTCATCGCGCGCTCCGGTCGAGTGCGGCGGCAGGGCGTTCTCGCTGCTCTTGGGATCCTGGAACAGGTTCGGCGTATTGCCCCCGCGATCCACCGCCGCACAGCCGAACTCGGTCAGCCGGATCGGCTTCATCCCCGGAACCCAGGCCGTCGGCGACGCCTGCCGCACGCCGCCCACGCGCTCATGGTGCGCGTTCGACCACCAGCCCTTAATATCCTTGTAGCGCCAGATCCAGTCCTCGCCGTGCGCGCCATCCTCGATCGGCGTCCGCGTCTGCGCCGCCCGATCCGCCGCGCTGGCGTAGAACCAGTCATACCCCTCGCCGCCCGCCACCTGCGCCGCCAGATAGGCCGGGTCCGACGGCCCCTTGAAATCTTCAGCGTCCCGCCCGCCGGCGCCCGCGCGCCAGTCGCCCATCGGCGGATACCAGTCGATGCCGACGTAATCGATGTTCGGGTCCGCCCACAGCGGATCGAGGTGAAACCTTGCCTCTCCCTCCCTCTGCCAGCCGAAATACTCCGACCAGTCGGCGGCGTAGCTCAGCTTGACCCGCGCCCCGACCACCGCCCGACACTCCGCCGCCAGCGCCCGGAACTGCGCCACCGCCGGAAAGCCCCCGCCCGCATCGCGCGTCCAGGTCAGCCCTCGCATCTCCGAGCCGATCAGCAGGCCGTCCGCCCCCTCATCCGCCGCGATACGGGCGTAGTGCAGCGCCAGCCGCCGCAAGCCCCAGCCGCCCGCCGTCCCGAACAGGGCCGCGACCTCGGCCGTCGCCCCCGCCCCGTCCGTCCCCGTGATCCGCCCCCGCCACGGATAGCCGGGGCAGTCCATGAAGACGAAGGGATACAGCGTCACCTCCAGCCCGCGCGCCTTCAGCGCCCGGATCGCCTGCCGCACGCTGTCGTCCGAGGGCGTGCCGCCATAGGCCGGACCATCCTCGACCTGAGAGATCAGATGCGCGTCCGCCCGCTCGACCCCGGCCACGCGCCAGACCAGCGGCTCGGTCGGCTTCTGACGCCGCTCCACCCCCGGCCGGATGCGGCAATGGCTCATGCGTATGTCGTCGCCGAACCAGCCGACCACCAGACTGACCCGCTTCAACCTCGGCGCCTGGGCCGTCAGTTGATCCAGCGAGGCCTCCAGGTCGGTCTGACCCGCCGTCAAATGCACGTTCTCCGGCGTGGATTTCGCCAGCCCTTCGCGCCGCATCACCGGCTCGGTCGCCAGGCAGAACTCCCCTGCGCCGGGGATCAGGCAAACGCCCTCAAGCCGGTCTTCCAGCTGCGGCGCCGCCCCCTGCGGCCGCCGGAACACCTCGAACGCCAGTTGCGGCGGCCGGTCGCCCCAGGCGTCCAGCGGCAGATCCTCGAACACCACATAGGCTGTACCGCGATAAGCGGGCGCCCGCCCCTCTACCGCCTCGATCAACGGATCCGGCGTCTGATCCTCGGTCCCGCGATGCAGGCGCATGGTCACGCCCGCCATATCCATCGGCTGGCCGTCGGCCCAGATACGTCCCACCCCGTCGATCTCGCCCTCGCACAGGGCCACGGCGAAGCTCAGGGAATAGGCGTAATCGACCGTCTTGCCCGCCTTGCCGCCCGACCGCTTCTCCTTGCGCTCCAGAAACCGCGCGGCCCAGATCACCTGCCCGACCACCCGCGCCCGCCCGAAGACGCAGGCCATCGGCGCCCCCTCGGCCGAGGATTGCAGCTTCAGCCCCTCCAGCCTCGGCCCGACCTGCCGCGCGGGCGACAATCCAGCGACCAGCTTGTCGTCCAGCGCCCGCCCCAGCAGCCCCCCGGCCAACAGGCCCAGGCTGCTGACGCCCGCCATGCCCCCAAGGCCGCCCAGCAGCACCTGCGCCATCGTCTACTCCTTCAAATTGCCGCCAAGGGTTCAGGCCAGCGAAAGGCCGCAACCAGCCGCCGTCGCCACCACGGCCCCATCCAGCTTTCGACGACCGAGCGCCCCCAATAGGCGTGGATCATCCGTCGCTCCGGTCCTTCAACCGCGCTCAACACCGCGCAGTGTTTGGCCGGCGCGCCCGCCGTCATGCGGAACAGCAGCACGTCGCCCAGCCCCGCCCGCTCCGGCGATATCTCCACCAGCCAGCGCCGCGCCGCCGCCCACAGCGCCTCCTCGCCCCCGACCTCGGCCCAGTCAGGGCGATAGGGCGGCGGCGCCTGCGGCTCCTCGCCCATCACCTCGCGCCAGACCCCGCGCACCAGGCCCAGGCAGTCCGCCCCCTCGCCCTTCAGGCTGCACTGATGCCGATACGGCGTGCCCAGCCAACCCCGCGCCGCCGCCACGACCCGCGCGCGCGCGCGCCACGCCTCTCCCTCCCCTTCATGGGGAGGGTGGTCGCGCAGCGACCGGGTGGGGAGGGCTTGCTGATCAGGGCGCGGCGCTTGAACAGCCCCGCCGCCCCCACCCGACTTCGGCTCCGCCTCAGCCACCCTCCCCAAAATGGGGAGGGAGAGATCAGCGCCCTTCCTCATCGCCTGCGGCTCCCGCCGTCATTGCGCCCCGCGACCGGTCGCGCGGTCAGGAAGTCCTCGCCCGGCACATCCGGAAACCCTTGAAAGTTGACCCCATTGCCGAACACGCCAACGCAGGTCGCCCACCGCTTGTCGCAGCTGCGCCCCGCGATGGCCGCCGCCTCCAGCCCGCAGCGCCCATCGCCCAGCACCGCGTCGCAGCCCCGGCCATAGGTCCGCCCGACCACCCGCTCCAGCGCCGCCATCGGCCCGTCCAGATCGGCGATGAACCGCCCCTCCTCGCGCCGTATCCGGGCCAGCCTCCCCTTCCACAGCCGCACCTTCAGGTCCGGCCGCATCCAGTCCACGCGCCACAGCTCGACCTCTGCGGCGTCATACCGCCCCGCCGCTATGTCCTCTTCGGTGATCGCCGCGTCATCCAGCCCGCCCGAAGCCGACAGCGCCCCAGCCGCCAGACCGACCTCGCCTTCGCCCGCCCCGCCGGTCCAGCCGCTGGCCGCCCGGCACGTGACCCCTTCGACATCCAGATCGCGGTCATGGTCTGTGAAGCCCATCGCCCGCTCGTCCGCTCGCCTCAGCAGCCAGACATGGCACAGCGTCGCCGCCCCGCTCTCGATGCGGGCGGCCAGTTCATCGGGAACATTCCGCATGGCTCAGACCCGCACTTCGATCAGTGGCATGGCGACCATCCGCCCGGTGCCGAAGCTCTCCAGCCTCACCTCCATCCGGTCCGCGTCGAACCGCACCGGCACGTCGAAGGCGAACCCCGCCGTCACCGCGGCGCCCTGCAGCGGCGCCGTCGCCAGCGTCACCCGCCCCGTGACCGCATCCAGATTGAAAGCCGCCGTCTCCACGCCCGCCACAGCCACCCGCACCGATCCCTCCACCGGCTTGGCGATGACCCGCCGGTGATCCCCATAGGCCTTGCTCAGTTGAAAGACGCGCGCCTGCCCGTCTCCAGTCCCGATCGCCTGATCCAGCGGCGTCACGGCCGCCCCCGGCGCCCCGCTCCTGAAGTCCGCGAAGTCGCGAAACCGGAACCCGTGCAGCCGCCCGCGCCGCGCCTCGAAAAACGCCGTCAGCGCCGCCATGTCGTCCAGCGACCGCAGACCCGCCCCGATCAGATACCGCCTGCGCCCGTCCGCCCAGGGCGTCGAGCGCCGCTCGAACCCCGAGGCGAGCGTCGTGATCTCCGTCCTGCGCTCGACCCCGCCGGTCGAGCCGAACGCCAGCCGCGCGGGCAGGCGCACCTCATGAAAGGCCATGCGTCCTCGCTAGTTTGATGTGGATTGCGTCCCGTCGCGGGACAGTTTGCGAACGTCTCGCGAAAAACTTCGCCTAACGTCAGACTTCGGGTTGTCCGCGCCGCCCGCGTCAGCCATGCTTTCGCCACACCACGGCGAAGCCGTTCAACGACAGGAGATCCGCGTGCGCGGCGAAATTCTCAGCTATGACGACGTCTCGGGCACGGGCCTGATCAGCGGCGACGACAGCATCCGCTACGGCTTCACCCGCACGGACATCCAGGCTGGCGGAACCGTCGCCGTCGGCGCCCGTGTCGACTTCGTGCCGGAAGGCATGGAGGCGACCCAGGTCATGATCCTGGCCTCCACCGCCCCCGCCGCCGCCTTCGGCCAAGCCGCCGCCTCATCGACGGGCGGCGCTCCGCTCGGCGCCTATGACTTCGCCACGGCCATGTTCTCGTTCCACGGCCGCCTGCGTCGTCAGCATTTCTGGATCAGCTGGCTGATCCTGTTCGGCGTCGGCTTGATCCTGAACTTCATCCCGTTCCTGAACCTGCTGGGCCTCGCCCTGCTGTGGCCGCACCTCGCCATCGGCGTGAAGCGCCTGCACGACATGGGCAAGGCGGGTTGGATTATCGCCATCCCCTACGTCGTCATGATCGGCGGCTGGGTCTTCGCCTTCATGTCGATCGGCGTTTCGGCCTTCATGAACGCCCAGGCGCTGGAAAACGAGGATCCCGCCGTCATCCTCAGCACCTTCGGCCCGGCGCTGGGCATCCTCAGCCTGACCTGGCTGGTCGCTATCGGCTTCTGGCTCTGGATCGGCATCTCCGACAGCCAGCCCGGCGACAACAAATACGGCCCGAACCCCAAGGGCGAATAAGTTCTAAGGGCGCTCTTCGGAGCGCCCTTTTTTGTTGCACTACCGCTCGACACACGGCGCCTCGCTGCTTGAGCACGTCCTGTTCAACGCGCGCCCAGGGCCGCCGCCCGCGCCAGCATCCGGGCGATCTGCGTCTCCGAGCGCAGCAGCCCTTCGGCCCCTCCATCCACCGTGACGTTCACCGTCACCCCGGCCCCCGAACCAGAGTGACCGCCCATCGGCTCGATCGTCCCCGCGCCCGCCGGACGGAACACCTCCGGCCCGCGCTCGCCGACCAGATAGGCCCCGCCGCCCAGCACCGGCCCGCCGTCCGCCCGCGCCCCGCCGAAGCCGCCCAGCGCCGCCGCAATCGCCCCCGACAGTCCGCCGCCGCGCGCGCCCGCCGCCGCATTGACCGCATTCAGCACCGCCCGCGCCAGTTCGGCCAGCGTCACCTCCCCATCCGCCGCCGCCCGCGTCAGCGACCGCGTCAGGCTGGCCCCCGCGCGCCCGAAGGCGTCCTCGATCGAGGCCGCCGCCCGCTCCGCCGGCTCCTTCAGCGCCTCCAGCGCCGCTGCGGCCTCCGCCGCCTTCACCGGCACGGCGTCGATCCCGTCCGGCCTGAAACTGTCAGTCATCCGGCCACATCTCCTGCATCCGCTCCAGTTCGCCCCGTCCCAGCGGCGCCGCCTGCGCCGGCCCCGCCGTCAGCATCCGCCACTCCTTGAGCGACAGCCGCCAGAAGCCCTCCGGCCCCACGCCCAACCGCGCCGCCGCCTGCATCATTTCTCCCCACGGAGTCCTCACGCCGCCGCCGCAAAGGCCTTCGCCACCGCCTCCGCCGCCTCGCGCGGATCGACCGGCGCGCTCGCCAGCCCCTCCGCCAGCGCAACCTCGCCCCCGCCGCGCAACAGCGCCGCCAGCACCACCATCAGATCGCGCGCCGACAGCGCCTTCATCCGCTCGGCCAGCGCCGCCATCCCGGCGACGCCCAGCCCCGTCTCGATCTCGGCCAAGGCGCCCAGCGTCAGGCACAGCTTCCGCTCCGCCCCCGCCAGCCTCGCCGCAACCTCGCCCCGCACGCCGTTGATCATCACAGCGCCGAGAACGTCACTTCGCCCGCGCTGGCCAGGTTCAGCGCAAAACTGGCCTCGCCCTCATGCTCGCCGGCGTATTCCAGCGCCGCGACCAGAAACGGCCCCTCCAGCACGCCGAAATCCGGCACGATCAGCCGCCACGTCTTCGCCGCCTGCTCAAAGAAGGCCTCGCGGATCAGGGCGTCGGACGCCGCATCGCGGAATATCCCCTGCCCCGACACCGCCGCCGACTTCACGCCCGCCCCCGCCAGCAGTTCGCGCCACCGCCCGGCGCTGTCGCTGTCGGTCGCGTCCACCGTTTTGGCGTTCAGCGAGATCGTCCTCGCCCTCAGCCCCGCCACCGTGGTGAAGGCGCCGGCCGCGCCCTCGATCTTCAGCAGGATGTCCTTGCCCCGTTGCGCCGCCATGATGTTCCCCGTTTCACAGTTTCCTTCTCCCGATGGGAGAAGGTGGCCCGAAGGGCCGGATGAGGGTTCGCGGTCGCCGTCGGCTGAAAGCCGCCGCGCCACGGCTGGCGCCGACTGCAACGTCAGCCCCTCACCCTTTCGCCTTGCCGATCGCTTCGCTCCCGGAGGCTCAAGCCCTCTCCCGCCGGGAGAGGGTTCAGACTTCTTCCGTCACCGCCCGCAGCCGCATCACCGCCCACGCCCGCTTCAGATCCGGGCTGCGGAACAGGTCCGTGAACGTCACCGCCAGACTCACCGCCCTCACCCCGTCCGCCTCCAGCACCGCATCGGCGACCCGCGCCCGCACCGCCGCCGCCACGGCCCGCGCCTCCTCCAGCCCCCTGAACCGACTGGCGCAGGTCAGGGTCAGCCGCTGCTCCACCCCTCCGCCGTCGGCGTTCAGCGGTCGGCTCTCACACCGCCCGATCACCAGATGCGGAAGCCCGGCCCCCTGCGGCGCCTCATCCCAGACCCGCACCGGATCGCCCAACAGCGCCTGCAACGCCCCATCGCCACCCAGATGCGCGATCAGCGCCTTCACCAGCGCCCCTTCATGATCCCTCATCGCGCCCGCTCCAGGTCCAGCCGCACCCGGCCCGCCGCCTTCGGATCGGCCTCGATCCCGACCACGCCCCAGTCCGCCCCGCCGAAGCGCACCACCAGCCCCTCGGCCAGCCTCGGATCGGCCCGCCCCGTGGCGCTCAGCGTCTCGACGCCGCGCGTCACGCCCGCGTCCGTCCGCTCGCGTCGCCTGCGCGCCCCCAGGGCCAGCCACAGCGACCCCATCGCCTCATAGCTGACGACCTGCCCGCCATAGGGCGTCTGCGCCGCCACCGGCCGCACTAGCGACGCCACCACCTTCATCGCCCCCGCGCTCACAACCGCACCACGCGATAGGGGGCGATCCACCCCTCGACCGGCGCCGCGCTCATCTCGCCGTCGCCGCGCTCATAGGCGCGCATCACCAGCATCATCACCGCCAGCCTCAGCGGCGCCGCAGAGGTCGAGGTCAGGCTCAACCCGACTTCCCCCTCCACCCGCGCCCTGGCGGCGTCGATCAGGGTCTGGATCAGCCCATCCTCCGCCGCATGCTCGACGCGCAGGAACAGCTTCGCCTCCGTGAGGCTCACGGGTGCGGTCATTCAAATCTCCATATCTGTTCTGCTTCCTTCTCCCCTTGTGGGAGAAGGTGGCCGCCGAAGGCGGACGGATGAGGGGTCTTGCGCCCGCGAAACCCCTCATCCTCCCACCGCTCACGCGGCGGGCCCCTCCCTCTCCCACAAGGGGAGAGGGCTCTCGTTCGCCGCCGCCCTTACGAGGCCGCGAACTTCATCAGCTTGATCGCGTCGAAGTTCTGCACCCCGCCGCCGACACGCTTGGTCGTGTAGAACAGCACATAGGGCTTGGCCGAATAGGGATCGCGCAACACCCGCACCCCCGCCCGATCCACGATCAGATAGCCGCGCGCAAAGTCGCCGAACGCGATCGACAGACTGTTGGCCGCCACATCCGGCATGGTCTCGATCTCGGTGACCGGATAGCCGAGCAGGCTCGCCGTCTCGCCCGGCCGCGTCGCCGGCGACCAGACATAGTTCCCGTCCGCATCCTTGAACTTGCGCACCGCCGAGACCGTGCGGCGGTTCATCACGAAACGCCCGTTCGGCCGATACTGGGCCTTGGGCGCATAGATCAGGTCGATCAGCTTATCGACCGGGCTGGCGCTGGCGAAGGCGCCCGCCGCGCCCGAGGCCACCGTGCCGATCTGGCCCCAGGTCTGCGTCCCCTCGGCCGCCGTGGCATAGGCCAGGAAGCCCTTGGGCTTGTTCAAGCCGTCGCCGCTGACGAAGGCCGCCGTCTCCTGCGCCGCGAAGGCGTCCTCGACCTCGGCCGCCAGCCATTCGTCCAGGTCGATCAGGGCGTCGTCCAGCAGGCTCTGCGTCGCCGCCGGACAGGCGTAGAGATCGGCCGAAGAGAACTCCAGCAGCGCCAGGGTCGCCGGGTCCGTCTCGGGCCTGGCCGCCGTCTCGGCGACCCAGCCCGCCTGAACACCCGCCGTCGACACCGGCTTCCTAAACACGCCCGAGCCGACCGTGCGCACCGTGGCGATCTCGCGCATCGGCGACCCGGCCATCAGGCGCCGCTCGATGGCGCGCTCCGTCTCCGGCGGCACGACATAGCCGGCCGAGTTCGACGCCGACGACAGCCCCGCCTTCAGCTCCAACCCGTGCGAGGCGCCCGACTTCATATAGCCGTCCCACGCCGCCTTCGCCTCCGGCGCCGCCACGACGGCGGGCGGCTCGGCGCCCAGCCCCGAACCACTGAGAATGGGGCGACGGCTCTCGCTCAACACCCGGTCCATGCGCGCCTGCGCGCTGGCCACAGCCTGATCGATGCGCGCCACCTTCTCCTCCAGCAGCGCATCAGCCGAGGCCTTCTTCTCGATCTCGTCCAGACGGGCGTCATTGGCCCCTTTGAACGCCTCGAACGCGGCCATCATCTCATGCATGGCGGCGCGCGCCTCGGGCGTGCCCGAGACGGTCTTGATCTCTTTCATGGTCTCTCCAGAAAAATGCGCGACCGTCCTGCGGCGCGCCGTCAACCGGGCCAGGCCCGGAACGGGTGCGATCCTTCGTGCATCCGGGAAACCGTGCTACGCCGTCCTCGGATCAAGGGATGGATCAATGTTCAAGATCGCCGTCGCCGCCGTGTCTGCGGCTGGGCTCATGTCATGCACGGCGCATGACGCTTCGGCGCAACGCCTCTCCGCCGCCTCGCCGTCAGAAGCGCCGCGCCTCTCGCCGGACCAGGGCCGCCTTTCGGCCTACACCTCGATCAATCTGCGGATGTTCGAGACCCTCGGCGCCTGCGAGCACCTCAATCGCGACGGCGCCGGCGATCAGGCTTTCTCGGCCCATCTCCGCCGCCACGCCCCGGCCGCCGATCAGGCCGAACGACGCGCCCTCCGCGCGGCCTACGACCGAGGCCGGACGCCCGCCGTCGCCGCCCGCCAGACGCCCGAAACCTGCGCCATCGCCCTGCGCGGCTACCGCCAGGAAACGCCCGGCCTGCACGGCCGCCGCGACGACCGTCCCCTCGCCTCGCCCAAGCTCTGAACCATGCGGATCGTCTTCCTCTACGGCCCCGTCGGCGCGGGCAAGCTGACCGTCGGCCGCGAACTGGCGCGCCTGACCGGCCTGCCGCTGTTCCACAACCACTTCGTCGTCGACGCCGTCGGCGCCGTGTTCGACTTCGGCTCCGAGCCCTTCATCCGCCTGCGCGAAGCCTTCTGGCTCCAGACCTTCGCCGAGGCGGCCCGCGCCGGGCGCTCGCTCATCTTCACCTTCGCGCCCGAGGCCACGGTGGACCCCGGTTTCCCCGCGCGCGTCCAGGCGGCCGTCGAACCGTTCGGCGGCGTCGTCACCTTCATCGCCCTGACCGTCTCGCCCGAGGAACAGGAACGCCGGATCGTCCAGCCCAGCCGCGCCGCCTTCGGCAAGCTCCAGTCGGTCGATCTGCTGCGCCGCCTCCGCGCCGACTTCGACGCCAGCCTGGCCGCCATGCCGCCCGCCGACCTGACCATCGACACCGAGGCCTGCTCACCGCCCCAGGCCGCCGAGCGCAGCGCCGCCCATCTGGCCGACCGATAGGCCGTCAGGCGTCAGGCCCCCGCACCCCGAACCGCGCCCCCGGCAGCATCGGAAACGTCACCAGCGACACCTCCCACAGCTCGACCGCGCTCAGCACCCTTAAGCGCCCCTCGCGCCGCGCCTTCATCGCCCGAAAGCCGATCGACAACCCGTCCAGCGCCCCGGCTCGCGTCAGGGCGGCCGCATAGCGAGCCTCGGCCGACCAGTCTTCGATCCGCCCCTCGACCCACAGGCCGCGCTCGTCCTCGACCACCCGGTCCCAGACGCCGACCACAGCGCGGCTCTCATGCTGATGCAGCATCCGCACCCCGCCCGCGCCGGTCTTGCCCAGACTGTCCGCAAACACCCCGCGCGCCGTCACGTCCCCGTTCAGGTCCGCGACGCCCCACAGCGAGGCGTAGCCGCAAATCAGCAACGCCCCCTTCTCCCTCCCCTTCATGGGGAGGGTGGCTGAGCCCGCAGGGCGAAGTCGGGTGGGGCCTGCCAGACTATTCAAACGCCGAGCCTGCATCGCCGCGCCCTCCCCACCCGTCGGCTGCGCCGACACCCTCCCCATGAAGGGGAAGGAGAATTCCATCCGCCATCACTTCTCCTCCAAGCGCCGCTCGATCCGCTCGACGGCTGCGCGCGTCGCCTCGCCCTGCGCCTCCAGCCGCGCCAGCCGCTCGGCGACCAGTCTCTGCTCGCCCACGCGCTGTTCCAGCGTCGCGATCCGCGCAGCCGCCCCGCCCGCCCACACCAGGCCCCCGATGGTCTGCACCAACAAGGCCGCGATCAGGGCGACGGGCATCTTCTTCATCGCCTCCATCACGCCTCCACCCCCGCCATCCGACGCCGTTCCTCGTCGGTCAGGAAGCTCGCCGCATTCAGCCGCGCCCACAGCGCGTCCCGTTCGACCTGCAACGCCGGAACCGCATCCAGATCCGGCTCGATCCGGCAATCAACGAAGCGGCTCCCCAGCCACCCCGTCATCGCCCCCGCCGCCTTCCTCACCAGCGGGATTACAGTCCCTCGCCAGAAGGCCGCGTTCGCCTCGCGATAGTTGGCGTAGGTCGCATCCCCCGGAATCCCCAGCAGTTGCGGCGGCACCCCGAACGCCAGGGCGATCTCCCGGGCCGCCGCGTGTTTGCCGGCGATGAAGTCCATGTCGTGCGGCGTCAGGCTCATCGGCTTCCAGTCCAACCCGCCTTCCAGCAACAACGGCCGCCCGGCGTTCCGCGCCCCGGCATGAGCCTCGCCCAGCTCCGACTTCAGCGCCTCGAACTGATCCGCCGTCAGCCGCTCCCCGTCCTTCGCGCCATAGACCAGCGCCCCCGACGGCCGCGCCGCATTGTCCAGCAGCGCCTTGTTCCAGGCCCCCGACGCATTGTGCACGTCGATGGCGAAGGCCGCCGCTTCCAGCGGCGAAAACCCGTAATGATCGTCCGTCGGGTGAAACAGCTTCAGATGCATGACCGGCGACCAGCCGTCGCCATGCCGCGCGATCCGCACCGACCGCCCGCCGACCGCATACTCATAGGCTTCCGGCCAGCCCGCCTGTCCGGGGACGACCTTCACCCGGTCTGGCCTCAGCGCCCACAGCTCGTCCGGCGCCCCGTCGCCATCGGCGTCTCCGGTCGCCTCGACATAGGCGTTGCCCGCCGTCTGCAGCGCGCCGTACAGCGCCTCCATCAACTCCCCGCCCGACTGCTCGGGATTGGGCTTGTCGATCAGCCTCGCCAGCGGATGCTCCGCGCTCCGCACGCCCCCGACCATCACCATCAACGGCGTCGAGGCCGCCGCCTCCGCGATCATCCGCACACAGCGATAGGCCACGGCGTTCTTGCCGAAGCCCTCGTCCGCCAGATGGGCGTAGTCGCGCGGCGTCCACCGGGGACGGCCAGCCAAAGTCAGGGCGATCAGCGGCCCCGTGCGGCTGTCCTTGATCCCAGGCGCAGCCATGCGCCGCCGACCGAAGGGTCGTCGCCAATCCATATGGTTCTCCATGATCTCTTACCCTTCTCCCCTTGTGGGAGAAGGTGGCCCGTCAGGGTTGGATGAGGGGTGTCGACGCGAGGTCCGCCCGAAAGCCGCCAATCTGCTTCCCCGCCCCCTCACCCGTCCGGCTTCGCCGTCCACCTTCTCCCTCAAGGGGAGAAGGAAACCCGCTAAAGCGCCCGCAATCTCGGCTGCGTCTTCCCGGCCAGCAGCAGGTGCGTCAGCGCCCAGACCAGGGCGTCCGCCCGGTCCGGGCTCCTGCCCCCCGGCGCCTCGCCCCCCAGCGCCATCATCTCTTCCTCCAGCGCCGGAAACGCGCCGCAGTGGACCACCCGCCCCTGCTCATACAAGGCCGCCACTGGCTCAGCCCGCGCCTTCTTGCTCCGGCTGGCGTGCACCAGCCTCACCTGCGCCGGACAATCCGCCTGCCCCAGTAGGGTCCGCACCATCTCCCCGCCCTGATTGGCCTCGGCCAGCACCAGGTCGGCCTCGAACTCCCGCGCCGTCTCGGCCACGCGCCGCGCCCAGCCCGCAGGCGACAGCCCCCGCGCCGAGCGATCCGCCAGCACATAGCCCGTCCTATCCCTGCGCCCCGCCGCCACGATCCCACAGGCGTCGCCGTGGGCGCTGGCGGGCGGATCGACCGCCACCACCACCCGCTCGAACTTCGCCGGCCGGTTGCCCCGCGCCCGCGCCAGATCCTCGGCCCGGAACAGGGCGCCGTCGGCCTCGACCACCAGCCCCTCCATCTCCTGCGCCTCCAGCCGCGTCCCGGCGTAGAGCGCCTGCAGATGCCCCAGAAACCCCGGCGCCAGATGGGCCGCATTGTCCTTGGTCGCCAGCCGCGCCTTCACCACCCCCGGCTCGGCCAGCAGTCGCCTCAGCGCCGGAATCGGACGCGGCGTCGTCGTGATCGCCAGCTGGGGATCCGCCCCCAGCCGCAGCCCGAACCTCAGGTTCGACAGCGTCGCCTCGATATGCCTCCAGGCGCAGAATTCATCCGCCCAGGCCGCATGAAACTGCGGCCCGCGCAGGCTGTCCGGGTCTTCCGCCGAAAACGCATAGGCCGCCGCGCCCGAGGGCCAGACCAGCCTGCGCCGCCCCGCCTCCCAGCGCGGCCGGTTGTCGCCCGGCGCCTGCGCCTTCAGCCCCGACGGCCCCTCGACCATCACCTCGCGCACGTCGTGCAGCGCCGGACCCACCAGGGCGAAGGTGCGATCCTTCGCCTTGGCCAGCTCATTCATCCAGAACCCGCCCGCGAAGGTCTTGCCCGACCCGCGCCCGCCCAGCAGCACCCAGGTGCGCCAATCCGTATCAGGCGGCGGCCAGACCTGATCCTCGTTCAACCTCGGCGTCGCCTTCAGCAGCCGCAGCAGTTCCTCGCGCGTCGCCTGTTCCAGCCGCTGCTGCGCCAAATCCCTTGCGCTCTGCGACCCCGAGAAGATGATCGAGACGAGACTGCAGCTCTGCCCGCACGGCCCGTTCTTCGTCATCGGTGATGTCACGATCGTCTTCGCCCATTCCGTCCTCTTCAGGGTCGCGAGGCTTTCGAGGGGGCGAGGCCGCCAGCGCCGCCACCGCCTTGGCCGTGCGGGCCAGCACGCCGATGGCGCGCCCCCGCTTCTCGGCCTCGGCCACGTCGGACGGAGGTTCTGCGGCGGCCACCACGGCGATCGCTTCATCGGTCAGCTGCATCAGCCGCCCCAGCGCCCCGTCCAGCCACTGCGCGACCGCCGCCGCCCGCCCCGTCTCGTCCCCTTTTCCCGCCATGACCGAACCATAGCGCACCAGCGTCCTCAGGCTGACAACCAGCCTCCAGAACGTCGAAAAGCCGGGAATTTACAGGGATCGGCGCCCCCGGCTGCGATAGCCGGGACGAGATGGCCTTCGCCTAGCCCGCCATCGCGGTCGGCCCGTCGCCCGTCAGCCACCGCGTCAAGGCGGCGGCCAGTTCGGCGATCTGGATCGGCTTGGCCAGATGGCCGTCCATGCCCGCCTCCAGGCAGCGCGCCACCTGCTCAGCCTGGACGTTGGCGGTCAGGGCCAGGATCGGCGTCCGGCGCCCCGTGCCCGCCTGCATCCGGCGGATCTCGCGCGTGGCCCTCAGCCCGTCCATGACCGGCATGTGCACGTCCATCAGCACCAGGTCATAGGCGCCCGAATGCACGGCGTGGACCGCCTCAGCCCCGTCGGCCACGGCGTCGATCTCCAGCCCCAGATTGCGCAGGATGGCGCTGACCAGTTCGCGGTTGGCGGCCGCGTCGTCGGCCATCAGCACCCGACCGCGGATCGCAGGGTCCGCCGCCTGTCCCTGGCGCGTCTCGACCGTTTCATCCTCGGCCTCAGCCACGGCCAACGGCGCCTCGAACCAGAAGGTCGAGCCCTGCCCCGGCGTGCTGTCCACCCCGATCCGCCCGTCCATCAGCTCGACCAGACGGCGCGAGATCGCCAGCCCCAGCCCCGTCCCGCCATAGACCCGCGTCGTCGAGGCGTCGGCCTGGGTGAAGCGGTGGAACAGCTCATCGACCTTTTCGGCCGGAATGCCGATGCCGGTGTCGCTGACCGCCGCACGCATCCGCCACAGACCGTTCTCGTCGAACCGCCCGTCCAGCGTCAGCGTCACCTCGCCCCGCGCCGTGAACTTCACCGCATTGGACAGGAAGTTCAGCATCACCTGGCGCAGCCGCCCCTTGTCGCCGGTCAGGCGCGCGGGCGTATCGGCGGCCACCACCACGCGCAGGATCAGCCCCTTGAGCGAACACTGGCTCTCGACGATGGCGGCGGCGCCGTCCACCAGGGCCCGCGTGTCGAACGGCTCGGGGTCCATCTCGATCGCGTCGGCTTCCAGCTTGGAATAGTCGAGGATGTCGTTGATGACGCCCAGCAGGGCCTCCGACGCCGTGGCGATGCGCTCGACATAGATGCGCTCTTCCGGCGGCAGATGCTCCGATCCCTGCAACAGGCCGGAGAAGCCGATCACGCTGGTCAGCGGCGTCCGCAGCTCATGGCTCATATTGGCCAGGAATTCGCTCTTGGCCTGAACCGCCGCCTCGGCGGTCTCCTTGGCTTCCAGCACCTCCGCCTCCAGCGCCTTGCGCTGGGTCATGTCGCGGATCACCACCACCACGTCGTCGACATGGCCGTGCTCGTCCCTCAGCGCCTTGAAGGTGCACTCGACCCAGACGGTCTCGCCGTTCTTGTGCACCGCCCGGTGCTCCAGACGGGTCGGCTCGCCGCTCTTCACCGCCTTGCCGATGGCGCCCAGCACCAGGTGCCGGTCCTCGGGGTGGACATAGTCGGTCGACTGCCCGGTCATCTCTTCAAAGGTCCAGCCCAGAAGCTGCTGGATCGCCGGCGAGATGTATTTGCTCGACCCGTCCATCTTGACCCGCGTGATGACGTCGCCGGTGTTCTCGGCCAGCAGGCGATAGCGACGCTCATTGGTCTGGGCCGCCCGCAGCAAGCCCTCGCGCTCGGTCACATCCTGCATGACGCCGAACATGGCGATCACCCGGCCGGTGGCGTCCTTCTCCGTGGCGCCCTCGGCCGCCACGACGCGCTCGACCCCGTCAGCCCCGACCAGCCTCAGCTTGAAGGTATAGCCCTCGCCCGTCTTCAGCGCCCGCTCGACCAGGCGCTGGATCTCCGCGCGATCGTCTTCGTGATAGTGGCTGAACACGTCCTCCAGCGTGGGCGAGAAGGCGCCCGGCGCGATCGCATGGATACGGTAGATCTCGTCCGACCAGGTCACGGCCCCGGTCACGACCTCATAGCGCCAGCGCCCGACCCCGACCATGTCCTCGGCCAGCCGCAGCGTCTCCAGCCGCGCCGCCTCCTGGCGCATGGCCTCGGCATGCTCCATCAACTCGCCCGCCAGCCCGGCCAGCTCGCGGATCAGCCGCAGCTCCGTCTCTGTCGGCGCCGGACGCGGCTTGACGTCCATCACCCCGATGGCGCCCGCCGCGCGGCCGTCGGCCCCGCGCACCGTGGCCCCCAGGAAGAAGCGCACGCGCGGCTCCCCGACCACCATGGGGTGATCACGATAGACCGGATGCTCCAGCGCGTCCTCGACCACCACCACGGCGTCGACGCCCATGCCCGCCAGAGTATGGCTGACGCTGCTCATGCGCGGGATGCTGGTCTCGTCCAGACCCACGCCGGACAGGAAGACGGCCCGTTCCTCATCCAGCACGGTGATCATGGCGTGGGGCGCGCTGAACGCCGCGCAGGCGATCGCCGTCAGCCGATCGAAGGCGTCACGCCCTCCCGCCGCAGATTTCGATTGTGTCGCGACAATAGCCATTTTCGCCCCCACCCTGGCCCGCCTCCAACGAATTATTCGTTAGCGACGCCCCGTTCGCCCATCCATTCCGGCGCTTCGAAGTCCAGCGCGTCCTCCGGCTCCTTCAACGCCAGTTCCGAAATCGTCTGGCGCCGCACCGACACCCCGGCCGTGTGCACCGTCTCGGGATCGCCGGAGACCAGCGGGTGCCACCAGGCCAGCGTCCGCCCTTCATCCAGCCGGCGATAGGCGCACGACAGCGGCATCCACTTCAGCCGCTCGATGTTGTCCGGCGTCAGCTGCACGCAGTCCGGCACCTCGGCCTGGCGCTGGGCGTAGTCGGTGCAGGTGCAGCGGTCCGGGTCGAACAGCTTGCAATGGACGTGCGTCGGAATGATCTGGCCCGTGTCCTCGTCCTCGAACCGGATGACGCAGCACAGGCCGCAGCCGTCGCACAGGCTCTCCCACTCGGTCGGAGACATCTCCGCCAGGGTCTTGGTTTCCCAGAAAGGCTTGGGCGACGTGGAATTCATGGGCGCGCCCTATACGCCCCAAATCCCCGTCTGTCGCGGCTTTCAGTGAGTCACGCTCTTGGAGAAGACGTTGATGACCACCACCCCGCCGAGGATCAGCGCCAGGCCGATGATCGCCGGAACGTCCAGCTTCTGCTTGAACAGGAACAGGCCGATCACCGAGATCAGCACCACCCCCAGCCCGCTCCAGATGGCGTAGGCCAGCCCCACCGGCATCTGCTTCAGCGCCAGGGTCAGCAGGTAGAAGGCGACGCCGTAACACACCGCCAGCCCCGCCGTCGGCCAGGGCTTGGTGAACTGCTGCGACTGCTGCAACAGGGTCGTCCCCATCACCTCGAAGCTGATCGCGCCCAGCAGGGCCAGCCAGGTCGTCGGGTTCATTCAGCGGCCTCGCCATAGGCGTCCGTCAACAGGCTGCCCGGCGTCAGCAGCGACAGAAGAGCCTTCCTCTGCTCCGGCGACACCTCATGCGTGCCGAACAGATCGGTCATCCACAGGCCGTCGGCGATCAGCCGCAGCATCAGGGCGTCGTCCTTGCCTGCCAGGTCTTCCGGGTCATCGGCGGCCAGGGTCTTCATCGCCCCACGCCAACGCGGGATCAGGCTGGGCTCTATGGCGCAGGCGGCCAGGGCCGCCCGCCCGATGCTGACGTCCCGCTCCGTGGCCGGTTCATTGACGACCGCCCGCAGATAGGCCCGGGCATTGCGGCCATAGGGATTGGGGTCGCGCGCCGCCTCGGTCAGCACCGCGGCCGCCATCTCGGTGGCGAGATAGTCGATCACCCCTTCCAGCAGGGCCAGCTTGTTCGGAAAGTGATGCAGCAAGGCGCCCTTGCTGAACGGCAGGCGCGCCACGACCGCATCCAGCGTCACCGCCATCGCTCCCTGGTCGGCGGCGATCTCGATGGCCATCTCTATGATCTGGCGACGGGTGTCTTCAGGCGTGCGGCGGATGGTTTGCGTGTCCATGACGCTTTACATACCAACTGGACGGTATGCGTCAAGCCGAGACTCGCTCAGGCCTGTCTCGCTCTCCGCCGCGCCAGATAGACCCCGACCACCGTCGCCACCGTCAGGATCATGCCCAGGAAGACGGCGCCTAGCCCCATGAAGACCGTGGAGAACAACTGCCCCATGAACCCTTGTCCCACGGCGATCACCGTCTGCAGCCCGGCCTGCCCGTCATAGTCGGCCGAGATCCTGTAGGTTCCGGCCCGTTCGACGCGGAACACGTTGATCGCCTCGCCCTGACGCCCGCCCAGCGTATAGGTGGAGCTTCCCATGGGCGCGCTCACCGCCACCGGCGCGCCGTCCGCCGCCTCGACATGGACGGCCAGACCGGGAACTTGATCGACCGCATAGACCCGGCCGTCGACGACGCTGCGATACTCCAGAAAGACCGTGTGCCGGCCCGGCTCCAGCCGCAGTTCGCGCGCGCCCGGCACGACGATCTGCTCCAGCCCGTCGTCCAGCTTCGACAGTTGCGTGAACAGCACCGCGCCCATGGCCGCGAACCCGCAGATCATGGGCAGCGCCGCCAAGGCGTACCAGCCCCGGCCCGGTCCCTTCTTCGCGGCGCGACCGTCTCTTGCCGAGGCGCTCAGATCCATTCCACCCTCCGTCGTCGTCGCCCGCGACTACAGCGCGCCGCCAGGGAAGCGTCAACGCCGATGGCCGAAGCGACGGTCAGTCGCTATATGCGCCCCCATGGCCGCCAGACCCCCCCTTGTCGCTCTCAAAGACGTCCGCCTTCAGGACGGTCCCCGCCCGCTGTTCGACGGCGTCGACATGGCGATGGAGCCGCGCAGCCGCGCCGCCTTGGTCGGCCGCAACGGGGCGGGCAAGTCCACCCTGATGAAGGTCGTCATGGGCCTGATCGAGCCGGACTCGGGCGACCGCTCGGTCCAGGCCGGCACCCGCTTCGCCTATGTCCCGCAAGAGCCGGTCATCACCGGCGAGACCCTGGCCGACTACGCCGCCTCGGGCGAGGCCGAGCGCTGGACCGCCGAAAGCTGGCTTGAGACCTTCGGCCTCAACCCGAACAAGTCGACGCAAGGGCTATCGGGCGGCGAGATCCGCCGCGCCGCCCTCGCCAAGGCCTTCGCCGAAGAGCCCGACCTGCTGCTGCTGGACGAGCCGACCAACCACCTCGACATCCTGGCCATCGAACTGCTGGAGAACGAGCTGATCCAGGCCCGTTTCGCCCTGCTGGTCGTCAGCCACGACCGCGCCTTCCTGAACCGCGTCACCGACACCGTTCACTGGCTGGAAGGCCGCAAGGTCCGCACCCTCAACAAGGGCTTCGTCGAATTCGACGACTGGGCCGCCAAGGTCATGGAGGAGGAGGCCGAGTCCCTGCGCCGTCTGACCAAGCGCATCGAGGCCGAGACCTACACCTTCTACCGCTCCATCACCGCCCAGCGCACCCGCAACGAGGGCCGCGCCCGCGCCCTGCAGCAGATGCGTCTGGACCGGGCCGAACGGGTCAAGGATCTGCCGCGCGAGCTGAACCTGGGCGTCGATTCCGGCGCCGTCTCGGGCAAGCTGGTCGCCGACATCAAGGGCGTCAGCAAGGCGTTCGGCGACCGCACCATCTTCCGCAACCTGTCCACCCGCATCATCCGCGGCGACCGGCTGGCCATCGTCGGCCCCAACGGCGCGGGCAAGACCACCCTGGTCAAGGTGCTGCTGGGCGAACTGGCCCCGGACGAGGGAACCGTCCGCATGGGCGCCAACCTCGAACCCCTCTACCTCGACCAGTCGCGCGAGGGGCTGAAGTCGGACATGACCCTGTGGGACGCCCTGACGCCGGGCGGCGGCGACTCCATCTTGGTGCGCGGCCGCTCCATGCACGTCGCCGCCTACGCCAAGGACTTCCTGTTCCAGGAGGCCCAGCTGAAACAGCCCATCTCCACCCTGTCGGGCGGCGAACGCAACCGCCTGCTGCTGGCGCGCGCCCTGGCCCAGCCCGCCAATCTGCTGATCCTCGACGAGCCGACCAACGACCTCGACATGGACACGCTGGAGAAGCTGGAGGAGTTGCTGGAATCCTACGACGGCACCCTGATCCTGGTGTCGCACGACCGCGATTTCGTCGACCGCCTGGCCACCTCGACCATCGCCCTGAACGGCCGCGGCGACGTGGTCGAGACCCCCGGCGGCTGGCAGGACTTCCTGCGCCAGAACTCCGGCTTCCTCGCCCCGCCCCCGACCCACGCCGAGGCCGCCCCCTCCGGGGGGCGTCGGGTCGAGAAGTCGGAGCCTTCCGACCGCGCCCCCAAAAAACAGGCCAAGCTCTCCTACAAGGACGCCCGCCGTCTGGAAGAGGTCGAAAAGCTGATGGAGACCCTGCCGGTCGAGATCGCCCGACAGGACGCCGTCCTGGCCGACCCCGACCTCTACGCGCGCGACCCGGCCGCCTTCGACCGCGCCATGAAGGCCGCCGAAAAGGCCCGCGCCGAGCTGGAGGCCGCCGAGCTGGACTGGCTGGAGCTGGAAGAAAAGAAGGCCGCCCTGGCGAGCTGACGAACACGCGCGCCTCGCCGCATATTCTTCGTCAAACCCCTCCGCATCCGGCCAACCCTTCCGCAACGAGCGCGGAAGCCACGGTTTACATTCGGCCCCGCTTGCCGCCTCATTCCAAGCTGGGCGGCGCTGTTCGCGCGCCCGGCTCTCGAGGGGGAGCCGCGTAAACCAACTGGGGGTTTATCCATGAAGAGACTGCTTGTCGTCGCCGCTTCGGCGCTGGCCCTGGCCGGGCCGGCCATGGCGCAAAGCGGGGGCCAGAGCGGGCCTCAAGGCGCGCCGCGCGTCGATGTCGCCGCCGCGAACCGCACCGAGGCCGCCATCCCGCCGCCCGTCATGTCCGAGACCCGCCACACCGGCGTCTTCGGCGGCCAGCGCATCGCCTACCGCGCCATCGCCGGCGAAACCTATCTGAAGGACAAGGAAGGCAAGCCGCTCGCGGCCATGGTCTCCTACAGCTACATCAAGGAAGGCCCGACGGACCCGAACCGCCCCGTGACCTTCCTGTGGAACGGCGGCCCTGGCTCCGGCTCCCTGTGGCTGCACATGGGCGCCTTCGGGCCCAAGCGCGTGGTCGTGCCGTCGGACGCCCGCGACGACGGCGCCGCGCCCTTCCCCATCATCGACAACGTCGACTCCCTGCTGGACGTCACCGACATCGTCTTCATCGACCCGATCGGCACCGGCTTCAGCCGCGCCCTGGGCAAGACCGACCCGGCCGACTACTGGGGCGTGACCAAGGACGCCAAGTCGATCGCCGAGTTCATCCGCCTGTGGCTGAACGAGCACGGCCGCTGGAACGCGCCGAAATTCATCGGCGGCGAGAGCTACGGCACCACCCGTTCGGCGGCGGTGATCAACGAGCTGGAAGGCAGCTACACCGACGTATCGATCAACGGCATCCTGCTGATCTCGTCGATCCTCGACTTCAGCCTGGCCGCTGACGCCCAGGGCAATGAGCTGGGCTTCGTCACCACCCTGCCCTCGATGGCGGCCGCCGCCTGGTACCACGACAAGGTGCCGAACAAGCCCGCCACGGTCGAGGAGTTCGTCGCCGAGGCCCGCGCCTGGGCCATCGGCCCCTACGCCTCGGCCCTGCTGAAGGGCAACGCCCTGCCGGCCGACGAACGCGCCACGATCCTGCAGCAGCTGTCGCGCTACACCGGCATCTCCCAGACCTATCTGAGCAACGCCAACCTGCGCCTGTCGCCCGGCCGCTTCTACAAGGAGCTGCTGCGGGATCGCGGCCTGACCATCGGCCGTCTGGACGCCCGCTACACCGGCGTCGACTACGACAACGCCGGCGATCGCCCGGACAACGACCCCAGCTTCTACGGCATCGACGGCGCCTATACCGCCGCCATGAACGCTTGGTCGCGCGAAGGCCTGAAGTATTCGCCCGACGTGGTCTATTCCTCGATCGGCGGCACCCGGAACTGGGACTGGAACCTGCCGACCGCCGGACGCGGCGGGGCGGAATATCTGAACGTGGCTCCCTACATCGGCCGCGCCCTGCGTGAGAACAGCGGCCTGCGCGTCTGGGTGGGTCAGGGCTACTACGACTTCGCCACGCCTTTCTTCGGCGCCGAATACTCGCTGAACCGTCCGGGCTTCCCGACCGACGGCCGCATCGAGTGGCACTACTACCACTCGGGCCACATGATGTACGTGCGCGAGGACGACCTGAAGAAGCTGTCGACCGACATCCGCACCTTCATCCGCAATCGCTGATGATCCGCCGCCATCCGCTCCTGCGAGCGGGTGGCGGTCGCTTTCCTGTGGACAACGCAAGACGCTGATCCGCTTCTGCGAATTTCGTCCGCCCACAGATATCCACAGACTTGCCCACCGGGTCCGGGTCGATTCCGCACAGACGCTCCGATTTGGGCGCTTGCCCAATAACGGATTTCGCGGGAACGTCAACAGGCCGAGGGACACGGCGGCGCGGAAATCCGGGGAGACCCGGAGATCAAGCGGACCGGCCCGGCTCTCTGACCCAGGGTTCCAAGCCTCTTCGGAGGACGCAGAAACACCGAAGCAGGGCCCAGGCTCCCGATCCTCTAGCGCTTCGGCGCCGGGATCACGGAGAACCAGGCCGGGATCGACGGACGGCGCGAGGTTCGCCTTGCGGAACGCCGAAGACCAGGGGCCGATGGAACGACAGTCGAACGACGCCGGGTCCGCCCGCCGACGCTAAAGACCGACTTCCGACCCGATAGCGGCCAAGTCCAACCCGGACTTGGCGAGGGGACGCGATCCGCGATCCGACCGGCGACGGTCTGGCTCAAAGGGTTACGTCCCCTCGCTCAATTCCGGCGCATGATTTCCGGGCTGAAATCCCGCCCGGCGACGCCCCGCCGCCTTTCCAAGCGCGGCCCGTCCCCCTACACCCTAGACGTGATGACTCGCGCCCGCCTGCACCGACGCGGCCTAATGGCCGGCGCCCTCGGCTTGACCGCCCTGGGCGTCCTGTCCGCGTGCGGCCGGCGCCCGGCCCAAACCGACGAATCCGGCCGGGTGCGCCTGCGGGTCGCGGCGGGCGGCCCAGCCGGCGCCCTGCACGGCGGCTTCTACCAGGCGGTCGCGACCGGGGCCTATGAACGGCGCGGCCTCAACGTCGAGATTCTGGCCGGACCGTCGGGCGCCGACATCCCCGCCCTGCTGGCCGCCAGCGCGGTCGAACTGGCCGTCGGCCGCGACAGCTTCCTGCCCCTGCGGCTGATCGCCGACCGGGCGCCGGTCAAGGCCGTGGCCGCCTTCCTGCAGAAAGACCCCGTCGTCCTGCTGGCCCATCCCGGTCAGGAGCTGGAGGATCTGACCGTCCTGCGCGGCCGCCGCATCCTGATGGAGCCGGGCGACCAGACCGGCTTCTGGACCTGGCTGCGCGCCCGCTTCGACCTGACGCCCGACCAGGCGCAGACCGGCGCCCCCGAGGACAATCTGAAAGCCTTCCGCGAGGATCGCCAAAGCGTGCTGATCGCCCGCCTGACCGACGGCGCGCCCAGCCTGATCGCGCGCGAGGTCGGCTTCCAGCCCCTGGTCCTGACCCCGGCCGAGGACGGCTATCCCTCCTATTCCGGCCTGGTGCTGGCGCCCAACGCCTTCGCCCGCGACAACGCCCAGGCCCTGCGCGACTTCATCGCCGCCTCGGTCGAGGGCTGGCGCGACTATGTCCACGGCGACGGGGCCAAGGGCGACGCTCTGATCCGCCGCGCCCATTCCGACCTGCCCCAGCGCGTGCTCGACGCCGCCCGCGCCTCGCTGCGCGCCCAGGCTATGGTCGACGGCGGCGACGCGGCCCTCTACGGCCTGGGGGCCATGACGCCCGAACGCTGGCAAGCCTTCGCCGAGCAGACCCAGGACGCCTATTCCGTCGTCCCCGACTGGCGCGAGGCCTTCACCAGCCAGTATCTGCCCTCGCGCGGCTAAGACCGCCCGGCGTTAGGCGAGGATTAAGCCGCGCCGCCTAGGGTGCCCGGCTGAACGTCTTCACCTTGCACGAGGCGCCGGTGCCGCGCATCCTGACCATAGCCGCCCTTCTGCCCGCGCTCGGCGCCTCGACGGCCGCCCTGGCCCAGGCCGCGCCGTGGGCCCCGCCGCAGGCTCAGGCGCCCTATCCGCCCGCCGCCTATGATCGCCAGCTGTCCTGGCCGGGCCGCGCCCAGATCCATCCGTCCAGCCAGACGGCTCCCGCCTATCCGGCCGCGCCCGCCGACGGCTTCGCCCCGCCGCAGGAAGCGGCCTACTTCGCGCCGCCCGCCGCCCAGACCGTCGCCCGCCCGGCCGTCATCCCGCACGGCGGCTATCCCTGGCGCGCCGGCGCGCCGGACTACAACCGCCAGCTGACGCCCGCTCAGGCCTGGGGCGCGCCGTCGCCGATCCCGGCCCCGCCGTCTTCGGCCAACGCCCTGACGCCCGCCCCCGACTTCCGTCCCGTGACCAGCCATCCCGACGCGACCTGGGGCCCCTACGTCTCGCCCCCGGCCGAGCAACCCGCGCCGACCTACGCGCCGCCGGCGCCGTATCAGCCGACCTATCAGCCGGCGCCCTGGACGCGTCAGCCTCTCTCCGTCCCGCCCCAACCCGTCGCGCCGCCGCCTTCAGGCGAGGCCCCCGCGCCCTACGTCCCCGAGCGCCAGCCCCAGCCTCAGCCGATAGAGCGCGCCCCGGCGCCCAGCCACGTTCCCTGGACTCGCGCCCAGCCCCAGGCGCAACCCGCGCCCCCGCCGCCCGTCCAGCGCACGCCGCCGCCCGAACCGGCGCCGATGCCTATGCCCGAGCCTGTGCGGCCGATGCCGACGCCGCCCGCGCCAATCCAGCCCACCCCGATCCAGCCCGCCCCGCGCGCCGTCGCGCCCGCGCCCCGACCGGCCCCGCAACCCGCTCCTGAGCCGGTCCGCCAGCCCGCGCCTGTCGCCGAACGCATTCCTGAGCGCATCCCCACGCCGCCCGTTCAACCTCCGGCCCCGCCGCCCGCCCAGCCTGCGCCGCAGCCGACGCCTGCGCCCGCTCAGGCTCCGGCCGACCCGGCCTTCGACCCGATGGCCCCCCGCCGCGACGCGCCGATCTTCCAGTTGCAGCGCAACACGCCCCCGCCGCCGGCTGCGACGCCCGCCCCCGCGCCGGCTCAGGGTCAGGCGCCCGCCGCCCCGACGCCCCAGCCTGCGCCTCAGCCCGTGTCGAACGACGCCCCGGTCCAGCAGGGCAGCGCCCGCTACTATTCCGTCCACCGTCAGGCGGGCCGCCAGCCGGACGCCACGCCCCTGCCCGCGCCCAACTATCTGGACGCCATGCCGGTCGAGTTGACCGAGACGCCGTCCTCCGACGACCTAGCCCAGCCGCCCGAGCCGCCCGCCGTCATGCGCGACGCCCAGGGCCGCCTGCGCGCCGCCCCGCTGGCCGATGACCCGATGCTGCCATGAGCGACGGCGCCCCCCTGCCTCCCCCGGCCGAGACCGGCTCGCGCCTGCCCGACCTGATCGCCCTGGCGCAGGAGGCGTCCAGCCCCAAGCGCCGCGCCCTGCTGCGTGAGCTGACCGACTGCTTCTTCGGCGCCGCCGAGCGCACCGAGGCCGAGACCGCCCTTTACGGCGCCGTCCTGTCCGACCTGACCGACGCCATGGAGACGGCCGTGCGCGCCGAACTGGCCGAACGGTTCGCCCAGGCGCCGGACGCCCCGCCCCAACTCATCCGCCGCCTCGCCAATGACGAGGCCGAGACCGTCGCCGCCCCCGTCCTCAGCGCCTCGCCGGTGCTGACCGAGGCCGATCTGATCGGCGTGGTGCGTTCGCGCGGCCAGGGCCACCTGCGCGCCGTCAGCCGCCGCGCCGCCGTGTCCGAGGCCGTGTCCGACGCCATCGTCGAGCGCGGCGACGACGAGACCCTGGGCGTGCTGCTGGGCAACGAAGGCGCCAGCCTGTCGCGCGCCGCGACCGAAACCGCCGTCGAGCGCGCCCGCGCCAACCCGGCCCTGCACGCCGTCACGGTCGAGCGCGCCAGCCTGCCGCCCGACCTGCTGAACGACATGTATTTCGCGGTCGAGGCCCGGCTGCGTCAGCGCATCCTGGAGCAGAACGCGCGTCTGGACCCGGCCCTGCTGGAAAGCGCCCTGGCCGCCGGCCGCACCCGCGTGGCGGCCGAAGACGGCGCCCTGCCCGCCGACTACGCCGAGAGCCTGGCCTATGTCGAGGAACTGCGCGCCGCCAACCAGCTGACGCCCCAGGTGCTGGCCCGCTTCCTGCGCTCGGGCGGCCAGACCGCCTTCCTGATCGCCCTGTCGCAACTGGCCGACGTCGACTTCCACACCGCCCGCCAGATCATCGAGCGGCGCGAGTTGGACGCCCTGGCCGTGATCTGCAAGGCGGCGGACCTGGATCGCGCCCTGTTCCTGACCTACGCCGTGGTGCTGCTGAACACCGACGACAACGCCATGGGCAAGGCCCGCGCCTATGCCGGGATGTACAACGAGCTGACGCGCGAGGCGGCCCTGCGGACCCTGCGCTTCTGGCGCGCCCGCAAGGCCATGCAGGCGGCCTGACGGCTTTCGCAGCAGCATTCGGACAGCAAAACGCCCGCCTTTCGCTGGAAAGGCGGGCGTCAGTTTTTCAGTCGCGCTGGCCTATTACTTGCGCGTCGCGCGAGCCGGCTTACGGCCGCCCTGACCCAGGCCCATCTGCTTGGCCAAATCCGAACGCGCCTTGGCGTAGTTCGGAGCGACCATCGGATAGTCTTTCGGCAGACCCCACTTGGCGCGGTATTCCTCGGGGCTCATGTTGTATTTCGTGCGCAGGTGACGCTTCAGCGACTTGAACTTGCGACCATCTTCCAGACAGATCAGGAAGTCCGGCGTAATCGACTTGCGGACCGGAACGGCCGGTTCCTGCGGTTCAGGCTCGGCTTCCGCCGGCGCGACCGAAACGCCTGACAGCGCAGCGTGGATCTGAGCGATCAGACCCGGCACGGCGTCAGCCGATACGGTGTTGTTGCTGACATAAGCCGACACGATGTCCGCCGTCATCTCAAGCAGTTCGGGTTTTTCTTCCATCCGGATCAGCCTCTTGAAGCCCCAAATTCAATCGACTGATCTGAAACGATCTGCCGCTAACAGGTTCCATACGTATGTTCGATGTCGAAAGCAATGCAGCAACAATTTATCGCTTGATACGCGAGTTCAACTGCCCTGATCAGTAGTTACAACAACGTCGGTTTTTATCGACCGAAGTTCTCTGCAAGAGCCAATAGGGCCGCACGCTCGGGCGCCGAGTATTCATCGATCAGCGCCCCATCCCCTTCGCGGATTGCGCGTAGAAGCGTCGGAGTCAGGGCTGAAGACAGAGTCCAGTTCCAGTAACGCAGCACGGTTTGAGCCCGGTCCACAGCCAACATTTCATAAGTCGTCTGGACCCGACGCCAGTCCGGGTGCTCCTGCCCGTCGGCCGTCGTTTCGGGACGGCGCATGGCGCGCCACAAACCGGACAGATCGCGTCGGGTCAGGCCCGTCGCCTTGCACAATATAGCCAGGGGCTCGCCGCCCGCATCGCCCATGATCTTGGCCGAAGTCAAAGGCTTGATCCCCGAAAGATAGCCGATCTCGCTGACCAGATCGCGCGTCAGGCCGCCAGACGCAGCCGCCGCCACCGCCGCTTCCAGATCGGCGTAAGGGCTCTTTTCAATGGCCGCTCGATTACGTTGGCGGCGCTCGATGAACTGAAGCGCCTTGCGCGCGACGGGGTCGTTCCAGCCCTCCTCCGCCGCCATGGCGAAAACGTCCTCAACGCTGCTCTGCATGACTTCGCGCGACACGGCGAAGCGCTGCAGGATGATGCGGCGCTCGGTCGGCCCGCACCACCAGAACATGACATAGGCGCCCGACGGCCGCAGCTCCGGGCGCCGTAGCAACAGGTCGCACAAGGCCGCCGTCCCGCGGCTCAGCGCAATCACCCCCTCAAGGGCCGACTGCGACAGGCGAGCCGAATCGTTACGCAAGACGGCGACAATCACCGCCTCTTCTCCCCAACTCAGCAGGGTTTCCGTCACGGCTTCGGACAGACCGCGTCGGCTCGCCATCATCAGCCGGTGCTCCAGCCCCGCGTCGCGCGCGCAGCCGATCAGGTCCGCGTCGGACAAGGCGGCGCAATCTTCCAGCAGCGCCCGCGCCACCTCCGGCTCGTCGCGCAGCAGCAGCCGCTTCAGCGTGTCCGGCAGTTCGCCTAGCGGGGCCAGGCGCTGCGCCACCCGGCGGCGCTCCTCGACCGGCGCGGGCCGCAGCACGTCGACCAGCAGATCGCCGACCACCGAGCGTTCGAAGACGTTGATCCGGCTGGCGGGCAGGCTGACCACGTCGGCCAGACGACGCAACAGGGCGCGACGCGCCCTCGACGGCCGCGCCCCGATCTCTTCCGCCCTGACCCCGGTTTCACCCATGGCGCGAACTCTAGCGCCGACCGGTTAACCGCACGTCACGGACAGAACGGCCTCACAGCCCTTCGAACAGGGCCGTCGATAGATAACGCTCGGCGAAGCTGGGAATGACGGCCACGATGGTCTGACCCGCGTATTCGTCCTGCGCCGCCAGGCGGAAAGCCGCCGTCAGGGCCGCGCCCGAGCTGATGCCGACAGGTACGCCGTCCTCGCGCGCGGCGCGGCGGGCCATGTCGAAGGCGTCCTCGTTGGTGACCTGCTCGACCCCGTCGATAACCGCGCGGTCGACCACGGCGGGGATGAAGCCCGCGCCGATGCCCTGAATCTTGTGCGGTCCGGGCGCGCCGCCCGACAGGACGGGCGAGGCGGTCGGCTCGACCGCGATCATCTTCACCGAGGGCTTCTTCGCCTTCAGCGCATGGCCGACGCCGGTGATGGTGCCGCCGGTGCCGACGCCGGACACGACCACGTCGACGGCCCCGGCCGTATCGTTCCAGATCTCCTCGGCCGTGGTGGCCTCGTGGATCGCGGGGTTGGCCAGGTTCTCGAACTGGGCCGGGCTGACCGAGCCGGGAATTTCCGTCAGCAACTCCTCGGCGCGGGCGATGGCGCCCTTCATGCCCTTTTCGGCCGGCGTCAGCTCCAAGCGCGCGCCCAGCAGGGCCAGCATCTTGCGCCGCTCGATCGACATGCTTTCGGGCATGACCAGGATCAGCTTGTAACCCTTGGACGCGGCGACGAAGGCCAGGGCGATGCCGGTGTTGCCGCTGGTCGGCTCGATCAGGGTCGCGCCCGGCTTGATCTTGCCCAGTTGCTCCAGCGCCTCAACCATGGCCACGCCGATGCGGTCCTTGACCGAAGCGATCGGGTTAAAGAACTCCAGCTTGGCCAGCACCGTGGCCTTGGGCTTCAGCGCCGCCGTCAGATTGGGCAGCCGCACCAGGGGCGTGTCGCCGATGGTGTCGACGATGCTGTCATAGACCCGGCCGCGGCCCGCCTTCCGATGGCGGCTGGCGTCATAGACCTGGGTTTGGGCGGTGTCGGACATGGCGAGGTCTCCGTGCATCGGGGGGCGGCGTAACAGATAAGGCTTATACGCGCGACGCAAGGCGCCGCCCCTCAGGAATTCTGTCGCGGACTTTAGCCGCGCTCGCCGCCTCCCCTTCGCCGGGCGCCCTATTCGTTCGGGAAGGTCTTGTGGTCCTGCTGGTGCTGGGCCGGCAGATAGGGTCCGGCGGGCAGGCCCTGACCCAGGGTGTGAGTCGCGATCAGATTGGCCTGCTGGGTCAGCGGCATGTAGTTCGGCTTCGCCTTCTCCAGCGCCGAGACGATCGCCTGGGCCAGCAGGTCGGCCAGCGGGTTGCCCGAACCGGACGCCTGCGGGCTGTAGGTCATCGACTGATGGTCCGACCACAGCACCTGGCCGGTGCGGCAGCTCTTCAGCGTGTATTCGAACTCCACATTGGTCGAGGTGGAGATGACGACATATTGCGACTCCCACTTCTGGATCTCGACGAACAGCACGGAGTCGCAGCCGAACAGCGGACCGAAGCGCGAGGCGTCGGCCTGATGCACCAGCCCCGCGTCCGACAGGCCTTCGTCCTCCAGCACGCCCTTCACCATGTGGGCGGGGAAGACGTAATAGCCGCGCTCGGCCACCGGCCGCGAAATGGTCGAGACGAAATAGTCCGCCGCATCCACGTTGACCGTGGAATTGAGTGCCGGAACCACCATGACGCTGCGCGGATTCTCGGCGCGCAGGGCGGCGTAGCTCTTGGGCGCCGGCGCGGTCACGCAGGCGGCCAGCAGGGCGGTCGAGGCCAGGGCGGCGGCGGCGAGCGATTTCCTGACGATCATTGCGCGCCTCCTCCGGCGACGGCGGCGTCGCCGGAAATCCGGACGATCACGCGATCCATGAAGACGGCCGATTCCGGAAAGCGCGTGCGCTCTTCCTTGAACAGAACCAGGGCCTGGGCCGTCTCGCCCGCCTGCAGGTGCAGATAGCCCAACTCGGCCAGCAGACCCGGCGCAACGGCGTCGCGCTTGCGCCCGGCCTCGATGGCGCGCTCCAGAGCGGTGCGATAGGCCTCGCGGTTCTCGGGGTTCTGCGAATAGGCGTAGAGGGCCGGCTCATAGGCTCCCCACTCGAAGCGAGCGGCGGGCGCGCAGGCGGCGACAGCGGTCAGGGCCGCCAGCGCGGCGATCGAGAGCAGACGTTTCAAGGCACCACCACCACGGCCTGGGCCCCGGCGGCGACGATCACCGCCTGGGCGTGAAGAACCCTGCCGCCCTGGGTGACGGCGATCTCATGTCGGCCCGGCGTCAGCGACGCGCCTGCGGCCAGGGCGCTGACCGGCCCCATATCGCGTCCATCCACGATCAGGCGAGCGTCCGCCGGGGCGTTGCTCAGCTTCAGAATCCCGGCGGGCGCGCCCTGGACGGCCTCGCGCGTGGGATAGTTCTTGACGCACCCCGCCGTCAGGCCCGCCGAAAGGGCGACACACAGGACGGTCAGGACGACCGCGCTCGTCTTCATGGTCTGATCTCCGTGACCCGCAGGCCGCTGATGTTCTGGGGCAGCTCGCCCTGGACCACGCGGGCGGTCG
Source organism: Brevundimonas phoenicis (assembly GCF_047237745.1). Taxonomy (NCBI): domain Bacteria; kingdom Pseudomonadati; phylum Pseudomonadota; class Alphaproteobacteria; order Caulobacterales; family Caulobacteraceae; genus Brevundimonas; species Brevundimonas phoenicis. Next base: position 3,005,110 of record NZ_JBDFLN010000001.1, read on the forward strand.
CGCCCTCGGTCTCGGCGCTGTCGCCGAAGAAGCCGGTGATCTCGATCTGCGCCACCCGGCTGCCCGGCAGGGTGATCGGCAGGCCCGACTGGCCGCTGACCACCGTCTCGCCTGGCGTCTCGACGTGGAAACGGTCGCCCGCGCGCAGGCCCTGGCTGGGACCGCCGCTGACATAGACGGTCGAACCCGACACCCGCAGGATGTCGGTGAACCAGGCCCGCTGCTGCAACTGGTTGACGATATTGGTCATGGTGTCGGCGATGGCCGCCGAGATGGCCCGGTCGTTCAGCGTCGAATCATAACCCGCGCGGCTGCCGAAGCCCGCCACCTCGCCCGTCTCGGTCGTCGCCTCTCCAGCGCCCGAGGCGGTGAAGAAGACGCGGCCCGTGCGCACGTCCACCAGCCGGATCTCGACCGTGGCGTTGACCGCCTGGCGCCGCTGGGAGTTGAGGAACCCCTGCTTGCCCTCGTTGCGGCGGCCCAACTGGGTGATCGAGCCCAACAGCAGGGCGTCGACCCCGCTCAGCGCCTGACCGTCCGCCTCGGACAGCACCCGCTCGGCGTTCAGCGCCGTCAGGTCGGACCGCTCGAAGACAAAAAAGTGGTCGGACGCCACCAGGGCGTTGACCAGCATGTCGCCCGCCTGGGTCGCCACCGGATCGGCCTGCCCCGGCGACAGCAGCAGACGACCGTAGGGCGTGCTGTTGGTGAAACGCCCGACCGCGACCCGACGCTTCAGCCCCGGTCGCGCCGCCGCCTCGGCTTCGGCCTGAACCGCGCCCTGCGCCGCCGCCGTCGAAGGCTGCGCCGCTACGCACACGGCCACGGCCGCGAACGTTGCAAGAAGACTCTGTAATGACATGATGAACCGCCCCCGGTGTATCAACGATCTCCATGACACAGGCGACGGCATCGGCGCAATCCCTTCGCGAAACAGGCGCCGATTCCGGAGGCCCGTCGCGGACCGACGCCTTGTCCGCAGCCGCTGCGTCAGGCAATCCAGAACCGGAACCAAGGGGATGATCCGAATGACCGACACGCTTGAGCTTTCGCACTGGATCGGCGGCGAGAAGATCGCCGGGGCGCGGACGGGCCAGAGCCTGAACCCCTCGGACACGCGCGAGGTCGTAGCCCGCACGCCCCAGGGCGGGGCGGCCGAGGTCGATCAGGCGGTTCAGGCGGCGCGCGCGGCCTTCGGTCCCTGGGCCGACGCCTCGCCCGAAGTCCGATCGGACATCCTGGATCGGGCCGGCGCCCTGCTGATGGAGCGGCGCGAGGTCATCGGCCGCCTGTTGTCGCGTGAAGAAGGCAAGACCCTGGCCGAGGGGATCGGCGAGACCGCCCGCGCCGCCCGCATCCTGAAGTTCTTCGCCGGCGAGGCCCTGCGCCTGCACGGCCAGAATCTGGCCTCGACCCGGCCCGGAGTCGAAATCCAGACCTATCGCCAGCCGGTCGGCGTGTTCGGCCTGATCACGCCGTGGAACTTCCCCATCGCCATTCCGGCCTGGAAGATCGCGCCCGCCATCGCCTTCGGCAACACCGTCGTCATCAAGCCCGCCGGCCCGACCCCGGCCACGGCCGAGGCCCTGATCGCCATCCTGCATGAGGCGGGCCTGCCCGGCGGCGTGGTCAACATGGTCATCGGCGACGGCGACGTCGGCCGCGCCATCGTCGCCCACCCGGACGTGGACGGCATCAGCTTCACCGGCTCTCAGAAGGTCGGCGCCGGCGTGGCCGAGGGGGCGATGAAGCGTCAGGCCCGCGTCCAGCTTGAAATGGGCGGCAAGAACCCGCTGATCGTGATGGACGACGCCGATCTGGAGCGCGCCGTGGCCATCGCCCTGGACGGCAGCTTCTACGCCACCGGGCAACGCTGCACCGCCTCCAGCCGCCTGATCGTTCAGGATGAAATCCACGACCGCTTCGTCGCCGCCCTGGCCGAAAAGGTGAAGGCCCTGCGCGTCGGCGACGCCCTCGACCCGACAACCCAGATGGGCCCCGCCGTGACCGAGGCCCAGCGCGACGTCTCCTATGACTATATCGACATCGCCCGCGACGGCGGGGGCCGCGTGCTGGCCGGCGGCCAGCGTCTCAGCCTCGACAAGCCGGGCTGGTACGTCCAGCCGACCCTGATCGTCGACACCCTGTCCGACGCCCGCATCAACAACGAAGAGGTCTTCGGCCCCGTCGCCTCGACCATCCGCGTGGCCGATTTCGAGGAAGCCCTGGCGGTCGCCAACGGCGTCGAGTTCGGCCTGTCGGCAGGCATCGTCACCCAGTCGCTGAAGCATGCCCGCGATTTCCAGCGCCGGGCGCGGGCGGGCATGACCATGGTCAATCTGGCCACCGCCGGGGTCGATTATCACGTCCCGTTCGGCGGCACGAAGAAGTCCAGCTACGGCCCCCGCGAGCAAGGTTTCGCCGCCGCCGACTTCTACACCCAAATCAAGACCAGCTACTCAGCCTGTTAGAAGGCGACTAGCCCTTGAACCCGTCCTTGGCCGCGCGGCGCTGGGCGAAGTCTTCGGCGTCGCGGGCGCGCAGGAAGGGATTGAAGCGGCGCTCGATCCCCACCGAGGTCGGCACGGTCGCTTCGCCGCGCTCACGCGCGGCGAAGACGGCCTCGGCATGGGCTTGCAGGGCGTCATCGGCGCCCGGCAGCGACATGGCGAAACGGGCGTTGGACGCCGTATATTCATGCGCGCAATACAGCGTCGTCGCCTCGGGCCAGGCGGCGATGCGGTTCAGGCTGTCCCACATCTGCTGCGGCGTCCCCTCGAACAGCCGCCCGCAGCCCAGGGAGAAGATGACGTCGCCGACGAAGGCGAGTGCATCCTCCGCCGCGTGATAGACGACATGCCCCAGCGTATGACCGGGCGACAGCGCCACGTCGAAGGTCGTCTCGCCCAGACGCACCGCCTCGCCGTCGACCAGGACGTGATCCAGCGGCGCCGCGCGGCGCACCTCCTCCGGTCCGGCGATCTCGCAGCCGGTCTCGGCCTGCAGCCGTTCGTTGCCGCCGGTGTGATCGGGATGCCAGTGGGTGTTCAGGATCAGGTCCAGCCGCCCCCACCCCGACGCCTCCAGATCGGCCAGGATAGCCTCGGCGTCCGGCGTGTCGACGGCGGCGACCAGCCCCGTCGCCTCGTCGCGGATCAGGAAGCCGTAGTTGTCGGACAGACAGGGAAACTGGCGAACGGTCAGGGTCATGAGGGAGCTCCGATCAGGCGACATTCTAGCAGGCCGCACAGAGAAGGCGCCAGAAAGGCAATGACGGCGGCCTCAGAAGCACCACGTCATCCTCACCCTTGTGGCGAGGATGACGCGGAAGAATGAGCGCTGGCGTCAAGGATGACGCTGGAAAAGCCGACATCCGCCGCGAAATCCGCCATACTGCCCGCCATGCGCCGCAGCATCGACGATCTCCGCACCTTCTACGGCGAGCCGACCGGCGCGCTGGCGCGGCGCATGCTGGCGCGGCGGCTGGAAGACGCCTGGGGCGCGGCCAACGGCAATGACGTGCTGGGCCTGGGCTATGCGACGCCCTGGCTGGACGGCTTCATCGGCGCGCGCCGAACGATCGCCGCCATGCCGGGCGGACAGGGCGCCGAGCAGTGGGCGGCGGCGGGACGCAACCGCACCGTCCTGGTCGACGACCGGCGCCTGCCCTTCGCGGCCGGGACATTCGACCGCATCCTGCTGGTCCACGCCCTCGAGGAAGCCGACGATCCGCAGGCCCTGCTGGCCGAGGTCGTGCGCGTCCTGGCCCCGGCCGGGCGTATCATCCTGGCGGCGGCGGCGCGCGGCGGGATGTGGGCGCGGGCCGAGACGACCCCCTTCGGCCACGGCCTCCCCTTCACCCGCGGCCAGTTGGAGCGGCTGGTGCGCGAGGTCGGACTGGAGCCGACCGCCTGGTCGCAGGCCCTCTACGTCCCGCCGTGGCGGCCGATGCTGCCGCTGGCCGACGGTCTGGAGCAGTTGGGGCCGAAGCTGTTTCCCGGCGCGGCCGGTCTGATCATGCTGGAGGCCTCGCGCCGCGCCTACGCCCGCGTGCGACCCGGCGGCGCGGCCCAGGCCGTGCTGGCCGGGCGTCCGGCCCTGACCCCTTCGCCCGCCGCGCGCGATCACGCGCCCGCCGCGCACCCTATGGTCGCCGCACGCAAACAGCCGTAAAGCCCTCGCCATGCAGAGACTGATCCTGATGCGTCACGCCAAGGCCGAAGCCTCGGCGCCCGGCGGCGACGTGGCTCGCCCCCTGAGCGAACGCGGCCGCCGCGACGCCGCCGCCATGGGCCGCGCCCTGGCCGAGCGGGGCCTGAAGCCTGACATGGCCCTGGTCTCGGGCGCCCAGCGCACGCGCGACACCTGGGATGGCGTCAGCGAGCATTTCGGCGATGTCGAACTGCATGTCTCCGACGCCCTCTACAACGCCCCCGCCGACGTGCTGCGCCGCGCGGTCGAGGCGGCCGAGGATCAGGCGGGTTGTCTGCTGCTGATCGCCCATAACCCCGGCGTGCATCAGCTGGCGGTCGAATATCTGATCGAGAGCGCCGCCTCCCCCTCGGTGCTGGACAAGATGAGCGGCGGCTTCCCCACCGGGGCGGCGGCGATCTTCAGCGTCGATGTCGCCGGGCGCCCGTCCTATGAAGGCTGGCTGACGCCGGAGACCCTGGCGTGACCGATCAGCCTCACATCGCCTTCAAGATCCTGAGCCGCGCCGACTGGCGCGCCGCCCTGGCCGAGGGCCGCTATGACGGCTCGCCCGTGGATCTGGCCGACGGCTACATCCACCTGTCCGCCGCCGACCAGTTGGAAACCACGGCAGCGAAACACTACGCCGGCCAGACCGATTTGATGCTGGTCGAGGTCGATCTGAGCGCCCTGGGCGACGCCCTGATCTGGGAGCCGTCGCGCGGCGGCGCCCTGTTCCCCCACATCTACGGCTCCCTGCCCGTCGCCGCGACGCGCGCCGCCCGCGCCCTGTCGGTGACGGCCGACGGCCGCATGATCGTCGAAGAGACCGCCTGAACATGAGCCTGACCGACCTCGGCGCCTGGGCGCTGCGCCAACTCGACCCGGAAACCGCGCACCGCCTGGCCATCCGCGCCCTGCAGATGACGCCCTTGCCCGCGCCCGGCGCCGACGATCCGATCCTGAAGACGGTCATCGCCGGGCTGGAGATGTCCAATCCCGTCGGTCTGGCCGCCGGTCTCGACAAGAACGGCGAGGCGCTGGAAGGCCTGTCGCGCCTGGGCTTCGGCGCCGTGGAATGCGGCTCGGTCACGCCGCGCGCCCAACCCGGAAACCCCAAGCCGCGCCTGTTCCGCCTGGCTGAAGACCGGGCCGTCATCAACCGCATGGGTTTCAACAACGAAGGGCTGAAACCCTTCGGCGCCCGACTGGCGCGGCGTCCGACCCGCACCGTCATCGGCGCCAACCTCGGCGCCAACAAGGAGACCGAGGACAAGGCCGCCGACTATGTGATCGGGCTGAAGAAGCTCGCGGGGCTGGCCGACTACTTCACCGTCAACATCTCCTCGCCCAACACGCCGGGCCTGCGCGCGCTTCAGGGACGCGAGGCGCTGGACGACCTGCTGGGCCGCATCCATGAGGCCCGCCCCGCCGACGGGGCGCCTGTCTTCCTGAAGATCGCACCCGACCTGATCGGCGAAGAGATCGGCATGATCGTCGAGGCCTCCATCGCCCACCGCATCGACGCCCTGATCGTGTCCAACACGACGCTGGAGCGGCCCGCCTCGCTGCGCTCGGCCTTCGCGGGCGAGAGCGGCGGCCTGTCGGGCGCCCCGCTGAAGCCCTTCGCCCTCAAGGCGCTGGAAGCGGCGGCCGAGGCGGCGAACTGCCGCCTGCCCCTGATCGCCGTCGGCGGAATCGCCAGCGGCGAGGACGCCTTCGCGCGTATCCGCGCCGGCGCCACGGCGGTCCAGATCTATTCGGCCCTGATCTATGAAGGCCCCGGCCTGATCCGCCGCATCAAGCGCGATCTGGCCGCGCGCCTGCGCGCCGAAGGTTTCGCGAACATGGCCGAGGCGACCTCAGCCCGCCGTTGACGGAGCATTAGCAACCCTCAGTCGATGATGAACCAATGGGCGCCGAGCCCGTTTGGAACGTCGCATGTCGGATCCTCTCGCCGACGCCCACATCGGTTGGGCGCCAGCCATTCGCCAACGTCGCAAGGCGACGATGCAGCGCCTCGTCATGGGCGCAGCGACAGCGCTTGTCTTCAGCCCCCTTCTGGGTCTGGCAGCCTGCCTGGCCTGGCTGGCGGCCTATGTCCTGATTCAGGGGCTTGAGGCCTGGCTGGCCGAGCCCGTGGTGAAGGGACAGGTCAACGCTCCCCTGGGCTGGCGCGGCCCGGCCCTTGACGCAACCCTGGCCCTGAACGCCGGCTTCATTGGCTTTCTGTCCATTCCCTTGTGGCTGGTCGGCGGGCCCATGGGCGGATTCGCCGCAGCCGTCCTGCTGTCCGCAGGCACGGTCAATTCCGTGATCATGTCGGCCGGCAACATGCGGGTGTTCGCCTTCACCGTCGCGCCCCAGCTCGGCTATCTGGCCCTGACCCCCTTCTTCATGGCCCAGTGGGGCGCCGAAAGGCCCTTGGTCACCGCCGTCGGCATCGGGGTCGTCATCTACTCCATCTTCTGCCTGAACACCCGGGCCAGCCTGCGCCGGGGCATGCTGGCCGAGCACCGCGCGCTGAGCGAGGCTGACAACAAACGCCATCAGGCCGAGACCGCCATGGCCGAACGCGGCGCCTTCATGGCCGCCGTCGGTCATGACCTGCGCACCCCGATCAGCGCCATTCTGACCGGGGCCGATTATCTCCGCACGGCCGCCCCCTCCTCCGCCGCACGTCAGCAGATCGCTCTCATCGAGGACGCCGGCCTGATGATGAAGGCCCTGCTGGACGACCTGTTGGACCACGCCCGCCTGAACGCCGGACGGATGCACGTCGACAGCCGCGACTTCGACCTACGCCTGATGCTGGCCCAGACCGCCCGCCTCTGGCAGGGGCCGGTCCGCGCCAAGGGCTTGCAGCTGCGGCTAGAAGGCGCCCGCGAAACGCCCCGCTGGGTGCGCGGCGACGCCATGCGCCTTCGCCAGGTGCTGAACAATCTGATCTCCAACGCCATGAAGTTCACCGAAGCCGGCACCGTGACCCTGAGGGTCCGCGCCTGGCTGGATGACGAAGGCGCCCATGCGCTGCTGATCGACGTGGCGGATACGGGGCGCGGCATGACGGCCAAGCAGCTGGACCGCCTCTTCACCCCCTTCGACCAGACCCAGGACGGCGTCGCCGCACGCTTCGGCGGTTCAGGCCTGGGCCTGGCGATCAGTCGCGATCTGGTCGAGCTGATGGGCGGGCGCATGACGGTCCGCAGCGAACCGGGCTGTGGCGCGCAGTTCACCGTGGCCCTGAGCTTGCCTAAAGGCGCCGATCCCGACAGCGCCGGTGTTGAGGCGACGGCCGGTCCCGCGCCCCATGGCCGTCTGGACCCTGTCGCCTTCGCCCCGGACGACAACGCCCGCCCGCCCGCCCGCTCCGCCCCCGCCGCACCCTCGACCGCGCCTCAAAGCGAGGTTCCGAGCATCGACTCGGATATGACGGATTCGGATCAGGAAAACGCCGACGACGCCCGCCCTTTGCGCGTCCTGGTCGTCGATGACCACGCCATCAATCGCCGCGCCATCCAACTGATCCTTCAGGCCTTCGATTGCGAGATCGTCATGGCCGAGAACGGCCTGGCGGCGCTACAGGCCTGCGAAGGACAGATCTTCGACGTCATCTTCATGGACGTTCGAATGCCCGAACTGGACGGACGCGAGACGACGCGTCGCCTCAGAAAGGGCGGCGGGCCGAACGCCAGCGCCCCCGTCATCGCCGTGACCGCCGACACCGAGCCGGAGGATATGGCGGCCTGTCTGGCTTCAGGCATGAACGCCTTCGTATCGAAGCCCCTGACGCCTGCCGCCCTGCTGGACGCCCTGTCCCGCACCCTGGACGCCGCCGCCCAAGACGCCGAGGCGGCGGCCTAATCACCGCTCGACCGGAGGATCGCTGCGGCCAGGCGTTCGGCCCAGTCCGGCGTCTTCAGTTCGCATTCCCACAGGGTCAGGACGCGCCAGCCCGCCGCCGTCAGTTCTTCCGCTACACGGATGTCGCGGGCGTGGTTGCGCTCGATCTTGGCGGCCCAGTAGGCGGCGTTGCCCTTCGGCTTGCGAGCGCCGCGCGGGCAGTCATGATCGTGCCAGAAACAGCCATGGACGAACAGGGCGATGCGCCGCCCCTTCATCACCACATCGGGTCGGCCAGGCAAGCCGCAACCGCCGAGCCGATAACCGATTCCCGCCGAACGCAGCACACGCCGGACCTTGATCTCGGGGCTGGTGTCGCGGTCCTTCACGCGCCGCATGACGGCGCTGCGCTTCTCTGGCGTGAAGACGTCGCCCGCCACGTCCTCAGCCCCGCGAGCGGCGAGCGAGACGGCGGCGGGCGACGCCCGTCATCACAGCTGGGCCAGCAGGTGCTCGGCCGAAGACACCTTGAACTCGCCGCCCTGCTCGATGTTGAGCTGGTCGACCACGCCGTCCTTGACCAGCATGGAATAACGCTGCGAGCGCTCGCCCATGCCGAAGCCCTTGGCGTCCAGCGCCAGGCCCACCGCGCGGGTGAAGTCGCCGTTGCCGTCGGCCAGCATGACCACGTCGTCGGCCCCGTTCAGATCATTGGCCTTGGCCCAGGCGCCCATGACGAAGGCGTCGTTGACCGAGACGCAGGCGACCGTGTCCACGCCCTTGCCCGCCAGATCGGCGCGATGGTCGACATAGCCCGGCAGATGGCGCGCCGAACAGGTCGGGGTGAAGGCGCCCGGCACGGCGAACAGGGCGACCGTCTTGCCGCCGAACAGCTCGGCCGTCGTGACCGGCTTGGGGCCGTCGGGCGTCATGGTCGTCAGGGTGGCGTCGGGAATGCGGTCGCCGATCTGGATGGTCATGTCGGGGTCTCCGGGAGTTCGGCCCGGACGATCCAGGACGATGGGAGTCAGATAGAGACCCATAAGGAGATCGCCAAGCGCGCGGGGCCTTGAGAATGGCTTGCGCCCGCCATCGTCCACCCCGATGATAGAGGCATGACCGCCTTCTCCTCCCTGACCGGGCGTCTTCTGGTGGCGATGCCGGGTATCGACGACGATCGCTTCCGCCACGCCGTCATCCTGATCTGCGCCCACGACGACGAACACGCCCTGGGCCTGCGCCTGGACCAGCCCGCGCCGGGCGTCTCCCTGGCCGAGGTTCTGGAAAAGCTGGACACCCCCGCCGCCGACGCCGCGCGCGACCGTTCGGTGCTGATCGGCGGCCCGGTCGAGCGCGAGCGCGGCTTCGTCCTCCATACCGCCGACTGGACCAGCGAGGACGCCAGCCTGACCTTCGGCGACGGCCTGGCCCTGACCGGCACCCGCGACGCCCTGGCCGCCATGGCCGACGCCGAGGACGGCCCCAGCCGCGCCATCCTGCTGCTGGGCTACGCCGGATGGGGCGAGGGGCAGTTGGAGGAAGAGCTGAACGAAAACGTCTGGCTGACGACGGACGCCGACCCGGCCCTGATCTTCGACGCCGACTATGACACCAAATGGAGCCGCGCCCTGGCCGCGCTGGGCGTCGACGCCGCCCGCCTGTCCAGCCAGAGCGGCCGGGCCTGACGGCGGCCTAGACCGACCGCGCCTTGATCGGCGCGGCGCCGTCGGCGAGGGATTCGTTCAGATAGACCTCGGCCTCCTGGGCCGGCAGAGCGGGCGCATAGCCGAAGCCCTGGCCGTAATGGCAGCCGTCGTCCAGCAGCAGCTGGGCCAGGGAGGCGTTCTCGACCCCCTCGGCCACCACTTCCAGCGCCAGATCGCGGCCCAGATTGACGACGGATCGCACGATCTTGGCCGAGCCCTCGTCCTTGTCCATCGTCAGAACGAAGTAGCGATCGATCTTCAGCGTGTCGAACGGCAGCTTGGCCAGGTAGGACAGGGACGAGAAGCCGGTGCCGAAGTCGTCCAGCGCCAGGCTGGCCCCGGCCTCGCGCAGGGCCTTCAGCACCTCGGCGGCGCGCGCGGTGTCGCGCATGATGTCGCCCTCGGTGACTTCCAGCTTCAGGGCGCCGCGCGGCAGGCCCGCCTCCTTGATGATGCGGGCCACGTCCTCGACCAGGTGAGCGCGCTCAATCTCGCCCACCGACAGGTTGACGCTGCAGAACAGCCGCCCGGCGCTGGGGTGGCGGTGCAGCCACTCGGCCAGCTGACGCGACGCCTCGGTCATCATCAGCAGGCCCAGCTCGTTCATCAGGCCCATTTCATCGGCCAGGGTCAGGAACTCGTCCGGCGGCACCAGTCCGCGCCGGGGGTGGCGCCAGCGCGCCAGGGCCTCAAACCCCGCCACGGCGCCCGTGCCCAGATTGACGATGGGCTGGAAGAAGGGTTCGATCTCGCGGCGCACGAAGGCGTTGCGCAGATCCGCCTCCAGCGCCAGTCGCGACAGGCTGTCGGTCTCCAGCGCCCGGCCATAGGCCGCCGCCCCGCCGCGCCCGGCCTGCTTGGCCTGTTCCACCGCCAGTTCGACCCGCCGCAGAAGCTCGGCGGCGTCCGGCGCGTCCGGTCCGCCCTCGGCCGTCACGGCGCCGATGGACAGGGTCGGATAGATGTCGAAACCCGCCAGCCGCAAAGGCTGCTCCAGCGCCTCGCGCAGGCGCTCGCTGCCGCTGGCGCCGCTGCCGCCGCGCCGCACCAGGACGGCGAACTCGTCCTCGCCGATGCGGGCCGGGGCGCAATCCTCGGAAAAGGCCGCCGACAGACGCGACCCCAGGGCCGACAGCACCAGATCGGCGCGTTCGTGGCCCAGGGCCTCGTTGAGGCGGCGCAGCCGGTCCAGGTCGGCCACCACCATCTCGTAGTCGCCGGCCGCCGCCAGGGTCTCGGCCACGCGGACCAGGAAGGTGCGTCGGTCCAGCAGGCCCGTCAGCGTGTCGCGATCAGCGCCCGCGAACTTGGTTTCAAGCGCGACGATGCCCGCCGCGCGCAGGCCGTCCTCCAGCCAGACCCCGCGCCACAGGCAGGTCTCGCAGCCGCGCATCCGCAGGCGCACGGCGATCTCCGTCCCCTCAGCCTGAGGCTTGAGCAGGCGGTCGGCCAGGGCGCGGTCCTGAGGCATGGCCAGGGCGGTGAAGGCCGCGCCCGAACACTGCGGCGCCAGCGGCCCAAGACCCAGCGGCCGGGTGGCCCCGGTGAAGCGGATCTGATCTTCGGCGGGCGTCCAGATCCATAGGGCGGCGTCGGCCGCGGCGAGGGCTTCGATCGCCGTGGTCGGATCCCACGTCAGGGCTCTGGATCGTGTGCTCAAGACGGGTCCGATACTCTGACTGAATGGGCGACGCCGGCGGCGAACTCCTGATCGAGGACGCCGAACAACAGATGGTCTGCCCATCGGCCGTTAATTTTCAAATAAGCGCGGGCGAGACCTTCCTGACGAAAACCGGCCTTTTCCAAGACGCGGCGCGAGGCGTGGTTGGTCGGCACGCAGGCGGCCTCGACCCGATGCAGCCCCAGGGCGCTGAAGGCATGCCCCAGCATGGCCCGCACCGCCGCCGTGCCGACGCCCTGCCCCGCATAGGGACGGCCGATCCAGTAGCCCAGGGTGCCGGTCTCGGCCACGCCGCGCCGGATGTTGGACAAGGTGATGGCGCCCAGCAGGGCGTCGTCGGCTGGGTCGAACACGAACAGGGGCCAGGCCGTGCCCTGCTCCATCTCCCGCGCATAGACGCCCAGGCGGCGGCGATAGGCGGCGCGGGTCAGATCGTCTTCGGCCCAGGCCGGCTCCCACGGCTGCAGATAGTCTCGCGATTCCTCACGCAGAGAGGCCCACGCCACATAGTCCGCGGGGCGCGGCGGGCGCAGCAGAACCCCCTGCCCGTTCAGGACCGGTCCGGTCGCCTCGGCCATCCAATCGAACAGGGCCATGGAGCAAACGATAGCGCGAAGTGATCTCGGCGTCAGCAGGCCGTGATCAGCCCGCCGCCATCCGCTGACGGAAAACGCGCCCCGCCCCGCCCGCCGCCCTGGGCCCCAGCACCGCCGTCGCCGACAGTCCCTGGCTCGTCATGGCCTGGCCTACCGCGCGCAAATCCTGCGCCGTCTGGGCCTCGATGCGGGCGGCGCTGTCTTCCGACGAGACGGGCGCGCCGAACGCCAGGGTCTGACCCGCCAGACGGCCCGAACGGCTGGCCGGGCTTTCGTCGGCCATCCACAGGCTGGCGTTCAGCACGGCCTTGGCGCGCGCCAGCTCCGCCTCCGTCGGCCCCTTGTCAGCCAGGTCGAGAATTTCGGCGGCGCACAGTTCGGCCAGCTCCAGCGACCGCTCGGCCGCCGCCCCGGCGTAGACGCCCAGCAGGCCCAGATCGTCATAGGTCTCGTGATAGGCGTCGATGGCGTAGGCCAGGCCGCGATCCTCGCGCGCGCTCTGGAACAGGCGCGAGGCCATGCCCCCGCCCAGGATTTCGGTGAACAGACGCAGCGCCGGCTGTCGCGGATCGCGCACGCCCAGGCTCGGCAGCTGAAAGACCAGATTGGCCTGTTCGATCTTGCGCGCCAGCTTCGCCTCGCCGCCGGTGAAGACGGCCGGCGCCGTCGGCTCGTGCGGCGCGGCGACCGCCTGGCCGAACCAGGTCTCAGCCAGGGTCAGCAGTTCGGCCTCATCGACCGCGCCGGACACCGACACCACCATGTGGTCGGGCGAGTAGAGCCGCGCGCGCCAGTCGGCCACGGCCGCCCGGTCAGCGGGCGCCAGGCTGGCGATCGAGCCCAGGATCGGCCGCCCCAGGGCCTGGCCGGAGAAGGCCTGGGTCTGGGCCATCTCGAACACATGATCGTCGGGGGTGTCGAAGGCCTCGGCGATCTCCTGCGCCACCACGTCCTTCTCGCGCTCGATCTCCTCGGGCGACAGGGTCGGGCGGAACACCAGGTCGGACAGCACCTGCATGGCCAGCGGCAGGCTGCCCTTCAGGGCGCGCACGTCGAAGCTGGTGCGCTCATAGCCGGTGGCGGCGTTGATCGAGCCGCCCTCGGCCTCGATGCGCTCGACGATCTCGCGCGCGCCCATGTCGCCCGCGCCCTTGAAGACCAGATGCTCCAGCAGATGCGACCAGCCGGATCGGGCTTCATCCTCCATGCGGGCGCCGCCGTTGACGGCCACGGTCACGGCGATGGTGCGCAGGCCGGGCATGGGGTCGCACACGACGCGCACGCCGTTGGACAGGGTGTGAAGACGAGCAGTCAGGTCAGCGATCCTTGGAAGGCGTGGGGCGATAGCGGCGCAGCAGCAGGGCCGCGTAGAAGACGACCAGGGTGATCGCCAGGCCGAACCAGGTCAGGGCGTAGCCCAGGTGGTTGTTGCTGAAGGCGGCGGGCGGCGACACCGGCCGCAGCGTCGTCAGTTCAGGGTTGGCCGAAGTGGTCGCATAGACGGTGTAGGGCGACACCGCCCCCGTCACGCCCAGGGCCTGGGCCATCGCCGCCCGGTCGCGGCCGTAGAAGAGCTTGCCCGAGGGCGGCGGGGTCATGGCGTTGGGGCCCGGCGCCTGGCGCACCACGCCCGCGATCACGACCGGCATGGCGGCCTCGGCCTGCACGGCGGGGCGCTCGGCTGTTTCGGCGGGCAGGAAGCCGCGGTCGACCAGCACCGTCCCCTGCCCCTCGACCGGACAGGCCGAGATCAGCCGCACCCCGGCGTCGCCGTCCTCGATGGTCTGAAGCTCGACGAAGGGCGCCGTGTTCAGGCCGCGGCAGGTCACGACCACCTGGCGGAACTCGGGATCAGCCAGCGTCAACGCCTCGGCCAGGGGAAGCGGCGCCTGGGCCGCGGCGGCCTCGGCCTTGTCGATCAGGTCCAGCTTCCACTGCAGCCGCTGCACCTGCCACACGCCCAGCGTCAGCAGGGCGCCCAGCAGCAGGACGGCGATCACGGTCAGGATGATGGGAAAGCGAGGCCGGGCGGCGACGGTCATCGGGTCTCTCGGTGTGAATCGGCGCCCTTCTGGCGCAGCATCTGCAGGGCTGTCATCAGCCCCTTTCCCGGCCGCATCAAGGCCACGGCCAGAACCGCGACCAACGGCAGCCAGATGATCAGGTGCAGCCAGATCGGCGGGCTCCAGGCGATTTCGACGGCCAGGGCCGAGAAGCCGACCAGAAAGCCGGCGATCTGCATGATGAAGGTGGCCGCGCCGTCGCCCGTCTCGACCGAGTCCAGATCGAAACCGCAGGCCTCGCAGACGGTGCGGCGCTTCAGGAAACCCTCGAACAGCGCCCCGCGCCCGCAGGCCGGACAGCGCCCCATGATCCCTGCGCGAACAGCGGGCCAGACAAGCAAATCGGCGCGGGGCTTGGGGCCCCGCGCCGACGAAAGCTCAACTTGTCCGTCGCGTTCGATCAACCGAAGACGACGTACATGAAGACGAAGAGGAACAGCCACACCACGTCGACGAAGTGCCAGTACCAGGCGGCGGCTTCGAGGCCGAAGTGCTTCTGCGGGGTCATCTGACCGGCGTAGAGGCGCAGCAGGCAGACGGCCAGGAAGATGGTGCCGACCAGGACGTGGAAGCCGTGGAAGCCCGTCGTCATGAAGAAGATGGAGCCGTACAGCTTCGACTGGGCCGCTTCTTCGCTGAAGAACAGGTGGCCGTGCAGGATGTGGTAATATTCATAGGCCTGAACGCCGGTGAACAGCACGCCCAGCAGGACGGTGATCAGCAGGCCCAGCTTGGCGCCCTTACGGTCGCCGCCGATCAGGGCGTGGTGCGCCCAGGTCAGGGTCGTGCCCGACAGCAGCAGGATGACCGTGTTCATGAGCGGCAGGCTCCACGGATCCAGCAGCTCGACGCCCTTGGGCGGCCAGGTCTGCCAGGCGGTCGCCGTGTCGGCCCAGTTGCCGACTTCCGGGATGATCGTGCGCGCTTCGTTGAAGATCGCCATGTCGAAGAACATCCAGAAGAAGGAGACGAAGAACATCACCTCCGACGCGATGAACAGCACCATGCCGTAGCGCAGGCCGATGCCGACGACCGGGGTGTGGTCGCCCTTCTTGGATTCCTTGATGACGTCGGCCCACCAGCCGTACATCGTGAACAGCACGCCCGCGAGGCCGGCGAAGAACAGCCACTTGGTGCCTTCGGGCATGCCGAACAGGCCCTTCATCCACATCACGGCGCCGACGAACATGATGCACGCGGAGAAGGAGGCGATCAGCGGCCAGGGGCTCGGATCGACCAGATGGTAGTCGTGTTGCGGTTTCGCGTGAGCGTCAGCCATTCCCAAGGTCTCTGAATTAAGGCGAGAGTCGTTTGAAGAGGGCTATAGCCCCCGCTCTCCGGCTTTGCCAACAGCAGAGTCGTTCGCAACGGCCTGCTGAAAGCCTTTGGTTGGAAAGAAGGTGTAGCTGAGGGTGATTTCGCGCACCCCCTTCACCTCGGCGTCGGTCGCCATCTCGGGCGCGACGAAATACTGCATCGGGAAGGAGACGGTCGCGCCCGGCGCGATCTCCTGCCCCTCGAAGCAGAAGCACTGCAGCTTCTGGAAGTACGGACCGGCCCGCTCGGGCACGACGTTATAGGCCGCCGTGGCGTGGATCGTCTGGTTCGAGGTGTTGGTCACCTCGAAATAGGCCATGCCCGTCTCGCCGATGCGGACCTTCTGGCTGAACTGCTCGGCCTTGAAGGTCATGGGCAGGTCGCGGACGTTGGTGTCGAAACGGATCAGGACTTCCTGATCCAGGATCGTGGTCGGCGCCGCCTCGGCCTTCATGGTCGTGCCGTCAAAGCCCGTCACCTGGCAGAACAGCCGGTACAGCGGCACGGCGGCGAAGGCCGCGCCCGTCATCAGGATGACCAGGGCCGCGCACAGCAGCGCGACCGAATTCTTGTTCTTCACAGCCCTCAAGGCTCCTGGGTTACAGGCGCAGGAGCGTCCGGCTGGACCGGCGCCGGAAGGGCCGGATCGGCCCTCTCCAGCGTGGCCAGGGCCGCCGCCTCGGCTTCATGCCGCGCCTGGTTGTTGGCGTGCATGCGCGACACCGTCACGGTGTAGACCAGGGCGATGAAGGCCAGCAGGCCCAGGGCGATGGCCACGTTGCGACGCTTGCGCGCACGAACCTGTTCATCGTTCAGCTTCAGGTACTGGAGGTTGGACATGGGATTCAGACTCCGACGCCCGACAGATGCTCGACCAACAGGGCCGAGAACAACGCCATCAGGTACAAGATCGAAAAGGCGAACAGGTTGCGGGCCGGTTTGGCCTCGACCCGAACGTCATACAATGCGGCCTCTCGCCCCACGGCCTCGGCCTTGTCGGGCTGGTCGCCGGCGCGCGAGCGCCACAGGCGGAAGGCCAGGGCCAGGAAGCCCAGCCCGCCCGCGACCGAGACCACCAAATAGATGGGGCCGCCCAGGCCGGTGAAGGCGGGCGCGATCGCCACGGGCACGAAGGCCAGGCTGTAGAGCATGATCTGCAGACGGGTGGACTTGGCTCCGCGCGCCACCGGCATCATCGGAATGCCCGCCTTGGCGTAGTCGCCGGCCGAATAGAGGGTCAGGGCCCAGGTGTGCGGCGGCGTCCACATGAAGATGATCAGGAACAGCAGCCAGGCCTGCCACGGCGCGTCGCCCGTCACCGCCGCCCAGCCGATCACGGGGGGCAAGGCCCCGGCCGCGCCGCCGATGACGATGTTCTGAGGCGTGCGGCGCTTCAGCACCAGGGTGTAGAGCCAGGCGTAATAGACGATGGTCAGGGCCAGCAGGCCGCCCGCCAGCCAGTTGGTCGTCATGCCCAGCAGCATGACCGAAAAGACCGACAGCACCATGCCGAAGGCGATGGCGTCGTTCTTGCGCACGCGGCCCGCCGCGACCGGACGGCCGCGCGTGCGGCGCATCAGGGCGTCGGTCTCGCCCTCGACCGCCATGTTCAGCGCGCCCGCCGCTCCAGCGCCGACGGCGATGCACAGAATGGCGATGACCGCATTGACCCAGCTCAGCTGACCAGGCGCCACGACCAGGCCCGTCACCGCCGTGAACACCACAAGCGACATGACGCGCGGCTTCAGCAGCTGGAAGAAGTCTTCCGGCTGGGCCGTGGTGACGAGGGGCGTTTCGCGGGTGGGCTGTTCGGTCATGGTCATAAAAAGCGTTAAGGCCGCCCCTCCGATTACGGAAGGGCGGCCTCTCCGGGTCTATCCGATAAGGATCAGTGGTTGTCCGCCTTGACCACCGGCAGTTCGTTGAACTGGTGGTGCGGGGGCGGCGAGGACAGGGTCCACTCCAGCGTGGTGGCGCCTTCGCCCCACGGGTTGGCCTCGGCCTTGCGGCGACGGATGGCGGATTCCAGCAGCAGCACCAGGAACACGCCCACGCCGATGATGGTGATCAGATAGCCGACCGACGAGACGTGGTTCCAGTAGGTGAAGGCTTCCGGATAGTCGACGTAGCGACGCGGCATGCCCTGCAGACCCAGGAAGTGCTGCGGGAAGAACACCAGGTTCACGCCCACGAACATGATCCAGAAGTGAGCCTGAGCCAGGAACTCATTGTACTTCACCCCGAACATCTTCTCGTACCAGTAGTAGAAGGCCGCGAAGATCGAGAAGATGGCGCCCAGCGACAGCACATAGTGGAAGTGCGCCACGACGTAGTAGGTGTCGTGCAGGCTGTAGTCGATGCCGGCGTTCGACAGGACCACGCCGGTCACGCCGCCGACGGTGAACAGGAAGATGAAGCCCATCGCCCACAGCATGGGCGCCTTGAAGGTGATGGAGCCGCCCCACATGGTGGCGATCCAGCTGAAGATCTTCACGCCCGTGGGCACGGCGATGATCATGGTCGCGGCCACGAAGTAGGCGCGCAGGTTCACGCTCATGCCGACCGTGTACATGTGGTGCGCCCACACGATGAAGCCGATGAAGCCGATGGCGACCATGGCGTAGGCCATCGCGAGGTAGCCGAAGATCGGCTTCTTCGAGAAGGTCGAGACGATGTGCGAGATCATGCCGAAGCCCGGCAGGATCATGATGTACACTTCGGGGTGGCCGAAGAACCAGAACAGGTGCTGGTACATCACCGGGTCGCCGCCGCCGGCCGGATCGAAGAAGGAGGTGCCGAAGTTACGATCGGTCAGCAGCATGGTGATGGCGCCCGCCAGAACCGGCAGCGACAGCAGCAGCAGGAAGGCCGTGATCAGCACGCCCCAGGCGAACAGCGGCATGCGGTGCAGGGTCATGCCCGGCGCGCGCATGTTGAAGATGGTGGTGATGAAGTTGATCGCGCCCAGGATCGACGAGGCGCCCGCGACGTGCAGCGAGAAGATCGCCAGGTCGAACGACGGTCCCGTGTGGCCCATGGTCGACAGCGGCGGATAGGAGGTCCACCCCCCGCCGAAGCCGCGGCCCGGCCCGCCGTCGACGAACATCGACAGCACCAGCAGCACGAAGGCGAAGAAGATCAGCCAGAACGAGATGTTGTTCAGGCGCGGGAAGGCCATGTCCGGCGCCCCGATCATGATCGGGATGAAGTAGTTGCCGAAGCCGCCCATGGTTGCGGGCATGACGACAAAGAACACCATGATCAGGGCGTGGGCCGTGACCGTGACGTTGTAGCCGTGCTTGGACGCCTCGACGATCCCCAGTTGCTGGATGATCGTGCCTTCCTTGAACAGCTGGATGCCCGGCTCGGCCAGTTCCCAGCGGATCAGGCCCGACAGGGCGCCGCCGACAAGGCCGGTGAAGATGGCGAACACCAGGTACAGAATCCCGATGTCCTTGTGGTTGGTCGACAGGAACCAGCGGGTGAAGAAGCCCGGCTTATGGTCGTGTGAATCGTGAACAGCAGCGGTGGCCATGGGTCTGGGCTCTCGCGTCTCTCTTACTGAGCGGCCGGCGCGGCGGGCGCGGCGGCGGTTGCGGGGGCCGCAGGCGCGGCGTCGGTCGGGGCGGCGGCGGCGTCAGCAGCCGGAGCGGCGGGCGCTTCGGCGGCGGCGGGCGCAGCCGCAGCAGCGGCGGCCGCGGCGTCATCGGCGGCCTTGGTCATGGAGCCGCCCTTGGAGGCGACCCAGGCGGCGAAGGCTTCCTGGCTCACCACCTTGACGTGGATCGGCATGAAGGCGTGGTCGACGCCGCACAGCTCGGAGCACTGGCCGTAGTAGTCGCCTTCCTTCTCGGCGCGGAACCAGGTCTCGTTCATGCGGCCCGGAACGGCGTCCACCTTGATGGCGAAGGCCGGCACGGCGACGGCGTGGATCACGTCCGAAGCGGTGATCAGCAGGCGGATGTTCTGACCGACCGGAACCACCATCGGCTCATCGGCGGCCAGGCGGTACAGATGCTTGGGCGCCTTGTCTTCCGGCAGCATGTTCGAGATGTACTCGGCCACGCCCTGGTCCGGATATTCATAGCCCCAGTTCCACTGGTTGCCGGTGATCTTCACCGTCACGTCCGAGTCCGGATAGTCGTGATAGGCGAACAGCAGGCGGAACGAGAACAGGGAGATGCCGACCAGGATCAGCACCGGCACCACGGTCCAGATGACCTCGATGACCGTGTTGTGGCTCCACTTGGCCGGGGTCGGGTTGGCGCGCTTGTTGTAGCGGATCGCGATCCACACCAGCAGCGCCAGCACCAGGACGCAGATCACGGTGATGACCGGCATCAGCACGACGTTGTGGAAGAAGTGAGCCTCGTGCGCCAGCGGCGCGGCGGCCGTCTGGAAGCCGAGACCAGCCGGCGTCGGCTGACCCAAAACATCCTGCGCCATCGCCGGCGCAGCGAAAATGGCGGCAAGGGCGGTCGCGGCGATACCGCCCCCCAACCGCGCCATGGCTCGCATGCCCATCCCCATTCGAGAAGTCCTCATAAACCGTTCTGCAGCAGACGTTTGCGAGCAATTCGCAAGCGTCGCCGGGCCCAGACGGACCTCGGCGTGTCATGGCCGGTCCTTATCGGCTCGAACCGCCCTTGCCAAGCGATCAAGCGCACCTATGGCGACCTCCGGGCAAAATGCGGTCGATTAAATCGCTGTCATGTTTGGACAGCTACCTTGCACTGCAAGATACCTTGCGATACCCCTTAAGCACCCTAGAGAGGGACGCCCAAGAGGGACGCAATGCCCGACACCATCGACATCCAACTGAAGAAAGGCGTGCTGGGACTGTGTGTCCTGGCGCTGCTCGCCCGACGCGACAGCTACGCCTATGAAATCGCCAGCCGCCTGTCCGACGCCATCGGCATGGGGGAAGGCACCATCTATCCGCTGATGCGGCGGATGCAGACCGACGGCCTGGTCGAGACCTATCTGGTCGAATCATCCAGCGGCCCGTCGCGCAAATACTATCGTCTGACCGCCGCGGGCCGCCGCGCCCTGGACGGCCAGACCGGCGAGTGGCGGGCCTTCGCCCGCGCCGTCGAGGCCCTGATCGCGGGCGATGACGACGACAGCGTCATTGTCGCCGAGGCCCCGGCCGAAACGCCCGCCCTGCTCGATCAGAGCGCCCAAACCGAATCGACTGCCCAAGCTGACAGGGGAGAGAAGCAATGAACCGCGCGGAATTCCTGGCGCGACTGCGGCGCGGCCTGGTGGGCCTGCCCGCCGCCACCGCCAATGAGATCGTGGCCGACTATGAAGCCCACTTCGCCGACGGCGCCGCCGCCGGACGCAGCGAGGCCGAGGTGGCCGAGGCCCTGGGCGATCCCGATCGCCTGTCCCGCGAACTGAAGGCCGAGGCCGGCGCCCAGCGCTGGCGTCAGGAGCCGTCGGCCTCCTCCGCCGCCGGGGCCGTGTTCGGCATCCTGGGCCTGGGCGCGATCGACATCCTGATCCTGCTCCCCATCGCCCTGCCCGTCTTCGGCACGGTGCTGTCCCTGCTGCTGGGCGGGGTCGGCGTCTTCATCGCCGGCGGCTTCGTCATGGTGGCGGGCGCCTTCATGGGCCTGCCGGGCGGGGCGCTGGCCGCCGCGCTGCTGGGCGTCGGCCTGATGGGTCTGGGCGTCTTCATGGTCGGAACCATGGCCCTGCTGACCAAATGGCTGATCGACGCCACCGTCTGGTACGCCCGCCTGCACTACCGCGTCGTCAAACCCGCCCTGGAACCCCAGGCCTAAAGCCAGAGAGAGGAGAACACAGTCATGATCCGCAATCTGCTCATCATCTCCGGCGCGGGCCTGATCCTGGCCATCGTCGGCATCGGCGGCGCCTTCGCCGTGGGAGGCCGCGACCTGGCCCGCCACGACTGGACCTGGGTCATCACCGACGACGAGGCCGGCGACAGCGGCTTCACCGTCGAGCGCGGCCAGGTCTCGCCCGACACCACCCGAACCATCGAATGGACGGGCGGCGACCGCCTGGCGATCAACATCCCCGCCGACGTCGTCTACGATCAGCAGGCTGAGACGCCGGGCATCACCGTCTCGGGCGCCCAGAACGTGGTCGAGCGGGTGCGCTTCTCCAACGGCCGCCTGACGCTGGACGAAGCCCCGCGCGGCGACCGCAGCTATGTCCGCTGGACCCGCACCGGCATTCGCGGCTGGAGCGAGACCGACGCCCTGAAGATCATCATCAAGGCCCCCTCGGTGAAGACCTTCGACCTGTCCGGCCCGACCGAGCTGAAGATCCGCGGCTATGACCAGCCGTCGCTGGACCTGACGCTGACCGGCTCGTCCGACGTGCGGGTCCAGGGCCGGACCGACGCCGTGACGGTCGACGTCTCCGGCGCCGGCGACGCCCGCATGGACGAACTGATCGTCGACGACGCCAAGGTCCGCGTCAGCGGCTCGGGCGAGGTCCGCGTCGGCCCCAGCGGCAAGGCCGAGGTGGACGTCTCGGGCAGCGGCGAAGTCCGCCTGACCCGCCGCCCCGCCGAACTGCGCCAGTCGGTCAGCGGCTCGGGCGAGGTGTCGGAAGACTGATCTTCGCGATAGGCTGAACGCCTTGGTCGGCCCCTTTCGCACGACGAGAGGGGCCGATTGCTTTTGCGGGCCGTGACGCCGCGCTCCTCAGCCCCTATCTAGCGTCCATGAGCACCGTCGCCTCCCCCTCCCCCATCCTCGACGCCGCGGGCCTAGCCCCGGACGAGGCCCTGTCGATCCTGCAGACCGCCCTGTCGGGCGCCGACGACGGGGAGCTGTTCCTCGAAAAGACCGAAAGCGAATCCCTGGTCTTCGACGACGGGCGGCTGAAGGGCGCCTCCTATGACGCCGTCGAGGGATTCGGCCTGCGCGTCGTGGCGGGCGAGACCGCCGGTTACGCCCACGCCAATGAAATCTCCGCCGCCGCCATCCGCCGCGCCGCCGACAGCGCGGCGCTCGCCAAGCACGGCTATGACGGAACCGCCGCCGAGGCGCCGCGCGCCACCAACCAGCGCCTCTATGATCCGGTCGATCCGCTGCTGGCCCCGGCCTTCTCGGACAAGATCGCCCTGCTGGCCGAGATCGACGCCTGGGCGCGCGCCCGCGATCCGCGCGTCGTGCAGGTCTCTGCCTCCCTAGTCGGCGAACGCCGCGCCATAGACATCCTGCGCGGCGACGGGCGGCTGCTCAGCGACCTGCGTCCGCTGGTCCGGTTGAACGTGTCCGTCACCGTCGAGAAGGACGGCAAGCGCGAAAGCGCCTCGTCCGGCGCAGGCGGCCGCGCGGGCTTCGAGGAATGGATCGCCCCCGAACGCTGGCAGGCCCAGGTGGACGAGGCCCTGCGTCAGGCCCTAGTCAATCTGGAGGCCGTCGACTGCCCGGCGGGCGAGATGGACGTGGTGCTGGGCGCCGGCTGGCCCGGCGTCCTGCTGCACGAAGCCGTCGGTCACGGCTTCGAGGGCGACTTCCACCGCAAGGGCTCGTCGGTCTTCACCGGCATGATGGGCAAGCGCGTGGCCGCGCCGGGCGTGACGGTCGTGGACGACGGCTCCATCGCCGGACGCCGCGGCTCGCTGTCGTTCGACGACGAAGGCACCCCGACATCGCGCACCGTGCTGATCGAGGACGGCATCATGGTCGGCCTGATGCACGACCGGCTGTCGGCGCGTCAGCTGGGGGCGAACGCCACCGGCAACGGTCGCCGCCAGTCCTTCGCCCACACGCCCATGCCGCGCATGACCAACACCTTCATGGAAGGCGGCAGGGATTCGCAGGCTGACATGATCGCCTCGACCAAGCGCGGCCTCTACGCCGCCAACTTCGGCGGCGGCCAGGTGGACATCACCAACGGCAAATTCGTCTTCCAGTGCACCGAGGCCTATCTGATCGAGGACGGCAGGATCACCGCCCCGGTGCGCGGCGCGACCCTGATCGGCGACGGCGCCACGGCCCTGACCCAAATCCAGATGATCGGGGACGACTTCGCCTTCGACCCCGGCGTCGGCACCTGCGGCAAGGCCGGTCAGGGCGTCCCCGTCGGCATCGGCCAACCCAGCCTCAAGATCGGCGGCCTGACCGTGGGCGGCACGGCGGTTTAGTCCACCCTCTCCCGGCGGGAGAGGGCTTGAGCGCACGAGAGCGTCAGCGATCGTTCTTGCGCGAAAGGGTGAGGGGCTTGTCCCGTCAGTCGGCGAAGCCGTGGCGCGACGGCTTCGCCGACTTATGCCGAGAACCCTCACCCTTTCGCCTTGCCAATCGCTTCGCTCTTGGAGGCTCAAGCCCTCTCCCATTGGGAGAGGGAAGCCGCAATTGCTTCCGCCGCACGGTCCAGATCAGCCTCCGCGCCGCCGTCCATCGCGATCTCGCCCAGATCGCGCGCTCCGGCCGAGGCCCGGCGATAGGCCGGGTCGTAGTGGTCGCGCATCAGGGCCGTCGCCAGGGCGCGCAGGTCGCCCGCCTGCGACAGGGCGCGCCACTGCGCGATCCGCTCTCGGCTGTGGTGGCTGGGCATCCGCGCCAGCAGGGCGTCGCGCACGGCCGCATCATCGGTCGCCGCCTGATAGTCGCGCAGCACCCGCTCGACCCGCGCCTCGAACGGGGCGGACAGGCGCAAGGCGGGCGCCGCCTTCATCGCCGCCCACAGCACCGGCGGCACGGTCAGGCGGCCGATGCGGCTGGCCTCAGCCTCGACCACCACGGGGCGGCTCAGGTCGAGGGCGGATAGGGCGGCGTAGAGTCGGCTCTCGAACAGCTTCTGCGACGGCTGCTCCGCCTCGGTGCGCCCGAACAGGGAGCCGCGATGCGCCGCCAGCCCTTCCAGATCCAGGCTCTGGACGCCGTGATCCGCCAGGCGGGCCAGCACCTCGGTCTTGCCGCTGCCGGTCAGGCCGTCCAGCAGGACCAGCTTCAGCGCCGGGGCCGTCTCCCCGTCATGCAGGGCGGCGGCCACCGTCCGGCGCCAGGTCTGATAGCCGCCCTCCAGCCGCGTGACGGGCCAGCCGACCTGCTCCATCACCGTGGTCATGGCCGTCGAGCGCTGCCCGCCGCGCCAGCAATAGACCAGGGGCTGGAACCCGCCGTCGCGGTCGCCCAGCGCCCCGTCCAGATGCGCGGCGATATTGCGCGCCACCAGGGCCGCGCCCAGGCGGCGGGCGAGGAATTTCGAGGTCTGGACATAGAGGGTTCCCACCTCGGCGCGCTGGGCGTCGTCCAGCACCGGCAGGTTGATCGCGCCGGGCAGATGATCCTCGGCGAACTCGCCGGGACTGCGCACGTCGATGACGGCGTCGTAGCGGGCCAGCGCCGCAAGCGACACGTCCGCCGTCAGCCGCGCCATCAGCCGCCCGCCTTCACGACCACGGAGGGCGCGCCCTCTCCCACCCGGCCGACGCGCCGCGCCGAGACGAAGCCCATGTCCCCAACCAGCGCCATCACCGCCTCCGCCATCTCAGGCGCGACGGCGATCAGCAGGCCGCCCGAGGTCTGGGGATCGGTCAGCAGGTCGCGCCGCCATTCCGGCAGCGCGGCTTCCAGCGTCATCGCTTCGCCATAGGCCGCCCAGTTGCGCACCGAGGCCCCGGTTCGCACCCCGGCCTGGGCCAGGGCGGGCGATCCGTCCAGGAACACCGGCGCATCGGCGTCGATCTCGACCGTCAGGCCCGCGCCGCGCGCCATCTCCAGCGCGTGGCCCAGCAAGCCGAAGCCGGTCACGTCCGTCACCGCATGGACCCCGTCCATCGCCGCCAGCTTCGGCCCCGGCGTGTTCAGCCGGGTGGTCGAGCCGATCAGGGCCTCATAACCGCCCGCCTCCAGCCGCCCCTGCTTGTAGGCCGCGCTCAGCACGCCGACGCCCAGCGCCTTGGTCAGGATCAGCACGTCGCCCGCCCGCGCGCCGCGATTGGTCAGCACCCGGTCCGGGTGCGTCAGGCCCAGGGCGACCAAGCCGTAGATCGGCTCCAGGCTGTCGATCGAATGGCCGCCCGCCACCGGCACGCCCGCCTCGGCGCAGACGGACGCGCCGCCTTCCAGTACCCGGCCGATGGTCTGAGGCGACAGCTTGCCGACCGGCATGCCGACGATGGCCAGGGCGAAGATCGGCGTCGCCCCCATGGCGTAGACGTCCGACAGGGCGTTGGCCGCCGCGATCCGGCCGAAGTCGAACGGGTCATCCACCATCGGCATGAAGAAGTCGGTCGTCGCCACCAGGGCCTGCTGGTCGTTCAGCCGCCAGACCGCCGCGTCGTCCGAGGTCTCGGTCCCCACCATCAGATCGGCGAAGGCCGCCGTGCGCGGCGTCGAGGCCAGGATGGACTGCAGCACGTCTGGCGCGATCTTGCAGCCGCAGCCGCCGCCGTGGGCCAAGGAGGTGAGTCTGGGTTCGATGTCGCTCATGCCCCCGGCGTCGGCCTTCGCACGCCGGGCGTCAACCGCCTTCGTGCGTGGCGGGCGAGATGCGCCATTCGGGACCGCTGACCTCCAGTCCCCTTGCCGCCGCCTGCTCCAGCAGACCGCCAGCTTCCGCCGCGACGCTGATCGGCGTGACCATCAGGGTGGTCCGGGCGGCTGTCAGGGCGTCGGCCAGCGCCTCGCTCCACTGCGTGCGGCCGTTCCGGCGCAGATCGCCATCGGCGAACATGGCGCAATGGTCGACCGCCTGTTCCAACGGACTGGCCATGACCGCACGAACGTCCTGCCTGGCCCAGCTCGCGCCCCTCTGAGCCATGCCGTCCTTTCCCGCCTCGGTCGCGCGAATGGCGGCCGAAAGACAGGCGATCTGGTTGTCGTCCGGCACGGCGACGGCCTCGTCGACATGGCGAGCGTCCAGGTCTCCAACGTGAACCGTCGATTTCTTCGCCTTGCGCGCCATGGAGCGGACCGTCGTCAGCACGCCGCGCCCCGCGCCGCGCTCATAGGCCAGCCGGTCGTCCAGCAGATCGCGCGCAACGGCCACCAGCCCCCGGTCGGCGTAGTTCTGGCGATAGCGGGCGCCCAGGGCCTCCAGCCGGGTCAGTTGATCGGCTTCAAGATAGTCCGCTGTCGCCGCGCCATCCGGCAGACGGGCGCGGGCGCGGCGCATGCGCATGTAATCCCCCAGGCTCATCGTCGCCGTCTGGGACATGACGATGGCGTCCGCCTGTAACACCGCCGCCTCCAGCGCCTCGGGCCGCCAGACGATGTCGCGCGGCACGGCCGAGAGCGCCCCTACGATGATCACGACGCTGTCTCCGTTGCGAATCTCCCATGTCGGCGCACCCGATCGACGCGCCACCACGACGATGTCCTCAAGAGTCGTTGCGGCTTCGTCCTGAGCCCGGGTCAGCGTCCCCGACGCCAGAACTATCGCCGCTGCGAGAACCATTGCGCCTTTCGATCTCATGACGTCCCCTCCCCTTCCTAAGCCCCGTCCGACGTCTTCAGCCGCCCGAAGGCGCCGCCTTCCACTGCGGGCCATCCACCTCGAAGCCCTGGGCCTCCAGCGCATCCAGCACGCCGCCCGGCTCGGCCAGACGACGCAGCGGCGCGACGGCCATGGTCAGGCCGGGCTGGGTCAGGGCCTGGGCGATGGCGTCGGTCCATTCCGTGCGCAGTTGCGGCCCGATCTGCGGATCGCCCCAGGGCCAGCAGCGGTCCACCGCCTGATCGACCGGCGAGGCCAGCACCTCGGCCACCCGCAGCCCGCGCCAGGCCTCGGCCCGCAGACGCACGGCCTCCGGTCCCAGTTCGGCGGCCGACAGAGCCGCGCGCAGGCATTCGCGATGGGTCGCCGGCGGAGCGGAGATCAGGCTCTCCACCAGATCGGCGCCGCGCACCACCCCGACGGAGCGGATCGGCACGCGCGCCTTGCGGGCGGCGCGGCGCACGACGTCGTCGGCGCCGACCGGCCGGGCGTCCTTCTCGCCCGCCTTGTCCTTGAACAGGTCGATGGCCAGCATCAGCAGACTGTATCGCCGCCACTGATCGGTCTTTTCGTCCGCCATCAGGGCTTCCAGCCGCGCCTGATCCTCGGGCGTCAGGTAGTCGGCGGTCGTCGTGCCTTCCGGCAGCCAGCCGATGGTGCGGATGCGCCACATCAGGCGCAGGACGTCGGCGGGCGAGGCTCGACCGCGCTGCGGGAACAGGATGCGGTCGGAACGGGCGGCGGCCTCCTCCAGCGCCTGGGCGCGCCATTCGAAGCCGCGCGGCGCCTCCTCGATGGCGCCGACCAGGATCATCACCCCCTCGCCGTCGCGTCGCACCGTCCACATCGGCGCGCCCGCCCGCCGGGCGGTGACGACCACCTCGTCCACGCGGGTCGCCGCCTCGGCCTGTTCTTGGGCGGCGAAGGCCGAGGACGGAGCCGCCGCAGCAAGGATGAGAGCGGCCAGGGCGAGGGAAAGAAGAGGAGCTTTCATGCCCTCATCCTAAGGGCTGAAAATTCCACCGCACGTGACTATTCCGTAATGCTGTCAGCGATTTAATCCACCTGTCGGGCTTGTAACTGGAGATCGAACCGCCACGCCGCCAAACCTCTGCCGGACACCGAGGGAGAGGACGAGATGAACACCAAGAGCGCCCTGCTGGCGACCACCGCCCTGCTGCTGACCGCTGCGCCGGCTGCGGCGCTCGCCGCCGATGCGCCCGCCGCGCCCGCGCGCCAGTCGGCCGTGCCCGGCGATCAGGCGGTGCTGATCTTCACCCCCGACTTCTTCGCCGACGCCCGCCCCAACACGGCGCTGGACATGGTCAACCGAGTGCCCGGCTTCTCGGTCAACGACGGCGACGGGGCGCGCGGCTTCGAAGGCGCGGTCGGCAACGTCCTGATCAACGGCTCGCGCCCGGCGTCCAAGAACGACACCGGCTCCAACGTGCTGGGCCGCACCGTGGCCGCCCAGGTCGAGCGCATCGAGTTGATCCGCGGCGGCGCTCCGGGCATCGAGATGCAGGGCTATTCCGTCGTCATCAACGTCATCCTGAAGAACACCGCCAGCCGCGAACACATCGCCACCTTCAACGCCAGCCTGTTCGAAGGCGGCCAGGATCTGTTCGGCGGCACCTATCAGTTCACCGAACGCAAAGGCGACCGTACCTGGGGCGTGACGCTGGGCGACGGCATCTCCAGCAGCGACTCCAACGGCGCGGGACCGCTGCGTCGGGTCAGCCCGAACGGCGAACTGCTGCGCGCCGAGGATTACTACAACGACGGCTACGGCGGCGGGAACTCGATCCGGGGCAACTACTCCAGCCCCTTCCTGGGCGGCAAGATCGACCTGACGGCGCGCTACGGGATCAACGACTGGCACAACATCAACCGCCAGACCGCCCCGGACGTCCTGCGCGAGAGCCTGTATGACGAGGACGGCCACAGCGGCGAATTCGGCGCGGTTTACACCCGCCCGCTGTCCGAAAAGCTGAAGCTGGAAACCCGCTTCATTCATGAGTTTGGTGACTATGAGTCAGTCTCAACTTCGCGTGGCCGCGTCTCCGGCGTCGAAAGCCCCGAGCAGTTGTTCAACTCTGACGGCAAGTCCTCGGAAACCATCCTGCGCGGCCTAGTGCGCTACGAACGGTCGCCGTCGATGGACTTCGAGGCGGGCGGCGAAATCGCTTACAACATGCTGGAACGCGATCAGGCCTATTCCATAGGCGGCGTGCCGGAGCCGCTGCCTTCGGCCTCGGTCAAGGTCGAGGAAACACGCGGCGAACTGTTCGGCAAGGCCACCTGGCGCATCAATCCCAAGTGGACGCTGGAAAGCGGTCTGCGGCTGGAATCCTCGACCATCAGCCAATCCGGCGACGCTGATCAGGAAAAGAACTTCTTCTTCGCCAAGCCGCGCCTGCTGGCCACCTGGACCCCGGCGGCGAACAACCAGTTACGGTTGCGCCTGGAGCGGACGGTGGGGCAGCTCGACTTCGGCGACTTCGCCGCCTCGGCCGAGTTCGCCGACGAGAACGTCTTCGGCGGCAATGTGAACCTGCAACCCGAATCCCGCTGGGTCGCCGAACTGACCTATGAAAAACGCTTCTGGGGCGAAGGCATCGTCAGCATCGGCCTGCGCCACGACGAGATCACGGACGCCATCGACGTCATTCCCCTCGAAGGCGGTTACGCCGCCGTGGGCAACATCGGCGACGGGACGCTGGATCAGCTGGTGCTGAACGTCACGGTCCCCACCGACAAGCTGGGTCTGTCAGGCGGCAAGTTCGGCTTCCGCAACACCTGGAACCATACCGAAGTCACCGACCCGACCACGGGCGAGATCCGTCCCATCTCCGGCATTCGCGCCAGCCAGGCGACCATCACCTTCCAGCAGGACATCACCAGCTGGAAACTGCAGTGGGGCGGCGCCTGGATCCCCCTGCTGGGCCAGAAGAACTATCGTCCGGACCAGATTTCAGGCTGGCGGGGCCACGACTATTACGAGCTGTGGGCCGAGTATAAGCCGACGCCGACCCTCTCGATCCGCGGCCAAGTGAACATCTGGGACGACTTCAACGTCGAGCGCACTGAATTCGGCGACCGCGAGACCCGGCCGATCGCCTTCGTCGAGAACCGCTTCATCGACCCGCGCACCTTCTATCAGATCCGTCTGCGCAAGACCTTCTGACGAACCGAAACCACGAACCCCGGAACCAGCCGGGGCCTCCCCCGGACAACTGAAAAGGGCGGCGCCTCCTGCGAGACGCCGCCCTTTCCTTTCGTCGTCCGCCGGTCCGGAGCCTGAGCGCCGGACCGGACGAGAGACGCCTGTTACGCCGCCTTCTCGTGCGACCAGCCCTTGATGAAGAAGCTGAGGACGATGAAGCCGACGCCGATGCCCATGCCCCACAGGCCCAGCATCTCGAACACCTCCAGCGAGGTGCGCAGCGCCGCGCCGGGATCCAGAACCTGGCCGCCGACGGTCTCGGTGCCGGCCAGGCCCGCGATCCAGCCGCCGACGTACTGGGCGATGGACGAGGCCAGGAACCACACCGCCATCATGAAGCTGACCACCTTGGCCAGCGACAGCTTGGTGATCTCCGACAGGCCCACCGGCGACAGGAACAGCTCGCCCAGGGTGTGGAACATGTAGAGCAGACCCAGCAGCAGGATCGGCATCTGGAAGGCCGAATCGGCCATGCCTGCGCCCCACACCACGATCATGAAGCCCAGGCCGACCTGCAGCAGGCCGAGGCCGAACTTCAGCGTCGGGTTCGGATCCAGGTTGCGCTTGCCCAGGAAGGCCCACAGGGCCGCCATGATCGGCGCGAAGATCAGGATGAAGCCCGCGTTGAACGACTGCGTCTGGGCGGCGGTCACCGTGGCGTCGATCCAGAAGCCCGACGGGGTGATGCCCGCGGCCGCGAGTTGCGACGGGGTGCCGATAGTGATCCCCAGGAACTGAACCGCCGTCGGCGTCAGGCTGAGATCGACGTTACGGTCGGCGAACAGGTTCAGCGAAGTGCCGGCCTGTTCGAACAGGGTGAAGAAGACCACCGAGCCGATGATCAGCACCACCGCCAGCATCATGCGCTCGCGCTGGATGCGGTTCTCGCAGACCTTGATGATGATGTAGGCGATGAAGGCCAGCGAAGCGACGGTCGCGGCGCCCAGCACCCAGCCCACCAGGGCGTTGCGCTGGACCATGAACCACACCACGCCGACGCCCAGGATGCTGAGCAGGTAGATCGACCATTCGCGGTTCAGCGGTCCCAGGAAGGGCTTCTTCAGATTACCCTCGACCGGGGGCTCGCCTTTGCCTTGCAGCAGCGGCTTGCCCAGGACGAAGACCACCCAGCCCAGCGCCATGCCGACCCCGGCCAGGCCGAAGCCCGCCCACCAGCCGACCGTCTGGCCCAGATAGCCGCACAACACCGCAGCCCAGAAGGCCCCCAGGTTGATGCCGTAATAGTAGAGGGTGAAGCCCGAATCCCTGCGCGGATCGCCTTCGGGATACAACTGTCCGACAATGGTCGAGATGTTCGGCTTCAGATAGCCCACGCCCATGATGATCAGGGCGATGGCCAGGTAGAAGACGTTGATGCCCGCCATGTCGCGGGTCACGTCGATCTTGTACTCGCCGGTCGGCAGCACGGCCGGGATCGGCGCGTCCTGCGGCAGATCCTTGATCGCCAGGCCGTTCTCGACCGGGGCGAAGGCGTACTTCTGGCCGTTGACCATCAGACCCACGTCGCGCGCGGCGCCGCGGCCCTCGGCCGAGATTTCATAGGCCGCGCCCTGATAGGTCAGGGTTTCGGTGGCGGGACGCCCCTCGAAGGCCATCATGCCGTGACCGGCCACCAGCAGCAGGGCGCCGAACGCCACGGCCTTGCGCGTGCCGATGAAACGGTCGGCCATCATGCCGCCCAGCAGCGGCAGCAGGTACACCAGCGAGGTGTAGGAGCCGTAGGCCGAACCGGCCTGGGCGTCGTCGAACAGGAAGTGCTGGGTCAGGAAGAAGATCAGGATGCCGCGCATCCCGTAGTAGGAGAAGCGCTCCCACATCTCCGCAAAGAACAGGATGATCAGCCCGCGCGGGTGATTTTTCAGGATCTGCATCAGCACGGGCACGCCCGTGACGAAGGTGATGATCAGACCGATCGCGATGACGATATTCATGCCTGGGCCCCCGCACAGATCATGATCGACTTCATCTCATTCATAGCCATCGTCTGGGCTGCGCCCCTTCGAGTGCCGGGCCGGCGCACCGATCGCGCGCCCCCTCCGTCCGTCGTGCTCAACGGCAAGCTCCATCTTCTTGCGCCCCCGACGGGCGCGGAAGCGTGCAGAAACAGCACGGTCACGGATTGCAAACAAGCGTTAAGGACGAAATCCCGCCGTCAGGACGTCGCATATTCGTCAACACTTTCCCGTTTCGAGCGCGGTTATTTCAAAATACACTTTTAACGAGAATTCTTCGTCGTCCCTTTCTCGGACTGCGTGGAGACCTCGTCATGACGCTTCGCCCGATGCGCCCCGCCGACCTGGAAGCGGTCAATCGGCTGCATCGCAGCGTCTGGTGGCCTGCGCGATCACAGGCCGGGTGGGCGTGGTTATGGTCAAATCCGGCGACACGGGCGCTGCACAGCCCCAACGGCTGGGTCATTGACAACGGAGGCGGCGCCGTCGCCTGTGCAGGCAACTTCATCCAGCGCTTCTGGCTGGACGACCACGTGCTGTACGGGGCCACCGGCTATTCCATTATCGTCCCGCCCGATCAGCGCGGCCGCAGCCGCGACCTGATCCACGCCTTCGTCAACCAGCCCGGGTGCTTCGCCCGGTACACGCTGAACGCGAACGCCCGTTCCAGCCCTCTTTACAAGCGTCACGGCATGACGCCCTGGCCGCCGCTAACGCATGACGTCAAGCTGTCCTGGCTGGTGGATCCCCTCGCCTGTCTCTACGGGCGCGGCCTGCGCCATATTGTCGATCAGGCGCCGCTTCTGGCCCGCCTGCTGGGCGAGCAGTTATCGCCCTTGCCGCGCCTGCTCGGCGGGCGACGTCTGCAGAACGCCCAGGCCCGCCTGCCCTCCACGGTCAGCTTGCTCGACGATCTGACAGACGGTTCGGATTACGACCAATTCTGGCAGGCCCTGCGCGGCGAGGGACGGTTGATCGCCGACCGCAGCCCCGCAATCATGCGCTGGCGCCTGTCCGACCCCGACCTGACGGTCCCGCCCTTGGCCTTGGCGTATCGCGAGAAGGGGCGCATCACAGGCTTCGCGCTGGCCATGCTGAACAAGCAGACGCCGCTGGAGCCGCCGATCCTGGAGGTCATCGACCTGGTCGCCCTTCAGACCGATCCCGAAGCCGCTCAATCTCTTCTAGAAGGGCTGCGTATCCTGGCGCCGACCTTGGGCGCGGCCAAGGTGCGACTGCAAGCAACCTCGCCTGAATTGCTCCAGGCGCTCGGGCCGCTCATCGACAAGGCTCACCGAGAGGGCGGCTGGGGCCACTGCCATGTCGCCTTCAACGCAGGGATGCAGGACGCAGGCTGGCGGCCCACCCCCTATGACGGCGACTATTCCTTCTGTTTGCGGCCGCTGCCTGCGCGGGCCAGCGCCGCCCTGCGGCTGGCGTCGGCGCCCGCGCGCCGCTCAGCGGTGGAAGCGAGGGCCTGACACGGCCCTCGCAGCGGCGCTCCCTTAGGGACGCGCCTTCAGCTCGTCGCGGATTTCGGCCAGCAGGGCCTCGGTCGGCGTCGGGCCGGCTTCCGGCTCGGCCGGCTGCTCGCGGCGCATCTTGTTGATGGCCTTGACCGCCAGGAAGACCACGAAGGCCACGATCAGGAACTGGATCAGGGTGTTGATGAAGGCGCCGTACTGGATGGCCACCTTTTCAACCGCCTCGGTCGCCGGGTTCTCCGGCACCAGCACCCATTCCATCTTGGAGAAGTCGACCTTGCCCAGCAGCATGCCGATCGGCGGCATCACCACCTGGTCGACCAGGCTGGTGACGATCTTGCCGAACGAAGCGCCGATGATGACGCCGACCGCCAGGTCGACGACGTTGCCGCGCGCGGCGAATTCCCGAAACTCGGTCAGCAGGCTCATGGGGTCTTCAGTCTTTCGATTATTTTAGTCAGGCGTCGCCGGAAGCGTTGAGACGCTCGCGCAGTTCCTTGCCGCTCTTGAAAAAGGGCACGGCCTTGGCCGGGACTTCGACCGTCTCGCCGGTGCGGGGATTGCGGCCCGTCCGCGCCGGGCGGCTCCGTACAGAGAAGGCGCCGAAACCGCGAAGCTCGACCCGGCCGCCTTCCGACAGGGTCTCTGTCATACAGCCCAGGATCACGTTCACGACCCGCTCCACCTCAGCATGGGTGAGATGCAGGTTCTCAGCCGCCAGTTTCTCAATCAGTTCAGACTTGATCATTCAGGCCCCCGCCTTGGCTTCACCGTCCGGGACGACACCCTAACCGTCTGTCGCCACAGGAAGAAAGAGACAAAACGTATCGTCGTGAAGGTTTCTTGCTTTCGACGCGGACAGGTTTCGCCGCGCAAGCGGCTCGCGGAGAGAGAAAAAGCCGATCAGTGCTGCGATCGATTCCCAGAACGGTTCGGCCCGAGCGGCGTTCACGGATGCGGCGCGCAAAGAAAAAGGGCGGCCGGATCGCTCCGGCCGCCCCCTGGCTTCCCATGGGATGGAAAGACCTATTCCTTCGACGCGTTCTTGAGCGCGGCGCCCAGGATGTCGCCCAGCGAGGCGCCCGAGTCCGACGACCCGAACTGTTCGATGGCTTCCTGTTCGTCCTTCATCTCCAGAGCCTTGATCGAGACCGAGACACGGCGCGTGGCCTTGTCGACGGCGGTGATCATGGCGTCGACGCGGTCGCCCACGGCGAAGCGCTCGGTGCGCTGCTCGTTGCGGTCGCGCGACAGGTCCGACTTGCGGACGAAGGCCGTGACCGGCGCGTCGTCTTCACCGAACTTGACCTCGATGCCGCCGGTCTCGATCGCCGTCACGGTGACGGTGATCTGCTGACCGCGCTTGTAGGTGTCGCCTTCCATCGGGTCGCCGCCGAGCTGCTTGACGCCCAGGGAGACGCGCTCCTTCTCGATGTCGACGTCCAAGACCTTGGCCTTGATCGTCTCACCCTTGCGGTAACGCTGGATGGCTTCTTCGCCCGACACGTTCCAGTCCAGGTCCGACAGGTGGACCATGCCGTCGATGTCGTTGTCCAGGCCGACGAACAGGCCGAACTCGGTGGCGTTCTTGACTTCGCCCTCGACGGTCGAACCGACCGGGTGAGCCTCCAGGAAGGCCTCCCACGGGTTGTTCTGAGCCTGCTTCAGACCCAGCGAGATACGACGCTTGGCGCTGTCGACGTCCAGGACGATGACGTCCACTTCCTGCGAGGTGGAGACGATCTTGCCCGGGTGGACGTTCTTCTTGGTCCAGGACATTTCCGAGACGTGGACCAGGCCTTCAACGCCGGCTTCCAGCTCAACAAAGGCGCCGTAGTCGGTGATGTTGGTGACGCGGCCGGTGTACTTGGCGTTGACCGGGTACTTGGCTTCGACGCCG
The DNA here is from genome assembly GCF_047237745.1 of Brevundimonas phoenicis. NCBI lineage: Bacteria > Pseudomonadati > Pseudomonadota > Alphaproteobacteria > Caulobacterales > Caulobacteraceae > Brevundimonas > Brevundimonas phoenicis. The sequence goes on from NZ_JBDFLN010000001.1 coordinate 3,040,520, forward strand.
TCCCACGGATCCGACTGCAGCTGCTTCATGCCGAGCGAGATGCGCTGGGTGTCCGGGTTGATCTTGACGATCTGAACCTTGACGGTGTCGCCGACGGCCAGGACTTGCGACGGGTGCGACACGCGCTTCCACGACATGTCCGTGACGTGCAGCAGGCCGTCGATGCCGCCCAGGTCGACGAACGCGCCGTAGTCGGTGATGTTCTTGACGACGCCTTCGCGGATTTCGCCTTCTTGCAGCTGGCCGACCAGCTCCGTGCGCTGTTCAGCGCGGGCTTCTTCCAGGATGGCGCGACGCGAGACGACGATGTTGCCGCGCGGACGGTCCATCTTCAGGATGGCGAAGGGTTGTTCCTTGCCCATCAGCGGGCCGACGTCGCGCACCGGGCGGATGTCGACTTGCGAGCCGGGCAGGAAGGCCGAGGCGCCGCCCAGATCAACGGTGAAGCCGCCCTTGACGCGGCCGACGATGGCGCCGTTGACCGGGTGGCCTTCGGCGAACACGGCTTCCAGACGGGTCCAGGCTTCTTCGCGGCGAGCCTTGTCGCGGCTGATGACGGCTTCGCCCAGGGCGTTCTCGACGCGCTCCAGGTAGACTTCGACGTTGTCGCCGACCTTGGGCAGGACGGCGCCTTCGCCCTGGCCGAACTCGCGCATGGCGATGCGGCCTTCGGTCTTCAGACCGACGTCGATGATGACGATGTCTTTTTCAATGCCGACGACGCGGCCGTGAACGACCTGGCCTTCGCCGAGGTCGCGGCCTTGCAGCTGTTCGTCGAGCAGGGCGGCGAAATCGTCGCGGGTGGGGTTGAGGGTTTCAGTCATGGAAACTCTTGGGGTTGATGAAAAGGGAACGCGCACGGCCGAACGGACGCGCACGAAAGGGGTGAAGAAGGGGAAGTCAGGTCGTCACGAGACGAGGCCAAGCGCGCGGGAGAGCGCACGTACGGAAAGCCAGAACGCCCGCGGCCGTCGAGGAGATCGGAGCGTTGGATTCGCCCGGCGGGATCAGATCCCGGCCCTGGCTCGCGCCGCCTCGACGATACGGCGGGCCGCATCGAAGGCGGCCTCTATACCCAGATCGGTCGTATCCAGCAAGACGGCGTCGTCGGCCTGGACCATCGGGGCGTCGTCGCGGCCGGCGTCGCGGGCGTCGCGGCGGCGGATATCCTCCAGCATGTCCTCGAAGGCGATGACCTCGCCGCGCGCGGTCAGCTGCTTCCAGCGGCGCTCGGCGCGCACTTCGGGGCTGGCGGCGATATAGAGCTTGGCCGGAGCGTCCGGCGCGATCACCGTGCCTATGTCGCGGCCGTCCAGCACCGCCCCGCCAGGTTGGGCGGCGAAGTCCTGCTGCAGCTTCAGCAGAGCCGCCCGCACCCCCGGATGGCTGGCGACGCGGCTGGCCGCCTCGCCCGCGCCGCGATCGGTCAGTCGGGGGTCATCGCTCAGGCTCGCCAGGTCGAGCGCCCGCGCAGCCTGCGCCGCCGCCTCGGCGTCGCCCAGATCGCCGCCCGCATCCAGCACCGCCAGACCCACGGCGCGATACAGCAGGCCGGTGTCCAGGTACGGCAGGCCGTAATGGGCGGCCAGGCGCGCGGCGATGGTGCCCTTGCCCGATGCGGCGGGGCCGTCGACGGCGATGACCAGGTTCTTGTTCAAATCAGAGTTCCTTCAAAGCGCTGCCGCGCCCTGTGCTTCTCACGGCTTCGGCTTCAGGACGCAAGCGACCCAGAAGCATCCGAGGCCGAAAACCAGCAGAACCGCGCTGGACGCCAGCATGGTTCCTATGCGCCGCCGGAACAGATGGGTCGCGACCGCTTCCGACAGGTCCAGGGAGGCGTGGCCGTCCATACGGCCATCGGCGAGGTCCAGCATGCCTTCGCCGAAGAAACCGACCGCGAACAACAGGAAGGCCGCGGCCAGAACCAACAGACTAACGCCGAGCGCCTTGAACACCACATAGGGCGGGAGAGAAGGCCGCGCCGTCATCGCCCCACGCCCCGCTTCCGCACGTCCTGAAAGGCCAGCGCCAGGCAGAAGACGGCGAATCCGACGCCCGCCAGAACAGCGACCCCGTAGAAACCGTTCAGCGCCCAGAAGACCAGCGGCCTGTCGCTGAGCGCCACGTCCGGCCCCTTGCCGTGACGCAGCAGCCCGGTTTCAAGCGCACGCCACACCTCGGACCCGCCCTTATAGCTGCACCAGGCGACGAAGGCGGCGGCGAGGACGAATTGCAGCCAGGACCAGAGCCCGGACGTCTTGCGGCTCTCAGCCACCCTGGCCGATCTCCGCCCCCAGCCCGTTCATCATCTCGACAAAGCCGGGGAAGCTGGTGGCGATCATCTCGGGATCGCGGACCGAGACGGGCTGTTCCGCCGCCAGGCCCAGCACCAGATGGCTCATGGCGATGCGATGGTCGTGGGCGGTATCGACGGTCGCGCCGCCCTTCACCGCGCTGGGCGCGCCGGTGACGATGAAGCCTTCCGGCTCCTCCTCAACCTGAACGCCGCAGGCCGACAGACCTGCGACCATCAGGGCGATGCGGTCGCTTTCCTTGACGCGCATCTCGCCGATGCCGCGCATGACGGTCGCACCGTCCGCAAAGGCGGCGGTCACGGCCAGGATCGGGTATTCGTCGATCATGGAGGCCGCGCGCTCCTCCGGGACCACGATCCCCTTCAGCGCCGAATGGCGGGCGGTGATGTCGCCGACCTCTTCGCCGCCGGCCATGCGGCGATTGGCGATGGTCAGGTCCGCGCCCATGTCCATCCAGGTCTGGAACAGGCCGGTGCGAAGCGGGTTCAGCATCACCCCCTCGACCGTCACCTTCGAGCCCGGAACCACCAGGGCCGCCGCCAGGGGGAAGGCCGCCGAGGACGGATCGCCCGGCACGGCGACATGGGTTCCCTTCAGCGTCTGGCCGCCTGGCAGGCGGATGCGCCAGCCGGCGCCCTCTTCCGTCACCTCGACCTCGGCGCCGAAGGCGCGCAGCATCCGCTCGGTGTGGTCGCGGCTCTTCTCCGGCTCGACCACGACGGTTTCGCCCGCCGCGTTCAGCCCGGCCAGAAGGATGGCCGACTTGATCTGGGCCGAGGCGACGCTCTGCACGAAGGTCACGCCCTTCAGCCCGCCCCCGTGCAGCATCAGCGGCACCCGGTCCTCGGCCGCGTTCCAGTCGAAGCGCGCGCCCATGTCGGCCAGCGGCCCGGTGACGCGCTTCATCGGCCGCTTGCGCAGCGAAGAGTCGCCGTCGAAGGTCGCCGTCAGATCATAGCCCGCGACCGCGCCCATCAGCAGGCGCACCCCGGTCCCGGCGTTGCCGCAGTCGATGACCGCCTCGGGCGAACGCAACGGCCCGCGCCCCTCGACCCGCCAGCGCCCCTCGCCGATCCGCTCGACCGAGGCGCCCAGCGCCTGCATGGCGCGGCCGGTGGCCAGGATGTCGTCGCCTTCCAGCAGGCCCTCAATTTCCGTGACGCCCTCGGCCATGCCGCCGAAGATCAGAGCCCGGTGCGACATCGACTTGTCGCCCGGCGCGCGGACCACGCCCTTGAGGTCGAAAACGCCGGACGCGGTGAAGGTCTGGGGAGTGCTCACCCTGATGCAGGCTCCGAATGTCAGGAAAGCCGCGCAGGCGCGGAAAAGAAGGCTTTTGACAGCGGCCCCCGCCGGTGGCAAGGGAGCCGCCCGTTTTCCAATTTTCCCTTAAACCCGCCGAAGGTCTAATCACGTGGCCAATCCCGAACTGGGCCAAAAGCAGGTCTGCCCGAACTGCCAGGCCAAATTCTACGATCTGAACCGTCGCCCGGCGCACTGCCCCAAGTGCGACACCGAGTTCGATCCGATGGAAGAAGCCGTCCGCAGCCGCCGCGTGCGCCGCGGCGCCGGCTACGCCGCTGACGAAGAAGAGTCCGAAGATCAAGTCGCCGACAAGTCGGTCGACGGCGACGAGGACGAAGAGGACGCCGAAGGCTCCACCCCCGAAATCGATCAGGAAGGCCACGAGCCGATCCTGACCCCGGACGACGACGACGGCGAGCCGGGCGGCGACGACGCCGGCATGGGTTCGTCCGACGGCGACGATGACGACGACGTCCTGGACGACGACGATGACGATTCCGTGCCCTTCATCGAGGACGAAGACGACGACGATCTCGACGAAGAGCTGGCCAAGCCGTCGCGCGACGACGACTAAGCGGCAAAGGTCGGAAAAATAAGCGGAAAAAAATCTGTCAGACCCGCTTGATCTTCAAAACGGCCTGACCTAGTTTCCGCGCCTCGCCGGGGGGCGACATTCTCTCCCCGGCGAGACCGACCGAAAGGTTCGGGGCTTTAGCTCAGTTGGTAGAGCGCTTGCATGGCATGCAAGAGGTCAGCGGTTCGACTCCGCTAAGCTCCACCATCGAAGGCCTCGCGGAACGCCCGCGGGGCCTTCGTCCTTTCCAGACGCCTCAGTCTGATCCGGTCGACGACATAACCCAGCCGATATGGCCTGGGGCTTTAGCTCAGTTGGTAGAGCGCTTGCATGGCATGCAAGAGGTCAGCGGTTCGACTCCGCTAAGCTCCACCACCGAAGGCCTCGCGGAGCCCCCGCGAGGCCTTCGTCCTTTCCGGCTCCTCTTTCCCGACATTCAGGCGGGCATCGCCCGCTCCAGCACCGCCCGCTGATCCACCTGCGCCTCATAGGCCCCATAGGCCATGCCGCGTGGGCGCAGACGAAGGGCGATGAAGGCCTCGGCCGAGGGACTGTCCATCTCCAGCAGGGCCGCCGCCTGGGCCGCCAGCGCCAGCCGCTCGACCGCCAATCGCGCGCCCGCCTCGTTCGTCGCCACGTCCAGCCCGGCGATAAAGCGGTCATAGTCGGCGGACTTCCCCGCCTGCGACGCCAGCCAGTCGCGCAGGGCCTCCACGCCTTCCGGCTCGCGTCCCGCCGCGCGCAGCACGTCCAGGGCGATGACGTTGCCCGAACCTTCCCAGATGGCGTTCAGCGGCGACTGGCGGAACAGGCGCGGCATCGGCCCGGTCTCGACATATCCGGCGCCGCCCAGAGCCTCCATCGCCTCATAGATCATGTTCGGCGCACGCTTGCAGACCCAGTATTTGGCGACCGGCGTCAGCAGACGTCCCACGGCGTCATCGGCATCGAACGTCGCCGCCAGCCGCATCGCCAGGGCCGTCGCCGCCTCGCTCTCCACCGCCAGATCGGTCAGGACGGCGGCCATCATCGGCTGGTCGATCAGCCGCTTCTGAAAGACGGTGCGGTGGGCGGCGTGCCACACGGCCTGCGCCAGCGCCCCGCGCATCTGCAGCGCCGAGCCGACCACGCAGTCCAGCCGCGTGTGCTGGACCATGCGTATGATGGTCGCCACGCCCCGCCCCTCTTCGCCCAGCCTCTTAGCCAGCGCGCCGTGATACTCGACCTCGGACGAGGCGTTGGAGCGGTCGCCCATCTTGTCCTTCAGCCGCATGACGCGGAAGCCCGCATTGCGCGTCCCGTCCGGCAGCCAGCGCGGCAGGATGAAGCAGGTCAGCCCGCCCGGCGCATAGGCCAGCGTCAGGAAGGCGTCGCACATCGGCGCCGAACAGAACCATTTGTGCCCGGTCAGACTGTACCAGCCGTCCTCGCCGACCGGCTCGGCGCGGGTGGTGTTGGCGCGCACGTCCGAGCCGCCCTGCTTCTCAGTCATAGCCATGCCCAGCGTCACGCCCGCCTTCTCGCTCGCCGGACGCACCGCCGGGTCATAGCGGCCGGACAGCACGCCCCCGATCCACGGCTCGCCCGCCGCCGGATCGGCCTGCAGCGCCGCCACCGAGGCGTAGGTCATGGTCATGGGACAACTGGTTCCCGAATCCGCCTGCCCCGTCAGGAACAGGATGGCCGCGTGCTGCAGATGCCCGTTCGGCGTCCCGTCCCAGGCGCCGGCGGCGAGGCCCGCGCCCAGCCCCAGATCCATCAGCTGATGATAGGCCGGATGAAACGTCACCTCGTCGATGCGGCGGCCGTAGCGGTCGTGCGTATCCAGCACCGGCGGCACGCGATTGGCCTGCACGCCCCAGTCGATCACCTCGGCTGAGCCACAGCGGCGGCCCAGATCGCTCAGCCGCTCGACATGCCCGGCCCCGCCCCAATGGCGCACGGCGTCGTGCAGCGCCCTGTCGCCGGTGAACAGGTCGACGCCCTCCAGCGGCGGAACCTGATTGGACACCTCATGGGTGTCCAGGCGCTCGACGGGACGAAAGGCGGACATGGGCGGGCCTCCTGACTGAAGCGAGGCCGGGAGGATGGCATGGGCGGGCGCCGCCCGCGACCCTCTGAGACTGGTCCGTCGCCACATACGCCCCGTCCACCGCCACACATGCCGTCATCCTCGGGCTTGACCCGAGGATCCAGTCCCGCGCCGGTCGGCCGATGCTGGATCGCCCCCTGCGCGCCACGATACGACGACAGCTTGCGGCAAGGCTGGATCCTCGGGTCAAGCCCGAGGATGACGGCGGAGGAGAGAGGGAGGAGCGCCTCCTAACCCTTCTGCGTCGCTCCCACGTGCGCCACGCCGCGGGCGCGGGCGATCTCCATCTGCTTCTGCCGTTCGGCGTAGCCTTCGCGCTGGACCGCGTCGCGGCTGCCCCAGCAGCGGTCGCAGGACACGCCCTCGACATAGCGCGCAGAGCGACGCCCCTCGGAGCTGACCGGCATGCGGCAGGCCCGGCACAGGCTGTGGTCGCCCTCGACCAGGCCGTGCCCCACGGCCACTCGCTCGTCGAAGACGAAGCACTCGCCGCGCCACAGGCTTTCCGGCTCGGGCACCGTCTCCAGATACTTCAGGATGCCGCCTTCCAGGTGATGCACGTCGCGCACCCCCTCGGCCTTCAGGAAGGCGGTGGCCTTTTCACAGCGAATGCCGCCGGTGCAGTACATCGCCACCTTGGGCGGCGTCGGCCGATCCAGCAGGGCGCGGCCCTCGGTGCGGAACCAGTCGGCGAACTCGCGGAAGGTGCGGGTGTTGGGTTGGACGGAGCCCGCAAAGGCGCCGATCTCGCCCTCATAGTCGTTGCGGGTGTCGATGACGACCGTGTCCGGGTCGGCGATCAGGGCGTTCCAGTCCTGGGCCGAGACATAGGTTCCCACGCCCTCGACCGGGTCGATGTCGGGTTGGCCCATGGTGACGATCTCGGCCTTCACCCGCACCTTCATGCGGTGGAAGGGCATGGCCTGCGCCGTCGAATACTTCAGCTCCAGCCGCTCGAACCCCGGCAGGGCGCGCACGCCGTCGATCACGCGGGCGACGTCGGCTTCGGGGCCGGCGATGGTGCCGTTGATCCCCTCATGCGCCACCAGAAGCGTGCCGCGCACCTCGGCCCCGCACAGGTCCAGCAGGTGCAGACGCAGCGCCGCCGGGTCGGCCACGGGCGCGAAACGATACAGGGCGGCGACGGTGAAGGGGGCCAAGGGCGACATCGGGGGAACGGCTGGGACGGTCACGGCCTTCCTATAGCGTCCCGCCGCCGCCCTCGCGACGCCAATAATCCGGAACCCAGAGTGACCGCTTCGCGTCTTGCTTCCCCCGTCGAAGCCGTGTGCATTGACCGCATGGTCGTCGTCGGTTCCCGCCTGCTCCGTATCGTCCATGCGAGGGGGCGCCCCGCATGAGTTCGACCGCCGACGCCTCTCCTTCCAATCCGCCGTCCGCCCCGCCGGAGCGCCCCTCGGCCCTGGCGCCGCTGCGGCATCCGATCTTCCGGGCGGTGTGGATCACCAGCCTGGTCACCAATTTCGGCGGCCTGATCCAGTCGGTCGGCGCGGCGTGGATGATGACCTCCATCGCCTCGGCGCAGATGGTCGCCCTGGTGCAGGCCTCCGTCACCCTACCGATCATGCTGCTGTCGCTGGCGGCGGGCGCGCTGGCCGACACGGTGGACCGGCGCAAGATCATGCTGGCGGCCCAGACCTTCATGCTGCTGGTCTCGGCCGGTCTGGCGGTCATGACGTGGATGGGGTGGATCACGCCCTGGGTGCTGTTGACCTTCACCTTCCTGATCGGCTGCGGCACGGCCTTCAACGGCCCGGCGTGGCAGGCGTCGGTCGGCGACATGGTCCCGCGTGAGGATCTGGCCGGGGCCGTGACCCTGAACTCCATGGGCTTCAACATGGCCCGCAGCGTCGGTCCGGCGCTGGGCGGGCTGATCGTGGCGGCGGCGGGCGCGGCGGCGGCCTTCGCCGTCAACGCCGTCAGCTATCTGGGCCTGCTGGTCGTGCTGTTCCGCTGGAAACCCGAGCGGCCCAAGCAGACCCTGCCGCGCGAAGGCCTGCTGGCGGCCATGGCGGGCGGGGTGCGTTACGCCTTCCTGTCGCCGCGCGTGACGGCCGTGCTGCTGCGCGCCGTGGTGTTCGGCGTCGGCGCCAGCGCGGTCCAGGCCCTGATGCCCGTCGTCGCGCGCGAAGGCGGCGGCGGCCCCCTGGCGTTCGGTCTGCTGCTGGGATCGTTCGGCATCGGCGCGGTCGGCGGGGCGCTGTTCGTCGGGCGTCTGCGCGCGAAATACGAGACCGAGACCATCGTCCGCGTCGCCGCCCTGGCCTTCGCGGCGGCGGCCCTGGGTCTGGCCTACATCCCCTGGCTGGCCGTCACCCTGCCGGCCCTGATGTTGGCGGGGGCGGGCTGGGTGCTGGTGCTGTCCAGCTTCAACGTCACGGTGCAGATGTCGGTGCCGCGCTGGGTCGTGGCGCGGGCGCTGGCGCTGTATCAGATGGCGGCCTTCGGCGGCATGGCGGGCGGCAGCTGGCTGTGGGGCGGCCTGGCCCAGACCCATGGCGTCGACGTCGCCTTGGGGGTCTCGGCGGGGGTGCTGTTTTTGTGCGTGCTGATCGGCCTGAAAGTGCCCCTGCCCTCGACCGCCAACCTCAACATGGACCTGCTGCGCCGCTGGACCGAGCCGCAGACCGCCCTGGCCATCGAGCCGCGTAGCGGGCCGGTCATCGTCTCCATCGCCTATCGTATCCTCGAGGAGGACATCGACGCCTTCCTGGCCCTGATGGACGAACGACGCCGCATCCGCCGCCGCGACGGCGCGCGACAATGGCGCCTGATGCGCGACTTGGCTGAACCGCAGATCTGGGTCGAGAAATACCAGACGCCGACCTGGCTGGACTACATCCGCCACAACCAGCGGATCACCCACGCCGACGCCGCCGTCAACGAAGGCATCCGCGCCCTGCATCAGGGGCCGGACCGGCCGGTCGTCCACCGCCTGATCGAGCGGACCACCGCCCCCCTGGCCGCCAATCTGCACGGCGACCGCCACTACGGCGAGCCGCTGACCGACCCGACCCGGTCGTCGTAGAGCCAGCTTGTCGCGCATGCCTGATATAGCGAGCAAATAATCAACCGTGATCGGCTGAACACAGGCAGTCCTTATCAACCCTGTCGATATTGCGGCGCACACAAACTGCGACTTGCGCGACGGGCGCAAAATCTGGTCTAGGGGGCCACGCGTCTGGTTCGCGTAAGGTCAAGACCCATGAAGATCGCAATCCTCGGCGCCGGTGTCATCGGCGTGACCACCGCCCACTACCTGGCCCGCCAGGGGCACGAGGTCACCGTCATCGACCGCCAGAGCGGTCCGGCGCTGGAGACCAGCTTCGCCAATGCGGGCGAGATCTCGCCCGGCTATTCCTCGCCCTGGGCCGCGCCGGGCATTCCCGCCAAGGCGGTGAAGTGGCTGTTCATGCGCCACGCCCCGCTGATCCTGCACCCCCAGATCAACGCCCCGACCGTGCGCTGGCTGCTGGCTCTGCTGCGCAACTGCACCTCCAGCCGCTATGCCCTGAACAAGGCGCGCATGGTGCGCCTGGCCGAGTACAGCCAGGTGGTGCAGACCGCGCTGAACGAAGAACTGGGCCTGGAATACGACCACCGCACCCAGGGCACGCTGCAACTGTTCCGCACGCAAAAGCAGTTGGACGGCATCTACAAGGACACCGAGGTTCTGCGCGAAGGCGGCGTCCCGTTCGAGGTGCTGGACCAGGACGGCTGCATCCGCGCCGAGCCGGGGCTGAAGGCCACGCGCGACCTGTTCGTCGGCGGCCTGCGCCTGCCGCGCGACGAGACCGGCGACTGCTTCAAATTCACCAACGCCCTGGCCGACCATGCGACGGCGCAGGGCGTGACCTTCCAGTACGGCACGACCATCCAGGGCCTGATCGCCGAGGGCGGCCGCATCACCGGCGTCAAGACCGACAAGGGCGTGGTCACGGCCGACGCCTATGTGCTGGCGCTGGGCTCCTACTCGCCGCAGATGGTCAAGCCGCTGGGCATGACCCTGCCGGTCTATCCGGTGAAGGGCTATTCGATCACGGCCCCGATCATCGACGAGCCCGCCGCCCCCGTCTCGACCATCATGGACGAGAGCTACAAGGTGGCGATCACCCGCCTGGGCGACCGCATCCGCGTCGGCGGCATGGCCGAGATCTCGGGCTACAACAACGTCCTGCCGGAACAGCGCCGCAACACGCTGGAGCATTCGGTCGGCTCGCTGTTCCCCGGCGCGGGCGACCTGAAGGCGGCCAGCTACTGGTCCGGCCTGCGCCCGATGACGCCCGACGGCACCCCGGTCATCGGCAAGACCAAGCTGGACAATCTGTTCCTGAACACGGGCCACGGCACCTTGGGCTGGACCATGGCCTGCGGCTCGGCCCGCGTCATCGCCGACCTGATCAGCGGCCAGACCCCGGACATCGAAACCGCCGACCTGGGCATCGCGCGCTACGGCTGATCCGACCCTTCTCCCCTTGAGGGAGAAGGAATTAGGCGCGCGTCTTCACCGCTACGGCCTTCAGTCCGGCCAGCAGATGATCCGTGGCCGCATTGCGCTCGCAACCGGCCTTGAGGATCAGCCGCAGAGGCTGAACATGAACTTGAACCGGCGGCCAGTCCCAGGCGTCGGCCGTCGCCATGCGGTCCGACACGTCGGCCAGGCTGTAGGCTGCGTCGAACAGCGGGCCGGTGTCGAAGAAACCCGCCACGTCCAGAATGCGCGACGCCAGCCGATAGACCTCGGCGGCCGACGCCTCAGACCGCGCGGCGCACAGCCCCTCCAGCCCCGCGACGGCGGCTTCGATCTCGGCCATGACCTCGGCCTTGTGGCGGCCCAGGCGCTCATTGGCGCGGCGTTCGACATCCGCCAGCGTCCGCCCGCCCGGCTGGGCCATCTGCTGCGCCAGGGACGTCCTGACCTTCTGTGTCCGGACCTCGCTCACAGCGACACCCTCTGCGGCTTCAACAGCATGTCGATATCGGCCTGATCCATGTTTTCCTCAACCGCGTGGCCGACGTGGGCCGACAGGTCGCCCTTGCGTCGCCCCGTCATGCCGACCGGCGGCCCGAAGTTGCGCACCCGGCGATCAGGGCCGACGTAGGTCTCGCACTCGACGAACTCGCGCTCGTCGCCCGCCAGCCACAGGATGCGCTTCAGCAGCACCGCAGGCGTCAGGGGCTTGGCGACAACGAAGCTGACGCCGCAGTCGCGCCCTTCCTGAACCTTGGCCTGCGAGGCGTGGCCCGTCACCAGGATGACAGGGGTGTAGCGCAGGGGTGCGGGCGTCTCGCGCCGCAGCCAGCGGGTGAAGGCGTAGCCGTCCATCTCCGGGTCGCCGCAGTCGATGACGATCAGATCGACCGGGCGCTGTTGCAGGATCTTCACCGCCTCGACGGCCGAGGGGCATTTGATCTGCTCCTTGACGCCGAAGCCCTGGAAGATCGAGCCCAGCATGTCGAGCGCCTGCGGCGCGTCGTCCACCAGCAGGACCGTCGATTGCTCCAGATTGATGCGGTCCTCGGCCATGGGTCAGAACAGGTGCAGCACGCCCGCCGTCGCGACGGGCTCGGTGTCGTCCGCGTCTGCGATCGGGGCGGCGCCGGGCCGGGCGCGGTGCGCCGTCTCCTGCATCCGCTCGGCCATCTCGGCCAGGGGCAGGGCGGCCAGGGCGGTGTCCATCGGCTGATCGTCGGCCACGGCCTGGGCCAGGCCCGACAGGGCCTCGATGCGCTGCGACAGGACGTCGAAGCTCTGGCTGCGCGTCAGATAGCCCAGCCGCGCCTCGGCGGGCAGTTGGCGCAGGACTTCGGACACCAGGCCGCCCGCCGCCTCGATCTCAGCGCGGATATCCGCCAGCTCCGCAGCCATGGCGGCCAACAGATCGCGGTTGTCGTTCTCGCCCATGTCAGAAGAGCTCCAGATCGCCGGTCGCGACGGACGGCGGCGGCGGCGTCGCGGGCGGCAGGATCGCGCCGTCCGTCACCACGCGCTGACGCGCCCGACCGCTGACCGGCCAATAGTGAATGCGGCGCCCGCCCGCGCCTCTCAGACTACGGCTGACTACGGGGATGCCCTCGTCGGCCAGGAATTTCTCGGCGAAGTCAGCGTTGGCGGCGCCCACGTCGCTGAGGCTGTCGAACATGCGGCCGCCGCCGAACAGCTTGGCCTCCAGCCGGTCGCGTCGCCCGCCCGCCTTCAGCACGTCGTTGATCAGCACTTCCATCAGATAGGCGCCGTAGCGGCGGCTGGCGTCCGTTCCCGACCCCGAACCTTCGGGCAGCAGGAAGTGGTTCATGCCCCCCACCCCGGCCGCCGGATCGCGCAGGCACAAGGCCACGCAGCTGCCCAGGACGGTCGTCAGCACGACATCGGGATCGGACGACACATGATGATCGCCCTGCCCCACGTGCAGACGCCGCTCGACCGGCTGCTGAGCGGCCCCGCCGCTCACGTCAGCGTGCCGAAGACCGCTTCCAGCTTCTCTTTCAGCTGGGCGGTGGTGAAGGGTTTGACCAGGTAGTTGTTCACGCCGAACTGCACGGCGCGCTGGACCAGCTCGCGGTCGGCCCGGCCGGTCAGCATGATGAAGGCCGTCTTGGAGATCGGCGGGTGCGCCCGGATGGCCCGCAGCAGGCTGAGCCCGTCCAGGTTCGGCATGTTGAAGTCCGAGATCACCAGATGCACCGGCTGGACCAGCAGGGAGCGCAGGGCCGCCTCGCCGTCGGGCGCCTCCTCGATGTCGCGCACCCCGATCTGTTGCAGACTGGCGCGGACTAAGGAGCGCATCGTCAGCTGATCGTCGACGACAAGGGTGCGGATAGCGGAAGCGGCGGGCATGAACGTCCTTACGCAACAGACTGGGGCGCGCCCGAACGGGCGGCGCAGGATTCGAGAATGGCCGAAGCCATGCGGGACAACGGCAGCTGACGCTCGACGGCGCCCAGCTCAAAGGCGGCGCGGGGCATGCCGTAGACGACGCAGGACGCCTCGTCCTGGCCCAGGGTGCGGGCGCCGGCCTGGCGCATGGCCAGCAGACCCTTGGCCCCGTCCTTGCCCATGCCGGTCAGGATGACGCCTGTCATCGGCCGCCCCAGTTGGGCGACCGAGCCGAACAGCACGTCGACCGAGGGGCGGTGGCCGTTGACCGGATCGGCGGCGACCAGGCGGCAACGCCCGCCCGACACGGCCAGATGGGTCTCGCCGCCCGGCGCGATGTAGACATGGCCCGGCTTCAGCGGCGCGCCGTCCTCGGCCTCGCTGACCGTGGCGGCCGAGACCTTGTTCAGGCGGGCGGCGAAGCTCCTGGTGAAGCTGGCGGGCATATGTTGGGTGATGACCGTCGCCGGGCAGTCCGCCGGGAAGGCTGACAGAATGGTCAGCAGGGCCTCGACCCCGCCGGTGGACGAGCCGATCGCCAGCACATGATTGGGGTCGGCGTGATAGACGCCCTCGTGCCCCCGGACCGCGCGATCCTCCAGCGGGCGAACACGAGACCGCGCGGCGACCTTCACCTTCTCGGCCAGGTCGGCGAAGGCCTCGGCGGCGGGCACACCCGGCGCGGGCTTGGCCACGGCGTCGACCGCCCCGACCTCCAGCGCGGCCAGGGTCACGTCCGTCCCCGCCTGGGTCAGGGTCGAGACCATGACCACCGGCATGGGCCGCAGCCGCATGATCTTCTCCAGAAACTCCAGCCCGTTCATATTGGGCATCTCGACGTCCAGGGTGATGACGTCGGGGTTCAACTCCTTGATCTTGGCGCGCGCCTCCAGCGGATCGGCGGCCGTGCCGACCACGTTGATCTCCGGATCGCGGCGCAGGACGGCGCTGATCAGGCTGCGCATGGTGGCGCTGTCGTCCACCACCAGGACCGAGACCGCGCTCATGCCCCCGCTCCCTTGACGTAGGTGGTCAGTCCGGCCGGTTGCAGCTGTTGCGCCGCCGGGCCCGTCACCCGTTCCGAGTGGCCGATGTAGAGGACGCCGCCGGGGTTCAGGATCGGCGTGAACCGGCCCCAGACGCGTTCCTGGGTCGCGTCGTCGAAATAGATGACCACGTTGCGGCAGAAGATGACGTCGAAGCGGCCGCGCATCGGCCAGTCGCCGATCAGGTTCAGCTCCTTGAACGCCACCAGACGGCGCAGCGTCGCATCGGCGCTGAACCGGCCCGGCGCGCCCGCGACCGGCGCGAAATGCTTGCGCGACGCGGCCGGGACCGGGGCCAGAAGATCGTCGGAATAGACCCCCGCCGCGCCCTCGGCGACCATGTTGGGGTCGATGTCCGTCGCCAAGATGCGCACGTCCAGTTCCGCCGCTTCCGGCAGAACGTCCAGCACCGTCATCGCCATGGAATAGGGCTCCTGCCCGTTCGAGCAGGCGGCCGACCACAGGCGCACGCGCCCGCCCGCCCGCGCCTTGGCCGCCAGTTCCGGCATCACCTTGTCGCGCAGGTGATCGAAGTGGTGCGGCTCGCGGTAAAAGCGGGTAACGTTGGTGGTCAGGGCCGCCATCATCGCCTGGCGTTCGTCCACGCCCTCCACGCCGTCGATCAGGGCGCAGTAGTCGCGGAAGCTGCGCAGTCCCAGCACGCGCAGCCGCTTGGCCAGGCGCGAATAGACCAGCGCCGCCTTGCCTTCGCTGAGGGCGATCCCTGCGTGAGCGTGCAGGGTCTGGGCGATGTGGCGGAAATCCTCGGCCGTGAAGACGAACTCGCCTTCAACCAGGGCTTCCCGCCCGGCGAGGGTCGTCATGCCGCTGCAGCCTCGCTTTCCGGCAGGACGTGGTCCAGGTCGATCAGGCTGATCATGCGGCCGCCCTCGACGGCGAAGATGCCCTTCACGAAGGACTTCACCTGGTCGCTGGCTACGTCCGGCGTCGGCTGGATGGCCGCATCGGACAGCTGCACGATGTCCGACACCGCATCGACCAGCAGGCCGACCAGGCGCGAGCCGACATGGGCCACCATGATGACGTGCCGCTCGGTCGGCTCGTTCGTGGCCAGGCCGAAACGCGCGCCCAGGTCGATGATCGGCAGGACCACGCCGCGCAGGTTGATGACGCCCTTCATATAGGCGGGCGAGCGCGGCAGGGGCGTGGCGGGGGTCCAGCCGCGGATCTCGCGCACGCTCATGATGTCGACGCAGAATTCCTGCTCGCCGATGCGGAAGGCGATCAGCTCGCGGTCGGTCCCGGCGACATTGGGGGTCAGGGTCTGTTGTTCAGTCGGGGTCATGGTCTCAGCTCGCCATTTGCAGGTCGGAACGCGACGGGGTTCGGGAACGCTTGGCGGTCACTAGGGCGTCGATGTCGAGGATCAGGGCCACGCGGCCGTCGCCCAGAATGGTGGCGGCGGCCACGCCCTCGACGTGGCGGTAATGGGTTTCCAGGCTCTTGATGACGACCTGGCGCTGGCCATGGATGGCGTCGACCAGCAGGGCCGCGCGCTGGCGGCTTTCGGTCTCGACGATCATCACCACCCCGCCCTTCAGCTCGGTCGGGGCGTCGCGGAAGCCCATGACCAGGCCGACGTCCACCAGCGGCACGAAAGCCTCGCGGAAGCGCAGCACGGGATCGACGCCGCCGACGTAGTGGATGTCGCCCTCGTTGGGCGTCAGGCTCTCGACGATGGCGGCGAGCGGCGCGACCAGGGTCTGATCGGCGGCGCCGACCACCATGCCGTCCAGCACCGCCAGCGTCAGCGGCAGGCTGAGGGTGAAGGTCGAGCCCTTGCCCGGATTGGAGGTGATGGAGATGCGCCCGCCCAGCGACTGGATCGAACGGCGCACCACGTCCATGCCGACGCCCCGGCCCGACAGGTCCGACACCTCGGTCGCGGTCGAGAAGCCCGGCAGGAAGATCAGGTTGTCGATCTCGTCGTCCGAAAGCACCGCATCCTCGGCGATCAGGCCGCGCTCGACGGCGATGCCTTTCACGCGCGGGCGGTTGATGCCCTTGCCGTCGTCGGAGATCTCGATGACGATCCGGCCCGAGCGGTGCAGGGCCGCCAGACGCACCGTCCCCTCTTCCGGCTTGCCCGCCGCCAGACGGTCCGCCGGGCTTTCCAGCCCGTGGTCGATGGCGTTGCGCAGCATGTGGGTGATCGGCTCGGCCAGGCGCTCGACCACGGTCTTGTCGACCTCTGTGTCCTCGCCGGACGTGACCAGCTTCACCTTCTTGCCCGTGGCCTCGGCCGCCTCGCGCACCAGGCGCGGCATGCGCTGGAACACCGACTTCACCGGCTGGGCGCGGATGGCCATGACGCTGTCCTGAATCTCGCGCGTCAGCAGTTCGAGGTCTTCCAGACCCAGGCCGATGTCGGACGAGCGGGCCAGGCCGCTTTCGGTCACGCGCTGGGCCAGCATGGCCTGCTGGATGACCAGTTCGCCGACAGCATTGATCAGGCGGTCCACCCGCTCCAGATCGACGCGGATGGTCACGGGCGCCGCAGCGGCGGGGGCCGTCGCCTGCACAGGCGCCGGAGCGGCCGGCGCGGGCGCAGGCTTGACCGGCGGCGGCGCGACCGGCGCGGCGGGCGGAGGGGTCACGGGCGCGACGGCGACAGGCGCGGGCGCCTCCGTCGGCGCGACGCCGACCGAGGCCAGCAGGGCGGCGATGTCCAGTTCCGGCGCGGCCGCGCGGGCCAGGGCCGAGGCGTCGCTGCCGTCCTCGTCGGTCATGGCGGCGGGCGCGGCTTCGACCGACGCCGCATCACCCAACGGCGTGACGCTGAGGTCGCAATCCATCTCCACGAAGTCGAAGACCTCGCGCACCTCGGCCTCGCTGACGTCGGCGTCCAGTTCGATGGTCCAGATCAGATGGCTGTCGGTCGGTTCCAGCGCGTCCAGCAGCGGCAGGCCGCTGTCGTCCATCTGCACCCGCGTCGGACCCAGACGGCCCAGTTCGCGCAACAGCAGACCCGTCTCATTGGCGCTGGCGTAGAGGCGCGGATGCGGACGGAAGACGACCCTCCACCCCTGCGATGCGCTCGGCGCCGACAGATCGGGCAGCGGCGGCAGGTCGGGAAGGTCGGGAAGGTCGGGAAGGTCCGGCAGGCCCGCCGGAGCCTCGAACGCCCCAAGGTCCATAGCCACCGGCGTGAAGCCGAAATCGTCCTCTTCCGGTTCGGCCGCCGCGACCGGCGCGACGCCGCCGTAGGTCAGGGCTTCCAGCTCGGCGACCAGACCGGCCGAGCGCACGGGATCAACGGGCGCGCCCGCGCCGCGCGCGGCGGCGACGTGGTCGGCCAGCACGTCCGCGGCGCGCAGCAGGGTCTTCACCGTCGGCTCGTCGCACGGCTTGCGGCCCGAGCGCAGCTCGTCCATCAGCGTCTCGAAGACGTGGGCGAAACGCACCAGGTCTTCCAGCCCGAAGGCCCCCGCCCCGCCCTTCACCGAATGGACGGCGCGGAAGACGGCGTTGATGACCTCGATATCCGTCGATCCGGACTCCAGCGTCAGCAGATTGCCTTCCAGATCGGCGAGCAGCTCCTCGCATTCCTGGAAGAAGGTCGCCTTGATCGCCTCGAACGGATCGTCGCTCATCGTCTCAGATCCTCAGGCCGCCACGCGGCGCACGGCGTCGACCAGACGCACGGGGTCGAACGGCTTGACGATCCAGCCGGTGGCCCCGGCCTCGCGGGCGCGCTGCTTCTTGGCGGCGTCGCTCTCGGTCGTCAGGACCAGCACGGGGACGGCGCTGAACGCCGGGTCGGCCCGCATGCCCTCGATGAAGCCGAAGCCGTCCATGCGCGGCATGTTGATGTCGGTGATGACGATGTCGGGGTTCTCGGCCTGAAGCACCTCCAGACCGTGGACGCCGTCCTCGGCCTGAACCACGCGATAGCCCGCGTCCTTGAGCGCCAGCATCAGCATGTCGCGCATGGTGCGTGAATCATCGACGGTCAGAACGGTCTTGGTCATTGGGGGGCGTCCTGTGCGGAGAGATCGGAGGGCGAAGCGCCGAAGGCGCTCCATTGGGTCGTCAGCGCCTCGGACGCATTGACGAAGGTCAAAGCCTGGCCGTCGGCGCGCCAGGTGCGGATCGCCGACAACAGCAGCTGAAGGCACAGCCCGCCCAGCCGCTCGACGGCCGAACCGTCCAGCGTCAGGGCCTGACCGCGCGCCGCCAGAAGCTCGCCCTTCAGCGGCTCGGCCGCGCGCAGGTCCAGAACCGGGGCCAGAACGACCGTGGCCGTCATCAGAACTCCTCCCAGCCGTCTTCGATGGCTTCAGGCTTCAGGGCCGCGCCGCCGCGTCCCATGGTCTTCAGGGCGGCGACCGTTTCGGACACCGGCCGGGCGACGCGCGGCGTCGGCTCGGCAGAGGTTGCAGGGGCGGCGGCGACAGGAGCGACGGGGGCCTTCGGCGCGACGGGCCTGGGGGCCGCCGCAGGACGCGACGGCGCCGCCTGGATCACCTTGAAGTGCGCCACCGAGGCGGCCAGCACGTCGGCCTCCTGGGTCAGGGAGTGGCTGGCGGCGGTCGATTCCTCGACCATCGCAGCATTCTGTTGCGTGACCTGATCCATCTGGTTCACGGCCGCATTGACCTGCTGCAGGCCGGTCGCCTGCTCCTGGGCCGAGGCCGAGATTTCCGACATCAGACCATCGATCTCGGCCACCCCGGCGACAATGCGTCCCAGCGCCTCGCCGGTCTGGCCGACCAGGGCCACGCCCTGCTCCACCTGACGACCGGACGCCGTGATCAGAGCCTTGATCTCCTTGGCCGCACCGGCCGAACGCTGCGCCAGAGCCCGCACTTCAGAGGCCACCACGGCGAAGCCGCGACCGGCGTCGCCCGCGCGCGCCGCCTCGACGCCCGCGTTCAGCGCCAGCAGATTGGTCTGGAAGGCGATCTCGTCGATCACGCCGATGATGGCGCCGATCTGGTCGGACGACTGTTCGATGGCGGTCATGGCGGCGACGGCGTCGCTGACCACCGCGCCCGAGGCTTCCGCCTCGCCGCGCGCCTGCTGCACCACGCCGGCGGCCTGGCGGGCGCCGTCGGCGGTGCGGTTTACCGTGGCCGTGATCTGGTCCAGGGCGGCGGCGGTTTCTTCCAGGCTGGCGGCTTGCTGCTCGGTGCGGCGCGACAGGTCGTCGGAGGCCTGGCTGATCTCGCCCGAGCCCGAACGGATGGCCGCGACATTGGCCGTCACGGCGGCGATGGCCTTCTCCAGCTGGGCGATGGCGGCGTTGAAATCGGCCTTCAGCTGCGCCGCCTTGGGCGCGAAGGCGACGTCGATGCGATGGGTCAGGTCGCCGTTGGCCATGGCGCCCAGACCCTGGGCCAGGGCGGTGATGGCCACCTTGTCGTCTTCAGCCTCGCGGGCCTTCTCGGCTTCGACGCGTGCGCGCTCGTCCTCAGCGGCCTGACGCTGGGCGACGGCTTCGGCCTCCAGGCGGTCCTTGGCGATGGCGGCGTCCTTGAAGGTCTGGACGGCGGCGGCCATCTGGCCGACCTCGTCCTTTCGGCCGGCGGCCGGCACGGCCACCGAGGTGTCGCCCGACGCCAGGCGGCGCATGGCCGCCGTCATCGCCGTCAGCGGCTTGGCCAGGATATTGGTCAGCATCACGGCCATGCCGGCCGCCAGCGCCAGCGCCAGCACCAGGCCGCCGATCAGCACCATGCGGGCCGTCTTGGCGACCGACACCTGAGTCTCGGCATAGATGCGGCTTTCCTGGACCTTTTTCTCGATCAGGCCGTTCAGGGCGCTTTCGGCCGGGTCGATGAATTTGTCAGCCTCGCCGTTGCGGCCGACCATGGCGATGGCCTGCATCCAGCCGGCCTGATCCACGACCAGGGCCTGGCCGCGCTGGACCACCTGCTTGTTCCACTCGTCTGCGGCTGTCCGAGCCGCGCGCACCTGCGTGGCGCTGGCGCGGTCCAGCTGCGTCACGCGATCGAGGCTCTTATTGAAGCTCTGCCGGTGCTCTTCCAGCCGTTGCAGATAGTAGGGGTCGCGCGACACCAGGAAGCCGCGATAGCTGGCCTCCTGTCGCGCCAGATAGAATTGCGCCGCCTCGGCCTCGCGCTGGACGACGCCCGCGCGCGCTCGGTCCGCCCGCGCCGCATCCAGGGCGTTGATCTGCAAAAACACCGTCAGCCCCATGGCGACGATGGCCAGGATGACGACCGCAAAGGCCGCCATCAGTTTCTTTTCGATCTTAAGGTCGCTCAGCATGGCGTCCATCTAACTCACCCCCCGTGAAGATTCTCTTGAGAGCCGAACCGGCTTTCGATCAGAAGTTGAAGCTGAGCGCCCCCACCAGGCGCCCGTCGTAGTTGTCGCCAAGTGCATGGCTGTCGGTGTCGTACCAGCGCGCGTCGATGGCCCATCGCTCGCTCAGGTTGTGCTTCACGCCCAGATTCCAGGCGTTGTAGTCCGCCCCGCCGTCCGCCGATCGCACGCCGAAGGCGGCCGACGCCTTGGTGCGCGGCCCCAGGGCCGTCGACGCCTGGGCCTCGATCCACCAGGCTTCCTTGGTCGCGGCGAAACCGTCGGGCGTGTAGTTGATCCGCAGCCGTCCGGAGACGCGCCCGAACTTGCGGGCGGCGTCGGCCTGATATTCCCAATAGTTGGCGTCGACGCCTGACCGCGTGCCCGGCAGGTCGCGGTTCACGACCGACAGATCGAAGGCCACGCCCGGCGCCTTGGGCCGCCAGCCCAGCGCCGTCACGATCTCGGCGTCGGAGCCTTGAGACAGCTTGGCCGTCGAGGCGAAGACGCTGCCGTAGAAGTCGCCGTAGGACGCCTCAAGGCTGGCGTTCAGACTGGGATCGCCGGCGCTCTTGCCCAGGCCCTTGCCGACGTATTCGCTGGCGAGGCCCAGCTGGCCGCTGATGGATTGAGCCTGCACCGGCGTCGCGGCGCAGACCACGGCGATCAGCGTCGCCGTACAAAGCCCGCGCGCGCCGTTCTGGCGGGGGGCTGAAATTTGAAAGGACATTCGGACCTCTTGAACGTGAAGCCTTCTTGCCGCAGACATCCGTATGCAATCGTAAACTGAACCGTACGTAGAAATCCGCATTCTGCGGCCGAAACGCCGCAAGTCTATGCAGAACCCTTCTCGCAAGATGATCTACGATCACCTTGCAGGCGGCTTTCAGCAACAAAGTTAAAAAACCATATATACCGACGTTATATAGAGAAACGTCGCTTTCTGTGATCTCATTCTCCATTGGAGCCGATTGCTACTCCGACAGTGAATATTTAAAAGCGCGCCACGTCTTGATTCTGACGATGCCGTTGCGGAAGGTCTCGGCCCTGGTCTGGCGGGCGCGAGGAGGACTTTCGATTTATTCCGCATTGGACCGCCGCCACCCCGTCGCGTCCCGTCGCAAGCCCAGCGCCTCGGCGACGGCTCTGGCCTTCTCCGTGCTGACGATCGGCGCCCTGCTGTTCGCCTTCATCGCTCCCGCGACAGCGACGACGCGTCTCTCCCTTCTCTTCGCCGCAGCCTTCACCTTGTTGTCGATCGCCAGCCTGATCACGGCCTGGCGTCAGGACCGCGACATGGCCCGACAACTGGCGGCGAGAGACGCCATGCTGCACGCCGCCTTCCTGTCCACGCCCGCCCTGACCCTCAGCCGGGACGGCCTGGTGCGGAGGATGAACGGCGCGGCCGTGGCCCTGTTTGGCCTTCCGCGTGAGGCGGCGCGCGGCCGCGCCTTCTCTGACCTGACGCCCGAATTCGACATGACCGTCGTGATGCAGGCGGGTACGCAGGCCGGCCCGCTGGAAGCACGCCACGGCCACTGGACCGGACGCCGCTCCGACGGCTCGACCTTCCCTCTCAGCCTGCGCTTCGGTCTCATTCCCCATGCGCCAGGCGACGAACACGTCGCCCTGGCTCTGACCGATCTGACGCGTTCGCACGTCGCCGAGGCCCAGGCGCGCGAGCTGCACGCCCAGCTCAACAAGGTCTGGCGGCTGAACTCCCTGGGCGAGATGGCCGCCACTCTGGCGCATGAACTGAACCAGCCGCTCAGCGCCGCCACGACCTATATGCACGCCAGCCAGGCCGAGATGCTGAAGGCGGGCCCCGCGGCGGACAGCGCCCGGCGCCCGCTGGACCTCGCCAAGGGCCAGTTGCTGCGCGCGGGCAAGCTGATCCACCGGATGCGCGAACTGCTAACCATCGAAACCAGCGTGCTGGGACGCGAACGCGTGTCTTCCATGATCGAGGATCTGTCGCCCATCCTGCAGATGATCGGCCAGGACAAGCAGGTCGAGATCAGGCTTGACGCAGACCCACAGGACGACGGGGTGCGCGCGGATCGCATCCAGTTCCAACAAGCCCTCGTCAACCTGGTGCGCAATGCGGTCGAGGCGGCGGCGGAACGCCCGGATAACGGGGAAGTCAGCGTGACCGGCCGTGTTGAAGGCCCCGTCTATTGCATCACCGTCGAAGATAACGGCCCAGGCATCGCCGAGGCCGATGTTGAACGCATCTTCCAGCCCCTGACCACCACCAAGTCCGGCGGCATGGGCCTGGGCCTGTCGGTGACGCGGACCATTGTCGAACGCCACGGCAGCGCCCTGTCGGCGCGCCGCAGCCAGGCGATGGGCGGCGCAGCCTTCTCTTTCGCCCTGCGCCGACACGAGGAAGCGACCGCGTCATGAGCCGTTCCGTC
Organism: Brevundimonas phoenicis; assembly: GCF_047237745.1. Lineage (NCBI taxonomy): Bacteria > Pseudomonadati > Pseudomonadota > Alphaproteobacteria > Caulobacterales > Caulobacteraceae > Brevundimonas > Brevundimonas phoenicis. The sequence goes on from NZ_JBDFLN010000001.1 coordinate 3,063,458, forward strand.
TTCGTCATCGACGACGACCCCGCCGTGCGGGACTCCCTGCTGACCCTTTTGCGAGCGGACGGCGTCCGAGCGCGCGGTTTCGCCGGCGGGATCGACTTCTTCGCCGCCCTGCCCGAAGACGCCGCCGCCTGCGTCGTCACCGACGTGCGGATGCCGGGCATGGACGGAGCCGAGGTGGTGCGCCGCCTCATCGAACTGCGCGGAAACGCCTGGCCCGTCATCGTCATCACCGGCCATGCCGACGTGACCATGGCGGTGCAGATGATGAAGACCGGTATCGTCGACTTCATCGAAAAGCCCTTCGACCCCGAACGCCTGATCGAGGCGGTCCGCGCCTGCCTAAATCGGCTTGACGACCTGGACGTGCGCCAGCAGGCCCGCCAGTCGGCGCAGATGCGGCTGGGCCGCCTGACCCCGCGCGAGCGCCAGGTCTTCGACGCCCTGATCGCCGGCCTCTCCAACAAGGAGATCGCGCTGAATCTGAAGATCAGCCCCCGCACGGTCGAGGTCTTCCGCGCCAAGGTCATGGCCAAGATGGAGGCCGACAGCCTGTCGGCCCTGGTCCGCATGGGGCTGATGCTCAGCTAGACGTTTCGTCATCTTGCAGCCGCGCCCGCTCCGGCGCGTTATGTCGGCTCCCCGACCGCGACCAAGGAGCCGCCCCATGTCCGATCCCGCCCGACTGCTGCGTCATCAGGCCTATATCGACGGCCGCTGGATCGACGCCGACGGCGGCGGGACGATCGAGGTGACCAACCCGGCCACGGGCGAGGTGCTGGCGACCGTCCCCGATATGGGCGCCCCTGAGACCCGCCGCGCCGCCGCCGCCGCCGAAGCCTCGATGAAGCCCTGGGCCGCGAAGACGGCGGGCGAGCGCGCTCGCATCCTGCGCCGCTGGTTCGACCTGATGATGAGCGAGCAGGACGCTCTCGGCCGCCTGCTGACCCGCGAACAGGGCAAGAGCCTGACCGAGGCCAAGGGCGAGATCGCCTACGCCGCCAGCTTCATCGAATGGTTCGCCGAAGAGGGCAAACGCACCTATGGCGAGGTCATCCCCAGCCATGACGTCTCCAAGCGTCTGGTGACGCTGCGCCAGCCGGTCGGCGTGGTGGGGGCCATCACCCCGTGGAACTTCCCCGCCGCCATGATCACCCGCAAGGTCGGCCCGGCCCTGGCTGCGGGTTGCGCCGTCGTGCTGAAGCCCGCCAGCCAGACGCCGCTGTCGGCCCTGGCCCTGGCCGTTCTGGCGGAAGAGGCGGGCCTGCCGCCCGGCCTGTTCAACGTCGTCACCGGCTCGGCCTCGGCCATCGGCGGCGAACTGACGTCCAATGAGACAGTGCGCAAGATCAGCTTCACCGGCTCGACCGAGATCGGCCGCCTGCTGATGCAGCAGTCGTCGCAGACCATCAAGAAGATGAGCCTCGAACTGGGCGGCAACGCCCCCTTCCTGGTCTTCGACGACGCCGATGTGGACGCGGCCGTGGCGGGGGCCGTGGCCTCCAAATACCGCAACGCAGGCCAGACCTGCGTCTGCACCAACCGCTTCTACGTCCAGGCCGCCGTCCACGACGAATTCGTCGAGAAGCTGACCCGCGCCAGCCAGGCGCTCAAGGTCGGAAACGGCCTGGACGACGGCGTCCAGATCGGCCCCCTGATCGACGAAAAGGCGGTGAAGAAGGTCGAGGAACACGTCGCCGACGCCCTGGCCAGGGGGGCGACCCTTTTGACCGGCGGTGAACGCCACGACCTGGGCCGCACCTTCTACCAGCCGACGGTCCTGGCGGGCGTGACCCAGGACATGCAGATGTGCCGCGAAGAGACGTTCGGTCCCGTCTCCGGCGTCGTCCGCTTCGAGACGGAGGAGGAAGGGATCGCCCTGGCCAACGACACCATCTTCGGCCTGGCGGGCTATTTCTACGCCCGCGACCTGAGCCGCGTCTGGCGCGTGGCCGAAGCGCTGGAGACCGGCATGATCGGCGTCAACACCGGCCTGATCTCCACCGAGGTCGCGCCGTTTGGCGGGATCAAGCAATCCGGCCTCGGCCGCGAAGGTTCCAGCCACGGCATCGAGGATTATCTGGAGATCAAATACCTCTGCATGGGGATTTAATCCCTCTCCCGATGGGAGAGGGAAGCATGATTATTCGACCAAGGTCGCTCTGCGCAAACCACCGTTCCTGCTGTCACTCTCCCTTCCGACGTCCGGCGCAAAGCACGCCGGGCGCGAGGGAAACGCGCCGCGCATCGCGGCCGCACAGGAAGGGAACTGCCCATGACCGACCGCACCATGGGTGCGGCGGACGGCGGCGAGCACACGGTCGACAAGAACGACCGGCTGGTGATTCTCGCCTCCTCCGTCGGCACCGTCATCGAATGGTACGACTTCTATCTTTACGGCTCGCTGGCCGCGATCATCTCCGCCCAGTTCTTCTCGGGCGTGAACGAGACCACCGGCTTCATCTTCGCCCTGATGGCCTTCGCCGCAGGCTTCGCCGTGCGCCCGTTCGGGGCCATCGTCTTCGGCCGCATGGGCGACCTGTGGGGGCGCAAGAACACCTTCCTGGTGACCATGCTGCTGATGGGCATTTCGACCTTCGTGGTCGGCCTGTTGCCGCCCTATGCGGCCATCGGCATCGCCGCGCCGATCATCCTGGTGCTGATGCGCCTGATCCAGGGTCTGGCGCTGGGCGGTGAATACGGCGGCGCCGCCACCTACGTCGCCGAGCACGCCCCGCACGGCAAGCGCGGCTTCTACACCTCCTTCATCCAGATCACCGCCACCGTGGGCCTGCTGCTCAGCCTGATGGTGATCCTGGGCGTGCGCTTCGCTCTGGGCGAGGAAGCCTTCGTCGAATGGGGCTGGCGCATTCCCTTCCTGGTCTCGATCCTGCTGCTGGGCGTGTCCCTGTGGATCCGTCTGAAGCTGTCGGAAAGCCCGGCCTTCAAGCGCATGAAGGCCGAAGGCAAGGGCTCGACCACGCCCCTGAAGGACAGCTTCATGAAGTGGCCGAACCTGAAGCTGGTGCTGATCGCCCTGTTCGGCCTGGCTGCCGGTCAGGCCGTGGTCTGGTACACCGGCCAGTTCTACGCCCTCTTCTTCCTCGAGAAGACGCTCAAGGTCGATCCAGCCCTGGCCAACATCCTGATCGCCGCCGCCCTGGCGCTGGCGACGCCCTTCTTCATCTTCTTCGGCTGGCTGTCGGACAAGATCGGGCGCAAGCCGATCATCCTGGTCGGCTGTCTGCTGGCCGCCCTGACCTATTTCCCGCTGTTCAACGCCCTGACCGGCGCCGCCAACCCGCGCCTGGCCGCCGCCGTGGCGGAGTCGCCGGTGACCGTCTACGCCGATCCGGCCGACTGCCACTTCCAGTTCGACCCGGTGGGCAAGACCGTCTTCAACAGCTCGTGCGACCTCGCCAAGACCCACCTGGCCAAGGCCGGCGTCACCTATGTCAACGAAGCCGCCCCGGCCGGAACCGTGGCCCAGGTGCGCATCGGCGACCAGGTGGTCGACAGCTTCAACGGCAAGGTCATGCCCAAGGCCGATTTCGACGCCCAGAAGAAGACCTGGGACGCCGGCCTGACCGCCGCCCTGACCCAGGCCGGCTATCCGGCCAAGGCCGACAGCGCCCTGGTCAACAAGCCCATGGTGATCGGCATCCTGTTCCTGCTGGTCCTGTATGTGACCATGGTCTACGGCCCGATCGCCGCCGCCCTGGTCGAGATGTTCCCGACCAAGGTGCGCTACACCTCCATGTCGCTGCCCTATCACATCGGCAACGGCTGGTTCGGCGGCTTCCTGCCGACCACGGCCTTCGCCATGGTCGCGGCCACGGGCAATATCTACTACGGCCTGTGGTACCCCATCGCGATCGCCGTGCTGACCCTGATCGTCGGCGTCCTCTTCGTGAAGGAGGGCAAGGACGTGGATATCCACGACTAAGGCGCGACACCTTTCCTTCTCCCCTTGTGGGAGAAGGTGGCTCGCGGAGCGAGACGGATGAGGGGTGCAGGCGCCCCCCTTGTCCCGGCGCGCGCAGGACTGTCGGAGAACGACTTCAAGAGCGTTGCGTCGCCACCCCTCATCCGAGCGCCTCCGGCGCCCACCTTCTCCCACAAGGGGAGAAGGGTCACGGCGGCGCCAGTATTTCGCCAACCTGCGGGCGGTCCGGCTTCGGCCTGGCCGCCTTCTTTTTCACTTGCCCGCGTGAGCGCGCCCGGCCCAGATGACGCCCATGTTCAGCCTCGCCACCCTGGCCCTGACGGCCTTCTACATGGCCGCCCTGTTCGGCATCGCCTGGTGGTACGAGCGGCCGCAGATCAAGGCGCGGCGCGGGATGCTGGGGCCGTCGCTCTACGCCCTATCGCTGGCCATCTACTGCACCTCGTGGACCTATTACGGCGCCGTCGGCACGGCGGCGCGCGACGGGTGGGAGTATCTGCCCATCTACGTCGGGCCGATCCTGGGGCTGACCCTGCTGCTGCCGCTGTGGCGGCGCATCGCCTCGGCCGCCCGGCGCGAGAACGTCGGCTCGATGGCCGACTTCATCTCGTCGCGCTACGGCAAGAGCCCGGCGCTGGGCGCGGCGGTGGCGGGCGTCGCCATCCTGGGCTCGGTCCCCTACATCGCCCTTCAGCTCAAGTCGCTGTCGATGGCGGGCGAGATGATCACGGCGGGCACCCCCGTCGCCGGGTCCGAGAGCCTGACCGTCCTGGTCATGGCGGCGGTTCTGGCCGGGTTCGCCATCCTGTTCGGCGCGCGACGGCCCGACCTGACCGAGCACAACCGCGGCCTGATCCAGGCCATCGGCATCGAGTCCATCGTCAAGCTGGCCGCCCTGCTGGCCGTCGCCGTTTTCGCCGTCGTCCTGCTGGCCGCCTCGCCCTCGCGTCAGGCCGCAGCCGACAGCCTGGGCCAGTTGGGAACGTGGCCGCACATCGATGCCCGCTTCATGGCCATCACCCTGGTGGCGACCCTGGCCATCTTCTGCCTGCCGCGTCAGTTCCACGTCGCCTTCGTCGAGGGCGGCGATCCGGCCCAGGTACGCCGCGCGCGCTGGATCTTTCCGCTGTATCTGATCCTGACCACCCTGGCGGTCCTGCCGCTGGTGGCGGCGGGCGGGCTGTTCCGGCCCGAGACCAACCCCGACCTGCTGGTGCTGGCCCTGCCGTTCGGCGCGGGGCAGAGCTTGCTCACCGCCGTGGTCTTCGTCGGCGGCTTCTCGGCCGCCACCGCCATGGTCATCGTCGAGGCCGTGGCCCTGTCGGCCATGGTGTCCAACAACCTGGTGCTGCCGTTGATGGCCGCCGGACGGCGGCGCGGCGCGGCCCCGCCGGACATGGCCCGGGCCCTGCTGAACATCCGCCGCCTGGCCATCGTCGGCCTGCTGCTGCTGGCCTGGCTCTATTATCTGGCGATGGACCGCTCCAGCGGCCTGGCGGCCATCGGCCTGGTGTCCTTCGCCGCCCTGGCCCAGTTGGCGCCGTCGCTGTTCGGGGCGGTGCTGTGGCGCGGCGGGCGGGCCAGCGGCGCCCTGGCGGGACTGGCGGCGGGGATGGCGGTCTGGGCGGTCATGCTGGCCGCGCCCCAGCTGGCGCCCGGCTTCGGCCTGAACGTCCCGGCCATGCTGGGGCTGGAAGATCCATTCGCGGCGGGGGTCTTCCTCAGCCTGACGCTGAACCTCGGGGTCTTCGTGGTGGTGTCGCGGGCGCGGCCGCCGCGCCTGATCGACCGGGTTCAGGCCCGCGCCTTCGTCGACCGGCTCGGCCCCGACTGGCTGGAGGGGCGCGGCGGCTCGGCCGGGGCCTCGGTCGGCGACCTGCGCGCCCTGGTCGCCCGTTTCATCGGCGACGAGCGGGCCGAGCGCGCCTTCGCCGCCTGGGCGCGCGAAACCGATGTCAGGCTGAAGGACGCCGACCCGGCCGACGCCGCCCTGGCCCGCGCGGCCGAGCGGATGCTGGCGGGGGCCGTCGGCGCCGCCGCCGCCCGACGCGTCCTGGCCGCCGCCCTGGCCGCCGGGGGCCGCGCGCCCGAGGACGTGGTGCGGATGCTCGACGAGGCGTCTCAGGCCGTCCAATTCAACCGCGACCTGCTGCAGACCACGCTGGACAACATCGATCAGGGCGTCAGCGTCGTCGACGAAGACCTGCGCCTGACCGCCTGGAACCGCCGCTATGTCGAGATGTTCGACCTGCCTGCGGGCTTCGTCCACGTCGGCCTGCCCATTGCCGCCGTCTATCGCCTGAACGCCGAGCGCGGCGAGGCGGGCGTGCCGGATCACGAGATCGACGCCTGGGTCGAACGGCGGCTGGAGGCCCTGGCCCGCCGCATCCCCCACGACCACGAGCGCGAACAGCCCGACGGCCGCATCCTGCGCTCGTCCGGGGCGCCCATCCCCGGCGGCGGCTACGCCACCAGCTACACCGACATCACCGCCCTGCGCCGCGCCGCGCGCGAGCTGGAAGAGGCCAATGAACGGCTGGAGGCCCGCGTCGCCGACCGCACCGAGCGGCTGGAGGAGGCCCGCCGCGCGGCCGAGGACGCCACCGCCTCCAAAACCCGTTTCCTGGCCGCCGCCAGCCACGACCTGCTGCAGCCGCTGCACGCCGCGCGCCTGTTCATCGCGGCCCTAAGGGAAGACGCCGATCTGGCCGGATCGCCCGCACGCGGCCTGGCGACCAACGCCGACCGCGCCATCGACAGCGCCCACCGTTTGCTGACCGCCCTGCTGAACCTGTCCAAGCTGGAGGCGGGCGGGGTCCAGCCCGCCGTGGCGCCGCTATCGCTGGGCGGCCTGTTCGACGAACTGGCGCGCGAGTTCGCCCCCGTCGCCCGCGCCAAGGGGCTGACCTTGAAGGTGGCGCCGTCGGCTCTGTGGATCGCCTCGGACCGCGACCTGCTGCGCTCCATGCTGCAGAACCTGATCGCCAACGCCATCCGCTACACCGACCACGGGCGGGTGCTGATCGGCGCCCGGCGCGACGGCGAGCGGGTGCAGATCCTGGTCAGCGACACGGGGCGCGGCATCGCCGAGGCCGACCGCCAGGCCGTCTTCGGCGAGTTCGTCCGCCTGCCCGGCGCCCCGGTGGACGAGCCGGGCGCGGGTCTGGGCCTGGCCATCGTGCAGAAGCTGTCGGACCTGCTGGGCCATCCCCTGTCGCTGGCCTCGCGCGTCGGGCGCGGCACGACCTTCCGCGTCGCCGTGCCGCGCGCGGCCGCCCGCTCCGAGCCGGAGACTGTCATCGACGACCGCCGCCTTCCGCTGGCCGGGCTGCGGGTGTTGTGCGTGGACAACGAGCCCGCCATCCTCGACGCCCTGACGGCCCTGCTGGACCGCTGGGGCGCGCAGGCCGTGACGGCGCGCTCGGTCGCGGATGCGCGCGCGGCGGTCGGCCCGTTCGACGCGGCCCTGGTCGACCTGCATCTGGGCGATGACGAGCCGGACGGCCTAGCCGCCGTGGACGGACTGCGCGCGCGGGGGGTCAGGCGCATCGCGCTGGTGACAGCCGACACCCGCGACGGCCTGAAGGAAAAGGCGGCGGCTGCGGGCGCCGTTCTGCTGCCCAAGCCGGTCAAACCGGCGGCGCTGAAGGCGTTCCTGAGGAGCTGATCTTTCTCCCTCCCCTTCATGGGGAGGGTGGTCGAAGCGAAGCGGAGACCGGGTGGGGAAGGCCGAGCGATACACAGCACGACATCTGACGAACCAAGCCGCCCCACCCGACTTCGGCCTGAAGGCCTCAGCCACCCTCCCCATGAAGGGGAGGGAGAAATCGCGCCTAGAGATCCAACGACTGAGCCAAAATCACCGCCTGGGTCCGGTTCTGCACGCCCAACTTGCGGAAGACGCTGGTCAGGTGCGCCTTGATGGTGGCCTCGGTCACGCCCAGATCGAAGGCGATCTGCTTGTTCAGCCGCCCGACCTTCAGCCCCTCCAGAATGCGCAGCTGTGACGGCGTCAGGCTGGCGATGCGGGCCTGAAGATCGACCTCTTCCTCGCCCGCCGCCTCGACCTCGGGCGCCCAGGTGTCGCCTTCGAGGATGACCCGGATGGCCTCGACCATGGTCGGCAGGGCCGCCGACTTGGGGATGAAGCCCGCCGCCCCCAGCGACAGGGCGCGACGGATGGTCGGCGCCTCCTCGCTGGCCGAGACCACGGCGACCGGGACCGCCGGATGATCGGCGCGGATCAGGGTCAGGCCCGTCATGCCGTCCACGTCCGACAGCTTCAGGTCCAGCAGCAGCAAATCGACCGGCGCCGCGCCCAGGGCGGTCTGCGCCTCGGCCAGGCTGGCGCATTCGACGATCTGGGCGCCTTCGGACGCCTTTTCGACAGCCGACTTCAGCGCCGCCCGAAACAGGGGGTGGTCGTCGGCGACGACGATGCGATCCATGAGTGTCCTTCCCACGCGCGGTTCTTGTTTCGTCGGCCGCGTCGCGACGACACCATGCCGCGCCTCGACTTTGGTCGAAACTAGACGAATGGCTAATGGCCGCAAACCCGGAGCGCGCGGAATGCTGCCGTCCTGAGGCCTGCGACAGACGGGTCCGGAACAACGGTCTGGGAGGACCACGCATGGGAAGCTGCCGTTTGTTCGGCGGCGTGGCTGCGGCCGCGCTGCTGCTCGCGCCCGGCGCCGCACTGGCTCAAGACGCCAGCGCCGCCCTGGAAGCCCGTATCGCCCAGCTCGAAGCCGAGCTGAACAGTCTTAAGTCCGAAGTCGCCGCCGCGCGAACGCAGCAGGCCTCGCAAGCTCAGGACATCATCCGCCTGGAGACGCGGCCGGCGCCTGCGCCGACGCCGGTCTCCGCCCCGGCGGCGCCTTCGGACGGCTTCCGCATCGGCGACCACACGGTGAAGTTCGGCGGCTTCATCAAGGTCGACGCCATGGCCTCCAGCTATTCCGGCGGCGACCCGGCCAACGGCGACGCCCTGCGGGACTACCACCTGCCCGGCTCCATCCCGGTCGGCGGTGCGGACGAAGACGTCGCCACCGACTTCAACGCCCGCCAGACCCGCTTCTGGCTGACCACCGACGGCGTGGTCGGCGGTCGCAAGATCGGCACGCGGCTGGAGATGGACTTCCAGACCCTGCCCGGCTCGGGCGACCAGCGCACGACCAGCGGCTCGAACCCCGCCCTGCGCCGCGCCTTCGTCACCATCGACAACTGGCTGATCGGTCAGGAGTGGACCAACTTCCAGAACACCGCCGTCCTGCCGGAATCGGCGGACTTCGTCGGCGCGGCCGAGGGCACGGTCTTCGCCCGTCAGGCCCAGGTCCGCTACACGCGCGGCCCCTTCTCCATCGCGCTGGAGAACCCCGAGACCACCGTTACCCCCTTCGGCGGCGGCGCCCGCATCGTGGCCGACGACAACAGCCTGCCCGACCTGACCGCCCGCTATGCGCTGAGCCGCCCGTGGGGCGACGTTCAGCTGTCCGGCCTGGTGCGCCAGCTGAAGTATCAGAACCCGGCGACCAACATCGATTCCACCGCCACCGGCTGGGGCCTGTCGGCCTCGGCCAAGTTCAAGGTCGGGGCGCAGGACGACATCCGCCTGATGCTGACGGGCGGCGAAGGCATCGGCCGCTATGTCGGGCTGAACTTCTCCAACGACGCGGTGCTGGACGCCTCGGGCGATCTGGAGGCCATCGGCGTCGTCGCGGGCTTCGCCGCCTATCGCCACGTCTGGGCGCCCGGCTGGCGCTCCAGCCTGATCTGGTCGACGCAGAAGGTGGACAACGACACGGCCCTGACCGGCACAGGCGTCAACCGTTCGGCCCAGAGCCTTCACGCCAATCTGATCTGGTCGCCGGTCACGGCGTTTGATGTCGGCGCCGAGGTGATGTTCGCTGACCGCAAACTGGAGTCAGGGCTGGACGGCGACATGACCCGTCTGATCCTGTTCGCCAAATACGGCTTCTGAAGTCGCAAAAGAAAAAGACTGCTGGAGGAAAATCGCGTGTCTGATCCGGAAATCTATCCCGTCCCCGCCGAACTGGCCGCCCGCGCCCACATGGACCGCGCCGGCTATGAAGCGGCCCGGATGCAGGCGCGCGAGACCCCTGAGGCCTTCTGGGCCGAACAAGCCGAACGTCTCGACTGGATGACCTTCCCGACCAAGATCAAGGACGTCTCCTTCAACAAGGCCGACTTCCGCATCCGCTGGTTCGAGGACGGGGTGCTGAACGCCTCGGTCAACTGCATCGACCGCCACCTGCCCGCCCGCAAGGACGAGGTCGCCATCCTCTGGGAAGGCGACGAGCCGACCGACAGCGAAGCCGTCACCTTCGGCCAGCTGCACGAGCGCGTCTGCCGCCTGGCGAATGTGCTGAAGGCCAACGGCGTCCAGAAGGGCGATCGCGTCACCATCTATCTGCCGATGATCCCCGAAGCGGCCTACGCCATGCTGGCCTGCGCCCGCATCGGCGCCGTGCATTCGGTCATCTTCGGCGGCTTCTCGCCCGACAGCATCGCCGGGCGGATCGAGGACTGCGAATCTGCGTTCGTCATCACCGCCGACGAAGGCTGCCGCGCCGGCAAGCGCGTGCCGCTGAAGGCCAATGTCGACAAGGCGTTGGAGAAGGTCGAGGGCGTGAAGACCGTCATCGTCCTGCGCCACACCGGCGCCGAGGTGCCCTTCGTCGCGGGCCGCGATCTGGACTGGGGCGTCGAGACGGACAAGGCCTCGCCCGACTGCGCGCCCGAGCCGATGAACGCCGAAGACCCGCTGTTCATCCTCTACACCTCCGGCTCGACCGGAAAGCCCAAGGGGGTGCTGCACACCACCGGCGGCTATCTGTTCTGGGCCAGCTATACGCATGAGCTGGTGTTCGACTATCGCCCCGGCGAGGTCTTCTGGTGCACCGCCGACGTGGGCTGGGTCACGGGCCACACCTATGTGGTCTATGGCGCCCTGGCCAATGCGGCGACCACCCTGATGTTCGAGGGCGTGCCCAACTATCCCACCGTCAGCCGCTTCTGGGAGGTGGTGGACAAGCATCAGGTCAACATCTTCTACACCGCCCCCACGGCCCTGCGCGCCCTGATGCGCGAGGGTGACGCCCCGGTGAAGGCCTCCAGCCGCAAGTCCCTGCGCCTGCTGGGCACCGTCGGCGAGCCGATCAACCCCGAGGCCTGGCGCTGGTATCACGAGGTCGTCGGCGAAGGCCGCCTGCCCATCGTCGACACCTGGTGGCAGACCGAGACGGGCGGCGCCCTGATCTCGCCCCTGCCCGGCGCCACGGACCTGAAGCCCGGCTCGGCGACCAAGCCCCTGCCTGGCGTCGAGCTGCAGATCGTCGACGCCGAGGGCGCGGTTCTGGAGGGCGCGACCGAGGGCAATCTGTGCATCACCGACAGCTGGCCGGGCCAGATGCGCACCGTCTATGGCGACGACCAGCGCTTCTTCGAGACCTATTTCTCGACCTATCCGGGCAAGTATTTCACCGGCGACGGCTGCCGTCGGGATGAAGACGGCTATTACTGGATCACCGGGCGGGTCGATGACGTCATCAACGTCTCGGGCCACCGCATGGGCACGGCCGAGGTCGAGAGCGCGCTTGTCCTGCACGACGATGTGGCCGAGGCCGCCGTCGTCGGCTTCCCCCACGACATCAAGGGCCAGGGCATCTACGCCTATGTCACCCTGAACAAGGGGATCGAGCCCAGCGACGCCCTGCGCAAGGCCCTGATCGCCCAGGTCCGCGAGGAGATCGGCCCCATCGCCGCCCCCGACGTGATCCAGTGGGCACCGGGCCTGCCCAAGACCCGCTCGGGCAAGATCATGCGGCGCATCCTGCGCAAGATCGCCGAGAACGAACTGGGGGCGTTGGGCGACACCTCGACCCTGGCCGATCCGTCGGTCGTGGACGATCTGGTGAAGAACCGGGCGGCCTAGACTTAATATATCCGCTCATCCCGGCAGACGCCGGGATCCAGTGAGAGCAACGCGCGCCTCGCCAACCGGCACGGTCGCGCCCCTCGGCCAAAGCACTGGCCCCCGGCGTCCGCCGGGGTGAGCGGGTTCATCATTCAGTTCCCCCGGAGAGGCGGTTCCGCACAGCGCAAGCTGGACGGGGCCGCCCGCCTCGGCTTCAGTGGCGGGCATGAGCGGAACCCTCGACGGCCTGACCATCATCGAAATCGGCGGCATCGGCCCCGCCCCCTTCTGCGGCATGATGCTGGCCGATCACGGGGCGGAGGTGGTGCTGATCCACCGCCCCGGCGCGGCCCCCGACCCACGCGATCCGCTGAACCGCAGCCGCGCCCGCCATGTCGAGGCCGACCTGAAGACGCCCGAAGGCGCCGCCCTGATCCGCGATCTGGCCGGCGCCGCCGACGGCCTGATCGAGGGCTTCCGTCCCGGCGTGATGGAGCGCCTGGGCCTCGGCCCCGACATGCTGCTGGCCGACAATCCGCGCCTCGTCTACGGCCGCATGACCGGCTGGGGTCAGGACGGACCGCTGGCCCCGGCGCCGGGCCACGACATCGACTACATCGCCGTCACGGGCGCGCTGCACGCCTTCGGGCGGGCGGGCGAAAAGCCGACCCCGCCGATCAACATGGTCGGCGATTTCGGCGGCGGCGGGATGCTGCTGGCTTTCGGCATGGTCGCCGGTCTGCTCAAGGCCCAGCGCACCGGGCGCGGCGACGTCATCGACTGCGCCATGACCGACGGCTCCTCCCTGCTGATGAGCATGATCTGGGGCTTCCGCCAGACCCTGCCCGCGCCCCTGCCGCCCAGCCTGGCCTGGCGCGACGAGCGCGGCGTCAACCTGCTCGACACCGGCGCGCCGTTTTACGAGGTCTATGAGACGTCGGACGGCAAGTACGTCGCCGTCGGCGCCATCGAACCGGCTTTCTACATCGCCCTGATGCGGCTGACGGGGCTGGCCGGCGATCCCGACTTCGCCATGCCCTTCGACCCGGACCAATGGCCGAGGCTGAAGGACAAGCTGGCCGCCGTCTTCCGCACCCGCACGCGCGACGACTGGTGCAATGATCCGGACGCCCAGGCCGCCTGCGTCGCCCCCGTCCTGTCCATGACCGAGGCCCCCGACCACCCGCACAACCGCGCCCGCGACGCCTTCGTCACCGCGCAGGGCGTGATGCAGCCCGCCCCTGCGCCGAGGTTCCGGGATAGCCCTGCGCGGCGGCCGGAATAAAAGGCAGGTCACGAAATCACCGCTCACCCCGGCGGACGCCGGGGCCCAGTGCTTTGGCCTCAAACGCGCGGCTTGAATAGGCAAGTCCTGTGCGCGCGGCTCTCACTGGATCCCGGCGTCCGCCGGTATGAGCGGGGGTAAGGTCAGCCCCCGTCCGTCCACACCGTCTTGTACAGATCAAACCGTCGATCCCGCAGGTTCCGCACCGTCCCCTGCGCCTTGGCCCAGGCCAGATCGGACAGGTCCAGGTCCGCCACCGTCACCGTCTCGACGTTCTCGCTGGCCTCGGCCGCCACCCCGTCGCGCGCGAAGGGAAAGTCGCACGGCGTCAGGATGCACGACTGCGCATACTGGATGTCCATGTTCTCGACGTTCGGCAGGTTGCCGACATTGCCCGACAGGACGACGTAGCACTGGTTCTCGATGGCCCGCGCCTGCGAGCAGTAGCGCACCCGCAGATACCCCTGCCGGTTGTCGGTGCAGAAGGGGGTGAACAGGATGCGCGCCCCCTCGTCCGCCAGACGCCGCGCCAGTTCGGGGAACTCGGAATCGTAGCAGATCATCACCCCGATCGGCCCGCAGTCGGTGGGGATGGCGTGGACGCGGTCGCCGCCCTTGATGTTCCACCAGTGCCGCTCGTTCGGCGTCGGGTGGATCTTCTCCTGCTCATGCACCGAGCCGTCGCGCAGGAAGACATAGGCGACATTCTGGATCTCGCCGTCCTCGGTCCGCGTCGGGTGCGAGCCGCCGATGATGTTGACGTTGTAGCCGACCGCCAGCTCGCGCATCGCCTCGACGAAGCGCGGCGTATAGCGGGTCAGGGCCTCGATCGATTCCGCCGGGGTCAGCTTCTTCGTCTCCAGCGACAGCAACTGAAGCGTGAACAGCTCGGGGAAGACCACGAAGTCGGCGCGATAGTCCGAGACCACGTCGACGAAATATTCGACGTTGTCCATGAACTCGCCGAAGCTCTCGACCTTGCGCATCTGCAGCTGGACGGTGGCGACGCGCACCGTCTCCTTGACCGCAAAGGCCGCCCCCTTGCCCGTCGCCTCAACATAGTAGGGGTTGCGCCAGACCCAGCGCGCCGCATGGCCCAGCGACGCCTTGTCCGACGGCAGATAGTTCAGCAGCACCCCCGCAGGCTCGAACCCGGAACGCTGGTGAAAGGCCATGATCGGATCCTTCACCTTGCGGTCGCGCACCGCCTCGACATAGGCGTTCGGGTCCGGATAGGCGGCCCGGCGGCGCGCCAGCCCCGGCATCCGGCCGCCGAAGACGATCCCCTTCAGGTTCTGCGCCTCGCACAGGTCGCGGCGCGCGTCATACAGGCGCTGGCCGATGCGCAGGCGGCGTCGGGCGGGGTCGACGCAGACCTCCATCCCATACAGCCACGCGCCCGCCGGATCGTGCCGCGCGCCATAGCCGCCGCCGGTGATCTGGTCCCAGGTGTGCGGCCCCATGGCCGACGCCTCGTCGATGCGGAAGCTGGCGGCGTAGCCGACGATCTCCCCCTCGAACTCGACCACGAACTGCCCATCGGGATAGGTGGCGATCTGGCCGCGCAGCATCCCCGGCGTATAGGGCGGCATGTCCTTGTAAACTCGCGCCACCAGGGCGTTGACCCCGGCGACATCGCCCATGCGGGCGTTGCGGATGGTCAGGACGGCGGGCTTGGCCGGCTCGGCGGGCGGGACGGTTTGGGCGGTCTGAAGATCAGTCATCCCCTCCTAACGCGCGAGCTTGGCTGTTGGGTCATCACCGTGGGCAAAAGAAAGAACATACGTCATACTCGGTCGCATCGCGATAAATGTTCTCGTTCAGTTCACGAGAACATCTTGCGAACAAGAACAAACCATGTCCATAGTCCGGCTCAACGAGGGAGCGGGTCCGTGGCGGGTCTCTCCCGAAGTCAGATGGGAATCATGGCAAGGGAGAGAAAACCAATGTCACAGGCGGCACTGAAGCTCGTGGGTAAAGAAGACGGCGACAAACAACGCGCTCTTGAGGCGGCGATCGCACAGATCGATCGCGCCTTCGGCAAGGGCTCGGTCATGAAACTGGGCAAGGCTGGCGTGGTGGCCGAGATCGAAAGCGTCTCGACCGGCTCGCTGGGCCTCGACATGGCGCTCGGCATCGGCGGCCTGCCGGTCGGCCGGGTGATCGAGGTGTTCGGCCCCGAATCCTCGGGCAAGACGACGCTCGCCCTGCACACCGTGGCCGAGGTCCAGAAGAAGGGCGGAGTGGCCGCCTTCGTCGACGCCGAACACGCGCTCGATCCCGTCTATGCGCAAAAGCTGGGCGTCAATCTCGACGACCTGCTGGTGTCGCAGCCCGACGCGGGCGAGCAGGCGCTGGAGATCGTCGACACCCTGGTGCGCTCGGGCGCCGTGGACATCGTGGTGGTCGACTCGGTCGCCGCCCTGACGCCCCGCGCGGAAATCGAGGGCGAGATGGGCGACAGCCTGCCCGGCCTTCAGGCCCGTCTGATGTCGCAGGCCCTGCGCAAGCTGACGGCCTCGATCTCCAAGTCGAAGTGCATCGTCCTGTTCATCAACCAGATCCGTCACAAGATCGGCGTAATGTACGGCTCGCCGGAAACGACGACGGGCGGCAATGCGCTGAAGTTCTACGCCTCGGTGCGCCTCGACATCCGCCGCACCGGCGCGATCAAGAACCGCGACGAGGTGGTCGGCAACACCACCCGCGTCAAGGTGGTCAAGAACAAGGTCGCCCCGCCGTTCCGAGAGGTCATCTTCGACATCATGTACGGCGAAGGCATCTCCAAGATCGGCGAGATCATCGACTTGGGCGTCAAGGCCAACATCATCGAGAAGTCGGGTTCGTGGTTCTCCTACGACTCCACCCGCATCGGCCAGGGTCGCGAGAACGCCAAGGAGTTCCTCAAGAACAACCCCGACATGGCCCTCGCCATCGAAAAGGCCGTGCGCCAGTCAACGGCCAAGATCGCCGACGACATGCTGGGCGCGCCCGAGCCGGACGAAGGTCAGGATATGGAGGGCTGATCCGCCACCCCCAACGCCGTCATCCTCGGTCTTGACCCGAGGATCCAGCCAGGCAGCGTCCTCTTCCTTTCCAGTCGGGATCGCGCGGACGATCCGATCCTCGTGTCAAGCCCGAGGGTGACGGCGGGAGGCAAGGGCACTCTGACGGCCAGAGCTTCTCCGTTCGCCGCCTCGCGACCCGCCTACCGACCCCGCGGGGCCGGTCGAACGGAGACCGGCCCGCCCGACCTGCTTCGGGCGGGCCTCTTTTTTGCTCGCTCAAGACGCCGCCCCGCCTCTCTCCCGCTCATCCCGGCGGACGCCGGGATCCAGTGAGAGCGCCGCACGCATCGCCACCCATTGCCCCTCGCGCCCCGAAGCCAAAGCACTGGATCCCGGCTTCCGCCGGGATGAGCGGATGTTGAGATACGCCCGTCAAACGCGTTTCTCGGTGCAACGGCCTTGTTTCCCTTCGGCGCCTACGGGCAGAGTCCCCGCGATCCAACGGAGCCTCCCCATGACCTTCGCCACCGCCGACCTGTGCGACGCCCATCCTGACGTGGTGAAGGTCTGCCAGACGCCTTTCCGCAGCTTCGGCCAGGTCACGGCCTTCCACGGCCCGGTCCGCACCCTCAGCGTGCTCGATGACAACGCCCTGGTCCGCCAGACGCTGGAGCGCCCTGGCCGGGACGCGGTTCTGGTCGTCAACGGCGGCGGTTCGCTGAAGCGCGCCCTAGTCGGCGACAACCTGGCCAAGCTGGCCATCGACAACGGCTGGGTCGGGATCGTCGTCCACGGCGCCGTGCGCGACACAGCCGTCATCAACACCATGAACGTCGGCGTCAAAGCCCTGGGAACCATCCCCCTGCGCGCCGATCGCGACGCCATCGGCGAGATCGACATTCCCACCGCCTTCGGCGGCATCATCTTCACGCCCGGCGACTGGCTCTACGCCGACGAAGACGGCCTGATCGTCTCGCCGCATCGCCTGCACGATTAAAGCGCTCCTGACCCTAAAAACGCGCCCGCGCCCGCATGATCACGCGCCAGTGATGCGTTCGGCGCAAAATCCCTATATGACGCCGGTTCCGACATTCCTCCCGCGCGCCCGAGTTCCAGAGCGATACGCCCATGACCAGCCTGAAGCAGATCCGTTCCACCTTCCTCGACTACTTCGCCGCCGACGGCCACGAGAAGGTGCAGTCGGCTCCGCTCGTGCCGCAGAACGACCCGACGCTACTATTCGTCAACGCGGGCATGGTGCCGTTCAAGGACTATTTCACCGGCGCCGCCACCCCGCCCTACAACCGCGCCACCAGCTCGCAGAAATGCGTGCGCGCGGGCGGCAAGCACAACGACCTGGACAACGTCGGCTATACCGCGCGCCACCACACTTTCTTTGAAATGCTGGGCAATTTCTCGTTCGGCGACTACTTCAAGGACCACGCCATCGAGCGCGCCTGGACCCTGCTGACCAAGGAGTTCGGCCTCGATCCCAAGCGCCTGCTGGTCACCGTCTATCACACAGACGATGAAGCCTTCGACATCTGGAAGAAGATCACCGGCTTTTCGGACGACAAGATCATCCGCATCCCCACCGCCGACAACTTCTGGGCCATGGGCGACAGCGGGCCGAGTGGCCCGTGCACGGAAATCTTCTACGACCACGGCGACCACATCTTCGGCGGCCCTCCCGGTTCGCCGGACGAGGACGGCGACCGCTTCGTCGAGATCTGGAACAACGTCTTCATGCAGTTCGAGAAGGAGAACGACGAGATCGTTCGCGAACTGCCCAAGAAGTCGGTCGACACCGGCATGGGTCTGGAGCGCATCGCCGCCGTCCTGCAGGGCGTCCACTCCAACTATGAAGTGGACCTGTTCCGCAATCTGATCGCGGCATCGGAAGAACTGACTTCGACCAAGGCCGAGGGCGAGCGCGCCCCGTCGCACCGGGTCATCGCCGACCACCTGCGTTCGACCGCCTTCCTGATCGCCGACGGCGTGACCCCCTCGAACGAGGGCCGGGGCTATGTCCTGCGCCGCATCATGCGCCGCGCCATGCGCCACGCCCACCTGCTGGGCGCCGCCGATCCGCTGATGCACCACCTGGTGCCGACTTTGGTCGAGGAGATGGGCGAGGCCTACCCCGAGCTCGGCCGCGCCCAGGCCTTCATTGAGGACACGCTGAAGCAGGAAGAGATCCGCTTCCGCACCACGCTGGGTCGCGGCATGAATCTGTTCGATCAGGCGACCAGCGACTTCAAGGCCGGCGACATGCTGGACGGCCAGACGGCCTTCACCCTGTACGACACCTACGGCTTCCCGCTGGACCTGACGCAGGACGAGGCCCGCCGTCGCGGCTTCAGCGTCAACGTCGACGGCTTCGAATCCGCCATGGCCGAGCAGCGCGACCGCTCGCGCGAGCACTGGAAGGGCTCGGGCCAGACGGCTTCGGCCGGCGCTTGGCTGGCCCTGCGCGACCAGCACGGCGGCACGGAATTCACCGGCTATGAGTCCGAAACCGGCGAAGGCAAGGTCATCGCCATCGTCAAGGACGGCGCCGAGACGGCGTCCGCCGCGACCGGCGAGACGGTCGAGGTGCTGCTGGACAAGACCCCCTTCTACGGCGAAGGCGGCGGTCAGGCGGGCGACAAGGGCGCCTTCGTCTGGAGCGGCGGCGAAGGCCGCGTGCTGGACACCAAGAAGCATGGCGGCGACCTGCACGTTCACACGCTGGAAGTGACCAAGGGCTCGCTGTCCACCGGCGCCGTCGTGACCGCCACGGTCGAGGAAGGCTCGCGCCCGACCACCCGCGCCAACCACTCGGCCGCCCACCTGTTCCACGCCGCCGTCAAGAACGTGCTGGGCGCTCACGTCGCCCAGAAGGGCCAGATGGTCGACGCCGAGCGGATGCGCTTCGACTTCAGCCACAACGCCCCGATGACGGACGAGGAGATCGCCCGCGTCGAGGACGAGGTGAACGCCGTCATCCGCCAGAACGTCCCGGTCACCACCGAACTGATGACGCCCGACGCCGCCATCGCGGCGGGCGCCGTGGCCCTGTTCGGCGAGAAGTACGGCGACGAGGTTCGCGTCCTGACCATCGGCCGCGCCTTGTCGGGTCCGGGCGCCTATTCGGTCGAGCTGTGCGGCGGCACCCACGTCTTCCGCACCGGCGACATCGCCCTGTTCAAGATCGTGTCCGAAGGCGGCGTGGCCGCCGGCGTGCGCCGCGTCGAGGCCCTGACCGGCGAGGCGGCCCGCCGCTTCCTGCTGGATCAGGCCAATGTCGCGCGCCATCTGGCCCAGGGCTTCAAGATCCAGCCCGTTGAGGTTCCGGCTCGCGTCGAGGGTCTGCAAGCCTCGGTCAAGACGCTGGAGAAGCAGGTCGCCGACCTGAAGAAACAGCTCGCCCTGGGCGGCGGCGCGGGCGCCAATGCGGCCCCCGAAGAGATCGGCGGGATCAAGCTGATCGCCCGCGTTCTGGACGGCGTCGACGGCAAGGGCCTGCGCGGCGTGGCCGAGGACTTCAAGAAGCAGATCGGCTCGGGCGTCGTCGCCCTGGTCGGCGTCACCGACGGCAAGGCGGCCATCACCGTCGCCGCGACGCCGGACATGGCGGGCAAGGTCAATGCGGCCGATCTGGCCCGCGACGCCGTCATCGCCATGGGCGGCAAGGGCGCAGGCGGCAAGCCCGACTTCGCCCAGGGCGGCGCCCCGGACGGATCGAAGGCCGAGGACGGCCTGAACGCCATCCGCGCCGCGCTGAAGGGCTGATCACCCTGACAGGCTGAAACAGGAAAGGGCGGCGCATCGGATGCGCCGCCCTTTTCTTTAGGCCGCTCGCGTATCGAGGGTTGAGCGCTGCCCCAACCCCGCTCATCCCGGCGGAGGCCGGGAACCAGAAAGAGCGCCACACGGCGTCCTTTCCATTTCAGCAAAGCGCTTGAAGCCAAAGCACTGGATCCCGGCCTCCGCCGGGATGAGCGGAGTATGGCTTACTCTGGCGTCCCCAGATCAATCGCCGCCAGCTTCCAGCCGAACAGGTTGCGGCGCTTCATCAGCAGGGACACCTGCTCGTCCGGCTGGTCGTCGCGGGTCAGGGTGACGGCGAAGGTGTCCAGGTCGCGATAGCCCCACGACTGACGCACGCGGTCATGGTCGCTCTTCGCCTTCGGCTCCGTCTCGACCGAGAGAGCGGGCTTGGGCGTGCGACCCTCCTGCACCATCATCGAGATCGCCTGCGGGGTGACGAAGGCGTCGACCGCCCCGCCGACGATGGCGGGCGCCAGCAGCATGCCCAGACCCGACAGGCCGCTGTCGGCCATGCGCGGATCGTTGCGCATCTCGGCCATCATGCGGGCGTTCAGTTCGTCCTTCAGACTGGCGCGGAAGGCGGGAAAGTCCACCTGGCGCTCCAGCCCCGTTTCATCCCCGGCCTTCGCCGCCTGCACCAACGATCGCGCCGCCAGCAGCGGCGACGCGGCGTAGGCGACCACAAGGACTGCGGCGGCCGCCACCCCCAGACGAATGATCAGTTTGCGGTTCATCGGCCCTCCCCTGCCTTACGAACGCGACGAGACGACGACGAAACGGCGTCAAAATCCCCAAGAGTATTAGGGACATGGATCGTAGGCGGGTTCAATGCGTGTTTTCACGCGACTCCGTCCCCCTGTCCCTCTGTCCCACGCCGTCATCCTCGGGCTTGACCCGAGGATCCAGCCATCCGCGTGCGGGACATGGGCAGGATCGAGCGCGTCGCCCCCCCTGGATCATCGGGTCAAGCCCGAGGATGACGGCGAATGTGGGGGATAACGCCCAACAAAAAGCCCGCCGGATCGCTCCGGCGGGCCTTGATGTCGTTCTGAGCTAAGCTCAGCCGATGCCCGGCAGGGCCTTCTTCAGGTTCTCGGACACCTTGTCCAGGAAGCCTTCGGTCGTCAGCCAGGACTGCTGATCGCCGACCAGCAGGGCCAGATCCTTGGTCATGAAGCCCGACTCGACGGTCTCGACGACCACGCGCTCCAGCGTATCGGCGAACTCGGCCAGCTCGGCGTTGCCGTCCAGCTTGGCGCGGTGCTTGAAGCCGCGGGTCCAGGCGAAGATCGAGGCGATCGAGTTGGTCGAGGTGGCCTCGCCCTTCTGATGCTGGCGGTAGTGGCGGGTCACGGTGCCGTGGGCGGCCTCGGTCTCCATGACCTTGCCGTCCGGCGTCATCAGCACCGAGGTCATCAGGCCCAGCGAGCCGAAGCCCTGCGCCACGATGTCCGACTGCACGTCGCCGTCGTAGTTCTTGCACGCCCAGACGAAGCCGCCCGACCACTTGATCGCGGCCGCGACCATGTCGTCGATCAGGCGGTGCTCATAGGTCAGGCCGCGCTTCTTGAATTCCTCGGCGTAGTCGGCGTCGAAGACTTCCTGGAAGATGTCCTTGAAGCGGCCGTCGTAGGCTTTGAGGATGGTGTTCTTGGTCGACAGATAGACCGGGTAGTTGCGCTGCAGGCCATAGGCGAACGAGGCATGGGCGAACTCGCGGATCGAGGCGTCCAGGTTGTACATGCCCATGGCGACGCCGGCGCCCGGCGACTTGTAGACCTCGTGCTCGATGACCTGGCCGTCGTCGCCGACGAACTTGATGGTCAGCACGCCCGGTCCCGGCATCAGGAAGTCGGTGGCCTTGTACTGGTCGCCGAAGGCGTGACGGCCGACGACGATCGGCTGGGTCCAGCCCGGCACCAGGCGCGGGACGTTCTTGCAGATGATCGGCTCGCGGAAGACCACGCCGCCCAGGATGTTGCGGATGGTGCCGTTCGGCGACTTCCACATCTTCTTCAGGCCGAATTCGGCGACGCGCGCCTCGTCCGGGGTGATGGTGGCGCACTTCACGCCGACGCCGTGCTTCTGGATGGCGTGGGCCGCGTCGATCGTGATCTGATCGTCGGTGGCGTCACGGCTTTCCATGCCGAGGTCGTAATAGTCGAGTTCGAGGTCCAGGTACGGGAAGACCAGCTTGTCCTTGATCATCTGCCAGATGATCCGGGTCATTTCGTCGCCGTCGATGTCCACGATGGGATTGGCGACCTTGATCTTGGCCATGCTTTCGCCTCTGTCTCTCAATCAGGGAAGGAATTCAGTGCAGGGGATATAGCGACCCCGGCGCGCGGGCGCAAAGGGGACGAAAGCCGCACGGCGGGAACGAAGCCGCCGGAACGAAACGGCGGCTTGGCCGCTAGGCTTTTTCACGGCTACGCTTGGCGTCGCCAGTCGATCAAGAACGCATGGAACGCCTGATGACGCTTCGCCGCCTGCGGTTCGCCGCCTCTGTCGCCCTCCTCCCCCTGACCCTGATCGCCTGCAAGGGACGCGAGGCCGCCGCCACGCCCGAAACCCCGGCCGCGCCGGCCCCTGCAGAAGCGGCCGCCGCCCCCGCTGTCCAGGCCGCCGCCGCCAACCCGCCCAGCGTGACGCGCGAGTTCCGCGACTGGACCGCCACCTGCGACAACACCAACCACTGCGTCGCCTTCGGACCGGGCGAGAATGAGATGGGCTTCGCCCTCGTCTCGCTCGCCCCCGGACCGGACGCCCGGCCCGTGGTTCATATGGGCGGCTGGGGCCTGGAGGACGGCGAGGGCGACGTCTACGCCGAGATCGACGGCCGGCGCCATGCGGGCCAGAACACCAAGATGGACGAGGAAGGCGACGTCATCGCCTTCAACACGCCCTCGGCCCAGCTGATGCAGGGTCTCGGCAACGGCTCCTTCATGGCGTTAAGGCGCGGCGACAAGCAGATCAAGGTCAGCCTGGGCGGGGCCGCCGCCGCCTTCCTGTGGATCGACGAGCGTCAGGGGCGGCTGGGCACGACCACCGCCCTGATCCGTCGCGGCGACCGTCCGGCCTCCAGCGTCCCCGCCGCGCCGGCCGCCCCGCGCGTGACGATCGCCGCCGCCGCGCCGCAGAACGGTCTGGTGCATGACGACCTGTCGCCCGCGCTGCTGGCGCACCCCAAGGTAAAGGAATGCCTGGCCGAAACCCGCAAGGGCGAGCGGTTCGAACCGGACGTCGAGGTCTTCCGTCTGGCCGACGACAAACTGCTGTGGGCCGTGCCCTGCGGCGAAGGCGCCTACAACTTCAACCAGGTCTATTTCATCACATCGGCTGACCGAACCTCGCCCCAGCTGGTCAGCTTCTCCACGGCGACCGGCAGCGAAGAAACCCTGGTCAACAGCCGCTATGACCCCAAGACCCGCACCCTGTTCGCCTTCGGTCGGGGACGCGGCATCGGCGACTGCGGCCGCATGGGCACCTGGGCCTGGACCGGCGAACGCTTCGCCCTGCTGAACGAGAAAAACATGCCCAGCTGCACCGCCATTCCGCAGGATCTGTGGCCGACCACCTGGCGCGCGGCGACCTGACGACGGCTCGACGCCAGACGTGAAAACGGCCCGGACGCGCGAACGTCCGGGCCGTCATTCGTTTCAGGCTTCAGTCACGCCTCAGGCGCGCATCCGCCCTTCCAGCACCGCCAGCGGCAGGGAGCCGCTGCCCAGCACCTTGTCGTGGAAGGCGCGCAGGTCGAAGCCGGGCTTGGCTTCCGCCTCTTCGCGCAGGCGCGCGATGACCGTGTGGCCGACCTTGTAGGAACAGGCCTGGCCCGGCCAGACCGAGTAGCGGTTGATCTCGCTGTTCGAGGCGTCCAGCGGCTTGGCGCCTGAGGCCGCCATATAGTCGACCGCCTGTTCGCGGCTCCAGCGTTCGGAGTGGATGCCGGTGTCGACTACCAGGCGCACGGCCCGGAACAGATAGGACATCAGGAAACCCACCCGGCCCAGCGGATCGGTGGCGTAGGCGTCCAGATCGTCCGCCGCGACCGCCTCGGCGTACAACGCCCAGCCTTCATTGTAGGCCGAGAAGCCGCCCGCGCGGCGCCATTGCGGCAGCTCGCCCGACTCGCGCTGCAGGGCGACCTGCAGATGGTGGCCCGGCGAGGCCTCGTGATAGGTCAGGGTCGGCAGGGCGAACTTCGGCCAGTTCCCGCTGTCACGCAGGTTGATGTAGTAGGCGCCCGGACGCGACCCATCCAGCGGCGGGCCCTGATAATATCCGCCCGGCGCGCCCGACTGGATCGACACCGGCACGCGGCGCACCTCGACGTGGGTCTTGGGCAGACGGCCGAAGACGGCGGGCAGCTTCGGCTCCAGCGCGGCGACCTGCTCGTTCAGCCACTTCAGCAGCTCTTCCTTGCCCGCGTCGGTGTTGGGGAACAGCTGGGCCGGATCCTTGTTCAGGGCCTGAACCCGCTCGCCGACCGTGCCCTGGGTCATGCCCTGCGACTTCAGGATGCCGTCGATCTCGGCGGTGATCTCGGCCACCTGCTCGCGGCCCATGGCGTGGATCTCCTTGGCCGAGAGCGTGGTCGTCGTGTTCGACTTCAACCCGGCGGCGTAGAAGGCCTCGCCGTCCGGCAGGCGCCACACGCCCGCGTCGTGCACGGCGTCGGGGCGGATCTTCTCCAGCGCCTCGATCTGGCGGGCCAGGGCGGGCTTGATCTTCTGATCGACCAGGGCGACGGCGCGCGCGTCATAGCCCGACAGGTTCAGCGCCCCGGCCTTGCGGGCCAGCGACTTGATCATGGCCATGTCGGCGGCCGAGGTATCGCGCAGGGTGCGGATCTGCGGCAGCATCCGGTCGATGATGAAGTCCGGCGGAATGACGCCCAGCCCGGCGTCCTCGCGGATCTTGGCCGTCTCGCCGTTCAGCACGCCGGCGAAGGCGTCCAGGCGCGACAGGAAGGCGTCGGCGCCCGCCGCGTCGTCGATGCGGTGCTGATTGTCCATGAAGTCCGGCATGGAGAAATAGCCGCCCGACAGCTGGGTCACGACATAGGGAGAGGGGCGGCCCGGCCCGGCGCCGTAGTCGAAGCGCGCCGTCTCGGCCGAGGTCTGACGCCCGAAGGCGGCGATGGCGTAGTTCAGCGCCCCGGCCTCGGACAGGCCGGTCTGATCGAAGGCGCGCAGCTCGGCCCAGCGGCTGACCGCCTTGTCGCGATCCTTGCGGATGGCGTCCGGCCCGGCTTCGCTCAGCTTGGACGACAGGCCCGCGCGGGCGCCCTTGTCCAGACCCAGGTTGGTGGCGCGCTCGGGCGACTCGTCGATGTCAGCCTCGAACCAGCCGTCCAGCAGGGCGTTCAGACGCGCATCGGCATCGGTCACAGCGGCGGCGGCTTGCGCCAGCGAAGGCGCGGCGACAGCGGTCGCGGCGGCGGTCAGAAGAAGGCGGCGGCGGTCGATCATTCGGATATTCCCCCAACAGAGCCGCGCCGCGCCGGACGCCGCTCCCAAAGCTTACTGAATGACGGACCGGCGCGCCCGTAAGAGGTCCAGCCGTCAGGCCGGGGTCCAGGCGTTCATGGTCCGCTCCAGAACCGTCAGCGGCACCCCGCCCAGGCTCAGGCCGGTGTCATGGAAGCCCTTGATGTCGAAACGCGATCCCAGACGCTTCTTGGCGTCTTCACGCAGGCGCACCCAGGTGGTGTGGCCGACCTTGTAGCTGGAGGCCTGGCCCGGCCAGACGCAGTAGCGCTCGACCTCGGTGGCGATGCTGGATTCCTGATCGCCCAGCGTATCGACCATGTAGCGGATGCCCTGTTCGCGGCTCCAGCGCTTGTGGTGCAGACCCGAGTCCACGACCAGACGCGCGGCGCGGAACATCAGCGACTGCAAATAGCCGATCTGACCGAAGGGATCGTTCTCATAGGCGCCGATCTCGTCCGCCAACTGCTCCGAATACAGGCCCCAGCCCTCGGAATAGGCCGAGAAGCCCATGACCTTCATCAGCAGCGGGGTGTCCGGCTGCTCCATCTGCAGGGCGATCTGGAAGTGATGGCCCGGCACGGCCTCGTGATAGGTCAGGGTCGGCAGGGTCCATTTGGGCCACTCCGCCGTGTCGCGCAGATTGATGTAGTAGGCGCCCGGACGCGACCCATCCAGGGCCGGCGCCATGTAGTAGCCGCCCGGCGCGCCGGCCTCAGTGGCCTTGGGCACGCGGCGGATGTCGCACGGCGACTTGGGCAGGCGGCCGAAATAGTCCGGCATGCGGGCCTGCATGGCCGCCATCTGGACATTCAGTTCCTTCAGCAGCTCTTCCTTGGCTTCGTCGGTGTTCGGATAGACGAAGCGCGGATCCTTGCCGAGGGCGGCGATGCGCTGGCCGACCGCGCCTTGCGTCAACCCCTGCGCCTTCAGCAGGCCGTCGGCGCGGGCCGAGATTTCGGCCACCTGATCCAGCCCCATCTGATGCACCTCATCCGGCGTCATCGAGGAGGTGGTGTAGTTCTTCAGTCCATAGCGATAGTAGG
The DNA here is from genome assembly GCF_047237745.1 of Brevundimonas phoenicis. Taxonomy (NCBI): domain Bacteria; kingdom Pseudomonadati; phylum Pseudomonadota; class Alphaproteobacteria; order Caulobacterales; family Caulobacteraceae; genus Brevundimonas; species Brevundimonas phoenicis. The sequence goes on from NZ_JBDFLN010000001.1 coordinate 3,089,981, forward strand.
CCTCGCCGTCCGGCAGGCGCCACACCCCGCCGTCGTGCGACGCGCCCGCGCGCACCGCCTTCAGGGCGTCCGCCTGGCGCTGGATCGCCGGATAGACCTCTCGGGTCAGGATCGTCTGCGCCCGCGCGGCCCAGTCGCCGGGGATGTTCTTCTCGCCCGTGCGGCGGGCGATCGACTGGCTCATGGCCGAGTCGGCCACGGCCGTGCCGGTGATGGCGCCCATCTGCGTCAGGGTGCGGTCGATGACGAAATCCGGCGGCACGGCCCCGGCGGCGTAGTCGATCCGCATCCGCTCGCGTTCGTCGTCCAGACTGCGGGCGAAGTCCGACAGGCGCGACAGATAGGCCTCGGCGTCGTCCGCCGCCTCGATGCGGTGCTGGCTGTCGAGGAAGTCCGGGATCTGCTGGTACGAACCGCCCAGCTGGCTGACCGTATAGGGCGAGGGGAACATCCCGCCGCCATAGGGGAAGGCGTAGCCCTCCTTCACCGTCTCGCCGAAGAAGGTCAGGGAGTCGTGATAGATCTGTTCCTTGGCCGGCAGGGCGGCGCGGTCGATCGCCGCCATATCCTTCATTCCGGTGATGAATTTCGCCTTGTCCGCCTCGACCTTGGCCTGGCTGCGGTCGCTCAGCTTGAAGCGGGCGTCGGCGTGTTCGCCCCGGTCCATGCCCAGCATGGTCAGAGATTCCGGGTCCGTCAGGAGCATCTCCTGCGCGATCCGGTTCATCAGGGCGTTGAAGTCGGCCGAAGCGGTCTGCGCCACAGCGCCGGGGGCGAGGGCGCGAACCGGGCCGACAGCGGCCAGCGCTCCCCCCGCGGCGACCGACATCAGCAGGCGGCGGCGATCCATCATGAGCTTCCTCCCAAAAGCGATGGGCCGGGATGCTATCCGAGCGGCGAAAGCCCGCAAGCCATGATCGTCACGCGGCTGATGTTTCCTTCACGCGCCGCCGCCTGCGAGCGGCGGCGCCTCAGGCCCGTCACCGCTGAACGTGCGCCTTGATGCAGTCGCGCACGGCGCGCTTCAGATCGCCCGGCGCGTTCGGCTCGTCCACGCCCTCGGCGGCGAAGACGGCGCGCATGGCGGCGTCCAAGCCCTTGGGCAGGGCGTCGATCACTTTCTTCTGCCCCTTTTCGTGCAGGCAGAAGCCGACCTGGTTGCACAGGTCGGCGAACATGGCGTCGAAATCGGGGGCAGCGTCGGTCATCACACTCAGGCTTTCAGCCGCTTGGCGTGGAAGGCCACATGATCGTCCACGAAGCTGGCCATGAAGAAGTAGGAATGGTCATAGCCCGGCTGCATCCTCAGGGTCAGCCCCTGTCCGGCCTTTTGCGCCGCCGCCTTCAGCAGTTCCGGCTTCAGCTGATCGGTCAGGAAGGAATCCGCGTCGCCCTGATCCACCAGGATGTCGTCGAAAACGCCCTTGGCCGCCCCGCCCTCGATCAGCAGGGCCGCGTCATGTTTCGCCCATTCCGCCCGGTCCCCGCCCAGATAGGCGGTGAAAGCCTTCTCGCCCCAGGGGCAGCGCGTCGGCGAGGAAATCGGCGCAAAGGCCGACACCGACCGGAACAGTTCGGGATGCCGCAGGGCCAGCGTCAGCGCCCCATGCCCGCCCATCGAATGGCCGAAGACGGAGCGCGTCTTCGTGGTCGGGAACTCACCGTCGATCAAATCGATCAGCTCGCCCGCGACATAGCTCTCCATGCGGAAATGCGGCGCCCACGGCGCTTCCGTCGCATCGACATAGAAGCCCGCGCCCTGCCCCAGATCATAGGCCGCGTCGTCGGCCACGCCTTCCCCGCGCGGCGAGGTGTCGGGCGCGACGATGATGACGCCGTGTTCGGCGGCGGCCTTATAGGCCCCGGCCTTGGTGGTAAAGTTGTCCTCGGTGCAGGTCAGACCCGACAGCCAGATCAGGACCGGAAACGGCCCCTCCCCCGCCGGAACGAAGACCGACAGCGTCATGGGCGTGCCCGTCGTCGCGCTGTCGTGCTTCAGATAGCGCAGCGTCCCGCCGTGAACGACGTGGCTCTTGACCGTTTCCATCAACTCGAACTCCTGAAGATCAGTCCGGCCAGACCCTGGCCATGAAGGCGTCATCGAGGACGCCGCCATCCTTGGAAAAATGCGCGTACCAGTCGCGCGGGATCGGGGCGACCGCCCCCTGGGGCTGCGCGCCGCCGCCCCAGGCGTCGAACTGCAGGCCGACCAGGATCGGCCCCTCGCGCACCGACGGCGCCGGAACCGCCCCGGCGGCGGCGACGATGGCCTCGACCGCCTCCGGCTTCATCGACGGCTCTCCGGTGACGACGAAAGCCCTGGATCGTTCGCCCGGCTTGACCATCAGCAACAGCATGCCCGAGGCGCCGGGCTGCGAGGACTGCGCCTTTGCTGCAGCGGCCACAGCCTCATCGACGGCCTTCAGATAGGGAGACAGGTCGGCGATCTCGACCCTCTGCTTCATGACCGGGTCGGGCAGGTAGAGCACCACCTTCTTCTGGGCCCAGGCCTCCGCCGGCGCCGCAACGGGCGCATCCGCCCCGCCCGGCGTGCAGGCGGCGAGCGCCGTGACGGCCAGAACGGCCATGATCGACGCAGTCGCCGCCTTCATCTTCATCGCCTCAATCCTCAGCCCGGCCGGTGCACGGCGCAGATCTTGTTGCCCGACGGATCGCGCAGATAGGCCAGGTGCATCGCGCCGAAAGGCGTGTTGCGCGGCCCGGCCGGATCCTCGATCGCCACGCCGCCCGCCGCAACCCCGGCCTCGGCGAAGGCGACGACCGCCTCGGGGCTGCTGGCGAAAAAGCCGATGGTGCCGCCGTTGGCGTGGCACGCCGCCTGGCCGTCGCGCGGCTTGACCACGCCCAGCATCCCGCGCGGGGTCATGTACCAGACGCCCGGCATGGGCGCGTCGCTGGGCGTGCCCGGCTGGTGGCCCAGCGCGCCCAGAACGGCGTCATAGAATTTGTGCGAGGCTTCGAGGTCGTTGGCCCCGACAGTGACGTGCGTAAACATGGTGATCCTCCCAGATCCGCCCGATCATAGCGCCGGGCGCGGCAAGCTAAGCCGACAAGGTTTCGTTTGGCAACGAACTTTGCTGCACCTGCTCAGTCGGGCCGCGCGCCCTCGCGGGCGTAGCCGCCCATCAACTCTGCATAGTCCTCGGGCGGCGGGAACTCAGGATAGCCGAGCTTGGCCCCCGACTGAGCGCCGGGCAGGCGCTCCGTCGTCCAGGTGTCGGCATAGGGAACGAACCACGCCCCGTCGTCCAGCAGGCTGGGCCTCAGGTTGACGAACTGCCCGCCGGCGATGCCGCGCGTGAACAGCCAGGTCTTGCACGACGGACAGAAGTGATGCTCCGGCACGGGATTGTGCAGGCCGCCGATCTCCGTCTCGCCCTCGACCGTCAGCCCTTCGCTGGGCAGCATCAGGCTCAGGGAATAGGCGCCGCCCGTCAGCTTCTGACAGGCCCGGCAGTGACAGGCCGCCGCGAAGACCGGGGCCTGGGCGACCTGAACTTTCACTCGCCCGCAGAGGCAGGCCCCCGTCCACGGCAGTTTCCAGTCGCCCATGGCTGAATCCCACTCGTTAGAAGACGATGACCGAACGAATGCTCTTGCCTTCATGCATCAAATCGAAGGCCTCGTTAATCCGCTCCAGCGGCAGCGTATGGGTGATCATCGGGTCGATCTCGATCTTGCCGTCCATGTACCAGTCGACGATCTTCGGCGTGTCGGTGCGGCCGCGCGCGCCGCCGAAGGCCGAGCCCTTCCAGACGCGGCCGGTGACCAGCTGGAACGGACGGGTGGCGATCTCCTTGCCCGCCTCGGCCACGCCGATGATGACGCTCTCGCCCCACCCGCGGTGACAGGCTTCCAGCGCCTGACGCATGACCACGGTGTTGCCGGTGCAGTCGAAGGTGTAGTCGGCGCCGCCCCCGGTCAGCTCGACCAGATGGGTCACCACGTCCGACACGTCCTTGGGATTGACGAAGTGGGTCATGCCGAAGCGACGGCCCCACTCCTCCTTGTCGCCGTTGATGTCGACGCCGATGATCATGTCGGCCCCGACCATCTTCAGCCCCTGGATGACGTTCAGGCCGATGCCGCCCAGACCGAAGACCACGGCGTTGGCGCCCGGCTCGACCTTGGCCGTGTTGACCACGGCGCCCACGCCCGTCGTCACGCCGCAGCCGACGTAGCAGGCCTTGTCGAAGGGCGCGTCCTTGCGGATCTTGGCCACCGCGATCTCGGGCAGGACCGTGTAGTTCGAGAAGGTCGAGCAGCCCATATAGTGGTGAAGGGTCTGGCCCTTGTAGGAAAAGCGCGAGGTGCCGTCCGGCATCAGCCCCTTGCCCTGCGTGCCCCGGATCGAGGTGCACAGGTTGGTCTTGCGGCTCAGGCACGACTTACACTGGCGGCATTCCGGCGTGTACAGCGGGATGACATGGTCCCCCACAGCCAGCGAGGTCACGCCTGCGCCCACCTCGACCACCACGCCCGCGCCCTCGTGGCCCAGGATCGAGGGGAAGAGCCCCTCGCTGTCCAGTCCGTCCAGCGTATAGGCGTCGGTGTGGCACACCCCCGTCGCCTTGATCTCGATCAGCACCTCGCCCGCGCGCGGCCCCTCCAGATCGACCTCGACGATCTCGAGCGGACGTTTGGCTTCGAACGCGACGGCGGCGCGGGTTTTCATGGGGCTAGTCCTTGGTCTCTTCGGTCTCTTCCTTCTCCCCTTGCGGGAGTAAGGTGACGGCCGCAGGCCGACGGATGAGGGGTCGCACCAGCGGCGACCAGTTTCAACCCCGCAAACGGCCACGAGCGGCGAGACCCTTCGTCCGACCCGCGGCACCAGCCGCCTTCTCTCTCAAGAGCAGAAGAGTTTAGACTGCCGCCATGAACCTCGTCATCCTGACCGGCGCCGGCGTCTCGGCCGAGAGCGGCGTGCCCACCTTCCGCGCCTCGGACGGCCTGTGGGAGGGGCATCGCGTCGAGGACGTCGCCACGCCCGAGGGCTTCGCCGCCGACCCGGCTCTGGTGCAGGACTTCTACAACCAGCGACGGCGACAGCTCGCCAGCGTACATCCCAACGCCGCGCACCGGGCGCTGGCCGATCTGGCGTCGCGGTGGAGGGGCGATTTCCTGCTGGTGACGCAAAACGTCGATGACCTGCACGACCGGGCGCACCTTGAGACGCCGCCCGCGCCGGGCTTCGAGCTGATCCACATGCACGGCGAACTGAAGAAGGCGCGCTGCACCGCCTCGGGTGTCGTCTGCGACTGGACCAGCGATCTGGAAACCCGACACGCCTCGCCCCATCACCCGCACGGAACCTTGCGCCCGCACATCATCTGGTTCGGGGAAATCCCGCTGGAGATGGAGCGGATCGAGCGGGCGCTGGCGCGATGCGACATGTTCGTCTCCATCGGCACCTCCGGCGCGGTCTATCCGGCGGCGGGCTTCGTCCAGTTGGCGCGCATGGCCGGGGCGCGGACGGTGGAGATCAATCTGGAGCCGACGCAGGGCGCAGGCCTGTTCGACGAGGGCGTCTATGGCCCCGCCAGCGAGACCGTGCCGGGGTTCTTCGAGACGCTGTAAGGCTCCCCCTCACCGTCATCCTCGGGCTTGACCCGAGGATCAAGGCAAGCGGCGCGCTCATGCTTTCCAAGCGGCCGCTGGCGGACAACCCGATCCTCGGGTCAAGCCCGAGGATGACGGCAAACGGCGGCGCAAACGAGCACAGGATCCCTTACTCCTCCTTCTTCGCCGCCTCGGCCCGTTCCGCCGCCAGCTTGGCCAGCACCCGGCCACGGCCCTTGGCCAGGGCGTGGATGGCGCCGCGCATGGTGGCGACCTCCTGTTCGGTGAAGGCGGCGCGGCCCAGCATGACGCGCAGGTTCTGGCTCATCGAGCGCTTCTTCTCGGGCGGATAGAAGAAGCCGCCGTTGTCCAGCTCCGCCTCCAGATGCTCGTACATGCCGACCAGCAGGTCGTTCGACGCGGGCGGCTCGCCCTCGCGGAAGCGCGGCGGCGGGGCGTCCAGGATCAGGGTGCGCCACTCATAGGCGTTGATCGCCACCGCCTGCGCCAGGTTCAGCGAGTGGTGCCTGGGGTCGATCGGAATGGTGGTGATCCCGGCGCACAGGGCGATGTCGCCGGTCTCCAGCCCCGCGCGCTCGCCGCCGAACAGCAGGCCGGTCTTCAGCCCCGACGCCGTGTCGTCATACAGGATGCGGGCGCTCTCGCGCGGGGTGCGCACCGGCTGACGCGTCTCGCGCGGGCGGGCGGTGGTGGCGAAGACGGTGTTCAGGTCGGCGATGGCCTCGGCCACGCTGTCGAACACCTTGACCCCGTCCAGCACCCAGTCGGCGCCGGACGCCGTGGCCCAGGCGCGGTCCTGGGGCCAGCCGTCGCGCGGGCTGACCAGCCGCAGCTCCGACAGTCCGAAATTGGCCATGACGCGGGCGACCGCGCCGATATTGTCGGCCATCTGGGACTTGTCGAGGACGACGACGGGGGGCGTGAGTTCAGTCATGGGCGGTGTGTAATCTTTCCTGCCCCGCGCGAGAAGGCGCGCTTGCCTCCTTCTTCATCGCCCCCATATCCTCGTAACACACGCTGTTCCAGAAAGCCGTCCTCCATGACCGACGCCGCCCCGCTCAAGCCGCTGAAGATCGACTTCGTCTCCGACGTCATGTGCCCGTGGTGCGCCGTGGGGCTGGGCGGACTGGAGCAGGCGCTGGAGCGGCTCCAGGGCGAAGGGATCGCCGCCGACATCGCGTTCCAGCCGTTCGAGCTGAACCCCGACATCGCCCCCGAGGGCGAGAACATGGGCGAGCATCTGGCCCGCAAATACGGCTCCACCCCCGAACAGTCGGCCGCCAACCGCGCCGCCATCACCGCCCGCGCCGCCGAGGTCGGGGTCGAGATGAACTTCCGCGACGACAGCCGCATGTGGAACACCTTCGACGCCCACCGCCTGCTGCACTGGGCCGGGCTGACGGCGCCGGACAAGCAGGCGGCGCTGAAGCACGCCTTGTTCGGCGCCCACTTCACGCAAGGCCGCAACGTCTCGGACGCGGGCGTCCTGACCGAGGCGGCCGAGGCCGCCGGGCTGGACCGCGCCGAGGCGGCCGAGGTGCTGGCGTCCGGCCGCTACATGCAGGAGGTGCGCACGGCGCAGGCCCTGTGGCGCGCGCGGGGCGTCACCTCCGTCCCCGCCGTGGTGGTGGAGGACAAATATCTGATCTCCGGCGGCCAGCCGACGCAGGTGTTCGAGAACGCCCTGCGCGAGATCGCGGGCAAACGCTAATCCCCTTCTCCCCCTGTGGGAGAAGGTGGACGGCGAAGCCGGACGGATGAGGGGTGTAAGCGCCCCGTTTTCCAATCAACCCGAGGGAGAGAAAGCGCGTCATGTCGCGCCGACACCCCTCATCCGGCCCTTACGGGCCACCTTCTCCCACAAGGGGAGAAGGGTCGGGAAAAACAGAGTCCAATTCGTCTGAATCGTCTGAAATCGCCCCCTCTCCTTCCGGCGCGAGGCGGGCGCTGAGGACGGCGATGCGGGCCTCGACGGCGCGGCGGCCCGCGTGGTCGTCGGGAGCCAGACGGGCGGCGTCGCGGGCGACGGCGGCGACCGCCTTCATGTCGGCCTCCAGCGTGTCGAGGGGGTCAGGGTCAGGGTCAGGGTCAGGGTCAGGGTCAGGCGCAGGCGGCGGGGTTTCCGGCTCGGCGGCGACCAGCAGGGCCGGGTCGGTCAGCGCGCGCCAGGTGCGCAGCCACGACGCCGCCTCGGCCGCCCGGCCGCGCCGCACCGCCCGGTTCAGCCGCATCAGGGCCTGAGCCGCCATCGCCGCTAGGTCGGGGGCCTCCGCCGCATCCTCGACCGGATCGTCGTCGTCGGGCCAGGGGTCCGGGTCGCCCGCGTCGCAGCGGCGCCAGCCCTCGCGCGCAGCGCGGGACCGCAGCGTCCCCAGCTTCAGCCCATAACGGTCGCAGACGGCCTCGGCCGTATCCCCGGCCAGATAGTCGCGCCGCGCCGCCGCCCAGACCGCCTCGGAGCGGACGCGATAGCCGTCCCGCGGCGCCGGGTCTTCGTAATAATGGCCGCGCTGGGCGTCAGCCGTCTCGGCCCGCTCGGCGGTCGAGGGCCGCACATGGTCGGGGATGTAGGTGGTGTCGCCGTACTCGTCCTGCTCCCACCGGCCGGAGGCGATGATGCGCGGCGCCTCCTCATGCCAGTCCTTCTCAGGCCAATCCTTCTCCCGCCCGCCCGAAGCATGATCGTCCATCGCGCCGCCTCCTGCCTGAAAGACGGAGGATGGAGGACGGGTGCGTCAGGATCGGACGGGATGAGCTTTCTCCTCCCCATGGAATGGGGAGGAAAGAGAGGTCAGGCCCGCTTGCGCCTGGGTTCGGGCTTCGGCGCGGGGGCGCCCGTGACCAGACGGCCCTTCCAGCCGGGAGGGGGCAGGAACTTGCCGGACTGCTCCTCGCGCGTGCCGTGCTTGGCCGTCTCGGCCGCGCGGCGCAGAGCCTTCAGGGTGGTTTCGTGATCAAACAGCGGCTTGTTCATCGCGTTCCCCAATCTAGCAGTTCGGGGGTCTCGCCGCCACTGGCGTAGACCTGCCAGTTGTCGGCCAGCGGCTTGTAGACGGTTTCGAGGTAGGCGAGGCTGAGCGGATAGCGCCGCCTCAGCGTCTCTTCGGGAATGTCGTGGCCGCCGCGCGCGACCCGGTGCGCGACGCGGGCGATGGAGGCCTCGACCGAGGGCAGGCGCAGATAGACCAGTTCGAAGCGGTATCCGGCCGCCTTCCAGTCGCGGATGCGGCGGGCGTGGGTGCGGGTGGCCAGCGTCGTCTCCAGCACCACGTCGGCGCGGGCGTCGGTCAGTTCCTCCAGCCGCTCCAGCACCAGCCGCCCGGCGGCCAGATCACGGCCGGGGCCCTGCGGCAGGGACCGCGCCACTTCATCGGGATTGACGAACTGAAACGCCTCGGCCCGTTCGCGCAGGAAGCCGTTGATGAAGGTGGTCTTCCCGGCGCCGTTCGGCCCGGCGAGGAGGACGAGGGTGGGCATGGGCTACCAAACGACAGAGTTACGGTGCGTAGGGTTGAAATTCCACAGCTAGCTTAAACGAAAGTTCTATACATACCGTCCGCTGTCTTCATCGCGAAGAAGCGCTTTAAGTACAAACACGGTTTCCGCATCAGGAGTGCCGTTAAATTTGTTAACGATATCTAATGCAGCGTTAGCTGCGTTTTTTACTTCGGCCCAGAGATGAGGAACATTATTGGCTATGTTCCGAAGAGCTAAGGCAGCGTGGTAGAATACAAATGGCGATTCTTCCTTGAAGCGGCGCACAAGCCAGTCGATATCAGCCTTTTCTGGTTGGATTTGCATCATTGCTACGGCGGCTAAGCGGCTGCCTGCCGAACCTGACGTCATGTATGTCGTCATATATTTCGACATTGACGGCCCAAGCATTCTCATCCGTACCAAGATTTGGGTCATGGAACGGGTGCGCCGAGGGCTTGGGTCAACCTCTCGCCTTATCGTGTCATATTCTACGCAAAGTCTGTCAAGCTGAACTGCAATCGCCTGTTCGCCGACTTCTGCAACTTCATCTTTAATGCGCTCGGCGGCAATAAATTCTGTAGGGCTAATAGCTCCCTTGGAATCCTCACCGCTGGTCGCTTGATCAGCGATTTTTTCAAGTTGTGCTTCGATTTCGAAGATTTTGACTGATTTCATTCGATCAAAAATCTCAGGAATTTTGGCAATCGCGGATCGTACCTCCTTACGGAACAGGCACGCGATTGCCAGCGCTGCGGCAGGCCAAGCGACGGCAGTCATCAGCGCAGCAATCGCGGTGATAAGGGGAGCAGCTATATCCATATGCTCAAGCTAAAGCTTGAGCATATGGATGACAATCATAGCCGTTGAACAACGGGCATTTGCATCACACCTTCACCTCCACCACACCGCCCCCCGCTCTGAACTTCGCGCTCATCTCGGCCATGCCCGCCTCGGCGTCCGTCAGGCTGGCGCCCGCGTCGTTCTGGGCCTTGGCGGCGTCGCGGATGTCCTGGCTGATCTTCATGCTGCAGAACTTCGGGCCGCACATGGAGCAGAAGTGGGCGGTCTTGTGCGCCTCTTTCGGCAGGGTCTCGTCGTGGAATTTGCGGGCGGTCTCGGGGTCCAGGGAGAGGTTGAACTGGTCCTCCCAGCGGAACTCGAAGCGCGCGCGGCTGAGGGCGTCGTCGTGGGCGCGGGCGCCGGGGTGGCCCTTGGCCAGGTCGGCGGCGTGGGCGGCGATCTTGTAGGTGATGACGCCGTCCTTGACGTCCTGACGGTCGGGCAGGCCCAGATGCTCCTTGGGCGTGACGTAGCAGAGCATGGCCGTGCCGAACCAGCCGATCATGGCCGCGCCGATGGCGGACGTGATGTGGTCGTAGCCGGGGGCGATGTCGGTAGTCAGCGGCCCAAGCGTATAGAAGGGCGCCTCGTGGCAGTGCTTGAGCTGCTCGTCCATGTTGGCCTTGATCTTGTGCATCGGCACGTGGCCGGGGCCTTCGATCATGACCTGGCAGCCCTTGGCCCAGGCGATCTTGGTCAGTTCGCCGAGGGTGCGCAGTTCGGCGAACTGGGCCTCGTCGTTGGCGTCGGCGATGGAGCCGGGGCGCAGGCCGTCGCCCAGCGAGAAGGAGACATCATAGGCGCGCATGATGTCGCAGATGTCCTCGAAATGCTCGTAGAGGAAGCTCTCCTTGTGGTGGGACAGGCACCACTTGGCCATGATGGAGCCGCCGCGCGAGACGATGCCCGTCACCCGCTTGGCCGTCATCGGCACGAAGGGCAGGCGCACGCCCGCGTGGATGGTGAAGTAGTCGACGCCCTGTTCCGCCTGTTCGATCAGGGTGTCGCGGAAGACCTCCCACGTCAGATCTTCGGCGACGCCGTTCACCTTCTCCAGCGCCTGATAGATGGGGACGGTGCCGATGGGCACGGACGAGTTGCGGATGATCCAGTCGCGGATGTTGTGGATGTTGCGGCCGGTCGACAGGTCCATGACGTTGTCGGCGCCCCAGCGGGTGGCCCAGACCAGCTTGTCGACCTCGTCATCGACGCTGGAGAGGACGGCCGAGTTGCCGATATTGGCGTTGATCTTCACCAGGAAGTTGCGGCCGATGATCATCGGCTCGACCTCGGGGTGGTTGATGTTGTGCGGGATGATGGCGCGGCCGCGGGCGATCTCCTGACGGACGAACTCGGGCGTGACGAAGTCGGGAATCGAGGCGCCGAAGTCTTCGCCGTCGCGGATGCAGGGCGCGGTCTGTTCGCGGCGCAGGTTCTCGCGGATGGCGACGTATTCCATCTCGGGCGTGATGATGCCGGCCCTGGCGTATTCGTACTGGGTGACGGGGCGGCCCTCGACGCCCTTGAACACGCGGTGGTTGGAGACGTCGAAGCGGGGGGCCAGGTGCTTGCCGCTGGCGTGGCCGTTGTCCTCGGGCTTGACCTCGCGCGGGTTCGCGACGGGGGCGATGTCGCCGCGGTCCAGCTGCCAGCTGGATTTGACGCGCGGCAGGCCCTTCTTGATGTCGATGGTCACGGACAGGTCGGTGTAGGGGCCCGAAGAGTCGTACATCGTCACCGGCGGCTCGTTGGCGGACGGGTGGACGGCGACCTCGCGGAAGGGGACGCGGATATCGGGGAAGAGTTCGCCCGCCACATAGACCTTGCGGCTGCCCGCGCGGGGGCCGGTGGGGATGGCGCCGTGTTCGGACGCGACTTCCTTGCGGGCGTCGGCGAGGGCCAGATCGACCTGCGGCTCGTGCGGCTGTTCGTTGGAAACGTGGATATTCATTTGGCGGCCTCCTGCGAGAAGAGGTCCGCCGGCGCGGTTTGAGCGCCTCTTGTCGGTTTCCCGGCGTGGAGGCGGTGAACTCGTCCCTTCGCCGGCATGACCCGGATCAGGTTCGACGGGTCAGAGGAGAAACCTCAATCTCAGCCGCTCGATTGCGACCCCCCGGAGAACGGCGCGACCCTAGCCCGTTTGCGCGACGGGTCAAGCGAGACGGGATCAGAAGGGGGAGAGGGGGCGGCCCGGCTTCTCAGTCGGGGGGGCGTTAAGGCCGGGCCGCCGCAGACTTCGTCGGGGTTGGGGGGGCGTCCGACGTGTCCGATTGCACAATCCTCGGCCGCGATGTTGGTTCCGCTGATTTTCGCGTGTTAACGCTCTTTATCGAACAATAATCGTTTTTCCCGCTGCGCCTGGTTTACTGGGGACGCGGCGGTTCAGCAGGATCGTAAACATGGCGCGCGTTCTGGGCGTTCTGGGCGGCATGGGGCCGGCGGCGACGACAGCCTTTCTGGCTCGGGTGCAGGCCCTGACCCCGGCGACGGGCGACGAGGAGCACATCCGCATCATCGCCGACATCAACCCTCAGGTGCCCAATCGCCACAGCCAGCCGGAAGCCGCCGGCCGGACGCTGGGCGAAATGGCGCGGGCGCTGAAGGCGGCGGGCGCGCAGGTGCTGGCCATGCCGTGCAATACGGCCCACGCCCATGCGGGCGCCATCCGCGCGGCGGGCCTGCCCTTCATCGACATGATCGCCGAGACCGCGAAGGCGGCGGGCGCGACGGGGGCGCGGCGGGTCGGGGTGCTGGCCACGCCGGGCGCGGCCTTGCTGTACGCCGAGGCTCTGGCGGCCGAAGGGCTGGAGATGGTCGCCCCCTCCCCCGCCGAGCGCGAGCGGTTCATGCAGGTGGTGTTCGGGGTCAAGGCGGGCGACGTCGGCGCCGAACAGCGCGCGGCCATGCGCGACCTGGCGAAGGCGCTGATCGCGGCGGGCGCCGAGGCGGTGATCGGCGGCTGCACCGAGGTTCCGCTGCTGCTGGATCAGGGCGACGTGGACGCGCCGCTGATCGACTCGGCTGAGGTGCTGGCGCGGGTCTGCGTGGCGGCGTGCCGGTAGGGCGTTTCGCTTCCAAGGATCGTCACCCTCGGGCGTGTCCCGAGGGCCTATGACGGCGGTGCGTGAGGCGGCGACCGTTCGACGGCTGCGTCTGAACATCCGTCGTCGCGCCTGGAGCGAACCTGGGCCCTCGGGACAAGCCCGAGGGTGACGGAAGGGCAGGCGGCGCGGGCCGCTTGGCGCGCCCTGCGGCTTGGCTTAAGCGAAACAGCGACGCCTTTCAGCAGGAGCCTTCATCATGGATCGCCGCGCCTTCATCGCCGCTTCGTCCGCCGCCGTCGCCGCCTCGACCCTGGCCGGGCCGGCCCTGGCGCGGAACGACCGCTTGCAGATCGGGATCATCGGCACGGGGCTGAGGGCGCAGAGCCTGATGTCCATTCTGCTGAAGCGGGCCGATGTGGACATCGTCGCCCTGTGCGACATCGAACCGCTGATGATCGCGCGGGCCAAGGGGATGATCGCCGCCGCCGGAAAGCCCGCGCCCCGCGCCTATGAGGGGGCGCCCGATCAGGCCTATCGCGACCTGCTGGCCCATCCGGGGCTGGATGCGGTCATCATCGCCACCCCGTGGGAATGGCACGCCCCCATGGCCATCGCGGCGATGGAGGCGAAAATCCCGGTCGGCTGCGAGGTGGTGGCGGGCGTCAGCCTTCAGGACCACTGGGACGTGCTGGAGGCGCACGAGCGGACCGGCACGCCCTATATGGTGCTGGAGAACGTCTGTTATCGGCGCGACGTGCTGGCGGTGCTGAACATGGTGCGCGCCGGACTGTTCGGCGAACTGGTCCACCTGCAGGGCGGCTATCAGCACGATCTGCGCGCGGTGAAGTTCAACAGCGGCGATCCGCAGAAGCCCTATGGCGGCGGGGTCGAGTTCGGGCCGAAAGGCTGGTCCGAGGCGCGCTGGCGCACCTGGCATTCGGTCAACCGGAACGGGGAGCTGTACCCGTCGCACGGCATCGGGCCGATCGCCAACTGGATCGACCTGAATCGGGGCAACCGGATGACGACGCTGACGGCCTACGCCTCCAAGGCGCGGGGGCTGCACGCCTATGTGGTCGACAACGGCGGGGCCGATCATCCGAACGCCCAGGTCCAGTTCAAGCTGGGCGACGTGGTGACGACCTCGATCGGCTGCGCCAACGGCGAGACGATCCTGCTGCAGCACGACACCAATCTGCCGCGTCCCTATTCGCTGGGCTTCCGGGTGCAGGGGGTGAAGGGGCTGTGGATGGACCTGAACCAGTCGGTCCACATCGAGGGCCGCAGCCCCGCGCATCAGTGGGAGGCGCAGGCGGCCTGGTTCGAGCAGTACGACCACCCGCTGTGGAAGACCCACGCCGACACGGCGGCCGGATCGGGCCACGGCGGCATGGACTTCTTCGTCATCCACGCCTTCGTCGAGGCGCTGAAGGCCAAGGCGGCCATGCCTTTGGACATCTATGACGCCGTGAGCTGGAGCGCGATCACCCCTCTGTCGGAACAGTCGATCGCCGAGGGCAATCACACGGTGGACTTCCCCGACTTCACGCGCGGGGCGTGGCGCGAGCGCAAGCCGATCTTCGGCTTCGACGGCGTGTATTGAGGCCTCTCCCGCCCCGTCACCCTCGGACTTGTCCCGAGGGTGACGGAGGAGAGGTCAGTTCTCCGCCTTCTTGCCCATCAGGGGCGACAACAGGCTGTTGACCTCGTCCATCTGGCCGTGGCCCTGGGCGGCGCGGTGTTCCAGTTCGTCGGCGCGGGCCTGAAGTTCGCGGGCGCGGTCGCAGCGGGGGTCGCCTTCCGGCACGGCGGCCAGGGCGGGGCGGCGGGCCTCCAGTTCGGCGATCAGCTCGTCGAAACGGGCCTGGTTCATGTTCTCGCCCTGCTCGAACAGGGCGATGGCTTCCTCCAGGGCGGCTTCAAAGGCGTCTTGATCGGGCATGGGCCTCATCCTCTTATGCTTACGCTTATCAATGGGCGGGGCCGGGCGCCGGTTCCGCCTTGGCCGCCGATCACGCAGGGTTTACGAGACCGCCATGCGCACCCTTTTCGCCTCTGCCGCCCTGATGGTCCTGCTGACCGCCTGCACCGTATCGACGGAAGCGGCGCCAGAGCGAGCCGAGGTCGCGGGCGCCGTCTGCGACGTGCCGGACGATGTGCGCCCCGCCCGCCCCTATCGCATTCCGCAGGACGAGGTGGCGGCCGACGTGCCGGTCGCCTTCAACATGCTGGCGGTCAGCTGGTCGCCGCAGGCGTGCCGCAGCGGCAAGGACTATCCGGACGAACGTTATCAGTGCGCGGCCAATCAGTTCGGCCTGACCCTGCACGGGCTGTGGCCCAACGGCTCCGCTGACAAGCACCCGCGCTATTGCGCCGCCCCCGGCCCGGCCATCCCGGTCGAGACGGTGCGCCAACATTTCTGCATGATCCCCTCGCCCAGCCTGCAACAGCATGAATGGGCGGCGCACGGCACCTGCGGCTGGGACAGCCCCGAGGCCTATTTCGCCCAAGCCGCCAAGATGTGGGACGGGCTGAACAAGCCGGACCTAGAGGCCATTCCCGCCCAGCGGCTGACCGCCGGGGCGATCCGCGACGCCTTCGTCGCCGCCAATCCGGGCTTCCCGCGCGAGGGGGTGTTCATCGCCACCACCGACGGCTGGTTCCGCGAGGCGCGGCTCTGCTACTCCAAGGACTATCGGCCGATGCGCTGCCCGCGCGGTCTGGGCGCGCCGGACCGCGCGCGGCTGAAGCTGGCCCCGAAAGGGGCTCCGGGCGGCGTGCAAACGACCGGTTAACCAGAACAGGGTGAGGCTGCGGGTTGCTGTTTCGTCCGAGGCCGTCATGTCGACCATGCTGACCCAGTCCCGCCGTCGTTCCAGCGACCATTTCCAGCCCGAGGACATGGAGCCGCAGGAGCAGCGCCGCCTGCGCGGCCTGCTGGAGCAGATCGACTACGCCGCCTATGTCGCCAACCGCGAACTGATCGGCCACGCCCTCGCCCAGGTGGACGTCGGCGCCTTTCAGAAGCTGGCCGTGCTGACGGCCCAGGCGCGGGCGCGCTGGGGCGCCGAGGCCGTGCGCCTGGCCGAATCCGGCGCCCCGGCCACCCCCGACCAGGTGGCCCGCCTGACCGCCGCCCGCACCGCCTATGACGAACTGGCCGAGGCCTATGACGCGCTGCGCCGCATGGTGGAACGCGGGTATCTGCCCTTGCGCCAAGCGTGACCGTTCCCCTTATCCAGGGGTATGAAGCGTCTGATCCCCCTCGCAGCGGCGGCGCTGCTTCTTTCCGGCTGTGGTTCTCAGGGTCGCGCTGACGATCCGCCAGCGGCCCGAGCCGACAATCCGGCGCTGAACGCCCTGTTCAACGCCGATCAGAAGGCGCGCCGGGACCATCATCTCGACCTGCAGGAAGCCATGGCCGACGCCGAACGTCTGGCCGCGACCAAGGCGATGCTGGAGCGCGGCGAGATTCGGTCGGGCGCCGACTACTATCGCGCGGCTTTCATCTTCCACCACAGCCGTGAGGCGGACAACATCCTCAGAGCTCATGTTCTCGCGACCGCCGCCCTGGCGCAGGGTCATCAGGACGCCGCCTGGATCGCGGCGGCCAGCCTGGACCGCTACCTGCAGGGCACGGGACGGCCGCAGATTTACGGGACGCAGTACATTCAGATCGACGCAGGGATGACGCGCGGCGCCTTTGATCCCGACTTCATGCCTGACAGCGTGCGCCGCGACACCCGCGTGCCGCCGCTGGCCGAGCAGAAGGCGCCGCCGCTCGTGCGCTAGGTCAGTTCGGCCGCCAGATCAGTCCAGCTTCTGGGGCCGGGTGACGATGGGGGCGTTGGGGTCGGTCTGGGCCGGACGCGCCTGGGTCGGCGGCGGGCCGTCGGCCTGGACCGGGGCGTCGGGCTGCGACGCGGCGGGCGGCGTCACCACCACCACGGGCGCGGGAGGCGGCGTCGCGGGCGCCTGGGTTGCGGGAGCCTGGGTTGCTGACGGCGCGGGGGTCGGTTGGGGCGACGGCGCGGGCGCAGGGCGCGCGGGCTGGGCTGGAGCGGGACGCGCCGACGTCGATGGAGCGCGGGCGGTCGGCGCGGCGGCGACAGGCGCCTCGACAGCGACGGGAGCGGGCTGCGGCGTCGGCGTTTCGAGCGGGACGGCGGGGGCCTCAACGGCGGGTTCCGTCACGACGGCGGGCGGCGGCGCGGCGTCTTCCGCGCCCGAGCGGGCCAGCAGCCAGACCGCCACGGGAACCAGGACAGCGACGGCCGCCACCCCGGCGTAGAGCGGCCAGCGCGAGCGGGGCTTGGGCGAAGCGAGCGTCACGGGCGCGGCGATCGTCTCGACCACCGGCGGCGCGGCGGGCGGGATGACGGGTGCGGGCGCCGCGGTCGGCGCGGCCGGAGCCGTCGCGGCGGGCGTCGGGCTGGGCGCGGCTTGCGGCAGGGGGCGCGGCGTCAGCGGAGCGGCGGGCGTCGGAGACGGTGCAGGCTGCGGGGCGGCCGGTTGCGGCGGGGTCTGTTGCAGGGCCGGGGCGGTCGGCGCGGGGCGACGACGCGGGACCATGGAGCCGCCGAACACGTCGGCGGGTCGGGCGGCGGGCGCGGCCGGGCGTGAGGCGGCGGGCTGGGCCGTCTGCGGGCGCGGCTGCGCAGGCTGGGTCTGGGCGGGCTTGGCCTGCGCCGGTTTCGGGTGCGGCGGCATGGCGGTCAGGCGCGCCAGGCCTTCGTCGCGCGGCAGGGGGCCGACATGGAAAGCGGCCTGGGGCGGGCGGCCCCAGGTGATCTGGCCCCGGCGGAAAGGCTCGGGGGCGCGCGGGGCGGACTGCGTTTCAGGCGACTGGATCTTGTCGTCGGCGTCGGACATTCGGTCTCCGGCGCTCAGGCGAGCGCGCATCAGGTCGAAAAGGCGTTAGAGGGCCAGGACGGTGAGCGCCGAGTTCGGCGCTTTCGTGGCCGTCAGTTCTTCAGACGATAGCCGGTCTTGAAGATCCAGCCCACCACCGCCAGGCAACCGAAGAAGAAACCCAACGTGGCCAGAAGACTGATCTCAACGCTGACGTCCCCCACGCCGTAGAAGGCCCAGCGGAAGCCCGAGATCAGATAGACCACCGGGTTGAACAGGGCGACCGTGCGCCAGCCCTCGGGCAGCATCTCGATCGAATAGAAGGCGCCGCCCAGGAAGGTCAGGGGCGTGACGATCAGCATGGGCACGAACTGCAGCTGCTCGAAATTCTGCGCCCAGACCCCGATGATGAAGCCGAACAGGGCGAAGGTGGTCGAGATCAGGATCAGGAAGGCCAGCATCCAGAAGGGGTGCAATATCTCGAGCGGCACGAAGAAGGCCGCCGTGGCCAGGATGATGAGGCCGAGGATGGCCGACTTGGTCGCCGCCGCCCCGACATAGGCCAGCACGATCTCCAGCGGCGACACCGGCGCGGACAAGATCTCGTAGATCGTCCCGGTGAATTTGGGGAAGTAAATGCCGAAGGAGGCGTTGAAGATCGACTGGGTGAACAGGCTGAGCATGATCAGCCCCGGCACGATGAAGGCGCCGTAGGGGACGCCGTCCACCTCGGTCATGCGGCTGCCGATGGCGCCGCCGAAGACGACGAAATAGAGCGACGTGGTGATGACCGGCGTCACCAGCGACTGCCACAGGGTGCGAAGGGCGCGCGCCATCTCGAAGCGATAGATGGCCCAGACGCCGTAACCGTTGAAGCTCATCACGCGGCCTCCCGATCCTGATGGACCAGGCCGACGAAGATGTCCTCGAGCGAGCTCTGGCGGGTGCTGAGATCCTTGAAGCCGACGCCGAGGTCCGACAGGCGGCGCATCAGGGACGGGACGCCGGTCTTTTCGGCGTTGGAATCGAAGACGTATTCCAGCTCGGTCCCGTCGCCTTGCAGCGTCAGGTTCCAGTCGGCCAGTTCGGGCGGCAGGGCGGCCAGCGGCTCCTGAAGCTGGAGGGTCAGGGTCTTCTTGCCCAGCTTCTGCATCAGGTCGGCGGTCTTCTCGACCAGGATCAGCTCGCCCTTGAGGATGACGCCGACGCGGTCGGCCATCTCCTCGGCTTCCTCGATGTAGTGGGTAGTCAGGATGATGGTCACGCCGCGCTCGCGCAGGCGGCGCACCAGCGACCACATGTCCCGGCGCAGCTCGACGTCGACGCCCGCCGTGGGTTCGTCGAGGAACAGGATCTCCGGTTCGTGGCTCAGAGCCTTGGCGATCATGACGCGGCGCTTCATCCCGCCGGACAGGGTCATGATCTTGGCGTCCTTCTTGTCCCACAGGCTGAGGTCGCGAAGGATCTGTTCGACATAGGCCGGGTTCGGCGCCTTGCCGAACAGGCCCCGGCTGAAGGTGACGGTGGCCCAGACGGTCTCGAAGGCGTCGGTCGTCAGTTCCTGCGGCACCAGGCCGATCTTGGTGCGGGCGGCGCGATAGTCGCTCTGAATATCGTGGCCGTCGGCGGTGATGGTTCCGCTGGACGGGGTGACGATGCCGCAGACGATGGAGATCATCGTCGTCTTGCCCGCCCCGTTCGGCCCCAAGAGGGCGAAGATCTCGCCCTTTTCGATCTCCAGATCGACGCGCTTCAGGGCCTGGTGCCACGTCTTATAGGTCTTGGTCAGACCCTGGATGGTGATGACGGCTGGCATGCAGGCCCCTCCCGGCTCGGGCGAGGCAGATAAGAAGGCGCCCCCGCCCGCTCAAGGGCGCCGTTTGGACAAGATTGACAAAAAGTCAGGCCTCGGAGCGCCAGTCGAACACCAGGGTCTCGCGGTGGCCGAAGCGCGACAGGTGGTCGGCGAACACCACCTTGAAGCGGTCCATGTCGGCGCCGACGTCGCCTTCCAGCCGGACCAGCAGCCGGTCCGCCAGGGCCTGCATCCTGCACACGCCCATGGGCAGGACGATGCGGGCGTTCTCAGATGTGAAGGCGGCCTCGAACTTGTGCGCCCAATGCTTGGCCAGTTGCTGCATATAGCGGCTGGCGTGGGCGGTCAGGACTTCGACGGACGCCACCGGACCCGTCGGATCGGAAGCGGCATCGGAAACGGCAGGGGCGGAAGCGACGGTCATGGCGATCCTCACACGAACAGGCCGCCACCATAGCAAGTTGCGAGTGACTCGCAACATCATAGGCAACCTGACCGCTCTCTCGCGGGTTTCTTCTCCGACGCCATGAAAGGGCGACGCCATGTTCCGTCTTTCCGTCCTGCCCGTCCTGGCGGTGAGTTTCAGCCTGATCCTGGCCCTGGAGGCGTGCGCCACGCGCAGCGCCCTGCCTGACAGCGCGGGCTTCGGCGCCGCACCCGCCCTGCCCGCGCCCCAGCCCCAGGCCGTTCCCACGGTCAAGATCGCCCGCGCCGTCGGCTGGCCGCAGGGACAGACGCCGGCTCCAGCCGCGGGCCTGGCGGTCAACGCCTTTGCGACGGGGCTGGATCATCCGCGCTGGCTCCATGTCCTGCCCAACGGCGACGTGCTGGTCGCCGAGTCCCAGGCGCCGGCGAAGCCCAAGGACAAGAAGGGCGGACTGCGCGGCTGGGTCGAGGGGCTGGTGATGTCGCGCGCCGGATCGGGCGACACGCCCAGCGCCGACCGCATCAGCCTGCTGCGCGACGCCGACGGCGACGGGACGGCGGAGATGAAGACGGTCTTGCTGAGCGGACTGACCTCGCCCTTCGGCATGGCCCTGATCGGCGAGCGGCTGTACGTCGCCAACGCCGACGCGGTGGTCATGGTCCCCTATCAGACGGGCCAGACGCGCATCGACGCGACGCCGGTCAAGATCGCGGACCTGCCCGCCGGGCGCAATCACCACTGGACCAAGAGCCTGGTCGCCTCAGCGGACGGAAGCAGGCTCTATGTCGGGGTCGGCTCCAACTCCAACATCGGCGAGAACGGGCTGGACGAAGAGGTCGACCGCGCCGCCATCCTGGAGATCGACGTCGCCACCGGCGCGCGACGCGTCTTCGCCTCGGGGCTGCGGAACCCGGTCGGCCTGGCCTGGAATCCACAGGACGGGCGGCTATGGACCTCGGTCAATGAGCGCGACGCCCTGGGCGACGATCTGGTCCCCGACTACATGACCTCGGTGACGTCCGGCGGCTTCTACGGCTGGCCATGGAGCTATTACGGCCAGAACGTCGACGAACGGGTGCATCCCGCCCGGCCCGACATGGTCGCCAGGGCGATCAGGCCCGACTACGCTCTGGGGTCGCATACGGCGTCGCTGGGCCTGACCTTCTATGCCGGAACGCTGCTGCCGCAGTGGCGCAACGGGGCGATCATCGGCCAGCACGGTTCGTGGAACCGCAACCCGCCGTCCGGATACAAGGTCATCTTCGTGCCCTTCCGCGACGGCCGCCCGGACGGACCGCCGCAGGACGTGCTGACCGGCTTCCGCAACGCAAGAGGCGAGGCCATGGGGCGGCCGGTGGGCGTGGCGGTCGATGGCCGCGGCGCCCTGCTGGTCGCCGACGACGTGGGCGACGCGGTCTGGCGCGTGACGCCCGCCGCGCGATGAGATGCGGCGGCGGCTTCATCAGTCGTGAGGGCGCGGGCCTGGTTTCATCTGCAGACGATCCAGCGTGAAACCGTCGCTCACTGCCGGATCAGCTTGACCCTGCGTCGGCTTTCGACTTGACCCTACGTCATTGAAAAGGACGCGAAAGCTTGCCTTTTTGTCGAATGGCCCCGTCTGCGTCCCCGCCGCCGGTTGACCCGCCGCCCCGCGCCGTTCATCAACCATGACAAAGGCAATCGGGAAGAGGCGGCGCACCCATGGGACTGGCGGCAAACATCCGGCGCGACATCAAGTTCGCTGGCGGGCTGTTCAGGCTTCTGAAGCGCATCAAGCCCATCACCCTCGACAGCGACGTCCTGGCCTGTGACGACCTCGAAGAGGCGATCGACAAGTTCGGCCCCAACATCGCGGTCGAGGACGAAACCCGCAAGCTGACCTATCGCGAGTTCGAGGCCCTGGCGAACCGCTACGCCAACTGGGCCAAGAGCCGCAACCTGAAGCGCAGCGACGTCATCGCCCTGGTGATGCACAACCGCGTGGAATACGTGGCCGCCTGGTTCGGCTTCTCCAAGGTCGGGGTGGCCACCGCCTTGATCAACAACAATCTGAGCGGCGCGGCCCTGGCCCACTGCCTGACCATCTCGACCGCCTTCAACGTGGTGACGGACGAGGACTGCTGGCAGGCGGTCGAGGACGCGCGCGGCCTGGTCGATCGCAACCTGATGATCTGGGTCCACGGCCTGGGCGAAGAGAACGAGACCAACGCGCGCCGCGACCTGGACAACGCCGTGCGCAGCGCATCGTCCGTGCGGCCCGACCGTTCGCTGCGTCAGGGCATGACCAATCGCGACACGGCCCTGTACATCTTCACCTCGGGCACCACCGGCCTGCCCAAGGCGGCGCGGATGCCGCATTCGCGGGTGCGGACCTATATGCGCGCCTTCGCCGGGGCCACGGCCTCGACGCCCAAGGACGCCCTGTTCAACGTCCTGCCGCTGTATCACTCGACCGGCGGCCTGGTCGGCGTCGGCTCGGTGCTGCTGAACGGCGGGCGGATGGTGACGCGGCGGCGCTTCTCGGCCACCCATTTCTGGCCGGACGTGAAGGCGACTGGGGCGACCATGTTCGTCTACATCGGCGAGCTGTGCCGCTATCTGGTCAACAGCCCCGAGAACCCGGACGAAAAGGGCCACAAGCTGCGGCTGGCCTTCGGCAACGGCCTGCGCCCCGACGTCTGGCCCGAGTTCCAGAGCCGCTTCGGCATCAAGGACATTCTTGAGTTCTACGGCTCGACCGAGGGCAACGTCTCCCTGTTCAACTTCGACGGCAAGGCGGGCGCCATCGGCCGGGTGCCGGGCTTCCTAAAGTCGCAGATCAACATCCGCCTGATCGCCCTGGACCCGGAAACGGGCGAGCCGGTGCGCGGCGCCGACGGCCTGTGCCGCCTGGTGATGAGCGGCGAGACGGGCGAGGCCATCGGCCAGATCGGCAGCGACATCCGCCACGACTTCTCGGGCTACGCCGACAAGAAGGCGTCGGAGAAGAAGATCCTGACCGACGTGCTCAAGAAGGGCGACCGCTGGTTCCGCACCGGCGACCTGATGCGCCAGGACCGTCAGGGCTACCTCTATTTCATGGACCGTCTGGGCGACACCTTCCGCTGGAAGGGCGAGAACGTCTCGACCGCCGAGGTCGAGCAGCGCCTGTCCGAAGCGCCGGGCGTGCAGGAAGTCATCGCCTACGGCGTCGAGGTGCCGGGCCAGGAAGGCAAGGCGGGCATGGTCGGTCTGGTGCTGGACGAGAAGTTCGACGCGACGAGCTTCGCCGCCTGGGCCGACGAGCAGCTGCCGACCTACGCCCGGCCGGTGTTCGTGCGGATGCTGAAGTCGGCCGACACCACCGGGACGTTCAAATACCGCAAGGTCGACCTGGTCGCCGACGGCTTCGATCCCGACAAGGTCGACGGCCCCGTCTGGGTGCGCGGCGGCAAGGCCGGCTATCAGAAGCTGACCCCCAAGGCCCGCGAGGCGATCCTGAGCGGCGCGACGCGGTTGTAAGAATTGGGGCCCTCTCCTGTTGGGAGAGGGTCTTTGTGGTTTTCGTCCCGAACCGGGATTCGCGAAACGCGGCCTTAAGCATTAACGCGGATAACGGCGTCCTGACCCTTCGGCTCCAGGACGCCTGCTCGCCTCATGTTCCAGATCATCGGCATCGTCATGCTGTTCGCCATGGTGTTCGGCAGCTTCCTGCTGCACGGCGGCAAGATGGCGACGATCCTCTATTCGCTGCCCTATGAGCTCATGGCCATCTTCGGCGCGGGCATCGCGGCCTTCCTGATTTCCAACAGCCTGCCGGTGATCAAGGCCACCCTGGGCGGGCTGGGCAAGTGCTTCGCCGGGCCGAAGTGGAAGAAACAGGACTACAAGGATCTGCTCAGCCTGCTGTTCCAGCTGACCAAGACGATGAAGTCCAAGGGCGTGATCGCCCTGGAAAGCCACATCGAAAAGCCGGCCGAGAGCGCCATCTTCCAGAAGTATCCCAAGGTGCTGAAGGACCACTTCGCCACCGACTTCATCTGCGACACCCTGCGGATGATGACCATGAACCTCGAGGATCCGCACCAGATCGAAGACGCCATGGAGAAGCAGCTGGAGAAGCACCACCACGAGGCCCTGGCCCCGGCGCACGCGCTGCAGACCCTGGCCGACGGCCTGCCGGCCCTGGGCATCGTCGCCGCCGTGCTGGGCATCATCAAGACCATGGGTTCGATCACCGAGCCGCCGGAAGTGCTGGGCGGCATGATCGGCGGCGCCCTGGTCGGCACCTTCCTGGGCGTCTTCCTGGCCTATGGCCTGGTCGGGCCGTTCGCCTCGCGCCTGAACGCCATCGTCGAGGAGGAAGGCGCCTACTACAAGATCATCCAGTCGGTGCTGGTGGCCCACCTGCACGGCAATGCGGCCCAGATCTCGGTCGAGATCGGCCGCGGCGACATCCCCTCGACCGCCCAGCCGTCCTTCACCGAAATGGAAGAAGCCCTGGCCGCCGCGCCGATGGACGCCTGACGCCCGCAAGCGACGTTCGGAACACGGAGCGTTCACGACGGTTCTCTCAGGATCACGGCCGCGTGCGCGGCCGCTTGTGAAGGAGCCGTCCGATGCGACCGTCCTCAAAACTCTCCCTGACGATTCCGACCGTCGCCAGCACCCTGCTGATGCTGGCCGCCTGCAATGACCGATCCCCAGAAAAGGCGGAAGGCGCAGCCGCGCCCGCCGCCGCGTCACCCGCCGTCACGCCGACAAGCCCATCGTCCGACACCCTGACGCCTGCGAATCCGCCCCCAGGCGACGCGATTCCAGCGCCGACGCCGCCGACCCTGCCTCCGGAT
Organism: Brevundimonas phoenicis; assembly: GCF_047237745.1. NCBI lineage: Bacteria > Pseudomonadati > Pseudomonadota > Alphaproteobacteria > Caulobacterales > Caulobacteraceae > Brevundimonas > Brevundimonas phoenicis. Next base: position 3,114,866 of record NZ_JBDFLN010000001.1, read on the forward strand.
CCGGACGCGCCGGTCACGCCGGTTCCCACAGACCCGACCGACCCCACCACGCCGCCCATTCCCCCCCACGGCCGCTGACGAAACGGCGGTGGGCGTATCGATATTCGTGATGCCCTCGCGATGACTTCACGAACCCGTGAGAAATCGCTTGCGCTCCTCCTCACGAAGCCGTTATCTCTCCCTCAGCGAGGTTCATGGTCTCGCTTTTACCTTCTGAAGGAAGAAACCTATGCGCATCACCGCTCTGATCGCCGCTTCGGCCGCTGCTCTGGCCCTGGCCGCTTGCCAACCCGCCGCCACCGACAAGGCTGAAGACGCCGCTGCCGACGCCACCGCCGCCGCCGACACCGCTGCCGACGCCGCTGCTACGGCCGACGCCGCCGCCACCGACGCTGCCGCCGCTGCTGGCGAAGCCGCTGGCGAAGCCGTCAAGGCTGCCGACGCCGCTGCTGCTCCGGCTGCTGACGCCGCTGCCGCTCCGGCCGCTGCTCCGGCTGCTCCGGCTGCCCACTAAGACTTACGTCTTGGTGTCGCGGTCCTCGTGACCGCGATGCGGAAAGGGGTCGTCCTCACGGACGGCCCCTTTTTCATGCGCGCTTTCCAAACGCTCATTCCTGGCGGACATGCTTTCTTCCAGCGGCCGGGACCGATAGACCGCCGCCATGACCGTCGCCTCGCCGCCAGATAACGCCTCGCCCCAACTGCTGTGGGCCGAAGACGGCTCGCCCCGGTCGGGCCGATTCGGCGACGTCTATTTCTCGAAAGACGACGGCCTGGCCGAGACCCGCGCGGTCTTTCTGCAAGGCTGCGGCCTTCCCGAGGCCTGGTCGGGGCGATCCGCCTTCACCGTCGGCGAACTGGGCTTCGGCACCGGGCTGAACATCGTGACCCTGCTGGACCTGTGGCGGCGTACGCGCGCGCACGGGGCGCGGCTACGGGTCTTCTCCATCGAAGGCTTCCCCCTGACACGCGACGAAGCGGCCCGCGCCCTGGCCGCCTGGCCCGAGCTGGCCGAGACGGCCGCCGGGGTGCTGGACGTGTGGCCCGCCGGGACGCCGGGCTTTCACCGGCTGGACCTGCCGCAGTGGGGGGCGACGATCGACCTGGCCGTCGGCGACGCCCGATGGGCGCTGGAGCAATGGTCGGGTCCGGCCGACGCCTGGTTCCTGGACGGGTTCTCGCCCGCGCTGAACCCCGGCATGTGGTCGCCCGAGATCCTGGCCCTGGTCGCGGCGCGCTCCGCGCCCGGCGCGCGGCTGGCCACCTTCACCGTCGCCGGGGCCGTGCGGCGCGGCCTGGCCGAGCATGGCTTCATCGTCCAGAAGAAGCCCGGCCACGGCAGGAAGCGCGAGCGGCTGGAGGCGCGCATGACGGGCGAGGCCCCGACGGATCATCCCCGTCATGTCGCCGTGATCGGCGCCGGGATCGCGGGCGCCGCCGTCGCCCGCGCCCTGATCGCCGAGGGCGCGCGCGTCACGGTCGTCGAGGCAGAGCGAGCGGGCGCGGGCGCTTCAGGTTTTCCAGCCTCGCTGGTGACGCCGCGACTGGACGCGGGCGACGCCTTCATCGCCGAATTCCACGCCCAGGCGCTGGAGCGGGCGGGAAGCCTGTACCGCGCCCTGCCCGGCGCCGTCGTCGCCGAGGGGGTGCTGCAACTGGAGCAGGCGCCGCGCGACGCCGCCCGCTTCGACAAGATCGCAACGCAAGCCCTGTGGCCGGAAGGCGCCATGCACAGGCTGGACCCCGCCGCCTGTTCTGAGCGCCTGGGCGAACCCACAACGCGCGGCGGTCTGGTGATGGGCCAGGCCCTGGCCGTGCGCTCCGACGCGATTCTGGAGCCGTGGCTGGCGGGCGCTGAACGGGTCACGGGGCGCGCGGCCGCACTGGAAGCGACGACCGACGGCTGGCGCGTGAAGGGCGACGACGGCGCCGTCCTGATCGAGGCGGACGCCGTCGTGCTGACGGCGGGCTGGGGATCGGCGCGGCTGGCGCCCGACCTGCCGCTGTCTCCGGTCGCGGGACAGGCGGACTGGACCCGGGGGACGCCGCCGCCTCTGCCCGTCGCCTGGGGCGGCTACGCCGCGCCGACCGGGGACGGGATGCTTTACGGCGCCACCCATGAGCGGGGCGTGGAGGCGCCCGAAGCGTCCGGCGAGGCCGGCGCCCGCAACCAGGCGACCCTGGCCGCCGCCCTGCCCGCCCTCGCCGAGACCGTACGTCAAACGTCCGGCGAGGCGCACGGCCGTCGCGTCGCCGTGCGCGCGACGACGCCCGACCGCCTGCCCCTGTGCGGAGAATGGAAGAGCGGACTCCATGTCCTGACCGGCCTGGGTTCGCGCGGCTTTTGCGTCGCCCCCCTGCTGGGCGAGCATCTGGCGGCGACCATCATGGGGCGGCCTTCGCCCGTGCAACGTGACCATGGGAGTCGCTTAGGCCCTTCGCGTCATGACAACGTCGCTGAAGACCGCTAAGGTCGAATACCGACGATCAACAAAGGATACGCCATGACCCGCCGTACTTCCCTCGCCGCCTGTACGGTCCTGGTTTTGAGCCTGAGCGCCGCCGCCTGCGCGCCCCAGACGAACGGCGCCTCCTCGGTGCAGACGGCCTCATCGACGGCCGCCCCCTGCTTCTACGCCGATCAGGTCCGCAACTTCCGCTCGGATGATCGCACCAACATCTATTTCGACACGGGTCGCGGACGCATCTATCAGGCCCAGGCGGTCGGCATCTGCCAGGATCTGGACTTCGCCACGGCCCTGACCATTCGTCCGCAGAGCGCCGGGAAGTCGCGCCTGTGCGCCGGCGACTGGGCGAATCTGAACGTGCGCGGCATGTCAGGCGTCAACGGCCCTTGCCGCGTCCGCATCGTCAAGGCGCTGAGCGAGGCCGAAGTCGCCGCCTTGCCGGATCGGGTCCGCCCCTGACCAGAAAACGACCGTCAGCACGCGCCCTGGTTGCAGATTACATCGTCGTAATTGCGAATGAGTCGTTTGAGCGCGGATCGCCGAACGGGTAAGTAGCGTTGCTATGCCCGCGACGCCGGACAGAAGGTTGGCGCGCGTCTGACTGTACGCTCAATCTCCCAGGATATTCGCACGTGGCGACCTCTCGACGCTTTTCGGCCCGACTGACCTCCGCCATGGCTGTGGCCCTGGCTACCAGCCTGACCCTGGCCGCCTGCGGCGGACACGGGGATGAAAAGGACAAGAAGGACGGAGCCTCGCGCCAGACCGTCAGCGCGACGACGGCGACCTCGGTCGCCCTGCCCCGCACCGTGGTCGCCTCAGGCACCGTCTCGGCCTGGGAAGAGGTGCCGGTCGCCGCCGAGACCGGCGGGCTGACGGCGACGATCCTCTATGTCGACGAAGGATCCTATGTCCGCCAGGGTCAGCCCCTGGTGCAGATGAACGACGTCCTGTTGCGCGCCCAGGTGCGCCAGCAGCAGGCGGCGGTGCAGACGGCCGAGGCCAACGTCGCCCGCGACGACGCCGCCCTGGGCCGCGCACAGGAGCTGAAGACGCGCGGCTTCCTGAGCCAGGCGTCGCTGGACACGGCCCTGGCCAATCAGCGGGCGTCGGCGGCCAATCTGGCCTCGGCCCACGCCGCCCTGGCCGAGACCCAGACCCGCCTGTCGCAGGCCACCATCCGCGCGCCCGTCAGCGGCCTGATCATCAGCCGCAGCGTGACCAAGGGCCAGATCATCAGCGCCGAGGCCGAGCTGTTCCGCATGGTGCGCGACGGCCGTCTGGAGCTGGACGCCCAGGTGCCGGAAACGGAGCTGCCGCTGATCCAGGCCGGACAGAGCGCGGCCATCACCTCCAGCCAGGCCGGTTCGACGACCGGCACGGTCCGCATCGTCACGCCCGAGGTCAACGCCCAGACCCGCCTGGGCCTGGCGCGCATCAGCCTGGCTCCCGGCAGCGCGCTGAAGCCCGGCATGTTCGCCCGCGCCGCCATCGAGGCGGGCACGCGCCCGGCCACAGTGGTGCCGACCGACGCCGTCCTCTATCGCAGCAACAAGTCCGGGGTGTTCGTGCTGAACGCCGACTCCTCGGTGCGCTTCGTGCCGGTGACGGTGCTGTCGCGGCGTGACGACCAGACCTCGGTCGAGGGACTGAACGCGGGCGTCCGCGTCGTGGTGGCCGGCGCCGGCTTCCTAAACGACGGCGACAAGGTGACGGTGGCCGCGCCGCGCGCCGCTGCGCCCGCAGCGGCTCCGGCCGCCGCCCCCGCCGCCCAAGCGCCCGCCAAGAAGTAAGGCCCGGCCATGAACCAGATTTCCGCCTGGGCGATCAAAAACCCCATCCCCATCATCCTGCTGTTCCTGCTGCTGACGCTGGGCGGCGTGACCGGCTTCGCCGGGATGCGGATCAACAACAACCCCGACATCGACTTCCCCCTGGTCGCGGTCACGGCCGCGCGCCCCGGCGCCGCCCCGACCGAGATGGAGGTCCAGGTCACGCGGGTGATCGAGGATTCGATCGCCGGCCTGTCAGGCGTGCGCCACATCTATTCCAACGTCTCGGACGGGGTGTCCTCGACCACCATCGAGTTCGAACTAGGCACCGACACCGAGCGCGCCACCAACGACGTCCGCAACGCCATGAGCGGGGTGCGCGCCAGCCTGCCCCAGGACATGCAGGAGCCGACGGTCCAGCGCATCGACATCACCGGCGACGCCCTGATCACCTATGTCGTGCGCTCGGAGACGATGACGCCGGAACAGATCAGCTGGTTCATCGACAATGAGATGAGCCGTGCCCTGCTGGCGCTGGGCGGCGTCGGCGAGGTCAACCGCTCGGGCGGGGTGGACCGCGAGATCCGCGTCGAACTGGATCCGCAACGGCTCAGCGCCTACGGCGTCACGGCGGCCCAGGTCAGCCAGGCCCTGACCAACGTCAACAACAACCTGCCGGGCGGGCGCGTCACCATCGCGGGCTCGGAACGCGCCGTGCGCACCCTGGGCGCCGCCGGTTCGGTCGAGCAGTTGCGCGAGACCCTGGTGCCCGTCGGCGACGGCAAGAACGTGCGCCTGGGCGATCTGGGCGTGGTGGTCGACAAGTGGAGCGAGCCGCGCCGTCTGGCCCGCTACAACGGCCAGGAGGCCGTGACCTTCAACTTCCTGCGCTCGCGCGAGGCCAGCGAGGTCAAGGTCTCCGAAAAGGTCCGCGCCGAGGTCGAGAAGATCGACGAGGCCCACCCCGAACTGACCATCGAACAGGTCACTTCCAGCGTGAAATACATCGAGGAATCCTACCTCGCCTCGCTGGAGGCGCTGATCCTGGGCGCGGTCCTGGCGGTCATCGTGGTGTGGATCTTCCTGCGCGACTGGCGGGCGACCCTGATCGCGGCGACGGCCATGCCGATGTCGCTGATCCCGACCTTCGCCATCCTGGGACCGATGGACCAGTCGCTGAACGTGGTGACGCTGCTGGCCCTATCGCTGACGATCGGCATCCTAGTCGACGACGCCATCGTGGAGATCGAGAACATCGTCCGCCACATGCGCGACGGCAAGCCGCCCTATGACGCCGCCTTCGAGGCCGCCGACGAGATCGGCCTGGCGGTCGTGGCGACGACCGGCACCATCATCGCCGTGTTCGCGCCCGTGGGCTTCATGCCCGGCATCATCGGCCAGTTCTTCAAGGCCTTCGCCCTGGCCGCCTGCATCAGCGTCTTCTTCTCCCTGGTGGTGGCGCGTCTGCTGACGCCGCTGATGGCGGCCTACATGCTCAAGCACACCCACCATGAGGACAAGGATCCCTTCTGGATGGCGGGCTATCTGCGCTCGCTGAAGTGGTGCCTGCGTCATCGCTGGATCGTCTTCATCCTGGGCGGAGTGTTCCTATTCGGCTCCATCGGCCTGTCCTGGTTCGCCAAGATGTCGTTCGAGTTCATGTCGCCCGCCGACGAAGGCCGCGCGGCCTTCCAGATCGAACTGCCGCCGGGCTCCACCCTGCATCAGACCGATGTCGTGGTGCAGCAGGTGACGCAGACGCTGAACGCCCGGCCGGAAGTCACCTCGGTCTACGCCGCCATCGGCGGCCAGTCAGTGAACCAGGCCAACGTCTACGCCGACATGGTGCCCAAGGGTAAGCGCGACCTGAGCCAGCAGGCCTTCGCCCGCGTCATGGTCGATGAGCTGAAGCAGATCCCCGGCGCCCGCATCCGCGCCGGCATCGCCCAGCAGGGCGGCGGACCGGGCGACGGCACCAGCTACACCTTCTCCATCCTGGGCGACGATCCGGTCGTGCTGGAAGCCGCGGCCCGCAAGGTCGAGGAGGAGATGCGCGGGGTGCCGGGCCTGGCTAACATCGTCAACACCGCCGCCATCGCCCGACCGGAAATCCTGGTCACGCCGCGGCCGGATGAGGCGGCGCTGCTGGGCGTCTCGGCCGGGGCCATCTCCCAGGCCGTGCGCGTCGCCACCATCGGCGACATCGACCAGAACCTGCCGAAGTACAATCTGGGCGACCGCCAGATCCCCATTCGCCTGCAGCTGACCGAGGCCGCGCGCGAGGATCTGAACGTGCTGGAGACGCTGCGCGTGCCGACCGCCTCAGGGGCCGCCGTGCCGCTGAGCGCCGTGGCCGACATCGAGTTCGGCGCCGGTCCGGCCACGGTCAGTCGTCAGGATCGCTCGCGCATCGCCTCCATCTCGGCCGAGCTGGACGGCATCACCACCGGCGCGGCGGGCCAGGCGGTCAATCGCCTGCCCTCGGTCAAGGAGCTGCCGACCGGCGTGCGTCAGGTGCCCGCCGGGGACGCCGAGTTCATCCAGGAGATGCTGATCGGGTTCGGCATCGCCTTCCTGTCCGGCATTCTGCTGATGTACGCGGTGCTGACCCTGCTGTTCAAAAGCTTCGCCTATCCGGTCACCATCATGGCGGCCCTGCCCCTGGCCATCGGGGGCGCCTTCATCGCCCTGGTGATCGCGGGCAAGAGCTTCTCCATGTCGGCCCTGATCGGGGTGCTGATGCTGATGGGGATCGCGGCCAAGAACTCCATCCTGCTGGTCGACTACATCATCATGGCGGAGAAGAGCGGGCTCAACCGTTTCGACGCCATCATGGACGCCGCCCACAAGCGGGCGCGGCCGATCCTGATGACCACCTTCGCCATGGGGGCGGGCATGGTGCCCATCGCCATCGGCTGGGGCGCCGACGTGGAGTTCCGCTCGCCCATGGCCGTGGCCGTGGTCGGGGGGCTGATCTCCTCGACCTTCCTGTCGCTGCTCTACATCCCGGCGGTGTTCACCATCATCGACGACATCGCCGGCTTCGGGCGGCGGCTGCTGAACCGGATGTTCGCCGGGCAGCGGCGGCTGGCGGGGGAAAGCCACCCCCCGGCGGAATGAGGCGGTCGCCTCGCGGTTGAATGAGGAAAAGCCCCCGGTCCATGCGGCCGAGGGCTTTTTCCATGTGCGCGCCCTCTCCCGATGGGAGAGGGATAGAAAAAGGGCGGGCCGGATCGCTCCGGCCCGCCCCTCCTGTCAGACGCTCCGCTTGGATCAGTAGCGGACGCGCAGGGTCACGCCGTAGGTACGCGGCTGGCCCATGAAGGCGTTGTAGGTCTGGGTGTCCAGCGCCGGGTTGTAATAGGTGCCGTTGGGCTGGACCGTGGTCTGGAAGGCCGAGCCCTGCAGGGGGGCGTTGATGGCCACCTGCTTGTACTCCTCGTCGGTCAGGTTCTGGGCCCACAGGTCCAGCGCCCAGCGTTCGTCTTCCGAGCCCAGGGTGACGCGGCCGTTCAGCAGGGTCATGGCGTCCTGCATCTTGTACGGCAGCAGATCCGAACCGGTGTTGAACTCGGTCGAGTATTTGGCCGACAGGTTCAGACCCATCTTCAGCCCAGCGCCGATCGAGCGGTCGAAGGCCACCGAGGCGGTCGCCGACCATTCCGGCGCGAAGGAAGCCCGCGATCCCGGCAGCAGCGACAGCTGCGGGAAGTTGCCGGGATTGGTCAGGTCGGCGGCGGTGAAGTCGCCGTACTTGGTGTCGGTGTAGGTCACGCCGCCCGACAGCGACAGGCCCTCGACCGGGGTGAACCAGACGAAGTCGGCGTCGACGCCTTCCGAGGTCAGCTCAGGGATGGATTCGACCACGAAGGCCGTGCCCAGGAAGGTGTTGAGCTGGAAGTCCTCGAACTTCTGATTGAAGTAGGTGATGTTGAACAGCACCGAGCGGTTGAACAGGGTGTTCTTCAGCCCGATTTCATAGCTGTCGACGGTCTCCGACGGGAACAGCAGGGAGTTGTTCGGCGTGATCGGCAGCGGATTGGTCGCGGTCGGCCCCTGCACCCGGTCCATGTTGTAGCCGAACGACTTGTAGCCGCGCGCGTAGGAGGCGTAGGCCATCACGCTGTCGTTGAAGCGATAGCTGCCCTTGATGGTGCCGCTCAGCTCGCCGTTGTCGTGGCTTTCCGAGATGCGACGGTTGTCGAACAGAGGATTGGCCCAGGGCAGGCAGAGGTTGGCGGCCAGACGACCGGCCGTGGCCTGGGCGGTCGCCTGGTTGAGGCCCGCGCCCATCAGGGCGCCGGTCATGGCGCCGACGTTGCCCAGGGCGCCGCCGCAGGCCGCGCCGTTGGTTCCCAGATTGTCCTGAACGCCCAGCAGGCGCTTGTCGTCCAGGGTGTAGCGCAGACCCAGGGTCAGATCGAACTTGTCGGTGACGCGCCAGGTGTTGTTGGTGAAGAGGGCGAAGGATTCCGTCGTCTGGCTGTAGTGGTCCTGCACGCCGTGGCCGACGCCGAAGCCGGGGCCGCTGGGCGCCGTCGGGCCGGTGGTCGCGCTGCCGCCCTGCGCCAGGCAGCCCGCCAGGAACTGCGCCGTCGTACCCGGACGGGTCAGGCAGCCGATGATGCCGGGACGGATCGGAATGGCGCCGCCCGAGCCGGCGTTCAGCTGGCTGGAGATCAGCAGCGACAGGAAGGGCGTGTAGCCCGCGCCGTACCAGTAGCTGTCTGCGCGATTGATGTTCTCGCGCGTGGCGAAGGCCCCGACCAGCCAGTCGAGACGGTCGGTGGAGCCCGCCAGACGGAACTCCTGGGTCAGGTTCTCCAGCTCGAAGCCGTAACCGCCGTCATTCTCGCGATAGAGGATGTCGGCGGTGGTGTAGTCGAGATCCATGCCGTTGACCCCCGACCAGTTCCGCCAGGAGCTGAGCGAGGTGAAGGTGGCGTTCCACGACGGGATGTCGATGTTGGCCTCGGCGGAGAAACCCATGTCCTCCATTTCCTGGCCGGTGCCGCGGTTGGCGTAGGCCGTGCGCGAGAACGGCAGTTCGCCAAAGCCCGGGGCCGGGGCCGCCTGCTGGCCGCCGACGGCGGTGATGAACGGATAGGTCGGACCGGTGCGGACCTGGGTCGAGACGCAGCAGTATTCGTCGCGCTTGGAATAGTCGGCGATCAGGCGGATCGACACGTCGTCCGAGGGCAGGATCAGCAGTTGACCGCGGGCGGTCCAGAAGTCCTGGTTCTGGTCGTCCGTCTCCTGACGCGGGCCGGAGCCGGTGATCACGTCATAGAAGCCGTCGCGTTCGCGCTTGGCCATATAGAGACGGCCGGCGATCTTGTCGGTGATCGGTCCGGTGACCGAACCGGCGATCCCCCAGGCCCCGAAGTTGCCGTAGGTGGCCTCGGCGTTGAAGCCCGGCGTGAAGGACGGGGCCTCGGAAATGATGTTGATGACGCCGGCCGAGGTGTTCTTGCCGAACAGGGTGCCCTGCGGCCCCTTCAGCACCTCGATGCGGCTCAGCTCGCCCAGGTCGCCGAAGCCGACGCCGTTGCGCGAGCGATAGACGCCGTCGATCACGACGCCGACCGAGCTTTCCAGGCCGGGGTTGTCGCCGACCGTGCCGACGCCGCGGATACGAGCCGTGGTCGAAGTCTCCGACTGGGTCGAGGTGACGGTCATGCCCGGCGTCAGAATCTGCAGATCCTTGATGTCGCGCACGCCCGCGCCGTCCAGCGCTTCCTGCGACAGGGTCGTGACCACGATCGGCACGTCCTGCAGGCTCTGTTCGCGTTTCTGGGCGGTGACGATGATGTCGTCGACCGTGGTCGGTCCTTCCTGGGCGGCGGCGGCGCCGGCGAAGCCGAAGGCGACGGCCCCGACGACGGCGGCGGATGCGGTGCTGCGGAGGATGTGGTTCAAACGCATGAGGCGGCTCCCCGACTATGGCGGGCCGTGCTGACGGCCGCGCACGTTCCTGTCCCTGATGACCCGCACTCATTAAACGGCGCGAGTTCTCAATAAGAAGGGGTAGTGCAAGGCGGAGTCACCGACAAGCTGAGGCCCCGTCAGTGACGAAAATTTCACCTACCCTCGCCCGATCTGTGGCGAGAAAGAGACAAATATACTGACGTTAGGTCAATGTTATCAATGATCAGTCAGATGTTCGACTGGTGCGCGACCATTCTCTTCTTTCGGCCTTTTTCGGCCAGGGCCAGAATCGCGGCGGCCGTCAGGGCCGACAGCACCGAACCGCCGATGACGCCCAGCTTGACCTCGATCTGCTCGGGCGAGTCCACCGCGCCGGGGAAGGCCAGGACGCCGATGAACAGGCTCATCGTGAAGCCGATGCCGCACAGCAGGCTGACGCCGTAGAGCTGCATCCAGCCCGCGCCCGACGGCCTGTCGCCCAGGCCCAGCTTCACCGCCAGCCAGGCCACGCCGAAGACGCCCACCTGCTTGCCGATGAAGAGGCCGAGCGCGATGGCGATGACCAGGGGGGCGAAAGCCTGCTCCAGCGACAGGCCGGCGAAGGAGACGCCCGCCTTGGCGAAGGCGAACAGGGGCAGGACCAGATAGGCCACATAGGGGTGCAGGTCGTGCATGGCGTCCTTGAGCGGGCTCTGCGAGGTCTCGCGGCGCGGCTCGACCGGCACGATCAGGGCGAAGGCCACGGCGGTCAGGGAGGTGGACAGGCCCGACTGCACCGTCAGATACCAGACGGCGCCAAAGCCCAGCACCCAGAAGGCGGCGGCCATCCGGCGCCGCCCCAGAACGGCGAACAGGGCGGTGACGCCCAGCGCCGCCAGCAGCGGAACCCACTGCACCCCCTGGCTGAACAGGACGGCGATCAGGGCGATGGCGCCCAGGTCGTCGACGATGGCCAGGGTCAGGAGGAAGACGCGCAGGGAGGACGGCAGACTGCGTCCCACCACGGCGAAGACGGCCAGGGCGAAGGCGATGTCAGTGGCCAGGGGAATGGGCCAGCCCTGCGTCGGCCCGCCCAGCGCCCCGACCACGCCCAGATAGACCAGCCCCGGAATCGCCATGCCGCCGAGCGCCGCCAGGATGGGCAGGGCCAGCTTCTTGGGATTGCTCAGCTCGCCCTTGAGGATCTCGTATTTGATCTCCAGGCCGACGACGAGGAAGAAGACGGCCATCAGGCCTTCCTTGATCCAGTCGGACACCGTCTCCTCCAGCCGCAGCGGGCCGATCTGGACGGCGTGGACGCTCTTGAGCCAGGCGAAATAGTCCGCCGACCAGGGCGAGTTGGCGACGATCAGGGCGGCGACGGCGGCGAGGCCGAGGACGGCCCCGGAACCGGCCTCGGTCTTGAGGAAGGCGAGCGTGAATTTTCTGGCCACGAAGGTCTCCGAAACAATGAGATGGTCTGTCGTGGCGTCAGGTTATCGACGGACGCCGGACCGGATTCGCGCGCAGGGCGGCGCCGGCCTGGCCTCGGGATCGGATCGCACGAGACCTGATGTCTGCGGGTGAAAATACGGATCGGCGGCGAAGGTTCAAGCCTGATCGGCCGGATCGGGCTCGCGGTTGCGAAATGCACGGCGAAGGCGCATCTGCCGCCCATGCCCGTCTCCCCCGCCTATCGCCCCGAACCCCGCTTCTTCGACCTGGGCGCCGACTACGGCGACGCCGTGAAGGAGGCCGACTTCCCGCAGACGACCTTACGCCTGCGCAACGACCGCGCGGCGGCGCAGGTCGGGCTGGAAACGCTGAGCGACGCCGAATGGCTGGCCCACTTCGGCCGGTTCGCGCCCCTGCCCGGCCAGCCCGGCCCCATCGCCATGCGCTATCACGGCCATCAGTTCCGCGTTTACAACCCCGACATCGGCGACGGGCGCGGCTTCCTGGCGGCGCAGATGCGGGAAGTCCCTCAAGCGGACAAGGACGCCAAACTCCCTCAAGCAGCCTCCCTCCGCGAGGGAGGCGATAGGGAAAACCAAAATGGTCGACTCCTCGACCTGGGAACAAAAGGCTCGGGCCAGACGCCGTGGTCGCGCCATGCGGACGGGCGGCTGACGCTGAAGGGCGGGATGCGCGAGGCGCTGGCGGCAGCCATGCTGGACAGCCTGGGCGTACCGACCTGCCGTATCCTGTCGCTGATCGAGACGGGCGAGAACCTGGAACGGCACGACGAGCCGTCGCCGACGCGCGCGGCCGTCATGGTGCGGCTGTCGCACAGCCATATCCGCTTCGGGACGTTCCAGCGCGCCGCATACTATGGACGCAAGGACCAGATCGAAGCGCTGATGGAGCACGCGCGCAGCCTGTATCATCCGGCAGTCGCGCCGGGCGACGCGGCGGGTTTTCTGGCGGCGGTGGTCGAGGTCTCGGCGGCGCTGACGGCGAAGTGGATCGCGGCGGGCTTCGTCCACGGGGTGCTGAACACCGACAATCTGAACGTCACGGGCGAGAGCTTCGACTACGGCCCCTGGCGCTTCCTGCCCCATTATGAGCCGGGCTTCACCGCCGCCTATTTCGACCAGAACGGCCTTTACGCCTTCGCGCGTCAGCCCGAGGCGGTGTTCTGGAACCTGACGCAGCTGGCCGGGTGCCTGAAGCTGATCGCCGACGCCGAGCCGCAGGTCGCGGTCCTGACCGAGGCGCTGAACGCGTTCGGCCCCGCCTATATCCGCCACCTGCGCGCGGCCTTCCTGAACCGGCTGGGCGTGCAGAGCCTGGGCGAGGCGGCGGACCAGCGGCTGCTGGACGCGACCCTGGCCCTCGCGCGTGAGAAGAAGGAGGCCCTGCGCTGGGAGCCGATCTTCTTCGACTGGTTCGGCGGCTTCAGCTCGGCGGCGCGGGCGCTGGGCGGGGTGCGCGGCAAGACCTACCAGGGCGAGGCCTTCGACGCCTTCCGCTTCGCCCTGATGGAGCATGAGCCCGAGCGGCCCGAGCGGCTGGAGCATCCCATGTTCGCCGCGCCCGAACCGGAAGAGATGCTGATCGACGAGGTCGAGGCCCTGTGGAGCGCCATCGACACGGCCGACAACTGGGCCCCGCTGGAGGCCAAACTGGCCCGGCTGGAGGCGGCGAAGGCGGCCTGGAGCCTCTAAGTCATCAATTGATGTCATCGACCGTTGACTCGAAATCCGCCTCGGCTTAGAGGCGGATGATCCCGGCTGGTTTCAGCGATGGGTTACGAGGAATTGTGGTTTCGGCCCTGCTGTCGCCACGTCGTTTTCCGACCGTGATCACAGATTGTTTCAGCCGCTTGCAAATCGGAACCCAGCAACTGATCTTGTGACTGTTGCAAATAAACGGTTACGGCCATGACGACGACCACCTTGACCACTCACCAGGCGCGCGCCCGCGCTGACTATCTGAACATCACGCTTTGGACCTTCCAGGGCTGGATCGCGATGTTCTTCATCGCCGCCGGCTACGCCAAGCTGTCCGAGCCGATGGAGAACCTGATCGTTCTGATGCAGTGGCCCGCCGCCGCCAGCGAGGCCTTCGTGCGTGGTCTGGGCGTCGCCGAGATCGTGCTGGCGGCCATGGTTCTGGCGCCGCTGGTCTCGTGGCGGTTCGGCCGTCCCCTGCTGCTGACGGCGGCGGCGGGTCTGCTGGTCCTAGAGACGATCGCCCTGGGCGTGCACGCCTTCGGCCTGGACCTGGGGCTGAGCCTGACCAACGTCTTCCTGCTGGCCATCACGGCGCCGGTGCTGTGGCTGCGCCGCCGCTGAGCCGGCCCGCCTTCCAGAGATTTTGCGGGCCCGCTTCTCCCCCTCCCCCGAGGGCCCGCAAATATAAAGGCCGCGACCCGTCCCCGGTCGCGGCCTTTTCTTTTTGTCCGCCAACGCCCCCTCGCCCGCTCGTTCACAACTTCGTAGCCCGGCGCGCGAAAAGCTTCCCTTTACGTCCGCGTCAAGTTATGAAGCCGTCATGCCGATTGCTGACGAACATCGCACCTATTCCATACGGCAGCTGTGCCGCGAGTTCGGCGCGACCGCGCGCGCGCTGCGCTTCTATGAAGACAAGGGCCTGCTGACGCCGTCGCGCAAGGGCCAGACGCGGGTCTACGGCCCGCGCGACCGCGCCCGGCTGAAGCTGATCATGCGCGGCCGGCGCATCGGCTTCACCCTGGTCGAGATCCAGGAGATGCTGGATCTGTATGACCAGAAGGACCACAACGTCCATCAGATGGCCATCGCCCTGCCGCGCCATCGCGCCCGTATCGCGGCGCTGCGGCAGCAGCTCGAGGACATCGAAGGCGCCATCGAGACGGCCGAGGCCGCCTGCGCCTGGATGGAGTCCAAGCTGACGGAGCACCGTCCCGATCTTCTGCCGGGCGCAGAGGCATACGCCAGCCTGCTGAGCGAGCGCCTCAACGATCCCGACGACCACTTCCTGACCTTCAAAGCGAGAGCCTGATCCCATGAGCTACAAGGCGCCCGTCCGCGACCTGTCCTTCGTCCTGCATGACGTTCTGCAGGTCGAGAACTACGGCAACCAGCTTCCCGACGCCGACCTGTCGCGCGACCTGATCGACCAGATCGTCGAGGAAGGCGGCAAGTTCGCCGAAGAGGTCATCGCCCCGATCAACCGCGTCGGCGACCAGGAAGGCTGCCACATCCAGGGCGACGTGGTGACGACGCCGAATGGGTGGAAGGAAGCCTATCACCAGATGGTCGAGGCCGGCTGGCCCTCGCTGGGCTTCAGCACCGAGTTCGGCGGTCAGGGCATGCCCTCGGTCGTGTCGAGCGCGGTGGGCCAGTTCACCGCCGCCGCCAGCGCCGCCTTCTCCATGTATCCGGGCCTGACCAGCGGCGCCTTCCACGGCATCGAGGCCAGCGCCTCGGACGAGATCAAGCAGAAGTATCTGCCGAAGATGGCGTCGGGCGAATGGACCGGCACCATGAACCTGACCGAGCCGCAGTGCGGCACGGACCTGGGCATGGTCCGCACCAAGGCCGTGCCGAACGGCGACGGCTCCTATTCGATCACCGGCCAGAAGATCTGGATCTCGGCGGGCGAGCACGACTTCGCCGACAACATCATCCACACGGTGCTGGCCCGCGTCGAAGGCGCTGTTCCGGGCATCAAGGGCCTGTCCCTGTTCGTCGTGCCCAAGTTCCTGGTGAACGAGGACGGTTCGCTGGGCGAGCGCAACGGCGTGTCCTGCGCAGGGCTCGAGCACAAGATGGGCATCCACGGCAACGCCACCGCCGTCATGGCCTATGAGAACGCCAAGGGCTGGCTGATCGGCGAAGAAGGCCGCGGCATGAACAACATGTTCGTGGTCATGAACGAGGCGCGCCTGGGCACCGGCCTGCAGGGTCTGGCCATCGGCGACGCCGCCTATCAGGCCGCCGTCGAGTTCGCCAACGACCGCCTGCAGGGCCGCAGCCTGACCGGACCGAAGAACCCGGACGGCCCGGCCGACCCGATCATGGTCCACCCGGACGTGCGCCGGATGCTGCTGGAGGCCAAGGCCTTCGTCGAAGGCGGCCGCGCCTTCATCCTGTGGACCGCGCTGCAAGCGGATCTACAGAAGGCCGCCGATGAAGCCGTCGCCACCAAGGCCAAGGACTACATGGGCCTGATCACGCCGGTGCTGAAGGCCTATCTGACCGACAAGGGCTTCCACGTCGCCTCGCTGGCGATGCAGGTCCACGGCGGTTCGGGCTATACCGAGCACTTCCCGGCGTCGCAGTATCTGCGCGATGCGCGGATCACCATGATCTATGAAGGCACCAACGGCATTCAGGCGCTGGATCTGGTCGGCCGCAAGCTGCCCGCCAACGGCGGCCGCGCCATCATGAGCTGGTTCGCCGACATCGACGCCTTCGTCAGCGAGAACGGCGACGACGAGGCGATCAAGCCCTTCGTCGACGGCCTGGCCGACGCCAAGAAGAAGCTGCAGGAGGCCACCATGTGGCTGATGCAGAACGGCATGGCCAACCCGGACAACGCCGCGGCCGCCTCGACCGACTATCTGCACATCTTCGGCCTGACGGCCTACGCCTTCCTGTGGGCGCAGATGGCCAAGGCGGCGCAAGCCAAGATCGCCGCCGGGGACACCGATCCCTACTACGCCAACAAGCTGATGACTGGCCGTTACTTCGTCGAGCGCATCCTGCCCGACGCCGGGGCGCACCTGAAGAAGCTGAAGTCCGGCGCCGAGGTGCTGATGCAGATGCCCGCCGAGGCGTTCTGATCATGAACTTCTCCCTCCCCTTCATGGGGAGGGTGGTCGGCGCGTAGCGACGACCGGGTGGGGAGGGCCAGGCGATGCAAACGCCGCGCCCGCCTCGCCGAAACAGAGATTGCGTCGCCTCGCCGCCCCCACCCGGCTTGGCCGCTCCGCGCCGCCCTTCGGGTCGGCCTGACGGCCTCAGCCACCCTCCCCATGAAGGGGAGGGAGAATGCAGGATCTCCTTTCATGAACGTGCTCAACAGCCCCGATCCCGACTTCATGAAGGAAGAGGAGATCGTCCTCTTCTCCGACTCCGTCGCCAAATGGATCGACGAGCACGCCCCGCAGGAGAAGTTCCAGCAGTGGATCGCTGAGTCCTCGGTGCCGCGCGGGCTGTGGAACGCGGCGGGCGAGGCCGGCCTGCTGGGCCTGTCGCTGCCGGAAGAGGACGGCGGCTTCGGCGGCGATTACCGGCACGAAGTCGTGCTGATGCGCCAGCTGGGCTGGAAGGGCGCGGACCACTTCGGCATCTCGCTGCACAATGCGATCGTCATGCCCTACGTCTGGCACTACGGCACGGCCGAGCAGAAGGCGCGCTGGCTGCCGCGCCTGCAGTCGGGCGAACTGGTCGGCGCCATCGCCATGACCGAGCCGGGCGCGGGGTCCGACCTGCAAGGGGTCAAGACCACCGCCGTGAAGCAGGGCGACCACTATGTGCTGAACGGCTCCAAGACCTTCATCACCAACGGCCAGTTGGCCAACTTCATCATCGTGGTCGCCAAGACCGATCCGGCCGAGGGCGCCAAGGGCACCAGCCTGATCTGCCTCGAAACCGATGGAGCCGAAGGCTTCGAGCGCGGCCGCAACCTGCACAAGATCGGCATGGAGGCGAACGACACCTCCGAGCTGTTCTTCAACGATGTGAAGGTTCCGCTGGAGAACGTCATCGGCGACACCGAGGGTCAGGGCTTCGTCCAGCTGATGCAGCAGCTGCCGCAGGAGCGACTGAACATCGCCGTTCAGGGCGTGGCCGCCGCCGAGCGCGGACTGTCCGAGACGCTGGCCTACGTCAAGGAACGCAAGGCCTTCGGCAAGCGGGTCATCGACTTCCAGAACACCCAGTTCAAGCTGGCCGAGATCAAGACCAAGCTGACGGTCGCCAAGGTCTTCGTCGACCACTGCATCGGCCTGCACCTGAAGGGTCAGCTGGACGCCGCCACGGCGTCGATGGCCAAATACTGGGTGACGGACATCCAGGGCGAGACCATCGACGAGATGCTGCAGCTGTTCGGCGGCTACGGCTATATGACCGAATATCCGATCGCCCAACTGTACAAGGACGCCCGCGTCCAGCGCATCTACGGCGGGACGAACGAGATCATGAAGCTGCTGATCGCGCGGACGCTGTAAGGGCGCCGTGCGGCGCCAAGGGAGATCAGGGACGGATGGCCGCCCATAGCGAGACGGACCTGTCAGAAGCGCTGCGCGCCGTCGAATCCCTGATCGCCAAATGCGAGAAGGCGGTCCTGAAGCTGGCCCCCGGCGCGGCGCGGCACACCCTTCTCGTCCGCCGCATCGCCGCCTTGAAGATCGCGCGCGATCTGATCGAGGAGCGGCTGGACGCGACGCGCTGAGGCGCGGGTCTTGCGGCCCCCTTGCGATGATGTACAGAACTTCGTACATTATCACTTATGAACGCCATCTCCGTCACCGAACTGCGCAAGAATCTGGCCGCGGCCATCGACCGGGTGACGGCGGATCACGACTATACGATCATCACCCGCGAGGGCGGCAAGCCGGCGGCGGTGCTGATGTCGCTGGAGGACTTCGCCTCCTGGCAGGAGACGGAGTATCTGCTGCGCAGCCCAGCAAACGCGGAACGCCTGCGTAAGGCTGTCACTGAGCTGGACGCCGGCAAGGGTCAGGCGCGCGATCTGATCGAATGAAGCTGACGTTTCAGGAAGAGGGCTGGGAGGATTACCTCTACTGGCAATCTGCCGACCGCAAGCAACTCAAGAAGATCAACGGCCTGATCCGCGAATGCCTGCGGACGCCCTTTAGCGGAACCGGCAAGCCGGAACCTCTGAAAGGCGAGTTCTCCGGCTGGTGGTCGCGCCGCATCGACCAGGAACATCGGCTGATCTATCGCGCGACCGAAGACACCCTGCTGATCGCGCAGTGCCGCTATCATTACGGTCGCTGAGGCGCCCTATCGCAGCAGCAGGGCGCCCGCGATCAGGGCGCCGGCGAGCACAATCGAAGCGGCGATCCACCGCCCGGCCGAGACGATCGACCGGGCGGTTTCTTTGTCCGACGATGCAGCGGCGACAGGGTCGGCCGTCAGGCGGCGCGAGGCGGCGCGGATCAGGCGGGGCAGGTCGTCGCTGGCCGCCGACAGGTCCAAAAGGGCGCCGATCAGGCGGTTGCGCACCGCCTCGGGGCTGCGGCTGGAGAAGAGGGCGCGGCTCCATGCGCCCTTCATCGTCTTGACCAGGTCGAAGTCGGGGTCGACGCGCGACAGCACCCCTTCGATCGTCACCAGCGCCTTGAGGATCAGCACCAGATCGGGCGGGGCGGCCACCCGCTCCTGCCGCATCAGCCCCATCAGATCGGCGACGATGGCGGGCAGGTCGACCGCGCCCTGACCGTGGCGGGCGATCAGCCGTTCGGCCCCGGCGGTCAGGCTGGCGCGCGAGACGTCCGTCCCCTCGGTCCAGTCGGCCAGCACCTCGGCCATGCGGGCGCCGTCGCCGGCGGCCAGCGACTGGGCGAAGCTGATCAGTTCGGCGCGGCGGCGCGGGGTGACGGTCCCGACCATGCCGAAGTCCAGCAAGCCCACCCGGTCGCCGGGCAGGCCGCGCAGGTTGCCGGGGTGGGGGTCGGCGTGAAACCGGCCGTTGACCAGCACCATGTCCAGCACCGCCTCGGCGCCGACGCGGGCCAACCGTTGCGGATCGACGCCCGCCGCCCTCAGCCGTGCGGCGTCTACCGGCGCCACGCCGTCGAGATAGTCCTGCACCAGCACGCTGTCGGTCGTGTGCGGCCAATAGACGGCCGGGATGACCACATCGCGGTTCCCGGCGAAGTCGGCGGCGAAGCGGTCGACGTTGCGGCCCTCGGTGGTGAAGTCCAGCTCGTCCAGCATGGCCTCGGTCAGCTGGGCGATCAGGGCGCGCGGGCGATAGCGGGCGATCTCGGCGCTGGACTGTTCGGCGCGGCGCGCCAGTTCGGCGATCAGGCGCAGGTCGGCCTCGACGCGCGGACGCACGCCGGGGCGGCGGATCTTGACCACCACCTCAGTCCCGTCGTGCAGGGCGGCGCGGTGCACCTGGGCGATGGAGGCGGCGGCCAGCGGCGCCGTGTCGAACCGGGCGAAGACCTGTTCCGGCGGCCCGCCCAGCGCATCCTCGACCTCGGGCCGCAGCGTCTCGAAGTCGAGGGTGGGTCCGGCGCTCTGAAGCTGTTCGAACTCGATGATCCAGTCGGCGGGCAGCAGGTCCGAGCGGGTGGACAGGATCTGGCCCAGCTTGACGAAGGTGGGGCCCAGCGCCTCCAGCGCCTGACGGGTGCGGCGCGACAAAGGCTCGGGCCCGTCGGCATGGGCCTCGCCGCCGCCGAGACCGAGGCGCAGCAGCACGGCCTCAAGCCCGAAGCGGGCGACGACGCCGGAAATCTCGGCCAGACGTTTTCGATCGCGCGCCGCTACGGCCAAGGTTGTGAACATGAGAGGCCAACGCAGGGCAGGCGCGCCACGTTCCCATCAGGCCGATGGTTGGTCGTCTCTGCGAAAGCGCGATATGCAGGCGCCATGATCCGTCTTCATGTTCAGGGCGACCTCGCCCCCGGCGGCGCCGTGGCGCCCACGCTCGACCAGTCGCGCTATCTGACGCAGGTGATGCGGTTGAAGACGGGCGACGAACTGCTGGTCTTCAACGGCCGCGACGGCGAGTGGCGCGCCAGCGTCGCCGAGGTGCTGAAGAAGGGCGTCATCCTGCGCGCCGAGGAACAGACGCGGCCGCAGACCTATGGCCCCGATCTGGAGCTGATCGTCGCCGTGGTGAAGAAGGCTCGTGTCGAGACCATCGTGGAGAAGGCCGCAGAACTGGGCGCCAGGCGGGTGCGGCTGGTGCTGACCCAGCGCACCAACGCCGACCGCCTGCGGCTGGACCGGCTGGACGCCATCGCCGAGGAGGCCGCCGAGCAGACCGGGCGTCTGGACGTGCCGGTCGTGGATGATCCGGTGAAGCTGGACGCCCTGCTGGACGGCTGGGAGGACGGGCGGCGGCTGATGTTCTGTGACGAGACGGGCGGCGCGCCGGCGGTGTCGGCGTTGACGCCCTTTTCTCCCTCCCCCTTGTGGGGAGGGTCGTCGGCGCGCAGCGGCGACGGGGTGGGGGCGACGGCCTCCGCCCTCCCCACCCGGTCTCGCCCTGAAGGGCTCGACCACCCTCCCCATGAAGGGGAGGGAGAGGGTCGGTGGGCCATTCTGATCGGGCCCGAGGGCGGGTTCTCGCCCGAGGAGGGCGAGCGGCTGCGGTCCCTGTCCTTCACCACCGCCGTCTCGCTGGGGCCGCGCATCCTGCGGGCCGACACCGCCGCCATCGCCGCCATGACCCTGTGGCAGGCGGCGGTCGGCGACTGGGATCGCTAGACCATTTTCGGTTCAGTCGAAATCGACGGAACCCAGAACAATGGTCCAGATTCATCTGGAGCGAATATCTGAGTTGAGTTGGACATGCGTCCAACTCAACCGATTTCGCTCTAGAAGTTTCCGCCGCCCCCTTGAGCATGGCCGACGACTGGCCCATCTAGCCGCGACAGCAGAGGTTACAGATGTCCGACACGGCGCCCCTTTCCAGAGACCAGCTGATCCACGCCATGTCGAAGGGCGAGAAGCCCCGCGATCAATGGCGCATCGGCGCCGAGCACGAGAAGTTCGGCTTCGACAAGTCGACCCTGCGCCGCCCCGCCTATGAGGGCGAGAACGGCATCCTGGCCATGCTGACGGGCCTTCAGCGCTTCGGCTGGTCGCCGGTCGAGGAAGCCGGCCGCGTCATCGCCCTGGAGCGCAAGAACGCCGAGGGCTTCAGCGCCTCGATCAGTCTGGAGCCGGGAGGTCAGTTCGAACTGTCGGGCGCCCCGCTGAAGGACATCCACGACATCTGCAACGAGACCGGCCAGCACCTGATGGAGGTCAAGCAGGTCGCGGACCAATTGAACCTGGGCTTCCTGGGCCTGGGCTTCGACCCGATGTGGCGGCGCGAGGACATCCCCGTCATGCCCAAGGGCCGCTATGACATCATGCGCGCCTACATGCCCAAGAAGGGCAAGCTGGGCCTGGACATGATGCTGCGCACCTGCACCATCCAGGCGAACCTCGACTTCGACAGCGAAGCCGACATGGTCATGAAGTTCCGCACGTCGCTGGCGCTGCAGCCTATCGCCACCGCCCTGTTCGCCAACAGCCCCTTCACCGAGGGCAAGCCGAACGGCTTCCTGTCGGCGCGCGCCAACGTCTGGACCGACACCGACCCCGACCGCACGGGGATGCTGGACTTCGTGTTCGAGGACGGCTTCGGCTACGAACGCTACGCCGACTATGCGCTGGATGCGCCGATGTATTTCGCCAAGCGCGGCGAGACCTATGTCGACCTGTCGGGCCGGTCGTTCCGCGCCTTCATGGACGGCAAGCTGGACGCCCTGCCGGGCGATCGCGCCACGGCCAAGGACTGGGCCGACCACCTGACCACCCTCTTCCCCGAGGTGCGGCTGAAACAGTATCTGGAGATGCGCGGCGCCGACGGCGGGCCGTGGAGCCGCATCTGCGCCCTGCCCGCCCTGTGGGCCGGGATCCTGTATGACGCGCCGTCGCTCGCGGCGGCCTGGGATCTGTGCAAGGACTGGGACATCGCCGATCACGAGCGCCTGCGCCGCGACGTGACGCGGCTGGGCCTGAAGGCTGAGGTCAACGGCCGCAGCGTGCGCGACATCGCCGTCGACATGGTCAACATCGCCAAACAGGGCCTGAAGAACCGCGCCCGCTTCAGCGGCGGCATGGTGGACGAGCGCGGCTACATCACCGAACTGGAAGACATCGCCGACAGCGGCGTGACCTCGGCCGACCGGCTGCTGGAGCTGTACAACGGCGAATGGGGCGGCGACGTCGGGCGCGTCTATCGCGACTGCGCCTACTGAAGCTCTCCTGACGGGCGAGCCGCAAGGCGCCCTTAACCGGCAGGCGCTAGGGTGAGGTCCAGCCCGCCTTCAGGACCGCGCCTCAGGACCGCCCATGCCCCTCACTCCGGCCGCCGCCCCTTCCTCGACGGGACAGCCGCAGCCGCCGCCTGACGCCGGGGTCGATCTGGCGACCTTCTTCGACGTGTCCCTGGACCTGCTGGTGATCCGCGACCTGGAGGGGCGGATCGTGCGGGTCAGCGCCTCCTGGGCCTCGACCCTGGGCTATCGGCCCGAGGAACTGGTCGGGCTGGCCATACTGACCCTGGTCCACCCCGACGATCTGCCCGGCACCCTGGGCAGCGTGACTGAAGTCGAGACGCGCCGCCCCGGCGATCCGGTGCTGGGCCACGTCAACCGCTATCGCCACAAGGACGGCGGCTACGTCACCCTGGAGTGGCGAGCGCAGAAGTTCGGCGACCGCATCTACGCCGTGGCCCGCGACGTGACCGCCAAGGCGGCGGCGGAGCGCGCCCTGATCGAGGCCAAGGCGGCGGCCGAGGCCGCCAACCGCGCCAAGTCCGACTTCCTGGCCAATATGAGCCATGAGATCCGCACGCCGCTGAACGGGGTCATCGGCGTCATCGACGCCCTGGCGCGCACGTCGCTGTCGCCGCAACAGGCGGAAATGGTCGAACTGGTCCGCAGTTCGGGCGTAACCCTGGAGCGGCTGGTCACAGACATCCTGGACGTGTCGCGCATCGAATCCGGACGCATGACGCTGGAAGTCCGCCCGTTCGATCTGGACGACGCCCTGACCCCGGCCATCGCGCCCCTGCGCGGGCTGGCCGAGGAGAAGGGCCTGACCTTCCGTCTCGAACGCACCGAGACCGCGCGCGGCGTCTTCAACGGCGACGTGGTGCGGATCCGCCAGATCCTGAGCAATTTGCTGTCCAACGCCGTCAAGTTCACCGCGCGAGGCCAGGTCGCCGCACATATCGACCTGCTGGACATGGGCGACGGCGCCGCCCTGCTGACGCTGGAGGTGCGCGACACCGGCATCGGCTTCGGCGCCGACCATGCGGCGCAGTTGTTCCAGCGCTTCAGCCAGGCCGACGCCTCAATCACCCGGCGCTTCGGCGGGGCCGGGCTGGGCCTGTCCATCTGCCAGGCCCTGGTCGAGATGATGGGCGGGCGCATCGAAGCCGAGTCGGCCCTGGGCGAAGGCAGCCGGTTCCGGGTCGAGCTGCCGCTGACGCGCATCGCCTCCCTGGCCCAGTTCGACGCAGCCTACGCCGAGGAAGCGGCACCGGACGCGCCGCCTTGCGACTCTCGCCCCCGCGTCCTGCTGGCCGAGGATCATCCGATCAATCAGCGGGTGGTGCAGTTGATCCTGGGGGACAGCGTCGAGCTGACTCTGGTCGAGAACGGCGAACAGGCGGCGGCCGCCTTCACCGCTGAGCGGTTCGACCTGGTGCTGATGGACATGCAGATGCCGGTGATGGACGGGCTGAGCGCCACGCGCGCCCTACGCGAGATCGAGGCCGCCTACCCGGCGCGCCCGCGCGCGCCGGTGATCATGCTGAGCGCCAACGCCATGGCCGAGCATCAGGAACAGGCCACCCAGGCGGGGGCCGACCTTCACCTGGCTAAGCCCGTCACGGCCGAAGCGCTGACGGCCGCCGTCCGCAGGGCGCTGGGCGGCCGCGCGGTCCAGCCCGACTGACCTAGCCCAGCCAGCCGGCGATCATGGTCCGCAGCGGATTGGCCGGATCGGACAGCAGCCGCGCCGTCATGGCTAGGGAAATGACCACCAGCAGGGGGCGGATCAGCCGCGGGCCGAAGCGCATGGCCGCGTGCGAGCCCATGCGGCCGCCCACGAACTGACCCACCGCCATGATCCCGGCCAGCGCCCAGACCACATGGCCGCCGACCGCCAGGACGACGATGCCGACGACATTGCTCATCAGGTTCAGCGCCTTGGTGTGCGCCGTCGCCCGCGTCAGCCCCATGCCCAGCAGCATGACGAGGCTGAGCGCGAAGAACGACCCCGTCCCCGGCCCGAAGAAGCCGTCGTAAAAGCCGATCCCGCCCGCCACGACGGCGTAGGCCAGCGGCGTCAGCCGAGCGTGGGCGTCCTCGTCCGCCGCCTTGGGGCCGAGCAGGAAATAGAGGGCGATGCCGACCAGCAGCACGGGCAGCAGGATCATCAGCCACCGCGTGTCGACCAAGGTGACGGCGAAGGCGCCCAGTCCCGCCCCGACCGCGACGAGAACCAAGGGCCAACGGATCAGGCGGAAATCCACCCGCCCCTTGCGCCAGAAATTCCACAGGGCGCTGGCCGTGCCGACGCTGCCCTGAACCTTGTTGGTGGCGATGGCTGCGACCGGGTTCAGCCCGACCGACAGCAGGGCCGGCAAGGAGGTCAGCCCCCCGCCCCCGGCGATGGCGTCGATGAAGCCGGCGATCACCGACGCGACGCCCAACAGGGCGATGATTTCAGGCGTCAGTTCCGGCACGCTTCGACACTCCCGCGACGCTGGCGCTATAGCCCCCCGGTCGCCGTCGCGCCATCGTCTCGTCTTTGGCTTGGACAGCAAGGCCGCGACAGGCTCATAGTGGCGTTCTTCCAGGGGGAAGCGCGCCGGAGGATCCGTGTCGTTCATCGCCGCCGTGACGTCCGCCCTGATTTTAGCCGCCCTGCCTCAGGCGGCGACGGCGTCGCCCGCCTCGCCGTCCGCCTCATCCTCCGCGCCGATGTCTGTTGCGCCGACCAGGCCCCAGTGGCTGCTGTCGCACGAAGGACGGCAGGTCGTTTTCCGCGGCGCCTTGAACCCCGCATCCAGCGCGGCCCTGGTCGAAGCGCTGTCGGACAAGGACGCCGAGGGACTGATCATCGACAGCGGCGGCGGCGACGACAACGCCGCCCTGGACGCGGCTGAGGTGATCCTGGCGCGGCGGCTGCCCGTGACGGTGCGGGGCCAGTGCACCTCCGCCTGCGCCAACGCCGTCTTCGCCGCCGGAGCGACGCGGGCCATAGAACGGGCGGGGTTCGTCAGCTTTCACCACTCCTCACCGGTGATCGAGGCCAACTATCAAAGGCTGAACGAGGCCGTCCCCGAGGAGATCGCCCGCGGCGCCCGGCGGACGCGCGCCCTCTACGCCGCACGCGGGGTCGATCCCGCCATACTGGACTGCGCCGCCGCCCAGGTCGGCCTGTCCACCCTCCAGACCGAAGTCCGGATTCCCGGCGAGATCGCGCCGCGCGCCGCCTGGTTGTCGCGCCACTCCCTGTGGATACCGCATGAGGCGACCCTGCGCCGCTACGGCCTGGAATTCACCCGCTGGGGCCGTCCGCCCAGCCGCCGCGACGTCCTGGCCCGCCTGCGCCCGCCCAACCCGCGCGCCGTGGTCTTCGGCCGGGCGGATGACTGCGTGTCGGACTGAGGCGGGGCGCGGCCCGTTTGGCTGATGCGCTTACTGTCCGGAAGCTGGATTGAGGCGAACTTCGCTTCACGCCCCTTAGCAGTCATTCGTCCCCGAAAATTTCAACTTATGCCAAAATTTAGCAATGAGGTTAAATGCTTGGCTGTAAAACCAGTACACAAGCACCATGATAAGTGCAGAGCCTACAACAATACGAATCGTGCCTAAAAGGGATTGGGTTGGCATCAGGTAAGCTGCGGTAGCCAGCCAAAATATCCAAATAATAAAAAGAGCAATCTTCAGCCAGTTCATAATGCCCCCGTTTCACCCCCCTCCTAACCCACGGCTAAGACAAAAAACAGGGCGCTCGAATTCCTAAGACCAGGCGTCCGCTTGCTGGCGTTAAGCCGATGTCCACTCTCAGCATCGAAGCCGAGGACCGCTCACGACCGATTTCGTTGAAAAAGGCGGCTGTTAAGATCGCCACCAGTAATGGGCGCGACGGCTTGGTGCCGCTTCAGGCGACCGCCGGAGCTGCTGGCGGGATCAGTTTGGCGAGTTTGCGCAGGTTCTGGGCGGTGGCGGCGAGGAGGAACTCGTCTTTGGCGCCGTTGGGGCCTCTCAGGCGCAGTCGGTCCAGCTTCAGAATGCGCTTGAGGTGGGCGAACAGCATCTCGACCTTCTTCCGTTCGCGCCGGGAGACGACGTAGGCGTCGGTCTTGGCGATGTCGCGGGCGAAGTCCCGGGCGCCTTCGTGGATGGAGCGCGTGACCTTGCGCATCGGCGTGTTGGGGCAGCAGCGGGGCTTGAAGGCGCAGGCCCGGCAGTCGGCCGTACTGGCGCGATAGCGCAGGGTGTCGTCAGGCGGCGCCTGGGTCCGGGGCGTCGAGAAGACGCGCCGACCGTGGACCAGCGTCTTGCCCGCCGGGCAGCGGTAGAGATCCTGGGCGTGGTCATAGGCGAAGTCGCTGCGCGAGAAGGTTCCGTCGATCCGCTCCGACTTGTCGATGACGGGGATGTGGGGCTCGATGCCCTGGTCGTGGACCAGCCAGTCCAGCATCTCGGCCGAGCCGTAGGCGGTGTCCGCCGCCAGCCGGGCCGGCCACAGATCATGATGCTCGCGCGCCCGCTCGATCATGGTGCGGGCCGCCGTCACCTCGGCCTGGCGCACCGCCGTGGACGGCTCGACATCGACGATGATCGCGTGGTCCAGGTCGATCAGGTAGTTGGTCGCATAGGCGAAGAAGGCCAGGCCCTTGTTGGCGCCGGTCCAGCGCGAGGCCGGGTCGGCCGGCGAGATGAACCTGGGCGTCACCGGGGTCGCGCCGCCGAAGGCCGCATCATCCAGCACGGCCAGGTACTCGTCGATGGCGCGGCTGGCGGCCTCGGGCGGCAGACCTTCGTCGCCGGGCACGCAGCGCTGGCGATTGGCGTCGGCCTTGATCAGGCTGGCGTCGACCGCGAAACCCTCGCCGCCGACCAGGCCCTCGGCGATGCAGCGGCGCAGCACCGTCTCGAACAACTCGCGCAGCAGATCACTGTCGCGGAAACGACCGTGGCGGTTCTTCGAAAAGGTCGAGTGGTCCGGCACGTCGCCGTCCAGGCCCAGCCGACAGAACCAGCGATAAGCCAGGTTCAGGTGAACTTCCTCACACAGGCGCCGCTCCGAGCGGATGCCGAAACAATAGCCGACTAGCAGCATCCGGATCAGCAACTCCGGGTCGATCGAGGGGCGACCGATGGCGCTGTAGAACGGAGCCAGATGCGTCCGCAGGCCGTCCAGTTCCACAAAGCGATCGATCGCGCGCAGCATGTGATCCGCCGGCACATGCCGCTCCAACGAGAACGCGTAGAACAGGGCCGACTGATCGACCCGCCGCTCGCCCATCATCGCTGCACCTCCGGTCTCAACGACCAGAGTGAATCAGCGCAGCGCCCTCATGCCAATTGCCCGGGACGCCTTTTTCAACGAAATCGACCCATTGCAGACATCCGGCTCATCAATCTGAGTGTGGGCGGTCAAGTCTCAGGTGGTCCTCGACGGAGCGCGCCGACAACCATCAGCCCCACCGCTATCCAAAAGCCGAGGACTAGCGGCGCAACGAAAAAGCCAGCGGCCAGCGCCCCGCCCTGATACCAAAGCATCGCAAAAACCGCGACGACGATCCCCATCAAGATAACGCCGAGCCACATGAGCATTCGCATTGGCAATCATCCTTCGTGGCCCGATCCTAGTGGCGCGTTCGACAGCTAACCACCCCTTTCAGGCCTTCACGCCATCCGCTTTCCGTAGCCGCCGTCGGTGATTTCTGCGATCAAACGGCCTGCATCAGGAGGCTAGGTCATGGCGGAATCCATCCATATCGGCGTCGGCGGCTGGACGTTCGAGCCGTGGCGCGGGGTCTTCTATCCCGAGGGACTGGTGCAGAAGCGGGAGCTGGAGTTCGCCAGCCGGGCGCTGACCTCGATCGAGATCAACGGCACCTATTATTCGACCTTCAAGCCGGACAGCTGGGCGAAGTGGCGCGACGAGACGCCGGACGGCTTCGTCTTTTCGGTCAAGGCCAGCCGTTACTGCACCAATAGAAAGGTGCTGTCCGACGGCGCCGAGAGCTTCGAGCGCTTCCTGTCGCAGGGGCTGACGGTGCTGGGCGACAAGCTGGGGCCGATCAACTGGCAGTTCATGGGGACGAAGAAGTTCGAGCCCGAGGACTTCGAAGGCTTCCTGAAACTGTTGCCCAAGGAGAAGGACGGGGTGCGGCTGCGGCATGCGCTGGAGGTGCGCAACCCGACCTTCGCCACCGAACAGTTCTATGATCTGGCGCGCAAATACGGCGCGGCCGTCGTCTATGCGATCGACGACGAGGAGCCGACCTGGCCCCAGATTGACGAGGCGACGGCCGACTTTACCTACGCCCGGCTGATGTCCAGCCGCGAGGACGAGCCGACGGGCATGACCTCAGGAGAGCTGGACGCCGTGGCGAAGCAGGCGCGCGGCTGGGCCGAACACGGCGACGTCTTCGCCTACTTCATCTCGGGGGCCAAGGTGCGGAACCCGGCGGCGGCCCAGGCGCTGATCGCCAAGCTGAAGGACTGAGACCATGCCCATCGCCACGCGCGCCTTCGCCGCGACCGCCGCCGACCAGCCGCTGAGCCCCTACAGCTTCGAGCGCCGCGATCCGGGGCCGGACGACGTGGCGATCGAGATCAAATACTGCGGCGTCTGCCACTCGGACCTGCATGTGGTGAAGAACGACCTGGGCGGGACGCGCTATCCCATCGTGCCGGGCCACGAGATCGCCGGGGTGGTGACGGCGGTCGGCGCCAACGTCACCCGGTTCAAGGAAGGCGACCGCGTCGGCGTGGGCTGCATGGTGGACAGTTGCCGGACCTGTTCGGCCTGCCGCGAGGGGCTGGAGCAGTATTGCGAGCCGGGCATGACCCAGACCTACGGCTCGCGCGATCCCAAGGGCGCCGGCGTCGGCCAGATCATCACCCAGGGCGGCTATTCCGACCGCATCACCGTGGACCAGGCCTTCGTGCTGAAGATTCCCGACAGCCTGCCGCTGGATGCGGCGGCGCCGCTGCTGTGCGCGGGCGTGACCACCTGGTCGCCGCTGAAGACCTGGGGCGTGGGGCCGGGGTCGAAGGTGGCGGTGATCGGCCTGGGCGGGCTGGGCCATATGGCGGTCAAACTGGCCGCCGCCCTGGGCGCCGAGGTGACGGTGCTGTCGACCTCGGACCGCAAGAAGGCCGACGCCGAGCGGATGGGCGCCCCGCATTTCCTGATCAACTCGGACGCAGACGCCATGAAGGCGGCGGCCGAACAGTTCGACCTGATCATCAACACCGTCTCGGCCACGCATGAGATCGCCAGCCACGTCAATCTGCTGGCGCGCGACGGGACCATGGTCATGCTGGGCCTGACGACCGAGGGGCTGCCGATCTTCGCCATGCCCCTGCTGTGGCGGCGGCGCCGCATCGCCGGTTCGCTGATCGGCGGCATCCGCGAGACGCAGGAGATGCTCGACTTCTGCGGCGAACACGGGATCGTGTGCGAGATTGAGGTGATCGCACCCGATCAGATCAACCAAGCTTATGAACGGATGGAGCGGTCGGACGTGCGCTACCGCTTCGTCATCGACATGGGCCGTATGGCCGCGACGGCATAACCCCGTCTTCTCGTTCGCCGCCAGCCGCGCTAAAGCTGGCGGCAAGGGAGACGGACGGCGTCGCGACCACGACGGCCGCCGCACAGGACAGGGAGACGTCATGACGCGTACCGCATTCGTCACCGGGGGCACCCGGGGCATCGGCAAGGCGATCGTTCAACGACTGAAGGAAGACGGGCTGCAGGTCGCGGCCGGTTATTCCGGCAACACCGAGGCCGCAGAGGCCACCGCCCGTGAACTGGGCGTCATGGTGGTGAAGGGCAACGTCGGCTCGTTCGAGGATTGCGAGCGGGCGGTCAGGGAGGTCGAGGCGCAGCTGGGCCCCATCGACGTCCTGGTGAACAACGCCGGCATCACGCGCGACGGCTTCTTCCACAAGATGAGCGCGGACCAGTGGTCCGACGTGATCCGCGTCAACATGGACAGCGTGTTCAACATGACGCGCCAGGTCATCAACGGCATGCGCGACCGGGGCTTCGGCCGCATCGTCAACATCTCCTCGATCAACGGCCAGAAGGGCCAGATCGGCCAGACCAACTATTCCGCCGCCAAGGCCGGGATGATCGGCTTCACCAAGGCGCTGGCGCTGGAGAACGCGCGCAAGGGCGTGACCGTCAACTGCATCGCACCCGGCTATATCGACACCGAAATGGTCGGCGCCATGGACCAGAAGGTGCTGGACGCCATCGTGGCTCAGATCCCCGTCGGCCGCCTGGGCAAGGGCGAGGAGATCGCCGACATGGTGTCCTGGCTGTCAGGCGAGCGTGCCGGATATGTCACAGGGTGCACGCTCTCGCTCAACGGCGGGCAGTACCTGGTTGGATAAGCCGCGTTCGCCCAAAATCCGCCGTTCGCGCGTATCACCTCTGAAAACATGAGGACTGCGGTCGAAGTCGTGGCGGAGAAACCGCCTGCCTTCATCCTCGCGACGCATCGCGCCGCGAGGAGCAGACGCGCGCGCGCCTGGCGCCGGTCCGGCATGACGGCGGGGCTTACCCTTTTTCTTGCCTGCGGGGCTGTCGCCGCCGAAGCGACGGCCCAGACCCGATCCAACGCCCAGGCCGAGCAGAGTCGGGCCATCCGCGACCAGTCGATCATCCGCACCACGCCGCCGCCGGGGCGCTACACCTCCGAGGCGGGCCAGTCCTTCATCCTGGACCAGGCGGGGTCGCTGACCCTGCTGCGGTTCGAGCGATCGACCGAGACCTGGGCGCTGCGGCCGTCCTCGGCCCCGCGCGGCGACACCATCTATCGCAACGACGCCGGCGATCAGGTGCTGCGCGTCACCACCGGCGGCGGCATCACCGTCTATACGACGCGCGCGCCCGGCGGCTCGCCCGTGTCCCTGGCCGGACCGCCGGTCAGCCTGGCCCCCCCGTCGTTGGGGCCTGTGCAGATGTTCAACCTGATGGCGCGACGCAGCGGCCTGGTGTCGGAAGCCATGGGTCGGTTGGTGCGCATCAACCTGGACGGCCAGGAATCCGAAGCCCTGTGCATCGAGGCGCTGATCGTCACCACCGACGCGGTGGTTCGCATCGCCCGGTCGCCCAGCGCCCGCCCCTTCCTGGACCGATTGCGCAGCATCACCATCATCGAGGGGCAGCGCTCGTCCGTGACCTATTCCGGCGGCGATCTGCGGGTCGTGGTCGACCCCCGGCGCGGCATCGCCGGCCGCCCGTCGTCGGCGCGCGTCATCCGGGCCGTCATCCCGCAGGACTGACATTGGACCAAAGGTCCGCCGCGCCGCATCTGCCCTTTCGCGCCCATTGGGCGTATGAGGGCCGCCATACTCACCATCACAGAGGCTGATTTCACAGTGACCTCTTCCCTCACCGCCGTCTCCGCCGAAGATCAGGCCAAGACCCGCGCCATCGTCCCGGTGTCGATGAAGGGCTATGACGCCGACTTTCAGGCCTTCTCGGACGCCCTGGGCGCCTCCTTCGCCCGCTACGGCTTTGCCGTTATCGCGGACCACGGTCTGGATCAGGGGCTGATCGACGCCGCCGTCAACGACGCCAAGGCCTTCTTCGCCCTGCCCGAGGATGTGAAGCGTCAGTATCACCAGGCCGGCACGGGCGGCGCGCGCGGCCTGACCCCGTTCGGCGTCGAGGCGGCCAAGGGCGCCAAGGCCGTGGACCTGAAGGAGTTCTGGCACACGGGCCGCGAGCTGCCGGGAGGCCATCCCTATCGCCAGTACATGCGCGACAACGTCTGGCCGACCGAGGTGGCGGGCTTCCGCGAGCACGTCTACGGCCTGTACGACGGTCTGGACGAACTGGGCCGCCGCATCCTGAAGGCCATCGCCCGCTATCTGAAGCTGGACGACGCCTATTTCGAAGACAAGGTCCAGTTGGGCAACAGCGTGCTGCGCCTGCTGCACTATCCGCCGATCCCGGCCGACGCCGAGGGCGTGCGCGCGGGCGCCCATGAGGACATCAACGTCATCACCCTGCTGCTGGGCGCCGAAGAGGCCGGGCTGCAACTGAAGGACTCCGACGGCGAGTGGCTGGACATCGCCCCGCCGCCGGGGGCGCTGGTGGTCAACATCGGAGACATGCTGCAGCGGCTGGTCAACCACGCCCTGCCGTCGACGACCCACCGCGTGGTCAATCCGGCGCCCGAGCGTCGCGGCTTCGCCCGCTATTCGACGCCCTTCTTCCTGCACTTCAACCCGGACTTCCCGATCGAGACCCTGCCGTCGACGATCACGCCGGACAACCCGGACCGCTATGCGGGCAAGACCATCCTGGCCGAGGACTTCCTGACCGAACGCCTGAAGGAAATCCGCCTGATCTGATCCGGCGAAGAGACTGAAAGCACGAAGGGCCGGCGGATCGCTCCGCCGGCCCTTTTTCTTGCCCACCGATTGTCTGCGTCAGCGCGCGATGCGCAGGCGGGTGATATCGCGACCGATGGCGCGGAAGGCTTCCTTAAGGTCGGTATTCTTGTTCGGCGTAAAGAAGTGCTCCTTGCTGGTGGCGCACTTATCCATGACCTCATAGGCCGTATCCACGCCCGCCCCGCCTGTGCTGGTGCTGAGGTTGAAGCCGACCGTGTAGATGACGATATTCTCCTTCTTCATCCCCTCACAGAGCGCCACGGACTGGGCGAAGGGGGTGCCGTTCGGCGCGCTGCAGTTGATCTGATAGTTGGCGTTGCCGGCGGATCCGTTGCTGGGGGCGTCATGCGAGATTACGCCCTGGCAATAGGGGTTGTTGAACTCCCCGTCCGTCATCAGCACGACGGCCTTCAGCGTCTTGGAGGGGTCATAAGGATTGGCGCTGCTGGCGGAAGGCCAGACGGTGTTGAAGTTCGGCGAGACCGCATACCAGCCCCATTCAATGCCGATCTGTCCCGCTGTCGAACCGGCCGCCTGATAGGCGTCGATCTGACTGTCCAGCCCTTTCACGCTTCCCTTGTCGTCAACCTGATTGGTCAAGGGCGTGAGCGTATTGCTCAGGCAACGGTTGTCGCCGTGCGGGTAGTTACGGCCGCCCCACTCGTCCCGCTCCAACGTTCGGCCTGGACTGCGGTCTGTCGGGATCAGTGCACCGGACCTATTCCGTTCGGTCCACAAACGTTCGCTGACACAGGTGCTCGAAGACAGGTCACGCAAGGTGCGATTGTCGCGACCGATGAAATAGCGTCGTTCGCAGCCGTCATAACCGCACTGAACGGATCCCCCTCTAGAGTAGGCGGATTGCTCTGGCCCCCATAGGCCGACGCTGAACTGGTCGTCGGAAATCTTCTTCACCTGGAAGGTGTTGTTGAGCGCGCTCATGCCCTGAACGCCCGAAACCTTCACCCAATCGCCCGTCGAGAGCGTGTGCTGGGTTGATGTCACCCATACCTGACAATCGGGCGCCCAGCACCGACGGAAACTACCGGTATTGTTGCGGCCGTTGCCCGAAAAGCCGGAAACTTGGAAGCTATTGGTCGTCACAGACGACACGCGATGGACGCGATTGTTCAATCCTGAAGAGGCGTTGCTGACGCCGCTGATCCAGACGTAATCGTCCTTTTTCAGCCCGTGATTGTTGGCGGTCAGAGTGCCGCCCGAAACGCGCGAAAGCGACTTGCCTGCATCCGCCCAATCTGCGCCCTCTATCACCGTCGACGCCTGCAGCGGCCCCCGCGCCTTAGCGGCGTAGTCGCCCAGGTTCACGCCCATGGAATAGGGCACCAGGGCCACGCGCGAGGTAAAGGGCGTCTGCTCCTTCTGCACCACGAGACCCACCAGCTCCTTGGCCGCTTCCTTCAAGCTGGTCAGCGGAGAGCCGGACATCGAACCGGTGATGTCCAGCACCAGCGCCACCTCCACATTGCGTGAGGCGCGCAACACCTGCGAACTGGTGCTGACCGGAAGGTAGTCGTCCATGAGCTTGCCGTAGGGCGGCAGGAAGACATTGGCGACCAGCACCTTCACATCGACCCTGGCTTCAGCCTCTACCCGTCGATTGTCGACCAGAACGAAACTGGCGGTGTCTCCGTCCTTGTCGAAATAACCCGGCATGTTGGCCTGCAACGCCGCCATGCCGATTCGATTGATGTTGAAGTCGTCGCTGTACTTCGAGCGCGCCGCGGCCAGGGCGGCGGCGTCGAGGGCGTCCTGGAGCTGAGCCTTCACCTTGGACGCCTGGTGAATATCGACGGCGCCGAGGGTGATCATCATCAGAATCGGCAGGGCGATGGCGAAGATCAGCGCGACGTTGCCCTGGGTCTGGCGCATCAGGCGGCGGACGAAGAGGCGTGCGCCCCGCCCGGCTCGTTTCAGACCGTGTGTCACCCTTCAGACCCCGTCGTCGCGCGCGGACGCAAGGGTCCGCAATCGACCTCAGCATGACGCGGGTCCGTTAAGGCTTGGCCCCCCGTTCACGGTTAACGACGGGTTGCGAAACGGCCCGCGTCAGCGGCGGTCGACGCAGGCGTCCAGCCCCTGTTCGCGCACCGTACCCATGGCCGCCTGGATGCGGGCGGCGCGACGACGGACATAGGGGCCGGGCGATCCGGCGTTGTAGCGGCGCGGGCTGGGCAGGATGGCGGCCAGGCGGGCGGCCTCGCGCGCCGTCAGCTTGTCCGCGCCCTTGTCGAACCAGTGGCGCGCGGCGGCCTCGGCGCCATAGACGCCCGGCGCCCATTCGGCGACGTTCAGATACATCTCCATGATCCGCCGCTTGCCCCAGCCGATCTCGATCAGGCCGGTGTAGCCGACCTCCAGCCCCTTCCTGACCCAGTCGCGGCCGGGCCACAGGAAGACGTTCTTGGCGGTCTGCTGGCTGATGGTCGAAGCGCCGCGCCTCTTGTCCGAGCCGCGCTGTTCGGCGCGTTCGTTGGCCTCCATCGCCTTCTGGATGGCCTCGACATCGAAGCCGTGGTGCCGGCAGAAGCGGGCGTCCTCGGCGGCGATCACTGCCTCGACCAGACGCGGCGAGATGTGGTCCAGCGAGCGCCAGCGGTAGTCCATGCCGTGCCCGGCCGCCGCCTGCTTGACCATCAGGATCGTCGCCAGCGGCGGCAGGAAGCGATGCACCGCCACCCCGGCCAGCGGGAACAGGGCCAGGATCAGCAGAAGGGTCAGGAGCGGCCGCCGCTTGCGGTGTTTCGCACGGGTCATGGACGGAGCATGGCTCAGGAAGGTTGAGAAATCACGGCGAGGCTTGCCGAACCGCCGTCGCGAGGCTGGATCCTCGGGTCAAGCCCGAGGATGACGGCAGGGAGGCGTTGTTTCAGAGCGAGGCCACGCCCGCGTGACCGTCCTCGTCCG
The DNA here is from genome assembly GCF_047237745.1 of Brevundimonas phoenicis. Lineage (NCBI taxonomy): Bacteria > Pseudomonadati > Pseudomonadota > Alphaproteobacteria > Caulobacterales > Caulobacteraceae > Brevundimonas > Brevundimonas phoenicis. Next base: position 3,150,799 of record NZ_JBDFLN010000001.1, read on the forward strand.
CCCAGGCGATGCGGGCGGCGCCGGCGCTCATGGCCAGGGCGGTGATGGGGGCGCCCTTGTCCTGTTTGACGAACTGCAGGCCGCGCCCGGCCGGATCGGCCCACCAGACGCGCCCGTCTTCCAGCCCCGCCGCCAGACGGCCGTGGGCGGGAGCGGCGGCGACCTGGGCGATCAGGGTCGTCTCGTCATAGCCGATCTCGGTCGCCTCGCGGCCCATCGGGCCGTTGGAGCCGACGAAGGGCCACAGCACCACGCCCTGCGCGCCCGAGGTGGCCAGCAGCTGCCCCTTGGCCAGGAAGGCGAAGCTCTTGATCTTGGACGGATAGCCGCCCATCCGCATGTTCTTCTGATCCTTCAGGCGCCAGCCGTGCAGTTGGTTGTCCTGCATCGAGGTGACGACATAGGCGCCGTCTGTCGAGAAGCCGACCGCCAGATGCGACCCGGCCCAGGCCAGCTTGGTCGGCTGCTGCTGCTCGATGCGGGCGTACCACAGCCAGGCGCCGCCATAGGTCGAGGCGGCGATGCGGCGGCCCTTGGGGTCGAAGGCCACGCCCGAGACGGTGCGCTCGTGCTGGAAGTCGCGGCGGAAGTGCGGATCCTTGACGTCCAGCACGCTCAGCGCGCGGCCCGAGGAGAAGGCGATCAGGCCGGACTCGGCCGAGGCGGCCACGGCGTCGATCCATTGGCCCTTGGTCTGGGCCAGCAGGACGGCCTCGCCCTCGCGGCTCCAGACCAGCTTGCCGTCGTCGCCGCCGGTGACGATCCCCTCGCCCGAGGGGTGGACGCAGGCGCACAGGACGGCGCCGTCATGGACCTCGCTGCGGGCGCCGCTCTCGAACCGCACCGAGCCGTCGCCGAGGGCGAAGATCGCACCCGTCTTGTCGAACAGGGCGGCGGTGACCTGGGCGTCGAAGGAGAAGGTCGTCATGTCGGCTCGCACACGCAAGGAAAGTCAGACCGGCCTCATAGCGTCCTGCGTCGCGTCTGTCGCCGGTCGCGCCTATAGAGAGGCCATGACCCTGCTGCTCATTCCCGGCTTCATGGCCGATACGACCCTGTGGGACGCTCTGAAAGACGACCTCGCCCCGTTCGGGCCGCTGGTCGCCACCGACCTCAGCCGGGGCGAGGATATAGAGAGCATGGCGGCGGCGATCCTGAGCGATGCGCCGGAACGGTTCGTCGCCGTGGGCTTCTCCATGGGCGGCTATGTGGCGCGCGAACTGGCGCGGATCGCGCCGGAGCGGGTGGAGGGTCTGATCCTGATCGCCACCTCGGCGCGCGGGGATACCGAGGAGCTGATCCGCCAGCGGCGTTCGTCGTTGAAGGCGCCGCCGAGGGCCTTCAAGGGGTTGAGTCGGCCGGCCATCGTCTCGTCCCTGCACCCCGATCTGGCGAACGACGAGGCGATGATCGCGCAGGTGCGCGACATGGGCTTGCGGCTAGGCGGCGAGGTGTTTCACCGCCAGTCGGCGATGGCGCGGGCGGGCGATCTGGACCGGCTGGGGGAGATCGTTCAGCCGACGCTGATCGTGGCGGCGGATGCTGATCGGTTGAGGACGCGCGAAGAGGCGGAGGAACTGCGGCGGGGGATTTCCGGCGCGACGCTGGAGACGGTGACGCACACCGGCCACATGATCCCGCTGGAACAGCCGAAGGCGCTGGCGCGGGTGATGACCGAGTGGCTGAAGACCCTCTCCTGATGGGAGAGGGCTTGAGCGCACGAGAGCGTCAGCGATTGGTATAGGCGAAAGGGTGAGGGTTCGGGGGCGAAGTCGGCCAAGGGCCGCCGCGCAACGGCTTACGCCGACTGACAGGACAAGCCCCTCACCCTTTCGGCTTGCGGATCGCCTCCGGCTCCCCGAGCCTCAAGCCCTCTCCCGCCGGGAGAGGGTTTACTTATGCGTTTCGACCCAGCGCTTCGTCATCAGCTCGCCGGACGCATAGGCTTCCTGAAGTTCGACGCTCCAGTAGTTGAGGGCCTCCAGCGGGATCGGCGCGCCCGAGACGGCGCAGCGGACGTGGTCGCCGTGCTGCACGATCTCGAACTCGGGCGTGCCGTAGATCAGCTTGGCTTCGGTGCGCGGGCGGGGCGGCGGGTTCATGCCGCGCAGGCCTCGAACCCGGCCTTCAGCGCGGCTTCGTCCAGATCCCGGCCGATGAAGACAGCGCGGCTCCAGCGGCGCTCCTTGTCGCCCCACGGCTTCTGAAGGTCGCCTTCGAGGATCATGTGGACGGCCTGGAAGACCAGGCGGCGGTCCTCGCCCTGAACGTCGATGATGCCCTTGGCGCGCAGGATGTTCTGGCCCTGCTCGCCCAGCAGCTTGTCCAGCCAGGCGGTGAATTTGGCGCCGTTCAGCGGGCGATCCAGCGTCAGGGAAATACCCTTGATATCGTCCTCGTGGGCGTGGCCGCGCGGGCCGTGGGCATGATCGTGATGCTCATGGCCGCAGTGCTCGTCATGAACGTGGTCATGCCCGTGATCGTGACCGCAATGCTCGTCGTGGACGTGGCCTTCGGCGCCGTGGGGCGGGTTCACGAAATCCGGCTTGACCTCGAGGATGCGGTCCAGGTCGAAGGCGTGCAGGCCCAGCACCTGATCCAGCGGCACGTTCGAACGCTCGGCGCGGACGACGGGGGCCAGGGGGTTCAGCGCGCGCAGGCGGGCCTCGACGTCAGCCAGAGCGGCCTCGTCCACCAGGTCGATCTTGTTCAGGATGATGCGGTCGGCGAAGGCGACCTGCTCGCGCGCCTCTTTGGAGTCGTCCAGACGCGCCATGACGTGTTTGGCGTCGACCAGGGCCGTGACGCTGTCCAGCTGGGTCTTGGCCTTGACCTCGTCGTCGACGAAGAAGGTCTGTGCCACCGGGCCGGGGTCGGCCAGGCCGGTCGTCTCGACGATGATGGCGTCGAAGGCGGGCTTGCCGGGGCGTTGGCGCTTCATCAGGCCGTTGACCACGCGGATCAGGTCGCCGCGCACCGTGCAGCAGACGCAGCCGTTGTTCATCTCGAACACGTCCTCGTCGGCGCCGACCACCAGGTCGTTGTCGATGCCGATCTCGCCGAACTCATTGACGATGACGGCGTAGCGCTTGCCGTGATCCTCGGTGAGGATGCGGTTCAGCAGGGTGGTCTTGCCGGCGCCGAGGTAGCCGGTGAGAACGGTCACGGGTGTCTTCTGGGTCATGGCTCGCTAGATGGCGGCTGAGGGCCGCCTTGGGAAGAGGCGAAACCGCTCAGCAGGTCGGACAATCCGGCAGGACGCCCGTTTCCAGCTGCAGCGTCGTGTGGCTGATGTCGAATCGGCCGCGCGCCAGGCTCTGCGCCTCGGCCAGCAGGGCGTCGCCGTCGGGGCGCTGGTGGACGATGTGGGCGGTCAGCGCCGCATCGGTCGTCGACAGACCCCAGACGTGCAGGTCGTGCACCGCCGTCACCCCCGGCAGGGCCAGGAAGGCGGCGCGAATCTCGCCCACGTCCAGCCCGTTGGGCGCGGCGTCCAGAGCCAGGTTCACCGAATCCTTCAGTAGGCCCCAGGTGCCGATCATGATGACGGCGACGATGATCAGGCTGACGATCCCGTCGATCAGCGACCAGCCGGTGAACAGGATGACGACGCCCGCGATCACCACGCCCAGCGACACGGCGGCGTCGGCCATCATGTGCAGATAGGCCCCGCGCACGTTCAGATCCTTGTGCTGATCCTTCATGAACAGCAGGGCCGTGCCCAGGTTGATGAAGAAGCCGATCCCGGCCACGACGATGATGACGCCCGAGGCCACCGGCGCGGGCTCGGCCAGACGACGCACCGCCTCGAAGGCGATGGCTCCGCAGGCGAAGATCAGCAGCAGGGCGTTGCCCAGGGCCGCCAGCACCGTCGCCTTGCCATAGCCGTAAGTGCGCTTGGGCCCCGCCGCGCGCCGCGCCAGCCAGGCCGCCCCGCCCGCCATGGCCAGACCCAGCACGTCCGACAGATTGTGGCCCGCATCGGCCATCAGGGCGGTGGAGTCGGCGATGAAGCCCGCCGTGAACTCGGCGACCACGAAGGCCAGGTTGACGATCAGGCCGACGGCGTAACGCCAGTCGCCCGTGTCGGTCGGGCCATGATGATGGTGCCCGCCGAAGCCATGGGAATGGCCATGGCCGTGCGAATGACCGTGGTCATGAGCGTGGGAGTGATCGTGATGATCGTGGCCGTCATGGCCGTGTGCGTGATCGTGCGCCATGTCCGCTCAGCTAGGTCTTCCCGCGCGGGAAGGTCAAGCCCCGCAGAAGATAAGTCTTTGAATGTAAATATATAACCTATCGAAACTCAGTGCTGGTGCGTCAGCACCAGGAAGCCGATCAGGATCAGCGCCCCGCCCAGGATGGCGCCTTCATAGCGCGCCCACCGCTCCAGCCTGAGGATAGAGTAGCCCGCCGTCGCCAGGGCGGCCAGCAAGGTCATGCCCAGCACGGTCCCCGCCGCGAAGGTCAGGGTCAGCAGGGCCAGGGCGCCCACGCCCTCGGTCGCCGAGGACAGATAGATGGGCAGCAGCACCTCGCCCGGCGTCACCGCCATCATCAGCACCAGACCCCAGAAAGCCGCCTTGTCCGAAACCGCGGGCTCGGTCAGTTCAGCCGCCGGTCCGCCCGCCGTGACGGGACGCTTCAGCGAGGCCCTGGCCAGGTAGAAGGCGCCGAACAGGAACAGCAGCGCCGCCGACAGGTGCGGCAGCAACCCCTCGACCCAACGGTTCAGCGCCAGCCCCGCCGCCACGATCAGCGAGCCCACGAGGGCCGTCGACACGATATGCGCCAGCCCAGCCGTCACCACGGCGGTCATCACCCGCGCCACGCTCCAGCGCTGGGCGCGGCCGACCAGGACGAAAGGCAGCCAGTGGGTCGGCAGGGCCGCGTGCAGGAAGGCCGCGACGAAGCCGCCGCCCAGAAGCGACAGCAGCACCGGCTCGGCGAGATCGGGAGAGGACATGGCCGCTCCCTTAGAGTGTTACCTTATAACAGTCGAGAAGAATCGACGAAGAATCTTCATGCGCGGCGTCACGCCGCGCCATGCATATATATAGCGCTCTCGCGTGCGTGCGCCCGCTTGCGCCATCCGTGCAATCGGGCCACAGAGTCCGCCAGGAACAGGTTCTGTGCGGGTTTTCGCCCCAGACGCCGCCCTTTCACGTTGACTCTTCCGTGACCATCCGTATATGTCGCCGCTCTTCGCCCGCAGGGTCTCCTGGCGGGCGCATCCATTTTTGCGTTCACGCTGAGGCTTCCAAATGTACGCGGTGATCAAGACCGGCGGAAAGCAGTACCGGGTTCAACCGGGCGATGTGATTGTTGTCGAGAAGATCGACGGCGACGCTGGCGCTGCCGTCAATTTCGGTGAAGTCCTCATGCTGGGCGGCGACAAGGGTGTTACGGTCGGCGCTCCGCTGATCGACGGCGCCGCTGTCGCAGCCACGCTGATCGAGACCCGCAAGGGCGAGAAGATCAAGATCTTCAAAAAGATCCGTCGTCAGGGCTATCGCCGCACGAACGGCCATCGCCAGATGGAATCGGTCCTGCGCATCACCGGCATCGAAGGCGCCGGCGAGAAGGCCAAGTGGGACGGCACGGTCGACCTGATGACCAAGGCCGAGATCAACGCCCGCGCTCGCGGCCTGGCCCCGCGCGTCGAGGCTGTCGAAGCCGAAGCCCCCAAGGCCAAGAAGGCTCCGGCCAAGAAGGCCGCCAAGGCTGACGCCGCCGAAGGCGCCGAAGCCTAAGATTTTCACCGGCGCTGGACCAGCGCCAGTTACGATTAAGCAGTGCGCTCAAGCAGGCCGAACGGCCGGTAGCGCGCTAAGAAGAGGAGCAGCAAGATGGCTCACAAGAAATCTGGCGGTTCGTCGCGTAACGGTCGCGACTCAGAGTCGAAGCGCCTTGGCGTGAAGAAGTTCGGCGGCGAGCGCGTGCTGGCCGGCAACATCCTCGTGCGTCAGCGCGGCACCAAGTTCCACCCGGGCGCCAACGTGGGCCTGGGCCGCGACCACACCCTGTTCGCCACTGTGACCGGCGCGGTGCAGTTCACCACCAAACGTGGCGGCCGTTGTTACGTGTCGATTCTCCCGGCCAACGACGACGCCCAGGCGATGGCCGCCGAGTAACGCGAAGCCAGGACAGTATTTCCCCGGATCGCGTTGCTCTCGACAGCAGCCGATCCGGACCAAGGGAAAATTTTCCGCGGGGAGTCTGGATCACCAGGCTCCCCGTTTGCGTTTCCCCGCCTCGAATGCCGCCCGAGCCCTCCAAGGAGGCGGCGCCGAAGACATCGAGGCCGAACCATGTGCGTGATCGAAACCTCTCCCGTCGTCGAGACGCGGCGTCTGCTGCTGCGCGCGCCCGGCGCCCAGGACGTGACGCGGATCGCGGCCCTGGCCAACGACCACGACATCGCCCGCATGACCCAGCGGATGCCCCACCCCTTCCGCGTCGACGACGCCGAGGACTTCGTCCTGCAGGTGGCGTCCCAGGATCCGAAGCGGGCCAACACCTTCCTGATCGAGCACGAGGACCACGGCCCCGTGGGCGTCATCGGCATGTTCCAGAACACCGACGCCGTGCCCGAGGCCGGCTACTGGATCGGGCGGGAGTTCTGGGGCCGGGGCTACGCCACCGAGGCGCTGGAAGGCGCCCTGGTCTGGGCCTCGACGCGCTGGAAGCGCCGCGCCCTGATGGCCGGCCACTTCGCCGACAATCCCGCCTCGGGCCGGGTGCTGGAGAAGGCGGGCTTCCTCTACACCGGCGAGACCCGTCCGGCCTTCAGCCGCGCGCGGGGCGAAAGCGCCGATACGCGGATGATGGTCTGGCTGGCCTGATAGAGCGCGGATTTCTCGGAGCTTTTGGTCAACGGTGCAGTTTTTTCAGGAATCGGAAAAAAGCCTGTTGACCGCCCCGAGGCTCCCCCCTATTAGTCCGGCCCTCGGCGGGGCGACCCACCGGGCCCAGGTGGCGGAATTGGTAGACGCGCTGGCTTCAGGTGCCAGTGGCTTAACGGCCGTGGAGGTTCGAGTCCTCTCCTGGGCACCATTTCTCAAGCGGCGCTGTATCCGATCGGATGCGGCGCCGTTTGTCATTCCGGCCCTTGCTTCCCCTTCCCGACGGCCGCGACAGCAAAGGTCGAGCCTGCGTCCTAGCGATAGCGCGCGGTTCGTCTATGTTACGGCCTGAACGACGAACGAGTTTCTGCGCATGACAGTTTATTTCCACGAAGGCGACCTGCCGGACGGCCTCGACCTGGGCCCTGAGGTGGCGATCGATTCCGAGACGATGGGCCTGCGCTTCCGTCGCGATCCGCTGTGCGTGGTGCAGTTGTCGTCGGGCGACGGGAACGCCCACGTCGTGCGCCTGAACCGTCCGGCCTATGACTGCCCCAACCTGAAGCGGCTGCTGACCGATCCGAAGGTGCTGAAGATCTTCCACTTCGGCCGCTTCGACATCGGCATGTTCGACCTGCACCTGGGCGTCGAGACGCGGCCGGTCTATTGCACCAAGATCGCCTCCAAGCTGGCGCGCACCTATACCGACCGCCACGGCCTGAAAGACGTGGCGCGCGAACTGGCCGGGGTCGACATGTCCAAGGCGCAGCAGAGCTCGGACTGGGGCGCCGCGGAACTGAGCCAGGCGCAGATGGATTACGCCGCCTCTGACGTGCTGTATCTGCACGCCATCAAGAACCGGCTGAACGAAATGTTGGTCCGCGAGGGCCGCATGGAGCTGGCCCAGGCCTGCTTCGACTTCCTCCCCGTGCGTTCGCGCCTCGACCTGGCCGGTTGGGACGAGATCGACATCTTCGCCCACGCCTGAGGACGGACCCGAAACGCGGATGAGCGATCAGCACGCCCAGGACGAGCAGAAGCGCGCCGACGAGGCCCGCATCGCCCGCGCCGGCGAACGTTGGCGCACGCGCTCGCGTCAGGTGAAGCTGTACCGCCGCATCCTGCCCATCGTCATCCTGATGCTGGCGGGGGGCGCCCTGACCTGGACCGTGTTCCGCACCGTCATGTCCGGCGTGGAACGCAAGGCCAGCGAAAGCCGCGAGATCCGCCTGGACAACCCCATGTTCCACGGCCAGGACGCCCAAGGCCGCTCCTTCGTCATCGGCGCCCAGGGCGCGGTGCGCGATCCGGCCACGGGTCATTTCCGCCTGGTCGGCCCCCTGCTGCGGCTGAATCTGGGCGCGCGCAAGACGACCGAGCTGACCGCCGACGGCGGCACCTATGTCGAGACCCAGCGCAAGGTGGTCATCGGCCCCAATGTGAAAATTTCCGACGGCGGTTCGGGCTGGACTCTGGTCACGCCCGAAGCCGTGGTGGACACCGAAACCGGCGTGGTGACCGGCGACAAGGGCGTGCAGGGTCGCGGCCCCCTTGGAAGCATCGATGCTTCGTCTTATGCGATCTATGATCAGGGCCAGCGGGTCGTCTTCAACGGCCAGGGCGAAAACAAGGTGCGCGGGACCATCAATCCCGCCGGAGCCGACAGATGAACATGTCCAAGTCCAAATTGACGATCGCAGGCGCCGTCCTGCTGACGGCCCTGGCCCTGCCCGCCGTTTCGGGCGCCCAGAACACGTCCGCCAACCGCGCCGACGCCAGCCGCCAGCCGGTCCAGTACGGCGCCGACAGCGGCGAATACACGCCTGACGGCTTCTCGCTGCGCGGACGGGCCGAGGTGACGCAGGGCGGAAACCGCTTGCGGGCCGACGCCATTCGCGGCTTCACCGCCAACGGCGACCTGAACCGGATCGAGGCGACGGGAAGCGTCTATTTCGTCACTCCCGATCAGAGCATGAAGGGCGACCGGGCGGTCTATACGCTGAACGACGGCAACGTCGTGGTGACCGGCGACGTCATCCTGACCCAGGGCAAGAGCGTTCTGACCGGCAACCGCCTCGTCTATAACGTCCGCACCGAGACCGCGCGCATCGAGGGCGGCAACGGCCGCGTCCAGGGCGTCTTCTATCCGCAAGGGAACTGACCCCGCGTGGCGCGCAAGGAACTTTCCGCACTGAACCGGGACGAACCGGCCGCCGAAACGGCGACGCCGGCGGTCGAGGACGCACGGCCCACGGGTCTGCGCGTCGAACACATCGCCCGCAGCTTCGGCCAGCGGCAGGTGGTGCGCGACGTCTCCCTGAACGTCCAGCGCGGCGAGGTCTGCGGCCTGCTGGGCCCCAACGGAGCGGGCAAGACGACCTGCTTCTACATGATCACCGGACTGATCCCCGCCGACAGCGGCTCGATCTGGCTGGACAATGAGGACATCACCCAGCAGCCCATGTATCAGCGCGCGCGCATGGGTCTGGGCTATCTGGCGCAGGAAGCCTCCATCTTCCGCGGCATGACGGTCGAGCAGAACGTCAAGGCCGTGGTCGAACTGCGCGAGAAGACCGCCGCCGGCGTGCGGGACGAGACCTCCCGCCTGCTGGAAGAGCTGCGCATCGACCACCTGCGGCACGCCCCCGCCACCGGCCTGTCGGGCGGCGAGCGGCGCCGCGTCGAGATCGCCCGCGCCCTGGCCGCGCGGCCCAGCTTCATGCTGTTGGACGAGCCGTTCGCGGGCATCGACCCCCTGGCCATCGCCGATATCCGCCAGGTGATCCGCTATCTGTCCAGCCAGGGCATCGGCGTGCTGATCACCGACCACAATGTGCGCGAGACGCTGGACATCATCGACCGCGTCTCGATCATTTCGTCCGGCTCGCTGCTGTTCGAGGGCACGGCCGACGAGGCCGTCGCCGACGCCGAGGTGCGCCGCGTCTATCTGGGCGAAATGTACGCCTGACGCCCAGACAGCCTGACACGGCGGCTGTTCGCCTCGCGTTAACGGCTTCCGATCCATGATCCCAGCAAGAAGCGGGCCAACAGCGCCTGCGTGCGGGGTGGAAACGACGTGATCGGTCAGAGGCTGGAGGTCAGGCAGGGGCAGGGGCTGGTCATCACGCCCCAGTTGCAGCAGGCGATCAAGCTGCTGCAACTGTCGAACCTTGAGCTTGAGGCTTTCGTCGAGGGCGAGCTGGAGCGCAATCCGCTGTTGCAACGGGACGAAGGCGAGACCGCGCCTGAAGCCGCCAATGACGCCGCCCCCGCCGACCGCGACGACGGCGAGATGCGCTTTGACGAAGGCTCGGACGCCCACGCCCAGAGCCTGGACGCCGGCGCCGACGATCTGTACGGCGACGCCGCCCCCGGCGAGCGCGTCAGCGACCGCCAGGGCGATCAGGCGACCGACCAGCCCGGCCTGACCGACTGGTCCCGCGCCGGCTCGGGCGGCGGTCTGGCAGACGGCGAGGAGCGCGAGCGCCCAGACCAGCGCGACGAGACCCTGTGGGAGCATCTGCAGACCCAGGCCTCGGCGGCCGGCTTCAGCCCCGCCGACCACGCCATCGCCCTGACCCTCATCGACGCCACGGACGAGGGCGGCTATCTGCGCGCCGACCTGGGCGAGATCGCCGAACGGCTGAGCGTGGACGAGGCCCGCATCGAGGCCGTGCTGGCCGTCTGTCACGGCTTCGAGCCGACCGGCGTCATGGCCCGCTCCATTCCCGAATGCCTGAAGCTGCAGCTGATCGAGCGCAACCGCTTCGACCCGGCCATGGGCGCCCTGCTGGACCATCTGGAGCTGCTGGCGCGGCGCGACCTGGCGGCCCTGCGCAAGGTGTGCGGCGTCGACGCCGAGGATCTGGTCGAGATGATCGCCGAGCTGAAGGCCCTGACGCCGCGCCCCGGCGCCGGCTTCGGCGGCGAACCGGCCCAGACGGTCGTGCCCGACGTTCATGTGCGTCCCGACCCGGCGGGCGGCTGGCGGATCGAGCTGAATACCGACACCCTGCCCCGCCTGCTGGTCGACAAGCGCTATCACGCCGTGGTGGCGGCGGGCGCGCGCTCGGACACGGAGAAGACCTTCGTCGCCGACTGCGCCGCCCAGGCCAGCTGGCTGGTCAAGTCGCTGGACCAGCGCGCCCGCACCATCATGAAGGTGGCGTCCGAGATCGTGCGTCAGCAGGACGCCTTCCTGGCCTTCGGCGTCGAGTTCTTGCGCCCCCTGACCCTCAAAACGGTGGCCGAGGCCATCGAGATGCACGAATCGACGGTCAGCCGTGTGACCTCGAACAAATACGTCTCCACCCCGCGCGGGGTGTTCGAGCTGAAGTTCTTCTTCACCGCCGCCATCCAGTCCAGCGACGGCGGCGCGGCCCATTCGGCCGAAGCCGTGCGCCAGAGAATCAAGACCATGATCGACGACGAGGATTGCGGGAACGAAGTGCTGAGCGACGACCGCATCGTCGAGATCCTGAACGAGGCCGGTATCGACATCGCGCGACGCACGGTCGCCAAGTACCGGGAAGCCTTGAAAATTCCCTCGTCGATCCAGCGACGTCGTCGGCTCAAGAGCGCCTGATCACGCCACCGCCAAGCGTCACCACAAATCGGTGATCGGCGTTGACACCAAACACGGTCCGTCGCGTTCTATGCCTATGCAGATTCAAGTCAGCGGCAAGCAAGTGGATGTCGGCGAAGCGCTAGGCTCGCGCATCTCCCAGGAACTCGAAGAGGGCATCGGCAAATATTTCGCCCGCGGCGCCCAGGATGCCGAGGTCGTGGTGTCCAAGGATCGCCACGGCTTCCGCGTCGATTGCTGGGTGCGTCTGGCGTCGGGCCAGTCGCTGGTGACGACCGGCTTCGGCGGCGACGCCCAGGCCGCCTTCGCCGACAGTCTGGACAAGCTTGAGAAGCGCGTGCGCCGCTACAAGCGCCGCCTGAAGGATCACCACGCCGGTCCCAAGGGCCTGTCCCCCGAGAAGACCGAAAACGCTGCGCGCGAAGTCGCCGCCCTGACCATTTTCCGCGACCCTGACACGGTCGAGGATGAGGAATTCGGCGACGCGGGCCGCCCCGACGAGCCTCCGCCCGTCGGCATGGTGATCGCCGAGACTCAGGCCGAGATCCGCACCCTGACGGTCGGTCGCGCCGTGGCCGAACTGGACATGACCGGCTATCCGCTGGTGATGTTCCGCAACGCCGCGCATGGCGGCCTAGCCGTGGTCTATCGCCGGCCCGACGGCAACGTCGGCTGGATCGACCCCGAGCGTACGGTGAACGGCGCCGCCAAACGAGTCGGCTGAAAGACTTCCTCTGGAGGGGCGAAGGCGCTAGAAGGCCCTCGCCCTTCCGCACATGTCGGGTACCGTTTTCGGGGTAGTCATGGACATCGCTGATTTGCTGTCGCCGGACGGGATTGTCCTGCGAGGCGGCGCGTCATCCAAGCGCCAGGCTCTGCACGCCGTGGCGGAAGCCTTTGCCGGCGCGACCGGCATGGACGCAGACCGCACGTTGGAAGCCTTGCTGGAACGCGAAGCCCTGGGCTCGACCGGCCTGGGCTCGGGCGTCGCCGTACCGCACGCCCGCATCAAGGGTCTGGATCAGGTCTGTGCGGTCTTCGTCCGCCTGGACGCGCCGATAGCCTATGAATCGCTGGACGATCGTCCCGTCGATCTGCTGTTCGCCCTGTTCGCCCCCCTGGACGCCGGAGCCGAACATCTGCGGGCGCTGGCTGCCGTGTCGCGCGCCCTGCGCTCGCCGGAACTGCGCGAACAACTGCGCCAGGCGCGGACCGTGGACGCTATCCGCGCCCTGTTCGTCAAGGATATGTCGAAGACCGCCGCCTGAGCGGTCTTCCTTACGTCTTCATTCGGCTTTCAAGACGCCTAATGGACCGACATCGGCTCCAGGTCATGCGCCACGGCGGCCGCGAAGGCGGTCTCGCGATCCAGCATGACGGCCAGACGCTCGCCGTCGGCGCCGTGCACGGCGTAGAGGATCTGATCGGGGTCGATCTCGACATCGGCGGCCGTCTCGACCCGAGCGTCCTCCAGCACGTCGGAGGCGCGGATCGCGCGGACATAGACCAGGTCCGGGGCGCCGAAATCGGCGAAGTCCTTCGTATTCATGTTGGGCGTCATAAGACCGCCTCCTTACGCTTGACTAAACGCCTGGAAAGCCAGGCGGTTCGACGGGCGTTCAGCCCGTCGTGATGGGAATGCGCCGCACGCTGCGTTCCTGTTCCGGACGGACCAGTTCGACGTGCAGCAGGCCGTGCTCCAGCCGGGCGCCCGCGATCTCCAGCCCGTCGGCCAGGACGAAGTTGCGGACGAAGCCGCGCGCCGCGATGCCGCGATGCAGGAAGGCCTGGGGGTCGCGCCCGGCGTCCTCGCGCTTGCCGGTGATGGTGAGCTGGCGCCCTTCGACCGTGACCGACAGCTCTTCGGGCGTGAAGCCCGCCACGGCCAGGGTGATGCGCACCGCCGCATCGCCGAGTTGCTCGACGTTATAGGGCGGGTAGGACTCGGCCGCCGCCTTGGCCGCCCGGTCGATCAGGGCGCGCGTATGGTCGAAGCCCAACAGGAAGGGGCTGTCGAACAGCAGGGTGCGTGCAGTCATGGGGCCCTCGCAGTGAAGCGACCTCGGCCGTCCGGCGCCCCCCGTGATCGGCGAAGCGCCCGGCCGCTGTTACAGATGGGGGGACAGGCTCTGGAGGTCAACGGCAGGCGACGCCCGCCGACGTTCATGGTCCATACACATTGAAACCTTAACTGTGAGGCAAGCGTTCACGCGACCAGAGGTCGCTATCGAAAGGATTTTCCATGCGCGCCAAGATCGCCGTCGCCGGCCTGAGCATCGCCGCCCTTCTGGGCGCCGCCGCCTGCACCACGACCGACCCCTACAGCTCCACGCCGCGCCGCAACAACACCGGCACCGGCGCCGTCGCCGGCGCCCTGGGCGGCGCCCTGCTGGGTTATCTGACCAACACCTCCAGCGGCGAGCAGGGCCGCAAGAACGCCCTGATCGGCGCGGGCATCGGCGCCCTGGCCGGCGCCGGCGTCGGCCAGTACATGGACGGCCAGCAGCGCGCCCTGGAAGCCGAACTGTCGGGCACCGGCGTCGGCGTGGCCCGTCAGGGCGACAACCTGGTCCTACGGATGCCGTCGGACGTGACCTTCGCCACCAACCAATCGGACCTGGACCCGCGCTTCCTGCCGGTGCTGGACGACGTGGCCCGCGTGATCAGCCAGTACGACCGCTCCATGGTGGACGTGATCGGCCACACCGATTCCTCGGGCGGCGACGCCATCAACCAGCCGCTGTCGGAGCGCCGCGCCGCCTCGGTCGCCTCGCACCTGATCAACCGCGGCGTGATGCGCGAGCGCATCTATGTCGCCGGCATGAGCGCCCGCGCGCCGATCGGCTCCAACGCCACCCCGGAAGGCAAGGCCCAGAACCGTCGCGTCGAAATCCTGATCCGCCCCTTCACGGGCTGATCGGCGAAACCAGAACACGAAGAAGGGGCGGCCCGTTCGGCGCCGCCCCTTTTTTAATGCCCGGCGACTGCGGGCGAGAAACAGCACAGCTTTACGCCCCACCCCTCTTGCCTTGCGGGGCGGACTGTCGGCCTCCTGTCCGCGCAGGAGATTCGGATGGAAGACGACGGCCTGGGCCGAGCGATGAAACTGGTCGGGATCGCAGCGGCGTCGGCCGTCGTGGTCGCCGCCGTGGTCATCACCGCCGGCCGTCTGCTGCTGCTCTAGTTACGCCGCATCCACGGGGCGACCGATGGAGAAGTAGCGGAACCCCCGCGCCCTCATGTCATCCGGACGATAGACGTTTCGCAGATCGACCAGGATCGGCTGCTTGAGCAGCAGCTTCACGCGGTCCAGGTCCAGTGCGCGGAACTGGTTCCACTCGGTCAAGATCACAGCCGCATCGGCGCCCTCGACCGCGTCATAGGGGCCGTCCTTGAAGCTGACTCCGTCCAGAAGCCTGGCGGCTTCCTCCATGCCCTCGGGATCAAACGCCTGAACTGTCGCGCCGCGTGCGATCAAGGCCGGCGCCACGTCCAGCGACGGGGCGTCGCGCATGTCGTCCGTGTTCGGCTTGAACGTCAGCCCCAGCAGGGCCACCGTCTTGCCCTTCAGATCGCCCCCCAGCGCCTCGGCCACGCGATCGGCCATGGCCTTCTTGCGCGCGTCGTTGATCGCCACCGTGGTTTCGATCAGCCGCACGGGCGAGCCGGCGTCCGTCGCCGTACGCACCAGCGCCAGGGTGTCTTTCGGGAAGCACGACCCGCCATAGCCCGGCCCCGCATGCAGGAATTTCGAACCGATGCGGTTGTCCAGACCGATGCCGCGCGCGACCTGCTGCACGTCGGCGCCGACGGCCTCGCACAGATCGGCGATCTCGTTGATGAAGGTGATCTTCATCGCCAGGAAGGCGTTGGCCGCATACTTGATCAGTTCGGACGTGCGACGACCGGTGAACATGATCGGCGTTTCGTTCAGGTTCAACGGTCGATACAACTCGGCCATGACGGCGCGGGCGCGTTCGTCCGTCGTGCCCACGACGACACGGTCCGGGCGCTTGAAGTCGCCGATGGCGGCGCCTTCGCGCAGGAATTCGGGGTTGGAAACGACGGCGAAATCAGCGTCGGGGCGGCGCTCGCGAATGATACGCTCAATCTCGTCGCCGGTGCCGACAGGGACGGTGGACTTGGTCACCACGACGGTGAAGCCGTCCATCAGATCCGCGATCTCCTCGGCCGCCGCATAGACGTAGGACAGATCCGCATGGCCGTCGCCGCGACGCGAAGGGGTGCCTACGGCGATGAAGACGGCGTCGGCTGCACGAATGGCTTCGGCGCCGTCGGTGGCGAAGGACAGGCGCCCGCCCTTGACATTCGTCGCCACCAACTCGTCCAGGCCCGGCTCATAGATGGGCATGATATTCTGGTGCAGACGATCGATCTTGGAGACGTCCTTGTCGACGCAGACCACCGTATGGCCGAAGTCGGCGAAACAGGCCCCAGACACCAGGCCGACATAGCCCGTTCCGATCATGGCGACGCGCATCATGCACTCCTCTTGGAATCGTCCTGCAGGAAATAGCCGTCGATGCGGACCGGCGCCAGCAACGGCGACTTGCGGGCAAAGAAAAAGGACGGCCGGCCCGAATGGGCTGACCGTCCTTGATCGTATCGACGCTTCTCAGGTCGCGGGGGCTGGAATGAACCAGCCCCGTTGAGCCTTAGAAGTTGATGTCGACGGTGGCGCGGCGGTTCAGCGGCTCACGCACGCCGTCGCCGGTGGCCTTGGCCGGCTGGGTCTCGCCCTTGCCGTCCAGGGAGATCACGCCGCCGTTGACGCCTTGAGCGACCAGGGCGTCAGCCACGGTGCGCGCACGGCGGTTCGACAGGCCCTGGTTGTAGGCCGCGTTGCCCGAGGTGTCGGTGTGGCCGACGACCAGCACGCGGGTCGGAGCGCCCGACTTGGCGTAGTTGGCGGCTTGCGTCACCACCGAGCGGGCTTCCGCCGTCAGGTCCGAACGGTCGAAGTCGAAGTAGACCACGAACTGACGCGCAGCCGGCTTGGCCGGAGGCGGCGGAGGCGGCGGCGGGGGCGGCGGGGGAGGCGGCGGCGGGGGCGGCGGCGGCGGGGGCGGCGGCGGCGGAGCGGCCGGCTCGGCGCCGAACGCATAGCGCAGGCCCAGCGTCACGGTGTGCGACTGGTCGTAGTCGCCCGACATCGAACCGAACGGAATGGCGCCCGTACCCGAGGTGCGGGTTTCGAACTCAGCGTCGCCCGTCAGGTAACGATAGGTCAGGTCGACGTTGGCGCGGTCCGAAATCGACCAGGCCAGGCCGGCCAGAGCCTGAGCGGCGAACTTGGTCGAGGTGTCGTCAGCCGCGAAGGCCACGCCCGGCGTCTGGCGCAGGCGGCCGACAGTGTCGACGTTGACGCGGTTCACACCGACGCCCAGGCCGACGAACGGACGGATGGTCCATTCCGGCGAACCGAAGTCGTACAGCACGTTGGCCATCAGCGTCGTCGACGTGATGTCGCCTTCCGGCGAGTGGCACGGGCCGGTGGCCGGCGTCAGGTTGCACAGGCCTTGCGGGCCCGAGACGGCGCGCACCTTGCCGATGTCGCCCGAGCGGTAGCCGCCCTCGAGTTCAACACGCCAGTTCGGGTTGAAGCGGTAGCCCAGACGAGCAAAAGCCGCCCAGCCGTCGTTCACTTCCCAGTTCCAGTTGTGACCGGTCGCCGAGGCTTCCGTGTTGATGTCGTCGATGATGTGGTAGCCGGCGTCAATCGCGCCGTACCAGCCGTCCGGCTCAGCCGAAGCAGCGCCGGCCGACAGGGCCAGGGCGGCCGCCGCGCTCGACGCCAGGATCAAACTCTTGACACGCATAGGATGCGGCCCTCCGAGGTTTATTGATAGGTGGGCGATATTCAGTCACCGCCTGAGGCGACCCTTACCAGCGTCACCTTAGCGGGTCGAGCACGAAACGCGCATAAATCGCCTTCCGCAACACAGGCGTGCTCAGAAAGCTACAGGACGTTAATGAAGACCTAACTGCAACTTCCCGACTGTTCTCGAAGATAAAATGCGAACTGCCTGTTCGAAAGCCGAATGTAAAAGACGTAGAGACCGCGCGGAAACCGCCTCACC
The DNA here is from genome assembly GCF_047237745.1 of Brevundimonas phoenicis. Lineage (NCBI taxonomy): Bacteria > Pseudomonadati > Pseudomonadota > Alphaproteobacteria > Caulobacterales > Caulobacteraceae > Brevundimonas > Brevundimonas phoenicis. The sequence goes on from NZ_JBDFLN010000001.1 coordinate 3,168,330, forward strand.
AATAAAACGCCCATCCTCCAAGCGCACGTCACGCCAAAGCCCGTGGTCAGTAAGATACTGGAAAACGGCGTGAAGAGCCTGCCTAGCATCATCCCCACGCTCTTCTCCGTCCTCGGAGCCAGGCGAGTTCCCCATGACAAGCGCGGCTTTCAGCCACAGTAGTTGAGAGTCGCGATACGCGCGCCGCGCGCCGGCGCCGTTCTGCTGGCTCTTGGCGTCAAGCACGAATCCAGAGCGGAGATCGACGCTTTCTCGTGCGTGAGTATAGAGCAGCCCCGCCGCCGCCCTGGACGCTACCGAGCCGCCACCGCCATGAACCGCCAACAGCGACGCCCACTCGAAGCCCACGCCTGGGCTAAGCCCTCTCCCCTCATCAGACAACCGCAGGGCCTCTCCGGGTTCCAGCAGCCTTTCTATCGCCGTCGCAGCTAGCGTATCAGCCGTGTCGCGCCATGACGGATCCGAGCCGACGTCCGCCCAAGCAAGAGCCGCCTCAAAAATTCCTGCAATCCGGTCGAACGCCCCCTCGGCCGCCCCGTCGCGAAGCAAGCGTTCCATGAGATCAATCGACCGCGACTCATAGTCATCCTCTACGCCGTCCAGGTGCTGAACAGCAGCCCAGGCGAGCAAAAGCGCGGCTCCTTCGATGACAGGGTCATCCGAGCTCGCGCATTCGTCTCCCTCTTCACGAGAACAAAGCATGGTCGCGTCAAGATAGGCCAAACCAGCTTCGACATTCCTGCGCCACGGCCCCCGCCAACCCAGCCGGCCAGCCTGAACGAATACCGTCACTTGTCGCGCCTGCGTAACAAGGCTGGTCGCAACGGCGAGAGGTCGAGCCTCAAGGCTCACCAACTCTGCAAACGCACCGTTCTCAGACTGCCCGATGGCCGACCACACCGGAAGGGCGCGCAACCGCAACCAATCCCGGAGCCGCTCCATGCCTTCCAGCAGGCTGTCCTGCCGCGCTTGCGGGAAATCAACATGGTGTGGAGAGGACAGGCGAATGCGCTCGACGACCTTCTTTACATCCTGAGCTCTGGACAGGTCGCAAACGAGAACAGCATCACGCTCCGCTACGATGGCAAGATTGCGCACCCCCAGAGCCGCCACGATCATGCCGTCCGACGCACGCGCCATGCAGCCTTCGGCATCCTCAAAGATATGCCCGCCGATTTCCCCTTCCCCTGTCGCAGAGACAGCGTCCCAGGATCCCAGATCAGACCAGGCGAAATCGACCGGAAGAACCCAGGCGTTACGGGTCTTCTCCATGAGAGCGTAGTCGATCGAGACACGAGGCGCTTCGCGGAACGAGGGCCCCAGCAACGTCACGGCGTTAGGCGGCGCTTCGCTGACCGCGGCGCGGGCCGCCGCCTCGGCGCCGGGAGAGTGCTTTGACAACTCAGCGAGAAACGTTTCCGCCGAGGCGATGAAATTACCGCTATTCCAGAGATATCCGCGCTCAATATAGGTTTCGGCCGTCCGACGGTCGGGCTTTTCGACAAACGCTTCAACCGGACCGAGGGCCGCCCCTTTTGCGCGAATATAGCCATAGGCTTCCGACGGTTCGGACGGCTCCACGCCCAGCGTGACGATGTGGCCTTCCTGTGCGAGGATCGCCGCCTGACGCACCGCCGAACGAAAAGCTTCGGCGTCCGGGATATGGTGGTCGGAGGCGACAAAGACATTGATCCCCAGGGGGTCATGCGCGTGGGTCCAGGCCGCAGCCGCAGCCATCGCCGGAGCGGAATCCCGCGCCTCCGGCTCCAGCAGGATCTGGGCCTCGACGCCGACCTCATGGAGCTGATCAAGAATGGCGCCGCGATGCGCCGCGCCGCCGACGACGAGAATGCGCCCACCGCCCTGGATCAAAGTGACGACGCGCAATGCGGTCTCTTGGAACAGCGAGCGGTTGCCGGCCAAGGGAATGAACTGCTTGGGCCGCGACGGTCGCGACGCCGGCCACAAGCGGGTTCCGGCGCCGCCGCACATGATAACGGGATAAAACGTCATGCACGCAGGGTACGCCGTAAACCTGAACAATGGAGCAATGAAAAAGGCGGGGGAGCAGTCCTCTGAATCCAACACCCCACCTTCGCCCGTGACTCCCGCCGCCCTTGGGGCTATCGAGCGCGCACGATGATAGAGACTGATCGGCAATCCGAGGAACGCGGCTGGGAAACGGCGAAGACGCTCGCCGAGGCCCTGCCCTATATCCAGGTTTATGACCGCGAGACCGTGGTCATCAAATACGGCGGCCACGCCATGGGCGAGAGCGCTGTGGCGAAGCAGTTCGCTGCGGACGTGGTGCTGCTGAAGCTGATGGGCGTGAACCCCGTGGTGGTCCACGGCGGCGGCCCGCAGATCAGCGCCATGCTGGACAAGGCGGGCGTGAAGTCGGCCTTCGTCGACGGCCTGCGCGTGACGGACAAGGACACCATGTCGGTGGCCGAGATGGTCCTGTCCGGCGCGGTCAACAAAGAGATCGCCCACTGGATCACCGTCGCCGGCAAGGAAGCCGACGTGCGCGGCGTCGGCCTGTCAGGCAAAGACGCCGGCCTGCTGACGGTTGAAAAGACCAAGCGCACCAAGCGCGACCCCGACAGCATGATCGAGCACGAGGTCGACCTGGGCTTCGTCGGCGAACCGACCAAGGTCGATCCCAAGCTGATCAAGGGCCTGATCGCCTCGGAGACCGAGGACTGGGTGCCGGTCATCGCCCCCATCGGCGTGGCCGAGGACGGCCAGACCTATAACGTCAACGCCGACACCGTCGCCGGGGCCGTCGCAGGAGCCCTGCACGCCAAGCGGATGCTGCTGCTGACCGACGTGCCGGGAGTCAAGGGCGCCGACGGCGAGATCATCCGCCAGATGACGCTGGACGAGGCGCAGGGCCTGATCGACGACGGCGTCGCCACCGGCGGCATGATCCCCAAGCTGGAGACGGCCATGGCCGCCATCCGCGCGGGCGTCGAGGCCGTGGTCATCCTGGACGGGCGCCGCCCGCACGCCATGCTGGTCGAGCTGTTCACCGAGCACGGCGCCGGCACCCTGGTCAGGCGGAAGTGACGGGTTCGGCGTCGAACACGGCGCCTGAAACCGCGCCTACCGAGATCGGCGCGGACCTGCGCCATGTGCGGTCCTGGGTCTTCGATCTGGACAACACCCTGTACCCGCCGGAGACGCAGTTCCTGCGTCAGGTGGAGCAGCGCATCAACCAGTACGTCGTGCGGACATCCGGCCTAGAATCGGCCGAGGCCCTGTCGGTGCAGCGCGGCTATCTGCACGACTACGGCACCTCCCTGGCCGGGCTGATGATGCACTATGAGATCGACCCGCATCACTTCCTGGCCGAGGTGCATGACGTGCCGCTGGACGTGCTGGCGCCCGATCCGGGCCTGCACGCGGCGCTGGAGCGGCTGCAGGGTCCGCGCTTGATCTTCACCAACGGCTCGGCCGGCCACGCCCAGCGGGTGATGGAGAAGCTGGAGCTGACGCCCTTCTTCGACGGGGTGTTCGCGCTGGAAGACGCCGACCTGATCCCCAAGCCGAACCCGCGCACCTTCCACAAGATGCTGGCGCGCTTCGGCGTCGACCCGGCCACGGCCTGCTTCTTCGAGGACACGCCCAAGAACCTGGAACCGGCGCGCGACCTGGGCATGACCACCGTCCTGGTCGGAACCAAGGCCTTCACCGCCGAGGGCGACCACATCCAACACCGGGCCGCCTCCCTGGGCCCCTTCCTGACCACCGCCATGCTGGACGGAGATCCGCAATGACCGACCTGACCCACCTGGAATCCGTCATCGAGGCCGCCTGGGAAGCCCGCGCCGAGATCTCGGCCGCCACGCGCGGCGAGGTGCGCGACGCCGTCGACACCGCCCTGGCCCTGCTGGACTCCGGCCAGGCGCGCGTCGCCTCGCGCGGCGCCGACGGCGTGTGGAGCACGCACCAGTGGCTGAAGAAGGCGGTGCTGCTGTCCTTCCGTCTGAACGACAACGTCATCATGCGCGCCGGCCACGCCCCCACCCTGCCGCTGTCGGCCGATCAGCCGGTCGCCGTCGGCCCCTTCTGGGACAAAGTGCCCAACAAGTTCGGCGATTGGAACGCCGCCGACTATCAGGCGGCGGGCTTCCGTTCGGTGCCGGGCGCGATCGTTCGTCGCGGCGCCTATGTCGGCAAGAACGTCGTGCTGATGCCGTCCTTCGTGAACATCGGCGCCTATGTCGATGAAGGCTCGATGGTCGACGCCTGGGCCACGGTCGGCTCGTGCGCCCAGATCGGCAAGAACGTCCACCTGTCGGGCGGCGCAGGCATCGGCGGCGTGCTGGAGCCGCTGCAGGCCAACCCGACCATCATCGAGGACGGCTGCTTCATCGGCGCCCGCGCCGAGGTGGCCGAGGGCGTCATCGTCCGCGAAGGCGCGGTCCTGGCCATGGGCGTCTATCTGTCGGCCTCGACCAAGATCGTCGACCGGGCGACGGGCGAGATCTTCCGCGGCGAGGTGCCGGCCTATTCCGTCGTGGTGCCGGGCGCCTTGCCCGATCCGAACGGCGGTCCCAGCCTGTACTGCGCCGTCATCGTCAAGCGCGTCGACGCCCAGACCCGCGCCAAGACCGGCGTCAACGAACTGCTGCGCGACTGACGACACGGCCCTCCGGACGCAGGGTTCAAAGAAAACAGGCTCGTCAATCTCTCCGAAACCGGCCTAATGGCTGAATAGGTTTCGGGAGAGGGAACCATGTCTGTTCAACGCCTGCGCGGATTTGCGATTTCGATCAGCGTTCTGGGCCTGTTGGCCCTGCCCTTGGCGGCTTGCGGCGGAGGAGGAGGAGGAGGAGGAGGAGGCGGCATCGTCACGCCCACACCACCCCCGCCTCCTCCGCCACCGCCGCCGCCCCCTCCTCCACCACCACCGCCGCCGCCGCCCCCTCCGGCGATCCCCGAAGCGACGTCGTCCGAATACCTGCGCAACTGGGGCGTGGGAGACACGGGCGCCTTCCGCGCCTGGCAGCGCGGCGCCACCGGGCGCGGCGTGACCGTCGCCGTGGTCGACAGCGGCATCAAGCTGAACCACCAGGATCTCGGCGCGAACATCTCGCCCCTGTCCACCGACGTGGTTCCGGGCCGCAACCAGCCGCAGGGCACGGACGACCACGGAACCAATGTCTCCAGCATCATCGCCGCGCCGTTCAACAACTACGGCACCGTCGGCGTGGCCTTCAACTCGACCATCATGTCGATCCGCGCCGACGTCAGCGAATGCACGGATCCCGAAGACAAGATCTGCTTCCGGTCGTCCGACCTAGTGCGGTCCCTGGACTACGCCGTGCAGAACGGGGCTAAGATCATCAACCTGTCCCTCGGCGGCGAGACGCCGCTGGGCGTCCAGTTCGAGGCCGCCCTGCAACGCGCCGTCAACGCCGGCGTCATCCTTGCCATCGCCGCCGGGAACGAAGCCGGCGCCAATCCCGAATGGCCCGGCCGCTACGCCAGCGATCCCCGCTTCGCCGGGTCGATCATCGTCGTGGGCGCTCATGACCGCGCACGCCAGCTGGGCAGCTTCTCGAACAAGGCCGGCGTGTCTCAGGGCGCCTATCTGACCGCGCCGGGGGTCGACGTCATCGTCGGCTGCGAAGGCGACAGCTGCTGGCGGGTCAACGGCACCTCCTTCGCCTCTCCCGCCGTGGCGGGCGCCATGGCCCTGTTGCTGGAAGCCTTTCCCAATCTTACCGGGCGCGACGCGGTGGACATCCTGCTTCGGACCGGGGCGGACCTGGGCGACACAGGGACGGACATCACCTTCGGGCGCGGCGCGCTGGACATCGCCCGCGCCTTCCAGCCGGTGGGGACGACCTCGTCTCCGATGGCGAACGGCCAGCCGATGAACATCGCCGTAGAGCCGGGCGCCTATGTCGGCGGACCGTTCGGCGACGCCCTGGGCCGCACCGGCGCCCTGGCGACCATCGCTCACGACGAATACGAGCGGCTGTTCCGCGTGAACCTGGGCGCCGCCTACGGGCCCGCGCCGCGCCGCAGCTACCAACCCAGCAACCCGACGCCGATGCAGCAGTCTCAGGTGACGCTGGATGCGCCGGGCGGAGCGCGGCTGTCGCTGGCCGCGGCCACGCCGGTGGCCATGCCCGAGCCAGTGGTCGCCCGCTACACCCCCTTCGACGCGCCGTGGCTGGGCGATGAGGCGCGCAGCGAGGCCCTGTTCGACGTTCAGGCCGGGCGGCTGTCCTTCTCGGCCTGGCAGGGTCAGGGCGGGGCGCGCTCGCCGTTCCGCAGCGGTTCCGGCGACGGCTTCGTGGCCCTGAGCCAGGCCGACCACGCCCTGCGCGGCGCGATGTCGTTCGGCGCCCTGACCTTCAGCGCCGAGAGCGGGTCCGGCGACCGGCGCGCCCCCCTGCGTCCGGTCGAGCGCGACGCCTCGACCTACGCCCGCGCCGGGATGGACTGGCGCGCCGAGAACGGCGGCCTTTCGTTCAGTCTGGGCGCGCTGGATGAGCGGATGGGACCGCTGGGGGCCTATCTGCCGACGCAGTCGGACTTCGCCCTGCCGTCGCGCACCCGCTTTGCGGCGGTCGGGGCGCACGTCGACCTGGGACGCGGCCTCACCCTGTCGGGCGAGGCGGGGTTCGGCCGCACCGAACTGGAGGGGCGGTTCCTGCAGCTGTCGGCCCCCGCGATCAGCTCGACGTGGCGGGCGTCGTTGCAGTCGACCTGTCCGACGTGGTCCTTCGCCAAGGCCCTGGGCTGCCGCAGTCTGACGTGGGAGATTTCCCAGCCGCTGCGGATCGAGGATGGGACGTTCAGCGCCTATCTGGCCGACGCGCCGCTGGACTATTTCGACCCGGTGACCTTCTCGGAGCGGCGCTTCTCGGCCGCGCCGTCGGGGCGGCAAATCGACTTCAGCGTGCGCAGCCTGCACGCCCTGCCCGGCGGCTCCTGGCTGCAGCTTGAGGCCGTGGCGAGCCGCGAGGAGCAGCACCGCGCGGGCGCCCCGACCGGCTACGCCCTGCTGGGCAGCTGGCGGCGGGGGTTTTGAACACTCACCTCCCGCTCGTCCCGGCGTCCGCTGGGATCCAGTGAGAGCGACATGTGCCCATCTTTAGTGTTCTTGAAGCCGCCAAGCCTTGAACGAAGAGCCTGAAGCCAAAGCACTGGATCCCGGCGTCCGCCGGGATGAGCGGATTTTGGGGCGGAGGAAAAAAGGCCGGCGATCGATCGCCGGCCTTTGTTGTTTCAGCTTGGCCCTTGGAGCGCTTAGCGCTCGACGCACAGGGCCACGCCCATGCCGCCGCCGATGCACAGGGTGGCCAGACCCTTCTTGGCGCCCGAACGCTTCATCTCGTGCAGCAGCGTCGTCAGGACGCGCGCGCCCGAGGCGCCGACCGGGTGGCCGATGGCGATGGCGCCGCCGTTGACGTTGACCTTGGCCGGGTCGAGACCCAGCTCCTTGACCACGCACAGCGACTGGGCCGCAAAGGCTTCGTTGGATTCGATCAGGTCCAGATCGGCGACGGTCCAGCCCGCCTTCTCCAGCGCCTTCTTCGAAGCCGGGATCGGGCCCGTGCCCATGATGGCCGGGTCGACGCCCGCCGTGGCCCACGAGGCGATGCGGGCCAGCGGCTCAAGCCCGCGCGCCTTGGCCTCATCGGCGCTCATCAACACCAGGGCGGCGGCGCCGTCGTTGATGCCCGAGGCGTTGGCCGCCGTCACCGTGCCGTCCTTGACGAAGGCGGGCTTCAGCTTCTCCATCGCCTCGAGGGTGGCGCCGTGGCGGATGTATTCGTCCTGATCCACGACCACGTCGCCCTTTCGGGTCGAGATGACGACCGGGACGATTTCGTCGGCGAACTTACCGGCCTTCTGGGCGGCCTCGGCCTTGTTCTGCGAGGCGACGGCGAAGGCGTCCTGAGACGCGCGGTCGATCGACCATTTGTTCGCGATGTTCTCGGCCGTCTGGCCCATGTGATAGCCGTGGAAGGCGTCGATCAGGCCGTCCTGAAGCATGCTGTCCTTGAAGGCCAGTTCGCCCATCTTCTGGCCGTTGCGCAGCTGGGCCGTGTGCGGCGACTGGCTCATGCTCTCCTGACCGCCGGCGACGACGATCTTGGCGTCGCCCTGCACGATCTGCTGATAGGCCAGGGCCACGGCGCGCAGGCCCGAGCCGCACAGCTGGTTCAGGCTCCAGGCCGGGGTTTCATTGGCCAGGCCCGCGCCGATGGCGGCCTGACGCGCCGGACCCTGGCCCGCGCCCGCCTGCAGCACCTGGCCCAGGATCACCTCGTCCACATCGGCGGGCGCGACGCCCGCGCGTTCCAGCGCCGCCTTGATGGCGACCTCGCCCAGCTTGGAGGCCGGAAGGGTCGACAGGGCGCCGAGGAAGGAGCCGACCGGCGTGCGGGCGGCGGAGACGATGACGACGTCGGTCATTTTATTCACTCCCTGGAGAAATTCTTTGCGCGAGGTTGTGCCGCATTCGCAGACGCCCGTCACCTGTTGCGATGCAGCAATCAGCAAAACGTCATCGCCGCGCCGCAGCATCCGCCGGGAACGATGCCCCACGCCGTGCTTTCAGAAGGGGAAGGAGACGTGATCTTGCTGAAAGCTATCGCCCGCCGGATCTGCACCCCCGACGATCTGGACATGATCGAACACTATCAGACGCGGGCCGAGCGGCTGGCCGATCTGTGGGTGCATGTCGTGGGTCTGGCGCTGGCGGCGGCGGGCGGGGTGGTGCTGGCGGTGCTGGCCAGCGTCTATGCGGGCGTCGGCGCGGCGGTTTCGACCGCCATCTACGCCCTGTGCCTGGTGGCCATGCTGGCGGCCTCGACCGTCTACAACCTGACCCATCCGTGCGCGGCGCGGCCCGTGCTGCGTCGGCTGGACGAGGCGGCCATCTTCCTGATGATCGCGGGCAGCTACACCCCCTTCACCGCCGTGCGGTTCGAGGGGGCCTGGTCCGTGGGCTTCACCCTGGCGGTGTGGACCATGGCCATCGTGGGCGCGGGGGTGAAGATGCTGGCGCCGCGCCTGTCCGACGCCTTCTGGAGCGTGATCTACGTCCTGTTCGGCTGGGTGGCGGTGTTTGCGCTGAAGCCGATGATCGAGACGGTGCACCCGCTGGCGCTGGGCCTGCTGGTCGCAGGCGGGCTGATCTATACGGCCGGGGTCTTCGTCTTCATCAGCCAGAAGGTGAAGTTCCGCCGCGCCATCTGGCACGGCTTCGTCGTCACCGGCGCGGGCGTGCACTGGGCCGCCGTGCTGATCGGCGTGGTGCTGGTCCAGGCCTGAAACGCCGCAGTAAAGACGGGACTCGCCTTCGCGCGCGCAATGCGGGATGCTTGGGCGTTGCAACATCGCGAGAACAAGCGTGACCGACAAGAAATCCGAGGGCGGAAAAACCCGTGACGGCATGGTCGTCATCAAGAAGTATGCGAATCGGCGGCTCTACAACACCGCCACCAGCGCCTATGTAACGCTGGACGATCTGGCCCGCATGGTGCGCGAGGGCGTGGAATTCGTCGTCTATGACGCCAAGACCAACGACGATCTGACGCGCCAGATCCTGACCCAGATCATCTTCGAGGAAGAAAGCCGGGGCGAGGCCCTGCTGCCGGTGCAGTTCCTGCGTCAGCTGATCGGCTTTTACGGCAACTCCATGCAGGGGGTTCTGCCGTCCTATCTGGAGATGTCGCTGGATACGTTCACGCGCCAGCAGGAGCAGCTGCGCGGCCAGTTCACGCGCGCCTTCGCCGCCGCGCCCGGCGGCAATCTGATGGAAGAGGCCGTGCGCCAGAACATGGCCATGTTCGAGCGCGCCATGCGGATGTTCCCCGGCTTCGCCCATGCCCGCCCGGAAGGCGAAGCGGCCGAAGCGCCCGCCGCCGAACCCAAGGCTGAACCGGCCAAGGAAGGCGCGGCGCTGGACGAGATGCGCCGCCAGATGGACGAGATGCGGGCTCAGATCGACCGCCTCGCCCAGTCCAAGGGCTGAGGCCGAGGTGACGGATGAAATCCGTCCCATCGGCGCGTCGGGGCCGCTGAACGACCCTGTCGTGGGCGACCGCCGCGAAGGCGACCGCCGCCATCGCGAGCGGCGGCGCGCGCGCGCCCTGGTCCCGACCGAAGCCGAGGCGTCGCAAGAGGCGGCCGATCCTGCCGCCTCCCCGGCAAAGCCTGCCGTCACCCCGCCCCCGCCGCCCGCCGCCTTCGCCGCCCAGGTGCTGGGTCAGTCGGGGCAGAAGCGCGGGCTGAAGGGCGGCGTTCCGGTGCTGGACGCCGCGCGCACCACCTATCTGGGCCGGGAATATTCGGGGCGGCACGACCGACGCCCGTCGCCGGGACGATCGCGCAAGACCGAGATCTGACGCCGACTGGCGCCCGACTTGCGTAGGCCAAGGCTCCACCGCCTTCGGATCGCGCCATGCCCGCCGTTTTCAGCCTCGCCGCTCGCCTGCTCGACGTCACCGTGGTGGCGGTGATCTTTCTGGCGTTCAGCTAGGCGTGCCGGGGCCCCTGCTCTTCTGCCGTCATCCTCGAGCTTGACCCGAGGATAGCGCAGCAGCGCCCTCATCCCCGACCGTCGTGCAGGCGGACAACTGGATCCTCGGGTCAAGCCCGAGGATGACGGCGGTGGGGAAAGGAGGGTGAATGAACCTCAGAACTCGCTGACGTCCCCCGGACGGCGCGAGCGGGACTTCAGCCACATCACGCCCAGCAGGTCCGAGAAGGACGCCCGCAGCCGCCCCCAGTTGGTGTATTTCGACCGGCCCGTCTCGCGGTGGCGGTGATCGACGTCGAGGTAGCGGTTCTCATACCCCTCGCGGATCATCAGGGCGGGCAGGTAGCGGTGGATGTGATCGAAGTAGGGCAGCCGCAGGAAAACGTCGCGACGGAACGCCTTCAGTCCGCAGCCCGTGTCGTCGGCGTCGTCGCCCAGCAGCTTCTTGCGGATGCGGTTGGCCCACAGGGAGGCCTGGCGCTTGGCGTTGGTGTCCTGACGCTTGGCGCGCACCCCGCCGACCAGGGCGACGCTGGGCGGCGCGGCCAGCAGGGCGTCGGCCAGACGCGGCGCATCGGCGGGCGGGTTCTGGCCGTCGCCGTCCAGCGTCACCACGATCGGCGCCCGCGCGGCCAGGACGCCGGTGCGCACCGCCCGGCTCTGCCCCGCATTGGTTCCGTGCGACAGCACCCGCAGGGCGGGCAGTTCGGCCATCGCCGCCTGCAGCTCGGCCAGGGTCGTGTCCCGGCTGGCGTCGTTGACGAAGATCATCTCATAGGACCGCCCGGCGAAGGCCTCGGCGATTTCGCGCGCCAAGGGCACGGCGGCGCCGGATTCATCATGCACGGGCACGACGACGGAAATGTCGGGCGAAGAAGCGGAGCGGTCGATCATCGACGCTCTTTAGCGCACGCCGCGCCTCGGCGAAACGGCGCGTCCACAGCCGGTGAAGAAGCTGAAGCTTCCGGGGGCCGCACCCGGCGTGATACGACAGCGGCATGAACCGCCCGAACCTCGATCATTACATCGCCGGCTGGCGCGGCCCTGTTCTTGCGGCCCTGCTGGCCCTGATCGCGGGCCTGCCCAGCCTGATGCTGTTGCCGCCGCTGGATCGGGACGAGAGCCGTTTCGCCCAGGCGACGGCCCAGATGCTGGAAGGCGGCGATTACGTCGACATCCGCTTCCAGGACGATCCGCGCTGGAAGAAGCCCATCGGCATCTACTGGATGCAGGCGGCGACCGTGGCCGCGACCTCGGACGTCGAGGACCGCAGCATCCAGCCCTATCGCCTGCCGTCGCTGATGGGGGCCATGCTGGCGGCCTGGGCCGTGGCCTGGGCGGGCGCGGCCCTGTTCGGCCAGAGGGCGGGCTTCCTGGCGGGCGCCATGCTGGGCGCGACCTTCCTGCTGTCGACCGAGGCGGGCATCGCCAAGACCGACGCCATGCTGGCGGGCCTGACCACCCTGTCAATGGCGGCGCTGGCGCGCATCTACATGTCCACGCGGGCGGGCGAAAAGGCGAACCGGCTGCACAAGCTGCTGTTCTGGGCGGGGATCGGCCTATCCATCCTGATCAAGGGACCGATCGGCCTGCTGGTCGTCGCCCTGTCCGTCATCGCCCTGTCGATCTGGGATCGGAACATCCGGTGGCTGGGCCAGCTGGGCTGGGGCTGGGGCCTGCCGCTGGTGGCCCTGCTGGTCGGGCCGTGGGCCATCGCCATCACCATCGCCACCGACGGCGGCTTCTGGCGCGAGGCCATCGGCGGCGACCTGGCGCCCAAGATCGCGGGCGCGCACGAAAGCCACGGCGGCTTCCCCGGCATGTATGTGCTGCTGTCGCCGCTGCTGCTGTTCCCCGTCACCCTGATGCTGCCCGCCGCCCTGTCGACCGGCTGGCATCGCCGGGCCGAGCCCGCGATCCGTTTCGCCGTCTGCGGGCTAGTCCCGGCCTGGCTGATGTTCGAGCTGGCCCCGACCAAGCTGTGGCACTACACCCTGCCGACCTTCGGGGCGATCGCCCTGCTGGCCGCCGCCGCCCTGACCCAGCCGATCGGCAAGGTCTCGCGCGTGACCGGCGCCTTGCTAGGCCTGTTCGCCGCCGTGGCCATCTGCCTGATCACCGTCTACGGCCTGACCGAGTTCGGCCGTTCGACCGCCCAGACCTGGGCCACGGTCACCATCGTCTTCGCCGTCATGGCGGCCGCCGTGGGCGGCTTCCTGCTGGTCAACCGCGCGGCGATCACCGGGGTGCTGATCGCCGTCGTCTTCGGCATTCTGGCGCACGCGGGCCTGGCCGGAACCATCCGCCAGCTGCGCCCGCTGTCGATCGCGCCGCGCCTGGTGCAGACGTTGGACTCGGCCGAGCTGAACCCCGCCCAGGGCCGCTATCCGGGGCCAGTGGCCATCACCACCTTCCATGAGCCCAGCTTCGTCTTCCTGACCGGCAAGGACACCCAGTTGACCGACGGCGCCGGCGCCGCGCGCGCCCTGGCCGAGGGCCGCCCCGCCATCGTCGAGGCCCGCGACGACGAGGCCTTCCGCCGCGCCCTGGCCGATCTGGGCGCCGCAGGACGCGCCGTCGGCGTAGTCAGCGGCCACAACTATTCCTCGGGCGACGACGTGCGCCTGACCGTCTATGCGCCCGCCGGATCGGGCCAGAGAAGCCTGAGCCAGAGAAGCCCGAACCAAGTGAGCACCCGCCGATGAACCGCTTCATCCAGATCGTCGAGGTCGGCCCGCGCGACGGCCTTCAGAACGAGAAGACGGTGCTGGAGCCGGCCGTGCGCGCCGACTTCGTGCAACGCCTTGAAGCGGCCGGGGCCAGGCGCATCGAAGCCGTCAGCTTCGTCCACCCCAAATACGTGCCTCAGATGGCGGGGGCCGAAGAGGTCATGGCCGCCCTGCCCCGCACTGAAGGGCGCAGCCGCATCGGCCTCGTCCTGAACGGCAAGGGCTACGACCGCGCCCTGGGCACGGCCGTCGACGAGGTCAACGTCGCCATGTCCGCCACCGACGGCTTCGGCCTGAAGAACCAGGGCCTCAGCGTCGATCAGCAGGTGCAGATGCTGTCCGAGATCGTGACGGGTCGCGCCAACGCAGAAGGCGCGCCCGGCGCGACGCCCAGGCTGTCGGCCACCCTGTCCTGCGTCTGGGGCTGCCCCTTCGACGGCGAGGTCTCGGTGCAGCAGGTCAGCGACCTGGTCGCCCGCATCGCCGCCCTGGGCGTCGAGGAGATCGCCCTGGCCGACACCATCGGCGTCGGCGATCCCTGGAGCGTGACGAAGAAGGTCGAGGCCGCCCGCCAGGCCGCGCCGAACGCGACGCTGCGCCTGCATTTCCACGACACCCGCAACACGGGCCTCGCCAACGCCTATGCGGGCGTGGAAGCCGGCGTCGACGTGCTGGACGCCTCGGTCGGCGGCATCGGCGGCTGCCCCTTCGCGCCCGGCGCGACCGGCAACATCGCCACCGAGGATCTGGTCTATATGCTGGAGCGTGCGGGCTATTCGACCGGCTACGACCTGGACGCCCTGATCGCTACGGCCCGCTGGATCGGCGCCCAGATCGGCAAGGCCAACCCCAGCGCGCTCAGCCGCGCGGGCGGCTGGCCCACGCGGTCGGCCTGACCTTCTACGCGCCGTCGCGGCCCTCGCCACGTCCTTTACCCGAAAGCTTGATCATGACGAGCGCCATCTGCATCGACGGCTTCAATCTGGTCCGCCCCCAGGGTACGGGCATCGCCACCTATAGCCGGAATCTGCTGACCACCGCCCGTTCGATCGGCTACCGGACCAGCGCTCTGTTCGGGCCCAGCCTCTCGACGACTGCGCTCAGAGGATTTGAAACCGTCGCTGTCCTGAATCCGCCTCCCCAAGGCTCGTCCATGCGGATAAAGGACCGTGTGGCACGCACGATGCACACGCGCCTCAGCCCCGTGGGTCGTAAGGCGCATCTCAGCCCTTTATCGCCAGACGTCATCTGGCCGGGAGGAAAAGCAGGGGAGCCGGCCATCGACGCCTGCTGGACGGCGACCGACCTATTCCAGCGCGCTCACCGGGCATTCAAACACTATAAACAAGGTACACCCGTCACCTTCGACACCGCAGCAGCGCATGTCCCAGCGGTCATGCACTGGACGACCCTGCTGCCTCTACATGCGCGCAACGTCCCAAATATCTACACGATCCATGACCTTATCCCTCTCCGCCTTCCACACACGACCCTAACCAACAAAGCCCTGTTTCTCGACATATGCCGCGAAGTCGCCAAACGGGCCGACCATATTGCCGTGGTCTCAGAAGCGACGCGCTACGATGTGATCCGCATGTTGGGGGTGCCGGAAGAGCGCGTCACGAACACCTATCAGGCCGTCGACCTCCCTCCCATCCTTGTAAATCGCCCCCAGGTCGAGGTGGAAATGGAATTGGAGGCCGCCTTCGGGCTTGAGTGGGACAGCTACTTCCTGCATTTCGGCGCCATTGAACCGAAGAAGAACCTGGGACGCCTGGTTGAGGCCTATTTAGCGTCGGGGGTCAGGCGACCTTTGGTTGTTGTAGGCGGTCCAGGGTGGTTATCGGACCCCGAAACTATCCTACTAAGGCAAGAGCAGATGATTCACGGCGCGAACAGCCGCATCAGACTGCTCGACTACGCAAGCTACACGCTGCTTATCAGCCTAATTCGCGGAGCTCGCGGCGTCCTATTTCCGTCGCTTTACGAAGGCTTCGGCCTGCCGCTTCTCGAAGCCATGAGCCTAGGCACAAGCGTCCTGATCTCCGATCAAGGCTCCCTACCCGAAGTGGCGGGCGAAGCGGCTCTCCAAGTTGATCCTTACGACACCTCGGCGATCGCGCGAGGTGTCCAACAGATCGACGCTGACGGCGACTGGCGCGCATGGGCCTCTGAACAAGGACGCATTCAGGCCGCAAAATTCAGCGCGGAAGCCTATCAAGTTCGCCTCCGAGAACTCTACGCCAAGGTCGGCGTCACTCCCTAACCGGGTGGTCGCTAGCGCAGTACTGCGTTGTCAGCGCCCACTCCACGACCTCCTCTGCAGTCAGCGCACGACGCCCCGCGTACAACCTCACGCCTCGTGTCTCCCATTGAGGATTGCGCATCGGGTCATAGGCCGCACGCTTCCCCCAACGGTCGAGCAAGGTGTGCATTTCCTTGACAGCAAGCTTCTTCTCCTCGCTGGTATGAGCGTGCCCGCGAGTCAGTGACTCATGATGGAATAATTCAATCTCCGCCGCATACAGGACCGTCTGACCTAGTGCGCCCGCCTTCAAACAATAGTCTACATCACTGCACGAGACGGGTAGATTCACCTCGTCAAACCCTCTGACGTCATCGAAAAGTGAGCGTTTTGTCGCTAGGAAACCACCCGTGACCGCCGTCGCCGGGCGAGATCTCACCCATCGATGCATTGGCCCCACATCCTGGGCGCACACACGCCAACCATCGTGAAGCGGCTCTCCATGTCGCCCCCCCATCACGATCCCGCCATGCTGCAGCAAGCCGTTCGAGTACAAGAGCCGCGCGCCGACCACCCCCACCCGCTCGTCGTCCAACAGACCCCGGAGCCGATCGTCCCAATGCAGGCTCAACATCTCCATGTCATTGTTGGCGAAAACGACGATGGGCTGATCACGACCGACGCAGGCCAGATTGTTTAACCGCGACCAGTTGAACGGCTCATCGACCCGGAGCACATCAATCGCCAGCTTGTGCTCGCCGCGCAGCGCGTCCTGCCTCAGCGGCGTCTGGCTACCGTTGTCCACGACAACGATATCCAGCAATTCAGGTCGCGCGGCCCAAGCTCCAAGGCTGTTCACCATCACCGCCAATTCGCTGGTGGAATCCCGCGTCGGAATGACCACTAATAGACGGACAGGCTTTTTCGTCGGCATTGCCGCTGGCATCGACGTCGGCAGTTCACGTTCGTCGCCCTGGCGTGACAGGATCAACGGCAAGTGAACAACTGTCTCCCCCTGCGCCAGGGCGCGCATCAGCCCCGTCCTCACCCCTTCACCCTCGCGAAGAAAATCCGGTGCGAAGGCAGCCGCTGAAGGAGGGAACGGATTTGTCGCCAGGTCGAGCGGGTGCGGCGCCGCTTGCAGCCGGATTTCCCGGTTGGGCCCCTCATGATCTGCGTAAGCTGCCGTCGCTCCCTGCCGGATGGCCCAAGCGAACCATCCAGTTGCTTCGTCGCGCAATACCGTCCCCGGCGTGGTAATCACTAATGGATCGCCACTGCCCTCGATCGATCCTTGACCAAGAGCGCTGTCAGGAGGTGGCGGAGGGAGCGCCGCCGTAGAAGCGCTCAAGGCCTGGCGTATCTGAGCAGTTGCCCGAGCCGCGGTATGGTTTGATGGATCCTTGTGCAGGATGGCGGCGTAGATGCGCTCCGCAGCTTCTTGATCCCCTGCCTCATCAAAAATTTCCGCGCGGATAGCCTGAAGATTCAGCTCATGCGGTCGGCGAGCGATGAGCTTCTCCAGCAGCGCCGCTGCTTCAGCCAAGCGCCCAACCTCCCGCAGCACTCCCACCAACCTCAGTCGAATCCCAAAATCGCGCGGTCGTCGCTTCAAGTGAGCCTGATAATGCTCGATTGCTTCGTCCAGCCGGTTGAAGCGCCTCGCCTCATCGCCCGCAGCCGCTCCGAAACGCTCTCGAGCAGCTTCTCGACGTTGCGTTAACCAACGGTTCTTTCGTGCAAGAAGGTTTTTCACTGCAATTGCGCTTTACTTGCTTTCCATTCTCGTAGCGCCAAGCCTAGCCTGCTAAGCACGTACCTCCATACGAACCGAGACACGATCAATCCAGTATGCACAACTCTCTGCCTATTCTCCTTCGTGCACCGCGTTTCGGCGACACCCGTGGCTGGTTTTCGGAAACCTATTCCGAAGGTCGAGCGGCTGCTGCCGGTTTCGATGTGCGGTTCGTGCAAGACAACCAGTCGTTTTCCGCCCAAGCGGGCACGATACGGGGGCTCCATTTCCAGACGCCCCCGCACGCTCAAGCCAAGCTAGTGCGTTGCATCCGTGGATCAATCATGGATTACGCCGTTGATTTACGCCGCGGCTCGCCCACCTATGGCCAATGGGTTTCGGCAAAACTGACGGCCGAAGGCGGCGAGCAGTTGTTCGTACCAGTCGGGTTCGCCCACGGCTTCGTCACGCTCGAGCCTGATGTCGAAATCGCCTACAAGGTGTCCGATGTTTATGCGCCGGATTGTGACGGCGGCGTGCTGTGGAGTGATCCGACTATCGGTATTGACTGGCAACTCCCCGCGTCAGGCCCTGTCCTTTCCGACAAGGACAACCAACTGCCAACCCTGTTGGAATTTGATAGCCCGTTCGATTTCAACGGCGAACCGCTCCAGCCTCTCCAGCCTCTCCAGCCTCTCTAACGGAGCCCCCCATGCGAATCCTTGTCACCGGCGGAGCCGGTTTCATTGGCTCAGCCTTAGTCCGGCGTCTTATCGAACAAACAACGCACGAAGTGCTGGTCTTCGACAAGCTGACTTATGCGGGAGTGCTCACTTCGCTCGACCCTGTCGCATCCTCCGACCGCTATTCCTTCGTCCACGCCGACATTTGCGATACGAATGCCGTCGCCAAGGCTCTACGTGAATTCCAACCACAGATTGTCGCCCACCTCGCCGCAGAGAGCCACGTTGATCGTTCAATCGACGGTCCTGGCGCCTTCGTGCATACGAATCTGGTCGGCACCTTCGTCATGCTGAATCAATCGCTTAACTACTGGCGTGATCTTCCAGATACGGAAAAAGCGGCCTTCCGCTTCCATCATATCTCGACCGATGAAGTATTCGGCTCTCTGGGTGATGAGGGTTTCTTCACTGAAACGACCGCCTATGATCCTCGTTCGCCGTATTCAGCATCGAAGGCCGGATCCGACCATCTAGTACGCGCATGGGGACACACTTACGGCCTGCCTATCTTGGTGACCAACTGCTCCAACAACTACGGCCCCTATCATTTTCCTGAAAAGCTGATCCCTCTCATCATAATCAGGGCATTGAATAACGAATCCCTGCCAGTCTACGGGGACGGCAGCAACGTCCGAGACTGGCTATTCGTGGACGATCATGCGCGGGCTCTTCAGGCCGTGTTTGAGCGCGGCACTCCGGGCGAGACATACAATGTCGGTGGCAACGCTGAACAAAAGAACATTGATGTGGTGCGCGTCATCTGCGCCATCCTGGATGAGGCGCGACCTCGCGCCGACGGAAAATCCTACTTGGACCAGATCACCTATGTGGCCGACCGCCCCGGTCATGATCACCGCTACGCTATTGATGCATCCAAGATCCGGGACGAATTGGGCTGGATGCCTTCTGTGACCTTTGAAGAAGGAATGCAGCGAACCGTGCGCTGGTACCTAGAGCACCCAGATTGGTGGCAAGATATTCTCGACGCGCGGTACTCAACCCAGCGGCTGGGCGTCGCAAATGGCTGAGCCGGTGCACGTTCTCGTCACCGGAGGCTCAGGCCAGGTCGGCCTTGAACTGGCCGCCGCCGACTGGCCCGATCACGTCGTGCTGCATACGCCAACGCGGGCCGAGCTGGATCTTGAAGATATCGCCTCGGTCCGGACCGCTTTCGCTCGCATACCGTTTGCCGCCGTCATAAACTCGGGCGCCTATACGGCCGTGGACAAGGCGGAAACCGATATCGCCGCCGCCTATGCAGCGAACGCCGCAGCCCCCGCCGTCCTGGCGGAAGTGACGCGTCAAGCGAATGTGCCCCTGGTACAGGTCTCAACCGACTATGTCTTCGACGGCCAGAGCGACGGCTTCTACAGCGAAACGACTGCGGTGGCGCCCCAAGGCGTCTACGGCGCCTCCAAGCTAGCAGGCGAACTCGCCGTTCGTGCCGGAAATCCGCGCTCCGTTGTGCTCCGTACGGCTTGGGTGCTTAGCGTGCACCGCGCCAATTTCTTGAAAACTATGCTGCGCCTAGCCAAAGATCGGCCCATATTGCACGTGGTCAGTGATCAACTGGGCTGCCCAACTGCGGCACGGGACATCGCCAGTGCATTGAAAACAATTACGCTACGCCTGATCGCCGACTCCGATGCGCCCACCGGCGTCTATCACTTTGTCAACGCGGGCGAGGCCAGTTGGGCTGATCTGGCACGAGAGATCCTTTCTCTGAGCGCAAAGACCGGCGGCCCAACCGCAGATGTTCAGCCCATAGCAACGGCCGACTATCCCACGCCGGCGCGCCGCCCGGCCAACTCTCGCCTATCGACAGATAAGCTAGCACGCGACTACCAGATCGTCGCTCGTCCGTGGCAAGACGCGGTCGCTGAAATCGTCGCAGAGTTACACGCAAACGGAGCTACGTCATGAAAGGCATCATCCTAGCCGGTGGGTCGGGCACCCGCCTGCACCCCATGACCTTGGTGACGTCGAAACAGCTCATGCCGATCTACGACAAGCCAATGATCTACTACCCCCTGTCGACCCTGATGCTCGCCGGCGTGCGGGAAGTACTGGTCATTTCCACGCCGCGCGACACACCCAATTTTCAAACTCTGCTCGGCGACGGCTCCCAATGGGGCATCGACATTCAGTACGCGGTGCAAGCGAGCCCGGACGGCTTGGCTCAAGCCTACATCATCGGTGCCGACTTTGTCGGGAACAAACCTTCCGCACTGATTTTAGGCGACAACATCTACTATGGTCATGGGATTACCGAGCTTTTCACAAGCGCCCTTCGCCGTCCCGATGGGGCTTCAGTCTTTGCCTATCACGTCAACGATCCCGAACGTTACGGCGTAGTCGAGTTCGACAGCGATATGCGCGCCCTATCGATCGAAGAAAAGCCTACCGTGCCGAAGTCGAACTGGGCGGTCACGGGTCTTTACTTCTATGACAACGATGTCGTTGATATCGCCAAGAACTTGAAGCCCTCGGCGCGTGGCGAGTTGGAAATCACCGATGTGAATCGTGTCTACCTCGAACATGGCAAACTGTCTGTCGAGATCATGGGGCGCGGTTACGCTTGGCTGGACACAGGAACGCCGGACAGTCTGCTGGAAGCCGGAGAATTCGTTCGCGTTCTGGAAAAGCGGCAGGGCTTCAAGATCGCCTGCCCGGAAGAAGTCGCCTTCCAGAAGGGCTTTATTGATAGTGGCAAGCTTGAAGAACTCGCTGATCGCATGGGCAAGGGCGAGTACGCCGCCTACTTGCGGCGCGTCCTCGCACAGGCCTGAACAACACTCTTAGAAGCGGGTGTCTTCTAGCTTCGCCTGATCAACGAAGTGGGCTTGCCTTAGATACTGGGCGAGGATGTGCATCAGGCTCTGGTGTACATCCTCGACAATCCCATAGTTGCCGGAAGTCACGTGCAGCGATACGTCGGCCGTCTGCGAAGCGGCACCGCCGCTGAAACCGGTCATAGCGATGACCTTCAGCCCATGCTCCCGGGCCACCTTGATGGCGCGGACAATGTTTGTCGATTGCCCCGAGGAACTGGTGGCAAACAACACGTCACCCGTGCGCCCGAGCGCAGCCACCTGGTAGGCAAAGATGTCATCGAACGAGATATCGTTGGCGATGGCTGTAATCAGTTCCGGTGACGAAGACAACGATGTGACACGAGCACCGATCATCGTTCCGGTGCGAATACCCTTCAGATAGTCACACAACAAGTGGTTGGAGATCGCCGCCGAACCACCGTTGCCGCAAGCCAGGATCGCCCCCCCCTTCTCCATGACATCCAGAAGCAATCCGGCAGCGGCATCGATGGCGCCGGGCGCAACGCTCGCCTGCGCCTTGTGCAACTCAGCAAAATAAGCTGCGCCGTACGCATTGGCGCTATCGAAGGTGCGGGTAGGGAAATACTCGATGCTCATCGGTCAGCGCGCGGATCGGAATAGATAATGCGTGTGCCCAGTCGATCGAACTGGAAAGGCACATGCTTGAGGCCGACGGCCTGCTTTACATGCACATGGCGGTCAAGTGGCGCATGCACAAGAAGAAAACCTCCGGCTCCAGCGCCGAGAAGCTTCCCCCGGTTGCCCCCGCCGACAGAGCCGCCGCATACCAAGCATCGATCTGGCTGCTGCTGATCCCGCTCGCCAGTTCGCGCTTGAGCAGCCAGTTCTCATGCAGGGTGGCGCCAAAATCCTCTATCCGCCCGGCTTCCAGATCAGTCCGCATGCGATAGACCAAGTCGACCATTCTCAGTAGGCGCCTTTCTACGGCGAGATCATTGGCCAAGGCTTGATTCTGGGCGACGAGTAGTTGGGAAGCGCTACGTGTCGTACCCGTATAAAACATTAGAAGTTCGGCCTGCAGGCGAGCCAGATCGGCCGGACTGATCTGCACTGGTTGCACTTGGACAGTTTCGTCGGTCTGAAATTCGATGACGTTCATGCCCCCGAAAGCGGACGCGTATTGATCTTGCTTGCCGATCGGCTCCCCGCACCGCTCGATCTCGACCTCGCAAGCCTTGGCCGCCAAATGCTCGACCGTAGCGCACTCGCCAAGATAGGCCTTCATGACATTGAGAAGCCCGACGGTAAAAGCGCTTGAGGATCCCAGACCGGTCCCCCGCGATGGGATGTCAGCTGTCGTGGTCACCTCTACGCCGCCCTGCACCTGTAACATCTCAAGAGTGTGGCGGAAGAGGCGGTGCTGAATCTCAGCCAGGCTCGAGACTTCCTCGGTCTGGGAATAGGCTAGGCGAATGCCGCCATCGAATTTCGGGTTCGCGCTTATGTAAACATACTTATCAATAGCGCAGCTCAGCACGGCTCCGCCGTGGCGACGGTAGAAGGCCGGTAGATCGCTCCCCCCTCCCACAAAACTCATTCTGAGAGGAGTTCGACTAATAATCACGACGCTGCGTCCCCACTAAAGGCGACGTCCGCCTCCAGCTTCTTGCCAATGATCAGCGAAACCGCCTCAGCGAGGTCAGCAACCACATAGTCGGAGTGGCAGGGGTACTTGCCGTCCCTCCCTCCTTCTCCGGTCCGAACCAGGATCGACCTCAGCCCGGCACGCCGCGCAGCCTCCATGTCAGACGTACTATCACCAACAAACCAGGATTTTGTCCGGTCGATGTTAAGAGTGTCGATTGCCTGTTTGATCAGAGCAATTCCAGGCTTGCGGCAATCACAAGGCCCCTTGAGCTCTGGCACCTCGCCCACGAAACCCGCATCCGGATGATGCGGGCAGAATTGGATCAGGTCCACAAAGGCACCCTCGTGGCCGAGAAGAGTTTGCAGACGCCGATGGATCTGCGCCATACCCGCCATATCGCACTCCCCCCGGGCTATCACGGGCTGGTTTGTCGTCACGACGACTCGAAACTCGTGTGCGTTGAGTCTAGCGACCGCAGCGCCCGCTCCAGCGATCAGAAGCAGATGATCGGGTTTCCTGACATAGCCAACCAACTCATTGATGGTGCCGTCGCGATCCAGAAAGACAGCAGGTTGCGGCACGTGACGTCGGGCCCGCCCCACCATGCCACTTCTCAAGTGGCCTTCCGCGCGAGCTAGGCGCGACGGCGTCCCGATGTCCTTGATGTATTCGAAGCTGCGGTAGCCAAAGAGACGCGCGTCTGTCGCCAGCAAGGACGGGAAGTGATGTTTGGCCAAATCCTGCGGTTCGGTGGAGTCGATCAGCTGTCCCAGCCCCTCACGACGGCAGATGTAGAAGGCGGCGTTAACAAGGTTGTCGTAATCGGCGCCGTCGGCGTGGGGGTAGCCATGCATTGCGACTATACGGTCCTCGTTATCCAGTTCGATGAGGTCCGAGTCGGCAGGATGATCGTTCGGGTGAACCAGCAGCGTCAAATCGGCTCGGTTGGCCCGATGGTGCTCCAGCATCGCCTGCACGTCGATATCGAAGAGCGTATCACCGTATACGACCAAGAACTCGTCATCCAGATCGTCGATCGCTGCGAAAAGCGCTCCAGCTGTACCGAGCGGAGTATCGCCATCGTCGCGAAGGGTCACCCGCAGCGGAAAATTCCCTTTTTCGACATAGTCAGCGATATCCGATGCTCGGTGGTTGACCAGCAACAGAACATTTTCAATGCCCTGACCGGCGAGCGCAAACAACTGTCGACCAAGCAAAGGTTCGCCGTCGATCTCGACCAAAGGTTTGGGACGCCCGTTCAAGCGACTGGCCAGTCGCGTCCCCTTCCCGCCCGCCAAGATGACCGCCTGCTTCAACGCCGCGCCTCCTGAGCGGCGATATCAACCACCGCCTGCCGCACAGCTTCAAGCGACGTCCGGGAAGCGGACCAACCGGTCGAGGCGAGACGGTCTGTGTCGTAGCAGACGTGGCCGACATCCCCGACCCACCCCTTGCTGCCCGCCCCGTAGCGGATTTCAGCCGCCGGCGCGACGTGGTCACGTACGGCCTCCGCGATCTGGCGCACCGTTGCTCCCGGATCCGTGGGTCCAATGTTGAACACCTGATAACGGCCGGTTTGAGCGGCGATGTGCAGCATCGCCGCGATGAGGTCATCAACATAGAGATATGGCTTGCACTGCGTCCCGTCGCCCAGGACATCCAGCACGTTAGGCGTCTGGCCCAACTTGCGCACTAAATCCAAGATAACCCCATGAGTGGCCGGCACGCCCACCACATTGGGAAACCGGAAGATATCGGCTCGCGGAAGCCAGGCTTCGACTGCTGCGCGTATCTGCGCTTCGGAAGCCAGCTTCATCGCCCCATAGTTGGATACGGGCTCCCATGGGCCGGTGGTCTCGGTCAACTTCCCCCCTGCATGGTCGCCGTAGATGGCAGAACTGGAAGCGAACCGCAGGGTTGGAACACCAAAGCGACGCATGAACTTCAGTACGCCGTAGGTTGTCAGAAAAGTCCGCTGCAGATCCACGGCCGGGTCATTAACGCCCGCCGGAATGTCCGAGTTGGCGGCAAGATGCCACACCTCGTCCACGACCACTCCGGCATCCGCGACTGCCCGACCAAGGGCATCAGCGTCGGCGCAGTCAAGCTGGCGAAACAGCAAACGTCCGTCATTCTGCGCAAGGGGCAGCGCATCGCGCAGTCCCAGAGAAAGATCGTCGATCAGCAGCAGCCTGCGTCCCTGCTCGAGAAGAACGCGCGCCAAATTGGAACCGATGAATCCGGCGCCGCCGGTGATCATTGAAACAGACATAGCCATGCACAACCCGCACGACGCGAGCTTCCCTCTTTTAGTGGCGCAAAAACTGAAGCCTAGTTCTGGTTGCGCATAGCATGTTCAAGGGGAGAGAGGGGGTCATCGTACCTCAATCCCACGTTGCGACGATACGCTCTGGAATCGAAGCCTTCATTGGGATTGCGATCCTCGCGGTGGCCATACTCCAGATAGTGTTTCAAAGGCTCAATCTCAGCCTTGGCCACATCCCCATAGACAGTGAGATAGAAGGCTGGATCGAAATGAGGATGGGGTCTGATTCCCATTCTCCAGCCACATGACATGTAATGGATCAATGGGGACGCCGTTGCTTCCAGCCAAGAGGCCTGGGCGCGATAGAACTCCGGATCAAACAAGAGATGGGGGCGAGCGTCCCGCGCACCACGCGTTATGAAATCCTTCAAAGCATCCCCTGTGACCCCGGACTCGAACTGGCTTCGGTAGAAAGCATCGTCAAAAATGGGGTGGCTGCGGCGTTCCAGATCCTCTCCACGCTGCAGATAGGTCGCCATAGGCGTACTTCCCGCCAACACCTCCGGGTTGCACCGACCGATGTACTCGAGATCAATCAAGGGATGAGGATCACGACGTTCAGACCAGCCGTATTCCACAAAATGAGCGAGAGGATTCTTACCCGACTCTGCAATGTCCGAGTTCCGAGTCAGATAGTATGAGCTATCGAATGACCAAATTAATTCCGTTCCTCCAAGGAAACCCCCTGAAACATACTCAGCCAGTGCTTTTTCATCCGGCGCTTCATTAGCTGAAATAGCGCCCATGTTGCGCAAGGACTCAAAATAGTCACCTAGGATGCGAAGGTCAGCCCGCGCGGCTCCACCGCGGGACTTCTTGTCACCACTCCACCTCGACGACACACGCCCTTGCAGGCCCCTCAGCATTTCGCTGTTTCGGGAGGCTTGGCGCGCGGCCATCGCTTTTTGCTGCTCAAGTTCAGCCTGCAGATCTGCGATCGTCTGATGCAGTTCTGCGCCTAGAGCCCGGCCAGTATGGCGAGCTTCACCGACATAATACTTCTGCAA
Source organism: Brevundimonas phoenicis (assembly GCF_047237745.1). Taxonomy (NCBI): domain Bacteria; kingdom Pseudomonadati; phylum Pseudomonadota; class Alphaproteobacteria; order Caulobacterales; family Caulobacteraceae; genus Brevundimonas; species Brevundimonas phoenicis. Next base: position 3,194,071 of record NZ_JBDFLN010000001.1, read on the forward strand.
CGCAGGCTGAACACGCTCCAGAAGATTAACTTGATGGCGCAAGTCCCCGGTCGGCAGATAGCCCGCAATCCGGTCAAGCTTGTATTCCAATAGCGTGTGGCTAACCGAAGCGCTTTGCGAGTCCAATACGCAGTAACTAACGTAGCCTGCGTCCGCCGCGACGTATACCCAAAGACGCTCAAGAGCATGCGCCAAGGCGCCGTCTGTCGGGTGCGGTTCCTTTTCGAAGTCATCATACGCCCAGCCAGCCTCGAACATCTTCTTCATGGCCGCCGGACGGAACCAGAACATGCCGCCGTAGACGGCAATCGGCGAAAACTGATCCAGGCGAAGCGCGATACCCATTCGCATCGCAGTTTCGATCGCGCGCTGCCGATTGACAAACCAAGCATGACCTGGCGTCGGATATCCAAAATGATACATCGCTGGCGCGACGATGCCTAACCGGGGATTACTTTCAAATAGATCAAGCAGGTTGGCGACGAACCCTTCGCTGCCGACTGTGTTGTGCAACATATGCCGCTTGAAGCGCGCACCTTTCTGCGGATCGACTTGCGGCGATTTCTTCGTATGCAGACGGCAGATCAGATCATATTCGCCACTATTGAGCAGGTCAGCGCAAGTAACCAGCAACGCAGCCATATCGCGTCCACACAGCACCTCCACGACACGCACAATAGCCTTGCCGATCTTAGGATGGCCAGCGACGGCGGCCTCGATGCGCACCTTTCGCGCTTCGCTCGTTGTCGTGCAAATAAAATCAAATTTGCCAGGAATGTTGGATGCATAGTCCAAAAGTTCCGGGACCAAATCGTCATAGTGGGCATGAGCAAACACCGCGATACGCCCGACATTAGGGCTCTTGCGCGTTTTCTTAAGCCTCACGTCGGGCAAGACCCGAAGCAGGGATGCATTAGTATAGAGTGTGCGCGCAGTAGTTGCCCGCGTAATGTTCTGCCAGATCAAGCCGACATCATAGTCTGAATTTTGCTCGACAAGATCCAATGCGCGCGGCACATCCACTGCCTGTTCTTCAACGAAGGTCGGGTCGTGAAACAGTGCGCGTCGCTTGAGAATGGGTGATCGCCCCTCAATCGTGCGGTCAATCTCCATAAAGGCCGCATAAGGAGCACCATAGTCCTCACTCTTGACGTACGAAGAAACCGAAAACCCTCGATCCTGAAAATACCCAGTCACCTTCAATTCATGAAGCCTGATCGAGTCTTCATAGCTACGGATAACCGGAACATTATCCCAATAATCCTTAAATTCTTTAGAATTAAGGACGCTCTTCCTAAAGCTAATGAAATGCGAGTTCAGGTGGAAGGGAACAAAGTCTTGTCCGACGAGGGGATTCTCCTCCACCTCCTTGTGCGCCGTGATCCCCCACAGATCGCAACGACTCTTCTCCATAACTCCGAACATTTCAGAGAATGGAAAGATGGGACCGTAGAAGGTGTGGTTGAAGAGGATGACCTCGTCATAAGTCTTCAACTCTTCTAGCCCAACGTGATCCAAACCGGCCTTGTAAGCGCCGACGTCGAAGCCTTCGTTGCCTCGAATCAGGATTTCATCAACTAGAGGCGTGACCTTGGCGCGTGAGTCATTGGTCAACTGCCCGTTCACGACAAAGATGATGCGCTCACAGTGCTCCCTCATCGAGCGCAATAGAACGACCATATAGTCGTCCAGAATGCCTTCACCGTCATAGAAGAACGAAATCGCCAGTCGTTTCATTGGTCAGGTCACTCGGTAGGAAGCTGAGAATCGACCCAGGCACACAGCGATCGCAAGCCGGCATCCAGGGACCACTGCGGCGACCAATCGAGCGCCGCTTCAGTGCTAGAGATCACGCAGGTTACGTTACGAACGTCACCGTTACGATACTGCCCCGAGACATGAGGCTCTGGGGCACCGTAAATGCGGGCGATGGTAGTCGCGAGATCGCGGATCGTAGTCACCCGACCGGTTCCGACATCGTAGACCAACCGTGGAGGAAGGGCCAAGGTTGCAGCACGCACCAGCGCATCGGCCACATCTGCAATGTAGACAAAATCACGCCCAATCTCCCCGTCCTCATATAGAGGAATACTCTTTCCCTCCTTCGCCCAGCGAATGAAAAGAGGGACGATTCCAGTATAGGCATTGGTCAGCGACTGGCCAGGACCATAGACATTCTGAAGGCGCAGAAACACCAATTCAACGCCAAAGGAGTAGGCCCAAGACGACAAAATCTGCTCTTGCGTCAACTTCGTCGCGCCATAAACGCTCGTCGGACTGGGCATGGTCGTGGCGGCATCGGATGGCAGGGGGCGAGCGCCGAGAAAATCCCATTGACCCGCTGAAAGTTGAGCATCAGATCTCTGCCCTGGATACAAAACCTCTCCATCGCCAGCGGCCCACGCTCCCTCGCCGTATACGGCGCGACTAGAGCTCAACACGATCCGTCGCGGCGTAATGCCCGCGCTGGCGAACGCATCGAGCATGCGGGCGGTACCGACGACATTGACCTCGGCATGCCGGCTGGCCTCGGTAAGAGATTGTCCCGTTCCCGTTTCAGCCGCCAGATGGATCACGGTGTCGATCTCGATTCTCTGATCGAGGAGCGCACGCCACGCCTCAGGATCGCACACGTCGCCTTGGATCAGTTCAACGCGCTCATCCAGAGCCGCAGGTCGGACGCGATTGGCGTGAACCTGAGGGTGCAGGTTGTCAAAGGCGATAACTCGCTCGAAGTTGGAAGCTAGCGCCTTTGACATGGCGCAGCCTATGAACCCCGCACCACCGGTGACCAGGCAAGTCTTCATCGTCCAATCCTCAGTATCCCAGCAACAGCCTACAAGAGGCCGACTACCCAATTTTGACCAAACGTTGGCCTCTTGGGCGAATTCAAAAACACTTCTATTGCGTAAAACGGGGCCAGAAGATGAAAATCACCACCCTGATCGACCCGCCACATACTCAGCGATAGCGAGCGAAGAGGTCAAACCAGGTGACTCAATCCCCTGCAACAATACCAACCCCTCAACACCGAGATCTTCCGCTGTTTCGACGGAGAAGTCCGCGTCCGCGGCGCCGGGGCCAACCAGTTTCGGCCTAATACCCGTGTAATCCGGCGCAAGATCCTCGACTGTGATGTCAGGATACCAACGACTAATGGATCGATAAAAAGACTTTTGTCGCCCCGGGCTGAACGAGTAGTCGATGTTCTCGACCCATTCCACGTCCGGACCGAAACGCGCTTGCCCACCGAGATCAATTGTGGCGTGCGTGCCTAGCCCCCCTGGAACGGGCACGGGGTATATTAGGTGGCTAAACGGTGATCGCTTCTGCAAACGAAAATAATGGCCCTTGGCGTACTGCAGCGTGCGAACAGCGCCAGGAGGAACACCTTCAAGCCCGCGCACGACTCTGTCGCCGTGCAGGCCGGCCGCGACGACGAGTTCATCAACCACCACAGAGGCAGGCTGTTCGCCGCCGACAAACAACTCAAACCCGCCGTTGGGCAGAACCCTGCCGCGTTCGACATCCGCTCCAAAGGCAAAGACGCCGCCATTTGCTTCCACGTCCCCTTGAAGCGACAACATGAAGGCGTGGCTATCCACTATGCCCGTGGAGGGAGAGAACAAGCCCGCCGCGGCCTTAACGGCCGGTTCCATGCGGTGAACCTCCGCCCCTTCCAGCATCCTAAGATCCGTGACGCCGTTTCCTTCCCCTTTCGCCTGGAGCGCCTCAAGGGTGGCCACTTCAGCGGTCTCCACCGCGATTATCACCTTGCCGCAACGCTGGTGCGGCAGATGACGAGCGGACAGGTATTCGTACAACAGATGACGGCCGCGCACGCAGAAGCGCGCCTTAAAGCTGTCCTGAGGATAGTAGATGCCAGCGTGGATGACTTCACTGTTCCGCGAGCTGGTTTCCTGACCTATGCCCCAGTTTCGCTCCAGAACGAGCACTGAGCGACCAGCTTCGGCGGCCGCACGCGCAACCGCCAGGCCAGCGACCCCCGCTCCGATGACCGCGACATCAAAGTCAGCCGACATTTCACACCCGCTTCGCAGTCAGCTCGCGAGAGATTCGCGGTAGTAATCCGCCAACCGGTCCCAAGCCGCCTCATCCGACCAACCAGGCGGTGGTGCGAGACAATCTGTGTTCAGACGAATCATCGGTTCGTCAAAATTGGTCTGCTCGCCCAACTCCAGTTTGCACTCCAGACCCAGTCTGTTTCGCATGGCGTCAGCGAAACGCTGAGCGAAAGCGCCCTGGCTTTCCGCGAAGCCGATAGGACCGATCGATTGATCCGCTGGAGCGGTCACGATTTCTGCGACAAAGTTCGCATAGTGTGCAGCCAGACGGTCAACAAAAATATTGTCCCGCAGATAAAGCGGCGTGTTGACGCGAGCAGTTTCGCCCTTGGCCCAAGTGCGGATGAGGAAGCTGCAAAAGCGCGGCTCTTCCAGCATGCCAAACGGATTGGCGATATTGAACTTGCCGAGACGCAGGCCAATGCGACGCGTCCAGAAGCGTAGAATCTGGTAAGATAGGCCTTTCGAAAGACCGTAGGGTGAAAAGGCCTCCACCGGCCCGTCACCGACGCCGTTGTCATTCTCAAAGACACTGCCGGTGGCCACGACGGCACGCAAACCGTTCGCTTTCATGACCTCCAGAACCGACGCCACGTTGCGGGTGTTGGCGGCGACAGCGCCTGTCACGTCAAAATCGAGACTCTTGTAATTGCTGACTTCGGCTGCGTGGTGGCAGAGGACATCAAATGACTCGGCGCGAACCATAGCCATAAAGGCCTCGTCTCCAAAGCTCATCGATTCGCGTATATCGGTGAGCGCTGCAAGCTCTCGCATTCGCGCTCCGCGAACACCATCGCACTCCCGCCAGGCGCCGCGGGTCGTGGCAACGACCTCATGTCCCGCCTCGACCAGCGCCTTAGCGAACCATACGCCCGTGAACGACGTGCCCCCGGTCAGCAGGATTCTCATCCCAGGCTCCGGAACGACTCGACCCCATGAAATTCCGGATCAAAATCGGGCCAAGCCGCATCCTTTTCGGAAATCTCGACCGGTTCGATTGGCCACTCCACGCCGATCCTCGGATCGTTCCAGCGGATTCCGCGCTCTGCTTCGGGTGCGTAGGCGTCGCTGACCATGTAAATCGCTTCAACGTCGTCCGTGAGTGTCAGAATAGCGTGCCCAAAGCCACGAGGAACGTACATCGCGAGACGATTCTCGGCGGAGAGCTCAGCGCCGAACCACTTGAGATAGGTGGGCGACTGAGGACGCAGGTCTACGATCGCGTCCCAGAGCGCCCCCCGGACACAGCGCACAACCTTGACCTCCCCGTGGGGCGCCATTTGGTAATGCATCCCGCGCAGCGTACCTTTCTTGCTCGAAAGCGAATTGTTCATCTGCACAAAGCGAGACACCAGCCCCTCTTGAGCAAACTCCGCCTCACAGAAAGCTCGCGCGAAAAAGCCGCGATCATCGCCGCGCTTCTCCAATTCGATCAGGCGGGCACCCTCAAGCGGCGTCTTGTGGAAAATCATCGTTAAATCCTACTTCACGCTCGTCCAGTCCAGGCTCTGAGACAATCGCCCAGCCTGAATGTGCCCCTCCAGCATCTTGAGACGCATGAACGGCGAGTTCCTGAAATCAGGATCATCGAAGCCCATCCGCTCCAACCCGGCGACGAGACGATCAATCGAGCTCGAAAGCGTAACTTGAGGTTGGTGGTCTGGCGCCAATTCACGGAAGAGAGAAAAATCGACCTGATAGGATCGCTTGTCCGGCTGGGCGTCGAGGTTGATGCTCAGTTTCGTGCCTTCGACCTTGCTCTGCACGGCCTCCGCCAAATCCTTGACCTGATAGTTCCATTCATCGGAACCGATATTGACGCACAGATACCCGCCGCCGTTGCCCGCAGACCGGGTGACAGCCCAGTCGATCGCGCGCGCCATGTCCATGACATCAATCAGCGGGCGCCACGGACTACCGTCCGAAAGCACCGTGATCTCGCGCTTGGCGATCGCGCAGGCGACGAAGTCGTTCAACACTAGGTCCAGACGCAGACGATCTGACATGCCGCACGCCGTAGCGAACCGCAGGCAAGTCACCGTCATGTCGCCCAAATCCATTGCAGCCAGGGCCTGCTCGGTCCCTACCTTTGAACGGGCATAGGCCGTTTGAGGCGCAAGCTCATCGGTCTCGCTGCGGGCCCCGCCAGGGGCGAAACCGTAGACGCTGCAGCTGGATGCGAAAACGAAATTCTTGACGCCAGCAGCCTTGGCCTTCTGGGCGCAAGCAACGCTGGCATCCTGGTTCACCTCATAGGTGACGGCTTCATACTGATTGCCCATCGGATCGTTCGAGATGGCCGCCAGATGCACAACCGCATCAACGCCTTCAAAACAATGGTCCGGGATATTCCGTACATCGCCGAAATACTGACCCGTGAGCACGCGCTCCGGCACGTCCAGCGCACCAGAAAAAGCATGAGCGAAATAGCCGGAATCATAACCCCAGATTTCTGCCCCAGGATGGGCCTCACGCAGATATCGCCCCACACCAGGACCGACATAACCCTGATTACCAGTTACTAGGATTTTCAACGTACCGATCCTTCAGCCCAACTTGAGTATGGGACTACCAAATTTTCCAGGGAGCCTTGCCAGCGTTCCAGAGCTCTTCGAGGTAACGCTTGTCCCTCAGCGTATCCATGGGCTGCCAGAACCCGTTATGGAAATGAACACTCAGCTGACCATCAGCCGCCAACTGCTCCAAAGGTTCACGTTCCCAAACGGTCGTGTCGCCTTCAATATACTCTTCGATGGCAGGATTCAGAACGAAGAAGCCGCCGTTGATCCAACCGCCGTCGCCTGTAGGCTTCTCCATAAACCCAGTGACGCGCGAGCCTTCGTGCGTCATCGCCCCAAAACGCCCCGGAGGTTGGGTTGCAGTCACCGTCGCTAGACGCCCCTCTCTCCTGTGAAGCGCAATCCCCGCCGCGATGTCCACATCACCGACTCCGTCGCCGTAAGTCAGACAGAAAGCTTCTTCGTCCCGAACAAACGGCATGATGCGCTTGATTCTTCCGCCGATCATTGTCTCATCGCCGGTATCGACCAACGTGATCTTCCACGGCTCAGCCTTGGGATTATGGATCGTCGTTTGGTTGGTGGCGAGATCGACCGTCACGTCACTACGATGCATGTAGTAATTCGTGAAGTATTCCTTGATTACATATCCCTTGTAACCAAGGCAGACAATAAATTCAGTAACTCCATGCGCGCTGTACATCTTCATGATGTGCCACAGGATCGGCATCCCGCCGATTTCAACCATGGGCTTTGGACGAGTGCTCGTCTCCTCAGACAAGCGAGTACCCAAGCCGCCCGCTAAAAGAACCGCTTTCATATAGTGCCCTCTGGTAGAATCCCCCCCTCGTAGTCGGTGGGTCAGGACGGCGTCAAGTTGAAAAGCTCAGACTGAACGGCGTCTCTTGTTGCAGGCGCGCGCTCGAAGCCCATCGCATGTCGACAACGAAGCCTCACATGATTTAAGCTATTGGACATAGGATAAAAAATACCAAGACAGCGCTGAAACTGCCTGAACCGATCATTGTAGGGATTCAAAAGCCGAATGACCAAGATCGTCGCCCTAGGGCACAGCCACCTCAATCGCGTCCGGTCCGCTCTTGACCACCGACAGCTGCCCCTTGCCGGCACCGGCCCTTCGGATCTGGCGGCGGTCTGGCTACATGATGTCTGGGTCCACAACACCGACTACGCGGCTATCGGCGACCACGGCGAGATCGAGTTTAATTCCTACGTAATCGCGCAGGCCGAATCACAGATCGTGGACATGTCGGATGCTATTTATTGCGTCCAGTTCGGCGGTTCCGGCCATGTGATACTCGGTCTGCAACGCCTCTCTCCGGCCTTTGATTTCGTCTATGCTGGCGCGCCAAATCTTCCGATCGAACCGAACGCCATGATCCTGCCTATGGACCTAGTGTCTGCCGCTTTGGACGCGCACATGGCTCCGTACATGCTTCAATTGAAGGCCCTGCGTCGCATGATCAAGCAACCGATCATTTGCCTGGAAACGCCGCCTCCCTATGAAGATGACGCCTATGTCGCGTCTCATCTCGGCAGCTATATAGCGAGTCCAGAGAATGTGGTTGGAGCTCCGCTTCGACGCAAACTCTTTCTTCTTCATTCTCAAAAAGTGCGAAATTTTTGCGAAGAGAACGAGATCGAATACATGTCATGCCCGCCTCAAACCTTAACTGACGACGGCTACCTTGTCCGTGAAGGTTACGGAGAGGACGCCACACATGCCAATCTGTGGTACGGAGAACAGGTTCTTCGACAGATTGAGGAGCGCATTTTGCAAAAAATCGGCGCCTTCACCGCTTTCGCCTGACAACCATTCGATGGGTAGCACGATGACATCTCACCCGTACAAAAGCCTTCCGTCGCACACGCGTTGGTACCGGGCGGTCAGCACCATCGCCCCCAACGCCTTCGATCCTGTGATCGATTTTCCCTTCGTGATTGGAAAGGACGACAAGGTCGCAACGGCTGGCAGTTGCTTTGCTCAACATATCGCCCGCCACATGAGAATGCGGGGTTTCAGCTATTTTGTAGTGGAACAGGGACACTTTCTTGCGAGCGACGCTATCCTAAGTGAATTCCAATATTCCACCTATTCCGCTCGATATGGCAACGTTTACACATCGCGCCAACTAAAGCAGCTATTCGAACGCGCCTATGGATCGACGGCCTATGACCTCGAAGCTTGGCCACTTGGCGAGGGTCGGTATGCCGATCCATTCCGTCCAACGATTCAACCCAAAGGCTTCGCATCGTTGGCGGAGCTCAATGCAGATCGCGCACAGCACCTCTCCCAGGTCCGGCGCATGTTCGAAGAGCTGGATTATTTCGTCTTCACCCTGGGACTGACGGAATGCTGGTTCGACCGCAAAACGGGTGCGGCGTTGCCCATCTGCCCAGGCGTCAGCGGAGGCGAATACTCCGATGACACCACGGGCTTCATCAACCTGTCTGTGGCTGAAGTCGTGGCTGACATGAAAGAATTCCTGCATAATCTTGCTCAGGTGAATCCACGGGCGCGCGTCATCCTCACCGTTTCGCCCGTGCCTCTCGCCGCCACAGCTCTCAATCGCCACGTCGTCACATCGACAGTTTATTCAAAGTCCGTTCTCCGGGTTGCGGCCGAGGAAATCACCACTGCGTTTCCACATGTCGCCTATTTCCCATCCTTCGAGGTCATCACGGCCGGACCATCCGCCGGTCGTTACTTCGCTGAAGATAAACGGTCCGTGTTGGAAGACGGCGTGAAGCACGTCATGGGCCTGTTCTTCAAACACGCTACCGATTCAAATGCGACCAATACCGCCTCCGATACGAGCCCTCAAAGGACCAGTGCGGACGAAGGGCGCGCCTCAATTGAAGCGATGAAAGGGGTCGTGCAAGTCTTGTGCGACGAAGAACTTACAGCGAGGGGCTAAATAGCAAGCACCAGCTTGTACCAACGCCTCGTCAGAACCCATGCCCACATCTGCCTATCCAAACAACGCTGCGTCCCAGGACTTCAATCCTCGCTTCAGTGACTCATCTCGTCCCGACCGAGCCGACACCCAGGACGAGCTTGCCCGACTCGATGATCGACTGACGCGTCTTGCCCATCGTCTAGCGATGCGTGACGCCGATTTTACCTCCATTTTGCAGCGGCAAGCGGAACTTGAGGGCCAAATTAACCTGCTACTGGAGTCTAAGGCTGAGCCACGACTGCCGCGCCCTTTCCGAGTGCTCAAAAAGCGATTGCGGAAAATGGGCCTTCTGCCCCCTCTCACGAAAAAAGTCCCGGCCACAACAGTCGCTGAAGCTCAAGCGCTGCAACTCGCGCGCCGCCACGCTCCCGCGGAACTCCTCCCCTATCTCCAAGAGATGGATCGGTACCAATCTTGGTGCGTAGTCAATAAGTTCACCGATGCAGCGCGCCGCGAACTGGAGCAAGATCTATCTACGGCGCAAGAATTACCACGGATCTCGATTGTCACGCCTGTGTACAATACCTCGCCACGACACTTGGACGAGCTCCTAACGTCCGTGCTTGGCCAAGTCTATTCAGACTGGGAACTTCGCTTGGTCGACGATGGCAGCAACGCTCCCGAAACCCTCAAAGCTCTGTCGCGTCTTGAGGGTCTTGATTCGCGTATCCACATCCTACGGGCAGGGACGAACCTCGGAATAAGCGGGGCCACCAATTTAGGCGTCGCTTCGGCCGAAGGCGACGTGATCGTCTTCGTCGATCATGACGACCTCCTGACACCCGACTGCCTAGGTGAGATTGCGCTCTATTATGCCAAGCACCCAGAAGCGGACATCGTTTACAGCGATGATGACAAGATTGACGACCAAGGTCGAAGGTTCGCTCCTCAGTTCAAGCCAGAATGGTCACCTAGCCTCCTGCTGTCCTTCATGTACATCAGCCACACTTTCACAGTGCGACGCTCATTGTACATAAATTTGGGAGGGTTCGACAGCCAGTTCGACGGCGCCCAGGATTTCGATTTCGCCTTGCGCGCCAGTGAACATGCCCGTCACGTCGGACACATTCCCAAGGTGCTCTATCACTGGCGAACAACGCCAGGGTCCACAGCCATCTCCGGCGACGCCAAGCCGGAGAGTTTTGAACGCGGCCGACAAGCCGTCGAGAACGCACTACTTCGTCGAGGGATCGAGGGCCGCGTCCTGCACCCCGACTGGGCCAAGGCCGCCAAGGTCGGCATGTTCGAGATCGAATTCCCGGACGAAGGCCCCTTAGTTACCATCATCATACCCACCTTCAACAAGGCCGAACTTCTACGCGACTGCCTAGCCTCTCTCACGAGGGTGACTTATCGAAACCATGATATCCTCGTCATCGACAATGGCAGCGACGAACCCGAAACACTTTCCTACCTTCAGTCGATTGCTGAAGAGGGTATCCGTGTCGTACGCATCCCACAACGGGCGGAAGGCTTCAGCTACGCCGCGTTGATGAATCAGGCCGCAGCTGAAGTTTCATCTGAATTTATCCTGTTCCTGAACAACGACACCGTGGTTCGTTCGGACAATTTCTTGAGCCAGATGGTAGGCTACGCCCAAATGCCTGGAGTGGGCGCAGTCGGCGCTCGTCTTTACTTCAAAGATGGTTCTATTCAGCACGCAGGGATTGTACACGGCTATAACGACGGTTTGGTAGGACATGCCTTTAGAAACCTGCCCCCGCACGATTGGGGCTATCTGGGCTTCGTCCGAACAGCGCGTGAGTACTCCGCCGTGACCGCTGCCTGCATGTTGACCCCCCGAGCGCTGTTCCTCGCGCATGCCGGCTTTGACGATAAGAACTTCGCCGTAGCTTACAACGATGTTGACTATTGCTATCGACTAGTTAACCAAGGATATCGTTGCATCTATGTTGCAAGCGCTGAACTATTCCATCTTGAGGGCAAGACTCGCTCGAGGCACGACGCACCAGAAGAAGTAATTAACCTGAGGCGCATTTACGGAGACTGGAAGGATCGTTGGTATAACCCGAACTTGTCTCTGGCGAACGAGAAATTCGAAGTGGCTCCACGTCACGTGCCAAGCCGTAGCGCCGCGCCATTGCGGGTCGCCGCTGTCTCCCACAACCTGGAACGGGAAGGCGCGCCCAACACTCTTTTCGACCTCATAGTTGGCCTCAAGCGGGCGGGGATCGTCGATCCAGTCATACTCTCGCCGCGCGATGGCCCTCTAGCCTCCCAGTATGCCGACAGTGGCATCATCGTCGAATTTTTCACGCCGCCCCCGGTCGGATGCCCCGACGCCGATTTTGTGAAGTTGACGGAGCGCTTAGCGCAGCAACTTCGCCGCCTCGCCGTTGATGTCGTGGTCGTGAATACCGTGCCAATGTTCGCTGCAGTTTCAGCTGCCGCGCTTGCCGAGATTCCGGTGATCTGGAGCCAGCATGAGAGCGAAGCTTGGCATTCATACTTCGATGCAGAAGTTCCCCGGGTTCGCGCACGCGCCTTCGCTGCTTTCTCCCAAGCATATTGCGTCACCTATGTAGCGGACGCCACGCGCAACGGCTGGGCCCCCCTTCATCTGCGGCATAACAGCCGCACCATTCGCCACGGCATCCCACCTGAAAGACAAGCCATCGAACTGGCCCAGTGGGATCGTAAGGCTGCTCGAGAGCGTTTAAAAATCGCCGATCATGAGATCGGGATTATACTGATGGGGACTGTCTGCGAGCGAAAAGGTCAGATCGATCTCATTGAAGCGGCTCAGCATCTTCCGTTTGATGTACGGAGAAATGTCCGCATTTTCCTTGTGGGTGCGCATGCTGAACCGCCCTATCGAGACCGCTTGCTCAAGATGCTTAGTGAAATAGATCCTGACATTTCGGCGCGCATTCAACTCACTGGGGCGGTGAAGGATATGTCGCTCTACTATGCCGCCGCTGACATCTCGGTCTCCACATCACGGATCGAAAGCGCGCCTCGCACACTGGTCGAGTCTATGGTCTTCGGCCTGCCCATCGTCTCGACCCCCGTCTTTGGCATACCCGAACTTCTCGATTTCGGTGTCAACGCCCTCTCTTACCCCCCAGGCGCATCCAAAGTGCTGGCCGAAACTCTAGTTCAGCTTGTTCGAGATACAGCCCTGCGACAAGCTATGGGGGCGAAAAGCCCACTCGTCCTTCAAAGCCGGCCAGGCTACGCTGAAATGCTAGATCAGTACACGACGCTCCTTCGCGAAGCGGTCATGCTTGGCGACGATCTCCCCTCCTCTTCCTCTGAGAGTAGTTTCGCGTGACTCAGTCCACCGCCGCCGCCCATTGGGACGCAATGTACGTCTCCGCGACTCGCTCCGCGTGGACCCAAAACCCCTTGGTCGCGCAAGAGGTCTACACCCGCATGACAGGGCAAACTGGCTTCTGGCTGGAATGGCTCTTCACGCAGAAGCTTGCGCCAGTGGGCCGTCTGCTTGCCGTCGGATGCGGCGATGGCGGACACGAGCTTGCGATTGCCCGGCGCGGCTTCGCAAGTGAGGTGGTCGCATTCGACGCATCTCCAGTCGCGATCCAACTCGCCCAGGCATCCGCTCAAGCCGAAGGCCTTTCGGTGGATTTCTCTGTCAGACTCTTCGAAGAATTCATTGCGCAACCGGGACACGCAAACACGTTCGACGCCGTACTATTTTCCGGGTCGCTGCACCACGTCACTGATCTTGAAGGCATGCTTTCCGCCGTTCGACAGGTTCTTCGCCCCGGAGGCACGGTGATCGTCAATGAGTACGTCGGCGCCTGCTATCAATTGTACCCCCGTTCGCAGGTGGACATCGTCAACAGGGTGCTCGGTCGGATCCCCGAAACCTTCCGAATGAGCAGCAATGAAAAACTCCAGCTTCCCACGATGGATATGATCATTGCGAACGACCCATCCGAAGGGGTCCGCGCGCCGCTCATCCCGGTCCTGTTGCCGATGTATTTTCAGTCAACCTACGAACGCTTCGTCGGCGGCGCCTTGCTGCATCCATTATTCGGGCACTTGAATGGCTCCAAGGTCAACGATGGCTCTCCCGAAAGCAACGCTCTAGTGTCCATGCTAATCGCGCTGGAAAATGAACTTACAGCTGCTGGAAACCTTCCGCATGACTTCATGTTCGGCCTCTATCAGAAGTCCTGATCCCGCCTCAGCCAACCCGCTCCACCACGACCTCGTCGAGCTCCAGCCAGCCGGCCAACGCCGACGTCATGACACTGATGCGGAAATCGGCAGGCTCCACCTTCGTCCAGTTTCTCGAAAGCGTCAGCTCGTACTGGCCAGCGCGTATGAACTCATACCGCAGAGAAACAGCGTCGGCGCCATGGCCCCACTCAATGAAAAGATCCGCCATATCTTGCGGTTCTATCTTGAGCCGCGCCTTGGCACGCCACAGTCCGGGGGGTAAGGCGATGTTGGGACCGTTAAACAACAACCGTCGTCTGCCTAGGAGCTCAACCCTGCGCGCCTCGCCGAACGTGTCCTTTTCGTAGCTGAACACATCCGCGCCCCATACGATACGCTTGCCAGGCAGCACCGGAAGTTGCTCATACAGGGCGAAAGCTGCTGCAGTTGAATCCGCCACAGCATGCAAGGCGTCGGCCGGCGCCTCCACATACCCCAATCCTGGGATATCCAGACCGGCGTCCGCCTGATAGGCGACTGTCGCACCGCGTTCAGCAACAGTCGATGCGATCCCCAACCGCAGCCCTGCGTGATGAATCGCCTCATCCCGACCAAGTCCGCCATCGACAAGTAGCGCAAATACATCTGCTGGCGCTGCGGAATGAACGATCCAGTCCGCCTGCGTGTCGTCCGTGTCGCTAAACCAGCCGACGACGACAGAGTTCTGGTCGAAGTTATCGAAAGTCTCACCCGACCAACTTTCGGCATATCCCCAGCCGGACCGCGCGCAGGCCGCGGCGATCTGGACACGCCAGGCGGGCGCCTGGGCAGTGGGAACCTGAAAGATACGAACCTGCCTTGAGGGCTGCATCAAGCTGCTTTCAGCCACGTGTAGACGTCCACGGCTTCAGCGACATCATCAAACATCCTGGCGCGCCCGCCTTCGATTACCAAAGCCCGATCGCAAAGCGACGCGATCATATGCATATCGTGCGAGGCCATAATGTAGGCCCGGTCCGCCCGCCGCTCGAACAACTCCACATTACACTTCCGCTGGAACCGCGCGTCACCAACGGACACCAGTTCATCGATAAGGTAGCAGTCAAACTCGATGGCCAGAGACAGCCCGAAAGCCAACCGTGCCCTCATGCCGGCGGAGTAATGCTTGACCGGCCGGTTCATGGCAGGCCCGAGCTCGGCAAATCCCTCGACCCGGTCGAAGACCTGTTCGAAATCACGCTCATAAATTCGCGTGATAAAGCGAATATTGTCTAGCCCGGTTAGACTACCCTGAAAGCCGCCACCTAGGCCGATCGGCCATGACGAACTCATCGACCACTTCACTGCCCCCGATGAAGGGGGGAGAATTCCGCCAAGTATCTTGATGAGGGTGGATTTGCCCTGGCCGTTTCGACCGAGGATGGCAAGACGGCCCTGACGAGCGAGGTCAAAACTGAGGTCACGCAGCACCGGTCTAGAGCCCGGCGCAGGATAGGTTTTCCCCAATCCTTCAACACGAAGGCCGGTTCCCTCAGCCGACGTCATCAGTGCGTCCTGCTTTCTCGAATGCTCGCCAACACCAACCAGCCGATGCCGTACACCACCAGAGCCGTGGCGAAGACCGTCAGGATCATCATCCAGCGACGCGGTTCCGAAGAACGGTCAGGCGCGTCAGGGTTCACGACACGAACGAGATACAAATGCTGCCGACGCCCATCCAGGCGCGCACTGTTCAGCGCGGCGGTGGCAGAAGCCACCAGCCGATCCGAGAATTCCTTCTCCAAGATGAGATCCTCATAGGTCGCGATCTTGGGCGCCAACGATCCGCGCTCCCCCACCACCCGCGCTTCCTCAAGTTCGATCTGACGCTGTAACGCCGCGACTTCGCTGTTCAGCATGGAAATCTGAGGACTTTGCGGCGCCGTAGACACGACTTGAGAACGCTGCGCTTGCAGGGTAGCCAACTTCAACTTCAACTCGCCAATCAACTCCGTCGCCGCGAGCGCAGTCCGCCCCGGATCAATGACACCTTCGCGATTGCGAAACGCAGTCAAGCCTGCTTGGGCTCTAGTCAATCGGGCCTGCGCTTCCTCAAGGGTCCGCTCGGACTCGACGAGCGCGTCGCGGGAGGATCGTACGTTCAGCTGATTGATCAGGCGCTCTCCGCCGAACAGCAGCGCATTATTGATCCGTTGCGCTTCCTTTGCAGAAAAAGCCTCGACGCGCAGGGTGCTGATGCCTGTCGCGGCCTCATGGCCCACGGTCACATAGGACTGGAAACCCTTGTACAGGGTGTCAAACGATCGATCCTGCCAAGGATGCGGGCGGCGCGAGAATATGTCGATGTCCGAACGACCGTAGGCTTGGTCCAGGTTCACCGTCTTCTGCAATTCGCGCACTGCATCGCGAGAACGAACATACTCGTGAACAGCAAAGACGCTGGAAGAGGTGCTTGAAATGCCAACTCCCTGAAGCGCCGCACCCAATATAGACGGTTGTTCCTGCGCTGAGCTTCGCACCATAAACTTCGCCTCCGCCACATATCGGGGCGATGCGAAGAAGAGATAGTAGAGCATCGCCAGCAGCGTAGGCACGACAACAACCAGCACGAACCCGATCGGCACCTTCCGCCAAAGGTCCGCCCTCGACCCTCCCGAGTCTGAGGCAACGCTGTTGGGGCCAAGATAGGTAAGCTGAGGTTCGGTCATTTATCGCCCAATCTACTCATGTAGTAGCGGTCAAAATTAGAGCTATTAGTCGATATCAATAAGACTCTGGGCACGCGCCAGAAGGACAAGTCCCAGCAAATTTAGTCCGAGTGCCCAAGCCGTTATGTATATAACGCTATAGTGCGTGGGTACAAACTCTCCAAACACGGAAGCCCGGATCATCTCCACACCGTGAGGAAGTGGATTGAGGAGGTAGAGGCCCTGAAACTGCTGCGGCACCCAGTCGACCATCACAAACGCACCCGATAGAGGGATCATGAGGTACATTGAAACTGGCAGAATTCGCTCCATGAAATCGAACCTGATCCCGATGGCCGAAAAGGTAAGAGCGAAGCCGTGAGAAACCGCCGCCAAAGCTAGGTACCCGAAATACAAGAGAAGATAGTTTTGCGGCGGCTGAACAACACCAAGGATAAGCAGGAAAACATACACGACAAAAAATGCCATGACTCCGCCTGCAGTTTCCATGATCGTTCGAGATATGTAGATGTGCACTGGGCGAACACTGCGATGATACAACAAGCCGGAATTGGCTTGAAGCGCGCCATTCGCATTACTAACGATGTGTCGGAACAACAGGATAGACATGTATCCTGTCATGACAAATGCGGCGACGTGTATGCCGTGCTCATATTCGGGCTTTATTAGCCACCACAGCCCCATGACCCCCAAACAGAACAGCATGGGCTCCGCGATCAGCCACAGAAAACCGATGCCCTCCCGGCCAAAGCGCGTCACGATTTCTCTCATGATCAACGAGCCGATTATCACGGCTTGACGCTTAGCGGAGCGGAACATGCCTTCGCCCTTGACCGCGAACCCAAGGCCGCGCGCAGAACTTCACAAAGGAAGCCACATCACAGGAGACAAGACGGGTGTCAAGGCCGCAGTCTCCGTGCGTACCCGCTCCCAGCCCTACAGGTTCAGCAGGGCCGGGTCGCCGCCCTGGGCGGCGATGTTGATGCTGATGGCCTTTTCGGCGGCGTAGCGGATCAGGCTGTTGGGGCCGCCGGCCTTGGGGCCGGTGCCGCTGAGGCCTTCGCCGCCGAACGGTTGCACGCCGACCACCGCGCCGATGATGGAACGGTTGACGTAGACGTTGCCCGCCGGGACCAGTTCCATCACTTCCTTGGCGAAGGCGTCGATGCGGCTGTGGACGCCCAGCGTCAGGCCGAAGCCGCGCGCCGCCAGCTTGCCCGCGACCTTTTCCAGATCCTTCGGCTCATAACGATAGACGTGCAGGATCGGGCCGAAGACTTCACGCTCGAGGAAGTCCGGGGTCGGGATCTCGGCGATGGTCGGGGCGAACAGGTCGCCCTTGTCAGCGCCGGCCGGCAGTTCGGCGCGGGCGATGATCTTGGCTTCCTTGGACAGGCGCTCGACGTGGGCTTCCAGGTTGGCGCGGCTTTCGGCGTCGATCACCGGGCCGATGTCGGTCTTGGCGTCGGTCGGGTCGCCCAGCACCTGGGCGGCCAGGGCGCCCTTCAGGCCCTCGATCAGGGCGTCGGCCGAATCCTTGGGCGCATAGAGGACGCGCAGGGCCGAGCAACGCTGCCCCGCCGAGCCGAAGGCCGACAGGATGACGTCGTCGATGATCTGTTCCTTCAGCGCCGTGGTGTCGACGAACATGCCGTTCAGGCCGCCCGTCTCGGCGATGAAGGGGATGATGGCGCCCGGACGCGCGGCCAGACCGCGGTTGATCGCCGAGGCGGTGTCGGTGCCGCCGGTGAAGGCGACGCCGTCGATGCCCGGATGGCCGGTCAGGGCCACGCCGACGGTCTCGCCGCGACCGGGGACCAGAGCCAGCAGGTCGGGGTTCAGACCGGCCTTGTAGTAGAGGCGCACGGCTTCGGCGGCGATCAGCGGCGTCTGCTCGGCGGGCTTGGCCACCACGGCGTTGCCGGCGGCGAGGGCGGCGGCGATCTGGCCGGTGAAGATGGCCAGCGGGAAGTTCCACGGGCTGATGCAGGCGAAGACGCCGCGGCCGTGCAGGACCAGTTCGTTCGTCTCGCCGGTCGGGCCCTTCAGGGTCTGGCGGCCGCCGAAATCGCGCTCGGCCAGCAGGGCGTAGTAGCGGCAGAAGTCGGCGGCTTCGCGCACCTCGGCCACGCCGTCGTTCAGCGTCTTGCCCGCTTCACGCGACAGCAGGGCGACCAGACGATCGAGGTCGGCTTCCAGGGCGTCGGCCATGGCGCGCAGGACGGGCGCGCGGCCTGCGCCGCCCAGACGGTCCCAGGCGAACTGGGCGTTGGCGGCGGCGTTGACGGCGGCGTCGACGTCCTCGACCGAGGCTTCCGACACGTGGCCCAGGATGCGGGTGCGGTCGTAGGGGTTGGTGACGTCCTGCGGATTCACGCCGGCGCGCAGCTTGCCGCCGATGATCGGGCCGGCGGTCAGCTTCTCGCTGTCGACGCGCTCCAGGGCGGCCGCATGGCGCTCACGGTCGGTCGCCTGCGAATAGTCGCGGCCGAGGGAGTTCTGGCGGTCACCGTAGATGTTCATGGGTACAGGGATCTTCGGATGGCGGTCAGGCTGAGCCTCGACCGAGGTGATGGGATCGGCGGCCACGTCGGCCGCAGGCACGCGCTCGTCCAACAGGGCGTGGACGAAGGAGGAGTTGGCGCCGTTCTCGAGCAGGCGGCGCACCAGGTAGGGCAGCAGTTCTTCGTGGCCGCCGACGGGGGCGTAGGCGCGCACGACCACGTCGCCCCACTCGGCCTTGGCGCCGTCATAGAGGGCCTCACCCATGCCGTGCAGGCGCTGGAACTCGATGGTCACGCCGCGATCGGCGGCCATGCGATGCACCGCGGCCAGGGTGTGGGCGTTGTGGGTGGCGAACTGGCAGAAGATGTGGGGAGAGGCCTTGATCAACGCCTTGGCGCAGACGAGATAGTTCAGGTCGGTCGCCGGCTTGGTCGTGAAGACCGGATAGTCGGTGCGGCCGTTGACCTGGGCCAGCTTGATCTCGGTGTCCCAATAGGCGCCCTTGACCAGACGCACCATCAGGCGGCGGCCCGAGGACTTGGCCAGTTCGGCCAGCTTGGCCACCGTCTCAGTCGTGCGCTTCTGATAAGCCTGAACGGCGAGACCAAGCCCCTGCCAGTCGCCCAGCGCCGGTTCGCGCGCCAGCCGCTCCAGCAGCTTCAGCGACAGGGCCAGACGGTCGGCCTCTTCGGCGTCGATGGTGTAGTTGATGTCGTATTTGGCGGCGATCAGCGCCAGGCGCAGGATGCGGGGATAGAGCTCCTCCCACACCCGGTCTTCCTGCACCGCCTGATAGCGCGGCGACAGGGCCGACAGCTTGACCGAGACGCCATGGCCGCGCTCAGGGCCTTCGCCCTTGGCGGTCTTGCCCACGGCCTCGATGGCGTCGGCGTAGATCTTTTCATAGCGTTCGGCGTCGGCGGCGGTGCGGGCGCCCTCGCCCAGCATGTCGAAGCTGCACAGCCATTCCTCGCGGTCCGACCGCTTCAGCGCGCTCTCGATGGTGCGGCCGACGACGAACTGCTCGCCCATGATCTTCACGGCGGTGGCGACGGCCTGACGGATGACCGGCTCGCCCAGACGGCCGGCGATGCGCTTCAGGAAGCCCGGCAGGTCACTGCGGGCCTCGTCATCGACATCGACCAGTTTGCCGGTCAGCATCAGACCCCAGGTCGAGGCGTTGACGAACAGGCTGTCCGACTGGCCCAGGTGCGAGGCCCAGTCGGCCGAACCGATCTTCTCGGCGATCAGGCGGTCGCGGGTGCCCGCGTCCGGCGTGCGCAGCAAGGCCTCGGCCAGGCACATCAGGGCCAGACCCTCGCGGGTGCCCAGGCTGAACTCCTGCAGGAAGCTTTCGACCACGCCCTGGCGCTTCTGGCTCTTGCGGGCGCTTTCGACCAGGCCGACAGCATCGTTCAGGACCGCCGCACGACCATCAGGCGTTAGCGGTTCGGAGGCCAGCAGTTCGGCCACCACCTCACGTTCGTCCCGGTACTTGTTCCGGTCCAACTCATCCCAATGGCGAAGATCGGTCGGCGTCATGACTCTCATCCTATGAATTTCCGCGTATATGGCGGTTTCATCCGAATGTGCATCGTATGATCGTGACATTCATTGGATAGTCTTCGATCGCACCTAGCGCGCGCCTGAAGAGTCGCCCTGAAACAGCCCGATCAAGCGCCGCCGTTCCCGAAGAGGTGAACGAACCGAAGCTCGCTTCCTATCATGCCGTCTCGCCTTCGTCATGCGGAGCGTCTAGAAGTTTCGCCTTCGCGAAACGGCTCAAGGCCCTATCGACTTCATGCGCATTGTTCTGGTCACCGACGCCTGGGAGCCTCAGGTCAACGGCGTCGTCCGCACCCTGACCCGCACCGTGGCCGAATGCCGCGCCATGGGCCATGAGGTCGAGGTCATCGAACCCAGCCAGTTCAAGACCATCCCCTGCCCGACCTATCCCGAGATCCGCCTGGCCCTGGGCGCTGAGGAAGAGATTCGCGAACGCCTGCGCGCCTTCGAGCCCGAAGCCGTCCACATCGCCACCGAAGGCCCCCTGGGCATCGCCACGCGGCGCATCTGCGTGGAGTGGAAGCTGCCGTTCACGACCAGCTATCACACCAAATTCCCGGAATATGTCTCGGCCCGTTTCCCGATCCCGGTGCAGGTCGGCTACGCCTATATGAAGTGGTTCCACAAGCCATCGGGCCGACTGATGGTGGCCACCCCGACCCTGCGCGACGAACTCGTCGAGCACGGCTTCAAGAACGTCTCGCCCTGGACGCGCGGCGTGGACACCGAGCTGTTCCGCCCCGACCTGGAGCCGATCTACAAGGAGATAGGCGGCGAGAACTGGCCCCGCCCCTTCTTCCTCAATGTCGGCCGGGTGGCTGTGGAGAAGAACATCGAGACCTTCCTCGGCCTGGACCTGCCCGGCACCAAGATCATCGTCGGCGACGGCCCGGCCCGCGCTGAGCTTGAGGAAAAATACCCCGACGCGAAATTCCTCGGCGCCAAGTTCGGCGAGGATCTGGCGCGCTGCTTCGCCGACGCCGACGTCTTCGTCTTCCCCAGCTGGACCGACACCTTCGGTCTGGTGATTCTGGAAGCCATGGGCACGGGCACGCCGGTCGCCGCCTATCCGGCGCACGGCCCGATCGACATCATCCCCGGCTCGGGCGCGGGCTTCATCGACGACGACCTGAAGACCGCCTGCCTGAAGTGCCTGGAGCTGGATCGCAAGGACGTCCGCGCCTATGCGGAGAAGTTCAGCTGGCGCGCCTCGGCCGAGCAGTTCATCGAGAATCTGCAGCCCTATCCCGAGCCCGCGCGCGGCCGCTTCTGGCGCCGTCTGCGCCGGGTGGCGCGCCTGAAACGCCGCGCGGCGGCCTGATCGCGCCCTGCCGGGTTCAGTACGGAACCGACAAGAAAAAACGCCCCGGATCAGGTCCGGGGCGTTTCACATTTCAAGCCTGCTCGAAGCTTAGTTCGGACGGGCCATCGAGGTCATGGCCGAGGCCTTGGCGCGTTCGGCGGCCAGTTCGTCGGCGACCAGCGGCACCAGGCCGCGGTCCTGCAGATAGCCGCCGCGACCGGCAGCGCCTTCGGACATGAACTCCTGAACGAACTGTTCGAGGCCCGGCGTCACGCCGATGTGGGCCTTCTTGACGTAGATGTAGAGGCTGCGGGCCAGCGGGTAGGAGCCGTCGGCGATGGTGGCGACCGAGGGGGCCACGCCGTCGATGGTCTCGGCCTTCACCGTGTCCATGTTCTGCTCGAGGAAGGAGAAGCCGAACACGCCCAGCGAGCCCGGCGTGCGGGTCAGGGTCTGAACGATGGCGTTGTCGTTCTCGCCCGAGTCGATCCAGGCGCCGTCTTCACGCAGGGTGTGAGCCACGGTCTCGAAGCGGGTCTTGTCCTGCTTCTCGATGGCGGCGACGGCCGGGATCAGCTTGGCGCCCGGCGCCATGCCCAGCTCCAGGAAGGCGTCGCGCGTACCCGAGGTCGGCGGCGGGCCGTAGACCTGGATGCGGGTGGCCGGCAGGGCCTTGTTGACCTCGTTCCAGGTCTTGGCGGCGTTGGCGCCCAGCTCGCCGTCGGCGCCCGGCGTTTCCTTGGCCAGGGCCTCGTAGAGGTCGTTCAGCTCGAGGTTGAAGCTCTGGCCCGTGCGGGCGGTGGCGACGACGATGCCGTCGTAGCCGATCTTGATCTCGACGATGTCGGTGACGCCGTTCTCGACGCAGCGGTCGAACTCGCTCTGCTTCATCGGACGCGAGGCGTTGGCGATGTCCGGGGTCGAGGGGCCGACGCCCGAGCAGAAGGCCTGGATGCCGCCGCCGGTGCCCAGGGATTCGACGCGGGGCGCCGAACCGCCGCCGCCGTTGCGGGCGAAGGTCTCGGCCACGCGGGTGGCGAAGGGGAAGACAGTCGAGGAGCCGGCGGCCCAGATGCCCGTGCGGGCCTTCTGCGAACCGGGGGCGCCGCCCTCGTTGTTGCCGCAGGCCGCCAGGGCCAGGACGGCGGCCGCGCAGGCCGTGAACTTCAGTGTACGGATCATGGCCGGACCTTCTCCAGTCGTCAGTGTGCGACGCTTATAAGCAGGAGTTTGTGACGGTCCGGCCAGACCTTTGTGACAGTCAGGGCAAACCTGCCCGATACGTCGTCAGAGCAGGCGCTTGCGCATGACCTGGGACAGGGTGTCGATCAGGGTCACGGCGATCACCACGATGATGACGATGGCGGACACGGCCTTGAAGTTGAAGGCGTTCATGCTGTCGAACAGCACCTGACCGATGCCGCCCGCCCCGATCAGGCCCAGCACGGTGGCCGAGCGGCTGTTCGATTCGAAACGATAGAGGGCGAAGGAGGTCCACAGCGGGGCCACCTGGGGAATCACGCCCCAGACGATCTCGTGCAGCTTGGAGGCGCCGGTGGCCCGCACGCCTTCGACCGGGCCCTTGTCGATCGACTCGACCGCTTCGGAGAACAGCTTGGCCAGAACGCCGGCCGTGTTCAGGGTGATGGCCAGGACGCCGGCCAGCGGACCCAGGCCCACGGCGGTGACGAACAGCAGGCCGATCACCAGATCCGGCACCGAGCGCAGCAGGTTCATCAGCCAGCGCACCGGCGTCACCACCCAGGCGGGCGCCATGTTGCGGGCGGCGGCCAGACCCAGCGGAATGCCGAACAGCACGGCCAGGAAGGTGCCCCACAGGGCGATCTGGACCGTCTCCCACATCTTGGCGACGAACATCTTCCAGTCGGAGAAGTCCGGCCGCAGCAGGTCGTGGACGAACATCTTCATGCTGTCGTTGCCCGAGAACAGACGCGAGATGTTGCCCAGGTCGACGGCGTCGACGCTGTACAGCAGGACGGCGATCACGCCGCCCCAGACCAGGACGTCCATCGCCCAGGAGACGGCGGACTTTTGCGGCGCGGCCGGAACCGGCGACGTCGGAAGCGGAGCTGCGGTCAAGGTTGGACCTCACGCAGGCTGCGCAGGCGCTGAAGCTCGGCAGTGGCGGCGGCGACGCCGGCCTTGTCGCCCTTGGCCTCGGCTTCGCTGCGCTTCTGGTCGGCGATCATCTCGCGGATCGGGTTGAGGTAGGAATCATCGGCCGGGGCGAAACGCGAATACTCCAGGCCCGCCAGCACCTTGCGCTGGCGCTCGGCCTCGGGGCCTTCGCCCTGGCCGTAGGTCAGGAAGAAGCCGCGGATTTTTTCCTTCAGGGCCGGGTCCAGATCCTCGCGCACCACGATGCCGCTCTCGGGCACCGGCGGCGAGGTCCAGATCTCCTCGATCTGATCGGCCAGTTGGGCGTTCTCGCGGCGCATGAAGACCAGGTTGACGCTGTTGGAGGTCGCCACGTCGATCACGCCGGTGGCCACGCCGAAGGCGTTGGCCTGGTGGTTGGCCGAGCGCACGGTCTTGAAGCACTGCGACGGCACGACGCCGCGCGCGTTGAACAGGAAGGTCATGGGCGCCAGCGTGCCCGAGGTCGACTGGGCGTCGCCGATGCCGAAATTGTACTGCTTGCCGCAGGCCAGCACCTTGTCCAGCGTGATGCCCGAGCCCTTCTTGACGATCAGGGTCGACTGATAGGAGTCCAGCCCCTCGCGGTTGACGGTGCGGGCGATGACCTCGGCGTTGGCGCGGTCGATGGCCTCGACCTCAGGCTTGGCCGAGAACCAGCCGACCTGGGTGTGGTTGCCGCGCATGGCCTCGACCAGGACGGTGTAGTTCGAGCCGAAGTAGGGCTTCACCGGCACGCCGATCGCCTTGGACATGTCGTCCAGCAGCGGCTGCCACAGCGGGCCGGCCGAGGCCTGGCCTTCCGCCGACAGGATAGAGAAGGTGATTTCGCTGGGCGCGGCGCCCGACTTGGCCTCTTCGCCCTTGCCGCAGGCAGCGAGGCCCAGGGTCATGGCGGCGATGGCGGCGGCGCCCAGCAGGCGGCGATTGATGGCGATGCGGGTCATGCCTTGGCTTCCCAGAACGCGTCCTCGTACTCGGGACCGTAGATTTCGATCAGGCGCTGCGTGTCCAGGCCCGTGGACGGACCGTCATAGACGACCTTGCCCTTCTGCAGGGCGACGACGCGGTCGCAATAGCGGATGGCGTAGTCCACCTGGTGCAGGGTGACGATGACGCCCATGCCGTCGCGCTGGTTCAGCTCGACCAGCAGCTCCATGACCTTGCGGGCTGACACGGGGTCGAGCGAGGCGACGGGCTCGTCGGCCAGGATGGCCTGGGCGCCCTGGACGATGGCGCGGGCGATGGCGCCGCGCTGCTGCTGACCGCCCGACAGGGTGTTGGCGCGCTGGGCGGCGTAGTCGGACACGCCGACGCGGTGCAGAGCCGCCATGGCCCTGTCCTTGTCCGCGCCCGGCCAAACGCCGAACAGGCCGCGCCACGACGGCAGGCGCCCCAGGGCGCCCAGCATGACGTTGGAGAACAGGCTCAGCCGTCCCACCAGGTTGAACTGCTGGAAGATCATGCCCAGGCGGCTGCGCGCGCGGCGCACGGCGCCTGTGACACGGCCGTTCTGCTGAACGACCTCGCCGAAGACCGTGATGGTCCCGCCGGGATCGATGGGGTGCAGACCCGTGATCGAACGCAGCAGGGTGGACTTGCCCGAACCGGATGGACCGATCAGGGCGACCATTTCACCGGCGCCGACCTCGACGGACACGCCGTCGAGCGCCTTTCTGGCCCCGTAGGTCTTCGAGACGTCGCGAACGGACGCGACGGCGGCTGTTGAAGAACTCATGAACCCATGGATGAGGTTGCGACAAAGGGGGCGCCGCATGACGCGAGACGGGCGCAAGGGCAAGTCTTAATGGCATGTCTGCGTCGATTTCGTCCAGTGCGGCGCCGATTCCTCGAAGCGCTGCGGCGCGCAGGCCATGCAACCCCGCCATGAAATTTCCACTTTACATGACAGTCCAATGCCCCCATATCGCGCGTTCCGGCGGACCCCGTAGGTCCTACTTGCGCCGCTAACGCCGGGTCTGGGTTAACAATCATCAGGGGGTTACGTGAATTGCACACGTACCAGCTTCCCCTGGACCTGGTCCGTCAGCGGTCCCCGGAGCGTCCGGTCGCACTCGTGCGTCCCCGCTCCGTTGCCGTAGCGGCGCAGTGGTTCCAGGATAATCTAAAAGCCGACGTCTTCTATGCCGTGAAGGCGAACCCTTCGCGCTGGATCATCGAGGTTCTGGTCGAGAACGGCGTCAACGCCTTCGACGTCGCCTCCCTGGCCGAGATCGAACTGGTTCGATCGGTCAGCCCGAACGCGCGTCTGGCCTTCATGCACCCGGTCAAGAGCCGCGGCGCGATCAAGACCGCCTACGCCGACCACGGCGTGCGCACCTTCGTGCTCGACAGCCATGACGAACTGCAGAAGATCCTCGACGTTACCGACAACGCCGACGACCTGAACCTGATCGTCCGCATGGGCGTGTCGGCGGACGGCGCCGCCTATTCCCTGTCGGGCAAGTTCGGCGTCTCGCCGGACCAGGCCCCCGCCCTGCTGCAGGCCACGCGCCACGCGGTCAAGGACGGTCAGATGGGCGTTAGCTTCCACGTCGGTTCGCAGTGCATGCGCCCCTCGGCCTATGAAGCGGCGATGACCCAGGTCGGCCGCGCCATCAAGAAGGCGGGCGTCTTCGTCGACATCGTCGATGTCGGCGGCGGCTTCCCTTCGGTCTATCCGGGCATGGTCCCGCCGGACCTGAGCGAATACGCCGACGCCATCCATCGCGGCTTCAACGAGATGCCGGTGTCGGAAACGACCGAGCTATGGTGCGAGCCCGGCCGGGCGCTGGTGGCCGAGGCCTCGTCGGTGCTGTGCCGCGTGGACCTGCGCAAGGGCGACGCCCTGTATCTGAACGACGGGTCGTACGGCTCGCTGTTCGACGCCACCCACTCGCGCTGGCCCTTCCCGACCAAGCTGGTCCGGCCAGAAAGCGTGAATGGGGGCGAGTCGTCGTCGGAGCTGAAGCCTTATCGCTTCTATGGTCCGACCTGCGACAGCATCGACCACATGCCGGGCCCGTTCTGGCTGCCGGCCGATGTCCAGGAAGGCGACTTCATCGAGATCGGCATGATGGGCGCCTACGGCGTTGCCATGTCGACCGGCTTCAACGGCTATGGCGAACACGAGATCGCCGCCGTCGAGGACGCCCCCATGGGCTCGATGTACGGCCTGGCGCCGCGCTCCATCCCGACCGTGCGCACCACGGCCGAGGAGAACGCCCGCAAGGTCGTCCGCCTGTCGCGTCCCAAGGGCAAGGCCGGTCAGCGCAAGCGCAAGCGCTGATCCATCGCATCACGCCTTGAACTGAAAAATGTCTCAAGGCTTTGGTACAAGCAGCGGCCCGTCGCTCCGTCCGGGCCGCTGTTCCTTATTGACGACGGGCGCTCAAACCAAAGGGAAACCCGAGAGATGAACGCACCGGTTCGTTCCAACGCCAAGGCGGAGCTCCTGGCCACGACCGTCGAGCACATCGACATCACCAGCTTCGACGCGCGCCCGATCATCGATTCCATGCGCAAGATGTCGTTCTCCTCGCGCGACACCGCCCGCGCGGCCGACATCTTCAACATGGCCCTGGAAGACCAGGCCTGCTCGCCGTGGCTGATCCTGGCCGGTTCGACCTCGGCCGGCGGCTGCATGGACGTCTACCGCGACATGGTGAAGTTCGGCATGGTCGACGCCGTGGTCGCCACCGGCGCCTCCATCGTCGACATGGACTTCTTCGAGGCCCTGGGCTTCAAGCACTATCAAGCCGCCGGTCAGGTGGACGACAACATCCTGCGCTCGCACTACATCGACCGCATCTACGACACCTACATCGACGAAGAAGAGCTGCAGGCCTGCGACCACGCCATCTATGAGATCGCCAGCCGCCTGGAGCCGCGCGGCTATTCCTCGCGCGAGTTCATCTGGGAGATGGGCAAGTGGCTGTCGGAAGGCAACGCCAAGAAGCCCGGCTCGCTGATCCAAACCGCCTATGAAGAAGGCGCGCCGATCTTCTGCCCGGCCTTCGTCGACTCCTCGGCCGGTTTCGGCCTGGTCAAGCACCAGAAGGAGCGCATGGCCGAGGGCAAGCCCTACATGATGCTGGACGCGATCGCCGACTTCCGCGAACTGACCGACATCAAGATCGCGGCGGGCGTCACGGGCCTGTTCATGGTCGGCGGCGGCGTGCCGAAGAACTTCGCCCAGGACACCGTCGTCTGCGCCGAGATTCTCGGCGTCGAGGCCGACATGCACAAGTATGCGGTCCAGATCACGGTCGCCGACGTGCGCGACGGCGCCTGCTCGTCCTCGACGCTGCAGGAAGCCGCCTCGTGGGGCAAGGTCCAGACCACCTACGAACAGATGGTCTTCGCCGAAGCCACGACCGTCGTGCCGCTGATCGGTTCGGACGCCTATCACCGCGGCGCCTGGAAGAAGCGCCAGCCGCGCCGCTGGAACAAGCTGTTCGGCAAGTAAGACAGCCCCGGTTTCGACCGGAACTGCAGAAAGGGTCGGAAGCGCATGCTTCCGACCCTTTTTCATAGATGAACGCCTGCCTGAATCCCGCCCGACGGAACCCCGACCGTTCCCGGCCGCTTGTCCTTCTCAAGCCAAGGGAGAGCGTCATGACCGACCCGAAGACCGAAAACGAGGAAAGCCGCGAAGCCGCCGCCATGGGCGAGAAGTCGGACCTGGGCCATACTCGGGACGCCCTGAACAAGGCGCTGGAAGGTACGGATTCGGGTTCGGACACGCGCGCCGGATCGCTGCGCGGCGGGTCCGCCTCCGGCTCGGACATTGATCCGGACCAGGACGTCATCAACGAGGCTCTCGCGCGAGAGGGAATAGCGGCGCGCGACGCCGCCTCACGCCCGGCCGGCGGACCGGAGCAGGCCCGCAAGTCGACCGGCCAGCCCGGCGACGACGTCGACGCCCCGACCGGTTGAACCGCCTTGCTGCCGCCGCATGGATAGGCCACGGTGTGATTTCAAGTGGCGGCATTAAGGATGTAGTCGGAATGAAGCGTTGCGTGGCGATCGGAGTCCTGGCGTTCAGCATGGGCCTGTCGGCGTGCGACGGCCCGGCCGCTCCCCAGGATGAAGCGCTGGCCGCGACGACCGAAAAGGTCGAGACCCCGGAAGCCGTCGCAAGCGCGCCCCGGCCCTACAACGCCCCTGTCGCCGACGCTGTCCCGGCCGAAGTCATAGCAGGCGCTCCGACGTTCGCCGCCCTATATCCAGGCGCCCAGGCCGACGGCGCGCCCGTCGCCGCCAGCGGCCCCAACGGGCCCGGCGGCCTGATCACCTTCAACACCGACGCCACGCCCGACTCCGTCGTGGCTTTCTATCGTCAACGCGCAGAGCAGGCGGGCCTAGCCTCCATCATGGCCATGAACCAGGGCGAGGCCCGCGCCTATGGAGCCGCCGCTCGCGACCGCGGCGCCAGCCTGCAGGTCGTGGCCGCCCCTGGCGAAGACGGACTGACCTCGGTGCAACTGTCCTGGAGCGCCGGCGCCTGATGCGGGCGAAGTCGCCGCGGTTCGGGTCGGCGGCCGCCCCAGCCCTGGCCTCGGCGGCCCTGCTGGCCGCCTGCGCGGGGACGCCCGCCGCGCTCCGCCCCGAAGCCGCCCGCCCCGCCGATCTGGCCGGCTATCTGGACGAGGCCACGCTGGTCCGCCTGGCGGACGCGGTTCCGCCGCCGCCAGCGCCCGGTTCCGCCGAGGATCAGGACGACAAGGCGCGCTCGGCCCGCTTCGCCGCCCTGGAAGACACCGACCGCTGGCTGCTGGCCACGGCCCACGCCGAGTTGCGGCCGCCGCTAGCGCTTCAGCATTTCGACTGCGCCCTGAACACCCGTCTGGACCCCGCCGCCGTTCCGCAACTGACCCGGCTGATGCAGCGGCTGTTCAATGACGCGGACAGCGCCGCCGAGCGCGTCAAGGCGCGCGCTCATCGCCCCCGCCCGGTCGGCGACGACCTTCAGCGAAACGCCTGCCAGCGCCTGACCGAGGCAGGGCGTCGCAGCCCCTCCTATCCCTCGGGCAGTTCGACCGTCGGCGCCGTCTATGGCGAAGCCTTCGCCGCCATAGATCCCCCCCATGCCGAAGCCGCCCGCCGCATGAGCGACGAGTTGGGCCGAAGCCGCCTGGTCTGCGGAATGCACTATCCGCGCGACGTGGCCGCCGGCGACGCCCTGGGTCGCGCGGTGTTCCGGGCCGCAGTCGCCCAGCCGGCCTTCCAGGCGGATCTGATCGCCGCCCGCGCCGAGTTGGCCGCCGTTCAGGCGACTGGCGCGCGCAACCCCGGCTGCCTCGCCGAAACCTGGGCGCTGGCGACGCCCCTGCCCTGATGACGGTTCTCGCGGCCCTGCTGCTGGGCTCCGTCGAAGCCTGGTCTCTGCCTGGCGCAAGGCCCTGCACTCCGTCGGAAATCGCCGCTCTGACGGGCGAAGCCGACGCGCCTTACATTCTGACCTGCCGCGCCGTACTGACGCCGAACCAGACGATCATTCGTCCTGTCCGTATCATCGGCGCCGAGGCCTCCGGCGCCGGCCTGGACTGCGCCGGAGGAAGCGTGGGACAGGCGGGCGTCACGGTTGCGGCCTCCGCCCCGACCCTGGCCGTCTGGTCGCGCCGCATCGATGCGGACACATGGAGCCGCCCGACCGACATCCGGATCAGGAACTGTCTGATTCACGGAGCCGTTCGAATCTGGGGCATGGGCGGCGACGGAAGCTATGATGATCTGCGCGCTTCGTCCCGCACGCCCGAGCACACGGCGCGCCTGCAGGCCGCAGCCCCCAGCCATGTGATGCTGGAGCGGGTGACGATCCGCGCATCCGGAACCATTCCGCTGTACGTTGGCCCCGGCGTCACCCGCCTGAGCCTGGTCCGCTCGACCTTGGACGGCCGCAGCGTCTCGACCGCGATCTATCTGGACGCCGAAAGTGCGGACAATCTGATCGAGAACAATCTGATCCGCACCGAGACGCCGCGCGAGAAAATCGCCGTCGACGGTTCTGCCCGCAACCGCATCGTCGGCAACCGCTTCGAGCTGGGCGGGCGTCCAGGCGTCTTGCTTTATCGCAACTGCGGCGAACGCGGCGTCATTCGTCATCAAACCCCCTCCTACAACACCATCACCGACAATATTTTCAGCGACGCCGGGCGCTTGCGGCCGCGCCTGGTGGTCGAGAATGCGCGTCGGGGACGCCGTTCCTACTGCAGCGCCGACCGCGGCTACCCCTGGGGCAGCAGCATCGATGATCATGACGGCGCGTCCAATAACATTGTTAGTCAGAATTTCAGAAAATGAGCGTAATTATTGCTGATCTTTCCGAATATACTTCAAAAATGGGTTATTTTTCCCACCATGTGCTATTATTGACGCAATTCTGACTTGCTTGAGGCAAGCCTCGCCGTAAGGTCGCCATGCAGACCACAGGGATCTGCAGTGCCACGAGCCGTCCGTTCAGCCCCGTCGTAAGGAGGCGAACGACGACTTGTTTTGTCCAGGAGAGGGTCTCTTTTGAGAAAGAGAATTGTGCGCGAGTCCTTGCTCGCTTCGACCATCATCGGGGGCGCCGCCCTCAGCTTCATGGCCGCCACGCCGGCATTCGCCCAAACGGCCGAAGAAGAAGTTTCCGAAGTCAGCGCCATCGTCGTCACCGGCTCGCGCATCCGCCAGCCGGGCTATGAGGCGTCCAGCCCCATCACGTCGCTGAGCTCCGAATCCATCGCCATGTCGCAGCCCGTCGCGGTTGAAGAACTGGTCAAGGATCTGCCGGCCGCCGTGCCGGCCGTCGGTTCGGCCACCAACAACGGCTCGGGCGGCGGCGCGACCATCAACCTGCGCGGCCTGGGGACCAATCGCACCCTGGTCCTGATCAACGGCCGTCGCGTGGTGCCGTTCAACCTGGAAGGCGTGGTCGACACCAACACCATCCCGCTGGCTCTGGTCGAGCGTGTCGACACCGTCACCGGCGGCGCCTCCGCCGTGTACGGCGCTGACGCCGTCGCAGGCGTGGTCAACTTCATCCTGAAGAACAATTTCGAAGGCGTCGAGGTCAACTCCTCCTACGGCTTCTCGGGCGAGGACGACGCGGTTCGTCGCAAGTTCGACGTCACAATCGGCGGCAACTTCGCCGACGATCGCGGCAACGCCGTCGTCAGCTTCGGCTACACCAAGACCGACCCGCTGTATCAGGTGCGTCGTCCCTGGGGCGAGGTCGCGCTGTCTTCGACGACCGGCAAGCCGCTGGGCTCGGGCACCTCGGTCCCCGGCCGCTTCGACCTGACCCCGGTCAGGGGCGGCGTCGCCCTGCCGTCGGGCGCTGAACTGGACCCCACCACGGGCGCCCTGATCGGCTCGGACCACCCGAACTACAACTCGGCCGGCTACAACTACAATCCGTACAACCTGTATCAGACGCCGCTGAGCCGCTACCAGATCAACGGTCTGGGCAGCTTCAAGATCAACTCGGCCGCCGAAGTCTACAGCCACCTGACCTACGTCCAGAGCGACGTCTCGCTGGACAACGCTTCGAGCGGCACCTTCGGCAACACCTACAAGGTGCCGATCGGCAACCCGTTCATCCCGGACGCCATGCGCCAGCAGTTCTGCGGCGCCCTGTTGATCGACCCGGCCAAATGCGTCTCCGGCGCGGCCGGCGACACCATGATGGACCTGACCATCAACCGCCGCTTCACCGAAATGGGCACCCGTCCGGTCGACATCGAGAACAAGACGGTTCAGCTGCTGGCCGGCGTTCGCGGCGACATCAACGCCGACTGGAACTACGACGCCTACATCTCGCACGGTGAAACCGAGCAGTTGCTGACACGCCGCAACTGGGGCTCGCTGTCCAAGCTGCGCAACGCCCTGAACACCGTCTCGGCGACCGAGTGCCTGGTTCCCGGTTCCTCGACCCCGGTCGCGGGCTGCGTGCCGATCAACGTCTTCGGTCCTGAAGGCACGATCACCCAGGAAATGATCGACTACATCAACCTGTCGTCGATGAGCAAAACCACGATCAAGCAGGACGTGGCCTCGGGCTCGATCTCGGGCATCCTGCCTGAACAGTTCAGCAGCCCCTGGAGCGATCGCCAGATCGCCGTCGCCTTCGGCGCGGAATGGCGCCGGTCCAGCGCCGAGACCCGCGGCGATGCGGCCTCGCAAGCCAACGGCGAAATCCTGGGCACCGGCGCGCCGGTTCCGGATCGCAACGGCCAGTTCGAACTGCGTGAAGCCTTCGCCGAACTGGCGGTGCCGCTGATCGAGAACATGCCGTTCATCCACAGCCTGAACCTGGAAGCCGGCTACCGCCAGACCGAGTTCAAGGCCGGCGGTTCGAAGACCAACTACGGCAGCTACAAGTTCGGCGGCGACTGGTCGCCCATCGAGGACGTCCGCATCCGCGCCATGTATCAGCGCGCCACCCGCGCTCCGAACATCGGCGAGCTGTTCAACCCGCAGGTCACCGGCCTGGGCAACATGGCGATCGATCCGTGCCAGTTGGACCTGATCAACAGCGCCGACGCCAACACCGCCGGCACGCTCAGCAACCTGTGCCGTCTGACCGGCGTGCCGGAAGGCGCGATCGGCTACGTGGCCAAGCCCAATTCGGGCCAGGTCAACCAGCAGACCGGCGGCAACCCGAACCTGGGTCCGGAAGAGGCTGACACCTGGACCATCGGCGCCGTCTGGCAACCGGCCTTCGTGCCGAGCCTGCGCCTGAGCCTCGACTACTATGACATCAAGATCGACAAGACGATCAACAGCCCCAGCCTGGCTGATGTCATGAACGGCTGCTACGACAAGGCTCTGAACCCAACGCTGGCGTTCAACGAGAGCTGTGCGGCCATCCAGCGCAGCGCCGCCAACGGCTCCCTGAACGGCGTCGACGCCAAGGGCGTCATCCGTCCGACGACCAACGCCGGCAACGAGCGCGTCTCGGGCTTCGACATCGCGGCCAACTACCGCGTCGAACTGTCCGACTTCGGCTGGGGCGACATCGGCCGCCTCGACCTGAGCGTCAACGGCAGCATCCTCACCAAGCACGAAACCCAGGCCACCCCGGTCTCCGTGCTGCGTGACTGCGTCGACTACTACTCGGTCTCGTGCGGCGAGCCCAAGGTCAAGCAACGCTGGAACAGCCGCGCGACCTGGACGCTGGGCGACTACTCGGCCTCGCTGAGCTGGCGTCACCTGTCCGGCGTCGAAGTCGAGCCGAGCAGCACCAAGTGGTTCCCGGACTACGCCCAGATCGACAGCTACGACTACTTCGACCTGAGCGGCCGCTGGGACATCACCCAGACGGTGCGTCTGACGGCGACGATCAACAACCTGTTCGACAAGGCGCCGCCGATCGTCGGCTCGCAGATCGGCACCACGTCGGCGAACAACGGGAACACCTTCCCGCAGACCTACGACGCGATCGGTCGCTACTTCACCTTCGGCGCCACGCTGAAGTTCTGATAGCGTTCAACGCATAAGAAGAGAGGCGGAAGACCCCGGTCTTCCGCCTCTTTTTGTTTGTGGATCATCCGGCTTCTAGGAGCCGGATCAGGCCGGGCGGCCCGCCGCCAGGGCGCCGTAGAGATCTGTACGGCGATCGCGGAAGAAGCCCCAGGCCGCGCGGTGCCGATCCAGGAAGTCCAGGTCGAAGGCGTGGACCAGCACGCCCTCCTCCCGATCCAGGCTCTCGACCAGGTCGCCGCGATGGTCGGCGATGAAGGAGTGGCCGTAGAAGGTCTGGCCCGCCGCCGTCACCTGCTCATGGCCGATGCGGTTGGCGCCGACGACCGGCACGACGTTGGACACGGCGTGCCCCTGCATGGCGCGGCGCCAGGGGGCGGCGGTGTCCAGGGTGTCGTCATGCGGCTCGGTGCCGATGGCGGTCGGGTACAGCAGCACCTCGGCGCCCTGCAGCATCATGGCCCGCGCCGTTTCCGGGTACCACTGGTCCCAGCAGATGCCGACGCCGACGCGGCCGAAGCGCGTGTCCCAGACCTTGAAGCCGGTGTCGCCGGGGCGGAAGTAGTACTTCTCCTGATAGCCGGGGCCGTCGGGGATGTGGCTCTTACGATAGACGCCCATCAGCTCGCCGTCGGCGTCGATCATCACCAGGCTGTTGAAGTAGTGCGGCCCCTCACGCTCGAAGATGGAGACGGGCAGGACGACGCCCAGTTCCTTGGCCACCGGCTGGAGCTGGGTGACGGCCGGATGCTCGCGCCACGGATAGGCGGCGCCGAACCACTTCTCTTCCTGCGAGACGCAGAAATACGGCCCCTGGAACAGCTCCGGCGCCAGGATGACCTGGGCGCCCTTGGCCGCGGCTTCGCGGATGAAGCCGATGGTCTTGTCGATGTTCGCCTGCATGTCCTCGCCGTACGAGGTCTGGATGGCGGCGACGGTGATCTCACGGGCCATTAGGCGGGCTCCTGCTGGCTGATGCAGTGGAACGAGCCGCCGCCCGACAGGATGGCGGTCGACGGCAGGGGGATGATCTCACGATCGGGGAAGACGGTCGCCAGGGCCTCGCAGGCCAGGCGCGCGGCCATGTCGTTCCCGTAGGTCGGCACGACGACGGCGCCGTCCGCGATCAGGAAGTTCATGTGGCTGGCCGGGACGGGACGCTCGTCCTCATCCAGGATCAGGCCGGGCGACGGGATGCGCAGCACCTTGATCGGCCGACCGGCGGCGTCGGTCATGGAGGCCAGGGCCTGGGCCGTCTCGTCATAAACCTCAGCGTTGGGATCCTTGGGGCCGAAGGCGATCGGACAGGCCGCCACGCCCGGCGCGACGAAGCGGGCCAGATTGTCGACATGGCCGTCGGTGTGATCGTTCAGCAGGCCGTCGCCCAGCCACAACACCTTCTTGGCGCCGAGAGCCTCCGCGAAGGCGGCCTCGGCCGTTTCCGCTGTCCAGCCGGTGTTGCGGTTGCGGTTCAGCACGCACTGGCGCGTGGTCAGCACCGTGCCTTCGCCGTCATGATCAACGGCGCCGCCTTCCAGGATGAAATCGTGACGGGTCAGGGCGACGCCCGTCTGTTCCCCGATCTGGTCGGCGACCTCGTCGTCGTGCGGCAGGTCGTACTTGCCGCCCCAGCCGTTGAAGACAAAGGCCTGAGCCGAGGCCGAGCCGGGGCCGAAGATCGGCCCGGTGTCGCGCAGCCAGATGTCGCCGAAGCGACCGGCCACGACCGTCACCCCCGCCACATCGGCGAAGCGCGCCTGCGCGTCGGCCAGGGCCTCGTCATTGCCGACCATCAGCTTGACCTGCTCGCGGCCCGGCCCGGCCAGGGCGCGCACCAGGGCCTCGACCTCGGCCTGGGCCGGTTCGAGGTTGTCCTCCCACAGATCGGCGTGGCTGGGCCAGCCGACCCACATCGCGCGATGCGGCGTCCACTCAGCAGGAACAGGCAGGGTTATGGGCGAAGTCATGGGGCGAAAACGTCCACATAAGAAGGATGAAGCACGAAGGGGGCGAGATAGGCCCTGACGGCTCCGGGTTCAATGGCGACGGCGCGTTCGCCCATTGGAGCCGCCAACGCCCTCAAGCAGCGCGGCCGCGCATCAGGGCCGCCTCAGAAAGAGAAAGGGCGGCCCGTCGCCGGACCGCCCTTCCCGTCTCACACTATCGTTCACTTAGAACTTGTAGCGAACGCCGAACTTCACCTGCCACACAGACTGATTGTTGAAGCTGCTGGCCGTCCAGTCACGGAAGCTGTCGTACTGGTAGAAGTTGCCCGCCCCAGCGACACAGCTCGAGATCTGGCAGTTACGCGCCGTGATCGCTCGCGAGAAGTAGGGGAAGCCCACCTGCTGCACCACACCCCACTCGTCGTTGAGCAGGTTGCCGATGTTCTCGATATCGACATAGCCTTCCAGCTTGGCGCCGCCCGGGAAGAAGGCCGGCAGCTCTTGCGAGATACGCAGGTCGAAGCGAGTCACGTCCGGCGACTTGAAGCCGTTCCGCGGCGTGATCTGACCGGCGTATTTGATCAGACCCGAACGCTGCAGGTACTCATTGAAGCCCGCGAAGTCGAAGTTGTTCGCGAAGGTCGCGATCGGATCGCTGGTCGCGGTGACCAGGCCGTTCGAGTCCACAGCCGGCACATACAGCAGTTGGCGGTTGCGGCGGCCGTACTCGTTGGCCTCGCCCACCAGGTTGGTGCTGTTGAAGGTGTGGCTGAAAGGCAGACCCGAGCGGCGCTCGCCGAACAGGTTGAAGCTGGTGCGATAGTCGCCGAAGAACTTGCGGCTATAGCTCAGGTTCAGCTTGGTCGAGTGCTTGATCTCATAGTTCGAGGTCGCCACGCCCGGGCTGTTCGGGTCAAAGACCGCAACCTGGCCGAAGTTCGACGCGGCCACCGAGGAGGTGCCGGGGTGGACTTCGGTCGCATCGACGTAGGTGTAGGACAGGTCGAAGCCCAGGCCTTCGGCCCAGCCTTCGTACCAGGCCTTGTTCACGCCGACGGTGAACTGATCCGTCTTGCCGCCCTTGAAGTTGGTCAGCATCAGAACGACCTGGCTGCCGTTCGGGCCCGAATAGGTCGGACGACCGTCGGGCGCCGTGCCGTTCTGGCGCTTGGCCATGTTCAGATCGACCCAGCCGATGGCGTTTTCGACTTCCGAGTGAACATACTCGGCGCGAACCGCCCAGCCGTCGCCCATGCTCCAACGGTTGAGGTCGAAGTCCTTGGTCAGGCCTAGCGACGTCTTCCAGATCGAAGGCGCCTGGAAGGTCGGGTCGATCACGTTGATCGCGCCCGTGCCCAGCTTGGCGCTCTCGGTCACGGCGTCCTTGGCCACTTGGTTCGGGTTCAAACCATCGACGTTGGTCAGCGCCGCCAGTTGCGCGGTCGAGCAGACCGGAACGCCGGTGTTGACGTTCTGGCTGGTGTAGCCGTTGGCGCGGCACTGGAACTGGCCGATCAGGTTGCCGGGGTTCGAGAAGTTGTTCGAAACCCAGACGTTCGGCGAACCGCCCGAGAACAGGCCGAAGCCGCCGTAAACGTTGAAGGTGTCGTCAACGCGGTAGTTGAAGCCGAAGCGCGGCTGCAGAAGGCTGATGCCGTCCAGATTGTGAGTGTTCGAGAAGCCGTACTTGTCCTCAAACGCCTTGTTGTACAGCGGCTCGTCCGACATCTCGTACCAGTCGAAGCGCAGGCCGGCGCGCAGCGTCAGGCGATCGTTCACATCCCATTCGTCCTGGGCGAACAGGGTGTTGGTCGTGTAGCCGAAGCTCGCGCCGCCATCGACCTTATTGTTGGTCCCGGCGTTCTGGTAGTTGATGTAGGAGGCGCGACGGTTCTGCAGGTCGGCCAGCGATGCGAACTCATACTCGCCGTTCGCGGCCTGCACGAAGACGTTGTAGATTTCGAGATCTTCACGCTCGTAACCCGCCGTCAGACGGTGGCCCGCGTTCTGATACTTGGCGACGAAGCGGTACTGGTTCAGATCGTTCGTCAGCGAGTTGGCGTGACGCGAACGCTCCGGCCCGAGCACCACCGAGCGGCGCTGCGTGGCGCCCACCGGGTCCAGGTAAACGCGGAAGGCCGCGAAGTCCGAACCGCCCAGGTTGCTGGTGATGTTCTCGGTTTCCTTGCGCGAGAACGACAGCTCGGTGGAGAAGTTGTCAGTCCAGTCCGAGAACAGCTGAGCCTTGTAGGCCGTGATGTTGCTCTGGAAATCATACCCTTGCGACAGCAGGCCGACGCTCGGCGTGGTGTTGCTGGTCGAGGTGCCGTTCAGGCTCAGACGCGAACCTTGGGTCTGCTGATAGGACGCAACCGCGCGGTGACGGTCGTTAATGTTCCAGTCCAGCTTGGCGAAGTACTTTTCGTCGAAGGTGGTCAGGTCGCTCGTCGACCAGTCCAGCGGATCGTAGCCATAGACCGACTTCACGGCGTTACGGACGGAATCGACGTCGGCTTGCGTAATGCCCGGCACTTCATTGGTGGCGCCCGACCCCGTCGGACCCGAAAGCACCGGCTCGGTCGCCTCGAACTTCTCGTAGTTCAGCAGGAAGAACAGGCGATCCTTGATGATCGGACCCGACAGGGTCGCGCCCCAGGTCTTCTCTTCGAACTCGCCGGTGACCGAACGATTGATCGTCTCGCCCGACGACATGTCTTCATACGAGAAGCTGTCGCCCTGCAGATCCTGGTTGGTGATCTCATAGAAGGCTTCACCGTGGAACTCGTTGCCGCCCGACTTGGTGACCGAGTTCACCACACCGCCCTGGAAAGCGCCGTACTGGACGTCATAGGGGGCGACGTCGACCTGAACCGCTTCCAGGACCGAGATCGAGATCGGCGAGTTCACGGTCGGATAGCCGTTGCCAGCCAAACCGAAGTCGTCGCCCTGACGGATGCCGTCGACCAGGAAGGCGTTGGTGCGGTTGTTCTGCCCGCCCAGGATCAGCGCGTCGCCGTTGGTCGGGTCGATCGACGCGAACGGCGAGGTGCGGACGAAGTCCTTGATGTCACGGCTGATCGTCGGAAGGGTTTCGAGCTCCTCGGCGCCGATACGGGTGCGCGGACCGGTGATCAGGCCGCCGCCGCGAACGCCGCGCACGACCACGTCGGCGACCGAGGTCGCGCCGTCCGAAGCCGAAACCGTCGCCGTCAGGTTCAGAGCCGTCGGCGAACCGATGCTGACCGAGGGAACCTGCCCCGAGACTTCGCCCTGCGCCGTCAGCGCCGTGACGACATAGGGGCCGCCGACGCGCAGGTTGCGCGCCGTATAGCCGCCGTCAGCGCCCGTCACCGTGGTGGTGCTGGTGCCCGAGGGGACGTGGGTGACGACGACCGTGGCGTTCGCCATCGGCGCGCCCGACGCATCCGTGATCACGCCGCGAATGCCGCCGGTCGTTTCTTGAGCGAAGGCGGCGCTGGACGTGGCCAGCAGGATGGCCGCTGCGGAAACCCCGTAGGCGAGGTTGCGGTTGAACATGTGTGCGATCCCCTTGCAGCGCCAGCCGGAACAGCGATCGGCGCATCTGGTCATTGATGGGGCGGCTTTAGGCCCGTCATCATACGTCAGGGCGACACTTAGATGACAGAAACGTGACAGCCCTCAGGGGTGGCCGTTACGCCACACCCCGAACGTCGTCATTCAGCCGTCGCCCCAAGGCGTCAGCCACACGTTCAGCGGTCGCGCCTAGCGCGCGCGGCTCGTGATAATTGCCATTGATCTGGGTCCGCCCGATCACATAGGCGCGGAACGCCGCAAACAAGGCGCGATCCGCCGGCTCAGGAGCTCCCCAGAAGGCGTCCAGACTCTTCTGATCCGTCAGCCCCTCGAAGTCAAAGAAGGCCTGGCCCAGCACCTTGACCGGCGTGCCGAAACCCAACGCCGACAGAGCGGCGCTCGAGTTGTTGACCACCATGCCCTTCGACGCCCGGCACAATTGCGCTAGATTGCCGCCGTCAATGAAGTCAACGCGCCCCGACAA
This sequence comes from Brevundimonas phoenicis, assembly GCF_047237745.1. Taxonomy (NCBI): domain Bacteria; kingdom Pseudomonadati; phylum Pseudomonadota; class Alphaproteobacteria; order Caulobacterales; family Caulobacteraceae; genus Brevundimonas; species Brevundimonas phoenicis. The sequence continues at coordinate 3,234,496 of NZ_JBDFLN010000001.1, forward strand.
ACCGTATTTGGCGGCAAGTTCGCCTGTCGCGCGGTTCAGATTGATGACGCCGGCGTCCAGAGGGTGGTTCTTGACCAGCAAGCGCGCTTCAGAGGGCGCCGACCGAGCGAAACTATCCATCACCCGATCAAGGAAGGACAGGTTGTCGTGAATATCGGAATAACGCAGCAACTGGGCGTCGCCGTCGCGCTGAAGACACGCAATGAAGAAGGAGCCCTTGAGGCTCAGACGTTCCGCCGCCCGGTCGCCGGACAAACTGAAGGTCAAGCTCAGATAGCGACGGACATGGCCGAGGCACTGCTGCAACGGCGAGATCGTATAGTGATGCCGATGACGAGGGAACGACAGCCGCCCAAACGGCTGAACCGCGTGATAGCGGCTGATGTTGATGACATGGTGCGGCAAGATTTTGCCAACCGGATGCGACACAGGGATTTCAGGGGGCGGAGGCGGATAGCCTGCAGCGGAGCGCGGCAGGCCGCTTGAGCCGTTGACCCCGTTTCTTTCCAGCGTGATCCAGTCCGGTCGGAAGTAGCCGTTTTCAAGAACCCAGACGCGCGCGGGCAAATGTTGCGCCTGACTCAGCACGCCTTGGTTGTAGGGACCGCCTTCGCCGAAAACGAGGATGTCCGTGAACTCTGCAGCCAGCCGCGAGACATGAACTGCCCACGAGTCGGCTGATTCACGATAGGCGACGCCGCCCGCTCGCCGCCAGTCCGCGACGTCGCCTGCGTTGAACAGCATACGCCGAACCTCGCCGCCCCGCGCCTCGATCGCGCCCGCCAATCGACGCCCGAAGGGACCGAACGGGGCAGACACAATCAGGAAGCGGCGCCCCGTCAAGCTGACGACGCCGACATCTGAGACCGGGAAATCTGGATCAAAGGGCGCGAGCAAACGCTGATATCTTTCTGAAAGGCAAGCTCTCTTAGAGGCTCAACCTCAGTTTCACCAATAGAAAAAGCACTGCACGCTCAGTTGTCAAACACAACCGCCGAACCCAGGAAACTGAGCTCGGCGGAAGGTTTGACCGGTACTTCTCAGGTCGCGGGGGCTGGAATGAACCAGCCCCGTTGAGCCTTAGAAGTTGATGTCGACGGTGGCGCGGCGGTTCAGCGGCTCACGCACGCCGTCGCCGGTGGCCTTGGCCGGCTGGGTCTCGCCCTTGCCGTCCAGGGAGATCACGCCGCCGTTGACGCCTTGAGCGACCAGGGCGTCAGCCACGGTGCGCGCACGGCGGTTCGACAGGCCCTGGTTGTAGGCCGCGTTGCCCGAGGTGTCGGTGTGGCCGACGACCAGCACGCGGGTCGGAGCGCCCGACTTGGCGTAGTTGGCGGCTTGCGTCACCACCGAGCGGGCTTCCGCCGTCAGGTCCGAACGGTCGAAGTCGAAGTAGACCACGAACTGACGCGCAGCCGGCTTGGCCGGAGGCGGCGGAGGCGGCGGCGGGGGCGGCGGGGGAGGCGGCGGCGGGGGCGGCGGCGGCGGGGGCGGCGGCGGCGGAGCGGCCGGCTCGGCGCCGAACGCATAGCGCAGGCCCAGCGTCACGGTGTGCGACTGGTCGTAGTCGCCCGACATCGAACCGAACGGAATGGCGCCCGTACCCGAGGTGCGGGTTTCGAACTCAGCGTCGCCCGTCAGGTAACGATAGGTCAGGTCGACGTTGGCGCGGTCCGAAATCGACCAGGCCAGGCCGGCCAGAGCCTGAGCGGCGAACTTGGTCGAGGTGTCGTCAGCCGCGAAGGCCACGCCCGGCGTCTGGCGCAGGCGGCCGACAGTGTCGACGTTGACGCGGTTCACACCGACGCCCAGGCCGACGAACGGACGGATGGTCCATTCCGGCGAACCGAAGTCGTACAGCACGTTGGCCATCAGCGTCGTCGACGTGATGTCGCCTTCCGGCGAGTGGCACGGGCCGGTGGCCGGCGTCAGGTTGCACAGGCCTTGCGGGCCCGAGACGGCGCGCACCTTGCCGATGTCGCCCGAGCGGTAGCCGCCCTCGAGTTCAACACGCCAGTTCGGGTTGAAGCGGTAGCCCAGACGAGCAAAAGCCGCCCAGCCGTCGTTCACTTCCCAGTTCCAGTTGTGACCGGTCGCCGAGGCTTCCGTGTTGATGTCGTCGATGATGTGGTAGCCGGCGTCGATCGCGCCGTACCAGCCATCAGGCTCAGCCGAAGCAGCGCCGGCTGCGAACAGCCCCGCCGCGGCGACACTGGCCAGAAGTTTCAGCTTCATGGTGTCCTCACACTCATAGTTGATCCGATGCCGACACATTCATACCGCATCGGCGCTCGAAATCCGAACGACGTTGCAGTGCAGCGGTTCCCTCGCCTAGCGTTGAATGTGGCGACTGTGGCGCCGTTTCAACATAAGAGTCAGTCGCCGTCGCAAGCCGGACAATAAGGCTTCACTGTAGCGGCGAGCATGAATGGGGAATGAACCGAACATGAGCATGCGCTTCGACGGACAGGTGGCGATCGTGACCGGGGCGGGCGGCGGGCTGGGGCGCCAGCACGCCCTGGCCCTGGCGCGACGCGGGGCCAGGGTGGTGGTCAACGACCTAGGCGGCGCCCGTGACGGCAGCGGCGGCTCCGCCAGCGCCGCCGAGGCCGTGATCGGGCAGATCCGGGCGTTTGGCGGCGAGGCCGTCGCCAACGGCGCCTCCGTCACGGACGCGGCGGCGGTCCAGGCCATGGTCGCCGAAACCATGGCCGCCTGGGGCCGGATCGACATTCTGGTGAACAACGCCGGCATCCTGCGCGACAAGAGCTTCGCCAAGATGGAGCTGGAGGATTTTCGTCTCGTCGTGGACGTCCACCTGATGGGGGCGGTGAACTGCACCAAGGCTGTCTGGGACGTCATGCGTGCGCAGAATTACGGCCGGATCGTCATGACGACGTCGTCTTCCGGCCTTTTCGGCAATTTCGGCCAGTCGAATTACGGCGCGGCGAAAATGGCGCTGGTGGGGCTGATGCAGACCCTGTCGATCGAAGGCGCCAAGAACGACATTCGCGTCAACTGCCTGGCCCCGACCGCACACACCCGCATGACCGAAGACCTGCAGGGACTGCCGCTGGAGGCCCTGGCGCCCGAACTGGTCACGCCGGGCCTGCTGCACCTGGTCAGCCGCGACGCCCCGACCCGCGCCATCCTGGCCGCCGGCGCCGGCGGGTTCGAGCGCGCCTATGTCACCCTGACCCAGGGCGACTTCATCATCGGCGAGGACGCAGCCGAACAGGTCGCCACCCGGTTCGACGCCATTTCGGACCGGATGACCGAGATCGTACCGGAGATGGGCGCCGCCCAGGGCATGATCGAGTTGAACAAGGCCATGCGCGCCCATGAGGGCTGAAATGCCCTAGGACGGGCCTGCCATCGACAGCGGCGCGGCCATCAACGCTTTCACGTAACGGTCGCGCCAATGGGCGACGTCGGTGTCGCGCACCACCTGCATCAGCGCCTTCCACTTTCGGATACGCTCTTCCAGAGGCATGGTCAGAGCCTTGCGGATGGCGTCCGACAGTTCCTCCCGGCTGAACGGATTGACCAACAGGGCCTCGCCCATCTGCTCGGCCGCCCCAGCGAAGCGCGACAGGATCAGCACGCCGGGATCCTTGGGATCCTGGGCCGCGACGTATTCCTTGGCCACCAGGTTCATGCCGTCGCGCAGCGGCGTCACCAGCCCCGCCCGAGCGGCGCGATAAATGCCCGCCAACTGATCCCGTCGATAGGTGCGGTTCAGATAGCGGATCGGCTGCCAATCCATGTCGGCATAAGCGCCGTTGACGCGCCCGGCCAGAGCCTCCAGCCGCCCCCGCATGTCCTGGTAGGTGTCGACGTCATCGCGGGAGATCGGCGTCACCTGCAACAGGAAGACGTCGCCGCGCATGGCGGGATTGTCCTCCAGGAACTGCTCATAGCCGAGCAGCCTCTGCTCCAATCCCTTCGAGTAGTCGAGCCGATCCACGCCCACGATCATGGCGCGGAAGGCGGCCGAGGCCGACATGCGGTCATAGGTCTTCTGACCCAGCAAGGAATCGCGAGCCGCCAGAAAGCCGTCCACGTCAATGCCGATAGGAAAGACCCCGACCTGAACGCTGCGGCCGAAGGCGTGAACACGGCCTTCCTCCCCGATCCGCCCCTTGGCTTCGACCTCTACATAGCGCTGGAACAATTCCATCCACTCGCGGGTCTGAAAGCCCAGCAGATCAAAATGGAACATCGATTCCACCAGCCGCCGGTGATGCGGCAGCGTCACCAGCAACTGCCGCGCCGGCCAGGGCGTGTGCAGGAAGAAGCCGATGCGGTTCTTCACCCCCAGGCGGCGCAGATCCCGCGCCATGGGGATCATGTGATAGTCGTGGATCCAGAGGACGTCGTCGGGCTGGAGCAACGGCTGCAACACTTCGGCGAAGCGGCGGTTGGTGCGCTCATATCCTTCGCCATAGGACCGTTCATAAGCCGTCAGGTCGACGCGGTGATGGAACAGCGGCCACAGCGTCTTGTTGGCGTAGCCGTTGTAATATTCATCGACGTCCTGCGGCTCCAGATCAACGGTGGCGACGGTGACGCCTGCGCGGTCCTCAATGTTCAGCTCGCCGGTGAAATGCTCGACCGTCTCGCCGGACCAGCCGAACCACAGGCCGTCGTATTTCCGCAGGGCCGCCGACAGCGCCATGGCCAAGCCGCCGGCCGACCCCGCCGCCGGATCCTTGGGCGCCGAAACGCGGTTGGAGACGACAATCAACCGGCTCATCGCGCGTCCGTCCACGACCGACTGAGCAGAACCGCGCAGTTGATGATGCCCACCAGCGAATAGGTCTGCGGGTAGTTGCCCCACAGTTCGCCGTCCTGGATCGAGATGTCCTCGCTGAGCAGGCCCGCATGGGTGCGTCGGCTCAGCATCTCATCGAAGATCACCCGCGCCTCTTCGGTGCGGCCGTTCAGGTGCAGGGCCTCGATGTACCAGAAGGTGCAGAAGTTGAAGGCCGTCTCCGGCTCGCCGAAGTCATCGGGATGGATATAGCGGAACAGATAGGGGCCGCGCTTCAGGTCTCGCTCGACCGCCTCGAAGGTCTTCACCTGGCGCGGGTCGCGGGCGTCGAGGAAACCCAGGTCGGTCATCTGCAGCAAGGAAGCGTCCAGCTCGGTCCCGCCGAAGCTGGCGGCGAAGCGGCCCTCGTCCGGCAGATAGGCCTCTGCCTCGATACGCTCGCGGATAATGCGGGCGCGCTCGCGCCAGAACTCGCGCCGATCGTCCAGCCCCAGATGATGCGCCGCCTTGGCCAGACGATCGCAGGCCGCCCAGCACATGACCGAGGAATAAGTGTGCACCCGCGCGATGGTGCGAAACTCCCAAAGGCCGGCGTCGACCTGATCGTGCAGGGCGAAGGCGCGGTCGCCGACGGTCTCCAGGGCGCGGAAGTCCTCGATCGTGCCGGGCCGCAGCAGGCGCTGATCGAAGAAGGCCTGAACCAGAGGCAGGACGATCTGACCGTAAACGTCGTGCTGAAGATGCTCGTGCGCCTGATTGCCGACGCGCACCGGCTTCATGCCGCGATAGCCCTCGACCGTATCGACGACGCGCTCGACGATGGCGGGCTCCAGCCCTACGCCATAGACCGGCTGGACATGGCCGCCCGCCGCGTCATCGACCAGATTGCGCAGATAGCCGAGATAGCTCTCGAGGATGTCCACCGCGCCCAGCCGATTCAGCGCCCGCACCGTATAATAGGCGTCGCGGATCCAGCAGTAGCGATAGTCCCAGTTGCGCCCGCTCTCAGGGAACTCCGGCACGGAGGTCGTCATGGCGGCGACGATGGCGCCCGTCTCTTCATAGACGCACAGCTTCAGGGTGATGGCGGCGCGGATTACCGCCTCCTGCCAGTCCAGCGGCAGATAGAGGGTGCGGGTCCAGTGCTTCCAGTGGACGATCGTCTGGTCCAGCGCCGCATTGACGCCCGCCAGCACCGACTGGTCATAGCCTTCGTCCGGGCCGAGGAAGAAGGCCATCTCCTCTTCCAGCCGGAAGGTGCGTTCATCCAGCACATGACTGACCGGGCAGTTGGTGGTCAGGCGCAGGGTCACGTCGCTGCACAGATAGCGGATGTGGTTGGAGCCCGAGGTGCGCTCCGCCGCCCGCGCGCCCCAATCGGCCGACGGGCGCAGGCGCATGGTGACGCGCGGCGCGCCCGACAGGGGCCGCACCACGCGCCCGAAGGCGATCGGCCTATAGATGCGCGAGTGCTTCAGATGACGCGGGCAGAAGTCGATGATCTCGACCGCCGCTCCGTCTCCAGCCGTCAGCACGGTGCGCAGGACGGCCGTGTTGCGGACATAGGCCTGCTCGACCGCGACCTGCCCCTCAAGCTCCACCGCCCAGAAGCCGTGTTCCGGCGAGGCCCCGTCCATTAGGGCCGAAAAGACGGGATCGCCGTCGATGCGCGGAGCGCAGGCCCAGACGAACCGCCCCTGCCGATCGACTAGAGCGCTGACCGAACAATTGCCGATGGGAGCCAGATCCAGGTTGGGCGTCATGCGCGCGCCTCCTTCTCCTCTGCGGCCGCCGCGGCCAGAGCGCCGAGCCAGTCGAGCACCGCCTCCACGTTTTCGAGCCGATAGCGCGCCGCCGTCGGCCGCTCAGGCCCGACCAGGACGCCGAAGCCCCCCAGCGCTTCCGCCGCCCGGAAACCCGCCTCGTCGGTCAGGTCGTCGCCGACCATGACAGGCGTGGCGCCGGCGAAGGGCGCCTCGGCCATGAAAGCCGCCACGGCCGTGCCCTTGTCGGCGCCGGGCGTCTTGAGCTCCAGCACCATCGACCCCGGCTGAAGCGCCAGGCCGGTTTCGTCCGCCAGGGCGGTCGCCAAGGCCAGGGCCGCGTCGGCCTGACTCGGCGCCTGGCGGAAATGCAGCCCCGCCGACAGACCCTTGTCCTCGACCAGGACGCCGGGCCGCGCCTCGGCGAAGTCGTGGAAGGCGGCCAGCGCCGCCTTCACCGAAGGCGCAGGGTCGCGGGCGCTCAGCACGCCGTCTGCGCGGCGACGCTGCAAACCATGCACGCCCGAGGCTGCGCGCGCCGCCCCGTCGACGATACGGTCGATCTCGGCCAGGGTGCGGCCGCTGACCACCGCGACCCGACCGCTCAGGGCATGGGTCAGTCGCTCAACGGTGCGGGTGCGGCGCGGCTCCGGCCCTACGGCGTCCGGCGTCGGCGCCAGCGGAGCCAGAACCCCGTCCAGATCAAGGAAAAGCGCCGCTCCGTTCAGACGGATCGGGGGCGCAGGCAGTGCGGGGCGCGCAAACCCCTGTGCAAAAGACATGCGTTTCAAGGTGCTTTCTGTGCGTGGAACATATGGCAACGCATGACGACCATAATGGTTGTCGCTATTCATCGTTCATTCACCCGCTGCGACGCCATTGTGCCGAACTCTCGAATGAGGCATTTGCCACTGCGCTACGAAGAGCCGCAGAAGCGGCCCCGGCGCCTGGAGCCGTCATGACTGCTTTTTCCGTTCCTTCCTCTCCTGAACAACTCGCGGCCATGTCTGATCGAGCGCGCGAAGTCGTGCGTCTGAACATAGAAGCTCTGGAGGCGTTGGAACGTTCGCTGGATTCCTCGATCGCGCGGGCGGCCGACATCATCCTGTCGCGGCCCGGCTATGTCGTGGTGACGGGCATGGGCAAGTCGGGCCACATCGGCGGCAAGATCGCCGCCACCCTGGCCTCGACCGGAACCAACTCCTTCTTCGTCCACCCGGCCGAGATGAGTCACGGCGACCTGGGGATGCTGCGCCCCGACACCACCCTGTTGGCGTTGTCCAACTCAGGCGAAAGCCGCGAACTGCGCGACCCGCTGATCTTCTGCGCGCGCAACGACATTCCGGTGATCGGCGTCACCCAGCGTCCGCAGAGCTTCCTGGGCCGTCACTCCGCCGTCTGCCTGACCATGCCCAAGGTGGCCGAGGCCTGCCCCAACGGCCTGGCGCCGACGACCTCGACGCTGATGTCCCTGGCCATGGGCGACGCCCTGGCCATGGTGCTGATGGACCGACGCGGCTTCACGCGGGAGGATTTCGGCCTGCACCACCCCGGCGGCGCCCTGGGCATGAGCCTGCAGACCGTGCGTGAATGGATGGGCGACAACGCCGCCGCCCCGGCCAGCGTGCCGCTGGACGCCGGCTTCGGCGCCGTCGTCTCGGCGATCACGGAAGGCCGCAAGGGCGCGGTCGCCGTACTGGCCGCCGACGGCGCCCTGGCCGGCATCATCACCGACGGCGACGTGCGCCGCGCCTTCGCCAACGACATCTCGGCCCTGCACGCCGAGGACATCATGAGCCGCAGTCCCATCACCGTCGATCCCGAGGCGCGCATGAGCGACGTCGTTGATCTGTTGACGGCCAACAAGATCAGCAATCTGTTCGTGCTCGAGGATCGTCGCCCGGTCGCCATCATCCACATCGCCGAGCTGATGCAGGCGGGCTACGTCTCCTGATGGTCGAGGATGTCCTCTTCGACGCCAGCCGGTTGCTCAGCCGAGCTGAGCGCAGCGCGCCGACCGGCGTGGATCGAGTCTGCCTGGCCTATGCCGAATGGCTGATCGAACATCCGACCTATCGGATGACGCCCGTACGGGCGCGCAGAGACCAACTGGCGCGCGTGGACAATGACTGGTTCCGCCAGCGGCTCGCTGAACTGCGGACACGCTGGACAGGCCCCGGCGTAGTGACCGAACTCGGCCCCGAAGCCCGCAAGCTGTTCGACGCCCTGCGCTCGCCGGACGACAGCGTCTCGATCATAGGGCGCGCCCCCGAAGAACAGGCCCCGCCCAAGACCAAGCCGAAGCGGATCTGGAAGCAGTACTTCAGGTCGCGTCGCATCGCCGCCCCCCCGTCAGCGCGCGCCTACATCAATGTCGGACATACGAGTCTGAACACGCCGGACATCCTTACCGCCCTGGCTGGTGGAGGCATTGAGCGGATCATCATGGTTCATGATCTGATCCCCGTGACCCACCCGGAGTTCTGCCGTCCCGGCGACGGGCTGAAACATGAGCGACGAATGACCAACGTGTTGCGTCACGCCTCGCGGATCATCGTCAATTCCCACTACACGGCCGACGAGCTGAAAAGCTTCGCCGACCAGTCGAACATCGCCGCCCCGCCAATCGACGTCGCGCACCTGGGGCTGGAGCGCACCTTCGACAGCCGCACCACGATTGCGCCGGCACGCCCCTACTTCCTTCACGTCGGCACGATCGAGGCGCGAAAGAACCTGGCCTTCCTGCTGACCGTCTGGCGGCGACTGCAAGAGACCATGGGCGCCGACACTCCCCGTCTGGTCCTGGTCGGCCGTTACGGCTGGGAAAACGAGGCCGTGCTGGATCACCTGCAACGCTCGCCCAATCTGCGCGGCCTCGTGCATCAGGCCGAAAACCTGCCCGACTGCGCCCTTTCGGCTCTGATGCGAGGCGCGCGGGCCATGGTCGCGCCGTCATCGGTCGAAGGCTTCGACCTGCCCGCCGTTGAGGCCAGCGCCATGGGCGTGCCGCTCATCGCCTCCGACATCGCCGCTCACCGCGAACTGGTGCCGCACGCCCGTCTCATCGATCCGCTGGACGGCCTGGGATGGCTGGCCGCGCTTGAGGACTGGACGCGCAACCCGCCCGTCGCGCCGCCCTATTCCGCGCCCAACTGGGACCAGCATTTCGATGTCGTCCAGAAACGGGTGCTGTCTGCCTCTGGCGGTGCAGCCGCCTCAAGGGTAAGCATTTGATGGAACTGAACCGAGGCCCCATGTCCAGAACCGCCGCCAGCCTGCTCATCGTCGCTCTTCTGGCCGGGTGCTCGACCCTGCCCCGCGACGGGCCGTCCGGCCGCAACGTGGTTCAAGGCTCGTCCTCCCCGGAACGGGCGGGCGACTACGCGCTCGTCGATCTGGACTTCGCGCTGAGCGAACGACTGAAGGCTGCGCCCCCGCCGTCCTTCTCGAGCTTGGCGCTCGCCTCCAGTGAAGCGCCTACGGACGTGATCGGCGTCGGCGACACCCTTGCCATCAGCATCTTCGAACCGGGCGGCAGCCTGTTCGGCGGCGGCTCGTCACGCGACGGCGCCAGCAGCGGCAACCAGACCTTGCCGCCGTTGATGGTCAACCGAAACGGCTCCGTCCCGATCCCCTTCGCCGGCGAAGTACCCGTGCAAGGCCTGACCCCGTCGCAGGCCTCGGCGGTCGTGCGCCGCGCCCTGATCGGCAAGGTCGCCAATCCGCAGGTGATCGTCACCATCGCCGGCAACGCCTCCAACGCCGTCACCGTACTGGGCGACGTCCGCAACCCGGGTCGTCAACCTCTGTCGGCCAACAGCGACCGTATTCTCGACGTCATCGCCGCCGCCGGCGGCCCGTCGCGCTCGCTTCACGACATCGACGTGCGCATCCAGCGTGACGGCAAGGTCTATACGGCCCCCATGTCGATCGTCACGACCGAGTTCAACGAAAACGTGCGCCTGCAACGCGGCGATCAGGTCAACCTGGTCTATAAGCCCCGCCGCTTCAGCTCCTTCGGCGCCTTCAACGCCGTAGCGCGCAGCGAGTTGCCGCCCGGTCCGCTGACCCTGGCCGAGGCGCTCAGCGGCGTCGGCGGGCTGGATTCCAACATCGCCAACGCCCGCTCGGTGCTGGTCTTCCGTTTCGAACGCCCGGAAGTGGCCCAGGCGCTGGGCATCCAGCAGCCCGTCACCTCGCGCGGCGTGCCGGTAGTCTATCGCCTGAACCTGAACGAGGGCGAAGGCTTCTTCATCGCCAGCAATTTCCAGATGCAGTCAGACGACCTCATCTATACGCCGCGCGCTGGCGCGGCCGAGATGCGCAAATTCTTCGAAGTGGTCCAGAGCATCACCCGCGTCGTCTATGACGTCTCGGTCACCAGCACGCTGAACCTCAACTAGGCCGCCATGCTGGAACGCTTCAGCCGCGCCCTGTTCGGCTCTCCTGCCAAGGGCGCGGCCGAGGAGCGTGCGCTGGTCGTGCCGGCGATTGGTCATGAAGACCTGCTGGCTCAGGTTGCAGCCGTCGAAGCCGTCGCCTCCGAGGTCTACGCCCGCCATGGCCTGCCCGATCAGGCCGGTCAGTACCGCCGCCGAGGCGAGACGGGAGCGTGGGAACCGCTCGCTGGTGAGATGACCCCGGCGGAGAAATGGGCCCTTATCCAATCCACGCCTGCGGATTCAGGTTGGCGCTTCGCCTCGCTGGCAGGCGTCGGCGCCCGCTCGCCGGTCGCTGAAGTGCGGCAGGCCTCCGCCATTATGGCCGCCTGTGAGGGCCTGCGTCAGCGCCTGGCGGAACAGGCGCCCATATCGGCCCAGGATCTGGCCGACGCCATCCGCTTGGGCGCCGCGTGGCGACGGCTGACGACACCGGAAGCCATGGCCGACGATGAAATCGAGCCGCTACGCTTTCTGCCTGGCGAGAGCGAGATCTAGCCTCCCGCCTGCCCCGTAACCTGGGCGAGCAGCTCGAGCGAGCGCACGCGGGCCGCCGGATCCCAGATCTGGCTGGTCAGCATCAGCTCGTCCGCCCCGGTCTGGGCGATGAAGGCGTCGAGGGCGGCCTTGGCCGTCGCGGGCGCGCCCACCGCCGAACAGGCCAGGGCGGCGTCGATCATGCCGCGCGCCGCGCCGTCCAATCGTTCGTAATAACCCTCGACCGGCGGCGGCAGCTTGCCGGGGCGGCCGCTTCTCAGGTTGACGAAGGCCTGCTGGACCGAGGTGAACAGCAGGCGCGCCGCTTCATCCGTCTCGGCCACAAAGGCGTTGTAGCCCAGCATGACGTAGGGCTTCTCAAGATGCGGCGACGCACGGAAGGTCTGTCGATAGATATCGAGGGCCCGCATCATCTCGCCCGGCGCGAAATGACTGGCGAAGGCGTAGGGCAGCCCCAGGTGCGCCGCCAGCTGGGCGCCGTAGGTCGAGGAGCCGAGGATCCAGACCGGCACGGCCTGCCCTTCGCCCGGATTGGCGATGATGCGCTGATCCGGCGTCGCGGGCGCGAACCACTGCATCAGCTCCATCACGTCCTGAGGGAAGGCGTCGTGGTCGCCCTGAAGCGTGCGGCGCAGCGCCCGCGCCGTCGCCTGGTCCGATCCAGGCGCGCGGCCGAGGCCCAGGTCGATCCGGCCGGGGTGGAGCGCGTTCAGGGTGCCGAACTGCTCGGCGATGACCAGGGGGGCGTGGTTGGGCAGCATGACCCCGCCGGCGCCGACGCGGATGGTCTTAGTCGCCGCCGCCACCGCGCCGATGACGACCGAGGTCGCGGCGCTGGCGATGCCCGGCATGTTGTGGTGCTCGGCCAGCCAGAAACGATTATAGCCCAGCCGCTCGGCGTGGCGGGCCAGATCGATGGTGTTGGCGAGCGCCTGGCCCACGTCGGAGCCTTCCGGCACGGGGGCGAGGTCGAGAATGGACAGAGGGATCATCCGACCGATATGGGGCCGCTTTTCAACGACGCCATACCGGCCGTGACGATCAATCGTCTATGGGCGGGCGCTTACTGACCGGCGGGGCAGTCGCCGATGCGCTCGGCGGTCATGGTGACCTTGGTCTGGGCCATCTGCGGCGTCGGCGCCGGGTCCATCTTGGTCGTGACCTCGGTGACGTAGCGGCTGTTGAAGTCGCCGGTCACGCGGATGGTGGAATCCGCCTTCATATTGCCCGGCAGGGTGCAGGACGAGGCGGCGACCATGGCGTCGCCCTGACGCGCGAACGGCTGGGTCATACAGTCGGCGCCCGGCTGCTGGGCGCTGGCCGGGGCCTCCAGCTTGGCTTCCTTGATGCAGATTTCCTGCGGCGGCACGGCGGCGCCGCCCGGCATGCCTTCCATGACCGTGGACACGCGCCACAGGCCCGGCTTGGGCGCATCGAGCGTCGCCGGCGCGGCGGCCGTCGAGGCGGTCTCAGCCCCGTCAGCGGCCGGGGTTTCGGCCTTGTTGCTGTTTCCGCAGGCCGACAGACCCAGCAGGCAGGCGACGGCGACGCCGCCGATAATCGCTGAACGCATGGAGCGCTCCCCTCTCGTTAAGAACCGAGGGGACAACGCCGTTCTGGCTTAACGGTTCACGCGGATGTGAGATTCAGTCGAGGACGACGCCCGTGGTGCGCATGATCTCGGCGCGCAGCTCGGGCAGGCCGAAGCCCTTTTCCGAGGAAGTGACGGCAACGTGCGGATAGGCGGCCGGGCGCTTGGAGATGGCCTTCAGCGTCGCCGCCTGAACCTTCTCCGCCTCGCCCTTCTTCAGCTTGTCGGCCTTAGTCAGGACGATCTGATAGGAAACGGCCGACAGGTCGAGGGCGTTCAGCGCCTCGTCATCCACCTTCTTCAGCCCGTGACGGGCGTCGATCAGCAGATAGACGCGCTTCAGCGTCACCCGACCGCGCAGATAGTCGCGACCCAGATCCTGGAACTTCTTGACCGTGGTCTTGGACGCCTTGGCCCAGCCGTAACCCGGCAGGTCGACCAGACGCATCCGCCCGTCCAGGTCGAAGAAGTTGACCTCGCGCGTGCGGCCCGGCTCGTTCGAGGCCCTGGCCAGCTTGTGCATGCCGACCAGGCCGTTGATCAGGCTGGACTTGCCCACGTTGGAGCGCCCGGCGAAGGCGATCTCGGGCAGATCCGGGGTCGGCAGCTGCTCGATCTTGGCGCAGCCCAGGACGAAGCTGGCCTGGCGCGCGAACAGGACGCGCGCCGCCTCGACCTCGGCGTCGGAATATTCCCCGACCTTGGGCTCGTCAGAAGCGTCCAATCGATCAGGCCTTCTTGAAGCGGGCGAGGAAGGTGTCGATCGGGTTCTCGGCCTTGAAGCGGTGCATGATCACATACTGCTGGATGATCGACAGCACGTTGTTCCACGCCCAGTAGATCAGCAGGCCGGCCGCGAACGGGGCCATGATGAAGGTGAAGACGATCGGCATCAGGGCGAAGATCTGACGCTGCATCGGATCCTGCGCCGGCGGGTTCATCGCCATCTGCAGCCACATGGTGAAGCCATAGACCAGCGGCAGCACGCCCAGATGCAGCGGGCCGTTCAGAATGCCGCCCAGAAGCGGCAGGGTCGCCGGATCCCACGGAATGGCGCCGAACAGGTTCCACACCGTCGAAGGGTCGCGCGCCGACAGGTCGCGGATCCAGCCGAAGAAGGGCGCATGACGCATTTCGATGGTCACGAACAGCACCTTGTACAGGGCGTAGAAGACCGGGATCTGCACCACCATCGGCAGACAGCCCGCCAGCGGATTGATCTTCTCCCGCTGATACAGGGCCATCATCTCCTGCTGCTGCTTCTGCGGCTCGGAGCCGTGCTTCTTCTTGATCTCCTCCATCTTGGGCTGGAGGTTCCGCATCTTCGACAGGCTCTCGTAGGACTTGTTGGCCAGCGGGAAGAGGATCAGCTTGACCACCACCGTCAGGGCCAGGATGGCCAGGCCGAAGTTGCCCAGGACGCCGTAGAAGAACTCCACCACGGTGAAGATCGGGCGCGTCAGGAACCAAAACATGCCCCAGTCGATGGCGTAGACGAAACGCGGCAGGTTCAGCGACTGCTCATAGGCCTTCAGCACCTCGGCGCGCTTGGCGCCGGCGAACAGACGCTGGGTCTCTTCGATCTGGCGGCCCGGCTGGATGGTGTGGGTGGCGCCCAGCATGGCGGCTTCGTGGATGTTCATCCCCTGGGCGTCGCGCACCGAGAAGCGGCCCTCGATGGTCTCGTCCTGGGTGGGGATCAGGGCCGCCAGCCAGTATTTGTCGGTGATGCCCAGCCAGCCGCCGGTCGATTGGTTCTCGATGCGCGGCTTCTTGGCCCAGTCCTTGTACTTGACCTGTTCGGTCGAATAGCCGTCCCCGTCGCCGAAGGTGCCGATGGCGCCTTCGTGCAGGATCATCTGCTTGCCCAGGTCGACCGGAACGCCCTGGCGCTCGACGCGGCCGTAGGGGGCGATGGCGATGGCCTGGGTTCCCAGGTTGGCGACCGTGTCCTTGACCGTGAACATATACTGCTCGTCGATCGAGACAACGCGGGTGAAGCGCAGGCCCGAACCGTTGTCCCAGGTCAGTTCGACCGGGGTGGTCGGCGTCAGGGTAGAACCCTTGGTCAGGCGCCAGACGGTGTTGGGGCCAGGCACGCCGCCGGCGACATTCGGGCCGCTCCAGCCGAACTGGGCGAAATAGGCGTGCTCCATGCCCTGCGGGCGGAACAGCTCGACCGGCGGCGAATTCTTGTCCAGCGTTTCCTTGTAGTTCGTCAGGTACAGGTCGTCGATGCGCGCGCCCTGCAGCGACAGCGAACCCTTCAGGGTCGGGGTCTGGATCGGCACCCGCGCGACCGTGCCCAGAGCCTGGGCGCGGTCCTTGATGAAGACGCCCGGCGCGGCGCCCGACGGCGTCAGGCCGGCGTCGGCCGAGGCCTCGCGCGCCTTCTGCTGCTCGGCGGCGACGATCTGCGCCTGACGGCGGCTCTCGGCCTGCGGGCGCATCACCATGAAGTAGTAGACGCCCATGATCAGGGCCGCGCACACGAAGAAGATGATGGTGTTGCGCGAGTTCTCGTTCTGCATCGGGATCAGCGGTCCTGGTCGGCGGGGCGCGGGTCGGGGGCGGCGCGGTTCGATATCTGGGCGGGCGAAACGGCCCGGTCTCCCATATCGGGAGCCGCGCGCGGGGTTGCGAGCCTTGTAAGGGCCGATTTCACATCGTCAAGCAAGCGGTCCCAGTCGCGGTCCGCCGTGCCCATGCGGGCGATGAACACATAGTCGCAGCCAGCCCGCCCGTGCAGGGGCGTCAGCAGCCGGGCGGCCTCGCGCAGACGCCGCTTGGCGCGGTTGCGCACGACGGCGCCGCCGATCTTGCGGGTGGCGGTAAATCCCAGGCGCACCGAAGGGTCGCCGTCGCCGCGATCCAGTTGCTGGACCACCACGGCGCCGCGAGCCTGAGAAACGCCTTTGGCGGCCGCCAGAAACTGGGGCCGCCTCAACAGGCGATCGATTTTCATCAGATCGGTCATGCGCCCCGCCCTGAAGGGTAATGGGCGCGTGACGTCAGGCCGTCAGGCGCTTACGGCCTTTGGCGCGGCGACGCGCGACAATCTTTTGACCGTTCTTGGTGGCCATCCGCGAACGGAAGCCGTGACGGCGCTTGCGCACGAGTCGCGACGGCTGATAGGTCCGCTTCACGGTCGGCTCCGGGTTACTGGGGTTGGCGACAGACACAAGCGTCAGCCGCGAGAGAGGCGGGCGTATAAGCGGCGGCAGGACGAGAGTCAACGCCGAAGCGGCTTTTCCACATCGCCGACAGGGGCGCACGGCGTCTGGAAATACGCTAAGGATGTCAGGAAGAAGAGGACGGAGCGCGGCTTGGACCGGGTCAAAAGATTTCTGCCCCTGGCCCTGCTGCTGGCCGCCGTCGCCCTGATCTTCGGCATGGGCTGGAATCGCTACCTGTCGCTGGACACCCTGCGCGAGCATGGAACGGCGCTGGAGGCCCTGACCGCCCAGCACTATCTGCTGATGCTAGGCGCCCTGATGCTGATCTTCGCCCTGCTGACGGCCAGCGTAGTGCCGGGCGTGGTCTTCATCACCGTGACGGCGGGCTATCTGTTCGGGCCGTGGGTCGGCGGCGTCGCCACCGCCTTCGCCGCCACCGTCGGCGCCCTGGCCGTCTATTATGTGGGACGCACCGCCCTGGGCGATTCCCTGCGCCGCCGCGCCGCCGCCGATACGGGCCTGCTGAACAAGGTCTGCGCCGGGGTGGACAAGAACACCTTCTGGTATGTGCTGGTCGCGCGCCTGGTCGTCACCGTGCCCTTCCACATGATCAATGTGGCGGCGGGCGTGATGGCCGCGCCGCTGCGGCCCTATGTCGTCGCCACCTTCATCGGCCTGTTGCCCGCGCACACCATCTATTGCTGGATCGGCGACAGCCTGCACGACGTTCTGGTCACGGACCCGAATCCTGACATTCGGAGCCTGTTCGCGGAATTCTTCTGGCCTCTGATGGGGGTAGCCTTCCTGTCCATGCTGCTGCCCCTGCTGCTCAAGCTGGCCCAGAAGCTGCGCGCCCGCCCCCGCATGGAGGCGTCATGACGGAACGCGAGGCCCTTCCGACCGACGTGCAGACGCCCCTGCCCCCCGCGACGGCCGCCAGGCCGCCTGCGACCCGGCCCGCCCCGTGGAACGTCCTGCGCCAGCGGCTGCAGCCCCGCGCGCCCGACGGCCTGTCCAGCCGCCTGCTACTGCTGACCGTCGCCTTCACCCTGGCGGTCGCCGCCCTGATCATCGTGCCCAGCGCCGCCTCCTTCCAGGAGCGGTGGCTGATGGACCGGCTTCAGGCGGCTGAGCTGGCCTCGGTCGGGGTCGAGGCCCTGCCCTATTCCGCCGTCGAGGACTCCACCGCCGAACAGTTGCTGAGCATCGGCGGGGTGCAGTCGGTCGTCATCGGCGAACAGGGGGTGCGGCGCCTGCTGCTGCAAGCCCCCAACCTGCCGCGCGCGCCCGAACTGATCGACCTGCGCCAACGCAACGTCGGGGCGCGGCTGCTGGACCCGTGGAAGACCCTGTTCGGCCACCCCGACCGTTCGCTGCGGGTGCAGGCGGCGCCGCGCTATCGCTCGGGCGATCTGGTCGAGATCCTGGCCCCGGCCCAGCCGCTGAAGAAGGAGCTGGAGGGCTTCCTGGTCAACAGCCTGATGATGTCGCTGCTGATCGCGGCGGTGGCGGGCGGCCTGCTCTACGCCTCCCTGTCGATGCTGGTGCTGCAGCCCCTGCGCCGCGTCACCCGCTCGATCGAGCGTTTCGCCGCCAATCCGGAAAGCCCGGCCGAAACGCCCTCGGACCGTCAGGACGAGATCGGCCGGGTCGAGCGCGAACTGGCCCGGATGCAGGAGGAGGTGCGTCAGTCCCTGCGCTCGCGCGCCCGCCTGGCGGCGCTGGGCGAGGCGGTGGCCAAGATCAACCACGACCTGCGCAACATGCTGACCTCGGCCCAGATGGCGTCCGAGCGGCTGTCGACCTCGTCCGATCCTCTGGTGGCGACGGCCCTGCCCCGGCTGGAGCGGGCGCTGGACCGGGCCTCGACCCTGGCGCGCAATGTCCTAGCCTATGGCAAGACCGAGGAGCCCGCGCCCCAGCTTCAGAAGATGCTGCTGGCCCGCGCCGTGGCCGCCGCCGCCGAGGACGCGGGTCTGGAGCCGGACGGCGTGCGGCTGGTGCGCGACCTGCCCCCCCGCTTCACCGTCAACGCCGACCCGGACCAACTTCATCGCATCCTGGTCAATCTGATGCGCAACGCCCGCCAGGCCATCGAGGCGGCGCCGGAAAGCCACGCCGCAGGCAAGGGCAAGGGCTCGATCACGGTCAGCGCCGAGGCCCGCGACGGCATGGCCGCCATCGGCGTGCGCGACGACGGCCCCGGCATCCCGCCGCGTCTGGCCGATCGCCTGTTCGAACCCTTCGTCAGCGGCGGCGGGGCCGACGGCACGGGCCTGGGCCTGACCATTTCGCGCGAGCTGGCGGCCAATCACGGCGGCGCCCTGACGCTGCTGGACACCGGGCCGCAGGGCACGCGTTTCGAGCTTCTGCTGCCCCTGTAGGACGCCGCACGGCAGCCTTACGCCGCGCCAGACGTTGTTTCCTTTGAAAGCCGAAAGCGCCAAGCTTGCGGTCTTTCGTATCCTCCCCTGCAAGGAGAGCCCCATGACCCGCCCACTGTCCTCGCAAACCCGCCCCATCCGTCCTCTGGCGGCGCTGATGCTGACCACGGCCCTGGCCGTCTCGCTGACGGTCGGCTCGGCCTACGCCCAGAGCCAGAGCCGCCCGCAACCGGCGCCGAAAGATCCCGTGGCCGAAATGCTGCTGTCCAAGGGCGAGCGCTATCATCGCGCGCCGGATTCGGCTCAAGACCCCGACGAGCTGCGCCAGACCCAGGCCCTGAACGCAGAGATCGTGGCCCAGAACGACCTGGCCGAAAACGAAGACCGCGCCAATCAGTCCGCCCAGGCCGAGGCCCAGCGCCGCTGGCAGGCCGAGGTGGATCAGACCGAGGCCCAGGCGCGCGCCGACCGCGAACGTCACGAGGCGGACCTGCGCGCCGCCGACGAGGCCCAGGCCCGCTATGAACGCGACATGGCCGACTGGCGCGCCACCGCCGCCGCCTGCCAGCGCGGCGACACGGCGCGCTGCAACGCAGGCCGCAAGACGCCGAACTGAGGCTTCAGACAGGCAAAGGGCGCCGCCGACCTGCGTCGGGGCGCCCTTTTTCTCGCTTGCCGCTGGACCGGATCAGGCCTCTGCGGATTCCGTGCGGCGCTTCATCATGTTGTCGAAGCTGTCCCAGACGCCGTCGGCGCCGTGCCAGGCGCCTTGCGTGGCGGCCTTGGAGTATTCAGTGGCGCGCGCCTCGAAGAAGTTGGCGTGCTCCACGCCCGACAGCAGGGCCTGCAGCCACGGCAGCGGATTCTCGGTCACGCCATAGACTTCCGGCAGGTGCAGCTGGCGCAGGCGCCAGTCGGCGATGAAGCGGATATAGGCCTTGATGTCGTCCGGCGTCATGCCGTTCACCGGGCCCATTTCGAAGGCCAGGTCGATGAACTTGTCCTCCATCTCGATCACCGTCTTGCAGCAGTCGACGATGTCGTCGGCCACGGCCTTGGTGACGGCGCCCGTCTCCTTGTTGAAGGCGTGGTACAGCTTGATGATGCCTTCGCAGTGCAGGCTCTCGTCGCGCACCGACCAGGACACGATCTGGCCCATGCCCTTCATCTTGGACTGGCGCGGGAAGTTCATCAGCATGGCGAAGCTGGCGAACAGCTGCAGCCCTTCGGAGAAGCCCCCGAACATGGCCAGGGTCCGGCAGATGTCGGCGTCGGTATCGACCCCGAACTGACCCATGAAGTCATGCTTGTCGCGCATGGCCTCGTATTCCATGAAAGCCCCGAACTCGCTCTCGGGCATGCCGATGGTCTCGAGCAGCAGGGCGTAGGCCGCGATATGGATGGTCTCCATATTGGCGAAGGACGCCAGCATCATCTTCACTTCGGTCGGTTTGAACACCCGGCCGTAGCGCTCCATGTAGTTGTCCTGGACCTCGATGTCCGCCTGGGTGAAGAAGCGGAAAATCTGCGTCAGCAGATTGCGTTCGCTGTCGGTCAGGTTGGCGGCCCAGTCCTTGACGTCCTCGCCCATCGGGACTTCCTCGGGCATCCAGTGGACCTGCTGCTGCTTCTTCCACATGTCGAAGGCCCACGGATAGCGGAAGGGCTTGTAGGCGGCCGAGGGGGTCAGCAGGCCGGGCGTGCCGGGACGAATGATCGTGGCGGGAGCGTTCATCGAAGAAGACCTGAGGCGAATCCGGAGAAGGTGCGTTCACCATGCGTCCACCGACGCGCGGGGACAAGGGAAGATGCGCATATCTAGCGATCACTTTTCACTCGACCGCTAGATATGGTGTTTCCATGACAGGAAACTGGGGAGGAAGATGGGGATGGTTTTCACGCTTTACGGCGCCGCCGGTTCGGGCTCGACCCCGGTCGAGGCGACGCTGCGGCTGATCGGACTGGACTATCAGGTCATCGAGGCTCCGACCTGGGAGGGCGAGGCCGAACGGGACAAGGTGGCGCAGGTCAATCCGATGCGCCAGGTGCCGGCCCTGGTCACGCCGGGCGGCGAGGTGATCACCGAAAGCGCCGCCATCCTGATCTGGCTGGCCGATTCCCACCCGCGGGCGCGGCTCTCGCCGGCCCTGGACGATCCGCGCCGGGCGCAGTTCCTGCGCTGGATGAGTTTCATCCCCGCCTCCATCTATTCGATGTTCTGGGTGCGCGACGAACCATCCCGTCTCGGCGGCGACAATCCCCAGGCCCAGACCGAGATCCAGCGACGCACCGTCGAGCGCATCGCCGACTGCTGGCGGATGATGGACGCCCAGATCACGTCCGGCCGCTTCCTGCTGGGCGAGGAGATGACGGTGCTGGACCTCTACGTCGCCGTCGCCAGCCGCTGGACGCCGCAGCGTCGCCGCTTCTACGCCGAGGCGCCGGGCATGGCCGAGGTCGTGCGCCGCGTCGACGCCCTGCCCGCGCTCCAGGCGTTCTGGGCCGAGCGGTTTCCGTTCGACGAGGGCTGGGAAGGCTAGGCCGCCAGACGCGCGTGCGCCGCGCGGAACGCCTGGTCCACGGCGGCGTAGAGCCGTTCATGGGTGATCGGCTTGGCCAGATGGCCGTCCATGCCCGCGCCGAGACAGCGCACGGCGTCCTCAGGCATGGCGTCGGCCGTCACCGCCAGCACCGCCGCCAGCGATGAAGCCGAACCGCCGCTGCGAATCATCTGCGTCGCCTCCAGCCCGTTCAGGCGCGGCATCCTCACGTCCATCAGGATCAGGTCGAACGCCTCGGCCGATGCCTGTTCGACGGCCTGTAGCCCATCCGCCGCATCGACTACCCGGCACCCGGCCGCCTCCATCATGATCCGCAACATCAGGCGGTTGGTCGGATGGTCGTCCACCACGAGAACGCGCGTGACCTGCCCGTCGGAGGACGCCGCCGCCGCCGCCTCCGCCGCACCGTCGCTCTCGCCCGCCCCCGCGCCCGCGCCCGCGCCCGCGCCCGCGTCCAGTCGCACGGTCAGAATGAATACCGAGCCCTGCTCCGACGTTTCGCCCAGAACCACGTCTCCACCCATGGCGCGGGCGTGGCGACGCGCGGCGGGCAGGCCCAGCCCCGCCCCCCCGTGCCGCCGGTTCAGGGAATCGTCGCCCAGTTGGAATAGGTCGAACAGCGCCGGCTCCAGGTCCGGTGCGATTCCCGGCCCCGTGTCCCGCACCGTCAGGGTCAGGCTTTCGGCGTCCAGTCGGGCCTCCAGCTCGATCCGGCCTCTCTCGGTGAACTTGACCGCATTGGACAGAAGATGCCTCAGGGCCGAGGCCAGCCGACGCGGATCGCCCATGCGCAAGGCCATGTCCGGCGCGTCCAGCTTCAGCTCGAACGCCACCCCCTTGGCGCGGGCGGCGACCGCCACCGGGGCGCAAAGGTCGCGGATCAGGCCTGTCGCATCGAAGGGTTCGGCCCGCACCGCATCATCCCCGGCCGAGGCGTCCAGAACATCCTCGACCAGTCGCCGCATCTCCTCCCCCGCCTGGCGAACCGCCTCGACGTAGGTCTGCGCCTCCTCCGGCAGGTCGTCGCGCTGAGACAACAGGTCGGCGTAGCCGCTAACGCCGTTCAGCGGGGTGCGCATCTCATGGCTCATAACCGCCAGGAACCGCGCCTTAGCGGCGGCGGCGGCCTCAGCCCGCCGCCGTTGCTTCAAGGCCAGGGCGGTGCGCCGCGCCAGCCGCGCGACGCTGGCCCGACGCTCCGCCATCAGGGCGCTGAGCGGCAGGGAGGTCAGGACCAGCACCATCAGGAAGACATGGTACAGCGGCATCTGCCGCAGCCGCTGGGGCAGGTGGGCCAGGGCCGCGACCTCCGCCACCGGCGCGGCGGCGACGGGACCGTATCCCTCCAGCGTCAGAATGCAGCTGATCCCGACAGACACCAGGATCGTCGCGGCCATCCACGGCGGCGACAGGCGATAGGCCGCCAGCATCAGCGGCGGAAAGATGAGAAACAGCAGCGAACTCGGCTGACTGAAAACCCAGAAGACCATCGCCGCCGCCAGCCCGGCCATGCCCAGCGCGAGCCAGGGGGCGGTCGCCTCGTCGCGGAACCTTCGGGCCCGCGCCAGGAACAACAGATTGGGCGTGACGATCAGCAAGCCCAGCGTCTCCATCATGAACAGGTGCGTCCAGATAAAAGCCGTCAGTTCCGGCGCATAGTCGCGCAGCCACGCCGCCAGCAGGCAGGAAAGGGTAGTGGTCAGGAACACCGCCGGCGCGACGGCGCCCAAGGCGAAACACAGGAAGCGGCGCGGGCGCCGCAGATCCAGCGCCGCGCCGCACAGTCGGCGCGCCAGCACGCCCGCGATCAAGACCTGGCCCAGATTCAGCAGGGGGTTCAGCCACACGAAGGGCTGGGAATCCCCTCTCAACACCGTGCTGACCAGGTTCAATCCGAGGCAGATCAGCAGGGTCGCCGCCGCCTTGCGTCGAGGAAGCAGCAGATAGGCCGCCAGAAGCACGCCGTTGGCGGGCCAGACAATCACGGCGCTGTAGGTCGCCGCGCTCCATTGGCCGATCAGCAGGCACAGGACGAACAGGACGACATAGGCCGCCGCCGGAGGGCCGGCCTCGCGGCCGGCCGCATGACGAAACATCCGCCAGCGTGCCTGCATTGCTGTCTTCACCCTCCCCGGTTCGTCGCCAGCTTCTCCCGGAAGAAGTTAAGGAAATCTCCCCCGAAGCGCGTCAGAGCAGCCCCATCGCCCTGGCGTCGCGCTCCAGCCCTTCACGGAACTCGGGCGCGGCCAGATCGATCAGGGCGCGAGCGCGGGCGTCGTCGGTCAGCCCCTTCAAATTCACCGCCCCATGCTCGGTGACGACGTAATGGATGTCGTTGCGCGGAGTCGTCGCCGGACCGTCCAGCCGCGCCACAATGCGCGAGGCCGCCCCCTTCGCCGCGGTCGAGTGGCAGGCGATGATCGACTTGCCGCCCTCGGAAGCCGCCGCGCCGCGCACGAAATCCAGTTGGCCGCCCGACGCCGTATACTGCCGCCCATTCAGATGTTCCGAACAGCAGGCGCCGAACAGGTCGATCTGCAAGGTGGCGTTGACCGAGATCATCCTGGCGTTGCGGGCGATGACGGCGGGGTCGTTCACATAGTCGACGGGGCGGGCTTCAAAGGCCGGGTTCTCGTGCAGGAACTCATAGGTCGAGCGGTTCCCCATCGAAAAGGTGAAGACCGTCTTGCCCGGATGTAGGGTCTTGCGCGCATTGGTGACGACGCCCGCCTGCATCAGTTCGACCAGACCGGGCGTCAGCATCTCGGTGTGGATGCCTAGGTCGCGATGGTCATGAAGGGCCGCGCACACCGCGTCCGGCAAGGCGCCGATGCCCATCTGCAGGGTCGCGCCGTCCTCGACCATCTCGGCGATCAGGGCGCCGATGGCCAGATCCTGCGGCTGCTGCGGCGCCTTGCCCGCCTCCAGCAGGGGCGCCGCATGCTCGACCAGGGCCGCGACCTGGGAGACATGCACGCGGCAGTCGCCGAACACGCGCGGCATGTGCGGATTGACCTCCAGGATCACCCGCTGCGCCGTCTTCGACACGGCCAGGGCGTAGTCGGTGTTGGTCCCCAGGCTGAAATAGCCTTCGGCGTCCATCGGCGAGACGGTCGCCAGCAAGGTGTCGACGCCGATCTCGCGCGTCAGCACGCGCGGCGTCTGCTGAAAGCCGGTCGGCACGAACCAGACGGCGCGGCGGCCCTCTTCGATCCCGCGCGCCTCCAGCTTCCGCTCGATGGCGCCATGGAACAGGCTGTACGGACGGATGCGGTCGGTCAGTTCGTAGCGCATCACCGTCTCGCCCGCGATGGCGGTGGACAGCAGATAGTAGAGGTTGACGTCCCCCACCTGCCGCGCCTCGGCCCGGTCGGCCAGGGCCTTCAGCAGGGCGGGCGGCTGGCCGACGCCTAGGGCCATGGCGACCTTGGCGCCTGACGGAATCAGGGCCGCCGCCGCTGCGGGCGTCGTCAGGCGTTCGGCGTAGAGGGCGGCGAAATCGGTCACGGGGAAACTCCTGAAGCGTCGTCCTGAAGGGGCGTCCGTCGCTGCGCGGCGACGGCTTCTGGGACCACTATCCGACAGCCGCGCCCGGTCGCGGCGCTAGACCTTGGTCTAACCTAGGGCGCGTCCTGCAAGGGCGCGTCGTGCAGGCGCTGGCGGCGTTCGGCGGCGTAGGCGACCAGCCACAGGGCCATCGACCAGGCGGCGCCCACGCTCCAGCCCGCGAACACGTCAGACGCCCAGTGCGCGCCCAGGTAGATTCGCGTCAGCCCGATCAGAAGGGCGATCACCACCGCGCAGCCCAGGACGTAGGCCTTCAGCCGCTTGCGCGGAAAGGCGCGCGTCAGCATGACGCCCAGCGTCAGGTAGAAGACCGTCGACAGCAGGGCGTGGCCCGAAGGGAAGCTGGCGTTCAGCGTCTCCACCGCCTGATAGATCTCGGGCGGCCGCTCGCGCTCGAACAGGGCCTTCAGGCCTTCGCTGAGGGCCACCCCGCCCGCTAGGCCGACGACCAGCATCAGCGCCGACAGCCGCTTGCCCATGATCAGCAGGAAGCCGATGGCGATGACGGCGAACAGGGTCAGCACTGATATGCCGCCGAGCGAGGTCAGGTCCGCCGCCGCCTCGTGCAGCCACCACGGCCCCCAGGGCCGCCCCGGGTCATCGGCGAAGGGCCGGACCGCCGCCAACACCGCATGGTCGAAGGCCTGGCCGTCCGCCTCGCGCATGTCGTCGGCCACCTCGATGAAGGTCAGCACCCCCAGGGCGACCACCAGCATGGCCGCCACGGCGGCGATCTCCGTGCGGGCGACGCGCAGGGCGCGGGTCAGGAAGGCGGTGGGATGCGGGGCCATGGGGCGCTAACGGCCAAGCTAGTGTCTCGTTCCCGCCGATTTTCCGAGCCCGCCGGGGCGTCATCGCCGCCATTTCTACATCACAGCGGGATCGCAACGCCCGCCCCGTACCGACCCGCCGCCATGCAAGCGAAAAATCACACTTCGGAGACGATAAATTGGTTGGCGCCCCCGCCGCCTTAACACTAGATTTAGATAGTCGAGGTGTTATCCACACAACATCTGGCGTTATCCACATAGGCACTGGGGACTGACGATGGCAGGCGGCGAAGCGTTGCAGACGACGGAATTCTCTACGGTTTCCTCGGCTCCGCCCGAGACCAAGCCGGAGCTGACGGTGGTCAACGGCCTGACGCTGGACCGCACGCGCGACGCCCTGCTGACCGAGTTCGGCAAGAAGACGCTGGAAGACCGCTACCTGCTGGCGGGCGAGAGCTATCAGGACATGTTCGCCCGCGTCGCCACGGCCTATGCCGACGACGCCGACCACGCCCAGCGCGTCTATGACTATATGTCGAAGCTGTGGTTCATGCCGGCGACGCCGGTGCTGTCGAACGGCGGCGCGGATCGCGGCCTGCCGATCTCCTGCTTCCTGAACTCGGTCAACGACAGCCTGGACGGCATCCAGAACGTCTGGAACGAGAACGTCTCCCTGGCCTCGAACGGCGGCGGCATCGGCACCTATTGGGGCGGCGTCCGCTCCATCGGCGAGAAGGTCAAGGGCGCGGGCCAGACCTCGGGCATCATCCCCTTCATCCGCGTGATGGATTCGCTAACCCTGGCGATCTCGCAGGGCTCGCTGCGTCGCGGCTCGGCCGCCGTCTACCTGGACATCCACCACCCGGAAATCGAGGAGTTCCTCGAGATCCGCAAGCCGTCGGGCGACTTCAACCGCCGCTCGCTGAACCTGCACCACGGCATCAACATCACCGACGCCTTCATGGAGGCGGTCCGCGACGGCAAGCCGTTCGACCTGATCTCGCCCAAGAACGGCGAGGTGCGCAAAACCGTCGACGCCCGCAACCTGTGGACCAAGATCCTGGAAATCCGGATGCAGACGGGCGAGCCCTATCTGATCTTCTCGGACACGGTGAACCGGCAGATGCCGCAGCACCAGAAGGATCTGGGCCTGTCGGTCAAGCAGTCCAACCTGTGCTCTGAAATCATGCTGCACACGGGCCTGGACCATAAGGGCGTCGAGCGCACCGCCGTCTGCTGCCTGTCGTCGGTCAACGCCGAGACCTTCCTGGAGTGGCGCGAAGAGCCCCGCTTCATCGAGGACATCATGCGCTTCCTCGACAATGTGCTCGAGGACTTCATCACCCGCGCCCCGTCGTCGATGGCCGCCGCCGTCTATTCGGCCCAGCGCGAGCGTTCGGTGGGCCTGGGCCTGATGGGCTTCCACTCCTTCCTGCAATCGCAGGGCGTGGCCTTTGAATCGGCCATGGCCAAGAGCTGGAACATGCGCCTGTTCAAGCACCTGCGCCGCGAGGCCGACAAGGCCAGCCGCACCCTGGCCGAGGAAAAGGGCCCCTGCCCCGACGCCGCCGATCGCGGCGTGATGGAGCGGTTCAGCCACAAGCTGGCCATCGCCCCGACCGCCTCGATCTCGATCATCTGCGGCGGCGCGTCGGCGGGCATCGAACCGATCCCGGCCAACATCTACACCCACAAGACCCTGTCGGGCTCCTTCGCGGTCAAGAACCCCTATCTGCAGGATCTGCTGGGCGAAAAGGGCATCGACACCGAGGCCGTCTGGTCTTCGATCCTCGAGAACGAAGGCTCGGTCCAGCACCTGGACGCCCTCAGCGACGACGAGAAAGCCATCTACAAGACCGCCTTCGAGCTGGATCAGCGCTGGGTCATCGAACTGGCCGCCGACCGCACCGGCGACATCTGCCAGGCGCAGTCGCTGAACCTGTTCATCCCCGGCGACGTCAACAAGTGGGATCTGCACATGCTGCACTGGTCGGCGTGGGAGCGGGGCCTGAAATCCCTCTACTACCTGCGCTCCAAGTCGGTGCAGCGCGCCGCCTTCGCCGGCGCCGAGGACAAGAAGGAAGAAGAGATCGATCCGAACCAGCCGGACCTCTTCTCGGCCGCCCCCACCGACTACGACGAGTGCCTGGCCTGCCAGTAAGGCGGCGCCCGACCTCCATCGCCATCGCCTTTGAACCGCCCGGGGAACCCTCTCCGGGCGGTTTCGTTCGTCATAAAGGAATGTGGCGTAAAAGAGTCCGTTGCGGTTCCCCGGCGTTCGTGCACAGTGGGGGCGTTAACGGATCGGGAGGCACCGTTGATGCGTCGGATGGCATGGGCAGGATGGATCATCGCGGCGGTCGCGCCGACGGCCGCCTTCGCCATGCCGCAGACCGTGGCGGAAGGCCCCATCGCCGCGCGGGGCGGCGACGCCGTCCGGTTCGAGGACGCCGCCGCCCGGCTGGACAGCCGCCTGCCCTTCACAGCGGAACCTGACGCCGCCTTCGGCGCCCCGGTGCAGTTCAACGATGTCGCCCGATTGAGCGCCGATCAGGGCGAGCTGCGCCAGGAGGCCTGGTTCGCCGGCGACGGCTTCACCGACCGGCTGCGGATCACCACGACAGGCGAACTGCGCCGCGCCGACGGCTCGCCCGCGCCGCCGCGCGCCTTCGACCCCGCCGCCTTCTCGGGCGAGAGCTATGACGTCACCTATACGCGCGGCTGGACCGCCGCCAAGGGCCGCACGGCCTCAGGGCTGGAGGTGTCGCTGACGCCCCACGCCGGCTTCGGCGTCGGCAGCGACGGCCCCTCGGCCGAGGCGGGCGCCACCCTGCGTATCGGCGAGAATCTGGACCGCCTGGCCCCCAACGGCGACGAAGCCTTCGGCGAACGGCCGCGCTGGTATCTGTACGCGGCAGGCTCCAAGCGGGCGGTCGGCTACAACTTCGCCCGCACGCGCGACGGCGACTTCGCCCGCTCGGGCGTCAGCCAAGACGCCGGAACCTATCTGGGCGACGCCTCCATCGGCGTGGCCTATCGCCGGGGCGCGGTGCAGAGCGCCTTCGGCGTCGTCTATCGCGAGATCGAGGCCAAGGGCCTGCGAGGCTATCAGGGCATCAGGACCGATGTGTCGGAAGGTCTGGTGGCCTTCCAACTGACGATCCGCCCGCCGCGCTAGGCGACCTCGCCCCCTTACTGCGTCCGCGCCACGCCCTCGCGGCGGCTGTCGGCCGCCCCGTCCCAGCGCCCGTTCCGCCACAGCCCGCCATGCAGGCCCGAGGTCTCGGTCGTATTGGGCCGCAGCTCGACGCCGCGCGCCGCCATGCCGTCGCGCACCGCCTCGGGGAAGCCTTCGGTGTCGGCGCCGAAGCCGTCGCCCTTGGCCACTAGGTTCGGCAGGTCGAAGGCCTGTTGCAGCGGCAGACCCCAGGCCAGGGCGCCGATCAGGGCCTTGGCGTTATAGGCCAGGATGGACGAGCCGCCCGGCGAGCCCAGCAGGCCGATCAGCCGTCCTTCGCGATCCAGGATCAGGGCCGGCGACATGGACGAGCGCGGACGCTTGCCCGCCGCCACGGCGTTGGCCGCCGGCGTGCCGTCGGTCGCCGTCGGGACCAGGGAGAAGTCGGTCAGCTGATTGTTCAGGAAGAAGCCTCCCGCCATACGGCCCGAACCGAACAGGCTCTCAACCGTAGTGGTCATGCTGACGGCGTCCCCCTTCGCATCCACCACGACCAGGTGCGAGGTGCCCGCCGGTTCGCGCGTGGCGTCCGCGCCGACATTCGGCGCCCCCGCCGGCACGCCATAGGGCGCCGCGCCGCGCAAGGCCGGCGCCAGGGCCGCGCGCTCGGCCACATAGGCCGGGTCCAGCAGGCCCGCGACCGGCACGGAGACGAAGGCCGGATCGCCGAAATAGCGGTCGCGGTCGGCGTACATAAGCCGCTGCAACTGGCCGAAGGCGGCCCAGGCCTCGGGGCTGTGCGGACCCTTGTCGATGTCCGGCGTCTGCTCGGCCATGGCCAGCAGCTCCAGGATGGAGGCGCCGCTGGACGGCGGCGGCGGCACGCAGATGGTGTAGATCTTGTAGGGACCGCACACGGCCTCGCGCACCACGGGGCGATAGCCGGCGATGTCGGCGGTGGTCAGGGCGCCGGGACGCGGGCCTTCGTTCACGGCCGCGACGATGGCCTCGGCCAGCGGGCCCTGCTGCAGGGCGGCGGCGCCCTCGCGGGCGATGCGGCGCACCGTTTCGGCGTAGGCCGGATTGCGCAGGGTCTCGCCCGCCTGATAGCGCGCGCCGTCCGGCTTGGTGAAATACTCGGTCGCCCAGCGCGTCTTCGCCTGGGGCGCTGAACCGTTGATCATGCCGGCCAGCCGCGGGCTGACGATGAAGCCGTCCTGCGCCAGCGTTTCGGCGTCGCCGAACAGCTCGGACCAGGCCAGGGCGCCGTGCTGCTTCTGGGCCAGGGCCAGCATGGGCACCACGCCCGGCGCCCCGGTCGAGCGCCCGCTCAACACCGCATCCCCGAACGCCAGAGGCTTGCCGTTCTCATAGAAGAGCTCGGGCGTGGCGGCGGCCGGCGCGGTCTCGCGCCCGTCATAAACGGTGACGGCGCTGCTTTCGGCGTCATAGAACATCATGAAGGCGCCGCCGCCCAGACCCGAGGACTGCGGCTCGGTCAGGCCCAGCACCGCCTGGATGGCCACCGCCGCGTCCACGGCCGAACCGCCGCGCGCCAGCACCTTCATCCCCGCCTCGACCGCCAGAGGATTGGCCGCCGACACGAACGGTCCTCTGGCGACGGACGCTTGCGCCCCGATCGGCGCCTCAGCCGGAACCGGCGCCGCCTCGGCCCGAACCCCTTCCGTCGTCGTCGCGCAGCCCGTCAGCAACAGGGCCGCCAGCGCCGTCCCGGCTGTGAGAGAGGAAATCCTGCGTGCAGGACGCAGATGGGAGAAGGAAAAGGCGCGCACTCAAGCACTCCGAGGCATTACAGGGAGGCTTTATGCCTAGGCTCGCAGCCCCCCGAGGCCAACCCCGCATTTTCTCAAGATTTTCTGAGAAAACCTGCTTGCCAGCCCCGAAGCGACCCGCTAGATACCCGGCCCTGCCCGCAAGGCAGTGCGCACCCGTAGCTCAGCTGGATAGAGCACCAGACTACGAATCTGGGGGTCAGGAGTTCGAATCTCTTCGGGTGCGCCATCTTTCTCTTTCTCGAACCAGTACATTGACCTGTGCCGTGGCGCGTTCTCCGCAGCGACCGCTAGTTGACGGTCGGCGGCTGCCTTTCGCGCCGCTCCAGCATGCGGGCGCCGTCGGCGGCTGCATATCGACCTCTTTCGCCACGCGTGTTGCTCAGCCGGTCTGTCTGAGGATCGGGTGCGTCTTGATGTTTGGCGGTCTGTCCAGTTGACATTTTTGAAGATACGGTAAGCGTCGCAATACGACGGAGTACGCGATGCTGTGGCTGCCGTTCGCCAGTCTGGTCGTCCTTGTGCAGGAAGAGGCTCCGGGGCGTACGCCGGTCGCAAGCCGCGTTGTCGGTCAGTCGATAGTACAGGATCTCGACGACCCGGTGCGGGTGGACGACATCGAAGTTCGCGGTCGCCGAGGGGCCGCGCGCGTACCGCCCGACATCGAACTGGACGGCGCCGAGATCGACGCGCTCGGCGCCTGGGATATCGGCGAAGTCCTGAAGCGCATGGGCGAGACGCTCGGTGTCGGCGAAGAGCCGATGGTGATCATCAACGGCAAGCGGGTGGCGAATCCCGGCGTCTTCTACGGTTTCCCGCCTGACGCCTTGATGCGGACGGAAGTTCTGCCGCCCGAGGCGGCGGCGCTCTATGGCGGCGCGCCCGGCCAAAGGGTTGTCAATCTGGTTCTGCAACGACGCTTCGCCAGCTACGATGGCCGTGTGGCGGGGTCGCGCCCGACACAGGGCGGGACGTCCTCTCTGTCAGGGGATATGCGCCGATCGGCTATTGCCGACGAGAACACCCATCAACTGGGCCTTCGAGTCTCGCATGATACCGCCCTGCGAGCCGATGAGCGGGATCGCAATCTGCCTGGCGAAGGGCCCGAAGCGGGCGCGATCACCTTGCGCCCTCGCGCCGATCTGGTTTCCGCTAACGTCAATCTGACGCGCGCCTTGGGCGAGTGGTCCGCCGTTTTCAGCCTGAACGGTCAGACCCGGAACACGCGCTCCGTCGCGCGCCTCAGCGAAGGCGTCGTAGAGAGCCGCCGACGGAATGACAGTCTGGGCGGGTCGGTCGGCCTTAGCGGCTTCATGGCCGGCTGGAGTCTGCAGGCGAACCTGACCGGTCAGGCTTCACGCGCTCGGGAAGACGGCTTTACGGATACGCGCAATGAGAACCGCTCGCTGGGGCTGAACGCCACCGCCAGTCGAACTCTGATGGATTTGCCGATCGGGCCGATCGTCGCGAACCTGAATGGCAATCTGATGGAAAGCCGTTCGATCATCGATCGGGATCGGATTCACACGACGACCGATTTCCAGACCCGGGAAGGGCGAGGCTCGGTGACGATTCCTTTGCTGAAGGCCAACCCTGACGCGGCGGCTGGACGTTGGATCGGCGACCTGCAGGCGACGTTTGGCGCCAGTGTTCGAGAAACCAGCGGTGGAGGCGGCGACGAGTTGAACGGCGCCCTGGCCTGGACGCCGCGAAAGGGCGTGCGCCTGAACGGCGTGTGGTCGACTTCGAGCGACAGCATCTCGGATATTCAGAGGTTCGAGCCCATCTACTACGGCGCGCCGAGGGTGGTGTTTGATTTCCGAACCGGGGAGGCGGTCGAGATCGCGCCCATCTTGGGCGGCAACCCTGACCTGCTGCCGCCGCGATCACGCCGCCTGGCCCTGACGGCCAGCCTGGGGCCCTTTTCTTCCTGGAGTCTGTCCGGAAATTTTGGCTATCATCGCGCTGAATCCACCGATGGGATCGGCTCGTTGCCGGATCTGACGGAGGACGTCGAGGCGGCGTTTCCGGAGCGGTTTCAGCGGGACGCCGCCGGACGGCTGATCAGCATCGACTACAGACCGATGAACCTGAGCTCCAGCCTGACGGAAGGCGTGACTAGCAGCGTGAACTTCAGCCTGCCGCGACGGACCCGCGTCGGCGAGAACGAGTCGACCGTCCTCAGGGTGGCGCTGAGCCATAGTTTCCGCATCCGGGATACGGTCGCCTTGCTAGAGAACCTGCCGGGTCTGGATCGCCTGAAGGGGGATGGAGGGGGCGTTTCCAGACAAGACGCCCGGATCATGCTGGACGCGCGTCGGGGGCGCTGGGGCGTCAACGCATCGGCGAACTGGCGCGATGGATACCTTACGCGGCGCGTCAGCGGCGCGGACGGTCCGGGCGATCTGGTGACCGAGCCGTTCACCCGCGTGGATCTGAAAGTCAGCTTTCAGGTTTCCTCATCGTCCATGCGCGCTCGACAGGATGGTGAAGACGCCTCACCGCGAAGAAAGGTCAGCGGCTTGCAGCTGAATCTTGAGGTCGAAAACCTGTTCGACGCACGTCCGGGCGCACATCTGGGCGACGGATCGCCCGCGCCCGGCTATGGGCGGGATATTCAGGATCCGATCGGGCGAACGGTCCGCCTGACATTGCAGCGGCGTTTCTGAGAACGTCCGCTGAACCGGCTTATGGATGCGGCGACAAGATCATTC
This sequence comes from Brevundimonas phoenicis, assembly GCF_047237745.1. Classification (NCBI taxonomy): domain Bacteria; kingdom Pseudomonadati; phylum Pseudomonadota; class Alphaproteobacteria; order Caulobacterales; family Caulobacteraceae; genus Brevundimonas; species Brevundimonas phoenicis. The sequence continues at coordinate 3,267,704 of NZ_JBDFLN010000001.1, forward strand.
GCGGGCGTGCTTACAGAACTGTCATCTTGACGGGCACGGAGGAGTTGGCGAATGGTGAAGGTCTAGCGAACGATGGTCCGGGGAGGGGCCATGGGGAAGCAATCAGTACAGGACAGGGCTTCACGCGATCTGGAGACGACCTGTCGGACGCACGCAGATGGGTTGCGAGCCATTACCCGCAGGGTTCGGGATGATGAGGCGGACCTGGCCCAGGACTCATGTCTGCGCCTGGTCGAGACCGCGTCGCGAGAGCCGGTGGCGGCGCCGGCCCATCTGTTGTTCCGGATTGCGCGGAACCTGGTGATTGACCGCATACGCAGCCGCAGTCGAGCGGCGAGTCTGTTTCAGGACAAGGCGATCTATGCCCAGTATCCCTGCCCGGCGCCCGACCCTGAACGCGTGCTTCTGGCGAATGAGCGATTGCGTCGCGCGCTGAAGGTCATCGACGCCATGCCGGAGCGACGTCGTGAGGCCTTCTTGCTGCACCGGATCGACGGCCTCAGCTATCCTCAAATCGCTCGAAGCATGGGGGTCAGCGTCAAGGCGGTTGAGAAGCACATGTCGTCGGCCATGCTGCAACTGGTGCGCGGCATGCAGGCCGGGGGGTTTGACGAGTAGGGCGTAGCGCTGTTCGTTCGTCTATGGTTCTATCCCGCGGCCTTCCCAAGCCGCCAGCGTCCCCAGTTCATGATTGTAGACGATGATATCGAGCACGAGGCGGCCCAATGGTTCGCCGCCCAGCGCCGGGGGCTTATGGCGCTGGAGGAACGACAGGCCTTCGATGCGTGGCGGGCCGATCCCGTGCATCAGGCCGCGCTCAACCGCATGCATGAGGTCTGGGGCGAGGTTTCGGCTGTTGGAGAGATGGGCGTTGCGCCCAGACGGCGCGCAGGACGATCCCGGCGGGCTGCGGTCGCGGCTGTCCTGGTGCTGGGTCTGACAGCCAGTCTGGGCGGCGGCGCCTGGTGGGCGCTGAACCGCTCAGTCGTTCAGACCCGTGTCGGCGAACAGCGCAGTCAGGAACTGGAGGACGGCAGCATTGTCGCCCTGAACGTCATGACCCGTGCGCGTTATGACATCAACGCGCGAGAGCGCACGGTGTACCTGAACGCAGGCGAGGCCGCCTTTGTGGTGCGCAAGGACGCCGAGCGTCCTTTCCTGGTGCGGGCCGGCGGCTATGAGGTTCGGGCCGTCGGCACGGCCTTCAATGTCCGCAGCCGCGACCGCAATCTGGATGTGGCGGTCAAGGAGGGGGTGGTCGAGGTCCGTCGACTGTCGGGCGAGGGCAAACCTGTTCTGTTGCGAGCCGGCCAGCGGCTGCAGATCAAGGATGCAGGGGCTTGGCGCGCGCCGCTGACTATCTCTGAAATACCGACCAACGCCGTCGATGAGTGGCGTCAACGCGTCCTGACCTATGAGGATGCGCCCATCAGTCAGGTGATCCAGGACGTCAACCGTTTCTATGAACGGCCGCTGGTGATTGATCCGGCCTTCGGTCGCCGTCATGTGACGCTTCGACTGGTGATCGACGATCGGGAGGACACCGTGAAGCGCTTGGCCGCCCTGCTGGGCGCCCAGGTCCAGCGCGCCGACCGGGCGGACAGGCTCAAGTCTGCGGTCTGACGGCGACCTGAAGAATTTCTTGCGGCGGCAGGTAGGGTGCGCGCCCGGCTCGGCGTCTAACCTCCCAACTAACATCTCTTGGGAGGGAGAGGCCTATGGTTTTGCGCGCTCGAGTTTCGCGTCTGCGTATGCTTGCGGGGGCCGGTTGCGCCGCCCTGGTGATTGGCGCGGCCATGCCTTCGGGCGCCGCGGCTCAATCTGCAGTGGCGTCGTTCAATATCCGCTCGGCCTCCCTTTCGCAGAGTCTGCTGGAATTCGGACGCCAGGCCGGCATTTCGGTGGCCGTGGACCAGGGCCTGACAGCGGGCCTGAGAGGACAGGCCGTGTCCGGCGATATGCCGGTAGGCGAGGCCCTGGACCGTCTTTTGGCGGGTACGGGTCTCAGAGCCGAGTTCGCCGGCCCCAACGCCGTCCGCCTCGTCCGCGCCGGCCAGGGCGACGCCGGGGGAAACGACCTTCAGGTCGTCCGCGACACGGGCGACCAGGAGACGACGACCGTCGCCGACGTCATCGTCACGGCGCAGAAGCGTGAGGAATCCATCCAGGACGTGCCGATCGCCGTTTCGGCCTTCTCGGCCGAAAACCTGGACGCCATGAAGATTGAGGGCGGCTCGGAGCTGATGCGGGCCATCCCGAACGTCAGCTTCTCCAAAGGCAACTTCAGCATGTACAACTTCTCGATCCGCGGGATCGGGACCAAGGCGGTGTCGGCGTCGTCCGACCCGGCTGTCGCCGTCAGTTTCAACAACACGCCGCTTATCCGCAATCGTCTGTTTGAGCAGGAATATCTGGATGTAAACCGGGTGGAGGTGCTGCGAGGGCCTCAAGGCACCCTGTACGGCCGCAACGCCACGGCCGGTGTGGTCAACATGTTCCCCAACCTGCCGCGACCGGACTTTGACGCCATGCTGAAGGGCGAAGTCGGCAACTACGGCGCGATGCGGGGCCAGATGATGGTCAATATCCCGGTCACCGACACCTTCTGGGTGAGGGCGGCCGCGTCCCTGACCAAGCGTGACGGCTTCGACCACAACACCTTCAACGACACCCGCGTCAACGGGCGCGACCTCTACTCCGTGCGTCTTTCGGCCGCCTGGGAGCCGACGGACCGGTTTCGCGTCAATCTGATCTGGGAGCATTTCGGCGAGGACGACACGCGCGCCCGGACCGGCAAGCAGTTGTGCACGACCGATCCGGGGCCGACGCAGGTGGGAAATTACGCCCTCACCAGCACCTATCTGCGCGGCATACTCAGTCAGGGGTGCCAGCCGGGCAGTTTGTTCAAGGATGAAGCCTACGGCACGCCGAACGGCACGGGCATGGCTCAGATATGGGCGGCGGGCAACGTCGCCCACGGCTATCGGATCGTGAATGGTCGGCGCACCATCATTCAAGGCATTGCTTCAGGGACAAACCCCTATGACGGCATTGTTCAGTCGAGAGATCTGCGGGAAATTTCAACCAGCTACGATCCAAAATTCAGAGCAAGTAATGATATTTATCAGTTTAATTTAGAGTATGATTTTACTACGTATTTAAAATTCACTTCGCAAACGACTTATGCAAAAGATTATTACTGGTCAACTCAGGACTACATGAGATATGTCTCAAATGAAGTTTTCAGTAAGTCCGACTATAATGATTACGTCGATATATTTGGCAGGCCGATGAGGGTGCATGAAACAATTTACAATGCTGCGCCTGATGGTGTTTTTACGGACCCGCAACTCGGACCATCAAAGCGAATGGTTTCGGCGGATTTGAGCAAATCTGATAATGAACAATTATTCCAAGAAATAAGGCTGCAATCTGATTTTGATGGAAGATTTAATTTCAATATTGGAGCCAACTATTTAAAATTTGATACAAAAGATGACTACTATGTATTCAATAATGTATTTAGTTTTATAGCAAAGTATTTTTACAACAAGACCGGGAACGCCTCAACAAAGTGTGTTGATGGTCGCGCCAATGAGTGCGTATATGTCGATGAATCACCAATGAGCGAATTGGTTGGTGATGGGCATAATTATTTTAGAAGTAAAAATGAGGTCACTACTGAATCCTACGGCATATTTGGCGAGGCCTATGTCGATGTTTCTGATGAATTTCGTCTGACGGCGGGGCTTAGGTACACGGACGACAGCAAGACGACGACGCCGTACCCTACCCAGCTGCTGCTCGGAACCAGGGATCTCTTGGGTTACGGTCACTTGACCGGTGGATCCTATTCTCGCGGCTTCATACCCCTGCCCGATGTCGAGCAGTCCTGGGGCGAAATGTCCGGACGGTTGGTTCTGGATTGGAAGCCGTCGGAGAATTTGATGGCCTACGCCTCCTACGCCAGGGGATACAAGGGCGGCGGTTCCAACCCGCCTAGAGCGGGCCTCGACCCGAGGGTCGTGCAATACTTGCCGCAGTCCTCGACCTTTGAGCCCGAGTTCCTCAACGCCTATGAAATCGGCGTGAAAAGCAATCTCCTGGACCGGAGATTGCGCCTCAACGCTACGGCCTTCTACTATGACTACACCAACTATCAGGTGTCCCAGATCACCGATCGCATCTCGCTGAACGAGAATTTCGATGCGGAAAGCATGGGGCTGGAGCTGGAAGTCGCCTATCAGGTGACGCCGCGCTTTAGGCTGGATGGTAATTTCGGCTATCTGAGAACGCGTATCGGCGACGGCGCCGGTTCTATCGACGTGATGAACCGTACGCAGGGGAATAAGGACTGGATGGTCCTGCGTCCCTGGGTGCAGGTGCCGTCCAACTGCATCGCTCCAACCGCCATTGTCGAGAAGATCGTGAGCAGCGCCTATACGGAAGGGCTGAAGCAATTATCGCTTCAGGTTCTGTGCGGCGGATCCAAAAACTACGGTTCGTTCGATCCCAATTTCACCGGCGGAACGCCATTCTGGTCCCTGTATGGGGTCACCTACAATCCTCTGACGGACGCTCCCAATAACGGGCGAGGTTTCCTGGCTGACCTCAGCGGAAACGAATTGCCGAACTCTCCTCGTTGGACGGCCAATATCGGCGCTGAGTACGTATGGGATGTTGGTGAAAATTCCATCACCCTGAGGGGGGATTACTACAGGCAGGCCGAGAGCTATTTCCGTGTTTATAATACGGAATATGACAGATTGGAGTCTTGGGGAAATGCGAACATATCCATATCCTTGGAAAATCAATCAAGTGGCATAGTTGTAAGTGCATATGTAAAGAACGTGTTCGATGATTCTCCCATAGTTGACGCGTTTACCAATAGTGATGATACGATGTTGACGACAAATGTCTTTACGCTGGATCCAAGGGTGTTTGGGTTTAGTGTTTCTAGGTCATTTTAATTTATTGACTTAAGGTTGTAATTAAAGAAACAATAAAATATCAGAATTATCTGACCCCATAACGCAGAGGAAAAACTTATGACTAAGTTGTTTTCTGTAATGTCTTCGGTTGCAGCTCTTGCAATTTTGAGCGCGTCTCCCGTTTTGGCTGGAAATTTCAAGACGGCTCCTGGAAATTACACGGCTCAGGGGCCCCTTCTTCTGTACCAGACCATTGACGGCGTTGTGTGTAATGTTACTGCTAAAATCCGTGTCGACAGTAATGGCGACGCCTTTATCACCAGCCTGGTCTTCGGCCCCGGCGATCATCCCTTGTGCGGAAGCTTGATCCGCCCTCTAGCTCCGCCCCCGCCGGATGTTCCCATCAGCCACGGCCCGTTCACGCCGGGCTCCGATGAAGTGGACATCAGCTTCCCGGTCAATATCCAAGCCGGGGCCGGAACCTGTGCAGGCACACTGGGCGCCACGCTGACGCTGTACTGGGGCGCAAAGGGGCCCAACCGCATTGGCACCAATCCTGTAGCCACGGTCACCGGCACGCCTCTTCCCTGCACGGTCACTGGCGATCTGACCATTACGCCGGATGCGCCAACCACCGGCGAGTTGCGGCTCTAGCCTTGATTGACGCGGCTCTGGGATCATCTCGGCGGAGCCGCCGTGACGTCCTGCCGGGATGATCTTCTCTCTATTGTTTCCTAAACCAACCTGGCCGGGCGATATCGTCCGGCCTTTTTTTTGAGCCCGCCTCTTCTGGGCCATCGCCATTTCAACAAGACGCCGTCGCTCACGTACGGAAGACGTATTGATGCGAGCACCTGTAATGGGAGATCCGCTTGCCACATCCTCAAGAGCCAAGTCATTGAAAGGAGAGTTGGCGCGCCATATCACCAGAACGAACAACTTCATGCAAAATAATTCGTAACCAATTAGATTCGTGATTGACGGTCATATGACGAGTTGGAAGATGTTGTGGAGTATTATAATCTACACTACAGAGGTGATCACTCGGCGATCCAAGCGAAAGATAAGGGCGTTTCTGCATGGGCGACTTGTTCGATGTCCTTGTGTAAAGTATTAACAAGTCTATCATGGGGATAATCGGTGATGGGGGCAGTTGCGGGCAACTATTGAAGATTGCTCAATAGTTCAAACCAAGGGCGAGCGCAGCCTCACTCGCCAGATCGCTCACTGCAGTCTGCCTGTGATCCTCGCGATCGGTTTCAGGGTCCGCTCCCCGCGTGGCGCCCAGTTCCGGTGTCGGGCGACGAATAGCCTTTCGGAGTCCCTGAATTAGGGCTTCGTCATGGACGACGCTTGGATGAAAGACTCCGGGGCCGACTATTCAGAGGAACTGCTGGCCCGCAAGCCGATGACCATGCGCGGCTGGATTGCGAAGCTGGACGACTTCCCGCGATTGGGGGATCGAGACATCCTCCAGCATGCAGGTCGGGTCTCCGCCGACATGGCGAAGATCAAAGCTCAGGCGAAATACGACAAGTGGCATGACCGCCGCCTGAATCAACCTGGCGCGGTCGATGGCTTCTTTCAGCGCCGCGATCTGGTAGGTGTTTATGTTGGCGGTGTTGATCCGGTCAGTGCGGCCCTCGCCTTGGCCTTCTCGACAGGGGAGAGCTTTGGAGCAGCTTGGAAGTGTTGCGAGGCGGCCGGCGCAGCGCCTCGATCATGTCGCGACATCTACGGGCGATGGAGCGCGCTGGCGTGTCTGCGCCGAGGATCGCCACGACGAGCCGCTTGGTCGTCTGATAAGCCATCCGCGTCGTTGGCGACCAATCCCGCGTCGGATCATCCATATAAGCGTCGTAGAGATCGCCGAGCGTGATGCCGGTCGAGGCTTCCGTCTCGACAATGGCTGGCGTCGATGCGAGCGGCACTGGTTCGGTGAACGCTTCGAGCATGATCGGATCAACGATCAGGCCCACCCTTGAACGGGCAATTTCAAACTCGTGCTCGATCTGGGCGGCGACTCGTAAGGCGCGACGCTTGGCCACCGTCGGGCTGTCCGTCCCTAACGATCTCCAGATTTCTTTCTTCCCGATGATGCCTTGAAGGGGCTCCGGCACGCGGCGTCGATAGTGAATCTGATCGCGTTTCCGAACGAGATGCGTTCGAACAATGTGTAGACGTTTTGTGTAGACGCCGTTTCGACGTTTATCCCAACGATCAGAAGGGTTTAGCCGCTGACAGTCGGTCGGATTGTGTAGACGGTTTGTGTAGACATCGTGCGGAAACGGTTGTGCGGACGGTAATTCCGCAGCGTTTTCAGCGATGTTGGGAGAGATGGCGCACCCGAGAGGATTCGAACCTCTGACCCCTGCCTTCGGAGGGCAGTACTCTATCCAGCTGAGCTACGGGTGCGTCTGCGGCGCGAGGGCCGGACGGCGGTGCTTACAGCATGGGCCGGATCGCCTCAATCCCTGATCTGTTTCCGCAGCCGCTTCTTGGCGAGAGGAATGCAAGAGCCTAGCGTCACGGCCAAAGAGAGGGAGTCTCCATGCGCGTCACCACCATCGCCGCCCTGACGGGCGCCGCCGTCCTGCTGGCCGCCTGCGCCGCATCGCCGAAGCCGACGGCCGACAGCCTGGACGCCGTGGCGCGCGACTATGTCGCCCTGACGCTGGAGATCGGCGAGCGCGAGCCGGGCTATGTCGACGCCTATTACGGCCCCGCCGAATGGGCCGAGGCGGCCAAGGCCAATCCGCGCGCCCTGCCCCAGTTGGCCGAAGGCGCGGCCGCCCTGACCCGACGCCTTGAGGCCCTGCCCGAACGGGGACTGGACGACCAGAGCCGCCAGCGCCGCGCTTATCTTCTGGCCCACGTCTCAGCCGCCTCGGCGCGGCTGCGGATGCTGCAGGGCGAGAAGCTGGGGTTCGCCGACGAGGCCGAGGCCCTGTTCGGGGTCCGGCCGGAGTTGCGGCCGCTGTCGTCCTATGATCCGGTTCTGGCGCGCATCGACGCCCTGGTTCCCGGCGAAGGGCCGCTGGCGGAACGAGTGGCCGCCTTCCGCGCCCGCTACGTCATCCCCAAGGACCGGCTGGATACGGTGATGCGCGCGGCCATCGCCGAGTGCAAGGCGCGCACCGAGCGCCATATGGCCCTGCCCGCAGGCGAAACCTTCACGCTGGAGTTCGTCAACGACAAGCCGTGGTCCGGCTACAACTGGTTCAAGGGCGGCGCCTTCAGCCTGATCCAGGTGAACACCGACCTGCCCATCTACATCGACCGTGCGGTCGATCTGGGCTGCCACGAAGGCTATCCCGGCCACCACGTCTACAACGCCCTGCTGGAGCAGACCTTCGTCAAGGACAAGGGCTGGGTCGAGATGAGCGTCTATCCGCTGTTCAGCCCCATGTCCTTCATCGCCGAGGGCAGCGCCAACTACGGCATCGACCTGGCCTTCCCCGGCCATGAGCGCACGGAGTTCGAGGCGCGCGTGCTGTATCCGCTGGCGGGGCTGGACCCGACGACGGCCGAGGCGCAGACCCAGCTTCTGGCCCTGACGCGCGAGCTGGCGCGGGCGGAATATACGGTGGCCGACGACTATCTGGCCGGGCGCATCGACCGCGACACGGCGCTGGACCAGCTGCAGAAATACAACCTCGTCGCGCGCGACCGGGCGGCGCAGCGGCTGAACTTCATCGAGACCTATCGCTCCTATGTCATCAACTACGGCCTGGGCCGCGACATGGTGCAGGCCTGGGTCGAGCGTCAGGGGCCGGACCACTGGAAGACAACGGAGCGGCTGCTGGCCAGCCAGACTCTGCCGGTCGATCTGGACTGACGCGGCGCGCAACCCGCAGCGGGCCGACGCGTTAACGCCAAGGTTCAAAATCTAAGAGGGGCTTTCACCCATGCGTCTTCGTATCCTGACCATCGCCGCCGCCTCGGTTCTGGCGCTCGGCGCCGCGGCCTGCACCCAGGCTGAACAGCAGAAGGCCGAGGCCAACGCCGAAGCCGCCGGCGACAAGGCCGCAGACGTCGCCGCCCAGACGGGCGAAGTCGTCGAGTCCGGCGCCATGAAGGCCGCTCAGGCGGTCGAGGAAGGCGCGGGCAAGGTCGCCGACAAGCTGGAAGACAAACAGGCTGAAGCCGCCGCCGAGGGCCGCCCCGGCGCTGTCGATCCAGCCACCGACACGCGGGTTCCCGCCAAGCACTGACGACGAACGCCAGATACACGAAGGGGCCGCGCGATGTCGTTCGCACGGCCCCTTTTTCTTGCCTCGAGTGGGGTAAAGCCCCCCAGGCCGCGTCGGGTCGGGAGGTCACGAAGGGCCGACGATCGCGGCCTGCTCAACTGCGCTCAAGCAGCGAGCGACCGCGTCGCGAGCGATAGCGCCCTCAGATATGTATGGCGTGTCCCAGCGCCCGCAGGGACGCCTCGTGGAAGGCTTCACCCAGGGTTGGGTGGACGTGGATGGTGCCGGCCACGTCTTCCAGCACCGCGCCCATTTCCAGCATCTGGGCGAAGCTGTTGGACAGTTCCGACACATGCTGGCCGACGGCCTGAATGCCCAGCAGGCGGTGGTCGGTCTTCGAGGCGATGACGCGGACGAAGCCGCCGTCCTCGCCCGCCTCGATGGCCAGGGCGCGGCCGATGGCGGCGAAGGGGAAGACCGCCTGGATCACGTCATCGCGGCCCTTCACGTCATCAAGGCCGAGGCCCGCCGAGACGATCTCCGGTTCGGTGAAGCAGACGGCGGCGATGGTGGTCGGGTCGAACACGCGATCATGTCCGGCGATGATCTCGGCGACGACTTCGCCCTGAGCCGAACCCTTGTGCGCCAGCATGGGTTCGCCGGTCAGGTCGCCGATGGCCCAGACGTTCTTCATGCTGGTGGCGCAGCGATTGTCGATCTTCACGAACGGGCCGTTCATGGCCACGCCCATGTTCTCGAGGCCCCAGCCCTTCGTCCGCGCGCGGCGGCCGACGGTGACCAGCACCTTGTCGGCGTCCAGCTGCATCGGGTTTCCGTCCTTGTCGGTGACGTTCAGCTTGCCGTCCCCGAACCCGCCCGCGCGGGCGCCGAGCAGCAACTTAACTCCATGCCTTTCCAGCCATTTGGCGACCGGGTCGGTCAGGGCCTTGTCGTAGAGCGGCAGGATGCGCTCGGCCATTTCGACGATGGCCACTTCGGCGCCCAGCTTGCGGAAGGCGATGCCCAGCTCCAGGCCGATGTAGCCGCCGCCGACGACGACCAGCTTCTTCGGCACTTCCGGCAGGCTCAGGGCCTCGGTGGACGAGATGACGTCGCCGCCGAAGGGCAGGAAGGGCAGTTCGACCGGCTCCGACCCCGTGGCCAGGATGACGTGTTCGGCGGTGATGCGGATGTCGCCGTCGTCGGTCTTCACCGTGCAGGTCTTGGCGTCCGAGAAGTCGGCCCAGCCCTTGATGACCTTGACCTTGGCCTTCTTCAGCAGGGCGGCGACGCCGGCGTTCAGCTTCTTGACCACGCCGTCCTTCCACTCGACCGTCTTCGACAGGTCGATGGCCGGGGTCGAGGCGGTGATGCCCAGCGTGCCGTCGCCGGCGGCCTTGGCTACCGTCTCAAACTTGCCCGCCGCGTGGATGATGGCCTTGGACGGGATGCAGCCGACGTTCAGGCAGGTGCCGCCCAGGCCCGGCGACGCGTCCACCAGCACGGTCTCCAGCCCCAGCTGGCCGCAACGGATCCCTGCGACATAGCCGCCGGTTCCGGCGCCGATGATCAGGACTTTGGTTTTCAGGGTCTGGGTCAACGATAGGCCTCAATGCGAGAGGTGAATTCAGGAGGAATTTGCTGCGGTTCAAAAAGGCGTACGGCGCCGTTCGGGGTTTCCATCCCGAGCACGAGGTCGCCGACTTTCACGCGCTGAAAATCGACGCAGACCATATCGGCGTAGTCACCAAGGCGACGAACGCTCTCGGCTGCCGTCAGGGCATAGATCGGCTTGGGCTGGCCTTGGATCGCTTCCAGACGCTCGATAGTGGCCTTGGATTCCGAGATTTCCAGGGTCGCTGTGCGACGAGGTTCCTGCAGTCGCTCCACCGTGGTCACGCGCCCGATGAAGAGTGCTGGACCATCGGCGCGCAGAAGCGAAGGCCAGTGAGGCGGAGGCTCAGGAATGCAGGCCCAGGCGGAGGTCGCACTGAGAGCGGCGAGGGCGAACCCAATGATTAGAACTTTGGTTTTCAGAAGCTGGGTCATTCGCGTTGATAGCGCTCTAGGAGATTCTGAATTCTGGAGAGATCGTTCGTGTACGGATACACTTCCATGGGAGCGCGATAAGCTGATCCGTCCATGGGGGCGAGCGCGGGTGGATCTTCGCCATGGGAGGGCGTGATGATCTCGGCGAAGAGACGTTGGGCTTCCGCTGGATCAGCTTCGAGTAGCAGCAAGACGCGTTGACCTTCCTTCACGGGGAAAATCGGTCCGCAATCATCCTTCGTAGCCCAGCGATAGCTTGGCACGGTTCGTAAGCGGGCAGGACCAGTAAGTCGAAAATTGGCCACGTACACGGGACCCATGCCTTCTTCCCACTCTCTGGGCCGCACCCGTCGAACTTCGGCGACCTCAGCTTCGAATGCTGCGGGGGCGGTAAGGAAGGTGAAGTTCAGAGGGAGAAGCGTACAGGCGTTGGTTTCGCCTGCCGCCAACAGCGCGGCTATCGTCAGAGCTATAGCCGCGCTGCGCTTCATCCTAGTTCATCCAGAGGGTCGCCGGGTTCTCCAGCAGGGTCTTGATCTTCTGCACGAAGACCGCCGCGTCATGGCCGTCGACGATGCGGTGATCGAAGCTGGAGGACAGGTTCATCATCTTGCGCGCGACCATCTGACCGTTCCGCACCACGACGCGCTCCTCGATCTTGTTCGGACCGACGATGGCGACTTCGGGGTGGTTGATGATGGGCGTGTGCACCACGCCGCCGAGCGTGCCCAGCGAGGTGATGGTGATGGTCGAGCCGGACAGCTCCTCGCGCTTGGCGCTGCCGTCCTTGGCGGCGCCCGAGACGCGGGCGATCTCCTCGGCCGTGTCATAGGCGTCACGCGCCTCGGCGTGGCGGACGACCGGGACCATCAGGCCGTTCGGCGTCTGGGCGGCGATGCCCAGATGGACGGCGTTGTGCTGGGTCAGCACGCCCGCCTCGTCGTCATAGGTGGCGTTGATGTTCGGCTGATCCTTCAGGGCCACGACGATAGCGCGGGCGATGAAGGGCAGGACGTTCAGCTTGGCCTTCCCCGTGCCCTTGTTCTGGGCGTTCAGATGGGCGCGAAGCTCTTCCACCGCCGTCATGTCGATGTCTTCGACATAGGTGATGTGGGGGATGCGACGGACGCTCTCGGCCATCTTCTCCGCGATCTTGCGGCGCAGGCCGATGATGCGGACCTCGTTGGTTCCTTCAGCCTTGGCGTAGAGCGAGCCGCCCGAGGCCGTGGCCGGGGCGAACGTGCCGCCGCGCGCAACGAAGGCGTCCAGATCGGCGTGCTCGATGCGGCCTGCGGGGCCGCTGCCCGGCACGAAGACCAGATCGATCCCCAGGTCACGCGCGCGGTTGCGCACGGCGGGCGAGGCCAGTGGGCGCTCGCCCGGCTGGCGGCCGGTCAGGGCCGGAACGGGCTTGGCGTCGGCCTTGGGCGCAGCAGCAGGCTTGGCGGCCGGTGCGGCGACAGGAGCCGGCGCGGCCTTTTCGGCCTTGGCGGCGGGCGCCGGAGCGGCGGCGGGGGCCTCGGCGACATTTCCCTTGCCCTCGACCTTGAAGCTGACCAGCGGACCGCCGACGGCGATCTGCTGACCGGCTTCGCCGTGCAGGGCGACGACGACGCCGGAGACAGGACTGGTCAGTTCGACCGTCGCCTTGTCGGTCATGACCTCGGCCAGGATCTGGTCTTCCTGAACCGCGTCGCCGACCTTGACGTGCCAGCCGACCAGTTCGGCCTCGGCCGTGCCTTCGCCCACGTCGGGCAGTTTGAAGACGTGGTTGGCGCCGGCGGCGGCGACGGGCGCCGCAGCGGCTTCAGCCTTAGGCGCTTCGGCGGCGACCGGAGCGGGCTCAGGGGCAGCGGCGACAGGCGCGGCGGCCGGTTCGTCGGCGGCGGCGTTGCCCTCGCCCTCGACCTCGAACTCGGCCAGCGGGCCGCGCACGGCCATCATCTGACCGGGCTCGCCGTGCAGGGCGGTGACGACGCCCGCGACCGGGCTGGTCAGTTCGACCGTGGCCTTGTCGGTCATGACGTCGGCGACGATCTGATCCTCGGCGACCGTGTCGCCGACCTTGACGTGCCAGCCGACGAGCTCGGCTTCGGCGGTGCCTTCGCCCACGTCAGGAAGCTTGAAAACAAAACGACCCATCTTAGCGACCCATCCCTGATGTTTGGCCGGTCATGACGGCTTTCAGCGCGTCGGCGACCCGCTGCGGTCCGGGGAAATATTCCCATTCAAAGGCGTGCGGATAGGGCGTGTCCCAGCCGGTCACGCGCGCCACCGGCGCCTCCAGGTGATAGAAGCAGCGCTCCTGCACCAAGGCGCTCAGCTCGCCGCCGAAGCCCGAGGTTTTCGGCGCCTCGTGCACGATGACGCAGCGGCCGGTCTTCTTGACCGAGGCCTCGATGGCCTCGATGTCCAGCGGCACGAGGGTCCGCAGGTCGATGACCTCGGCGTCCACGCCCGCATGCTCGGCGCCCGCCAGCGCGACCCAGACCATGGTGCCATAGGCCAGGATGGTGACGTCGGACCCTTCCTTCATCACGCGGGCCTTGCCGATCGGCTCGATGTATTTGCCGGTCGGAACCTGGGCCAGTTCCTGGGCCTTCCACGGGCTGACCGGCTTTTCGTGCCAGCCGTCGAAGGGGCCGTTGTACAGGCGCTTGGGCTCGAAGAAGATGACCGGATCGTCGTCCTCGATCGCCGCGAGCAACAGGCCCTTGGCGTCATAGGGGTTGGACGGGATCACCACCTTCAGACCGGCGATGTGGGTGAACAGGCTTTCGGGCGACTGGCTGTGCGTCTGGCCGCCGAAGATACCGCCGCCGTAGGGGCTGCGCACCACCATGGGCGTGGTGAACTGGCCGCCCGAGCGATAGCGCATCTTGGCCGCTTCGGAGACGATCTGGTCGTAGGCCGGATAGATGTAGTCGGCGAACTGGATCTCGACGACCGGGCGCAGGCCATAGGCGGCCATGCCGATGGCGGCGCCGACGATGCCGGTCTCCGAAATCGGGGCGTCGAAGCTGCGGTTCATGCCGTGCTTCTTCTGCAGGTGGTCGGTGACGCGGAAGACGCCGCCGAAATAGCCCGCGTCCTCGCCGTAGGAAACGACGGTGGGGTCTTCGGCCATCTTGACGTCCAGGGCCGAGTTCAGGGCCTGGATCATGTTCATCGCGGCGACGGCGGGGGCGTCCGGGGCGACCGACGCCGGGGCGTCCTTCTGGTCGACCATGTCGGCTTCAATCTTGTCGTTGATCTCGGCCATCACTCAGACTCCTACTTCGCGGCGCTGTTCGACCAGACGCCAGTCCTCGGTCGCATAGACCTCCTCGAACATGGTCTTCACGCTGGGGCGCGATTGGCCCAGGGTGCCGATGGCCTCGGATTCCTTGGCGGCGGCGCGGACTTTCTCGACCGCTTCCTTCTCGGCCTCTTCCTGCTGTTCGTCCGACCATTCGCCCAGACCGATCAGGTGCTGCTTCAGGCGAGCGATCGGGTCGCCCAGCGGCCACTTCTCGTGCTCGTCGCCGGGGCGATAGCGGCTGGGGTCGTCCGAGGTCGAATGCGGGGCGCCGCGATAGGTGAACAGTTCGATGATCGTCGCGCCCTGGTTGGTGCGGGCGCGTTCCTCGGCCCACTGGGTCGCGGCCCAGACGGACAGGAAGTCGTTGCCGTCGACGCGCAGGGCGGGCAGGCCGTAGCCGATGCCCTTGGACGCGAAGGTGGTCTCAAGCCCGCCGGCGATACCCTGGAAGGACGAGATGGCCCACTGGTTGTTGACGATGTTCAGGATGACCGGCGCGCGATAGACGGCGGCGAAGGTCAGGGCCGAGTGGAAGTCGCTCTCGGCCGTCGAACCGTCGCCGATCCAGGTGATGGCGATCTTGTCGTCGCCGCGGATGGCCGAGGCCATGCCCCAGCCCACGGCCTGAATATACTGGGTGCCCAGATTGCCCGAGATGGTGAAGAAGCCGTAGTCCTTGGCCGAATACATGATCGGCAGCTGGCGGCCCTTGATGGGGTCTTCGGCGTTCGAATAAATCTGGTTCATCATGGTCGCAAGCGGATAGTCGCGCGCGATCAGAAGGCCCTGCTGGCGATAGGTGGGGAAGCCCATGTCCTCGCGGCTCAGGATCATGCCCTGCGCGACCGCGATGGCCTCTTCGCCGGTGCACTTCATATAGAAGCTGGTCTTGCCCTGGCGGTGGGCGCGGTGCATCCGGTCGTCGAAGGCGCGCGTCAGGATCATGGCCTTCAGGCCGCGACGCATCGTCTCAGGGTCCAGTTTGGGATCCCACGGGCCGACCGCCTTGCCTTCATCGTCCAGCACGCGGATCAGGCGGAAGGCGTGATCGCGCATATCAGCAGGCGCCGTGCTGACCTCCGGGCGGTCGACAGCGCCCGGCGCATCGAGCTTCAGATGGCTGAAATCAGGCGTGTCGCCCGGCCGGCCCGAAGGCTCCGGCACGCGCAGCGACAGGGTCGGGGTGTTTTTCATTATGCCTCCCGTCCGGTTGAACCGTCCGCGTTTCCTCTATGCAGAGGGCATAGCATGGCGTGTGATTGTTGGCTCTCCTAAAAATACCCTTGCCAAAAGCCAATTTGAGGTATTTTATTGCGCCGAAACCTAATTCGGAGAAAGCCTTTGGCCGACGAACTCGATCCTATCGACGCGCGCATCCTCGACATCCTTCAGCAGGACGCGGGCCTGTCCGTCGCCGAGGTGGCCGATCGGGTCGGTCTCTCCGCTTCGCCCTGCTGGCGACGGATCAAGAGATTGGAGGATAGCGGCCTGATACGCAAGCGCGTCACTTTGCTCGACGCTGGCCTCCTGGGCCTGGACTTCGAAGTTTACGCCATCGTCAAGCTGAGCCTGCCGACCCGCGAGAACCTCACCATCTTCGAGGAAGCCGTCGAGGGCTGGCCCGAGGTGGTGCAATGCGCCACCATCACCGGCCGCGAAGACTATGTCCTGCGCATCATCACCACCGACATGCACGCCTTCGACCAATTCCTGCGCGACAAGCTGCTGACGCTTGGCATCGTCTCCAACTGCGAGAGCCACATCGTCACACGCGGCGTGAAGAGCGTCACCACCCTGCCCCTGGGCATCGTCACGCCGCACGTCGGCTGACCCCCTGACCTTGGTCGCGCCGTCGTCTTTCGTCAGCTCAGGCGATCGAAGGCGACGGCGTGAACCTTGTCCCGCCCCAGCAGGGCGGTCAGCGGCGGGACGGGAAACAGGCCCGTGATCGCCGGATCGCGTACGTCCAGCCCGCCGGTGAAGGCGCCGAAGGCGGGCAGAATCAGCCGCCGCCCGTCGGTGACGAAGCAGGGGCGGCGCACGCCCCGGCCATAGGCGGCGACGCGGGCGGCGGGATGCAGATGGCCCGCGACTTCGCCCGGCGCGGGCTCAACCTGCGGCTCATGGATCAGGAACAGGCCGCCCAGCGCCAGGGTCTCGACCACCCGGCCGGGCAGGCGCTTGAAGGGATTGGCCAGCGCGCCGGCCAGGGCGTCCAGGTCGTGATTGCCCTCCAGCCAGATCCAGTCGCGACCGGCGGCCAAGGTTTCCAGCCGGGTCAACTGAGCGCCGTCCATGCGCGACATGGCCTTTGAATCATGGAAGCTGTCGCCCAGCAGGACGACCGTGCGCGGGTCCAGCGCCTCGATCTCGGCCTCGAGCCTGGCCAGGGTCGCGGGGCTGTCATAGGGCGGCAGCATCTGTCCCCGCGCCGCAAAGGCCGAGCCCTTCTCCAGGTGCAGGTCCGAGGCGATCAGGGTCTGATGCGTCGGCAGCCACAGGGCACCGGAACAGCGCAGCACGCAGGCTTCGCCGTTGACCGTCAGCTTCAGCCCGCCGCACGGATGGCGGAACGGGGACAGGGTTGCGCGCAAGGCTGCGTTCACGCCGCCCCCCTCAGCGCCTCGGGCGCGTCTTCCATGACCTCGGCGATCAGAGCCTCGGCGCTTTCGTCCAGGATCATCTCGGCGGCGTCTCCCCCGACGCGTTCGCGCCCGATCTGCACCAGAACCGGCACGCTGAAGGGCGAGGGCCGGTCCAGCCTCTTGTGCACGATGCGGCCGTGAATGCGGCTCAACAGCTGGCCCAGTCGCGCCACGTCCAACAGGCCTGTCGCCGCATCCGCCCGCGCCGTCCTCAGCAGCAGATGGTCCGGCTGATGCCGCCGCAGCACGTCGTAGATCAGGTCGGTCGAAAACGTCACCTGTCGCCCGGTCTTCTCCGCCCCCGGCTGGCGCTGCTCGATCAGGCCCGAGATCAGGGCGCAGTTGCGGAACGACCGCTTCATCATGAAGCTTTCCTCCAGCCAGGCCTCCAGATCGTCGCCCAGCATGTCCGGCTCGAACAGGGCGTCCAGATCGAGGTCGTGCATCGGCCGGATCGACCAGATGGCCAGCGAATAGTCCGTCACCACAAAGCCCAGCGGCCCGACGCCCATCCGGTCCAGCCGCCGCGTCAGCAGCATGGCCAGCGTCGTATGCGCCAGCCGCCCCTCGAACGGATAGGCGACCAGGAAATGCCGCGTCCCGCGCGGAAAGGTTTCGACCAGCAGGGTCTCGGCTTCGGGGATGGCGCTGCGCAGGTCTTGCAGCTCCAGCCACTCCTGCACGTCGGGCGGCAGGACGCGCCAGTGATCGCGGTCCTGCACCATGCGCCGCACCCGTTCGGCCAGCGACGTGCCCAGCGGGAATTTGGAGCCGCCGTAGGAGGGGATCTTCGGGTCTTTATCCACGGCGGGCGAGACGAGGGCGTCCGTCTTGACGATGCCCTGAAAGGCCCAGACCTGACCGGCGAAGACGAAGGTGTCGCCGGGCGTCATCTGCTCGAAATACCATTCCTCGGCCTCGCCGATCTTGCGGCCTGCGACCAGGTGTTTGCCGCCCGCGCGCCGCCCCGCGACCCGCACATTCAGGTTGGCGGCCGAAACGATGGCGCCGACGTTCATCCGGTGCCGCTGGGCCATCTGGGCGTTGCGGACGGTCCACCTGCCGTCGCGGGTGCGCACGATGCGGGCGAAGCGGTCGTAGGTGCGCAGGGCATAACCGCCGGTGGCGACCAGATCGACCACCTCCTCGAAGGCTTCATAGGTCAGGCCGCGATAGGGACCGGCCGTCGTCACCTCGGCGAACAGGTCGGCTAGGTCGAAGGCTTCCGAACAGGCGCAGCCCATGACGTGCTGGGCCAGCGTATCCAGCGTGCCCGTATGCTCCGGCTCCCAGTCGAAAGCGTTCTCGGCCACGGCCTCGCGCGCCGCCTGACATTCCAGCATCTCAAAGCGGCTGGCGGGGACCATCAGGGCGCGCGACGGCTCGTCCAGCCGGTGGTTGGCCCGACCGATGCGCTGGACCAGACGACTGGCCCCCTTGGGCGCGGCCAGCTGGATCACCAGGTCGACGTCGCCCCAGTCGATCCCCAGGTCCAGCGTCGAGGTGCAGACCACGGCCTTCAGGTCGCCGCGCGCCATCGCCGCCTCGACCTTGCGCCTCTGCTCGGCGGCCAGGGAGCCGTGGTGCAGGGCGATGGGCAGGTCGTCCTCATTGATCGCCCACAGCGACTGGAAGACGAACTCGGCCTGCCAGCGGGTGTTGACGAAGATCAGGCTGAGCTCTGAGCGCCGGATGGCGTCGTAGACCTCGGGGATGGCGTGGACGCCGGTGTGCCCGGCCCACGGCACGCGGCCGTCCGAGACCAGAACGTCGACCACCGGCGAGGCGCCGGGGTCGCCGAGCACGATCCGAATCCCTTCTCCCCTTGTGGGAGAAGGTGGGCCCGAAGGGCTCGGATGAGGGGTGTCTCCGGGGCGGGATGACGCGGCCTCGGACATGTCGCGAGACCCCTCATCCGTCAGGCTTCGCCTGCCACCTTCTCCCACAAGGGGAGAAGAGGAGAGCCAGTCCGCGATCTTTTGCGGATCGTCCACCGTGGCGCTCAAGGCCACCCGCCGCATCCCCGGCGCGAACGTCTGCAATCGCGCCAGCCCCAGCGCCAGCAGATCGCCGCGCTTGCCGCTCCAGATGGCGTGGACCTCGTCCAGCACCACGCATTTCAGATCGGCGAAATAGTCTCTCGCCCCTTCCCAGGCGCAGAACAGGGCCAACTGCTCCGGCGTGGTCAAAAGGATGTCGGGCGGGAAGTCGCGCTGGCGCTGCTTCTTGGACTGTTTGGTGTCGCCGGTGCGGCTCTCGACGTGGATGTTCAGCCCGATCTCGCGGATGGGCGTCATCAGATTGCGCTCGACGTCGGTGGTCAGGGCCTTCAGCGGCGACAGATAGAGGGTGTGGACGCCCGACCCCGGCCCCGTTTGCGGCCTCGGCCCCCGCTCGGCCAGGTCGATCAGGCTGGGCAGGAAGCCCGCCAGCGTCTTGCCCCCGCCCGTCGGCGCCACCAGCAGGGCGTGCGCCCCGGCCTCGGCGGCGGCTACCATCTCCAGCTGATGCCGGCGCGGCGACCAGCCCCGACCGGCGAACCAGTCGGCGAACAGGGGCGGAAGCGTTGCAGTGATCGGCGTCGTCACGCCAAGCCTATAACATGTTCCCGTTCCGTTTCATCACCTCTGGCGCTATTGAGCGAGGGTGACTGCTGAATCCGCCGACATCCGGACCGTTCCGTCCCTGACGTTCGACCTGCCGCCCGCGCTGGCCACGCCGCCGGGGGCCGGGGCCGTGTGCGACGATCAGGGCGCGCGCAAGATCGGACGCGGCGCCGCCGAGGGCCTGTTCACCGGCGGCGACGTCATCGTCGCCCACGCCGGACTGACGGCGCGGCGTCTGGGTCTGGCGCCGCCGCCGCGCTCTCCCGAGATGCTGGATGCGCTGGAGCTGTTCGCCTTCGTGCGCCCGGCCCGGTTCTGCGCCCCGTCGGCGACCGGGCTGGCGCTGGCCCTTGGTCGCGAGGAGCCGAGGGGGGCCGAGGCCCAGGCCGCCGCCCTGCGCGCCGCCGCCGCCGACCTGTTGGCCGAACTGGCCGCGCCCGCCTATCCGGGGCGGGAGGAGGCCTATACGCTGGCCCTGACGCTGGAGCGGGCGGGCTGGGGCTGGGCGTCGCGGGTGCTTCAGGCCCTGCGCGCCGGACCGTTGCGGAGCCGCCAGCAGCGCGGCTCGGGCCTCGACGTCTGGGCGCGTTTGCAGGAGTGGGAGGACGAGGCGCCGCGCGGCGAGGCCGGGTCGGCCCCCGTCGATTCCGAGAGCGCTCGCATTCGTCTGGACAAGCTGCTTCAGGCCTCGGGTCTGGATGAGACGCGGCCCGCCCAATCCGACTACGCCGCCGAGGCGGCCTACGCCTTTTCGCCCCGCAATGAAGAGGGTCGTCCGCGCGTCCTGCTGGCCGAGGCGGGGACCGGCACGGGCAAGACGCTGGGCTATCTGGCGCCCGCCAGCCTGTGGGCCGAGCGTAACGCCGGGGCGGCGTGGATCTCGACCTACACCCGCGCCCTGCAACGCCAGATCGACCGCGAAAGCCGCGCCCTGTGGCCCGATGAGGCCGAGCGTCGCCGAAAGACGGTGGTCCGCAAGGGGCGCGAGAACTACCTGTGCCTGCTCAATCTTCAGGACATGGTGCAGGCGGCGCAGCTGGGCAACGGCGACCTGATCGGCATGGCCCTGGCCGCGCGCTGGGCCGCCCATACCCGCGACGGCGACATGACCGGGGGCGACTATCCGGGCTGGCTGTCCGGCCTCTATGCGACCGCGCCCATGCATCAGGCGGGCCCGGCCAATCTGGTCGACCGGCGCGGCGAATGCGTCCACGCCGCCTGTCCCCACTATCGCCTGTGCTTCGTTGAAAAGACTATTCGCGCCAGCCGCCGGGCTGATCTGGTGGTGGCCAATCATGCGCTGGTGATGACGCAGGCCGCCTTCGACGGCGCCCGCACCGCCCGCGGCCTGAAACAGGACGGCGAGACGGCGGCGCTGAAACGCATCGTCTTCGACGAGGGCCACCACCTGTTCGACGCCGCCGACAGCGCCTTCTCCGCCTGCCTGTCGGGGCAGGAGGCGGCCGAGCTGCGCCGCTGGATCAGAGGGCCGGAGGGGCGCGGCCGCCGCGGGCGCGGACTTGAACAGAGATTGGGCGATCTGACCGCCGACAATGAAGCCGCCTCCAAGGCCTTGAAGGACGCGCTGCAGGCCGCCGCCCAACTGCCGGGCGAAGGGGTGTCAGGTCGCATCGCTCCGGCGTCCGGCGAAGTGAACCCCATCGGGCCGATCGAGCGGTTTCTGGTCGCGGCGCTGGAGCAGCTGCGCGCCCGCGCGGCCGAGACCGGCGGCGCCGAGTTCGGCCTCGAATGCGCCCTACGTCCCGTCGCCGAGCCGGTGCTGGAGGCCGCGCGAGAAGCCGCTCGCGCCATCGCCGCCGTCGAGGCGCCCCTGCTGGCCCTGTCGCGCCACCTCGAAGACATTCTGGACGAGGAGGCGGCCGAACTGGACGGCGCCGCCCGCGCCCGCATCGAGGGCTCGCTGCGCGGACTGGACCGCCGCGCGCGCATGACCCTGCCCGGCTGGCGCTCCATGCTGGCGGCGCTGGAGGAGGGAGGCGACGAACCCGATCCAGACTTCGTGGATTGGCTTTCGGCGGAGGCGGCTTTCGGCCGTATCCACGACGTGGCCCTGCGTCGTCACTGGATCGACCCCACCGTGCCGCTGGAAGCGGCGGTGGTTATGCCGTCACACGGGGTGCTGGTGACCAGCGCCACCTTGTCCGACCCGGCGGCCGAAGATCCCTTCGACCTCGCCCGGATGCGCACCGGGGCTGCGCGCCTGATCGAACCGGCGCGGACGCTGAAGGTCGACAGCCCTTTCGACTATGCGACCAACAGCCGGGTCATCGTCGTCAACGACCTGGTCAAGGACGACCCGCGCCAGATCGCGGCGGCCATGCGCGAACTGTTCCTGGCGGCGGGCGGCGGAGGCTTGGGCCTGTTCACCGCCATCCGGCGGCTGAAGGCGGTCTATGAGCGGCTGGGGCCCGAACTGGCGCGGGCGGGCCTGCCCCTCTACGCCCAGCACGTCGATCCGCTGGAGGTCGGGGCGCTGGTCGATGTCTTCAGAGCCGAGCGGGACAGCTGCCTGCTGGGCACCGATGCGGTCAGGGACGGCGTCGACGTGCCGGGGCGGTCCTTGCGCGTTCTGGCCTTCGACCGCGTGCCGTGGCCGCGCCCGGACCTGTTGCACAAGGCGCGGCGCGAGCGGTTCGGCACGGGCTCGGGCGGGCGGTCGTGGGACGACGCCCTGGCGCGCGGGCGCATCGCTCAGGCCTTCGGCCGCCTGATCCGCCGGGCCGACGACCGGGGCGTCTTCGTCATGCTGGACGCCGCCTGTCCGACGCGCCTGTTCGCCGCCCTGCCGCCGGGGACGGAGGTGCTGCGTCTGGGGCTGGCCGAGACGGTGGAGTTGACCAAGGGCTTCCTGGCGGAGCAGACCGGCTGACCATGTCGCGCACCACCCCCGCCACCATCGCCCTGAGCAAGGCCGGCGTCGCCTTCGAACTGCACCCCTACGACTACGATCCCGACGCGCCGCGCGTGGGGTTGCAGGCGGCCGAGGCCCTGGGCTGGGCGCCCGAGCAGGTGTTCAAGACGCTGATGACCCTGGTGGACGCCAAGCCCGTCTGCGTCGTCGTGCCCTCTGACTGCGAGGTCAGCATGAAGAAGCTGGCCGCCGCCGCCGGGAGCAAGTCGGCCCAGATGATGAAGCCCGCCGACGCCGAGCGTCTGACCGGCTTCAAGGTCGGCGGGGTCAGTCCCTTCGGCCAGAGGAAGGCCGTCCCGACCTTCATCGACGAGACGGCGATCCTGTTCGACCGGGTGCTGATCAACGGCGGCCAGCGCGGCCTGCTGCTGGAGCTGGCGCCGGACGAGGCCACGCGCGCCTGTGCGGCGACGTGGGCGGACCTGACGGCCTAGCCCTCGAACGTCACGACCACGCTGTCGGCGGAACGCTCGGCCTCGCCGTGAAACACCGCCTCGATGTTGTTGCCGTCCGGGTCGAGCAGGAAGGCGGCGTAGTAGCCGGGGTGATAGGGCCGCTCGCCCGGCGCCCCGTTGTCGGTTCCGCCCGCCGCCAGCCCTGCCTTGTGGAAGGCTTCGACCATGGCGCGGTCCTTGGCCTGGAAGGCCAGGTGGCAACGGCCGGTCGGCCGACCCTGCGCCGCGATGCTGTCCACCGCCGAGACGAACAGTTCGTCGGCCCAGAAGAAGCGTTCGGCCTCGCCGGCGATCGGCACGCCAAGGGCCTCCAGCACCGCGCCGTAGAAGCGACGACTGGCCTCAAGATCCGGCGTCACCAGTTGCAGATGGTCGATCAGCCGACCGCGATGAAGCTGCTGCGTCTCCATGGTCTTCGTCTCCTGTCAGATTGCGATTCGAACGGACGGCAACCTGGCCTGTTCCTGCTGACAGGACGTGTCAGCAGCCTCGCGTCCTGCTAAAGCGCGCACATGACCGACACGAGCGCCGCCGCCCCGCATCACAGCCGCAAGGGGCTGATCATTCCCTTCGTCATCGTCGCCGTGGGCCTGGTCCTGTGGACCGGCTGGTGGTTCTTCCTGACCCAGCAGATCGAGCGGCGCATGGAGGCCAAGATCGCCGGGCTGCAGGAGAGCGGCTGGACCATCGAGCACGCCGGGATCTCCACCACCGGCTGGCCCATGCACGCGCGGGTGACGATCAAGCATCTGGACGTCGTCGCCCCGTCCGGCCACGCGATCGCGGCGCCCGAGATGATCGCCCAGGCCAACGCCTACAACCCCACGCGCTGGGTGCTGGCGGCGCCGGACGGCCTGACCGTCACGCGCGGCGAAAAGGGCAAGACCGCCATCCGCGCCGAGGGCATCCGCATGAGCGTGCACGGCCTGACGCAGCGGTGGCCCAATGTGGCGCTGGAGCTGGAAAAGCCGGTCTTCACCGCCCTGCCGGACGCCGAACCCTTCCCGTTGAAACAGGCGGGGCTGGTGCAGTTCTACATGCGGCCGCACATGGTCGGTTCGGACACTCCGACCGATGACGTGGACGTGCTGTTCCGTCTGGTCGACGGCGAGGGCCGCCCGGACGGCCCGGTCGAAGGCTTCACCCAGTCGGGGATGCTGAACGCCCAGATCGAGGCGGTGATCGAAAAGGCCTCGGCCCTGCGCAAGGGGGCGGACGCCAAGGGCTTGCTGACCGCCTGGACGGCGGCGGGCGGTCGCTTCATCGACGTGAAGGGCCAGCTTCAGGCGGGCGAGAGCAAGGCTTTCGTCTCCAGCGACGCCCTGTCGGCGGACGCCAAGGGGCAACTGGAAGGCCAGGTCTTCGTGCGCGCGGAGAAGCCGCTGGCGGCCATCGTCGGCCTAGCGGGCGCCCAGCAGGGCGGGGCGTTGGACCGCGCCGCCGCCGCCAAGGCCGCCGCCGCCACGCCTCAAGGCGGGACCGGCGACGCAGGTCAGGGCGTGGAGCTGGCCATCCTGTTCCGGGGCGGCCGCACCTACCTGGGGCCGTTCGCCCTGGCGCCCGCGCCGCAGCTGTTCTGATGCTGCCATTGTCATGCTGATCGAGCCGCCCGCCGACGAAGCGCGCCTGTCGCTGGAGCGGGCCGTGGCCGAAGCCGCCCGCACCCGGCTGGCGGCGGGGCCGCGCGGCTCCGTCGACGGCGACGCCATCGCCCTGCGCGCGGTTCTGTCGGGGATGAACCTGTCGGAAAAGGCGGCGGTGCGCGCGGTTCTGGGGCGTCTGGAGGCGGCGGACGGGCGGCCCCTGATCGCCAGCGGAGCGTTGTCGTCGGTGCTGGCGGCCGATCGCTGGGGGCTGGCGGCGCGGCCGATGGCCGAGGCGGATCAGGCCCTGGTCGCCGTGCGAGACGGCGCGGCGCAGAGGGCGCGCGCCCTGATCGATCTATCGGCGCGGCCGTGGTGGGGGCGGCTGCTGGCCCTGCCCATGCTGAAGGTGATCGCGGCCCTGCCGGATGACGCGGCCGCCGCGCCGCGCGCCCTGATGGTCGGGACCGAGGCGCCGGGGCCGACGGGCGACGACCGCACCTTCTGGGTCACGGACAGCGCCTGGCCGGATGCGCGCATCGTCGAGGCCCTGGGGCAGGCGGGTCTGGCGGCCGAATTTCTGTCGGGCGGAGGCGGGTTGAAGCTGTTCGTCCTGACGGGCTATGTGCAGGCGGAAGACGTCAGGCTGGACGGTGCGCCCGGCGGCCTGACCGGCGTCATCGGCGCCGCTCCCGTCTTCTGAAACCCAGCGGCCGACAGGATGACCCGCGCATGACCGAAGCGAACGCCCCAGAGGGATCGCCTCAACCCAAGAGCGGCGTGCTGGACATCGCCCCCTATGTCGGCGGCAAGAGCGCCATCGCCGGCGTAGCCAAGCCGGTCAAGCTGTCCTCGAACGAAAATGCGCTGGGCGCGGGCGAGAAGGCGCGCGAGGCCTTCGCCGCCGCCGTCTCTTCGATCCACCTCTATCCCGACGGTCGGGCCGATCGCCTGCGCGCGGCCGTGGCCGAGGCGCATGGGCTGGAGCCGGAACGTCTGATCTTCGGCAACGGCTCGGACGAGGTCTTCGCCCTGCTGAACCAGACCTATCTGGAGGCCGGGGACAACATCGTCACCAGCCAGTACGCCTTCGTCGCCTATCAGATCTCGGCCCGCGCCTGTCAGGCCGAAGTCAGGCAGGCGGCCGAGCCATACTTCCGCGCCGATGTCGACGCCATGCTGGCCCTCGTCGATGCGCGGACCAAGCTGGTCTATCTGTCCAACCCCGCCAATCCGACCGGCAGCTACGCCACGGGCGAGGAGATCCGTCGCCTGCACGCGGGCCTGCCCGCCCACGTCATCCTGGTGATCGACGAAGCCTACGCCGAGTTCGTCACCGAGCCGGACTGGGAGAGCGCCTTCGACCTGGCGCGCACGGCGCCCAACATCGTCGTCACCCGCACCTTCTCCAAGCTGCACGGCCTGGGCGGCCTGCGCGTCGGCTTCGGCTATGCGCCGCCGGCGGTGGAGCAGGCCATCGACCGCATCCGCCTGCCGTTCAACGTCTCCGTTCCGGGGATCGAGGCGGCCATCGCCGCCCTGGGCGACGAGGCGCACCAGAAGGCCTCGCGCGATCTGGTGGCTGAGTGGCGGCCGCGCCTGACCCAGGCCGTGCGCGGTTTCGGGTTCGAGGTGCTGCCCGCCTCGGGCAACTTCATCCTGATCCGCTTCCCGGATGCGAAGCGTCCCGCCTCGGCGGCGCAGGACTATCTGCAGTCCCAGGGGATCATCGTGCGCGGCGTGGCCAGCTACGGCCTGCCGGACTGCCTGCGGATCACGGTCGGAACGGCGGACCAGAACCGCGCCGTCATCGACGCCCTCAGCGAGTTCGCGGCGCGCTGAGGCGTCAGGGCTTAAGCGGACCATTGATCTGGATCGGGGATGGACCAATCCCGATCGATAATGGTCTAGTCGCCGCTGTTGAAGCGCACCACGCCGATCACCCCGGCGCGCCAGATGTAGTCGTCCTCGATCAGGGGGCTGTCCTTGATGTCGCCCAGGCGCTGTTCGTAGTTGACGAAGGCGCCCATGCCGTAGCGATCGCCGATCGGGATGGCCAGCAGGGCCGCCGCCCCCGCCGCCGACAGTCCGCCCGAGGGTTCGAAGGCAGTGAAGCCGCTGCTTGAGGCCTCGGCGGCGCTGACGCCGTAGTAGCGCTGGACCCGTTCATCGTCGGCGGCGCGCATATAGGCCATGGTCTGCAACAGGCCGACGCGAGTCACGCGCTGGTGGCTGATGGAGCCGTAGTATTCCATTCCGGCGTCGTCGCCGGTGGCGTCATGCTGGATGCGGCCGCCCACGACGATGTTCCCCGGCAGGCGCTTGTAGGCGTAGAGCGTCGCATCGGCGCCCAACTCCGGGCGATCCATGCCGTCGATGTCGCCCGCCGCGAAGCGGGGGCGCAGTTGGACGCCGGCGTGGAAGCCGTCGCGCTTGATCGCATTCCAGCCCAGGCCGTCCAGGCCGTTGGCGTAGACGATATCGCGATAGGAGGCCGAACCCCAGGCGGTGAAGCTGGCCTCGTCGCTGTTGTTGCCGGTGGCGCTGAAGCCGCGCACCACGCCGCCGCCGATGTCGACCTTCCACGTCTGCGGGGCCTCTGCCGGTATGAACGGCTGCGACTGCGCCATGGCTGAAACAGGCAGGCCCGCGACGGCGACGGTCAGCAGCGCGAGGCGGAGGTTGGTGCGTGAAATCATGAGCGAGTCCCAGGTCAACGGCTGATGATATAGGGGCCCGCTCTCCAAAGCCTAGGTTTTGGGCGGCAACAAGGCGGTTGAGGCCCCTTCGATCCGGCTTTCCAGCTCAGCCATGAAGGCGGCGCGCTTCAAACCGGCCGGGATCGGCGGCAGGAATTCGAAAACGACCGTACCCGGATAGCGTTTGAAGCCGTGCGCCGGCCAGTGGACGCCCGAGTTGGTGGCGACGGGCCAGCAGGGCGCCTCGACGTCGCGATAGATGGCGGCGACGCCGGGCTTGTAGTCGGCCGGTTCGCCCGGCGTCGTGCGGGTGCCCTCGGGGAAGATCAAGATCTGACGGCCCTCGGCCAGACGCGCGCGGGTCTGGCGCACCATGTCCTTCAGCGCCTTGGCGTGGGCGGCGCGGTCGACGGCGATCATCTTCGTCTTCCAGGCGAACCAGCCGAAGAAGGGCAGAGGCATCAGCTCCTTCTTCATCACGAAACAGGCGTCGTCCAGGAAGGCGAAGGGGGCGATGACGTCCAGCATGCCCTGGTGTTTGGCGGCGATCAGAGCCGGGCCGGTCGGGCGATGCTCAAGCCCGCGCACCTCGACCTTGACCCCGGCGATCCAGCGCAGACCGAACAGGACGAAACGCGCCCACAGCTTGATCACCCCCATGGCGACCCCGTGCGGCATCAGCAGCGCCGGCGACAGGCCGACGGCGAACAGCGGCATCGACAGGTAGAGCCACAGGGTGAAGATCAGGGATCGGACGGTCGTCATGCGGCGGCCTTGCTCGGTTCGGAGGCGTCGGCCTCAGCGGTCGGGCCAGGGCGTTCGGGGTGACGGCCGGTCAGGCGGTGCATTCCCTCACGGCCCAGCACGGCCAGGTATTTCATGTATTCCAGCGCCATGCGCCGAGCGGTCTCGGTCGCGCGCCACCACCCGGCGTCGTCCAGCGAGGGCGTGGAGACCGCATAAGGCGTCAGCTTCACCCCCGGTGCGGCCCCGCGGATTTCCAGCAGACTGCGCGGCATATGGTAGTCGGAGGTGACGACGATCAGATGGTCATAGCCCTTGGACCGCGCCCAGGCGGCGATCTCCTGGGCGTTGCCGACGGTGTTCTCGGCCTCGAAGCCCAGGTCGACGCAGCAGTTGAACAGCTTGCTGGACCCCGGCGTCAGGGCGCGCAGCTCCTGGCGGCGGACCTCGCGATTGACGCCCGAGATCAGCAGCCGGTCGCCCTTGCCCTGCTCCAGCAGGCGGATGGCCGCGTTGACGCGCTCGGCCGAAGGGCCGGTCAGGGAGACGACGGCGTCGGCCCGTGCGGGGTCGGGCGCAGGCGTGAACTCGCGCACCCGCTCGGCGAAGACGAACAGGCCCGTCAGCCACATCAGCGCCACCACGGCGATCAGCGTCAGGAACTTCATAGGAGACTAACTAGCTACGCTGGCCCAGCTTCGCCAGCGCCGTGAGGCGGGCGGCCAGCACGGCGACGGCGCCGGCCAGCAGCGGGCAGGCGATCAACACCAGCAGATCGACCCAGGCCAGCGGCAGGGCCGGGGTCAGTCCGCCTTCGCCGCCGATCAGGCGCAGCACGGCCAGCATCAGCGCCGCCAATCCCGCGCCCGCCGCGCCCGCGCTCGCCGCCAACAGGCCGAACCGCTGCTGAAACAGCGCCGCGATCGCTCCGTCCGAGGCGCCGTTCAGCTCCAAAGTTTCAATTACCGCAGCCTGCGCCGCCATCCCTGCGCGGGTGGCGTAGGCGATAGCCGCCCCCGTCGCCGCCGCGATCAGCAGGAAGGCAGCACCCGCCAGCGCAGTGATGAAGCCCGCCGAGCGCTCGACCTCGCCGCGCCAGAGGCTGTGATCATCAACCGTAGCGTCCAGGCCCGCTTCAGCCAGAGCCCGACTCAACGTCGGCGCGCCCGCCGGCGCCTCTGCGTCGAGACGGGCCGTCACCAGATACGGCAGAGGCAGATCCGGCAGCACGGCTTCTCCCACCCAGGGCCGCAACAGGGTCTCCGCCGCCTTGCGGTCCAGCGCCTCGGCCTCGGACACCCCCTTGACCCCGGCAAGAACTTCAGCGGCGCGCGCAGCGGCGGCGGGCCCGGTCTCATCGACGCGCGGCCGCACCTGAACCGTGACCTCGGCCCGCAGGCGCCCGGCCCAACCGTGCGCCGCCCGGTCAGCCGCCATGGCGCCGACGGCGGCAATGGACGCCAGGAAACACAGGACGGCGATGACCACGACCAGCCAACGCTCGCCGCCCGTCTCACGCGGCAGAAGTTCAGGACGGGCTGAACGCCGTCGACCGATCATGACGCCGCCTCCGAAGCGGCTTCGCGGATCAGGCCCAGTCGTCCGCCTTCCAGCCGCAGGACGCTCGCACCGCTCCGCTCGGCCAGGACTTCGTCGTGGCTGGCGATCAGGACAGTGGCGCCCAGTCGGTGCAGCGACTGGAACAGGCGCATCAGCTTCTCGGCCATGGCCGCGTCAACGCTGCCCGTCGGTTCGTCGGCCAGGATCAGCCGGGGGCGCGTGACCACGGCCCGGGCGATGGCCAGGCGCTGCTTCTCTCCGCCCGACAGCGTCGGCGGCAAGGCGTCCAACCGCTGACCCAGACCAACCCAGCGCAGCATCTCTCGCACGTCCTCGGCGTAGTCACCCGTCCCCTCCCCAGCCAGACGCAACGGCAGGGCGGCGTTGTCGAACGCCGACAGATGGTCCAGCAGGCGGAAGTCCTGGAAGATCACGCCCATGCGACGGCGAAAGGCGGGAACGTCGCGACGCGGCAGATGCGTCACCTCGCGGCCGAACAGGCTGATTCGCCCCGCCTGCGGCCGGGCCGCCAGGGTCAGCAATCTCAACAACGACGACTTGCCCGCGCCCGAAGGTCCGGTAAGGAAGTGGAAAGAGCCGTTTGGCAGTGTAAGGTTAACGTCCCGCAGCACGGCGGGCCTGTCCGTATAGCCGAAACCCACGCCCTTCAGGCGGACGGTGTCGGGTGTGGAATCCGGGTCAGCGGCGCGGCGGTTCGAATCAGGCATCGGGTTTCGTATTGGACCGGGGCGTTGCGCCGCGACAGGAGGGGGCGATAAGCCTCGCAGTCAGCTGACATGATACTGACCTGCCCCGCCTGCGCCACTAGCTATTTCGTTCCAGATGAGGCGATCGGCCCCAACGGTCGCCGTGTGCGCTGCAAGACGTGCGGCCATGACTGGCGCGCCAGCCTGGAAGACGCGCCGCTGGAGTTGGAGCCCGCAGCGGGCGCCCACGCCGTCACGCCGACCGAAACCATCGAGGAAACCTCGCCCGAGACCCTGGCGGAGACGCCCGCGCCCGAACTGCCCCGCGCCTTCCGCGCCAAGGCCGAGCGCAAGCGCCGGGTGCGCAAGGCGGCGGCGGCGGGCGCCGCCTGGGCGGCGGCGGCGGCGGTCGTCCTGGGCCTGATCACCGGCGGCGTGCTGTTCCGCGAGGAGATCGTCCGGAAATTCCCGATCACCGCCGGGGCCTATGAAACGCTGGGCCTGGACGTGAACATCGTGGGCCTGGAGTTCGAGGCCCAACGGGCGCGCGTCGCTTCGCACGATCCGGGCAAGGTCGTCGTCTCCGGCGCCGTGCGCAATATCCGCGAGACCGAAGTGGTCTCGCCTCCCATTCGCGCCGTGCTTCAGGACGAGCGCGGCGTGGAGGTGGCCAGCCGCGTGGTGCGCCTGGACGGGCCGCCCGTCCTGCCCGGCCAGGTCAAGGGCTTCGCCGTAGTCATCGCCGACCCCCAGGGCAAGGGTGCAAAGATGACGACAAAATTCATCCTCATGCCTCCCGCCAAGGCTCCGCCTCGGCCACATGGAGAAGCATCCCCGCGTGAAGACGGCGGCCTGCGCCGCTGAACGCCTTCGACCTTGGTCAAGCGCCTTCGCCTCTCGACTCACCCCCTGTCCAGGCGGTATCGCCGGGCATGGCTGACATCCAAGCGCCCCCCGCCCCCACGGTTCTTCTGTCCCAGGCCGAGATCGAGACAGTCGTGGCCGATCTGGCGCGCCGCATCGCCCCCCATGTCGACGATGAGACGGTGGCCGCCGTCCTGCTGACCGGCGGGCTGTGGTTTGCCGCCGACCTGACCCGCGCCCTAGCGCGCGAGGGCCGCAACGTCCGCTTCGACGCCCTGTGGCTGGCCTCCTACGGCGACGAACAGACCAGCCGGGGCCGGATCGAGGTCCGCGCCCCCTATCAGCGCTCGCTCGACGGGCGGAAGGTGCTGATTCTGGACGATGTGTTCGACACCGGCCTGTCCCTGGCCGAGGCGGTGCGGATCACGCAGGAGGCGGGCGCGGCCGAGGTGCTGACCTGCGTCTTCGCCCGCAAGCCCTGGCCCAAGCCCCGCGCGCCCGAGCCCGACTTCGTCGGCTGGGAGGCGCCGAACCGCTTCCTGGTCGGCTATGGCCTGGACCACGCGGGCGGCATGCGCGGCCTGCCGGACATCTGCGCGCTGGACTGAGGCTTAGAGCCAGTCCGCCATCGGTTCGCGGGCGAACATCTCGTCATAGGTCGGGCGCGGGCGGATGACGGCGTAGCGGTCGCCGTCGACCAGAACCTCGGCGGCCAGGGGGCGGGTGTTGTATTCGCCGCTCATCACCGCGCCATAGGCCCCGGCGCTCATGAAGACCACCAGGTCGCCTGCCTTCAGCGGCGGCAGGTCGCGATCACGCGCGAAAGTGTCGCCGGTCTCGCAGACGGGGCCGACGACGTCGTGGGGCAGGGCTTCGCCCGCTGTCGGCCGCACCGGCTTCAGGTCGTGAAAGGCGTCGTAGAGGGCCGGACGCATCAGATCGTTCATCGCCGCGTCCAGCACCAGGAAGCGGCGGCCGTCCGTCCGTTCGTTGACCTGGATGACGCGGCTGAGCAGCACGCCCGCGTTGGCGGCCATAAGGCGGCCTGGCTCGAAGGCGGCCTCGACGTTCAGTCCATTCAGCACGCGCGCGGCCATGGCTGCATAGTCGGCCGGGGACGGCGTCGCCGTCTCGCCGTAGTAAGGCACGCCCAGGCCGCCGCCGAGATCGAGCCGGGTGACGCTGTGCCCGTCGGCGCGCAGGTCTTCCGTCATCTGGCGCAGCACGCGGAAAGCGGCTTCCAGCGGAGCCAGGTCGGTGATCTGGCTGCCGATGTGGCAGGCCAAGCCCACAGGCGTGACGTGAGGCGAGCTTGACGCGCGGGCGTAGAGGGCCATCGCCTCTTCCACCGGCACGCCGAACTTGTCGCCCGCGCCGCCGGTGGTGATCTTGGCGTGGCCGCCTGCGCCGATCTTGGGATTGACGCGAATGGCGATGGCGGGGGCGGCGTCCTTGGCGGCCGCGACGGCGATCAGCCGGTCCAGTTCGGCCGAGGATTCGACGTTGATCTGGCGCACGCCGACATCAATGGCGAAGGCCAGTTCGGCGTCGGTCTTGCCCACGCCGGAGAAGATGATGCGCTCGCCCGGAACGCCCGCGGCCAGGGCTCGGCGGATCTCGCCCTCGGACACGGTGTCTGCGCCGCAGCCGAGTTTCGCCAGGGTCGCCAGCACCGACAGGTTGGAGTTGGCCTTGACCGCGAAGGCGATCAGGGCCTCGCCCAGCGCGTCCTTATGCGCGTCGCACGCCTCGCGCAGCAGGCCGTAGTGACGGCGCAGCGTGGCCGAGGAATAGACGTAGGTCGGGGTGCCGACCGTCTCCGCCAGCGTCTCCAGCGAGACGCCCTCGGCGTGCAGGACGCCGTCCTTGAGATCGAAATGGTGCACCGGCGGGGAGTCCAGTCAGAAGGTCGGAGCGAAGGCTCAGTTCACCTGCGGCGGCTTGCCGAACGGGTCGGACGTGCCGTTGTCGATGGGCATCTGGCGCGGCGGCAGGTTCTGCATCGCTGGCT
This sequence comes from Brevundimonas phoenicis, assembly GCF_047237745.1. Taxonomy (NCBI): domain Bacteria; kingdom Pseudomonadati; phylum Pseudomonadota; class Alphaproteobacteria; order Caulobacterales; family Caulobacteraceae; genus Brevundimonas; species Brevundimonas phoenicis. The sequence goes on from NZ_JBDFLN010000001.1 coordinate 3,300,984, forward strand.
CGGGCAGGTGCTCGGCCGAGCGGTCGCGGATGGCGCGCTCGGTCTGCTTCTTCGGCGTCGCGCCTTGCGGCGGTTCGAGGTCGGCCATGCGGCCGCAAGCCGAGAGCAGAAGGGCGGCGGCGCTCGCCAGGATCAGGGTCTTCTTCACAGACGTCTTCGTCACAGGCGGCTTCTCCAGTCGGCGATGCGCGCGCGGACCTGTTCCGGCGCCGTGCCGCCGAAGCTCTGGCGGCTGGCGCAGGAGGCTTCGGGCGTCAGCACTTCATACACGCCTTCGGTGATCCGGCCATCCAGGGCCTGCAATTCCGTCAGCGGCAAGTCGCCCAGACCCAGGCCCAGGGCCTCGGCCCGCTTCACAGCGGCGCCGGTGACGTGGTGCGCCTGGCGGAAGGGCAGGTTCAGCTCGCGCACCAGCCAGTCGGCCAGATCGGTGGCGGTCGAGAAGCCCGCGCCGGCGGCGGCGGCCATCTTCTCTGTGTTGGGGCGGATCACGGCGACCATGGCGGTCATGGCCGTCAGCGCCAGGTCGAGCGCGTCAAAGGCCTCGAACACCGGCGGCTTGTCCTCCTGCATGTCCTTGGAATAGGCCAGCGGCAGGCCCTTCATTACCGTGGTCAGGGCGATCAGGGCGCCGTTGATGCGGCCGGTCTTGGCGCGCACCAGTTCGGCCGCGTCCGGGTTGCGCTTCTGCGGCATGATAGACGAGCCGGTCGTCAGGTCGTCGGGCAGGGTGGCGAAACCGAACATCGGCGTCATCCACACCACGATCTCTTCGGCCAGACGCGACAGGTGGCCCGCCGCGATGGAGGCGGCGGCCAGGCTTTCCAGGGCGAAGTCGCGATCCGAAACGGCGTCCAGGCTGTTGGCCATCGGGCGGTCGAAGCCCAGCGCCTTGGCCGTCATGTGGCGGTCGATGGGGAAGGGCGACCCGGCCAGGGCGGCGGCGCCCAGCGGGTTCTCGTTCATGCGGGCGCGCGCGTCGGCGAAGCGCCCGGCGTCACGGCCGAACATCTCGACATAGGCCATCAGATGGTGGCCGAAGGTCACCGGCTGGGCGGTCTGCAGATGGGTGAAGCCCGGCATCAGATCGCCCGCGTGCTGTTCCGCCCGGTCCAGCAGGGCGCCTTGCAGATCCTTCAACTGCGCCACAGTGCGATCGCAGGCGTCGCGCACCCACAGGCGGAAGTCCGTCGCCACCTGATCGTTGCGGCTGCGCGCCGTGTGCAGACGCCCCGACGGCTCGCCGATCAGTTCCGACAGGCGGGCCTCGACGTTCATGTGGATGTCTTCATAGGCGTCGCGGAAGGGGAAGGAACCGTCCCGGATCTCGCCCTCGATGACGTCCAGACCGCCCAGGATGGCCTCGGCGTCGGCCGGCTGGATGATGCCCTGCTGGGCCAGCATGCGACAATGGGCCCGCGATCCGGCCAGATCCTGCGCCCACAGGCGTTTGTCGACGCCGATGGAGACGTTGATGGCTTGCATGATGTCGGCGGGCTTGGCGCTGAAGCGTCCGCCCCATAGAGACTGCCCCTGAGCGGGGACATCTTGCTGTGGTTTGGAAGGCGTATCGGACATGAGCGGCTCTGGGCGGACTTGGGCGGGCGTGGCGACGTTCGCAGTGATCGGCGTGATCGGCGTGGGCGCGGCGCTGCTATACGTCAATCATCATCAGGGGCGCAAAGAATCCGCGCCCGTTTCAGCCGCGCCGAAACAGCCGAGCACGCGGCTGATCGCCTATGCGCGTGGCTCCCTGGCCCGGTTGCAGGCGCCGCCGCCCGCCCCGGCTCCCGACTACGCCTTCCGCAACGCCGCCGGACAGGAGGTGCGCTTCGCCGACTTCGCAGGCAAGGTGACGGTGGTGAATCTGTGGGCCACATGGTGCGCCCCGTGCCGGATCGAGATGCCGACCCTGGCCGCCCTGGCCGACCACTACAAGACGCGCGACGACTTCGCCGTAGTGACCGTCAGCATGGATGCGGAGAAGACCGCCGACGACGCCCGCGCCTTCATCGCCGACCACGCGCCGCTGGAATTCTACATCGATCCCAAGTTCCAACTGGCCTTCGAATTCCCCGGCAAGGGCGCCATGCCCCAGACCATGGTGCTGGACCGCCGGGGTCAGGTTCGCGCCGTCCTGGTCGGCGAGGCCGACTGGGCCAGCCCCGAGGCCAAAGCCCTGATCGACGACCTGCTGGCCGGAGGCTGAGGCCAGCCTCCGGCGCTGCTTGTCGAAGCCGGCCCAAAGGATTGATCCTCCAGCCAAACAGGAGGCTGCAATGAACGTTGAGACCCATTACCTGGCTGTCTTCACCAGCGACAAGACCGGCCCCAAATGGCGGGCCTGGCGCGCCATGAGCGAGGCCGAGCAGGCCGAGACGGCCCGCCTCGGCGTCGCCGCCGTCGCCGCCTGGGAGGAGGCGCACCGCGACTCCATCGTCTTTCAGGGCGGCCCGCTAGGCCCGACCAAACGCATCGACGACGACGGCGCCGTGACGGACATGGTCAACCTGCTGACCGTCTTCATGGTGGTGCGCGCCGACAGCCACGAGGCGGCGGCCCGCCTGTTCGAGAACCATCCGCACATGAGCATCTTCGTCTGCGACGGGGTGGAGGTGATGCCGGTGCTGGGGTGAGGAAACCATAGCGTCGTGGCCTCCGGCTAGTTTGCTGGTTGAAGGTCGGCAGGCCAAGGCGATCTGCTAATCAATGCCCACGATCTCGGGTTAGAAACCGACGCGCGTGCGTCGATTTCAATTAACAGTTCGCACGTTGTCATTTCATCAGCGCCGATTGCTGCTGATAGCGTTTCTATTGATCTCCAAGTATATTTTGACCCTCCAAGCAGCTGCCGAAGGCGTTCGCGACGCTTTCCAGCGAGGTCGTTCGCGCGCTTGGATTGAAGATAATGATTAAGCCCGGTCCCCCCGAGGGTTGCCATGGCTCCAATAGCTGCACCTAGAATTGCGGCCCAACCTTGATCCATTATTCCGTCCTCAAAAGCTCGGGTGGAGCAAAATCAACTGAAATGTCTCCCATTGATTTTCCGTCACAACTTGACGCCGGTCACGACTCACCGAGACTCAGTATAAAATCAGGAGAGACCCGTGGCAGAAGCAAAGCAAAATTTCCCACAGATACCAAGCACGGTCTGGTGGGGCCTTAGGGAGCAGTTCAAAAAGACCGTTCCATCGAAAGTGAGCGACAAGTACTTGGTCGCGCAGCTGAATGTTCAGGCAACGGCTGCACAACAGTACCTCAGGGAATTGAAAAAGGTCGGCCTTCTCGACGAGGAAGGCAAGCCGACCGAGGCTGCGAAGCGATGGAGATTTGATGACACCTACAGGGAGGCTGCCGATGAAATTCTCCACACAGCCTATCCCAACGACCTAATTGAGCTTGCGCCCCCTGGAGACAATGATCGCCAAAAGGCAGTACGATGGCTGATGCAGGCGGCAGACTTGGGCGAAGGAGCCGCTCGCAACAAGGCCGCTACCTATTTCATGATCGGCAGCAACGAGCCCCCTTCCGACGCAGTCGCATCCAAAAGTACTCGATCAGCGCCACGTGCCGCGGCGCAAAAGAAAGAAGCATCACCGCGCAAATCGCCTACTCCCCTTGAGAGCAAGAAATCCTCAGCAGAGCCACCTCACAACCATGGCAGCGGATCAGCCGACGCTGCGATGCCACTCAACGTAAATGTCCAAATTCATATCAGCGCAGATGCAACAGCCGACCAGATTGAAGCGATATTTGCCAATATGAAGAAATACCTTCGCTGAATATGTTTGAGCAGTTTCGTGAACTTCAGCGGAGCATCAACCGGATTGGTCTCGGAGGAACGTTACGTGCCCTCCCAGCACCTCGGATGCTGGCTATCGCGGACGCAAGCGATCAGGGCAACTCCGTCCATGACCGCTTTCTAGAAGTCATTACAGACAGCGACCTCTTAGGAGTTTCTCGAGATCTTTTTGTATCGGGATTTTACTCGGAAGCTTCAGGTGAAGCGTTCAAATTTGTCGACAACTTTATAAAGAGCAAAACCAGCAGCACAAAATCAGGAAGCGCGCTTATGGAATGGGCGTTCTCACCGAATGGCACCACTTTGAAGCTGAACGGTCTAACCAGCGAGAGCGAGAAAAATGCTCAAGCCGGTTATCAACGAATATTCGCTGGATCGATGCTGGGCATACGTAATCCAACCGCTCATGAGAACGGCTGGATTACCGATGCAGAAGAAGCGTTGGAAACCATCGTTCTAGCTCAACACCTACTTCGCAAAGCAAGGGCCGCGACGCTGTAAACGCCTAGTGCACCCGCGCCTTCCCGATCTCCAGCCCGTCGGCGCCCGCTGACACGGCCACCACGCTGCCGTCCTCGATCTCTCCGGCCAGCAGCTTCTTGGCCATGGGGTCGACCAGCTCCTTCTGGATGACGCGCTTCAGGGGGCGGGCGCCGTAGACGGGGTCGTAGCCCTTGTCGGCGAGCCAGGTCAGGGCGCTGTCGTCCAAAGCGAGCGTCAGGCGGCGGTCGGCCATCAGCTTCTCCAGACGCGCCAGCTGGATGCGGACGATGCCGCCCATCTGCTCGCGGCCGAGGCGGTGGAACAGGATGATCTCGTCGATGCGGTTCAGGAACTCGGGCCGGAAGTGGGCGCGGACCTGCTCCATGACCAGCGGGCGCACGGCCTCGACATCCTCGCCCTCGGGCTGGTCGGCCAGATACTGGCTGCCCAGGTTGGAGGTCATGATGATCAGGGTGTTCTTGAAGTCGATGGTGCGGCCCTGACCGTCGGTCAGGCGGCCGTCGTCCAGCACCTGGAGAAGCACGTTGAAGACGTCGGGGTGGGCCTTCTCGACCTCGTCGAACAGGACGACCTGATAGGGGCGGCGACGCACCGCCTCGGTCAGGGCGCCGCCCTCGTCATAGCCGACATAGCCCGGAGGGGCGCCGATCAGGCGGCTGACCGAGTGCTTCTCCATGTATTCGGACATGTCGATGCGGGTGATGGCGTTGTCGTCGTCGAACAGATAGCCCGCCAGCGCCTTGGTCAGCTCGGTCTTGCCGACGCCCGTGGGGCCGAGGAAGAGGAAGCTGCCCAGCGGCTTGTTCGGGTCGTTCAGACCGGCGCGGGCGCGGCGCACGGCGTCGGAGACGGCGGCCAGGGCCTCGTCCTGACCGACCACGCGGCGGCCCAGTTCGTCCTCCATCTTGAGCAGCTTCTCGCGCTCGCCCTCCAGCATCTTGTCGACGGGCACGCCGGTCCAGCGGCTGACCACGGCGGCGATCTGTTCGGCGTCGACGACCTCGGGCGTCAACGGGGCGGCGACCGCCGCCGGGGATTCGGAGTCCGCGAGTTGCTTCTCAAGCTGCGGAATCTGACCATAGGCGATCTCTGAGGCGCGGCCGAGATCACCGGCGCGCTGGGCGGCGGCCAGTTCGGCGCGCAGACGGTCCAGGGTTTCGCGCAGTTGCGCGCCCTGCCCCACCTTGTCCTTTTCCGACTTCCAGCGGGCGGTCATGTCGTCCGACTGGCCCTCCAGATCGGCGATCTCGTCCTCCAGCTTTTCGAGACGTTGCCGGGAGGCGCTGTCGTCTTCCTTCTTCAGGGCCTCGCGCTCGATCTTGAGCTGGACCAGACGGCGGTCGATTTCATCCAGGGCCTCGGGCTTGGAGTCCACGGCCATACGGACGCGCGACGCAGCCTCGTCGATGAGGTCGATGGCCTTGTCGGGCAGGAAGCGGTCGGTGATGTAGCGGTTCGACAGGGTGGCGGCGGCGACGATGGCGCTGTCGCTGATGCGCACCCCGTGGTGGACCTCGTACTTTTCCTTCAGACCGCGCAGGATCGACACCGTGTCCTCGACGGTGGGCTCGGATACGAAGACCGGCTGGAAGCGACGGGCCAGGGCCGCGTCCTTCTCGACGTGCTTGCGGTACTCATCCAGCGTGGTGGCGCCGACGCAGTGCAGTTCGCCGCGCGCCAGCGCAGGCTTCAGCAGGTTGGAGGCGTCCATCGCCCCGTCGCCCTTGCCCGCGCCGACCAGGGTGTGCATCTCGTCGATGAACAGAACGATGCCGCCCTCGGCGGCGGCCACCTCGTTCAGCACGGCCTTCAGCCGCTCCTCGAACTCGCCGCGATACTTCGCGCCGGCGATCAGGGCGCCCATGTCGAGCGACAGAACCTTCTTGTCCTTCAGGCTTTCGGGCACGTCGCCATTGACGATGCGCAGCGCCAGACCCTCGACGATGGCGGTCTTGCCGACGCCGGGTTCGCCGATCAGGACGGGGTTGTTCTTGGTGCGGCGGGCCAGCACCTGAATGGTGCGGCGGATCTCCTCGTCGCGGCCGATGACGGGGTCGACCTTGCCGTCGCGCGCGGCCTCGGTCAGGTCGCGGGCGTAGCGTTTCAGGGCGTCGAAGCTGTCCTCGGCGCCCGCGCTGTCGGCGGTCTTGCCCTTGCGGATTTCGGCGACGGCGTCGTCCAGCTTCTTGGCCGTGACCCCGGCGGATTTCAGGGCTTCGGCGGCCGCGCCGCCTTCCTTGGCGATGGCGGCCAGCAGGCGTTCGGTGGTGACGAAGGCGTCGCCGGCCTTTTTCGCGGCCTCTTCGGCGGCGCTGAAGACGCGCGCGGTGTCGCCGTCCAGATAGAGCTGACCCGAGCCGCCCTCGACCTGGGGCCGCTTCTTCAGCAGCCCCTCGGTGACGAGTTCGACGGCGGACGGATCGCCGCCCGCCTGATCGATCAGCTTGCGGGCCAGGCCGTCGCGTTCCTCGAGCAGCACCTTCAGCAGATGCTCGGGCGCGAACTGCTGGTGGCGGCGAGCCAGCGCCAGCGACTGGGCGGATTGAACGGCCTGTTTGGCGCGGTCGGAATAGAGGTCGAGATTCATGTCGTTCGGTTTCCCCTCGGGAGGCGGATTTGAACTCAATGCGCCCTTTCACGAAGCGACGCCTTGAGCTGTCGCAAAGGAGGTGGGTGTGGCCGGGAGGACACGCAAGAGAGGGGCACAAAAACGCCCGCCGCCAAGACAGGCGACGGGCGTCGGAATCCGATTTGACGACAGGGTCAGCCGCCGGACGGGCCGGTCGAAAAGTCGAACTGTTCGGGCTGGCGACGGGGACCGCCGAAGGACCAGCTCAGACCCAGGTAGAAGGCGCGCAGGTTCAGATCCTGATCGAAACGCTCGCGGAACTGCGGCGTGTCGTAGGTGGTGGCGCCGCCGAAGGAGTTCAGGATATCGCGGGCGGTAAACTGCAGCGACAGGGTGTCGGTCAGCTTGCGACGATAACCGAAATTCAGCATGCCGCCGCTCTCGCGCGTCCCCTGGGCCAGTAGTTGATCACCCTGCCAGAAGCCCATCAGTTGGACGAAGTCCTTGGGCGTGGCCTGCCAATTCAGGCTGAGGCGACCGGTTACCATCTCGCCCTCCCGGTCGCGGCCGCCCGGGATGCCGGCCGCGTCGATCTCCTGACGGAAGGCGTTGACGCTGGCGTTGTAGCGCAGGGTCGGGTGCAGGCGGCCGCTGGCGGTCAGCTCGACCCCCAGATCGCGCCGGGCCCCCAGATTTTCCGGCCGGGTCAGCAGGACGCCGCCGCCGACGTCCGTCGCCACGTCGGTGAAGGCCTTGGTCGTATCGCGGAAGTAGGCAGTGGCCTGATAGAAGCTCTGACCACGCCGCATCTGCCACATGGCCTCGAAGCTGTCGGTCTCCTGCGGCTCCAGATCCGGATTGCCCGAGCGCAGATTCAGCGGATCGCCGTAAACGATGAAGGGATTCAGCTGCGACGGCTGAGGCCGCTGGATGCGCCGCGAATAGCTGCCGCGCAGCGTCTGCGTCTCGGTCAGCTGATACTGAAGATGGAAGGTCGGGTAGGCGCGGAAGTAGTCCTGGGACGCGCGTACGGCGTTGGTGACATCCTCGACCTCGATGTCCGCCTGCTCCAGTCGCAGGCCGAACTGGCCGGACAGCTTCTCGCCGAACGGGCGCTCATAGGTGGCGTAGAGGGCGTGGACGATCTGCTCCGCCTCGAACCGATTGCTCTGCGACGGCACGAGGGCCAGGGCGTTCTCGGACGGCCCGCGCCGCACCTCATTCTCCTGATCCGGCCGAGTGAGGTTCAACTCATAACCCGCGCGCAGCTTGGCGCCCTCGCCCATGGGCCGGGTGTAGGCGCTGGTGAAGCCAATCGTCTCCTGCGCATTCAGGCCGCGCTGGGCCTCATACACTGTCGGCTCCGTCGGGACGCTGAAGACGTTGGCGGCCAGGGAGTCGTTCTCATGGTCGTTGCGGTCGTAGCGCAGCTCGTTCGACCACTCATGTCCCGAGGCGTCAAACTGGTGCAGCACCCGGCCGGTAACGCCCCATCCGTCCATGGCGAAGCCGCCCGAGCCGTCGCGGCTATAGGCGCGGGTCAGGGCGCCCGAGCCGTCGCGGGTCTCGAACAGGCCGCCCACATCGCTGTCGACGTCGAAACGGTTGGCGCGCGCCTCGCCGGTCAGCATGGTTTTTTCAGTCAGCCGATATTCAGCCGCCACCCGGCCGAAGAAACCACCCTGGGTCGAGTCGATGCTCTGAGCCGTCGTGGTCGTGCCGACGGTCGCGCCCGAAGCGTTGAGCTGTTCGCGCAGGCGGTCGAAGGCCAGGCTCTGCTCGTCATGGCGATAGCTGAGATCGCCGGTCAGGGTCAGCTTGCCGCGCTGGCGCGAGCCGCTGGCGCCGACGTTCCAGCGCCCGTTGTCGCCGACATTGGCGCGCAGCGAGCCGGTCGTCACGGTCGCGCCCGGCGCTCCCGTAGCTGCGGCGGCGGCCACCGCCGCAGGAACCGGCTTGGTGATCAGGTTGATGACACCGCCGGAACCCTCGGGACTGTAGGCGGCGGATGGATTGGTCATCACCTCGATGCGGGCGTAGCGGTCGGCCGGCAGTTGCAGCACCGCATCGGCGCGGTTCGGGCCCGACAGGATCGCCGAGGGACGGCCATCGACCAGGATGGTGACGTTCCCATCGCCGCGCAGGGAGACGTTGCCCTGAGGATCGACATCGATGGAAGGCACATTGCGCAGGGCCTCGGCCAGGGTGCCGGTCGCCGCCTGAAGATCGTCGGCCAGGCTGTAGCTGATCGAATCGATCGAGGTGCGGACATCATTGGCGCGGGCGCTGACGACGACGTCGCCCACGGCCGCGGGTTGATCGTCCTTGTCTGCCTTCTGGGGCGGGGTCTGCGCCGGCGGGCGCTGGGTCTGCTGTGCGCCGACGGCGGGCTGCGCCGTCTGCGCCAGAACGCCCGTCGCAGGCAGGGCCAAAACCACCCCCAGCAGGGGCGCGAACTTGTATTTCGTCATGGCTGGGCGTCCTCGCACGGACGTCCCTCAACGTCCTTCACAGTCGCCGATATCAGCCCCTCGACGTATAACCGAGTTACATCTTTTTCATCCCGAAGGCGGGTCTGTGGCTTCGATTTGGAACCCCAAGCGTAGCCGTGCGTTGGGGGCCCATGCTGACATCCAAAATGAACCCTCGAGTCTTCTGGGGGGCCAGCGCCATTGCAGGCGGGCTGTTGCTGCTCGCCCTGACGGCGCCCGCCACGTCCGGCCTGCTGTTCGGACGCGCCCAGGCCTGGGTAATCGACACCTTCGGCTGGTTCTACGTGGCCTCCGTGGCGGGGTTCCTGCTGTTCGTGGCGGTGCTGGCCGTGGGGCCGACCGGGCGGCTGAAGCTGGGACCGGACGACGCCGAGCCGGACTTCCCCTATGTTTCATGGCTGGCCATGCTGTTCGCAGCGGGCATGGGCATCGGCCTGATGTATTTCGCCGTCGCCGAGCCGGTGCAGCACTACATCGCCCCGCCCGAGGCCCAGCCCGGCACCCTGACGGCCGCGCGCGAGGCCATGGTCATCACCTACACCCACTGGGGCGTCCACGCCTGGGCCATTTACGCCGTGGTGGGCCTCAGCCTGGCCTATTTCGCCCACCGCAAGGGCCTACCGCTGACCATGCGCTCCAGCCTCTACCCCCTGCTGGGCAAGCGGGTGAACGGGTGGGTCGGCGATGCGGTCGACATCTTCGCCATCTGCGGCACCCTGTTCGGCATCGCCACCTCCCTGGGCCTGGGCGTGGCGCAGATGAACTCAGGTCTGCACTACGTCTTCGGCCTTCCCAGCAATGTGATGATGCAGGTCGGGCTGATCGCCGTGGTCATGGGAGCGGCGACGATCTCGGTCCTGACGGGCGTGGACAAGGGGGTGCGGCGACTGTCCGAGCTGAACCTGGTCATCGCCGTCTGTCTGATGCTGTTCGTGCTCGTGGCGGGACCGACGCTGTTCCTGCTGCGGGCTTATGTGCAGAATTTCGGCCTCTACCTGGATCATTTCTTCGTCCGCACCTTCACCCTCTACGCCTATGAACCGCGTGCCTGGATGGCGGACTGGACTCTGTTCTACTGGGCGTGGTGGATCGCCTGGTCGCCGTTCGTGGGCATGTTCATCGCCCGCATCTCGCGCGGGCGCACCGTGCGGGAGTTCCTGATCGGCGTGTTGCTGGTGCCGACAGGCTTCACCTTCCTGTGGATGACGGTCTTCGGCAATTCGGCCATGAGCCTGGACCTCGGCATCGCGGCCGGGGCCATTTCCGAGGCGGTGCAGGCGGACCTGTCGACAGCCCTGTTCCGCTTCCTTGAGTATCTGCCGGGGACGGCGATCACCTCGATCCTGGCCATCGCCCTGGTGGCGGTCTTCTTCGTCACCTCGGCGGATTCCGGCTCCCTGGTCATCGACACCCTGGCCTCGGGCGGAGCCGAGGAGACGCCGCGCTGGCAACGGGTCTACTGGTGCGTGCTGCAAGGACTGGCGGCGGCCCTGCTGTTGCTGGCCGGGGGCCTCGGCGCCTTGCAGGCGGCGACCCTGGTGGCGGCCCTGCCCTTCGCCGTCATCATGATCCTGGCCTGTTTCGGACTGGCGCGACAAATGAACGCCGACCTGAGGGGCGAAGCCGTCGAGACCGAGGCGCCGCCGCTGCGCGAACAGCTCAAGCGCATCCTGGCCCCCGCCAGCCGCCGCGACATCGACCGCCAGATCGCCCGCCACGGCGCCCCGGCGCTGGAAGAGGTGCGCGCCGCCGTCGCTGCCGAGGGGCTGGAGAACAGCGAGGTGCAGAGCGACGACAACGGCGTCTGGCTGAGGGTCGAGCACGCCAACGGGCGGGACTTCCTGTATCGGCTGGGCGCCCGATCCAGACCCCTGCCCGCCCTGACCGCGCTGGAGGCCCCCGAGAACCGTCGCGCGCTGGAGTGGCGGCTCAGCGCCGTGACCGGCGACGGCATGCGTCCGCGCGACGTGACCGGCTTCACCCGCGCCCAGATCGTGGCGGACGTGCTGGAGCATCTGCAAAGGTGGCGGCTGGCGGCATAGGGCGCGCGACGCCCCTTGGCCCCGCGAACGGGCGGCGTTAGCGTCGCCATTCAGTCTTCAGGAGCGTCCTTGATGTCCATCCGCCTGTCGCGCCGCGCCGCGCTGATCTCTTCCGCCGTCGGCGCCGCCGGCGCGGCCCTGCCCGCTACCGGCTGGGCGCAGACCAGCGCGGACACGCGCACGGATGAGCAGATCGCCGCCGCCGCCGACGCCTGGGTGCAGCGGTGCATGGCCGCCTGGCCGGACCAGCCCGCCGTCTCCCTGGCCCTGGTGCGCGACGGCAAGACGGTGCTGGCCAAGGGCTATGGCGTGCGCCGTCAGGGCAAGGCCGAGCCCGCCGACGAACACACCCTGTTCGCCATCGCGTCGAACTCCAAGAACGTCACCGCCGCCTGCCTGGCCATCCTGGTCGATGAGGGCAAGGTGAAGTGGGACGAGCCGATCCGCACCTATCTGCCCGGCTTCACCCTGTCGGACCCGATGGTGGGCGAGCGCATCACCGTGCGCGACACCCTGAGCCACCGCGCCGGTTTCGGCCTGGGCGCCGGCGACCTGCTGTTCTGGCCCAACAGCGACCGGACGCGGGCCGAGGTGCTGGCCCAGGCCGCCTTCGTGCCGATCGAGGACGGCTTCCGCGAGGACTACCACTACTGCAACCTGATGTTCGTGGTGGCGGGCGCGGTGATCGAAAAGGTCTCGGGCCTGTCGTGGGAGGACTTCGTCCAGACCCGCATCTTCAACCGCGTGGGCATGAGCGAGAGCGTGCCCCTGGCGCGTCTGGCCGACCCGAAGAAGAGCGCCCTGCCTCACGGCCGCGTCGGCCCGCCCCTGCGCTATCAGGGGGCGATGACCCAGATCGCGGAGTCGATCGTCGAGGTGTGGAACTGGGATTCGGCGGCGGCGGCGGGCGGCATCTGCGCCAGCGCGACCGACTGGGCCAAATGGATCACCGTGCGCCTGAACGACGGCAAGCTGGCCGACGGCTCGCGCCTGTTCTCCGAAGCCGCCGCGCGCGAGATGTACAAGCCGAACATCGTCGTCTCCTCGTCCAACGGGCCGACGGCGGCCCTGCCGAACCGGGCCGTGGCCTCGACCTACGCCATGGGCTTGCAGGTTCAGGATTATCGCGGCGAGCGACTGGCCACCCACGGCGGCGGCTCGCCCGGCGGCATCTCCGCCACGGTGCTGATCCCCGGCCGCAAGATCGGCTTCTCGGTCTTCACCAACGCCGAAGAAAGCTTCCTGCTGCGCGCCCTGCGATCGGGCCTGTCGGACATCGCCATGAACAAGGTTGACGTCGACTGGATCGCCGATTCCAAGCGGATTGAGGCCGAAGGAACCGAGAAGTCGCTGAAGGCCGCCGTCGAGATCGACGCCAAACAGGCGGCGGGCGCGGCCCCGTCCATGCCGCTAGACGCCTACGCCGGAACCTGGCGCGACCCCTGGTACGGCGACATCGTCATCGAGCCGAAGACCGAGGGGCGCGGCCGCAACCGCAAGTCCGGCCTGTGGCTGCGCTTCACCCACACCCCGGCGTTGCAGGGCTGGCTGGAGCCCTACGACGGCGAGACCTTCCGCACCCGCTTCCCCGACAAGCGCGAGGAAGACGCCTTCATAACCTTCAGCATCGGCACGGCCAAACCCGCGACCGCCACGGTCAAGGGCGTCTCACCCGACATCGACTTCAGCTACGACTATCAGGATCTGCGGCTGACGCGAGCGTGAAGCCTCGGACGCCGTCCAGGCTCACCCTTCGCCCGCCGCCTCCAGCCGGGCGATGCGGCGGTCCATGTCGGCGACCTGATCCTTCAACCGTTGCGCCTCGGACGCCATGTCGACCGGCGTGCCGTCGTCATAGGTCAGTTGCGCGCCCTTCTCGATCAGGTCGAGACGGTAAAGGGCGGTGACGCGGGTCGCTTTAAACCGCTCCAGCTCGCTTTCCGGGGAGGTGACGCGGGCCATGTCAGCGCGCCGCCACGACGATGACTTCGACGAGGTAGTCGGGCGTGGCCAGCTTGGCCTCGCAGGTGGCGCGGGCGGGCGGATGGGCCGGATCGACCCAGGCGTCCCAGACGGCGTTCATCGCCTCGAAATCGGCGATGTCGGCCAGCCAGACCTGGGCCGACAGGATCTTCGTCTTGTCGCTGCCGCACTCGGCCAGGATCGCCTCGACCTCGGCCAGAGCGGTGCGCGTCTGGGCGGCGACGTCCTCGCCCGGCTCGCCGACCTGTCCGGCCAGATAGAGGGTCTGGCCGTGGACCACGGCCTGGCTCATGCGGCTGTCGGGCTGGATGCGGGTGATCATGGCGGCTCCTTGCGGTTGACGCCGGACTTATACGCGGCGAGACGAACGCTCCAAGGACAAACGCCCGGCGCCTCCGCATCTTCCTAAACCCCAAAAGCCGTGTCACAGGATGCGGCCATGGAAACGATCCGCATCGAGAACCGCATCGGCGTGCGCGCCCCGGCTGAACGCATCTGGGACGTGCTGACTGATTTTGCAGGGTGGAGACGCTGGAACCCGCACGAGACGGACATCGAAGGCGTCCTCGGTTTCGGTGCGGCGATCCGCCTGACCGAACGCCTGCCGGACCTGGGGGAGCGTCGGATCGAGGCCCGGTTGGGCGAATGGCAGCCGAACGCCCAACTGGTGTGGGCCGAGCGACGCGGCTTCCTGTTCCGCACCCTGCGCTACTATGAAATCGACGAGTTGGAGCGCGGCAGCTGCATCCTGTCTCACGGGACCATCTTCAGGGGCCTGCGCGCCGAGCTATTCCATGACAAGCATCGGGCGCGCATCCGCCCGGCCTATGAAACAATCGGTGAAAATCTGAAGCGGATCGCCGAAGAGGGCTGACGTCGCCGAACGTCAACCGCCCTTGATCGTATCGGTGATGTTGATGATCGCCGGTCCCAGGATGACGACGAACAGCACCGGCAGGAAGAACAGAATCATCGGCACGGTCAACTGGGCCGGCAGGGCCGCCGCCTTCTTCTCGGCCGCCGCCAGACGCAGGTCGCGGTTCTCCTTGGCCATGACGCGCAGCGCCGAGCCCAGCGGCGTGCCGTAGGTCTCGGCCTGGGTCATGGCCGTGGCCACGGCGCGGATGCCCGGATGCTGAGTCCGCTTGGCCATGCCCTCATAGGCCAGTCGGCGTTCGGGCAGATAGCTCAGCTCGGCCGACAGCAGGGACAGCTCCTCGGCCAGTTCGATGGACTGACCGCCGACTTCCTGGCTGACCTTCTGGATCGCCGCCTCGATGGACATGCCGGACTCCACGCAGATCAGCAGCAGGTCCAGCGAATCGGGGAAGGCCGCCACGATCGACTGGCGTCGCTTGTCGATCAGATTTTTTAGATAGATGTTCGGCGCATAGAAGCCCACGCCCGCCGCCAGAATGACGATGGAAAACAGGGTGAAGCCCGGCAGGTCCGGCTTGATGACGACGAACAGGTAGAAGGCCGTCAGCGCCATCAGGATGAACGGCAGCGAAAAGCGGAAGAAGTAGAAGGTGTTCAGCGGCCCCGGCCCACGGAAACCCGCCTGGATCATGTTCTCGGCGACCTTGGGGTCTTCCAGCAGCTTCACCAGATTCAGCCGCGCCACGACCCGACTGCGGAAGCTGTCGTCCGTGCGGCGCAGGCCGCCGCCCGTCTCGCCCGCGCCGCCGCGCATGGCCTGACGCGAACGCCGGCGCAGTTCCTCGCGACGCTCGGCCACCGCCTTCATCCGCTTGTCCAGCCGCGCCCCGCCGCCGATGAAGGAGCCCAGCATGGTCAGGACGCTGGCGAAGACGGCGACGCCCACGCCGATGCTCAGCAGGTTCTGCGGGTCTGTGATGAAGCGCATGAAGGCGTTCATGATCCGGGTTCCCCCCTCAGAACTTGAAGTTGATCATGCGCTTCATCACGAAGACGCCGGTGGCCATCCACAACACCGCGCCCAGCAGCATCACATGACCCCGAACATCCGTGAACAGCAGCATCATGTAGCTGGGGCTCGTCACCGTCACCATGATCATCACCGCCGGCGGTAGGGAGCCGATGATGCCGGCCGACGCCACGGCTTCGGACGACATGGCCTTGATCTTTTCGCCCATCATCCGGCGGGCGCGCAGCACCGAGGTCAGATTGCTCAGCGCCTCGGCCAGGTTGCCGCCCGACTTCTGCTGGATGGCGATGACGATGGCGAAGAACTTCAGCTCCGGCGTCGGCATGCGCTGATACATCTTGTCCAGCGTGTCGGCGAGCGTCAGCCCCACCCCCATGCCTTCGACCAGCAGGCGAAATTCCCCGCCCAGCGGCTCGGGGCTTTCACGCGCGATGACCTTGAAGCAGTCGTGGACGGGCAGACCCGTCTTGATGCCGCGCACCAGAACGTCCACGGCGTCGGGGAAAGCCAGGGAGAACTTCTTCATCCGCGCCTTGGCCTTCATGTTCACGATCCAGCGCGGCACGCCCAGACCCATGGCCACGCCGACGCCCAGCACGATGAAGATGTTGGCGCCCAGAACAAAGGCCAGCAGCGAGCCGCTCAGCCCCATCACCACGCTGATGATGACAAAGGTCCGCATCGACAGGCTCAAGCCCGCCTGCTTCAGTTTTGCGCTGGTGGTCATCCGCGCCTTGCGCTCGCGCCGGTCGACTTCGCGCAGCTGGACCATGATCTGCTTGCGGCGCGCTTCGGGCGTATTGGCGGCCGCGGCGCGCTTGGCCGCCGCCACGGCCTCGGTCCGACCGGCCGCCAGGCCCTTGGCGCGCTTGACCGCCTGCCCCGAAGAGTTGTCGCCGCCGACCAGCACCCAGCCGACGCCGCCGATGGTGATGAAGGCCAGGACCGCCGCGAGGATCGGAAGAAGCATCGGCCCTACTCCGCCGCGTCCAGAGCTTCGGCCAGTTCCCGTTCCAGCCCGTAATAGCGGGCGCGGTCCCAGAAGCGCGGGCGGGCGATGCCGGTCGAACGATGGCGGCCGGTGATCTTGCCGTGCGTGTCTTCACCGGTGATGTCGTAAACGAACAGATCCTGAGTAACGATGACGTCGCCTTCCAGCCCCACCACCTCGGTGATGTGGGTGATGCGACGGCTGCCGTCGCGCAGGCGCGCGGCCTGAACGATGACGTCGATCGAGCCGACGATCATCTCGCGGATGGTCTTGGACGGCAGACCGTAGCCGCCCATGGTGATCATGGATTCCAGACGGCTGATCGCCTCACGCGGGCTGTTGGCGTGCAGCGTGCCCATCGAGCCGTCGTGGCCGGTGTTCATGGCCTGCAGTAGGTCGAAGGCCTCGGGGCCGCGCACCTCGCCGACGATGATGCGTTCGGGGCGCATCCGCAGGCAGTTCTTCACCAGGTCGCGCATGGTGATCTGGCCCTGCCCCTCCAGGTTCGGCGGGCGGGTCTCCAGCCGCACGACGTGGGGCTGCTGCAACTGCAGCTCGGCGGCGTCCTCGCAGGTGATGACGCGCTCGGTCGGGTCGATAAAGGCCGTCAGGGTGTTCAGCAGGGTCGTCTTGCCCGAGCCGGTGCCGCCCGAGATGACCAGATTGCATCGCGCCGCGCCGATGACGCCCAGAACGCGCGCCCCCTCGGGACTGATGGAGGCGAACTCCACCAGATTGCGCATCGTCAGCTTGTCCTTCTTGAACTTCCGGATCGTCAGCGTCGGTCCGTCGATGGCCAGCGGCGGGGCGATGACGTTGACGCGGCTGCCGTCGGGCAGGCGGGCGTCGCAGATCGGGCTGGCCTCGTCCACGCGGCGGCCGACCTGGGACACGATCCGCTGGCAGATGTTCATCAGCTGGGTGTTGTCGCGGAAACGGACATTGGTCAGTTGCACCTTGCCGCCGACTTCGATGAAGACCCGCCCGGCCCCGTTGACCATGATGTCGGCGATGTCGTCGCGCGCCAGCAGCGGCTCCAGCGGGCCGTAACCGAGGACGTCGTTCAGGATGTCCTGGACCAGGTGCTCCTGCTCGGCCACCGACATGGAGACGTTCTTGATCGCCACAAGCTCGGCGACGATGTCGCGGATTTCCTCGGACGCCGCCTTCTGATCCAGCTGGGCCAGCTGGGCCAGGTCGATGGTGTTCATCAGGGCGTTGAAGATGGTCGTCTTCGTCGCGTGATAATAGTCGCTCTGCTCGCGCACGATTTCGGCGACGGCCTGGGCGTTCTTCAGCTGGGCCAGCCCCGCCGTGGCGCGCGGCCCCGCGCCGCCGGACGTCGGACGCGCGACCGGATCACCCTGCCCCAGCGCGTGCTCGAACGGGTCTGGCCGCTTGGGAGTCGCCGGCGTCAGCGGGTCCAGTTCCTCAGGCGGGAAGGCGTCGACGGGATCCAGCGCCCTGTGCGACGACCGTTCCGCAACCGCGGCCAGGTCCGGCTCTGGCGAAGCGGCCGGACGCAGCGGCGCAACCGCAGCTCCCGATGCTGTCCGTTTCCCGAACACCTAGCCGCGCTTCTTGCTGAACAGGCCGGCGAACAGGGACGATCCCCCGGCCGAACCCTTGGCGGCGCGCGCCTGTCCGGCGGTCGTGGGCAGTTCACGATGGGACACGATCTGGGCCAGGGTCTCGAACGCCTCGGCCGCCTTGGTTCTGGCCGCCGAGTCCACGATCATCTGGCCGTTGTTGGCGGCCGCGCCGAAGACCTTGGCGTCGAAGGGAATGACCAGGCTGGGGTGAACGCCCAGCGCGGCCCCGAAGTCCTTGACCGGGATCTCGGGACGTCCGGGAACGCCGACCTGGTTCAGCACCAGACGCGGCGGCGCGTCGTTCGGTCGCCCCTGCCTGATCAGATCGATCATGTTCTTGGCGTTGCGCAGGGAGGCCAGATCCGGCGTCGCCACCACCACCACCTCGTCCGCCGAAATCAGCGCCCGACGCATCCAGCCCGACCACAGGTGCGGCAGGTCCAGCACGACAAAGGGCGCCGTGGAACGGATGCGGCTCGTCACCTCCTCGAAGACTTCGGGCCCGAAATCCCAATCGGCGTCCAGGGTCGCGGGCGCCGCAAACAGGCTCAGCTTGTCGGTGCAGCGAACCGTCATCCGGTCCAGCAGGGTCGCGTCCAGGCGCTCGGGCTGCTTCAGGGCGTCAGCGACGCCGCCCAGCGGATCCTGGTTGAAATCCAGCCCCGCCGTGCCGAACGGCAGGTCATAATCGACGATGACGGTGTTGACGCCGATCCGCTCGCTCATGGCGTAGGCGGTGTTGTGCGCCACGGCCGAGGCCCCCGCCCCGCCGCGCGCGCCGACGAAGGCGATGGTACGCCCGACGAAGGGCTGGGCCGGATCGGCGAACAGGCCGCCGATAGCCGCGATGAGCTGCAGCGGTTGAATCGGAGCGACCAGGTACTCGCTGACCCCGCGCCGCATCAGTTCGCGATACAGCAGGATGTCGTTGGCCGCGCCGATGATCACCACCTTGGTGCCCGCGTCGCAAACCTGGGCCAGGGCGTCGATCTCAGCCAGAAGGCTCTGCGCGTCCTTCAGACTTTCGACGATGACCAGGGGCGGCGTCGGTTCGCCCTGATAGGCCTCGATAGCCGCCTGAACGCCGCCGAGACGGATCTGGGTGGCCGCCCGCGCCATGCGGCGATCCTGGCCAGCGCGTTCGGCGGCGGCGGCCGTGTCCTGGCGCTCGGCGAAGACATGGACCCCGATACGCGGAATGGAGACCTCGACCGTCGCGCCGATCGGGCTAAGGCCGGACGACGTCGCCAGGGGCGCGGGCGCAGCGTCCACGACGGGCGACGCGGCGGGTTCAACCGGCGCCGGCTCGATCTCGGGCCGGACCGCCTCAGCGGCCATCGGGGCCGCAGTGTTCATGGAAACCGCAGATCCCGCCCCCGGAGACGCAGCAGCGCCGCCCCGGTCGTTGCGAAGGTCCAGAAACTCGTCGTCCAGATCAAAACCATCCAGGGCATCGAACACGCTCGGCGCTTGGGGCTTGGCCAGGTTGCTCATTGAATGGCCTGTGAGATGCGCATCTGCGACAGCAAAGGCTCTCGCGTCGCTGAGGTGGCGGAGCCCTTGCGATAGGCGTCGAACACGACAGAGCGGCGCCCGGCTTCGGACGGCGTCATGCCGCGCGGCGCGACAATGTCGCGCGGGTCGGCGATCTGGGCGGCCAGGTTGGCGGTGACGGCGCAGCCGAAGTTCGAAGCGGACTGGTTGTCGCCGCTGCGGCCAAGATTGCCCCACTGCGTCCCGCACTGCGGAACCACGGCGCGGACCGTCTCGAAGCCGACCAGCACCGGCGCACGCGGGTCCGGCGCGGCGTAGGCCGCGACCTTGATACGGTTCTCGGGCACGCCCGCCTGGTGCAGAGCCGCCTTGACGCCCCAGGCCGCTTCGCTCGCCACCGGGTCGCCGCCCGACGGCGCCTCGATCACCAGCACAGGCGCGCCCTCCATAGCGAAGCGGTTGACCAGATCGCCCAGCGCCGCGCGCTGATTGCCGGACAGGCCCGTCTCGTGAACCGCCAGGGCGATACGCTCCAGCCCCGGCTCGACCTGGAGCGAGAAGCGCGATGTCGGCGTCAGGGGCGGCTCGCCGCCCAGACTCGCCGGGCCGCCGACGCAGGCCGACAGCGCCAGCCCGCCCAGGGCCAGGGCGATCAGGGGAAGAAAACGCGAGGCAGGTCGGGTCATGGCGTTCACTCGATCACATAGCCGACGGGTCCACGCCATCCGGCGCCCGCCTGGGCGGTCGGCGCAGGTGAGCCGTAGACCTGGTTCAACTGGCCGAAGAAGATGGTCTGGGCGTCATGCGCGATGCGCAGGCCATCGGCCGGCGTCTGCATCCGGCCCGGCGCCGTCGGCGTGACGATGTAGGGTTCGACGATGACCACCAGCTCGGTCTCGCCCATCAGATAGTCACGCGATCGGAACAACTGGCCCAGCACCGGGATGTTGGTCATGCCCGGCAAGGAATCCACCGCCTGACGCGTGCTTTCCTGCAACAGGCCTGCGATCATCATCGATCCGCCCGAGGGCAGCTCGACGGTGTTTTCACTGCGCCGCACGGACAGGCCGGGCAGGGTGACGGAAGAGGGCGTGCCGGCGCCGATGGTCAGGCCGCCGCTGGGCGTCAACTCCGACACCTCCACCTTGACCTGGAGACTGATACGTCCGCCGGAAAGCACCACCGGCCGGAAGCCCAGCGCCACGCCGTAGGGTTTGTACTGAACCACGATCTGACCATCGCGATCACGACCCGTGGGAACCGGAAACTCGCCGCCGGCCAGGAAACTGGCGGCCTCGCCGTTAACCGAGGTCAGATTGGGCTCGGCCAGGGTGCGGACCAGGCCGACCCGCTCGAACGCCTTCAGGGTCGCCGAACCCTTGTTCAGGCCGTCCGAGCCGGGCCCCGTACCCGGCTGGGCCGTCTCCCAGTTCACGGGATCACCCGGGCCGCCATCGACGATGACCGGACACATGGCGCCGTCCGGCCAGCCCGGCCCGATGCACGGCGCCTCCATCTGGAAGTTCTTGGTGGTGTCGCGGGCGATGCCCCCGGCGATCCCGCCCAGAAGAGAGCCGTTGACGCCCCAGGTCGCGTTGTTGCCCAGCAGCCACTGGGTGTCGCCGACACGACCGATCACGGCCTGGGTGTCAAAGCCCAGTTGCTTGATGACGTTGCGCTGCACCTCGACCACGCGGACCTTCAGCGTCACCTGGTCCGAACCGGCGACCGTGATCATGTTCATGACCTTCTCGGGCGCGGTGACGAAGGCGCGCGCCACCTGGGCGGCGCGGTCGGCGTCGGCGGGGCTGGCGGCCACCCCGGTCAGGATGATGCTGTCGTTGACCGCCTCGGCCTGCAGGTTAGAGCCCGGCGCGACGCGGTTCAGCGTATCCTGAAGGGCGCTGACGCCCGCATCCACCCGTACCCGCAAGGCCAGGATGGCGCGCCCCGAAGCGTCCAGGAAGACCGCGTCCGTCTCGCCGCCCTCCAGGCCGATCATGGTGATGCGGCGCGGCGTGTGCAGCATGGCCTCGGCCACGCGCGGATTGGAGATGATGATGTCCCTTGCGTCGGCGGGCAGATCGACGGCGAAGGAGGTGCCGCGCGGCAGGTTGACCAATTGCGGGGGCGAGCCCGCCGTAACCGCGGCGCGCGTCGTCTGGGCGTCGGCCTGATCCATGGGCGCGCTCGCCCCGCTCAGGGCGAGCGCGGCGACGCAGGCGGCGGCGGCGAAACGGTTCATGCTGGAGATCCTCATGGCGTCGCCACGTCCTGGGGCGCGCCGCCGCCGCGATAGACCTTCACCACCGAGCCCTGTCGTTCGCCTCCGCGTCGCACGGCGCCGGGGACATGACCCGAAGGCCCCGCCGTATCGGCGTAGGAGCGCAGCACCAAGGACAGATCGCCCTCGGACCGCGCCAGCGCCAGTAACTCGGCGTCGCGCTCGCTGACCGCCAGGGTGGCTGTGGCGCCGACCACGGCCTGCTCGTCCTCGGCGGCGCGGGTGCTCTGGTCGATGGCCAGAACCTTCATGTTGCGCATGATGGTCGCCGTGGTGAAGCGCGGCCCGGCGCCGCTGTCGTTGTTCTTGATTTCGCGCGTCATCAGCACGTCCACCCGGTCGCCGGGCAGGATGAAGCCGCCGGCGGCGGTCTCGACGGTGACGCGAATGGCCATGGCGCGCGTGCCCGGCTCCAGATAGGCGGCCATGTAGCCGCTGTCACCGGCGCGGACGATCTTGCGCGCCACGATAGGCTCTCCGGCCAGGATGGGTTCGCGCACCACGGCGCCGATGTAGTCGGCCTTGGCGCCAGGGCCGTTCAGTTCGGCGGCGGCCTTCATGGCCCGATCAACCGCCTGGGCGCGGGCCTCCTCGCGGGTCGGCTTGTCCTTGGCCTTGCCATCGACCGCCGCGTTCTCTGCGGCGGCGCCTTCAGGCTTGGCCGGAAGCGGGGTCGAGCCGTCGGTGATGAAGAGGGGATTCAGCTCCTCGACCGGCCAGTCCTTCCAGCTCAGGTCGGCGTCGGCCAGGCGGCGCCCCGGCTCCAGATCGCGCGCGGCGACCAGCACCTTGGCCATCGGCCGCGCCTCGACGGCGGCCGCTACGGACGCGGCCGGTTCGCGGCCGGGCGACCCCATGGCGCGCACCACCAGCGCCAGGCCGACGGCGGCCAGGGCGGCGATGCAGATGACGGCGATTTTGGCGGGCTTCATCGACGGTCTCCGGCAGACGCGGATCCGCGCGGATCGCCCCCTGCCGTTAACAATGATGAGGGATCGAGGTTAACGCGTCCCTAAGCGGGACAGGCCTTGGCGAACATCGATCATCCGGCGATGAAGGCGGCCATCACAGGGCTTTCCGGATAGGCCAGAAGCGCGCCGATGGCGATGGCGACGCCATAAGGGATGTCTCCCTTGGGCTGCATCAGCCGCATCATCCAGCCCGGCCCGGTCTGGGCCAGAATGGGCAGACGGCTGCGCGCCGTCAGCAACAGCATGCAGAACGCCCCGCCCGCCAGGCCCGTGTAGAGCAAAAAGTGCAACGTGCCCGACAGGCCCATCCACAGCGTGGCCGCGGCCAACAGCTTGGCGTCGCCGCCGCCGATCCAGTTCAGGGCGAACATGCCCGCTCCGATGAACAGGCCCGCCACAGCCATCCCGGCCGAAACCCCGACCACGCTCAACGGAAACCCCAACGCCAGCGCCGTCGGAAAGAAGCCGACCACCAGGGCGATCGAGATCCAGTTCGGAATCTTCATCGTCGTCAGATCGTACAGGGCCGCGACGACGGCTAGAACCGGAAGAATGGCGAGGAGAAGAAGCGAAAGCTGGTCCATGCCGTCAGCCTGACCTCAAGTCTTTAAGACTCTGTTTCCTGGTGAAGTTCTGCAAGATGACTCTCGGTCAAAGGAAAACGGCCGGAGCTTTCGCTCCGGCCGTCGCAACCAAACCTGGATAAGGTCTTAGCCTTCCTCAGCAGGAGCAGCCTTGTCCAGTTCGGTGTTCACGCCGTCGAACATGCCTTTGACCTTCGGGCCAATGGCGACAAGCGCGCCGATGATGATACCCACCGAGATCAGGGCGGCGATCAGGCCGTATTCGATGGCCGTGGCGCCGGATTCGTCCTTGGCGAAGCGGTTGATGAAATTACGCATGAGATGTCTTCCTTTGTTATAAGCGAGCAACAGTTCCACCATTCAGGGTCACCGGCTTTGCCCGCTTGACCCCCGTTTGCATGACGACAATGCCGCCTCGTGGATTAAGGACGAGTAAAATCTACCAGCCTCCCGCATGAATATGATGGTTACTTTGATGTTTACTATAAAAGTCCCTGCCGACCGGCATTCTCTGGAATTTCAGGAAATCTTGACCTTTGGGTCGCACCTTTCGTGCGCGGCGTCGCGCGCGCCGGTTCCTTTGACTCCGGAGGCCCCGACATGCCGGCATCGGCCAAGCCCAAGGGCGCAAGCCTGATCCGCACCCTGTTCGTCGCCTTGCCGATCGCGC
>NZ_JBDFLN010000002.1:0-30837 GCF_047237745.1 Brevundimonas phoenicis
GATATCGACTTTTGAGGCCGCGGCCGTCAGGTCGAAGCCGGCCGTCTCTCTCGCCCAGGTTAGAACAGCAGGATTGATTGTCGCTTTGATGCGCTTCGTCATGCCGGCGCACCTTCGGCGCGCAGCGCGCGATATAGCGTCGATCGGCCGACGTTGAGCGTGCGCGCCGTATCGGAGACGGACGCACCGCTGTCGATCAGCATGCGCGCATGCTCGACCTTTGAGGGGTTCAGACTTGGCGATCGACCCAGGTGCCGGCCGCGCGACCGCGCCGACGCCATGCCGGCCTTGGTCCGCTCGACGATCAGCGACCGCTCAAATTCGGCGAGCGCCCCCATCATGTGAAACACCAAGCGCCCCCCGGCCGTCGTCGTATCGATGTTTTCCGACAACGACACGAACTCGATACCGCGCTCGCCCAGGTCATGCACCAGATTGATGAGGTGCTGGACCGTTCGGCCGAGGCGATCGAGCTTCCAAACGACAAGCGTGTCGCCAGGCCCAAGCATATTGAGAGCTGCATCCAGGCCAGGGCGATATTTAGACGCCCCGCCGGCATGATCCTCAAACACGCGCGCGACCCCAGCCCGCTCGAGCGCATCGCGCTGCAGGCTTAGGTTTTGCTCCTCCGTGGAGACGCGGGCGTATCCGATTTTCACACTTGATTCTGACACACCCCTTTCGGGACGCGCAAGCATTTGTTTTTGCAGGACCGGTCGAGCCGTCCCGAAAGGGAGGCCTTTCGGGACTACAACCTATATTTTCCACTTCTCGAACAGGTGCACAGCGCCGGCCCCGAGCATCATCAAGACAGCCACAATCGCCATGACGATGGTCAGCAGCAGCGGAAAATGGCGGTAGAAGTGGCAGAAGGCGGCCCAACACAACAGAACCACTCCTGGCAGTAGCCAACTCAAAGCTTTCATTGCTGGCGCTTAGTGGCCGAATTTCAGCGTTATCACGCCGCCGATAATCAGCGCGATTCCAATAAAGCGCGTGATACTCGTAGGATCATTGTAGAACATCACGCCGACAAGGAACGTGCCCGCGGCACCGATGCCGGTCCAAACCGCATAAGCGGTGCCGATCGGGATGTGCTTCTGAGCGAGCCACAGCAGGAAGCCGCTCGCTGCCATGAAAGCGATCGCGACTAGGATGCCGGTGATCCGCGTCGCGGGAGCTTGAGCCATTTTCAGGCCTACAGGCCATCCAATTTCTAGCAGGCCGGCTGCTACAAGATAAATCCAGCTCATATTCTTTTTTCCTGTGCTGATAGGGTTTGAAAATTCGGGACTGACTTGCGTGTCAGCAGGCGCGCGATCCGGTCGCGCGTGAACCAAGCATACGACCAGGCGAGATAGACCGAGCTGCGGCTTCGGAAGTCGATCAGGAGCATCAAGTGCACGAGTGACCAGGTTAGCCACGCGACGAAGCCGCTGAGTTTGATCGATCCGAAATCTGCGATCGCTTTCGAGCGGCCGACCACAGCCATCATGCCCCAATTGCGATACTTGAAAGGACCAGGCAGCGGCGCGCCGGCCAGACGTGCGCGGATCAGCTTCGCGACGTAGCGGCCTTGTTGTTTCGCTACAGGCGCAAGCCCCGGCAGGGCCTTACCATCTGTGTCCTGATAGCTCGCGCCATCGCCAATTGCGAAGATCGTAGGTTGACCTGGCACGGAGCAATCCGGCTCGACGATGATCGAACCGTTCCGGGCCGCGGCCGCATTGATCCACGCTGCGGAGGGCCGCGCCTTAGTTCCGGCTGACCAAATGACGTTTGCTGCCGGGATAAACCGATCGCCGATCGTGACGCCGCGATCGTCGATATTGCTGACAGAAGCGGCGAGCTGGACCTCAACGCCAAGGTCGCCAAGCGCCTTGAGAGCTTGCTCGGATTGTCGTGGCTCAAAGGCTGCGAGAATCCGCGGCCCCGCCTCGACTAGGATGATCCTAATTTCGTCGAGCTTGATGTACCGGTAATCGGCGACGAGCGACGTGCGCCCCAGCTCTGCAATTGCGCCGGCCATTTCGACACCAGTCGGACCGCCGCCCACAACGACACACGTCAGCAGGCGGGCACGCTCCGCGGGATCAGGCTCCTTCTCCGCTTGCTCAAAGGCCGCAAGCAACCGCTCGCGAATGGAGAGCGCATCCTCCATCGTCTTGACGACGGCAGCATGCTCGGCCCATCGGTCATTTCCGAAGAAGCTGTAATCGGCACCGGTTGCCAAAATCAGGTAATCGAACGGCAGCTCGCCGCTCTCGCTGGTTTTGACCTTCTGTGCAGCGGTGTCGATCGCCTGCACCTCGTCCATGAGCACGCGCACGTTATCGCGTGGTGCGAAAAGGCTGCGGGTTGCGGCGGCTATATCAGATGGGTTCAGGGCAGCAGTCGCGACCTGGTACAGCAATGGCTGAAACAGGTGATGATTGGTGCGGTCGATGAGCGTCACATCGACGGGAGCACCGACAAGCCCCTTCGCAGCCGCTAGGCCTCCAAAGCCCGCCCCAACAATGACCACACGTTTTTGCATCGTAACCCTCGCGGAATCGCCTTGATCGCGACCTCCTATCCGTTATAGTACGATCGTATCTAAACCAAGGCAAGGGAAATCATGGCACGGCCACGGACTGTCGATCGGGATCAGCTTTTAGACGTTGCGGAGGCCGTCATGTCGGCCGAGGGCACCGCCGGGTTGACCTTTGGCGGTGTCGCCAAAGTCGCGGGCATATCGAAAGCGACGGTTCAGTCTGTTTTCAAAACTCGCGAAGCGATGATCGAGGCCATGCTTCAACGCTGGATCGCAAAGGAGCAGCTTCGGTTCGAGGCTGTGGCCGGACAGAACCCGGTTCGCTCGCAGCGCGTCAGTGCACATATCAGAACGACAGCGGAAGAAACGGCCGACGCCCATCGTCGCGTTGCGAACCTGTTTGCCGCACTTACCGGTGCTGGCGATGACAACAAGATCATGTTGAGCTGGTACGCTGCGCGCTTCGGGGACCTCGCCGCAACTACAGACGCGGAGCGCAGGGAGCGGATTGCGCTTCTCGCAACCGAGGGCGCGTTCTTCCTGAGGTATTTCGCCGGATTCAAGATGAGCGACGAGCGGTGGAGAGACATTTTCAATGACCTCCAATCTTTCGCGGCAGATTGATTTTTCACCCGCTTAAGGCAGCCTCTTAAAGCCAATCGCTCCGTGATGCAGGATGCTAGCCATGTTCGGAAAACCGCGTCGCGTATACACGCACAAACTGACATGGGACGAAGGGATTGAGGCCCTTCGGCGCTTAGAGGCTGGTCAGTCAGTCGAGAAGGTCGCGCGTCGCTTCCGCCGAGAGCCGGAGTTTATCGCGGCGATGCTGGCTTATCGAAAGCAGCACGATTTCAGCATCACCGGTCCCTATATCGACCGCATACCTTGTTCGCGAGCGCGCGCCGCAGCGGCCGAGGCGCGGCAATTGCGCTATCTCGGGCCGCGGCTGATTAACACGATACGCTACTGGATATGGGAGCTGCGGCGGCAGTGACGGGCAGGGAAAGCGCATGGATTGGTTTCACAAGATGCCGGAGGAACGGCGCAATGTCAGTGCCGAGGCGCTTGAGGAAGCAGACCTTGCCTATGCTCGATGGGCGGCCATGCTTGGCCGCAGCCATCATCCCGACGCGGTAGAGGCCCAGGCGGTCAAGGATCGCGAAGCTTATAGCCACTACATCGTTTTTGCCGAGCAGGACGGCGAAACCATCAAGCTCGAGCCGTGGTGCAATCTCATCCGGTTCATGGTTGAGGTGTGCGGCATACCGCTCGAGGTGGCTGAATATTACGTCATCTGCTACCTTCACGCGCCGCCTTATCTGACGAGCGGCACGCTTGTCGAAGTCGTGGAAGATGCAAAGCCCGAGGAGATGGTCGCCGAGCTGCGACAACAGATCAAGAGCGCCCTCGATGTTATGTATGAGGCACGGCTTTACGCGATGGCGGCGAAGGGCACGCTTTACGCAAAATTCTGGAACGATGTCGTGCGTCTAATCCGCACGATACGGTTCACTCCCCTCGACACGAAGGTCGAGGCGTGGAGTGAGAATCCATCTTCACAATCGATCGATTAAGCATCATCTTTCCATGCACAGCGCCCACCAGACCGCTGTTTGATATTGGCGCTCACCATACCGCCATGGAGCCGAGGCGTTGCCATCGGCAGAGAGATCGATCCGCTCTGCGGGCCGATCGGACGGAGCAAGAAATGACCGACAACCCCATCCCTGGGGCGACGGCATGTCGCCCCGAACCGAAAGGCTTATGCAATGGCGACGAATCTTCGCGAGGCTCCCCCTCTCCCTGAAATGCCCGAGTTCGAGAACGTGCGGCCTATGCCCCAACAAGGGCGCGGTCCTGTTCCCATGCAAGGCGGCTATGGTGGGGGCGGTGTCGCTCAAATTTCGATGGGCCGGCAGCTTCGCCGGCTTATGGGCATGCTGGCAGGTGGAGGCCTAGCCCTCGCCGCTTTTCTGATTTTTTGGCAGTCTGTCGCAGCCCCAGGAAAAGGGCCGTTCGAGCTGCTCGCTTATGCCGAGGCCAAGTTCGAGACGGGTGTCTTCAACGGAAAGATGGGCGTTGCGCCTGACGGCGTACAGATGACCGAGGCAGAGTACCGTGAGAAGCTTGCCGAGGCCGAGCGCAATGGCGCGGCCAAGGCGGAATATGCCCTGCAAGAGAAGATAGCGCGGCTACAGGCCGACCAGCAGCGGATCGTGGGGGCGTATCAGGCGCTCTATCAGCGCGCCAACATGATCGCCCAGGCAGGGCTTGGTATGGAGGCGCAGCTCCAGGCCGCCAAGACCCAGGCCGTGGCGGGCGCGTCGGCAGGCAATCAGATCATCGCCACCTATGGCGACATTTTTTGCGCTCTTGGTGCTGGCGATGGTGCTTGCGCCGCTGCCGACCAGGCACGCGAGAAGATTAAGTCAGACCTTGAGAATACGCGCACTGGCGAGGTGGGACAGCGTATCAACGCGCTCATGGCCGAGGTGCCTGATCCCGCGCAGCTCGTCGCTAACTCTGACTTGGCTACGAACGGCGCGCCTGCTCTCCCGTCGAGCGGTATCGGCCAGTAAACTGATCGTCGTTCATGTAGGGCGTCCGTCGCAATGCGACGGGCGCCTTGCCGCCTCTAAAGATGATCTGCAGGCCCGTATCGCGATCAAAGAAGCGGGCGATTTCATCGAGCGACATGAGCGCGGCCAGGTGGATCGCTTCGCTCGAGCTTTCCGTCTCGCTCGTGCCCGATGAGCTACCGTCACCCCGTTGCGTGCTCGTGCCGCCCGTTATGCCGTCCTGCTTAGAAAAGTTTTGTGAGTGCGATACCTCGCTCGCGCCGACGCGGGCGATATAGGCACCCAGGCTCGCCCCACCGTCACGCGTCGCAATGCGCTGCAGATCAGCCATCGCCGATCGGCCTTCTGCCGTTCCCGACGATAGCGACCAGCCCTCACTGACTGTCTGACCTTGGCTTTTCGTGCGGCCTGTTGTCGTCGCCATCGATCGGCCGATCGTCTCCCGGCCGACCTCAATTTGCCCCATACGCTTCGACACCCATTCGAGTGTCGTCAGGTCGGTATTACCGAAAAATTGGAGCACGCCGGCGTTGCCGACGAATGTCTCCCAACTTTCCTTGTAGTGCCGCTTAATCTGGCCGAGATCCTGCAGGATCGGCCACAGCTTCACGCCATAACCCGCCATCAATCCGGCCGCCTTTTCGATCACCTCGAGGCGGCCGAGTGCGGCAAATTCGTCCAGGATGAAAAGGACCGGCCGACCTGTGGACGGCGCGAGGCCAAGAGCTTCCATCCGGTAGAGCGTCAGGTTGAGGACCAGGCGTAGGAACCGGGCATGCGTCGGAAGGAAGCGGGCGGGAAGGCAGACATAGAGCGACAGCCCGGCCGCGTCGGTTTTCAAGCGATCGATATTGAGGCCCTTCCCCGACACGCAGGCGCGCATGCGGGGAGAATCCAGAAACTTCGTATTGCGCCGAGCGGTCGAGAGGATGCTTCCCCGCTCGTTGTCACCCATTTCCCGTATCGAGTTGGCGGCCCCGGCGATTACGTCGCGTACCGCTTCATTCTCGGCCGTGTTGTTCGCCATGACAGACCAGAGCGCGGCAAAGGGGGAAACGTCTTTCACCTCGGCCGCCGCGATCGCTGCTTCCGCATCGGCGTCGGTTTCCGACTTGCCCTTAGCGATCGCTTTGGCATGAGCCTCGATTGACGCGCGATCGCGACCCATTTCCGTGAACCGTTCGGCCGCCTCTACATCGCCGAGCGTCAGGAGCTGCCGAACGCGAACTAGGGAGCGATCCTTCTCGTAGCGGTTCGCCGCGACGTGAAGGATCACCGCCTCGATGGTCTGGCGCGCCGATTCCGTCCAATGAACGTCATTGCCGGAATCGCTCCCAACCGTGAGAGCGTCGCCGATCGCCGCAACGACGTCGATCGCATCATCGGCCGCGACGTCGATCAGCTCGAGCGGGTTGAAACGGGTTCGCAGAGCCGCGGGCACATCGGCCTCGCCGAAAGGATCGAGCACAACGACGGCATGCCCTGCCCGCTTCGATCGCGTCTCGGCTGTCAGGCCCGCGTTTTCGCCCTTAGGGTCGATAACGACGCAGCTCCCAGGCCAGAGGCAGAGGTTCGGAACGATCGCCGAGGTGCCCTTGCCAGCCCGAGAGCCGGCGATCGTCAGCATGTGGCGATTGTCGTCGTTCCCGATCGCTGCGCCATCATCACGCCGACCAAGCCAGATCATTCCCTCACACCATAGGGGCGCATCGGTCGACCAGGCCGCCGTTGCGAGCTTGGCCGACTTCTCCGGGGCAGCATCATGGCCGCGCGGAAAGTCGTTCGTCAGAGACACAGCAGCGATCCTATCGCCCATCCCGCAAACGACAACGGGGCGACCAATCGGCCACCCCGCCCCACGTTCGCAACTGTATTGTGATCATAACACGGTAGCCCGCCCTGGTGGAAGGCCGGCCTTGACCGCCTTCGAGCTGTGCCTGCTGACGATGTGCCGGTAGCTCAATGGACAGAGCACCACGTCTCGCAACTGGGTGATACGGGTTCGATTCCCGTCCGGCATGCTGATCGCTACCGGCTGAAGAACATCGTCGCACAGCTCTCAGTTTACGGTGCAAGGCGTTCGGCCTGCTTATTGGTCCCACACCTATCGGTGTCCCGCCCTGGATAGAGAAGGCGGCTGAGGCGTTGTGCCAAAGTTGCCAGCTTGGGGGCTGTGGTGATATTATGAAAAGAGGAGGGCGCACTTTTGGGTTGCTTTGCAACCCGTGTGCGTCGGGCGTTGCCCGAGTGGGCCGTCTCGGCGTCCCACACCCTCCCGACCAGGCGGGTTGAAACCCCCTGGACCCCCATAGCCGGGGCCGTGTCAGCGGTCCCGGTGCCACCCGGAGGTGGCGCGATCAGGACCGGCCGGCCAGCCGCCAGATCGCAAAATCTCCGAGGTGAGCGCAGTCGAGAAGCGTGCGCGCGCGCCAACCGATTGCGGATGAGAACACGTGCTTTTGTGTTGAGTTCGCGATCGGTTTGGAGGCCCCCGCTGCTGTGGCGATTTACAGTTGCAACATCGCTTCGATCGGCAAGTCCACCCACGCCGGGGGGACCGCAGGGGCGCACCTCGCCTACATCGGCCGCCCCACGGCCGAGCCTGTCATCCTTTGTGAACACATGCCCGAAAAGCCACTTGAGGCCCGCCAGTGGATGGACCGGCAGGAGGGCGACGATCGCAAAAATGCACGCCTCGGAGATAAGATCAGGCTCGCCCTTCCGCGGGAGCTGAACCCCGATCAGCGCGCCGAGTTGGTCCGCGACTTCATGGGCCAGCTCACTCAAGGCCGCGTGCCCTGGTATGCCGGCATCCATCAGACGGGCGAGGATCGGCACAACCCACACGCGCACGTGTTCGTGCGCGATCGCGATATCGACAGCAAGAAGCGGGTGCTTAGGCTTTCGGACAGCTCCCGCGACCGCGAGAAGGCTGGCCTCGAGCCGAAGGCTGTCGAGTGGGTTCGTGAACGATGGGAAACCGTCTGCAACAGCCACCTTGAGCGGGCGGGCCATGAGGCCCGCATCGATCGCCGCACGCTCGAGGCTCAAGGGATCGAGCGCACGGCCACGATCCATATCGGCCCACGCGCGCAGCACATCGAGAACAATGTGCAGCGTCCGGTTTCTAAGGTGAAGAAGGACGGCCGCGGCCGCGAGATCGATTACCCAATGATCGACGCGGGCCGCACCAGGCTCGAGCGTCATGCCGAGATCATCGACATGAATCTCGAACGCAACGTGCGATCGCCCGACATGGTGACGCGCACCTGGGCGAAATGGGAGAAGGAACAGCGCGGCAAGGATCGGGTGCTCGAGCGCGAGCTATCCGTCGACGGCCGTCGACGCACGCTCGAGCGCCGGCGGTTGATCGGCCAGTATCGCGGCCGCTTTGGCGAGCTGCGCGACCAGGAGAAGGCAGAGCAGAAAACGGCCGCGGCGATCACGCGCGAGGCCTATGCCCCTGCCCGCGCTCGACTGCGTGATCGCCAGCAGCAGGAACGACGCGACCTCGCCAAGAAGGAATCCCAGGTCTTTCGCCGGATCGCCGTCATGCTGGATTTCACCGGCACGTTGAAGAAACGCCGCGACGAGGCACGGAAAGCCCTTTCCCGCGTCCATAAGGGCGAGCGGCAGGATTTCGCCCGCAACTACAAAGCAGATCGCAAGATGCAGCAGGAGGCCGTGAAAGCGGACTATGCGGCCGCTCGCCAAGATATCGTGCAGGAACGCGATCAACGTCTCGCCAGCATGAAGGAGCGGCACAAGGAGGCCGAGAGCCAAGCCGACAATCGCCGGCAGGATCGCGAAGCCGATCGCGAGCGCGATCGTGGGCAAATGACCGACGCACTTCGCGCCTTTAACAAGGACGCCAGCATCGGCCGCAGCGCCGATCGCGCCGCGGCAAATGATCGCGGCCGTGGCGGTCCCTCTCCCGCTTGACCTGAATCGGCATCCATGATCCTATAGGTCTATAAGTGTATACACCTATAGACCTATAGGACTCCCATGAAGGTATTAGCAGTTCTTTCCCAGAAAGGCGGCGTTGGTAAGACCACCCTCGCCACCTGTCTCGCGGTAGCCGCCGAACAGGCCGGCGAGCGCGTCGCCATCATCGATATCGATCCCCAGGCGACGGCCTCCTTTTGGAAGGACGTTCGGAACCAGGAAACGCCGGCCGTAATCTCGGTTCAGCCAATCCGGCTTGGCGCGATGATTAAGGCCTGTGCCGACGCCGGCACCGACCTCGTTATCATCGACGGCGCGGCTGTCGCGCGGGACGTGACTTTCGAGGCGACGAAGCACTCGGATTTCGTGATCGTGCCGACAAAGACGGCCGTGTTCGACACCATGAGCATGACGCATACGCTCGATGTGGTACGCGAGCAGAAGAAGCCATTTGCCGTGGTGCTGACCTTTGTCCCACCCCAGGGCCAGGAAACCCGCGACGCTATCGCGGCGATCGAGGAGCTAGGCGCGGCTGTCTGTCCTGTGACGATCGGAAACAGGAAGGCCTTTTTTCGCGCCCAAGGTTCCGGCCAGGCCGTGCAGGAATTTGAACCCAACGGCGCTGCAGCCGATGAAATTCAAAAGCTATACACCTATACGCGTATAGCCCTATACAAAGACGAGAAGGTGAAGAATGGCCGGAAACTCTCTGCAAGCAATGCTTGATCGGGCCAAGGCGGCCCCGGCCGCCGAGCCTGAAACCCCTACGCAGCCGAAGCCCCGCAAGGCTATCGCCGTGAAAGCGGCCGCCAATGCCGGCGAGACGACCAGGAGCGGAAAGGCGAAGGCTGCACCGAAGCCGAGCAGGGCGTCGACCAAGCTGATCGGAGGGCATTTCGCGCCGGAGTATTCGACGCAGCTCCGCATCATTGCGGCCGAGGAAGATACAACCCTGCAGAACCTTCTAACCGAAGCCCTTAACGACCTTTTCGTGAAAAAGGGCAAAGCGCGCCTTGCGGGTGTATAGGGTTATAAGTGTATACACCATTTATCGTGTTATCACCCACCAGCAATCGTGCTTTCACCCATGAAGATCAGCGCATCGGGTTCCGCTTAGCTCTTTGCTTGCAGAAGCCGATGAAGGCCGCGTCCGCACTCTTGAGCGGCTTGCAGCCGCTTTCGTGCCAGAAGGCCATGAAATCGCTTTCAAGCGCATAGATATCATATCCAGGGGCGAAGCGCCGGCCACCTTCACGGCCTCTGTCGGTAATCCGTGGCCGCTCAGCATCATTCGCTGCCTCCAAGGCCTTACGCCTAGGGGAGAACGTCACCTGATCCTTGGCATCGTCGAACGTCAAAGCGTAGTCAGGAAAATGGCTATGCTGAGCATCTTGAGCGGCGATCGTTTTCAGGAGGCGCTTAAATTCCTTCGCAGTCGACTGCGATCCGCACTTCTTTTGGATCGTGTCGAGGCCGAATGTCACCGGCTTACCCGGCCAGCCGCAATGTTTGCGGGCTATTTCATACAGCCGCCGCTCGAGAGGCTTCCTAAGCCGGAAATAACGGCGATTGAGCGTCAGAACTTCGTTCGCCTTGATCGCATTAAAGACCCAATCGGAGAGCTTCACTTCCACGTCGATCATGCGGCCGTCGAAACTCTCGCGGATGATCGAGGCGCGATCGACCAGGCTGAACACGTCCCACTGTGTTTCACCGCCCGTAGTGATGTTGGTTTCTATCTGTGTGCCCTGCAGGCGTTTGAACGCTGCCTTGAGCTGTTCATAGCCGCGGCCGTCCGTGCCACGATTGGTGGCAACAAGGAGATCGTAGGCCTTGAACCTTACAACCTGGCTGACCTTCTTGCCTTGATTGAGCGCGCCCATAATCTGGCTAATGCAGTAGATCAGAACATCACGATCATGGACTGTAGCCAGCCCATTGCCGGAAGGCGTCACGCGCAAGATCGCATCGCCGTGCTCATAAGCCCGCTTGTTAAAATCGGGTTTGGTCGCGACGCTGAAAATGGGGTGCTCCATCGAAGCCATGTCGCCCTTGGGAGCTGCATCGAAGATATCGCAGACGAAAAAATCCTGCTGCGGATAGCGATCCGGCAGGAGAGGGGAGCGATCATCTTGATTCGTGTTTTCACCCACCAGGAGAGGCTATCGTGCTTTCACCCACCGGTGCAAATCCATTCGTGTTATCACCCACCAGCATGTGGATAACTACGGCTCATCCCATCGTGTTATCACCCACCAATCATCGTGTTATCACCCACCGTTTATCGTGTTATCACCCACCGGCGTTCGTTCTAAGCGTTTGATATAAATACGAGAAATGCTAGTTTTTTCGGGCGTAACACAGATTCTAACACTATATAACACATAGAGAAAATTCGTGTATAGGTGTATACACCTTTCTCGCGTTGCACCCATATTGAAGCGATGGAAGCCCTTATGGCTTCGGGTTGGTCAATCCAGGCCGCGGACTCTTTCGCTGAAATCGGCGGGCCGCCGAAGGCGGCATAAATGGAATCGGCCGAAGGCCGATGCTTTCTTTTCCCGACTACGCCACCAGCATATCAACGTGCTCGCTCTGGCAAGTCCCCTCGCTTCGGTCGCTTCGCTCCCTGCCAGCTCGGCCCCTTCGGGGTTACAGGACTTGCCTGCCGCTGTGCGCGTCGATCCGCAGGAGCTAGGTCGGGACGAAGGAATGGTCCAATTTGTTCTAATCGAACAAAGGAATGGGGGTAAGTGTAGCGCGTAACTTTACGCCGAACCGACTTCCTGCTAAGCAAATCCTATGTCTGATCCAGGCACTACCCTCGATGATGGTGATCTAGTCCATCCAGGCGCACATATTCGTGCGGCCATTATTGACCCCCGCGGGCTGACTGTGAGCGAGGCCGCAAAGGCGCTTGGCGTGACCAGACCGACCCTTTCAAACCTCCTCAATGGAAATGCAGCCCTTTCGCCTGAAATGGCCATCCGGCTTGAGAAGGCTTTCGGGGTAAGCATGGAGGAGCTGGTTCACATGCAATGTCGCTACGACATCGCTCAGGCCCGAGCGCGGGCAGGGGAGATCAACGTCGCACCCTATGCCGGCAAGCCAAAGGCGACCGAGCAGGGGAATTTACTGTAGGAGGATGCCTTGCAAATCATAAGAGATAAGATCGAAGGCCCCTTCATTATCGATCGCAATATGCGCGTGAACGGGATGATTACAGTCGAGGCGACCGTTGAGGCTGGTAGCACGCTCTACTTGCACGGCATGGTGACAGGCGACCTGATCGTGAAGCCAGGCGCGACGGCGATCGTGCACGGCATGGTCAACGGCACAGTGCGGAACGAAGGCGGCCAGGTTGAAATCTATGGCAAAGCCGATCGCGTTGCCGACACCTGCAGCACGAGAACGCATATCGACCCGAAAGCAGCTATCGGCTGATAATCGGCCGATGTTGCCATAATGTTCTAGCACTGCTCGCCAGCTTGGGCTAAGGGTCGACCACACTATCTTGGTATAGGTGGCTAAGACATGCCCAGAATGTTGAAGGAAGGCAGGCCGCTCCGGCAATCCGAGCACATCAACCGGCGCGTCACACAATCGGTCTTCCGGGCATTCGATTATGCGCTCGAGATCGGGTCGCCGCTCAACCTCTACATTGTCATTAACCTGCATGAGACGATGAAGGTATCAGCTGCAGCCATCTTCGAGGCGATCCGCCACAAATACCGCGATTGGCTCAACTATCGGACCAAGAAGCGAAGCCTCGGCATCGTGCCTCCAATGTACATCTACGCGATGGAGAACCCGAGCGGCACGCACCCACACGTCAATTGGGCCTTGCATGTCCCCGACGACCTACGTGCCGAGTTTGAGGCGAAGCTCCCCCGGTGGATCGAGAAAGCGCAGGGCAAATGCGGCCCATCAGATTGCGTTGTGCAGGGCGTGCGCGAGGACACGCACAAGCAGCTCGCCAAATACATCGTGAAGGGCACCGATCCGGGCTTCGTCGACCATTTCTACCTGCAGAAGGTCTATGCTCCCCAGGGCCAGGTATGGGGCAAGCGGGCTGGCGTAAGCCCCTCTCTAGGGGCCACTGTGCGGAAGGTAGTAAACTTCCGGCCGCGGCGATCGCCAAGCCAATGGCGAAATGCTGCCTAGCGCAGGGATGACGCCGAGCACTTGCTCCGCTACATAGAAAAGGCGGCCCGCGATCACTCGCGAGCCGCCCCGGACGGTTCAAGCCTCGGAAACCTCTCCCCGTTCATGCTGCTACATGGACGGGGCTGTTGCCCGATGTACGAGGCGCAGGAGCGGGTGAGGCCCGCCCCTGGAACCTACGCCTTGCGGCGATGCTGTGGCAGGGCGACGTTTTTGCGCCGCTTCTGGTTCTCCTGCTTCATCTCGGTGAACTCCGGCTCAAGCGCCTGCAGTTTCTTTACCAGGCCCGAGAGATCGTATTCGTTGCTCGTCTTGCCGCGGCCAGGGCGCGTGCGTTCGACACGCTGCACCAGGCCGGCGCTTTCCAGCTCGGCAATCTGCCGCTGAATTTGACGCTCGCTCATACCCATGCGCTCAGCAAGGAGCTGCTTCTTGGGCCATGGACGATGCGCCGCATCCCACCAAATATCGGCCAGGTGCATGATGATGTTGAACTGCACCGGGTTGATACCCAGCCGGGCCTGCGCCTGCATCAGGAGCGAAGGCACGATGCAAAAGCCCAGGTCCATGACCGGCTTGCCGTACTTCTTCTCCGACGCCTTGCGCGTGTCAGCCTTGGGCTTGATCGGCACGACCTTGGTCGGCGTGATGGGCGTGATCGTTTTCGTCATTTCGCGTTTCCTCGATGGACGCTATATCCGTCGGAAGTGCGCTACTTTCAATGGTTGCCGTGTGGACGTGAGCGTCCGATCGCGCATGGACATGGAAGTCCGATCGGGACCAGTCACCAGTGTCCTATGAAGCAGGACGCCGGGTAATCTGCACTCTGGCGTAATGGCATACGAACATAGCATGTAGAGCGGAGCGGACGCCGATGACCTGTCGGTTTCCGTCTTGCGATCAGAAGCTCCAATCCTCTTCCTCGATCAGCGTCAGCAGATCGATGTGGCGCACGCCCTCCCGATCACAAACGAACGGGATGCGAGGCTTATCGGCCGTGCCGCCAGCCTCTTGCGTCACGACCACAAGGCGGGGATTGCCGGCCAATGCCTGGGCGATCACGAAAGGATCACCGCCTGACTTTCCTTTGCCGGTGTCCACCAGCTTCGGATAGGTCTGCATGATGCGGACGACCTCGCCCTGCACGTCGTCATCAATTTCGAGGAACATGGATTCCTTGCGGACCTTGGCCCACTCGAAAATCTCATCATCCTTCTTTTTCAGCTCGTGATAGACCTCGATCGTCGCGACCAGGCGGCCATCGTCAATGAGTTGATCGAAGGCGTTCCAGAGGCCGCTGAACCGCTTCGGAGGATAGGCGCGCCGCCACGCATGCACTAGCGAGCTGGTGTCGATACAGTAGATCGGCGGGCCAGCAGCGGGCATCAGCGATAGCCTAGTTGCTGTTCAATGCCGGGAACGTGGCGAACCTTCACGCCTAAATATCCTGACACGTCCGAGAGGCTGATCCGATCGAGGTGATAATTCTCGATCACCCGACGCACGAAAGGCTTGCCGTAATCGGCCACCGTTTCGCGTGGCATGTTCCGCGGGATCGGTTTGCCCTCATTTTTCTCCCGCTCGCGTTGCCGCTGTTGCTGAAACTCGACCGCATATTGAGCGCGCTTGCGCCTGTAGAATGCGTCCGTCGTTCGGCCGAGCGTCAGCAGCCGACGCACGATCGCTTCGCGAGATACCCCGTAGGTGAGCGATAGCGATTGCACAGTCGCATCGTCCCACTCGTGCCGGCCATTACCCTTTGCAGCGATCGACGCCTCCTTGAGGAACAGATCGCGCGGCATCAGGGCCGCAGCGGCAACCTGGTTGCAGAACACTTCGATCTTTTCGTCATCAGCGGGGCGAGGGCCTTCGATATCCAGATCGGAGACGCCGCTTTGCCGGAGCATCAGATGCGCGAGTTCATGGAACATCGAGAAGGTGCGCCGCGCATAGGCATCCTTCCGATTGATGACCATGAACGGCAACACATCAGACCAAAAGGCGAAGCCAGAGGCCTCCTCGCTTGCAATGCGGGAGGCCTGGAAGACGAGCACGCCCAGCTCCTCAATCTTCGCGCGCCATGCCAGGAAAGCGACGCGCGGATCGCGCCAATGTGATTGCAGATCATAGTCGACGCCGAGCGCGTCGCGGAGCGCGACCGCAGCCGTTTCCGGGTTGGTGGCGATCGTCGTCTCGACTTTGAAAGAGGCAGGAACCTCGTCACCATCCTCGAACAGCTCGAGAGCCAATTCGCGCCGTTGCTGTGCGAGCCGGATTTCGAGCGTCAGCTCCGGCGAGAAACTACGCAGGCCCAGATCGGGCAAGCGCCGGAAATCGTGCATTGCCTGGAATGAGGTGGTTGGCGGTTCCGGCAGATACAGCACCGCGAGCGGCCGCTTATAGGCTTCGGCCAGTTTACGGAGCTGGGGGATAGAAGGTTGATCGTCGCCGGTTTCCCAAGCAGCGAGCTTTTCCTCGTCGATATCGACTTTTGAGGCCGCGGCCGTCAGGTCGAAGCCGGCCGTCTCTCTCGCCCAGGTTAGAACAGCAGGATTGATTGTCGCTTTGATGCGCTTCGTCATGCCGGCGCACCTTCGGCGCGCAGCGCGCGATATAGCGTCGATCGGCCGACGTTGAGCGTGCGCGCCGTATCGGAGACGGACGCACCGCTGTCGATCAGCATGCGCGCATGCTCGACCTTTGAGGGGTTCAGACTTGGCGATCGACCCAGGTGCCGGCCGCGCGACCGCGCCGACGCCATGCCGGCCTTGGTCCGCTCGACGATCAGCGACCGCTCAAATTCGGCGAGCGCCCCCATCATGTGAAACACCAAGCGCCCCCCGGCCGTCGTCGTATCGATGTTTTCCGACAACGACACGAACTCGATACCGCGCTCGCCCAGGTCATGCACCAGATTGATGAGGTGCTGGACCGTTCGGCCGAGGCGATCGAGCTTCCAAACGACAAGCGTGTCGCCAGGCCCAAGCATATTGAGAGCTGCATCCAGGCCAGGGCGATATTTAGACGCCCCGCCGGCATGATCCTCAAACACGCGCGCGACCCCAGCCCGCTCGAGCGCATCGCGCTGCAGGCTTAGGTTTTGCTCCTCCGTGGAGACGCGGGCGTATCCGATTTTCACACTTGATTCTGACACACCCCTTTCGGGACGCGCAAGCATTTGTTTTTGCAGGACCGGTCGAGCCGTCCCGAAAGGGAGGCCTTTCGGGACTACAACCTATATTTTCCACTTCTCGAACAGGTGCACAGCGCCGGCCCCGAGCATCATCAAGACAGCCACAATCGCCATGACGATGGTCAGCAGCAGCGGAAAATGGCGGTAGAAGTGGCAGAAGGCGGCCCAACACAACAGAACCACTCCTGGCAGTAGCCAACTCAAAGCTTTCATTGCTGGCGCTTAGTGGCCGAATTTCAGCGTTATCACGCCGCCGATAATCAGCGCGATTCCAATAAAGCGCGTGATACTCGTAGGATCATTGTAGAACATCACGCCGACAAGGAACGTGCCCGCGGCACCGATGCCGGTCCAAACCGCATAAGCGGTGCCGATCGGGATGTGCTTCTGAGCGAGCCACAGCAGGAAGCCGCTCGCTGCCATGAAAGCGATCGCGACTAGGATGCCGGTGATCCGCGTCGCGGGAGCTTGAGCCATTTTCAGGCCTACAGGCCATCCAATTTCTAGCAGGCCGGCTGCTACAAGATAAATCCAGCTCATATTCTTTTTTCCTGTGCTGATAGGGTTTGAAAATTCGGGACTGACTTGCGTGTCAGCAGGCGCGCGATCCGGTCGCGCGTGAACCAAGCATACGACCAGGCGAGATAGACCGAGCTGCGGCTTCGGAAGTCGATCAGGAGCATCAAGTGCACGAGTGACCAGGTTAGCCACGCGACGAAGCCGCTGAGTTTGATCGATCCGAAATCTGCGATCGCTTTCGAGCGGCCGACCACAGCCATCATGCCCCAATTGCGATACTTGAAAGGACCAGGCAGCGGCGCGCCGGCCAGACGTGCGCGGATCAGCTTCGCGACGTAGCGGCCTTGTTGTTTCGCTACAGGCGCAAGCCCCGGCAGGGCCTTACCATCTGTGTCCTGATAGCTCGCGCCATCGCCAATTGCGAAGATCGTAGGTTGACCTGGCACGGAGCAATCCGGCTCGACGATGATCGAACCGTTCCGGGCCGCGGCCGCATTGATCCACGCTGCGGAGGGCCGCGCCTTAGTTCCGGCTGACCAAATGACGTTTGCTGCCGGGATAAACCGATCGCCGATCGTGACGCCGCGATCGTCGATATTGCTGACAGAAGCGGCGAGCTGGACCTCAACGCCAAGGTCGCCAAGCGCCTTGAGAGCTTGCTCGGATTGTCGTGGCTCAAAGGCTGCGAGAATCCGCGGCCCCGCCTCGACTAGGATGATCCTAATTTCGTCGAGCTTGATGTACCGGTAATCGGCGACGAGCGACGTGCGCCCCAGCTCTGCAATTGCGCCGGCCATTTCGACACCAGTCGGACCGCCGCCCACAACGACACACGTCAGCAGGCGGGCACGCTCCGCGGGATCAGGCTCCTTCTCCGCTTGCTCAAAGGCCGCAAGCAACCGCTCGCGAATGGAGAGCGCATCCTCCATCGTCTTGACGACGGCAGCATGCTCGGCCCATCGGTCATTTCCGAAGAAGCTGTAATCGGCACCGGTTGCCAAAATCAGGTAATCGAACGGCAGCTCGCCGCTCTCGCTGGTTTTGACCTTCTGTGCAGCGGTGTCGATCGCCTGCACCTCGTCCATGAGCACGCGCACGTTATCGCGTGGTGCGAAAAGGCTGCGGGTTGCGGCGGCTATATCAGATGGGTTCAGGGCAGCAGTCGCGACCTGGTACAGCAATGGCTGAAACAGGTGATGATTGGTGCGGTCGATGAGCGTCACATCGACGGGAGCACCGACAAGCCCCTTCGCAGCCGCTAGGCCTCCAAAGCCCGCCCCAACAATGACCACACGTTTTTGCATCGTAACCCTCGCGGAATCGCCTTGATCGCGACCTCCTATCCGTTATAGTACGATCGTATCTAAACCAAGGCAAGGGAAATCATGGCACGGCCACGGACTGTCGATCGGGATCAGCTTTTAGACGTTGCGGAGGCCGTCATGTCGGCCGAGGGCACCGCCGGGTTGACCTTTGGCGGTGTCGCCAAAGTCGCGGGCATATCGAAAGCGACGGTTCAGTCTGTTTTCAAAACTCGCGAAGCGATGATCGAGGCCATGCTTCAACGCTGGATCGCAAAGGAGCAGCTTCGGTTCGAGGCTGTGGCCGGACAGAACCCGGTTCGCTCGCAGCGCGTCAGTGCACATATCAGAACGACAGCGGAAGAAACGGCCGACGCCCATCGTCGCGTTGCGAACCTGTTTGCCGCACTTACCGGTGCTGGCGATGACAACAAGATCATGTTGAGCTGGTACGCTGCGCGCTTCGGGGACCTCGCCGCAACTACAGACGCGGAGCGCAGGGAGCGGATTGCGCTTCTCGCAACCGAGGGCGCGTTCTTCCTGAGGTATTTCGCCGGATTCAAGATGAGCGACGAGCGGTGGAGAGACATTTTCAATGACCTCCAATCTTTCGCGGCAGATTGATTTTTCACCCGCTTAAGGCAGCCTCTTAAAGCCAATCGCTCCGTGATGCAGGATGCTAGCCATGTTCGGAAAACCGCGTCGCGTATACACGCACAAACTGACATGGGACGAAGGGATTGAGGCCCTTCGGCGCTTAGAGGCTGGTCAGTCAGTCGAGAAGGTCGCGCGTCGCTTCCGCCGAGAGCCGGAGTTTATCGCGGCGATGCTGGCTTATCGAAAGCAGCACGATTTCAGCATCACCGGTCCCTATATCGACCGCATACCTTGTTCGCGAGCGCGCGCCGCAGCGGCCGAGGCGCGGCAATTGCGCTATCTCGGGCCGCGGCTGATTAACACGATACGCTACTGGATATGGGAGCTGCGGCGGCAGTGACGGGCAGGG
The DNA here is from genome assembly GCF_047237745.1 of Brevundimonas phoenicis. Taxonomy (NCBI): domain Bacteria; kingdom Pseudomonadati; phylum Pseudomonadota; class Alphaproteobacteria; order Caulobacterales; family Caulobacteraceae; genus Brevundimonas; species Brevundimonas phoenicis. The sequence goes on from NZ_JBDFLN010000002.1 coordinate 19,247, forward strand.
AAAGCGCATGGATTGGTTTCACAAGATGCCGGAGGAACGGCGCAATGTCAGTGCCGAGGCGCTTGAGGAAGCAGACCTTGCCTATGCTCGATGGGCGGCCATGCTTGGCCGCAGCCATCATCCCGACGCGGTAGAGGCCCAGGCGGTCAAGGATCGCGAAGCTTATAGCCACTACATCGTTTTTGCCGAGCAGGACGGCGAAACCATCAAGCTCGAGCCGTGGTGCAATCTCATCCGGTTCATGGTTGAGGTGTGCGGCATACCGCTCGAGGTGGCTGAATATTACGTCATCTGCTACCTTCACGCGCCGCCTTATCTGACGAGCGGCACGCTTGTCGAAGTCGTGGAAGATGCAAAGCCCGAGGAGATGGTCGCCGAGCTGCGACAACAGATCAAGAGCGCCCTCGATGTTATGTATGAGGCACGGCTTTACGCGATGGCGGCGAAGGGCACGCTTTACGCAAAATTCTGGAACGATGTCGTGCGTCTAATCCGCACGATACGGTTCACTCCCCTCGACACGAAGGTCGAGGCGTGGAGTGAGAATCCATCTTCACAATCGATCGATTAAGCATCATCTTTCCATGCACAGCGCCCACCAGACCGCTGTTTGATATTGGCGCTCACCATACCGCCATGGAGCCGAGGCGTTGCCATCGGCAGAGAGATCGATCCGCTCTGCGGGCCGATCGGACGGAGCAAGAAATGACCGACAACCCCATCCCTGGGGCGACGGCATGTCGCCCCGAACCGAAAGGCTTATGCAATGGCGACGAATCTTCGCGAGGCTCCCCCTCTCCCTGAAATGCCCGAGTTCGAGAACGTGCGGCCTATGCCCCAACAAGGGCGCGGTCCTGTTCCCATGCAAGGCGGCTATGGTGGGGGCGGTGTCGCTCAAATTTCGATGGGCCGGCAGCTTCGCCGGCTTATGGGCATGCTGGCAGGTGGAGGCCTAGCCCTCGCCGCTTTTCTGATTTTTTGGCAGTCTGTCGCAGCCCCAGGAAAAGGGCCGTTCGAGCTGCTCGCTTATGCCGAGGCCAAGTTCGAGACGGGTGTCTTCAACGGAAAGATGGGCGTTGCGCCTGACGGCGTACAGATGACCGAGGCAGAGTACCGTGAGAAGCTTGCCGAGGCCGAGCGCAATGGCGCGGCCAAGGCGGAATATGCCCTGCAAGAGAAGATAGCGCGGCTACAGGCCGACCAGCAGCGGATCGTGGGGGCGTATCAGGCGCTCTATCAGCGCGCCAACATGATCGCCCAGGCAGGGCTTGGTATGGAGGCGCAGCTCCAGGCCGCCAAGACCCAGGCCGTGGCGGGCGCGTCGGCAGGCAATCAGATCATCGCCACCTATGGCGACATTTTTTGCGCTCTTGGTGCTGGCGATGGTGCTTGCGCCGCTGCCGACCAGGCACGCGAGAAGATTAAGTCAGACCTTGAGAATACGCGCACTGGCGAGGTGGGACAGCGTATCAACGCGCTCATGGCCGAGGTGCCTGATCCCGCGCAGCTCGTCGCTAACTCTGACTTGGCTACGAACGGCGCGCCTGCTCTCCCGTCGAGCGGTATCGGCCAGTAAACTGATCGTCGTTCATGTAGGGCGTCCGTCGCAATGCGACGGGCGCCTTGCCGCCTCTAAAGATGATCTGCAGGCCCGTATCGCGATCAAAGAAGCGGGCGATTTCATCGAGCGACATGAGCGCGGCCAGGTGGATCGCTTCGCTCGAGCTTTCCGTCTCGCTCGTGCCCGATGAGCTACCGTCACCCCGTTGCGTGCTCGTGCCGCCCGTTATGCCGTCCTGCTTAGAAAAGTTTTGTGAGTGCGATACCTCGCTCGCGCCGACGCGGGCGATATAGGCACCCAGGCTCGCCCCACCGTCACGCGTCGCAATGCGCTGCAGATCAGCCATCGCCGATCGGCCTTCTGCCGTTCCCGACGATAGCGACCAGCCCTCACTGACTGTCTGACCTTGGCTTTTCGTGCGGCCTGTTGTCGTCGCCATCGATCGGCCGATCGTCTCCCGGCCGACCTCAATTTGCCCCATACGCTTCGACACCCATTCGAGTGTCGTCAGGTCGGTATTACCGAAAAATTGGAGCACGCCGGCGTTGCCGACGAATGTCTCCCAACTTTCCTTGTAGTGCCGCTTAATCTGGCCGAGATCCTGCAGGATCGGCCACAGCTTCACGCCATAACCCGCCATCAATCCGGCCGCCTTTTCGATCACCTCGAGGCGGCCGAGTGCGGCAAATTCGTCCAGGATGAAAAGGACCGGCCGACCTGTGGACGGCGCGAGGCCAAGAGCTTCCATCCGGTAGAGCGTCAGGTTGAGGACCAGGCGTAGGAACCGGGCATGCGTCGGAAGGAAGCGGGCGGGAAGGCAGACATAGAGCGACAGCCCGGCCGCGTCGGTTTTCAAGCGATCGATATTGAGGCCCTTCCCCGACACGCAGGCGCGCATGCGGGGAGAATCCAGAAACTTCGTATTGCGCCGAGCGGTCGAGAGGATGCTTCCCCGCTCGTTGTCACCCATTTCCCGTATCGAGTTGGCGGCCCCGGCGATTACGTCGCGTACCGCTTCATTCTCGGCCGTGTTGTTCGCCATGACAGACCAGAGCGCGGCAAAGGGGGAAACGTCTTTCACCTCGGCCGCCGCGATCGCTGCTTCCGCATCGGCGTCGGTTTCCGACTTGCCCTTAGCGATCGCTTTGGCATGAGCCTCGATTGACGCGCGATCGCGACCCATTTCCGTGAACCGTTCGGCCGCCTCTACATCGCCGAGCGTCAGGAGCTGCCGAACGCGAACTAGGGAGCGATCCTTCTCGTAGCGGTTCGCCGCGACGTGAAGGATCACCGCCTCGATGGTCTGGCGCGCCGATTCCGTCCAATGAACGTCATTGCCGGAATCGCTCCCAACCGTGAGAGCGTCGCCGATCGCCGCAACGACGTCGATCGCATCATCGGCCGCGACGTCGATCAGCTCGAGCGGGTTGAAACGGGTTCGCAGAGCCGCGGGCACATCGGCCTCGCCGAAAGGATCGAGCACAACGACGGCATGCCCTGCCCGCTTCGATCGCGTCTCGGCTGTCAGGCCCGCGTTTTCGCCCTTAGGGTCGATAACGACGCAGCTCCCAGGCCAGAGGCAGAGGTTCGGAACGATCGCCGAGGTGCCCTTGCCAGCCCGAGAGCCGGCGATCGTCAGCATGTGGCGATTGTCGTCGTTCCCGATCGCTGCGCCATCATCACGCCGACCAAGCCAGATCATTCCCTCACACCATAGGGGCGCATCGGTCGACCAGGCCGCCGTTGCGAGCTTGGCCGACTTCTCCGGGGCAGCATCATGGCCGCGCGGAAAGTCGTTCGTCAGAGACACAGCAGCGATCCTATCGCCCATCCCGCAAACGACAACGGGGCGACCAATCGGCCACCCCGCCCCACGTTCGCAACTGTATTGTGATCATAACACGGTAGCCCGCCCTGGTGGAAGGCCGGCCTTGACCGCCTTCGAGCTGTGCCTGCTGACGATGTGCCGGTAGCTCAATGGACAGAGCACCACGTCTCGCAACTGGGTGATACGGGTTCGATTCCCGTCCGGCATGCTGATCGCTACCGGCTGAAGAACATCGTCGCACAGCTCTCAGTTTACGGTGCAAGGCGTTCGGCCTGCTTATTGGTCCCACACCTATCGGTGTCCCGCCCTGGATAGAGAAGGCGGCTGAGGCGTTGTGCCAAAGTTGCCAGCTTGGGGGCTGTGGTGATATTATGAAAAGAGGAGGGCGCACTTTTGGGTTGCTTTGCAACCCGTGTGCGTCGGGCGTTGCCCGAGTGGGCCGTCTCGGCGTCCCACACCCTCCCGACCAGGCGGGTTGAAACCCCCTGGACCCCCATAGCCGGGGCCGTGTCAGCGGTCCCGGTGCCACCCGGAGGTGGCGCGATCAGGACCGGCCGGCCAGCCGCCAGATCGCAAAATCTCCGAGGTGAGCGCAGTCGAGAAGCGTGCGCGCGCGCCAACCGATTGCGGATGAGAACACGTGCTTTTGTGTTGAGTTCGCGATCGGTTTGGAGGCCCCCGCTGCTGTGGCGATTTACAGTTGCAACATCGCTTCGATCGGCAAGTCCACCCACGCCGGGGGGACCGCAGGGGCGCACCTCGCCTACATCGGCCGCCCCACGGCCGAGCCTGTCATCCTTTGTGAACACATGCCCGAAAAGCCACTTGAGGCCCGCCAGTGGATGGACCGGCAGGAGGGCGACGATCGCAAAAATGCACGCCTCGGAGATAAGATCAGGCTCGCCCTTCCGCGGGAGCTGAACCCCGATCAGCGCGCCGAGTTGGTCCGCGACTTCATGGGCCAGCTCACTCAAGGCCGCGTGCCCTGGTATGCCGGCATCCATCAGACGGGCGAGGATCGGCACAACCCACACGCGCACGTGTTCGTGCGCGATCGCGATATCGACAGCAAGAAGCGGGTGCTTAGGCTTTCGGACAGCTCCCGCGACCGCGAGAAGGCTGGCCTCGAGCCGAAGGCTGTCGAGTGGGTTCGTGAACGATGGGAAACCGTCTGCAACAGCCACCTTGAGCGGGCGGGCCATGAGGCCCGCATCGATCGCCGCACGCTCGAGGCTCAAGGGATCGAGCGCACGGCCACGATCCATATCGGCCCACGCGCGCAGCACATCGAGAACAATGTGCAGCGTCCGGTTTCTAAGGTGAAGAAGGACGGCCGCGGCCGCGAGATCGATTACCCAATGATCGACGCGGGCCGCACCAGGCTCGAGCGTCATGCCGAGATCATCGACATGAATCTCGAACGCAACGTGCGATCGCCCGACATGGTGACGCGCACCTGGGCGAAATGGGAGAAGGAACAGCGCGGCAAGGATCGGGTGCTCGAGCGCGAGCTATCCGTCGACGGCCGTCGACGCACGCTCGAGCGCCGGCGGTTGATCGGCCAGTATCGCGGCCGCTTTGGCGAGCTGCGCGACCAGGAGAAGGCAGAGCAGAAAACGGCCGCGGCGATCACGCGCGAGGCCTATGCCCCTGCCCGCGCTCGACTGCGTGATCGCCAGCAGCAGGAACGACGCGACCTCGCCAAGAAGGAATCCCAGGTCTTTCGCCGGATCGCCGTCATGCTGGATTTCACCGGCACGTTGAAGAAACGCCGCGACGAGGCACGGAAAGCCCTTTCCCGCGTCCATAAGGGCGAGCGGCAGGATTTCGCCCGCAACTACAAAGCAGATCGCAAGATGCAGCAGGAGGCCGTGAAAGCGGACTATGCGGCCGCTCGCCAAGATATCGTGCAGGAACGCGATCAACGTCTCGCCAGCATGAAGGAGCGGCACAAGGAGGCCGAGAGCCAAGCCGACAATCGCCGGCAGGATCGCGAAGCCGATCGCGAGCGCGATCGTGGGCAAATGACCGACGCACTTCGCGCCTTTAACAAGGACGCCAGCATCGGCCGCAGCGCCGATCGCGCCGCGGCAAATGATCGCGGCCGTGGCGGTCCCTCTCCCGCTTGACCTGAATCGGCATCCATGATCCTATAGGTCTATAAGTGTATACACCTATAGACCTATAGGACTCCCATGAAGGTATTAGCAGTTCTTTCCCAGAAAGGCGGCGTTGGTAAGACCACCCTCGCCACCTGTCTCGCGGTAGCCGCCGAACAGGCCGGCGAGCGCGTCGCCATCATCGATATCGATCCCCAGGCGACGGCCTCCTTTTGGAAGGACGTTCGGAACCAGGAAACGCCGGCCGTAATCTCGGTTCAGCCAATCCGGCTTGGCGCGATGATTAAGGCCTGTGCCGACGCCGGCACCGACCTCGTTATCATCGACGGCGCGGCTGTCGCGCGGGACGTGACTTTCGAGGCGACGAAGCACTCGGATTTCGTGATCGTGCCGACAAAGACGGCCGTGTTCGACACCATGAGCATGACGCATACGCTCGATGTGGTACGCGAGCAGAAGAAGCCATTTGCCGTGGTGCTGACCTTTGTCCCACCCCAGGGCCAGGAAACCCGCGACGCTATCGCGGCGATCGAGGAGCTAGGCGCGGCTGTCTGTCCTGTGACGATCGGAAACAGGAAGGCCTTTTTTCGCGCCCAAGGTTCCGGCCAGGCCGTGCAGGAATTTGAACCCAACGGCGCTGCAGCCGATGAAATTCAAAAGCTATACACCTATACGCGTATAGCCCTATACAAAGACGAGAAGGTGAAGAATGGCCGGAAACTCTCTGCAAGCAATGCTTGATCGGGCCAAGGCGGCCCCGGCCGCCGAGCCTGAAACCCCTACGCAGCCGAAGCCCCGCAAGGCTATCGCCGTGAAAGCGGCCGCCAATGCCGGCGAGACGACCAGGAGCGGAAAGGCGAAGGCTGCACCGAAGCCGAGCAGGGCGTCGACCAAGCTGATCGGAGGGCATTTCGCGCCGGAGTATTCGACGCAGCTCCGCATCATTGCGGCCGAGGAAGATACAACCCTGCAGAACCTTCTAACCGAAGCCCTTAACGACCTTTTCGTGAAAAAGGGCAAAGCGCGCCTTGCGGGTGTATAGGGTTATAAGTGTATACACCATTTATCGTGTTATCACCCACCAGCAATCGTGCTTTCACCCATGAAGATCAGCGCATCGGGTTCCGCTTAGCTCTTTGCTTGCAGAAGCCGATGAAGGCCGCGTCCGCACTCTTGAGCGGCTTGCAGCCGCTTTCGTGCCAGAAGGCCATGAAATCGCTTTCAAGCGCATAGATATCATATCCAGGGGCGAAGCGCCGGCCACCTTCACGGCCTCTGTCGGTAATCCGTGGCCGCTCAGCATCATTCGCTGCCTCCAAGGCCTTACGCCTAGGGGAGAACGTCACCTGATCCTTGGCATCGTCGAACGTCAAAGCGTAGTCAGGAAAATGGCTATGCTGAGCATCTTGAGCGGCGATCGTTTTCAGGAGGCGCTTAAATTCCTTCGCAGTCGACTGCGATCCGCACTTCTTTTGGATCGTGTCGAGGCCGAATGTCACCGGCTTACCCGGCCAGCCGCAATGTTTGCGGGCTATTTCATACAGCCGCCGCTCGAGAGGCTTCCTAAGCCGGAAATAACGGCGATTGAGCGTCAGAACTTCGTTCGCCTTGATCGCATTAAAGACCCAATCGGAGAGCTTCACTTCCACGTCGATCATGCGGCCGTCGAAACTCTCGCGGATGATCGAGGCGCGATCGACCAGGCTGAACACGTCCCACTGTGTTTCACCGCCCGTAGTGATGTTGGTTTCTATCTGTGTGCCCTGCAGGCGTTTGAACGCTGCCTTGAGCTGTTCATAGCCGCGGCCGTCCGTGCCACGATTGGTGGCAACAAGGAGATCGTAGGCCTTGAACCTTACAACCTGGCTGACCTTCTTGCCTTGATTGAGCGCGCCCATAATCTGGCTAATGCAGTAGATCAGAACATCACGATCATGGACTGTAGCCAGCCCATTGCCGGAAGGCGTCACGCGCAAGATCGCATCGCCGTGCTCATAAGCCCGCTTGTTAAAATCGGGTTTGGTCGCGACGCTGAAAATGGGGTGCTCCATCGAAGCCATGTCGCCCTTGGGAGCTGCATCGAAGATATCGCAGACGAAAAAATCCTGCTGCGGATAGCGATCCGGCAGGAGAGGGGAGCGATCATCTTGATTCGTGTTTTCACCCACCAGGAGAGGCTATCGTGCTTTCACCCACCGGTGCAAATCCATTCGTGTTATCACCCACCAGCATGTGGATAACTACGGCTCATCCCATCGTGTTATCACCCACCAATCATCGTGTTATCACCCACCGTTTATCGTGTTATCACCCACCGGCGTTCGTTCTAAGCGTTTGATATAAATACGAGAAATGCTAGTTTTTTCGGGCGTAACACAGATTCTAACACTATATAACACATAGAGAAAATTCGTGTATAGGTGTATACACCTTTCTCGCGTTGCACCCATATTGAAGCGATGGAAGCCCTTATGGCTTCGGGTTGGTCAATCCAGGCCGCGGACTCTTTCGCTGAAATCGGCGGGCCGCCGAAGGCGGCATAAATGGAATCGGCCGAAGGCCGATGCTTTCTTTTCCCGACTACGCCACCAGCATATCAACGTGCTCGCTCTGGCAAGTCCCCTCGCTTCGGTCGCTTCGCTCCCTGCCAGCTCGGCCCCTTCGGGGTTACAGGACTTGCCTGCCGCTGTGCGCGTCGATCCGCAGGAGCTAGGTCGGGACGAAGGAATGGTCCAATTTGTTCTAATCGAACAAAGGAATGGGGGTAAGTGTAGCGCGTAACTTTACGCCGAACCGACTTCCTGCTAAGCAAATCCTATGTCTGATCCAGGCACTACCCTCGATGATGGTGATCTAGTCCATCCAGGCGCACATATTCGTGCGGCCATTATTGACCCCCGCGGGCTGACTGTGAGCGAGGCCGCAAAGGCGCTTGGCGTGACCAGACCGACCCTTTCAAACCTCCTCAATGGAAATGCAGCCCTTTCGCCTGAAATGGCCATCCGGCTTGAGAAGGCTTTCGGGGTAAGCATGGAGGAGCTGGTTCACATGCAATGTCGCTACGACATCGCTCAGGCCCGAGCGCGGGCAGGGGAGATCAACGTCGCACCCTATGCCGGCAAGCCAAAGGCGACCGAGCAGGGGAATTTACTGTAGGAGGATGCCTTGCAAATCATAAGAGATAAGATCGAAGGCCCCTTCATTATCGATCGCAATATGCGCGTGAACGGGATGATTACAGTCGAGGCGACCGTTGAGGCTGGTAGCACGCTCTACTTGCACGGCATGGTGACAGGCGACCTGATCGTGAAGCCAGGCGCGACGGCGATCGTGCACGGCATGGTCAACGGCACAGTGCGGAACGAAGGCGGCCAGGTTGAAATCTATGGCAAAGCCGATCGCGTTGCCGACACCTGCAGCACGAGAACGCATATCGACCCGAAAGCAGCTATCGGCTGATAATCGGCCGATGTTGCCATAATGTTCTAGCACTGCTCGCCAGCTTGGGCTAAGGGTCGACCACACTATCTTGGTATAGGTGGCTAAGACATGCCCAGAATGTTGAAGGAAGGCAGGCCGCTCCGGCAATCCGAGCACATCAACCGGCGCGTCACACAATCGGTCTTCCGGGCATTCGATTATGCGCTCGAGATCGGGTCGCCGCTCAACCTCTACATTGTCATTAACCTGCATGAGACGATGAAGGTATCAGCTGCAGCCATCTTCGAGGCGATCCGCCACAAATACCGCGATTGGCTCAACTATCGGACCAAGAAGCGAAGCCTCGGCATCGTGCCTCCAATGTACATCTACGCGATGGAGAACCCGAGCGGCACGCACCCACACGTCAATTGGGCCTTGCATGTCCCCGACGACCTACGTGCCGAGTTTGAGGCGAAGCTCCCCCGGTGGATCGAGAAAGCGCAGGGCAAATGCGGCCCATCAGATTGCGTTGTGCAGGGCGTGCGCGAGGACACGCACAAGCAGCTCGCCAAATACATCGTGAAGGGCACCGATCCGGGCTTCGTCGACCATTTCTACCTGCAGAAGGTCTATGCTCCCCAGGGCCAGGTATGGGGCAAGCGGGCTGGCGTAAGCCCCTCTCTAGGGGCCACTGTGCGGAAGGTAGTAAACTTCCGGCCGCGGCGATCGCCAAGCCAATGGCGAAATGCTGCCTAGCGCAGGGATGACGCCGAGCACTTGCTCCGCTACATAGAAAAGGCGGCCCGCGATCACTCGCGAGCCGCCCCGGACGGTTCAAGCCTCGGAAACCTCTCCCCGTTCATGCTGCTACATGGACGGGGCTGTTGCCCGATGTACGAGGCGCAGGAGCGGGTGAGGCCCGCCCCTGGAACCTACGCCTTGCGGCGATGCTGTGGCAGGGCGACGTTTTTGCGCCGCTTCTGGTTCTCCTGCTTCATCTCGGTGAACTCCGGCTCAAGCGCCTGCAGTTTCTTTACCAGGCCCGAGAGATCGTATTCGTTGCTCGTCTTGCCGCGGCCAGGGCGCGTGCGTTCGACACGCTGCACCAGGCCGGCGCTTTCCAGCTCGGCAATCTGCCGCTGAATTTGACGCTCGCTCATACCCATGCGCTCAGCAAGGAGCTGCTTCTTGGGCCATGGACGATGCGCCGCATCCCACCAAATATCGGCCAGGTGCATGATGATGTTGAACTGCACCGGGTTGATACCCAGCCGGGCCTGCGCCTGCATCAGGAGCGAAGGCACGATGCAAAAGCCCAGGTCCATGACCGGCTTGCCGTACTTCTTCTCCGACGCCTTGCGCGTGTCAGCCTTGGGCTTGATCGGCACGACCTTGGTCGGCGTGATGGGCGTGATCGTTTTCGTCATTTCGCGTTTCCTCGATGGACGCTATATCCGTCGGAAGTGCGCTACTTTCAATGGTTGCCGTGTGGACGTGAGCGTCCGATCGCGCATGGACATGGAAGTCCGATCGGGACCAGTCACCAGTGTCCTATGAAGCAGGACGCCGGGTAATCTGCACTCTGGCGTAATGGCATACGAACATAGCATGTAGAGCGGAGCGGACGCCGATGACCTGTCGGTTTCCGTCTTGCGATCAGAAGCTCCAATCCTCTTCCTCGATCAGCGTCAGCAGATCGATGTGGCGCACGCCCTCCCGATCACAAACGAACGGGATGCGAGGCTTATCGGCCGTGCCGCCAGCCTCTTGCGTCACGACCACAAGGCGGGGATTGCCGGCCAATGCCTGGGCGATCACGAAAGGATCACCGCCTGACTTTCCTTTGCCGGTGTCCACCAGCTTCGGATAGGTCTGCATGATGCGGACGACCTCGCCCTGCACGTCGTCATCAATTTCGAGGAACATGGATTCCTTGCGGACCTTGGCCCACTCGAAAATCTCATCATCCTTCTTTTTCAGCTCGTGATAGACCTCGATCGTCGCGACCAGGCGGCCATCGTCAATGAGTTGATCGAAGGCGTTCCAGAGGCCGCTGAACCGCTTCGGAGGATAGGCGCGCCGCCACGCATGCACTAGCGAGCTGGTGTCGATACAGTAGATCGGCGGGCCAGCAGCGGGCATCAGCGATAGCCTAGTTGCTGTTCAATGCCGGGAACGTGGCGAACCTTCACGCCTAAATATCCTGACACGTCCGAGAGGCTGATCCGATCGAGGTGATAATTCTCGATCACCCGACGCACGAAAGGCTTGCCGTAATCGGCCACCGTTTCGCGTGGCATGTTCCGCGGGATCGGTTTGCCCTCATTTTTCTCCCGCTCGCGTTGCCGCTGTTGCTGAAACTCGACCGCATATTGAGCGCGCTTGCGCCTGTAGAATGCGTCCGTCGTTCGGCCGAGCGTCAGCAGCCGACGCACGATCGCTTCGCGAGATACCCCGTAGGTGAGCGATAGCGATTGCACAGTCGCATCGTCCCACTCGTGCCGGCCATTACCCTTTGCAGCGATCGACGCCTCCTTGAGGAACAGATCGCGCGGCATCAGGGCCGCAGCGGCAACCTGGTTGCAGAACACTTCGATCTTTTCGTCATCAGCGGGGCGAGGGCCTTCGATATCCAGATCGGAGACGCCGCTTTGCCGGA